>OZ252260.1:0-877500 GCA_965249925.1 Hoeflea sp.
GCTCGCATTGTAACGGCGTGCAAACCCGGCAGCATCGAACTGTGCTTCGATATGGCCATCGAGACGGTCGTTGGCGACGCGCCAATAAAGTGCGTCTTCCGCCGAGCCCAGTTCCTGCGGATCGTAAACGCTGAGATCTGCGAGAAATGCACCGCGGTTTTCGTCACGCCGCACCGCGCCGGCATCGGCCAAAAGGCTCAAAGCCCGCACGACCGGCGTTCGGGATACGCCCAACTCGTCCGCAAGCGGTGCCGCCGCGATATGGGCGCCTTCCGGCAAGCCTTTCATGCGGGCGATTTCAACGATGCGTCCGGCCAGCCGGCGGTGAAGATCACTATATGCTGTGGTCATAGCGATATTCATAGCAAGCCTTGTCACGGTTTGTAGAGCCCTCTCGGGTCGAAACAAAGATTGACTCGAATACGTATCCAGTGCAATCGTGTTCATCATGAATGCACCATTTCCCCTTGTTCGTGTCGAAGGCTCGCCGAGAGATCGGGGCCTTGCCTACGGTCGCGCCGCCGCTGAACGCATCGCTGCGGGCGAAGAGCTTTACCGCGAAGCGATGGGTCAACGCGGCTTTGACTGGTCAGAGGTGCGCCGCTTGGCGGCCGAATTCCGGCCGTCGATTGAGGCGACCGACGCTGACTGTGCGACCGAGATCGACGCGATTGCCGAAGGGGCGGGAATCGATGTCGAGACGGTGATCGTGATCAACGCGCGCTCGGAGATATTCAACGGCCGAACGCCGCATGCGGGTGCCCTGGAAGGCGGGTGCACGTCAGGACTGGCGCTTTCAACCGCAACGAAGGAAGGCCGACTGCTGCATGCGCAGAACTGGGATTTCAACGCCGCCTGCATCGGCTCGTCGGTGGTCCTGCATCTGACCGACGAGGGTGGTCACAGCATTCTCACCTTTGTCGAGGCCGGTGGCCTGGCCCGGTCAGGGTTGAACTCTTCCGGGATCGCGATCACCGCCAACAACCTCGAAAGTGACCAGGACGAGGGTCGGACGGGCATGCCGCTTTCCATGATCCGGCGCCGGGCGCTCATGGCACATACGCTCGCCGAGGCTATTGGTGCCATTACATCGGCGCCGCGTGCGGTGTCGAACAACATGACGCTGTCGCATGCTGGCGGCGACGTTGCAATCAATCTCGAAACGACACCGGATGATGTCTTCGTGCTCTATCCGGGAGCCGATGGTCTTTTTACCCACGCCAACCACTTCAACGCGCCTGAAGCACGCGCACGCCTGCGCGATGGAGCGCTGAGCGGGCGCACACCGTGCACGCTTTATCGGGACAAGCGCGTCATGCACCATCTAGCGACCGATGCGCCCCATATCACCCGCGCAACGTTCGAACGCGCGCTCGCGGATGATTTTGGCCACCCGTTCGCCGTCTGCCGCCCGCCCATCCGGTCCCGGTGGGGGTACTCGAGCGCCACGGTTGCGAGCGTCATCTTCGATGCCGCAGCCGGTGCCTTGTATGTCCGTCCCGCCCCCTGGGACGACCGGACACGCTGGGCCACGCATCGGCTCGACGACGCGCAGACGCAGGTCGCAGCGCAATAGCATCATGGTCAGCAATCAACGTCGCACAATCAAACCAAACAGGGAGAATTTCCATGAAGCTCGTCGCCGCCGTCGCGCTTGCGACCTCTGCGCTTGTAACGCTGCCGGGCCTGGCCGCCGCAGAATCGGTTCTGCGTATTGCCAGTACCAGCGACATGACATCCGACAATCCCGGCGTAGACCGGTCTGGCTTTTCCGATTCAGTTCACCTCAACATTGTCGAAGGTCTGGTCGGCTACAAGGATGACCTGTCCATCGGTCCGGTGCTGGCCGAAGACATTCAAGTGTCGGGAGACGGTTTGACCTACACCTTCCCACTCCGCGAAGGGGTTCTGTTCCACAACGGCGAGACGATGACAGCTGAGCACGTGCTGGCCTCCTGGCAACGGCTGATGGAGGAGGAAACGGGCTGGCGCTGCCGCGATCGCTTCGATGGATCGGGCCGCTTGGAGGTGACCAGCGTCGAGGCACCCGACGATGCGACGGTGGTTTTCACCATTTCCGAACCCTCACCGCTCTTCCTGAAAGACATGGCGCGGTTCGATTGTGGCGCCACGGCGATCCAACACCCCGATGCGTGGGCCGATGGCTGGCAAGGGCCGATCGGCACCGGCCCGTTCCGTTTTGTTGAGTGGCGCCCGGGCGAACGCATCATTCTGGAGCGTTTTGAGGACTATGTCGCCGATGACGGGCCACGCGATGGCATGACCGGTGACAAGACGCCGATGGTTGATCGCATTCTCATCACGGTGGTTCCCGACGCGGCATCGGCGAAGGCGGCGATGCGCGCCGGTGAGGTTGACTTGTTGGATATCTCGACTTCGGATGCCGAAGAAATGCGCGAGGCCGGTTTTGAAGTGCTGATCGAGCCAACACCCGCCTGGGGCACATTCCTGATCTCGCGCCACTCCGACCGCATGGCAAACCCGGCTTTGCGCCAGGCGATGGCCAAGGCGCTCGACATGAACCAGTTGGCAACGCTGATGGGGTACGAGGCGCACAATGCCTCGCCGATCCCGCCGATCAGCAGCTTCTTCACCGAAGGGCAGGATCGAACCTATGGCTACGATGTCGAAGCGGTAAAAGCCCTCCTGGAAGAGGCTGGCTATGACGGTACGCCCATCCGCCTGATCACGTCCCGCCGGTCGGCGACCATGTTCGACCAGGCGGTCGTGGCGCAAGCCATGTGGCGACAAGCCGGTATCGAAACCGAGATCGAAGTCTTGGAATGGGGTACACAGCTCGATCTTTATCGCTCGGGCGAATACGACGTCATGTCGTTCGGGTTCTCGGCGCGGCTCGACCCGGCATTGAGCTGGGACATGTTCTCCGGCGAGCAGCAGCGCAAAGTCTGGGCCGACCCTGCGGCACTCGACAAGATCGCCATGCTGATGACCGAAACCGATCCAGGCGCGCGCGCCGGGATTTCAGACGAGTTGATGGAGATGTTCCTTGAACAGGTTCCGGCGATCGGGCTCTATAGTCAGCCCACTGCAGTCGCGCTTTCGGATCGTGTCGAGGGGTTTGAGCTCTGGCCCGGCGGTCGCCTGCGCTTCTGGCAGACTTCAGTAGGCGAGTAAGGCCGACCAGAAAGAGACCACCACCCATGTGGGCGCATGTGGCACGGCGAACGGCGATGATGGTGCCGACCCTTCTGGTCGTCTCCATCATCGTCTTCGCGCTCATCCGCGCCATCCCCGGCGATCCCGCCGAGATCATGCTGAATGATCTCGATAGCGACGCCGCCATTGCCGCCATGCGCACCGAGCTAGGCTTGGACCAGCCCCTTCCGGTGCAGTATGTCATTTGGCTGGGCAATGTCCTGACCGGTGATCTCGGCACTTCCATCCGCACCGGCCAGCCGGTGGTCGAGGCGCTGTTCGATCGGCTCGGCGTTACCGCCATCATCACTGCCTTGGCCATCGGCCTTGCCGTTCTTCTGGCGATACCTGCCGGATTGATCGCAGCGTGGAAGCAGGACACGCTGGCCGACGCCGCGATCATCGGCGTATCGATCCTGTTTCTGTCGCTGCCCAGCTTCTGGCTCGGCTTGATGATGATCTGGCTGTTTGCGATCACGCTAGGGTGGTTGCCGGCCATCGGCTTCGTATCGATAACAGACGATTTTGTCGGCGGACTGCGCTATCTGATCATGCCCGTAGCGACGCTTGCGCTGGTCGAAATGGCGGTCGTTGCGCGCATGATGCGCGCCCAGACCCTGGAAGTGCTTCGGCTTGATTATGTCACGCACGCCCGCGCCAAGGGGCTGCCGGAGGCGATTGTTCTGACCCGGCACGTGGCCCGGAACGCTTTGGGGCCGTCGGTGACGGTCATCGGGCTCATCCTCGGCGGACTGCTCGGGGGCGCGTCGGTCACGGAAACCGTATTCTCGATCCCGGGCATTGGTCGTCTTTTGGTCGACGCGATCTACGCGCGCGACTACCCCGTTCTTCAAGGCTGCCTGCTGCTGATCGCTTTCATCTATGTGTGCGTGAACCTCCTGGTCGATATCGTCTATGCCGTTCTCGATCCGAGGGTCCGGCTTTGACGATGGAGGCGGAAACCCGAGCAGCCGCTCGGCAAGCGCGCCGGCGCCGGCCGTGGTTTTTGCGGCAGGTCAACGGAACCGTCGGCGCCGCTCTCCTGGCCGTCGTCCTGCTCGCCGCATTGATGGGCTATATCTGGTTGCCCTACGATCCGATCGAACCAAATTTTCTCAAGCGTTTCGAGGCTCCCTCCCTTGCACATCTCATGGGCACGGACCAATGGGGGCGCGACGTGTTTTCGCGCATTCTGGCGGGTGCCCGTGCCTCAGTCACTGTCGCGTTCGCAACGGTCCTGCTTGCGGTGTCCATTGGCACGATCGTTGGTGGCCTGTCGGGCTATTTCGGGGGATGGGCCGACCGGCTCGTCATGCTGCTGACCGATGCGCTGCTGGCCTTTCCGGGACTGTTGCTGGCGCTCGCGGTCATGGCTGTCGCCGGGCCGTCGCAACTGGGCGTGATCGTGGCCTTGGGCCTGTCCTACGCACCGTCCGTGCTCAGGCTGGTGCGCGGCACGGTCTTGTCGGTACGTGAGCGAGAGTTCGTCGAGGCCTCGCGCGCCGTCGGCGATCCCGCGCTCTACACCCTGTTCCGGCACGTCTTGCCCAATTGCACCGCGCCGCTCATCGTAATGGGCACGGCCCTGTTCGGCTCGGCGCTGCTGGCTGAAAGCGCACTGAGCTTTCTGGGCCTGGGCATCCCGCCGCCCGCGCCGACCTGGGGCAACATGCTGGCCGAGTCGCGCGGTGATTTCGTCATCGCACCCTGGTTGGCCATTTTCCCGGGCCTTGTCATCTCGATTGCCCTTCTGGGCATCAACATCTTCGGCGATGCCCTGCGTGACCGGCTTGATCCCCGGATGCGCGGACTGGATGTGCGGCCATGACGCTTCTTTCCGTCGAAGGACTGACGATCGCGTTCGACACGCCCGAGGGGCCACGCCGCGTCGTGGACGATGTGTCCTTTTCGATGCCGGCCAAGGGGCGTCTCGGCCTGATCGGCGAGAGCGGCTCCGGCAAGACGATGATCGGGCGAGCCATTCTCAATCTGCTTCCGCCCGGCGCCCGCGTGGTCGGCGGACGTATTCTCTTTGATGGCCAAAACCTCTTGACCCTCAAAGCGGCTGAACTGCGAACCGTGCGTGGCGCGCGTATCGGCATGGTCTTCCAGGAGCCGATGACCTCGCTCAACCCGTCGCTGACCGTTGGACGGCAGATGACCGAAGGGCCGATGCACCAGCACGGCCTGTCGCGAGCCGTCGCGGAAAGCGCCGCACGGGAGATGTTGGAGCGCGTGCAAATGCGCGATCCGGCCGGGGCACTGACGCGTCATCCGCACGAGTTCTCTGGCGGCATGCGGCAGCGCATCATGCTCGCTTCCGTGCTGATGATGCGTCCGGCCTTACTGATTGCCGACGAGCCCACCACAGCTTTGGATGCCGTGATCCAAAAAGAGGTGATGGACCTCATGTCGCGTCTGGTCGAAGAGGATGGCACTGCACTGATTCTTGTGAGCCACGACCTGCCGCTGGTGGCCCAGCACACCACTCACGCCGTCATCCTCCAATCAGGCCGAAGCGTCGAGACCGGCGAGACCGGACAGATTCTGACCGCGCCGCGCGACCCCTACACCAGACGGCTCGTCGATGCCTTGCCAACACCGCGACATGGGCGCGGAACCACCACACCACCGGTAGTCGAGGCCCGGGGGGTGCGTGTCGTTTTTGAAGGTCGACGCAAGCTGCCCTGGTCTCGCCGCGCGTCCGTGGTCGCCGTGGACAATGTGGATATAGACATCCGCGAGGGCGAAATCGTCGGTCTCGTCGGGGAGAGCGGCTCCGGCAAAACGACGCTTGGGCGCGCACTGGTCGGTTTGGCGCCGATGAGCGCCGGGCAGGTGCAGCTCGATGGTGCGCCTCGACCGCCGGATTTCCGGCAGCGCATGCAGATCGTTTTCCAGGACCCCTATGCCAGCCTTGATCCACGCATGACCGTGGCGCGGATCGTTTCCGCCGGGCTGCGTCGGTTTGGTCCTGGTGGATCCGAAAGCGAACGACGGCTGCGCGACATACTGGACGGGGTGCAGTTGCCACTCGACACCTATGGCACTCGTTTGCCGCACGAACTCTCCGGCGGGCAGCGTCAGCGAGTGTGCATCGCACGCGCTCTGGTCACCCATCCGCGTTTCGTTGTGGCCGATGAGCCGGTTTCAGCGCTTGATTTGACCGTTCAGAAAGAGGTGCTCGCGCTGCTGTCGGATCTGCGTGAACGGTTGGGGTTTTCGTGCCTGTTTGTAAGCCACGATATGGGGGTCATCGAAGCGCTCGCCGATCGCGCCGTGGTCATGAAGGATGGACGCGTGGTCGAAAGGGCCGATTGCGCCGATCTGTTCGCAGCACCAAGCCACGCCTATACGCGCCGACTGCTGGAAGCCGTTCCAAAGGTGCCGACTCCCACGGAACATCCCCTCTGATGGCGACCGAGGTAATGCGCGGCGATTGAAACGGCATTCCGTGGCCGAACGGAAGCGGACATCCGATCCAGACTGACTTTGCCGCCGTTAAACGGTGTCTACTTCCAATAGTTCCGGGACAAGCTTGTGCACGAGCCGAAGTACCGGCGATGCTGTGAGATCGTATGTACCGATGGTGGATTCAAATCGGGTTTTCAACTCAGAGTCAGAGAAGGCTTCGCTTGCGTAAACAATATTCAGCTTGCTTTCGCGATTTGCGTTTGGCCAATGGCTGACCGGAGAGAATTCACAGCGTTGACCGACAGCCTGCACAAGAAAGCGAACTTGAGGAAATTCCTCGAGACCTACATAGCCCTTGCAGCGAAATACCTCCTTCGGCAAACCAGTAATGACATGTTCGAGTTTAGGAAGGGAAAGCGGTAGTCGTTCTCGCCAGGTCCAGGTTGAAAGACCATGACCGGCGCTGGTGACCCGAAACGGCGCTGTTCTTTTTCCAGGCTGCAATTCGTGAAGCAACATCGCCAAAGGAAATTTCCCCCGCGGCGCCGGAAACACAGGTATCCCCGGAGCCGCCTCATGCAGATCACGAAGAACCTTGGATGTAAGAACCGTATCGGCGATATCTGTCTTGCTGAGTGCGATGATGTCAGCAGATCGCAACTGCGATCTTTGCAAATCTTCCGGCTCGCCGCTGTGTTGCCCCCAGGTTAGAGCGTCAACGACCGTCACGACACCGGACAGCTCAAAAAACAAGCGAAGTTCAGTTTCAAGAAACGTGCTCAGCACCGGACCTGGTTCAGACACGCCGCTAAGCTCTACAATGACAATATCTGGTTTTTGCGATCGCCTCACGAGATTCGCGCAAGCACGTGCCAAATCGCCACGGATGGTACAGCAGATGCACCCATTGGCCAGCGCTATGGTGTTTCCATCGACGCCAACGACGAGGTCGGCATCGATGTTAAGGGCACCAAAATCGTTGACAAGCGCCGCGATCCGCCGGCCGTCTCCTTGGCCTATCAGAGAGTTGACAAGGGTCGTCTTCCCGGCACCCAGGAATCCTCCGACAATGATAACCGGTATCCGGCCTTCGCGGCTCATGCGTTGAGGCCTTTGCCATAGATGGGTTGTCCCGGAAAAACATCATCCACCGTCTCGCCAGCCCGGACGACAACGGTTCCGTTTACGAGAACGTAGGGAATGCCGGTCGATGGCAAGCCGCCGTCGCGCATAGTTGAATTGTCGGTCACGGTATCCGGGTCGAAGACCGTGATATCGGCATCCATTCCCTCCTGAAGCCGGCCCTTGCGCCCCATAGTAGGCGCACCGTTCTCCTGCATGAATTTTGCGATGAAATAAGTCATTTTGCCGATCGCATTCATTAGCGAAACCGAGACAACCCCCTCTCGCACCCAGCGCAGCAAACGCGCGTGCGATCCGGCACCGCGCGGATGTCCATTGACCGCTTCGAATGGCGTTTCCCAATCCAGCGCTATTTCGCCGGTTGAGCGAATGGTAAAGGGAAAGGCGTCAGATCCAAGAACCGTGTTTTCATCCGAGAGCGCCATCTGAACTGTTTCTTCCGTCGCGTTGTAGAACATGATGCTTGTGCCAGGCGCCGTTTTCATCAACTCTTCGTAGCGTTCTTTGGTCAGCGGCGTCATCGTTGCGGTTTCAATAATGTCCTTATAGTCACGCGCCATATTCGGTCCGTAGTTGTCGGGATGCAGGTAATCCGCAGCAACGATCGATCCGCCAAAGTTGTAAGGGTAAATCTCGGCGAGGATCGGGATGCCGGCTTGACGGGCCCTGTTGACTATTTCAAGCGCGGCTGCGGTGTCGTTGAGTGTTTGAGCCGTCATGTGCTGAACCACCAGTCCGCCGCCATAAACCTCCTGCGGGGCCATCATTTCGAACGTGCCAAGGATACCGCTGGTCGGGGGCATTTGGCTGGAAAAGCGCCCATGAAGAAACACTGAGTGACCATTCTCTCCTGCAAGTTTCTGACAGGTGGAAGATTCGGTCTGCGTGCAGCCGACGACCATGTACCCGACGGCATGACCAATTCCGATAGCGCCTTCGTCCAGGCCGTGCCTGAGAAGGTTTTCGAAAGTCTCCCGCTCTTCAGCTGTTGCCCTTTGCGTCGTCCAGCGCATGGATGTGTGGGCGCCGCCAACCAGCATGTCGTAGATGAAATCCCCGGCAAACCGAGTTTTGTAGTCCGGGTTGAAGATCGTTTCCCGAACCGGGACAGATCCAACCGAGGCGCCATAATTGGTCCTGCACTTGCCTTCCAGCGCATCGTACCATTGCCGCACCGGGTAAACGCCCACTTCCAGTTCCATAGGGCTTGTAACGCCATCGCGAAGTGCCAACTTCTCGCCGAACGGGACACCGGCATTGTGATGGTGCATGTCAATAAATCCCGGACAAATTACAAGTCCGGTTGCATCGATCAGTTCAGCGCCTGTTATTGCCTCGGAGGTTATAGCGGCGATCAATCCACCTCTGATGCCGACATTCGCATTCTTGTCGGTCAGCGTTTCCGGATCCATCACCCGACCGTTGTTGATGACAACATCAAAATCCAGCGCGGCCATTGTGCCCTCCCGTCTATCGCGGTGGAACATATCTTTTGGGACGCTAACAGTTCGGCCGGCAAGGCTCTACCTTTGTACTTCAACTTCGCTGCAGGTCTTTGGTAACGTCTGGCGTTTAGATTGCCTGCGAAGTCCGGATCCGTTTGCAAATGACGCAGTTCCAACTCCTCGTCGAATCCCTGGTTATCCTCGTCGCGCTGTGCGCGGTAGCGATTTGGATGCGACATCGCGGCGTGATCCGGGTGGAGGAGCAGAAGGTGTTCGGCCGGCTGGTCACCGATTTCGCTCTGCCGGCTATTATTTTCGTTAGTTTGAGCCGGGTGCCGTTCTCGACGGAAGCGTTGATACCCGTGCTTCTGCTGCTGGTGATCAGTGTCATCATCATGCTTCCGGCCTGGTTGATCGGTACGGCTATGCGGCTTGACCGGCCGACAATCGGCGCGCTGATTCTGGTGTCCAGCTACGGCGGTGCGGCCACTCTGGGTTTGTCGCTCATTCGCCGCGTCTTCCACGATGATCCGACGATCATGCGTGACGCCGTGCTGATGGGCGAATTCGGTCTGTTGTTTCCGGTCTTTACGCTGGGAGTTGCGGTTGCGATTCATTTCGGCCGCGACGATGGCCAGAGAGTTAGTTTCTGGCAGGCCAGTCGGCCATTCTTCACCTCACCGATCTTTATTGCAATGATCGCCGGGGCGGCGGTTTCGATGATCGGGCTTCCGAAGAATGCCTGGATCATTCGGCTCCTGGAGGATTTTCTGCTGGTCGCGTCGCGGCCGTTGACCGTGCTCGTGGCCTTCAGCATAGGTCTCGCCCTGAAGCCGATCGCCGTGCGGCAGCTGATGGCGCTGATCGCCGTCACCGTCGTCGTGAAACTGATTGCCGAACCGTTGCTTGGATATGTCTTCGCGGATTCCGTCGAACTGCCCCACATGGAACGAGAACTACTGGTATTGCTGGCCGCAATGCCGTCCGGTGCGATCTCGGCGGTGCTGGCCGAACGCTATGGATGCAACGGCGCCGTGGCATCCGCCATGGTGGTCGCAACCGCCGTCGCCAGCCTCGTCTCGTTACCGCTGACGCTGTATCTCATCGGTTAGCGATGTGCCAGACTTTGCGGATCGCAGCCGAAATTCCTACATTGATGTAACACTGGGAAGCCGCGGAAGGAGTGAACCGTGAGATTGAGACCGCGCATCGGTCGGGTCAGCCTGACGGTCCTGCTGTCCACCGCAATCGGAACGCTGATCCTCCTCTCCGTCGGCACCGTGCTCACCATCACCGCGACGGCCAATTTCAAGAATACCTTTGAGCTGCTGGTCAACTCCGGCGAGCTGACGATGGGTACTCTCGAGACCGATGTGCGCGGCTATGTGGATCCAGCGAAGGATCTCGCGGACCACATGGTGCATCTCGTCGCCGACGGCATGATCGACGTATCGAACCAGCAGGAGATCCGCGATACGCTGCTCGGCGCCATTGGCCCGTCTCCGCAGATCAGCGGTATCGTCGTCTGGGATACAGAACGCAGGCCGGTGGCCGTACTGGAGGAGGAAGACGGCGTTGTTCAGGTGTTCAGCCAAACCCTCAGCGACGAACAGGGCCTGACCGAGGAAAACGTGCCCTCGGTGCCGGCCTGGAGTGAACCGGTCTCGTTTGATGGTGCGACTTTCATCAACATGCAATCCGCGCTCTATCGCGATGGCGAATATGTCGGTGCGTTCGCGACGGGCATAGACACCGCCAACCTGTCGGCGCTCGTGAAGCAGATCGGCCGCGAATTGGGCATGACGGCCTTTATACTCTACGGCGACAATGAGGTCCTGGCACATCCGGACATGCAGCCGACATTCGGTCATTCCGCCCTGAGCGCCTCGTCGGCCGGCGGTCCGGCCAAACTCAAGACGCTCAGCCAGTTCGGCGATCCGATACTGGCCGCTTTTCCGCAAAGAGAGAGCGACCTGCCCGGTGGATCGACAACGTTCGAAACCAGCGTCGTTGAACTCAACGACGAGGGTTATCTATTCCTCACGAAGGAAATCGACGGTTATGGGTCGAAGCCCTGGGTGATCGGTGTCTATGCGAGCGCAGAGGATATCGGTGACCAGTTCCGCCGGCTTCTCGGCTCCACTGCGATCGCCGTATTGATCCTGATTGTCGCCATCGTTTTGGGATTTCTGCTGGCCCGCTATCTGGCGCGGCCGATCATTCAGCTGTCAAGGGCCGAAGCCCAGGTCGGAGACCTGGATCTGGACAACATCCAGATCCCCAAATCCTCGTTCATTCGCGAAATAAATGATCAGATTACCGCCTTCCACCGCATGCTCGACGGATTGCGGACGTTCGAAACCTACGTTCCGAAAGCCCTCGTGCAGCGGATCATGTCGCAGGGCGGTTCGGGTGAAATTATCTCCACCGAAAGCAACCTGACACTGATGTTCACGGACATCGTCAGTTTCACCAAACTGTCGGAGAATCTGCCGCCGGCCGAGGTCGCTCGGCTGCTCAACGAGCATTTCACCATCATCAATGAGTGCATCGAAGCCGAAGGCGGCACCATCGACAAATATATCGGCGACGCTGTCATGGCTTTTTGGGGCGCGCCCGACGCCCAAAGCGACCAGGCCATACGTGCCTGCCGGGCCGCTCTGGCAATTCGACGCCGCATGGAGCAGGCGACGAAAACAAAACCGGACGATCCGCGCTACCGCGTCAAGATCTCGATCCACTCAGGGCCCCTGATCGTTGGCAATATCGGTGCGCCAGGCCGTATCAACTATACGGTTGTCGGCGATACGGTGAATACCTGCAGCCGTATCCAGGACCTCTGCGTCCAGGCCGATGACGGCAAAAGCGCGGCCGTCATCCTGGTCAGCGACCAGATCTCCGGAGAAGCCGACGGAGCGTTCTGCTTCGAGCCGGCGGGCAGCTTCCAGGTCAAGGGCAAATCGCAACCGGTCAATGTATTCCGGCTGATCGGAGACGCCGGGACTGAACCTGATGCGAGCCGCACGGATTTCGCCGAAACAGTTCATGCCGATTAAGCGACGGGTGCGTGCGGTGGGCTGCGCGTTGCCTCTCCGGCTACGCCTTGCCGAGTTCCCGCGAACGTGCGGCGGCCCGCGCCACCGCCTGCATCATCAACCGCTGCAATCCGCTTTCCGCCTCCATGAGAACGTCCAGGGCTGCGGCCGTGGTGCCGCCGGGCGACGTCACATGGACTCGCAGTTCCGCCGGTGCTTCCTCAGCCTCCTCGGCGAGTTGACCGGCCCCGGCGACGGTCGCCTTGGCAAGCGCCATGGCGAGGTCAGGCTGCAGACCCTCCGCCTCACCCGCGGCGGCCAACACCTCGATCAGGTGAAACACGTAAGCCGGCCCCGATCCGGAGACCGCCGTGACCGCATCCATTTGCGCTTCATCCTCAAGCCGTACCGTCTGGCCGACGGCCTGCAGCAGGCTTTCAGCGAGTTCCAGATCCGCCTCGCTGGCGGTCGCGTTGCCGATCAATGCGGTGATACCACGCCCTACGGCCGCTGGCGTGTTCGGCATGCAGCGAACGACCGGAGTCGAATGACCAAAAAGGGTTTCGATGGTTGCGATCGTGGTGCCGGCGGCAATCGACACGAACAGCGTGTCGCGGTCGCCGAAGCCGGCGATGGTCGGGGCCGCCTCGCCCATCATCTGCGGCTTGACGGCAAGCACGCACACCCTTGGACGCCGCGGCTCTGAAGGATTGAGGGTCAGGGCCTCTGCCTCCAGTGACCGGACCCAGTCCGACGGATTGGGATCGATCACGGTCACCGCATCCGCACGCACGCCGGCCGCCAGCCAGCCGCGCAGCATCGCCGAGCCCATCTTGCCGCAGCCGAGCAGCAGCAGACCGCCTGAATTGATGGTGTCTTCGTAATGCGTCGTCATGCGCGATCCGTTAGCAGACCGAGACGCGGATCGTCCAGTTCAAGCCGGAAGCGATCCGGCACCAGCCCCTGCTGAAACCAGCGCAAATAGGTATAGATGGAAAACACCGGCAAGCCGGTCGCCTTGCGGATATCGGGCGCATAGGGCGTCATGTTGGTGCATTCCAGCACAATGGCGCCAATGTCGTCGTATTCCGTGACCAGCTCACGGGCGGCGTCGAGCAGATCGAGCCGGCAGGCCTCAAAGTCGATCGACGGCTGGTCGTCGAGAATGCCGTGCGTGAAGGCGCGGCCGTTGTCGGTGCCGACGATGGGTGTGTCGACCGCCGCGTTGGCGGCGCGCATATGCGCTTCCGTCAGATTGGCCTTCGAGATGGTAATCACCCCGACGCGCCGGCCCGGCGGTAGCACCTGCTGAACCAGCGGGATCTGCATCAGCGACGAGGTGGCGACCGGCACCGGAACCGCTTCCGATACCCGATCCTGAATCAACGCCAGGAAACCGCAATTCGTCGTTAAACCATCGCAGCCGAGCGCCACCAGGTCTCGCGCTGCCGCGATAAAGTCGTCGGCCAGCGGCCGCGGATCGTGGCACACGACCTTGTCCGGTGTGGCGCCACGCACGATTCTGTACTGCACCGGAAATGGCCAGGTCGCCGCGTTGGCAATGTCGCCGTGAATGCGCGGAAACTGCGTTTCCAGCATCATGATCCCGATACTCGCGCCGTAAACGGTTTTGCCACCATATTCCACCGACATGTCGTTACCCCTCGGATGTCAGCAAAGATCCCGGCTCGTCGACCGGGACATAGAGTTGCGAATAGGCGATCCGGACCGCCTCGGTCGCTTCCTCGCGGCGCCTTTCGATGTGGTTGCGCATGGCCGCCACGGCGGCCTCCTCGTCGCGCGCCGCCAGGGCATTGAGCACGATCCGGTGGGCCGAGAGCTCGGCTCCCTCGCCCTTGGCGATCTGCTTTCGTTCCAGCAGCATGCGCAAGTCGACCATCCGGACATAGCGGATGCGATCATTGATGTTGCGCAGGATGCGGACCAATTCGGCGTTGCGCGACAGTTGCACCAGCTTGATGTGGAATGTCTCGTCCATGTCGAGCACCTCGATCGCCCGCTCGGGCCCGTGATAGTCCGGTTCCGTTTCATCCAGGTATCTGCCGACGGATTGGATATCACTGTCCGATGCTCGACCGACAGAGCGACGCAATGCCTCGCACTCGATCGCTTGCCGCGCTTCGTAAAGATCGACGATGCGGCCGGGACTGAGTGAGCGACAGAAAAAACCACGACCGTTCTGAAACGTCAGAAAACCTTCCGCGACGAGGCGGTTAAGCGCTTCACGCAGCGGTGTGCGGCTGGCGCCCAGTGCGGACGACAGCGCGCTCTCATTGATACGTTCGTCCGGTTTGAATTCGAAGTTCGACGCCATGCGTCGGACCTCTGCGTAAACCCGATCGACGCTGCTTGCGGAATTGCGCATGCCTCTTTCCCAAGTTCCCCCGTATCGCTGTTAGCTGACCGGATCGCACATTTTACCGATGATCGCAATTTTTTTGTCTTCACACCTGCATAACTTTCTGTATACAATCCTGTAGACGCTAGCGTTAGGCTGCCGGCGAATATGCCCCGGAGGGCCGGGAGGGAATGCGTGAAGAACACCCTGAAGGGTTCAGAAGCTTTGGTGCGGATGCTGGAGGCTCATGGGGTCCGCCATATTTTCGGCCTTTGCGGCGATACCACCCTGCCCTTTTACGATGCTCTTTATCGACTCGACCACGGCATCGAACACGTGCTGACCCGTGACGAGCGCTCCGCCTGCTACATGGCCGATGCCTATGCACGAGTCACCGGCCGGGTCGGCGTCTGCGAGGGACCTTCGGGCGGCGGCGCCACATATCTCCTTCCGGGTTTGATCGAGGCGAGCGAATCGTCCTATGCGGTGCTCGGAATCACCACCGACATTTCTGTCGCTTCCTATGGAAAGTATCCGCTGACGGAGCTGGATCAGGAGGCCCTGATGCGGCCACTGACCAAGTGGAACACCGTTATCCGGCGGGCCGATCACATTCCGCGTATGGTACGGGCGGCCTTTCGGGCCATGACAACCGGCCGGTCCGGAGCCGCGCATCTGGGCCTGCCCTACGATATCCAGTACGACCTGGTCGACAGCGACGACATCTGGGCCGACCCGCAGTTGCAAAGCTTCCCGGCTTACCGGACCGGTCCGCAAAACGAGGCGATCGAGGCAGCCGTCGAGGCGATCCTGTCTGCCGAGCGACCGCTGATCGTCTGCGGCGGCGGCGTGGTGATCGCCGGCGCCATGAACGAACTGCAGCGGCTTGCCTCACGCCTCGATATCGCAGTGGCCACCTCGATCTCAGGTCAGGGTTCGCTTGCCGAAACCCATCCAAACTGCTTGGGCGTCGTCGGCTCCAACGGCGGAACCGACGAGACTTGGGAGATGATGGAGGCTGCCGACCTGGTGATCTTCATGGGATGCCGTGCCGGATCCACCACGACCGCGCGATGGGAAGCCCCGAAACCCGGCGCTCGCATTGTCCACTTCGACAGCGACCCGATGGTGATCGGCGCCAACTATCCGACCGAGGTCGGGGTCGTCGGCGACTTGAGACTGTCCTTGGCGGCCGTCAACAGGGCGCTGGACCGGCACGCGAATCCGCCCGGCTTTGGCGGCTCCGCAGCAGTCGCCGACATCAAACAGCGCAAATTCGCCATCTTCGAAACGCTCGCCCACAGCGACCGGACACCGATCCGTCCGGAGCGCGTGATCCAGGCGCTAGCGAAGACGCTGCCCGGCGACGCCACAGTGGTTTCCGATCCCGGGACCAGTTGCCCTTACTTTTCGGCCTATTTCCAACAGCCGAAAGCTGGACGTCACTTCATCACCAACCGTGCACACGGCGCGCTCGGCTACGCGCTTTCCGCAGCTTTGGGTGCGTGGTACGGTCGCCCTTCGAGCAAGGTGGTGGCGATGATGGGAGACGGATCATTCGGCTTTACCTGCGGTGAGCTCGAAACGGTGTGTCGGGCTCGCGCGCCGATCACCTATGTGGTCTTCTCCAACGGGAATTTCGGCTGGATCAAAGCCAGTCAGCACGCCGACACGGGTGCCCGTTACTACAACGTCGATTTCAACCGGACCGACCAGGCTGCCGTCGCGTCGGCCTACGGCGTCAAATCCTGGCGGGTCGAGGATCCCGACGCATTGGAAAGCATATTGCGCGAGGCCGTCGAACATGACGGACCAACGCTGGTCGATGTCATCTGTCAGCCATTGGAGGAATCCAATGCGCCCGTGCGCCGCTGGATGGGGTGAGCGAGCATGGCCGACGCACCCTTGAAAGTTGTCGTGATCGGCGCCGGTATTGTCGGTGTTTCAGCCGCCATCTGGCTGCGCAGGGCCGGCTGCGATGTCACCCTTGTCGACCGCGCCGCGCCCGGTCAGGGCACGTCCTACGGCAATGCCGGTGTGCTCGCCTGCTGCTCCATGGTGCCGGTCACCGCCCCGGGTTTGATCTGGAAGGGTCCGGGATACCTCTTCGATCCGGATTTTCCGCTGTTTATGCGCTGGTCCTACCTGCCACAGCTGGCGCCGTGGCTGGTGCGCTATCTGGGCCACGCCAACGATGCCGATACACGGCGCATCGCCAGCGGCCTGACCCCGATCGTTTCCGATAGCGTCGAACAGCACCAGGCGCTGGCGGATGGCGGTAGCGCGGCTCGTTTCGTCACGCCATCCGACTATTGCTTTGCCTATCGGGACAGACCTGCCTACGAGGCCGATTCCTATGCCTGGGAACTGCGCGCGCAAGCCGGATTCACACCCGAACTGGTGGAAGGCGAGGCGGTCCGGGAATACGACCCGGCGTTGGGCGACACCATCGGTCTTCTTGCGGTGATGCCCGAGCACGGCTTCATCGCCAACCCAGGTAACTATGTCGCAGCGCTCGCCGACGACTTCGAGACCTTGGGCGGCAGGATGATAACGGCGTCGGTCACGGATTTCGACCTGTCCGGCGGCGCCGTCCGCTCGGTTCTGACGGAAGAGGGTCCCCTACCCTGCGACAAGGTGGTGCTGGCGACCGGCGTCTGGTCCAAACCGTTGATGGCGAAGCTGGGGCTCAAGGTGCCCCTCGAAACGGAGCGCGGCTATCACGTGGTATTCAAACAACCTTCCATGGTGCCCAAGTCGCCTGTGATGGTGGCATCCGGCAAATTCGTGGCGACACCCATGGATATGGGCCTGCGCTGTGCCGGCATCGTCGAGTTCGGCGGGCTGGCCGCCGGTCCCTCGAGCGCACCGCTGAAGCTGCTGATGAAAACGGTCAAGGCGACCTTCCCGGATTTGACCTATGGCGAGACCGACGAATGGGTCGGGCACCGTCCGGCGCCGGCCGACAGCCTGCCATTGATCGGCGAAATCAGGCGATCCGGGGTCTTCTCGGCCTTCGGACACCATCACATAGGGCTCACGGGAGGGCCCAAAACCGGGCGCATCGTCGCCGGGCTGATAACCGGTCAGCGCCCCAATTTGGACCTTGCCGCCTATGACCCAAACAGGTTTCAATAGCCGGGCAAATAACTTCAAAAGAGGGAGATAGACATGAAAACATCCATAACCAATTTGACCGCTACGCTCGCCGCGACGGCTGGTCTTTCCATTGCCGCAGGCGCTGCCCTGGCGGAAAAATGGGACATGCCGATGGCCTACTCGGCCTCCAACTTCCACTCGGCGACCGGCGCTGAGTTCGCCAAGTGCGTCACCACCGGGACGCAGGGCGACATTGAAATCGTCACCCATCCGAGCGGCTCGCTGTTCAAGGGTGCCGACATCAAGCGTGCCGTTCAGACCGGCCAGGCGCCGATCGGCGAACGTCTGCTTTCGGGCCACCAGAACGAAAATGCGATCTTCGGCGTCGATTCGGTACCGTTCCTCGCCACCTCGTTTGAAGACGCCGACAAGTTATGGCAGGCCGCCAAGCCCACCATGACCAAGATACTCGCCGACCAGAACCTGACGCTGCTTTATTCGGTGCCCTGGCCGCCGCAGGGCCTCTACTTCAAAAAGGAAGTGAATTCCGTAGACGATATGCAGGGGATCAAGTTCCGCTCCTATAACAATGCCACCGCGCGCCTTGCCGAACTGACGGGCATGCTTCCGGTTCAGATCGAAGCTGCCGAGATCAGCCAGGCCTTCGCCACCGGCGTCGCCGACTCGATGGTGTCGTCAGGTTCCACAGGTTACGACCGCAAGGTTTGGGAAAGCCTGACACATTTCTATGAGGTCGACGCCTGGCTGCCGCGCAACTACGTCATCATCAACACTGGCGTTTGGGACGGCTTGAGCGATGCCAACAAGGCGGTGATCCAGGCATGCGCCGAGTTGGCGGAATACGCCGGCAAGTGGCGGGCCGTCGAATACACGACATTCACGCTCAACGGTCTGCGCAATGGCGGCATGTGGGTTGGCCCGGCAGGCGATCAGTTGAAATCCGACCTCAAGGAAATCGGTGCCACGATGAGCGCCGAATGGCTCGAAACGGCCGGAGACGACGGTAAGGCCATCATCGACGCCTACAACGCGATGCAATAGCCCGCGACCGCCAAACCGGTCCACATAATCGTCCGTCGCGTCGCTGACGCGGCGGACACGACTGCATATTCAAAAGCTTTGAGGGGACGAATGGCTGCATTGAAACGAATCCGCCGCGGTCTGGATTTCATCTACCTCGCCTCCGGTGTGGTTGGAGCGATATTCCTGGTCGCCATACTCACCCTGATCGTTTTGCAGATGCTGGCCCGCTGGACCGGCGAAGTGTTCCCGGGGGCTCCCGACTACGCCGGCTATTGCATGGCCGCCGCATCCTTCTTCGCATTTGCCAATGCGCTGCACCGTGGTTCGCACATCCGCGTGTCGCTTGTCCTCAACGCGGTTCCCGACAACATGCGCCGTGTGCTGGAAACCTGGTGCTTCGCCATCGGTTCGGCGATCGCCTGGTACGTGGCCTGGTTCGCCTACCGGCATGTGTACTGGTCCTGGAAGTTCAACGACATCAGCCAGGGTCAGGATGCCACCCCATTGTGGATACCGCAGTTGTCGATGGTGATCGGGACGGTCGTCCTGGCGGTCTGTCTGACCGACCATCTCATCCATGTTCTGTTCGTCGGCGATCACCGCATCGAACGCGACCTCGTCGACCAGTCGCACGGGGAATAGTCATGGAAAACCTGTCCGTCATCGTACTCTTTCTGTTTGTTCTGTTCCTGCTGCTTGGCACCGGTGTCTGGGTCGGCCTGGCATTGATCGGTGTTGCCTGGGTCGGCATGGAGTTGTTCACCTCCAGACCGGTCGGCGACGTTATGATCACCACGATCTGGAGCACCTCCTCGTCGTGGACGCTGACCGCCCTGCCCCTGTTCATCTGGATGGGCGAGATCCTCTATCGAACCCGGCTTTCGGAAGACATGTTCCGCGGCCTTGCCCCCTGGATGGCGCGCCTGCCGGGCGGCCTGATCCATACCAACATCGTCGGCTGCACCATTTTCGCGGCGGTGTCCGGATCCTCGGCAGCGACGTTGACCACCGTCGGCAAGATGTCGATCCCCGAACTGCGTAAGCGCAACTATCCCGAACCGATGGTCATCGGCACCCTGACCGGTGCGGCCACTCTTGGCCTGATGATCCCGCCTTCCCTCACGCTGATTGTTTATGGCGTGACCATCAACGAATCGATCACCAAGCTGTTCTTTGCCGGCATTCTGCCTGGTCTCGTGCTTGCCGCCATGTTCATGGCCTATGTGGCGATCTATTCGAAGGTGTCGTCCAACTGGCAGCCGAACAAGGAACCGCGCCTTCGGTTCACTGACAAGCTGCGAAACTCGCGCTTCCTGATCCCGGTCATCCTGCTAATTCTGGTGGTGATCGGATCGATGTATCTCGGTTTCGCAACGGCCACGGAAGCGGCGGCCTTCGGCGTCATCGGCGGCCTGCTGCTCGCCGCGTCGCAGGGATCGCTCACCTGGCAAACCTTCTCGGCCAGCCTGATGGGCGCAACCCGCACCTCGGCGATGATTGCGCTCATTCTCGCCGGCGCCGGTTTCCTGTCGCTGTCGATGGGCTTCACCGGGCTGCCGCGCGGTCTCGCCAACATCATCGCTGAACTGGAGCTCAGCCGCTTCGAGTTGTTAATGGTCCTGTTGATTTTTTACATCATCTTGGGCTGCTTCCTCGACGGCATCTCGTCTGTTGTGCTGACGATGGCGGTGGTCGAACCGATGATCATCGATGCCGGCATCAATCTGATATGGTTCGGCATCTTCATCGTCGTCGTGGTCGAGATGGCGCAGATCACTCCGCCCATCGGCTTCAACCTCTTTGTCATGCAGGGCATGACAAACCATGAAATGGGTTTTGTCGCCCGCTCGGCGATCCCGATGTTCCTGATCATGGTGCTGATGGTGTTCGTGCTGATCGCCTTCCCGCAGCTGGCAACCTATCTGCCGGACAACCTTCGGCCGGGACCGGTATGAATCTGCATGAGATAATCTCAACCGTCCGGATCGACGAGGAGGCGACCGGATCGGATCATCGTCCACTTTGGATCACGCTCTCGACCGAGCCAGCGGCCTGAGGCACCCCATGGACAGCGAGATCATAAGCGCCGCCGAAATCCTGTGGCGCTACCATTGCATCTACGATCCACCCGAGCCGGCGGAGTTCATCGTCGGACTTGGCAGCTACGATGTGCGGGTCGCCGACCGATGTGCCGACCTTTATAGGCAAGGCCTCGCGCCGAAAATCCTGTTCACAGGCCACCACGGCCACTGGACCCGTGATCGATTCGACGCATCGGAGGCTCGAACCTTTGCCGATCGTGCCATCGCCCGAGGCGTTTCGGCAACGGACCTCCTGCTTGAAGAACGCGCCACAAATATCGGCGAAAACATTATTTTTTCATCCGAAATTGCCGGTGATAACGCAATCGTCATTTTGGTCACAAAGCCACAAACGCAGCGCCGCTGTCTGGCCACCGCCAAAAAACAATGGCCCGACGCAACGGTGCGAGTCACGGCACCGCTGCACGACCTCACGCGGCAACCGACCGCGGAATTCACCTTGCGTCAGCTGATCTGCGAGATGGTCGGCGATCTGCATCGCATACAGATCTATCCCGAGGCGGGTTTTCAGATCCCCCAGGACATTCCATCCGAGGTGATGAGCGCCTACCGGTTCCTCATCGACCGTGGCTTCACCGGGCACATCTGATTAGGGCTACTGAGACCAGGCTGACCTATGTCCGCACGTCCGGTTCCGTGCGGCCCGTGTAATGCTCGATCGCAGCCACTTCCTCGGCTGCCGCGATCATCGGCGCCAGCGCCGTCTGCGGATCCTGCCCGTGCTTGGTCGCATCTTCCTCGAAGTGTTCGAGGTATACACGCAGTGTGGCGCCGACGGTCCCGGTACCGGAAAGCCGAAACACAATCCGCGATCCGTTGCCGAACAGCACCCGCACGCCCTGATGACCGGACACGGAGCTGTCGACCGGGTCGGAATAGGCAAAGTCGTCGGCGGTTGCGACCTCCATGCCGCCGACCGAGCTTCCGGCCAGCGACGGCAACTTGTCGCGCAAGGCCTGGATCAGCGCATCGGCCCGATCCTTGTCGATACCCTCATAGTCATGGCGTGAATAGTAGTGGCGGCCGTACCGGCGCCAATGGTCGGCCATGATATCGGCCACCGACATCTTGCGCGCCGCCAGGATGTTCAGCCACAACAGCACGGCCCAGACGCCATCCTTTTCCCGCACATGGTTGGACCCGGTCCCGGCGCTTTCTTCACCGCACAGGGTCGCCAGGCCGGCATCGAGCAGATTGCCGAAGAACTTCCAGCCCGTCGGGGTCTCGTAGGCCTTGATCCCTAGGCCTTCCGCCACGGCGTCCACGGCCCGGCTGGTCGGCATCGACCGCGCTACGCCCGCGAGCCCATCCGCGTAACCGGGCGCCAGGTGGGCGTTGGCAGCCAGCACCGCGAGACTGTCGGAAGGTGTCACGTAGAGCCCGCGGCCGACGATCATGTTGCGGTCACCGTCGCCGTCGGAGGCGGCACCGAAGTCAGGCGCCTCCGGCCCGTACATCAGCGCCATCAGGTCGCGCGCCCACACCGGATTGGGATCCGGATGGCCGCCAGCGAAATCCGGCAGCGGCACCGCATTGCGCACCGATCCGGGCGCGGCACCCAGATCCTCCTCGAGGATGGCCTTGGCGTAGGGGCCGGTCACCGCGTGCATGGCATCGAAACACAAGGAAAACCCGCCGGCCAGCAAGTTGCGAATTGCATCGAAGTCAAACAGTTCGCGCATCAGCTGATGATAGTCGGCAATCGGATCAATCACCGAAATCGTCATGTCCCCAAGTTTGGAATCACCGATCGTCGCCAGATCGATCTCGGTGCTTTCGAAAATCACATAGGACCCGATCTCCCGGGTTTTTTCGTAAATCCGCTCGGTCACGGCTTCGGGTGCCGGCCCACCGTTCGGTACGTTGAATTTCATGCCGAAATCCTCGTTGCGGCCGCCCGGATTGTGACTCGCAGAGAGGATGATCCCGCCGTCTGTCTGGTATTTTCGAATGAGATTGGAGGCGGCCGGTGTCGACAGCAACGCGTTTTGGCCGACGATGATGCGCGCAAGACCGCTGGCCGCCGCCATGCGGACGATCACCTGGGCGGCACGATCGTTGAAGTAGCGGCCATCGCCGCCGAGCACGAGTGTCTTGCCCTGCAAACCGCCGATGGCATCGAATGTCGCCTGGGCAAAATTCTCCAGATAGTGTCGCGTCATGAAGACTTCGGTCTTCTTGCGCAATCCGGAGGTTCCGGGTTTCTGCCCCTCGATCGGTTCCGTCGGGATTGTCAGTTCTGTCAGCATGGACCTCTCCCTGGCGGTTGGTGCTCCGGTGACACTGTCCCGGATATCCAATGATCATAACGCACGGCGTCGCCGGTGCACCGGTTTTTTGTCGTACTCCTCACGCCGGTCGCAGGACGAACACGGAAACGGATGTCGCGGCCACTTCGACACAGTCGTTGAAGGTTTCCACTTCGGTGAGAGCAGGCCGCGCCGTATCGACAATCTGCACCCATTTGCGTGCCGATTGCCTGGTCGGCATGGTAACCTCGATGCGGTCAGCACCGTTGAAGACGGCAAACACCTCATCATGCGATTCATCATAATCGGGCGTGTCCGAGGCCAGGCGGATGACCATGCACAGACAGTGCCAATCGGGATCGAGCCAGTGCGCCTCTGTCACCTCCTGCCCGTCCGGCAGACGCCAGAACAGATCGGTCATCCCATCCCCGGGTCGCTGGTTGCTGTGCAGGAAGCGCCGTTGGCGCAGCACGCCATGCGCTTGGCGCACATCAATGAGCCGGCGAATGAAATCGAGCAATTCGGTATCCGCATCCTGCCAGTTGACCCATCCGATAGGGTTGTCCTGGCAATACGCGTTGTTGTTACCGCCCTGTGAGTTGCCGATCTCGTCACCGGCAAGCAGCATCGGCGTGCCCTGACTCAAGAACAGCGTCGCCAACAGATTGCGCTTGCGCAAGGCGCGGGCCGCCAGGATTTGCGGATCTTCGGTTGGGCCTTCGACACCCATGTTGTCGGTGTGGTTTTCATTGTGGCCGTCAACGTTGTCCTCGCCATTGGCCTCGTTGTGCTTGCGGCTATAGGACACCACGTCCTGCAGCGTGAACCCGTCATGCGCCGCTACGAAATTCACCGACGACATCGGCAGTCTTCCGGAATGGTCGAACTGCAGTGCGGAACCGACCAGCCGGTCCGCCAGTTTCGGCGTGCTTCCCGGGTCATTGCGCCAGAAGCGCCGAACATCGTCGCGAAAGTGGTCGTTCCATTCCAGGAACGGTGCCGGATAAGCCCCCAACTGATATCCGCCCGGCCCGATATCCCACGGCTCGGCAATCAGCTTGACCCTGGACAACACCGGATCCTGCAGGATTGCCTGGAAAAAAGCCGATGCCCGGTCGAAACCATAGGGTTTGCGTCCCAGCACAGTGGCAAGGTCGAACCGGAAGCCATCCACATGCATCACATTGACCCAGTACCGCAGGGAATCGAGCACCATGCGCAAAACCATCGGATGGTCCAGGTTGAGCGTATTGCCGGTGCCGGAATCGTTTTCGTAATAGCGCGGATTGTCGGGCTGCAGGCGGTAGTAGCTGCGATTGTCGAGCCCGCGAAAGCATAGTGTGGGCCCCAGCTCGCTGCCTTCCGCAGTATGGTTGTACACCACGTCGAGGATGACCTCGATACCAGCCGAATGAAACCGTTTGACCATCACTTGGAACTCGGCGACGGCACCGTGAGAGAGATATCTCGGTTCCGGACTGAAGAAACCAATGGTCTGATAACCCCAATAGTTGCGCAGGCCCCGGTCGACCAGGAACTGGTCATCGACGAATGCCTGCACCGGCAACAGTTCGATGGCGCTGATACCGAGCCGGCAGAGATGATCCAGGACCGGTTGCGACGCAAGGCCGAGGAACGTCCCGCGCAGGCCATCGTTCAAACCCGGAAACTCGGCGGTCAGGCCCTTTACGTGGGCCTCGTAAATGATGCTGCGCGACAGCTCGGTGTTGAGTGGTCGGTCCTCACCCCAGCTGAAGGTCGGATCGACGACAACCGATCGGGGGACGCAACCGGCACTGTCGCGCTGATCGAAGGAGAGATCCCGCTGGTTGGAGGTCGCCGTGTAGCCGAGCACCGCGTCCGACGAACCCATCGCTCCGTGTATTTTTTTGGCGTAGGGATCAAGCAGCAGCTTGTTGGGATTGAAACGGTGTCCTTCCTCAGGTGCATAGGGACCGTAGGCCCGGTATCCGTAGAGCGCGCCGGGCCGCAAACCATCGACATAGCCGTGCCAGACGTCGCCCTCTCTCTCGGGCAGCACCAGCCGCTGCGTCTCCGATCGCCCATCCGTCGAAAACAGGCACAGTTCGATTTTCTCGGCATTGGCTGAAAAGACCGCGAAATTGACGCCGCCGCCGTCGAATGTCGCGCCTATCGGAGATGCATCGCCGCGGGTGATCTTATACTGCAGGGCGGTCATGGATTTGGATGGAAGTTATCTCGCAAGGCTTTGGTATAGGGCGGCATAGGCCTTCGCCGATTCGCTCCAGCCAACGGGGTGCTTCATAGCGCGCTCCTGCATGCGTCGCCAGAGCACGGGTTGGGCGAACAGATCACAAGCCCGGCGGATGGCCTCGGCAAGCGCATCCGCTGTCACCGGGAAAAACCGCAGTCCGGTCGCGACGCCCACCCGTAGGGCCGCGTCATTGGCGTCAATCACCGTGTCCGCCAGACCGCCTGTTTCCGCGACCACCGGAGGGCTCCCGTAGCGCAGCGCATACATTTGCGTCAAGCCGCAGGGTTCGAAACGCGAGGGGACCATCATGCTGTCGGCGCCGGCGTAGATCCGGTGGGCCATAGATTCGTCATAGCCGATGTGCGTGCCGATCCGGTCCGGATGGTCGCGTGCCGCCTGAACGAAAGCCTCCTCCAGATCGACGTCGCCGTTACCGAGCAGCACCAGCCGGCCGCCCCGCTCGATCAGCACCGGCAATGCCTCGATCAGCAGATCCAGACCCTTCTGACGGGTGAGCCGGCTGACCACGCCGAACAACGGGCCGTCGCCTGGCGTCAGACCAAAATCGGCCACCAGGGCATCCGTGTTGCGGCGCTTATCATCAAGCCGGCTGACACTGTATCCGCAGTCAATCAGGGGATCCTTGCGCGGGTTCCAGACCTTGAGATCCACACCATTGAGTATGCCGACGAAGTCATCCTTCCGAAAACGAATCAGGCCGTCCAGTCCCATGCCGAACTCAGGCGTCGAAAGCTCCCTGACATAGGTCGGGCTGACGGTGGTGATCCGGTCAGCGTCCACCAAGCCGGACTTCAGGGCACTGATGTGTCCCCAGTATTCGAAACCCTCGGCATTGAACCGCTCCACCGGAAGACGCAGCGCACCCAGCATCGTGACCGGCGCCAGGCCTTGGAACGCAATGTTGTGGATGGTGATCAGGCTGGCCACATCGCCAGTCCCGGAGTGTTTCAGATAGGTGGGAGCCAAGCCCGCCTGCCAGTCGTGGGCGTGCAGAATGTCCGGCCGCCAGCCATCCTCGAGACCGCCACTGGCGATTTCCGCAGCCGCCCAGGACAGGGCAGCGAAACGCACGGCGTTGTCCGGCCAGTCGTGACCGTCGGGTGTGAGGTAGATCGAACCGTCACGGTCGAATAGTTCCGGAATATCCAGAAGCATCCACAGCGGTGCCGTGCGGCGTTTTTCGATGCGGCCGGCAATGACCCGGGCTGCTCTGCCCAGGACATCATGGTGGGACCAGACAAGCTGCGGCTCGACCAGCTTGTCGATTGTTCCCGGATAGGCAGGCAGCAACGTCCTGACCGACCATCCCTCGGCCGCCAGCGCCGCCGGCAGCGCACCGACGACATCCGCGAGCCCGCCGGTCTTCACCAGCGGCGAACACTCCGAGGCCACCGAAAGCACCGAGCCCTCAAGCACCGGCTTTTTTGGTTTTTTGCCGGTCACAGAGACGCCTCGCGTCGGTCCAGCATAGCCTGGGTGATCAGGCATACCCCATTGTCCGTCCGGCGGAACCACTTGGCATCCTCCACGGGATCCTGGCCGACAACCAGTCCGTTCGGAATGACCACGCCGCGATCGATCACCACATTGGTCAGGTCCGCCTTTCGGTTGATCTGCACATAGGGCAAGGCGACAACATGCTTGAGTGACGAGTAAGAGTGGGTGTGGACACCGGTAAACAACAGGCAATTGGCGATCGAGGACCCGGATATGATGCAGCCGCCTGACACCAGCGAGCTGACGGCACTGCCACGGCGATCCTCGTCGTCATGAATGAATTTGGCCGGCGGTACGATCTCGGAGTAGGTCCAGATCGGCCACTCGGTGTCGTAGATATCCAGTTCGGGATCGAAATCCGTCAGATCCAGATTGGCCCTCCAGAAGGCATCGACCGTCCCAACGTCACGCCAGTAGGCTTCCTTCCGCGGATCGGAACGGACGCAGGAATCGGAAAAACGGTGGGCCACCGCCTTACCGTTCTTGACGATCGCAGGAATGAGGTCGGATCCGAAATCGTGGGAAGAGTTCGGGTCGTTCACATCGTCAAGCAGCAGCTGTCGCAGAAACTTCCAGTCGAAAACATAGATCCCCATGCTGGCAAGAGTCTTGTCGGGATCGTCCGGCATGCCTGGCGGATCGGCTGGTTTTTCTAGAAACGATTTGATCTGGCCGCTCACATCGACATCCATCACGCCGAAAGCTGACGCCTCTTCACGCGGAACCGACAGGCACCCGACCGTGACGTCGGCACCGTCGTTGACATGCTGACGCAGCATCAGTTCGTAATCCATCTTGTAGATGTGATCGCCCGCCAGGATGACCAGATAGTCGACCTCATAACTGTCGACGATATCGATGTTCTGGGTCACCGCATCGGCGGTGCCAAGATACCACCTGTCTTCCGCCACGCGCTGCGAGGCCGGCAGAATGTCCAGATACTCGTTGCGTTCGGCCCGGAAAAAATTCCAGCCGCGCTGCATATGCCGTATCAGGCTGTGCGCCTTGTATTGGGTGGCCACCGCCATTTTGCGAATGCCGGAATTCAGGGCGTTGGACAGCGCGAAATCGACGATTCGGCTCTTGCCGCCGAAATAGACAGCCGGCTTGGCGCGCTTTTCGGTGAGTTCCTTGAGGCGGCTTCCACGCCCACCTGCCAGCACGAACGCCATCGATCTGCTCGACAGGCGGCGACTGCTATTCTCCGACATGGCTTCCTCCCTATTGCGCCACTTCCAGCTTGAAAATCAGCGTCGACAGGGGCGGCAGAGTGAATGCCGCCGACCAGGGGCGGTTGTTCCATGGGACCGCTTCCACCTGGATCGATTCCACCATGCCCCGGTTTCCGCCTCCGAATTGTTCGCCATCGCTGTTGAGCACTTGCAAGAGCCGGCCCGCCGCCGGCAGACCGATACGCCAGCCGTCGCGCTCGACCGGTGCGAAATTGCAAACCACCGCAACCGGATCGTCCCCCTCCTCGCCCAGCCGCAAGAACGAATAGACCGATTCGTTTTCGGCCAGAATGTCGATCCATTCGAACCCGCCCGGATCGCTGTCCTTGACGTGCAGCGCCGGGAGCGACCGATAGAGGTGGTTCAGCTCGCGGACCAGCGTCTGGAGCCCGCGGTGCCAGGGATGGTCGAGCAGATGCCACTCGACGCTGGCATCGTGGTTCCACTCGGACCCTTGCCCGATCTCACAGCCCATAAACAACAGTTTCTTGCCGGGATGGGTCCACATGAAGCTGTAATAGGTGCGCAGATTGGCAAACTTCTCCCAGCCGTCGCCCGGCATCTTGGATATCATCGAGCCCTTGCCGTGCACCACTTCGTCATGGCTTATCGGCAGCACGAAGTTTTCCGAGAAGGCGTAAACCAGCCCGAAGGTCATCTGGTGATAGTGATATTTGCGGTGGATCGGCTCGCGCCGGATGTAGTCCAGCGTGTCATGCATCCAGCCCATGTTCCATTTGAACCCGAAACCCAGTCCGCCGGCATCGGTCGGTTTCGAGATACCCGGAAACGCCGTCGATTCTTCCGCCACCGTCATGATGCCGGGGCACTCCCCATAGGCGGTCTCGTTCATCCGTTTCAGGAACTGGATCGCCTCGATGTTCTCGCGACCGCCCTCGACATTGGGAATCCACTCGCCTTCCTTGCGGGAGTAATCGCGGTAGAGCATAGATGCGACCGCATCGACACGCAGCCCATCGATATGGTGTTCTTTCAGCCAGTACACCGCATTGGCGATGAGATAGTTCATCACCTCGGTTCGACCGTAGTTGTAAATCAGCGTGTTCCAGTCCTGATGGAAGCCCTCGCGCGGATCGGCATACTCATAGAGTGCCGTTCCGTCGAACCGGCCGAGGCCGTGCTGATCGGTTGGAAAATGGGCCGGCACCCAGTCCAGGAGCAGGCCGAGACCCTTGCGGTGAGCGGCGTCGACCAGGGCACGGAATTCGTTCGGCGGACCGAAACGGATGGTCGGCGCGTAGAGGCCGATGGGCTGATAGCCCCACGATCCGTCGAAAGGAAACTCGCTGATCGGCAGCAGCTCAAGATGAGTGAAGCCCATGTCGACCGCGTAGTCGACCAGTTGATCGGCCAGCTCGACATAGGAGAGAGAACGGTTGCCGTCTTCCGCCACACGACGCCAGCTGCCCAGATGCACCTCGTAGATCGAGATCGGCGCACGGATGTTTTGCAGCGCGCCGCGACGGGTCATCCAGTCGTCGTCGTCCCAGTCGTAAAACCGCAGATCCCGTACCATCGACGCTGTGTTCGGCGCATGTTCGGCGCCGAAAGCCATCGGATCGGCCTTGAGTGGCAGAAGACTGCCGTCGGCTCCGATGATCTCGTATTTGTAGGTGGTGCCGTCCGCCAGAGCCGGAACGAAGATTTCCCACACGCCGGTGCTGCCACGACGCCGCATGGGATGCCGGCGCCCGTCCCACTGGTTGAAATCACCAACCACCGAGACCCGTCGCGCATTGGGTGCCCATACCGCAAAATGCACACCGTCGACGTTCTCATGGGTCATGACATGGGCGCCGAGGCGTTCCCACAGCCGCCGGTGCGTGCCTTCCGAAATCAGGTGCTCATCGACCGCGCCCAGCACCGGCGCGAAGGCAAACGGATCATCGTAGTCCCAGGTTCTGTCACCGGCCCTGCCCCGCAGCCGGTAAGCAGCCCGGCTCTTAAGCGAACACACAAAAACGCCGGGTGCCTCCGTGACGGGTGTCATCGGTGTTTCCGTCTCTCCGGTCAGCGCCGCCAGCGCATCGGCACCCGGGTCGAATGCGCAGATAACGAATCCCGCGGGTCTCTCATGCCCGCCAAGGACGGCAAAGGGATCGTCGTGAACGCCTGTGCTGATCGAGACGGCATCATCCGTAGCGATCAGATCTGTGACCGGTCGGTCGGTTTTCGGCGTTGGTTTTTTCAAGGGCTGTCAGGTCTCGATTAGAGGGCGGATTCGGCTTTCCAGATGTCGCGCATGTACCCCCTTATGGCCCGATCGGAGGAAAACCAGCCGACTTTAGCGGTATTGACCGCTGCCATATGAAACCATGTGTTGCGGTCTTTGAAAACATGGTCGATCTGCCGCTGCGAGTCGAAATAGCTGTTAAAGTCGGAGCAGATCAGAAAGTAGTCGTCGTTGTAAAGCTGGTCGACCAGTTGTCGATAGCGTTGCGGCTCGTCCGGTGAAAACGTTCCGTCGGCGATCAGTTGCAGTGCGCCGGCCAGTGTCGGGCAAGCAGCGATGGCCTTGCGCGCATGGTCGGGATCCTTGCGACGCTCCACAACCTCCGGAGCCGTCAGCCCGAACAGGAAGAAATTCTCGGCACCAACCCTGTCGCGGATTTCGACATTGGCCCCGTCCAGTGTGCCGATCGTCAATGCGCCGTTGAGGGCAAGTTTCATATTGCCGGTTCCGGACGCTTCCTTGCCGGCCGTGGAAATCTGCTCTGAGAGATCCGCCGCCGGGATCAGCAGCTCGGCCATCGAGACGTTATAGTTGGGAGGATAGACAACCCGCAGGCGGCCTTTCATCAGCGGATCGTCGTTGATGACCTTGGCCACGTCATTGATCAAATGAATGATTTCCTTGGCGACGGCATAACCGGGCGCCGCCTTGCCTCCGAAGATTTTGACCCGGGGTGTCCAGTCGGCCTCCGGATTCTCGCGGATCGCCGACCACAGAGCAACGGTTTCCAGTGCATTGAGCAATTGACGCTTGTATTCATGGATGCGCTTGATCTGGATATCGAACATCGCGTCCGGATCGATGTCGATATCCAGTGTTTTTTGTATCCAGTTGGAAAGCGCCACCTTGTTTTCTCTTTTGGCGTGGGCAAACCGGTCAATGAACGCGGCGTCGCCGATACTCGGCATCAGATCCTCGAGCCGTTCCAGATCGCCAACCCATGCATCACCGATGGTATCGGTAATAAGCCGGCTGAGCGGCCGGTTGCAGGACCAAAGCCAGCGTCGCGGGGTGACGCCATTCGTCTCGCTGACGATGCGGTCCGGATGCATGCGGTGCAGATCGGCAAATACGGATTCCTTCATCAACTCGGTATGCAGCGCCGAGACACCATTAACCCGGTGCGAGGTGATGAAGGCAAGCTCTCCCATCTTGACCGCTCCGTTTTCGACAATGGCGACTTGCCCCGGGCGCATCGGATAGGTCTGCGCATGCAATGAGTCGATGTGCTCGATAAGCTCGAGATGGCGCGGCAGCACCTGTCGCATCAAGTGCTCCGGCCAGCGTTCCAACGCTTCCGGCAACAATGTGTGGTTGGTGTAGGACAGACAAGAGCAGGCGATCTCGACAGCATCATCAAGCGGCACACCGTTTTCATCGTGCAGGACACGGATGAGTTCCGGGCCGGCGATTGCCGGATGCGTATCGTTCATCTGGATTGCAACACGGTGCGAAAGCCGCGACAGATCGCCGCCGACGGAAAGGAACCGCCGGACGATATCGCGCACCGACGCCGCCGTAAAAAAGAACTCCTGCTTGAGCCGCAGTTCCTTGCCCTGCTCCGTCGTATCGTCGGGATAGAGTACCCGGCTGATGGTGCGCGCCAGCGCTTCCGGTTCGGCCGCGGCAAGATAGTCACCGGCATTGAATTTCTGCAGATCGAACAGCTTCGTCGGCTTGGCCGACCAAAGGCGCAGCGTGTTGGCCCATCGGCCGCGCCATCCGATGATGGGCGTGTCGTAGCCTGAAGCGATGACCGTTTCTTCCGGGTGCCAGCGCGCCGCGCCGTTGTTGTGATCGATCTCACCGCCGAAACCGATCTCGAAGGCTGCCTCGGGTCGCTCGAATTCCCAAGGGTTGCGCTGCCGCAGCCAGGCTTCGGCCGTTTCCACCTGCCTTCCGTCCTCGAAGCTCTGCCGAAACAGGCCATGCTCGTAGCGAATGCCATATCCGTAGGCCGGACAGCCGATGGTCGACAGCGAATCCAGGAAGCACGCCGCCAAGCGGCCGAGCCCGCCATTGCCCAACGCCGCATCCGGTTCGTCCTGAATGACTTCGTTCAGGTCGACGCCCATCCGCGACAACGCCTCGCGTGCGATCTCGTCGAGCTGCAAATTGCAAACCGCATCTTCGAGAAGCCGGCCGATGAGGAACTCCATCGACAGATAGTAGACGCGTTTTTTTTCCAGGTCGTAGGTGCGTTTGGTGGATGCGAACCACGGGTCGACGATTCGGTCGCGGATCGCCAGGGACAGCGACATCCGCCAGTCGTAAAGCGATGCATGCGCCGCATCCTTGCCGAGCGAATACTTGAGATGACGCGCGATTGACCCGAGAAACTCGTCCGGTGTCACGCGGGCGACATCCTGATTCACGGGGTGCGGAGCATCCAAACTGTCCATAAGCGCATTTTCCGTTCGATCGTTGCCTGATTTCAAGGGCTTTTAAATCGATTTAGGGTACATGCACAACATGATAAGCGCATTTTGCCATGACCGATTGACAGCGCTCAACGGGGTCGGCCCGACAAACCGGGGCGCCCGCCCCTAATCGGGCAGTGACAATGCCAGCGCATCAGCCATCCCTGACGACCGCCTCCGCTTCGATCTCGACCTCGTAATCTCCCACCAGGCGGCTGATCTCCAGCAATGTGTTGGCAGGTTGCACCGCGCCGAAATACCGCCCGTGCACGCGGCTTACCGGCTCGCAAGCATCGGCGTCGCGCAAATAGACCCGGGTGCGCACGACGTCCTCCGGCGCGCCGCCAAGGGCGCGTATGGCAGCCAGGATCTTGTCGAGAACATAGACCGTTTGTCCGCGCGCATCACCGGGACAGACCACGCGGTCCTCGCCATGCGTCGCGGTGGTGCCGCTGACCAGAATCCGGTCACCGATGCGTGTCGCCCGGCTGTAGCCGGCAATCGGCTCCCATTGGCTGCCCGACAGGGCGTGCGATCTGCCGTTCCGCTCGATCACCTCGAACGCCGGAGGCAGCGCCGACAGATGATCGCTCAAGTCGCCGGCGGCCGTTAGGTATGGCGGGCGACGGTACTCCTGTCCGCAGTCGCCCGGCACCATGCCAAATTCCGCTAAAGTCTCGGCGATTTCGTCACGATCGGTATCGGTCATGCGCAGTCTGAACAAGTCCGCGTTGGATGCACGGTGTTGCCGTTCTCCGAGACGGGCGCCGATGATCACCGCGCCGATCGCCGGGTGGTCCAGAATCCAGCGCGAGGCGACGTTGGCGATGCTGGCGCCATGCCGTTTCGCGACGCCATCAAGACGGGCAAGCAGTGCCTGGAAGATACGCCAGCCACCGACAGTATCGATGAACCGCTTATACTTCATCTTGCTCCAGTCCGGGATCTCGTCCGGTTCGGCAGCATCAAGCCATTTTTCTGAGAAGAAGCCGCCAGCAAGCGTGCCATAGGCAAGAAGTTTCACATTCCGCTCGATGCAGAGCGTGCTCAAGGCACCGAGCGCGCGCCGATCGAGAAGCGAGCAGGACACCTGGTTGGTGGCGACCGGATAACCGTGTTCCAGCAACAGATACAGATGATCTGTATCGAAATTCGTCACCCCGATCTGTCCCACCACACCATCCTGCTGCAAGCGGACCAATTCGTCCATCACATCAAGATAGCCTGGAAAGTCAAAAGACCACCAGTGCAGCTGCAGCAGGTCGATCGTCTGCACGCCAAGCCGGTCGCAGCGTTGCGCAATACCGTCGCGGACCGCTTGACGCGACGTCTGATGCGGTTCCGGACACCATTTGGTCAGGAACCGCGCCGGCGTGGTGCTGTCACGTTCCAGCAGTCGGCGACGCGCTACGCCGGAGATCAACTCCGCCGAACCGTAGTGATCCGCCATATCGAACGTATCGAACCCGTCGTCCGCGTATTCAAGCAGAGTCGACGCGGCAGCCTCTCGGTCGAGCGGCGTACCGCCACGTTCCATATCGGCCACCTGCCACAGACCGGTGATGATACGGCTGACCTCGAGGTCCGCCGCAAGCGCAATCCGCTCAGGTTTTTCGGTCATGGGAATCCCGTGCGCGAGGCCGGTCCCGACCGAAACCGGGACCGGGACCGCATATCATTTGCCAAGGCTGGCGATAAAGGCATCTACCTCGTCCAGCGTGAAGTACTGGACTTCGCGGGTGCCGCTCTCGTCGAACGCCCATGCGACGGCCGGCGCCGAGACGTCACCGTTGGCATCGAACCGCACCGGGCCGGTACCGCCCTGATAGGAGATCGTTTTGCCGGCTCCGAGCACTTCCTTTGCCTTCATCAGGCCTTCCTTGTTGGGGAAGATCGGTTCTCCCTGCGGATCGGTGACCTTTGCGACGGCTTCGGCAATCGCCGGACCGTTGGTATCGGACGCCGCTTCCATTGCCAGCAGCGAGATCATCACGGCGTCGAATGCGTTTGGCAGTCCCGGACCACTGGGTTCGGCATCGAACCGGGCCTTGTACAGCTCGACAAATCCGCGGGCGCTCTCGGTCCGCGGCTGGGCGCTGTCATGGCCGATCAGCTTGCCGAGATACTGCAGGCCGACATTGTCCCGGAACTCCTCGGATTTAAGGGAATTGGCGACGACCATCTCCTGCGTGCCACCAAGCGACAGCCACTCGCGCACCACCAGCGTGCCTTCGGCCGGGTAGAGCGCCACGTAGATCGCGTCCGGCTGCGTCTTCAGGGCTTCGGTGACCTCTGAACGGTAGGAGGCCTGTCCGTCGGTGATGGCGATGGAGGCGGGAACGTTGAGACCCATGCTTTCCAGATCCGCCTTGACCAGCTTGCCGATGTCCTGCCCCCAGTCGTCGTTCTTGTAAAAGATGGCGACATTCTTGTAGCCGCGTTCCTTGATCAGAAGCGCCGCGACCGCCGACTGGTTACGCGTGGTTGCGAATGTCCGGAACCACAGACCGTCGGTCTTGCCCTCCTCGGCGACGCTGGTGAAGGCGGTCGAGGACGAGCAGCAAGACATCTGCATCACCTTCGACGGTACCGTGACCGATGTGAGGATGGGCATGGAAACCCCCGAAGATACGGCGCCCAGCAACAGTGGCACTTTCTCCAGATCCACCAGGGCCTTGGCGGCATCAACCCCGATTTTCGGATCGACCTGCGTGTCGCGCAGCGTCATGTCGATCTTGCAGCCTTTCACACCGCCGCTCTCATTGACGAGATCGACGGCAAACTGCGTGGTTTCGGCAATCGGGCGGCCCCAATCGACCGAAGTCGGCAGCACCGAGCCGATCTTGATGGTGCAATCCTGCGCCAGGGCCGGCACGGCCGACAGGCCGGTGGCCACCGTGGCCACGCCGAGAATAGTTTTCAGTCCGAATGTCATGTTTGTTCTCCCTTGTTATTCAGCTCTGCAGTTGTTGGCCGGCACGGCTGACGATGCCGGGTTCGGATGTCTTCGACGACGCTGCCACCTGGAGCCTTTCGGGGATCAGGCCGCGCGGTCTCGCCAGCAGCATGCCGACGATAATAAGACCGATCAGGATATATTGCAGGGTGCCCGCATAAAGTTGGACATCCGCCGGTGCGAAAGCCGCCAACAGGAAGCCGCTGGCGACCCATGCGCCCCAGACGACGAATGTGCCAACGACGGCGCCCAGATTGTTGCCGGCGCCGCCGACAATGAGCATGGCCCAGACCTGGAACGTCAGAATCGGAGCCAGGTCCTGCGGGCTGATGAAGGCGTAAAAGGTGGCATAAAGACTGCCGGCAACGCCCATAATGACCGCACCGATGATGAAGGCCTCAAGTCGGATCCGGGCCGGATTCTTGCCCAGCGCCCGCGCCGCCGTTTCGTCTTCGCGGATGGCGCGCAGCAGCCGACCATAGGGCGAACTCACCAGCCTTTCGAGGGCCGCATAAACCAGAATCAGCACGATCGCCACCAGTGCCAGGAACATCAGGCTGTGCAGGAACGGATTGTCGATGGCCTGCTCGAGCGGCCGCTCGAACCCGCGGATACCCTTGGCTCCGCCGGTCAGGTAGGTGGCGTTGCGCGCCACCGCCTCGATCGCCACGGCCACGCCGAAGGTGGCAATGGCTAGATAGTCGTGACGCAGCCGGGTGGTCGCGAGGCCGACGATCCAGGCGAGAATACCGGCCGCCGCGGCACCCCCTGCCACCGCCAGCGGCCACGGAAGATCGAAACCGCCGAACTCGCCCGCCCGCTCAGGCCCGCCGAGGATGATCATGACGTAGGCGCCAGCGCCGAAAAACGCCACCACACCCCCATTGAAAATGCCGGCGTTCCCCCACTGCAAATTGAGGCCGAGCACGGCGATGGCGAGGATCGACGTGATGGTCAGGAAGAAGGTGAGATAGGAGATGAGCCCGATCATCGTGCCTCTCCGAACAAGCCGTTGGGCCGCAGGTAGAGCGTCGCCAGGATGACCAGGAAGGGGATCGCCGGTTTGTATCCGGCCGGCAGCAGAAGGATGGCGAAGGACGAGGCGAGGCCGACGATGAAGCCGCCCAGCATGGCGCCGGTCACGCTGCCGAGGCCGCCGACGATCGCCGCGGCAAACAACGACAGAACCAGGTCGCGTCCCATCACCGGGCTGAGCTGGTTGTCGATTCCGTACAGAATCCCGGCGATCGCCGCCAGACTGCCGCCGATGATCCAGGTCAAACGCACCATGGCGGACAGCGAGACGCCGTTGACCTGCGCCAGGGTCGGGTTTTCCGCCACCGCCCGCAAGGCGAAGCCGAGTGTGGTCCGGGTCAACAAGAGATGCAGCGCGATCATCGCCGCGAGGGCGATACAAAGGATCGCCACCTGGTCCGGCTTGACCAGCAGCAGCGGCTCAGCGCTCACCATGGTGGCAAAGGAGATCGCGTCGGTGTAACGCTCGGTGTGGAGACCGTAGACCAGAGCAATCACGTTGCGCACGATCAACGCCACGCCGAACGAGGCGAACACCATCGTCAATGGCCCCGCCTTTTCGCGCAGGTGGCGAAACACCAGGCGGTCGATCAGCACCGCCGACAGCCCCGTCAACGCGGCCGCGACAACCGTTGAAAGCGCCAACGCGACCGACATGGAAAACGGACCGATGAGAGCTTGCAGCGGCGGCACAACGGCCGACAGAACGGCATCGAAAGTCAGCGCGCAATAGGCGCCGATCGACAGCAGCTCGGCGTGCGAGAAATTGGCGAAACGCAGGATATGCATGACCAGCGTCAGGCCGATGGCGCCCAGCGACAGAACGGACCCGACAAGAATGCCGTCAAACAGCGCCTGGATCATGCCGCCCCCCGCCGCCTGCCGCCGAGATAGATTTCGGCGACCACCGGATCATCGAGGATTTGTTGGGCGGGACCATCCAGTTGGTTGCGTCCGTCGGCCATAACATACGCCCGATCGGAAACCGCCAGAGCCATGCGGGCATTCTGCTCGACGAGCAGCACCGCCACACCCTGGGCAGCGATCTCGGAAATCAGCGTCAACACCTCCTGGCCGGCCTTCGGTGCAAGACCTGCAGTCGGTTCATCCATGAGGATAATCTTCGGTTCGGCGATCAGTGCCATGGCGATGGCGAGCATCTGGCGCTGGCCGCCGGAAAGGCTGCCGGCGCGGAGGCTTCGTCGCTCCTCCAGTGCCGGAAACAGCTCCAGCATCGCCTCGATCCGTGCTTGCGGCTCTCGCTCGCAGCGGCGCGCCGCCAGCGCCAGGTTCTGAAAGATGCTCAGGGTGGTGAAGATATTCGACGTCTGCGGCACGAACGCCATGCCGCAGGCGCCGATCCTGTCCGGTCGAATCCCCCGCAGATCATGCGTGTCGAGACGGATGGCACCCGCTTCGACGATAACCAGCCCGGCGATTGCCTTGAGCAGTGTCGATTTCCCCGCGCCGTTCGGACCGATGATGGTGACCACTTCTCCACGATCCACCGTTACATCGACATCGAAGATGATCGGCAGCCCTGGCCGATAGCCGGCCACGACACCCGTCGCCTCCAGGTATGGACGGCCCTCAGTCATCGACGTTCGCCCCAAGATAGGCGTTGAGCAGCTTTTCATCAGACTGCGCCCCAGCCGCATCGCCCTCGTAGATGACGCGTCCGTTGGCCATGCCGATAATCATGTGGCAGTGGCGCATCACCAGATCCATATCGTGTTCGATGATCAGGAAGGTACAGCCTTCGGCGTTCAACTGTTCGATTTTCTCGATCAGCAGTCGGGTCAGCGTCGGATTGACACCTGCCGCGGGCTCGTCCAGCAGGATCATCCGCGGCCGGCTCATCAGAACGCGGGCCAGTTCCAGCAGTTTCTGCTGGCCGCCCGACAGGCGTCCCGCGGCCTCGTCCGCGACGCTATCGAGCGTGGTGAAAGCGAGAACCTCGTGCGCCTTTTCGGCGATCTGCCTCTCCCGCTCGCGATAGCGGTGTCGGGCGACCAGCGGTACCCAGAATCGTTCGCCTGTCTGCTCAGGCGCCGCGATCATCAGATTCTCGAACACCGACATGGCGGCAAACGGCCGCGGGATCTGAAAGGTTCGGGCCAAGCCGCAACGATAGACCGCGTCCGGTGCCATACCGTTGATTGTCCGGCCGCCGAAGCGGATCTCTCCGGCGTCGCAGTTGCGTTCTCCGGCGATGGTGTTGAATAGGGTGGATTTGCCGGCGCCGTTCGGACCAATCAGCCCGGTGATGGATCCCTCCGCGATTCGGAGTGAAACGCCGTCAACGGCGCGGAAGCCGCCGAAGGAAACACGCACGGATTCGGTCTCGAGCAGGACCTGCCGGGTCAAGCAACACCTCCGAGATTGTATTTCATGATACGCCCATGACGGCCGCCGCGGTCGCTTTCGAGGCCGTAGACGGGTCCGGTCGGGCCGCTGCGCCGCGCCAGAACCGCGTCCAGTGCTGCGTGATCCGGTGCCTCCAGGCGCACATCAAAAATCGTCAGCGTCTCATCGAGATGGCGGGCCGTACGGGCACCGATGATCACCGCGCCGACCTGCGGCTGGTCGAGTGCCCAGCGGCTGGCGATCGTCCCGATCGTCGTGCCGTGGCGGTCCGCAATGTCTTTCAGGACCCACATCAGATCCTGAAACAGCGGCCAGCCGCCGAACTCGTCTATGATCAGCCGGTACTTCACCAGGGAACGATTTTCGAATGCATATCCGGGATCGTCGACCCCCAGCCAACGCTCGGTGAGAAAACCTCCGGCCAGAGTGCCGTAGCATAACAGCGTTAGACCGTGACGCGCACACCAATCCGCATAGGCGCCAGCCGGGCGTGTATCGAGCGGCGAGTACTGGACTTGCATCGAGGCAAGGTCGAATCCGAAGTCGATGAACGGCTGAACCGGTGTCGCGTCCCAGTTGGTGCTGCCGAGCAGCCGGATCTTGCCCTTTTCCTGAATGTCCTTGAGGCAGGAAAGGACCTCATAGGGCCGGCCCCGATCGAGGTCCCACCAGTAGAACTGAACCAGCGCCAATTGATCGAGGCGCAGGCGCTTGAGGGACCTGTCGACGGTGCGCTCGATATCCTGCGGCGCAATCTGCTCAAGGCGGTCGAAATCCGGCACCAGCTTGGTATGCACTTTGATCCGATCGGCCGTTTGCGATCCGCGATTGCGCCGTACACTGTCGATGAATTCGCCGATCATCTCCTCGACGCCGGTATAGATGTCGGCGCAATCGAATGTCGTGATTCCGGCGTCGAGAAACCGCTCCATATCGGTTACGGCACGAGCCCGATCGACCAGTCCGTGATCGCCGGCCAGCTGCCAGCCACCCTTGATCACCCGCGATATCGTATAGCCGGGTCGCAGCGAGACGGTCTCAATCACGCCGCCCCTCCTTCTGCCAATAGGGTGTTCCGCGGGCCTCGGGCAGACCCGACGTTTCGGCATGCGAAAATCGCCGCTTGGCAAGGCGCGTGATGCGAAAACGACCGCCGCAATGGGGATCCGGACAGGCGATTTCAGCGTCCGTACTCATCCAGTCATTGTCGTCTGTCACCCGTTGCTTGGCCGGCAGCAACGGCAGGATCGCGGCCAGCGGATACATCGGAAACCGGTCGATCTCGGGAAACACGATGTTTTCGCCCTCGACCAGGAAATAGGCGCCCTCAGGATGATTGCATACCATCGGCTTGTCGCCGGCAACGACGTCGACCCTGAGATCGAACAGTTCGAACGACTTCTCCTCCGCCATGTGGACCCCAGGTGTTTCTTTGTGATATGTTATTTGTGATATCTTGTCACAAGCGTGCGCGCTCGAAGTCCGAATGTCAAGCTTGGCCGGGGATCAGCCGTTATCCTGGCAAGGGCAAATCACCAGGAGGAAACCGGTGAATCGGGAAGCAGCCAAGGACGAATGGGAACAGGTCGAACGGGCTACGGAGGCGATATCCGGATCCGCCGATCCATTGCCCGCCGGTCTGCCCGAATTGGGACCGGCTCGACAGGTTAACCTGCGGGAACTGGTCTACGACCAGCTCAAGGATGCCTTCATGTCCGGTTACTTCGCACCGGGCGACTACCTCAACCTGCGGGATCTGGCGAAACGCTTCCAGACCAGCATCACGCCTGTCCGCGAAGCCGTGCGGCGGCTGGTGGCGGAGGGCGCCTTGATCGACGCACCGGCGCGGGCTTTGCGCGTGCCGCCCTTGCGTCGCTCCCGCCTCGTCGATCTCAAACAAGCCCGGTTGGGAATTGAGGCGATGGTGACGGAGCTTGCCGTCACCCGGGCGACGGCGGCCGACCTCAATGCCCTGGAAGCCATCCTCGATGCGGCCGCAGCGCGGCAGCCCAAGGCGCCGATCGATGAGCTCAATGCCAACCGGCAGTTCCACTTCTCGCTCTATCGCTTGGCGAATTCACCGACCCTGCTGCGTTTCGTTGAAAGCCTGTGGCTGCAATACGGCCCCTTCCTCAATCTGATCCACTATACGATCGACCCCAACATAAACGGCAGCGACATCGACCACCGTCGCATCATTGCAGCGGCACGCGAGGGAGATGCCCAAACCGCCAAACAGGCGCTGGTGGCGGATATCTCCCGGTCGTTTGATATTCTCGACGCTTACACCCGACAGACGCCTCGCAGGTAAGCGCGCGCGCCCAAGCATACGCAATGCTGTCATGCACAATCAGCACGCCTGCCCGGCGGCGGAACATGGTATTTGTGCGCTGCAAAAAACGATGCAGACTTAAGAGGCAAAGCCATGAAAATCACACGACTGATGCAGACGATCCGTGCCTCCAGCAATATCAGCTACGCGATCCAGGAAGGTCGCTCGCCCAACCGCTCCGACCTTGCGGTGCTGGGTCTCGAAGATATCTTCGATACGGCAAAGCTCCGCCGCAAGCCGCTGAATTAAACGCGTCTTCTGAGTTACGGGAACCAAGGCCGCCCGACCCACTCACCCACCCGGCGTCGGAAACCCTGACATCGCGCTGCTATAGTGCATCCGCACAGTCGATTCGGGGATGCCGGGACATGAATGCTGAGCAGTTGCAACTCTTCGCGCTCTTCGCAGCGGTTTTCGTGCTGTTGTTCTGGGGTCGCTGGCGCTACGACCTTGTCGCTTTCTCCGCGTTGCTCGTCGCCCTGGTTCTGGGTCTTGTTCCGACAGACCAGGCGTTTTCCGGTTTCGGCCACCCCGCGACCATTATCGTCGCCCTGGTTCTCATCGTATCGCGCGGACTGCTCAATTCCGGTGCCATCGATATCATCACCCGCAACCTCGTCGACGCCGGCCGCAAAACCGCCAGCCACATTCTGATCATGAGCGGATTGGGCGCCGTGCTGTCGGCGTTCATGAACAACGTCGCTGCCATGGCGCTGCTGATTCCGGTGGACCTTGAGGCGGCCCGTAAGGCCGGACGCCCGGTGCGCCAGACATTGATGCCGCTGTCCTTCGCAACCATCCTCGGCGGCATGGTCACGCTGATCGGTACGCCACCCAACATCATCATCGGATCGTTCCGCGAACAGGCGCTGGGCGCGCCGTTTGGTATGTTCGCCTTCACCCCGGTGGGAGCCACGGTCGCCCTGGTCGGCATCGCCTTCGTTGCATTGATCGGTTGGCGGCTGATCCCCAAAGCGGCCGATGACGGTGCGCCACAGGACAATCTGCGGGCGATCGACGAGTTTCTGGCTGAACTCGTCGTACCGGAATCCTCGCCGGCTGTCGGTAAGGAGGTGCGCGAACTCTACCCGGACGGCGACGAGGATGGTGTCGCCATCATCGGTGTCGTGCGCAATGGCCGGCGGCTCGGCGGGTTCTCGTCCATCGTGCAACTGCGCGCCAACGACATGCTGATCGTCGAAGCCGCCGCCGAGGACATCGACCGGTTTCGCGGCCGTCTGGACCTCGAATATTTTGGTGAACGGCCGAACGGCGAACGGGCGGCGGGCGATCTGCAGTTGATGGAGGTCGTGGTGCCGCGCGATTCACGCCTCGACGGACGCTCGGCCATCTCCATTCGCCTGTTCGCGCGGCGCGGTGTCACCCTGCTTGGCATCTCCCGCCAGGGCCGGCGCTACACCAAGCGGGTTCGCCATGAAACGATCGAGGCCGGCGACATATTACTGTTGCTCGGCAATGCCGACCGGCTGCCCGACGTGGTGAGTTGGCTGGGCGCCCTGCCGCTCGCCGAACGCGGTCTCAGCCTCACCCAGCATCGGCGCGCCTGGCTCGCCGTCGGTATCTTTGCCGCCGCGATCGCCGTTTCGGCGTTCGGCTTCCTCTATCTGGCCACCGCACTGGCCATCGTGGTGGCGCTTTACATTGGGCTGGACATCGTCCCCATCCGCAACGTTTATGATCACGTCGAATGGCCGGTCGTTGTGCTTCTCGGCAGCATGATTCCCCTGGGCGCGGCGCTCGAACTATCCGGCGGAACCGCGCTGATCGCCGGTCAGATCGTCGGTCTTTCCGATGGCATGCCGGCCTGGGTGGTGCTGACGGTGCTGATGGTCGTCGTCATGACGCTGTCGGATGTGCTCAACAACACGGCGACCGCGATCATTGGCGCGCCCATCGCCCTGGACATTGCCAACCGCCTGGGCGCCAACCCCGACGGCTTCCTGATGGCTGTCGCGGTCGCCGCCTCCTGTGCGTTCCTGACGCCCATCGGTCACAAGAACAATACACTGATCATGGGCCCGGGCGGTTACAGGTTCGGCGACTACTGGCGGACCGGCCTGCCGCTGGAGATTATTGTCATCGCCGTGGCCGTGCCGGTCATTCTGGTTGTCTTTCCGCTCTGAAAACTCAGTTGAGTGGCGCGAGAAGCTCCGGCGACTTGACGATTTGTCGGACACCGTGCGCATGGTCTTCCTGGAAGACGTTGTCAGCGCACCAGCGATGCAGCGAAGAAATGTCGATTTTTGAGCACATGGGACGCACGCTCCAGGTCACCTGCAACGGCGAGCATTCCTCCTCGGTATACGAGGGTCCTGTCGTCGAACCCCGAAATACGATCGGGTCGCCCGTACCGGTCGGCAGCGCTTTCGCCTGATGCAATCCGTCCTCGACGTTCCCGGCATAGGCGTAGTCGAGGAAGCTCCCGGCGGTTGGGTCGTTAACGACCAGGAACGTCTGAGCTTCGACCCGCAGTTGCGGATTACCACATTTTGTCGACAGACAGGCGCCAAGGCCCGCTCCCGGAACGATGTCGCAAGAGCTATGAACCCAATGCACCTCGATCGTATCTCCCGGTTTGACACCATGGCATCCTGCCTCGACTTCCGGCACCGACAGTTCCGCTGGTGTCAATGAACTCGTTTCATTGCACTTGAAGCCGCCATGTTTGCCCGGTCCGGCGAATACGGCAAATCCGACAGCTTTATGCTCGGCATTTGTGTGAAAATGGATATTGCAAAGGTTCAGGCTGTCAGTTTCAGGCGCTAGCGAAAACGCCTGCAGATTGGCCCCGGCGGTCTGGGTCAGATCCCTGGGCGTCTGCGGGCCATAGCCGTCGCAGGCATTCTGGGCGAGGCTTTGAAACGGTACCACGGCAATCAGTACGGCAAGCGCATATACGGGGCGCATCGGCATCAAAATATCCTTTCAGATAATAGAAGCCGCCCCCGCAGCCGCGCCGGCTTGCAGCCAACACGCCACAACAATTCCTATAAGGCGTCGGTATTCTGTTCAATCAAAACATCGAACCCCGAAGCGGAAACGCCTTACCAGTGAAGCACGCAGGTTTGTCGCAAAATCGCAATTCCTACAAAAGAATGTTCTTGTCAGGCAAAGAAAACATCTGTAACGGGTATCTTTAGGCACAATCGGAATTTTGCGACAAAACCATGTCCTCGGCTCTCAGCACTCATTTTCGCGACCTGGAAGGCTCCGCCCTTTGGACCATCGACACCCTGCACGCCGAACTGGGCGCCCAGGATCAGCAACCGTCAAAGCGAACGGTCGAGCGCACTTTGCTCGCTGACGGATACCTTCCCGCACCGGTTTTCGCAGGCGATCTTCTGGACGAACACGGCAGACCGCCTAAGCAGCATGTGGCTGATGACCTGCTTAACCAGACACGCAGGCACAATGGCCTCTCCTTGATGGTGCAAAAGCACGAGGCGCCCTCCGGACAGTGGCTGCTTGCCGCAAATGATGGCCGCGGCGCCAGGCGTTGGGTCGGCATCGAGGGCAATGGAATCGAGGACGCCGCGCTGATCGACGCCTTGCGAGTCCTATGTGGCCCGGATCCCGATCGGGTCCTGATATGGCCGCACGGTGAATTGTGCGGGCATCTGCGGCAGCTTGCCGATGCCGATCAGAATATCGCAGCGGATCTGAAAACGGCGCTCGCCGCCTACCACCCGTGGCTGGCGACATCCAACGCGGCCCCTGCCCCGCCGCCGCTCGACCGCCGCGTCGAGGCGCTGTCCCACCTCGATCGGCTGGAAGCGGAGAGCATGCACATTATGCGTGAAGTCGCTGCCCTGGCCGAGAGGCCTGTCATGCTGTTTTCCGTCGGCAAGGACAGCATGGTGATGCTGCATCTGGCCAGAAAGGCGTTTCACCCGGCACCGCCGCCCTTCCCGCTTCTGCACATCGATACCGGTTGGAAATTCCATGAGATGATCCAGTTTCGCGATCGCATGGCAGCCGAGGCGGGCATGCAGTTGATCACCCACACCAATCCGGATGGCGTTGCACGCAATATCAACCCGATCGATCATGGCAGCGCGGTTCATACCGACATCATGAAAACGCAGGCTCTGCGTCAGGCGCTGAACGACGGACGATATGACATGTCTTTCGGCGGCGCCCGCCGTGACGAAGAAAAAAGCCGCGCCAAGGAACGCATATTCTCGTTTCGCACATCATCGCATCTCTGGGACCCGAAGAACCAGCGGCCGGAGATCTGGAACCTCTACAACACCGACCTGGCCAACGGCGACAGCCTGCGTGTCTTCCCGCTGTCAAACTGGACCGAGTTGGATGTCTGGCAGTATATCTACCGCGAGCAAATTCCGGTCGTGCCGCTTTATTTCGCAGCCGTTCGCCCGGTTGTCGAACGGGACGGCCTACTAATCGTGCTCGACGACGACCGGTTCCGACCTGCAGAGGGCGAATCTGTTCAGTTCCGCAAAGTCCGTTTCCGTACGCTGGGCTGTTATCCGCTGACCGGCGCGCTTGATTCGGACGCCACCGATTTGGAGTCCGTCATTCTGGAACTGCTGCGTGCGCAAAGCAGCGAACGCCAGGGGCGCGCCATCGACAACGACGTCACAGCGTCAATGGAAAAGAAGAAACGCGAGGGCTATTTCTGATGTCCGTTCCCGTCAAAGCCGAATTGGACACCTATCTGACCCAGCAGGCAGGCCTCGAAACGCTGCGTTTCATCACCTGCGGCAGCGTCGACGATGGGAAATCCACTCTCATAGGCCGCATGCTTTATGAATCGCAGCTCCTTTTCGACGACCAGATCGCCGAGTTGGAAGCGATATCCCGTAAAGCCGGTACCCAGGGTGACGACATTGATTTCGCCCTGTTGCTCGACGGCTTGAGCGCCGAACGCGAGCAGGGCATTACCATTGATGTCGCCTACCGGTATTTTGCCACCGACCTGCGCAAATTCATTGTCGCCGATACGCCGGGACACGAACAATACACCCGCAACATGGTCACCGGCGCGTCGACAGCCGATGCCGCGATCCTGTTGATTGATGGGCGCAAGGGCATCCTGGAGCAGACGCGGCGGCATGCCTATATCGCCTCTCTGCTCGGCATTCGCCACGTCCTGCTGGCGGTCAACAAGATGGATCTGGTCGACCACGACCAAGCGATATTTGACGCCATCGTCGCCGATTGGCAGGAGCTGAGCGGCCGCTTCGGTTTCGAGACCGCGACACCGATCCCGGTGTCGGCCCTGCACGGCGATAACATCGTCACGCGCTCGTCGAAAACCCCTTGGTACCATGGTCCCACGGTGTTGGGCCTGCTCGGCGCCCTCGACATCAGCTCCGGCAAAACCGCACACGGCTTCCGCATGCCCGTGCAATGGGTCAGCCGGCCCAATCTCGATTTTCGCGGCTATGCCGGAACAGTTGCGACCGGCACGGTTCAGACCGGAGACGAACTACGGATTCTGCCGTCCGGCGAACTCGCCAGCGTGACGAGCATCGCCGTCGGCCAATCTGATCGCGACACCGCCGTCGCCGACGAGGCTGTGATGCTGACGCTCGATCGTGACGTCGACGTGTCGCGCGGCGATGTGCTGGTCGCCGCCCGGGATCCCTGCCAGACCTCGGACCAATTCGAAGCGCGGATCGTGTGGATGACGCGGGACGAAGGCTATGCCGGACGCACCTATCGCATGAAGATCGGTGCCACCACGGTCAACGCGACGTTGTCGGAAATCCGCCACAAGGTGAACGTTGCGACCTTCGCTGAATTGCCCGGTCGCGCACTCGAGCTGAACGATATCAGCGTCGTCAAACTGGCGCTCGACAGACCGGTGGCGTTCGAACAGTACCAGCAGTGTCCGTCCATGGGTTCGTTCATCCTGATCGACCGGCAGACGCGGCAAACGGTTGCCGCTGGCATGATCGAGTTTGCCCTGCGGCGTGCCGAGAACGTTCACCGCCAGGCTCTGACCGTCAGCAAGCAGGACCGGGCCCGACTGAACGGCCACGCCGGCAAGGTCCTCTGGTTCACCGGCCTCAGCGGTTCCGGCAAGTCGACCATCGCCAATGCTCTGGAACTGAAATTGCACGACCAGGGCTACCGCACCTACATCCTCGACGGTGACAACGTCCGCCTCGGACTAAACCGGGACCTTGGCTTTACCGATGCCGACCGCGTCGAGAACATCCGCCGCATCGCGGAAGTCGCCAAGCTGATGGTCGATGCCGGGCTGATCGTGCTCACCGCCTTTATCTCGCCGTTTCGGGCCGAACGGCAAATGGCTCGTGAGATGTTCGAAACAGGTGAGTTCGTCGAAGTCTTCGTCGATACCCCTTTGCAGATCGCAGAGGAACGCGATCCGAAAGGCCTGTACCGCAAGGCGCGGCGCGGCGAATTGCCCAACTTCACCGGCATCGACAGCCCCTATGAGTCGCCCCAGCAACCGGAATTCCGGTTGGACACGACAACACATGCGGTCGAGGATATGGTCGCGGATCTCCTGAAATCTTTGGACGCCCAACAGTCTGGCAGATAGTCCGCATCGAAAACGAAACCTTGCCGTTTTCCTGTCTTTGACGTCATTAACAGTGACGTGACACTGCTATACAAACTCTTGTAGCCACGGGATTTGATCAGACTGGGGAATTCGATGATGCCGGACGCCGGCGGCGTATTGCGTGATGTCTTTGGCTACAACGACTTCCGCCCTGGCCAACAGCGCATCATCGACCACCTGACGTCCGGCAAGCATGTATTGGCAGTGATGCCGACCGGCGGCGGCAAATCCCTTTGCTACCAAATCCCTGCGATCATGTCTGACGGCCTGACAGTTGTCGTGTCGCCGCTTGTCGCGCTGATGGACGACCAGGTTGCAGCGCTCAATGCCAATGGCATCGAGGCGGTGCGGATCCATTCCGGCATGCAGCGCAGCGATCAGGTGGCTGGCTGGCATCGCGTTCGCGACGGCCACTGCCGCATCATCTACCTGTCACCGGAAAGATTGATGACCGAACGGATGCTCGATGCCCTGTCGGCCCTGCCGATGCGCCTGTTCGTTGTCGACGAGGCGCACTGCATCTCCAAATGGGGCGTCAACTTCCGGCCGGAATACGAAATGCTGTCGCAGTTGAAGGACCGCTTTCCCGACTGCACTTATGGCGCTTTTACCGCGACGGCCGACCAGGCTACGCGCATCGACATCGCCCAGAAGTTGTTTCCGAGTCAGGGCGATATCATCGTCCAGGGCTTCGACCGGCCGAACCTGAAACTGGCCGTGAGTGCCAAAAACAACTGGCGCAAACAACTCATGGCGTTTCTTGATGACAAGCGCGAACAAGCCGGGATCGTCTACTGTCTGTCTCGCAGGTTCACCGAGGAAGTCACCGATTTTCTGAACGAGTCCGGCTTCAACGCCATCGCCTACCATGCCGGTCAGGAAGCGCATGTGCGCAAGGCGAATCAGGACCGTTTCATGAGCGAAAAAGCGGTGGTCATGGTGGCGACCATCGCCTTCGGCATGGGCATCGACAAACCCGATATCCGCTATGTCTGTCACCTCAATCTGCCGGCCAGCGTCGAAGCCTACTACCAGGAAATCGGCCGTGCCGGCCGGGATGGCCAGCCGGCGGAAACACTGATGCTCTACGGTCTCGACGACATCCGCATGCGCCGCATGTTCATCGACCAGGACGGCGAAGACGACGCGCATAAGTTGCGCGAGCACAAGCGCCTCGATTCCCTGCTCGCCTACTGTGAGGCGGCCCAGTGCCGCCGCAAAACTCTGCTGGCCTATTTCGACGAGGACGTGGAGGCCTGCGGCAACTGCGATACGTGCCTCCAACCGCCGCTTTGCATCGACGGAACCCGGCACGCGCAAATGGTTCTTTCGGCGGTGTACAGGACAGGACAGGTCTTCGGCGCCGCCCATATCATCGACGTGATCCGCGGGGCTGAAAATCAGAAGATCCAGGACCGCCGGCACGACCGATTGCCGACGTTCGGGGTCGGCAAGGACCAGAGCAAGCCGTACTGGACCGCTTTCATCCGGCAGATGGTGGCCGGCGGTGTGCTCAGCATCAACATCCAGAAATATGGCTGCCTCGAAATCACGGACCTCGGTCGCGATATCCTGCGCGGTGACCGCCAGTTCGAATTCCGCGCCATTTCGGAGACACCGAAAACGTCGCGCAAGAAAACCCAAAAGGCGGCCTTGCCGGCCGATGCACTGTCCGCTGAGGACGACAGGCTGCTGACGAGATTGAAAGCGCTGCGGCTCGAACTGGCACGCGCTCGAAACGTCCCGGCCTATGTAGTCTTTCCGGATGCCACGCTGATCGAAATGGCGGCACAGAAGCCCCACGATCTCGAAACGATGGCCGAAATCAGCGGTGTGGGTCCGAAAAAACTGGCGGATTTTGGGCCGCAATTCCTGGCCGCTGTGAACGACTCCGAGACCTTTTCCGATGGCATCGCGCGTTAGGCAAAAATCCCTGCCCAAAGCCAGTGGGTGACTGATATCTCAGAATTTTTTGAAAATCGCCAATTTCGGTTTTTGGCCTTTTTCACTGTCCCCGGAAAAAATTTTGACTTTCACCAATTCTCTGAATTTCAAAAATATTTTCATCCATTAAGATGTTCGTGAACGATTTAACCTCTCTCGTTCTGTTGCAGGTCAACTTATTCTGTGTCATCCTTAACCCTCAAGGTGTGGGGCACCCCTTGATCGCGTCGCTTGCAGCGCCAAGGTCAAGCAATTGGTCGAGTAAGTACCAATGCGCCCGCACGGTTCTACCGAGGATTTAGACCCGACCGAAGGTCTGCGTCGTCCTGCCGATTCCAGCGCATGCATCACTGCAACCGACGCCTTGTGCTGCTCGGCGGCAATCGCCGGGCTGAGCGTGCTCCGTATCGATCGGGGATTGCCATTCACCAGCGCCCGTTTTGGCGCGCCGGTCCCATCCACCTGCCATCACCTGCTGAAATCTCATGGAGGACGACATGCCCGTAGCGGTTAGCTATCCCGGCGTCTATGTCATCGAAGAACCGTCCGGCGCACGCGCCATTGCCGGCGTGGGAACGTCGATCACCGCCTTCCTGGGCATGGCCCGCAGGGGCCCCATGTTCGCGCCGCAATTCATCGGCAGCTTTGCCGATTTCGAGCGCACCTATGGTAGCGAGACGGATGGCGAACTGGCCGATCAGGTGTTTCAGTTCTTCGTCAACGGCGGCACCCAGGCCTATGTTGCGCGCATCGCCAACAACGCCATCCCGGCGGATGTGGTGCTGCGCACCGAAGAGGCGACACCCCAGGATGCGTTGCGCCTGACGGCGCGGGATGCCGGGCTTGAAGGCAATCTCGTCCGCGCCGAGGTGGACTACGACACCGCCAGCCCCGAACGCACCTTCAACCTGACGCTGTTTCGCTCGCGGCTGCAGGACGACGGCACCTACAGCCGAGAAGACGAGGAGAGCTTTACCGGCCTGTCGATGGATCCGAATTCGGCGTTTTTCGTGTCGAACATCGTCGACGGCACCAGCAATCTCGTTACCACAGCAGCGCTGGCCGCACCGGCGGGCATTGGTTTTTCGATGTCGGGAATCATCTTTCCGACCAACGCCACCAACGCGCTGGACATCGTCAACACACTGATCAGCGGCGGCGCCAACCGTTTGCGGGTCAGCGCCGACAACTTGCCGGCCGTCGAAGTGACTGTGGCGGCGGGCAACAACGATATCACCCAGCCCGACAATACCGGCGCGCAGATCGCTGCAGCGGTCAATGCCATGTATGCGGGCCAGGCAACGATCAGCTTCCAGTCCGACTCAGGCGCCGCCAACGCCGTCACCGGCGGCCGGCTGATGTGGTTCGAAAGCGCCAACGGACCGGTGGTGATCACCCCGGCCTCCGGCGCCGACCTCTCTGTGCCGATGATGCTCGGCGTTGCGGCCGGCGGCATCGAGGTCGATCCGAGTTCGGCCGCCCGGCCGGCGCCCACAAATGCGACCGCGCGGCTCGGCGTCAACGTCGGTCAGCTGGAAGCGCTGCGCGAGCTGGTTAGCCAGCCCCGCAACAACATCCAATCCTTCACTCTGGTCGATGGCGCCGGCGCCAACGTCACTGCCCCCACGGGCATCCCCAACGACGCCACCCGCCTGTACGAGGGCGCGGCCGTTGTACCGGCCGGCGCCATCGGCGCCCTGTCCAACATGCAGACCGATCTCGAAACGCTCGCCAACGCCATCTCGGCCGGTACAAACTGGGACACGGAACGCCAGGGCTGGCGGCTTGTGCTGTCGACTGATGAGGGCGGCCCGGACGGCGATCTGGCGTTGCGGCTCACCAGTGCGGGCGCCGGGGCATACAACATCGGTGCCGCCGGCAATCCTTACGATGACGGCGCGCCGGCGCCCAACCTGAACGCCTACAATGTCAGCGCCTATTCTCTCGGTCAGATCGCCGGCAGCGGCGGTGCCGGTCCGTTCCAGGACGGCGGCGGTGCGACGCCCGGCGACGATGGCGCGGCGCCCCTGATCGGCGACTACAACAACGCCTTTGATCGGATTCGTCGGGAGGTCTCGCTTTTCAACCTGATGGTCCTGCCGCGGGCAACCGGTCAGACCGACGACATGCGGGCAGCCATCTGGGGCGCGGCGAGTTCGTTCTGTGCCGCGCAGCGGGCTTTTCTGCTGATCGATCCGCGCTCCGACTGGGGCGACATCAACGCCGCCGTCGGCGGCATCGATGGTCTGCGTATCGGCGTCGACACCCGCAATTCCGCGACCTTCTGGCCACGGCTGCGGGTGGCGCAGACCGGCAGCACGACCGGCCGGGCCATTGACCCTTCCGGGTCCATGGCAGGCCTTATGGCCCGCACCGATTCGCGCTTCGGCGTCTGGCGGGCCGGTGCCGGAATCGATGCCAGCGTGCTCGGCGTCATCGGTGTCGAACACCCGATGTCGGATCTCGACAATGGACGCATCAACCCCAGAGCCCTCAATGCCATTCGGGTGTTCCCGTCCGGCGTTGTTAGCTGGGGCGCGCGCACCCTTGTCGGCTTCGACGGCTCCGGCAACATTGACGACAAGTACATTCCGGTGCGGCGCACCATGCTGTTCATCGAGGAAAGCCTGTTCCGCGGTCTGAAGTTCGCAGTGTTCATGCCCAACGATGAGGATCTCTGGTCGCAAATCCGGCTTGCCGCCGGCTCCTTCATGAGCGGCCTTTTCCGCCAGGGCGCGTTTGCCGGAACCAAGGAGTCGGATGCGTTCTTCGTGTTGTGCGACTCGACCACCACCACGCCCAACGACATCAACCTCGGCATCGTCAATGTGCGGGTTGGATTCGCGCCGCTGAAACCGGCCGAGTTCGTCGTGCTGACGATCACGCAGATCGCCGGCCAGGCCTCGGCCTGACTCTGACCGAACGCTGCGGAGAGCGGAGAAAGGACACATCCCATGGCCATGTTCTCGGTGAACACCCACCGGATCGACCCGTACAAGAACTTCAAGTTCCGCGTGAACTGGGACGGCCGCGACGTCGCCGGTATCAGCAAGGTCAGCGGTCTCAAACGCACCACGGAACTGGTTGAACACCGTGACGGCGGCGACCTGAGTGGCAAGCGCAAATCGCCCGGCCTGTCGAACTATGAGCCGATCGTCTTGGAGCGCGGGATTTCCCACGATCCGGATTTCGAGGAATGGGCCAATCTGGTGCACAACTATCAGGGCGACGGCGCCGTCTCGCTACGCAATTTCCGCAAGGACATCGTCATCAGCGTCTACAACCTGTCGGGCCAGAAAGTGTTGAGCTGGAGGGTCTTCCGCTGCTGGGTTTCGGAGTACCAGCCGCTGCCGGAAATGGACGCCAACGCCAACGCGACCGCAATCGAGACAATGTCGGTGGTGCACGAGGGCTTCCTGCGCGACGAAAGCGTCACCGAACCGACCGAGATCTGATCCTCTTCGGTGGCGGCGACCCCGTCAGCCACCATGCTTGAACCGGGTGTCCAATGGTCATCATTCGCACCGCACTGCCGGAACCGATCCGCCTCACCGTGAGGGGACTGAACGGGTGGATCGAACAGCGGCTCGATCCGGCCGATCCGTCGGCGGCTGTGCGCCTCGCCGAGAACCTGGCGACGGACGAGACCGGCACCACGGCGACGCTGGGCGACTGGCCGGTTGCCGCCTTCGACCGGTTGCTGCTGGAGATCTACGTCGCACTCTACGGCACCCACGCAGAGTGCCGCGCGCTGTGCAGGTCGTGCGGCGAAGGCTTCGAATTTGACCTGCACCCCCGCGATATCGCCGCGGGCCAGGATGCCGATGCGGAAACCGTTCCGGCGCCGGACGCCGGCGGTTGGTGGCGTTTGCGCGACGGGTTCGAGGTCCGCGCGCCGCGTATGTCGGACGTGGCCAACGGCGATCGGCAGGCCCTGGTGCGCGCGGTCACGCGCGGTGATGCCGTCGACACGGAAGAGGCCGAGGCTTTTCTGGAGCGCGCCGCTCCCGTGCTCGATCTCGACATCTCCGCCATGTGCCCCAATTGCGATGCCGATCAGCAGGTCCGTTTCAGCCTGGCGGACTATCTGGTTGCGGCTTTGGCCAACGAACGGCCGTTTCTGATCCGTGAGACGCATCTCCTGGCTTCGCAATATGGCTGGCCGCATCGCGAGATCCTCGATTTGAGCCGCGACGATCGCCGTGCCTATGCCGCCCTCATCGAAAGCGAGCGCGCGGCATCGCAACGTTTGAGGCGGGTGCTGTGAGCGGTTATTTGCAACGCCTGCTGGACCGCACCGCACCGGCGATATCGCCCGCCGCGACTGCGGACACATCTCGCGCCCGACCGGCTTTCGCGTCACAGTCGCCCATCGCGGCGGCGGATCAGCGCCTGAACGATCCGTCACTGGCGGCGCTGATCGGGGCTGCGCCACCAGCGGACAGCGGTGAGGCCGGTCTGTTCGGGGGCGAAGCAGCGGGCGTGCCGGACCGCCGGAGCGAGACACCCGCACGACCTCGCAAAGAGACACCGCGCGATACGGCCGACAATCGTCGAGACACGAAGACCCAGGGCGGCGCCTTTCAGGTGCCGTCTGTAACCAGGCCTGCCTTGGGCGAAGGGGGCGCGAAACAGGCGTTTTCGGACGATCCGGTTCGACCTGACACCACGCCGCCGACCGCAGCACCGCACGACCGGGATCAGCATGGTGCTCCACCACCTGCAGCTGCTGATGCAACGAGTGAGCATCCTGCTGCAACCGAGCCATCAGGCGATATCGCGCGACCATCGGACGAACCCCAACTCGCCAAGGTCCCGACCCCGGTGAGACCGGACCGCCTGGTCCCGCCGGTGCTGCGGATTGTCGAACGCCAACCCATGCCGGCACCGGAAGTCACGCCCACGGAACCCGTTGAGCCGGCACGATCCCCGGACGCGGAAGACCCGTCGGAACCGCCGGTCGGCGCACCGTTGCCGGAAGCCCGTTCCGAGGCGCCGCAAACGGTTGAGCCGCCACCTTTGCCGACGCCGCCGGCACCGCCTCCCGTCGAGCCGGCGACCGTTATCGTCCAGATGCCGCCGCCTGCACCGCCGCCGCTGCAGGTTGAGCAACGCCAACCGGAGTCGGCGCCGCCCGAGCCAGCGCAACCGCCGCGACCGCGGCCGCGCACGGCGGCGGAAGCCTCGGTGATCGGCGCCCTGCCGCTGCGCCGCCGTGTGCGCAGCCTGTTCGGCGTGACGCGGAGGTGATGCCGTGCTGACGTCCGATCTCTATTCCGCCACACTGACGCTGCGACGGCTCCTGCAGTTCAACATCGAGCGGTTGCGCGGCGCTCTTCCGGCGATCAACGTCACCACCATGCCGCCCGAGTCGGTCAGCGGTGCCGACACGGTCAACTTGCACCTCTACCACGTGGTCGAAGACCCGGCGACCCGCAACCGCCCGGGGCCGGCCGCCAATGCCCCGACGGCCAACAACCCGCTGGCGCTCAACCTGTTCTACATCCTGACGGCGCACCACGAGGTCAACGAGGTCTTCGATACCGAGACCCAGCACGAACTGATGGGTCTCGCCATGAAGACGATGCACGATTTTCCGCGCATCGACGACACCGTGGCGTTCGATCGGGGCGGTCTCTTGCCGGAGCCGGTGCTGCCGGCAACGCTTCTCGGTACTCAGTCGCGTCTCGACATCATCCAGCGGCCGATCACCCCGGAAGACGCGATCAATTTCTGGTCCGCCGAGAGCAGCGCCACCGTGCGCCTTGCGGCTTACTACGAGGTACGCACGCTTTTCCTGGTCCCCGAAGAGGCCGAGTCGGTGTCCGGAACGGTCTACGATGTCGGCCTGTTCGTCGATGTCGGCGGTCCGCCGGTGCTGACCGGATCGTCGTCACGGGTGATGTTCACGCCGCCGCCGGCCACCGGCCTCGGGCCGCAGGATGTGACGGCCGATCCAGCGCGCGCCAGTTTTGCACCGGACCTCGTTCCATCGCCCGCCGAAGTCAGCCTCGCAGGCTCTGCAATGGGCAGCCAGCCGGATACCCGCATTGTCCTGCGCAACGCCGACTGGAGCGCTCTCGATCCGCCCCTGCAATCGGCCGAAATCGATACCGCGCTCAATCCCGACTGGGCGGCGGTGGTGGTCGGCGAAACGGCCCGCTTCAACTTCCGGCCGGTTCTGCGTGTCAGCGAACCGGGCGGCGTGCGGGAACTCGACATCCTTCCCGGCAATTATCAGGTCAGCCTGCGGGTGCGGCAGGAGATGCCCGGTCCGGGCGGTACCGTGCGCGCCACCGATTCGGAGAGCAATCGCCTCAACCTGACGCTGGGTGCGCATATCGCCAATGTGACGCCGCCCGGCGGCAATGGCCGTATGGTGCTGGAGCTGACGCCGGAATTCACCCTCGACGACCCGGCGCTGGAGTACACACTGTCGATCGGCGGCGCCGTCTACGACCAGACCAACGCCTTTGCCGGCAACGCCGCGGCAGATGCCGGACTGTTCATGCCGGTGCCCACCGGACTTGAGTTCCATCCGCTGTTCGACACCGCCACATCGGGATTTCACCATGTTCGTCTGTGGGTCAACGGGGCCGAAAGTCAGCCCTTCTGGGTGCAGACATGACGACGCGCACCCAAAAGGCACAAGCGCCGCATATCCTGAACACAGCGGCGGAACTATTGGCGCTTCGGGCGCGGCACCGTCTCGAGGCCCGCATTGCCTGGCTTGAATCGCTCGCCACCGATCCCGGCGGCCACGACGATCCGATGGCCGAGGCCCGGTGGCTGACAGGTTTTGAACAGGGCGATGCATCGGAGTGGGACACACTGCTCGCCGGCGCCGAGGGCGCGGCCTGGCGCCGCCTTGTCGAACTCTTTCAGATCCCAGCCGCCGAGGCGGATCTCCTGTCGCTGGCCGTCGCGGTCGCGACGGAGCCGGCGATCGGCCCCTTGATCGCCCGCGCTCAAGGGTCGCCGGGACAGTTTCTGCCGACGGCGGTTCTGGCGGCACGTCTGTTCGGTCACGGCGGAAGAGCGGTGTGGCGGTCCAACGCCCGCGCCGGCACCTGGCAGCTCGCCCACACCCTGGAGCAGCCGGGCGGTTTGCCGCCGGTGTTCAAGGCCGATCCGGCAATCGTCGACTGGCTGTCCGGACACCTTGCCTTCGATCAGAAACTGATATTCGCTGTGCGGCGCTCGGCACCGCACCCGGCACTGCCCGAGTGGCCGGTTGAGGAGGCGGCGGCCAAGGCGACCGCCATTCTGGCAAAGGCAAATCCCGTCTCCATGGTCGTCGAAGGACGCGATGGCACGGGCCGCACCAATTTCGCCGGCAATGTCAGCGCCGCGCTTGGCCGCGAGGCGATCATTGTCAACGCGGCACTGGTCCCGCCCGGACAATGGCTCGACGCGTTCCTGCGCATCCAGCGCTTCGCCCTGTTTGCCGAGACCGCGATCATCTGGCACGGCGACACCGCCTTCTGGCCGGAGGGCGTTCCGGAAGCCCCGCTGCAGTTTTTCGTTCGCCCGCCGCGCGGCGCCGTCCCGTTGCGGCGCGACGGCGCCGAATTGCGCATCGCACTGCCGGAGCCCGCCGCTGAAACCCGACAGAGACTGTGGGCCGATTTCGCTCCGCCGGCGGCACGCAAGGCCGCGGCAGTTGCGGCTATGCCGGGCATTCCGCTCGGCGATCTGATCGAAGCGGCGCGCGCCGCACCGGACAGCGCCGAAGAAGCGGGCGTGCACTTGCGGGCTCGCGCCCGGGCCCGGCTCAGCGGATCCGGAAGGGCCATCGAACCGGTCTACAAATGGGATGACCTCGTCGCGCCGGAGCCTGTGATTGAAGCCCTGCGGGCCATCGCCTTCGAGGCAAGGCACCGCGACGCGGCGCTGGCCGATGCGGAAACCGCGCGGGTGTTTTCCGGTACCGCGGCACTGTCGGCACTGTTCAGCGGGCCGCCCGGCGTCGGCAAGTCGATGGCGGCACAGATCGTCGCCCGCGAGCTCTGCGTGCCGTTGCTGGTCATCGATCTCGCCGCCATTTCCAGCAAATTCATCGGCGAGACGGCCAAAAACCTGTCGGCCGCCTTCCAGGAGGCGCGTGCTGCGGGCGCCGCCATCCACTTCGACGAGGCCGATTCCTATTTTTCGCGCCGCTCGGACGGATCCGAGGCGACCGACCGTTATGCCAATGCCGACACCAACCACCTGCTGCAACTGCTCGAAGAACACCGCGGCATGGTGTTCCTGTCCACCAACCGGCGTTCGGCGATCGATCCGGCGTTCATCCGGCGTATCCGCCACATCGTCGAATTCCCCAAGCCCGGTCCGGCGGAACGCAGGCAGCTCTGGTTAAAACTGCTGTTCACGGCCGGCGCCGATCCACAGCCGCTGGTCCCGGTCATCGAGGAACTGTCGCAAGCCCACGAAAGTTCGCCGGCGCAGATCAAGGGTGCCGTGCTGACGGCCCGTTATGCGGCGCTCGGTACAGGCCGCGGCATCAAAGCCGCCGATCTGCGTGCCGCACTGCAACGCGAATTCGCCAAGGAAGGACGCAGCGTTTCCGTGGCCGGCCGACACAAACCGCCGAGGAGGACCCGCTAATGTCGCTCCCCGGTTTCCCCGGCTCGGCCGTCGTCACCCGCGGTGCGTTCATCCAGCTCACCGAGGATTTCAACATCATCCTGCCGAACATCATTCCGTTCCAGTACAACCCGGTGAATATCAGCCGCAAGCTGACCCCGTCGCAGCAGATGGAAGGCGACGCCGCCGCCCGTAACGCCCAGGCCCCGCAGGTCGAACCGTTCCGGCCAGCCGAGACGTTCTCCATGGAGATCGACTTCGACGCGACGGACGATCTGGAGAACGCCGATCCGTTGGCGGTGGCCACCGGTGTTGCCCCGCGCATCGCCGCCCTGCGAAAGCTGATCGAGGCCTCGGAAGGGCTGTTCGGCGACCTCATCGCCAGCGCCCAGGCGCTGGTCGGCAATCCGCAGGCCCAGGCCACCCGTCCTGAGGTGCCGGTGACGTTGTTGTTCCTCGGTCCCGGCATCATCCTGCCGATCCGCATTACCAGCTTCAACGTCGACATGAAGGAGCTGTCGCCGATGCTCTATCCGGTGATGGCTACGGTGTCGCTGGAAATGACCGTGCTCACCCCGGAAATGTTCAAGTGCAAGAATTCGCTGGCAAACGACATCGCCGTCGCCGCCTACAACTTCACCATGCTTCAGGACGACGCCCTGGCGATTGCCAATCTCGCCAGCGTCGCCATCGGCGCCGTCGGCAAGTTGCCAGTCTGACGCGCCATAGGAGGGAGGACACATGGCCGTATTCGATCGCAAGAGCCGCTATGTACGCCATGCGACGATCGTCCAGGCCGACGACAGGCTCGGCCGCCGCGTCTCCTGCCTGACCCCGGCGGTCCCGAAGGGCAAGCCGGAACTCGGCCTGCACAAGCGGCGCGAAGGCCAGCGGCTCGATCACCTGTCCGCCCGCTATCTCGACGATCCGGCCGGCTTCTGGGAGATCGCTGAGGCCAATGACGCGATGACACCGGAAGCTGCGGCAGACCTGCCGCTCGTGCGCATTCCGCAGAAAGGGTGACCGGTGGGTTTCGGCGCGATCATCACGGCTGGCGACGATCTCGAGGCGCTCGATGACGCCGCAATGCAGCGGTTGGTCGAGGCGCGGGTCGAGCACGAAATGAGCAAGACCGCCCGGTTCGCGCTGCGCTTCGAAGACGATATCTGCGAGGACGAACCTGCCGTCGCGCGCCACCCGCAGCTGCAGGCCGGAAACACGATCGGCATCTTCGTGGAATCGGACGGTGAGATCGATTGCCTGGTTTTCGGCCCGATAACCCGGGTCCGGTCGGCCGCCACCACCGGCGGCACCGGCAACTGGCACGAGGTGCACGGCGAGGATCGCCGGGTCGAAATGGACCGCGTCGAAATCCAGGGCGCCTATGAAGGCCATGCCTCCGACACGGCGCGCCAGATCCTCGAGGGCTACAGTTTCGACCCCGACGTGCACGACACCGAGCGGGTTTACAACGCTTCCGACAACAAGCTCACCCAGCGCGGCTCCGACCTGAAGTTTCTCGAGACCATCGCCCAGAAAAACAACTTCGAGTTCTGGATCGAATATGCGGTCGGCGCCGCCGACCCGATCACCGGCCGGCTGACCCTTGAGGAAACAGCCAAACTGCAGCCCTCGCCGCCGCGCGGCTCTCCCTCGCCGGTGCCGCTGCCGCCGGTGCTGGTGCCGACCGTCGAACGGCAGATCCGGGTGAGCCCGCCGCCGACCGACTGTCCGAACGTCACCCGTTTCGAGGTCACCGTCGACTACGAACGGCCGCATGCCGCCAAGGGGTTCGCCATGGACCTGACAGCCGGCGATCTGACGGCGACCGATTCCGAACCGGCCGCCGACCCGCTCGACCCGCAGCGCAATGACCTCGCGTCGGTCTCGGCCATCGAACGCAGCGTGCTTGCGAGCACCAGCGGCGACCCGATCGAACAGCGCCTGGCGCAGGAGGCGGCGGTGACGGAAGCCGCCTGGTTCGTCGAAGTCAACTGCACCGCCACCCTCGACCAGTTCGGCGCCATCCTGCTGCCGCACGAGATCGTCGGCGTCGCCAATGCCGGGCCGCAGCTGGAAGGCCCGTACCAGGTCACCAAGGCGCTGCATGTGATCAACGCTATCGAGCACCTGATGGATTTCACCATCCGTGCCAATGGCCTCAAGGAGACATCGTGATGCCGGATGCGAATCTCGAAACCGCCATTGAAGCCATCGCCGGCCGCTATTTCGGCAAGTACCGCGGCGAGGTGATCGACAATACCGACGCGACTGGCCGGGGGCGGCTGCTCGTCAAGGCGACATCGGTGATGGGCGATACGGAGCTGTGGGCCATGCCCTGCGTGCCCTACGCAGGCGACCAGGTCGGCTTCTTCGCCCTGCCACCGGTTGGCGCCAAGGTGTGGGTGGAGTTCGAGGGCGGCGATACCGACTATCCGATCTGGACCGGCTGCTTCTGGACCGATGGCCAGATACCCGCCGGCGACACCGAACCGCACATCGCTTTCTGGCGCACCGACGGGGTGACGATCCGCGTCGATAGCCAGGCGGGGTCGGTGGAAATCGAGACGTCGGGCGGCGCCAAGGTCACCATGAACAGCCAGGAGATCAAGCTCGAGGCGCCGCAGATCAGCCAGTCGGCCAACGGCGGGACGGCCGACCTCTCGGCGGCCGGTTTCGACGCCATGGGCGGCGCCCTCAAGGTGGTTTGAAAGGAGACAGGCGATGAGCGGCAACGTGCTGGCCATAACCCAGGGACTGCAGGGTGGCGACGGCTCACCCGCCGTATCGCGGGTGCCGGTGAATTTTCGCGTCAACACCGCCAGTTTCGCCATCAGCGTGCTGCCCGAGGTTCCGCAATTCGGCGGACCTTCCGTCACCGGCACCTGGGCCGTCGGCACCAGCCGGGTGCTGATCGGCAGCCTGCCGGCGATCAACACCGCATCGACCGGTGTCAGCATCGGACCGCCGCCGGCCTCGGTGCCGACCGGGCCGATGCGCATCATCCAGCCGGACCCGCGGGTCTCGGCCCTGTAGGAGGAGATATTGGTTAGCGAACTGGACCGCAGGCTGCGCTTCCCCTTCGCCATCGACCGCAATGCCGGTCGGGCGGTGGAGGAACGCGACTACGAAGCCTATGTGCGCCAGCTCATCCGCCAGGTGCTGCTGACGGCACGCGGCGAACGAGTCTGCCGGCCCGAGTTCGGAGCCGGCGTACGCCAGCTCGTCTTCGCTCCCAACGGCGCCGGCGCCGCGTCCCTGGCTCAGACACTCATCTACGAAGCCCTGACCCGCTGGCTCGACCGGGTAATCCGCGTTGAAGAAGTCACCGTCACGGCGGTCGAAAGCACCATGGACATCACCATCCGCTACCGGATCCTGCAGACCGGCACATCGGCGATCCTCAATGAGGAGGTGACCTTCTGATGGCCGGGCCCGACCGCAAATCGCTGCTCTGCACCCAGCTGGCGCTCACCGGCATCGACTTCATCCAGGTGGTCGATCCCGAAGTGCAGACGGTGCTTAGGGTCTATTTTGTCGTCGACCCGATCGACATGCAGCCGCCGCTGGCACCACCGCTGGCGCTTGCCAATTTCGGCGACACGGTCGTGTCCGGCCTTACCCTGCACATCGTCTCCGAGGAAAGCGGCGAAGCATCGGTCGTCGAGCGCGCCGACTGGCTGCGGCTTGACGGTGTGGCGGGACCGCGCACGGTGCTCGAGGTGGAGGTCGCCGAAGCCGGCGGTTTCTCGCCCTATACGCTGACCATCGACGAGTCGCGGATCGACCGCTTCTTCAACGGCGTGTCCTTCTCGTTCAAACAGGGTTGTCCCAGCGACTTCGATTGCGACGACGAGCCTGACTGTCCGCCGGACGAACTGCCGACAGCTCAGATCGATTACCTGGCCCGGGATTTTCATTCCTACCGGCGCGCGCTTCTCGATTTCGCCGCGCATAACTATCCCGACTGGCGCGAGCAGCTGGAGGCCGACCAGGCCGTGATGCTGGCCGAGGCGCTGTCGCATCTGGGTGACGAATTCGCCTATGCGCAGGACCGAAACGCCCGTGAGGCGCATCTGGAGACCGCCACCCAGCGGCGCAGTCGCTCGGCTTTGGCCGCGCTGGTCGACTACGTACCGGACCCCGGTCAGGCGGCGACGACCGAATTGATCGTCACCGTGCGGCCCGGTGAAGGCGGCCGGCTCGCGGAAGCCGGACGCCACGTCTGGGCGGTGTTGACTGGCGTCTCGAGCGTGCCCTTCAAGATCGCCGCCGATCTCTGGTTGCACGAAGCCTGGAACCGCCTTCCCTTCCACATGCCGGATCCGGACAAGCCGTGCGTCGAGCTCGGCGCCACCGAAGCCTATTTGGCGACCGATGCACCGACAGCCGCGCAGATCGATCCGACGAGTCCACTGTCGGCTGAGGAATTCTGGGCCGGCCGGCGCATGGCTATCGTCAGCGAACCGGCCGATGCGGCAGCACCCCGCCAGGCGGCGATCGTCACCGTGGTCGAAGTCGAGCGCACCGACGATCCGCTGATTTTGAGCGGCGGCATCCCCACCGAAATCGCCCGCATAAGGTGGCTGGAGCCGCTGCCCTTTGCGGCGCCGGCCGACACGCTGTTCGCCGATCTCAATGTCGTCGAAGCATCCGCCGGTGCCGAGACCGTCGAGATGTTCCGGGTCGGCTCCGATGATGCGATCCGGGATGCCCATGCCGGTCTCAGCGAGGCACAGGTCGACGCCCTTCTGGCCCTGCCGCGCATGGTCGAGCGCGAGGCTCCGTTTGATCCGGACCTCAATGCCCGCGGTCGCATCCTGCGCTGCGGCCTTGTTGCAGCGCAAACCGCCAATCTCGGCTGGGACGGTCCCGGCGCACCGCGGCTGCGGGTCGAAACGCTGTTGCCGGATTCACTGACGGTCGATCCTGCGGCACCGCCCTGGGTCTATTTTCCAGATCTTATCGCCTCCGACGCCAACGACTTAGCCTACACGCTCGAGGAAGGCACCTGGCGGGAAGTGCAGAAATGGCGGCTGCCCTTCGGCGAATTCAACCATCTCGATTATGCCAGCGACCGCGGCTGGACGGTCCGTTTCGGCGACGGCGCTTTCGGCCGTGGTCCGGACACCGGCGATGTGGTGCAGATCACCTATGACACCGGCCCCGGCGCACAGGCCAATCTGCCGGCCAGCGCGGTGTCAACGCTCAGCGACCCGACGGGCAGCGGACTGCCCGGCCTCGACTTCGCCTCGGCGGTCGAAAACCCGCTGCCGATTGATAGCGGACACGACGAGGAAAGCGCAGCTTCGATCCGGGTCCGCGCTCCGGAAGCCTATCGGGCGCGTCCGCGTCGCGCGGTCCGTCCCGAGGACTACAGCGAGATCATCGAGCGCATGGACTGGGTGCAGCGGGCCAATTCGGTGACCCGCCACACCGGCTCCTGGCCGACCGATTTCGTCTCGGCCGATCCGCTCAACGGCTTCGCCACCACCGAGGAACAGGATCGCGAACTGGCCCGCGAGGTCGAGTGCATTCGCCAAGCGGCCCGCGACGCCCGCATTCTCCCGGCCGACTATATCGACATCGACCTGATCGTGAAGGTCTGCGTCAAGCCGGACGCCTATCCGGGCGACGTGGCGGAACGGGTGACGGAGGCGCTCGCCACGCCTGGGTTCTTCAACCCGGCCAATTTCACGTTTGGCCAACCGCTGTCGCGCTCGTCGCTGGAGGCGGCGATCCAGTGCGTCGAGGGCGTGCGGGCCGTCGAAACATTGACCATCCGGCGCAGGCGCCGGCCGGGCTGGCATCCCTTCACCCAGCCGGAGATCGACGTCGGGCCCGGCCAGATCATCCGCCTGCAAAACGATCCGGATCGACCATCACGCGGCACGCTGCAGGTCGAGACCACGGGAGGCGCATAGGCCATGGGCATCGTCCACAGCAATGGCTGCGACTGTTCCGGCTGGGAACACCCGCCCGATCCGCTGATCCCGGCGGGCCTGGCGTTTTTGCCGCAGCGTCAGTGGCTGGGTTATGGCGAATATCGTCGCGCCCTGCTGTCGGCGATCCGTTCGCACCCGCCGCTTGAGCACTGGACGCCCAACCTGAGGGCCGGCGCGACACCCGATCTCGGCGTCATGCTCCTGGAATTCTGGGCCTATATCCTCGACGTCACCGGCTTCTACGATGCCCGCATCGCCGAGCGCAGCTATCTCGCCACCGCACCTGACGCCGAAACCCTGGCGCGCCTTGTCAGGCTCGTCGGCTACCGGCCGCGGCCGGCCATGGCGGCGCGTGTGCTGCTCGCGCTGGAGGCCGACGACGCAGATCCGGTCGATGTTCCGGTCGGCACCGCCTTTCGGTCGGAGCCTTTCGAGAATGAAAAGCCGCAGGTTTTCGAACTGCTCGAAGCCGCCACCATCTGGCCGCAGCGCAACCGCTGGAGTTTCGCGCCGATCCGCGAGACGGAGTTCGACGGTGTCCTGACATTCCCGGCCGGCGCCGCGCCAAACCGCACTGGTGTGCTCGTTGTCTGGAACACCAACGGCAGCGAGGCCGCGGCGGGACGCGTCCGGGAAGTCGAAACAACCACGACACCGACGGGTGAAAAACTCATTCGCACCCGGCTCGACCCGGCCGGCGAGACGGCAGTCAACGGGCTGGCCGGCCTGACCACGGCCGACCTGGCGGTGGCGCAGCTGCGCATCGCCGCCGGATTGTCCGGGTTCGCCTCTGATCCCTACGATGTGTCGGGAGGCGGCACGACGATCGTGCTCGACTCGCTCTACCCGCAGGTACGCCAGGACGATAACGTGGTGGTGGAAGTCGGCGGCGCCTTGCATCCGGCGAAGGTCGACACGGTATCGGCCAACAACATCGAGCTGACGCCGGAAAACGGCAGCATCCCCGCGACCATCCTGCCGCAGACACAGATTGTACTGGATCGGGAAATCGCCGCCGATAGCGGCGCGCCGATCATTCATCTGTCGATGGCACCCCTGCCTTCCCCGCGGCGACCGACCAAGCCGCTGATTTCACTGACTGACCTGCAACCCTCGGCGACGCTGGCCGGCCCGTTTGAGCAACTCGACGACGCACCTGCCTCGGGGCTGGCCATTGCCGTCGGCAAGAAGCGCAAAGGCGCCGAACTGCCGGGCACGGTCCAGGCGCTGGCCGATGGGAGCGGCCTTTACACACCCGACAGCGGCACGGATCCATTTGCTGATCCTCTGGCGGCACCGGCGCAGCTGTTCGGCAACGTGGTGGAGGCGGTGCGCGGCGAAACCGTTTACAACGAGATCATGGGCTCCAGCGACGGCGCCACCGCCAATCAGGCCTTCGCGCTGAAAAAGAGCCCGCTGACCTGGACGGAGGATCCGGCCTGCCCCGACGGCCGCCGCGCGTATCTCGAGGTCACGGTCGATAACATCATCTGGGATCGTGTCGATACGCTGTTCGACACGGCACCCGACGCGCGCATCTACATCGTCCGTCAGCAACCGGACGGCACCTCAGAGATTGTCTTCGGTGACGGCGTGAACGGGGCGATCCCACCGTCGGGCGGCGGCAATGTCGTCGCCACCTGGTATCGCTACGGCGGCGGCAGCGCCAAGCCGCCGCCCGGCTTCATCCATCAGCTCAAACGCCCGGTGACCGGTGTGTCGCGGGTGCGCAGCCCGCTTGCTCCGAGCGGCGGCGCCGATGCCGACAGTGCGCAGGACCTGCGCGGCAATGCGCCGGATTTCGCGCTGGCGCTGGGCCGCGCCGTCTCCATCGCCGATTTCGAAGCGCTTTCCCGCAGCTTCCCGGGCGTTCTCAACGCGGCTGCCGGCTGGGCCTGGGACGGCAGGAAACAGCGCGCGGTGACAACCGTGTGGATCATCCCCGACCAGGGCGATCCGGGTGACGAACTGCAAGCCTGGCTGAAGGGGCTCGCCGCACCCGGGCTGGGCATCTCCGTCACGCTTGCCGTCGTGCACGACCTGGACACACTCAGCATCGATATCACGGTCGACACCGCACACGATCCGGAGCTTGTGCGGCTCGCCGCCCTGTCGGCGCTGTTCGATGCCGAGATTGGTGTACTGGCACCCGCCAACATCGTCATCGGCCAGCCGATCTACCGCAGCGTCATCGTCAAGGCGCTGCATCTGGTGGCCGGCGTGGCCTCGGTGCGCAGCGTGCGCCTCGGCGGATCGCCGCTCGATTATGGAGAACATCCGGGCGAAGGCGGCTGGTTCGACCTGGAAGCCAAGGCGTCGGTGGGAGTGGTGCAATGAGTGGCGACAACCTGATCACCGCAACCCGCGCCGATGACGGCTACGAACGCCACTACGCCGAAAAGCTGTGGGCGCTGATCCCGGAGGTCTATCGCCATGAGGACGGCCTGGCCCCGCAGCCCGGACAGCTGCGCGCGCTGGTCGAGATCATCGCCGCCGAGGCGGCGACGGCACGGCGCAGCATCGATCGATTGTGGGCCGACACCCGCATCGACGAGGCCGACGACTGGGCGATCCCCTATATCGGTTCGCTGGTCGGCGCCCGGCTGGTCAACGTGCTCAACCGGGCCGGTCAACGCGCCTCGGTCAAACGGGCGATTTACTATCGCCTGCGCAACGGCACGCGGGCTTTGCTGGAAACACTGGCCGACGACATTGCCGACTGGGATGCTGTGGCCTCGGAAGCCTTCAAGCGGCTGTTCCGCTCGATGCACCTGCTCGACGGCCCACCGCCGGTCGGCCCGATCACCGCATCGCCGCAATGGGGATTCCCGGACCTGCGTTCGGCCCGCATCGGTGACACGATCGACGGCCCGTTCGACGACGTTGCGCACCGCCCGGACTTTCGCCGTATCCGCGGCTTGAAGGGGCGGTACAACATTCCCAAGGTCAATCTGCACCTTTTTCGCCACTACGCCTTCGCGCTGCGAAACGTCACGCCGGTCGAGCTCGATCCCACCCATTGGACCCTCGATCCCAGTGGCCGCGATGTGGCGCTATACCAGCGCGGCGGCGCGCCGGGTGAGGAATGCCGCCTGCGTCGCGAGTGGGAGGTGCGGGGGCCGCTCGACTGCCGGCGGCTCAATGCGGCGTCCTTCGCGCCCTCCATCGAGGACGCCCCGCCGGGCATGGACACCGATCTGGAACTGCTCTACGGCCGCCTGTTCCGCACCGAAGCGGCGCTGATGCATCTTGCGACGGCCCTCAGATCCGATATCACGCTGCCGCAGAACGCCCGCATCCTGTTGTCGGGCGCCATCATCGACGACTGTCCCAAGCGCAACCTGCTGCCGGGCGGCGATCCGGCGACGTTGTCACTGTCTTTGATCGTGGACACCGGTGCCGATCCGCAACCGATCGGACCGGAACGACTCTATGCGGCGGCGCTGTCCAACTGGGCCGACGCGCTGATCCTGCCCGAATGGGCCGATGTCTTTGTCGATCCCGACACCGGCCGTGTGCTGCTCGATCCGGCAGTCGGCGTCACGCTCGCCCTGCAGCCGCAATTGCACTTTTACGGCGCCTTCTGGCCGGTGGGCGCCGGTACCCATGACCGCTCGGCCTATCTGCAACCGAGCGATTTCGATGTCGTTGCCAGCGTAACGCCGAGCTTCGCCACCAACCGCAGCGGCACCGAGCGCATTGTCGACTCCCGGACCTATCGACCGACGCTCGGCGCCGGCGACACCATCACCGTCGACGAGCGCTGGCGCCTCGAAGCCGACGATGGCGAGCGGCCTTATGTGGCGATCACCGTAGCCGGCGGCGTGGTCACAATTTCGCCCGTTGCCGATGGCGCCGTTCTCGAGATCGACGGCATCTGGCTTGCCATCCTGACCGGTGTCGCCGGCACCGTGACGACCCGCCTCGTTCTCGACGGCCTTTGGTCGATGGTGCGGTTTTCCAACGTCACACTGGATCCAGGCGGCGAGTTGGCCGCCCTGACCGGCAATCCGCCCGGCCTGCAGCCGGCGATCGTGCTGGAAGCCGCCGGTACGATCGAAACGCTGGTCATCGATCGCTGTATCACCGGACCGATCCGGGAGGTGGTGAGTGCGGTCGACCCCTGCTCGGCGAATGAAATCGTGATCTGCGATTCCATCGTCATGGGACAACCGTCTGACCCGGCCGTCGAAGCGCCCAACGCGGCGCTGCGTATCGAGCGCAGCACGGTGTTCGGCGATATCGTCGCCGGTAGCTTGCACGCCGACCACCTGCTCGCCGACGGTCGCTTGATGGTCGAGGACGTGCAGGGCTCCTGCGTTCGCTTCAGCGCCGCGATTGCCCACGGCACGCCGAATGCCATCGACGGGTATGAATCGGTCTTCTACCCGGATGCCCTGCCCGGTGCGTTGTTCGTTTCGCGCCGCTTCGGCGACGCGTCGCTGGCGCAGCTGCGCCGCACGGCACCGGATGAAATCCGCCGTGGTGGCGAGAACCGCACTGAGATCGGCGTCCACAACCGGGCATTGGCGCCGATCAAGCACGACGATCTGCGTGCCAAGACAGCCGAACACATGCCGATCAATGCCATCGCCCAGTTCGTTTTCGAGACCTGAGGTCCGTGATCCGATGACAGCAGTCCCGACACACACAGACCCGGATCCGGCCAGTTAGGAGAGCCCCATGTCCGCCGACATTTCCCGACATTCGCTCCGCCTCGAACAGCTGTATTCGGGCGTCGTACGCCAGCAGGGGCGCACACCGTTGGATTCGGAGGAAAACGAAGCTTCCGACATCATCAGTCTGGCGCTGCGGCGCAGCCTCGCCGAAACCATCTGCAGCGGCGGGACGCCCGACGGAGGCTTCGCCGTCGAATCGCTGGAGATCCTGCCCGGCGACGAACACTACGACCTGACCTATGGTGCCGGCACCTTTTACCTGGGCGGCCTTCGGGTGGAAAACGGCCCGGATCCGGAAACCTACAGCGATCAGCGCGACTGGCTCGATCGCAGCCTGTACGGTGATTTGCCGGACGTGCCGGCACTCGCCGACGGCGAGACCCGCACCGACCTGGTCTGGCTGGAAGGGTGGGAGCAGCATGTCTCGGCCTTCGAGGACGGCGAACTGATCGAAACGGCGCTGGGCGGTGTCGATACCACCGGCCGCAAGCGGCCGATGCGCCGGGTTCGTGTCGCCACCGACGTCCCGGCCGATGGTTGCGCCGAGGCCTTTGCCGAATTGATCCAGCGTATCGGCGACAACGCGGAATTTGATCCGACGGCCTCGGCGCTTGTTTCAACGACCGAACTGACGATTGGATTTGTCGACACGGAACCGGTCGAGGATCTCTGCTCGCCGCGCGCCGAGCCGGGTTTTTTGGGAGCCCGCAACGAGACCATCCGCATCGCCATCACCGAGCCGGGCGAATTCGTCTGGAGCACCGACGCGACGCTTTACCGCGTCCAGGTCGCCGATGACACCAATGGCAATCGGCGCCGGCTCAATTTCCTCAATGAGCCACGCGATGCCTTCGCCTTTCCGCTGGCCGGCCAGACGCTGGAATTGCTGCCGTGGTCGGCAATCCTGGTGAACAATGAGAAGGCCGCCGCGCCAATGGGCCGCTTTTTCGAAATCGACAACGGCTACGACGAATCGGGCAGCGTCATCGTCACGACCGACGTTCCGCTCGACTGGGAAAATTGGCTCACCGCCTTGCCGGCTTCGCTGGACGGCCAGTTCGACGCGCCGGGTGAGAACCGGTTCTTCTTCGCCCGCATCTGGACCAATGGCGAGGGCCAGGGTGGTGCGCCGACCCAGGCAACCGGATCCGGTGTGGTGCTCGGCGACACCGGCCTGACGGCGACCTTCAGCGCCGACGGCAAACGGCGCGATCGCTGGATCGTCTCGGCGCGTACCAACACCCCGTCGCGGATTCTGCCCTGGGGCCTGCATGACGGCGAACCGCCGATGGGGCCCAAACGTCATCTCGCGCCGCTGGCCCTCATTCACTGGACCGGACAGACGGGCGCTCCGCCGACCTACGAAATCGTCGACTGCCGCCACCGGTTCCGGCCGCTGTGCCGGGTCAACGGCTGCTGCCGCATCACCGTCGGCGACGGCCGCAACAGCCACGGCGACGTCAATCTCATTCAGCTGGCGGTCAATCTGCTGCCGCCGGACGGCGGTGAAATCTGCATCCTGCCGGGCGAATACGAGGAGCATGTCGTCATCGATAACCTTGCAAACGTCACGCTCACCGGATGCGGGGAATCGACGCTCTGGCTCGATGACGGCGAGGCGCGGCCACTGCTGCACATAATCGGTTCGACGGATATCACGGTGCGCCGCATCGCCATGCAGAACGTCTTCGCCGAGGCCATCATTGCCGAGGCCGACACCGCCAATGCGCCGGATATCCTGCCGGAGCAGATCCTGCTGGAAGATCTGTTCATCACCATTTCGGATTTCGGCGCCATCGCCGGCCGCGGCGGCTTGGACTACACCTTGCGGCGTTGCCATGTGGAGCTGGATGCCCTCAGCGACGGCATCGGCAACGGTGCCGGCGTCTCACCGGCGGTGTTCCTGCTAGGAACCAACCTGACCATCGAGGATTCGTCCGTCGTCGCGCTCGACCTGACGCAGCGCCAGCAGCTTGGGCTTGGCGGCTATCACATCGGCGGCGGCTCGGACCAGGTGATGATCCGTCGCAACCGCCTGTTCGGCGGCAACGGCAACGGCATCACGCTCGGTTCGGTGCGCATGATTGAATGGCCCATACCGGGGACCAATTTCGATTCCGCCATCGAGCAATCCTTCGAGACACGGGTCAACTACACCTCCAATTACCGCGCCAACATGGGTATGGCCGGCTATTACGGCACGCCGCTGCAGATCAATGCGATCGGCTGTATCGACATCGGACCGATCGATCCCGGCGGCGACGGCGGCGAACAGCCGGACCCGCTGTTTCCCGTATCGGAAGGACCGGTCACCAATATCCGCATCGAGGACAACACGATCGCGGAAATGGGCCTGAACGGCATTTCGACCCACCTGCTGTCGATCTTCCAGGTGGTATTCGTCGACGAACCGGTCGACGCCATCGCCGTCGAGAACATGGTCGTCTGGCACAACAGGATCGAAAACTGCGTCCGTGGCGAGGTGCCCGATCCGGGGGCGCTGCTGCGCCAGTTCATCGGCTGGGGCGGGATCGCCCTCTCGATAGCTGCCGATGTCGAGGTCACGCACAATCTGATTGCCGGCTGCGGCGCAGGCCATGACAGCTCCGTCTGCGGCGCCTTCGTGGCGATTGGCGAAGACCTGGTGTTCGAACACAACCGCATCGAGGCCAATGGCCGCGGTCAGGTCGACGGCGGCGCGCCGCGGCCCGGACGGCGCGGCGGTATCATCATCGGCCTCGGCATGGGCGGCCTGCAGACCGACACCATACCCGGCAGTGGCCGGCGTCAGGTCAACCGGCCGGCCTTGCGCTGTCATGCCAATGAGATCCACGCGCCCGGTGCACGCGCCCTGAAAGCGATTCTTGCCGGACCGGCGCATGTGACCGACAACCGGCTGACCGGCTCCGGGCAGAGCCTGCTGTTCTCCAACCCGTTCGCGGCACTGGCCGCCGCCGGCATCGGCGCCGCCTCCATCGGCAACCAGTTGATGAGCCCGGTCGGCAATCTCGATTTCACCGACTATCTCATTTTGGAAATCCTGTCGGAGGTAGCCGGCGGCGATGCGGTGAACCTGCTCAACGTTGCCGTCGGCGAAGACTTCGCATCCTTCTTCAATCTCGGCGGCCGGTTCGATCGCATCGCCACGGCCCAACCGATCCGGCTGACTGGCGGCGAGACCCTGTTCAACGACAACCAGGTGAGCCTGCGCGCGTTCGGCGAGAACCAGGCTGCCTCTCTGTCGGCTGTATTTCTGCTCAGCGCCGACGATGTCTCGATGCAGAACAACCAGATCGAATCGGAAAACGAGATGGTGTTCGTGCTGACCAACGCGATCGTCATGGCCAATTCGATCCGTGCCATTGGCGGCCGCTTCCAGGCTAAGATCCTCGGCTCCTTCCTGTCGGCCGTGACCGTGTCCAACTTCATGAACACGACAGTGGCGAACCAGGGCACACATTGTTTCTATGTCGTTGCCCCACATCGCGGCCGCCTCGCCGACGCAAACACGTCGATATTCGGCATGGCGTGGCCACAGTTCTGCGAGTCGATCGACAGCATCGCCATTCAGCAATCGAATTCGAAATCTGCCCAGTTGGGACAGCCAACCAAGGGATGATCAAGCAACGGGTGCTCAGATGGCCAGCAAAAACGACAACCGCGACGACTCGATCCGCATCGATCAGAATGCGCTGCTCGGCGAAATGGAGAACTTCACCGGCGCGACACGTCACATCAAGGCCGCCGGCTACGGCCTCGCAGCGCCGTTGTCGACGCTGCGCCTGAGCCAGATGCGCGCCGAACGGGCGCGCGCCGTGGCCCGCTACGGAGAAACGAGCGAGACTGTCGCCAACCGCACCGCTCAGCTGGACGCCGCAACTATCCGGACGGATGCACTCACCGCCGAATTTAACCGCACACTGGTCGATCCGCCCAAACCGGATATCGATCGAAACCAGGCAGGCGTCTACGGCCGAGTCATCGAGGCCGGCGCGCCAAAACCCGATCTCATTGTCGGTGCGGTTGACGACAAAGATGAATGGCAGGGCCACACCTGCACCGGTCCGCGCGGCGATTTTGCCTTTTCAACGACGGCCAACATCCCGTTGCGCCTGGTCGTGACCGAAAAATCCGGGGCACCTCTCTATCGCGACCAAACCGAACGAACCTACGCTCCGGGTCAGGTTGTTTGGCGCGAGATCGATCTCGCCATCACCGAGAAACCCTGCGACACCGGGGAAGGCGGCAATGGTGAGGAGCCCGAGCCGGAACTGGTCGTGGTGCCACCGCTGGTAGGGCTCGCGGAAGCGGACGCGGTCGATACGCTGCGCAAGGAAGGCCTGGTGCGCGGCGATCGCTCCACCCGTCCCGATGAGGATAATGTCGGTAAAGTGGTCGAACAGGATCCCGAATCGGGCAGCGAGGTCGAGCGCGGCTCCGCGGTGGCGATCGTCGTCGGTGTGTCGCAACAGATCCTCATGCCGGACGTGGTCGGCGCGCCGATTAACATCGCCAAGGAAAAACTGTCCCAGCTCCCACATCAATCGATCGACATCGAGGAGGAAGTGGAACCCAACCGCGTCGGCATTGTCGTGGCGCAAGTGCCGGACAAGGACACCATTCTGACGGATGGCACGCAGATCACGCTGACGGTCGGCATCAACGACCGGATGATTATGCCGCGTCTCATCGGCAACAAGCGTGAAGAGGCTGTCGCAACGCTGACTGGACTGGGCATAACCAAGATCGAGTTTTCGCAACGCACGGATCCGCAGAGCGTCGGGCTTGTCGTCGATCAGGACCCGCAATCCGGCAAGACGATCGAAACGGACACCTCGGTTTCCCTTGTTATCGGCGTCAGGGGCAATCGTCCAGACTTCGATACCGATCACCGTTTCGACGCGGTCCTGACACAGGTCGCTGCGGACGATCGCTTCGCACAGCTTCGTATCGACCGCGACCGGCTGGAACAGGTTTTCAAAGACAACAGCTTAGCCGAAACCGCGGAACTACGGCGGTTGAGCAAGGCGCAACCCGCGGCCATCCGCTCCGAGCTTCGATTGTCGACCCTCAATTCCGCCAAGCTGCTGCGAACGTTGCTTCGGGCAGCCTTCAAGAAGCTCGACGAGGGCTGACAACAATGGCGGACCGCGCCGTCGAACATGCCACGCCCCAGGTCGCACGGTCCGGGCCGCGCGCCAATACCCTTGCCCGCCCTGCCCTACCGCTTCAGGCCAAGCTGACGGTTGGGCCGGCGCATGACCGCTTCGAGGCAGAGGCCGATCGGCTGGCGGATCGGGTGGTGGCAAGCCGTGGTCCGGCAGATGCCGCACCGCCGGTAACCATCTCGTCACTGCCAACGACCGGAACGGCGCACCGCAAAGCGGCCGACGCGGCACCGGAAGAGCTGGAAGAAACACCGCAACTGATCGCACAGTCAAAACGCGAGAACGGATCCTCGGCTCCGGAAGAGCCGGAAGATCCACTGCAAAATCTCCTGTCGCAACGCGATACCGCGGGCGGCGGACCGGCCGGGGCGTTCACCGCACCCGCATCCGTCGAACGAACGATCACCGGTATGCGGTCCGGACCGGCACGCAGTCTCGATCCGGCCACGCGCGGCACCATGGAAACCGGCATCGGCCGTGATTTTTCCAGCGTGCGCATCCATGACGGAGCACGCGCGGCCAATGCTGCGCGGGCATTGCGGGCCAAAGCCTTCACCGTCGGCAACGACGTGTTTTTCGGGACCGGACAGTATCAGCCGCAGACCACCGGAGGACAGCGTCTGATTGCCCACGAACTGGCCCACACGATCCAGCAGTCCGGTGGGTCGGGGCATGCCCAACCGATGCGTATTCAGCGCGACACCACCGGAGACGGCAATTCGGAGATCGAGCCGGACGAAAACCAGCGAGACGTTGCGGAACCGCCGCCGCCCGACATTTTCGAACACCCGCAAAAGGGCAAGATCGACATGGCCCGGCGGGAAATCGAATTGCCCGAACTGGAATTGCCGCAGCTCGTCGGTACGCTCAAGGGAGCCGCTGGAGGCGAGACTGCGCCCGCGGCAAGCAGCGGCACGCTGCCCGCCGCCGGGTCCCAGTACCGGCTCGCCCCGGTACCGGCGCGCGATCCGAGCAGCCGGGCCTATCAGGTCTGGACGGAATATGCACAATCCAACTGGGCGCCGCGCGTGCAGCAAGGACTGACTGAACACCTGACCCAGTACCCTGACGCCGCGGACGTCCAGAAAGACGGTGAAAACGTCTACTTCCTGCGCCGCGGCAGCAGCGCCAGCCCGAGTTCTCTGCTGATCGGCACGGTATCGGAAATCGCCAACAGTGACCTTGGCCTGCGACCGCAATGGACGCAGGGCGGCGGCGAAGCGTCGCTTGATGCCGACCACATCCTGGAATGGCAGCTGGGCGGCGCCGACAGCGCCCTCAACATGTGGCTGCTCAAGTCGGACTATAACCAGACGGTCGGCAACCAGATCAAGAACCGGGTGCGCGACAACGCTCGCGAACTGCTCGATGCGGCCCATCGGGACGACACCGTCAAGGACGATTCCCGGTTGCCGCCGGCCAGTGTCGCCGGCGTCACGCTGACGCGCCAGAGCTGGACCTACGTCTTTCGCGAGGTCAAGAGCGGTCGCGGCTTCGCCCGAGCGCCGCGCAACGCCTACTGGACAAAGGCGCAGATCCAGAACGCCGACCACCTGCGTGTCACCCGCCCGTTGAGCGACCCGGATCTGGTCGATCTCGGGCTCAAGTTCGAACCGGGGACCATGCCAACGCGTTTCCTGGTCTTCCCGAACGAACAGGGCGGCAAATTCGCTGAATTCCGCATCAACCGGGACGGCAGTGTGCGCCGGCCGAGCTTCTTTTTCCCGGGTCTCGTGCTGGTCGGCAATCCGACCTACGACCCGCCGGCCGCGGCCGACGATCCGGCGCATGCGCTGCACGTGCGCATTGCCCGCCAGCGCCGCAGCGGCGGCGACCTGCTGCAATCGACGACCGAACAGGACATCGATGTGCTGGCGCAACCACATCTCGGCGCCGGCGGCTATGTCAATCGCGACCAACTTTTGCGGCTGTTTCACGGAGCCACCTTCACCAAGCTGAGCCCGGTGAGTTTCCAGCAGGTCGGCCTCGACGCCAATGGCGTGCTGCAGGGCAGCGGCGAGATCCTGGCCACCAAGTTCCTGTTTCCCGGCCTGCATATTCCGTTGATGATCCAGGGAACGGACATCTTCATTGCGTTCCCGATACCGACGGAGAGCCTGCGGTTCGGCCCGCTGGAGGTGACAGAGGCTGCGCTCAATCTCGGCGTCGGCGAGAACGGCTTCTTTGTCGAAGGCTTAGCCAATCTGGCCGTCGCCTCGGTCGGTTCGGGTCAGCTGGCTGCCCGCGCGGAACGCGACGATGTGGTGCTGTCGGGCAGTTTCCAGCTCGACATGGACTTCCTCAATCCGGCGGAAGTGTCGCTGTCCTATTCGTTCAACAACGACCAGCTCAGCGGCAGCGCGACACTCGGTGTGCAGTCGGAAGCTCTTCCCGGCGTTGAGGGCGGCGAAGTCACCGTCACCTTTTCCAACGATTCGCTTGGCGTCACTGGCCGGCTTGATCTCGGCGGCCCGCTCGCCGGCTCCTCGGTGACCGTCGGCTACACGCCGCAGGAGGGTTTGAGCATCGCGGCCGAGGACATCCCCCTGCCGGTCGACCGGCTGCCGGGGATTTCCAACGCGACGGTGTCGATTTCGGCCAACCGCAACGCCGAAACCGGTGCCTGGCTTGTCGCCGGCTCCGGTTCGGCCGATATCACGGCACCCTCCGCCTCCGGATCGATCGACGTGACCTACAATGCCGGCGCCGTTCTCATCCACGGTCAGGGTCAGGTTGCGGCGGGACCGGCGACCGGAACCATCGACGTCACCGTCACCAACATGCAGATCGACGACGAAGGCAATCCGGTCGAAGGCACCGTTTCCGACACCTTCACCGCCTGGGGCCGTGGCACCGCCTCCATGACCTTCGGCATTCTCACCGGCACGGCAGGGCTCGAATACACGCCGGACGGGCGCGTCATCATTACCGGCGAGATCGCCCTTCCGCCGCGCTTCGATGTCTTCGATCGCATGGAATACAACCGGCGCCTGCTGTCATTGGAAACTCCGGAGTTTCCGATCTGGGGCCTGTCGCTCGGCGGCATCGGTTTCGGCATTTTCGCCAGCGCCGACGGCTATATCAATTTCGACGCCTGGATCGGCCCCGGCACGCTGGAAGACACGCGCATCGGCGCCGAAATGGACCTGGAGCGGCCACAGGAGGCGACGGTTACCGGCAACGCCCGTTTCGTCATTCCGGCCTATGCCGGGTTCCGGCTCGGGATCGGTGCCAACCTCACGGCCCGCGCCGCGGTCGCCTTCGTGCGCGGCCGGGTCGGCATCACCGGGGACCTCGGTCTCGGCGTCTCCGGCAGCCTCGACATCGGCGTCAACTGGTCCCAGGCGACCGGTCTGGAGCTCGACGCCGCGGCCACTGTCGAGGCGCAGCCGAAATTCCGCATCGGCATCGAGGCCTCGGTGACCGCCGGCGTCGATCTCGTCGTCGAGGAGATTTCCAAGACCTTCGGCCCGTGGGAGAGCACACTGGGCGAGTTCGGCCCCGACATGACGCTCAGCGTCACCATGCCGGGGCGTTGGACCGAGGCCGAGGGGCTCGACCTCGATCTTGACGACATCCAGGTCACGTTGCCCAGTTTCGACACCCAAAGTGTGCTCGACAGCGCGTTCGACACGCTGACCTGAGCGGCTACGCGATATCGACGAAACCGAGTGCCGACAGCTGGTCGAGAACACCGCCCTGATCGGTGAGTACACCGTTCCAGTCAGGCGCCGTCAGATTGTCCATCGTCAGATCCTCGGCCTGCACACCGCTCAGCACATACTGATGCCCGCCATTGTTGGCGATCGTGAACACCAGATCCGCATCGATTTCGGCGACCGAGACGAGCGACGTCGGAAGCGAGCCGAAATCGAGCACGTCCTCTGATGGATCGAAATCCTGGATGACTTCCTCGACGCCCCAGTTCCAGGTCAGATGATAGACATCCTGCCCGTCGCCGGTTCCGCCGGGGTTGTCATCGCCTGGATCACCGGAGCCGTCATCATTCGGATCGCCGGTGTCGCCGTCGTCCACCGGATCATCGGTGCCGCCGTCATCCCCGGGACCGCCATCGGAATCCCCGTCATCCGGAACGTCTGTCCAGAACACACCGTCCCGTGTCTGATGCCCGTCGGTGACCTGTCCGTCCGGGCCTTCCGGCGTCAGAAGATCCTCGCGCGACACCAGGCCGACATCGTTCTGGCTGAACCCGAAGGGCTCTTCCAGCCGGTCTTCCATCACCTGGTCATGGTGAAATTCGAGGGTGCCGGGATGCAGGTCGGCCAGTATGATGCCAGTGAACGTAAAACTCTGGCCGGATGGCTCGGTGCTGATCACCAATCCCTGGTCGGTGTCTTCCACGGACAAGAGTTCCCGGGTTCCGTAGTACAGGAAGCTGATCTTCATGGTGAGCGGGTCGAAATTATCGATCACTTCGTGCACGCCATACTCATGCGAACGGATATAAACGGTGTCCGCTTCGCGCGGCCCGACGCCCTTTTCCCAGGACAGCACGCCGCCGATATCCTGCCGAAAGTGCTCGTTTCCAACCACTCCGAAATTGGCGACCGTCAGGTCCTGGAACTGCACGCCCTGCACAACCTGCATGTCGGGCCCCCAGGGATTGTCGACAATAAGTTCACCCCCCGGCGTGAGGTTGGTGATCATGTTGTGGACCGAGATATCGCCGAAATCCAGAACGTCGCGGACCACATCGAAGCCGACAATATCGTCCTTGCTGTAATCGGCCTGGTAGATCACGCCTCCGGCGTCGCTGGTTCCCAGGATGACCGGTGGGTTGGAACCGTCATCGTCATAGACGATCGGCGGATTGGTCACGCCGCCGCCGTTCGGATCTTCGGCGACCTGGCCAAGGATCTCACTGGCCGTCGCATCGGCCATGATGGTGAAATTGGCGGCCGTCAGGTCGGACAGCGAAACACCCTGCAGCGTCACCGTCTGCATGTTGGCCGGCATCGTAAACACCACATTGCCGTCGATCTCGACGATGTCGATGGCCTCCGGGCCGAACCAGTCGACAAAGATCGTATCGGTGGCCGGATCGAAATCGGTGATCATCGTATTCTCGCCCCAGGCCCAGGTGATCACCACCGTCGCCGTGTCCTTGGTCACACCGGCCGAGCCGTTGCCGGCCACGGGTGTGCCGCCACCGCCCGATCCGCCGCCGGTGTCCGGAGTATCGTCGCCGTCGGAACCGTCGTCGCCTGAGCCGTCATCTCCGGTATCGGGCGTATCGTCATCGCCGTCGTCGCCCGAGCCGTCATCTCCTGTGTCGGGCGTATCGTCGTCGCCGCCATCGTCGCCGGTACCGGGATCGTCCGAATCGTCGCCGGTCGAATTATCGTCGTCAGCCGAACCGACCAGCGCGAGAATCTCCTGAGCCGCAGTCGAATCGAGGATGGTGAAATTGCCCGTGTCGAGTTCGGACAGCCCGACACCGACGAGCGTTATCGACTGATTGTTGGTGGGGATCGAGAAAACCGTGCTGCCGTTTTGCTCGAAGACATTGATATGGTCCGCGGTGAACCAGCCGATGAAAATCGTTCCGCCGTTCGGATCGAAGTCGTCGATGGTCTGTTGGTTGCCCCAATTCCAGTCGATGACCACATCCGCCGTTTCCGGTGTGACGTCGGCAAGGCCGTTGCCGCCAGAGGGGTTGAGCCCTTCGTCACCGGTCAGCCGATCCTCGAAATAGGTGATGAGCTCCCCGGTCGACGGCGAGTCGTAGCCGCCGAACTGCTCGATATATTGCAGAATGGAGGTGCCGAATTCGTCGATGCTGACGGATCCGCTGCGCAAGAGGTCGACCACCGCCGGCGCGCCGCGCAGATGGGCGCCGGCCAGAATGCCGGTCAGGGTCAATTCGACGCTGCCCGAGCCACCGCTGTAGGAATAGCTGATCGACTGGCCGAGGTAATCGTCCAGGCTCTCGCCCTGTTCGGCGAGCAGCCGCTCGATGATCGTCAGATTGTAACCGAAGGCCTCGCGGATCGCGACTTCCTGCGCGCCCTGCGTCATGAAGTCGTCCAGCGAGTTGACCCCGTTCTTGCCGGTCCAGGTGCCGTCCCAGGTGTTCGATGCGGCGCCGTTGCCGTAGTAGAAATCGTCGTCGTAGTAGCCGAGATCGATCAGCAGCGCCTCGCCGAACTGATAACCGACAAACCCGAAGGTGTTTGTCGAACGGTAGGCCATCGACAGCCATTCCTCGTCGGACAGCTGCGACCAACTGGTGTATTGCGGAAAGAAATCCTCCACGGTTCCGCCAGCCCATTGATTGAGCTGCGCGTCCACGATGATGCCAGCGTTGTACCGCTCCCGATCCCAACCGGATTCGAAGGCGAGCAGGGCGGACAAAAAGTCTTCGAAGGTGCCGTTCATAATGGCCTCGCTTGTTCAAAGAATGAGCGCGCCATGAAGGGTTCAATTGCGGCCACAATCCGAAGACGGTAATAAAAAATGCTTTAATTACAGAAATTTAATGTGATTTCCGCAATAATTACCTCGGAACTTTTCGCACTGATTTGTGCGCGACAGGGAGTGTCCGGCCTGCGACTTACACCGTTTTGTTATCGGGCGTGATCGATTCGCCGAAGCAAGGCGCTTCAGGCCGCCGTGCGGACCGCGCCGTCGGCAGCGCTGCGGAGCGCCTGGATGTTTTCCCGGTAGTGCGCCGCGTCGCCACCCTTGAAGATCGCAGAACCCGCAACCAGCACGTTGGCGCCCGCCGCCGCGACCAGCGGCGCCGTTTCGGGCGTGATGCCACCGTCCACCTGGATATCGATGGGCCGGTCGCCGATCATCGCCCGCACCTTCGCAACCTTGTCGACAACCGACGGTATGAATGTCTGGCCGCCGAATCCGGGATTGACGGTCATCAGCAGCACCAGGTCGAGCCGGTCCAGAACATATTCGATCAGATTTTCCGGTGTCGAGGGATTGAGCGAGACCCCTGCCCGCTTGCCGAGGTCGCGGACTGCTTGCAGCGTCCGGTCGAGGTGGGTGGTCGCTTCGGCGTGCACCGTGATGATGTCGCTACCGGCGTCAGCGAAGGCGGCGATAAACGGATCGCACGGTTCGATCATCAGGTGACAGTCGAACACCTTGTCCGTCGTAGGCCGCACCGCCTGAACGACCGCCGGGCCGAAGGTGATGTTCGGCACAAAATGCCCGTCCATGACGTCCAGATGGATCCAGTCGGCGCCGGCGCGGTCCACCGCCTCGATTTCCGCGCCGAGTTTGGAGAAATCAGCGGAAAGCACCGACGGCGCGATGATCGTGGCGCCACTCATGTGCCCGCCTCCCCAGCACTGTCGGGGACGCCCATGGTGAACACCCGACTGGCTTGAATGTCGGCTGCACAGATGGTCGATAGATCCTCCGCCGTCAGCGGACCTTTGGAACCTGAAAACAGCCGGTTGGCCTGCCGCAGGCGGGCCCGGTCGAGGGCGTTGCGGACGGAGCGGGCGTTGGCGAAATGCGGCTGCTGGCGGCGCAGTTCGATATAGCGGCGCATGATCTCACGGGCTTCGGTGTCGAAATGGTAGTTTTGCGCCGCCAGCATGGTTTCGGAGATGGCGTGCAGTTCGGCATCGTCGTAGTCGGGAAAGTCCAGGTGGTGGGCGATGCGCGAGCGGAATCCAGGATTGCTCTCGAAAAAGCGGTCCATGCGGTCGGCATAGCCGGCGAGGATCACCACCAGGTCGTCCCGGTTGTTCTCCATGATCTGCAGCAGGATCTCGATGGCCTCCTGGCCATAGTCGCGTTCGTTGTCGGGCCGGTAGAGGTAGTAGGCTTCGTCGATGAACAGCACGCCGCCCATCGCCCGCTTGATCACCTCCTTGGTCTTCGGCGCCGTGTGGCCGATATACTGCCCGACCAGATCGTCACGCGTCACCGAAACCAGGTGCCCTTTGCGGACATAGCCCAGCCGATGCAGGATATCGGCCATTCGCAGGGCCACCGTCGTCTTGCCGGTGCCCGGGTTGCCGGTGAAGCTCATATGCAGGGTCGGCGTTTCATGGCTGAGCCCCATGGATTTGCGCGCCCGCTCGACGATCAGCAGCGCCGCGATCTCGCCAATGCGTTGCTTGACCGGCTTGAGCCCGATCAGCTCGCGGTCGAGTTCGTCGAGGACGTCGGCCACTCCCGAATCGCGGTATTCCGCCGCGAGATCAACGGTTTCGGGCACGATCTGAGCCGGTTCGGCCATATTCAACTCCTAAGACTGGGAGGGATTCGTATCGGAGGCCGTGCGAAGAAATTTGGTGACGGTTTACTTAATTCTTGCATTGCGATTGCAAGAACGGCGAGGCCTGAAAGGAATTAAGTAAACCGTCACCAAATTTCAGGCACTGCTTTACCGCATCACACCTGCCCTCAGCCCGTAGGTCTGGGTGCGGCTGTGCCGGTCGAGGCGCATCATGTCGAGCTTCGGCTCCTGCGCCGGCCGGTTGACGATGAACGACATGCGCACCGTTTCCCAGCCGCGTGTGTTGTCGAAGGCATTGATGCGGATGTAGCTGTCCGGGAATTCTGTGCGGCAGGCGTCGAGCTCCATCAACACGCCCTTGGCGTCGCGCAGGTCGAACATCGGATTGCCCCACATGTCCCAGTAGGTGTTCCGGGGGTGCGGGTCGTCGGTGTATTCGATGCCGATGGCCCAGTCCTGCTCTAGGCAGTACTCGACCTGGGCTGTGATCTGAGGATCGCTGAGGTCCGGCAGGAACGAAAAACATCCTTGGGTAATACGCATGGCCTGTCTCCTTGTCTCGTCGGGTTACATGGCGACCGCCGGCGTCGGAACGAAATCCGACGTGTCGGTCGAGGTGTAGTTGAAGGTGATATTACCCCAGGTCTCGAGCGCCGCCTCCAGTGGTTTGCACCATTTGGCGGCCTCGCGCAGGATCTCGGGGCCTTCGGTTTTGATGTCGCGCCCTTCGTTGCGGGCGAGCACCATCGCCTCCAGGGCGACCCGGTTGGCGGTGGCGCCGGCCTGAATGCCCATCGGATGGCCGATCGTGCCGCCGCCGAACTGCAGCACCACATCGTCGCCGAACAGGTCGAGCAACTGGTGCATCTGGCCGGCATGAATACCGCCGGAGGCGACCGGCATGACCTTGTTGATGTCCGCCCAGTCCTGTTCAAAGAACAGGCCGCGCGGCAGGTCCACCTCGTTCCTGGTTTCACGGCAGACATTATAGTAGCCCTGCACGGTCATCGGATCGCCTTCCAACTTGCCGACCGCGGTACCCGTGTGCAGATGGTCGACCCCGGCAAGCCGCAGCCATTTGGCGATGACGCGGAACGAAATGCCGTGGTTCTTCTGCCGCGTGTAGGTGCCGTGGCCGGCCCGGTGCATGTGCAGGATCATGTCGTTCTGGCGGCACCACTCGGAGATCGACTGGATCGCGGTCCAGCCGATGATCAGGTCGACCATGACGATGACCGAGCCCAGCTCCTTGGCGAATTCGGCGCGCCGGTACATCTCTTCCATGGTTCCGGCGGTAATGTTGAGATAATGGCCTTTGATCTCGCCGGTTTCAGCGGACGCGCGGTTGACCGCCTCCATGCAGTAGAGGAAACGATCGCGCCAGTGCATGAACGGCTGCGAGTTGATGTTCTCGTCGTCCTTCATGAAGTCGAGCCCGCCCTTCAGGCCCTCATAGACGACGCGGCCGTAGTTTTTACCGGAAAGCCCGAGTTTCGGTTTGGTGGTCGCGCCAAGCAGCGGCTTGCCGAACTTGTCCAGCCGCTCGCGCTCGACGACGATGCCGGTTGGCGGCCCCTTGTAGGTTTTGACGTAGGACACCGGAAAGCGCATGTCCTCGAGTCGTGCGGCCTTCAGCGGCTTGAAGGAAAACACATTGCCGATGATCGAGGCGGTCAGATTGGCGATCGATCCCTCCTCGAACAGGATCAGGTCATAGGCCACGTAGCAGAAATACTGCCCCTCCTGGCCGGGAACCGGTTCCACGCGATAGGCCTTGGCGCGATAGGAATCGCAGGCCGTCAGCCGATCCGTCCAGACCACGGTCCAGGTGGCCGTAGAGCTTTCGCCGGCCACCGCAGCGGCCGCCTCGATCGGATCCACGCCCTCCTGAGGGGTGATGCGAAACAGGGCGATGACATCGGTGTCCTTGGGTTCGTAATCGCCGTCCCAGTAACCCATCTGCGCGTATTTCAGCACGCCGGCCTGGTAGCGTTCCTTGCCTCTGATTTCGGTCTTGGCGTCGGTGTTCATGTCGATGTCCTTTCCAGATTAGCGACCGCTCAGGCGGCTTTGGCCGAGGCGATGGCCGGATCGAGCGCGCCGCTGGCATAGCGGCGGGCCATGTCGTCCAGCGCGACGACCTTGATCTTCGCTGCCTGACCGGCGGTGCCGAAGGCCTCGAAACGGTCGCGGCACAACGCGGTCATCGCGTCCATCGCCGGTTTGAGAAATTTGCGCGGGTCGAATTCCGCCGGGTTCTCCCGGGCGACACGCCGGAACTGCCCGGTCATCGCCATGCGGCAATCCGTGTCGATGTTGACCTTGCGCACGCCGTGGCGAATGCCGCGGACGATTTCATCCACCGGCACGCCGAAGGTCTGCGGCATCGCACCGCCGTGCGCATTGATGATGTCCTGCAATTCCTGTGGCACCGAGGAGGATCCGTGCATCACCAGATGCGTGTTCGGCAGTTTCCGGTGGATTGCTTCGATCACGTGCATCGCCAGGATGTCGCCGTCCGGCTTGCGCGAGAACTTGTAGGCGCCATGTGAGGTGCCGCAGGCGATCGCCAGCGCGTCGACCCTGGTGCGCATGACGAAGTCAACCGCCTGGTCGGGATCGGTCAGCAACGCGTCGTGGGACAGAACGCCTTCGGCGCCGTGGCCGTCCTCGGCTTCCGACCGGCCGGTTTCCAGCGAGCCCAGAACACCGAGTTCACCCTCCACCGATGCACCGACCCAATGGGCCATGCGGGCGACCCGTTCGGTGATGTCGACATTGTAGTCGTAGGATGCCGGCGTCTTGGCATCGGTCTCGAGCGAGCCGTCCATCATTACCGACGTAAAGCCGTGGCGGATCGCCGACATGCAGGTGGCTTCGCTGTTGCCGTGATCCTGGTGCATGCAGATCGGGATATCGGGGTAGATGTCGACCAACGCGTCGATCATCCGCGCCAGCATGATGTCATTGGCGTAGGCGCGTGCGCCGCGCGACGCCTGCAGAATGACCGGCGCGTCGCAGGCCTGCGCCGCCTCCATGATCGCCAGGCCCTGTTCCATGTTGTTGATATTGAAGGCCGGCACGCCGTAGTCGTTTTCGGCGGCGTGGTCGAGCAACTGGCGAAGCGTGATACGGGCCATAGTCAGGCGTCCTCTCGAGTCAGCGCTTGGTTCTTGAGAGCCTCGATGCCGGGCAATGTCCTGCCCTCCATCCATTCCAGGAAGGCGCCACCGGCGGTCGAGACGTAGGTGAAGTCATCCGCAACACCGGCCGCATTAAGGGCCGCCACCGTATCGCCGCCACCGGCGACCGTGGTCAGCGATCCGGCCGTTGTCAGTTCGGCAGCGACCCGGGCTGTCCGGATCGTCGCGGCATCGAAGGGATCGGTTTCGAATGCCCCGAGCGGGCCGTTCCACAGCAGCGTGCGGCAGTTCCGCAGAGTGTCCGCGATGCGCGCGCAGGTTGCCGGACCGGCATCGAGCGCCATCATTGTCGCCGGTATGGCATTCACCGGCACCGTCTCGGTTTCGACGCCGGCTTCCAGTCGCGGCGCGACGACCACGTCTTCCGGCAGGATGACCTCACGCCCGGCACGCCATGCCGTCTGCAGGATCGACCGCGCCGTATCGATCGCCTCCGGCTCGTACAGCGACCGGCCCATATCATAGCCAAGTGCCGCCAGCACCGTGTTGGCCATGCCGCCGCCGACAATCAGGTGATCGACCTTGGACACCAGATGCGTCAGGACGTCGATCTTGGTGGAGACCTTGGCGCCACCGACCAGCGCCGCGACGGGTCGTTGCGGCCGCACCAGCACGCTTTCCAGCGCTGCCACCTCGTTGACCAGCGATGGGCCGGCAAAGGCCGGCATCAGCGATGTGATAGCGTCGGTCGAGGCGTGCGTACGGTGGGCGCATGAAAAGGCATCGTTGACGTAGATGTCGCCGTGCACCGACAGCCGCATGGCGAAATTGCGGCTGTTTTCGGTTTCGCCGCGATGGAAGCGCAGGTTCTCGAGCAGCACCACCTCGCCGGGCGGCAGACCGCCCGTCGCCCGTTCGGCAATCTCGCCGACGCAGTCAGGCGCGAAGGCGACGTCGCGGCCAAGCCGTTCCGCAAGCGCCGCAGCGATCGGGCGCGTCGACAAACACGGATTGGGCTCGGATTTGGGGCGGCCGAGATGCGTCAGGATGACGACGCCGGCGCCGCGGTCCAGCAGATCCGCGACGGTCGGTGCGAAGCGGGCGATTCGCGTGTCGTCGGTGATGGCGCCGCCGGCCATCGGCACGTTCAAGTCGGCACGGATCAGCACCGTCTTGCCGGCAACATCCACTCCGGCGATGTCCGGAAGGCGCCGGTTTCGCCGAGTCCACCTGTTGAAATTGTTGTGGTTATGGTAGTTCACCGCCTCACCTCCTCTGCTCGACAAGTGCCATGGCCGTTTCGACGATCCGATCGGCCGTGATGCCGAAATGGCTGTAAAGATCCGGTCCTGGCGCGCTGGCACCGAATGTGTCCATGCCGATGAACCGGCCACCTTCGCCGATCCAGCGGTCCCAGCCGAGCCGCGCTGCCGCCTCGATGCCGATGCGTGGCGCGTGGCCGAGCACGGCGTCGCGATAGGCCGCGTCCTGCGCCTCGAAGAGCTCCCAGCAGGGCATCGACACCACGGCGGCCTCAATATCACGTTCCTCGCGCAACCGGTCGGAGGCCGCTTTGGCAATCTCCACTTCGGAACCGGTTGCCAGCAAAGTGAGGTTGCGCGCCCGGCGGGTTTCGTGCAGCACATAGGCACCCCGCGCCGAGAGATTTTCCGCGGTGCCGTTTTCGCGCAGCATCGGCAGCCCCTGACGCGACAGCGCCAGGACGCTTGGCCGGTCGGCGGTCGACAAAGCGATCTCCCAGGCTTCGGCGGTTTCAATGATGTCGGCGGGCCGGAAGAGGTTCAGGTTGGGCGTCGCCCGCAGCATCGCCAGGTGTTCGATCGGCTGATGCGTCGGTCCGTCCTCGCCGAGTCCGATGGAATCGTGCGTCATCACATAGATGACACGCACCCCCATCAGCGCCGACAGCCGCATGGCGGCGCGTGCGTAGTCGGCAAAACACAAGAACGTGCCGCCATAGGGAATGACGCCGCCATGCAGGGCGAGCCCGTTCATCGCGGCCGCCATGGCGTGCTCGCGGATACCATAGTGGATGTAACGGCCACGGTAGTCGCCCGGCCGAATTGGCTCCAGATGCGGCGTCAACGTCAGGTTCGAATGGGTGAGGTCGGCCGATCCACCGACGGTCCAGTCGCAGGTGCCGTTTATGACGTGCAGCGCCATTTCCGACGCCTTGCGGGTGGCGACTTTTGTGGCCTTTTCGATGTGCTCGGCCCGGAAGGCGGTGAGTTCCTGTTGCACCCGCGGATCGATTTTCGCCGACAGGGCATCGTCAAAGGCCTGCCGGTCGGAGCTACTCTCATGGCGGCCGCGCCAGTCCGCATAAGCGCGACTGCCGCGCGTTGCCACCTCGGTCCACGCCACTGCGACCTCGTCCGGCACGTGGAACGGCGGATGAGCCCATCCAAGATGAGCCCGAGCCGCAGCGATTTCGGCTTCGCCAAGCGGTGCGCCGTGGGTTTTTTCAGAGCCCTGCAAATTCGGCGCGCCCTTGCCGATGACGGTGTTGCAGGCGATCAGCGAGGGCATCTCGGAGGCACGCGCTCTGGCGATGGCGGCCGCGACAGCCTCGGTGTCATGTCCGTCGACGGCTTCGACATGCCAGCCGGCGGCCGTAAAGCGCGCCGGCTGGTCCATCGTGGTCGAAAGGGAGGTGGAGCCATCGATGGAAATGCGGTTGTCGTCGAAAAGCACGATGAGCCGCGACAGTTTCAGGTGCCCCGCCAGGTCGACAGCCTCGTGGCTGATGCCTTCCTGCAGGCACCCGTCGCCGGCCACCACATAGGTGTAATGATCGACCAGATCGGAACCGAACCGCGCCGCCAAAAAGCGCTCGGCGAGCGCCATGCCGACGGCGGTGGCGAGTCCCTGGCCGAGCGGTGCGGTTGTCGTCTCGATGCCCTGCGCATGGCTGTATTCGGGGTGGCCTGCGGTGCGGCTGCCCAACTGCCGAAACCGCTTCAGTTCCCCGATCGGCATATCGTCATAACCGATCAAGTGATGCAGCGCGTATTGCAGCATCGAGCCGTGGCCGGCCGACAGCACGAAGCGGTCGCGATCGGGCCAGTCCGGATGCTGCGGATCGATCTTGATGAAGCGATTGAACAGCACGGTCACCGCATCGGCCATGCCCATCGGCATACCGGGATGCCCGGACTTGGCCTTTTCGACCGCGTCCATGGCCAGCACGCGCAGAGCGTTCGCCATATCCCTCTCACCGACGGCGGTTTGCGACAGGTTGGTTTCCTGGATGTTCATCACCGCCTCCTCACGATACCCGGTGCTTCAGATCGATCAGCTTGTGGATCAGCGGCGTGAAGATCAGCTGCATGGCGAGATCCAGCTTGTCACCGGGACAGACGATGGAATTGGCGCGCGACATGAAGCTGCCATCGAGCATCGACAGCAGATAGGGAAAATCGATGCCGCGGGGGTTGGCGAAGCGGATGACGAGCATGGATTCGGCTGCCGTTGGAATCCAACGGGCGATGAACGGGTTCGAGGTGTCGACGGTCGGCACACGCTGGAAATTGATGTTGGTCTCGGAAAACTGCGGGCAGATGTAGCGGGCGTAGTCCGGCATGCGCCGCAGGATCGTTTCGGTGACGGCCTCGGTCGAATAGCCGCGCTTCGAACGGTCCCGATGGGTCTTCTGGATCCACTCCAGGTTGATAACCGGCACGACCCCGATCTTCAGATCGGCGTGCCGCGCCACGTCGATCGAGTCGGTTTTGGCGCAGCCGTGCAGCCCCTCGTAGAACAACAGGTCGCTCTCCGGCAGGTCCTGCCACTCCGTGAACGTGCCGGGTGGCGCGCCGTAGAGCTCGGCTTCCGCATCGTCATGCACATAGTGGCGGGTCTTGCCTCTGCCCTTGCGGCCATATTCCTCGAACAGCGATTCCAGGATCTTCAGTTCGTTGGCGTCCGGGCTGAAATGCGAGAAGTGCTGGTTTCCCCTGCTTTCTTCTTCGGCGATTTTTGCTTTCATACCGGCGCGGTCATAGCGATGGAACGCATCCCCCTCGATAAACGCTGCCGTAAGACCTTCCCTGGCGAAGATCTTTTCGAAGGTGTCTCTGACGGTCGTGGTACCGGCGCCGGACGATCCGGTAATGGCGATGATGGGATGTTTTTGAGACATCGCGAGATCCTCCCTCAGGCGCGAAACAGGCCGCGGTTGGCAAACAACGGATGACGGAAGGCGATCGCCGAGGGCTGACTGTGGTAGCGGCCGATCTTGGCCACCTCTTTGCGCGAGCCGAAGACCAGCGGGATACGCTGGTGCAGATCCGTCGGGACGAGATCGAGGATGGCGTTGCTGCCGTCAGTCGCCGAACCAGCCGCCTGTTCGATGATCATGGCAATGGGATTGGCCTCATAGACCAGCCGCAGCCGACCCTTGCAGTAGCCCTTGCGCCCGTCGGCCGGGTACAGGAAAACGCCACCACGCATCAGGATCCGGTACGTATCGGCGACCAGCGAGGCGATCCAGCGCATGTTGAAATCCTTGTCGCGAGGCCCGTCGTTGCCGGCCAGGCAGTCGTCGACGTAAAGACGAACCGGTTCGTCCCAGTGCCGGTAATTTGACACATTGATTGCGAACTCGGCCGTCATGGCGGGGATTTCGATCGACTCATAGGCTTCGACAAAGGTGCCGAGCCGGCTGGAGAAGATGTAGACTCCGGTGCCATTGCCGGTTGTCAGAACCAGCGCCAGTTGTGGACCGTAGATGAAGAAGCCCGCGGCCAACTGATGGCGTCCGGATTGTGCAAACGTCGCCGCAGCCGACTCCCGCGCCGGCAGGATCGAGAAGATGGTGCCGATCGAGACGTTGGTATCGATGTTGGACGATCCGTCGAGCGGATCGATGGCGACGGCAATCCCGGAGGCAGGATCCATCGAAACCGGATGGGCGATTTCCTCCGACACGTAATGGGCGACGGACACCCTCCGGGCCGCCTCCAGAAACAGCTGGTCGGCATGCACATCGAGTTCCTTTTGCGGGTCGCCATCGGCATTGGATGTGGACCGGGTGCGGGCAAAGGCGCTGCCGAGTGCCCCTTCGTTAATGAGTTTGCGCACGTTGACCGCGGCACCGACAAAGGCGCGAACGGTCTCGGCGACGGAAATCCTGACCGGATCCCGGGATCCGCAATAGCCGGCCAAATAGGCGTCCAATGTCGCTGCGTGCATGGTTTGACCCTCCAGATCAACGGCCCAACGGGCTGTTTGCGGCGCGACTATTCCGGCTGCAGGGTCATCAGTAAATTTTATTTTGTTTACATCTTAAATTAGTTTTCTTAACTTTACCGGATGAAAAATCTGACCCTCCGACAACTCAGGTCCATCGTCGCGATCGAACGAACCGGAAAAATCTCCAGTGCTGCCAAACTGTTAGGCCTGACCGGGCCGGCTGTGACATTGCAGCTTCAACAACTGGAAGACGATGTCGGGATCAGCCTGTTTGACCGGACTCCGGAGGGCATGCGGCCGACGGTCGCAGGGCAAGCGGTCCTGGACGCCGCCCATTCCGTCCAGGAGCGTTTGCGGACACTCAACGACGTTTTGACCGAATTAAAGGAAGGTCGGCGCGGGACCTTGCGACTCGGTGCGGTCTCGACGGCGAAATATTTCGCGCCGCGGATGATAGCTGGTTTCAAGCAGGGTTACCCGGACATTCAGATCGAGCTTTTCATTGGAAACCGCGCGGAGACGATCGAGGCGTTGCGCGGACAAACGATCGACGTCGCCGTGATGGGTCGCCCGCCGGCCGACCTCAAGGTCCATGCCGCTGTCTTCGGCGACCATCCGCTGGTCATTATCGCTCCCGCCGAACACCGACTGGCTGGTCGCAACGAAATCACCAAGGAAGAAGTGGCCGCAGAGGAGTTTCTGTTGAGAGAGCCGGGGTCCGGCACCCGCATATCGCTCGAGATCTTCTTTGCCGACATTCCGGGCAAGCTCGATGCTCTTGGAACTGAAATGGGATCGAACGAGACGATCAAACAGGCAGTCATGGCGGGGCTTGGCGTCGGTTTTATATCAGCCCACACGATCGAGCAGGAATTGCAACTGGGTCGGCTGGTTATCCTCGACGTCGTCGGTATGCCGATCCGCCGCCAATGGTTTTCAGTGTCGCGCGCCGACCGGATCATGTCTCCGGCCATGCAGGTCTTTCAGGCATTCCTGAATCGCCAGGGAGCGCGGTACTTACCGGTTATCCCAAAAACCTATCCGGCCGAGACAATCGATGTTCCTTGACCAAGCGCCGCGGTTTTATCGAGAGGCTGGCTGTTCTTCTTCGATCCGCCGATCCAGGGCTCGCCGGAACAGCTTGGCGCCAGCGTCGAGACCGAGATCGATATAGGGCGTGTTCCGGTTCTTCATGCCCTTGTGCACCTCTTCGAGGACTTCGCGATCCTCGTTGAAGGCCATCACAGCCCCGGCATTCATCTTCTCCGAAATCGCCCTGTCATCCGGATCGGTGTTGCGATGTTGAAACCAGATATATTTCGACCGATCCGCATCGATCGGCGTCATAAAATTGTAGGAGATGTTGACATAGGTCAGATCCACCGGCGGCTTGTCCGGTCCACCGGTTCCTATGGGTGTGTAGACCGACTTGTTGAGCCCGATTGCCGGAAAACACATCTCGTAATGCTGCAGCCGGTCGCAGTTTCCTCCGAACTTGATCAGGTCGGTGTAGTACGGCGAAGGCGGTTGGTCATAGATCCAGCGCGAGACGATAACGCCGCGATCGGTCTTTTCCACGTCGAGCGGCGTGCCGTCCGTGCCGGCGCCGGCGAAGGATGTCACATGCACCCAGGCGACATGGCTGGGGTCCAGCAGGTTGTCGACGATCCAAAGATAGTGGCAGTTGATCTGCATCTCGCCGCCATCGGTGCTGCCCCAGGCGGGATTGTCGAAATTCTCGATTTCGAAAATATCGTCCGGGTCGGCATCCGCCGGATCGCCCATCCAGATCCACAACAAGCGGTAACGATCGACCACCGGATAGGACCGCACCATGGCTTTATGGGGTATCAGGTCCGGCTGTGTCGGCGCCGCGACGCAGGCGCCGCGGCAATCGAAGGTCAGGCCGTGATAGCCGCACTCCAAGGTATCGCCCTGCAACCGGCCCTTCGACAGCGGCAGCTTGCGGTGCGGACAGGCATCTTCGAGAGCCACCGGATCACCGGCTTCGGTCCGATAGATGACGATGTTGTCGCCGAGCAAAGTCTCGGCCGTCAGCGTGCGGCCATAGTCCTTGCTCCAACCCGCGACATACCAGCTGTTTCTCAGGAACATCCGACGATCCTCCAACAGACACCCGCCCGGAACCCGGGGGCCGGCTTTCATCTGAGGGCGGGCCTGCGACCCGGGATGACGCGACAGGGCGGCTGCCGCACGCACCCGCCCCAAAACGATCAGCGGTCCGTCAGTCGAGCTGCCATTTGGCGGCCAACTCGTCGAACAGCCCGCGTTCCTGTTGCAGCTTGATCCAGGTGTTGACGTAGTTGATCCAGACCTGGTCGCCCTGCGGCAGCAGCATGGCGATCGGCGTCGGCGACTTCGGTGCTTCGACCGGCACGATTGCCATCTGCGGATACTTCGCAACCAGCTTGTTGGCCTCGACATTGGACGTGATGTGTGCGTCGGCCCGGCCAGCCAACACCTCTTGGAAATCACGCGCCGGTGCTTCGACAATGCGATGCTCGGCTTCCGGGAAATACTGTTTGACTTGCTTTTCCTGGGTCGTGCCGAGCGTTGCCGCGACACTGACGCCCGGCTTGTTCAGGTCGTCCCAGTCCTTGTACTTGTCGGCGTTCTCCTTGAGAATCAGCGGCACCGTCGCCAGCGAAAAGTAGCTGTCCGAGTATCCCGCGACCTTGGCGCGGCCCGGTGAAATGGAGGCCGATCCGGTCAGATGGTATTTGCCGGAAGTCACCCCGTTGACCAGCGTTTTCCAATCCGTCGGAACAAATTCCACTTCGACGCCCAGGTCGCTGGCAAGCTTGTTCATGACGTCGATATCGTAGCCGGTGTAGCTGTTGGTAGCCGGATCCTTCATGGTCATCGGGTTCCAGTCACCGGTCGTTCCGACCTTCATGACACCGGAGTCCAGTATTTCCTTCAATGCGGATTGGGCGTTTGCTTGCACGGCCATGAGACCCACAAACGCCACGGCGGCGATGATCCTCAACATTCCCTGTGCTCCCTCATGTTTTTTTGCGCAGACGCACAACGATAGGCACAGGTCAGAATAATTGCAAGAGATTAACTAAGTTGCATGACATTCAATATTGTGATTTCCTGAGCGGACGTCATCGGGGGATGGAACAATGCCGGACGAACGCGCAGCCCCAGTCATCGAGATGGACAAGGTCAGCAAGTTTTTCGGCGCATTCCAGGCGCTGAAGGACGCATCCCTGACCGTCGCGGCCGGCGAACGCATGGTGATCTGCGGCCCGTCGGGTTCCGGCAAATCGACCCTGATCCGATGCATCAATCGGCTGGAGAAACATGACGCCGGACGCATCGTCCTCAATGGCGTCGAGCTCGCCGAAAACCGAGCCAGTTTGGAGGCGATCCGCACCAGTGTCGGCATGGTGTTTCAGCAGTTCAACCTGTTTCCGCATCTGACGGTGCTGGAAAACCTGACGCTCGGGCCGGTGCGGGCCCGCAAACTGCCGATCGATCAGGCGCGGCAATTGGCGATGAAGTATCTCGAGCGGGTGCACATCCCGGAACAGGCGGAAAAGTACCCGTCACAGCTTTCCGGCGGGCAACAGCAGCGGGTCGCCATCGCCCGCACTCTGTGCATGGAGCCGAAGATCATTCTGTTCGACGAGCCGACCTCGGCGCTCGATCCGGAAATGATCAACGAGGTGCTCGATGTGATGGTGGAACTCGCCGGCACCGGGATGACCATGATGTGCGTCACCCATGAGATGGGTTTCGCCCGAAAGGTCGCCGATACCATGGTGTTTATGGACCATGGCGAAATCGTCGAGATTGCACCGCCGGACATATTTTTCAGCCAGCCGAAAAGCCGGCGGTGCCGTGATTTCCTTGACCAGATCCTCCAGCACTGAAGCGAGATGTGCCATGGTCCGCATTTCTATCGTTCTGATCCTGGCGTTGGCCGTCACCGGGTGCTCTGCCGATTGGGGCTGGTACGTGGTCGATCCGACGACCCAGTCGGGCTACAACAATCTGCGCTTTCTGCTGAGCGGCATGCAGTACACGATATTGTTGTCGGTCACCGCCATCATCATTTCGATCGTCGTCGGTCTGCTGGTTGCCCTGCCCGGCCTTTCCGAAAACAAGTTCCTGCGGCGCATCAACCGCGTCTATGTGGAGATTGTGCGGGCTGTCCCGATTCTGGTTCTGATCCTGTGGGTCTATTATGGCCTGCCGCAAATGACCGGCATCGGCATTGGCGTTTTCTGGGCCGGGGTGTTTGCCCTGGCGCTGTCCGATAGCGCGTTCCAGGCCGAGATCTTTCGCGCCGGCATTCAGTCGATTGGACGCGGCCAATACGAAGCCGCCCACTCGGTCTCTTTGAATTACGTCGACACAATGCGCTACGTCATCCTGCCGCAAGCCATCCGGCGCATTCTGCCGGCGCTCGGCAATCAACTGGTTTACATGTTGAAAATGTCGTCGCTGGTGTCGGTAATCGGCATGTCGGAACTGACCCGCAAAGCCAATGAATTGGTCGTCTCGGAATACCGGCCGCTGGAGATCTATACCATTCTGGTGCTGGAGTATCTGGTGCTGATCCTGGTGGTGTCGGCCGGCGTGCGCTGGCTCGAGCGGCGCATGAAGGCTGCCGAACACCGATAGAACAAAAGGAAAAGACGGTCATGAGTGCCTGGATAGAAATGATTGCCGACGAGGACGCCGGAGACGAATTGCGTGAGGCGCTGCAGATGGCGCGCACACCACACGGCACGGTCGACAACGTGATGCGCGTGCACTCGCTGCGTCCAAGCACCATGAAAGGCCATGTAGCGCTCTACCACGCCGCCCTGCACGACGACACCAATACCCTGCCCGGCTGGCTGCAGGAGACCATCAGTTCCTATGTGTCGATCCTCAATCGGTGCCCCTACTCCTTCGCCAATCACTGGGCCAACGCGCGTCATTTGATCGATGATACCAAGAGGGCTGACGCCATCGAAGCGGCGCTAAAGGCATGTCGTCCCGAAGACACTTTCCACGGGCGAGAACTGGCTCTGCTGCGCTATGCGGAAAAACTGACAACCCGCCCGGGGGAAATGGAAAAGACCGATGTCGACCGATTGAAACAGGCTGGTTTGGACGACGGCGAAATCCTCGAGGCCAACCAGATCGTCTGTTACTTCAACTACGCCAACCGGCTGCTCAATGGCCTCGGCGTCACCACGGATGGCGACATCGTCGGGTATTATGCCGAGGCCGATGCCAGCCACGGCTGACCGCAGCGGAATGATGAAGAAGCCAGAGCATAACAGGATTGATGTCGACGCCGACAGCGCCATCGGGGTTGCGGTGCGCGACCTGCGCGGCAAGCGCGGCATGACAGCGCGCGAGCTGGCGCAGAATTCGGGCGTTTCCGCGGCAATGATCAGCCGCATCGAAAGCGGCCAGGTCTCACCGTCCATTTCGACGCTGCAGCAGCTCAGCAACGCGCTCAACGTCCCGCTGATCAACCTGTTCCGCGGCACTGCCGGCGGCCGCTGCGACTTCACCCACGTGAAAAGTGGCGAGGGCATCAAGTCGAAGCGTATCTTCGACGGCCATGTGCACGACTACGTCAATCTCGCCGTGCATTCGCGCTGGGACATCCAGTTCGAAGCACGGCAGGTTAAGATGACGCGCCAGGACGTGCGACCGCCGGAATACATCGGCAGTGGCGTGGTTTTCGTCTATATCCTGTCCGGCAGCGCCATCTATCAGTACGGAGACCGGGAAGTGACCGTCGAGACCGGCGACAGCCTTTGCCTCGACGCCGAAATGAATTACGGGTTCAAGGAGTTGATCACCGACGAACTGGAAATGCTGACGGTCCAGGCGGAGCGTCGCAACTGACGGGAGACGGACGGGCGTGGCTCAGTCAATGCATCATATCGTCGTCGTGGGCGCCGGACAGGCCGGATGTTCCCTGGTGGCGCGGCTGCGCGCCGAAGGCTGCACCAGCCGCATCACGCTGATCGGCGGCGAGCCGGCGCCACCCTACCAGCGGCCGCCGCTCACCAAGAAATACCTGATCGGCGACATGACCCAGGAGCAGCTGCATCTGCGCCCCCTCGCCTTCTTTACGGAAAATCAAATCACACTGATTGTCGGTCGGCGGGTCCTGTCAATTGACTGCGAAGCAAGAACAGTCTCCCTGGGAGACGAGACGCTGACCTATGACCAGCTGGTGCTGACCACCGGCAGTGAGCCGCGCCGGCTTCCCGCCGCCATCGGCGGCGATCTGGAAGGCGTTTATCTGGTGCGGGATCTCGCCCATGTCGACACGATGGCGCCGGAGTTTGTCGAGGGACGTAAAGCGCTGATCGTCGGCGGCGGTTACATCGGCCTCGAGGCGGCGGCGGTCGCCGCCATGCGCGGCCTCGATGTCACGCTGGTCGAGATGGCCGACCGAATCCTGCAGCGGGTCGCAGCACCCGCGACGTCGGACTATTTCCGTGACCTGCACGGCGCCAGGGGCGTCAGGATCCTCGAGGGTGTCGGGCTTTCAGAATTGGTGGGCAATGGGCGGGTTTCCGGCGCCATGTTGACCGATGGCAATCGGATCGACGTCGATTTTGTCGTCGTTGGGGTGGGCATCGCCCCGGCGACAGAGCTCGCCGAGGGCGCGGGACTTGCCATCGACAACGGCATCAAGGTCGACGCCTACGGCCGCACCTCGGATCCGCATATCTGGGCAGCCGGCGATTGCACTTCGTTTCCCTATCGCGGCATCCGGATCCGCCTGGAGAGTGTGCCCAACGCCATTCATCAGGCCGAATGCGTCGCCGACAACCTGCTGGGCGCCGAAAGGGAGTATCATGCCGAGCCTTGGTTCTGGTCTGACCAGTTCGATATCAAATTGCAGATCGCCGGGCTCAGCATGGACTACAACCGCATCGTCACCCGTCCGGGTAAACGGGAGGGTTCGGTCTCGCACTGGTACTATCAGGACGATGTGCTGCTGGCGGTCGACGCGATGAACGACCCGCAGGCCTATATGGTCGGCAAGCGGCTGATCGAAACCGGACAGTCACCGGATTCTCGGGTCATTGCCGACCCGGACACCAACCTGAAAGCCCTGCTCAAACGCTAAGCGTGCCGGCATCGTTCAGAGGAAAGACGATGGCAGTTGAAGCCCATGATCTGCAACGCGGTGCGGCCAACCTGCTGGAAAACTGTGCCGGTACGCGCGCCGGCGATCGTCTGCTGATCGTCCATGAGCCCTCCGGTCTCGACTACTATGATGCCGGAATGGTTGAAGCCGTGGCTGCTTACGGGCGGTCTCTCGGCTCCCTAGTGCGGCTTGTGGAAACACCCTTCGACCCGGATGCGGAGGCACTTCCCGAGGCATTGGAGGGCGAACTGCGCGACGCCGACCAGACGGTGTTTCTGGCCCGCATCGGCGATCAGATCCGCTTCAGCGATCTCGGCCAAGACCGCCGCGTGGTGGTTTCCTACGCACTCAGCCGTGCGCTGCTTGCGAGCCGCTTCGGCACGGCCGATTACAACAGTTTCGTGGCACTGAAAACGGCGATCGACCGAATGATCGCCGGATCTGAAGAGATTGTCGTGACCTGCCCGGCCGGCACCGCCTTCCGCGGCCGCGCGCCGGCGAACCATGGCGCCGCCGGCGATGTCAGCATCCGACGCTTTCCGATGCTTGTCTTCACGCCGGTGTTGGCGGATGAGTTCGCCGGCAAAGTGGCGTTGCCGGGGTTTCTTGTAGGCACCGGTTCGAAATATTACGAGCCCTATGCCTGCCGTTTCGGTGGCCAGGTCTTTGCCCGGTTCGAGGCGGGCCGGATTACCGGTTTCGACGGCGCCGCCTCCGATGTCCAAAAAGCGCAAAACCACTACCGCTTCGTCGCCGGCAAATACGGTATCGACACCACCTTCGTGCACTCCTGGCACGCCGGTATCCACCCCGGCAGCCAATACGATCGCCGGGTGGAGGACTCCTATGAGCGATGGAGCGGTGCGGCTTTTGGCAATCCGCGCATCCTCCACTTCCACACCTGCGGCGCCTATGCGCCGGGCGAGATATCCTGGAACATCATCGACCCGACAGTCTCGATCGACGGGATCAGGGTCTGGGAAAACGGCCGGCTTGTTGTGGAGCAGGTACCAGGCGGTGCAGCGCTGCTGGATCAGGATGCCGGGATGCGCGCCGCGTTTAACGCGCCGGCGCAAGGGATCGGGTTTTAAGTGCCGGTTCCGTGGAAAGCGATAAAGTCAGTCATTGCTTCATCCGGATCCCGCTTCAGGAACGGTCCCTTCAGATTCCCCTCAAATTCTCCGTGGGCATTCACGTGATACTTCGCAAAATACATCGGAATATTCGCTCGGTGACAAAATTTAAAAAAATCAACGTAGTATGAGCTGCCATTCTTTTGTCGGAGATCAGGATGACCAATTAGGATACTTTTTCTTCGGGCAGCCCCTGCCAGCCGTACCAGACACTTCGTATCTCCCTTTATGATCTCAACTTTGGTTGTGTCGTATATGCCATAGTTCCGATAATGTTCAGTGACCCATTCCGGACGCTTTGCGACACAAGCAATATGACGATCAAACGCGGTTACCGCCATCGCGGTACACGGATACATGTAGTGCGGCGATAGAACCATGCAGCATTCATCGGAATTCACTATCCGATCAAACAGGGCCTCGTCATACCATGAAAAGATCATCGGTTGACGCCAACCATAGAATCTTAGAAGTGCTCTGTATATATAATAGAAGAGGAATTCGTTATAATTTTCTTTTTTTATGTTTCCTGAATATTTATAGGCCCAATAGGTTATTCGTTTTTCTCTCAATTTACTCCATGTATCTACAAATCCATTTTTAGCAAATGTTCGTTTGCCAAAGTCAAAATAACGTGCACTATGGAGGAGTACCGCGATAGCCAGAATCGTTATGGCAAATTTATAATTCATTCCGGATTTTCAACGACTCTTTTAATTTCCTCAATAACATCCAAGACTTTTACACATGCTGAAAAACGCGCAGTATCGAGCTCGACACCGAATATATCTTCAAGACGCATCATTATTTCAAGATTATCTATACTATCAAATTTAAGAGATTCAATTTCCGTGTCTTCCGAAATATCTGACCTCGGGATCTCAGAGATTTCCGAAAGCAATTGCACAACTTTTGTAGTGGTTTCACTCACAGAAATTTGCCTCTATGCGCTCGTGCAGGTTGAAGACGTGGTCATTTTTTCTGTATTCCGCTGCCAATATGATAAGCCTTCTCGGTACTTTCGAGAGTTGTTTTGACACGACCTTCCAGGCTTGTCGACTAAACGACATTCCGGGGCATTTGTGTGGTCCCGATCCAAAAAAAAGATCCGAATACGAAGAAACGTCTCTGTCTTGATAACCGGCAGCGTCAAGGAAAAGCCTAAGCCGATCACCGGTTTTAATGGGACACCCCGCGATTTCCGTATCGCGGGTCGCATACTTCTCGACTAAAGCCAGTCCGGTTTCCGGTAGTTCAAGATCCCAATCAAGATCGCTGAGCCGCGAAGCCCGCCCGCGTGAGACAACATTAAGGATCGACTGGGACATGGACCCGAGCAGCGTGTTCCCACTAAGTGCCAAGATGGCGGTTCTGAAATACTTTTCGTCGGTGCTCATGGAACCGGGCAAGGCTTCAACAACTGCCCCAATGACCGAATTTATCTGTACACGTTTCCTCAAGGAAACGGTGTCATCGAACAATTGCGGAATAAGCTCTATGCGATCGACTGGGCATTCTCCGATACCTGCCAGATGCATGAGCGAGGCCCGAAGAGAAGGCTGCAACAGATCGTCGATGAGGCAGAACCGGGCGCCGTCAGCTAATGACTGCAAAGCGTCCAGGTGCTCAGTATAAACTGTTTCGAATGCAAGAATGGCACTTTGGGTGTTTTTTGAGATCTCTTTTGCAAACTTGACGCGTAGCTTCCGATGTCTTTCACCCTCGACCGCCAGGGGCATGTGCCTGGTCAATGTGGTCATATGGCTGAGATCAATATCAAGTCGCTCAATGATGGCACTCGCGTCGTAGTCGGGCACCGTGTAACTGTCATCGTTCAATATTTGCCTGAGAATTTTTACATCGGCGACCATCCATCTCTTGAGTTCTCTCGACCACCAAATACGGTTTCCTTTATAAATCACCGCGCGCTGCGGGTCTTTTTGAAGCAAATAGTCGGATTTTGTGCTCATTGGGGGCTTCGGTGACTTGGATGAGACCAGGATAGTATTATTCGGTGACAGTAGTCTTCATAGCTACGTCATGCAATTGCAAACCCGGTACGGGGCCGATGCGGCCGATAAGACCTTCGTGAGCGATGTCGGTGAGTTCGATTGCGCAAACCTCAATAGCACGGCAGCGACATTGCTAAACTGCACCGGACACGGTTAATTTGACCCCGAATAGGCCGAATAGGGATGCGACTGTCGAATGGACAAAGTACTTTTTCAATACCCTGAGGCCATCGTATCCGGGAGCTGGCTGGAAAGCCGGCTCGACGAGCCGGGACTGAGGATATTCGACTGCACAACCTATCTGGCCTACGAAGAGCACACCGGCAAACCCTATCGCGTCGTCAGTGGGCGCGAGGACTATGACGCGGGCCACATTCCGGGATCCGGTTTTCTGGATCTTCAAAGAGATTTTTCGGTTGGCAACAGCCCCTATGCGTTCACGCTGCCATCGCCCGCATACGTGGCGGCCGCCTTTGCCCGACATGGCATCGGAGACGATACGTCCGTCGTCCTGTACAGCCGCAAAAGCATGCAATGGGCGACGCGGTTCTGGTGGATGCTTCGCTGGCTGGAATTCGATCACGCCGCCATTCTTGACGGCGGCTATGACAAATGGGCCAACGAGGGAAGGCCGGTATCGACCGAGCCGCGCCGCTATCCGGCCGGGCGACTTTCATTCAAGCCAAGAGACGGTCTGTTCGTCAAAAAAGACGAAGTGATTGCCGCGATCGACGACCCGAATACCTGTATCATCAATGCCCTAAGCTCGGATTTGCACGCCGGGACAAATCCGCGCTACGGCCGTCCGGGTCGAATACCGCGAAGCAAGAACGTTCCGGCATCGCAAATGGTGTCTCAGCAGACGATGCAAATCATCCAGCCGGAACGCGTCGATCAGGCCTTTTCAGCCGTTGGGGCCGAAAAGGCCGGGCGGGTGGTCGCCTATTGCGGCGGCGGCATTGCGGCCACGATGGACGCCTTTCTGCTCCATCAGCTCGGCTATACAGACATCGCCGTCTACGACAACTCGATGAGCGAGTGGGCCAAGGATAGCAAGCTCCCAATCGAGACCGACTGAGTGTTGCTCTTAACTGTCGAGCGCAAGTGGTTGCATTCCCACAGGTGGACCTGACACCCAAAACTGGCCACACTGGCGCGACGAGCGAGACGAAACGAAAGTCAGGGCAGGGAACCATGGCAGATACACACAATCCTCCTTTTCGCGCCGATCACGTCGGCAGCCTGTTGCGTCCACTGCCAGTTCGAGACGCCAGAAGGCAGTATTTTGAGGAGAATGCGATTACCGCGGAGGAGTTGCGCGCCATCGAAGACGAGGCGATACGCGACCAGGTGAAACTGCAGCAGGATGCCGGATTGCTGGCGGTCACCGACGGTGAGATGCGGCGTTCCTGGTGGCATTACGATTTCATGGGCCTGCTCACCGGCATGGAACTCGAAGAGCGCGGCGAAGGCATCCAGTTTTCAGGAGTCCAGCTGCGACCGATCTATCCGACGATTCGCGGGCTGCTCGATTTTCCAGCAGATCATCCGCATCTCGACCATTTTCGCTACCTGGCGTCGGTGACCGGCGTAACACCGAAAATCTCCATCCCCGGCCCCAGTTGCTGCCACTTCCGGGTGGCGGCCGAGGACATCACACCGCCTGAGTATAAAGACCCTGAGCGCCTGTTCTCGGACATTGCAACAACCTACAGGAAGGCCGTGCACGCCTTCTACGACGCCGGCTGCCGCTACCTGCAGATGGACGACATTTTTTTCGCCTATCTGTGCGATCCAAAGCAGCGGGAGGTAAAAAAGAGCCAGGGTCAGGATCCCGATTGGCTGATCGACCGGTATGCCTGGATGATGCAGGAGGCGATCAAGGACCGGCCCGACGATATGCTGATTGCCATGCATCTTTGCCGCGGCAATTTCCGCTCGCGCCATGCCGCCGAAGGCGGCTACGATCCGGCAGCCGATGCGGTGTTCAACCGAACCGGTGTCGATCTGTTTTTCATGGAATACGACACGGAACGGGCCGGTGGCCTGGAACCCTTGCGTCTGTTGCCAAAAGGCAAAAAGCGGGTGATGCCGGGTTTCATCACCACCAAGACCGGCACCCTTGAGGATCTTGACTGGCTCAAGGCGAAATTCGACGAGGCCAGCCATTACGCGGACCTCAACCAGTTGGGAATCGCCCCACAGTGCGGCTTTGCTTCCACTGAAGAAGGCAACGAGATCACCTATGACGACCAGCGCCGCAAGCTTGATTTGGTGGTGAAAACGGCAGAGGCGGTCTGGGGCGGCGTTGCGGCATGACGGGCCGACCGATCCGTTGGTGTTGTAAGCAAACTTGAGGATGAGGACATGACCGATCAGACTGCGTTCAAACTCGAAGTCGTTGCTCCGGTTTTTCCGGTGACGGACATGAGCAAGTCGCTGCGTTTTTACACGGACCAGCTGCTTTTCAAGGTTGGGTTCGAATGGTCCGACAATGATCAGGAGCCGCCCCGTTACAGCATTCTCCAGCAGGGCAACACGGAATTGCACCTGACCCTGACAACAGAAGCCCGTGCGACCGTCGCCTATTTCTTTGTCGATAACGTCGAGGGCTACTACGAGGCGGTCAAAGCGAAGGGGGCCAACATCACTGAAGAGATCACGGATTATCCCTGGGACATGCGCGAATTCGAAGTGACGGATCCGGATGGCAACCGTGTGATCTTTGGTGAGCACCTGTCGCGGCTAAAAGGGAAGGAATCTTAGAACCCTTTTTGTATGTGCTATGCTGACTGGTGGGACCGTACCGAGGCACTTGTCTCGCCAGTCGCCCGATTTCGAGGATAGCAATCGTTCAAAGCCGCACCAGCAGATCCCGTGCAATCGCTTCGCCGGTTGTCCAAGCCGCTTCAACCCGGGATTCCAGACACCAGTCGCCGCCGGCGTAAAACGAGCCATCCTTGATACGCAGATAGGGTTGGTCGAGCGCTCTGGAGACCCGGGCATACCGCCACCGGTGCACATCCGCATGCAGGATATCATCCGCTTCGCGCCCGATGTGTTTGCACAGCAAAGGAAGCAGTCGGCCGACAATGGCCGCCTTATCCAACTCCAAATGCCGGATGCTCCAATCCGGCGTCGCATGCGCGACCCAGCATCCGTCCGTATCGCGTCGGGGTTTGGCACTGTCATCGGCAATCCAAGCAAGGTTCTGATCCGGATTGATGCACATTCTGGAAGCTGTCTTGGGCGCACGATTGGCTGCGACCATCAAGGCAAAACACGGATCAAAGCGCACGGATTTCAGGGCTTTGTGGAAGGTGTGGTCCGGGCCGAGCAGATTGACGAGCTGTGGCGCGGGCACCGTTACGACAACCCGATCGGCATGCCATGATCGATCCGGTGTCACGATATGCCAGCCTGTCTCCTCCCGGACGACCGATAACACCTCGGTCCGACAGCTGACATTGAAGTCCCTGCCGAGGTACCGGCTGAACCCGGACATGCCGTTGAGCCCTACATACTTGATCTTGTCGTCGTCGCTTTCCCAAACTGCCGCCGCCCCGTTTTGCAGAGCACCCTCAACCACATTCCGGAAAGCGGCATCACGGGCCGTGAAATACTGAGCGCCGTGATCGAATTGGTATCCCGACCGCGTACGCCGGGTCGCGACGCGCCCACCCAAACCACGGCCTTTGTCCAGCACGATCGGTGAGAGTCCGTCGTTTTGCAGACACCGGGCGCATGCGAGGCCACACATTCCGGCACCGATGATGATGATTTTCGGGTTGCGCGAGGTCATCGAACATAAAACCGTAAGAGCATCGGTAGGTTTGAAAAGCCCGTGGCACGCGGCAAACGGGTTCGAAGGCGGAGCGATTCGATTGCATAGACGTGGATGTCAGGATTGGTCATGGTCCGCAAATCGCCGGCGGCTGGAGGATGGTGCGCGGGAGTTTCATCTGTTTTTCAGCGCGGTCGAGGCGCTCCGTCGTACGGTCCTGGATGGATTCCGGATCAAAGTCATGTGCGCTGATGTCGCATCGCGACTGCAATCTTCTTCACACGCCCGCGCGTAAAAAAAAAGCAAATGGAGAAAGCTAGGGTTCCTTTGACCGTGAATTTCCGCAAACGCGTGTGCAAAAGACCGGCTGTGCAGATCGTCTGGTTCAAGCGGGATCTCAGAATCGCAGATCACCGACCGTTGATCGAAGCGGCCGCCTGTGGCCAGGTTCTGCCGCTGCTTGTGGTTGAGCCCGAGCTGTGGCGCCAGCCCGACATGTCGGCGCGGCAGTTCGCTTTTTTTCGCGCGTGCGCCGTCGAGTTGTCGCAGAGCCTCGCTCAGCTCGGTCAGCCTTTGATCGTTCGCGTGGGCGAAATGCCGGATGTACTCGAGGAACTGCGCGGTCATTTCGATGTCACGGACCTATGGTCACACGAGGAAACAGGCAACGCCTGGACCTATCGAAGGGACCGTCATGTACACGCCTGGTGCCGCGAGCATGGTGTTGTCTGGCACCAATTGCCCCAAACCGGCGTGGTTCGACGCCTTCGATCTCGCATTGGTTGGGCAAGGCGTTGGGGCGCCCTCATGGCGCAAACCAGTGTGCCGCCGCCGGTGGCTTTGTCGCCCCTTGCCTCGAACCCGGAAACGCATCGGCTTCCGTCCGCAACCGACCTGGGCCTTACCTTGGAAGCATCAGAAGGGTTCCAGCGGGGCGGACGAAGGGCGGCGCTGGCGACACTAGAAGGTTTCCTGTTCGAACGCGGTGCAGCCTATCGCGCCGGGATGTCGAGCCCGCTGACGGCCGAGTCCGCCTGTTCCCGACTGTCGCCCTACCTCGCCTGGGGTGCAATTTCCATGCGGGAAGTCGTGCAGGCCACCCGCCTGCGCCAAAGAGCCTTACGCCAAGAACCAGGCGCCGCAACCGACCCAGGCAGGCGCTGGCGAGGTTCAATGCATTCTTTTCAGGGCCGCCTGCACTGGCATTGCCATTTCATGCAGAAACTCGAGGACGAACCGCGTCTGGAATTCGAGAATCTGCATCGGGCCTACGACGGATTGCGTCAACCGTCAGGTTCGGATGACACTCGTCTGAACGCCTGGCGCAAAGGCGAGACGGGTCTCCCATTCGTCGATGCCTGCATGCGCTACCTTGCGGCGACCGGATGGTTGAATTTTCGAATGCGCGCCATGCTCACGGCATTTGCCAGCTATCATCTCTGGCTTGACTGGCGCGCACCTGGGCTTCATCTCGCTCGGCAATTCACAGATTACGAGCCGGGTATTCATTGGCCGCAGATTCAGATGCAGTCCGGCACCACCGGTATCAACACCGTGCGGATCTATAATCCCGTCAAGCAGGGTTACGACCAGGATCCGACCGGCGATTTCGTTCGAAAATGGGTGCCGGAACTCGCTACCCTCGATGGCCCCGTCGTTCACGAGCCCTGGAAGCATATCTCTGCCGAGACCGTTCTCGACCAGTCATACCCGATGCCAATCGTCGACCACCAGCAGGCGGCGCGCAACGCCCGGCAGAAGATTTACGGTATCCGAAAAGGCGCCAACTACAGAAAAGCGGCCGATGCAATCCAGGCAAAACACGGCAGCCGGAAAAGCGGGCTGTCAACCTCAGGACGTCGTCCCCGCGACAAGCAAAAACGGCCGAGCACTCAATCGACAGATCAGCTGAACCTGGATCTGGGTGGCGATTGAGTCCGTCCCGAAACACGGATCGCTCAGACAAGGGTTCCGGTCCATTCATCGGCCATAATCAGCGTCTCGGATCTGGTTGGTTGAGTTCGCATCAAACGCGCGTTTGCTGCCCAGTGTCGAGCCGCGTTGATCCAGCCGAGCCGCGCCGCAGGAAACCGTTTGTGCACTGCATCGATTTATGAAACCCTGCTCATAAACAAGGGGATCGAACGGATCGATGACGATCAAGGCCGCCATTTATCATCTGACGCATTACCGCTACGACCGTCCCGTGTCGCTGGGTCCGCAAATCATCCGGCTTCGGCCGGCACCGCACAGCCGGACGCGGGTCATATCGCATTCGCTCAAGGTCACTCCGGCCGAACACTTCGTCAACCATCAGCAGGATCCGTACGGCAACTGGCTGGCACGTTTCGTTTTCCCCAAACCGGTGACCGAACTGAAGATCGAGGTCGATCTCGTCGCCGACATGACCGTTTACAATCCGTTCGACTTCTTCGTCGAGGAAAAGGCCGAGCACTACCCGTTCGACTATGACGAGGACCTGCGGCCTGATCTCGTTATCTACCGCTCGCCGGATCCGGCGGGGCCGTTGCTGACGGATTTGCTCGCTTCCATTGACCGCACAGAGCAGCGGACCGTGGACTTTGTCGTCGGCCTCAACACACGCCTGTCGAGCGAGATCGAATACATCGTCAGAATGGAACCCGGTGTGCAGACGCCGGAGGAAACGCTGCGCTTGCGCCGCGGTTCGTGCCGCGATTCCTCCTGGTTGCTGGTGCAGATACTGCGCCATCTCGGCTTTGCCGCGCGGTTCGTGTCCGGATACCTCATTCAGCTGAAGCCGGATGTGGTCTCCCTCGACGGACCGCCGGGGACGGACGTCGACTTCACCGACCTGCATGCCTGGACCGAGGTCTATATCCCCGGTGCCGGCTGGATCGGGCTTGATCCGACCTCGGGACTGCTGACCGGCGAAAGCCATATTCCGCTTGCCGCGACGCCACACTACCGCAACGCGGCGCCGATCACCGGCGCAGCCGGTTTCGCCGAGGTCGATTTCTCGTTCGATATGAAAGTACGGCGCACCGCGGAACATCCGCGCATCACCAGGCCGTTCTCAGACGAGGCCTGGGCGGCGCTCGATGCGCTGGGGCACAAGGTCGATGCATCCCTTGCAGCCGGCGATGTCCGGCTGACGATGGGCGGGGAACCGACATTTGTCTCCATCGACGATTTCGAATCCGAAGAGTGGAATACCGAGGCCGTCGGCCCGCAGAAACGGGCGCTTGCCGACAGACTGATACGCCGGCTGCAGGACCGTTTCGCGCCCGGTGGTTTCCTGCATTACGGGCAAGGCAAATGGTACCCCGGCGAGACGCTCCCCCGCTGGACCTTCTCGCTCTACTGGCGCCGTGACGGCAAACCCATCTGGAGCGACACCAGTCTGATCGCTGACGAGGCAACCGACAAAACCGCCGATCCGCAATCGGCTCAATCATTGCTCCGAACGATTGCCGAGGAACTCGGAATAGAAGCCGACTTTGTCGCCGCGGCTTACGAGGATCCAGCCCAGTGGATTCTGAAGGAAGGCAATCTGCCCGACAACGTGACACCGGAGAATTCGAAGCTTAAGGACCCTGAAGAGCGGCACCGCATTGCCCGAGTCTTCCACCGCGGGTTGAACGAACCCGCTGGCTTTGCATTGCCGATCCAAAGATGGCAGGCCCAGGCTTCAGATCAGCGTTGGCGCTCGGAACATTGGAAGACGAGGCGTGGCCGCATATTCCTGGTGCCGGGTGACAGTCCGGTCGGCTATCGACTGCCGCTCGAATCGCTTCCCTATGTACCGCCGGCGCATTATCCATTCGTCAACATCGCCGACCCGACACAACCGCAAGGCCCGTTGCCCGAGTTTGCCGACGGCGAACCAACTCCATCCAAGCAAAGTGGCCACACCCAGCAAAAGGCCTCTTTCCGGGCGAGCGGCAGTGTTCAGGACGTCATTGAACAGGAGCTGGGCGAATTCGGAGACGCGGTGCGCACAGCCATCGCCGTCGAACCGCGCGACGGCCGTCTCTGTGTGTTCATGCCGCCAGTGGAACGGGTCGAGGATTACCTTGAGCTGGTGGCGGCCGTGGAACGGGCAGCGCAAAAGCTTGCTCTGTCGGTACACATCGAGGGATACGGGCCGCCGACCGATCCCCGCATGAACGTCATCCGCGTGGCTCCCGATCCAGGTGTCATCGAGGTCAACATCCATCCGGCGTCGAGCTGGGAAGAGTGCGTGGCGACCACCGAGGCCATCTACGAGGAGGCGCGCCAGACGCGGCTTGGCGCCGACAAGTTCATGATCGACGGCAAGCACACCGGCACCGGCGGTGGCAACCATGTGGTTGTCGGTGGTGCGACGCCGATGGACAGCCCGTTTCTGCGCCGTCCCGACCTGCTGCGCAGCATCATCCTGCACTGGCAGCGGCATCCCAGCCTCTCCTACCTGTTTTCCGGCCTGTTCATCGGACCCACCAGCCAGGCGCCGCGCGTCGACGAGGCGCGACACGACAGCCTCTATGAGCTGGAGATCGCACTGGCCCAGATACCGCATCCCAGCGATGGGGAACCGCCCCTGCCCTGGCTGGTCGACCGGCTGTTGCGCAACATGCTGACCGATGTCACCGGAAACACGCATCGCGCCGAGATCTGTGTGGACAAGCTCTATTCGCCGGACGGCCCGACGGGGCGGCTCGGGCTGATCGAATTCCGCGGGTTCGAGATGCCGCCCAACGCGCGCATGAGTCTTGCTCAGCAGGTGCTGATCCGGGCACTCATCGCCCGCCTCTGGCACAGCCAGGTCGGCGGTGACCTGACACGCTGGGGAACGGTGCTGCACGACCGTTTCATGCTGCCGCATTTCGTCTGGCAGGACTTCCTCGAGGTGCTTGGCGACCTTCGCCAACACGGCTTCGAATTGCGACCGGAGTGGTATGAGGCGCAAGCCGAATTCCGCTTTCCCTTCTGCGGCGCGGTCGATTATGAGGACGTGCATTTGGAAATCCGCCAGGCGCTCGAACCCTGGCATGTGCTCGGCGAGACCGGCGCCATCGGTGGCACCGTCCGGTATACCGACAGTTCGACCGAGCGTCTGCAGGTCAAGCTGGTCACCAGCGATCCGGAACGTTATGTGGTCACCTGCAACCGGCGACGCGTTCCGCTGCAGAAAACCGGTGCCGGCGGGGTGTCGGTCGGCGCCGTGCGCTATAAAGCCTGGCAACCGGCCATGGCACTGCATCCGGTTTTACCCGTCGACGCACCGCTCACCTTCGATGTCTTCGACACATGGACCAGCCGCGCACTGGGCGGTGCCGTCTATCATGTCGCCCATCCCGGCGGTCGCAACTATGAGACATTCCCGGTCAACGCCTTCGAGGCGGAAGCAAGACGGCTTGCGCGCTTCGAAGCCGGTGGCCATACTCCCGGCGATTTTGTGCCGCAAGCGGAGACCCCGCATCGCGAGTTCCCGATGACCCTCGACCTCCGGCGATCGCCAGGCATTTGAGGACACAAAAATGCACGGAGAGCTATCACCGGACCAATCCGTCGACCGCCTGATGGCGGATTACCGGCGAACTGGCGACGTCCCAGACGAACTTGTCGGTATCGACGGCCGGATACGGCCGGTGTGGAACGATTTGGTTCATTCCTTAGCCGGATTAACGCCGGAAGAGCTCTCCGCCCGCATGGCCCGCGGAGACCAGTATCTGCGCGACGCTGGTGTGTTCTACCGCCGCTACGGTCCCGCACATACGAATGAACGGGACTGGCCGCTCAGCCACGTGCCCCTGCTGATAGACGAAGACGAATGGAACGCCATCAGCACCGGTCTTGTTCAGCGCGCCGAACTCCTGGAGCGAATCGTCGCCGATATCTACGGCGACAACCGTCTGGTCGCGGAAAGCCACCTGCCCGCGACGCTGGTGGCCAACAACGGTGAATGGCTTCGGCCACTGGTTGGCGTAACGCCTGCGTCGGGCCACTTCCTGCATTTCGTCGCCTTCGACCTCGGTCGCGGGCCGGGCGGAAACTGGTGGGTGCTGGGGGACCGCACGCAGGCGCCGTCGGGCGCCGGTTTCGCACTGGAAAACCGCATCGCCACGTCCCGCATCTATTCCGACATCTACGGCCGCGCGAATGTCGAACGGCTGGCCGGGTTCTTTCGCGATTTTCGCGACACCCTTCTGGGTTTGCACGGCAGCGGCGACAGCCGGACCGGCATTCTGACGCCCGGACCGATGAACGACACCTATTTCGAGCACGCCTATATCGCCCGCTATCTCGGCTTCACGCTGCTCGAAGGGGAGGACCTGGCGGTGCGCGACGGGCAACTGATGGTACGCACCGTCGCCGACCTGGTGCCGGTCAGCGTCCTGTGGCGACGGCTGGATGCGCAGTGGGCGGATCCCCTCGAACTCAACGAGACATCACGCCTCGGCACCCCGGGTCTGCTCGGCGCCATTCGCAACGGCTCGGTCACCATGGTCAACGCCCTCGGCTCCGGGATCCTCGAGACGCGCGCCTTCCTCGCCTTCATGCCGCGCATTTGCGAAGCGCTCACCGGTGAGCCCCTGCAAATACCCAACATCGCCACCTGGTGGTGCGGGCAGCCGAACGAACGCGCGCATGTCAAAGCAAATGCGGCACGCATGACCGTCGGCAACGCCTTTGCCACACGCCTGTCCTTCGAAATTGACGACCTTTCGGCGGTCGGCGGCGTGTTCACCGCCGAAACGCCCGAAACGCTCGACGCCTGGATCGACAAGGGAGCCGAAAACCTGGTCGGCCAGGAAGCCGTGACACTTTCAACGGCGCCGGCCCTGGTGGACGGGGCATTGGTTCCACGCCCCATGAGCCTTCGTGTCTTCCTGGCCAGGACGGCAAATGGCTGGCGCGTGATGCCGGGCGGTTTCGCACGCATCGGGCGGTCCGGCGAAACCCCACAGCTCGCCGTGCAGCGGGGTGGATCGGTGGCGGACGTGTGGGTTGTCCGCAAACAGCCGGTGCACGTGGATACCATGCTGCCCCAGCCATCGACTCCGTTCATCCGCAATCAGCCCGGCGCTTTGCCGAGCCGGGCAGCTGACAACCTTTACTGGATGGGACGCTATGTCGAACGGGCCGAGACGATAATCCGTCTCACGCGGGCCTACCATCTGCGACTGGCTGAGACGGCCTACCCGGACACCCCGTTGCTGACGGATCTCGCCGATTACATGGAATCGCTCGATATCGATGCGGCCAACGGCATTCCGGAGGCCGTTTCAGCCGCGCTGGCCTCCGCAACGGCTTCCGCCGGCCATGTGCGCGATCGCTTCTCCGTTGATGGCTGGCTCGCATTGACCGACCTCGGCAAGACCAATCAACGAATGGCCAAAAAAGCCAGGCCGGGAGACGACATGGCACGAGCCATGAGCGTGTTGCTGCGCAAATTGTCCGGGTTTTCCGGTCTGGTCCACGAAAACATGTACCACTTCACCGGATGGCGCTTTCTGATCATTGGCAGGGCGCTCGAACGAGCCCTCGCGACCACCTACCTGCTAGCACGCTACACCGCGCCGCAAGCACCGGAAGGGGCCTTGGATTTGGCAGTGGAGGTGGGCGACAGCGCCATGTCCCACCGCCGCCGCTATGCCGTTGCAACCAGCCCGGAGACCGTCATCGACCTGCTGGCGCTCGACCCGCTCAATCCGCGGTCCGTGGTCCATCAACTCGATGACATGCATGCGCATTTCAGCCATCTGCCGGGCGCTGATCAGCACCGGCCCGCGACCGAGCTGCAGCGGGCGCTGCTCGGCACCCACGCGGCGCTCGCCACCCATTCCGCCGAGACACTCGACAGCGCGGCACTTCGGCAGATCGGCGACGAAATCGCCGCGCTGTCCGGTGAGCTTGACCGGGCCTATTTCCGGTAGGCCGATGCTCTACGATGTCGCCCTTAAGATCGAATACACATATCCCGATATCGCGGATGCCAGCCGCCATCTGGTGAGGCTCTTTCCGGCAAACCTGGCAGGCGAACAGACGGCGATTGCCGGCACCATGCGCGTTGATCCCGAACCGCAGGAACGGATCGACCGGGTCGATTTTTTCGGTAACCGATGCAGCGAACTCTTTTTCAATCAACCGCATGAGGCGATTGCCTTCCACGTGAAGGCCAGAGTCGAGCGTCTGGCGCAAGGCCCGCGTTTGGATATGTCGCCTCCGATCGCCACGCTCATGCAGGAGCTGACGGCCAACAACCGTGTCGATGCGCAATCGCCACATCATTTCATCGGTGCCTCGATCCGAGTCCCGATCGAACGGGCCACGACGGAATACGCGCAAACTGTAATCGATCCCGAAGCAAGCGCTCTCCAGGTGGCTGCGGCCATCAATCGGGCACTGAATCGGGACATACAGTTCGATCCTGAGGCAACGACGGTGGAAACGCCGCTGCTTGACGCCTTCGAGCGTCGGCACGGCGTATGCCAGGACTTCACCCACATCATGATCGCCTGCTTGCGTGGCGTCGGCATTCCGGCGGGCTATGTCAGCGGATACCTGCGCACGATCCCGCCGGAGGGCCAGGCCCGCCTCGAGGGTGCCGATGCCATGCATGCCTGGGTCCGCGCCTGGTGCGGTACTGAAATGGGTTGGATAGAGTTCGACCCGACCAACGACATGATGGCCGGCGAGGACCACATAGCCGTCGCCCGCGGACGCGATTATTTCGACGTCGCGCCGGTCAAAGGCGTATTGCGCTCGGCCGGTGACCAGGAGAGCAAGCAATCCGTCGATGTGGTTCCGGTGATCTGATGAAGCACCGGTGCGGGTTTTGTTAACGCCACTCTCACGACGAATACACTAAATCAACCATACCGAGGTGAATGCCGGCACCCCCGGGATTGAACGGTATAAACGGCGTTGGGCAGACAAAGTTTGACCTGCTAGGCTTTCACCGGGATGGAATCAAAAGATCGGGAGTCCTACACCGATGCCGTTTTCCGGGGAACCACTCGAAGAGCCGCTCCTGACCGGATCCATTCTCGATGCCGGGCTTAGCGCCGGACCCGATGAAACCGCCCTCGTTTCGATCACGACAACCCGCACCTGGCGGCAGGTGGACGAGGACTCCGGGAGGCTGGCGGGCAGCTATCTGAAACTCGGACTGAAGGCAGGCGACCGGGTCGCCTCGTTGATGCCGAACCGCGCTTTCCTGTTGATCCACTACCTGGCGTGCTTCAAGGCGGGGCTGATCGCAACCCCGTTGAACTACCGGTATATGGCGCCTGAGATCGATTATGCGCTGACGCTCTCGGGAGCTTCGCTGCTGCTCGCCCATGCCGAGCGGGCCAAGGATCTCGCCGACAGCCAGATGACGCAAAAACTGCCCCTCGGTCTCGTCAGCTTTGACGACGGCACGGAATGCCTCGATGGAGCAACGTCGCATTGGAAACTGATCGATCAAGCCCTTCCCGTCGGCGCATTCGAACAGCACGCACCGGACACCCCTGCGGTCATTTTTTTCACCTCCGGTAGCACCGGCAAACCGAAAGGTGTCATGCACACCCATGGCAGTGTCGGCTGGATCATCGCCAGCATGATCGGCAGCTACAGTATTAGCCCGGACGATATTCTGATGCCGGCAACATCCTGCACGCATCTGGGCGGCTTCATGTTTTCGCTTGCCGGACTGGCCGCGGCTGCCCGTGTCGACATCGTTCGGGACTTTGTCGACCGCGAGCTGCTGCAAATCCTGCGCGAGACACGCCCTACGGCGCTCAAGATGCTGCCAGCGGCGCTGAGCGGACTGGTGCGTGACCCCGATGCCACAACGGACGATTTCGCCTCCTTGAGACTGTGCATCGCCGGTGGCGACAAGGTCTCCGGTGAACTGCAGGATACGTTCGAGAAACTGACGGGCCTGCATGTGACAGAAATCTACGGTATGACCGAGACCGGATCATCCATCTACAATCCCGACGGCTCGAGTTTCCGAAAGGGTTCGATCGGCAGGCCCGGTGCCGGCTATCGTCTGTCGGTCCGCGACGACGACGGCAACGAAGTGCCGGCCGGATCGAATGGCCGTTTGTGGACCAGTTTTCCGGGTGTCTCTGTCGGCTATTGGAACAATCCCGAAGCAACAGCCAAGACCTTTGTCGACGGTTGGGTCGACACCGGCGATATCGTGTCGGCAGACGAAGACGGATATTTTTGGTTTCACGGCCGCCAAAAACAGATCATCGTCCACGACGGGTCCAACATCTGCCCGCAGGAAGTGGAGGACGCTGTTATGGCGCATCCCGCTGTCGCGCTCGCCTGCGCCGTCGGCATCCGTCACCCGGTCCATGGCGAAAACGTCCGTGCGTACGTCACCCTGAACGAGGACGCCGAGCGGCCGCCCGATTCGGAAATCATCGCGCTCGCACGCCGTCAGATCGGCTACAAGGCGCCGGAAGAGATCGTCGTTCTCGACGAGATGCCGATCATGGCCTCCGGCAAGATCGACCGCGATCGGCTGAAACGGCACGTCGCCGGGCAGACCGGGCCGGAGAAGTCGGCTGCCGGGTAGGAAATCGCCTACGGTTTGGTCCCAAGGCTTGACTGTCGCGCCACCAGCTCGACTGGGGCCCGGTAGACACTGGCGGGACGCTCGCCGTCGACAATCCAGCGCAGCATCGTTTCGGCGGACTCTTCGCCGAAGCGTTTCGAATTGCAGCGAACCGAACTGAGCTGCGGATAGACCAGCGAGCATTCCTCGATGTCATCGAATCCGACCAACCGGAATTCGGAGCCCAGCTCCACGCCGAGCTCGGCGAACCCGGACAGCATGCCGAGTGCCACCAGGTCGCTGAAGCAGACGGCGGCGTCGATCTGAGGATTGTCGCGATGCAGCGCGTGCGCCATCTCACGCCCGAAGGCACGCGACGGACGTCCGGGAAAATGCTGCGGCGCGATTCCTTCCGCGTCGACCACCTTGTTGTAGCCCGCCATCCGTTCCAGCGTGATCGGCCGATCCTCGAGGCCGCCGATGAAGGCAATGTGACGGCATCCCAAATCCACCAGATGCTGTGTGGCGAGCGCTCCGCCGCTATCGTAATCCACGGAAGCGAAAGGAAAAATGTCGGTCCGGTCGTCGATCTGTCGCAGCACCTGCATGGTCGGTGTCCCGGCTCGGATGATGCGGTCGAAGCAGCAGCTGTCGCCGCCGTAGGCCGGCGAAATGACAAAAGCCGAGACGCCATGTTCGATCATCGCGTCGATGACCTGCGACTGGGTGTCGGGATCCTCGTCCGTGTTGGCCAGAACCGTTGAAAATCCTCTGCGCGCGAAGGCCATCTGCGCACTGGCGGCAAACTCGGTAAAATAGGGATTGCGCAGATCGTTGATGATCAGGCCGACAAGCCCTTGCCCGGCACCCCTGAGATTGGCGGCCGACCTGTTGTAGACATAGTTCAGCGCCGCCATCGATGCTTCGACATGCTTGCGCGTCGTGTCCTTGACAAGCGGACTGTCCTGCAGGACCAGCGACACCGTCGACTTCGATACGCCGGCATGCCGCGCCACATCGAGAATGGTCGGCCGCTTGCCCATGCCGTCAGTCGATCCCGTGCAACTTCAACAAAAGACCCATGCGCGCTTCGGCGATGTCAGGTTTCGAAAGGAGCCGCGCCCGATCGGCCAGACGGAACACTTCCGCATAGTGCGTGATCTCGCGCGAGGACTGAAAACCGCCGGGCATGATGAAATGGCTCTGGGCGTCGTTCAGCCAGGCCAGAAAGGCGATCCCGGCCTTGTAGAACTGCGTCGGCGCCTTGAAGATCTCCCGGGACAGCGGGACGGTCGGCGCAAGCAGTTTGTGGAACGTTTCAAGATCGCCCCGCGCCAGCGCTTCCAGCGCCTGGCTGGCGGCCGGCGCAATTGCGGCGAAAGCGCCGAGCAGCGCATCCGAATGGCGTGTTCCATCTCCGGCGATCAGCTCGGCATAGTTGAAGTCGTCACCGGTGTAGAGCCTCACCCCATCTGGCAGACGGGCCCGGAAGCGCTCCTCATGGGCCTGATCCAGCAGCGATATCTTGATGCCGTCGACCTTGCCCGGATGGGCGTTGATGATCGCCAGCACCGAATCCGATGCCGCCGCAACGTCTTCGAAGCCCCAGTAACCGGCGAGCGCTGGATCGAACATGTCACCCAGCCAGTGCAGTATCACTGGGTCGGCCGCCTGATCGATCAGTGTGCCGTAGATGTCGGCGTAGGTGTCGGCGGACGCCTCGATGGCGGGAAGCGCCCGCGTCGCCATGATGATCACCTGCCCCCCGGCAGCCTCGATCGCCTCCATCTGCTCGCTGTAAGCTGCAACGATGTCGTCGGGAGTCTTAAGATCGGGCATTTGCCTCTGGTCTGTGCCGGCTCCGCACGCCACCCGCGGCTTCAACGGATGCGCCTTGGCCTCCGCCATAGTCCGTTCGATCAGCTCCTTGGCGGTCAGCCAATCGACCCCCATGCCGCGCTGCGCGGTATCCATCGCTTCGGCGAGACCCAGGCCCTGGTCCCACAGCCAGTTCCGGAACCGCAATGTGTTGTCCCAATCGACGGCCGGCCGGCCGATCCACGGATCACGCTCAGCCAAAGGATCGGAGACGACATGCGCCGCCGCAAAGGCGATGCGGTTGAGCGGCACCTTCGGAGCCCGCGGGTTCAGCGCCTCGCCGCTTGGTCTGTATTCCTCGAGGGTGCCGGAATAGGTGGGCAAACGCATGATTCAGATCCCGTTGTCCTGGCGGATCATGTCGGAAGCCTTTTCGCCGATCATGATGGCCGCTGCATTGGTGTTGGATGAGATGACGTTCGGCATGATCGACGCGTCGGCGACACGAAGCCCGTCGATGCCGTTGAAACGCAGGCGCGTATCGACGACCGCCTCCGGATCGGTGCCCATGCGGCAGGTGCCGGCCGGATGGTGCGAGGTCTTCGAATGCTCGCAAATGAAATCGAAATATTCGGCATCGGTTTTGACGTCCGAGCCCGGCAGCCTCTCGGCCTTGATGAACTTCTTGAGCGGCGCCTGCGCGAGGATGTCCTGGGTCAGTTTGAGTCCGCGAATCGACATCTCACGGTCATGCGGATCGGCGAGGTAGTTTAGATCGATCAACGGTTCGGCCGACGGGTCGCTGCTTTGCAGGCGAACCGAACCGCGGGAGCGTGGCCGCAGGTGGCAGGAATTCAGCGTCACGCCGCCATTCGGCATCGCCGCGACCCCGGATTCGATGCCGGTGCCGAGCCCGAGATGCATCTGGATGTCGGGCGACCGCGCCGCCTCGTCGGCATACCAGAACCCGCCGGTCTCGAAGAGGCTGGAAGCGACCGGGCCGCGTCGCGTCAGCAGATATTGCAGGCCGGCGACCGCCGACCAGTGCAGCTTTGCGTAACGGTCGTAGCTGTGCGGACCGGTCAGTTCGCAGATCGCATACAGATCCAGATGGTCCTGCAGGTTCGACCCGACCTGCGGCTGGTCGTGCACCACCGGGATGCCGAGCGCCGACAATTCATCGGCCGGCCCGATCCCGGACAGCTGCAGCAGCCGCGGCGAACCGATGGCGCCACTTGCCAGGACGACCTCGCTGGTCGACGTCAGTTTCGTGCCGTCCGTCAGTTCGACACCCCGCGCCTGGCCCGCCTCGACGGTGATCCGCAGCACCTGGACGCCCTTGCGGATAACCAGGTTGTTGCGCGCCCGGTTCGGGGCCAGATAGGCCATGGCGGCCGACGAGCGCCGGGCGTTGCGCTGTGTCAGCTGGTAGTAGCCGACTCCGTCCTGTTTTTCGCCGGTCATGTCGGCGTTGTGTGGAATGCCGAGTGCCGCCGCTGCCTCGAAATAGGCTTCGCAAATGGGCAAAGGCGCCGCCGGTTTGGAAACCCCCAACGGGCCGCCCTGGCCATGATAACGGTTGTCGTAGGTGTCGTTGTCCTCCGCCTTGCGATAGTACGGCAGGACATCTTCGTATCCCCAGCCGTCGCACCCCATCTGGCGCCATTCGTCATAGTCGAGTGCGTTGCCGCGGGTGTAGATCTGCGCGTTGATCGCCGACCCGCCACCGATCACCTTCGCCTGCGTGTAACGGAACACCCGGTCCTTCATGTGCTTCTGGGGGATGGAATGCCACCCCCAGCTGCCGATACCCTTGGTCATCTTCGCGAAACCGGCCGGCAGATGGTAGAAGGGATGCCAGTCGCCGCCCCCGGCTTCCAGCAGCAGGACTCGGGTTGCGGGATTCTCCGACAGGCGGGCCGCCAATACGCAGCCCGCACTGCCGCCGCCGATGATGATGAAATCGAAACTATCAGACATGCGTTTGTCCTGATCAGAGACGCGGTATGGACAGGCCGCCATCGACTTGGATGGCGGAACCGGTGGCGAAAGCCAGATGACCCTCGGCGATCGGCACCACCACTGAGCCGATGTCCTGCGGCCGGCCCCATCGCTGCGCCGGCACCAGACCGTCCTCGATGCGCGCGGTGTATTTGTCCTTCACACCGGCGGTCATGCCGGTTTCAATAATGCCGGGGCGAAGTTCGAAGACACCGATTCCGTGCGGTGCCAGGCGCACCGCGAACAGCTCCGCCATCATCGCGGCGCCGGCCTTCGAAATGCAGTATTCGGCCCGTTCGATCGACACCATGGTGGCGCTAACGGAAGTGACGAAACTGATGGACTGGTAAGCGTCACCCGCCGGTCGCGCCACCATGCGGCGCGCCACTTCCTGCGCCAGGAAAAACGCACCACGCAGGTTGACGCCGAGCACGAAATCGAAGCTGTCGAGCGTCAGATCGAGCATGTCGCCGCGCACCTTGGCCGGTACGCCGGCGTTGGAAACGAACGTCGTGACCGGGCCTAGATCCGTTTCGATCCTGTCAAGCAATCCCGCATGGCCTTCGACCGACTGCAGGTCGTGTGAATAATAGCGAGCGTTCGCACCCAGTTTCGCCAGCGCATCGCCGACCTCCGGCGCATCGGCCTGGCTGCGCGATGCCAGCGCCACGGTGAAACCGGCACCGGCCAGCGCTTCGGCGATCCCGAGGCCGATACCCTTTTGCCCGCCGGTGATCAGCGCGACGCGATTCATGCGGCAATCTCCTTCTTGATGGTTTCCGCCGCCCGCAACGCCAGGGCCGCCACGGTCAGCGCCGGGTTGACCGCCGCCGAGGTCGGCAAGGCCCCGGCATCCGTCACAAACAGATTCGGGTGGTCCCAGGACCGGCAGTCGGGATCGAGCACCGATTGCCCGGGATCGCTGCCGATACGAACGGTGCCGCATTGATGCGACGGCACCCGCCCGTCGAAGAGGCGCGACAAAACGACCGGAAAACCCGCCGCCCGGAAGGTCTCCTTGGTCTTCGCCACCAGTTTATTGTGGGCGGTCATGTTCGACCGGCGCCAGATCAGCTGAATATCGCCGTTGCTGACGACCACCCGGCTTTCCGGATCCGGCAGATCCTCCGAAATCACATAGAGGTCGATCGCATGTGCCGAGATCCAGCGGGCGACCGGCCGCGGCAGGCTGGGCACCTGGATCTTCAGGATGTCGGGCACGACCCGGCCGAGCAGTTGAAGATTACCCAGCGGTTTGCCGCCATCGCCGTCCGACAGATACCAGTCATTGATCCCGAAGGTCTTCTGATAGACCGAATCGTTGCGAAAGCGCGGATCGATGGCAATCAGGGCGCTGGCGTTATGGTTCATGAAGCAACGTCCGACCTGGTCGGACCCGTTGGCGACGCCGGATCGCAGCAGTAGTGCTGCCGTCTGCACGGCGCCCGCGCAGACCGCGAGCAGCTTCGGCTTAAGCCGCACCTCCTCGCCATCCTTGCGGTACACCACCTCGGCGATCCGCCGGTTGTCGGCACCGACCTTGAGCGTCGAGACGTAGGCGCCGGTGATGAGTTCGACATTGTCGTGCGCGAGCGCTACGGCGAGGCCGCAGGTCTCGGCATCCATCTTGCCGCAGCGCTGATCCGGATAGCCGTCCCAGCTGGTCTGACCGGCCTTCAGCCAACGATCGATGTCGACACCGAGGGGCAGCGTGAATGGCCGCACACCCACCTTGTCCAGCCTTTCCCGGACGGCCGCCACGGCGGGCTCGTCGGGGACCGGCGGAAACGGATAACCGTTTATGTGGGTCGGTTCCGTCGGATCCGACGATGCATCGCCGTGCACCTGGTAGAGCGTCTCGGCCTGCTCGTACCAGGGTGCGAGCTCTTCATAGGCGAACGGCCAGGCCGGGGAGATGCCGTCGAAGTGCTCCATTTCGGCGAAGTCTTCAGCCCGATAACGGATCAGCACCGCCCCGTAGAGCTTCGAATTGCCGCCGATATTGTAATAGTTGCCGGGTTCGAACCGCGTACCGTTCTCATCCAGCCAGGTCTCGTCCGACCGGAACGCGCTGTTGGCATAGATGCGGTTTGGATCGCGGGCCGGCGCGTCGTCCGGGATCTGCACACCGCGCTCCAGGATGACGATGCGCGCACCGGTCGGCGCCAGGCCGGCCGCCAGTGTCGCACCGCCCATGCCGCTTCCGACAATGACGATATCCGGCGATTGGTTCATGGGTTCAGGCGATCCGGTTTTCGCTTTCTGGATCGAAGGCCACGGCTTTTTCCATGTTGATCGCGAATGGGAAGCGATCCCCGGCCCGCACCGGGACGTCGGCACGGAATCGGCCGGTCACGTCTTTGCCTCCCATCTGGCTGACCACGAAAGTGTCCGATCCGGCCGGTTCGGTGACCTCCACCGGCGCCTCGACGATGTGTACGGCCTTGGAGTTGCGATCGGCGCCGTCCTTGTCGGTGATCGCCTCGGGACGGATGCCGAGCACGATCTCCCGCCCCTCACCGCCGGCCATCGCCCCTTTGGCAAACGGTATGGTGGCCGTGCTGCCGTCTCCAAGGAGAACCTCGGCGGCCGTCTGGCCCTCCGTCGAGACGACCTTGGCGGGGAACAGGTTCATCGACGGCGATCCCATGAAGCCGGCGACGAACATATTGGCTGGATTGTCGTAGATTTCCTTGGGCGTGCCCAACTGCTGCACGTCGCCACCGAACATGACGGCGATGCGTGTCGACAGCGTCAGCGCTTCGATCTGGTCGTGCGTCACGTAGACGATGGTAGTGCCCAGTTTCTGATGAAGCTTCTTGATTTCCGTTCGCATGTCGACGCGCAGCTTGGCGTCCAGGTTCGACAGCGGTTCGTCGAACAGGAACACGTCGGGATCGCGTACCAGCGCCCGGCCCATGGCGACGCGCTGCCGCTGACCGCCCGAGAGCTGGCCGGGTTTGCGGTCAAGCAGGTGGGTGATCTGCAACAGGTCCGCCACCGAGGCTATGCGCTTCTGCCGTTCCGCTTTCGGCACGCCGTGCATCTCCATGCCGAAGGCGATGTTGCCGCGCACCGTCATATTGGGATAGAGCGCGTAAGACTGGAACACCATGGCGATGTTGCGGTCGGCCGGCTTGACGCCATTCATGCTGCGCCCGCGAATGGCGATATCACCCGACGTCACTTCCTCTAGACCGGCGATCATGTTGAGCAGCGTGGACTTGCCGCAGCCGGACGGACCGACCAGCACGAGGAACTCGCCCTCTTCGACCGAGATGTTGGTTTGGCGCAGTACTTTCACCGCGCCGTAGGATTTGGTGGCATCCCTGATATCGAGAAATCCCATTGACTTATCCTTTCACAGAGCCGGCCATCAGGCCGCGGACGAAAAAGCGTCCGGCCACGATGTAGACGAGCAGGGTCGGCAGCGCCGCCATGATCGCCCCGGCGAAATGGACGTTGTATTCCTTCACGCCCGTCGAAGACTGGACGAGATTGTTGAGCGCCACGGTCATCGGCTGGCTGTCGGCATCGGAGAACGACGCGCCGAAAAGGAAGTCGTTCCAGATATTGGTGAACTGCCAGATGATGCAGACCACGGCGATCGGCCCCGAGGAGGGCAGCAGGATGCGCCGGAAGATGGTGAAGAAGCCGGCGCCGTCGATCTGGGCAGCCCGCACCAGTTCGGTCGGGAAGGCGGCGTAGTAGTTGCGGAAATACAGCGTCGAGAAGCCGATCCCATAGACCAGGTGAACAAAAATCAGCCCGGGGACCGAACCCGCCAGGCCCATCAGGCCGAGCATCCGCGCCATCGGGATGAGCACCATCTGGAACGGAATGAAGCACCCGAACAGCAGCAGTCCGAACAGGACGGTGGCACCGCGAAACGTCCATTTCGTCAGCACGTAGCCGTTAAGCGCGCCGAGAATGGTCGAAATGGCGACGGCCGGAACCACCATCAGGATGGAGTTGATGAAGTAGGGCCGTAAGCCGGTCGCCTCAACACCCACCTGGGCCGTCGACCAGGCACTGGCCCACGGAGCCAGTGTCCATTGCTGCGGCAGGTTCATCATGCCGCCGGCGGTGATCTCGGCCAGCGGTTTGAGCGAATTGACCACCATCACATAGAGCGGGATCAGGTAGTATATGCAGAACACAATCAGGACGCCGTAGATGGCATAGCGGCCAAGGCTGATGGCGCTGGTCTTGCGCGGGCTTTCGAGCTCCGCGGATGCACCGGTCCTGGTCGTTGCTGCACTGGAAGCGGGAGCTGAGGACATCACTTCTTCTCCCTCAATTCGGACCACAGATAGGGCACGATGATCGCGGCGATCGTCATCAGCATGATGACGGCCGAGGCCGCGCCGATCCCCATCTGGTTGCGTGTGAAAGTGTAGGAATACATGAACGTCGCCGGCAGTTCGGTCGCCGTTCCGGGCCCGCCGCCGGTCAGCGCGATGACCAGGTCGTAGGATTTAATCGCCATATGCGCCAGCACCACGAATGCCGACATGAAGGCGGGCCGCAGCTGCGGAATGACGATCCGCCGATACAGGGCGAAGGAGGATGCGCCGTCGATGCGTGCCGCCTTGAGCATCTCGGTGTCGATGCCCCGCAAACCGGCGAGAAACATGGCCATGCAAAAGCCCGACGTTTGCCAGACGGCGGCGATCACGATCGTATAGATCGCCATGTCACGGTCTTTGATCCAGTTGAACTCGAAGCTTTCCCAGCCCCAGCCCTGAACCACCGCCTCAAGACCGATCCCGGGGTCGAGGAACCATTTCCAGGCGACGCCCGTGACGATGAAGCTCAGCGCCATCGGATACAGATAGATGGTGCGGATGACACCCTCGGCGCGGATCTTCTGATCCAGGAAAATCGCCAGCAGCAGCCCGAGCGCGCAGCAGATCACGATATAGAGAACGCCGAAGACGATCAGGTTCGAGACCGCGGTGTCCCAGGCGCGGATGCGGAACAGGTTCACGTAGTTCTGCCAACCGACCCAGCCGAAGCTCGGCAGGATCCGGCTGTCGGTGAACGACAGGTAGAGCGTAAACAGGATGAACCCGTAGACGAAGATCGCGACGATGGCGACGGTCGGGCTCAGGACCAGTTTTGGCAGTGCGTCGCGCAACCGGTCGAGCGAACCGGATCGGTTCCCCGCCTCAACATAAGACATACCGGGTCCTCCCCCAGGCAGTGGAGAAGCGGCCGGAAACCGCTTCTCCTTTTTTCACATTACCGGTTGATCTGAACCGCAGTCACCAGCTCGTCGACCGCCGTATCGCCGTCGTACTCGCCATTGAAGTGCGCCGTGATCACGTCATACATGGCATTCTTGATTGATGCCGGATTGGCATGGCCGTGGGCGAACGAGCCGTAGAGGTTGTTGCTCGCGGCCGCGGCCTTGAACTCCTCATAGCCCTGCTGACCGCAGGCATCGAGATCGCTGGCGTCGAGGTCGGTGCGCGCCGGCACGGAGCCCTTGACCTTGTTGAAGGCGATCTGGAAGCCCGGTGACAGGATGGCCTTGGCGAGCGCCGCCTGCTCGGCGGAGACCTCACCGGCCTGATCGAACATCGCGAACTGGTCGGAGTTGAACGTCACCTGGTCCTGGGTGCCGGGGAAACGGAAGCACAGGAAGTCCGTGCCCGGTGTCTTGCCGGCATTGAGGAACTCGCCCTTGGCCCAGTCGCCCATCAGTTGGAACGCGGCCTCGCCGTTGATGACCATGGCGGTGGCAAGGTTCCAGTCACGGCCGGAGAAGTTGTCGTCGACGAAACCGCGCAGGGTTCCCATGCGGTCGAAGACTTCCTTCATCGTGTCGGAACTGAGGGCGTCTTCATCGAGCTCAATGAAAGCCTTCTGGTAGAATTCCGGACCACCGGTCGCCATGGCGACCGCGTCGAAGATGGTCGCATCCTGCCACGCCTGGCCGCCATGGGCGAGCGCCACATGTCCGGCGTCCTTGGCCGCCTGCATGGCGGCGACGAGTTCGTCCCAGGTCTGCGGCTGGCTAAGGCCGAGTTCGTCCATGATGGCCTTGTTGGCCCATACCCAGTTGGTCGAATGCACGTTAACCGGAGCCGCGACCCACTGGTTGTCATGGGTGGCGAACTTCTGCAGTGCCGCCGGAATCACCTCGCCCCAGTTTGCCTCGTCGGCGATCGTGTTGAGGTTCGCCAGCGCGCCTTCCTTGGCCCAGTCGGTGATGTCGAAGCCGAGCATCTGAACGGCTGTCGGTGCGTTGCCGGACGTGACCCGGGCACGCAGGACGGTCATCGCCTGCGTACCCCCGCCGCCTGCGACAGGCATATCCTGCCAGCCGATACCTTGTCCTTGAAGGTCGTCTTTCAGAACGTTCAATGCAGCGGCTTCACCGCCGGACGTCCACCAGTGCAGCACCTCCACGTCTTCCGCGTGGGCAAGGCTGACCGTCCCAAGTGCGACGGATGCTGCGAGGATTGCTTTTGTGATACGCATGGTTTCCTCCTTGTTGCGTAATCGTTTCTGACGTTGCGTCAGGTCGGGTGCGCTTTTCCGCTCACACCCAAGGTGTCCGTGTGCGGCCGATCCGCATGGTCACGGTTTTAGTCTCCAGAAATTCCTCCACGCCGTAGCGTCCCAGTTCGCGGCCCAGGCCGCTTTCCTTGACCCCGCCGAACGGCATTTCGGCGAAGCCGTCCATCCAGGTATTGGTCCAGATCGTACCGGCTTGGGCGCGCCGCGCAAAGTCAAGACAGGTATGGACGTTCTCGCTCCACACGCCGGCAGAAAGCCCGTAGGCTGAGTCATTGGCAAGCGCCACCGCCTCATCGAGCGTCTTGAAGGTCAGGACGGAGAGAACCGGCCCGAATACCTCCTCGCGCGCAATCGCCATGTTTCCTTTGATACCGGCCACGACGGTCGGCTGATAAAACTGCCCCGGCAGGCCGGGAACCGACAGTGCTTCACCGCCGAGGCGCAACGCGGCCCCCTCGGCAACCGCCTGCTTCACATAGGCGTCGATATTTTTTTGGTGGTCTGCCGAAATGATCGCTCCGACCTTGGTTTCAGGATTGAGCGGATCGCCGAACGGCACCTTGCGGGAATGCTCCACGGTCCTGGATATGACCGTTTCCGCGATGTCCTCGTGCACGATAATCCTGGAGCCTGAGTTGCAGCACTCGCCGGCATTGAAATAGACGCCGAAGACGATCGCATCGATGGCGCTATCCAGATCGGCATCCGGAAAAACCACCTGCGGATTCTTGCCGCCGAGTTCCAGCGACACCTTTTTGAGCGTTTTCGACGCCGCGGCGACGATCGCCTTGCCGACGCCGGTCGAGCCGGTGAAGGTGACCATATCGACGCGCGGATCCTCCACCATCATCGCGCCGACCGGCTGTCCGTAGCCCAGCACGATGTTGACGACGCCTTTCGGGAGTCCCGCCTCCTGCAGCAGCTCGCCGAGAATAACGGTGGTCGCCGGCGTCAGTTCTGACGGTTTGACCACCGCGGTGCATCCCGCCGCCAGCGCGAAGGGCAGTTTTTGCGAGACGATAAGGAGCGGGAAATTCCATGGGGTGATGACGGAAACCACACCGACCGGTTCCCGCAATACGACGCCCAGCATATCTGATCCGAGCGTGTTGTGGCTGTCGCCGTGCAGGGTCCGCGCCAGCGAGGCCGCATAGCGCCACAGATCGGCGGCGCCTTCGATCTCGGCCATCGCCTGGGCGATCGGCTTGCCCGACTCCAAGGTCTCGATGGTGGCAATACGTTGCCGCTCGCGATCGATCAGATCGGCGACCCGCAGCAGCAGGGTCGCTCGCTCCTTGCCAGACGCGTACGGCCAGTCGCCATCATCAAACGCCCGGCGGGCCGCGGCAATGGCTGCCTCCACATCCGCCTCACTGCCTTCGGCGGCACGTGTCACGGTGACGCCATGGGCGGGAGATTGCCGCTCGAAGGTCGCTCCCTCACGGCTGTTGCGCCATTCGCCATCGATCAGATGCCGCGCGATAAACGGTTCGGAAGGCAGGTGATCCGAGGAAAACGCCGATATCACATTGAGATTGCCCATGGTCATTCACCCGTAAAGTTCGGCTTGCGCTTTTCCTGGAAGGCGGCGACACCTTCTTGCCGATCGGCCGTCGCACCGGCCATACCGGCCCCCAGCGCTTCCACCATCGCGGCGCGGTCCTCGCCGACGGCCGCGTGCATCATGTATTTGGCAATTTCGGTGGCGCGCGGTGACGATTTGGCGAGCGCACTGGCGACGTCGAAGGCCGAGTCCCGAACGTCTTCGCTGACCTGCGCCACGAAACCCAGCGTGTATGCCCGCTGGGCGTCGATCCGCCGCCCGAAAAGCGCCATTTCCTTGACGACCGGTTCCGACAGCAGCCGCACCAGCCGCTGCGTTCCGGACCAGCCCGGGACGATCCCGACACCCGCTTCGGGAAGTGCCAGCGTGGCGTCCGGCGCCATCACCCGGATGTCGCACGCAGCCGCCAGTTCCAACCCGCCCCCGAACGCATGCGCTCCGATCGCCGCCACCGTCGGCTTTGACAGGCGGGCCAGCCGGTCAAACACCCGGTGTCCGTCCCGCACCCAGTGCCGGGCGAATTCACCCGGACCGAGGGGCGACCAGGCGGTGATGTCGGCGCCCGCACAAAAAGCCCGGCTGTGCTCGGCGGTGACGACGACACCGCGCACCTGCGCATCCCGTTCGATCGTGTCGCAATGGGTTCCCAGCGAGCCAAGCATCTCGACAGTGAGCGCATTGAGCTTTGCCGGGTTGTCAAGCCGCAGTTCGGCGACCGGACCGTGGTCTATGAGGTGCACTGCACTCAAAGCGACAGCTCCATCGGGGCTTCGCGCAACAGCGCCTTGGGCATCTCTCGCACATCGTTGGCGATCCGGACACGGCCCTTCGACGCGTCAACGATGTCGCGGCTCGGATCGATGCCCGGCATGATTTCGGTCGCGACAAGGCCGTTTTCGGTCAGGCGGATGACACAGCGTTCGGTGACATAGAGCACCTCCTGACCGGTCTCCCGGGCGCGGCGACCCGAAAAGGTGACATGCTCCACTTCGTCAACCATCTTGGTGAACTTGCCGGGAGTCTTGACCGAGAGGGCATCGTCGCAGAGTTCGATTTCCGCACCGGCCTCGAACAGACCGGAAAAGACGATCTTGCGGGCGTGTGCCGTGATATCGACAAATCCGCCGCAACCGGCGGTGAGATACGGCTTCTTGCCCAGCTTCGACACGTTGACGTTGCCCTCCAGGTCGATCTCCAGAAACGACAGGAAGGAAACATCGAACCCGGCGCCCTGAAAGTAGGTGAACTGCTGCGGCGACGGCACATAGGCATCGGCGTTGGAGGCGCAGCCGAACGCAAATCCGGTGAGCGGCATGCCGCCGGTGGCACCCTGTTCGATGGCCCAGGTCACCGATTTCGGACGACCGGCCTCTAACAGAATACGCGGCACGATCGCCGAAATGCCGAAGCCGAGATTGGCCGTCTGACCCTCGCGCAGTTCCATGGCGCTGCGGCGGGCAACGATCTTTTCGACGCCGTGCTCGGCCAGCGTAAAGCTCGACCAGGGCCGCATGATTTCGCCGGAAATCGCCGGATCATAGGGCGTATGGGTGGTCTGGCACTGCTCGGGATCGATCACCACCAGGTCGACCAAATGCCCCGGCACACGCACGTCGTGTGGGCGCAACGATCCTGCCGCCGTCACGCGTTTGGCCTGGGCGATGACCAGTCCGCCGTGATTGCGCACGGCGATCGCCTGCTCGAGACCGCCGAGGTAAGCACCCTCATGTTCATAGGTCAGGTTGCCGTTTTCGTCCGCCGTGGTGGCCCGGATAATGGCCACATCGGGAACGATGTTGGGGAAATGCAGCCAGGTTTCGCCGCCGAGCTCGACGCGCGACACGATCGGCTTGCCGGCCGCCGCATCGTTCATGGCGCAGCCCTGCCGGATCGGATCAACGAAGGTATCGAGACCGACCTTGGTCAGCACACCGGGACGGCGCGCCGCCACGTCACGGTGCATGTCGAACAGAATGCCGGAGGGCACGTTGTAGGCGGCCACGCGGTTTTCCACCAACATGTGCCAGATCTCCGGCATCGGCAGCGACGACGGGCCGGAGGGATAGGAGCCAGCGATGATCGTCGCCAGCAGCCCGTCCTTGGCGATGTGATCGATCCCCTTGATCCCGTACATGTCGCCGGCGGCGATTGGATGAAGCGTGGTGATATCCTTCGGATGACCTTCCCGATCGAAGCGCTCACCGATTGCCTTGAGCACAAGATCGGGACAGCCGAGCCCGGAGGAGGAGGAAACGGTCACCACGCTTCGGTCGGTGATCCGTGCGACGGCGTCCTCGGCGGAGACGATTTTGCCGGCCATTGCCTAAATCCCCCCGTAGTCGACACGTACAGCGCGACCGGCATCGGCGGCCTGCTTGACGGCCAAAGCGACAGCCAGCGACTTCACACCATCGCTGCCGTCCGCCGCCGGCCGGCCTTTGCCTGCGCAGGCGTCGGTGAACAGGCGAAGCGCCCTGTGATAAAGATTGTGGGCTTCGTACGGGATCTCTTGCCGGCCGCTTTCATCGATCCTCCAGACTGTACCGACCGGTTGCTGGGTCATCACGTCGCGGGCGAATATCGATCCGTCGGTACCGTGGAATTCGATGCCGGTCCCGGCGAAACCGTGGGTGAAGCTTTCGTGCGTCTGCACCATCGCTCCGGAGGGCATAGACCAGACGGACATGACACTGTCTTCCACGCCTTCCCCGAGCCCGGAAACGCCGGCCTTGGCGATAACTTCGGCGGGATCTTCGTCCAGGTGAAAGCGGATCGTATCGGCATCGTGCACCACGATGTCCGGGATCACGCCGCCGCCCGCAGAAGCATCCTTGACGCGCCATCCGCGCAGATGTTCAGGAAGGTTTACCGCGTGGAAGACACGCACGCTCAACACTTTGCCGATTTGCCCGGAGGCGATTTGCTCGCGGATCGCCAGATGCGAGGCGGCGTTGCGCAAATGATGGTTCGTGGCGAACACCACGCCTGCGGCCTCGGCGGCCCGGACCATCTCGACGGCGTCGGTCAACCGCATCGCCAGCGGCTTTTCGCACAGCACGTGCTTGTGCGCGGCGATCGCCGCCATGGCCTGCGGATGGTGCTTTTCGTTGGTGGTCGAGATGTAGACCGCGTCGCAATCCGCTGCGAGCTGTCGATCAAGATCGGTGAAACTGTCGGGAATGCCGTGTTCGGCGGCAAAGGTCCGACCACGCTCGGCATCGGAACTGAGCACCGATGTGATCTCGGAGCCAGCCTGGGCCCTGATCGCATCGATGACGTAAGAAGAGGCTATTCTGCTCGCTCCCACCAGCGCCCAGCGCATGGCATTCCTCCAGATTTGGATCGTTCCAAATTACCTATTGGAACGTTCCAAATATGTCAACAGGCAGTTTTCAAAAAAGACCGGACGGATTGTCAAAGCGCCTGTCCTGGCACCAGACCCTGCGGAAATCCGCAGGGTTTTCGGACCGTGCGGGTCGGATGGACTTTACATTGCCGATTCCCCCGGGTGATGGTAGCCGATCGGCAATGCGATCAACGGACGAAACGGTGGAACCATCGGTCCCAAAGGGAATGCGGCATGGTATCGTGGCCATCCTGCTGGCCACGGTCCTGGTGGCGACGATCGCCGTTTTCTTTGCTGCCGAGCGCTATTTCCAAGCCGAGAATGCCGAGGAAATCGCCAGCCGCCTGTCGCTCTATCAGCGCTCTCTCAACGAAACACTGCGGCAGCACCAGCACCTTCCATTCGTCCTGGCGCGGGACCAGATGCTGGCGGCTGCCTTGCAGGGCGGTGATACCGCCGCTCTGAACGAACGGTTTCGGTCCTATGCCGAACAATCCGATCTGGAGGCGATCTATCTGATGGATCGGGACGGCAGCGCGATCAGCGCCTCGAACTTCGACCAGCCACACAGTTTCGTCGGACAGAACTACGGTTTCCGCCCCTATTTTCAAACCGCGCTGTCGGGTGAGCGCAGCGATTACTTCGCCATTGGCGCCACCACCGGGCGGCCCGGCTATTTCGTCGCCGAGCCGGTAACACTGGACGACGGCCGCATTGTCGGCGTCATCGCCATCAAGCTCGATATTAGTGAATTGCAGGCGTCCTGGGAGAGCAGCGGGGAACCTGTTCTCGCGGTTAATCCGGACGGGATCATCGTTCTGGCATCGAACCCGCAATGGCTCTACCACAGCATCAGCGCACTTGACGCGTCCGATCGGGAAAGCATCCTGGCGAGCCGGCAATTCGGTGACCTGCCGTTGCCGGCAATACCGTGGACCGCGAAGGAGGATGGCCGGCTCGAGATCGACGGCATGTCTCACCTATCGGCGCAGGCACCCGCCGAATGGCAGGATTGGACAATTTATTACCTTCGGCCGGAAGGACAGATATTGCGGCAGACACTGCTGGCGACGCTGCTGTTCGGTGCGATCGTGTCCCTGCTGATCGGATTTGCCACCTATCTGCGGTCGATTCGAATTCAGCTGGCCCTGAATGAATCGCAACGGCATCGGCACGCGCTTCTGACGGCCAATGACGAACTGCAGAAGGCACAGGCCGAACTCTCCCGCACCACCAAGCTCGCGACCCTCGGTCAGCTGGCGGCGTCAGTCACCCACGAGTTGGGACAGCCGATATCGGCCTTTCGCAACCACCTGGCCGCGGCCGAACTGGGCGATGAAATCCGATCGCCGGAAACCGCGGAGAGTTTCAAGAAGCTTGTCGACCGCATGGAAGCGGTGATCGGTCAGCTTCGGTTCTTTGCCATTCGCGGCGAGCGGCTGAAGAAGCCGGTCTCGACCAACACCATGCTGCTGGAAGTCCGGCAACTTGTCGAACACGACATGGAAAGCGCTGGCATCGCCTTTTCCGTGGAGCAGGACTCGCCGGATCTTCAGGTGCTCGGGGACCAGCTGCAACTGGAACAGGTGCTCATCAACCTGCTGCGCAATGCCATCCACGCGGTCGAAAACCGCAAGAATCCGGCTATTCGCATTTCGGTTCGCAAGGCGACGGACAACGCTGAAATCACCGTCGGGGACAATGGCGGCGGGCTCAACGGCGTGGCCATGCCCCAACTCCGGGAACCGTTTTACAGCACCAAACCCTCCGGCGTCGGTATGGGCCTTGGGCTGTCGATTGCGACGCAGATCGTCGAAGAGCACGAGGGATCGCTGCGCGTCGGAGATTGTAAGACCCACGGCGCCGAATTTGTCGTCAGCCTGCCGCTGGCCCATGGGGACCCGCGATGAGCCAGGGCCGTGTTCTGATCGTCGATGACGACAGGGAGGTGCGCGCCTCCCTTAGCCATCTGATGGAAAAGGCAGGTTACGCGGCAACCGTCGCCGCCGACGGCCAGGCGGCGCTCGACGTATTGCGCAAAGAGCCGGTGCAGATCGTCGTCTGCGATGTCCGCATGCCCGGGATGGACGGGCTCGAGTTCCAGAAGCGGGCGTCCGAAATGGGAAATGTGCCGGTCATTCTGGTGTCGGCCCACGGCGATATTCCGATGGCCGTCAATGCCATCCAGAACGGCGCCTACAGCTTCCTTGAAAAGCCGTTCGATCCGCGCCGGCTTTTGACCATCATCGGCAACGGCATCCGCATGAAGCGGCTGTCGGACAGCGAAAAGAGGCTGCGCGATCAGTTGTCCAGGGTCACCGATCTCGAACGGGTGTTGATCGGTGAGAGCCCGCAGATCGTCGATGTGCGCAACCAGGTGATCGACTGCGCCGACAGCGCGGCGAACGTGCTCATCGTCGGCGACACCGGTTCCGGCAAGGAGCTTGTCGCACGCGCGCTGCATGATCTGGGGCGCGGACCCGGCACACCTTTTGTCGCCATCAACTGCGCCGTTGTGCCGCCCGACCGCTTCGAGGAAGCGGTCTTCGGAACCGCTGACCATCCGACCGGGCTGCTGCAGCAGGCCGACGAGGGAACGCTGTTTCTCGACGAGCTGACATCAATGCCGCTGGAAACGCAGGGCAAGTTTCTGCGGGTGCTGGAAACGAAATCCTATCAGCCCCTCAACGCCGCGAAGACCGAGGCCGTCGATATCCGGATCGTCAGCGCCGCCGGCGACCGGTTTGACGAAGCGGTTGCGGAGGGTCAGCTCCGGCAGGATCTGTTGTTCAGGCTGAACACGTTAACGATCAAATTGCCCAACCTTGCCGATCGCGGCAACGATGTGCTGCTGCTCTACCGTCACTATCTCCAGCGTTTTGCCACGCTCTACGATGTCTCCGCTCCGGAAATCAGCAACGACGATGTCGCCACCCTTCTGGCCTATGAGTGGCCGGGCAATGTGCGCGAGCTGCAGAGCGTCGCGGAACGGCGGATCCTGGCGGCGCGACGTGGTGGCGGATCGGTGCGGCAGGCCATGGACGACACCGCGGGCGAAGCCTCGACGCCGGACACGTTGCGCGAAGCTGTCGCCGCGTTCGAACGGGAGATCATTGCCCAGGCGATCGCCGACCAATCCGGACGGATGGACGACGTGGCGGAACAACTGGGCATCGGCCGACGCACGCTCAACGAAAAGATCGTCAAGCTGGGGATCGACAAGGAACGCATCCTGGGCGGTAAGGACTGAGCCGGTTGACACGCCCTGCGGAAATCCGCAGGGATTAATGTGCGGCCTGGCGATTTTTTTCCTATCGCCGTCCGCTGCCATTCCGCTTTATGCGGCCAGCCGCGGACGCGGCCAATTCTTGGAATTGTGGAGGAACCCCCATGAAACTGATGAAAGCGCTCATTACGGGCGTCGCCGTCGCCGTCATATCGTTCGCCGCGCAGGCGGAGGACAAGGACTATGTGCTGAACACCGCCTCGACCGGTGGCACGTATCATCCGGTCGGCACGGCCATTTCCACCCTCTCAAAGGTCAAGCTGCTCCCCAAGGAGAAATTCTCGCTGACTGCCGTCAACTCGGCCGGATCGGGTGCCAATGTCCAGGCGCTCGGTGCCGGAACGGCTGATTTTGCCATCCTGCAGGGTCTGTTCGGATCCTATGCGGCGACCGGGACCGGACCCATTTCGGAACCGCAGGACAACCTGCGCTCGGTTACCATGCTGTGGCAGAATGTCGAGCAGTTCGTTGTCCCGAACGACAAGGTCGACACCGGCACCGTGGACGACCTGAAAGCCCTCAAGGGCATGGCCGCGGGCATGGGCAATCAGAATTCCGGCACCATCGGTTCGAACAAGGTCCTGCTGTCGGGCCTCGGCATCGATATCGACAACGACTACGATCTCGTCTACGCCGGCTACGGCCCGACCGCCGATGCACTGGCCAACGGACAGGCCGTCGCCGCCGGCATTCCTTCCGGGCCCCCGACCGGCGCGATCACCAGGCTGATGGCCGCCAATGAGGGCAAGTTCACCATTCTCGACGTGACACCGGAACAGCTTGCGGCCATGGACGCCGGCCGCAATCTGTGGGTACCCTACACCATCGCCGCCGGCACCTATCCGGGTCAGGACAAGGACGTGCAAACCATCGCCCAGCCGAACTTTCTGGCCGTGAACCGCGACGTCGACGACGATCATGTCTATCTGCTGACCAAGACGATGTATGAGAATCTGCCGTTCCTGCAGGCCATTCACCCGGCCACCAGGGCCATGGCCGTTGAAAAGTCGATGGCCGGTCTCCCGGTGCCGCTGCACCCGGGGGCTGCCCGGTACTATCAGGAAGTCGGTCTGGACATTCCCGATCACCTGATGCCGCAGTAAGCTCGGCCTGAAATCGAGATGGGCGCGGGCTGTGGTCCGTGCCCACTTTCCGACAGGGTGGCGTCAATGGCAGAGCCTCAGCAGGCGACGATGCAGGACCGTGACCATTTGCTTGCGCCGCTCGACGCGCACACGGGGCCCCTGCGGTTTCTCATCGTCGTGTTCGCATTCGTATTCGGGTGCTGGCACATCGTCACCAACGTCTATCTCATCGAGCCGGGTTTTTGGCAGAACGCCATCCATTTCGCCGGATTTGCGTTTCTCGCGTCGGTCACCTTCAGCCCCTTCGGAAAACGAGCCGGACATCCACTCGCCCTGGCGTTCGATATCGTCTACGGCCTTATTGTAGCGGCCGCCGCACTATGGGTAGCCTATGCGGAGAACGGGATCTACGAGCGGACACTGGCGGTAACCGGGCAGTCCTGGCAACTCACGCCGGTGGACTGGGCGGCGGGCTTCATTCTGATTTTTGCCGCCATCGACCTCTCACGCAGGGTATCGGGCTGGGTCATTCCCATCCTGATCGTTCTGTCGCTCAGTTACATTCTGTTTCTCGGGTCGCAGCTTCCCGGGGTGTTCCGGTCCGCCAGCCTACCGCTGGACGATGTGCTGTTCCGAACCCTCTATAACGACGAGGGCATGTTGGGCATCCTCGCCAGCATCTCCTCGACCAACATTACCCTGTTCTTGATCTTCGGCGGCTTTCTGATTGTCTCCGGTGCCAGCCATTTCGTGATCGAAATGTCGAAGATCGTTGCCGGACGCATCAAGGGCGGCGCCGCCTTTGTCGCCGTCATATCGTCGGCGCTGACCGGCACCATATCCGGCTCGGCCATCGCCAACACGGCCTCGACCGGCATCATTACCATTCCGCTGATGAAGGCCAACGGATTCCGCCCGAAATTCGCCGGGGGTGTCGAGGCGGCGGCATCGACCGGGGGACAGCTGATGCCGCCGATCATGGGCGCCGGTGCCTTTGTGATGGCCAGCTACACATCCATTCCCTATGCCACCATCGTCACGGTTTCGGTGGTTCCGGCGATCCTCTACTTCCTGTCGGTCGCGTTCATCGTGCGCATCGAGGCCGTCAAGTATGACGCCGGCCGGGAAATCGACCTGACGATCGACCGCGGCAAGCTGTTCTCCGGCGGTCTGGTTTTTATTCTGCCGCTGGCCACCATGATTTGGCTGTTGCTGTCCGGGACAACGCCGGCCTACGCGGCGTGCTGGGCGATTGCCGCCCTGGTGGCCACGTCGTGGATCACCACACTGGTTGCGAAACTGGTGCCGAACGGCCTGTTCCAGCCGGTCAATATGGGACCCCGAAAAATCGTCGATGCCATGCTCACCGGCGTGCGTGCATCGATCATGACAGCCATCCTGCTGGTGGCCATCGGCATCATGAACAACGCCATCGTGACCAGCGGCGTCGGCAACGGCTTCTCGTTGATGATCGCGCAGTGGTCGCAAGGGTCGATGGCATTGGCGATCCTGTTGATCGGCATTGCGTCTCTGGTCCTTGGCATGGGTCTGCCGGTCACCGCGGCCTACATCGTGTTGGCGATTCTCACAGCGCCGGCCCTCGCCGGCATTATGGCCGACAGCCTGATCGTCGAGCAGCTGGTCAACGGCATCACCGATCCGGTCAAATCGTCCATGTTTCTGCTGGTGGAGCACCCGCTTGTTGCGCAGATCGCCGAAGGCATGACGCGAGCGGAAGCCTGGTCGCTCATGCGGGCGATTCCGTTCGAGGTGGCAACCACCATACGCCCGACGCTCATCGATCCCGCCGAGCAGATGGCTTTCCTGCTTGTCGCCCATTTGATCATCTTCTGGCTGTCTCAGGATTCCAACGTGACGCCGCCGGTTTGCCTCGCCGCCTTCGCCGCCGCCGGCATTGCCGGATCCAAACCTATGGCAACCGGTTTCGAAAGCTGGAAGATCGCCAAGGGGCTCTATATCGTGCCGCTGCTGTTTGCTTACACGCCGCTGATCACCGGTGACTGGATGCAGGTTTTGCAAATCGGCGTCTTTTCGCTTTTCGGCATCTACGCCACCAACGCCCTTATCCAGTGGTACAGCGAAGGCCCGATGAAGCCGGTGATGGCTTTCCTATTCGCCGCCGGTGCCGTCGGTGCGTTCTGGCCGTTGTTGTTGTCGGCCAATCTGGCCGGGGCGGCGGCAATCCTGACCGCAATCGTTCTCTCCAAACGGGGTTACAAAGCCGCGATCGCTTGATGTTCAGGCATTAGGCAGCGAACTGCTCAAGAGCTTGCGGATCCCGGCCCGCACCGACCGTAGGAGATCGCCGAATTGTCGAAGCGGCGCTGTGACACGCCAGGACCGCGATGTCCGCATCTCGGCAATAACGTGCTCCAGGTCTCCCAGTCTCTCTGGATCGATCATCTGGCCCAGATCCCGATCCAGCCAAGCCATCCGCAAATTCTTCATGTGCAAACGGTTGCGATTGGTCGCCAACATGCGAGCGTAGTCTTCCAGGTTTTCAGAAAGAAAGCTGCGAAGCTTTGCGCTTTCGCTTTGCTCGATACAACCCTTGGCAGAAAAGTATTTGAGCGTTTGGATCATGTAGGAAATCTGAGCGATATTCTCCGACGCAAGTTCGACATGATTGACATCTCTATCTTCGCGCGCCCGACCAATATGACGGCGGCTATTCAAATGAACGCGTTTGCGGAGCAGTGGCTCGTCCAGATAGTGTATTCCATCAAGCAATCCGGCTCGAAAAGGCAATATCCAATCGGACGTACGGGCGGTGCTGTCTATGTCGATCGGCCCGAACACGTTGAAGATCTCACGATTCCAACTCAACGCGGCCCCGTCGAGTGTCTTCATCCATCCACGTCTTGCAAGATCTGACACGGCAACGCGACGATCTCCGTTTCGTTCGAGTTGAATCCCTGTCTCTTCACCATCCGCATCAATATTGATCATGTTCGACGTCACCATGCTGACCCCATGGGTGACGAATGCATCGATAATTTGACTCACGCGCTGTGGCAACTGCAGGTCGTCGTCATGGGCCACGATGATGTATTGGGCCGAAGCATCTTCCATCAGGCGATTGTAATTGCCCATGGACATGTTGCTTTCGTTTCGGGCGAGTTTCACCTGGTGCGGACCACGGTACGCGCTGACCAAACGCTTGAGCACGTCATAGGCATCATCCGGCGAAGCGTCGTCGCGGATGACGATCTCCAACGGCTCATAATCAAGCTTGAGAACGCTTTCGATGGCCGGTTCGAGATACGGGTGATGCTTGAAAACCGGGACAATGACGCTGGCAAGCGGGCGATCGCCCGTCATGGTTGATAGGCGTCCATCGCCGTTTGCGTCAGTCGATGGCGGTTGTCCCAGGTATATGCCATCGTTTGTTCCAGCAATTGCCTGAGATCGGTTTTCGGCACCCAACCGACAGCCCTGATTTTCCCGATGTCGGGCATCCGCCTTTCCATGTCTTCGTATCCGTCACCATAAAACTCGCCAGCCGGCACCGAGATGATCTCGGAGCGGCTGCGACCGAACTTGTCCTCGAAAATGTCGCGCATCAGCCCGGCCAGCGCGCAGATCTGGATTTCATTGCCGGGATTGCCGATGTTGTAAATCTGTCGATTGGTCTGTCCCGGCCGATCGAGGATGGTGACCAGAGCGTCGACCAGGTCATTGACGTAAAGAAAGGTCCGACGCGATTGACCGCCATCCACCAAACGCAGGGGTTCACCATTGATCAGGGCCGACATGAAATGGGAAAAGACGCGCGGCCCGCCGTCAGCCGCATCGGTCATCACGTGATCAATCAGCGGACCGATAACGTTGAACGGCCGCACGATGGTATAGTCCAGGTCGTCATTAAGACCATGGGCATGGATCATCCGGTCAATCAACTGCTTCGTCGTCGAATAGACCCACCGGTGATTCTTGATGGGCCCCGTCACGCAGTCGGTTTCATCCTCTTGGAATGGCTCAGGCGAACCCAGGCTTTTTCCGTAGACTTCGGAGGTCGAGAAGTGAATCAACCGCTTGCGATGGCGAACACAGGTTTCGATCACCTTGTTTCCGTGGAAAAGGTTGAGGCGAACGACTCCAAGCGGATCCTGGATGTAAAGCTGAGGCAGGGCGATCGATGCCATGTTGAGCACGACGTCATGGCGCGAAACCAGATCGTCGAGCAGCGCATCATCGGTCGCGATGTCGGTATTGGTGAATGCAAACGACGTGTTTTCGAACCGCAACCGCGCCTTGGAGCTCCAGATGTCGGCCAGCGTGCAGCTATAGTCTTTCGAGGTTTCGAGCCGGTAGGCCAGATGGCTCCCAATAAAACCCGCGCCCCCGATACCAAGCACCCTAATCATGGTCAGCCAACCCCCTACCCCATACGCGATTTATTGGCCAAAAGACGCCTGATCTTCCAACGGAAATACACTGACACATTTTGAACTTGAGTTAAAATGTGTCGGAAAGGTGCGTTTTTCGTCGTAGGACAGTCCACGGTTGAGTGAACCTGATGGTCAAAAAGCAAACACGGCCGGTTTCGATACTTTATACTTGTGTGGCTTGGTGTGATCAGCAGTATCGAAAGCTTATTTTTGAAGCCGCAAGATCTCCGCGGGCTCCCCGGATCATATCGCTGCTTTACTCAGGCAGTTCGTAATGTCCGGGTCCTTCCGAATTGGCACCGGAACGACCGACACCCTCGTCCTGACAAGCTGCGAATTCAGACAAGGTAAAGCCGGACCGTCCGCTTAGTCGCCGGTGCGCAGGACACATTCTAAGTGTCGGTCCGCCGGGTTCGATCCCCGGGCCGCCCAAAAAAACCCCAAGGCACCTGTTAGCGGCTCCAACAAAACTGTTCAGCCAAGCGTTCCCGTACGCCTTCGGGAGGATATGTGTCGCCCGCCACCAAACCGAGCCGCTAGCGTCATGAAGCAGCCGTTAAGGATCAGCGCCGCGACGAAAAGGATGGATGCCAGTGCCATGATCTCCTGACCGTCGGCAAGCTCCATCGCCTTACGCAACTGTGTGCCGATCCCGGATCGCGCCGCAAAGAGCTCGCCGATCAGAACACCCAGCAAGGTCAGGGAGAGACCGATTCGCATGCCCGTGAGGATTTCCGGAAGCACGGCGGGCAGCGTGACGTGGCGTACCTGCTGCAAAACGCTCAGACCCATCGCCCGCCCGGCGCGGCCGTAAATGGCCGGTGTCGCCCGGATTGCACCGACGGTAAACAGCATCACCGGCACAATACCGTGGAGAACGCCCAGAGCGACCTTGCTGGACATGCCGATGCCGAATAGCAACAGGATCACCGGAAAGAAGGTCACTTTCGGCAGGGAGTAGAGACTGACCAGAATCGGCTCGAGCACCGCGGCCGCCACACGGTTGTTGCCGATCAATAGGCCCAGCACCAAACCGCCCGCCAGGCTCAATGCACCGGCTTGCGCGACGGCGGAACCGGTCGACACCGCGTTTTCCCAGAAGGTTGCGGAGTTGAATTGACGCAGGATCTCAGCACCGGTGCCCCAGGGCCCGGCCAGCGTCAGAGGGTCACCCACGGCCCATGCGGCAATACTCCAGAGCGCCAGGGCCAATGCGATCAGACCCAGCCGGTCCCGGATCATCTGGCTTGGCCCGTGCGCCGGTGTGGCCTGCTCGGTCGCGATCGCGGTCACTGGAATTTCTCCCGCATCGACATCTCAGCACGCTGAAGCGCCCCGTTCAGACCGACGGCGATGATAATGATCGCCAACATCAGTGCATACATGCGCTCGGTCTCGAAATTGTTGTAGGCGAAGGCGATGCGATAGCCGAGGCCCTCGGTGGCAAGGATGAACTCGCCGCCAATCACGCCGATCAGCGCGTATGTAACGGCAATCTTGCCGCCGACCATCAGGTGCGGCGCCAAGGAAGGCAGCGTGACATGCCATAGCCGGGCGGTTCGGCTGAGCCCCATGACCTGAGCCGTGCGGCCGAAGACCCGGGGCAATCGGTCGAGCCCGTTCAGCGTGGCCGAGATGAAGGCCATCATGCCGAAAATGCCGGCAACCAGCACCAATGCGACGTCGCCCAGGCCGAACAGTACAATGAATACCGGATAGAACACGAAGATCGGCACGGCAAAATAGCTTGTCAGCACCGGAGCGACCGCACGGCGCAGGCGGGGCACCGCGTGCAGCATGAGGCCGAGCGCAAATCCCAGAGCGACAGACCCGACGAGCGCGATCAGGAACACCCGCCCGCTTTGCAAAAGCGGCGGCCAGAGCGACCCGTCTATCACCATGTCCCAGAGCTGCGCCACGATCCGGGTGGGCGCAGGCACGACATGGCGCGATACGATCCCGGTGCGCACGCAGACTTCAAGAAGCGCCAGGAGCGCCAGCACCAGGCCAACCGGGGCCAGCCTGAGTGCACCACCTGTGGTCATGCCGCTTCCGTCCCGCGACGGCCCATCGCCCTCAGGCTTTCCGAGCGCAGCTTGGACCAGATACGCGCGACAAGCTTGCCAAAGGCCTCGGTTTCGGCGATCCGGCTGTCGCGGTCGGCTGGCCAGCCAGTCTTGATGATGTCGAGGAAACGGCCCGGCCGCGCCGACATCACGCCCACATGGTCCGACAGCATCGCTGCCTCGTCCAGCGAATGGGTGATCAGAACCACCGTGACCTCGGTGTCGCGCCAGATTTCGAGCACTTCCTCGCCCATCAGCAAACGGGTCTGGCTGTCGAGGGCGGCAAAGGGTTCGTCCAACAGCAAGAGTCGCGGCCGCGTCACCAGCGCGCGGGCGATGCACACCCGTTGACGCATCCCGCCCGACAGCTGTGCCGGGAAATGGCGACCAAACTGATCCAGCCCGACCATCCGCATGGCATCCGCCACGCGTTGTGCGATCTCGCCCCGCGCCACGCCCTTGCGGCGCAGCGGAAACGCGATGTTGTCGAGGACCGTCAACCACGGAAAGCAGGCATCTTCCTGAAACACAACGCTGATGTCTCCGGCTTTCGGCGCAGGTCCGGCCCAGTCGATCCGGCCGTCGCTTGGCACCGTCAATCCGGCGAGGATGTCCAGCAGAGTGGACTTGCCGCAGCCCGACGGCCCGACGACCGAAAAGACCTCGCCGGGGGTAATGTCCAATGTGATGTCGAGAAGCGCCCGCACCGGCGAATTGCCGGTGCGGTATTCATGGCCGATGTTGTCGAGATGAAAACCGAGGCCGGTCATTGCATCGCGGCTTTGATCCAGCGGTCGTCCATCGCCGACGCCCAGTCGTAGCCCGGTGCGTCGATCACCTGCACGGCCATCAGTATCTCCTCCATCGCAGCGAACGCCTCTGGGTCGAGCGCACCTTCGGACCAGAACCCCTCCGCGCTCAAGCGAGCGATGATGGCTTCCAATACCGGCGGCGGGACGCGCTCGTAAGCGGCCGCGGCGAGTCCGGCGGCCTTTGCCGGATCTTCCGCCATCAGACGCACCGCGCGGGCACGCGCCCGGATCAGGCCGGTTATGACATCGGGATTGGCCTCGGCGAACTCCCGGGTGGTGAATCCGACGATCTGCGCTCCCGGCTCGAAGTAATCCGACACGCGGAAAACCACGTCGAACCGGTCGGCCATCAAGGTCGCCATCGGCTCGACGATGGGAGCCGCTGCAACCTCGCCCTGACCGACCAGGGTAAGGCCTTCGCGCATCCCGCCCGAGGCCACGGTCTCGACACTCTCCGTCAGCCCTTCGCGCTCCAGCACTGTGGTCAGATTCATCTGGCTGCCCGATTTCGGGTTGGTATAGGACACGGTCTTGCCGGAAAGATCCTGGACCGAGCCGATACCGCTACCCTTCGCCGTCACCCACATGGCGTCGCCCACATCGGTGACCGCGATATTGGTGATGACGAGGTCCAGCCCGGAATTCCGTGCGGCGATTACAGCGGGCAGACCGGCTTCGCCCCAGGGCAGCGACGTGGCCAGCGCGGTTCGCACCGCGTCGCCGCCGCCGCGTGCGGACAGAACGCTGTCGAGGTCAACCCCTTCTTCGGCGAAATAGCCGCCGTGATAGGCCACCGCGACGGGCAGTCCGTAGGTCAATGCGCCGTAATGCGTGACCGCGATTTCTTTCTCTGCCAGCGCAGGTGACGCCGCCAGTCCGACGGCCACCAGGGCCGATACAAAAATGTGTTTCATCGTCTCCTCCCGTTTGTTCTCATGCCGCGGAGGATGCCGCTTCGCCGAAATGGGGCAGGTCGATCTGGTAAACCACGAGATCGTCCCGCACCGTTCCGGTGATCCGCTCCCCCGCCATGAGCTCGATGGCCATGCCCTCCGTCAGATCACCTGCCGCTTCCGTATCGAGGCGGCCGGCCATGACGTAATAGAGCGCCTTCTGTCCTGGTCTGGGCTGCAGCGTCACCGTTTCGCCGGCCTTTGCGACCCGCTGTTGCAGCGTCAGCCCGTATTCGTTGAACGTGCCGAAGTACCGCGTGGCGCCGCCGTCCCGACTGGGCCGCGGCTCCACGGCATCGACATTGACGATGACGGGTTCTTCGAAGCGCGGTTCGGGGTTGCGCGGCGCAAATCCTGCGGCGTGTTTGAACACCGCCTCGTACCCGTCGACACTCCGCTGCCGGCCGGCTTCGTCTTCATAGTGGTACATGCCCTCCTTGAATTCCCCGATCCGCGCAAGTTCGGCGGCCGCGTTGCGCACCTGGGAGAAATCGAGATAGCCCTGGCGGCAGGCCGCGCCGATTTGCAGCAGTAGCGTCACCGACGGCCCGCGCGCGGACTGCGTGTAATAGGTTCCGGCCGGGAAGTATCCGACCGTTCCAGCCTCCTGCACCTGCCCGCCGAAATCGAAGCGGCCCTCCAGCATGATGCGGACCTGATCGAAGTTGTGGTTGTGACGGGGCGTGTCGTATGTGTCATCGACCCGGACGAGAGCGAACTCGTAATTGTCGAGTTCACCGCGCGGTCCCTGCAACAGCCGACGAAACCACGGACTCTCCTTCCGATGTTGGGAAATCTGTTCCCATTGCAGCGCCGTCGCGGCCACCTTGCGCATAGTGCGATCCTCCCTTTGGCACGTGACGCTAGGTGATGGATGCACTTTTTGTCAACACGATTGTTCAACAATCTTGGATATCAGTCTTGTGCACCCACTGCCACCCCGCTATGAGTCTGGCGGGAGGCTGCCAAGTGTCGAAACTCGAAACCGTCAAGGACGCGCTGATCTCGGACATTCAGTCGGGCCGGTTGGCGCCGGGCCAACGACTGATCGAAACCCAACTGATGAAAGAGCTGGGTGTGAGCCGCCACGTCATCCGCGCAGCGCTGCAAGCCCTCGCCGAGGCGCGGCTGGTCGAAATCAGGCACAACACCGGGGCTTCGGTGCGCCGCCTTTCACAGGAGGATGTCATCAACATCTACCAGACGCGCGAACCGCTGGAGGGCATGGCCGCGCGGCTTTGTGCCGAACGCGCATCGGCCGAGGACCGCCGGGAGCTGAAAGGTCTGACCAGAGATCTGGACAAAGCGATAATCTCGCTCGACATACGGGTCTTTCTCCATCTGAATGCGGCCTTTCACGCCAAGATAATTGCATGCGCAAAGAATCCTGAACTGACCGACCTGTTAGATCGACTGAGCATCCCGCTCATGCGTTTCCAGTTCATCGCCCTTGTCGACCGGGACGTGATCCGCCGCTCTCAACAGGATCACCTGGAGATCGCCGATGCCGTCATGTCCGGGGACGGCAATAAAGCCGAACGCGCCATGCGGGAACATGTGCGCCGCGGTCTGGCTTTGGTGCTCGACGAATTGCAGGGCGGCATCGCCTCTCGAGCAGGCTGAACCGTCACCGCCTGCCTGCATGCGCTTGCACTCTTCCGGCGCAGCCAGCCCCTGTCAGTCCTTCGCACCGGCAATCGGTTCGAAAGAGTTGCGCTCACTCCAGAAGCAATCTCCCGTCCGGCCGCCGATCTCCGCAAATTCTGATCGCAACAGGGTTGCGATCTTTTCCGGTTCGCCAATCGCTTCCGGAAATGACACGCTCACGCCGAGTGGATTGGTCGAAATCGCGCCGAATACGGCGCCGCCGACCGACACCACTCCTGGGAACATCTCCTGATTGGAGTAAGCGATCTTCTCCCGACGAACCCTCGCCAACTCGTCGAGCAAGCGTGGTCGCGTCGAGATGGTTTTGGCGGTGACCTGCGGCAGGCTGCTTCCGTAAAGTGACATAATCGTGCGGTCGGGGAGCCGGCTGAGCATCGCCTTGCCGACCGCGGTCGCATGCGCCGGCAGGGTCTGACCGAGCCTCACGGAAAACTGGGTCGGAGTGTTGCCCTGGTTCTGCCGAAGCAGAACAATCTCGACGCCCGTTAGAACCGCCATCCAGGTAGTGAAACCAGTGGTCGCGGTGATGTTCAGCATGCACTCGGAAACAAGCTCGATGTCATAGCCCGACGGCCGGTGGCGCATGCCAAGACGCCAGGCCAGTTCGCCCGCCACATAGCGGCGTGATCGGGGGTCCTGCTCCACCAGTCCACCGTCCCGCAACGACGCCATCAGCCGCGAGGCGCTGCTGCGCGGCAGTCCGAGCTTTCTGCCGATTTCAGCGACGGAGACGGGATCCGGCGATTCGACGATTATCGCCAGCGAGCGCATAGCGTTTTTGAGTGTTTTCATCCAATATGTTCCATATTATGAGACGCTATCTCGTACAGCATTTCAGAAAATGTATTTTTTTCAATATATTATTGACTGAGTGATTGGTTTCGCCTCAAATGTATCAAACTTGTATCGAATAATGGAGCACAGGGAGATATGGTTTCAGAACGGGGGAAACTGCAAACCGGCAGGGTTGCCGCGCTGATGGCCGACATGCTGGCAGGGTATGGCGTCAAGTATATCTTTGGTATGGAAGACCCCGTTCAGCTCTATCATCATATCGACAGGACGAAGATCAAACCCGTCACAATCCGGGACGAGAAGCACGGCGCTATCATGGCGCACGGCTACGCGAAGGTATCGGGACGTCCGGGCGTATGTGCCGCCACTTTTGGGCCCGGCGCCACCAATCTGATCACCGGCTTGCTTGAGGCCAGCAAATCGTCCGTCCCGATCATCGCCTTCATTCAGGAAATCCCGGCGTCTCAGCGTGACCGGCATGCCAGCAGCGAGATCGATCACGTCGCGGCGATGACGCCGTTCACAAAGAAGGTTTACCGTATCGACGTCCCGGAGCGCTGTTGCGAGGTCATGCGGCGTGCATTCCGGATGGCCACAAGCGGCCGGCCCGGTCCGGTCGTCGTCCTGTGTCCTGCCGATGTCATGACCATTGAGACACAAGCCGATGCCTATTGCGAGGATGCGTTTGCCTCGTTCCCGGCTTTACGGCCGCGGCCGTCGAGATATGAAATCGACGCGGCGGCGCGAATGCTCGCCGCCGCCAAAAGACCGGTGATCATCGCCGGCGGCGGCAGCATCCTGTCAGGCGCCTCGCGTGAAATCGTCGCCCTGGCCGAAAGGCTCGGCGCCCCCGTGGCGACCACTATGAACGGGCGTGGCACGATCCCCGATTCGCACGGCCTCGCCGTCGGTGCGCTCGGATCCTCGACCGGCGGCACGCTGGGCCGCGGCCGGATCGCCAACGCAGCGGTTGCCGATGCCGATGTCGTGCTGATCGCGGGATCCCGTACCGGGCAGATCTGCTATCTCAACTGGGAACAGCCAGGTCCTAACACAAGCGTCATCCACATTGACATCGACCCGGAGGAGCCCGGTCGCAATTTCCGCACAGACATCACCCTGATCGGAGATGTGCGCGAGACGGTCCGCGATCTCATCGAACACCCCGCCACGGAGCGGACGGGCGCTGCGGAACAGGTTATAAGACAGTTCGCGTCCGAAAAGGATACCTGGCGCGGCGAATTCGAACGGGTTGCCTATTCCAACCGGACCCCGGTGCGTCCCGAGCGTGTCCTTGCGGAGATCTCCGGACGCGTCGACCAGGATACCATTATCGTCAACGATGCCAGCTACGTTTCCGGCTGGACGTTCAGCCATATCGACAATGTGGCGCGCGGCGCCCACATATTGTCGCCCCGCGGCACCGGAGGGCTCGGATGGTCGATCCCGGCGGCCCTCGGTGCGAAGCTCGCTTCGCCCGGATCGAAAACAATCTGCCTCACCGGTGACGGAGCATTCGGTTACATCATGGCCGAACTGGAAACCGCTTCACGCTACGACATCCCGATTGTCGTCGTGGTATTCAACAATGCGACACTGGGCTTTCAGCGACACTACGAGAACAAGCTGTTCGGCAGCTACGGCGAGTGCGATCTGTCCGACATCGACTACGCGGCATTGGCGAAATGCCTGAATTGCGCCGGTGAGCGCGTCGTCGAAGCGGAACACTTCGCGGCCGCGATCGAGCGCGGGCTGGATTGCGGCGGCGTGTACCTGATCGACGTGGTTATCGACGAAAACGCCATGGCTCCCATTATCGGCCTCGACGATCAATCCGAAGCGCCGCAATCTCATTGATGCGTTTACCGGCGGCAACAGCTGAGCAGGAGGTGGTCAGATGGTGAACGTAGAGGCGATAGACCCGTTCTCGGATGCGGGTGTCAGCCTTTTCAAGCGACTGTCGCAGGAACAGATCGAACGCTATGGCCGTGATGGCGGCCTGCCGCTCGATGAACTGGCGAGACCCGAGGTTATTTTCGTCGCCGGATTTCTGGACGGCGAGGCAGTCGGCTGCGGCGCCATAGCACCATTGGAGGCGGGGGTCGGCGAACTCAGCCGCATTTTCGTTGATGCCTCCGCGCGGCGCCGAGGCGTCGGCGCTGCGATCATGGGCAAGCTCGAGGAGGATGCCAGAGGCCGCTATACACGGCTCGTCCTGGAAACCGGTATAGCGCAGCCGGAATCGATCGCGCTGTACGAGAAATGCGGTTATTCGCCGATACCGTGCTGGGGGAAAAGCGCCGACAATCCAAGGAGCCGGTGCTACGAGAAGCGCCTGTCGCAATGACGGTCTTCACGCCATCGCGTCTTCCCCAAGATAAATCCGAACCACCGCCTCGCGGGCTATCTCGGTGACGTCGCCCAGCATCAGGTTGATGTGGCGTGACATGAGGGCAACGGCGTCATCGGTGTTTCGTGCCCTGATTTCGGCGAGAATCTGTCCGTGTTCGACCCAGGTGACCGTCTTGCAGTTGTCGCGCTCGAGCGCAACAACGCGAAGGAAGCGTATACGGGAGTTGATATCCCGGAGGAGCCGCAGCGCTTCCGAATTGCGGGACCCTTCCGCGATGGCCTCGTGGAATTCTTCGTCATGCTCGACAATCTGGCGTGACACCAGGTTCGGCCGGTTCTCCAGAAAATACTGCCATCGCTTGTCGATGTTTTCGATGTCGCTGTCGGTTGCCCGCTCGCAAAAAAGCCTGACCGACATCGTTTCGACAGCACCACGTAGTTCGAATAGCGATCGGATCGTGTCGATGTCGATTGGCTGCCGGTAAAAACCCTTGTTGGGAACCAGCGTGAAGAGGCCCTCGCTGACCAGCCGGTTCAAAGCGGAGCGAACCGGCGTGCGGCTCACGTTCAGCTCCGTCGCGATCTTGACCTCGTTGACCCGCTCACCCGGACGGAATCCGTAATCGATCGCCTGTTGCCGCAGCCGTTCGTAGACGCGCAGACCGGTATCGGCTGCCCGATTTTTCGGATTGCCGATCCGGCTCTTTGCCCTAACGCTCTTTTCCATCGCCAACGTCGTAACCTTCCCGTCGTGTGCTTTTGTTCAAAAACAGCACCATGTCAACGGCTCCGCCATGGGTGGTGTTCACCGTTCTGGCCGAAATGGTGTCCGGCGCATAAATCGGCGATTCTCCATCTCACCGATTCAGCTTGTACCGCAAAGTGTATACACTTGGAAGTGTAGTTTTGAGTTTTCAATTGCATTTAGGAGTGATTCCGATAACAATGGTTTTTCACCGGGACGTTGTTTTTCATTTCTCGCATGCCGAGTGCAATCCATCCCGGGTGGAGAAGCACGCTTCCCGTCCGCTCCAGACACATGGCGCGTCGGTTATCGGATCATTCGTCCGCCCACGGTCGAAGGGGAAGCGCTGCTTGGCTGCCGTACCGGGTTTCTTCGGCCAACGGCGCCCAAGACAAGTCGGAGGAGGATAGCATTGATGTTAAAGAAAACCGCCATCATCTTTGGAGCCTGGCTGCTTGCCGCTCCATCCTATGCACAGCAGGGGGAGCCGGTCCCGGAGATACATTTTCTGAGCTGGCCATCCGCCACCTACGCAAACTTCGCTGAAACGGGGAACTATGTGGCGGAGGAGTGGGAGAAGCTTGGACTGAAAATTCGCATGGATCAGCAGGCTTTCCCGAATCCGATGCTGCAAATGTGGTTCACCGACCACGAATTCGACGTTGTCCTGTCGAGCCTTTCCGGCGCACCGCACCGGTTGGAACCTGACTTTTTCACGAATGCACAGTTCAACTCTGCCAATTCTTCGCCTGGCAGTTGGAATGTCGGCGAGTACTCGAATCCCGAATTCGACAAGCTCGGCAACGAGCAGGTCCTGGTCTACGACAACGACAAACGCCGGGAGATGATCTACGAGCTTCAGGAAATGATCGTCGAAGAACAACCTGATGCCGTGTTGTCGTCTCTGGTGCAGATTTTCGCAATCAACAAGGACAACATGGAGTTCGACGGATACGAAGCGAATCCGCAAGGTGTCCGCGCCAATGTGAACCAGGTCGACATGCGCTCCAAGCGTGACCAGAACCTCGTCCGAATCGGGTGGACGCTTGAATACAGCGTCCTCAATCCGACCGCCGCGCGCACGATCGAAGAGGCGGAGATCGCGGCGCTTCTCTACGACCGCCTGCTGTGGATCGCCGCCGACGGTTCGCTCGACTACCGCCTGGCCGAGAAGATCGAAACGATCAGCGATACGGAAATCGTCGTGACCATCCGCAGCGGCCACACCTTTTCCGATGGCGAGCCGGTCACTGCCGAGGATGTGAAATTCTCCTTCGACTATATGAAGAAATGGGAAGCACCATACTTCACTCAGCATTTGTCGCGTGTGGAGAAGGTCGAGGTCATCGATCCCACCACGATCCGCTTTACCCTGACCGAGCCCTATGCCCCGTTTATCATGAACACGCTTGGGCAGATGTATGTGCTGCCCAAGCATGTTTGGGAGCCACTGGTGGAGGACCTTGGGCTGGAAAACCCGCAGCAGTTCGCCAACGACCAACCGATCGGCAGCGGACCGTATACGGTAAGGTATCGCCGCGAAGGCAGCGAATTGTATCTTGAGCGTCGCCCGGACCACTTCGATCCGCCGTTGTCCGACCTGCTCTATGTCGTCTACGGCTCAGCGGAGATCGTCGCCCAGTCGCTGAAGACCGGATCCATAGACGTATCCTTTCAGCCGGTGCCGCCTCCGGCGGTCGAGGAATTTCGCAGCCACGAGAGCCTAGAACTGATCGAAGCACAGTCGAACGGCATCATGTCGCTGCGATACAAGACGACAGGTCCCGTGTTTTGGAACCGCGATCTTCGCAGGGCCCTGTTCCACGCGATCCCCTACCAGCGCATTGTAGACGAGATCTACGCAGGCAAGGCCGTCCTTACCGCAACGCCGATCACGCCGGTCAACGCCTACTGGCACAATCCGGATCTGCCGACACCGAAGTTCGATCCGGACAAGGCAAGGCAGATACTGGAGGAAGCTGGCTTCACCTGGGATGACGACGGCCGCCTTCACTTCCCAGCGGAGTGACCGACGGTCCCGTCGCTGAGCGCCGCGGAGGCAGACCGTCATGATGCGGGCCCAGAACCTGGTCAAGCGCTATCCCGTCGTCACCGGACTGCGCTCGCTGTTCTCCCCGGACCGGGGCAGCTTCGTCCGTGCCGTCGACGATATCGACCTCGAGGTAGCAGCCGGTGAGGTACTCGGCCTCGCCGGTGAAAGCGGGTGCGGAAAATCGACCACTGGAAAAATGCTGGTTGGGCTTGAAAGCCCGACCAGCGGCACCCTCACACTTGATGGCGAGAACCTGCGCGAACTCCATCGCAAGGACCGCAAGGCTTTCTACCGACGCGTGCAGATGGTCTTTCAGGATCCCTACGGTTCGATCAATCCGAGCCATGACGTGTTTACGGTCATCTCCCGACCGCTGGTCTATCAGGGAGTGCGGGATCGTGAGGAAATCCGCGACAGGGTTTTGTCGGCGATGCAGCGGGTGGGGCTCACGCCGCCTGAGATCTATCTCGGCAAACACCCGCATCTGCTCAGCGGAGGGCAGCGCCAGCGGCTCTGCATCGCCCGCGCCATCATCCTTCGGCCCGGCTTTCTCGTGGCGGACGAGCCGATTTCCATGCTCGACGTGTCGATCAAGTGGGAAATCATCCGATTGCTTCGCGATCTTGTCGCCGACCAGCAGCTTTCGATGGTCTACATCACCCATGATCTGGCAAGCGTGCCGACCATCTGCCGGCGGCTGTCGATCATGTACATCGGCAGGATCGTGGAAACCGGGCCCACGCTCGACCTGCTGCGCAAACCGGCACATCCGTATACCCACGCGCTGGTGTCGGCCGTCCCGTCGCCCGAACCGGGCAAGAAGCGCAAGGCTGTGAACATCAAAGGCGGCGTGCACAGTGCGGTTCATCTGCCGAAAGGCTGCCGTTTCGCCGACCGTTGCCCGATCGCCGAGCGGATTTGCCATAACGTGGACCCGAAGCTGCAGCCCGTCTCCGGCCGAATGGTCGCCTGTCACAAACCGTTCCACCACGAGGGGGCGGAAACCTCGGAGAGTGTTTCTGCATGAGGCAGTACATCCTGCGCCGTCTGGTCCACATGGTCATCACGCTGTTCGCCATGATGACGGTGATGTTCTTCATGTTCCGGCTTCTGCCGGGCGATCCGACAATGACGGTGATCAGTTCCGCCATGTATCCGAAGGCGCAAGAGGCAATGCGGGCGCAGTTCGGACTGGATAAGCCGCTGCTCGAACAGTACCTGATCTATCTGAAGAACTACAGCACGCTCGACTTCGGTTATTCCTTCCACAGTTCCCGCCAGGTTTCGGAACTGCTTGGTGGCCGGATCGTCAACACGCTCGTGCTCATCCTGCCCTCGATGATCATCGCTTACGGGCTGGGCGCGCTCTTCGGCGCATTGATGGGATGGTACAGGGGCGGCAGGTTCGAGACCTCGCTGGTCTTCATCGCCACCGCATTGCAGGCGGCACCGGTGTTCTGGCTTGGCATGCTTGCAATCCTTTTGTTCTCGATCAACCTGGGCTGGTTCCCGCCGGGGCATCTGGTCACGCCGGGCATGTTCCCCGAGCAGAACCTGCGGATGTATTTGTCCGCGGATTTCCTGCACCATCTGGCTTTGCCCTTTATCGTACATACCGCATATCAGATTTGCTTCCCGCTGCTGCTGATGCGTTCCAGCATGCTCGCGACGACCGGCGAGGACTTCGTGGAGTTTGCACGCATCAAAGGATTGCGTGAGCGCAACATTCTCTTTGGACATGCCGCGCGCAACTCGTTGCTGCCGGTCGCGACCACGATACCCATGATCCTGAGCTGGGCACTGGCGGGATCGGTCGTGATCGAAACCGTCTTTTCCTGGCCCGGCCTGGGGCTGTTGATGATCGAGGGAGTTCAGCGTTCCGATTTCCCGGTGGTACAGGCTGCCTTCTTCCTGATTGCCGTTCTCACCATCGTAGGCACGTTCTCCGCGGACCTTCTCTACGGACTGCTGGATCCGAGGATCGTTTATGACTGACGGTTTCATAGGCAACCGGGCGGGGTCGCTCCGATGATCTGGCTTCGTGACTTCGTGGTGGCCGTCCACCAGACGCGGGGCGGGCAGATCAGCTTCTATATCGTGCTGGCCTGTATCGTGATCGCCGTTATTGGTCCATGGATCGCCCCCTACGGCCCGTTTGAGCGCATCTACGACGCGAATGACCGCCTGGTTCGCCTCAGCCCGCCGACGGCAGAATACTGGCTGGGCACGACGCTCTACGGCCGCGACGTCTTCAGTCAGATGCTGTGGGGCACCCGGGCAGCGCTGATCGTCGGCTTCGCGACCGCGTTCGGCGTCGTCGCGATTGGCGTAAATGTGGGTCTCGTCGCCGGATATTACGGCGGGCGGATCGACACCATCATGATGCGAATCACCGACATTTTCTTAGGCCTTCCGTTCCTGCCCTTCATCATCGTGATGCTGGCGATTACCGGGCGCAGCACCAGCACGATTATCCTGGCCATGACCCTGATCATGTGGCGGTCTGCGGCACGTGTCATCCGGGCTCAGGTGCTGTCGATCAAACAGTTGCCGTTCGTAGCGGCTGCGCGGACGACCGGGGGCGGCGATTTCAGCCTCATCTATCGCGAAATCGCACCCAACATCATGCCGATCGCGCTGGTCAACGTCGCCTTCTCCCTGGCCTGGGCCATCATCACCGAAGCCAGCATCGGCTTCCTCGGCTACGGCGATCCAAAGGCCACCAGTTGGGGAACCATCCTCCACGACGCCTACGCCTCGCAGATGATGTACCAGGCGCCCTGGTGGGTCATCCCGCCCGGTATAGCCATCATGGTGCTGGTCTCGGCCGTCTATTTTCTCGGCCGCGCCTACGAGCATGTCGTCAACCCGCGGTTGCTGCGCCAATGACGGCCCGTCCGGAAAATCGGCGTGAGAACGACCTCGTTCTCGATATTCGCGATCTCTGTGTGCGTTTTCGCACGCAGCGCGGGATGGCGGACGCGCTCGACCATGTCTCCCTTGCCATACCCGCGCGGTCCAATGTCGGCCTGGTCGGTGAATCGGGTTGCGGGAAGAGTACGCTGATGAAAGCGGCGATCGGCGTGTTGGCCGACAATGCCGAGATAACCGCCGGAAGCGTTCTCTATCACGGCCAGGATCTTGTCGCCGCACCCGCCGAAACGCTCCGCCAAAAACGCTGGGCCGGGATCTCCATGATCACCCAGAGCGCTCTGAACGCGCTCAATCCCGTAACCAAGGTCGGCGACCAGATCGTCGAGGCCATCCGGGCCCATCGCCGGGTGTCCTACCAGGAAGCCCGTAAGCGGGCGGAGGAGATGCTGGACCTGGTTGGCGTCGATCCCAAGCGCGCCCGCGAGTTTCCACACCAGTTCTCCGGCGGCATGCGGCAACGCGCGATCATCGCCATGTCGCTCGTGCTCCAGCCGGATCTTGTCCTGGCGGATGAACCGACGACCTCACTGGACGTCATCGTCCAGGATCAGATCTTCCGCAAGATCGGCGACCTTCAATCGGAGCTCGGGTTCTCGCTTCTCCTGGTCACGCATGATCTTGGAGTGGTGATCGAGAATTGCCAGCGAATCGCCGTGATGTACGCGGGTCAGGTGGTCGAGGAGGGCCCGCTGGAGCAGGTCGTCAACACACCGTTCCACCCCTACACGCTCGGGCTCAAGAACTCGCTTCCGCGTATTGACGCGGTCACCGAGCCGATCGCCATTCCCGGAACCCCGCCCGACCCGATCGACATGCCGGCCGGTTGCCGTTTCGCACCGCGCTGTCCGTTTGCGATGGATGCCTGCAGGCAGACAAAGCCGGAATTGACACCTGTGGGCCCCCAGCATCGCGCCGCCTGCATTCGTTATCCCGACATGCCGTCCCTGCGCGGCGAAGCCGAAAAACTCGAGACTTGGGCAATTGTGCCCGGAAACTCTTTGGGGTCCAAGGAGACTGCTCAATGAAATACTATTTCGCCTACGGCACGCTTTTGGGAGAGAAGGCAATGCGGGCCTTTGCCCCGTCCGCCCGATCGGTGGGCGTCATGCGTCTTGACGGCTACGAACTGGCATTCGGCGAGACCCATGTCCCGGGTACGGGCGGATGCTGGCTCAAGCCGGCGGATGGCGCCGAGCTTTATGGCGTGCAATACGAACTGAGTGACGAGGACATGAGCCGCATGGACAAGGCAAGCGGCATCCCGGAGGGGCTGTGGGTTCGCATGGCCGTGACGCTTGTCGACAAGAACGGAAACAGCATCCAATCGAACACCTACACGATACCCGGATCCCCGCCCGCCTTCCGGCCAACCGAGGATTACCTCGGAAAAGTCCGCGCGGGCCTAGAAACCATGCCGCTTCCTTCCGACTATGTCAGGAAGGTGGAGCAATCCATCGGCCGGTCGGGCTGACCTGGGCCAGAATCTGCCCGCGATCATGACGACCGAACGGATGCAGCCTTATGTCGAGGACGGGTTGTGGCGGCTTGATCGGCGGAAGCGCTTGCACCTCACGGTCGCGGTTAAGCTTGTGCGTTTGCACATAGCGAATGCGGTCCAGAACTGTCGCGATTTCATGCCGAAAAGCAGAACCGGCGGGAACGCCGCGTATCGTCCTGGCCTCCCGTCGAAGAAAGGCCGACCACTATAATCCGACGGAGGCACTCGAACCGCGTCTAGTTTTCCTTCAGATAGATCCTAAGAAATCGAAACACCCCGTGGAGCTTTCGAGTTTTCTCTTTGCGCCCTTCGGCTTCAGACGAACGTCCCGGTCGATCGTCGACCATGGGCCCGATGAAAGCCATGACAAGGTGCGGTCCGATCCCCCAAACCCAAAAGACCAACAAGCCTGCAAAGCTTGTTATCCACAGTGCTGTCGAGTCTCTCAAAGCCCTCTCGGGAAACATCAGTGCGAGCAGCGCCAAAAAAACCAAAGGCAAGGGGCTGACGGATAAAACGATATGGTTGGTTCTAGGTCTCAAATACAGTGCCTTGTCGCTCCATTCGGGGCACTGCTGCTTGCTACTGCGCTGGATGTGGACGCTGCTTGAACATCCCATCATGCATTGGCAAACAGAAACGCGATGGGGCTTAAATCAACGACACCGATGACCGCATAGGGTAACACACCGATCGCCATCATACCCAAAGCGATCAGCATAGTTAGAACGACGGTCCAAGCCGTGCCCCTCGGTCGAACGATGTGCCAGATTTTGCTGCCGTGTCCCATCTCCAGACAAGCAAAACGCCCCTGCCCCAAAGTTCCGCCCGAGCGCACAGTAACTGGTATTTATAACAGTCCTATGTGAGTTTTCTCACACAACTCCACATATGATCGAACTGACTTAGTCCGCAACCGGCCGGAGCACCGGTGTCACCATTTTAGCCGTAAGATCCGCGATTGGCGTCGGGTCGCGATTTTGGTGAACACCGAGGCGAGGCAACTGGATCGGTCACCCGCGTATCGACGGCCAGTGATTCGCCGTCAACACTGACAGGTCTACGTACCCGGCAAATGTGAATTGCAAACGTCGAAGCGGTACATCTTTACCACAGTCGCTACTAAAAGAGGCGAAACACGCATTCCTACCAGCGTTATTTCAGAGTTAATCGGTTGCTTTTACTTTGGTGTGCTATCATTGTTTTGTATGGATGGGGGAACGCATGGCGGCGATATTGAAGCGATTGCTGACTGCTGGGGCTGTGACTTGCCTGGTGCTTTTGTCAGGAATCGCCCTTTCACAAACCACCACAATCGGTGAAGCGACGGAAACCCGCAACACTGTGACCGGCCAGCTGGGATCCATTGCACGGCAGATCTCGGTGGGAACGGACGTGTCGGCGGATGAAACACTGCGCACCGGCGACAAAAGTTCCGCCTCACTGCGTTTTCTCGACGATTCCACACTCAATATCGGCGAGGCGTCGATCGTCGTACTCGACCAGTTCGTCTATGATCCCAATCGCGGCTCGCAGGACGCCGTTTTCAATCTGACCAAGGGCGCTATGCGCTTCGTCAGCGGCGGGCGGCGTACGCGCAACGCCACCGTCGGAACCCCGGTTGGAATCATCGGCATCCGCGGAACGGATATGCTGATCATATGCAAACCCGGTCCCGAATGTGCCACCGTCATGGGCTCGGGGCGCGCCCGCGTGTGTCCAGTGCCGGAAGGTACGCCCATCGGGCCGGAACTGCGCCGTGCCTGCCTGCGGAGCAATGCGGCTCTCTTGCCGTGCGGTTTCTTTGAAATTGCCGCGGAGGATGCGCAGAACAGACGCAATGGAAACCAGGGCAATTTCACCATCCTGCAAGGCGGTTGCGTATTCGTTCCCCCCATCAATGTGGACGCGTCGTCGTACAATTTCGTGGCGCAACAAGTGTCGGTCGGCGCTCCGGTACCGGATCCGTCTCAAATCGCTTCGCTGGCATCCACCACGACCACGGCGACAACCGCCACTGCAACTGCAGGTACCGCGGGTGGAACCACCACGGGCATCACGACCGTTGGCGTTACGACGGCGGTGGGCGGGGTCGCGGCCACCGTGGCGATTGTCGAAGTTGTATCGGATCCAGTCAGCCCATAGCAGCACCGGTGAGGTGCGGTCGCAATTTACAAATCTAAACCGAGCATCTCTTCCCTGAGTTTTGCGACGGCCTGCAACACGGAGGGGCCTTCCACCGGAGGTGGTTCGGTGCTTTCGCAGAACTCACGCCAAACGTATAAAGTTAGCTCGGCACCGTCCGTTGCCTTGCCCTCGCCATGGTTGCCGAATGTCTCAAGCGCGCGATATCGGGGATCGCTCCAAAACAGCCTTTCAACCCACCCGTAAATGGGGATCAAATGAAAATGAACCGGATAGCCCGGGCTGTGACCAAACCGACCGATATACACCCTGGCCGGTTTCAAGACAGTCCGCATGGTCCGCTGAGCATTCGCCAGCAAAGGGCCCAACTCCACGATCGCCGTGTCGGGCAAGTCCGACAGGTCATTCGCCGCTGCGACAGACCCCAGCATGAGGTATCCCGGCAAGGCCGTATCGATACGATGATTGATCAGCCAATGCTGCGTCTGATAAATGTGGAATTGTTCAGGGATCACAACCATCTGCGTCATCGTTTGCAGTCGCAACTCATAGAAGCCGTCTCGAGCCCTGAGCGGACCGGGCGATCATTTTCCACTATGCAGACTTGAGCGACAATAATCGAGCCGTTCGGCCAAGGCCGTCGCTTTAGGGTAATCCGGCTTCACGTCTGCAGGCGAATGTGTATGGTGGCCGAAAAAGGGCCCACCATGACGCATGAAACGCTTCCGATTGCCAGATCGACCCGCATCAACGGCCGCGACATCGGTCGGCTGGCCTATGGCTGCTGGCGCATTCACGAAGGCGACCAGGCCTCCGTTGCAGGCAAGCTCGATGCCGCACTGGAAATCGGCGCCAACATGATCGACACGGCGGACATCTATGGATTTGGCGCCGGGGGCTTCGGTCAGGCCGAAGAGATGCTCGGAATCCTGTTTGGCGAGCGCCCCGGGATGCGGGACGACATCTTCTTGGTGACCAAGGGCGGGATTACACCGCCGGTTCCGTATAATTCGACAGCCTCCTATCTTGTCGAGGCCTGTGAGGCCTCTTTGCGGAGGCTGAACACCGACCATGTGGACCTGTATCTCATCCACCGCCCCGACAATCTGACGGCCCATTCGGACGTCGCCGCCGCACTGACTGGGTTGAAGGAAAGCGGCAAGGTCGGCGCGGTTGGCGTCTCCAACTACACCCTGGAGCAGACGCGGGCGGTGCAGACCTTCCTGGATTTTCCGCTGGCTGTCATTCAGCCAGAAATTTCGGCTCTTGAGGTATCCGCCCTGACCAACGGATTGTTGGACTACGCGCAATCGGCGGGGTTGATCCCCATGGCCTGGTCGCCGCTTGCCGGCGGGTCTCTGGCAACCGGTGTTGAACCGACCAATCGGGATTTCCCGAACTTCTCGGCGCTGATCGTGGCCCTTGATGCTCTGGCCGCGAAGAACGAAACGACCCGGGATGCGGTGGCGTTGGCCTGGTTGCTGGCGCATCCCGCCGGAATCATCCCGATCATAGGAACGCAATCCCCTGACCGGATCCGCGCGTCGGCAGCGGCCTTTGAGGTCGCGTTGAGCCGGAACGAATGGTACGCGATCTTTGAAGCGAGCCTTGGCCACAAAATGCCGTGATCCTGCCGGTATTGGAAACGACCGGCTGCGAAGGAAACTTGATCGTTCCCTTGGCGCTCGCCAACATCCCGACAATGGACTGGCCGCTCTGGACCAATCCGCCACGGCCGTCTGACTGCGGCGCCAGCGAGGCGAACGCTTAGGATGAGATAGGCCAAGGCCAGCTTCCGTTTGCTGATGCCCCGGGAAAACTCGGCATTACGAGAGTTCGGATATCAAAGTGCCGGCTACAAGCACACGAATGGTGTCCGCACCGATTGCCGATTTCTCGACTTCGTATCCCCCTGCGATAGCTGCAATAATTTCATTCGCAATTGAGCGGGCGGATGTCGCCTCCACCAAGTCGACCGATTGACGAGCCGCGCGTCGATTCAAAAGCGATGGTGCTGATTCAAACATCCCATTTTATGTGCGAACGGATTTTTTACACATTTTTATATTGATGGAACTAAAAAATGTGTTTATTGAAAAAAACGTGTGAAACGAAATTTGCACCGATTGTGCGTTCGACATGGGAGGACCCCACACAATGAAATACCTAATCGCAGCTGGAGCCTTGGTGGCGACCGTGGCCGCCTCAAATGCAGAAGAGGTTCGCCCGGCGCTTCTTTACGATTTCGGCGGACGGTTCGATGCGTCGTTCAATGAATCGGCTTATAATGGCGCCGAGCGCTTCAAGGCAGAAACAGGAATCGAGTACACCGATTTCGAGATCCAAAATGACGCTCAACGTGAACAAGCGCTCCGCAACTTTGCACAACGTGGGTTTGAACCGATCATCGCGGTTGGCTTCGCTCAGGCACAGGCCGTTGAACGCGTTGCCAAGGAATTCCCGGAGGTCAAGTTTGGAATCGTCGACATGGTGGTCGATCTACCCAATGTCAGATCCACTGTATTCCGTGAGCACGAAGCCTCTTACCTTGCCGGGCAACTTGCGGTCCTACGCGATGACAGGGACGAGATATTCGGCTTCGTCGGCGGAATGGACGTGCCGCTGATCCGACGGTTTGCATGTGGATACATCGGCGGGATCCGATCGTTGGCCCCGGACGCCGAGGTTATTGTCAGTTGGACCGGCACGACGGGCGACGCCTGGAACAACCCGACGCGTGGTGCGGAACTCGCCCGGGCTCAGATCGGCCGTGGTGCGAATGTCATTTACGCTGTCGCCGGGGGGACGTCGATCGGTGTGTTGCAGGCGGCCGCGGACGAAGGCGCGTTCTCGATCGGCGAGGCCTCGAACCAGAACCACCTGCATCCGGGTTCGGTCCTGACGTCGGTTACAAAGGGCCTCGATATCGCAGTTTTCAACGCATTCATGGATGCCAAGAATGGGGAATGGACAACGGGCATTGTTTCGCTCGGCTTGGCCGAGGATGGCGTGGCATGGACGCTAGACGAGCACAATCGTCCGATCATCTCCGATGACATGGTGGCGACGCTCGAAGAGACGAGCGCAAAGATCGAAGGAGGCGAGCTTTCGGTTCATGACTTCATGACTCAAGGCGAGTGCCCCTACTGAGCCCCTGACACAGTCCATGGCCACCGGATCCGGTTCGGTGGTCAAAATGGATCACCTGACATGGCCAATTCCCCAGTCTTGGAAGCATCCGGCATCACGAAGTCATTTGGGCAAGTCAGAGCCAATATCGATGTCGGCCTGACACTGCAACGCGGCGAGATCCGCGGCCTCGTCGGCGAAAACGGTGCCGGAAAATCTACGCTGGCGCATATCCTGAGCGGATTTCATCAAGCGGATGGCGGGACCATCGCCGTCAAGGGGCAGGATGTTCAAATCGCCAACAGCCACCATGCGATCGACCTCGGGATCGGCATCGTACACCAGCACTTCATGCTGGTCGCTGGTTTTTCGGCGCTCGATAACATCCTGCTCGGCACCGGTGGTTGGCGTCTTAATTTCACGCGTCGCAACGCGCGCGAGAAACTCGATGCAATCGCCAGCCGTTTCGGGCTTGGCGTCGATCTGAACACCCGCGTCGCTGATCTGACTGTCGGCGAGCAGCAGCGGGTCGAGATTCTCAAGGCTTTGTATCGCAGCGCGGACATCCTGTTGCTCGATGAGCCAACCGCCGTGCTGACACCCGACGAGGCTGATCATTTGTTCGAGGTGCTCAGAGAGCTGGCAGCAGGAGGTACGGCTATCGTTGTGGTCACTCATAAGCTCCGCGAGGTTATGGACCTTACTCACACGGTATCGGTCATGCGGCAGGGCCGTATCGTAGCGGATTTGAAGACGCCGGAAACCGATGAGGCTGAGCTCGCCGCGTTGATGGTTGGTCGGCGCGTAGAACTGCCGCAAATAACAGACACCCATGCCCAATCCGACATCGCGTTGCATGCGTCCGGGATTGGCTACACCGATTCCATGGGCGTTCGACGTCTCGATGATGTCTCGTTGGAATTGCGAAGAGGCGAAATTGTGGGCATCGCCGGCGTTGCCGGAAACGGTCAGAGTGAGCTGGTGGGCATCCTGACCGGGATGCTTAACCCGACCAGCGGGACCGTTAGGCTGGGCACACGGGATGTCACGGGAATGGACCCCGCGGAAATGCGTCTTGCAGGTGTCGCCCATGTTCCGGAGGATCGACTTCGCTATGGTCTGATTGCGGGCATGTCGCTGTCTGAGAATGCGGCGCTGGGCTATAGCAGCCATGACGAGTTTGGACATGGACCACAATTCTCGCCAGCCGCGGCCAAGCGTGTCGCACGGCGGCTGATCGACATTTTTGATACCCGTCCGCCCGAACCGGGAGCGCGGGCTGGAAGCCTGTCCGGCGGCAACCAGCAAAAGATCGTGATGGCCCGGGAAATCGATCGGAATCCTGACATCCTGATTGTCGCACAGCCAACCCGAGGGGTCGACATCGGGGCCATCGCACAGATGCACAGTGCGCTCCTGGATTTACGCAAATCCGGGAAGGCGGTGCTTCTGGTTTCAGTCGAACTGGACGAAATTCGCGCAATGTCAGATCGAATACTTGTCATGTGCGCCGGCCGCATTACCGGAGAATTGCCCCGAACGGCACCCGAGGCCGAAATCGGGCATCTCATGGCTGGAGGCAGTCACGGTGTCGTTGCTATCGACAAAGTTGCGGGAGCAACGCCGTGAATCAGGACGGTATCTTGAACCTGATTTCACCCCTCTTGAATGTGGCCATCGCCTTCAGCCTTGCCGGTCTTGTTCTTGTGGCGATCGGCGCCGATCCCTTCGAGGCCGTTGGTCATATTTGGTTTGGCGTTGCGGGCTTCGGCGATGGATTGGGCTATACGCTGTTTTATACCACCAATTTCATATTTACCGGTCTTGCCGCTGCCATTGCGCTGCAAGCGGGTCTTTTCAATATTGGCGGTGAAGGTCAAGGCTATGTCGGTGGCCTTGGGGTCATCCTCGTCTTGCTCACGCTCGACAGCATGCTTCCCTTGTTTCTGCTGGTGCCAATGGCAATCCTGGCCGGGGCGGCCTTCGGCGCGGTATGGGCTTTCGTTCCAGCTTTTATGCAGGCGCGAGGGGGTACCAGTGTGGTCATCACCACAATCATGTTCAATCTCATCGCCGCCGGGCTAATGGCCTATCTGCTCGTTCACTTCCTGCGGCCGGAGACGGTGATGCAGGTCGAAAGCGCAACCGTGGACGAAAACGCGCAACTCCCCAAACTTGGCTGGCTTCTGACGCCTTTTGGTCTTGTTTCACGCAGTGCACCGCTGACAATCATGCTCTTTGTCGCGATTCTGGCCGCAGCCGGATACTGGCTTCTGATGTGGCGCACCAAGCTGGGCTACGCCATTCGGGTCGTCGGCCAAAGCCCGGATGCTGCTCATTATGCCGGTTTGCCGGCAGGTCGTATCGTCATCATGACTATGATGCTCAGCGGTGCGCTGGCAGGTGCCATGGCGGTCAATTCCATCATGGCAGATCAACATCGGCTGGTGCTTGGATTTATGGGTGGCGCGGGATTCGTTGGCGTCGCTATAGCCCTGATGGCGCGTGGCAATGCGTTTGGCATTGTCGCAGCCGCACTGCTTTTTGGGGTGCTCTATCAGGGTGGGGCAGAACTTGCGTTTTCAATGCCCGAGGTCACGCGCGATACCGTCGTTATGATCCAGGGCTTGGTGATTCTGTTCTGTGGGGCTTTCGAAGGTCTACTGCTTCCCTGGCTGGCATACGCTTTGCGTTCGATCCGGAGGATCCGCCCGGCATGACCGAAATCGTTCTCATTCTGGATGCGACGGTTAGGCTCTCAGCACCACTTCTTCTGGCGGCGATGGCGGCGCTTCTGTCCGAGCGGGCGGGAATTCTTGACATTGGCCTCGAAGGCAAGGTGCTTGCCGGAGCCTTTGCGGCCGCGACAGCTGCAACGCTCTCCGGATCGGCATGGGTTGGTCTAGCGGCCGCCGTTAGCGCATCAATTCTGGTTTCGGCGATTCACGCCTCGGCCACGGTGCTCTATCGCGGGAATCAAGTCGTGTCGGGCATCGCGCTCATTTTCTTCGTCTCAGGCATTACCGGGCTCCTGGCCGAGACGCTGTTTAAGCAGGGCGGCCGGACGCCGCAATTACCCGCCGAAGCACGGTTTCTGGATGTCATCCTTCCAGGCACAGAAATGTTCGCGGCGATTCCGGTTGCCGGTCCGATCTGGTCCGAGCTGGTCTCCGGCCACACCTTGCTCGTCTATTTCGCGCTGCTGCTCGTTCCGGTCCTCACCGTTTTCATGAATAGGACCGGCCCGGGGCTGGTCCTGAAATCGGTGGGTGAAAATCCAGAAGCAGCAGACAGCAATGGAATCTCGGTGATGCGAGCCCGCTTGATCGCGCTCCTCTTCAGCGGTGCGATCGCTGGGCTTGCCGGCGCCAATCTTTCGATTTCGCAAGCCTCCGGTTTCCTGCGAGACATGACAGCGGGCATGGGATTTGTTGCACTCGCCGCGGTCATTTTTGCCAAATGGAGGCCGGTGCAGACATTTCTGACCTGCTTGCTGTTTGGAGCTCTCGACGCCGTCGCGATCCGGCTACAGGGCCAATCCGTCTTCGGGTTGGGCGAACTGCCGGGCGAGCTGATGCAGATCATGCCCTATGTCCTAACCATCGTCTTGCTGGGGCTGTTCGTTAAATCCGTGGTGCCGCCGGCGGCACTCGGCAAGCCATTTATACGATCCAAGTGAGGAAACCATGCACGCGAAGGCAGCCATTGTTCGGGAGGCAGGTGGCCCGTTCCTGATCGAAGACATCGAGGTCAACGCCCCGGAAGGCGATGAGATCCTTGTTCGGATAAAAGCCTGCGGCCTTTGCCATACGGACCTTCTTATCAGGGATCAGCTATATACAACCCCGCTGCCAATCGTTCTCGGGCACGAGGGCGCCGGCGTTGTGGAAGCGGTCGGACCGGACGTGACCACCATCAAGGTCGGCGACCACGTCGGTCTGTCGTTTGCGGCTTGTGACACCTGCCCAAGCTGTGCGAACGGCCGCATCGCCTATTGTTGGCACCACATGCCTGCCAATTTTTCCGGGCACCGCCGCGGACGACGGGCAAATCGCGGACGAGCCGATTTCGTTTGCGAGTGGGACACGCCGGCGCCGCTGCGCCAGGGCGAGAATCGGATTAACGGCGCGTTTTTTCAGCAAAGCGCTTTCGCGACCCATGCTATCGCGACAGAACGCAACGCCGTCGTGGCTCCAAAGGATATTCCGTTTTCGGTTCTGGCGCCCTTTGGCTGCGGATTTCAGACCGGGGCAGGCGCGGTCTTCAATTCACTTCCCGTAAAGCCGGAAGAACCGTTTCTTGTTACCGGTGCCGGCGCTGTCGGGATGAGTGCGATCATGGCAGCAAGAATCGTGGGCGCAGATCCGATAATCGCCGTGGATATTGTCGACGCTCGCCTTTCGCTGGCCAAGGAACTGGGTGCCACCCATGCGATCAATGCAGCATCGACTGAAGACGTAGGCGATGCGATATCCATGATCTCGCCGACCGGGATGGCTACGGCGCTTGAGACAACCGGTAATCCCCGAGTATTCCGGACGATGGTCGACGCCATGCGGCCAACCGGTGTGGCCGGGCTCGTCGCCGGCGCCAAAGCCGGCACTGAGGTGACATTTGATATGATCCACCTGTTATTCGGACGAACCGTCAAAGGAATCCTCCAAGGTGACAGCGATTTGGCAACGTTTATCCCGCAACTCATCGACCATCATATGAACGGTGATTTCCCGGTTGATCGGCTTATCGGCACTTTTCAGTTTTCCGATATCAATTCAGCGGCACAAGCGATGGCGGACGGATCGGTGATCAAACCGGTTTTGATCATGGACTGATGCCGTCGCAGAATTGCTGCGTTGCGCCTCGGGTTCGGGCGTCATTTAACACAGCTCGAAAAGCGGCCGGAATCTCCGATGTCAACTTCCATGATCTGCGGGGCATCTTTCCCGGAAGCGAAGACAATTGGCGACACCGGGCGCAGGAGGTCGAGATTTGCGACATTCATTGGAAGGAAGCAGACACACCGATCAATTAGCGAACGATGAGTTTATGGCATCGGGACCATGGTATGGCGCGACCGGACCGGCGCGCGGAAGTAAGCCGAGCGCGGGGTGCCTTCGGCGTTGAAGGCGCGGATCACGCTCGGACGCGACTCCAATTCCTCGAGCAAGGCATTTAAATGCAGGTGGCGGGTCACCGCTTCCGGTTCGAGGGGCGCGTGACGTGGCGCGATCAGCGACCAGCGCGCGCACCCGCCGACATAGAAGTCGCACATGCTGAGTTTGCCGCCGAGCAACCAAGGTCCGCCATTTTCCGCGATGGCTGCGTCCAGCATGGCGAAATGGGTTCGCATGCGCTCATGCACGACCGACCGGGCGGCCTCGGCCAGGTCCTTGCCAACATATCGCGCCGTGTAATACTGGAGCTGCGCGTCCGCATGGAGCGTGTTCGAGAGAAAGTACAACCTTTGGAGGAAAGCCGCGCGTGCCTGCGGCTCTGTCGGAGGTGGTGCAAGACGGCCGCTCCGTTCGGCGAGATAATTCAGGATCGCGCCTGTCTCAGACAGCGTTGCGCCCGAGGTCTCGTCCGCCAGAACCGGCACAAGGCCGCGCGGATTGAGATGCAGAAATTCGGCGCTCCGGTGCGCACCCGCGCGCATATCGACGATCTCGTCCCGATAAGACGCGCCCAGCTCTTCCAGTGCCATTCGCACGACGTGGCTTGCGCAGTCAGGGTAAGAATACAGGACATAGCTCACGCGCGAGCCTCCAAGATCAATCTTTGAGGACACTTGTCTGTCACGGGAATCGGAGCGTGATCAAGCGGCGGCCCGCTTCCGATCGGCCTCTTATTCGACTGTTTACCAAAGTGACGCTGACACCAACACGTCATAATCAAAGCCGTTTTGCCTCGCCGATGACAAAACGAACGAGAGCAGTTATCGCAAAGCCTGCCGCTAAGTAATTGATTTCATTGGTAGCGGGGGAGGGACTCGAACCCCCGACACGCGGATTATGATTCCGCTGCTCTAACCGACTGAGCTACCCCGCCGAACCGTCAGGAACGGCGCGATATAATGGCGCGGTGTTAGCGCTGTCAAGCAAAAGCTGGTCGGTTTGCGCGGTGCGGCACTTGCATGCTTTCGGGCCTGTCGATATTGCAGGCCGAAACTGTCACCAAGCGGAAAACGCGATGAACACCACACCAGCGATAGCGGTGATCGGCTGCGGCTCCTGGGGCCGCAACCATGTGCGAACCCTCAGCGGCATCGGCGCGCTGCGGGCCGTCGCCGATGTCGACGCGCAGCGCGTCACGGCCGTCGCCGGCGAGTTCGGCGTCGAGGCGCTGTCCGCGGACGCAATCCTCGAATCGCCTTACATCGATGCCGTGGTGCTCGCCCTGCCCCCGCAGTTTCATGCCGACTACGCGTTGCGTGCCATCGCCGCCGGCAAACATGTGCTGGTAGAGAAGCCGATCGCGCTCGACATCGCCGACGCCGAGAGGGTGGTCGAAGCCGGCCGCAAGGCGGGCCTCGTGGTGATGACGGGTCATGTGCTGCGTTATCATCCGGCGTTCGAGAAACTGGTTGATATGATCGCCGCCGACGAGCTGGGCACCATCCGCTACATCCACGCGCACCGCCTGGGACTCGGCAAGTTTCACGCCGAAAACGATGCGCTGTGGGATATTGCGCCGCACGACCTGTCGCTGATTCTGGCCCTGACCGGTGAGGAACCGGAGACGATCCGCGGCGAAGGATCGGCCGCCATCAACCATCTCAGCGACTTCGCCCATCTGCATCTGACCTTTCCGAGCGGGATCTGCAGCCATGTCTTCGCCTCGCGGCTCAATCCCTACCGCGAGCGTCGCCTGACGGTGATCGGCGACAGGGCGATGGCCGTCTTCGAGGACACCCTGCCCTGGGACAGCAAACTGGCGATCTATCAGCATCGCGTGTGGAAAGATGATGGCGGCTGGCAATTCGAAACCGCCGAACCGCACTATGCCGCCATCTCGGAAGCCCTGCCGCTGACCCGCGAATGTGAACACTTCATCGACTGCATCGTCAACGGAACGGAGCCGCGCACGCCTGCAGCCGAGGGGCTCGCCGTGATTCGTATCCTGTCAGCCGGCACCGTGACCCACGACTGACCCGCATCGACATTGCAGACCATCACAATTCGTGATCACCTGCGGTTACATTTTGCGCTGGAGTGTGATGGCCACAGGGCTGGAAATTCCAGCGTTGACAGCTTATTAGCTAGGATAGACGGACATGCCGGCTGGTTGGCGCCCGAAATCCGGAGGCTTTCGGAAAGTTGAGGGGCCGTAAGCTGGATAGCGGGTGTCGCCACCGGCCTGTCCTTGATCAATCCAACGCGGTGAAGGGCTTGGGCCGCAGGGGGACGAACATACATATGCAGTTTATTGATCTTGCCGCTCAGCGGACGCGGATCGCTGCCCGACTCGAACGGGCCGTATCCAAGGTGTTGCACGAAGGTCGCTATATCCTCGGACCCGAGGTCGCCGAATTCGAGCAACGCATCGCCGACTATGTCGGTGTCAAGCACGCGGTTGGATGTGCCAATGGCACCGACGCGCTGCTGATACCGTTGCTCGCGCACGAGATTGGTGCCGGAGACGCCGTGTTCGTGCCGTCCTTTACTTTCGCCGCGACGGCGGAGGTTGTTGCACTGGTCGGCGCTACCCCGGTTTTCGTGGAGATCTCCCACGACACCTACAATCTCAGCCCGACGCATCTCGAAGATGCCATCGAGGCGGTAAACGCCGAAGGCAAGCTGCGACCCAAAGCAATCATTCCGGTGGATCTGTTCGGGACGCCGGCGGATTATCCCGCAATCGACGCCCTGGCCCGCAAACACGGCCTGCTGGTCCTGTCCGATGCCGCCCAGAGCATCGGCGGCTCGACCCGCGCAGGTCGCTGCGGCTCGTTCGGTCATGTCGCCGCCACCAGCTTCTATCCGGCCAAGCCGCTGGGTTGCTACGGCGACGGTGGTGCCATGTTCACCAATGACGACGATCTGGCCGAGAAACTGCGCTCCTATGCCTTTCACGGCAAGGGCGAAAGCCAGTACGACAACATCCATGTCGGCCTGAATTCACGCCTCGATACCATTCAGGCCGCCATTCTTCTGGAAAAGATGGCGATCTTCGACGAGGAACTCGACGCGCGCCAGACCATCGTCGACTATTATTGCAAGCATCTGCGCGACTTTGTGCGTGTCCCGCGGCTGCCGGATGACACCCGGTCGGCCTGGGCGCAATTCGCCATCGAAACACCGCATCGTGACGGCCTCAAGGCGCATCTCGCCGATCAGGGCATCCCGTCTGTGATCTACTATGTGAAGCCGCTGCATCAGCAGCCGGCCTATGCCCACTACCCGACCGGGCCGGGCAGACTCCTGGTCACGGAACAGCTGCCGAACACGATCCTTTGCCTGCCGATGCACCCCTATCTGGAACGCACCGATCAGGATCGCATTATCGGAGCCGTACAGCAATTCGTCGGGGCTCAGCAGGCCGTCGCCGCCGAATAGGGCCAACACCACAGATCTTCGAAAATGGCCGGTCGCTCCCGACCGGCCATTTTCTTATATAAGGGGCTCGCTCAGGTCAGTGGGGTCGCGCCGGTTCCGCAACCGTGTTTTTGGCTGCCAATACCGACTGCAGAAGCTTTTCGGCCTTGTCCGTCCGTTCGGTACGGTCGATGAAGCCGCCACCGTAAACCCGTGCGTTGTCGCCATCGCTGGAATACAGCACGCAGGCCTGACCCGGCGCGATGCCGGCTTCGCTCTCGGCCAGTTCCACCATTAGGCCGCCGTTTCTGTACCACACCGTTGCCGCGCGCGGCGGGCGTGTGGAGCGCACCTTGGCGTAGCACGCGAACCCCTGTTCCGGCATCGAATCGACGGGCTCATCGCCGAGCCAATTGATATCGCGCAGGAACAGTCGGCGGGTTTCCAGGGCTGCTTTCGGACCGACGATCACCCGCGCCGTCGGCGCGTCGAGATGCACGACATAGAGTGGTTCGCCGACCGCAACACCGATCCCACGTCGTTGACCAATCGTGTAGTTGACGATGCCCTCGTGATGACCAAGCAGCCGCCCATCGATATGCACGATGTCGCCGCCGTGGGCCGCTTCCGGCCGCAGCTTGGTGATGATGTCACTATACTTGCCCTGCGGCACGAAGCAGATATCCTGGCTTTCCGCCTTTTCGGCCACGGTCAAACCCATTTCAGCCGCCAGCGCACGTGTCTCGGCCTTCGACAGGTCGCCCAGCGGAAAGCGCAGGTAATCGATCTGCTCCTGAGTCGTGGCGAACAGGAAGTAGCTCTGGTCCTTATCCGAATCGACAGGGCGGAACAGCGCCCGGTGTTCTCCGTTGCGCCGGGAACGGATGTAATGCCCGGTCGCCAGCGCGTCGGCGTCGAGTTCTTGCGCCGTCTTCAGCAGATCGGCGAATTTGACCGTCTGATTGCAGGCGACGCAGGGAATCGGTGTTTCGCCGGCGACATAGCTTTCGGCAAACGGATTGATCACGGCTTCCCGGAATCGCTTTTCGTAGTCGAGCACGTAGTGGGCGATGCCGAGTGTCTCGGCCACCCGGCGTGCGTCCTCGATGTCCTGGCCGGCGCAACAGGATCCCGCCCGATGCACGGCAGTGCCGTGATCGTAAAGCTGGAGGGTCACCCCCACCACCTCGTAGCCCGCGCGGGTCAGCAGCCCAGCAACAACGGACGAATCGACGCCGCCAGACATGGCCACGACAACCCGTGTGTCCTCGGGCCTCTTGTCGATATCCAGTGTATTCAACTTTTTTATCCGCGTTCAAAGGCGTGAAAGGCGCCAATCAAGCTTGTCGCGCATCATATAGGCAATAGCCGTTTCTGCAGCAAGCGCTGTTCGGACAAAAGCCTTTGAAGATCAAAATCACAGCGCCGACTAAAGGTCACAATATCAAGTTAAATCAATATTATAACAAGTCGTGAGGCTTTGTTTAGACAATCTTTAAACCTCAATCGGTATGGTGCTTTTCATTAGGTCTTTGAGTGTGTGCAGAGAGTCCAATGACCGACGTGGTGCGACCAAGAATTAAATATGTGATTGGACCGGACGGCAGTCCTCTGACGATTGCCGACCTGCCGCCGAAATCGACGCGTCGCTGGGTAATCCGACGCAAAGCAGAAGTCGTCGCAGCTGTTCGCGGCGGCCTGTTGAGCCTCGAGGAAGCCTGCGAACGCTACGCATTGACCGTCGAAGAGTTCCTTTCCTGGCAAGCCTCGATCGATGCGCACGGTCTCGCCGGACTGCGCACGACCCGCATTCAGCAGTACCGTCACTGATCCTCGATCCGCGGTCCTCGTCTCCCCGAAATACTGAAAATGGTCACCGCAGGCGCAGCCGGCCGATCATGGCGTGCGCCGCGGTAACGGACAGCGCAGAACCGGCATAAAACCATAGCCCCGGCTGGGTGAAGGCATCGGCGACGCCACTGGTTTTGGCCGCGACGATGATGATCGCCACCAGCATGACGTCCATCATCGACCACTTGGACAGCAGCGGCAGCAGGCGGTTCAGCAATGCTCTGCCGTGTGTGCCACCCGCACCCCCCATGCCCACAGCCAGCGCTTCGAACATGACCGCCAGCAGTTTGGCCAGCGGAAACACCACCGAAAACAGCGCGACGAGGATGGCGAGCCCGAGACTTCCGTCGAGCCACAGCGTCGTCACAATGCCGATCAGGGATGGCGTTTCCTCGAAAAAGTACAGTTTCTCAAAGCGGACCAGCGGAAGCGTCAGCCCGAGGGCCAAACAGAACGGTGCAACAAGCAGCAGAAGCGGCAGCATCAATCGATAAGGCAAAGGTGCGTGTCCCGAACCAGCACGATAGTCGACGAAAGGCAGCCCGGCGGCGCCGGGTACGTGAGGGAGGGAAGCATATTGCGGGCATCGGCGCCAGCGATGCTTTATCGGTTGTTCCGCAGGGTGATGCGAACCGTTTTCAGCCCGTCTTCGAGCCGCGCGTCTGTCCGTCGCGCTGTTCCAGCGCCATGGCTTTTTGAAGGCCGGCCTCAGCCTCCTCCAGCGCCAGCTCGGCAGCATCCTGCTGCACCCGCAATTCGCGGATCGAATGTTGCAGATTGTCTGCTCTTTGCCGGGCGGCCTTGGCGAAGGTCGGGTAGGCGAAATGAGTCGGGTCGCTGATCCCCGCCTTCTTTTCTTCCGCGGCGATCTGGTATTCCAGCTCAGCCGCCATGCGTTCGAACTCCGCCATCATGAGCTGGATCTGATTGAGCTGACGACGCTTGTCGTTGACCTGGAATTCCTTCAATCGAACAAGGCTCTCACTCGACTTCATACGCAATACTCCCATGACGCCGGGTCCGGCATGGTAACAGGCCGGTCCGCAAATCCGGTGGTCGCTGCCAGCGGTTCGAATGGTTACGCGACGGCATTATCGATTCTCTGGTAACCTTTCGTTTACGGACATCGTTAATCATAGGCCCAATCGCTTAAAGCCGAGTAAATGAATGGCTCCGACCTAATGAATCTTTCGCGAGTCGCCTGAATCGGTTAGAAGCGTTTCTTAATGTGGTTTGTCAGCAATATGAACTCAAATTAACATTAAGAATCAGATGGTTAGATCGCTCATCGAGTGATCTCTTTAAGGGTTGCCATACCGAATCAGAATTTGTTAACCATTTGGTGGCAGGTTTCGGGTTGGCAATGAACTTATCCGTGGGGTGCCTGGAGGCGTTGCGAACCTTCTGCGGCGGAAAAGGGGAAATTCATGCGGGTTCTTTTGATCGAGGATGACAGCGCGACGGCTCAGAGCATCGAATTGATGCTCAAGTCGGAGAGCTTCAACGTATACACCACCGACCTCGGTGAGGAAGGCGTCGATCTCGGCAAACTGTATGACTACGACATTATTCTGCTGGACCTCAACCTGCCGGACATGTCCGGTTATGAAGTCCTGAGAACGCTGCGCCTTTCGAAGGTGAAGACACCGATCCTCATTCTGTCCGGTATGGCCGGGATAGAAGACAAGGTCCGTGGTCTCGGATTTGGAGCCGACGACTACATGACCAAGCCTTTTCACAAAGATGAACTGGTCGCCCGCATCCACGCCATTGTCCGTCGCTCGAAGGGCCACGCCCAGTCGGTTATCACCACCGGTGACCTGCTGGTCAATCTCGACGCCAAGACCGTCGAGGTCGCCGGCCAGCGCGTGCATCTGACAGGCAAGGAGTATCAGATGCTGGAACTTCTGTCGCTGCGCAAGGGCACGACCTTGACCAAGGAAATGTTCCTCAACCACCTGTATGGCGGCATGGATGAGCCTGAACTGAAAATCATCGACGTGTTCATCTGCAAGCTGCGCAAGAAGCTGGCAACTGCCGCTGGCGGACGCAACTACATCGAAACCGTATGGGGTCGTGGCTACGTGCTGCGGGAGCCGGAAGACAGCGAAATTCTCGAAAGCGCCTAAGATCGCCACCAGAACCTGATCGACCAAGCCGCGGGGTCGGAAAGCCCGGCGGCTTTTTTGTTGTCGTCTCAGGCTGCGTTTAGCAGCCAATCATCTCTACAACAAACAAACAAGCACGCGCGGCGTCAGGCTGCGCTGCGCGCCCGGTCGCCGAAGGTCTTGGTCAGGATTTCTCGATCGAACGGCTTCATGAGAAAATCGTCGGCCCCTGCCCGTTTCCCCTGCATCATCGTCTTTAGCTTTGATTCGACGAGGCAATAATAAATCTTGACGTCGTTGCCGCTTGGCATCTTACGCACTTCACGAATCAGCGACGTCGCATTGTCGAGGCACGAATCGACAATCAGAACAGCGGGCACGCCGCCCTCGCACAAGGTTTTTGCGCTCTGCACATCCTCCACCTCGTTCACCAGATAGCCGAGGTCCGAGAGGATGCGTTTGCCGACCTTGCGGATGATGACCGACGCATCAACTAATATGAGCCGTTCCATAACCGGTACTCCTTCGCCAGTATCGGGTACAGCCCGTGCGAACCAACACGCTCGCGCGTCCCACCCGTACTTGAATGCCCCCTTACAACTGCAAGACTAGCGCAAGGACAAAAACATTTGGTTATCGCGGAGACTTAATTTTATCTTTCGCTATTCGCTAAACAGCAGCAGCCACCGCTGCTTCAGGCGGCAGCGGCAACGAACGTGACTTCATCCGGTCCGACAGTCGATGTGACCGTCATGCCGGCCTGTTCGGAAAGCAGCACAGTATAGTAGGGCTGGATCGAGTGCGCATCGATTGCCTCGCTGACCGTCCCACTTTGGATTTCCAGAAACTTCGGTGGCACACGAACCATTCGACCCTTTGCTACCAGGGTGAAGCGCGGCTCCGTTTCGAGCCCCTCCAGATGTACTGCGATGGTACCGCCGCGCGGAATTGAGCCATAGGCGACCAAAAACAGGTTCAGCAGCAGCTTGACCTTGTTCTTGGCAACGATAGCCCGCGGACCGTGCCAGGTGATTTCCGTTTTATTGTCGGCACTTGAGAAATCCTTGACCGCCTTCTCCGCCTCACCTGTATCGATTGACGCACCAACCGATCCGGACGCGCCAAACGCCAGTCGGGCGAACTTAAGACGCACCGAGGCGTTGTGAGCGCTGGAGCGGATCAGGTCCATTGCGTCTTCGTCTGCGCCACCTTCGTCGAGCAATTCCAGACCGTTGTTGATGGCACCAACAGGGGAAATGACGTCGTGACACACCCGACTACACAGGAGTGCGGCCAGGTCCGATCCGGAAAGCGTGAGATTGGGATTTCCCGACATGGTCAGTTCCTCTTTTGTGATATTTCGCCTGCTGATCGCGTTGTCGTCATCTGCAATGCTCTGCTCCGGTATCGGCCATAAAGACACCACAGTTGGTAAACCGACTGTTAATAACCTGCCGTCATTATAGAGTCTTAAGATTAGCGGCTTATTAAGCAATAGGACGGAGAGCTCACCGTGTTAACCTCCCTGTGCCGGGTCGCGGCGTCGATCGGTTTGCCGTGCGCATTGCTGATCGCCATGGCGATGGTTCCCGCTGCCGCACAGCCGGCCGGCACCCAAAACCCAACGGTTCAGGACACGCCGCAACCGGCCCCCGATCGGTCGCAATACTACACCGCCCAGGAAATGGTCGACGCCGGCCACCGCTTCTTTGGCGCCGCGACGGACGGCTTGGCCAGAGTCGTGGAGCGCGCATTTGAGAGGTATGGACTGCCCAACGGCTACATTCTCGGCGAAGAAGCCTCCGGCGCATTTATCGGCGGGCTTACTTATGGTGAAGGCCGGATGTACACCAAGAACGCCGGTGAGCATCCGCTCTTCTGGCAGGGTCCGTCGGTTGGCTTCGACTATGGCGGCCAGGGCAGCCGGGTGATGATGCTGGTGTATCACCTGCAGACAACCGGCGATGTCTACGGCCGGTTCGGCGGCGTCAGTGGCCAGGCGTACCTGGTAGCCGGCGTCGGCATGACGGTGCTGCAGGGGAGCCGCGTTATCATCGTCCCCATTCGCACCGGTATCGGCGCCCGTCTCGGGGTCAATCTGGGGTATCTCAAACTCACGGAAAGGCCGACCTGGAATCCCTTCTGAACCCATCGTTCGGAAGACCCGGCATCCTGTCTGGCCAATATCCCCATTCGTGTTTCGCCGCCCGGCGCTTGGTTACCATATCCTTAAAATTGGTAGCAGGCTCCCTTTACCGCCTGTGGCCAGCCATGCTTAATGCAGGCTCTGGCGGGCAGCGCGGCCTGGTATTGCGCCGCAGGGGAAGGGAAGCAGGACACCGGTGTGATCGAATTCGTACTTATTTTCGCGTTGGGATTTCTTGCGGCCGCCTTGATCGGCATGCTGATCACGCCAGCCATCTATAGCCGTATCGTCCGCCTGACCGAAAAACGGATTCAGGCAACGGTTCCGTTGAGTGCTGCGGAGATCAAAGGCAAATCGGATCTTTTGCGCGCCCGTCATGCCAGTGAAACCGCAAAAATGGCTTCACAACTGCAGGAAGAGAAAAGCGAGCTGACTGCCAACAAGCTAGCCAACAGCAAGTTGCGCGATGACCTTGCCGTTCTGTCCGGCGAAAAGAGCGATGCCGATCGTAAAATCGACGAGCTTATGACGCATTCGGCCGAATTGCGTTCCGAGACCCGAAAACAGCAGCAGCTGATCGAGAAGCTCTCAGGAAACCTCTCCGATTTCGAAAGCATGAAGAAGGCCGACACTGATGAGATCATCCGGCTGAACAACGACCTCATGGATATTTCGACCGAAGTCGAAAGCATGAAGATCGACCTGGCCACCAGCAGCACGGAACTTGTCAGTCATCGCGCCGAAATCGAAACCCTGCAGCAGGAAAAGGCGGATTTGCATTCCGATCTCGAGACCGTGACCGGCACGGCGCGGGATTTGGAACACCAATACACACGCGAGCAGAAACAACACAACGACGCGCGCATCGATCTCGCGGCCAGTCAGTCGTCCCTGGCCGACGCCGAGTTGAAAATCGAGGCGCTGGAAACCGTTCGCAAGGAACTGCAGGACGAAAACAGTCGGGAGCAGGAACGCCACAACGAAACGCGTATCGAGCTGGCCAGGGTGCAATCGTCTCTCAACGACGCCCAACTGAAGCTCGGCGAGGCCGATGATCAGATCGACGCGCTCGAAACGGTACGCCAGGAATTGCAGGACGAAATCCGCGACGTCATGCACTCGGCTCAGACTCTGAACCAGGAACGGGAATTAGAGGAGGAAAACCACGCCAGCACGCGCATCGAATTGGCCGCGGCGCAATCATCGCTCGCCGACGTCGAAATGAATCTCGACCATGCCAATGAACGAATCGAAGCACTGGAGACGGTACGCGAGGAACAGCAACGGGAAATCCTGACTCTCGCCGAGACGGCCGAAAGGCTCCAGGCCGAATACGGCCGCGAGCAGGCGCAACACGAAAAGACCAGCGTCCGGCTGGCCGATGTCGAGATGAATCTCGGTCACGCCAATGAGAGGGTGGAAGCATTGGAGTCGGTTCGGCAGGAATTGCAGGATGAAATCAAGACAATGGCCGAAACGATGGAAGACATTCGGCAGAAATACGGTCTTGAGCAGCAGCGCCACGAAAACACGCGTTCCGAGCTGACGGCCACAAGGGAGTCGCTCGGCAATCTCGAGGCCGATCTGACCCGGTCCAATGAAAAAGTCGAGACGCTCAACAGCGTCCGCCAGGAATTGCAGGCCGAAATAGGAACGCTTTCTGAGGCGCTGGAGCGGCGGCGCCAGGAACATATGCGCGAACAGGAAGACCACGGCAAAACACGTGATAACCTGACCCGGGCACAGTCAGAATTGCTGGAGCAGCGCGGAATGCTCCACGACGCCAGCCAACATGCCGAGCAGCAGAAGCTGCAACTGCGCGACATTGCGGAAGGCGACCGGCGGGGACGCGAGGCATTGGATCAGGCCGAGCGCCGCATCGCGGCCTTGACCGAAAAGCTGGAGAGCGCCCGGGAAGCCTATGAAAAGAGCAAAGCCTCGGTGAGCGATATGAAGGCGACAATCGCGCAGTTGAAGCACGAAGAGGAGGCCTTGCGCGCGGAAGCAGCGAAAACCGCGCACCATGCGGAAGAACTGACGCGTCGCCTGTCACAGGCCGATTTCAACAGCCGCGAGCGCGATTCCGAACTTGAGGAAATCCGAGCGGCGCTTGCGGCTCGAAACCGGGAATTGCAGGAAAGCCGCGAAGCTGCCGCCACATTGGAAGTGCAACTGCGCGAGAAACAGGGACAGGTTGAGGATCTGGACGAGCGGTTGGCGGACTCGGAGAAACTGCTACAGGCGCGAGAGAGGGAACTCGCCGAATCCGGCGCCAATGCGGAGAAATACCGTCACGCCCTGCAACGCGTCGAGGTGGACACCAACCACTTCAAGGACGCGCGCCGGTCCGCCGAGGAACAGAGCGGCCGGCTGGAATCGCAGATCGATTCGCTGAAGTCTGCCTTGCAGAAAAGCAAAGCGATGTCCGGAGAGTTCCGCCAGCAACTGAACAGGATGCGTCTCGAGGTCAGCCAGCTTAATCGCCGACGGCAGCCCGGTCAGGAACCATCCGCGTCCGACGCGTCGGAGGAAGCGGCGTCCTCAGGAGGGGAACGGTCGCCAAACGGACGCGATGCAATCGGTCGCGCCATTCGGTCGGACGCGCAGCTGAGAGATCGGGTGAACGAGTTGCGGGAGCGCCAGCGCGCTCTGCTCGACAATCTGAGAGCTGCCAGGGACACCACCGGGGACGAAGCTCTGCGCGAGGAAATTACCGATATCGCCGCCATGGTGGTTGGCGTGTCCGGCACCCGCGGAGGTGAATCCTCACCGCTGCTGTCGATGATCGCTGACAAGGACAAGTCCAAATCCCGTGAGTCCGGACGCCGCAGCCTGGCGGACCGCGCCCGTTCCGAATTGGACCGCTGATCCGGCCGCTGTACGCGCGAACGATGACACTGTCTCGTTTTCGGCATCCAGCTACGGACGTAGGCCGAACCGCAACCGCGTCAGGGTTGATGAGTCCCACAACAGCACGACGGTGACCGCTGCCGCGAGGGTCAGGACGCATGGCACAACCGAACCCAACGGAACGGTACTCTTGATATCCGGGGAAACCATCAAGGCCGCGTTGTCGGCAGCATGGTACAAAATGGCCGCGAACACGCTTTTTCCGGTGTTGTTGAATATCCAGACCAGCAAAATACGGGCCCCGATCAGGGTGAGCAATTGAGCACCAAGGGCAATCGGATGCGGGAACAGGAAGACAAAGAACGGAAGATGCCACACAGCCCAGATCACACCCAGTATCAGTGCCGCCCGAAGCGCCCCATGGTGGGTCTGAAGAGGCTCGGCCGCATAACCCATCCAGCCGAGTTCTTCGCCTGCCGCCAGCACGAAGACGAATGCGAAAACCGCGGGTAATGCCAGGATTGAGACCATGGCGGATTGGATCGGCGCGTCCAGAAATTCCATCCATCCAACCGACAAAGCGAAGATCAGCGGTCCCAGCAGGATAGCGGCAAGATACCATCGTGTCCGCGCAATCCGTCGGAAGTCGAAAACCCTGTGCAGCAGCATCTTGAAACCGCGACGACCATGATTCCTCAGGGTCAGCAATGACGCCGCCATCAGCGGCGTGAAGGTGAGAAATGCGATGTAAAACGCACCCGTTTCCGGCGACCCGAGCACCTCGCGGAACGCCAGCGCGTTGAGCAGGTACAACGGCGCCGACAGCAGGAATGTCAGCGCGAAAAACGCAGCGGGCGAACTGGTCCAGTGTTGTAAACTGCGCATACCGTCCCCTGACCGAGTCTGGGAGCCAAAAAGTCAGACCAGCCTTGCACCTGACCTGACCGACTTCGCACCGAGTTCCGGCTCGTATATGTCGTCGCACCGCCTTTCGGCGCGAGAGCCGTCCAACGGCCGCGTCAGTAACGCGTGTCTGTCGCCCGGCTGGCGTTGTTCAGATCAAGTGGCATCGTGCGTATGCCTATGCCCTCGAAGGATCGCGACACAGATCAGAGCGGTCAGAAGCCCGACATTCAGCCAGCCGAACCAGTCTCCCCAGCGCGCGTAGAGCGTCGCGACACCGCGCGTCGGCACATCGACGAACATGATGCCTGAACCTCCGTCGGCGCTGTCCATCTGCGTGAGAATACGGCCCATGGGATCGGCCGCGAAGGAAACGCCGTTATAGGTGGGGCGGATCATGGCGAAGCCATTCTCGATCGCCCTGGCGCCATCGGAGGGACTGGTGCTTCTTGGAAAATCATAAGAAGGGGTCAGCATGATATCCGCCCCGGCCCGTCCGGCTTGGCGGGCGAAAGCGGGAAACGCCATATCCCGGCATATCGACAGTGCGATGCGTCAGTACGGCGTATTGACGGTCTGAATCACCTCAGCGCCCTTGTTGAAGACGAGGGTTTCACCAGCAGGACCGAACCCCCATAGATAGCGTTTGCTGTAATCAGCACGGATCTCTCCCTGATCGTCGATCAGCAGGTGAACATTGTTGCCCTTGTCGTCATCGCTGGTCGCGTACCAGGAATATGTGATCGACAGCCACACGGCATTCTCTTCGGCGATGCGCCGGTAATCCGCTCGAACCTTCTCGATTCCCGGTTCCATGGCGGTCAATAGATGTTCCTGAAAAGCCACGATCCGGGCTCCGCCTGCGACGGATTCCGAGGTCAGCCGCACGATCCGTTCGAGTGTTTCTTCGTAGGGCAGAATCCGCTTCTCGGAGAAAAAAGGTTCCATGGAGACGGCGATCCCGTCCTCGGGCAACGCAACGACCGCCGCGACACGTACCGTATCGGGCGTCTCGCTGGTCGCCATGCGGTATGCCCCGAACCCGTAGAGCCCGGTAACGATCGCCGCAAACAGCGCGGTGGCAGAACTTACCGTCCTGACCCCGAATCCTTGGCTCCAGACGTAATTGACCAATGCCGCCGGCAGCGACCAGAGGAAGATGAACCCCCAAAGGCCGGTCAAACTGTAAAGCTGTTTCAGTTCTGCCGAGCCGAAGGCAAAGATGGTTTTTGCCGAGGTACCGTCGAAGGGACCCTCGAGCGAGGACAAGAAAAACATGGCCGTGACAGCGGCAGGAAACGCCAAAAGCGACCAAAGCGACGGGCCGAACCGCTCAAACAGCGCCCGATCGATGACGTACGGTATCGCATAAAGCAGTGCCAGCAGCGTGCTGCGTCCGATGTTGAAGGCCAAGCCTGTTATTGGGTCGGCGAAATCAAAAAGGCCCCAGAGCGCTACGTTCAACGACAGGATGAAACCAAGGGTCGTCAGCCCAATCGCCCGCCATAGCGACAGAATCCGCGAAAACCGAAGAATAAAAATCGGTGCAATGACGATCATTGCCTGAATGGTCGGCACGAGTTCGCTGCGGCGGGTGAAGATGAACAGTCCGAATCCGAAGAGGAAAAGAACCGATGCTCCGATCCGGCCAGGAGCTCGATCCGCGCCCAAATGTGCCACCGCACGCTCCATTGGATCGCTTGAAATCAGGAGTAGTGCCGCTTGGCAGTATAGGGCTGGTTCTGTTGAGCGCGTTGATGGAAGTCAAACTGACAGGAAACGAACTGCACTCGGTCACAACACTGTGGCTTCGGGGCTAAAAGCTGGCTTGCAGGCATTCTGTGCGTCAGCAACGGGACGAAATGGACCTGGTTTTGTGCCGTGGTTCTCACGCCTGCGGCGAACCATTGTAGGGTCCATGCCATACTAAGGGATGTCGATGACCACTATTCCAGTCTTCTGCCCCTTCTCTACATAGTGGAACGCCTCGACGATATTCTCCAGGTGATAACTGCGGTCAAAAACACCCCGAAACCGCCCTTCAGCCATCAGGTCGGCAAGCTTCCGGACAAAACCCGGTGCATCCTTCGGGAACGGTAGCCGCGCTCTGCGGCTCCCGGTTATCCGGAACCAAGCCTCGAGAAACAGGTTTGAGCCACCGGGGCCGAGGTCGGTTGCGGTAAACACCGCGTCTTTCTTCAGAAGAGGCCGGCATGCAAACCACGAGGTTTTTCCCACGGCGTCAAAAACAAGATCGAAGGTTTCTCCGATCGCCGTGAAATCGGTCTCTTCGTAGTTCACCACCCGATCCGCACCGAGGCGTTCGGCGAGCTCTAAATGCCTGCGTCCAACGACTGCCGTCACCTCGGCTCTCTGGGCTTTTGCCAGTTGAACGGCGGCGGTACCGATGGCACCGGATGCGCCATATATCAAACACTTCTGGCCCTCTCGCAGCAGACCCGTGGTGGAATCGGCATACCAGGCACCCTCCCCGACCACCGTCTCCTTGAACGCAAGATCTGCCGGAATGCGGGCAACGGCCCCTCCAGCCGGAATACACAGGTACTCGGCATGTGCGCCAAACCTGTCCGGTGACAGGCCAAACACACGATCACCGAGCTGGAAGGTGGTCACGCCCTCGCCTACCGCATCGACTTCGCCCGAAAAGTCCATTCCGAGCGTACGCATTTTCGGGCGGATCAGCCCCGTCATCGCCCTGGCGAAGAATGGATGGGCCTTGAGGATGGCAGTGTCGGTGCGGCCAACCGTCGTTGCGTGAACCCGCACCCGGATTTCTCCTGCTGCCGGATCCGGGATTGGCACTTCGCTAAGCGAAAGCCTCTCGGGCGGACCGTATCGATCGAACACGACGGCTTTCATCGATAATACGTCTTTCATTTCGGCAACATGGTCTGCTTAAATCCGCCCCATGGCGCTGGCCACGCAGTACAGTGCAATTCCGGCAGCCATGCCGACGTTCAGACTGTCTACCGTTCGTACCTGCGGGACCCGCACGGTCCGCAGCCGCTTCAACAACGATTCCGGCAGCCCTTCGCCTTCCGCGCCGACCACCAGGGCGGTGCGGCGGCCCGGGCGATAAGCGCCGACGGGCGTCGCGCCGGCCGGCGATAGCGCCAGAATGTCGAACCCCGAGGCAGTCAGGCCATCCAGGATATCGTCAATAGCGGCACCGCGCGTGTAGGGCATGGTCAATGCGGTGCCCACCGAAACCCGTATCGACTTTCTATACAGCGGATCGCAGCAATGGCCGTCCAGGCACAGAAAATCAGTCCCGAAAGCCGCCGCATTACGGAACAGCCCACCCAGATTGTCGTGGTTCGATATACCGGCGCACACCAGCACCAGCGCCCTATCGTCCAGTCCGTCGATCAAGGTATCGAGGGTGGCCGGGTGGCTGGCGCGACCGACGGCGAGAACGCCCCGGTGCATGGGAAAGCCCGCTATCCGGTCGATCACCGGCCGATCGCAGACCAGGATCGGGATTTGCGGATCGAACCGCTCGAGGACGTCGCTTATGCCGGCAAGCCGGCTGTCGAGCACCAGCACCTTGTCGGCCACAAAGCGTTCCGATTTGGCAAGCATGGTCAACACCACCCGCCCCTCGGCGATGAACATGCCACGCCGCCCCACCAGATCGCGCTCTCGTATTTCGCAAAAATCCGCGACGCGCGGATCGTCGGCGTCGGTAATACGGATCAGGCGCTCTTGCGGCAAAGCCATGCGTTACCGCTGCACGTCGATCCTGGCAGCCAGGCGCCCGCTGTCCATATCGAAAACCAGAGCCTGTTGCCGACCGCCATTGTCGCGGCCAAAAAACAGAATGTTCGAACCGTCGAGGGAAACCGAATCCACGGAAAACCCGCTCGGCAGTTGCGCCGTCATTTCCAATGGACCGCCGTCGGACACCGATCTCGCTTCGGCGACCTGGCTGCCGTCGCCGTCGATGATCTTGTAGACAACACCGCCAAGCACGGCCATAACACCGAGAAACATGACGCCGATGGAGACGACGAGCAGTCGAACCATTTTGCGCCGCACTTTCTCCATTTCAGGATCAAGCGGCTTGTCTTCCTCTACGTCAGTCTCCACCTTGGACATGCTTACCCCGTGTCTCGTCAGGCTTGAAGCGCCCATGGATGAACCCTTTACCGAAGCCACCGCCGATAGGAAAGAGTTGACCGCCGAAAGCGATGCGGCGGGTCGTCTTGACGCGTGGCTGGCGGGCGCTCTGAACGGTGAGATTTCGCGTTCGCGGATCAAACATCTGATCCTGGAGGGCGATGTGTCGGTCAACGGGCAAACGGTCCGTGAACCTCGGCACAGAATCGGACCCGGAGATCGCGTACACCTGACGTTGCCCGAACCGGTCGACGCCGCACCGACGCCGGAGAATCTGCCGCTTGCCGTCCTTTACGAAGACGACGACGTGATCGTGCTCGACAAACCGGCCGGGCTGGTGGTGCATCCGGGTGCCGGAAACCCGTCCGGAACCCTGGTCAACGCGCTGCTCTATCACTGCGGCGCGTCACTGTCGGGCATCGGCGGCGTGCGTCGGCCGGGAATCGTCCATCGATTGGACAAAGACACCAGCGGTGTGATGGTGGTCGCCAAGAACGACATCGCGCATCGCGCTCTTGCCGCACAGTTCGCCGACCACGGACGAACCGGGGCGTTGCGACGCACCTATCTTGCCCTCGTCTGGGGCGTGCCGGAACCGCGCACGGGCACCATCGATGCGCCCCTCGGACGGTCCACCTCGGATCGCACCAAGCGTCGGGTCAAACAGCCCGGTGCCACCGATGCGCGCTCCGCCGTGACCCATTACCGGGTGCGGACGGATTACCCGGCGAAGGATGGCAAACCCGTTGCATCGCTGGTGGAATGCCGCCTGGGAACCGGGCGCACGCATCAGATCCGCGTCCACATGGCCCATGCCGGTCATCCGCTTGTCGGCGACAGGGATTATGGATCGGCGTTTAAGACCAAGGCCAACCTCCTGCCGGCAACAGCCAGGGCCACTATGTCGGGCTTTCGGCGTCAGGCGCTGCACGCCTGCCTTCTGCAATTCGAGCACCCGCGCACCGGCCAGGTGATGCGATTCGAGGCGCCGTTGCCCGCTGACATGAAAGCCCTGTTAACCGCCCTCGAAGATCCCCGCCCAACCAACACAAGACACTGATTTATTATAAAAATCAGATACATGTGCTAGGCTGCGCAGAGCCGGCTTGATATTGCCTTTTTTGATACCTATGTGCCATACAGGTGTGTCCGAGCTTTGTGAGGGCACAGTGGACTTGCCTTAAAAGGGAGTCCGAAAAACATAGAGGGGTGCTTTAAATGGCCCAGAATACTTTGCCTACCGTTACCGCCGGCGAAGGCGGTCTTAATCGATATCTGGAAGAAATTCGCCGCTTTCCGATGCTTGAGCCGCAGCAGGAATATATGCTGGCCAAGCGTTACCACGAGCATGCCGACACCGACGCGGCCCATACGCTGGTGACCAGTCATTTGCGACTCGTGGCCAAGATCGCCATGGGCTACCGGGGCTATGGCCTGCCGATCGGAGAAGTGATCTCCGAAGGCAATGTCGGCCTCATGCAGGCGGTCAAGAAGTTCGATCCGGAACGCGGATTCCGGCTCGCAACCTATGCCATGTGGTGGATCAAGGCCTCCATTCAGGAGTACATCCTGCGTTCATGGTCGCTGGTGAAGATGGGAACGACCGCCAATCAGAAACGGTTGTTCTTCAACCTGCGCAAACTGAAGGGCCGGATTCAGGCGCTCGATGACGGTGACCTGAAGCCCGAACAGGTAGCTGAAATCGCCACGAAACTGAACGTCAGCGAAGACGAAGTCATTTCGATGAACCGTCGTTTGTCGGGCGACGCCTCGCTGAACGCTCCGATCAAGGCATCCGAAGGCGAATCCGGCCAATGGCAGGATTGGCTCGTCGACGAAGGCGACGATCAGGAGACGATGCTGATCGAGCAGGACGAACTGGAAGATCGGCGCGCCATGTTGGCCTCCGCCATGGACGTGCTCAACGACCGTGAACGGCGTATCTTCGAAGCACGGCGGCTGTCGGAGAGTCCCCTGACGCTGGAAGAGCTCTCAGGCGAATTCGACATCAGCCGCGAACGGGTGCGCCAGATCGAAGTGCGCGCCTTCGAAAAGGTCCAGAATGCCGTTCGCAAGGCTGCCGAGGAGCGGGCCCACAGCCTGCAGCCGGTGTCCTAGAGCAACGGGCGCGAATCGCAGTTGCGCTACTGTGATTGCGACGTGTCGGTGGCCCGCGCGTCCCAGGCGCGGATCACCTGGTCGAAGACCTCGGCACCGGTCGAACCCTTTTCCAGCGTCAGCAGGGCACGGCGCCCGTTGCCATAGGCAACCGGCAGGTCGATCCAGTTACCCTCACGCAGCAAACGCATGTTGAGGTCGACAGCCTCGACATAGTCGTTCAGCGCAATCATGAAGAAGCTGTCGGTGATCTTGGCCGGAACGGCGATCAGGGAATCGCCGGTGGCTTCTTCGGTGTCTTTCATGGCGAAGTTCTGGATCGATCCGATACCGTTGCCCTCGAACACTTCGGTCAGGGCGAACACGATTTCGATGAGATGGCTCGCCGGCAGCGAGGGATCGGCGTTGCGCTTGATGGTCATGACGGCACTGAGGCCCCTTTCGGGAGCTTCAATCTCGGCCTGGATAGCCGGTTCAGGCGGCAGGTCTTCGCCCGGCGACTCCCGAACGATGCTCCACACCACACGCCCTTCCTGTGCCGTCGGCGCCTGTTGGCCAAGGCGTTCCTCGTAGATGAACATCTTCTGGCCGATCGCCGGAGGAGAAACGGCGGTGGTGGCCGCACCCGTTTCGGGTTCCGTTGCCCGCAAGTCACCTGCCGCGGTATCGATCGAGGCCACCGACTTGCCTTCCTCTGCCGTCGGCCGCGCCGAACCGGCCGGCAACCCGGCATCCACTTCGGATCCGTCCTCCAGCAGTCGCTGGGTAAACTTCTGTTGCTCACTGGTGCCGCTGTCGGGCGTGTCCGTCACGCTGCTCGGAACAGCGGCCGTTTCGACCTCAGGCTCGGTAGCCGCCGGCGCGCCGTTGGTAGAGGAATCGTCGACGCCAACGGCTGGAGCACTCTCCTCAATCTGCGGTGAAGGTGTATAGACCATCGAAATGATGCCGCCGCCCCAGAACCAGACTGCGAATCCCGCGGCTACGACCAGCAGCAGCATCGCCACCGCAATGGTGGCAGTACGAACGACCCCGCTGCGGTTGGGCTCGAAAAACTCTCCGGCCGGATGGTCGGCAAGATAGTCCTGGGAGTAGCCGCCATCGCGTGCATTTGGCGGCGGCGATGTGGTGTTGTCGAGTCCGAACTGGTCGTACCCGCCCTGACCATATCCGTAGTCCGCAGGACCGGACTCAGGCGCCGTTGGCGGCGCGGTCGGTTCCGCCGGGCCGGCTGCAGCACGCTGCGGCCGCGGTTCGGGGTCGGCTTCCGGCACCGCGGCCTCCGACTCCATCGCAGCTGCGTCATCATCCGCAAACATGTCGGTAAAGGCGTCGTCATCGATGATTGCTTCGGTATTCCGGTCCTCGACCTCGGCGATCGCCTCCTCCAGTTTGGCGAGCTGCTTGTCCTTCACGGCATCGCTGACCGGAGGGTCAATATTGTCCAACTGCCTGACAATGGCGGCGCGTGCCTTTTCGTAGACCTTCTCGCGCATCTCCGGCGTGTTGTCGGCGAGGCCGTTAACGGCCTTTTCTATGACTGCAACAAAATCCACCATGAAACTGCTCTAAAAGCCCTGCATCGCCCTTCGGATCGCGATCTGCACCCAAACCTAGTCTTCAAATGGGTCCGTCACAAGGATTGTATCGTCCCGTTCAGGACTTGTTGACAGGAGAGCCACCGGCGCTCCGATCAGTTCCTCGATGTGACGCACATACTTTACCGCCTGTGCGGGCAGCTCGTTCCAGCTCCTGGCGCCGACGGTCGATTCTTTCCACCCCTCCAGAGTTTCGTAGATCGGAACGACACGCGCCTGCTGGCCCTGGCTCGCCGGCAGGAAGTCCATTTCCTGATCGTCTAGTCGGTAACCGACACAGATCTTCAATTCATCCAACCCATCCAGAACGTCGAGCTTCGTCAACGCTATGCCGGTGATTCCGTTGGTCGCTACCGCCTGACGCACCAGCACCGCGTCAAACCATCCGCAGCGCCGCTTGCGCCCCGTTACGGTACCAAACTCGTGTCCTCGTTCGCCTAGAAAACGACCGACGTCATTTTCCTGTTCCGTCGGAAAAGGCCCTTCTCCCACACGCGTTGTATAGGCTTTGGTGATGCCGAGGACGTAGCCCACCGATCCAGGACCCATGCCCGAACCCGCCGCGGCCTGTCCGGCAACCGTATTGGAGGATGTCACGAATGGATAGGTTCCGTGGTCGATGTCAAGGAGAGTGCCCTGAGCGCCCTCGAAAAGAATCCGCTTGCCACGCCGTCGCTTGGTATCGAGCAAACGCCAAACCGTCTCGCGAAACGGCAGGATCCGCGGGGCGACGGATTTCAACTCTTCCATGATCGCGTCGTGGGAAACCTCGTTCTGTCCGAGACCGCGGCGCAGCGCGTTGTGGTGCGTCAACAACCGGTCAACCTTGGCTGGCAGCGTCTCCAGATTGGCCAAGTCCATGACGCGGACGGCCCGGCGTCCTACCTTGTCCTCGTAGGCCGGCCCGATACCGCGTCGAGTGGTACCGATTTTGGTTCCGGAATTGGATGCTGCATCCTCGCGGATGGCGTCCAGTTCACGATGCAGCGACAGAATCAAGGTTGCATTGTCGGCGATCCGCAGATTCTCGGGCGAAATACCGATCCCCTGCCCGGCCAGACGATCGATTTCGTTGACGAGCGCATGAGGATCGATCACCACGCCATTGCCGATAACGCCCAGCTTGCCTTTGCGTACCACGCCGGAGGGCAGCAGCGAGAGTTTGTAGCTGACGCCATCGATTACCAGCGTGTGGCCGGCATTGTGGCCGCCCTGGAAGCGCACCACGACGTCGGCCCGTTCCGACAACCAGTCGACAATCTTGCCCTTGCCTTCGTCGCCCCATTGAGAGCCGACCACGACGACGTTGGTCATGAATACTCCTTGCCGTTGAAGACCGCCTGAAACTGCCGTCTCGGCGCCATCCTACTGCCCCAGGTGGCCGCCATCGCCCAAAACCCGCGCATCTATAACGCATGTTCAATGACGATGGAATCACCCGCTGATGTTTTCTTCGCCGTTTCAAGGCGATAGGCGAAGCGAGCGCAACCGCCGATCGGGCCGCGGCCATTTACAAATTCCGGCAAACCCAATAGGGCCTTCAGGTCGTTCACCAACTGCGGAAATACGATGGCAGCGCGCGCCTATGTCTATCTGACGATTACCACCGCCGGCTGGGGTGGTAATGCGGTCGCGGGCAAACTGGCGGTCGGCCATGTAAGCCCGGCGATGCTGACCAGCCTGCGCTGGGCAATCGCACTGCTCATTATCCTGCCGTTCGCCTGGCCGCATCTGCGGCGTGAGTGGCCGGTCATTCGACGCCACGCCGCGGTGCTGATTGCGCTCGGATTCCTCGGATTCGCACTGTTCAACAATTTCCTCTATTTGGCGCTCATCCATACCAGTGCCATCAACGGAGCAATCCTTCAGGCGGCGACGCCGTTGGTGATCTTCATTGCCAGCTTCCTGCTTTTCCGGCTGAAAACCACGATCGCCCAGATGACCGGCTTCGCGATCTCGGTCGTCGGGGTTGCAACGGTTGCCAGCCATGGCAATCTGTCGCGGTTGCTTGATCTCGACATCGCCATCGGCGATGCGATCATGCTGCTGGCGGTGCTGTGTTACGGCCTATACACCGTCGGATTGCGGTGGAAACCGCAGATACACTGGTTGAGCCTGATGACGATGCTGGCTCTCGCCGCGCTGATCGGCAGCCTGCCCTTTGCGCTCTGGGAAGCCGCTTCGGGGCGCCTTCTGGTGCCGGACCGTCAGGGCTGGCTGGTGGTGCTGTACGCGGCAACCGTCGCCTCGATCATTACGCAGATTCTCTATATCCGCGGCAACGAACTGATCGGCGGCAACCGGGCCGGCTTGTTTTTCAACCTGGTGCCGATTTTCGGCACGCTGTTTGCCGTCGCCATCCTGGGCGAGCAGCTGCACCTCTATCACCTGCTGGCGTTGATCCTGGTGCTCGGTGGCATCGGACTCGCCGAACGATGGCGCGGCCGCAAGTCCGGCGTCACCGATGTGACGCCGAAGCGCATATGACAAGCCGTCTGTTCAGTCGACTGCGAACACGAGAGGTTTGGCCGACTGGATCTCCCTGTGGCTGCGGACCGCGTCCAGGACATCTTCGGCAACCGGCTCATCGACATAGAGCAGTGCGATGGCATCGCCGCCTGGACGGTTCCGTCCCAGCGAGAAATTGGCGATGTTGACGCCAGCATCGCCGAACACCGTTCCTAAAAGCCCGATGATCCCGGGAGCATCGGCGTTGGTGGTGTAGACCATATTGGCGCCGACCTCGGCTTCCAGATTGATTCCCTTGATCTGAATAAAACGCGGCTTTCCGTCGGAAAAGCAGGTGCCGGCGATCGATCGGGTTTGCTTGGCGGTTTTGACCGTTAGTTTGATATAGCCGTCGAAAACGCCGGATTTGTCGCGCTTGGCTTCCGACAGGATGATCCCCCGCTCCTTCACCATGATCGGTGCCGAGACCATGTTGACATCGGCGACCTGCGGGCCGATCAGCCCGGCCAGAGCGGCGCTGGTCAGCGCGTGGGTGTTCAGTTCGGCCGTGCTGCCGTCATAGAGGATTTCGACTTCCTTGATGGCACTTTCCGTCACCTGTCCGACAAACGCGCCAAGGACTTCGGCGAGCTTGACGAACGGTTTCAGTCTCGGCGCTTCATCGGCACTGATCGACGGCATGTTGATGGCATTGGAAACGGCACCCTTCAACAGGTAGTCCGACATCTGTTCGGCGATTTGCAGGGCGACGTTTTCCTGTGCCTCGGTCGTCGAAGCGCCGAGATGCGGTGTACAGACGACGTTCGGCAGGCCGAACAGCGGGCTCTCCACCGCCGGCTCCTCTTCGAACACGTCGAGGCCGGCCCCGGCCACCTTGCCGGATCGAAGCGCCGCCGCCAGATCGGCTTCACGAACCAGCCCGCCGCGGGCGCAATTGATGATGCGTACGCCGTCCTTCATCCGGGTGATCGCTTCGGCGTTGATAATGTCCCGCGTCTTGTCGGTCAGCGGCACGTGCAGCGTAATGAAATCGGCACGGTGCAGCAGGTCGTCCAATTCGACCTTTTCGACACCGAGATCTTCTGCGCGTTCGACCGAAAGGAACGGATCATAAGCGATAGCATGCATGCCAAGGCCAATGCCGCGCCGTGCGGCAATCGACCCGATATTGCCGCAACCGATGACACCGAGCGTCTTGCCGGTGATCTCGACGCCCATAAAGCGGGACTTTTCCCACTTGCCCGACTGTGTCGATACATCGGCCGCCGGAATTTGCCGGGCCACCGCCAGCAGCATGGCAATCGCGTGTTCGGCCGTGGTGATGGAGTTGCCGAACGGCGTGTTCATGACGATGATACCGCGACGCGACGCAGCCGGAATGTCGACATTGTCGACTCCGATGCCGGCACGGCCGACCACCTTCAGATTATCAGCCGCCGCGATCAGTTTTTCCGTTACCTTGGTAGCCGATCGTATGGCCAGCCCGTCATATTGGCCAATGATCTCAAGCAATTGTTCTTTGTCCTTGCCAACATCGGGCAGGAAGTCGACGTCGAGGCCGCGATCGCGAAACACCTGGACGGCGGTTTCGGAAAGCTTGTCGGAAACGAGGACGCGCGGTGCCATGAATGGCCTCCTTGGGAATTGTTACTGGCGATCAGGTGAAGAATCGGGCCGCCGGTGATAACGGCCCAGCCTAAAGTTCAGGCGGCCGCCCTCAGGGCAGCAAGTTGCTGGTCAAACGCCCAGTCGAGCCACTCAGTCAGCGCTTCGAGATCGGAGGCTTCGACGGTCGCTCCGGTCCAGATTCGCAGACCCGGCGGCGCATCGCGGTAGGCGCCGATGTCAAAGGCGACACCCTCGTCCTCGAGCAAACCGACAAGTCGTTTTGCAAAGCCGGCCTGGGCCTCGGGTGACTGTGCCACAACGTCCGAATGGACGATTTTCAAACAGACGGACGTGTTGGATCTGGTTGCCGGATCGACCGCAAGGTGATCGATCCACGGCGTGCGATCGACATAGGCCGACAGAATGGCGGCATTCCTGTCGGCACGTTCGAACAGCGCCTGCCGTCCGCCGAGCGACTCGGCCCATTGCAGCGCATCGAGATAGTCCTCAACGCACAGCATCGAAGGCGTGTTGATGGTCGCCCCTTCGAACACGCCATCGATCAGCTTGCCGCCTTTGGTAAGCCGGAAGATTTTCGGCAGCGGCCAGGCCGGCACATGGGTTTCCAGCCGTTCGACCGCACGCGGGCTGAGGATCAGGACACCGTGTGCGCCCTCGCCACCGAGCACCTTCTGCCAGGAAAAGGTCACCACATCGAGCTTGTCGAAGGGCAGGTCCTGAGCAAAGGCGGCGGAGGTCGCGTCACAGATCGTGAGCCCGGCGCGATCGCCGGGAATCATGTCGCCACTAGGGACGCGTACGCCCGACGTGGTGCCGTTCCAGGTGAACACCACGTCGCGGTCGAAATCGACCGTCGAAAGGTCCGGCAACAGGCCATAATCGGCTTCCAGCAATCTGACGTTTGCGAGTTTCAGTTGCTTGATCACATCGGTCACCCAGCCGGCGCCGAAGGATTCCCAGGCCAACATGTGTACGCCGCGAGCGCCCAGCAGCGACCAGAGTGCTATTTCGACGGCACCCGTGTCGGAAGCAGGCACGATGCCGATACGGTAATCCTCGGGCACGCCCAGCACCTGCCGGGTCTTGTCGATGGCTTTCTTGAGCTTGGCCTTGCCGTCCTTGGCACGGTGCGAGCGCCCCAGCGACGCGTCGCTCAGCGCATCGAGCGACCATCCGGGTCTCTTGGAGCAGGGTCCTGACGAAAAACGGGGATTTGCCGGACGAATGTCCGGTTTGGCATTGCTTCGCATGTGGCTATCCTTCCAGATAGTTGCCCCTCGTTGGGGAGGGGTGTCCCACGGGCGGGGATACCGGAAACCCCGGAAGAGCGCAATACCCACGCCAATGTGTCGCAGTGCGTCGTTTACAGGCTGTGCTGCAGGTGTCATCGGCCTTTCAGTGGATCCAAGGTGCCAGCAGAGGCTTGGTCACGCACCGGATAATCCGTTCAGGTTGTGTTCATGTTGCAGCAACGATACTGGCCGCGTCGCCGCGACGGAGGTATCGGGATGCAACAGCTTGGACTGGTCGGAATTGCAACGGGATTGGCAGCGCTGATTGCGGTCTCAATGCACAGCCCCGCTGCCGCGGGAACAGCCGCTACCATGGCCGACGAAACGCTGTTGCGCGGCGCAGGCCAATTCGACTTAGTGACGCAGGTTGGAAATCGCGGCAAGGGAGGCCATTATCGCGGACGCCCAGGCTATCGCGGACCGAAAGGGTATCGCGGACCGAAACGCTACCGCGGGCCGAAACGCTATCGAAATTATCGAGGATATCGCGGCGGTCCCAGTGTTGGCTTCGGCTTCTATTTCGGCCCGCGTTACATAGTGCCGCCGCCGGTCTACTACGCACCGCGGCCGCCGGTCACCTACGCGCCACGCCGCTACGGAAACAGATGCAGTTACTGGCAGTCGCGCTGCGCCGCCAATTGGTCGAGATACAACGACATCAAAGGCTGCCTGCGGTATCACGGCTGCTATTGAACGGTCGGCAACGGATGGTATGGGCCGCTTCCGGAGCATCCCGACAGGTTTGAGATGCGCTGCTATGCGATCCCGGTCTCAGTGTTCCGTGTCGTGTTCTCGCAATGGGCTGTTCGAGATTATGCCGCGACTGCCCTACCAGAGCGAATAGCGCAGCGACGCGCGGATCTGGTGCAGATGATAGCCGTTATCGGTGCCCTGCACGCCGGTCGCCCCTGCGGCTTCGGAAATGGTATCGAAACTGTAGGTGTCGCCACCGTCGACGTTGATGTAACGGTAGCCGATGTCGGCTTTCAGGTTCGTCGTCAGGTTGTAGGACACGCCGGCCATCAGGGCGTAGGTGAAGCGCCAATCGGCTTCGCCGGTGTGCTGCAATGACAGGGACCCGACACCGCTGCAGGAAGCCGTGCCATCGACGCAGGTGCTCCTGGAATTGTAATCCTTGAAATCGACCTGAGTCATGCCGAGTCCGGCGCCGATATAGGGCGTGAAGCCCACATAGGTGCCGAGATCGATGTAAGCATTGGCCATGACGCCCCAGGCATTGAAATCAGCAGTGCCGATAGTCGAGCAGCCGGTGTTGTCGGGTCCCACGAAGCCCGAAAGGCAGGGACTGAACGACGTCGCCGAGGTGTCGAAGGAGCCCCGGTAGTAATCCAATGCCGCTTCGGCCCGGAACCAATCGGTAAACTGGTAACCGGCGGCGGCTCCGACACCCCAGTCCGTATCGAAATTGGAGCTCGTGTAATCCCGGGTGCCATAGGTGTGAGTGTGCAGGTGATAAGTCCGATAGGACGTCGCATCACCGTCGGTGGAGAAGTTGTAGGTGACATCACCGCGCAGATACCAGCCGTTGCCGATTTCCACCGGCACCGTCCGTGGAAGCTGAGGTGCATAGACGATGGTGTCGAGATCGGCCGCGTAAACCGTACCGGTGGCCGACATCAGCAGCGCCGTTGCCATGGAACGAGTGAAAATCGAATTCAGCATAGTATCGGCCCCTTACCTCTGCCCGCGGCAATTGCGCGCGAACGCCCGTCTTGCCCGACTATCGGCAAAACTGGTTAAGGTGCGGTTAAGCATGTTTGTTCACCACGTTTGTTTACGCCCCCTTATGGATTTCTGCCGCTGCAAGCGCCTCTGATCACAAAAAAACCGCCCGGCAAGCCGGGCGGGTGAAAGGGTGGTGGAGGGTAATTTACTTGTAGATCGGTGGCGGCGTGACGATGGGCGGGGAACAGTCCTTTCCAGGATAGTAACGCAGGCCGAGACGGACTTCGTGGATGTTGAAGTCTTCGTCGTAGCCGGGACCGCCACCTTTCTTGTAGCCGAACATTTCTCCGCCGGAGATCCAGCGATACCGGTAACCGGCGTCGGCCGCGAGATCGCACCGGAAGTGATAAGCGCCACCGGCCATGAAGGCAGCCGTGAAGCGCCATTCGGAGTTGCCCTCATGGGTGATCGTCGGATCGCAGTGGTGAGGATAGCCCTTAACCGAGCAGGAGGTGTTTGTCAGATCGTCCCACTGCACATAGGTGCCGCCGATACCGCCGCCGACATAGGCGGAGAAATTGCCGTAGTTCCAAAAATCGACATAGGCATTGGCGAGCAGCGTGTATCCGCTGAGCGAAGATGAATCGGTGGACACACACGGGTACCCGTTGCCGCAATAGCCCGAGGTCGATCCGTGGAAGTCGGCATCGAACATGTAGTCAAGTGTCAGGTCCGTGCGCAACCAGTGATTGATTTGATAGCCGACACCGCCGCCGATGGTCCACGAATTGTCGACATCATAGGTATCGAATTTGCCGTAGGCTCCGGGTTTGCCGTACAGGGTGTAATCGATGCCCCTCAGATTGGTCCAAGCGTAGCCGATGTCCCCGCGGACATAAAGGCCGCTGTAGGAATGGGTACCTCTGATCTCCGGAACCGGCTCAACGACCGGAATGTGGGTAACTGTATCAGCCGCCATCGCCTGTGTTGTTACGAACACGGCAGCGGCTGCAAGCAAGCAACTTTGCATCTTCATAGCTCGACGCCCTTTTTACTATCGTGACACAACCGCCGATGCGAAGGACACTGATTGGGTTTATGAAGCTAATGATGCCGGAAAAAAGTTAAGAGCCTGTTATCTATATCCGTTTACCCAATAATCTAAATATTCTCAATAATTTCAATTGCTTGAAACCAATACACCAGAATCTGATCGAACGGCCGGCATCGCTGATGACAGTCGCTTAAGCAAACCGATAAACCATAAGGCCGGCACTTCGACCGAGACGGCTCAATCAACCGGGAGATGTGCGTCGAGAAACGCCGGAACCCGCCGCAGCGCATCCTCCCGGGCTGCCCGGTCGGTCCCGATCCACGGTCTGGTTCCATCGGAAAGAAGCGGAGTGGTGCGTTGTTGGAGCCTCAGATTTGGGGCATCGAATGCATGAACCGCCCGCGAATAGACAACGATCGATACCGGTTGGCCGCGTCGGCGAACCGCGTCGATGAAGAGTCTGCAGGGCTCGGCTTTCGTGAAGTTGTCCTCGGCTCCGTGCAGAATCAGAAGCGGCGCTTTCGTTTTCCAGTCCCCGCGGGCCACTTGCGTATACGGATGGTGCTGCAGCCGGTCGCTGCAGGCACTTGGATAGAAGGCGACCGCCGCTTTGAAATCATGTACCGGCGGCGGTGACGGCCGTCCGATGCTCGGCATGGCAACCGAAAGCAGCGTGATGCCGCCGCCCTGCGACCATCCGATCAGGGCGATCCGATCCGGCCGGATGGCCGGTTGCGATTGCAGGTACCGCAGAGCGCCATAGGCGTCCTTTGGTCGGTCGCGAACCATGACCCTGCGTCGTGCGCTGGCTCCGCACGTCGGCCCGAAGCCGCGGGAGCCGGCGCTGTTGACGATGAGCACCGCGTATCCGGCGTTGTTCAGGTGGCTTGCCCAACTGGAGTAAAGCGGCGAGATACCGCCATCGCGGCCGAGACCGCTGCAGCCGTGCAGAAAAACCACGGCACGAAACGGCGGTTCGCCTGCTGGCAGTTGCAACAGACCGGTCAACCGTGTGGAACCGTCGAGGCTGTCGAAATAGACCCGGTCCGAGGCGGCACCCGGCGTCAAACCCGACAGCCAAACCACCAGAAGCGTACAGGCGCACACCAGCCACCGGCGGTTTATGACCCGTGCGATCCGGCTATGGCACATTCAGACGCCTCAATCCGTAGGCGATGTGGTTGCGCTGCACGTATCCGAGCGCCACCGCATCCTCCTCGCGAAGCGCTCGTTCGACCTCCTGGATTTCGGCAAGCAGCGCCTCGGCCGCGCCTTCCGAAGCGAAACGTACCTGTCGGTACCAAATCCGCGCTGCCTGGAAGTAAAAATGGTCCCACATCTGGCGCAGGGCGGTGTTGCCGATGACCGTGCCAATCATGAAATGCAGGTCGTGATTGATTTGCCAGTACTCCTCGATGGCAAACGCTTCGGTCAGACGAGCCGCCCGTCGCACCAAGTGCCTGACCTGATCTTTGTGGTCCGAAGTGATGGCGAGCGGCGACAAGAAGCCGATCATCTCGGCGATTTTCAGCCGCACCAGGTAGATGTCGCGGACCTCTTGCGGAGACAGGTCGGTCACCACAGTTCCGACACCGTCACGGGAACTGATGAGACCGGCCTGCGACAGGCGTTGCAGGGCGGCGCGCACCGGCGTGCGGCTCACTCCGAACTCCGCCGCCAGGTCGGCTTCGCGCAGTTTCATGCCCGGCGGGTACTCCAGCAAACAGATCCTGTCACGCAGGATATCGAACATCCGCTCGGTGGATGGTTTGTGTTCTTGCGCGATCGCCTTCATCAGTGTTCCGCCAGCAACCTGCCATATCCGTGCACCCGGTCGTCGATGCCGGCAAGACGCAGCGTATCCCAGATCATCGCCTGGTTGGAACAGACAACCGGTGTGCCACAGGCCGCCTCGACCGCTCCCACCACATCGAGGGTGCGCAGCGCACCGCAGGAGAGGAAGATGGCGTCGGCATCCGGCCGGGCCAATTGCAATGCGAACTCTTTCAGGAATGCCGGCGTCACCCGCACCATGTCGCTGTCCTTCTCGATTTCCAGACCCTCGATATGCCGGACGTCGAAGCCGGCGGCTTCAAGATAGGCTTTTTCCCGCTGGTTGATGGCCTCGACATAGGGTGTGCCGATGGCCAGACGGCGGGCGCCCAATGCCTTCAGCGCGCGAATGACGCCGGTAATCAGCGACGTCGCCCTGGCGGTCGGCGCTCCTTTGTTCAGTTCAGCCAGAACCCGGCGTTCGCCGATCACCAACGACCCCGACGTACAGGCATAACATACGACGTCGAGCCCGGCATCGGGGATCAGGGCTGCCGCGCATTCGGCAAGCTGTGGTCGTAGCGCCGCCAGTGTTTCCCAGGTGATCGAATCGGGACTGCGCAGCCGTGTGAAATGAATTCCGACACCCGGTGGTCGGAGCCGCATCACGTCATCTTCGATCGTTTGCTCCGAGCTCAGCAGCACAAAGCCGATCTTGGCCCTGTCGTGGCGACCGGCATCGAACGCGATGTGTTGATGGTGCGACATGTCGCTTCCTTCCTAATGTCCGCTATAATGTACACACCTTTGTTGTCGATCGGCGATTCTTGATGGATTTATAAAGAAAAATTGGCTTAGATGTACACAGCTATGCAAGGAACAGGCTCATGTTGGAACAGGCACGCCAGCGCACTGAGTGTTTTCAGGCCCGACTCGCCGACGCCGGAATCGACGTAGCCGTTTTGACCGACGACAGCACGATTGCCTATTTTGCCGGGTTTTGGGGTTATCTCTCGGTTGAGTTCGGCCGTCCGACATTTCTGATCGTGCGTCCGGAGAGTCCACCGACTGTCATAACGCCGCTCATGGAAAGCGAAATGGTCTCGTCCATGACGTGGGTGGACGACATCATGACGTGGGAAGACTCCGGTTCAACCGGCTGGGAAACGGTCCTGGCACGAGCGCTCGCAGACACACCAGTGAGTCTGGGGATCGAAGCGGGCATTGTGCCGGCGATGGTTCGTAACTGGCTGGATGCGCATCAGATGATGCACCGGCTCTGCGACATTTCACCCATTGTCGCAGGTCTGCGCATGATCAAATCGCCCGAGGAAATACGGGTCATGCGACAGGCGGGCGAAATCGCCGGTGCCATGATGGAAGCGGCCGCCGCCTCGCTCCACGCCGGTGCGCCGGAGTATGAGGCCGCGCTCGCGGTGATCCAGGCCGGCACCCGCAAGGCGGCCGGCTTCCTGACCGACCGGGGATGGGAGGCGTTCGTCTCCCCGATGATCCACAATCTGCAGATCATGCAGTCGGGCAGCGATACGTCGATGGTGCATCGCCGTGCCAGCGTCCGGCGGATGCAACGGGGTGATCCTGTCTATTTCTGCTTCTGTAACATGGCCCAGTTCAAACACTACCGATTGGGTTTCGACCGCATGTTTTTTGTCGGCAAAGCCAGCGACGAGGCGGCAAAAGTCCAACAGGCGGCCATCGACGCTCAGCAGGCAGCCATCGCGGCTATCCGCCCTGGCGTGACGGCCGCATCTGTGGCTGAGGCCGCCAACGACGTTTATCGTGCGCGCGGCTACGAAAGCGGATACCGGACTGGCCGCTCCATCGGCATGTCCTACCTCGAGGCACCCGAACTCAAACGCGGCGATATGACGATCCTGCAACCCGGAATGACATTCGCTGTCGACGGCGGGATCTCGGTCGATAGTCAACTCGGTGGCCGCATCGGCGATTCCGTGGTTGTCACCGAGGAGGGGGCCGAATACCTGACACACTTTAGCCGCGAAATCTTGATCGCCGACGCTGCGCACTGAAGCAACTCAACTTGCGTTCCGGCGTGTTTCAGTCCACGTGCGAGTTGAATCTCCGCAGTGGTGTATTACATAGGTAATACACCAGGACAGTGACCATGACTGTATGGAGCGACACCCAACCGATTTTTGTGCAGATCAGGCAACTGCTGATCGGCATGATTCTCAGCGAAACCACCCCGGAGGGTGAGGCCCTGCCGTCCATCCGGCAGATCGCCATGGATCTGTCCGTCAATCCGTTGACGGTGACACGCGCCTATCAGTCGCTGGTCGACCTGCAGGTGGTCGAAAAACGGCGCGGTCTCGGCATGTTTGTGGCCGAGGGCGCTCGCCACAAACTGCTCGCCCATGAGCGGCAGGCGTTTTTGAACGACGAATGGCCGCGCATCAAGGCGCGCATCGAGACACTTGGACTGCATCCGAAGGATCTCTTCGGCAAGGGATGATGACAATGACGGACACACCACCCACCATCGCCCGCGCCCGAGGTCTGACCAAGCGTTATGGACGTAAGACGGTATTGCGAGGCGTCGATTTCGACATTCCGGCTGGACGCATATACGGCCTTGTCGGCAAAAACGGTGCGGGCAAGACGACCACGCTCAACGCGTTGCTTGGCCTGATCGATTGCCAGGGCGAGATCGACGTCCTTGGCCTCGATCCGTTTCGGCAGCGGGCCCGTTTGATGAACGATGTGGCTTTCATTTCGGATGTCGCCAGCCTGCCGCGATTCTTGCGGGTGCGCGAACTGCTTGACCTCGTCGGCGATATCCACCCGAGGTTCGACCGGCTCGAGGCCGAGCGGTTCCTCGGCGATACCGACCTGCAGCCGCATCTGCGCATCCGAACCCTGTCCAAGGGCATGCTGGCACAGCTTCACCTTTCCGTGGTCATGGCCATAGACGCCCGACTGCTGGTGCTCGACGAACCGACACTTGGTCTCGACATCACCTACCGCAAACGTTTCTACCGGCGCCTGTTGGAGGATTACATGTCCGCCGACCGCACGGTGCTGATCACCACCCACCAGGTCGACGAGATCGAATTCATGCTGAGCGACATCATGTTCATGAATGACGGTCGCATCATCCTGGATGTGCCGGTGGAAGACATCGGCCAGCATTATGTGCAGTTGATCGTCGACAAGGACTGCCTCAATGCCGCCGGGCAGTTTGGGCCTATCTATAGGGAAACGCGGTTCAACCAGACGGTGATGGTATTCGCAGACATACCCTCCGAGCGGCTTGAGCCGCTTGGTGCCGTCTCGACACCGAGCCTTTCCGACCTTTTCGTCGCGCTGATGCAGCGCCCCAGCGACATCGAAGGGAACGCCTGATGCGCGCCATCTCCGCCCTCATCAAACGCGAGTATCTTGAACACCGGATTGCGTTTCTTTATGTGCCGATTGCGCTGCTGGTGATCCTGTCGCTGGCCATTGTGTATTTTATCTTCACCGGCGACGGGGCGATCATATCGACCACGGGGCCGAATCCGGCGGGCCTCGGCCTCTACCGGGTCGGTATCGGCGGGGCCTTCCTGCTGTGGTCCCTTTATCTGCTTGTTGGTCTGTTCTTCTACTATGCCGACAGCTTTTCCGCCGACCGTCGCAACAATGCGCTGCTGTTCTGGAAATCGATGCCGCAGAGTGATCTCAAGGTTCTGACCAGCAAGTCTCTTGCGGGAATAACGGTTTTCATGACGATGATTCTCGGCTTCGCCCTGGTCACCGCGGCACTTGCCTATCTATTTCTGTTGTCCGTGGCGGCGCAGTATCCGGTTGTCGTCGCGCCCAGCCTGCTCCAGGCGGCCATGACTCTCGCTCAGATGACCGTTGTCGGTGTGCTCTATTTTGTGCTCGTCCTGCTTTGGTACGCGCCGTGCCTTGCGTGGGTTGCCGGGCTTTCGACGCTGTTTCAGCGCTGGAGCATTCCGCTTGCGATCCTGATCCCGGGCATCGTGATCCTACTCGAATATCTCAACAGTCTCCGGTTGCCCGGAACCGGCCGGCCGATCGCTGATTTTCTGTCCTGGCGCACCGACGGGTTCGTCGATCAGGACGTCCTGTTGGCGGCCTTGTTCAGGCCGGACGGAAGGCCCTTTGATCTCATTCCGATGCTGATCTCCGGTATCGACCTGCTGCACACGGCAATCGGCATCGCGTTCACCGTCTTGGTCGTCTACCTCGCCAGCGAGTACCGGCGGAGGCGTATCCAGGCCTAGACCCTTTCATGGCCGGCTTTGATATCGTCGCCGTGGCGTCATGACCGTGAGTGTTTCGATTAAAAGTCGCAGACGATGCGGCCGGTTGCCGGTTCATTGCGGCAGAGGTTCGGTTCGACCGTCACATTGCCGATGGTGTAAAGCCGCCCGGTCCCGAACTTCTTGCGCGCTTCGGCAAGCGCCGCGTCCATCGAGACACCGCCGTCAGCAACCGCAACGATGAACCTTGAGAGGGTGCGGGCACCCGCTTCCGTCTCGTAGATAGTCGGCGTCAAGCATACGAAAGTGCAGGCGCGACCGGAGTCGATCGGGCAAATCTCCACATGGACGAAAACGTCGGTGTTTTCCTCGCTACCGAAGCAGATCTCGGCGGCGGCCGGTTGAAGCGCCCATAGCCAAAGGGCGGCAGCCGTCAAAAGGATCCTGATCAGACTGCTGCTGGCGAAGACCATGAGCCGCAAGGATACCACGCGGCCAGGAGCCGGAAGCTCACATTCCTGTTAAACGGTCAGGCGGCGTCGCGGGTGCCAGAGATCACGTTGACAAGGTCGTTGACCACACGTTCGACGAGCGCACTGTCGTCGCCCTCCGCCATGACGCGGATCAGCGGCTCCGTTCCTGAGGGCCGAATGACCACCCGGCCGGCGTTTCCAAGCACACCCTTGGCATCCTCGATCGCCGCCTGGACATGCTTGTCTTCCAGCGGCTTGCCGCCCGAGTAGCGGACGTTCTTCAGCAGCTGCGGCACCGGCTCGAAGCGGTGGCACACCTCGCTGACCGGCCGGTTCATGCGCTGCACGCAGGCGAGCACCTGAAGCGCGGCGACCAGGCCGTCGCCGGTCGTGGCGAAATCGGACAGCACGATGTGACCCGACTGTTCGCCGCCGACGTTGTATCCGTCCTCGCGCATTTTCTCCACCACATACCGGTCGCCGACCTTGGTACGCGACAGCGACAGCGACCGTTCGCCAAGAAACCGCTCCAGCCCGAGATTGGACATCACGGTCGCGACAATGCCGTCGCCGCTGAGACGTCCGTCGCCCGACCAGGATTCGGCGATGACAGCCATCAGCTGATCGCCGTCGACGACAGCGCCGTTCTCGTCGACGATCAGCACCCGGTCGGCGTCGCCATCCAGCGCGATGCCGATATCGGCACGCACCTCATGCACTTTCTTGATCAGACCGACGGGATGCGTCGATCCGCAATCCAGGTTGATATTCAGACCGTTCGGCTCGTTGCCGATGATCACCACTTCGGCCCCGAGTTCCCAAAGTGCGGCGGGCGCCACCTTGTAGGCGGCCCCGTTGGCACAGTCGATGGCCACCCGCAGGCCGTTCAGGGAGACGTTGCGCGGCATCGTCCGCTTGGCAAATTCGATGTAGCGGTCGTGCACGCCGTCGATCCGCTTGGCGCGGCCGATGTTCCTGGCGCTGGTCAGCTGGTCGGCGATATCGGCATCGATCAGCCGCTCGATCTTCATTTCAAGTTCGTCGGAAAGCTTATAGCCGTCCGGCCCGAACAACTTGATGCCGTTGTCCTCAAACGGATTGTGGGAAGCCGAGATCATGACACCGATGTCGGCCCGCAACGAACGTGTCAGCATCGCCACAGCCGGCGTCGGGATGGGACCGAGCAGGAAGACATCCATGCCTGAAGCGGTAAACCCAGCCACCAGTGCGTTTTCCAGCATATAGCCGGACAGGCGCGTGTCCTTGCCGATCACCACCCGATGGCGGTGGTTGCCGCGTCGAAACACTTTGCCGGCAGCCAGCCCTACACGCATGGCCACCTCGGGCGTCATCGGAAACGAGTTGGACGTTCCCCGGATACCATCCGTTCCAAAATAGTGTCGCGACATCTTTACCCCCAGTCAGAAGCAGTGTCTGAATTATCCCCCGATTCACGGACCTAGCAAATCCTGTCGACTTTGCGAGCCGTAAAACGCAAAAATGGCTGCCGAGGCAGCCATTCTTGCACACTTTTGTTGACGGCGTGTTACTGGGGTTGAGGCTCCATGCCGGCATCCGGCTTGTCGTCCGGCTCCTCTTTGCCGTCCTGGCTTTTCACGCCGGTTTTCGGAACCGCGGAGCCGCGGGTCGGCGGCGTATCGTCACCCATGTCGCGCGACGGCTTTTCGCCGCGCAGCAACGCCTTGATCTCGTCGCCCGAAAGCGTCTCGTATTCGAGCAGACCTTCCGCGAGGATTTTGAATCCGTCGTTCTTGTCGGTCAGGATCTTGCGCGCCGTCGCGTAGGCATCGTCGATCAGCCGATGGATTTCGCTGTCGATCTTCTGGGCAGTCGCCTCGGAAACGTTCTTCTGCTGGGCCACGGAATGGCCGAGGAACACCTCCTGCTGGTTCTCACCGTAGGCCACCTGGCCGAGTTCGTCGGAAAAACCCCACTGGGTGACCATGGCCCGCGCCAGCTTGGTGGCCTGCTCGATATCCGATGCAGCGCCCGATGTGATGTTGTCCTTGCCGAAGGTCAGTTCCTCGGCGACACGGCCGCCCATCATGATCGCCAGGCGCGACACCATGTATTTGTAGCTCATGGAATAACGGTCGCCTTCCGGCAACTGCATGACCATGCCGAGAGCCCGACCGCGCGGAATGATCGTCGCCTTGTGAACGGGATCGGCCGATTCGACGTTCAGCGCGACAATCGCGTGACCGGCCTCGTGATAGGCGGTCAGCTTCTTTTCTTCCTGGGTCATGGCGCTGGACCGCCGTTCGGCGCCCATCATGACCTTGTCCTTGGCATCCTCGAACTCTTGCATGGTCACCAGCCGCTTGTTGCGGCGGGCGGCCATCAGTGCCGCTTCGTTGACGAGGTTGGCGAGATCGGCGCCGGAGAAGCCCGGCGTGCCGCGCGCGATCACCTTGAGATCGACGTTCGGCGCCAACGGTACATTGCGGACATGCACCTTGAGGATCCGCTCACGGCCGATGATGTCCGGATTGGGCACGACAACCTGCCGGTCGAAACGACCTGGGCGCAGGAGCGCCGGGTCCAGAACGTCGGGTCGGTTGGTCGCGGCGATCAGGATGATGCCCTCATTGGCTTCGAAGCCGTCCATTTCGACGAGCAGCTGGTTAAGCGTCTGTTCGCGTTCGTCGTTGCCGCCGCCGAGACCGGCACCACGATGCCGGCCCACCGCGTCGATTTCGTCGATGAAGATGATGCACGGCGCGTTCTTTTTGGCCTGCTCGAACATGTCGCGGACCCGGCTGGCGCCGACACCGACGAACATTTCGACAAAGTCGGAACCGGAGATGGTGAAGAACGGCACGGCCGCCTCGCCGGCGACCGAGCGGGCCAGCAGTGTCTTACCGGTACCGGGCGGACCGACGAGCAGCACGCCGCGCGGAATGCGTCCGCCGAGACGCTGGAACTTCTGCGGATCGCGCAGGAATTCAACGATTTCCTCCAGGTCTTCCTTGGCCTCGTCAACACCGGCAACGTCATCGAAGGTGACGCGGCCATGCGATTCGGTCAGCAGTTTGGCCTTCGACTTGCCAAATCCCATGGCGCCACGCGAACCGCCCTGCATCTGGCGCATGAAGAAAATCCAAACGCCCAGGATCAGCAGGATCGGCAGCCAGGAAATGAGATATCCGAAGAACGTGTTTGACCCATCGACTTCAGGCGCCGCGGTGATGCCCACGCCGCGGTCTTCAAGACGCTGCACCAGCCCGGGATCACCCGGCGAATAGGTCTGGAACGACTTGCCACCTTCCGCATATTGGCCTGTAATCGTGTCACCGACGATCTTGACGTTACGGATGCGGCCATTGTCGACATCCTGGAGGAACTGCGAATAGCTGATATCGCGATTGGATGCCCGCTCATTCGGGCTCTGAAACATATTGAACAGAGCGATGAGCAAAAGGGCGATGATCGCCCACAGGGCAAAGTTTCTAAAATTTGGGTTCATACGGTTCCCCGAAACATCGGTCGACCCGCCGGTGAGCGGGCAATCTACGTGCCGTTAACATAGGTCTCCCGGCCCACATTGCCAAGTCTGTCGAAATGCCAGTCTGCGTCTGTGGTTTATTTCCCGGACCGCGTCAGCCGTTCGTCGTATGCGACGGCCCAGCAAGCGGTGCTTCAGGATAATCCGGGCGGCCGAAAAGTCCGGCGCATCGATTGGCCAGGTTAAGGTCGAATTCGGGCAAAAACAGGTCAAACAGCGCCAGGTGGCGCTGCATCGATACACTATTCGGCAAGGCTGTCAGCGCCGTTCGCTCGATATCGTTGTCGGACCACAGAAACAGGGTCGGCTCGGCACCGCTGGCGCGTGTCACGACACCGGGTGGGATAGCATCGGACCAACCCGCAGAGACCTCGCGCCAAATTGGAGTGGGTGCGGCCGAGCCCCGTGTCGGTGCGATCATGAAATCCCGCTCGGGATCGGCGTTGCAAAGACGGTATCGTCCGTCCCACACCACGCTCTGGCTGTGGGGTAGCGGCATCCGTGATTGTCCGCGCCGCTCCCGGTATACGAAGATCCGATCGGCGCGCCGGTCCAGGATAGAACCGCCGAGGTTGATACGCGGTGGTCCGATACCCGCCGTGAACCGGTCGATCTGGGCCTGCTGCTGTGCACCCGGGCGATACGTCCGGCCACCCATAAGCGCCGCAAACACGCCAAGCGCCTGCTGCAGATACTCGGAAATCTCAATCGGAACTTGAGGCAGTTCGACGACGATTCCGCCATGAATCCGAACGTGCAGTTCGACGAAGCCTGACAAATGCACCGCCTCGTGGCGCCGCGCGGCTGCCGCCTGGTCAACCATCGACAATACGTCAGCATCGGCCGGTCCCGTGCCCTTTTGCCGCAGTCTTGCCCGTTCGAACCGCTCGTCCCTGTTGCTGGGATCCTCGACCCAGTCGATACCGACGCCGGCGAGCAGATCCCGCAGCGCGTTGCGCCGTACCGCCAGCAGCGGCCGCAGGATCCAGCAGTCGCTGCGGTAGAGGACCGCCTCGGCCATGCCCGACAGGCCGCGGCCAGGCCCCCGCTCGCCGCGCATGATGGCCGTTTCGATCTGATCGTCCTCGGTATGACCGGTAACAACGGCGCTGGCGCCTTCCGAAAGCGCGCACTGCCGCAGCAGATCATAGCGTGCCAGCCGCGCCGCCTCCTGCAAGCCGGTTCGCGGCTTGCGCCCCGCCCAGCGGGCAATCCGGTGTTCGATACCCAACCGATCGCACAACGCCGCCACACCGGCGGCCTCTTCCTTCGCGGCCGCTCGCAAACCATGATCGACCGTGACGACAACCAGCCGCGGCAACGCCGCGCGGCGTTGGTGCAGAAGGTGCAGAAGTGCCGTGGAATCGCTGCCGCCGGAAACGGCGACAATCAGACAGTCCAGCGGTTTGAGGCGTGACAGGAAACGATCGATGGCGAGGTCGGGTTTGAGATCGGTTTCCATCCGCACAGCATAGTCGCTCGTCGCGCGAAAATGAACAGGTCCACTGCCTTGCGGAGACTGCCGGTGATGAATCCGATGATCGGGTTTCCTGCTTTGGTTTTGACCCAAGGCCGGCCTGCTGCCATGGTTCCGGCTACCGATGATGAATGGGAACCAGGCCATGACTGAAATCACCGCCGACATGATTGCGGCCGCCGAAGCACTTCTGGGAGTTGCCTACACTGCCGAGGAACGCGCTTTGATGTTGGATAATATCGAGGGACAAATCACCACGGCCGTGCAGCGCCGCGAGATCGGATTTCCCAACACACTGCCGATGGCCAGTCGATTCGACCCCCGCTTGCCCGGATTTACCCCGCCGCGGCAGCCGCCCACCGGAGCATGGCCGCTTGCCGACCCGGGTCCGCTGCCGGAAAGCGAAGAGGACATCGCGTTTGCGCCGGTCACCCGGCTGTCGGAATGGATCAGAAGCGGCGCGTTGAGCAGCCGGCGGCTGACCGACATCTATCTTGACCGGATCGAGCGTCTAGCCCCCAGGCTTGAGTGCTTCGTGACGGTCACGCCGGACCTGGCGCGGGCGGAGGCTGAGGCCGCCGACGCCCAACTCAAAGCGGGGATCTGGCTTGGCCCGCTGCATGGCGTTCCCTACGGCCTCAAGGATCTGTTCGACACTACCGGTATCCGGACCAGCTGGGGTGCCATGCCGTACAAGGACCGGGTTGCAGAAAGCGATGCGCGGATCGTCCGGATGCTGCGGGCGGCCGGTGCCGTCCTGCTCGGCAAGACAACGCTGGGGGCGCTGGCCTACGGTGATATCTGGTTCGGCGGCAAGACTCGCAATCCGTTCAATACCGAAGAAGGGGCCAGCGGCTCGAGCGCCGGCTCGGCCTCGGCGACGGCGGCCGGTTTGTGCGGGTTTTCGATCGGCACGGAAACACTTGGGTCGATCACCTCTCCGTCGCAACGCTGCGGCACAACGGGATTGCGCCCCACTTTCGGGCGCGTCAGCCGGCACGGCGCGATGGCGCTGTGCTGGTCTCTCGACAAGGTCGGCCCGATCTGCCGGTCGGTGGAGGATTGCGCGCTGGTGCTGGCGGCGATCAACGGTGGCGATCCGTCGGACCGCGGTTCCATCGACATGCCGTTCGGGTTTGATCCGCAGGCCGGTATCGACGGCACGCGCGTCGGCCATCTGCCCACGGCCTTCGAGGACGATGGTGCGACCGAGGTGGATCACCAAGCTCTCGCCGCCATGCGGGACCTGGGCATCGAGGTTCGTGAACTCACATTGCCCGATCTGCCCTACGGCTCCCTGATGTCGGTTCTTTTTGCCGAAGCGGCAGCCGCTTTCGAAGAGCTGACGCTGAGCGACCGCGACGATGAACTGGTTTGGCAGGAACCGGGAGCCTGGCCGAACACGTTTCGAAAAGCCCGGTTTCTGTCTGCGGTCGATCACGTGCAGGCGGACCGGCTGCGCTACAAGGTGATGCAGGTATTGGATGATCTGTTCGCAGAGGTGGACGCTGTGATCGGCCCGTTCATGACCGGGCCGATGCTGATCGCGTCGAACTTCACCGGGCACCCCTGCCTGCACCTGCGGGCCGGGTTTTTACAGTCGGCAACCCGGTCGGATCCGTCCCTGGCGCACGGCAAGCTGGTGATTGGGGAGAAGGGCGAGACGCCGCAGACATACCGGGTGCCGCACGGCATCTCGCTGTGGGGCGGACTGTTCGACGAGGCGCGGCTGGTAACGCTTGGCCGGGCTCTGGAAGCCAAATTGGCAGTGGCTGAGGAACGGCCGATGCTCTGAAACCTCAGGCGGGCGCCCTGACGTGGCAGGCGACGCGATGCCCATCTCCGGTGTCGACCAGCGGCGGCGGGACTTCCGAGCAGACGGGCTCGGCGAGCGGACAGCGCGCGTGAAACGCACAGCCTTTTGGAGGATTCACCGGGCTGGGTACGTCTCCTCGTAAAATCGTCCTTTCCCGCCGAACCGTCGGATCGGGCACCGGAACCGCGTCCAGCAGCGCTTCGGAGTAGGGATGCCGCGGGGCTGCGAACAGGCTGCGTTTTTCGGCAATCTCGACAATGCGGCCCAGATACATCACCGCAACCTGATGCGCGATGTGCTCCACCACCGCCAGGTCATGCGATATGAACAGATAAGCCAGCCCCATTTCGCGCTGCAGATCCATCATCAGGTTCAGCACCTGGGCCTGGATCGACACATCCAGCGCTGATACCGGTTCGTCCGCCACAATCACTGAAGGCTCCAGAGCCAATGCCCGGGCGAGCCCGAGTCGCTGTCGCTGACCCCCGGAGAGCTGATGCGGATAGCGGTCGATCTGTTCAACGCGCAGTCCGACCTTTTCCATGGTCCGAACCACGATATCGGCCCGTTCGGCGGCCGAGCCAATCCGGTGAATTTCCAGGGGTTCGGCAACAATGCGTCCGTTCCTCAACCGCGGATTGAGCGACGAAAACGGGTCCTGGAACACCATCTGAATATCCCGCCTGCGTCCCCGCAATGATGCGTCGTCCAGGTCAGTGATGTCGTGGCCATGCAGCACGATGCGGCCGGCATCCGGACGCACCAGCCGCATGACCGTCTTGCCAAGCGTGGTTTTGCCGCAGCCGGATTCGCCAACGATCCCCAGCGTTTCCCCGGCCCCAACCGTCAGGCTGACCCCGTCAACGGCCCGCACCCGGGCGCTGCCGCCAAACAGGCCCTGCCTGACGGGAAATGTTTTGACGAGGTCGTTAACGACCAAAACCGGTTGCGAGGTCGTCGCGCCGTCAGGCATGCTCGGACTCCCGCACGCCGGCGTGCCAACAGGCGACGTCATGCCCGGTCGCCGCGGTCTCCAACAGTGGTTCTTCCTGGCGACAGATATCGCTCGCCTGGGTGCAGCGTGGCGCGAAGGGGCAGCCGCTTATGTCATCGCGCATCGATGGAACGGTGCCGGGGATCTCCCGCAGCCGCTCAGTTGCGCGCGCTTCGAGTGAGGAATAGAGCTTCGGAACCGAACCCAGCAGACCGCGGGTATAGGGATGATGCGGTCGCGCGAACAGGTCGCGCACCGACGCGCGCTCCACCACCGAGCCGGCATACATGACGACGACCCGGTCGGCCATTTCAGCGACGACTCCCAAATCGTGGGTGATCAGAACGATGGCCGCCCCGACCCGTGACTGCAGATCGCCCATCAGCCTCAGGATCTGTGCCTGAATGGTCACGTCCAGCGCCGTCGTGGGTTCGTCGGCTATCAGTATTCTCGGGTTGCACGACATGGCCATGGCGATCATCACCCGCTGGCGCAGGCCGCCCGAGAGCTGGAAAGGGTATTGCCTGGCCCGACGCGCCGGCTCCGGCACCCGGACCAGATCCAGCGCTTCGACCGCTGCCGCCATCGCCTCTCCTCGCCCGAGACTCTGGTGGACGATGATCGCCTCGGCAATCTGGCGGCCGACGGTCATCACCGGGTCGAGAGACGTCATCGGCTCCTGAAAGATCATCGCTATGTCGTTACCGCGAATATCGCGCATATCCGCTTCCGGCAGGCGCAGCAGATCGCGGCCGTTGAATACCGCCGAGCCGCGTTCGATCCGCGCGATCCTGTGCGGCAGAAGCTGCAAAAGCGCCAGCGAAGTCACCGATTTACCACTGCCCGATTCGCCAACGATCGCAAGGGTTTCTCCAGCCTTCAGGTCGAACGAGACGCCATTGACCGCGCGCACGGTACCGGCATCCGTCTGAAACCGAACGCAAAGATCGCGGACGGACAGAATCGGATCGCCTGGTCTCTTGTCGTCTGACGTCGGGATTTTATTTCTCCTCAGGACAGGGTGTCGAAAACGACGGGCGACGGCAATTCGTTTTGACTTACTCTAGGCTTGCATTACGCTGCGGCAAGTTAATTCAATTACCAAGCAGTCTCGATCAAGTGGGCTGCATAATGATCGGAGGGAAGCATGAGACGCAGAGACTTTCTTAAGACAACCGGTGTCCTCGCAGGAGCTTCGGCAATCGGAGCGGGAATTGGGATGGCACCGCGCCCGGCGGTATCCCAGCCAAAATCCGGCGGAACATTGATTTGGGGCCATTCCGAAACGACCCAGAATCTCGACATGCATCAGACGGGCACTGCCTCTACCGGACGGCTGTTGCAGAACGTCCATGATTCTATCGTGACCGTGGACGAAAACTTCCAGGTGGTCCCGAACCTTGCCGAACGGTTCGAGATGGCCGATGACGGACTTACCTACACCTTCCATCTGCGCCCCGGTGTGAAATTCCACGACGGGTCGGACATGACCTCGGCCGACGTGAAATACTCTTTCGACCGCTGCCGCAATCCGGATAAGGGCGCCGTGAACTTTGAGGTGTTTAACGATGTCGAGGCCATCGAAACGCCTGACGACCAGACTGTGGTCATCCGCATGAAACAGGTGAACGCACCGTTCCTGTCTCGGCTTGCCGAGAACGGCGCCGGTGTCATCATGCCGGAGGGGTCGGGCGACGTGCAGGGCACGCAGCCGGTAGGTTGCGGTCCGTTCCGGTTTGTCCGGCGCGAATTCGGCAATGAGGTGGAACTGGTTCGCTTCGACGACTACTGGGATGGTGCGCCCTACCTCGACGGCGTGTTGTCGCGCGAGGTGACCGAGCCGACGGTGCGCCTGACCGGTTTGGAAACCGGAGAGTTCCACCTGATCAACGACATCCCGCTCGACCGGGTCGATGCCCTGAAAAATGACGATGATCTGCAAATCGTGACATGGTTCCCGCTGAGCTGGGCGTTCCTCAACATGAACCATGACAAACCGCCCTTCGACAATCCGAAGGTGCGTGAGGCGCTCGACTATATGATCGACAAGGAAACCCTGGTGCAGGGCGCACTGTGGGGCCAGGGGGAAGTTACCGCTTCGCCCAGCTTCCCGTCGTCTCCCACCTACAACAAGGATCTGCAGGCACGGCCGCAGGATTTCGACAAGGCCAAGGCACTGCTGGCCGAAGCCGGTTTCGAGCCGGGCCAGCTGGAGTTCGTGTTCAAGGTGACCACCAACTATCCGTGGCATGTCGAGGCGACCCAGATCCTGGTCGAGTGGTTCCGCATGGGCGGCGCCAAGGCCACGATCGAACAGTTGAGCTGGTCTGACTGGCTGAGCCAGTGCTGGGTGGACCGCGACTACGAAGTCACGATGATGAACTTCTTCACCCTGTGGGAACCCGATTTCCTCTACTACTCCCTGTGGAACTCCGAAGGCGCCTTCAATTACCGGCAGATCCGGGATCCGATGCTCGACGAGATGACGGCAGCCGCGCGGCGCGTCGTCGATCCGACGGAACGGGCGCAGATTTACCGGGACATCCAGAAGCGGGTTCAGGACGAGACCCACGACGTGGTGCTGTGGTTCCGCAACGGGACCGTCGGAGCGCGGCAGGGCGTCGGTGGGCTGGACAAGCTTGTGCATCCCAACGGATCGAACCTGCAGTTCAAAAACATCTGGCTTGAAGGATGAGCCGAACCGGACTGGCCGGCCGCTCATGCCGGCCCGCCTGCCCTGGCGGTCCGTAAATGCGCTATCTCATCCGCCGCGTGGCGCTTCTGATCCTGACCCTGTTCCTGATTTCAGTCGCCACGTTTGTCATCACCCACATCCTGCCCGGGGACGTGGCAACGATGATCATGGGCACCCAGTCCAACCCGGAGGCGTTGGCGGGGCTGAGGGAATCACTGGGCCTGAATGATCCGCTCGTGGTGCAGTATTGGCGCTGGATTTCCGGCATGCTGCAGGGCGACTGGGGGATATCGCTACGCTACAAGGAACCGATTGGTCCGCTGATTGCGCAAAAGATCACCGCCAGCGCGCTGATCGTCGTGATGTCGCTATCGATTGCCATCGCCTGCGCCATCCCGCTCGGGGTATGGAGCGCGATCCATCGCGATCGTTGGCAGGATGCCGCCGGATCAAGCCTCTCGCTGGCCGGAATCTCGCTGCCGGATTTCTTTTGGGGCATCGTTTTGATCCTGGTCTTCGCCAAGTGGCTGGGCTGGCTGCCGTCATCCGGTTATGCCTCGCCGGTCGAGGATTTTGGTCTTGCGGTTCGCCATGCCCTGCTGCCCTCCATCGCACTCGGCCTGTCGCTGATGGCGCATCTGACCAGGATGACGCGCTCCGCCATGCTCGAGGTGCTGAGCCAGGACTTTATCCGCGTGTGCCGCGCCAAGGGGCTGGCCGAGGGGGCGGTGATCGTCCGGCACGCGCTCCGCAACGCAATCGCGCCCGTGGTGACGGTGGCGGGCCTGCAACTGGGCTACCTGTTCGGTTCGATCATCGTCATCGAAACGCTGTTCAACTTCACCGGCATGGGGTGGCTGACCTATCAGGCGCTCGTCAATCGCGACATTCCGCTGATCCAGTCGAGCGTCTTCGTCATCGCCGCGGTCGTCATGCTGACGAACCTTGTCGTGGACATACTCTACACGATCCTCGATCCAAGAGTGGAGCTGACCTGAATGCGTGCGCTCCTTACCCCGAAGGGTCAGATCGGTCTGTTTCTGGTCACCGTCTTCGTGCTGATGGCGGTGCTGTCACCGATTTTCATCCCCGAGGAACTGACCACCCAGATCAACGTCCGGGCGCGCCTCCAACCGCCATCGCTCGACCACCTGATGGGCACCGACCAACTGGGACGCGAACTTGTGTGGCGTGTTCTGCTGGGCGCATCGACATCGCTTTTCATCGCCGTGACCGCCGTCGGCCTCTCCATCCTGATCGGGCTGCCATTGGGCATTATATCCGGCTACTACGGCGGCTGGACCGACAATCTCCTGATGCGGCTGGTCGACACATTTCTCAGTTTCCCGGTTCTGCTGCTGGCGTTGACGATTGCCGCGGTCTTGGGGCCGAACCTGCAAAACACCATTCTCGCCATCGGCATCGCCTTCACACCCTATCTGGCCCGTATCGTGCGCGGCGAAGTATTGCGGGTCACGGCGCTGCCCTTCATCGAAGCGGCGCGCAGCCAGGGCGCCACGGATACGCGGATCATCCGATTGCACATTCTGCCAAACATCTTACCGCCGGTGATCGTGCAGGCGACCATATCGATCGCCTTCGCCATACTGGCGGAGGCCGGATTGTCGTTCCTGGGCCTTGGAACGCAGCCGCCCACGCCCTCCTGGGGGCTGATGATCCAGGCGTCCCGCGATTATCTCGACATGGCACCGTGGACCGCGCTTGTTCCCGGTTTTGCCATCGCTCTGACCGTTCTCGGACTGAACATGTTGGGCGACGTGTTGCGCGATGTGCTCGACCCGACCACTCTGGTGGAGCGCTAGGAGACCGGGCCGCATTCGGTTGTCAGCGTTGGCGACGCGGCGCCGCGGCCGGGATATCAAGCGGCATATCCACAGGGCGCGGGAGGCCTTCGGCTCAATCGCCTTCTGCGCCTGCGATCAACAGTGGGATGTGTTGGGTCGCCAATCCGATAAAGGCTCTGACAGCGGGTCGCATGAGCCGCTGGGACTGATAGATCATGTGCACTTCGACATGGCGGGCGAACCAGCCGGGGGCGATCCGGGCCAGCTGTCCGTTCCGGACTTCGGGCGCGGCAATCAGCTCCGGCAAGACCGCCACGACATCGGTTGACAGGGCGACATCACGCAGAAGCCACGGATTCATACAGATCAGACGCGGCTTCACCGCGATCAGGCGTTGCTCACCCTCGGTGGAAGCCAGTCGCAGTGACGGTCCGGACCTGTCGCCTCTGTGCAGCAGAGCCAGGGGGTTGTCTTGCAGCGTCTCCAGACTGGCAGCAGGCGCCTCGGTGCGCCGGTAGAGTGCCGCCCGCACCTTGCCAACGGGTTTCGCCACCAGCGACTCGTCGATGACCGGCCCAATGCGGATAGCCGCATCGTAGCCGTCTTCGACCAGGTTGGTGTGTCCGTCCGAAAGGTCGATCTGCAGATCGCATTCGGAATAGGCATCGAGGAAGGCGGCGACGATGGGGGCCAGCAGAGCCTGACCGAAGATCGACGGTGTCGTGATCCGCACGGTGCCGACCGGTGCGTCGCGCATGGAGGACAGCGAGAGATCGACGGCTTCGACTTCCGAAATCATCCGCGCCGCGTGGTTCACCGCCAGAATGCCAGCCTCCGTTGGGCTGACCGAACGCGTGGTGCGGTCGAACAACCGTAACCCGGCTCGGTTCTCGATGCGCATCAGGCGCCGGCTTACGGTGGCAGGCGGAATTCCAAGCGCTTTCGCGGCATCCGAGAAGCTCAGCCGATTGTGCAGCTCGACCAGAATGCGGGCATCGGTGAGGTCCTCGATAATCATTCCATTTTCGTCACTATTGCCGTGCATTCACGACGGCTAGTCGCTCTCATGCAATTATCTATATCGCACTTCTGGCTGCGGCGACACGGGTGCAGAGAGCCCGATGTGCCGAAGCTTTGACCCCAACGAGGTGCGTCTTCGGGTTCGAAGAACGCGCCCACCAAAGCGCAGGAGTGCAAGAATGGCCCTACCCTCATCCGAGCTCACACCGGACAATTGCGTATTCCTCATGATCGACCACCAGGTCGGTCTCATGCAGTTCTTGTCGTCGATCGACCCAATGCTGCTCAAGAACAACATCCTGGGTCACGCCAAGACCGCCAAAGCGATGAACATCCCGGTGATCATGGGGACGAGCTGGCCCCACGGACCCAACGGCCCGACCATGCCCGAGCTTAAGGCGCTGTTTCCCGAAGTCGAGGTGATCGACCGACCGTTCGTCAATTTCTGGAACGATGACACCTCGCGTAAAGCGGTCGAGGCGACAGGACGCAAGAAGCTGGTGATATCGGGACTGGCAACCGAAGTCTGCGCGGCTTTCCCCGCCATCGCCGCCTTGCGCGACGGCTACGAGACCTATGTTGTCATGGACGCCAGCGCCGACTTCAATCCGTTCATCCAGAACGTCACCATGACGCGGCTGGCTTCAGCCGGCGTGATCGTGACGACTTGGGTGGCGGTGCTCGCCGAACTCGCAGCGAACACGCAGGTCAATGGCCAACATATCGGCCGCGTGCTCAGCGAGCATATGGGCCAGTATCAGGCGGCGATGAACACCTTCCTTGGGACGGCCGCAAACGCCGGCGAGGTTCGCAAGGGTGTTGGCCTCACGGGTCATCCGCCAATACCGATGCCGATGGATTGATTGCGTCAGCAAGCCGCTGGGCCTATTCGGCGGCAACGTTGAAAATCGGCACCCGACGCCCGCACCGCGGGACGTGTCGGGTGCCACGACTAAGGCGGCAAAATCCGCCTGTGGTTGAAACTGGAGTGCGCCCGTTGCTCTAACAGCTCATGCGGCTTTGCTCGACCGCCACCTTGGCCTTGACCGCGTCGCCGGCCTCCGGATAACGGGTCAGAACTTCGCGATAGGTCGCGCAGGCGGTGTCCCGATTGTCGAGCGCGGCCAGGGCCATGCCCAGTTTGAGCAGCATTTCCGGCGATTTCGGCGCACTTGGGAACTGCTTGTGGGCCGCCAGCAGGGTCTTTGCCGCCTCATGATAGGAACCCTGTCCGTACTGCGCTTCGCCGAGCCAGAAATGCGCATCGGACAAGCGTGGTGAATCCGGATATTCGGCGATAAAGCTCCGGAAGCCGGTTTCGGCCTGGGCATAGTCGCCAGCCAGCACGTGGCCGTAGGCGATGCGGTAAAGATCCTCGGCACCCCCGGCTGGCAGCGATGCGGTTTGTGTCGCGTCCTGGTCGCCCGGCTCCGGCGTCACCAGTTCACCGTCCTGATTGAGGGTTAGGGTGCCCAGGGTGTTGCCCGTCTGACCTCCGGAGGGATCGATGACGACGACGCTGCGTTCGCCTTGCGAGGCGGTGTTTCCGGCATCGGTCCGGTCGCTGGTCGTCCCGCCTTCGAGTTGCTGAAACCGGAACTCGTTGTCCTCCTGCATGCGGCGCATCTGCTCCTGCATCTCCAGAAGCTGGAAGCTCAGTTCTTCGATGCGACCGTTGAGCACCCGTAACCGCTCTTCGAGCTGGCCGATCCGATAGACCGAATCGGACGCCTGAGCCAGCAGGACCGGCGCGTGTGCCGCATGCCTGTCAGCGGTCAATCCCGATTGCGCGGCTTCGTCGAAGCTGGTGTGCGCCGCCAGCGCATTCGGGGTCGTCAGTGCCAGCCCAAGCACACATGCCGTGATTTTCGAGGTGAGATTCATCTCGCTGCTACCTGTTTTTGGCTGACGTCAACGGCCGGACGCATCGTCCGGACCAGTGCCGTCAGCTGCCAACGCCACTGACTACGGTAACGGCACGGCGGTTTTGCGACCAGCACGAAATGTCGTCACACACAGCCACCGGCCGTTCCTTGCCATAGGAAATGGTTTTGATGCGGTTTGCCGCTACGCCCCTTGAGATCAGAAAGTTGCGTGTGGCCGCGGCCCTTCGGGCGCCGAGCGCCAAGTTGTACTCACGGGTGCCCCGCTCGTCCGCGTGGCCTTCGATGGTCACCGATTCGTTTGAGTATCTGTTCAACCACTGTGCCTGACGGGTCAGCGTCGTCGCTGAATCCGGGCGGATCGCCGCCGAGTCCGTGTCGAAGAAGATCCGGTCGCCGACATTCAGCGTGAAATCCTGTTTCGAACCCGGAACCGCCCCATTGGCGGCGAGGCCCAGTTCTCCCGGGCTGTTCGGCATTGTCCTGTTCGATCCACAGCCCGCAAGGGCCAGCAACGCGACCATAAAAAGGGCAATCGGGTTGCGTATAAGGTTTATCAGCAAGTTCATGGTCGCTCTCCTCGAATTGACGACTCAGGCAGTGTGGCAGCAAGCCCCGTCCCGCACCGAATGCAAACCGAGCGGAGGCCGCTCTCCACTCGATTTGTCGGATTGGCACGGAATCGGTTCATCTTCCTAGTCCAATAGGGGTGACCAGGCTGGATCAGAGGCGAAGTGCGGTGTTTGCACCACTTGCTCGTTGTACCCGGTCAGATCGATTGAATGCAGTTGCGGTCCGGCGGCACCGGCCGGCTGCCGGAAGAACATCATGACGCGGCCGTTGGGCGCCCAGGTCGGGCCTTCATTGTGAAAGCCGGTGGTCAGGATGCGTTCGCCGGAGCCATCCGGTCTCATGACGCCGATGGAGAATTTTCCACCCGACAGCTTGGTGAAGGCAATCAGGTCGCCACGCGGCGACCATACGGGTGTCGAGTAGGATCCGTCGCCGAAGGAGATGCGCTGCTGATTGCTGCCGTCGGCATTCATCACATAGAGCTGTTGACGTCCGCCGCGGTCCGATTCGAAGACGATCTGCGAACCGTCCGGCGAATAGGACGGCGACGTGTCGATGGCCGCCGTGCTGGTCAGGCGTGTGGTGGCGCGGGACCGCAGATCCATGGTGTATATGTTGGCGTTGCCATCCTGCTGTAGGCTCATGATCACCTTCTGCCCGTCGGGCGAGAAGCGCGGAGAGAAGGTCATTCCGGGGAAGTTGCCGACGATTTCCCTTTGTCCCGTTTCCAGTTGCAGGAGATAGACGCGCGGTTGTCCGTTGGCGTAGGACATATAGGTGACTTCCTGGCGGCCGGGTGAAAAGCGCGGCGTCAGCACCAGATCGTCGCCCTGCGTGAGATAGCGCAGGTTGGCACCGTCCTGATCCATGATTGCCAGTTGCTTCTGCCGGTTGTTGCGCGGTCCGGTCTCCGCGACAAACACCACCCGCGTATCGAAGTAACCGCGTTCACCGGTCAGCCGCTCGTAGATGGCGTCGGCGATGATGTGCGCGACGCGCCGCCAGTTTTCCGGCTGCGTAAAGAACTGCTGGCCGAGCATCTGCTCCGCGGCAAAGGTGTCCCACAGACGGAATTCGGCGCGCAGACGCCCATCGGACTCCTGGACGACGCGGCCGACGACCAAGGCCTGGGCGTTGATGACGCGCCAGTCCTCGAACCGTGGCGCCACATCGGGGTTGTTCACCTTCTGAATGAAGGCAGCCTTGTCGATCGGCGCGAACAGGCCGGAGCGCCGCAGATTGTCGATGATAACTTCGGTGATCCTGGCACCGACATCGTCGTCGGATACGAAATCCGTTACCGCCATGGGCAGCGGTTCGATATTGCCCTGGTTGATGTCTATCTCCACCAGCGCTCGGGCTGGAGCCTGGGAGATCAGAAGCGCAACAATGATCGTTATGCCGAACAGGCATCGCCGGTACATGGTCTTTGCCATGGCGTGTTGCTTGATATGTGCGAATACGGTCAAGACTCACTCCATCAGAACATCTTGCTGGGATCGAAATTGACGATCACGTCCGCCCAGGTCTCGTATTTCTCCGCCGGCAGGTTGTAGGGAGCGCAACGCAGCACGGCACGCCGCGCCCCGCCGGCCAACACCCGCCGGGTTTGTTCAGAACCGCCGCTGGCCTGCACCGAAGGCTGTCCGTCGATCTCTCCGGAACGGTTCAGCCGCATCGTCACTTGCACCCGCACATCGGCACCGTCGGCCATGCCGGGGACGATTTGCCAGCACCTCTGAATTTGGCCGCGCAGGGCGTCCATCTCGCTTACCGACAATTCCTGCCCGGTCGTCGAACGCCTGGCGCCCAGCGCCGCGTCCTGGCTGCTGCGCCGCGCCCCGCCGCCGGCCGGGTCTTGCCGGTTGAGCAGCGCCGCGATCTCGTCGGAGTTGAACTCGCTGTCCTTGGCCGAAGCCAATCGCGACGGTTGAGACGGCGTTTCGTTCTTGCGTTCCGGGGTCTTGGCCGTTTGGGCGCGTGGCGGGTTGGGTCGCGCGATCGGCGTCGGCACATTGTCGGGAAACGGAGCGACGGTCGGTTCCGCATCCGCCGCTTCGGCAATCGCTTCAGCGACCGGATCCGGCTGCACGGTCTGTTGCGGCTCCGGCAGCGCCGCCACTTCGGTGGCAGGCGCCGGACTCTGTTCGTTGTCAGGTCTCGGCGCATCCCGCGGCAACGGCACGGGGACCGGCCGTTCCGCCTTTTGCGGCGCTTGCGTTGCCTCGACCGGCGTCGGGTTCGGATTCTCAGTACTTGTGGATGTCAGATCGACCGTGTTGTCACCGGTATTGACCGCGTCCTCCACCGGCTCCGGCCGGGTTGTCGGACTGGGCGCGGCTCTCTCCGCTGCCGAGGCCTCCTCATCGCCCTCCTGGATGCGGGTGATCGACGACACGGGGATGATGTCGACCGGCAGCGCCTCGATATCAGCCACTTCGAATGACTTCGGCGCCGACACCCAGAAAAGTCCCCAACCGAGGAGCGTGGCATGCAGCAGCGACGATATGGCGAGGCCGATCTTCATCATCGCGGGCGATCAACCATCTTGCTCCTGGAGGGTGACGAGCCCAAGGTTGCGGTATCCGGCGGCGGAGATCCGTGCCATGACCCTCATCACGGTGCCGTAGTCGGCATTGCGGTCACCTCGCACATAGATCCGTTCCTCGTATCCGGTGGTGGCGATCGCCTCAAGCTTGGCAACGATTTCCTCCAACGGAATCTCGGTCTCCTGCAGGAAGACATTGCCGGTTTCGTTGACGGACACGGTGATCGGCTGCGTTTCGGAGTTGAGCGCCCGCGCCTGGGTCTCCGGCAGGTCGATCGGTACGCCCACGGTCAGCAGCGGCGCCGCGACCATGAAAATGATCAGCAGCACCAGCATGACATCGACGAAGGGCGTGACGTTGATCTCGCTCATCGGCTTGATGCGACGGCCGTGCCGGTGGCCGCTTCCGCGGCGGCGGTTGCCACCGGACGGCTGCGCGTCGGTTCCCATAGCCATTGTCGGTGCCCCTATTCCGCCGCCTCACGCGGCTGCAACTTTTCATCGATCTGCCGTGACAGAATTCCGGAAAACTCGTCGGCGAAGCCTTCCATGCGGCTGTTGAGCTTGCCGGCGTCGGCCGTGAATTTGTTATAGGCGATAACTGCAGGAATAGCGGCCAGCAGGCCCATCGCCGTCGCCAGCAGGGCTTCCGCAATGCCGGGTGCGACAACCGCCAGGTTGGTCGACTTCGAGCCGGCGATCGCCTGGAACGACGTCATGATGCCGACCACCGTTCCGAACAGACCGATGAACGGCGCCGACGAGCCGATCGAGGCTAGTGAACCCAGCCGCGACTCCAGACGCTCGGCTTCGCGTGCCAGCGTCACATCCATCGCCTTGTCGATGCGCATCTGCAAGCCCATCGGCGAGCGGGCGCCACGCTCGAAGGACTTTTTCCACTCGCGCATGGCGGCCACGAAGATCGCACTCATGCCCGCGGTCTTGCGCCCCGACAGCATCTGGTAGAGTTCCTCGAGTGACTGACCCGACCAGAACACCTGCTCGAAACGGTCGAACTGCTGGCGGGCCCGCATGTAGTTGATGCTTTTGTCGATGATGATCGCCCAGGTCCACACCGATGCCGCCAGAAGACCAATCATGACCAGCTTCACGACAAGACCGGCTTGCAAGAAAAGCGACCAAAGCGTCACCTCGCCTGCGGCCGCCAAACCTACCTGTTCCATTCGCAAATACCCTCGAATCCGAGCGCCCGGGCACGACGTGCACCGGGTCCTCTGGGTTCCTTTGATGCGCGCGACTCACTGACAGGCCCGGCGAGAAGTCCCCGTCCGCTCACCTGCCCGCTTTGTCGCGGTGAATTTTGGTCAAACGAAGGCGTGAAAAATCGCACCTTATCCGACACCAGCCATTAAGACATGGTTATGGTTAACGACTGGTTAGGAATAAACTCTGCCGCCGGTTGCAATCAAGCCCGCGTGGCTGGGGCGCGACAGTTTGGCGACATTTGCCCGCATGAAAGGCATGTCGACCGGTCGTTATCGCGCACAATCACGAATTCAAACATCCGCGTGACCGGGCTCGTCCCCGGCGGTTCCGAAACGCTCGGCGACGCTGCGCGGCAGGTTGAACCGGTGTTCCAACTCACTGATCCGGACACATGGGCGTAGGCTCTATTCAATCGGGATCTACCGCCGTCGTACAGATTTCTTGAGCCTCGAGCGACCCGGATCGAAGCTTTTTCCTTCGTCCACGTTTTCGGCATTCAAAACCTGCAACGCACTTCTCCGGGCAAAAAGTGGTGTTTCTGGCGAAAACTCAAACATTCTTGTTGCATAAGCCACTATCGGGTGTGAGATTTTCAGGAGTTCGCAAAAAAGACCAACGAATGGATCCGACTACCTTGCAGCTGCGGCCCCTTCCAATGCTTCTGAAACTTGCCCCGAACCCCGGAGAGCTGACTGTATTCCAAGATTTCCGCCAGGCGTCGTAAGCCTGACGGCAATGATCCGGTCCCACCGGATCGTTTAACTGAGGGAGGAAGATATGAAACGACTGATCCTAACCACCGCCGGATCGCTCATTGCGGTCGCGGCTACGCTGGGTGCGGCGCAGGCCGACAAGCTTACGCTCTACTGCTCGGCGCAGGAGGATTGGTGCCAGCTCATGGCGCGGAGTTTCGAGGATGCGACCGGGATCGACGTGGACATGACGCGGAAATCTTCGGGCGAGACCTTCGCACAGGTTCGCGCGGAGTCCTCGAACCCCAAGGGCGACGTGTGGTGGGGCGGCACCGGAGACCCGCACCTGCAGGCGGCCGAAGAAGGGCTGACGATGGAATACATGTCGCCCATGCGAGATCAGCTCCACGACTGGGCGATCTCGCAAGCCGAAAGTGCCGGCAACAGGACCATCGGCATTTACTCCGGTGCGCTCGGATATGGGTACAACAGCGATCTTGTGGCGGCCAACAATCTGCCCGAACCCGCTTGCTGGAAGGACCTTTTGAAGCCCGAATACAAGGGCCACGTCCAAATGGCGAACCCCAACTCATCGGGCACCGCCTACACCACGCTCGCGTCGATGGTGCAAATATTCGGCGAGGACGAAGGCTTTGATTTCATGAAGGGCCTTCATGCCAATATCAACCAATACACCAAATCTGGATCTGCCCCGATCAAGGCTGCCGGCCGCGGAGAAAACACCATCGGCATCGTTTTCATGCATGATGCCGTGAAGCAGGCCGTTTCGGGTTTCCCGATCAAGGTCGTCGCGCCCTGTGAAGGGACCGGCTATGAAATCGGCTCGATGTCGATCATCGAGGGTGCCCGCAACGAGGAAGAAGCCAAGAAATTCTACGACTGGGCGCTGTCGACCGACGCGCAGAACCTCGCGCTTCAGGTCAACGCCTTCCAGGTACCGTCGAACAAGGGCGCCCAAACGTCCGACAAGGCACCGGACATGTCGACGATCAAGCTCATCGACTATGATTTCGCGAAGTACGGATCGTCGGACGAGCGCAAGCGGCTTCTGCAGAAGTGGGACGAAGAGGTCTCGGTTCTTCCTCAATAAGACGTGCGCAGCGTAAAGAGCGAAAAGTCCGTCCACCCGGTTCTGATATTCTGGATACTGGCCGGGTGGGTCGGCTACTGCCTTCTGCCATGGTACATGTTGGAGGACGGTCTCTGGTCCTTCGAATGGTTGTTCGACGGCTATCCGTTTGACGACGATTATGCCCCGGCCGCCTTCCTGATTGCACAGGGCGAGAAACTGTGGCTCGCGCCTCTCCTGATCCCCCTTACCCTGCCCCTGTTGGCGCTGGGCCGGGTCAAATCCGATCCGCAATACGCGCGCATTTTGATCCTGTCAGGCGCAATCGGCTTCGGCTGGCTGATCGCGCAGGGCTTCGGGATCGGTATCCGGGGATTCAACTACGACTGGCTCAAGGCGGTTTTTGGAGAACCCGACATCCGCCAGTTCGGCATGGGTTACGGCGCAATGATCTGCGCGTCGGCCTTTCTTTTTCTTCTGACACAAGGCATCGCCGCGCGCGGCGCCATCAACGGTGACGTCTTCGTCGTCAGCGCTATAGGCGGCGTCATCGCCATCGTGACGACCTTCGTGTTCTTCCCGATCGCGCGGATGCTGTTTGCGGCCTTCATCACCGAAGACGGTGCCTATTCGCTCTCCGTTTTCGCATCAAAGTTCTTTGACGACCGCCTCTGGGGCCTCGGCTGCTTTGCAGGTGCGCGTTGCGGAGCGGCGTTGAATTCGCTCTTCCTCGCCATCGCGGTCGGCATCATCACGACAATCATCGGGCTTGGCTTCGCGCTCGTCGTGACCCGCTCAGGCTTCCGCTACAAACGCTTCCTTCGCGCCTTGACCGTGCTGCCGATCATCACACCGCCCTTCGTGATCGGGCTGGCTTTAATTCTGCTCTTTGGCCTGTCGGGCTCCGTCACCGTGTTCTTCGCCGAGCTATTTGGCGTCCAGCCGACTCGCTGGCTCTACGGCTTGCCCGGCGTCCTTATCGCACAGACTCTCGCCTTTACGCCCATCGCCTTCCTTGTGCTGATCGGTGTGGTCGAGGGCGTGTCACCCTCGATGGAAGAAGCCGCCCAAACACTGCGTGCGAACCGATGGCAAACGTTCCGCACCGTCTCGCTGCCGCTCATGCGCCCGGGCTTGGCCAACGCCTTCCTTCTCGGCTTCATCGAGAGCATGGCCGACTTCGGAAACCCGCTCGTCCTCGGTGGCAATTTCGACGTGCTCTCAACCGAGATCTTCTTTGCCATCGTCGGCGCGCAGTACGACCAGAGCCGCGCCGCCGTGCTCGCCATGGTGCTGCTGTTCTTCACGCTGACCGCTTTCTACGCTCAGCGCGTCTGGCTCGGAAAAAAGAGCTATACAACCGTCACCGGCAAGGGCGATGCAGGCGTGCATCCCCTGATGCCAGCCGGTCTGGCAGTGCCCGTCCTGATCGTCGCCCTTGCCTGGGCGTTCTTTACCGCGGTCGTCTATGCGATGATCGTGTATGGCAGTGTTGTTGAGCTTTGGGGCGTCAACAATTCGCTGACCTTCAAGCACTACGTAACGGCCTTCAGCGTCCGTTTCGAAGACGAGGGAATCCGCTGGACCGGGGCGGCTTGGGACAGCTTCTGGACCACCATCACCATCGCGGCTATTGCCGCACCGCTGACCGCCACGGTTGGGCTCGTTACGGCCTACCTTCTGACTCGCCAGAATTTTGCCGGCAAGAATGCCTTCGAATTCGGCACGATGCTGAGTTTCGCGATCCCCGGCACGGTGATCGGCGTCAGCTACATCCTTGCGTTCAACGTACCGCCGATCGAAATCACCGGCACGGGCATCATCCTTGTCGTCAGCTTCATCTTCCGAAACATGCCTGTCGGCGTCCGTGCAGGCATCGCCAGCATGTCCCAGATCGACAAGTCGCTGGACGAATCCTCGCTGACACTGGGCGCGAATTCGTGGCAGACCTTTCGCCGCGTGATCCTGCCGCTTCTGAGGCCTGCCATCCTGGCCGCGCTGGTTTACAGCTTCGTCCGAGCCATGACTGCGATCTCAGCGGTGATATTCCTCGTTTCGGCGCAGTACGACATGGCGACCAGCTACATCATCGGGCGTGTTGAGAATAACGACTACGGCCTCGCCATCGCCTATTCGACGACCCTGATCTTCGTGATGCTCGCCGCTGTCGGTCTCCTACAGTTTCTTGTCGGACGCGTGCAGATCGGCCGACGCACACACATCACTACGGAGACGACGAGATGACCGAAACGACAATCAGCTCGAAAGCTGCTCCGGTCCGGTTCGAGAGCGTCTCGAAGACATTTGGCAAGGGCGTGATCGCCGTCGACAACATCGATCTTCATGTCGATGCGGGCAAGCTCGTGACGCTGCTCGGGCCATCAGGCTGTGGCAAAACCACGACGCTTCGGATGATCGCCGGGTTGGAGATGGCCTCGTCCGGCCGCATTCTGATAGGCGACCGGGACGTAACAAGACTGCCCGCCACCGACCGGGATGTGTCGATGGTCTTCCAGTCCTATGCGCTCTTTCCGCATATGAGCGTGCTTGAAAACGTGATGTACGGCCTGACTTTCTCGGGCTTCGTCAAGGACGAAGCCCGGCGCCGGGCACTTCAGGGTCTCGACCTCGTCGGCCTCAAGGGTTTCGACAGCCGCCTCCCCTCTGAACTCTCCGGTGGCCAGCAGCAACGCGTTGCCGTCGCCCGCGCCCTGGTGCTCGAACCCCAGGTCCTTCTCTTTGATGAACCACTCTCGAACCTGGACGCCAAGCTTCGCCGTCAGGTGCGCGAGGATATCCGCGCCATTCAGCAGGATCTGGGCCTCACCGTTGTATACGTCACCCATGACCAGGAAGAGGCGCTCGCCGTATCGGACGAGATCGTCGTCATGCGGAACGCCGCGATCGCCCAGATCGGCACGCCGCGTCAGCTGTATGATGCGCCGAACGACCGCTTCGTCGCCGACTTCATCGGTGAGGCGAACCTGCTCGCCTGTCAAATTGTCTCAGTCGACGGCGACACGGCCTCTATTGAGATCGACGGCTATGAACACAAGCTGCCTGCGCGTGGCCTGACCCCAGGCCCTGCGACGCTTGCTGTCCGACCGTCGCGCATCGTCATTGGCGACGGCGATACCGGCATATTAGCCACTGTGGCCAAGGCCACCTACGTCGGCGTGCGGATGGAATACACGCTAACCGGCGCTTTTGGGCAGGTGTTCGCAATCCTGGAAGATGTGGACGATCCACTGGAACCGGGAACCGAAGTCCGGATGGCTTTCGCGCAAAAGGGCCCGGTCCTTGTGCCGGAGTAGCGCCCGCATCGAGCGATCAACCATCCCCGGCCGCTTCGGCAATCGCGCCGCATCACGAAACAAAAAGACCCGGGTTACCCGGACGGATCGTCAGCGATTCCGAAACGCTCGGCGACGCTGCGCGGCAGACGCCGCGGCCGCCCCTGGCCGTTGATGACGGCGACCGTGACCCGCGCGCCGACGAGGCGTCTGTCACCGGTGACGATCTCCTGCTCGAGCACCAGTTTGGCACCGCCGACACGCCGCGGTGTGGTAATGATTTCGATGATGTCGTCCATCCGGGCCGGCGCCTGGAAGTCGATCTCCATGCGGCGAACGACAAAGGCGAGACCCTCTTCGTCGTCGCCGATGGACAGGGTGCCCTGCTCGATGCCGAGGCATCGCAGATAATCGGTACGGCCACGTTCTAGGAAATGCAGGTAGCGGGCGTGATAGACGACCCCGGAGAAATCGGTGTCCTCGTAGTAAACCCGCTGCACCAGCCGGTGCCCGTTGTCGCTCAGGTGACCTGAAAGACCCTGCGTCAATGCATTCCTCCGCATGCAATCCGGTTGGTTTGACGCTGACCGACCACAAAACCCGGCCCGGTGCAAGCGCGAAGCCGTGGGATTATCCAAAACCGGCCGTTGCATTGCTGTCATAATTGCGGTCTAACGCTCGCCCGACGGGTCCCTGGAGGATAATCCCATGAGAATTGCAGTCCTAGGCGGTGACGGTTTCGTCGGCTGGCCGACCTCGCTTCATCTGTCGGAGCAGGATCACGATGTCCATATCGTCGACAATCTGAGCCGTCGCTGGATCGACACCGAACTCGGTGTCCAGTCGCTGACGCCGATGGATTCCATCCAGGAACGCACCCGGATGTGGCATCACGAGACCGGCCGCCGCATCCATTTCCACCTGATTGACATCGCTCGGGACTACGATGTGTTCAAGGCCTGGCTCAGCGAACACCGGCCCGATGCCATCGTGCATTTCGCGGAGCAGCGGGCGGCACCCTATTCGATGAAATCGGACCGACACAAGAACTACACGGTCAACAACAACGTCAACGCAACCCACAACCTGCTCAACGCGATGGTCGAAACCGGCTGCGACGCGCATCTCATCCACCTCGGCACCATGGGCGTCTACGGCTACTCCACCATCGGAGCAGCGATCCCCGAGGGTTACCTGCCGGTGGGCATCGAGACCATGGATGGCAAGACCGCTCGCCAGGACATTCTCTACCCGGCCAATCCCGGCTCCATCTACCACATGACAAAGTGCCTCGATCAGCTGCTGTTTCAGTTCTATGCCAAGAATGACGGCCTGCGCATCACCGACTTGCACCAGGGAATCGTCTGGGGCACTCACACGGAACAGACCCGCCGCCACGAGCAGTTGATCAACCGCTTCGATTATGACGGCGACTACGGCACCGTGCTCAACCGATTTCTGATCCAGGCGGCGATCGGCTATCCGCTGACCGTCCATGGGACCGGCGGCCAGACCCGAGCCTTCATTCACATCCAGGATTCGGTGCGCTGTATCGAACTGGCACTGCAGAACCCGCCGCAAAACGGTGACAAGGTGAAGATTTTCAACCAGATGACGGAAACGCACCGGGTGCGTGACCTGGCCGAACTGATCGCCCGGCTCACCGGCTGCGAGGTGGCCTACTTGCCCAATCCGCGCAAGGAAGCGGCGGAAAACGATCTGGTGGTGAAGAACGACCAGTTCCTCGAACTGGGTCTGGATCCGATCACCCTGGAGGAAGGGCTGCTCTCGGAAGTCGTCGATGTCGCGCGCAAATATTCCTATCGCGTCGACCGCAGCCGGATTCCGGCCGTATCGGCCTGGACAAAGGACATCGCGCCGACAATCAATCGCGATCCGGAAGGCAAATCGCTGAAAACGGTTTCGTAGCAATCGAATGTCCGCCGCCGATGCCCTGCAGCCAGCGCGGCCGGCCACGTCCGACCGCGCCTATGTGACGCTGGTGACCAATGACGACTATGCTGCCGGCGCTTTGGCGCTGGTGCGTTCTATCGCACGCACCGGAACTGACGCCGACACGGTAATTCTGTACACCGGAGGCGTGTCGGATACCGAGTTGGCGCCCGCTGAGGCATTGGGCGCGCGCCTCCTCCGAGCCGGCCTGTTGCCGACCTCCGATACCTTTAACGCCCGCCATACCCGCGCCCGTCTGCATGGCGACGCGCCATTCACCAAGGGCCGCAAGCCCGCCTTCCACACGCCGCTCGACAATTTCGTCAAGCTGCGTCTCTGGCAGCTCGAAGACTACAAAACCTGCGTCTTCATCGACGCCGACGCTCTGGTCCTGCGCAACATCGACCGACTGTTCGCCTATCCGGAATTTTCCGCCGCGCCTAACGTCTATGAATCGCTTGCCGATTTTCACCGTCTGAACTCCGGCGTGTTCGTCGCCAGGCCGAGCACGAGCACATTCGCCGACATGCTGGCGGCGCTCGACAAACCGGACGTCTTCTGGCGGCGCACCGACCAGACCTTTCTGCAGCACTACTTTCCGGACTGGCATGGCCTGCCGGTTTTTTTCAATATGCTGCAATATGTATGGTTCAACATGCCGGCCCTGTGGGACTGGAAGTCGATCAGCGTGCTGCATTATCAGTATGAAAAGCCGTGGGAAGCCAATCACCCAAAGGCCGATCGGTTGGCACCGCTGATCGATCTCTGGCGGGCCTACCACAATGGTCTCGGCATCCCGGAGATCGACAGCCTGCACAATCCCTCTAATCGCCCATGAAACGGGTTCTCGTCACGGGTGGAAGCGGTCTGGTCGGCAGTTTCATCGTCGAGCGGCTTCACGCGGATGGTTGGCAGGTGACGATCGCCGGACGTGGCCGCCCGGGAGCGCGGTTTCCGGCCGATATCGGATTTCGGCGCTTTGTGCTGGCGCTCGCCTCGGATCACGACGAACTGCTCGACGGATTTGACGCGCTTGTCCACGCCGCCTTCTGGCACATCGCCGGGCACTATCGCGGTGGCGAAGGTCAGGACGTCAAGGGCTTCTGGGACCGCAACTATCTGGCCACGCTGCAGCTTTTTGAAGCCGCCAAACGGGCCGGCCTAGAGCGTGTCGTATTTCTATCCAGCCGCGCCGTGTACGGTCAGCAGCCAGCGGGCACCGTCCTGACAGAGGACACGCCTTGCCGTCCCGACACCCACTACGGGCTGGTCAAGGCCGCCTCAGAACAGCATCTGGCCGACCGAGCTTTTTGCGGCAGCAGCCTGCGCATCACCGGCGTTTATGGTCAATCGGCCTTTAGCAGCGAGCATAAATGGGAGACGCTGTTCGACGCCTATCTGGACGGAGACCCGATTAGCGCCCGCTTTGGAACCGAGGTCCACGGCCGCGACGTTGCCGGTGCTGTTCATCTGATGCTCAACGCGCCGGCCGAGGCGGTCTCCGGCCAGATCTTCAACGTGTCAGACCTGGAGCTCGATTGCCACGACCTTCTTGCGCTGGTGCAACAGGAGACCGGCTGCGAGCATCTGCTGCCACCCAAAGCCGACCCCACTGGTTACAACATCGCGGACACGACGAAACTGCGTCAACTCGGCTGGCAGCCGGGCGGCGTACCATTGCTTGAAAAAACGGTGCGCGAGCTAGTTGCGCGGCGTTGAATCCAACGGCCTACTCTCGCCCCTTATTGGTAACGCTACAGTGCCGGACCAAGGTTCAGCGGCGAACCGTCACTGAAGCGATCGAAGCGAAACCGCTTCAGGTCGTGGCCGGGCGAGTTGCCGGCTATCAGGTCGGACAGCACCCGGCCGACTCCCGGTCCGATCCCGAAGCCATGGCCCGACATGCCGGTGCCGATCGTCAGGCCGGGAATCTGGCTGCATCGGTCGATGATCGGCACGATATCGGGCAAGGTATCGATCATCCCGGCCCACACGGCTTGCACGCGAACCGGCCCCAGCTGCGGAAACAGATTGCCGAAGTCCCTCGCCACTCTCCTGGCGATGCGTTGATTGGGGGCCGGATCGAGCACGCGCATGCGTTCGAACGGCGTCACGTCGTCTTCGGACCATCGGCGCGATGTCGTCCAGGCGTCGGGAAAGCCCTTCGGAGCAGCGATGCGCAGCCTGGTGCCCGAGGGGTCTTTGCGCCAGGACGGCAAGTAGCGAAGGACGTTGCGAAACGAGTCGGGACCAACGAAATGCTCCGACAGATCCGCCGCCGCGAGCGTGTATCCGCCGTCCTGGCGGCGGCGAAAGCCCACGGTGTCGTCGGCCACCGCACCGGGATAGATCTCGTCCATCGGCTGGGTGGCGATGACCGTGCCACGGACCGATAGCTGCGGAATGGCAACCCCGTTTTGCCGCAACAGAAGCGACGACCAGGCGCCGCAGGCCACCAGCACCTCGGACGCCTCGATGCGGCCCGCTTCGGTGATTACGCCGCTGATCCGGCCGTTGGCGACGTCAAGCCTGCGCACCGCACACGCTTCAACGATACTGACGCCTTCGCGTGCGGCCAGCCGGGCCAGCGCCGGAACTGCTTTCCACGGTTCGGCACGCATATCGGAAGGCGTTTCCATCGCGCCGCAATAGGCCGCGGCGCTAGTCGGCAACAGTTTGGCCACCGCCTTCGAATCCAGCAGACGCGTATCCAGCCCGTGGGTCCGGGCGTGGACGATCCAGCGCTCATGCGCTGCCATCTCGTCACGATTCTTTGCCAGATACGTGACGCCGCAGGTGGCTAGGCCAAAGTCTTCGCCGCTCTGTTGCGCCAGTTGCTTCCATAACGCACAGGCTTCGGAGACGATCGGCAATTCGTCCGGATCACGGCCCTGTTGACGGATCCAGCCCCAGTTGCGCGACGACTGCTCAGCGGCGATCCGCCCCTTCTCCAGCAACGTCACCGACAAGCCGCGCCGTGCCAGGAACAAAGCGGCGCTGACTCCGATGACCCCGCCTCCGACAACGACGATATCAGCCTTGTCCGGAAGCGGGCCGGGCCAAGAGACGGGATTATCGGCTGAAATCGGGAACGATTGCATACCGTGTATTTGGTTCAAATCGCGGTTGAGCGCAATGGTGCGGCGAAGCGGTCAGCCAGCGGCCGGTTCCGTCGCCAAGGAACGGCTTTTGTGGCCCGCTTTCGCGCGACGCTCCTCTTCGACCGCGATCGCCGCATCGATATCGGTGCGATCGGTGACGCCGGAGAAATTGTCACGCGTCGGCATGGCGTCGGCGACATAAAGAAAACGCTCCGACGCAACGTCGTATAGGCGGCGCAGCTCGGCAAGCGGATCGCCATGGTCGTCGACGCGCAGATCGAGCCACGGATAGTCTTCGGTCCGGTGGATGCGTAGTGCCGCAGATTGCCGGCCGCGCTTGTCACCGCCGGCTCGCTCCCCGGCCTCCATGGCCGCCATCAGCCGTTCTGCAAAGGGCAGCGCAGCACTGGCCTGGTAGGCCGAAAGTGTCTCGGCGATCACCGCTTCACCGGCCAGCATGTTGCCGGCGACCGAAACCTCGTCGCCGATCAGATGACCGCACCAGTCGATGCATTTGGCACCGGTGTGGGCAGCCGATCGCCCGGCGCTGTCGATCATGTGGATCTGGCGCTGGGATTCGCCGGCGTCCCGGGACAGGAAGTCCGCCAGCACATCTGCGGCGGCCTCTCCCTGCCCCAGGCGATCGGCGGCCTCGATACCCCAGAGCGGGCTGACGAAGGCCTGCGTGGCGACGGCGCATCTGCCGCCGCGAATGTGCGGAACCACGGCACCGACCGCAAAAAAACGGCTGGCCACGGCAACGCCGTGGAAGCCCGTTTCAGAATCCCGCGCAACGATCGAATAGGTCATTTCGGTTCCCCTGATCTACCGTCCCGCCGCATAGGCCTGCATCAGCCGTGGTGTGGCCGCGGCCTTCAGCAGCCCATCCGGGTCGCGGCTCGCCGCCGTCAGTCTCCCGACCGTCCAGGGATCGGCAACCTCGACGTCGTGACCGCGCAGAATCAAATCTTCGATAACGTCCGGACCAAACGCCGGTTCGACCATCAGATGCTTTGGCCGTGGGGCGCGCGGATAGAACGAGCCCTGGAAGTGGGATGTGTGGAAAAGCGGCGCGTCGATTGCCTCCTGCAGGTTCATGTTTGTGTGCACCAACCGCAGCAACAGAATCAGCTGCCACTGATCCTGCTGATCGCCGCCGGGTGTGCCGAAAGCAACCTCGGTGCCGTTGGGTGCTTCGGCCATCGACGGCGACAGCGTGGTCCGCGGGCGGCGGCCCGGTGCCAGCGACGTCGGCAAGTCTTCCTCCAGCCAGAACATCTGGGCCCGGGAGTTGAGCGGCACCCCGAGCCCCGGCACCACGGGCGAGGACTGCAGCCATCCGCCGGACGGCGTCGCGGAAACCGAATTGCCCCACTGATCGATCACGTCGATATGGACGGTGTCGCCGCGCCGCTCGGTCAGGTGCGCCATGGTCGGTTCGCCGGCGCCAACCCCGGGACCTGCCTGCGTTTCTGCCGAGGCGCGCCGTATGGCCGCGTCCGCCCACGCCTCGTGGCCTTCGATGCGGCCAGGGCGATGCTCATGCGACGCCTGCGTGCCCATGAGATCGCGTCGGCCTTCGGCGTAGTCACGCGACAGCAATGTCTCGACGGGAATCTCCGTATGCAACGGATCGCCGTAATAGGCCTCGCGGTCGGCGAAAGACAGCTTCATCGCTTCCGCAACATGGTGGACAAAATCGGCGCCCGATGGCTCCATCGCCGCAATGCCGCTGCCCTCCAGCACGCGCAGAGACTGCAACAGCGCCGGTCCTTGACTCCAAAAGCCGCACTTCCAGACGCGCCAACCCTCGTAATCGATCGCCAACGGCGTCTCGTAGGTGGCCGCCCAGCCTGCCATATCGTCGCCGGTCATAACGCCCTTGCGGCGTCCGCCTGCGGCATCCATGACACAGGCATCACGCATCCAGTCGTCAATCGCTTCGGCCACGAAACCCTTATAGAACGCACGGCGTGCCGTCTCGATCTGCGCTTCCCGTCCGCTGACCGACTCAGCTTCCTTGAGCAGTCGGTCCCACATGTCGGCAAGCGTCGGATTCTTAAACAGCGATCCGGGTTCCGGCGCGGCGCCGCGCGGCAGCCAGGTCCGGTGGGAGGTGGGCCACTCCTCCTCAAAGAAGCTGGCGAGACTTTCGATGGTCGCGGCAACCCGCGGCAGGACCGGATGCCCATGGCGGGCGTAGTGAATGGCCGGTTCCAGGATCTGCCGTAGCGGCAGCCGGCCATGATCGCGCAGCATCAGCATCCAGGCATCGAAGGCGCCCGGCACCACTGTCGCCAGCAGACCCGATCCCGGTATCAGGTCGAGGCCTTCCGACCGGTAATGGGCGATCGTCGCCGCGGCAGGCGCGACGCCCTGCCCGCAGATGACCGTCGGCGCATCGCTGCCGACGACACGGATCAGAGCCGGCATGTCGCCCAGCGGCCCGTTCAGATGCGGTTCGACCACATTCAGGGTAAATCCCATGCCGGCCGCAGCATCGAAGGCTGTGCCACCGATTTCGAGAAGCCGCATGCCAACCGCCGAGGCAATCCAGTGCGTCGATGTGGCGACCCCGAAGGTGCCCTTGATTTCCGGTCGCGTGGTGAATGTCATGGCCTATCCTGATTGTTGGTCTACGTGTCTCGCGGGTCCAGCGCATCGCGCAGCCCGTCGCCCAGCAGGTTGAAACCGAGCACAACGAGGAAGATCGCGATGCCCGGATAGAGCGCCATCCAGGGCGCCTGTTCGAGGAAGTTCTTGGCGGTGTTCAGCATCGATCCCCAGGACGGCGCCGGCGGCTGCTGTCCCAGACCGAGGAATGACAACGAGGCCTCGGCGATGATCGCGGTGGCGATGGTCAGCGTCGCCTGCACCAGCAGCGGCGGAAAGATGTTTGGCAGAATATAGCGGCCGATCATCGCCAGGTGCCCGACACCCACTGCGCGAGCGCTTTCAACATAATCCTCCGTCATCACAGCCAGCGTCTGGCCGCGCGACAGCCGGATGAAGATCGGCATGGCCGACAGTCCGATTGCGATCATGGCATTTGTCAGCGATGGTCCCAGAAACGCGGCGAGCGCGATCGCCAGGATCAGGAACGGCGCCGCCAGCAACGCTTCGGTGAAGCGTGAAATGACGGCATCGGTCCAGCCCTTGCGATAGCCGGCCAGCACGCCGAGCGGGACGCCGAGCATGAGCGCGATCAGCACGGAAACGACACCGGCGAGCAGCGACGCTTGCGCCCCCCAGATCATGCGGGACAACACGTCGCGCCCGATTTCGTCGGTACCGAACGGGTGCGCCGCCGAAGGTGCCTTGCGAACCGCCGACCAGTCGGTTTCGGCGGGTCCGGGGACCGGAAGCAAGGGCGCCAAAAGGGCCACGGCGATGAAAAAGATCACGATGGCGCCGCCGAACAACGCCGATGGGTTTCTGCGGAACTTTTCCCAGATCCGGTTGCGGCGTCCGGCAACAACCGGATCGGCAGCAACGGCCGATGTGTCGACGGTATCGCTCATGTGTCCCTCATGCGCGGATTGAGGACGCGATAGGCGGCATCGGCCAGGATGTTCATGAAGATGAAAGCGATTCCTGTGCACAGCACGATGCCCTGCACCACGGCGTAGTCGCGGTTGAAGACGGCGTCGACCACGAGCTTGCCGAAGCCGGGAATCGTAAAGATCTGCTCGGTCAACACGGCACCAGCGAGCAGTTCGCCGAAAATCAGGGTGGTGACGGTGACGACCGGCACCAATGCGTTACGCAGGGCGTGCTTGACGATGACCGCCCGCTCCTTGAGGCCCTTGGCGCGGGCGGTGCGCACGTAATCCGATTTGAGCACGCTGAGCATCGCTGATCGCGTGTGTCGCATCAGCGTCGCGGCGATGGCCGTGCCGAGCACGAAGGCCGGCATCAGCATGGTCTTGATCGATTGCAGCGGATCTTCCGTCAGCGGCAGGTAACCCGAGGCCGGCAGCCATCCCAGGCGCACCGACACCAGCAGGATCAGCATGATGCCCAGCCAGAAATTCGGGATCGACAGCCCCGACAGGGCCGTGACATTGGCCACCCAGTCAATCCATGTGCCCTTCTTGTAGGCGGAGAGAACGCCCGCCGGTATGCCGACAACCATCGCGATGATCAGCGCCATCACCGCAAGTTGGATGGTGACGGGCAGCTTCTCGCCGATCAGTTCCAGCACCGGCTGATTGGTGCGCAGCGAGATGCCGAGGTCGCCGCGCAGCGCATTGCCGACCCAGGCCAGGTACTGCATCGGAACCGGGTCGTTCAGACGGTACTTTTCGCGCAGCGCCTCGATGACTTCGGGATCGCGCTCCTCGCCCGCCATGACCAGAACAGGATCACCCGGCAACAGTTTTTGCATGCCGAACACGAAGATCGAGATCAGTATGATCGTCGGTATGGCGATCAGAATTCGTCGTGCGAGAAAGCCGAGCATGAGCCGGTCATCCGATTGTGTGGAGAGTGCCGGGCCCGGCGAAGCGGGCCCGGATGGTTTGCTTTACTCGGTGACTGACACCCCGTGCAGGCGGATCATGCCGTCCGGATACGGCGTGAAGCCTGACATGCTGTCGTCAAGCGCCCAGATCCATACCGGATGATACAGGTAAATGATCGGCATGTCGGTTTGCTGCTTGGCGATCGCCGCGTCATAGCTTGCCTTGCGGATCTCCGGGTCGGTCGACAGGCGTGCGTCGTCGAGCACACGATCCATCTCCGGATCCGAGTATTTCGAATCGTTGATACCGCCGCCGGTCGTCATGAACTGGTGGATGTTGCCGTCCGGATCGACGCGGCCCGACCATCCGATCTGGCTGGCGGTGTAGTCGCCGGCCGACTGATCCGCCAGCAGCGTGGCGAATTCCTTGGCCGCCAATTCAACGTTGATGCCGGCTTCCCCCGCCATTGCCTGGATCACCTGCATGACCTGGGTCTGGACGGGATTGTTGGCCACCTGAACCTCGATGGTAATGCCGTCCGGATAGCCGGCTTCGGCAAGCAGCGCCTTGGCCTTTTCGACATCCCGCTCCGGCACCGGGAAAGCACCGTTGTACCAGGGCGAACTCGGCGAATAGGGCTGGTTGCCCGTCGCGAACGCCCCTTCGAAGACCACCTGGTTGAGCGCCGCCCGATCGATCGAATGCGAAAGCGCCTGCCGGACGAGATTGCTTTGTCCGAGCGGATTGTTGGCCCGCTCGCCGTTGCCGACATTGATGGTCATGCCCTGGTAACCGAGCGACGTCGCTTTTTCGAGCTGCAGGCTGTCATCGCCCTCGACCGAGCCGACATCGGTGGCGGCAAGGCGCTCCAGCATGTCGAGATCGCCGGCACGCAGATTGGCCAGCCGCACGGTGGTGTCGGGTATCGGCAGGAAGGTGACCGAGTCGAAATTGATCTCGTCGGCCCGGTAGTAGTCTTCGAACTTGTCCAGCACGATGCGGTCCTGCTGAATCCGTTCGTTGAACTTGAACGGTCCGGCGCAGACCGGATTGAGACCGAAATCCTCACCGGCCGCTTCGAAGGCGGTCGGCGACAGCATCATGCCGGACCGGTCGGCGAACTGGGCGATCAGCGTGGCGTCCGGCTGTGCCAGGGTCAGTTTGATCGTGTAGTCGTCAACGACGTCCCAGCTTTCGATCGACTTGACCTCCGACTTGCGGCGGCTGGTTTCCAGGTTCTTCGACCGGTCGATATTGGCCGCGACGGCGGCCGCGTTGAACGGCGTGCCGTCATGGAACACCACGTCGTCGCGCAGCGTCATGGTGAGTTCTTTGCCGTCGTCGCTCCATTCCCAGCCGGTCGCGAGCGCCGGGATGATCTTGAGATCGGGTGTGATGTCGACCAGCTTGTCGCACAACGAGGCATAGACGATGCGACCGACAAAGGTCCGCGACTGGTCCGGGTCGAGAACGTCCGGATCCTCCTGCAATCCGATCCGCAAATCCTTGGCTTGGGCGAGGCCTGCGCTCAGCGCGAGACACATCGCGATACTCAGTGTTCTGGCGATTGGCATGGGTGTTACTCCTCTCTGTTGGTCTGGGGTTCTTGGGTTGTTGTGGTAAGCTCAGCGCGCGCCGCCCGATAGAGCGCGAAACGGCGCTCGGCGGCGGCGCTGCGCGTCGCGGCATCCGAGCGGATGCCGGTGAGCGACAGCGATCCGGCGAAGTGACAGGCGGATTTGCGTCCGTCGCCGACGTCTCGCAGCTCCGGATGGTCTTCGGCACAACGCGCCTGCGCATAGGGACACCTTGTGTGGAACCGGCATCCTGCGGGTGGTGCGGTGGGATTCGGCGGATCGCCTTCGACCGCCACCCGCGCCCGGGCACCGCCAACCGCTGGCATCGGAATCGCCGCCAGCAGGGCCTCGGTATAGGGATGCATAGGCTGCGTAAACAGCTGGTCGGTGTCGGCCACTTCGACGATCTCACCCAGATACATCACCGCAATACGGTCGGACATGTGGCGGATGACCGCCAGATCGTGGGCGATGACAATCAGCGTCAGGCCGAATTCTTCCTTGAGATCCTCCAGGATATTGACGACTTGCGCCTGGATCGACACGTCGAGCGCGCTCACCGGCTCGTCGCCGATCAGCACTTTCGGGCCCGATGCCAGGGCGCGCGCGATGCCAATGCGCTGTCGCTGGCCACCGGAGAACTCGTGCGGATAGCGGTCTGCGTGTTCCGGCCGCAGGCCGACCCGCGACAACAGCCGGGCGACCGTGGCACGGCGCGACTTGGCATCGCCTATTCTGTGCGTGCGCAACGGTTCTTCGATCAGCGCCCCGACCGTCATGCGAGGATTGAGGGATGAGAACGGATCCTGGAAGATGAATTGCACATCGCGGCGCAGCCGGCGCAAGGCCTCGTCGCTGAGCGAGCCGACATCTGTCCCGTCATACACCACCTGGCCGCCCGACGGTTCGATCAGGCGCACCAGCAGGCGCGCCAGGGTCGACTTGCCGCAACCGGACTCGCCGACGATTGCGAAGGTTTCGCCTTTGCGGATCTTGAGATCGACCCCGTCCACGGCCCGTACCACCGTCGGATCGCCGAACAGTGGTTGCCGGGTGACAAACCGTTTCTCGAGAGCATGGGCCTCCAGGATCAGCGGCGCGTCCGTCATGCGAGTTGCACCTCGCGATCGGCTTCGAGGGCTGTCTCCAACGGCGCCCGCCAACAGGCGACTCGGTGACCGGGCGCGAGTTCCGTCAGTGGCGGGGCTTCAGAACACGGCTCGGCGGCAAACGGGCAGCGGGTCGCAAACCGGCAGCCGACGGGCATGTCGAACGGCGTCGGCACCCGGCCGGCGATGGTGACCAGCCGCTCTCGTGTTCCCGTCAGCGCAGGCATCGACCCCATCAGGCCAAGCGTATAGGGGTGTTGCGGATCGTCGAAGATCTGCTCAACCGGGCCGGATTCGACGATCCGGCCGGCATACATGACGGCCACCCGGTCGGCCATCTCCGCGACGACGCCGAGATCGTGGGTGATCAGGATCAGAGCGGCACCGGTTTCCGAGACCAGTGAACGCATCAGGTCGAGGATCTGCGCCTGAATCGTCACATCGAGTGCGGTGGTCGGCTCGTCGGCGATCAGCAGCGCCGGATCGTTGGCAAGCGCCATGGCAATCATCGCGCGCTGACGCATGCCACCTGAGAGCTGATGCGGGAATTCGCGCAGGCGCTTTTCGGCCGCCGGGATGCGGACGCGTTTCAGCATGTCGAGCGCCCGTTTTTCGGCTTCTTCGGCGCCGACCCCTCGATGCTCACGCACCGCTTCGGCAATCTGTTCGCCGATGCGGATCGCCGGGTTCAGCGACGTCATCGGTTCCTGAAAAATCATCGCCATCTGGTCGCCGCGCAAGGCGCGCAGACTGTCGATGTCGGCGGAAAACAGATCCCGGTCGAGGAAACGCGCCTCGCCATCCGCAAGGTGCAAGGGCGGCGTCGCCAGCAGTCCCATCAGCGCCAGCGCCGTCAAGCTCTTGCCACAACCGGACTCGCCGACAATGCACAGCGTTTCACCGGGCGCGAGGGAAAACGAGACCGTGTCGACAATCGGCCGCGGCGCGCCATCCAGCCGGATCGACAGGTTCCGCACGTCGAGCAAAACGTCTGTTCGCTCGTTCACGTCTCGCCCTCCTCGATGGCCCGTTTGAGATTGTTCGAAAGGTCGAGGAGATGCGCTTTCATGGCGGCCGCGGCGGCCAGTCCGTCGCGGGCCTCTATGGCGTCGACGATCTTGCGATGCTGCGTGTCGTAGAGCGCCATGGTTTCGGGCGTGCGGGCACGGTGCCGCTTGAGCTGCCAGTCCTCGCCCATCCGCACCTCGTCGAGCAGCGAGAAGGTGGTGAGCATAATGCGGTTGCCGGCGATGCGGGCAATCAGCCGGTGCAGCGCGCCGTCCCACAGCTCGGCCGCGTTTGCATCCGCCGGATGGGCCGCCCGCTGACTGAGCAGCCGCAGACGCACGACGTCCTCGCCGGTCGCCCGCAGGGCGGCCAGTTCGGCCAGTGCCGGCTCGATGCACAGACGCGCTTCCATAGCCACCATCGGATCGACCTCCGAGACGATCTCCGCGGCGAGTGCGCCCGTCGGGTCGGGCGGCTGCCCGGCAAAAGTTCCCTTGCCCTGCCGGCGCCAGATCAGCCCCTCGGCCTCCAGCGCGTCGAGCGCGCGCCGCACCGAACGGCGCCCGGTTCCCAGCTCCGCCGCCAGTTCCCGCTCGGTCGGCAACCGTCCGTCGGAGGGCAACCGTTGCCCGTCGATCATGCTGCGCAGGACTGCGAGAACGCTCCGGTCTTCCGAACTCTGCGCGGCATCGTCAGGCAATTGACATCCTCGAAGGCGGATCATTTCGTGATTGGTTCCGTACCAATTTATAATTGGCTCATTCCCGAAGAAGTCAAGCGATTTAAGTCCAAGGCGCATTGGGGAGGCGTAGTCTGTGGAGGCTTGAAGGTCGTTGGACTGACCGGACCCTATCCGCTAAGACGAAATGGGAAATGCGGGCGACGGGATAGAATGCGGGCGACGGGATAGTCAGCGGGCCGAGGCAACGGAAAGCAGTGACGACGGCACATTGGTCTGAGGACGGGTCACCTGTCGGTGAGGCCCTTCGTTCATGACGGACCTTCAAACACTACTGAACCGTCAGAGGGTCATTCAATCGGTGCGCTTCACCTTGGTTGCGACCGCAACGCTCATCGTTGCGGCCCTGGTCGGTGTTTCGACAGGTATTTTGGCGGTCGTTCCAGCGATCACATTGGTTCTTTTTCTAAAGGATGAAACATTCGCTGCCAGTTCAGCTTTGCTGGCGGGGGCCCTTTTCGGCACCGCATACGTGTTATTGATCAGCCATTTCTGGGCGCAAGTGCCCGGAATGTTCCTGGTTTTTTCGCTGATCGCGATTTTTGCCATGTCCTATTGGGCAGCTCAGGGCATTCGTGGCCGCTGGTCCTACATCGCATTTCCGCTGTCAGGGGTTCTGACAGTGTTGAGCGCATTGTTCGCGGATATGACGGGCGCCGACAATGCGGTCGATGTGGCCCTGGTCTGGGCCATCGAAATGCCGGTCGGAGTCGTGACGTTATGGATCATCCTCATCGGGCTTTGGCCGTCACCGACCGGACAGGATTTAGGGCGCTTGATTGGCGCAGCGCGCGGCGAGTGTGCCAGTCTGCTGCGTCAGACCATAGCTCCGGTCGCACAGGGTCTACCCGAGACGTATGCGCCGGGCCGAATTCATCTGAAGTTTTTTGATGATCTCGCCCGAACCGTCAACCTGAACGCCGGCAGACTCAAAACCGGGCCATTCAGTCGGGATATCCTCATCTCCAGGCTTGAGAGCCTGTCGTTGATGTATGCGAACATCCGTTATGTTCAGCGTTCGTTCGAGAACCTTCCGGAACCGGGCTTAAGCACTGAGGCACGGCGTGCCGTCACCGACATCATTTCGGCTCTGGCGCTGCGGGTCGATGGTCGTCCCGGGGCCGACACAACGGCCGCAATCGAGACGATCCGGCGTGAACAGCAGAACTACGCGGCTGATGCCAAAGACGATCTGACCGCGCGGCGCGTGGCGGCCCGACTGGCCGGCTTTACCGTCGCCGTCGATGCCGTCAATCAGGACATTGCCGCATTCGACAATCCGCAACCGCCGCAAGACGAGCCATCAATCCCACCGGAACGCTCCGCACTCGGTTTTGAGATCGACAGCCTGCAGGCAGCGATCAAGATCGTCATCGGGGTGCTTATCGGCATGCTGGTCTTCATGGCGACCAACCTGCCAGCCAGCGCCTATCTGGTGATCATCATCATCATTGTGTTGGTTCAGCCAAATCTGGGGCGGGCCCACCTGCGCCTTCGGCTGTGGTTCCCGGGCGTCCTGTTCGGATCGCTTTGGGCGATGGTCGGACTGCTGGTTCTGTCCTTGCTGCCGCATTTCGGCATCTATCTGGCGTGGCTGCTGCCGGGCCTCTTCCTGGCCGGTTATCTCAGTATGGGACCGGACCGGGTTGCCTATGTCGGCATCCAGATCGCCGCATCGATGGCGACCATACTGGGCATGACGGTTTTTCCGGTGGATAACGTCGCATCCGCCGAGGCCCGCATCGTTGGCGCCACCGTCGGCTTCCTGATTGCGTTGTCAGTATACCATTTCATCTGGCCGCTCCACCCGGCGAACCTGTTACGTCAGAACATCGTTCTGAACCTACGCGACCTGAGCAACCTGATCTCCCGCATTGGCCAGGTCGAAGCCGAGGAACGCGACAAGAAGAAGGAAGCGCAGCTGGCGCAGGAGGTGACGGCTCTGAAGCTGCGAATCCAGGCCGATTTCGGGCTCCTCTACGATATCAGCTACATGCTCGGCGCACGCACGCGACCAAATTATGACTACCATGCCCTCAGCCATCAAGTCGGGCTGATGTACCAGCAGGTCTGGTGTCTGCATCAGGTTTTGGTCGCCGAACAGGAGGTCGAAAGGCGACGCAGGATCCTGGCGCCGATACTGGCAGCCGGGAAGCCGCTTTCCGCCGTATTCGCCGACCTGGCAAACCGTCTCGACCAGCGCTTAGGCGCCACCGCCGAGGACATTCAGGAACCGATCCTCGCGGCTCGCGATCAAGCGCGGACATTTCTTGACGAGCTTGCGTCCTATGCCGATCCACGTGATCAGCGCGATCCCGAATATGGAGTTAACACCGTCAGCATAATGCTTTACCACCTCAATCTGTTCGCTGACGCGATGAATACCGAGCGGGGGGCGCAACCAGTCCGCACGGCGGAACTGGCGCACCTTTACGAGGCCGTCGATCAATGAACCGACTCAGAAACTGGATGACCTCGGTGCAGGCCTGGATGATCGGACTGCTGCTCCTGATCCTGGTCGTCGCCGTTTACTACATAGCCACGGATCGGGTCACACCGTTCACCAGCGATGCCTACGTCCAGACCTATGTGGTCCAGGTTGCACCGCGCGTAGAAGGCCAGGTTGTCGAGGTCTTTGTTGAAGAAGGAAGCAACGTCGAGGCGGGCGACCCGCTGTTCCGGCTCGATCCCCGACCTTACCAGTATGAGGTCGACCGCCTTGCAGCGTCCCTGGCGGTCGCGCAGACCAATATCAGCGCACTGGAGGCGCAGCTTCGGTCCGGCAAGGCCGTGGTGGAACGGCGGCGGGCCAATGTCGAACTGGCGCAGGCAACATTCGACCGTATTTCGACGCTGACCCAGGACAGCTTTGTCGCCCAGCAGCAACTCGACGAAGCCTCCGACACATTGAAAGCCGACACGGCCTTGCTCGAGGAGGCCAGAGCGGATGTCCTGAACACCCAGACCCTGCTCGATTCCATGGTTGGCGATGAGCACAGTCAGGTCGCCGAGATCCGCGCGCAACTCAATGCCGCACGCTTCGATCTCGAACAGACCACGATTTACGCCTCCGTCCGGGGCGTCATCGACAATATGCAGCTGCAGGCCGGCAAGTATGTCGGCGCCGGCGACGAAGTGATGACCCTGATCGACACCGCACAATGGTGGATTGTCGCCAATTACCCGGAAAACGCCCTGTCGGTGATCCGACCGGGTCAGAAGGTCAAGCTCAGCTACTTCATGTATCCGGGCCGGATCGTCGATGGCGAAGTCGTATCGATTGGCCACGGCGTGTACCATGGCCAGGGGGTCGCCAGCGGTGCGCTGCCCGACATCATCAATCCGAGCGCCTGGGTCACCGAATCGCAGCGTTTTCAGGTGCGAATAAATCCGACAGCCGGCACCGATCAACCGCTGCGCGTCGGTGCCACCGTACGCGCGATGGTGTTGACCGGCGACAATCCGATCATGAACGGCCTCGGCCATTTCTGGCTCTGGGTCGGCACCAACCTCGATTACATTTATTAGCGCCGGGTTTTCTGATCGACTTACGCGGAGACCGGCGGCCGTGACGGAATTTCGGTTGCCACCCGCGTTCCATTGACCCATTCTTCCGAGCAGCGAGGCGGAGTCGCGAGACAGAGGAAACCGCCTCATTTCCATGGGAGGAGTGCGTAAGTGTCGGATACATTTGACTATGTCATCGTTGGCGGCGGATCGGCCGGCGCCGTGATCGCGTCGCGGTTGAGCGAAGACCCCAACTGCAGCGTGGCGCTGGTCGAGGCCGGAGATCGTCCGCCGGATCACGAACTGATGCCGGCGGCCGTCGCCAGCCTGCAGCTCGATCCGAACACCGACTGGATGTTGACCGCCGATCCGGGCCGGGCCGGCCTCGGCCTGCGCGAGAACATCATGCCGGTGCCGCGCGGCAAGATGCTCGGCGGTTCGTCGGCCCTTAACTACATGGCCTATGTGCGCGGTCATCCCGGCGACTTCGACAAATGGGCCGAACTGGGTGCGGCCGGCTGGGCTTACGACGATGTCCTGCCCTATTTTGTCAAAAGCGAAAACTTCAATCCGTCGAACGCCATCACCGTCGATCCGGATGCGCACGGCACCGGCGGCCCGCTCGGCGTTTCCGTTCGCTCCCCGGTGATTCCAGGGGCCGAAGCGTTCGTCGCCTCGGCCGAAGCGTCGGGTATCCCGCGCGGAGACTATAACGGTCGCGACCGGACCAATCCAGACGGCGTCACCTCGCTGTTCCAGACGACAACCCAGAACGGCATGCGCTCCAGCACCTACCGCGCCTTCCTGCAGGGCGAGGCGGAAAGCCGGCCCAACCTGACCATCCTCACCAACGCCCATGTAACGCGGGTCGTCATGGCGCAGAATGGCGGGCTGACCGCGACCGGCGTGGAATACCGCGATGCCGACGGCAATCTGCAGACGGTGTCGGCGAGGCGTGAAATCGTTCTGAGCGCCGGGGCCGTCGGATCGCCGCAGATCTTGATGCTGTCCGGCATCGGACCGCGGCGCGAACTGGAACACGTTGGCATCGAATGCCTGCACGAACTGCCGGACGTCGGCAAGCACCTGAAGGACCATCTGCACTGCGCGCTGTTCTTCTCGGCGCCCGGGATCGGGGTACCGGTAGCCGAGGTCGGTGTGTCGGCCGGCCCGGATGCGCTGCGCGCACCCGCCGGTCCGTTGCCGGCCGATCCGGCTGAGGACGCCGATCTGCCGCCTGAACTGGCCGGGCTCAAGGAGGAGGCCGAGCGTCGCATCGGCCAATGGATGGAGACCGGAGACAGCCTCGTTTCCTCGTCCCTCTACGATGCCGTGGCGTTCTTTTCGACCGGGCTTGGCGATCCGCACAGCCACGATGCGCAGATCGGATTCGTTCCATGCGGCTATGATGCGGCGCTGCTGGGAGATCGTTTGCGCATCGATCTGACCACCTATTTCGACGATCACGAACAGACGCTCGCCGCCGATCAGCAGAACATGATTGTGTTGCCCAATCCGGTGCTGCCGCGCAGCGAGGGAGAAATCGTGCTGGCCAGCGCCGACCCGACCGATCCGCCGGTGATCAACATGAACTACTATGCCGACCCTTATGACCTGAAGGTCATGGTGGCGATCATGCGCCGCGCGCTCGAGATCATCGACAACTGGGCGGGTCCCGAGCAGCCCGGCGCCCTCAACGTGCCGCCGGCGCTTGCCGAGAAGCATGGCTATGTCGAGGGTGAACCGCCCAGTGACGCACTGCTGGAAAACATGGCGCTGCACTACTCCACGACGGTCTATCACCTGTGCTGCACCTGCCGCATCGGGGATGTCGTCGACGCCGATCTAAACGTCAAGGGCGTCGCCAATCTGCGCGTCGCCGATGCCAGCGTGATGCCGGATATCATCAGCGGCAACACCAACGCGGCGGCGATTATGATCGGCGAAAAGGCCGCCGATTTGATCGCCGCCGATCGCGGCTAGGGTTAAGGCTCAGGCAGAGCAACAGCGTCGGGGTTACGAGGGTGAGCGCACGACTCTCCCTTGCAAACCCGCGTCGGGTGTGTCAGGAACGCGCCTCTCGATTTCACACCACTCGACAAACGGGCGTCATTGCCCGGAGGCGCCGTCATGTCCGCGCTCGGTTTCGACTTCGGCACGACCAACACCGTGCTGGCCGTGCCAGACGGCAATAGCACGCGATCGCTCACCTTTTCCAGCCGGGCGGAGGTGACCGATAGCCTGCGCACCTGCCTGTCCTTCGTGCCGGATGCCAAACTCGGCACGACGGCGCTGAAGGTGGAGGCCGGTACGGCCGCGATCCGCCAGTTCATCGACAATCCCGGCGAATGCCGCTTCCTGCAGTCGATCAAGACCTTCGCGGCAAGCCGGGCGTTTTCCTCGACATTCGTTTTCGGCCGCAAGCAAAGCTTTCAGGATCTGATGGAAGTCTTTACGCGCCGGATGCTGGTCTATGTCGGCGACGGCCTGCCGGAAAATACCACACGGATCATCGCCGGGCGGCCGGTCCGCTTTGCCGGTTCGAACCCGGACGACGAGCTGGCGATGTCCCGCTATCGGGAATCGCTGTCGCGGTTTGGATTCCCGGACGTGCAGTTCGTTCTGGAACCGGTGGCCGCTGCCTTCTACTTCGCGCAAGCCCTGACCGAGGACAGCGCCGTGCTGGTCGCCGATTTCGGCGGCGGCACGACAGACTATTCCATCATCCGCTTCGAACGCGCCGCCGGAAAGATCACAGCCGATCCCATCGCCCACTCGGGCGTCGGCGTTGCCGGCGACGTGTTCGACTACCGCATCATCGACAATGTGGTCAGTCCGCTGATCGGCAAGGGAAGCCAATTCGTCAGCTTCGGCAAACAGCTCGACGTTCCGTCGAACTACTACACGAATTTCGCCCGTTGGAACCAGCTTTCGATCTTCAAAACCCTGAGGGATTTCAAGGAACTGAAAGGACTCATTCGCCAGGCACGCGAGCCGCAGAAACTGCAGCTGTTCGTTGACCTCATCGAGAATGACGAGGGCTACCCGCTGTACCAGGCTGTGACCAAAACGAAGGTGGCGCTTTCCGCCGCCGAAGAGACTGAATTCTATTTTCCACCGCTTGGACCGGAAAGCTGCCGAACGGTGCGGCGTGCCGATTTCGAGGCGTGGATCGCACCGGACATCGCACGGATGGAGAAGGCGCTGGAAGATGCGCTCACGCGGGCCGGGATGCACGAGGCTGACATCGGCAAGGTCTTTCTCACCGGTGGAACGTCGTTTGTGCCGGCCGTCAGAAAACTGTTCGAAAAGCGGTTCGGCACAGACAGGATCGAGACCGGTGACGAACTGCTGTCGATTGCCCACGGCCTCGCGCTGATCGGCGAACGCGACGATTGCGCCGAATGGGGCGCGATGTGATCAGCCACCCCCGTGTGGGCGGACATCGTCGCTCCCGCGAATCCCACGGATCGGCGGTGAGCCATGTATGGAAAAACCGGATTGCCGCCGCGCCGATCGAACTGCTTATCGCCCCGCGATCGACACCGCGGGCATCCGCGCGATTGTCGGTAACTTCGGAGCACGCGTTCAGGAGGGTCTCATGGCCCACCGGGCCGCTGAGAACGACGAGGTCTGTGTTGCGGATAGGTGCCAGCCGCTATTTCTCCGTCATGATCCAGCGGCCGTCCCAATTGTCAGGTGGCGGGCTGGTCTCCAGAGTGTTGCACCGCTCGATATAAAGCGCCGGGAGCACATCGGTAGGATTGAGCGCGGCGCATTCGGCGAAAGCCTTTCGCGCCGCCGCCCAGTTTCGGCTTCGATAAGAGGTGATGCCTTCCCTGAAAGCGCTCAGCGAGTCCATTAGGTTTGGAAAGCTCTGCTCGTCGTGATAGTCGAGCAGCTCGAAGATGCGCACCGGCTCGCTTTTGCCTTTGACCACGACCAGATCGATATCGCGCATCCGATAGGTACTCTTCAGAGCCGACTGCGTGAACTCGCTGATCAGGATGCGTGCGCCGTAAAATTTGCAGGCGCTTTCCAGCCGTGCGGCCAGATTCACACCATCGCCGATCAGCGTGTAATCCATACGTTTCGGACTGCCGATGTTGCCGCTGACGACCAGATCGGTATTGAGGCCGATGCCGATCTCCACGGGCGACTGTTCGTGTGCCTGGCGTTCGCGGTTCCATGCCCGCAGCTTGCTGATCATCGACAGGGCGGCACGCACCGCCCGGTCCTCGTCATCGTCATGCGGCAGCGGAACGCCGAAACCCGCCATGATGGCGTCGCCGATGAACTTGTCGAGCATGCCGCCTTCGTTGGTGATGCACTCCACCATGATCGAGAAATACTCGTTCAGGAACGACACCGTGCCGTAGGCGCCAAGGGCCTCCGTCAGGCTGGTAAACGACCGGATGTCGGAAAACAGGATCGTCGCAACGGCGTTCTTGCCGCCGAGAATATCGTCGTCGCCCTCCAGCAACTGGGTAGCAATTCCCGGATCGATGTAGCGGGACATCGTCGATTTCATGCGCTTTTCGGCGCTGATATCCTCGACCATGACCATGACGCCGAGCTTGGCGTTTTCGGCGCTTTCCAGCGGCAGGATCGTCATGTTCACCGACACCGCCTCATCCCCGACCCGCAGCACCGCGTCCATGATGACATCCTGGCTGCCGCTCTGTTCGACCCGGTCGATTCCTTCGATGACCCACTGGTTGTCGTCGCTGAAGATGTCGCCAATCGGTTTTTTCAGCAGCGACCGGGAATCGACCTGCAGGATGCGCTCACCGGCGGCGTTGCAAGTGACCACATTGCGTTCCTCGTCGAGCGTGATGACACCATTGGTCATGCTTTCCAGCATCGACTCGTTGTAGTTCTTCATGCTCTGGACGTCGTCGAACAGCTTGGCGTTTTCGAGCGCGATGGCGACCTGGCTGGTAAAGGCGCGCAGCCTTTGCTCATCGTCTTCCGAAAACGTGCCGCCGCGCTTGTTCAGACACTGGGTGACGCCGATCACCTTGCCGTTCTTCGAGACGACCGGAACGCAGAGTATCGACCGGGTGAAAAAGCCGGTTTGCTTGTCGAATGCCGGGTTGAATCGGAGGTCGGCGTAGGCGTGCGGGATATTGACCGACTCACCGCTGGTGAAGACCGCACCGGCGATACCGAGATGATTCGGCATGCGGATCTCCGTCGACAGTCCTTCTCCAACCATGGCAAAAAGCTCCGAGGTCTTCGTATCGTTGAGGAAGAGGGTCGAGCGCTCGGCCTGCAGCATGCGTGTTGCCTCGCCCATGACGCGAGACAGGATGGCCTTCAGGTTGATTTCGGAGGTTACATCGGCGACGATTTCGAGAAACTCGCGCTCCTGTACCCGCGCTTTCTCGGCGCGTTCCAGGTACTGCCGGCTTTCCAGCGCAATGGCGGCATGCTGGGTCATCGCCTCGAGCAGTCGAAAATCGGCGGGCGAGAACTCACCCTCCAGCGGATTCAACACCTGGGCGACGCCGATCACTTTCTGCTTCACGTTGCGGATCGGCACGCACAAAATGCTACGGGTCGTGAAGCCGGTCTGTTCGTCGACCGCGCTGTTGAAACGCGGATCGGCATAGGCGTCGACGACAATCTCGCCGATACCGGTGGAAAACACGTGCCCGGCGATGCCGGTGCTGTTGAGAATGCGGATTTCGCGTCGCACCTCACCTTGCGCGACGCGGCTGTAGAGTTCGCTGGTGGTCGGATCGTTCAGAAAGATCGAGCCCCGTTCGGCGCCGATCTCCCGGGTCGTGTTGTCGACAAGGGTGCGCAGCACACCGTCGAGTGTCTCGTTGGCGGCGACTTTCAGCGAAAAATCCAACAGCATTTCCGCCTGACGCAGGCGCCGGTCCAGTTCGCTGGCACTGACGACGGGCGGTTTTTCGGCGTTGTCCTGGAGTTCGGTCATGACACGGGCTTCGCCAGTTTATCGCGCAGCGCGGTGATCGTCTGCTGCAACTGTCCCACCAGGTCGCGGTGGCCGCGCTCCAGTTCCGCCACCCGCGCGTCGCCTTGCAGCTTCAGCGTTTCGAGCTGCTCGCGCAACGCCGCTATGGTGTCGCGCAGATGGCCGTTCTCAGCCTCATGCGCGGCGCGCATGGCCTGCACCGCATCGGCGTGATCGGCTTCCCGTTGTTCGAGCTGGTTGCGCAGCGAATGCGCCGTCGCTTTGAGCTGGCTTATTTCGTCATAGGTCGACGCCACCGAACGCTGCCTGGCTTCGTCCTTCTCCGCCAACCGCGAATCCATGGTATCCCGCAGAGCCTTGACCGAATCCCGAAGCTGCATGATCTCTTCCTGCCCGGCCGCCATCGCTCTCTGGACAGCGGCCTCCTTCTCGGCCTGCAGATCTTCGATCTGGCCGCGCAACGCCACGATGGTTTCCTCCAGGTGGCGCTTCTCCAGCAACTCCGTTGTGCCCTGCATCATCAGAAATCCAGAAACCGGATCTGTCGCATACCAGATCCCATGCCCCGTTTTTTCGGATAATGTCGCGTGTATGGACAGAAGTCCATTGCCGGGGCGATCTCCTTCGATCGCCAATACGGGCTCGATTGCGAGAGAAGAGCCACCGGGGCAAAGTCGCGACAGACAAAACAACCGGGTGGGAGAACGATGTACACGGCTTCATGTCATTGCGGTGCGGTGCAGTTGGAGATGCAAAGAAAACCGCGAAAACTGACCCAGTGCAACTGCTCTCTGTGCCGACGCTACGGATCCCTTTGGGCGTATTTTCAAAGGAAGTCGATCCGGGTTGTCGCCGATGCAAAGGCACTTGACGTTTACACCTGGCGGAACAACCGTTTTCAGTTTTTCCGCTGCGCGACGTGTGGCTGCATCACCCACTACGAAAGGACTGACAGGCGCGCGGACGGTTCCGATATGGGTGCAGTCAACTTGCGCAACATCGACGATCCCGAAATCGTCGCCCACGTGCCGATAAGGCTGCTCGACGGTGCTTCGTCATGGAAGGTCATTGATGAAGCCCCGCAACCACACCTGCTGCAAACACCCGAAGAGCGGAGATGACGCAATTATAATTGCATTGTATATTGACTTAGAATGATATTTGCATACGCTGTTTGCTCAAGCAACAAGACGTCGCAAACGACGCGCATTTCAAAAAGTGATCTGGAGAAGAGATGAACACTATTATCAAATTCGCCGCCGCTTTGGCGCTGGCTGTCTCGGCGACAACCGCGATGGCCAAGGATCTCATCGTTGCCACTGACACCGCCTTTGTGCCTTTTGAATTCAAGGAAGGCGATAAATATGTCGGGTTCGACATCGACATGTGGGACGCCATTGCATCCGATCTTGGCGTGACCTACGAACTGCGCCCGATGGATTTCAACGGCATTATCCCGGCGCTTCAAACGGGACAGGTGGACGTCGCGCTCGCAGGCATCACCATCAAGGACTCACGCAAAGAGGTCATAGACTTCTCCGACGGCTACTATGATAGCGGCTTTCTGCTGATGGTTCCCGTCGACAGCGATATATCTGGAGAAGCCGACCTCGCCGGCAAGTCGATCGCGGTTAAGACAGGGACTTCCGCCGCTGACTATGCCAAGGAGAACTTTAAAGACACCGATATCCGGCTGTTTCCCAACGTCGACAATGCCTATCTGGAGCTGCGCACCGGCAGAGTGGATGCGGCAATGCACGATACGCCCAATGTTCTCTACTACATCGCCAATGCCGGCGGCGGCCAAGTCAAGGCCGTCGGCGAACAGATGATGGCGCATGAATATGGTATCGGCTTTCCCAAAGGCAGCGAACTCGTTGAAAAGGTGAATGCCTCACTCGCCGCAATGAAGGCGGACGGGCGATACGATGCGATCTACGAAAAGTGGTTCGGCACAAAGCCGCCGGAATGAGCCCAGCCTACCCAATCCAGATCGACCCGCGTCACAGCCGGCGCGGGTCATAGAGGGGTGTCATGCAGGTCGACTGGTCTATCATCCCCGGCTTCATCCCGCAGCTAATTGCCGGATCGAAGGTCACTATCTACATCACTGTCGTCGGTCTCATGGGCGGCCTTGTCGTTGGTTTTATTGCGGGACTGATGCGAGCCTATGGCGGCAGCATCGCCAATGCGATCGCGTTTGTTTATATCGAGATCATCAGAGGCACACCCATCGTCGTACAGGTGATGTTCCTGTATTTCGCGCTTCCGGTGCTGGCCAACATTCGCATCGATCCATTATCCGCTGCGATCCTTGCCATTATCGTCAATGCAGGCGCCTATATTGCGGAAATCGTGCGCGGGGCCTTTCTGTCGATTTCCAAGGGTCTGACCGAAGCCGGACTTGCCATCGGGATGCCGCATTGGAAAGTCCTTCTGTACATCGTCGGACCGCTCGCTTTCCGGCGCATGATCCCGCCGCTCGGCAATCAGGTCATCGTAAGCCTCAAGGATACCTCCCTGTTTATCGTGATCGGCGTCGGGGAATTGACCCGGATCGGCCAGGAAATCATGGCAGCCAACTTCCGGGCTGTTGAAATCTGGACGGCAGTGGCCGTCTGCTACCTGATCATGACCGGATTCATGACCATCGTCCTGCGCATCATTGAAAAACGCATGAGGATCCTGTGAGCTTCATCGAATTCCGCAAAACCAGCAAATCATTCGGGCCACTGATCGTTCTGCACGAGCTCGATCTGTCGATCGACCGCGGCGAAATGGTCGTTTTGATCGGCCCGTCAGGGTCGGGAAAATCGACCCTCTTGCGCTGTATCAATGGACTGGAGCGGATCACAGGCGGAGACCTGATCGTTGACGGCATGTCCGTCAAGGGTGGAAGCCGTCAGCTATGCGAGATTCGGCAAGAGGCGGGGATGGTGTTTCAGCAATTCAACCTGTTCCCTCAGATGACGGCGATGCAAAACGTGGCTCTGGGGCCCCGCAAAGTGCGCGGACAATCGAAAGCCGATGCCGAAATGCTGGCCATGGAACTGCTGTCCAAGGTTGGACTGGCAGACAAGGGGAGGCACTACCCGTCGGAACTATCCGGTGGTCAGCAGCAGCGTGTTGCCATCGCACGGGCACTTGCCGTCAAACCCAAGGTCATGCTGTTTGACGAGCCCACGTCAGCTCTGGATCCCGAACTGAAGCAGGAAGTTCTGAACGTCATGCTGCAGCTTGCCAAGGAAGGCATGACGATGGTCGTCGTCACCCACGAAATGAGCTTTGCCAAGCAGGTCGGCACGCGTTTGATCTTCATGGAGAACGGGAAGATCGCAGTGGATGATGATCCGCGCACGGTTATCGATACCCCGCCCAATCCTCGCATGAAGGATTTCTTGAACCATGTCGAATGAGGCCAATCACATTGGCTGGGTCGTGGCGACTGGATGGCGTCGGGAAATAGGACACACATTGGGATTACGAGGCCGCCAGGCCGTGCAGACCCACTTGATTTGTTCCGACATCTGGGAGCATGTGATGGACGCCGCACAGGATCCCGTTCTGGATCACCTGGCCGACAACGTCAAACACCAATATCCCGGTACCTGGAGCGAGCTTGAGGGTCTCGCCTCCGGACTTGGCCTTCCGTTCCGAGATGTCTTGGCCTGGAATTGTCGCGGCGACATTCTCTCGTCGGTGCCCGATGGATGTACGACCGCTCAAATACCCGGAGATCCGATCACCATTGCCCATAACGAAGACGGGCTGCCTTTCTTTCGGGGAAGCTGCTTTATCGCCGACATACATCAAAAAACCGGCCGGCGTTTCTGGGCGTTTTGTTATCCCGGATCGCTCCCGGGCCATACCTTCGGCTGGAACAATTCCGGACTGGTCCTGGCGGTAAACAACCTGCGGCTTCTCGGCGTCGAGCCCGACACCTCCAGAATGGTGATTTGCAGGGAAGTGCTCGACTGCTTTTCCATCGACGAGGCCTTGAGGAAACTGACCAAAAACCCGCATTCCGGCGGATTTCACATGTCCGTTGCGCAGGTCGGCGATACACGTCTGATGAGCGTTGAATATGGAGGAGGGGCGGCCTCGGTCCGATGCATGACGCAGGCATCGCTCCACGCAAACCATGCGCTCCATTTGGCCCATCCGGAACAGACGATCACGCAATCCTCGGCAGATCGTCAAATCCGCGGGACCGAACTGGTGAGCCGGGAAAAGCCGGATTGTCTTAGAATCCTGCGGGATTCGGCCGGGTCCGGATTGCCGATCAGGCGCGATGATCCGGCCGATCCGGATAGCGAAAACACACTTGCCACATGCATCTTCAAAGTCTCAAATAAGGGGCTTGAGTGGAGAATTTACAGCGACGGGACAGGAGGCCCAGCTTACTGGAGTGAACGACAAAACGCCTAAAACGCCACCGGCCACCGTCGAAGAGATGCGCACGCTGCTAATAACCATTGTGCGCGGAGAATCGGAGATTGTACTTGGCAAGAAAGCACGTGATGCTTTCGGGCAGATTCTCGATCTGCAAGGCAGTCCCGATTTACTGTCGATTACAAAACTCTCGCAACGTGTGGGGACAAACCCCTCCACCATCACCAGATTGGCTCGAAACCTGGGCTACCGGGGATTCGGTGATTTTCAGAAAGTGCTCTTCGGCTCCGCCGCTGCCGTTCCGGGCGCATTCTACCTCAACAAAGCGCAGGACGCCTTAACCGACACGGAATCGACAACCCGACAACGTGTAGCGCAGCTTTGCCATGAGAATCAGGCCAATATCGAACGCTTCGTCGATGCGTTCGATGCCGAGAGTTTCGACCGTGCCACCCAGCTGATCACGACCGCGCCGCGAGTCTGCGTTTCCGGCATCCGGCAGTTCCACTCGCTGGCCGCGTTCCTCGTCTACGGGCTGCGCCTAGTCCGGCGTGATGTCTCGGTCCTCGACGCCAACGCCCTTGGCGCGGCCGAAGAACTCAGCGCGATGGAAGAAAACGATGTGTGTATCGTGGCCAGCGTCAGCCCCTATTCGCGCGAGGTCGTACACATCGCTAAAGCGGCATCGGAGTGCGGCTTGTCGGTCATCGCAATCACCGATCTCGCGAGTTCGCCGCTGGTCAATTACGCTGAAACGACACTCTTTGCATCGAACCAGAGCAGTTTTATTTCGAACTCAATCACCAGCTACTTCGCCGTTGCCGAATGCCTGATCAACGCCACGGCGCTTGCCTCGCCGCAGCAGACCGAGGCGGCACTCAAAAAGCGAGAGACGTCATTGGAGCGGCTGGGTATCGAGCAGGGTTGACGGTGTCGTGCATGACCGGCATCAGTGACTTTTACCACTCACGGTGAGCTATCGCTCTGTTCGCGCTTTTGCGGGTATTTCCAGCTTACCCGCCCGTTCAGATGCGTGACCCGGCTTGCACCAAAAGGGCGGCCGCGGTGTCCGCAAGTGCCGCATGCGATCGATCTGCGATTGTATCCTCGGCAATCCGTCCCTCGTTCAGCAGGGACGCAAAACCATGCACAAGGGCCCATGCGGTGAAGGCATGTCTGTCGGTAGCGTCAGACGAAACCCCTGGCAAGGCGCATGCAATCGCGTTGCGCAACACCTCGTAGGACGCGCGAGACGCCTGCCGCAGTTCGACATTGGTTTCAAGGCTGACACCACGCGTGAACATCAGACGATAGAGGCCGATATTCTTCGCGCCGAACTCAAGATACTGCTCTGCAAGTCTGGCAAGTGTCTCCTGCGGCGTGAGGGTATCCTGTGAAACGCCGCCGAGCGCTTCGCCAAGCCTCGCAAATCCGCGTGTCGCAAGGGCAGCCAGCAGATCGGATTTTGTGGCGAAATGCGCGTGTGGCGCAGTTGCACTGACCCCGATCTTGCCCGCCAGCGATCGCACACTGAGCAAACAGTTCGGGTCTTTTTGTAGTTCTTCTTCGGCTGCGTCGAGCAGTGCCGTGCGCAGATCGCCGTGGTGATAGGTGGTTTTTTCCATTTTTCCTCAATCTTAGCATTGCAAAGTTAGCATTGCTTAGTTATGGATTATGCAACATGGTCTCAAAGAAAGAAAGGATGGAGTGATGAGCGCTGCCAGGGTCAGGAAGGCGTTACGCTGGTTTCACATCGTCGGAGGACTGACCCTTGGTACCTATCTCTATTCGCCCTGGGGAACTGATCCGACCTTCACCGCAATCACCCTCTTTGTGGTGACTCCGGCATTGGCGTTGAGCGGACTAAGTATGTGGAAGCAAGCCGCGATTTCTCGGCTTTTCCGCGGGACCGACTAGCGGCGCCAACACGCGCTTTCGGACGGCGAGGGTTTTTCTTGGAACCGTTCATCCGGGCAAATCGCAGGTTCACTCGATACACTCCTGCAACAACGGTGATAGGAGGTCTGTGTTTCATAGGTGCCCTGACGATTGTTGAAGAGGGAGCAAAACTGTGAAGAGAACAGCCGTTAATCCATGGATGTGGTCGCTGAATTTCGGCTACAATCAGGCCGAAATAGTAGAGGGAGCCAGCCGGCAACTGGTCTGTGCGGGTCAGACCGCCGTCGATGCCGACGGTCAACCACAGCACCCCGGTGACATGCGCAGCCAGATTGCCCTTGCCCTCGACAATCTGGAGACCGTCTTGAGCGCCGCCGGCATGGGCCTCGCCAGTGTCATCCGGCTCGATATTTACACAACCGACGTCGACGAGGCGATGAAGCACTTCGATATCCTTGGATCGCGATTCGGACCCGTCGAGACAGCTCCGCCAATGACCCTTCTGGGCGTCAGCCGGCTCGCACTCCCGTCTTTGATGTTCGAGATCAGAGCCACGGCTGCCGACTGACACCAATTCCCGGACGTCCACAGAACCATCGGTCGTCCGCGAAACGGCACAGATATCGCGGACGACCCGGAGCTACTCTCCACTTCAGAAACGTCTATACTGGTGGGCCACAGGAAGGTCTCCGACTGAAAGTGGTTGAGCACGATCCATGCGACGCGCAGAGAGATTGTTCAGGTTGGTCAACGAAATGCGCACCCGAAGTGTCAGCCGGGCCAGCGAACTTGCCGAACACTTCGAAGTGAGTGTCAGCACGATCTATCGTGACATCGCACACCTTCAGGCCTCCGGCCTGCCGATAGAGGGTGAGGCCGGCGTTGGTTATCTGTTGCGACCGGGTTTTGACCTGCCGAATGTGACCTTTACCCACGACCAGATCGACGCGCTGGCTGTCGGCCTTTCCTTCGTGGAACGCACCGGCGATCCGACATTGGCGACAGCAGCCCGTGAAGTGCGCGCCAAGATCCAGGCAAGCATGCCTCAACCGGAGGAGAGGAAGCTTGCCGATGCCCCGTATTTCAGCCTTCATCACAAGAACGGGACCGAGCCGAATGCAGGCTTGATCCGCGAGGCGATCCGTCAGCGGCAAATCGTGCAGATCGTTTATAGGGACGGCGAAGGCAACACGTCGGAGCGTCGCCTGCGCCCGCTCGTCATCTGGAACTTGACCGATGGCTGGATGTTTTCCGCCTGGTGCGAACTCAGGCGGGATTTCCGCACGTTTCGATCTGACCGCATCGCCAGCCTCGCCCTCACCGGCGAACGGTTCGAAGAGGATGAGGAAACCGGACTGCAAGCTTTCATGGAATTGGAGCGGTGCGAAGCGCCGGAACATTAGCCGGCATTCATTGCATTCCTTCGAAACAGCACATGCGGCACTGCCGCATACTCCGGTTCCAGGCCGGCCCGCTCCCAGTTGCGGGCGGTGCCATGGCCGCGGTCAGAGGCGCGCCGGTCGGGACAACCCCGCGATGTGGACCGCCGCCGCTTCGGGCCGTGGAAGGCGTTTGTCTTACTCCCCCTCCTGAAACAGACTGATCTGCTGCTCGGCCAGGTCCTTTGGCACGGCAAGCCCCAGATGTTTCCAGGCATTGGCCGTCAACAAGCGTCCGCGTGGGGTGCGCTGGATGAAGCCCTGCTGGATCAGATAAGGCTCGATGATATCCTCGATCGCGTCCCTTGGCTCCGACAGCCCTGCCGCGATGGTCTCGACACCCACCGGTCCGCCGCCAAAGTTGTGAGCGATCATCGTCAGGTAGCGCATGTCGAGCTGATCGAGCCCGCGTTGGTCAACCGATAGCCGGGTGAGGGCCGAGTCGGCGATGGCGCGGTCGACCGCTTCGGCCTGCGCCACTTCGGCGAAATCGCGCACCCGGCGTAACAGGCGGCCGGCGATGCGCGGTGTGCCGCGGGCGCGGTGGGCGATCTCCAGTGCGCCGTCATCGGTCATGGCGAGCCCCATCAACCGCGCACTGCGGCGCACGATCTGCTCCAGTTCCGCAACCGTGTAGAAATTGAGCCTGACCGGAATGCCGAAACGGTCGCGCAGCGGCGTGGTCAGCAATCCCAGTCGGGTGGTGGCGGCGACCAGCGTGAACTTCGCCAGCTCGATCTTCACCGAGCGCGCCGCTGGCCCCTCGCCGATGATCAGGTCGAGCTGGTAATCCTCCATAGCCGGATAGAGGATCTCTTCGACCGCCGGATTGAGCCGGTGGATCTCGTCGATGAACAGCACATCGCGCTCTTCGAGATTGGTGAGCAGTGCCGCGAGATCGCCCGATTTGGCAATCACCGGACCGGATGTCGAGCGGAAATTGACGCCCAGTTCCTTGGCCATGATCTGCGCCAGCGTCGTCTTGCCAAGCCCCGGCGGGCCGACAAACAGCACATGGTCGAGCGCCTCGCCGCGTGCCTTGGCCGCCTCGATGAAGACCTTCAGATTGGCCCGGGCTTCGGCCTGCCCGGTGAACTCATCGAGGCTTTGCGGTCGCAGCGAGACATCCACGTCGCCACCGCCGGGTTCGGGTGAGACAAGACGCTGTCCGTCACTCATCGGCGGGTCCTCACTGCGACAGCTCCTTCAACCCCTGACGGATCAGCGTCGCCGAATCGGCGCCCTCGCCGGCCGTTTTCAGCGCGGCAGCCACGGCATTGGCGGCCTGGTCACGGGAGTAACCGAGATTGGCGAGCGCCGACACGGCATCGCTGACCGGGCCGGGTGCCACCCCTTCCCCCAGTTCCTGCTTGAGGCCGATCGTTCCGCTTGCCTCTCCCGCGAACACCGGGGCGCGGGATTTCAGTTCGGTCACGATGCGCTGCGCCACCTTCGGCCCGATGCCCGGCGCGCGGGCCACCATGGCCTTGTCCTGCAGTGCGATTGCATTGGCGAGATCGGCCGCCGACAGCGTCGAGAGCACGGCAAGCGCTACTTTGGCGCCGACGCCCTGTACACTCTGCAAGAGCCGGAACCACTCGCGCTCCAATGCGCTGGCAAAGCCATACAGCCTGAGCTGGTCCTCGCGCACAAAAGTCTCGATATGCAGTTCCACCGCCTCGCCGACGCGGCCCAGCCCGGCCAGCGTGCGGCTGGCGCAATGGGCGACATAACAGACGCCGTGCACGTCGATCAGCACGTGGTCCTCGCCGATCTCGTCGATGATGCCCTTCAGCTTGCCGATCATCGCGACACCCTCACAAACCGGCCACGACGCGCCGCCGGGCGGCCACGGCCTGGCGGTGGTGCGCGTGGCAGATGGCGATGGCCAGCGCGTCGGCGGCATCGTCGCTGTCGAAAGTGGCCTTCGGCATCAGCACCTTGACCATCATGTGGATCTGCCGCTTGTCGCCATGGCCGACTCCGATCACCGATTTCTTCACCGCGTTGGGCGCGTATTCGGCGACCTCCAGGCCGGCCAGCGCCGGCACCAGCATGGCGATGCCGCGCGCCTGGCCGAGCTTCAGTGTTGCGCTCGCGTCCTTGTTGACGAAAGTCGCCTCCACCGCCGCCTCATGCGGTGCGTGGCCCTCAAGCACCGCGGCGAGGCCGTCATGCAGCTGGCAGAGCCGCGCGGAGAGCGGCAGGTCGCCGTCGGAGCGCACCGTGCCGGAGGCGACGAATCGCAGGGAGTTGTTCAGGGAGTCGATCATGCCCCAGCCGGTTCGCCGCAGGCCTGGGTCGATGCCGATAATGCGTATGGTGTCCGCCGCCGCCATGTGCGTCCCGTTCCCCGTGTGTGGTCAAGCTATGCCACACAAAAGCGAACAAAACAAAAACATTTCCGGAGATACCAACAGGTTGGCGGTTCGGTCAGACCTCGGCGAGTTTGGCCATGACCTCTTCGTTGATGTCGAAATTCGCGTAGACGTTCTGCACGTCGTCGTCGTCTTCCAGGGCGTCGATCAGCTTGAGCAGCGTGCCGGCCTTGGCCTCGTCGACGTCGGTGCTGGTTTGCGGTTTCCACACCGGCCTGACCGACTCGGGCTCCCCCAGGGACGCCTCCAGCGCCCGTGACACCTCGCCGATCGCTTCGAACGCGCAGGTGATGATATGGCCGTCGTCGCCGGACTGCACGTCGTCGGCACCCGCCTCGATCGCTGCTTCCATCACCGTGTCTTCGTCGCCGGCGTCCGGTTTGTAGGTGATCTCGCCGACCCGGTCGAACATGAAGCCGACCGAGCCGGTTTCCCCCATGGTGCCGCCATTTTTGGTGAAGCAGGACCGCACATTGGACGCCGAGCGGTTGCGGTTGTCGGTCAGCACCTCGACGATGATCGCGACACCGCCCGGACCGTAACCCTCGTAACGGATTTCCTCGTAGTCCTCGCTGTCGCCGCCGGCGCCTTTGTTGATGGCCCGCTGGATGTTGTCCTTCGGCATCGACTGGCCCTTGGCGTTCTGAACCGCAAGGCGCAGCCGCGGGTTGCCTTCGACATCGCCGCCGCCGACCTTGGCGGCCACGGTGATTTCCTTGGAGAGCTTGGAGAACAGCTTGGACCGCACGGCGTCCTGCCGGCCCTTGCGGTGCATGATGTTCTTGAATTTGGAGTGGCCTGCCATGTCACCCTGTCCATCGTCGAATTCACATGGGCGGCCTTATAGGCAAGTCGATCCGGCTCGTCCAGACGGGTGGCATTTCCCGCCGTAGACCACGGGTTGGCACGACCGTGGTGCTCATCTCTTCACGTTTTCGTGATCACAATTGCAACGGGGTAGCCGATGCCTCCTTGCGGTCTAGTTTGGTGGTATCCTGAGCCATAATGCCGCAATGGCAGCACAAACGGGCGACCAAGACCCGGTGTGGCCGCACCGAACACCAAAAAAGGGAAGCTGATGCCACGATCGAACCGCCTGCCCGTCCTGCTGACAGCGTTGTCGCTCACGCTTGGATCGACACAGATGCTCTCGGCCCAGACGCTGCGCGCGCAGGCCGATGCGGAGCGGCCGCCCGTATCGATCTGCCAAGCCATCGCTGGCGCGCCGTACCGCAATCACGTCCTCCAGGCGACCGGTCAGCCGCTGACAAAAGAACAGGTGCGCATCAGCTTCGTCGGCCATTCGACCTATTACATTGAAACGCCGGGCGGGACGTCGATCGCCACCGACTTCAACGGCTATCTCGGCGGCCGCACGGCACCCACCGCAGTGACGATGAACAAGGCCCATTCGAGCCACTACACACTCTATCCGGATCCCGCGATCACCTATGTGCTGCCCGGCTGGAACCCGGAAGGCGGCCCGGCCGATCATGATCTGCAGGTCGGCGACACCTATATTCGCAACGTGACCACCGATATTCGCTCAGGCTTCGGCGGCGCCGAGCCGGATGGCAACTCGATCTTTATCTTCGAAGTCGCCGGCCTGTGCATCGGCCATCTCGGTCACCTGCACCACAAGCTGGAAGACCGGCACATCGCCGAAATCGGCCGGCTCGACGTGGTCATGGTGCCGGTCGACGGCGGCCTGACGTTGGGGCACCAGGCCCTCAGCGAAACGGTCAAGCGGCTGCGCGCCTCCATTGTCCTGCCGATGCATCGTCGCGGCCGGGCGATCAACAGCTTCCTGGACCTGTTCGGTGACGATTTCGACCGCCAGTTCCTCAACAGCAGCAGCCTGACGGTATCGCTGCGGACCCTGCCCGATCAACCGACCATCGTGGTCCCAACTGGTATCTGAGAACACGACGACGGTAAACGGCAACGGCCTCAGCGTTGCGGCCGACGATCAGTCCCAGCTGTTCGTGATCGCCACGAAGACCGCCACCGCGACTGCAACCAGAACGGCCATCGTCGATCGCTGCTTCCTTTTCATAGATGTTTCCCCTGTCGCCTCTCGTCAGCATTTCGCCGCGTCCCGCCTGTGGATGTGAACTCTCGGGCTCGGCTTTCGAGTTCAACAGCCGCCGCATCGGGTGCATTTCCACCCATCACCAACGACCTTGACATTCGTATCCATTTGCAACCCTATCAGTTGAGCATTCGCTCAATTGAGCAAATGCTCAACTATGTACGCATTGTCAAGGGGAGTTGCCGTGCTGCGCCTATCAGGCCCTGAGCGCCGCCGCCAGATTGTGCAAGCGGCTTACGAGATTATTGTTGAGAAAGGACTTGCCGACACCGCGACCCGCGATGTTACGCGCAAACTGAATGTCGGCTCGGGATTGCTTCACCACTACTTCTCGACGTGGCGAAACCTACGAACGGAGGCCGTGCGAACATTCGTTATGGCGGAGATCGAAGATCTGGAGCGCCAATTGGTCAACGCCCGGGCAGACCAGCTCGTACCCCGATTTGTGGATTGGATGGCCGATGATCCCGAGTTCCGGCACTGGAGGCTATGGCTGAATGCGATCGAAGAAGCGCGTCGAGATCGCGAATTGGCAGAGGTTGTTAGATCGGCCTATCGCAATTGGCATGCCGTCATCGTCCGGCTCATCGAACGTCTGGTCGAAAGCGGTGTTGGGCACTGCATCGATCCGGACTCATCCGCATGGCGCCTATGCGCATTGATCGATGGTTTGGGGGGCATCGTCGTGTTGGATGAGACCGCCGTGCAAGCCGAAGCAGCAAAACACCTTCTTCAGCAACAATTCGCAATGGAACTCCAATACACCGGTCCAGCAAGCTAGCTGCAGCGTCCGGGGTTTGCGGCACGCTCCTGCGTAATCGGCTCAAGACCGCAGACAGGTTGAAACGACCTAGAAGTCCGGCAAGACCTCCTCCAGGCGCGGCCCGATACGCAGCGGCACAATGTGTTCGGCCAGACCGGAGGAATCGGAAATCTGCACCGCGACGCCGCAGAGCGTCGCCGGACCGTTCGCCGCCTCGAAGTGTCCTTTAGGGATCTTCCTCACGAAGCGGTTGATGGGCTCTTCCTTGTCCATGCCGATGGACGAATCGTAGTCGCCGCACATGCCGACGTCGGAGATATAGGCTGTACCGCCGGACAGAATCTGATGGTCGGCGGTTGGAACATGCGTGTGGGTGCCGGCCACCATGCTGACGCGGCCGTCGACGAAATGGCAAAAACACTGTTTTTCGCTGGTCGCCTCGGCGTGGAAATCGATGACGATCACATCCGCCTGTTCACCCATAGGGCTTGCAAACCTTGATCCTGAGCAGGATCGGGTGGGCGGACAACGCGGACGAAACCGTGGCTCGATTGGTGTTGTCGCGAACTTGAAACTAGTATCCGCTCATGCTGATCAAACGTCACATCCTCGACCGCATCGTCGCCGGTGAGGTCGACCTTGCTTTCAGATGCTGGAGGCGCCCAACAGTGAAAACTGGCGGTCGGCTCAGGACTGCGGTTGGGGAGTTGGCTATTGATGAGGTGTCCACGGTTGATGTTACGTCTCTGACGCAAAAGGACGCCCGACGGGCGGGATATCAGACCCTTAGCCAACTCAAATCCGACCTGGCTACTCGCGCCGATGGAAATCTCTACAGAATTTCAGTGCGTTACGATGGGCCAGACCGTCGGAAAGATCTGCGTGAAAACGACGAGCTTTCTGATGACGAATGCGCTGCACTTCTGAAGAAGCTCGAACGTTTGGATCAGAGCCTAAAGGCCCCGTTCTCATTGAAGATTATCGAACTCATAGCGCTCTGGCCGGAACGACGAGCACAGGAACTTGCCGACGAGGTTGGGATGGAGAAACAGCCGTTTAAACGGCATGTCCGAAAACTGAAGGAACGAGGGTTAACCGAAAGCATGGCTACCGGATACAAACTATCACCCCGGGGGCAACGTTTGTTGAGGTATTCACAGGGTAGCCAGTGAGGTCCACAAGTGTCGGGTGATCCGTTGGATCTGCAAACCTGATCGATGAAGATCAATGACCGTCTTTTTCGTAAATATTTCAAATATTTAAATGGTGCCAAGAGGTGGGGTTGAACCACCGCAATATGGATTTTCAGTCCAACTATGTTTCATTGATTTCACGGGCTTGGCTGCGCGTTTTCCGTCAAACCTCCCACTAAAATCAATATCTTAGCGACGTTTTGTCAAGCCAGTTCCGGCGGACAGCCGGCGGCATTTTAACTGAATACCTACGGCTTTGTTTACCCGTGCTGGATAGCCTTCTCCAAAAAGCAACGGGCCCGCAAACCAGAGCGCAAACTCGCGGGTGGGCTGGCTGGGCCTCAGTCATAGGTAGGCTCGAAATGGCAACAACTATTGATCCTGTTGATCCTACGGTACCGATAGTTCCTCAGCCGCCCATCACAGGCATCAACAACCCGCCATTCGGCACGGTGACGATCGCCGGCACCCCGACCCAGGGCGAGATCCTGACCGCCTCGAACACGTTGTCGGACGCGGACGGGCTCGGCGCGATCAGCTACCAGTGGCTGCGCGGCGGCACCCCCATCCCCGGCGCCACGGGCGCCACCTACACCCTCATCCAGGCAGACGTTGGCGCCGCAATCTCCGTCGTCGCCTCCTACACCGACGGCGGCGGCACCCTCGAGCAGGTCACGTCCGCAGCGACAGCACCAATCGCCAACGTCAACGACCCGCCGGCCGGCACGGTGACGATCGCCGGCACCCCGACCCAGGGCGAGATCCTGACCGCCTCGAACACGTTGTCGGACGCGGACGGGCTCGGTGCGATCAGCTACCAGTGGCTGCGCGGCGGCACCCCCATCCCCGGCGCCACGGGCGCCACCTACACCCTCATCCAGGCGGACGTTGGCGCCGCAATCTCCGTCGTCGCCTCCTACACCGACGGCGGCGGCACCCTCGAGCAGGTCACGTCCGCAGCGACAGCACCAATCGCCAACGTCAACGACCCGCCGGCCGACACGGTGACGATCGCCGGCACGCCGACCCAGGGCGAGATCCTGACCGCCTCGAACACGTTGTCGGACGCGGACGGGCTCGGCGCGATCAACTACCAGTGGCTGCGCGGCGGCACCCCCATCCCCGGCGCCACGGGGGCCACCTACACCCTCATCCAGGCGGACGTCGGCGCCGCAGTCTCCGTCGTCGCCTCCTACACAGACGGCGGCGGCACCGTCGAGCAGGTCACGTCCGCGCCGACAGCGCAAATCGCCAACGTCAACGACCCGCCGGCCGGCGCGGTGATGATTACCGGCACCCCGACCCAGGGCGAGATCCTGACGGCCTCGAACATCCTGTCGGACGCGGACGGGCTCGGCGCGATCAACTACCAGTGGCTGCGCGGCGGCACCCCCATCCCCGGCGCCACGGGGGCCACCTACACCCTCATCCAGGCGGACGTCGGCGCCGAAATCTCCGTCGTCGCCTCCTACACCGACGGCGGCGGCACCGTCGAGCAGGTCACGTCCGCGCCGACAGCGCAAATCGCCAACGTCAACGACCCGCCGGCCGGCGCGGTGATGATTACCGGCACCCCGACCCAGGGCGAGATCCTGACGGCCTCGAACACCCTGTCGGACGCGGACGGGCTCGGCGCGATCGGCTACCAGTGGCTGCGTGGCGGCACCCCCATCCCCGGCGCCACGGGCACCACCTACACCCTCGTCCAGGCGGACGTTGGCGCCGAAATCTCCGTCGTCGCCTCCTATATCGACGGCGGCGGCACCCTTGAGCAGGTCACGTCCGCACTAACAGCCGTTGTGGACAAGGCGAATACTCCTCCCATGTCGCTCCTCCCGGATGAGATCTTCGTGTTGGAAGGAGAGACAGCGATCATCGACGTGAATGCGACTGATGACAACGATAACGAGGGCGATGGCCTGAACTACGAGATCACCGGCGGGGCGGACGCCGCGCGGTTTTCGATCAACGCGCAAACTGGCGTCTTAAGCTTCAATGAGGCGCCCGACTTCGAGAACCCCGCTGATGTCGGCGGAGACAACGCCTACGAGGTCGAGGTCGCAGTGACCGATAGCGGCGGGTTGACCGAAAAAAAGACGCTGACGGTAACCGTCACCGATGACGAGACAGACAACCCGCCTGCAAACGTATCCGTAGCTATGCTTTTCGATCTCGGACGTATCAAAATCATGAGCTTCGAGTACGCACTCGAACCCGATGACGGAGAAGATGTCACTCGGTGGGAAATCGAATTCAATACATCGGAGGGAGCTGTTCTTTTTGCAAAAGAGACAGGATATTTCAGTTTTACAGAGTTCGACTGGCAGACAAACACCCTGTCGGACAACAGTCGTTTCTTCGGCCCCAAGCTGTCGCCATATGACGATATAGACGGCATTGTCGTGGTGCTCGGGGTCAATGCCACCCCGGAAGACCTCGCCCTCGACTTTACGCCTCTGGATGGCACAGCAGCCGACTTATTTTAACGCAGGAACGTTTTTGTTCGCGCCCGGAAACACGTGTTGAAGTACCGAGGTAGAAGTGCCCTGAGACTGAAGAGCGCACCTTGCCTTCAATCTCGACGATGTCAGCCGCCGATCTTGCCGGCTGTTCCAATGTGGCGCTTTCAAGCACTCAAGTCTTCGGGTTTCCACTCGGTGCTGACAGTGCCGGATGATCAGATGGACAGCAGCCTACCCGTGCCAAACGTTGGCTCAGCGGACTTTTCTGCCGAAAGTGCCCGCCTTGATAGACGTTGAGCCGAACGGCCTGGCGCTGTCGCCGCCCACGCTTGGCGCGCGCAGCAACGAACTTCAGTGCGATATCGCTACCCTGGCTGCGCATAAGATAGGTCAGTGTCGACGTATTCGATCGTATGATCTGCACCGCCTTGACGATGGCCTTGCGTAGCAACACGGTTTGCTTGGTCAGTGTGCGCAGCACCTGCGTCCGGGATTTGACCGCCCGCCCGGTTTGCAACACGGTTCTGTACGATGCGCATCTTGCGTCTCCCGAGCGCCCCCAGGGCTTATTCATAGCGGATTAAGTTTCACGTGTCGGCCCACGGCGTGAGGAGCCCGGACATAGGTCCTCAAATGAATAGGCCCAAGGTGGCTGCCAGAGCCCGATTTTGACCTTTTAAATTGGGTTTGGCTATGAAAAATTTTTCGGCCGCAGTCGAATTCTTGTCCGTTTATCACCCACCCACTGGCCTCAATATTCTCAATGGGCTGTGGCATCATCAAACTAGATTTTTCTGCCGATACCACTGCAGTTCCATCTTTACTTTTCGGCAAAATCCGCCACTCCAGCTCTGCTTCGTGGAAGCACCAAACGTTAAAGTTTGGGCCACATAATCAAGGTAACTGCCCCGGGCGATAGGACTGATCGGTAACAAAACACTGGACGACATCGCCTTCGGGCCAGCAAAAGATGCCAAGACTCCAGAATAGCCGTTCGACATGCTGGCTAAGATTAGCAACTATCTCGAGGTTGAGAACGTCGTCAGAGCCGTAGCACGCGGCGAGATCGCGGCCGAACAAATCGATCCAACGGTCGAGGCCGCGCGTTTTCAGCCGTTCGGGAAGATCGCTTCCCATGAACAATTGATCCTCGGTAAGCCCATCGCGATGCCCCAGCCAGTCGGCGGCATGGCCGAGTACTGCCGACACGCATTCCAGAGAGCGGATCGCGGTATTGCCGATGTCACCACTCTCTGGGATACGGGCGCGCTCGTCAGCAATCTCTCGCTCTGTGAAGTCGAGGCTATCGATGACCAGATCGGCATAGTCTTGCCCCTGATCGGGATCGATGAATGCGGCCCGGCGCGCGCTCCAATAGGCAGCGGGTGCAGTAGCGACCGCGAGGTGGAGCTCCCGTCCCAAAGAGTCCTGCGTGAAGCTGCTGCCGCACGAGTTTGCATACAGCGTCGAATGTGCGACCTCCGCGAGCATCTTGACAAGCTGATATAGACCGGTTGCGCGTACCTTGGCATCGGGCGACAGCCACATTTCGGCGAGCCCGGCGGCGATGACGATATGTTTTTTTTGAGCGCCATCGCGGATGACCGTGACGGGTTTGATAACGCCAACACCATAGCCGAGTGCGCCGCTAGTGGCCGGAGGCAGCTCGGGATCGCCACGATCGACCGCCGCCAGTGCTCCATGATAGTCGACCGCGAGGGTGAACCCGTCGAGTTCATGAAGTGGAAGGTTGCGGGCAAGTGCACCCACCACGCCGCGCAGCACATCGCTAATTTCCTTGGCGAGAACCTCATCGCCGAAGTCGGCGGTTCGAACGCTGAACGAGATTTCCTGCTGCTCAAACGCAAGGGGTTCGGCGGAGGCAATCTGCATATCGGACGTCGACCGGATCTCTTCAATTTTGTGCACTGCCGCCGAGACCTTTTCCTGGATCGTATTGAACACCGCGGATCCAATGAGAGCGTTTAGGTTGTCCTCATCAAATGACCTCCCGCTGACGAAGAAAGCTTGGCAACTTGCTGCGGCCTGCTGGTTGAAACTTCCAAGGTTGACCGGAGCGCTGCCAGCTACGCGTCCGACCAGAACCCGATCCGACGAGACTGGCATGACCACGGCGCTAGCATCGGCGGCCCTGGTAAAAAGCATCGGTGTAAGCGAGACGTCGTCTCCGCGAGCAAGGGCGACCGCATCAGGCAAGATGAGATCTACGCCGGCCTCAACCGTCCATTCGAAATCGGCGAGCGCAGTCACCCAGCCTTTGCTCTCAGGTGTGGCTGCCAAGATTGAATTGTGAGCGTCGCGCACCATTTCTGCGAGACCGTTAACCAGCTGCGGAAAACTTGGGCCGAACATTGTAACCGCATGCTCGATGAGTTGTTCACCATGCTCGCGCAGTTCGAAGGAGGCAAATCGTTCGGAAAAAGCTGCGGGAATGCCAGCCAGCTCCTGCTCCACGCGGGCTCTTTCGCGGATCTTGTCTGTTACAGATGACGCTAGCGTCGGCTTGGTGACGCCGATCATCCCACCCAGCCTCACAGGATTAGAAAACAGGGATTCGATTTCGTTGGTTATGCTGGTCATCCCGGTAGAGATGACTCGGCGCAGATGAGCAGTCCGCATGACCAGATGAACGACGGTGCGGGCTGCCTCCCCGGGGTCGATGGAACTGCCAAGCGCGTCCTGTCTCAGCGCCCCGACACTGGCGCTGAGATCGAGTTCAAGATCTGTAATCGCGTCGTCGAGGGTCGGAGTGCCATCAAGCGACTTCCGGGAATAGAACCAGTCTTCGACCCCGATGTCACGAGTACTGACCAGCCGGGCATCTGTGTCGCGACGGTGCAACCAAGTCCGCTTGGCCATATCTGACGGATCGCAAAAGCCGCTTTGCAGCAGTCGGGGAAGATAGTGTTGTCGCTTGCCTGCCATTGCACCACCTATTCTTGTATTACCGAGTTAGCATCGCCAAATCGCACTCCTCGTTTAGTCATCTATACAATATATGGACGATTGGTTCGCGTCAAAACCAATATATAGTGCCACGGTCAAGATTTCCGCCGCGGCTTGGTTGGATGCCATTACCGTTTTCGGCGGCGCTAGCCCGTGGTTGAGGTAGTCGATCGTGCCTAGGGCGATCCAGGCAAAATCGCCAGCCCGCTCGGCCCGCAGCTTGTCGGGCAACGCCTAGACGACCTGGTCGCGCCGGCCCGTGATTATATGACCGATGCTGTCGCCACCTATGGCGGCCATCGACCCGAGGCAGTCGGCGCACCAGATCTCTACAGCACCAGCGCCCAGAACCATCAGACCAATCGCCGGCTCAGTCGTGCCGGCACCAGACTCAGACATACAACGGCCCCAAACCACCTGTTGAAAGCACGTTTGTACCGGTTTTGATCAAACACGGCACAAGCTAATGTTGTAGGATGCGAGATACGAAACAGACGGAGGATGAAGATAAGCCGGTCGGGAACGGCCCCGACCCGGGCGAGCAGCATTGGTTCCAGATGACGACGAATGTCGGCATCGGAGCGTTCATCTTACTCGCTATCGCTGCGTTCCTGGTTCTTGCACAGATCCAAGCAGACGACCCGGATGCGGAAGCCTATGTGCGCTTCTTTGCTTCTGTAAGCGTAATCCTGATCGCACTGGTGACCTTTTTTACCATTGTGTGGCGGGCCAAGATCACTGAACGACAGGCCGATCAACATTTGGAGCAAGTCAAAATCGCCCAAGCGCAGATTAGTGCCGCTGAAGATATCAACCTCGCCGACAGCCTCCGAAAGGAGGCAGAACTTCTGGCCGAAAACGATAGTCCTGCCAAGCAAATGGCTGGTATTGTAAGTCTCGAGGTTGTTGCAACAAATCCGAGTCAAAAATACGCGATTCATGCCATGAATATTCTGGCGGATTATCTGCAAAGCAACTTTGCCGAAAGCCATGATGGCGAACTCTGCCAAGCCGCTGTCAATGCTTTGGGACGAGCCGCAAAAACGCCATCTGCAATCGGGCAACCGTACAGGGCGGCTGACCGCCAAATGGTCTTCACCACCGACCGACCAACGACAAACTGGCGCGCTGTTATCGGAGTGCGACGAGTAACTTACATTGGGGGTAGCTTCGAACAAATTGGATGGAATTGGTACGGAGAGTTTCGGCCCTTGGAGAATGTAGAAGTTTTCATGAACAACGTATCGTTCGTTGGGTGTAAAATAAGCAAAAATCACATCTCGGAGAGCTGTCTTTATCAAAGATGCCGGGTAGTTCGTGTATTTATTAACAATATTTCGCGAAACAACATTTTTAAAAATTGCAATTTTTCTAAGTCCGAGATCAAAGTTGGTAAGGTCGAATTTCCAGATTTGCGAAGCGGAGGGAACTACTATGTTCGAGGGCAACCGCCGCAATCCGATGCGGATGTCGATTGGCGAGAAGTGTTGATTGAGGCCGACCCCCACCATCCCAGCCGTCCTTAAAAATGAACCACTCTGGCATGTCTAGCGCAATAGGCGCTCTCCGGACCCCGTGAGCCGCAGCCCCGTGTGTCCGGGTCCGAACTGTCACAAAAGCCTCTGATAGGGATCCTGCAGCGGCTTACGGCCGTCAACCCATCGAAAAACGGCACACCGTTACCGAAGGGTTGCGTTTCCGGAACCGGCTGCGGCGCGCGGTCAGATCGGACGCAGCCGGAGGGGCTTCTTGGCCGCCTCTGGATTGCGTCCCTGCTTGTTCACGCCCAGCGGCCGGTGCCCGTTGTTCTGTGGCAGCGTCGGGCCAAGCCGTATCACTTTATCGATAACCGCGCTGGGTGGTCGGCCGAGGATGCTGCTGCGCCGAGACAACCGTCTGCTTGGGCACGGATGTTCGAACAGCCTCGTGATCCGGCGTGCGCATTGACGCGTGTTGTGAAAATTGCATAGACAAATATTCTGAAGACCGTCCGAAGCGTATCGCCCAGTTAATGGATTAGATCCGACTAAAACTCGGTATGACCTGCTCCAGGCGCGGCCCGATACGCAGTGGCATGATGCGTTCGGCCAATCCGCTGGAATCGGAGATTTCAACCGCGACACCGCACAGTGTCGCCGGACCGTTCGCCGCCTCGAAGCGTCCTTTAGGGATCTTCCTCACGAAGCGGTTGATGGGCTCTTCCTTGTCCATACCGATGGAGGAATCGTAGTCGCCGCACATGCCGACGTCGGAGATATAGGCTGTACCGCCTGACAGGATCTGATGGTCGGCGGTTGGAACATGCGTGTGGGTGCCGGCCACCAGGCTGACGCGGCCGTCGACGAAATGACCGAAACACTGTTTTTCGCTGGTCGCCTCGGCGTGAAAATCGATGACGATCACATCCGCCTGTTCACCCAGAGGGCAGGCGGCAAGCTGTTGTTCGACGGTCTTGAACGGATCGTCAAGGTCCGGATGCATGAAGATGCGGCCCATGATGTTGGCCACCAGCACCCGTGCGCCGTTGCGCGCCACGAACAGGCCGGAGCCGTTGCCCGGGGTTCCGGCGGGATAATTGGCCGGACGGATGAAGCGGTCCTGGTGATCGGCGAAATCAAGCGCCTCGCGCTGGTCCCAGACATGGTTGCCGGTGGTCACCACGTCGGCACCGCTTTCCAGCGTCTTCAGGAAAATCTCCTCGGTGATGCCGAAGCCGCCGGCAGCGTTTTCGCCGTTGACGACGACGAAATCGAATTTGTAGTCGGCAATCAGGCCAGGGAGTTTCTCCCAGACCGCGGTACGGCCGGTTCGTCCCACCAGGTCGCCAAGGAAAAGCAGCCTCATGCTACGATCCGTCGGTTGTCGTTTGATGTAGCCCGCTTTCGGTGAGGATAGCCGACAGCGGCACGTCATGCGTCTCGTTAGGTACCCGGTCAACCCGCTGCACGTCAAAGGCGACGCCGACGAGGTGCGGTGACCGGCCAGCGGCGCACAGCCGGGCGATCGCCCTGTCATAATGGCCGGCACCGTAGCCCAGTCGCGCACCGCTCCGATCGAAGGCGGCAAGCGGCACCAGCATCATGTCCGGTTCAAGCACGGCGGCCTCCGGCCCAGGGCCGATCGTACCGAAGCCCGTGTCGATCAGGTCAGCGCCCCGCAGCAATTCGCGAAAGACGATGGTGATTCGGTCGACAACCACCGGAAGGCAGAGGCGTGCGCCTTTTTCACGCAACGCAAACATCAACGGACGCGCATCCACCTCCGAGCGGATCGGAAAGAAGCCGGACACGATGTCACCTGCAGCGACATCGATCGCCTGCGCGCCGATTTGGGCGATGGCCAGGCTCGCCTCGATGCGCGTCTCGACGCTCAGCCGGTCGCGGGCCGCGAGGGCGGTGCCGCGAATTGCCGCCTTCTGCGATTTCAGTGACATGGACAGGCTTTCGGGACAGACGTTCGGGACAGGCGTTCGGGCAAAACCATGAGCGATCCGCGGCATCCGGCGGAATGTGACGATCCCGGGAACCTACAAAGTAGGTGGGCGCCGTGTGTAAAAACCCACGAGTCTAAACAGGGACAGCTCCCTTAGGATCGAATAAGGCCCCGGGGATTGTGTTTCCTACCGCGAAGCGCAGACCGCTGCGGGAATATAGGTGCGGGGCTGACAAAGCGCCAGTGGAAAGTTGGCGCCGGTGAGAACCCGCCCTATCCTGTCAATCCTGTTCCAGCTTATTGGCGATGCGTTCTAGCTTTTCAGTAACCTGACTGAGTGTTTTGGCAAGATTCTCATCGGTTTCATCTATCGTGGCCAGCGCCGTATCGCGGGTTTTTTTAAGGCTGCTCACCTCATTCTCGATGCCGTGCAGTTGCTGCTGCACCTCGCTCAGTTCGTCCATGACCATAATGCCGGCCATGACCGTCAGTCTCAGGTCGCCGATTTCACCGAACTGGCCCTTCAGGTGTCCCACGTAGCGGTCGAACCTGCCGGCGAGTTCGCTCAAATGCTCCTCCTGCCCTGCTTCGCAGGCCATGCGATAGGATTTCCCGTCAACGGTGACCGTTACCTCAGCCATGAAAGTATCCGCACGCCCCCATCGAATGCCTACCGATCCAGAACCGCGCGGATGGTTTCCATCGCCGTCACCAGACGCCGCGAAACCTCACGGTTGGCTTCTTCGAGCCGGCCAGCCCGATCCTCTGATTGGTCGAGTTCCTGCGCCAACCGCGATCGGTCGCTGTTCAGGCGCTGGACCTCCGCCTCGGCCTCATCGAAATCCCGTTGTTTTTCGACACGGGCGTCCACGGCATTTTCCAGCCTCGAAAGGACTTTGATCAGGTCCTCAAGTGCGGATTTCGCTGTGTTATCGCCCGGCATTGTCTTTCCCGTGCCTTTGCGACAATCCCAATCCGATTGATTCTCGGGCACTTACCGCACAAAGATTAAGCAATGCAGGAAGCAGCCGTCAAATCATCTTGCCGCCCGTCACGCATTGGTCTGGGGATAACCGGCATAATCGACGGTTTTGCCGAAATCATGGCGGCCGGTTATCCGGCCGTAGGACAACGCCACCGTGACGACAGGCCACGGCCACAACCTTGGGCTCATTTGTTGACTCCGTGCCGGCAACTGCTATGTGTCTCGTGCCTAGAGCAAGGTGTGGCTAGGATGAATCATTTGATGGCGGAAAATCGGTTCAGTCGGATAGGCGCGTCGCGTAGCGCGATGTGGGGCATCGGGCAAGCGGCGCAACGCAGCCGATGGGCCGATTTGCCGCCATCCTGGAGAGGCCTATCGTTGTGAAATACTGCGGTGAATGGGCCGGGCGATTTTGCCCCCTGGCGTCGTTGGCTTGCACTTGTGGTGGGGAGGCACCACGGCGCGCAACCCGCCTAGCCAGCGATCAAAATCGCCAAGGTCAAATGCTTCATCCCAGCCACACCTTGCTCTAGACGAGTGCCCGGTTGGGTGCCAGATCACACCCTGCAAAAGCTGACAAGTCATGAACCCACGCGAAAAACACGATCGGATGGCAAATGCGATCCGGTTCCTTTCCATGGACGCCGTTGAAAAGGCCCAATCCGGACATCCGGGCCTTCCCATGGGAGCCGCCGACATTGCCACCGTCCTGTTCACGCGTTTCATGACATTCGATCCGAAGACCCCCGAATGGCCCAATCGCGATCGTTTCGTCCTATCGGCCGGGCACGGATCGATGCTGATCTATTCGCTGCTCTATCTGCTGGGTTACGAAGACATCACGCTGGAGGAAATCCGCAACTTCCGCCAGCTCGGCTACAAGACCGCCGGCCATCCCGAATACGGTCACGCGGCCGGCATTGAAACCACAACCGGCCCGCTTGGGCAGGGCCTGGGCAATGCGGTCGGCATGGCGATCGCCGAACGCAAGCTGCGCGACGAGTTCGGCGCCGACATCGTCGATCATCATACGTATGTGCTGGCCGGCGACGGCTGTCTGATGGAAGGCATCAGCCAGGAAGCGATCGCGCTGGCCGGGCATCTGCGGCTCAACAAACTGATCGTGCTGTGGGATGACAACGGTATCTCCATCGACGGATCGTTGGAACTATCCGATTCCACCGACCAGATCGCCCGTTTCGAGGCGTCCGGCTGGAACACCATCGCCGTCGACGGCCATGATCCGGAAGCTATCACGGTGGCCATTGAAACAGCCCGCGGGTCCGACCGGCCGACGATGATCGCCTGCAAGACGGTGATCGGATACGGTGCGCCGACCAAGGCGGGAACCGGTAAAGCCCATGGTTCGCCGCTTGGCGAAGAAGAAATTGCCGGGGTGCGCGAGGCGCTGGAATGGAGTTCCGATCCGTTCGAAATACCGTCGGACATTCTCGATTGCTGGCGTATCGCCGGCCTGCGCTCGACCAAGGTCCGCAAGGCTTGGGAAGACCGGCTGGCGGCCGCCGAACCGGAGGTGCGCGGCGCGTTCGTGCGGCGCTTTGCCCGCGAACTGCCGGGCGGCTTCGATGGTGCGATCGACGCCTATAAGCAAAAACTGGCCGATGACAAACCGTCGCTGGCAACCCGTAAGGCATCCGAGGCGGCGCTCAACGTCATCAATGGCGTCATTCCGGAAACGATCGGCGGATCGGCGGACCTGACCGGCTCCAACAACACCAAGACGGAACACACCGCGGCGATCACGCCGGATGATTTTTCCGGCCGCTATATCCACTACGGTATCCGCGAGCACGGCATGGCGGCCGCCATGAACGGAATTGCGCTGCATGGTGGCCTGATCCCCTACTCCGGCGGATTTCTGGTGTTTACCGACTACTGCCGCGCATCCCTGCGCCTCGCGGCACTCATGGGAATCCGCGTCATTCACGTGCTGACACATGATTCGATCGGCCTTGGCGAGGATGGCCCGACTCATCAGCCGATCGAACATCTGGCGTCGCTGCGCGCCATGCCAAACTTTCAGGTGCTGCGGCCGGCCGATGCCACGGAAACCGCCGAATGCTGGCAGATTGCTCTCAGCACGACGCACCGCCCTTCGGGCATTGCCCTGACCCGTCAGGGTCTTGCGGCGGTCCGCGACGTGTATATCGAAGAAAACATGTGCGCCTACGGCGCTTACGACATAGCACCGGCGAGCGATGCTGACGTCACCATCTTCGCCTCCGGCTCTGAAGTCGAGATCGCGTTGGAGGCCCGGCGCATGATCGAAACGGCCGGGCACGTCGTGCGCGTGGTATCGGTGCCCTGCTTCGAACTCTTCGAGGAACAATCGCAGGACTACCAGCGCGCCATCATCGGCAATTCACGTGTCAAGATTGCCGTCGAAGCCGGTGTCCGCCAGGGATGGGACCGGTTCATCGGCAATGAAGGAGTGTTCATCGGGATGACCGGCTTCGGCGCCTCCGGCCCCTACAAGGCACTTTACGAGCATTTCGGAATTACTGCCGAGACGGTTTTCGAAGCCGCTCAGGCAGAACTCAACGGACAGGCGGGCCAGGCGGCATAACGGTGCCGGAGGCACGCGGGTCCAATCACCCCTGCATGTAGTACAGGACTGCTCTAGACTTGGAGAACAATCCATGACTGTAAAAGTTGCCATCAACGGATTTGGCCGCATCGGCCGCAATATCCTTCGCGCCATCATCGAATCGGGCCGCACCGATATCGAAGTGGTCGCCATCAACGACCTGGGGCCGGTCGAAACCAACGCCCATCTTGTGCGCTATGACAGTGTGCACGGCCGCTTCCCCGGCACGGTGACCGTGGAAGGCGATACCATTGACGTCGGCCGCGGACCGATCCGCGTGACCGCGTTGCGCGATCCCAAGGAACTTCCGTGGAGCGATGTCGACATCGCGCTGGAATGCACCGGCATCTTCAATGCCCGTGAGAAAGCCGCCCTGCATCTGGAAAACGGCTCGAAACGGGTGCTCGTCTCGGCCCCCGCCAGCGGTGCCGACAAGACCATCGTCTACGGCGTCAATGACGACAACCTGACGGCGGAGGACCTGGTTGTCTCCAACGCCTCCTGCACCACCAACTGCCTGGCACCCGTTGCCTATGTGCTGAACAACGCGCTCGGCATCGAAAAGGGGTTCATGACGACCATCCACTCGTACACGGGCGACCAGCCGACCCTCGACACCCTGCACAAGGACCTGTACCGCGCCCGTGCAGCCGCCATGTCAATGATCCCGACGTCGACAGGTGCCGCCAAGGCTGTCGGTCTGGTGCTGCCGGAACTCAACGGCAAGCTTGACGGCGTCGCCATCCGCGTTCCGACCCCGAACGTCTCGGTGGTGGACCTCAATTTCATCGCCAGCCGCGAAACCAACGTCGACGAGGTCAATGACGCCGTCCGCGCGGCCGCCAACGGCAATCTCAAGGGTATTCTCGGCTACACCGACGAAAAACTGGTTTCCATGGACATGAACCACGATTCGCATTCGTCGGTCTTCCACACCGACCAGACCAAGGTGATGGACGGCACTTTCGTGCGCATTCTGAGTTGGTATGACAACGAGTGGGGCTTCTCCAACCGCATGGCAGACACCGCTGTCGCCATGGGCAAGCTTATCTAGCAACGAACCGGAAACGCATGCTGCAGATCAGACCGAACTGCGAATATTGCGACAAGGATCTGGCCCCTGACGCGGCCGACGCGATGATCTGCAGTTACGAGTGCACGTTCTGCAGCGATTGCGCCGACAGCGTGCTGCACAACGTGTGTCCGAACTGCGGCGGCGGATTCGAGAAGCGGCCGATAAGGCCACGCGCCGCATACCGGCCGAGGACGGGTCTTGCCCACGCCCCGGCCTCGACTGAACGTAAGCACCTGAAACATGATCCGGCCGATCTGTCCGCCTTTATCGCGCCGATCCGATCCATACCCGCAAGCGAGCGCTAACGATGACGGATTTCAAGACACTGGATGATCTGACAAACCTTCCCGGCAAGTTCGTCCTGGTGCGTGTCGATCTCAATGTGCCGGTCCAGGACGGCAAGGTCACGGACACGACGCGCATCAAGCGTGTCGCACCGACGATCACCGAACTTGTCGCGCGTGGTGCGCGGGTTATTCTGCTTGCCCATTTCGGTCGGCCGAAGGGAAAGGTCAACGCGTCGATGTCGTTGAGACCCATCGCCCGTGTCGTCGAGGAAGTGTTGGATCACCGCGTGCATTTCGCCATCGATTGCATTGGCGAGCCGGTCAAGAAAGCCGTCGGAAACATGGTCGACGGTGACATTCTGCTGCTTGAGAACGTCCGCTTTCATGCGGGCGAGGAAGCCAACGATCCGGAATTCGCCAGACAGCTTGCGGCGTTCGGCGACATCTACGTCAACGATGCCTTCTCCGCGGCCCATCGCGCCCATGCCTCGACCGAAGGCATTGCCCACATCCTGCCGGCCTACGCCGGGCGCGCCATGCAGGCCGAGCTGGAGGCCCTGCAGAAGGGTCTCGGCAATCCGGAACACCCGGTGGTCGCCATCGTCGGCGGCGCCAAGGTATCCACCAAGCTCGATCTGCTGATGAATCTCGTCAGCAAGGTCGACGCACTGGTGATCGGCGGCGGCATGGCCAATACGTTCCTGGCCGCCAAGGGCACTGATGTCGGCAAGTCGCTGTGCGAGCACGAGATGGCGGACACGGCCAAGCAGATCATGACAGAGGCGGTGAACGCCAACTGCGCGATTGTGCTGCCGGTCGATGGTGTTGTGGCCAAGGAGTTCAAGGCCGGTGCGGCCAGCAAGACGGTGGGTGTCGGCTCGGTGCCGCCTGACTCGATGATTCTCGATGTTGGCCCGAAAACGGTGGCATTAATCCAGGACTGGATTGGCCGTGCCAAGACGCTGGTCTGGAACGGACCCCTCGGTGCCTTCGAGATTAAGCCCTTCGACGCCGCCACGGTGGCTATCGCCAAATATGCGGCCGATCGCACCAAGGAAGGTCTGTTGACCTCGGTTGCCGGCGGCGGTGACACGGTCGCGGCGCTGAACCAGGCCGGATGCGTCGGCCAGTTCAGCTATGTGTCCACGGCTGGTGGCGCATTCCTGGAGTGGATGGAAGGCAAGCCGCTACCCGGCGTCGAGGCGCTTCGCCGCTAGATCTTGCGAGGCTCACCACTGGCCGACTGCAGAAAAGCACGCCAGCCGCCATACTCTGTAATATCGCGGGCACCCTCCAGGCCAGCCGCTTCACAGATGAAACCCTTTTCGCTGGACCCGTCCTCCAGCACCACCGTGCCGAGGCCAAGCGGCGCGGGGATGCCGGACAGAAAGAGTCCGATTTTATCGGACGGCACGGCCCACACTTCGACGTCGAGCGCGCTGCCGCTATCATCCCGCATCAGACCGGGACGATACGGCGGTCCGCCGGAAAGGCTGTAAAGGCGGTAGTTGTCGGCGGTCTTGCAAGCGCGCAGGAAGCGTGCTCCGAGTTTGGTCAGTTCGCCGTTGAGCGGCAGACCGGACATGTGCGCGCCGGCCACCACAAGCCGGATCTCTTCTTCAGCGCTTTCGTCGGTACTGCTACAGGGCGGAAGCTTCCATCCGGTGGCCCCCAGGGAGGCGCCCGAAGCTTCATGCAGGCGTCCGGCAAGCGCCGCGATCACCGCATCGCGGCCAGCCGGCGCGATCAACGTCACACTGCCGGGACGGCCGTCCAAGCGTGCCGCAACCGGCACGGCGATGGCGCACAAGTCCAGAAGGTTCACAAAATTCGTGTAGGTGCCGAGGCTGTTGTTCGGCCCGATCGGATCTTTCTGCAGGTCAGCGACGGTGTAGAATGCCGGGATCGAAGGGACGCCCAGCATGTCCACCGAAGCGATGATCGGTTCGATCTGACGCTTCAGCTCGGCGACCCCGTAGAAATCCCGAAACGCATCGGCCGCTGTAAACCGCTCGGCGCTGCTGATCACGGTTCGCGTTACGGGGAAAACCGCCTCCGGATCGGCCTTCAGCAGGTGCTCGACAACGGTATAGCGTTCAGCCACCCATGCACCGGAATAGAGCCTGTCGGCCACCGCATAGAAGGGTGAGAAATCCAGTTCGACGATGTCGCCGCCTTCCGCCTCAATCAGCGACAACGCCGCTTCGAAAGATGCCGCCTGCGCGGCATCGCCCCGAAAGTCCCTTGTTGCCGGGGTAGGGACGCCGACGGTGAAGTGCGGCGAAGGACGGCCGAGTGGCGGCGCAGGCACCGGGCGCGCATAGGCATCGCCGGCGTCGTACACCGAGGTCAATCGGAAAACACGAAAGGCATCCTCCACGGTGAGCGCGAAGACCGATACCGTATCGAGGGTCCGGCATGCCGGCACCACGCCACGCGCGGAAACAGCGCCGAGAGTGGGTTTCAGGCCGACAATGTTGTTCAGCGCCGCAGGCACACGGCCCGATCCGGCGGTGTCGGTTCCAAGCGCGAAACTGACGATGCCGCGGCTGACGGCCACCGCCGAACCCGAACTGGATCCACCCGGCACGACCGTCGGATCGATAGCGTTTTTGGGCGGCGGATAAGGTGAGCGCACACCGACCAGACCAGTGGCGAACTGATCCAGATTGGTCTTGCCGACCAGCAGCGCACCGGCCTGCTTCAGCAGCGCCACCACAAAAGCATCCTCGGCGGCGGTGTACGCGAAGGCGGGACACGCCGCCGTGGTCGGTGCACCCGCGGCGTCGATGTTGTCCTTAATGACGAAGGGAAGGCCCCACAAAGGCCCGGCTTGCGGATCGAACGGCCCGAGGGCGCGTGCCGCCTCCACAACACCAGCTCTGTCGAAGAGGTGAATGAAGATTCCGGGATCGTCGGCCTCAGCGATACGCCGGTAGGTCTCCGCAACCACATCCTCAACCGCCAGTCCGTCGGCATAGGCGGCGTGCAGAGCGGCAAAGTGGAAAGGCAGTCGGCTCAACACTGATTTAGTCCTGCACGTCAATAAACACGACGGGTTTCGTCCACTGGACCAGCACCACGCATCCCGTGTCCGACCACACCGAGTGGGTGCTGTCCTGTGGATTGGCCACCAATGTCCCGGCCCGGTAGGTTCCGTATTCGTCGCTCTGTTCACCCGAGACCACCAGGACGGTCTCCAGCCCGGCGTGGCGATGTTTGGGAACTCGGGCTCCGGGCTGATACTTCAGCATCGCGAGCGCCGGCTCTCCACGAACCAGATGACAGATTTCGATGCCGTCGCGAAACGGCTCGAAGGTCAGCGATTCCCAACCCTTGTCGACCAGACCGGCAAAAACCGAAGCTTCAGCCATGAAGCGCCTCCAACACCTGATCCGCCGCTGCAGTCCAGCCGACGATCCCGCCCTGGGCGGTGATCATGTCGATGGTCGTCTGCTTGAAATGCGGAAAATAGCTTTCCGTGGCGTCCGTTACCAGAAGACATTCGTAACCGCGATCGTTGGCCTCGCGCATGCTCGTCTGGACACAGACTTCCGTTGTGACACCGGCGAACACCAGCTGACGGACGCCGCGGGCCTCCAATTGAGCCGCCAGATCGGTGCCATAAAAGGCACCTTTGCCGGGCTTGTCGATCACCAGTTCATCGTCGACGGGGACAAGCTCGTCGACGATCTCCGCACCCGGATGGCCGGCGATCAAAATCCGCCCCATAGGTCCTTCGTCGCCGATTCGCAGGCGCGGATTGCCGCGGTCGCGCTTCGCCGGGTGGCAGTTCGACAGATCCGGCAGGTGGCACTCCCGCGTGTGAACAATTGGCAGGCTGGCGGCACGAAAACCGTCGAGCAGGCGCCGCACCGTGGGCACGATCGCCTTGCAGGCGGTAACGTCGTTGCCCAGACTGGCGCCGAAGCCACCCGGTTCGACGAAGTCACGCTGCATGTCGATGACGACCAGCGCGGTGTGCGCCGTATTCATCGAAAACGGAAAGGGCGAGGCTTCTACGGTACGCATCAGGCGTGTCCTGCCATGTGGCGGCCCAATTCATCGATATCGACCTTGTCGATTGGCGTCTCGTAAGCGACCCGGCCGTCCGACATGACCAGCACGCGGTCGGCAAGTTCCAGCACTTCGTCCAGATCCTCGCTGATCAGCAACACTGCCGCGCCGTTGTTGCGGGCCGCCATGATCCGGGAGCGGATATCGGCAACGGCGGAGAAATCGAGCCCGAAACACGGATTGGCGATGACGAGCAGATCGACCTCGTCGCTCAATTCGCGGGCCAGCACCGCCCGCTGTATGTTGCCGCCGGACAGTGACGCGATGGGACTGCCGAGTGACGCAGTCTTGACGTTGAACACCTTGACCAGAGCGCCGGCCAGGTCGGCCATGGCGCGCCAATCCAGCCAGAAACGTGTCTGGCCGTTGTGTGTGTCGAAACTGCGAAACGACAGGTTTTCGGCAACGCTCATTTTCGGTGCACAGGCATTGTGCAACGGTTCCTCGGGAATGAAACGCACCCTCAGATCGCGTTCCTGTTTGCGGGTTGCACCGAAGGGTTGGTCTTTGACCGCCACGGTGCCGGTGCGAATCGGACGCTGGCCGGTCAGGATTTGCATCAGCTCCATCTGGCCGTTCCCCGAGACACCGGCAATCCCGACAATCTCGCCGGCAGCAACACTCATATCCTCGATGTCAATGGTTTTCAGACCCGAGCGATCCGGTGCCGTGACATCCTTGACGCTGAGCACGTCGGCACCGCGCTGTCCGGATCGGCTGGCTCCGTTGGTCAGCGTCTTGTCGCCGATCATCATCGCCGCCATGTCGCTGTGCGTCAGATCCGCCACCCTGCCGCCGCCAACATGCTGACCGCGCCGCAGAACACTCACCCGGTCGGCAAATGCCGTCACCTCCCGGAACTTGTGGGTAATCATCAGGCAGGTCAACGAACCAGCTATTGTCAGATCGCGTACCATGCCGAGCAATTCGTCGGCCTCGGCCGGCGTGAGCACCGATGTCGGTTCGTCGAGGATGAGAAAATGCCGTCCCAGATACAGTTGCTTGAGCAGTTCCAGCTTCTGCTTTTCACCGGCCGCCAGGCGGTTGACCGGTTGATCCAGCGGTACGCTGAACGGCATGGTGTCGATAAACGCCTCAAGCGCCAGCCGTTCCTTTTTCCAGTCGATGACCGCCGGCGTGTCGTCGCGCGAAATAACAAGGTTTTCAGCCGCCGTCAGCGACGGCACCAGCGTGAAATGCTGGTAAACCATGCCCAGCCCCTGCGCATGTGCGGCGCGCGGGTCCTCGATAAAGACCTGCTTGTTATCCACCATCATCTCGCCGGCGGTCGGTTGATAAAACCCCATCATACACTTGACCAGTGTCGACTTGCCGGCGCCGTTCTCGCCGAGAAGCGCGTGGAACGAGCCGGCATCGACCTTGATCGACACGTCGTCAAGCGCCGTGAAGCCGCCGAAGCGCTTCGTCATATGCAGCGTCTCGACGCTGATGGCCGTCGATCCGCTCATGCCGGCAGCGCCTCGACGAAGGACGCGCTGTCGGACACCGAGCCGAACACCCCGCCTTGCATCTTGACCATCTTGATCGCCGCGTCGTGGTTGCCCTTGTCGGTGGCACCGCAGCAATCTTCCAGGATCAGGCACTCGAAGCCGCGGTCGTTGGCTTCCCGCATCGTGGTGTGCACGCATACATCGGTGGTGATGCCGGTCAGGACGATGTTGTCGATACCGCGAGTCCGCAGCATCAGTTCCAGATCGGTTGCGTAGAAGCTGCCTTTACCGGGTTTGTCGACAATGGGCTCACCGGCTTGCGGGGCCAGTTCGTCGATAATGTCCCACCCCGGTTCGCCGCGCACCAGAATCCTGCCGCACGGTCCGGGGTCGCCGATTCCGGCGCCGATCCTGCGTGAACGCCAGCGCTTGTTGGCCGGCAGGTCGGAAAGGTCCGGCCGGTGTCCTTCACGCGTATGGATCACATGGTATCCCTTGGCGCGCATGGCTTCGAGCACCGTGCTGATCGGCTCGATCGGCGCTCGTGTCAGGCTCAGGTCGTATCCCATGGAATCGACATAACCGCCCTTGCCGCAAAAATCGGTTTGCATGTCGATAATGATCAGCGCCGTGTTTTGCGGCCGTATGTCGCCATGATACGGCCAGTCATAGGGGTCGGCGGATACGATCGTCATTATTCCGCCGCCTCCTGGTTGCTCTGGCCGTAGAGCCGCGTCGGCGCCGGAAATCCACAGGAGGTTCCGTCGGTCACCCGCACGTCGTCCTCCCAGGGCAGCCGGTATTTGCCGGCCACCAGGTCCTGCATGAAGGTATAGGGGCAGTCCTGGGCCCCGCCGGCAACCGCCGTGAACCCGCGGTGACCGAGTTGATAGATGTTGTTTTCAACGCCCCAATGGGTGCGCGCTTCTCGCACGAGATCCGGACGCACCTCCGCCGTGATGATCTCGTCTGCCCGCCCTGTCGTGCCGTGGGCCAGGACGGTGCCGTCGAAATTGACGATCATGCCTTCGCCCATAGAATCGAAGGTTCCGTCCGAGCCGCACATACAGACATTCGCCGTCACCATCAGATTGCAGAAGGCGTTCGATTGGTTGGTGAACCGCCAGCTCTCACGGATCGGCGCGGTATAGCCGGCGGTGCGGATCATCACTTCGGCGCCCTTGTAGGCGCATTCGCGGGCCATCTCCGGAAACATTCCGTCATGGCAGATAATGAGGCCCAGCTTGCAGCCCTTCGGTCCGTCGATGACCGGGATTCCGAGATCGCCGGGTTCCCACGGTTCGACGGGTACCCACGGATGCAGCTTCCGGTAATAGAGCTCGACCTCGCCGGCGTCGTCGATGATGATCCCGGTGTTCCAAGGGTTGCCGTTCGGGTTATGCTCCATGATGGAGAAACAGCCCCAGATGCGGTTGTCGATACAGGCCTGGCGGAAGGCCTCGACTTCCGGCCCGTCCATCGAACACATGATTTCGGGATTGGTGTCCATCGACAGGCCGTGCAGCGCATATTCCGGAAACACAACAAGGTCCATGGTATCGAGATTGGCGCGCGCCTTGCCGACCATGCGAACGATTTTTTCGGTCTGCCGCGCCAGATCATCGGGCGTCGCGACGACCGGCAGCTGCAGTTGGACCATGCCCAGCACAACACCGTCTGGCGATTTGTTGAGGCCTCCAAGACCGTTCATCGTGTATCTCCTACTTGGTGATGCTTAACTCGCTGGGCGCGCCATTGACCGCCTGGGTGGTGGAACTGGTGGCAATCAAAAGGATGAGGGTGAGCACATAGGGCGCCGCGTAGAACAGGTAGTAACCCTCCGAGATGCCAACCGACTGCAACGCCGGACCAAGCGCGCCGGTGGCTCCGAACAGCAGCGCGGCCCAGATGCAGTTTATCGGGCTCCAGCGGGCAAAGATGACGAGAGCGACCGCCATCAGGCCCTGCCCGGAAGAGATGCCTTCGTTCCAGCTTCCCGGATAGTAGAGCGACAGATAGGCGCCGCCGACGCCTGCCATCGCGCCGCCGGCCGCCGTCGCCAACAGCCGCACCCGGTTGGCGTTGATGCCGAGGGCACGTGCCGCGTCGCTGCTGTCGCCGACAACCCGTATCGTCAGGCCGATGCGCGTCGCACGGAGCAACCAGGCGATCAGCAAGGCCATGGCAAGGCCGATCAGAAACAGCACATTGACCCGTAATGCTGCCTCCACCTGCGGCACGCTCGACCAGAACCCGAACGGGATCGCCGGAAGGTCGGGCGCGACCGGCTGGATATACGGCTTGCCGAAAAAGAAGGCGAGCCCGATCCCGAGCAGCATCATGGCAATGCCGATGGCGATGTCATTGACCCGTGGCAGCTTGCAGATCCAGCCGTGAACCAGACCGAACACGGTGCCGGTGGCAGCCGCCGCCAGCACACCGATCCAGGCCGAACCGCTTTCATAGGCCACGGCGTAACCGCTCATGGCTCCCAGCACGAGAGTCCCTTCGAGCCCCAGATTGATACGGCCCGATCTCTCAGTGAGGCACTCGCCCAGACTGACGAAAATGAAGGGCGTCGATACCCGGATCGCCCCGCCCAACATTGCCAGTGGAACCGCCCAGAGTCCGATGTCCTGCGTACTCATGTGCGTCCCCAGCTTTCCGGTTGGAACAGCTTGAACCGGCCCATCAGGGTTTCGCTGAGCAGGATCGCCACGAAGACGAATCCCTGCAGGACGAGAATGGTGGCATCAGGCAGATCCATGCGCCGTTGCACCAACCCGCTCGACGCCTCGAAGCCGGCGAGCAGGATGGCGACCGGGATTATCGCCAGCATGTTGTGCCGGGCCAGGAAGGCGATCAGGATTCCGGTAAAGCCGTAGCCGGCGGCGAGCGACGCATTGGCGGATCCGTGCACGGCCGCCACCTCGATCATACCGGCGAGCCCACTAAAGGCGCCGGCAAGCGCGCAGAAGCCGATCATCAGCAGACCGACGGGCAAACCCTGGATCTGGGCGGCCCGTGTATTGCCGCCGACAATGCGTGCCGAAAAGCCCCAGGTCGTGCGCTCGATCAGCAACCAGGAAAAAACACAGGCGACAACCCCGACGGCAAGCCCCCAATGCACGTCCATACCGGGGATGTCGCCGACACGGAAAGCCTCGTCCAGCGGTGCCGTCGACGGTTTGTTGAGGCTGTCGGGATCGCGCAGCGGTCCCTCGACAAAGTGATTCATCAGAGCGATGGCGATGTAAGCCATCAACAGGCTGGATATGGTCTCGTTGACGCCGCGTTTGAAACGCATGGCACCGATGACACCGATCCAGACGGCACCGATCGCCATGGCACAAGCCGCCATCCCGGCGATGCCAATCGGCCCGGCCAGACCGCTCAGCGTCATCGCCGCGGCGCCGGCGGCCACGCCACCAAGCACAATGGCGCCTTCGCCGCCGATCACCACCAGGCCCAGCCGCGCCGGAATCGCCACGCAAAGCGCCGCCAGCAGCAGCGGCGATGTTCGCGACAACGTGTTTTCCCACGAAAATGCGGTCCCGAAACCCGCCTTGTAGACCAGCGCGTAAAACGCCACAGGTGATTTGCCGATCAACATAAGGAACAGCGAGAAAGCCACCAGGCCGGCGAGCAGAGCACCGATCGGAATGACCACCGCCTCGGCCCGCCTGGCAATGCTTGCAACCCGGCTTTCAAGCGCGCCTGCGCCGGACGCATTGTCGACGACCACCGTTGAGTGCGTACTCATGACGGGACCGGATCGCGGTACCTCATGAGGTTGAGCCGACCACGCCCTCCACCAGATAATCCATGCTCTCGAGCGCCACGTCGGTTTCGACGAAGCTCTGGCCGGACTCGGCGATCACGTTGCCGGTGTTGTCCTTGAGCGGCCCTTTGATCACCGCGAAATCACCCTTCAGGATGTCGGCCTTGGTCGCTTCGAACTGGTTGCGCGCCGTGTCGGAAACGGCTGGTCCCAACGGGCTCATCTTGATGAAACCTTCAGCCAGGCCACCGCGTACGAAATTGTCGATGCTGCCGCCCTCAAGAACCGTTTTGACCATGTTGGTGTAGACATTGGCCCAGTTCCATTCCGCGCCAGTCAGGTAGTTCTCCGGCGCCAGCGGGCTCTGGTTGGCATGATACCCGCAGACAAAGGCACCGCGCCCTGCGGCCGTTTCCATCACCACTTTCGGACCGTCGACATGGCAGGTAATGACATCCACACCCTGATCGGCGAGCGCGTTTGTGGCTTCCGCCTCCTTGACGGCCAGCGACCACTCGCCGGTGAAGATGACCTGGCAGGTGATCTCCGGATCGACGGAGCGGGCGCCGAGCAGGAAAGAGTTGATGTTGAGCAGGACCTGCGGAATCGGTTTGGCAGCGACGAACCCGATCTTCTTCGTCTTTGTGGCATGGCCGGCCGTTATGCCGTTGAGGAACTGACCCATGCCGATATAGCCGAAATAGGATCCGACATTTCCGGGATGCTTGTCGGCACTCCACAGGCCACCGGCATGCTGGAACCGGACCGCCTCATTGTCGGGCGCCACCTCCAGGATATGCGGATCGAAATAGCCGAACGATGTCGGGAACAACAGCGTGGCGCCGTCGAAGTTGATCATGCTTTCCATCGTCTTCTGCACGTCGACGGTTTCCGGGACATTCTCCTCCTCGACCAGGGTGACGCCCTCGATATCCTTGACGGCAGCAGCACCTTCCGCGTGCGCCTGGTTGTAACCGAAATCGTCCTTCGGTCCGACATAGATGAATCCGACGGTCAGGCCGGCGGCAAGGGCGCGCTGCGGAAATATGCCGCCCAGAGCGGTGGCTCCCGCAAAACCCGCGGCACCCTGCAGAAAGCGGCGGCGGTTGGTCTTCGATCCTGTCAACATCATGGTGTCTCCTGTTCTTGCCCGTGCTTTGTTTTGTTGGCCGGTCGGGGTCCGCCGCCCCGCTTCCGATGTTTCTGAAGTGTGCACCGGTAGTACTGAGAATGTCGTCTGCTATATTCGCACCATTGCGCTGCAATTTTTGCAGCAGTTGAAACGAGAGACCGATGAGGCACCTGACCACGCTGAAGTTTGTGGATATCGTCGCGCGGACCGGATCGATCCGCGGCGCGGCGCAAATGATGTCGATCACCTCGACAGCCCTCAACCGGCGGATCCTGGCGCTCGAGGAGGAGCTCGGCGTTCCGATCTTCGAGCGCTTGCCGAGGGGTGTGCGCTTAAGCAGCGCCGGTGAGATTCTCGTTCACCACATCCGCGCGCAACTCGCCGATATGGAACGCGTCAAATCGCAGATCGCCGATTTGTCCGGTGTGCGGCGCGGGACCGTGTCAATCGCCTGCAGCCAAGCGCTGTTGCCCTACTTTCTGCCGGAGCAGATCACGCGCTACCGGCGCGAACATCCCGGCGTGAACTTCGGCGTATACCTGCGCGACCGGTCGGCCGCCGAACAGGCCATCGTCGATATGGAGGCCGACCTGGCGCTCGTATTCGAACCGGTCCGCATGCAGGAACTCCACACGATCCATACGGTTTCCCAGCCGCTTTACGGCATCATGTCGGAAGATCACCCGCTTGCCGGTTGCCAGACCCTTCGGTTGAAAGAGTGTCTGCTTTACCCGGTGGCGCTGCCGACACGCTCCTACGGCGTGCGCTATCTGATTGAGCAAGCGCTGCTCGGAATCGATATGCCGTTCGATCCGGTGGTCGAATCCGACAGCTTCGAATTCCTGCGCAACCATGCCGTGGCCGAGGGCATCATTTCTTTCCAGATTCCGATTGGCCTGCCGCAGGACGGGAAGATTCCGGGCGCCGTTCTGCGGCCGGTGGACACAAGGGACGTGCCGCCGGGATTGATCTATTTCGGCCAATTGCGCAGCCGAACGTTGCCGGTTGCCGTCGCTCGCTTTGCCGATCAGGTCACGCGGGTGCTGGAGCAGCGGTTTCCCGCGGCTGCGTAGACACGGCGCGGGATGCTTCCGGTCACACGCCTTCGAATATCACCGTCGTGCACTGTGCATGCGCGTGACGGATAGCCTTGACGGGCGCGTACGCAGCACTGTCCAGGAAGGCGCGCGCGCTTTGCATGTCGGGAAACTGCAGCAGCACAAGCCGCGTCGGTGCCCACAATTGGTCTTCCACAACATCCATCGCACCCCCTCTCGCCAGATAGGTGCCTCCATGTTCTTCAGCCAGCGGGCGTGCCAACGCTTTGTATTCTTCATAGGCGTCCGGGTTGGTGATCTTGGTATCGACGAGGACGTAGGCGGGCACGGCGCATCTCCCTTTGCTGCGATGTGTCAGGACCGGTAAATCAGAAAGCACCCGGTCGCTACAACTGCAAAATCGAGCGATGAAGCGGTGTTGCTTCAGGTGCGAGCCTGCGACCAGGCCAGCGCATCGCGCTCGACGGCTTTGACCAGGCTGTCCTTGCCGTCCATATAGGCCTCGATGTCGTTCGGATGTTTGCGCGCCAGCGCGACCTTGAGGTCAGAGTATTGTCTGGCGATTTGCGGATGCGCACGCAGATAATCACGGAACACCAGGTGCCGGTCGATATCCGGCGAACCGGTCTGGAACACATGCACATGATGTGTGCGTGTGCCTGAGGCATCGTCCTTGCGAAAGTAGCGGCGGCCCTCGATGCCGAACGCACCCTTGGCTTGATAGCCCATCGACACCATCGCATCTTCGCGCGCATCAACCAGCGCCAGATCCGGAACCTCGATCAAAACATCGATGACCGGCTTGGCGTGGATCCCGGGAACGGCGGTGCTGCCGATATGGTGGATCGCCACCGCGTTGCGCCCGAAAACCTCCTCGAGCTTGCGGGCTTCCGCCGCGAACATCTCGGACCAAAGAGCGCTATGGGCGACAACGACAACTTCCATATTTCAGATGGATACAGGCCGGTTTCCATTACCGCAATCCACATCGGCGATCGGTTTGAAGGGATTGCAAATAGCTGGATCAAGCGGAGCGCTGTGCGTAACGCCCCGCTTGATGATCCTGCCCTCAACCGGATTTGCCTGTTGCCTTCGGCAGATCGTCTGCCGCACCCCACTCCGCCCAGGATCGGTGATAGTTACGGACGCGCGGATAGCCGAGAAGCCGCAATGTAAAGTAACCGTGTGCGGTGGCCTCGCCGGTTTCGCCGTGGACGACAACGTTGCGTTCAAGCGTGACACCGGGGCTTTGGAAATGCGCGCGCAGCACCTGCGGCGATTTCATCTTCAAGTCTGCCGTGAGGCTTCCCTTCCAGGGAATGTTCACCGCCCACGGTATATGCCCATCGGCATAGGCCGCCGCCGGCCGCACGTCGACGACAATCACGTTTTCGCTGTTGCGGTGCGCGAGAATCCAGTCGGCAGAGGCGATCCGCCGCGGCATCAGATTGGCGCGAAACGGGCTGCGCAACGGTTTGCCTCGGCTGACGCTGAAACGAGCGCCCGGCGTGGCAAGCGCCAGTCCCGCGGACTCCCAGGCCTGAACGCCGCCATCCAGCAGGCTCACCCGGCGATGGCCGAAATACTCCAGCAGCCAGAATGTCCGCGCGGCACGAAATCCGCCCTCGTCATCGTAGAGGACGACTCGCATTCCGGCGCCGATTCCCGCATTGGCGAACAACTCCACCAATAGGTCATGTGGCTTCAGCGCGCCGTCGAAATGGCCATGCGGGTCGGTCAATTCGGTGTAGGGCAGATTGACCGCCGTCGGCAGATGTCCAGCGGCAAACGCCTGCCTGGAACGCACGTCGATGATCCGCAGCCCTGTCGGCGCACCCATCATGACCGACGCATCTTCGCTGTCGATCATGGCGGAGAGCCGCGTGGCGGAGACCAGGAGATCCGCATTCGGGTACGCCGTTTCGTCAGCACGCGCCGCGCCGACAAACACGCACAGAACCAAGATCGCTTTCAACAGAGCCATGATTTGGTGTTTCATCGTCTTGCCTCCTTCGATTTGCGTGAGCCCGTCACGGCTGGGAAACGAAGCGCACATAGGGAACCGGTGCGTACCAGCCGTCCGGGTACAAGGCTTCCGCCTCCTCATCGGTCCAGGAGAAGGGCAACAAAACGTCCTGACCCTGATTCCATTCAACCGGAGTCGAAAGCTGGTGCTGTTCCGTCAGCTGCAGGCTGTCCAAGGCCCGCAGAACTTCCGCGAAGTTGCGGCCGCAGGTCATCGGATAAGCCATCATCAGACGAATAGTCTTGGCCGGATCGATGATGAACACCGTCCGCACGGTGGCGTTCTGCTCGGCGGTGCGAGGCCCCTCCCCGACCGGTTCGCTGGCCGGAAACATGCCGTAGAGTTTGCTGACCTTCAGGTCGTCGTCACCGATGATCGGATACCGCGGTGCCGCGTCCGCAACCTCTTCAATATCGGCGGACCATTGCTTGTGGCTGGAAACCGTGTCGATTCCCAGTCCGATGACTTTACAGCCCCGGCGCTCGAACTCCGGCGTGAGCTGCGCCATTCGACCGAGCTCGGTGGTACATACCGGTGTGAAATCCTTGGGATGGGAGAACAGAACACACCAGTCCTCGCCGATCCATTTGTGGAATCGAATGGGACCCTGAGTGGTTTGTGCTTCAAAATCGGGTGCCGGACTGCCAATGCGCAGTGTCATGATGCCGATCCTTGTATTGGGCGCGCCAGGCGCGCGTGTTGAATTGCCGCGGAAAATCCGCGATCCTTGTCATCGCCCGTCGCACCGGGCGCCGGGGAACGCCCTGTTTGTCCGACGAACCGGCGCCAAAATCATCTCGATAGTTTGCGGCGGGGGGCTGCAGTTTTCCCGGCCGGTCAAACGCTCCTGGGGTGATCGACATGAATTGGGACGATCTTCGCATCGCGGTCGCGGTCAAGCAGACCGGCAGTTACATGGCCGCCGCCGCCCGCCTTCACATCGACGAAACAACGGTGTCGCGACGCCTTTCGCGGCTCGAAAAGGACCTCGGATTCAAGCTCTTTGAGGCGGTGGACGGGGCAAGACAACCGACCCGGGCCGGCGAGGAAGCCTTGCGTCACGCCATTGCCATGTCCGGCGAAGCGGCCAAGATTGCCAGCCTTGAGGAATCGACAGGCCAAACATCGACGGTTTATCGACTGACAACCACCGATTCGGTAGCGGTGGAGATCCTCGCACCCGCCTTGCCGGATTTCCTCGATCGTCATCCCGATATGACGCTGCAGCTGCAAGCGTCGACCGAGAACGTCAATTTTTCCCGTTGGGAAGCGGATTTCGCCATCCGGCTGAAACAGCCGGAAAAAGGCGATTTCCTGATCAGAAAGATCGCCGAACTGCAGTTCTACCTTTTTACGCCGGCCACGGATTCTAGGCCGAAATCGGAACCGCTCCACATTGCCTACCCGCAAGAACTTGATTTTTCGCCTGAATCTCAGTTCCTGATGAACATCGGCCTGCACGACAAGGCGCGATGCAAGACCAAAAACCTGCTGATCATCAAGCGCATGCTGCTTGACGGCCAATGTTGCGGCGTCCTGCCCGGTTTTATGTGCGCCGAATTGAAGAATGACCGACGTTTTTTAATGCGGCCGTTGCCTTTCACACGAGAGGTGTGGCTGCTGATCCAGCCGCATCTGAAGGATGAGGCGCCGGCCCGTGCCCTCATCGATTGGGTCAAGGACAGTTTTGCCGCCGCCGCTTCGTAGTCGGTGCGCGCCGTGACGAAAACCAGCACGAAGTGTGGCGAGCGGTCTTTTTCGGCAAAAGCGATGAGATCCAATAGTTTTGAGCGACTGAAACGATTTGAATCCGGCCGGTTTTCAGGGCTGGCGGCATTCGGCACAACCGGTTCTACCATCGCGCTTGCAAATCGCTCACCCGCACCTTAGCAAGACACGACGGAAGTTGCATCCGCTGTCGACGACGGATACGCAAGGAAGGAGTTCCATACCATGAGTGAACGACTGGAAGACATTGCCGCCGCCATTGCGCCGCGCGGAAAGGGTATTCTGGCCGCCGATGAATCGAGTGGCACAATCAAGAAGCGCTTTGACACCATCGGCGTCGACTCGACCGAGGAAACCCGGCGCGACTATCGCGAGATGCTGTTCCGTTCGACCGAGGCGATGCAGAACTATGTTTCGGGTGTCATCCTGTTTGACGAGACGCTGCGCCAGAAGGCCGCTGACGGCACGCCGCTCGCCGACATCATCCGGGCCGCGGGCTCGGTCCCGGGGATCAAGGTCGACGGCGGTGCCAAGGCAATGGCCGGCTACGCGGATGAAAAAGTAACCGAAGGTCTTGACGGACTGCGCGAGCGGCTGGCCGAGTATTATGGTCTTGGCGCCCGTTTCGCCAAGTGGCGCGGTGTTATAGCCATCTCTGACGCTTTGCCGTCGCGCGGCGCCGTGAGCGCCAACGCCCATGCGCTAGCCCGCTATGCGGCACTTTGCCAGGAGGCCGGGATCGTGCCCATTGTCGAGCCGGAAATCCTCATGGACGGGGAACCGGGCAACCATTCGATCGACCGCTGTTACGAGGTGACCGAAACGGTGCTGCGTAAGGTGTTCGCCGAGCTGTACGACGCCCGTGTCGTGCTGGAAGGCGCGGTTCTCAAACCGAACATGGTGATCGACGGCAAGAACGCCCGCACAGCGAGCGTCGAGGAAGTTGCCGAAAAGACCGTGCGCTGCCTCAAGTCCACAGTGCCGGCGGCGGTCCCCGGAATCGCCTTCCTGTCCGGCGGTCAGAGCGATGAGGAAGCGACTGCACACCTGTCGGCGATCAATGCCGGTTACGACCTGCCCTGGAGTGTCACCTTTTCCTACGGCCGCGCCCTACAAGCCGCGGCACTGAAGGCATGGGGCGGCAGATCCGAAAACGTCGCCGCCGGTCAGCGGGCCTTCACACATCGGGCCAAGATGAATGCGTTGGCCTCAACCGGCGACTGGAACGCGGCGCTCGAAAGCGCCGCCTGATCCCTTGCGGTTCGGCGAGGCTTGACAGAGGGTGACAACCGGTCCGAAAAAGCTGGGTGTCATCCAGGCCTTCGAGCGCTATGAACCATCGATTGACCGGTCCCATCAGCTGGCTTTTGCTCCCGATCGCCATCGTTCAGGGTTTGCAAGTCCGGGCCCGCACGCCACGCTTGCCGCCGCCGCCCGGTCCCCGGACCGGGCACTTCGGATCCGACGCAGAAGCCGCGTATGGTCTGTTGATACTGGGTGACTCCTCGGCCGCCGGTGTCGGCACGGATGACGTCCGGGAATCGCTCGGGCCGCAATTGGCGGAGATCCTGCACGAGCGCACCGGGTCGACGGTACGCTGGCGTGTCGCCGGCGCCAATTCGGCCATCACCGAACAGGTCCGCGACCATGTCGTACCGCATTTGGAGTCCGAATCCGTTACCCATATCGTGCTGTGCGTCGGCACCAACGATATGAAGAACTTCCTCACCGCCAGCCGCTTCAAGAGAGGTTTCGGCGGCCTGCTCTACGCGCTACACAGCAAATGGCCCGACGCCACCATAGTGTGGACGCCGTTGCTCGACATGACCACGGTACCCAGCCTGCCACGATTGCTCGGCCGGGTTCTGCAAATGCGCGCCGCCATTTTCAACCGTCTCGCTCAACAGCTCTGCTTTGAGCGTCACGCCGTTGTCACGCCACCTCTCGACTCCTCAAACGCAGCCGGTTTCTCGGCGGACGGATTTCATGCGAGCCCGGCCGGATATCATTACTGGGCGGGTGTCCTTGCCGACACGATCCTCGAGCACGGCCATAAAAGTGCGACGGCCGGTCAGGTCCGGGTTGTTTCCGGTCCCGCGGCGTGAACCGTTTCAGAGCAACGGGCATCACAACTGGAACAGGACCACAACTGCGATCGCCAGAAACGCGAAAACCGCTATCTTCCAAAAATCACCACGCTTCTTGAGCCCCGGCAGGCCGATGGGACGAATGATGTGGGCCACCATGGCCAGCAACAGCACGATGGCAAGGATCTTGGTCATCGGAGCGCCGCCTTTGCCTATTCCAGATCGAGCACGATTTTGCCGATATGCTGACCATCTTCCATCCGCCGGTGCGCGGCAGCGGCGCGGTCCAGCGGAAACAGCGTATCCATGACCGGTGCAATGGCGCGCTTCTCCAGCAACGGCCAAACCTTGTGTTTCAGCTCCCGGGCGATCGACGCTTTGAACTCGATCGATCGGGCCCGCAGCGTCGAGCCGGTGTGCACAAGGCGCTTCAACATCAATCGGGAAAAATCCGCTTCGGCGACGGCACCGCCCAGGAAGGCGATCTGGACCACACGCCCCTCCATGGCGGCGGCGTCATAGTTACGGGAGACATAGCTGCCACCGACCATGTCGAGAATGACATCCACTCCGCGGCCATCGGTCAGCTTCTTGACGGCAGGAACAAAATCCTCTTCGCGGTAGTTGATCGCCGCATCGGCGCCCAGATCCAGGCACGCTTCGCATTTTTCGGGTGAACCTGCGGTGGTGAAAACGTGGGCGCCGAAGGCTTTTGCCAGTTGGATCGCCGTCGTCCCGATTCCCGATGAGCCGCCGTGCACCAGCAGCGATTCGCCCGGTTTCAGGCCGCCGCGCTGAAAAACATTGTGCCAAACCGTAAAATAGGTCTCCGGCACGGCGGCTGCTTCGCTGAAGCTGAAGCCGCCCGGCATGTGCAGTGCATTGGCTTCGTGCACGGTGCACAGTTGCGCATAGCCGCCTCCCGGAACCAGCGCACAGATGGTATCGCCGACTCCGAAATCAGAAACACCGTCGCCGATGGCAACCACCTTACCGGCGATCTCGAGACCGGGGATGTCCGAGGCACCCGCTGGTGGGGGATAAGCGCCTTGGCGCTGCAGGCAGTCCGGACGGTTTATCCCGGCTGCCTTGACCGCCACCAGCAACTCTCCCGGCGCCGCCTGCGGATCCGGCCGTTCCGTCAGTTCGAGGACGTCGGGACCGCCCGGTTCGCGAATCTGCACTGCTTTCATAAGCGTTCCTCATCCATGCCGGGCCCCTGCCGAAAACAAGACGTGTCTTGGAAATTCGGTCACAATGCCCATATCAAATGATCATGCATGGCACATATGCACGTGGAGGAGAGGATGTCCATTTTCGAGGACGAACCCGTCAAAAAGCCGGTGATCCATGAGATCGGAGGTGATCTTTCGCTGTTGTCCGTGGACGAACTTCAAGAGAGGATCGACCTGCTGCGGAGTGAGATCATGCGGGTCGAAGCGGAATTGAACAGCAAGCAGCAAAGCAAGACGGACGCGGAATCCCTGTTTCGCTAGCCATGATTTCCCTAAAAGTCGAATAAACCTTTAATTTATTGCCGTTTGTTAACCTTGGGTTAAGCTTTACGAGTGTTTACTACGCATATCCAGTGTTGCTGGATTCGGACCGAATGACCGATCGTCATTCTGTTTGATGCCTCCCTGTTAAACTCCTGAGAGCCGCAATGCGGCTCTTTTTTTTGCCGGCTTTTTCTGGGGACAAATTCCACAGATTCCGGGGTGCTCCGCATTCGACCGGAGTAATTAACCTTTCCTTAAGATTCGCCTTGCGTAAAACGGTACGACGTATCACTGTGTCGTATCTTCGTCGGGCAGGGGCGCGGGTGCCCGACGGTTTGACCTCGGCAAACATCAGAGATTTGGTTTTCAAGGTTTCGGTGCATGGCGGACACACAATCAAACACCATCCGATTTGCAGACCGCGTGACCTCATCCGGATCCTTCGCGACACTCTATGCCGAAGGAATGGGATTGGTGGAGGAGACCGCCAACTACCTCGATGGAGAAGGCCGCGCCTCAGCCAAGTCCTTGCCGCGGATGGCTTCAGTCCTCTACGCCGCTGAGTCGATGCGGCTGACCACGCGGCTCATGCAGATGGCGTCATGGCTGCTGCTCCAGCGTGCCGTTAACAACGGCGAGATGACCCGCGAGCAGGTAATCGCGGAAAAATCCAAGGTCAGGCTCGACGGCTTCGTTTGCGATCAAAGCGCACCGGGCTGGGACGATCTTCCGGAGAAATTTCGCGACCTGGTGCAACGTTCTCTGCGCTTGCAGTCGCGCGTCTCGATTCTGGACAGCGAGATTTACCGTCGCAAGGACCAGACGATCGCCAAGCCGAACACCATCACGGAGAATTCCGTCAAGGCCCAGCAGTCTCTGCTGCGGACCGCTTTCGGTAACAATTGACTCCGCTTTCAAGACGGCCAACGCCCAGATTGACGTCGGCCAATAAAAAACCCCGTTGAAACGGGGTTTTTTGATGCTTCGTTTTGGGCGGAGCTTTACAGCCCCAGACCCTCAAACCGCTTCTTGAATTTCGATACCCGACCGCCGCGGTCGACCAGATGCTGATGACCGCCGGTCCAGGCCGGATGGGCTTTCGGATCGATTTCCAGTGTCATGGTATCGCCTTCCGAACCCCAGGTGGAGCGGGTGACATATTCGGTTCCGTCCGTCATGACGACCTTGATCAAATGGTAGTCGGGGTGAATGTCGGCTTTCATGTGCGTTATCCTGAACTTCGGACGGTCGGTGCGCGGCTTTTCCTGCGACAAACCAACCCAAATAACAAACAAAGCCGCACACCCGAAAGGTCACGGCTTCCCAATTCGTTGGCGAGCCTATACATGAAGGGCGCTCGGGTGACAAGAGCACGGAGGCACTTTTGGGAGCTGGGCAGGACAGGCAAATTGGCTGACGACAAACAGGCCGGCGCAAGCCGTAATCGATCGCTCAAACCGCTCAAACGGCTTTTGCCCTACGTGGTGCATTACCGCGGGCTGGTTGCCGGCGCACTGGTGGCGTTGCTTCTTGCGGCCGTCGCCACGCTGGCACTGCCGTTGGCCGTGCGCCGGATGATCGACTATGGATTCTCGGAAGCCAATGCCGCTTTCATCAACAGCTATTTCAGCATGCTGCTGGTGATAGCAGTGGTCCTCGCGTCGGCAAGCGCCTTGCGCTACTACTTCGTCATCACCATCGGGGAACGCGTGGTGGCCGACCTGCGGCGCGATGTCTTCAGTCACGTCACGTCCCTGTCTGCCGCCTTCTTCGACACCAACCGGTCGGGGGAGATCGTGTCGCGGCTGACAGCCGACACGACACAGATCAAGTCGGTCGTCGGCGCAACGGCGTCGATGGCGCTGCGCAACATCATTCTGTGCATCGGTGCGGTTGCGATGATGATCGTGACCAGTCCCAAACTGTCCGGGCTGGTTTTGATCGCCATTCCAATCATCGTTTTTCCCATGGTCGGGTTTGGCCGCAACGTGCGGCGGCGCGCTCGCGAGGCGCAGGACAAGCTGGCTGACGCGACCGCCTACGCCAGCGAGGCCATCGGCGCTTCGCGCACAGTCCAGGCGTTCAATGGCGAGAGAACCGCCAATCGCCGCTTCGCGCACGCCGTTGAGTTTGCCTTTACCGCCGCCCGCAATGCGGTGCGGGCACGGGCGATCCTGACGGGTTTTGCCATATTGATGATATTCGGCAGTGTTGTTGCCATTTTGTGGTTCGGTGCCCAAAACGTGCTTACCGGATCGATGTCTCCCGGCACTTTGGGGCAGTTTCTGCTCTATTCGGTGCTCGCCGCATCGAGCCTTGGCACGCTCTCGGAAGTCTGGGGCGAGATCTCCCTGGCAACAGGCGCGGCCGAGCGGCTGTCGGAGTTGTTGGACGAGGAGCCGACAATTATATCTCCGGCCGATCCGAAGCCACTGCCGCAGCCACCGATCGGATCGATCGCCTTCGACAACGTCTCCTTCGCCTACCCCGCGCGACCGGATCAGCCGGTGCTCGAAAGTCTCAGCTTCGATGTCAGTCCGGGCGAAACCGTTGCTATCGTCGGGCCGTCCGGTGCCGGCAAGAGCACTCTGTTTGCACTGGTCAGCCGCTTTTATGATCCCACGGCAGGCAACATCCGCGTTGACGGTATCGACATCCGCCAGGTGGATCCAACAGCGCTGCGCGGCCGGATTGCCACCGTGCCCCAAGACGTTGCCATCTTTGCCACGTCGATCCGCGAAAACATCGCCTTTGGTCGCCCCGACGCCAGCGACGCCGAGGTGGTCGCGGCCGCCAAGGCGGCCCTCGCCGATCCCTTCATCGTCAAGCTGGAGGCTGGCTACGACACCGAGGTCGGCGAACGAGGCATCACCCTGTCCGGCGGCCAGCGTCAGCGCTTGGCCATTGCCCGTGCGATATTGAGGGATGCGCCGATCCTGTTGCTTGATGAGGCGACATCGGCGCTCGACGCGGAAAGTGAGACACTCGTCCAGAAAGCGCTGAATGGACTGATGCAGGGTCGAACGACGCTGGTGATCGCCCATAGACTGGCGACGGTCAAGAAAGCCGACCGTATTCTGGTCATGGATGGCGGTTTCATCGTTGAAGAAGGCACCCATGCCAGTTTGGTTGCCCGCGACGGCATTTACGCCCGCCTTGCCCGCCTGCAGTTCCACCACCACGAACCGATGACAATCGAAGCGGCCAAGTAATGGACACGCGCGTTGACCGGACGCTCGTTGAAATCGACGCCGCCGCGTCAACTGATCGCGCAGCCACCCTGTATGTTGCAGACCTGACGGAGCAGATTCGGCTCATGCATCAGTAAACTCCCTCAGCCTCAACCCGGCAATCGATCCCATCCATCGACAAAGTCGACCCTTTCACATTGTGCAAAGCGCGCGGTCCGATGCAGTGCCGCATCGAGCCGGGCGCGCCGTTCGCGTCCGAGCTTGACGCCGACCTCAGGCCACAACGCTGTGACCCGCAGGACGCCGTCGTCACGCTTCATATCAATGCGGCCGATGAGCCGGTCCCCCTCGAGCACCGGGAAGACATAGTATCCGTAGCGCCGTTTCGGCGCCGGCACGAAAACCTCGATTCGATAGTGGAAATTGAACAGCCGCTCGGCCCGCTGGCGGTCTCGCAACATCGGGTCGAACGGGCTGAGGATACGGATGCGGGCCGGTGGTGCCGGTGCATTGGCCGCGGATTCGAACACGTCAGGCCTGGCAAAGCAGCGACGCGGCCGTGCGCCGTTCGAACAATCCACCTCGATTTCCATCAGTTCGCCGCGCCGCAGAGCATCGCCGCACCAGCTTTTGGCTTCCTGCGGTGTGACGCTCTCCCAGAAGGCCGCTATCTCGCCGGAGGTGGCGAAACCCAGCCTGTCGATTGCTGCATTGCAGGCCCAATCGATGGTCTGGGAGTCCGTCGGGCGCCATGCGCGGTGCGTCTCGGGAATCACCCGTTCCGTCAAATCGTAAGCTTTGAAAAACCCCTGCCGGTGACAAACGCTCAAAGCGCCGGTGCGCCACAAATACTCCACAGCCGTTTTCGACGGATGCCATTCCCACCAGCCGCCACTGGAGCGGGTTTCGGTTTCCCCGACATCGCTCGTGGTGACAGCGCCGTTGGCGCTGACCCGTTCCATCACCTCGTCGCACTTCTCGAGGAAATCCCCGCCACGCCACTTTTGCCAACGCTCCCGCAACCGCTCCGCATGACGATCGAAGCGCAAATGCCAGTAGGGGAAGAAACGGCTTGGAATGATCGAGGCATCGTGGGTCCAGTGCTCGAACAGGCTGCGATCGCGTTCCAGCAGCGAGCGAATATGCTTGGGCCGGTAGCTCTGGCGACGGGCGAACAGGATCATGTGATGCGCCCGCTCCACCGTGTTGACGCTGTCGACCTGCACGAAACCAAGACGCTCGATCAGTGCCAGCAGTTCGGTCCCGCGCGACGAACCGGTCGGCGGTTCCGCCAGGGCATGCCGGTCGAGAAAAAGACGCCGCGCCTCCCGGTTGCCAAGTTGGGGTAAAACTGTCTTGCTCATGAGTTGGGGCTTAGCATCCGTGACTGTCACTCGCCAGACGCGGCGTGTTTGAGCCCGGCTCAAGATGCACTGACCGAAAGGGAGACCGGCCACCGTGCGTGCTCTGATCGTTTTCTGCCATCCCTACGAGGAAAGTTACAATGCCGCCCTATTCGCCTGTGCCCGGGAGACGCTGGAGACCGCCGGTCACCAGGTGCGGTGTATCGATCTTTACCGCGAGGGCTTTGATCCGGTTCTGAGCCGGACCGAGTGGCTGAACTATATGGACGACACCGCCAGCAACATAGCGGCATTGCAATCCCATGTGGATCTGATGCGCTGGGCGGAGGGTCTGGTGTTCGTCTACCCGACCTGGATGTACAGCCCTCCCTCGATGCTGAAGGGCTGGATGGAGCGGGTGTGGCTTCCAGGCGTTGCTTTCGAAGTTCCGCCCGGCAAGGGAGAACGGCTGGTGGGGCGGCTGCACAACATCAGGCATATGGTGGTCATCACCACAACGGGTTCGCCGCGCTGGTGGCTGTGGTGGCTGTTCAATCCTGGCCGCAATCTGATGGAACGTGGCTACCGCATTCTATTCCATCCCAAGTGCCGCACCCACTGGCTGCAACTCTGTGATATGGACCACACGACTCCTGCAGCCCGCGCCAGATTCCTCAAGCGCGTTGAAGCCACTCTGTCGCGTCTGTGACAGATCTTGAGCGTTAGAAATCTGTCCAGGTCAACTGCCGACGCTCAGGGCTCGGGCAAGGATCTCGTCACGTCCATAAATGTCGCGCCGGTAGTGGACGGAGCCGTCCTTGTTGACCCACGCGGTGAGATAGACGATGTGCACCGGAAGCGGGACTTCCAGCTTGACGACCTTGCGCTGGCCGGAACTGACAATGCTGTCGATATCGGCCCGTGACAAGCCTTCCAGTTCGAGGATCACTTCGGCCATCTTCAGCGGATCCTCAAGTCGAATGCAGCCATGGCTGAAATAGCGCGAGGCCCGCTCGAAATTCGATTTCGAGGGCGTATCGTGCATGTAGATGTTGAACTTGTTGGGAAACATGAACTTCACCCGGCCCAACGCATTGCGTGGACCCGGATCCTGCCGCAGCCGGACGGGGAAATTCGATCCCGAGTAGCTGCTCCACGGGATCCGTCCCGGATCGACGACGCTGCCATTGCGAAGAACCCGGATGTTCTGCGATTGCAGGGCGTAGGGATTGCGTCGCAGCTTCGGCAGGTATTCTTTGGTGGCGATCGAGTGGGGTACGTTCCAATAGGGATTGAAGTCCAGATACTCCATATGGTCGGTAAACACCGGCGTGCGGTGATAAGGCTTGCCGACCTGCGTGACAGCCGCATGTACGGTTTTGCCGTTCTTGACGAACTTCACCACCTGATCGGCAAGGTTTACGAAGACGTGCGGGTCGCCGAAATCGGCCTGCATCCATCGGCGACGCTCCAGATTGAGTTCGACCTGTTTGATGCGTTCGTCGACGGTGACGTTGAGCTGCGCCAAGGTGTTCGGACCGACAACACCGTCCGGCTCCAGACCCATTCTGAACTGGAAGTATTGAAGGGACCGCACCAGGCTGCCGTCATACAGCTCACCCTCGTGCGCGTCCGGTTCGAGGTCCTTGGACTCGATCAGCCGCTGGCGCAGCAGCAATACGCGCGGATCGCTCATGCCGGGCTTCAACGGCGCTCCCTCCGGAACCTCGGTCCATCCGCCGGTCGCCCGTGCAACGAAAAGCTTTTGCAAAAGGTCGCGCATACGATCGTAACGCGCCGTGTTCGGCGCGAAATCCAACAAGGTTCCTGTCAGGTCGTCCGACAGGGCCAGGAGCTGCAACAACCGGCCCGCCGATATCTCCTCGGGATAAAGCACCAGTTCGCGATTGATGGCGTTCGGTTCCACACGGCCACTGCGCAGATGCTGGCCGTACCGCACGGCAGCCTCAGACAACGACACCTCGAAGTCCGCCAGTCCGGCGTCGCCGTCCTGGTCGAGTTTGGGGAACATCACATCTGCCCTGTACTCGGCCGGAAACAGCCCGTCCTTGTCGGCCCGTAGCAGCACGAATATGACCTCTTCGGAAGCCTTCGTCGGGAGCCCATCCTGCAACCACAACGGCATGTAATTGCGCTGCTCGTACCAAGCGGTGATATCCCGGGCCCGTTCCCGATCGGCTTCGTTGTCGCGCGGCAATTGAATGAGCCGGTCCAGCATCGCCTGCTGCCAAAATTCGCTATCGAAGTCTTCCTGGTGTTCCGACTGTTCGACGATCTGTTCGGCTTCCAGGATGGATTCGACCGTCTCCGTCTGTGCCGAAGCCGGAAACGACAACAGCAACAGCGCAATGACGATCAAGCTCGTTTCGACTAAACGATTCACGATCCCCTCCAGGGTGGTTCCAGGCGGTCCAAGGGCGTTGACGAAAAAAGCCATGATTTGCCGTGACGTGTCAATCCGACGCACGCACACGTGATGACGGTCGATACCGCGGACATGGCGAGGTTCTCGCAGGCTGGTGGCGCGAACGTAAAATCAGTGGGTAACTTTGGAACAACTTGCAGACGCAATTCGAACGGCTCCGCACCTTGATGGGACGGTATCTGATGAACCGGCACCTGCTTACCTGGTAAAAGTGACAGTGATAAACAGGAATTATGCCAGTATAGTCAACGGTTTGGTCAGCATATATTGGAAGCCGATGACTAGGAGAGGACGAAATGCGGGATGCCAATTCGACAGACTAGCGTGTTAGATCCGACAAAATACGTCGGCCAGATCCGCGACTTGGTGAAATTTACTTCCACAAATCTGCGTGGCAGTATCGTTTTTGATTAACTGCGTCCGTGAAGGAATCCGAAGTGTGCGATCGGTACTCATGGAGCGGCGGATCGCGTTTGAGCAGCGTAACTCATTGGAAGCGTTAGGTGCGGTATGGACTTCCAACCCGATCAGCAACGAAACGGCGAAACCCCAGGCACAACCGTCCTGTCGGCGGCTGTCGGACCTGACCGAATGCCTCCGCGGGTCGCCGGATTATTGACAAAAGGTGCGCCGAACTCTGGTATCGAGATCGCATAAGTATGCGCTCGACCATCCCGAGAGAGCACGTTGAGCCGGGCGGAGGCTCACTCAAGGCCGGCCCGTTGCTGGTTCAAGACGATTGGCTACCGGACGAAGATAGTAAGGGTTGGATCGCTCGGTATGCGACTGCAATCGTCAAATGGCGGATATGGGTTCTCTCTGTCACGCTGGTGATGAGCCTTGCGGCGGGCCTCGGGCTGCAGTTTCTCACCTTCAATCCCGATAGCCGCGTTTTCCTGGGTTCCGAAAGCCCGCAAAGACTCGCGCTCGAAAGAATCGAAAACATGTACACGGCAGCAAACTCGGTTGAGTTCATCGTTGCGCCGAAGGACGGTACGATTTTCAACCGCCGTGTTCTGGAAGTTCTCGACACCCTGACCGATGCCAGCTGGGGCATACCACATGCCTATCTGGTCAGTTCGTTGTCGAACCGGCAAAAGACACTCGTCGACGGTGACGACATAGAGGTGCAGCCATTATACGGCGACCCCTCAGAATTGACCGATGAGCAGCTGAACGCGCTTCGCCAGGACGTACTGTCGGACCGTGAACTGATCAATCGCAGAATTTCTGCGGATGGCAGTGTCGCGGCCGTCACAGTGTTGGTTCGAACGCCGGAGCAAAGCGCTTCCGAAGCGATTACCGACATCGCCACCCACGCCCGCGACCTGAAGAAGTGGATAGAGGCCGAGTATCCGGAAGTGGAACTTCGGCTGACCGGAGGCGTGATTGGCGATATTACCTTTGCCGAGGCCGCATACTGGGATTCCCTGACCCTCATCCCGTTGATGATGTTGGTGATCGCAGTCTCCCTCACCATCGGCCTGAACACGGTCTTCGGTATGTTGGCGACCCTCGCGGTCGTTGGCCTTTCGGCGTTGATCGCAATGGGGATCGGCGGGTATCTGGGATTCATCGTCAACGGGGCGACTTCTGGCGCACCGGTGATCATCATGACGCTTGCTATTGCCGACAGCGTCCACGTCCTGACCACCGTATCGCACCGACACAATCAGGGGCTTGCCACGGATCGGGCGGTGGTCGGCGCGCTGCGGATCAACTTCGTGCCCATAGCCATCACCAGCATCACCACCGCCATTGGCTTCCTTGCGCTCAATTTCAGCGAATCGCCGCCGCTGCGGGAACTTGGGACGCTGGTCGCAATCGGTGCTTTGGCCGCTTACGTTCTCAGTATTACTTTTCTGCCGGCCCTGCTGTCCCTGCTTCCGTCGGCCGGTTCTCCGCCGCTTGGTTATGGCAAAGAGACCATGCGGCGTTTGGCGGATTTCGCCATCCGCTGGCGCCATTGGCTGTTCGGCCTGTTCATGCTGATCGTGCCGGTCACCGCTTCGGGCATCGTCCTGATCGAGGTGAATGACAATTACGTCAAGTATTTTGGCGAGAAGTTCGATTTTCGCAAAGACACCGACTTCATGGAAGACCGGCTTGCCGGATTCCACGTGCTGCAGTTTTCCCTGCCGTCCGGGGAATCCCAGGGTGTGACACAACCCGATTTTCTGGAAACCGTAGACTCATTCTCCGAATGGCTTGGTCAACAGGAACATGTCACCAGCGTCTATGCGGTTTCGCAGTCGATCAAGGACGTTAATCGCACATTGAATGGTGGCGACCCGCAATTCGAGCGGCTGCCGGAAACTCGGGCGCTCGCCGCCCAGTTTCTCATCTTTCTTGAGTTGTCGATGCCGGCATGGTTTGATCTCGGCACGGTCATTGACGTGGACCGTTCAGAAACGCTGGTCAGCGCGCGGTTGGCCAAGGCAAGCTCATCTGACATCCGCGACCTCGCGGCCTCTAGCGAGGCTTGGCTTGCCGACAACGCACCTGAATTTGCCACGCAAGCCGCCGGCGTCTCGGTCGCCTACAGCTACATCACGGAACGCAACATCCGCGCCATGCTGCGCGGCATCTTCTTCTGTCTTGTGCTTCTGTCGCTGATCCTGGTGCTCTATCTGCGCAGTCTGCGTGTCGGGATCATCAGCCTGATCCCCAACCTGGTGCCCGCCTTCATGGCTTTCGGTCTCTGGGGATATATGCACGGCAATGTCAACCTCGCGATTTCCGTGGTTGGTGCAATGACCCTTGGTATCGTCGTCGACGATACCGTTCACTTCCTCTCCAAATATGTGCGCGCGCGGCGCGATCTGGGGCTGTCGCCCGAGGAGGCGATCCGCCGAACCTACGTGCTTGTGGGCCCGGCGCTGATCATGACCTCGGTGACGCTGTTTTTAGGTTTCGCAGTCCTGTCGGCGTCGGGATTCGCCGTGTCCAGCCAGGCTGGGCTGATGTCAGCGATAACCATCGCCATCGCACTGATTGCGGATGTTCTGTTCCTACCGGCGCTGCTGCTACGTTTCGGGGAGGCAAAAAAATGATCCACAGATGTCTGGCGCTGTTGTTGCTTGGTTTCGCCTTGCTCGGCCCGGCGGGAGCCGAAACGGCTCAGGAAAAAGGCCTTCGCATAGCCAATACGGCGGCCGACAAAGGAAAGGGATTTGGCTCCATTGAGTCGGTCGGGGATATGACGCTCCAAGACCGTCAGGGCGTCCGCAGCGCCCGACGATTTCGCACCAAGGCTATTGAGATGAAAGGCGGTGACCGGTTCATCATCGTCTTTGAACGGCCGCGCGACATCGCCGGAACAGCGGTCCTGACCCACGCCCGCAAGAACCGCGCCGATGATCAATGGCTTTACCTTCCCGACCTCAAAAGGGTGAAACGGATTTCCTCCGGCGCCAGGACCAGCTCGTTTGCCGGCAGTGAGTTCAGCTACGAGGATCTGTCCAGCGCCGAGGTCGGCCAATACACTTACCAGTGGCTGCGCGATGAACCCTGTCCCGGGCAAGGCGGCCTCACCTGCTACGTTGTCGCACGGTTCCCGCTCGACAAAAACTCCGGCTACTCACAGCAGACCGTGTGGCTGGACCAGCAGGAGTACCGCCTGTTTCGCAATGATTTTTTCAATCGCAGCGGCGCCCATGTCAAACGGCTGACCGCCAGCAACTACAGGAAATACGATGGCCGTTTCTGGCTCGCCAATAGACTGCTCATGACCAATCTGCGGACCGGCAAGAGCACGGTCATGCAGTGGACGGACCGCGACTTCTCGGTCAACCTGAAGCCGAACGACTTCACACAGCGTGCCTTGCGCAGAGCGAGGTAAGGAAAACCGTTCCCATCGCACGATGACACAAAACGCGCGATATCCGCCCTCCGGGCACACACGATACGGGACACTATGTCGACCAGGAGCCGGCAAATGAATACGGCTCCCACGTCATGCCGGTGCCTTGCGATCGTGTTGGCCGGTATGTGCGCCGTATCCGCATATGGAGGTTCGGCATCCGCCGGGGAATTGACAGTCGAAGGATCGATCACCGCGGAGATGCGTTATTTTCCCGACGGGCCTGCCTACGGAGACCCGGACAGTCGCCTGTTTCGCGGGCTGCAGGACGCGGTGCGCCGTATTGCACCGGACTTCATCTTTCCGTTTACCGGACAGGATGACCGAAAGCTCTGGCCCTCGACCGCGCTACGGATGAAAATGACCTTTGCAGCGGACAACGACAAGGATGTCTTTGTCCTCCAGCCCTTTGCCCGTTACGACCCCTACAACGACCGGCGCAGTCATGTCGATCTGCGCGAAGCCTCGTGGACCCACACCGAGGACAACTGGGAACTTGTCGTCGGCGCTTCACAGGTGTTTTGGGGCGTCACGGAATCGCGGCATCTGGTCGATATCGTCAACCAGATCGACTTTGTGGAAGACATCGGCTTCGACCAGGAAAGACTCGGGCAGCCGATGGTCAACCTCAATCTGTTCGGGGACTGGGGCGAGCTGGCCCTGTTTTATCTTCCCTATTTCCGCGAGCGGACCTTTCCTTCCAACAATGCGCGCCTGCGCGGCCCGCTGCCCATCGATACCGACGCGACCATCTACGAATCGGATCGCGAACAGTGGCATCCGGACTTCGCCGCCCGTTACTCCAATAGCTGGGGCCCGGCCGATCTCGGCGTGTCGTTCTTTCGCGGCACCAGCCGCGAGCCGAGCATCAAGGTCCGACTGACGCCCCTGGGCATTGCCGCAGTGCCCGCCTACGACATCATGACCCAGGTCGGCATCGATGCGCTCTATGCCCAGGAGAATATGATCTGGAAGCTGGAAGCCATCCACCGCTGGGACCAGGGCGAGCCGTTCTTCGCGACCGTTGCCGGTTTTGAATACACGATTTTCGACGCGTTCGGCACCGGCGCCGATATCGGGATTCTCGGCGAATATCTGTATGACGGCCGTGACCGGTATGCGCCGCCGACGGTCTTTGACAACGATGTGTTTGCCGGCTTGCGCATTACCCTCAATGACCCGAAAGACACCAACATCCTGATGGGCGCCACCTACGATCTCAACAACAGCAACATCTTTTTCGATCTCGATGCCACCCGGCGCATCGGTGAGAATTGGCAGTTGCAACTGGATGCCCGTCTGTTCATCGACGTGCCGACCTTCGAGATCTGGGACATTCCGGAACTGTTGTATTCGACCCCCGACCCCCTCGAGTTCGTCTCCCAGGACAGCTATTTGCAAATCAAATTGGCACGGTTTTTCTGAACGCGTGCACCGGTTTCGCAGTCAGACGGAGCCCGCAACGGCCCTGCCGGCCGCGCGGCCCGAGAACAGGCAGCCGCCCAGAAACGTGCCCTCCAGCGCATTGTACCCGTGGACTCCGCCGCCACCGAAGCCGGCCACTTCGCCGGCCGCATAGAGGCCTTCGATCACCGCGCCTTGGGCGTCCAGAACCCGGGAAGACAGGTCCGTCTGGATACCGCCGAGCGTTTTGCGGGTCAGGATGTTGAGCTTAACTGCAATCAGCGGACCATGCTTCGGATCGAGGATCCGGTGTGGTTTGGCGGAACGGATCAATCGGTCGCCGATAAAGGCGCGGGCGCCGCGCATGGCGACGATCTGCATGTCTTTGGAATAGGGATTGTCGACCTCCCGATCGCGCGCTTCGATTTGCGACCGCAGCCGATCGAGGGGTATGAGGCCGTCCCCGGTGAGGGCGTTCATGCCTTCGACCAGCGCTTCGATCGTATCGCGCACCACGAAGTCAGCGCCCTTTTCCTTGAACGCCTCGACCGGCGCGGGTGCGCCTTTTTTGACCCGCTGCAACACCTTGGCGATGCTCTTGCCCGTCAGGTCCGGGTTTTGCTCCGACCCCGACAGTGCGAACTCCTTTTCGATAATCGACTGGGTGAGGACGAACCAGCTGTAGTCATAGCCCGTGGCCAGGATATGCCGAAGGGTCGACAGGGTGTCGAAACCCGGCAGGCACGGCAACGGCATGCGGTTGCCCTCGGCGTCGCACCAGAAGGATGACGGCCCGGGCAGGATGCGAATACCGTGTTCAGGCCAGATCGGATCCCAGTTGCGAACACCCTCGGTGTAGTGCCACATGCGATCGCTGTTGATGATCGCCGCACCGGCCTTCTCGCTGATGCCGATCATCCGGCCATCCACGTGGGCCGGCACGCCGGACACCATATGCGCAGGCGGGTCGCCCAACCGGTCGCGCGGCCAGTTCTGGCGCACAAGATCGTGGTTGCCACCGATTCCACCGGAGGTAACGATGACCGCGCCGGCCTCGAAGGTAAAATCGCCGGTCACGGTACGATTGGATTGGACGCCGCGGACAGTATCGCTGTCCTCCAGCAAGCTACCGCGCACACCGCTGACGCGACCGTCAGTGGTGATGATCTCGTCGACCTGGTGGCGAAACCGCAGAGTTACCCTGCCCTTCTCAACCCCGTCGCGGACGCGCCGTTCAAACGGTTCGATCAGCCCGGGTCCGGTACCCCAAGTGATATGGAAGCGCGGCACCGAATTGCCGTGACCGTCGGCCAGCGCCCCGCCACGCTCGGCCCAGCCGACGACCGGAAACCAGCGCACGCCCTGCTGGTGCAACCACGAGCGCTTTTCGCCGGCCGCGAAATCGACGTAGGCTTCCGCCCAGCGACGCGGCCAGTGATCGTCCTCCCGGTCGAAGCCGGCCGATCCGAGCCAGTCCTGCCAGGCGAGATCCCGGCTGTCGCGAATCCGCAGCCGGCGCTGCTCCGGCGAGTTGACGAGAAAAAGCCCGCCGAAAGACCAGAAGGCCTGACCGCCGATATTGGCCTCGTTCTCCTGGTCCAGCAGCAGGACGGATTTGCCGGCGTCGGCGATTTCCGCCGCTACGGTCAGACCCGCCAGACCCGCTCCCACGACAATCGCGTCAAACTCCGGCGTACTCACACACTACCCCTCAACCTGTCCTAACGCTCCGTCAGCTTCAGCTCGATACGGCGATTGGTGGCGCGTGCCTCCGGTGAATCGTCCACCTCGATCGGCTGAAACTCGCCAAATCCGGCGGCCACGAGCCGGTTGGACGGCACCCCCCGGTCGATCAGGAATTTGACCACGGAGGTGGCCCGACCGGACGACAGCTCCCAGTTGTCGGCGTAGCGGCCGGTCCCCGATAGCGGCACATTGTCGGTGTGACCGTCGACCCGCAGCACCCAGTTGATGTCGTCCGGAATCTCGCGCGCCAGATCGATCAGCGCGACCGCCAGTTTTTCCATTTCGCCCTGGCCGGCTTCGTTGAGGTCGGCGCTGCCCGAGGGGAAAAGCACCTCGGACTGGAACACGAAGCGGTCGCCGACAATGCGGATATTCTCGCGATCCGACAGGATCTCGCGCAGCCGGCCAAAAAAGTCCGATCGGTAGCGGTTGAGCTCCTGCACCCGCTGCGCCAGGGCCACGTTGAGACGCCGGCCAAGGTCGGCAATCTTGGTCTGCGACTCCCGGTCTTTTGTCTCTGAAACCTCGAGGGCTTCCTCCAGGGCACCGATCTGCCGGCGCAGTGCCGCAATCTGCTGATTGAGCAGTTCGACCTGCGACTGGGCCCGCTGGCTCAGTTGTCGCTCTTCGTCGAGCGACTCGGCCAATTCACCGATCCGCTGCTGCGCCTCGCTCGACGCGTTGGTGCCGCGCGCCAGCAGTTCCTGCAGCCGCGAGCGTTCACCCTCGGTATCCGCCAGGGTAGCCTGAACGTTGGCGAGCGCATCTTCAAGATCCTGACGACTCGATTCCTCTAGAGCCAGCAACTGCGTCAGCTCATTGATCTGGCTGTTTAGCCGGTTGAGCACTTCGTCGCGACCGCTGATTTCCCGGCTGAGCAGGAACTGCGCCAGCACGAAAACCGACAGCAGGAACATGATCGCCAGCAGCAACGTCGACAACGCGTCGACAAAGCCGGGCCAGTAGTCGACCCCTCCAAGGCCACGGCGATTCTTTGCCAGCGCCACCGCCGTCTACCGGGTATTCGACTTCTTGTCCGGACCGAGCTTGTTGATCCGGTTGCTCAAGTTGTCGAGGGTTTCACGCATGGCTCGCGATTCATTCTGCTGGGCCTCGATCCAGTCGCGCAGCATCTGCTGTTCGTTGCGCATGTTCTTCACCAGCCCCTGTATGCCTTCGGCCAGGTTGGCCATAGCGGCTGTCGAGCGCTGGCTGATGCCACCGCCGGACTGGGCCATCGACTGGACCGTTTCCGACAGGCGCCTGATATCCTCGGCGCTCTCGGCGCCGCTCGAAACGTCATGAGCGACAATATCGAAGTCCGGATCGGTCACCGTCGAAAGCCAGTTCTCCAGCTCCGTGTAAAAACGGTTCTGGGCACGCCCCGCCTGCAGGTCGAGGAAACCCAGCACCAGTGAACCGGAGAGACCGAACAGCGACGAGGAAAACGCCGTTCCCATACCGTCGAGCGGCGATGCAAGGCCGGTTTTCAGGGCCTGTAGAACATCGTTCGTGTCGCCGGTTCCCGGATCGAGCGATTGGATGACCGTATTGATCGAGCCGATTGTCTGCAGCAAACCCCAGAATGTGCCAAGCAGTCCGAGGAACACCAGGAGGCCGATCATGTATCGCGACGTGTCGCGCGACTCGTCCAGCCGGGTCGCAATGGAATCGAGGATCGATCGCAGCGAGGTGGTGGACAGCGACATCGACTGCTTGCGGCTGAGCAGCACGCGCATCGGCGCCAGAAGCGTCGGGGTGCGGCCACTGCGCGTCCGGTCGGCACCCTGGCGAAACGAGTTGACCCAGCTGACTTCAGGCCGCAATCGCAGCACCTGATTGAAAGCCAGCAGAATGCCGATCGCCAATACGAACAGGATCAAGCCGTTGAGACCCGGATTGGCAAAGAAGGCATTGGCGATCTGGCGCGACAGCACCGCACCGAGGAAGCCCACGATGATGATGAAGATCAACATGCTCCAAAAGAACACCAGCGGGCTGGACAGCCGATGTGGTTGCAATCCCACATCCTGATCCGAAATCCCCCAACCCGAAAGTCTCAATCTGGCCATACGCTACGTATCCCGGTCAGTTCGACGTCAATGGCAACGCCGTTTACAGCCGTTGTTGCTCACCATTCCGGAACCGGGATCGACGCCCGCGACCGACGGCCACACCGCTTCCGCCGGCCCCATCCCATATCAGAAACCCCAAGGTCAAACTAAACAAAAACAATGATGAATGGGAAGAGTTGAAGGGCCAGTTTGCTGTGTTCGGATCATTTCCGCGCAAGGCGACCTGCGTCTCGGACCCGTCTGTCCGCCGCCGGTCGCCGATGGTTTGGGGAATCTGCCCCCGCCGTGCTGTTTATTGGGGTGCCCGAAGCACCTGGATCATTTGCCTGTGGATGCGTTCGTTTGCGGTAACCACGCTATGACTGTCGAACATCTTCTGGCCGCCGGTCTTGTCGGAAACGAAACCGCCAGCCTCACGTACCAGGATGATGCCGGCGGCGATATCCCAGGCCGATATGCCGTCCTCCCAATAGGCGTCCATCCGTCCCGCCGCCACATAGGCCATGTCCAGCGAGGCGGCGCCCATGCGGCGGATCCCCGCCACTTCGCCCATCACACGGGCCAGTTCGGTGAGGAAGGCCGAATGCTGGCCACGCCCGAGGTGCGGCACGCCGGTCACCACGACGCAGTCGGTGAGCTGACGGCGACCGGCCACGCGCATCCGCCGATCGTTGAGAAACGCCCCTTTGCCCCGTTCGGCCGTATAGAGTTCGTCGGTCACCGGATTGAAGATCACGCCAGCCACCACTTCGCCGGCACGCTCAAGGGCGATCGACACGGCGAAATGCGGGATACCGTGTAGGAAATTGGTGGTGCCGTCCAAGGGATCGACGATCCAGCGGTGTTGACCGTCGGTGCCCTTGCTCTCGCCCCCTTCCTCGCCGAGGAAGCCATAGGTCGGTCGGGCGCGCGATAGCTCGCTACGAACGATTTCCTCTGCCCGATGGTCGGCCTGGCTGACATAGTCACCCGGCCCTTTCAAGGAGACCTGCAGGTTTTCCACCTCGCCGAAATCGCGCGCCAGCGAGCGGCCGGCCTTGAAGGCAGCCTGGACCATGACATTCAAAAGAGCGGAGCGGGCCATGAATCGATCTCGTTGACGGGGTCAGTCAGCCCGCCGGATATAGGTTATCTCGTTGGTATCTACCACAATCCTCTCACCGGCTTCGATGAACGGCGGTACCATGACCCTGACGCCGTTTTCCATGACGGCGGGTTTGTAGGACGATGCCGCTGTCTGGCCTTTAACCACGGGATCCGCCTCGGTTATCTCCAGCGTGACCTGATCCGGCAAAGAAATCCCGATTGGCTTTTCCTGATACAGTTCAACCGTGACCGTCATGCCATCCTGCAGGAACTTGGCGCGGTCGCCGACGAATTCCTGCGGCAGCTCCAACTGTTCGTAGGTTTCGTTATCCATGAACACCAGCATGTCGCCCTGTTCGTAGAGATACTGAAAATCCTTTTGTTCGAGCCGTACCCGCTCAACCGTCTCGGACGCGCGAAACCGCTCGTTCAGTTTCGTTCCGTCGATCAGGTTTTTCAGTTCCACCTGGTTGAAAGCGCCTCCCTTGCCGGGTTTGACGGCATTGGTCTTGACTGCGACCCACAGGCCGCCATTGTGCTCGATCACGTTGCCGGGGCGAATTTCATTTCCGTTGATTTTCATGGGGACCGTTCCGGAAGAGTCTCAAACCGGCGCCTCAAGATCACAAATAGCCGGCAGTTTCAAGTCTGGCGGCGCGTTCCCTGCCGAAGCGGCGTTATCAACGGGACAGAAAGTTGTTGGCCGCCTCTATGCCGGCCTTTTGTTCGTCGGCCGTCAGGCCCTGAAAGAAGTCCTCGAGCGCATAGTCCTCGAGCCCGGCCCGGCGCGCAAGAATATACCATTTGGCCGCCTCGATCGGATCGGGACGGGTGCCGATGGCATTGACATAAAGATGAGACAGTCGGTTCTGCGCCATGGCGTTGCCGGAATTGGCGGCACGCCGCATCCACGAAAAACCAGCCTCGTAGTCGGTATCGCCGCCGACCCCGTCGATCAGCCAAACGGCAAGATCCAGTTGCGCCGTATCGAAACCGGAGCGGGCGGCCTGCAGCATCCATTGCCGCGCCTCTTCCGGATCGGCGTCGTCCAGCCCCACCCCGTAAGCATAGATCTGGGCGAGCGCAAACTGCGCGTCGGCAATGCCGTTCTCGGCCGCTTGCCGCATATAGGGCAGCGCCCGCGCGACGCCGAGGTTGCCCGGCTGGTCGGTGATCAGCATCTGGCCATAATTGAACTGGGCCGATGAGTTACCCGCATCCGCCGCCGCCTGCATCAGGTCACGTGCCCTTTCGCGGTCCGCTTCGACATGGCGGCCTTCGAGCAGCAGAAGCGCATATTTCAACTGTGCGGCCGTGTCGCCGCCCTCGGCCGCAACCCGGTACCAGAAGGCCGCTTCCTTCATGTCCCGCGGGATTCCCAGACCATTGGCGTAGATTTCCGCCACCAGCGTCTGAGACGCGGGATCACCCAGTTTGGCCCTCGGTATGGCGAATTCCAGAGCCGTCAGGTAATAGCCGCGCTGAAAAGCACCATAGGCCAGATCCGCTTCACCAATGGATTCATCGGGCGTGGCCGCCGATGGTGTCGCGACTTCGACGCGATCACCCCGAGGTGCCGTCGAAGCAGTCGGCGGGTCGTCGGCGCCGGCCGCACCGGCCGGTACTGCCAGCGTAAAAGCCGTGCAAATCGCAATCCATTTGGTCATGACGGCAGTCAATCTTTAAACCTTGGCGCTTTTTGGTCGAGTAGTGCGTTGACCTCCGCAACCGCCAGGGAACAGCGGTCGGGCTCGCCGAACACCGCTTCGTGCAGCGCCACGAACTCGGCGCCGCACGCAGCGACGGCAACCGCCGATTCCGACCCACGTCCTCCCATCACGACACAGGGAATCTCGACCAGGGCCGCCCACCAGTCCGCCAATTCGAGGTTTTTGGGGTGGGCTTCGGTTCGAAGATCGCCGTCGAGCCGGCCGAAGAAGATATAGTCCGGCCTTAGTTCTCCGATTTCCAGCGCCGTGTGCCGATTCATCGCCTGTCCGCCGCCGACTATCAGCCCCGGCGCGAATCGCTCGATCGCATCGGCCAGCATCTCCGTGTCGCCATCAATGTGCACGCCGTCCGCTCTGGTGCGGGTGGCGATGCGTGGTTCGCCGGCGATCAACGCCGCAACGTCCTGTTTCTGGATGACCGGAACCAGCTGTTCAGCGTGTTTCTGAAACGTCGAGTCGTCCATCCCGTGTTGCGGCAAGATGACGGAAGCCACATCGCCGCCGCGCAGTGCGTTGCCCAAGACCTCCATCGCCAACCCGGTGTCCGCGATGTCCGGCATGACCAGCACCAGTCGGCAACGGTCCTGCACATCTGGCATATTTCGATTTCCCCGTTGAACGGACTTGCTATAAAGGCGCAACCCGAACATCAACTCAGCGTATCATCCGGTTCCCGATAGACCAGCGTTGCCGGCGGATCAAGCGGGGTCTGTCCTTGAACGTTCCTGCCGATTTTGCCTTTTTCGCTGCTGCCATTCCTGCCGTCATACTCGTCGGCCTGTCCAAGGGCGGGCTGGGTGGCGCGCTGGCCTTGATGGGAGTGCCGCTGATGGCGCTCGTGGTATCGCCCGTCCGGGCCGCGGCGATCATGCTGCCGATCCTGATCGTCATGGATCTGGCAAGTCTGTGGGCCTGGCGCAAATACCATGATGGACCGACGCTGAAATCCATTCTGCCGGGTGGCGTTATCGGCATCGCAATCGGCTGGCTGACGGCCTCCTTTGTCAGCGATGCGTTCATTCGGCTGCTGGTCGGAACAATCGCCCTCGTTTTCGTGATGCGGTACGCCTATGATCGCTATCGGCAAAACCGCGGCGAAACACTGAAAGCCGAGCCGCAAAACCGGGTCAAGGGCACGTTTTGGGGTACCGTGTCGGGTTTCACGAGCTTCGTCTCCCACGCCGGCGGACCGCCTTACCAAGTGTACACACTGCCTCTGGGACTGACACCGAGGGTCTTTGCCGGCACCAGTACACGCTATTTTGCCGTCGTCAACGCTCTGAAGCTGGTGCCCTACTTCGCGCTCGGCCAGTTCGACGCCAGCAACCTCACCATATCGGCGATGCTGTTGCCGCTGGCGCCGGTGGCCACCTTTGCTGGCGCCTGGCTGGTCAAGCGCATGCAACCGGCAGTTTTCTATCCGCTGATGTATCTGATGGTGACGGTGACGGCGATCAAGCTTGTTGCCGACGGCGTAAGTGCGCTATTGGCGTAGGTCGAGACAGTTCCGGCGAGCAAGCCGCAACGCCGTTGTTTGTGAGGAGTCATGACCGCCAATCCCTTTGAAACCGATCTTGATCGCAATCCGGCCAACTACCAGCCGCTGACCCCGCTCGCCCACCTGGCTCGGGCCGCCTACGTCTATCCGGACCATCCGGCGATCATTCACGGCGGATCGACGACCGACTACAAGACATTCTACCGGCGGTCCCGGCAACTGGCTTCCAGCCTCGCGGATCTCGGCATCGGCAAGGGTGATACGGTGTCGGTCATGCTGTCCAACACACCGGCCATGCTGGAAGCACACCACGGCGTTCCGATGACCGGCGCCGTTCTGCACTCGCTCAACACGCGCCTGGATGCCGCCATCATTGCCTTCCAACTCGATCACGCCGATTCAAAGGTGCTGATCGTCGATCGCGAATTCTCCGCGGTGGTGGCGCAGGCCCTCGAACGGACAGAGGTATCGCCGGTGGTGATCGACTACGATGATCCGGAGTTCGGCGACGACGTCCCCTATCCCAAGGGGGATATGATCGGCAGCCACGATTATGAGGCCTTCATCAGCGCCGGCGACCCGGAGTTTGCCTGGACCGGTCCGTCCGACGAATGGGAATCGGTGTCCCTCAACTACACGTCCGGCACCACCGGCAACCCGAAGGGTGTCGTCTATCACCATCGCGGCGCGGCACTGATGGGGTATTCGAATGTCGTCGCGTCCGGCATGGGTAAGCACCCGGTGTATCTATGGACGCTGCCGATGTTCCATTGCAACGGCTGGTGTTTCCCGTGGACGATCGGCGTGGTCGCCGGCACCCATGTCTGCCTGCGCTGGGTGCGCGCCAAGGCGATGTACGACGCCATCGCCGACCACGGCGTGACCCATCTGTGTGGTGCGCCCATCGTGATGGCCACCCTGATCAATGCTCCGGAGGACGAAAAACGCGCGTTTGATCAGAAGGTAAGCTTCAACACGGCCGCGGCGCCACCACCGGAGTCGGTGCTGTCGCAAATGGCCGACGCAGGTTTCGAGGTCGTGCATCTCTACGGACTCACGGAAACCTACGGACCCGCGGTGGTCAATGAGTGGCATGACGCGTGGGATGCGTTTGACCCCGCGCATCGCGTTTCGATGAAAGCGCGTCAGGGCGTCCGTTACAACGCGCTGGAGGATCTTTCGGTGCGCGATCCGCAGACCATGGAGGCAGTCCCGGATGACGGCGAAACCATCGGCGAGGTCATGTTTCGCGGCAACATCGTCATGAAGGGCTATCTCAAAAATCCGCAGGCCACACAGGAGGCGTTTGCCGGCGGCTGGTTCCATTCCGGCGATCTCGGTGTCATGCACCCGGACGGATACATCCAGCTCAAGGACCGCTCGAAGGACATCATCATCTCAGGCGGCGAGAACATCTCATCGATCGAAGTCGAGGACGCCCTTTACAAGCATCCGGCCGTCCAGGCGGCGGCAGTGGTGGCAAAACCTGACGAGAAATGGGGCGAGACTCCCTGTGCCTTCGTTGAGCTCAAGCCGGGCAGCTCGGTTGACGTGGACGAATTGATCCAGCATTGCCGGTCGCTGCTGGCTCACTTCAAATGCCCGAAAAAGGTGGTTTTTCAGGAACTTCCAAAAACATCAACGGGTAAAATTCAGAAGTTCGTATTGCGCGAGCGGGCCAAAACACAGGCGTAGTCTAGGACGCGGGTTTGTTCTCAAACCCGTAGATGATCGCAAAAAATAAAAAAATATCCGTCATACGCGCCACGTCGGCAATGGCGCGCTGCAACCGCCAGGCGGTGCAGTGTTAGACTACTGGGTCAACAATTCTGAACGCAATCGTTGGATCTCGTCCTTTACCCGGAGTTTCTTGCGCTTAATCTCGGTAATCTCCGTATCGTCCGTTGATGGATGGCTGAGGGCCATGTGGAGTTCGGTTTCGAGATCGCCGTGCTTCTTCTCCAGCGTTTCAAGACGAGCGTGGGCTGTCATAGAACAACTCCTTCGTATGCCTCTTGCGCCGGCCGGCGGGGCCGGCACAGCGAGTTTGCCACTAAACCATGGCGCTTGTCGAAACCTAATTTCAAGACAGTGGAAAACTTTATCGACTTGTCGGTTTTACGAAATATGACAAAATGATAGACCGAGCCTCATCGGTTCGTTGGCAGCGAGCTGATTCCGACCGCGATCAAATGGACCATGGGGGATTGGCATGTCGGATCAGGAACAGGCGGAATTGCGCCTGAAAGCGGCGCGTTTGCGCCAGGAACACGAGGATTTCGACATCGCGATCAATGCGATGATTTCGACCGGATGCGATGCGCTGCGCATCCAGCGCATGAAAAAGAAAAAGCTGGCGATCAAGGATCAGATCGCGGAGATCGAAGATCAGATTATTCCCGATATCATTGCCTGAAGCCGAGTGTAACGTCTGATGTCGAGCAAGCCCGTTGCCATCATCATGGGGAGCCAGTCCGACTGGCCGACGATGAAGCACGCGGCCGAAACGCTCGATGCCCTAGAAATCGGCTATGAGGCGCACATCATCTCGGCGCATCGGACCCCGGACCGCATGTTCGAGTTCGCCAGATCCGCGCGAAGCAATGGTTTCAAGACCATTATTGCCGGCGCCGGCGGTGCCGCGCATCTTCCCGGCATGACCGCGTCGCTGACGACACTTCCCGTTTTCGGCGTTCCGGTACAATCAAAGGCCCTGTCCGGCCAGGACAGCCTGCTATCGATCGTTCAGATGCCGGCCGGCATACCCGTCGGCACTCTGGCCATCGGCGCGGCCGGAGCGACCAACGCGGCGCTGCTGGCTGCCGCAGTATTGTCTGTCGCGGACGATGCTGTCGCTGATCGGCTGGCAGCCTGGCGCAAGGCACGCAGCGAAGCGGTACCGACCGCTCCGTCAGACGGACCCTAGGTGATGGCCGTGTCGCCTCCGCATGCGCTGCCACCCGGTAGTGCGATCGGCATCATCGGCGGTGGCCAGTTGGGCCGCATGCTGGCCTCCGCCGCGGCGCGGCTAGGGTTTCGGACCATCATCCTGGAGCCGCAGGAATCCTGTCCAGCGGAGCAAGTCGCGAGCAGCCACATCTGCGCCGCCTACGATGATGCGGACGCACTGGACATGCTGGCCGCACTGTGTGACGTCGTGACCTACGAGTTCGAGAATGTGCCTATCGAGGCCGCCCGCGTCATCGAGGGCAAGAAACCGGTCTATCCGCCGCCGCGCGCCCTGGAGGTCGCGCAGGACCGTCTCGTCGAAAAATCGTTCCTGAACGATTGCGGGATCGAAACCGCCGCTTATGCACCCGTTGACAGCCAGGATCAGCTCGCAGAGGCACTGGGTCGTTTCGGTGGTCGAGGCGTTCTAAAGACCCGCCGCCTTGGTTATGACGGCAAGGGTCAACGGGTTTTTGCCGACCCTGACGACAATCCGGACGGCATGTATACCGCTCTGGGCCGGGTACCGCTGATTCTCGAACAACTGATCGTGTTCGAACAGGAGATCTCCCTGATTGCAGCGCGTTCCCGCGACGGTGCGATCGCCTGTTACGATCCGGCGCGCAACGAACACCGCGACGGCATTCTGCGCCGCTCAACAGTACCCAGCGGTGTCTCTCCCCAGATTGCGGAAACCGCAGAAAAGGCAGTCGCTGCCGCGTTGAACAGCCTGGATTATGTCGGTGTGATCGGGATGGAGTTCTTTGTCCTTGATGACGGCCGGCTGCTCGCCAATGAGTTTGCGCCACGCGTTCACAATTCGGGACACTGGACCGAAGCCGCCTGTCTCATCTCGCAATTCGAACAGCACATCCGCGCGGTATCAGGACTGCCGCTCGGATCCCCCCGTCGGCGGTTCGATTGCCGAATGGACAACCTGATCGGCGATGAGGTCCAAACCGTCGATGCCATCTTGCAGGAACCGGACGCGCTTCTGAACCTCTACGGCAAGCAGGAGACACGCCCGGGGCGCAAGATGGGCCATGTCACCCGCCTCGGGGCTCCGGTGTAATTCGGTCTTGAACCCGGCCTGCCACCGTGCGGCGGTTGACAGAGCGACCCGATGTGGCTAAACGCATCGCCGATGAATGAAGCGCGTCGTATGGCGCGCTTTTGGTTATTTTGGCAGCTCAGTGGCCGCCCATGCGCCCGCGAGCGACGATCCGGGGTCCGGAACAATGAAAATCAAGAACTCGCTGAAGGCGCTCAAGTCTCGGCATCGTGAAAACCGGCTGGTGCGTCGCAAGGGCCGTGTATACGTGATCAACAAACAGAACCCGCGCTTCAAGGCACGCCAGGGCTGACCTGTGCCGGAGCCTTTGTGGCTCTTCACCAAATTTTGCCTTTGAACACCGTCGCATGCGCCCTAAAACTGTGGGCATGCGATCTTTTTATCTGAACCGAACCACGCTTTATGCCCTCGCCACCGCCATTGCGTTGTCGCAGGGACCCCTTATCGTGTGGGCCCAATCGACCGATACTTCGGTCACGGAAGACACCGAACCGGAGGCGCCGGTAAGCCAGACCGAGCGGTTGGACAGCTACTTCACGCAGCTCAAGCGAGAGTATGAACCAGGCCCTGCCAAGCGCATAGCCGACAGCATCTGGGCAGAGTGGCGCGACTCGGGCAGTGCGACCGCCGACCAGCTGATGGCCTGGGCCAACGAGGCGATGCGAGACAAGCGTCACTACACGGCGCTCGATTTGCTGGACCAGGTAACCGTGCTCGTGCCGGACTACGCGGAAGGCTGGAACCGGCGTGCCACGCTGCACTACATGATGAACGACCACTCCAAGTCGATGGCGGATATCAATCGGGTACTGCAGCTGGAACCGCGCCATTTCGGGGCCCTGATGGGCATGGGCGCCATCCTTGCGCAGGCCGGCAGGGACGAGGCCGCGTTAGGGACCTACATCAAAGTGCTCGAAGTGTATCCGGCGATGCGCGAGGCCCAGGAAGAGGTCGGCAAGCTGACCGACAAACTGGCCGGTGACGAAATCTGAAGCGACCCGCGAGTAGGTCCGTCATGCTGACCATCGCAATCGTTTCAGTCCTGGCCTTGCTGGTGTTCACGCGGCTCCAGGTAAGGCGTATTGAACGGCTCCATCCACCAAGCGGTGAAATGGTCGACGCAGGCGGCTTTCGTTTGCACGCCGTTCATATCAAGGGGCCACCACAAGCCGATCTGCCGCCGATCGTATTCCTACACGGCGCCAGCGGCAATTTGTGCGATCAGGTGATGGCGTTCCGTCGGAAACTCGAAGGCCGGGCCGATCTGCTGTTCGTCGACCGTCCGGGGCACGGCTGGTCGGAACGCGGCGGTGCGGACAACGGATATCCGCCGGGACAAGCGCGCAGCATTGCCGCGTTGCTCGACAGCAAGGGTATCGACCGGGCGCTTGTTGTCGGTCATTCCTTCGGTGGCGCCATTGCATCGAGCTTTGCCCTCGAAAATCCGCAAAGAGTGGCTGGCCTGCTGCTTATGTCGGCTCCCACGCATCCATGGCCGGGTGGTATCGCATGGCATCTGCGCGTTTCGTCGGCACCCGTCATCGGCCATATCTTCACCGAACTGTTGGCCGTGCCGGCGGGTCTGGCGCGGATTGCCCGAGCGGCCCGCTGTGTCTTTCGGCCCAACGCCTTTCCGCCGGACTATCTGGAAAGAACCGGCACTGCGCTGGTTCTGCGACCGCGGTCCTTTCGAAACAACGCCGTCGATGTCGCCAATCTGTTTGACCATGTGGTGCGGACGGCGCCGCGCTATGGCGACATCAAGGCGCCGACCGTCGTCATTACCGGCGACACAGACACGATCGTTTCTCCCGACATCCATTCGGTGGCAATGGCTGAACAGGTCGCCGGATCGCAGCTGGTGCGTATCCGCGGAGTCGGCCATAAGCCCGACTATGCGGCGACCGACCTGTGCATCGCCGCGATGGAACACCTCGCCGGCATGGATGTCGATCTCGTCGCTATGACTGAAGCCGTCGAACGGCGCCTAACCGAACAGTCGGCGCATCCTCCGGCGGAACGCGGCGGCGCCGGGCGGCCGAATCAGATCCCGGTCATCCCGTCCGATCCGATATAGGCGATTCGCAGCATGTTGGTGGCGCCCGGCGTTCCGAACGGCACGCCGGCGGTAATGATCACCCTGTCCCCGGGCTTGCCGATGCCCTCCGCAAACGTCACCCGGCAGGCGATGTCGACCACATCATCGAGTCCCCGCGCGTCTTCGCTGATAACGCAGTGCAATCCCCAGGCCAGTGAAAGCCGACGCGCGGTTTGCGGGATCGGCGACAGGGCGATGATCGGTACCTGCGGCCGCTCACGCGACGCCCTGAGGCCGGTCGTACCGGAGGAGGTAAAGCAGACAATCGCGCACAGCTGAAGCGTTTCCGCGATCTGCCGGGCCGCCGCCGAGATGGCGTCGGCGCCAGTGGCTTCCGGTTCCGAACGCTGGGCATGAATGATGCTGTGATAGTTGGGATCTTTCTCCACCTCGCGGGCGATCGAGGCCATGGTTGTGACGGCTTCCACCGGATAGTCGCCGGCCGCCGATTCAGCCGACAGCATGACCGCATCGGCGCCCTCGAAGACGGCGGTCGCCACGTCGGAGACCTCGGCACGGGTTGGCACCGGCGCCGTGATCATCGATTCCAGCATCTGGGTCGCCACGACCACAGGCTTGCCGGCCCGCCGACAGGCTCGGGTCAGCTGCTTCTGCAGCCCCGGAACCGATTCCAGCGGCAGTTCGACACCGAGGTCTCCGCGCGCCACCATCAGGGCATCCGTCAGTTCGATGATCTCATCGATCCGCTCGATCGCCTGAGGCTTTTCGATTTTCGCCATCAGAGCGACTTTTCCACGCGCCACCTTGCGCACTTCGGCAAGGTCTTCCGGCCTCTGAATGAATGACAGCGCGACCCAATCGACGTCTTCGGTCTCGAGCACCGCCGCTAGGTCTTTGTGGTCCTTTGGCGTCAGCGCCCCGGTTGCCAGTGTCGAGTCAGGCAGACTCACGCCCTTGCGGTCGGAGATTTTGCTTCCTGACACCACGGTACACTGGATCGAATGGGCGTCGCAGACCTCCGCCTTGAGCTGCAGTCGACCGTCGTCGATCAGCAGCCGATGCCCCGGCTTGACGGCTTCGAAAATCTCGGGGTGTGGCAGAAAGACACGCATGGCGTCGCCCGGGGTTTCGTCGGTGTCCAGTGTAAAGGTCTGCCCGGGCATCAACTCGACGGCCGTGTTCTTGAATTTGCCAACCCGCAACTTCGGGCCCTGCAGATCGGCGAGGATACCGATCGGACGGCCGCAGCGTTCCTCCACGGTGCGGATGCGCTGGACCAGTTCCCGCATCATGTCGTGGCTGGAATGGCTCATATTGATACGGAAGGCGTCGGCCCCGGCCTCATAGAGTTTCTGGATCGTCTCCACATCCGACGAGGCCGGCCCCAGGGTTGCCAGTATCTTAACCTTCCGATGGCGCGTCATCAGTTTTGACCTTCCTCGAGTTCCGCCGAATCGGAAAGCTGGACCATCCAGCTCGCCTGTTGACCGGTGTCATATTCCTTGAAGCCCATGCGCAGAAAACCGCGCGTGAAGCAATTCTGCACACCGACGATCTTGAACTCGTCCTCGGCGACGCACATGTTGACGTCCCCGCCCCAACGACCGCCACGCGCGGCATCCTCGGCATAGACGTAGTAGTAACGCGACTGCAACTGTCCTTCGATCAGGGTCGCACAGGACGTCGCCGGTATCTGCCACCATCCTTCAGTGATCCAGCCCTCCTGGCCGCGGTATCCAATGGCGACACCGACCAGATTCTGTGTTCCATTGCAAACCCTGAAATCCGCCCTAGCTTCTTGCGATAAGAATACAATCGCCAAAAACGCTAGCAATGCGAAACCTGTGTGACAGCGCGGCAACCTATGTTCAGACACGACTCGATCGGACCCCGTTTCATGCCGGACGTGTGCGTGACGGCACGCGTGATGTTCAACACGACGGCTTTGATATGTGCAGCAATGGCGGGGCCAATGTCAACGAAAGAGGGCCTTTTCAAGGCCGCCTCAGCTTGTCATAAGACCATGAAAGGGCACCGCAATCGGCCGCGCCGCATAGGCCAGCCATGACCGGATGCGGCCTGGATTTGGTGCTCGGCAGCCATAGACGACCAATTGCGAGGACAACAGGATGACCGATATCAACGAGCAGCAGAAAACCGAGTTGGAGGCTGCAGCATTTCGCACCCTCGTCGCGCATTTGCGCCAGCGCACCGATGTGCAGAACATCGACCTAATGAATCTCGCTGGCTTCTGCCGAAATTGTCTGTCGAACTGGTATCAGGACGCGGCGGCGCAAGCAGGCATTGACATCGACAAAGCCGAAGCACGGACAATCATTTACGGCATGCCCTATGAGGAGTGGAAAGCCAGGTATCAGACCGAGGCGACCGAGGCTCAGAAGGCGGCTTTCAACGCTTCCAAGCCCAACCACTGACCGACGCCGGGCATAACCCCCATGGGGCTGCGCTTTGCTCTTGACGTGGCGGTCGCCGCAAGGCACCTGTCTGCTTCTACCGAACAGCACAGGAATCGCTCATGTTGGAGACCCAGGGAGTAGCCCGAGATCAGTTGCGTGCCTTTGTCGAGCGGATCGAACGGCTGGAAGAAGAGAAGAAAACCATCGCTGACGACATCAAGGACGTCTACGGCGAGGCCAAAGCCATGGGTTTCGATACGAAGGTGCTGCGTAAGGTGATTTCCATCCGCAAGCAGGACCAAAACGAGCGTCTCGAGCAGGAAGCGGTGCTCGATACCTATCTCCACGCCCTGGGCATGGCGGACGCTCCTCCTCAGGAGTAACTTGTTACCATCAGTTGCTGGAGACGAAGCGGGCGACTGTCATGAAGTTGACGGCCCGTCCGGCAAAACGATCGGCGACGGCAACCTCGTTATCGATCGAAAAGCCTTCAAGATGCACCGTGTCCGGAGCGCTACGCATATGGGCGGAGACAAAATGCGGCAGCCGCGCCGGTCCCTGCATCGACGTGACGCTGTGTGTCGCGAACGCGCGGTTGGTCACCAGGTTCGGTGTCAGCACCGGTTCCTTGCGGACCGAAGCACGACGGCTCTGTTGCGCATCGCTGGCATTGGGCCGCGCGCCCTTCACGCTGTTTTGCCGCGCTAAAGGCGCGAACGCACTGTCCAGAATGCCGTTTGCCCGCGGTGACGCTTCCGTTGGCGGTGCGAGTGCCACCGCAACCGGCGCACCGGGCCTTTCGGTTTTGCCGCCCAGAGATCCGAAGGGCGAGGGCTGTGGGACGGGGATGCCACCGACCAGCAACCCGCTGTCCACCGCGCTGGTTTCAGGTGCATAGGCCGCGGCGATGACCAGTCCTTCGGTCGATGCGCTGTTCGGCCGGATTTGCGGACGCGGCACGAAAGCAAGGCTGACCGGCGCCTCGCTGCCAGCGGCCAGCGGATTGTCGGCCGGAGTCTGAATGGACGCCGGGGTCAAACCCGTATCCGCGATGGACGTCGTTGCCGGAGCCAGCAGAAATGCACCGGCGGTCACAGCCGGTTGCGCAATGGCGACCCGCGTTCCGGCATCCAGGTCTGTCCGGGCCGGTAAGGAGGGGATCGGAATGGTGGATCCGTCTGAAGCGAAAGCTGCGGTAAAGAGAGGCGTTGCCACTTGCCCGTTGCCGGAAGGCGTAGTCGTCGCCGGCGCCAGCGCCACCTGTATGGGCTGCTCTTGCGTCGACAGGCTTGCGAGCGCCACGCCGCTCTCGCCTGCCGTCGGGCGTGGCTGCGGTGTCGGGATGAAGGCGAGCGCCACCGATGGTTCTTGCGGCGCCGGCGGTTCCGGCGCGCGCGGTTTCGGTGCCGGCGGTTGCGCTGGCGGATTGCTGCGCTTGCGCGTCACCCGGACGGGTTTGGCCTCTTCTTCATCCCTGTTGCCGCCACGGAAAAGCCCGGCGAGCAGGTTGCCGCCGGAAGAGCGTTTGCCGGCAACGCGAATTTCCTTGGCGGTGACCCGCGACTTGTAGTCGGCCATCGCCTGTTGGTATCCCGGAAGCGGTTTGCCGTCCTTCGGCAGATGCAGTGTCTTGCCTTTGGGAAACAGACTGACCAGTTCCTTGCGGCTCATGCGCGGCCAGGAGCGCACGCTGCCGACATCGATGTGGACGAAGGGCGAGCCGGATCGCGGATAGTAGCCGACGCCGCCCACCTGGGCCTGCATGGCAACACGCCGTAGCTTGCTGAGCTTGACGTCAGGCAGATAGAAGTCGATGGCTCGTCCCAGCACGTGCTGGCTTCGCCTGGCCACGCCCTTGGAGCGTTTGCGCAGCATCGCGTTGGTTTGCGGAGAGCGGTATGCCGATACGACGTGGATGTGTTTCTTGGAGCCGCTGGCCTGATAGACCTCCCACAGCAGATCAAGCAGCCGCGGGTCCATCTTCGTCGGTTCGTTGCGCCGCCAGTCGCGCAGGAAACGATTTACTTTCTTGAGCCCGGAGGGAATGTAGCGCCCGTTTTTCTTATAGGTGATGGTGGCGCGTTCCTTGGTGTGCAGGAAATAGAGCTTCAGCGAACGGGTCTCGGCCGCCGCCGGGCCAGCCAGGGAAACGCAAAGCAGGGTCGCCGCCAGCAGAACCAAACGGTAGCGGCACAGCCGCACCACCCCACTCAACCTGTATGAGCCCCTCTCCAAGTCGTATTCGTCCCCTGCGTCCCGCCGCTTACGCGCCTGCGTCGTCGTCACGGCTCACGGTCAAATCTGCCTATATCAAATGATTAGGACAAATCATACTTCCCGCTTACCCTCATCGACTGCTGTCTTAGAATTGCGGTCAGAGCATGGCAACGCGCTCACACTCCATTTCAGCGGTAACTTATAGTGAACAGATCCCTAACAATGGGTGAAGAACACGACGGCGGCCCCATCACAATTGGTTTCAGAGTGCAATGTTGAAGTGTTGGTAGACCGGTTGTCCGGGTTTTTGTATGGGTACGCCGAACGACGGGCAACCAGCCCGCTTCGATATTTTCGCCTTATTCGACGTAAGATCAGGGACCATACCTATGATTGCAGCTTTGCGCGCAACGATCGACTTTTTCCGGGGATACCGTGCCACGGGCGAGGCCGCCGCCAAGGATGATTATGCCGGACTGGGCGACTTGCCCGAATGGCAGCTTGACGACCTCTATGACGGCATCGACTCACCGCAACTCCAGTCAGACCTGGAGCAGGCGGAACGCGACAGCACAGCCTTCCAGGAGCGCTGGAAGGGACGTCTGACTGACGCTGCGCAGGGCGAAGGCGACACGGGTCTGGGTGCTGCGCTAAGTCAGTTTGAAGCACTGGAAGAACTGCTTGGCCGCATCATCTCGTTTGCCGGGCTGACCTATTTTTCCGACACCAGCGATCCGCAACGGGCAAAGTTCTACGGCGATATCCAGGCAAGAATCACCGACATCAGCAGTCGCCTCCTGTTCTTCACGCTCGAACTCAACCGCATCGACGATGCAATCGTCGACGCCGCCATGGACCACGATCCGCACGCAAATCATTACCGGCCCTGGCTAACGGATCTGCGCAAGGACAAGCCCTATCAACTCGAAGACCGGGTCGAGCAGCTGTTTCATGAAAAGTCGATTACCGGTCACGCGGCCTGGAACAGGCTGTTCGACGAAACCATGTCGTCTCTGCGTTTCCAGGTCGGCAAAGAGGACCTCACGCTGGAGCCGACCCTGAATAAGCTGCAGTCGGCCGATCGCACCGAACGGCAGCAAGCGGCATCGGCATTGGTAGAGACCTTTTCTGAGAACCTGCGGACTTTCAGCCTGATCACCAACACGCTGGCCAAGGATAAGGAGATTTCCGATCGCTGGCGTGGGTTCGAAGACATAGCCGACAGCAGGCACCTGGCGAACCGGGTCGAGCGCGGCGTTGTCGATGCCCTGACCGATTCGGTAGCCCGCGCCTATCCACGGCTTTCCCACCGCTACTATGCCATGAAGGCCCGATGGCTCGGGCTAGACGTCATGGAGCACTGGGACCGCAACGCGCCGTTGCCTGAAACACCCCAGGCGGTGATTCCCTGGGATCGGGCCCGCGACACCGTTCTCGGCGCCTACCGGGACTTCGATCCGTTAATGGCCGATATTGCATTGCGGTTCTTCGACCGCAAGTGGATCGACGCTCCGGTGCGCCCCGGCAAGGCGCCGGGCGCTTTCGCCCATCCGACTGTGCCGTCGGCACATCCCTACGTACTGTTGAACTACATGGGCAAGCCGCGCGACGTCATGACGCTGGCCCATGAATTGGGGCACGGCGTGCATCAGGTGCTGGCGGGTGAACAGGGCGCACTGATGGCGCAGACACCGCTGACGCTGGCAGAAACCGCGTCGGTATTCGGCGAGATGCTGACGTTCCGGGCATTGCTCGAGCAGACCGAGGACGCGGCGGAGCGCAAGGCGATGCTGGCACAAAAGGTCGAGGACATGATCAATACGGTCGTCCGGCAGATCGCTTTCTATCAGTTCGAGCGCAAGGTGCACACGGCCCGCCGCGAGGGCGAACTCACTGCCGAGCAGATCGGTGAACTATGGATGTCCGTCCAGCAGGACAGTCTTGGCCCGGCCATCCATCTGGCGTCGGGCTATGAGACCTTCTGGGCGTATATTCCCCATTTCATCCATTCGCCCTTCTACGTCTACGCCTACGCCTTCGGAGACTGTCTGGTGAACTCCCTCTACGCGGTCTACCAACAGGCCGACGATGGTTTCCAGGCCCGCTATTTCGACATGCTTCGCGCCGGCGGCACCAAGCACCATTCGGAGTTGCTGGCACCCTTCGGCCTGAACGCCAGCGATCCCGCGTTCTGGGATCGCGGCCTGGCGATGATCGAAGGGTTGATCGACGAGTTAGAAGCGCTGGACAAGCCCTAAGTTCGCCCGTCGGCGGTCAGTTCAAGAGCCAGCCGCCCTTGAGACCGGGTCAAACGGATATCCCGTCGAGGCCCGGTGGGACGGCCAGGTGTTCTTTGTGCAACAGCGACCATTGCCACGTGTCGAGCGGTGAAACGACGACGCGGAGGCCTTTCGGCAAAGGCGTCCCGCGGCTGCCTTTTCCCTTCCATCGTTGGTGCGATTGTGCTTAGAGCAACCGGATTCAAAGTGCCCCGCCCCGGCGCGCTCCCAACGGATGAGAGGACCCACAATGGCTGATGCCGATTACCCTGTTTATGGCGAAATCACAGGTCCCATCGTGATGATCGGTTTCGGCTCCATCGGCCGCGGGACGCTGCCGCTGATCGAGCGGCATTTCACCTATGACAGGTCCCGCATGGTTGTCGTCGATCCACGCGATGACGACGCGGATCTGCTGCGCGAGCATGGTGTTCGTTTCGTCCAGCAGGCCATCACCGTCGACAATTACCGCGAGGTTTTGGAACCGCTTTTGACCACCGGCGACGGCCAGGGCTTTTGCGTCAACCTGTCCGTCGACACCTCGTCACTCGACATCATGAAATTCTGCCGTGAGATCGGAGTCCTTTACATCGACACCGTGGTGGAACCGTGGCTCGGCTTCTATTTCGACGACAGTCTCGACAACGCGGCTCGCACCAACTACGCGCTACGCGAACCGGTTAGGCAGGAAAAGATCGCCAGTCCCGGCGGCACCACGGCCGTCTCCTGCTGCGGCGCCAATCCGGGCATGGTCTCATGGTTCGTCAAGCAGGCCCTGGTCAACCTCGCCCGTGATCTAAACCTGTCGTTTGAGGAACCGGACCAGAACGATCGCGACGGTTGGGCGGCGTTGATGCATACGGTCGGCGTCAACGGCATCCATATCGCCGAACGTGATACCCAGCGCGCCGCAAAACCGAAGCCGCTCAACGTCTTCTGGAACACGTGGTCGGCCGAGGGCTTCATTTCCGAAGGGTTACAGCCCTCCGAACTCGGCTGGGGAACCCACGAGAATTGGAAACCCGACAATGCGCGCGAGCAGGCGGAGGGGAGTAAGGCAGCGATCTTCTTGGAGCAGCCCGGTGCCAATACGCGGGTGCGTACCTGGTGCCCCACGCCAGGTCCGCAATACGGCTTCCTGGTGACCCACAATGAATCGGTTTCGATCGCCGATTTCTTTACCCTGCGCGACGCGTCCGGCAATGTGACCTATCGGCCGACCTGCCACTATGCCTACCACCCGGCCAACGACGCCGTTTTGTCGTTGCACGAGATGTTCGGCAATGGCGGCACGCAGCAACCGGTGTTGCACGTGCTCGACGAAGACGAGCTGGTGGACGGCATCGACGAACTCGGGGTGCTGCTCTACGGCCATGCCAAGAACGCTTACTGGTACGGCTCCCGCCTGTCGGTCGAGGAAACCCGCAAACTGGCACCCTACCAGAACGCCACCGGCTTGCAGGTCACGTCGGCAGTGCTGGCCGGAATGGTCTGGGCGCTGGAGCATCCGCAGGCCGGAATCGTGGAAACCGACGAAATGGACTACCGGCGGTGTCTGGAGGTGCAGCTTCCCTATCTCGGCCCGGTCGAGGGGCACTATACGGACTGGACTCCGCTCACCGGACGCCCCGGCCTGTTTCCTGAGGATATTGACGAAAGCGACCCGTGGCAGTTCCGCAACGTGCTGGTACATTAGAAGCGAGCGGCCGATGTGCTGAAAGCGGCAGGGCCACCTGTGTGTTGCCGCTGTGCATCTCGCAATGACACGCTGAGGTGGTTTCACGGCGACCGCTTGACGGAACGGTGCCAGGCGTGCACCGTTCGGATCATCTTGGGTGGATACGTGGCCGACGGGGATTCATGGAGGCGACCATGCGGCAATCGATCAGACTATTATTCGTGATGATCCTGGCCGCAGGGCTTGCCGGTTGCCTTGGCACCTACGGGACTGGCCCAGGTGGTGGATCGAACGCGATCGACGGAGTATGGCTGGATCCCAACGGGATCGAGTCGCGTTTCTCCAATGGCTCGTTCGAAACCCGCACGACCGACACCAATACGCTGCTGGCGACCGGCCGCTATACGCAGATCAATCCGCGTCTCGTCCAGATCGACATCCGGTCCCTGGTGCGCCAGACCACCTCAAGGGTCAATTGCTCGCTAGTATCACCGACACGGCTGAACTGCACGACGAGCGAAGGCCAACAGTTTTCGCTGACGCGACGGCTGGCCTAATACAGTCCGCAACGGTGCATGCCCAATAACAACGAAGAGCCGACCACGGTTTAGGGAGGATACGGTCTTGACGGATTTTTTCGACGAGCTCGAAACCCGCGAGTCTGAGGCGCGGGAGGCGGATTTGTTTTCCCGGTTGCCCGCGTTTCTGGCCGACGCGCTGGCAGCCACCGACGGTCTCAAGGGCTGGCTGGGTGACATCGACCCGTCCGCAGTCGCCAACCGCGAAGCACTTGCCACACTGCCTGTCCTGCGCAAACCCGAATTGATGCGGATGCAGACCGAGAACCCGCCCTTCGGGGGTTTGGCACGAGACAGTGCGCTGCGCGGCAATCGCGTATTCATGTCACCCGGTCCGATCTGGGAACCGCAGGGGCCGGGTATCGATCCCTGGCAATCGGCTCGGGCGCTCTTTGCGGCCGGGATTCGATCCGGCGATACGATCCACAACGCGCTGTCCTACCACATGACTCCCGGGGCGTTCATCCTGGAGGAAGGCGCCCGGGCGCTTGGATGCCTGGTTTTTCCGGCCGGCGTCGGCAACACGGACGCGCAGGTCGAGGCGGCGGCGGCGCTGCGGCCGGATGCCTACACGGGCACGCCCGACTATCTGAAGGTGATGCTCGACAAAGCAGATGAACTGGGCAAGGACCTGTCGTCGATCCGACGCGCGCTGGTGTCCGGCGGCGCCCTGTTTCCATCCATGCGCGATGAATACCGCCAACGCGGAGTTCACGTGCTACAGGCTTACGCCACAGCCGACATTGGGATTATCGCCTATGAAAGCGCCGATGCGGACGGCAGTCCGCATCCGGGTATGATCGTCAACGAAAACATGATCGTTGAAATCGTCAGACCGGGCTCCAACGAACCGGTGTCCGATGGCGAGGTCGGGGAACTGGTCGTGACCGCTCTCAATCCCACCTATCCACTGGTTCGGTTTGGCACCGGTGATTTATCGGCTGTTCTCGAGGGAAGCTCACCCTGCGGCAGGACCGGCACCCGCATCAAGGGCTGGATGGGTCGCGCCGATCAACGCACCAAGGTCAAGGGCATGTTTGTCGACCCCAAACAGATCGCAGCGCTGCTCGAACGTCACCCGGATGTGGCGAAGGCACGGCTGGTGGTCTACCGCGAGGGTGCCGGAGACGCCATGATACTGGAGGTCGAGCCGGTTGGCGAAAACACACCGGACGCCGATGCGCTCGCCGCCAGCCTCTCCGACATCACCAAATTGCGCGGCAAGGCGGTGGTACGGCCCTTGGGAAGCCTGCCCAACGATGGCAAGGTGATCGCAGACGAACGTGACTATGAGTCCTAGAGCCCAATAGGCGTCGCACTTGGCAAACCGGAACCGGCGATAGGCGAACGTGCCGCAGCTGAGCCTGGTGCCCCGCCATGCGGTGCGGTTGAAATCGTGCACCATCCGCATATCTTGCAAAGCGGATACAATACCCTGCACTGGACCCCGGACAATGGACAGCAGCAATACCCGGACCATGACGCGCGACATCACACCACCCGCCGAAAACGGCCCGGTGGAGACATATCTGCCGAAGGAGCATCCCAAGGTTGCCTTCGGCCGGATCGGCGTGCTGCTGGTCAATTTGGGTACACCGGATGGTACCGACTTTACCTCGATGCGCCGCTATCTACGGGAGTTCCTCACCGATAAGCGCGTTATCGAATGGCCGCGAGCACTGTGGTACCCGATTCTGTTCGGCATCGTTCTGAACACCCGGCCCGGCAAGGTCGGTAAAGCCTATGAATCGATTTGGAACAAGGAGCTCGACGAAAGCTATCTGCGGACCTACACGCGCAGCCAATCGGAACGGCTGGCCGAAGCGCTGAGCGTGCATCCCAACATAACGGTCGACTGGGCCATGCGCTATGGACAACCGTCGATACCGGATCGACTTGCCGCCTTGCAACAGGCCGGTTGCGAACGCATTGTGCTGTTTCCGCTTTATCCGCAATACGCGGCCAGCACCACCGCCACGGTCAACGACAAGGCGTTTGATGCGCTGACCCGGATGCGCTGGCAACCGGCGTTGCGCACGGTGCCGCCCTATCACGACGATCCGGCTTACATCGATGCGATTGCCGAATCCATCGAGCATCACTTGGCAAGCCTGGATTGGGAACCGGAAGTGGTCCTCGCATCGTTCCACGGCATCCCGATGTCTTATTTCACCAAGGGCGATCCTTATCATTGCCATTGCATGAAGACGGCGCGGCTCGTACGCGAGCGTCTCGGTTGGGAAGAAGGCCGGCTGCGTAGCACCTTCCAGTCGCGTTTTGGCCCGGAGGAATGGCTACAGCCCTATACCGACGAGACTGTCGAGCAACTCGCCCAGGACGGTGTCAAGTCGATCGCCATTATCAATCCCGGCTTCGTTTCCGATTGCCTGGAAACCCTGGAGGAGATTGCCGGCGAAGCGGCCGAGATTTTCCATGAAAACGGTGGCAAAAACTTCACGCACATCCCCTGCCTCAACGATGGCGAGGCGGGTATGGCCGTCATTGAAGCGGTCGTTCGCCGCGAACTGAGTGGCTGGCTCTAGGCGCCACGGTTCTGTTCGTCGCTGAAGTGATTTCTAAGAAATAGCTTCTAATCTCTTACAAAAAAACGGTATTTCTGCTCCAAACCTCCGCCGGATGTCGGAAAGATACCGCATCTGGCATTTGCAACTCCCGATGAATATCCCCACATAGAATCCGGGGATGTCAGTTGGGTAGCCGGTGATTCGGCCGGGCCGTCAGGCTCGTCCGGAGATGGGTACCGGGTAATTCGTGTCATTTGAACGGAGGTTGCACCATGCCGCTGCAGGGCTTCGATATTGCGGTTATCGTTTTCGTCGTGTTCGTCATACTGGTCCTCTTCGCGGGGATCAAAACGGTACCGCAGGGCTTCAACTATACGGTCGAGCGATTCGGCCGGTATACCAGGACGCTGAGCCCCGGCCTGAACCTCATTGTGCCGTTTGTTGACCGTGTCGGCGCACGGATGAACATGATGGAACAGGTTCTCGATGTTCCGACCCAGGAGGTGATTACCCGCGACAACGCCAGCGTCGCCGCGGACGCGGTCTCGTTCTATCAGGTGCTCAACGCGCCTCAGGCAGCCTACCAGGTCAACCATCTGGAGACCGCCCTGCTCAACCTCACAATGACCAACATCCGTTCCGTCATGGGCTCGATGGACCTCGACGAGTTGCTGTCGAACCGAGACGCCATCAACGACCGGCTGTTGCGGGTCGTTGACGAGGCCGCCAACCCGTGGGGTGTCAAAATCACCCGGGTCGAGATCAAGGACATCAACCCGCCCAACGACCTGATCGACGCCATGGCGCGTCAAATGAAAGCCGAACGCGACAAGCGCGCCGAGGTTCTGGAGGCGGAAGGGGCACGCAATGCGCAGATCCTGCGCGCCGAGGGCTCCAAACAGGCGGCCATCCTGGAAGCCGAGGGAACGCGGGAAGCCGCCTTCCGCGAGGCCGAGGCGCGCGAGCGCATGGCCGAGGCTGAGGCCAAGGCGACCCAGGTCGTGTCGGACGCTATCGCCAGCGGCGATGTACAGGCTATCAACTACTTCGTCGCTCAGAAATACACCGAGGCGCTCGCGTCGATCGGTACCGCCCGCAACCAGAAGATCGTGCTGATGCCGATGGAAGCGTCGTCGCTGATCGGAAGTCTCGGCGGTATTGGAGCGATCGCCAGAGAGGTGTTTTCAGACGCGGGCGCCGATGATGGCGGCGTGCAACGCGGCCGCTCGGTACCGGAGGCGGGCAATCGGGAGGATCCGCTATGATCGAAAACATTGTCATCGAGCTTGGCCCCTGGAGCTGGTGGGTGCTCGGATTGGTGCTGCTGGCGGCCGAGGTCGTTCTTCCGGGCTTCTTCCTGATCTGGATCGGCCTGGCGGCGATCGTCGTGGGTTGTATTTCCCTGTTCCACTGGGGCAGCCCGCTGTGGCCTTGGCAGCTGCAGGTCATGGTGTTCGGCGTTCTCTCCGTGGGCTCGGCCTTTGTCGGCAAACGGGTGATGACGAAGCTCGGAGACGAGACCGACGAGCCGCTGCTCAACCAGCGTGGTGCCAGCCTGGTCGGACGCACCGCGACACTGACCGAACCGATCAGCGAGGGCCGCGGCCGCATCCGGATCGACGATACAATCTGGGTTGTCGACGGCCCCGACCTGCCGGTTGGAACGCGGGTGCGAATCACCGAAAGCACCGGCCGCGAATTGCGCGTCGAGCGGGTGCCATAAAGGAAGCCTTAACCATGTCGCTTTACGGTTTGAAAGGATTTCAAACCGGACTGGTTCAAGGCGCCGATGGCATCGCATGTGCGCAAAAACACCGTTGGTGCACAGGTCATGGCGCCGTTCTTTGGCATCCTGTGCGCACTCACCTGCACGCTCGCCTTTGGCACCGTTGCGACGGCCCAAACCATCGAGAACGATGACCTTCGGCTGCGGGGAATAGTCGGCGCTGACGGCATGACACCCGAGCAGCAACGCCAGTTCCTGCGCTCCGCGGAACGTCTGGCCGACACCGACGACACCGCACCGCAGGAAGATAACCGGGAAACCGAGGATCCGATCACCGGCTCCGTTCCGCCGGTACAGTCGGCAGGACAGGTCAATCCCCGTCAAAGCACTGTCGACGACCAGGCGAATCTGGTCGTCGAAGACGATCCGTTCGGTCCGGTGGGCATTCGCGTAGGACGGTTCGTCCTGCGGCCATCGGTGACCCAACAGATCGCCCATGAAATCGACAATGACGGCGATGTCAAAACCGAACGCACCTACAGCCGCACGGTGCTACGCGGTGAGCTGGAATCGGACTGGTCGCGTCATCGGCTGCGCATTTATGGCGAGCAGGTTCTCGACAAGACGATTAGCGGCGACGGCCCCGAAGACCCGAACACCCTGGTCGAGGCTGACCTGCGGCTCGATGTATCGGAAACCACCACCGCAAATCTGGGTTTCGATTACGAGTTCGGGCGCGAAAGCCAGTCGGACGCCAACGCCGTCGGCAATGCTTTCGCCCAATCCGTTGTCCACGAATTCGATGCCGCCGCATCGATCGAGCATATATTCGGGCTGTGGCGCGGTCGGGCGGCCTTCGACGTCGGCCGCTCCACTTTCGGCGATGCCGAACTCGCCGACGGAACCATCATAGACCAATCGGACCGCAACGAAACCAATTACACCGTGACGCTTCGCGCCGGCAGGGATATCGGCTCGTCGCATCTGCCGTTTGTGGAGGGCGACTTCGAGCAGATCGTCTATGATGACGAGCTGGATAATGGTGGCTTTGCCCGATCGTCCAAAACCTACGGATTGCGGGTTGGTACGGCTTTCGATTTCGGCGAAAAACTCAATGGCGAACTCGCCGTCGGCTATGCGCAGCGCGACATTGACGACCCGCGCTTGTCGCCCATCAGGGCGGTAACCATAAACGGCTACACCAACTGGTCGCCACGCCGCGGCACGGACGTTCTATTGGCTCTGTTCACCGCGCTGGAAGATTCGACCACACCGAACGAGCCCGGATCGGTATATTACACCGCGACGACGGAAGTGACCCGCCGGCTGCGCGAAAATGTCGATCTCGACATGAGTGCACTGATCGGTTGGCGCGACTACACCGGCGTTTTGAACAACCAGATCGTCTACGGCCTCGGCGCCGGGTTCACCTGGTGGCTCAATCGCCGCTTCGGCATCGAGGGCGGGTTGTCATACGAGAAGACCGTCACCGAGGGAGACGGTGTGGACAGCGACGATTTCTTTGCCGGCATCGGGATCGTGCTTCGGCCGTGATCTATCGGGCGGAGAGCATGCGGCGCAGATCGCCTTCCACCTTGACCCTGATGTCGTCACGCTGCAGCGCAAACGACACGTTTGCCTTGATGAAACCCTCCTTGGAGCCGCAGTCGAACGTGTTGCCGCGGAACCGGTAGCCCGAAAACTGCTGGCTTTCGGCCAGTTTCAGCATGGCGTCGGTAATCTGGATCTCGTTGCCGGCGCCGCGCTCCTGGGTTTCCAGAATGGAGAAGATCTCCGGTTGCAGGATGTATCGGCCGTTGATGAAGAAGTTGGACGGCGCCGTGCCGGGGGTTGGTTTTTCGACCATCCCGGTAATCTGAAATCCGTCCGCATCGATATCCTCGCCGACACTGACAATGCCGTACCGGTGGGTTTCCTCCTCGGGCACCTCTTCCACCGAAATCACGTTGCCGCCAACCTTGTTGTAAAGGTCGACCATGCCGCTCAGGCAACCTCTCGCATCCTGCATGACCATGTCCGGCAGCAGCAACGCGAACGGCTCATCGCCGACCAACTCCCGGGCACACCAGACGGCATGACCGAGACCGAGCGGTTCCTGTTGCCTGGTGAAGCTGGTCTGCCCCGGTTTCGGCTGGTGCGCCTGCAGGTTGCTGAGTTCATCGGTCTTGCCGCGGCCACGCAGCGTGTTGTACAGCTCGACCTGGATGTCGAAATGGTCCTCGATGACCGACTTGTTTCGGCCTGTTACGAAGATGAAGTGCTCAATGCCGGCGGCGCGTGCTTCGTTGACCACATACTGGATCACCGGCTGATCGACCACCGTCAGCATTTCTTTCGGAATGGCTTTTGTCGCCGGTAGAAAACGGGTGCCGAGCCCGGCCACGGGAAAAACTGCTTTGCGAATTCTGCGCTGCGCCATGAAAAATTCCTCTAATACTTGATACCGTGGTCAACTCGGGAAGCAAATGCGTCATGCCGGCACATCGATCGTTTATCCCGATTGCGAGACTGAGCCTCGGATAATGTGCAGTTCCTAATGGAGCGCCAACGGCGCCTCCGCCTTGCGTGCATGGTTAACACATTGTTGACGGGCGCTGCGCTAGGATCGTGAAGAAAATGTTAACAGCCGATTGTCGGGCGGCGCCTTTATTGCGCCCACTCTTCGCGGTACATTCGCCGCCGCAATCCGATACCGTTGGAGAAATCGATGCGAAGTCATGGCAGCGCAGCGAGATTGCTGTCCGTTCTATTTGTGTTTTCGGCGCTTGTCCTGCTGGTCGACACACCGGCGGCGCGGGCCGATGCCGGTTTCCGACAGTGGATCTCCGATTTTTATAGCGTGGCGGCACGTAACGGGATCAAGAAATCGACCTATAACAAGGCGTTCGCCGGCGTAAAGACACCGGATCCGGACGTTCTGCGCAAAGCCCGACACCAGCCGGAATTCAAGGAACATCCGTGGAGCTACGTCGACACCCGGGTGCATGACACTGTCGTCAAAAAAGGTCAGGCGCTGGCCCGCCGCCACAAGCGCACACTCACCGCCATCGAAAAACGCTACGGTGTCGATCCGTCGGTCATCCTCGCCATCTGGTCGGTGGAATCGAGCTACGGCAACGTCTTCAACTATCCGGACCGCTTGCACTACGTGCCGCGCGCGCTGGCCACCCTGGCTTACTACGACAAGCGGCGCGCCAAGTTCGCCAGAAACCAGTTGATCGCCGTGTTGAAAATCCTGCAGGCCGGAGATGTGTCCACCCGCAATCTGAACGGTTCCTGGGCCGGCGCCATGGGACATACGCAGTTCATTCCCACCAGTTATCTGGCCTTCGCGGTGGATTTTGATCGAAACGGCCGTCGGGATGTCTGGAATTCCATCCCGGATGCGCTCGGTTCGGCCGCCAGCCTGCTGAACAAGAACGGCTGGAAAACCGGCAGAACCTGGGGCTATGAAGTGCGCGCACCACGCAATGCCTCACGCTATGTCGGCAGTTCGAAAACCCTGTCGCAGTGGGCTAAGCTTGGCTTCAAGCGACCCAACGGCAGGGGATTTCCCCGACCCGGTGAAAAGGCGGTCCTGAAGATGCCCGCCGGCGGCAACGGCCCGGCCTTTCTGATGCTGAGAAACTTCTTCGTGCTCAAGCGTTACAACAACTCCGATACCTATGCGTTGACCGTCGGCCTGCTGGCCGACCGCGTCGCCGGCTACAGCGGTTTGCAGCAGAATTGGCAGAAACCGAAGGGTGTGCTGTCGATGGACGAGCGTCGCGAAATACAGGTCCATCTGCGCGCACTCGGCTATTATTCCGGCGAGATTGACGGCAACATCGGATCCGGATCGCAATTGGCCATCAAGGCCTTTCAATCGCAGCGCGGCTTGACGCCGGATGGGGTTCCGTCGCAAAACCTGTTGAACAAACTCAGGCGGTAACGGGAGTTCCGATTTGACGGCGCTGATCCGACGGTGGCTGATATGGTTTTGTGTGCCGGCGCTCATGGCCGTTGTCGGCCTCGTCGGCGAAGCCTTCGTGCCGATCGGCATCGCCGAAGCCCAGGAGAAGGTCAAGCGCCGCTCTCTTATCCAGATGCTGTTTTCACCACGCCGCGCCCGTACCGAAAAGACCAGTCGGCAGCCCGCCCGAAGTGTCAGCAAACGGCCCAAGAAGCGGTCCAGTGGCAGCAGAGCCAAGGTGGCGCAACGTGCGCCAGCGGTCGAGAAACTGGAGAACGCGATACGGGTAATGGTGGTCGGCGACTTCATGGCGAGTGCGCTGGCGAAAGGATTGCAGGAGGCATTCCGCGAGTCGCCAGGTGTGGTCATCCTGGAGCGCACCAAGGGATCCTCTGGCCTGGTGCGCGACGACTACTACGACTGGCCCGAACAACTGCCGGCGTTTCTGGATGAGGACAAGCCGTCCATCGTCATCGTCATGATCGGCTCCAACGATCGCCAGCCCATCCGCCTTGGTGGCGAGAGCGCGGACGTCATGAGCGATTCCTGGCTCGCCGAATACACCAGCCGCGTCAAGGAGGTTGCCACCGCCATCCGCTCGAAGGACGCGGCTCTGCTATGGGTCGGCGCCCCTGCCTACAAGTCGGCGTCGATGTCTGCCGGCATGCTGGCGTTCAACGGCATATTCCGCTCCGTCAGCGGTGATGCCGAAGGCGAATTCATCGACATCTGGGACGGCTTTGTCGATGAAAACGGCAAGTTCATCTACACCGGTTCCGACATTAAGGGGCAGCAAGTGCGGCTGCGCACCTCCGACGGCATTCGCATGACCAGATCCGGGCGCCGCAAGCTGGCGTTTTATGTGGAGAAACCGGTGCGGCGCCTGCTCGGCGACGCGGTGTCGACTGACGTGGCTAAGCTCGGCGAGGACAATCTGCCGGAACTGCTGATGCTCGATCCGAATCTGGGCGGCAGTCAGGTGGTCCGCACGCAACCGATCGACATGAACGATCCGGAACTCGACGGGGCGCTGGCTCTGCTGGGTTCGTCCGCGCCGCAGCCATCGCCCACGCGTACACCGCGTGAGGATCTCATACTCGACGGCAAGACCGCCGAAGCTCCGCCCGGAAGAGCCGACTATTTCGTTTGGCCGCCGGGGTCAAACACCAACTGAGTCTTGATCAAAGCGGCAGCGTGGTCGCACCCATCAGCGCTAGGTCGATGTCGCGCGCCGCCTGCCGGCCTTCGCGAATGGCCCAGACCACCAGCGATTGTCCACGGCGAATGTCGCCGGCGGCCCACAGCCTGTCGACCGATGTGCGGTAATCGGTTTCGTTGGCCACGACGTTGGTCGAGTTGCGCCGGTCGACTTCCACCGACAACCGGTCGCCCAGATCGGCCAGTACGCCGTTCTCGAAGGGACCGCGAAAGCCGATGGCGATGAAGGCAAGATCCGCCTTGATGATGAATTCGGTGCCGGCGATCGGCTTGCGCTGCTCATCGACCTGGCAGCATTTGACGCCGGTCAGTTGACCGTCCTCGCCAACGAATTCCAGCGTGCCGACCTGGAATTCGCGAATCGCCCCTTCCGCCTGTGACGAGGACGTTCGCATCTTGGTGGCCCAGTACGGCCAGACGGCGAGTTTGTCCTCGCGCGCCGGCGGCTGCGGCCGGATATCGAGCTGTGTCACCCGCACGGCGCCCTGGCGGAAGGCGGTGCCTATGCAGTCGGACGCGGTATCGCCGCCGCCGACCACAACCACGTGCCGTCCACTGGCCACGATCGGCGGCGAGGGCCAGCCGGTGGAGTCGATGGGCTGGCGTGCAATGCGCTTGTTCTGCTGCACCAGATAAGGCATCGCATCGTGAACGCCGGTAAACTCGACACCTGGAATACCGGCATCGCGGGGCGTTTCCGACCCGCCGCAATAGAGTACCGCGTCATGATCGGAAAGCAGTTGGTCGACACTGACATCGACACCCACATGGACATTATAGTGGAACGTTACGCCCTCGCCTTCCATCTGTTCGACCCGCCGGTCGATCGTGTGCTTTTCCATCTTGAAATCGGGAATGCCGAACCGCAGCAGACCGCCGGCCAGGCTTTCACGCTCGAAGACGTGGACGTCGTGGCCGACCCGGCCCAATTGCTGCGCGGCGGACATGCCGGCCGGCCCGGACCCGATGATCGCCACTTTCTTTCCGGTTTTGCTTTCCGCCGGCTGCGGCACGATCAGACCCAATTCATAGGCCTTGTCGGCAAGCGCCTGCTCCACGGTCTTGATGGCCACCGGGATATCTTCGAGATTGAGCGTGCACGCCTCTTCGCATGGCGCCGGGCAAATACGGCCGGTGAACTCCGGGAAGTTGTTGGTTGAATGCAGGTTGGCGATCGCCTCTTCCCAGTTGTTGTTGTAGACGAGGTCGTTCCAGTCCGGGATCTGATTGTGGATCGGGCATCCGGTCGGACCGTGACAGAACGGAATGCCGCAATCCATGCAGCGGGCGGCCTGTTTCTTGATCTCGGAGTCCGACATCGGCAGGGAAAACTCCCTGAAGTGGCGAATCCGGTCTGCCGCCGGCTGATACTGCGCGACCTGCCGTTCGATCTCCATAAATCCGGTAACCTTACCCATGCGAACGTCCCTACTGTTTTTGCTGAAACAGGTTTCGGTTATGTGTTGCAGGGGCTCTGCGACGAGCCCCTGCCCTTCGATCCCGTTTTGGCTTTCATCCCTGAATACTGAGCGCCGTGACCGGCTACTCCGCTGCGACACCCATGCGCATGCGCTCCATTTCCTCGAGCGCCCGCCGATACTCGACCGGCATGACCTTGCGGAATTTTGGCCGGAATTCGCTCCAGTTTTCCAGAATGTCACGTGCCCGATTGGAGCCGGTGAAATGCAGATGATTGGAAATCATCTGATAGAGCCGCTCCTCGTCATGCCGCGTCATATCACCGGAAACGTCGACCCGTCCGTGATGCGCGAGGTCACCACCATGGTGATGCAGTTCCTCCAGAATGTCATCCTCTTCCGGAACCGGTTCCAACTCGACCATCGCCAGGTTACAGCGGCGGGCAAAATCGCCGGCCTCGTCGAGCACATAGGCAACACCGCCCGACATGCCAGCCGCAAAATTGCGCCCCGTTTCGCCGATGACCACGACAATACCGCCGGTCATGTATTCACATCCATGGTCGCCAACGCCTTCCACGACAGCGATGGCACCGGAGTTGCGCACTGCGAAGCGCTCCCCGGCGACGCCGCGGAAGTAGCACTCGCCTTCGATCGCTCCGTAAAGCACGGTATTGCCGACGATGATCGATTTCTCCGCCACGATACGGCTGTCCTCCGGCGGCCGGATAATCAACCGCCCGCCGCACAGTCCCTTGCCGACATAGTCGTTGCCGTCGCCGATCAGGTCGAACGTGATCCCGCTGGTCAGAAAGGCCCCGAACGACTGTCCGGCCGTCCCTTTGAGGCGGACTGAAATGGTGTCGTCGGGGAGCCCCTTCAGGCCGTACCGGCGCGCCACTTCACCCGACAGCATGGCTCCGGTGGATCGGTCGACATTGCGAATATCGAACTCCAGCGACACCGGCTTGCGGCTTTCGAGAGCCGGCGCCGCCGCGGCAACCAGTTTGCGATCGAGCACCTCCTGGATCGGATGGTTCTGGCGCTCGGTCCAGTAGGTCTCGTGCTTCTCCGCTTGCGGTTTATGGAACAGGTCGCTGAAATCCAGACCTTTAGCCTTCCAGTGGTCGATCAGACCATCCTTCTTCAGCAGGTCGGATTCACCAATGATGTCGTCGAGCTTGCGGTAGCCCATTGCGGCCAACAGTTCGCGCACCTCTTCGGCGACAAAGAAAAAATAGTTGATCACGTGCTCGGGCGTACCCTTGAACCGCGTGCGCAGCACCGGATCCTGGGTGGCGATGCCGACAGGGCAGGTGTTGAGATGACATTTGCGCATCATCAGGCAGCCGGCGGCGATCAACGGCGCGGTGGAAAATCCGAACTCGTCGGCCCCCAGCAACGCGCCCACCACAACGTCACGGCCGGTGCGCAGGCCGCCATCGACCTGCAGTGCGATCCGCGAGCGCAAGCCGTTCAGAACCAGCGTCTGATGCGTCTCGGCGAGCCCCATTTCCCAGGGCGACCCGGCATGTTTCAGCGAGGTCAGCGGCGACGCGCCGGTACCACCGTCGAAACCGGCGATGGTGATATGGTCGGCGCGCGCCTTGGCGACGCCCGCCGCAACCGTTCCCACGCCGACCTCCGACACCAGTTTGACGGAAATATCGGCATGCTCGTTGACGTTCTTCAGATCGAAGATCAGCTGCGCCAAGTCCTCGATCGAGTAGATATCATGATGCGGCGGCGGTGAAATCAGACCGACTCCAGGAGTCGAGTGGCGGGTCTGGGCGATGGTCGCGTCGACTTTATGGCCCGGCAGTTGGCCGCCCTCGCCTGGCTTGGCGCCCTGCGCCACCTTGATCTGAATCATGTCGGAGTTGACCAGGTACTCGGTGGTGACCCCGAACCGCCCGGAAGCGACCTGCTTAATCGCCGAGCGCTCCGGATTCATCGACCCGTCCGGCATCGGCGTGAAGCGATCGGTCTCCTCGCCACCCTCACCGGTATTGGATTTGCCGCCGATGCGGTTCATCGCCCGCGCCAGCGTCGTATGCGCCTCGCGGCTGATCGAACCGAACGACATCGCGCCCGTCGAGAAGCGCCGTACGATCTCCGACGCCGGCTCAACGTCGTCAAGCGGGACCGGGGCACGACCGTCTTCTTCCGCCGGCGTGATCTTGAACAGGCCGCGGATGGTGTTGAGCCCCTGGGCGTGTGCGTTCACCAGATCGGCGAACTCGCGATAGGTGTCCGGCACGTTGCCGCGCACGGCGTGCTGCAGCAGGGCGACGCTGTCCGGCGACCAGACGTGGGTTTCACCGCGCATGCGATAGAGATATTCGCCACCGACTTCGAGGGACGAGGCCAGAACCGGATCGTCGCCGAAGGCTTCGCTATGCCGCGCATGGGTCTCGCGGGCAATGACCGCCACGCCGACACCTTCGATGGTGGTTGCGGTGCCGGTAAAATATTTGTCGACGAAATCCGTCGACAAGCCGACGGCATCGAATATCTGCGCGCCGCAATAGGACTGATAGGTGGAAATGCCCATTTTGGACATCACCTTGAGCAAGCCCTTGTCGATCGCTTTGATGTAGCGTTCGACGACTTCCTGGGCGTCGACTTCCGCCGGGAATTCGCCGTTTGTGTGCATGTCGGCCAGCGTATCGAACGCCAGATAGGGGTTGATCGCCTCGGCGCCGTAACCGGCGAGCACCGCAAAATGATGCACCTCGCGCGGCTCGCCCGACTCCACGACCAGCCCGACAGACGTCCTCAGACCCTTGCGGATCAGGTGATGGTGCACGGCGGCCGTCGCCAACAGCGCCGGAATGGCAATGCGGTCCGCCGACAGCAGCCGATCCGACAGGATGATGATATTGTAGCCGGCCTCCACCGCCCGTTCCGCCCGCAGGCATACCCGCTCCAGGGCTTCGTCGAGATATTCGGCGTCGCGGTTGGAGCGATAGGTAATGTCCAGGGTCTGCGTCTGAAACTGGTTATCGGAGATTTCGCCGATCACCCGGATTTTTTCCAGATCCTCATTGGTGAGAATCGGTTGACGAACTTCCAGGCGCTTACGCTCGGCCAGGCCCTCCAGGTCGAACAGGTTGGGGCGCGGTCCGATAAAGGAGACCAGGCTCATCACCGATTCCTCGCGGATCGGATCGATCGGCGGATTGGTGACCTGCGCGAAGTTCTGCTTGAAATAGGTGTAGAGCAGCTTGGACTTGTCGGAGAGGGCTGAGATCGGCGTATCGGTCCCCATCGAGCCCAGCGCCTCCTGGCCGGTCGTGGCCATCGGCGCCATCAGGATCTTCAGGTCCTCCTGCGAGTAGCCGAACGCCTGCTGCCGGTCGAGCAGCGTTGCCGGTGAGGAGACCGGGCGGCGTTGGGTGTCGGCTTCCACGTCCTCAAGCACGATCTGCGTGCGTTCCAGCCACTCGCCGTACGGGTTGCGATTGGCCAGGTCGCGCTTGATTTGGGCATCGGAAACGATGACGCCTTCGTCCATATCGATCAGCAGCATTTTGCCCGGCTGCAGCCGCCACTTGCGCACGATCGAGGCTTCGTCGACCGGCAGCACGCCGGCTTCCGAGGCCATGATCACCCGATCGTCTTCGGTCACGATGTAACGGGCCGGCCGCAAGCCGTTGCGGTCGAGCGTCGCGCCGACCTGGCGCCCGTCGGTGAATGCGACCGCGGCTGGACCGTCCCACGGCTCCATCAGCGCCGCGTGGTATTCATAAAACGCCTTGCGGTCGTCATGCATCAGCCGGTTTCCGGCCCAGGCTTCCGGGATCAGCATCATCACCGCGTGGGCGAGCGAGTAGCCGCCCTGGACCAGGAACTCCAGTGCGTTGTCGAAACAGGCCGTGTCCGACTGCCCTTCATAGGAAATCGGCCACAGCTTGTGGATGTCGTCGCCGAACAGCGGCGATGACACGGACGCCTGGCGCGCTGCCATCCAGTTGACGTTGCCGCGCAGTGTGTTGATCTCGCCGTTGTGAGCCACCATGCGATAGGGATGGGCAAGCTTCCAGGAGGGAAACGTGTTGGTGGAAAACCGCTGGTGCACCAGCGCCACAGCGGAAACGAACCGATCGTCGCTCAGGTCCTGGTAATAGGCACCGAGCTGGTAAGCCAGGAACATGCCCTTGTAGACGATGGTCCGGCAGGACATCGAAACGATATAGAAGCCGTTGTCGCGACCATCCGTTTCCTTGAAAATCCGGTTGGAAATCACCTTGCGCAGGATGAACAGCCGGCGTTCAAATTCGTCGTCATCGGCGATGTCCGGATGACGACCGATGAACACCTGGCGGTGACACGGCTCGGTGGCTGCGATATCGGGTGCCTTGGACAGAGACCCGTTGTCGACCGGAACGTCCCGGTAGCCGATCAGGGTCTGGCCTTCGGCTTCGACGACTTCATCGATGATCTCTTCGAGATGCGCACGCAATTCGGCATCCTGCGGCATGAACAGGTAGCCGACGGCATAGTAGCCCGCCTCGGGCAACACGATGCCCTGGCTCGCCATCTCGTCGCGAAAAAAGCCGTCCGGAATCTGCACCAGCATGCCGGCCCCGTCACCCATCAGCGGATCGGCGCCAACCGCCCCGCGATGGGTCAGGTTTTCCAACATGAGCAATCCGTCCTTGACGATCTGATGGGATTTCTCGCCACGCATATGGGCGACGAAGCCCACTCCGCAGGCATCATGCTCGTTGCGCGGATCGTAAAGGCCCTGTTTCTTCGGAAAAGCAGACGTTGAGCCGCGCGTGGCCGACGGTGTTGGCTCGCGACGCCGAACCGCTGATGCCTGTGAGGGCGAATGTAGCGTCATCTGTCTTTCCTCCTGTCGTTGCCCTGAAAGCGATGCCTCCTGGGGCGACCTGATTATCCATGCCGGCGAGTCAGTTCCGGTACAGCTTCTTTTTACGCGGCGTATTCTGGCGATAGCCGTTTGGTCCCGCCTGTTTCATGGCAAACGAAACGGGCGTCAAGACCTTCCGCATTCTCCGGCCCGCTCAGGCCGGTCTGACACACGCGGCGAGCTCGCAATCGTCAGCCCGCTGCAGCGCCACCGTGGCGGCTTCGTTACGGGCTGAGACCCTCGGCCAGAGCCCAAAATAGGACAGCTATACTGTCCTATTTATCACTCTATGCCAGAAACAAGCCAGCTCGGCAAGACGGAAGCCGCAATTAAATCACCGTTGATGACAGCAAATTGCGGCAACACCGGCTATCCCGACATAAAGTTACCCGTCTCACCGGATGAATTGGAAAAAATGTCAGACGCCGGTCTCGGGCTTTGCCGTCCATCGCATCTGTGGCATGTGTAGCCGTTCCCTCTGAAACGATCCGACGGTACTTCTTCATGTATTTTTCATCCGACAATTGGAGCGGCGCCCATCCGCGTATCGCCGAATCCCTCAACCGCCACGCCACCGGCTTTGCCTCAGCATATGGCACCAGCGATCTGGACAAACGGGTCGAAGCCAGATTTAGCGAGATATTCGAACGTGATGTCGCGGTGTTTTTTGTCGGCACCGGAACCGCCGCCAACTCCCTTTCCATGGCCGCCGTCAACCGACCGGGTGGCGTGGTTTTCTGTCACAGGGAGGCGCACATGATCGAGGATGAGGGTGGGGCTCCGGAGCTTTTCACCCACGGCGCACGGCTGGTGCCGGTCGATGGTGCGCTCGGCAAGCTCGACCCCGATACCCTGCGTGGGCAAATCGCGCGTTTTCCGCCGGAATTCGTTCATGCCGGTCAGCCGATGGCCGTCAGTGTGACCCAGGCAACGGAAATCGGCACCGCGTATTCAACCGATGAAATCGAGACCATCGCTGGAATTTGCCGAGAACACGGGCTGCCACTGCACATGGACGGCGCGCGGTTTGCCAACGCCCTGGCACATCTGAGCCTGAGTCCGGCCGACATGACCTGGAGACGCGGCGTCGACCTGTTGTCCTTCGGCGCCACCAAAAACGGCTGCTGGTGCGCCGAGGCCATCGTCGTGTTCGATCCGTCGCTGGCGGCCGACCTTCCGTTCATCCGAAAACGCGCCGCCCACCTGTTTTCGAAGAACCGGTTCATCTCGGCGCAGTTCGAAGCCTATTTGGAGGATGGCCTGTGGCTACAGATCGCAACCGGGTCGAACGCCATGGCGGCGCAGCTGCAGGAGGGCATCGAGGCATCCTCCAACGCCCACATGGCTTGGCCGGCGTCCGCCAACGAGCTGTTCGTGATCATGAAGCGACAGCATGCCGACGAATTGCGTCGTGCCGGGGCGTCGTTCCACGACTGGAAGCCGCCACACGGCACGCACCATCTGATCGCCGACGATGAGACGTTGGTTCGGCTGGTGACCAGTTTCGCGACAACCCAAGACCATGTTGCCGACTTCCTGAAAATGCTATGATAGCCACCGGACATTGGCTACACAGTGGGGTTATACACGGGCTGCTAAAATAAATGTAACGCGCGGGCGACAAACAATAACGCGCTGTTGATTTCCAATTTATAAGCGCCTTTCTTAAGTCTTCAGTCGACCCGGCCGAACCGGTGTCCCGCTACAATGCGTCCCAAACTGAAGGAGAGACCAATGTCCAAGAAATCGATCGTCGGAGCTTCGGCTATTGCTGGCGCAGTTGCCATGGCCCTTTCGGGTGCCACGCTGATGGCCACCACAACGACGGCCTCCGCCAAGGAAAAATGCTACGGCGTTTCTCTCGCCGGCAAGAACGACTGCGCCGCCGGTCCCGGCACCACCTGCGCCGGCACGTCGACCGTAGACTACCAGGGCAACGCCTGGACCCTGGTTGCTGACGGCACCTGCACCACCATGGAATTGCCGGGCGACCGTGTGGGTTCGCTGGAGCCGCTCGACCGCGATCTTCCGAGCTGATTTTTGCAAGCCGGCCGCCCGTGCGGGCCGGCCGGCTCGCCATCCGCCCAGCATCAAGGAAGCGATGACATGACGATCTCCGCCAACCTCAGCAGCATTGACCGGCGCTTTGCGCCCGCCGGGATCCCGCCCCGCGCTGGAGCCGGGCTGAAACCGGCCCATGTCGACGCCATTCTGGGCGACAGCTACCGCATCGGCTTCCTTGAGGTCCATGCTGAAAACTATATGGGCGACGGTGGCGCCCCACATCGCGCTCTCACCGCGATCCGCCGCGAATTTCCGATTTCCGTGCACGGTGTCGGTCTGTCGATCGGCAGTGAAAAAGGTCTCGATCCAGACCACCTGTCGCGTTTGAAGGCCGTGGTGGACCGTTACGAGCCGGGCCTCGTTTCCGAGCATCTCGCCTGGTCCACCCACGACACCAGCTACTACAACGACCTTCTGCCCGTGCCCTACGACGAACAGACCCTCGACCGGGTTTGCGACCACATCGATGCGGTGCAGAACCGGCTCGGACGCAAAATCCTGTTGGAGAACCCGTCCACCTACGTGCAATTCGAGCAGTCGACCATGAGCGAAACGGATTTTATCCGCGAAATCGCCCGGCGCACCGGCTGCGGCCTGCTGCTCGACATCAATAATGTGTTTGTCTCGGCCACCAACCACAACTACCGGCCGCTGACCTATCTTTCCGAATTTCCGCTCGATCAGGTCGAGGAAATCCACCTGGCCGGCCATGCAACCGACACCGATGACGAGGGGGAACCCCTGCTGATCGACGCCCACGACCGTCCGGTCGATGACGAGGTCTGGAAGCTTTATGACATCGTCATCGGACAGGTCGGACCGGTGCCGACACTGGTCGAATGGGACAACGACGTGCCCGACTGGCCGATCTTGCGCCGCGAGGCCATGCTCGCCGATGACATTCTGACACGGCGCGCCCGGTCATACATGTTGGGAACCCGTCATGCCGCCGCTGAATGAAACGACCGTCAAAAGGAACCGGTCGGCGCCTGTCAGCCACGCAGCTTTTTCCAGCGCACTGACCGACCCGGACATCGATCCGCCGGCCGGCATTGTCGGCCCCGACGGCAAGCGCGCCGCCAAGCGCTTCAATGTCTACCGCAACAATGTGACCGTCAGCCTGGTGAATGCCCTGGCCGACACTTTTCCGGCGGTCAAAAAGCTCGTCGGTGAATCGTTTTTCAACGCCATGGCACGGATCTACATTCAGGCCGAACCGCCGACCTCACCGCTGCTGTTTCGTTATGGCGAAGGGTTTCCGCGCTTTCTGGAAACCTTCGAACCGGCGCAGAAACTGGCTTACCTGCCCGACGTCGCGCGGCTTGAACGCGCCTGGCTGGACGCCTACCACGCTGCGGACATCGCACCGCTGGACGCATCGGCACTGGGCTCCGTTCAACCGGAAGCCCTACCGACGCAGCGGTTCAAGGCGCACCCGGCCGCGACGATTATACGATCGCGTTGTGCCGCCGTGTCGATTTTAACGGCAAATCGCGCCGGTGAGCCACACACGGGTATCGACCCGACGATCGCCGAAGACGGTCTTGTCACGCGGCCGGATGTAGACGTCGAAGTCCGCCGCCTGCCTGCTGGTGCAGCCGTCTTCCTCGGCGCTCTCATCGATGGGCACACACTCGGCGAGGCGGCGGAAGCCGCGGCTGCCGACACGGCGGAATTCGATCTCGCCGCGGCGATCGCGGCAATGCTTGAGGCCGGCGTTTTTACCGGTCTCGACGGAATTCAAAGGCCTGACAACGGGGGATCCAACCCATGAATGCTCTCATCAACGCGCTGCGCCAGTTGTACACCGGCTTTTTCGGGGTGCTGGAATCGATCACCGACGGCTGGTTCATGGGCCTTTTCACCAGGCTGGCTTTCCTGTTCACCCTCTACATCTACTACCTGAACTCGGCCAAGACCAAGGTCGGCGACGGGCTCCTGGGCTTCTTCCAGATCACCGACGGGGCCTATATCCAGATCGCCGGACCGGCATTCGAAGCGGCGGGCTATGAGCAAAGCGCTCTCCCCCTGCCGGCGCACATCATGGTGTTTATGGGAACGTATGGCGAGTTCGTTCTACCGATCCTGATCATCGCGGGCCTGTTTGCCCGGGTCGGCGCCCTCGGCATGGTCGCCTTCATTCTGGTCCAGACCTATGTGGATGTGACCGTGCACAGCGTGACGCTCGGCGCATTGCTGAACGGCCAGTCGTCGGAACTCATCGACCAGCGCCTGTTCTGGAGCATTCCGCTGCTCTACATCGTGCTGAAAGGCCCCGGCGTCATCTCGCTGGACCATCTGCTTGGACGTTGGTGGAACCGCCGAACCGGCCACAGCGGACACCCGGTCAGAGCATAGACCTTCGGCAGTATCCGGGATCGCCGCGAGCTTGACCGCGGCGGGCGCCTTGCGCCACGGAGCCTGGGCCCCGGGCAATAGGCCAAAGGGCCGTTGGGCGCTGTGGTGCATCCGCTCGCTTCGGAACCGGGCCGTGGCTGGTGGATAGCCAACACTCCATATTGAAGCGAGCATGGTCGGCCCTACGTCAGAGGCAAGGCCAACGCTGGCTGTTGATGCGGTTCGCGCCGCCACAGCTCTTGTCGACCAACGATTGGCACGATGCTTCGTCAGGTCAGCCGGACGCCCTTGATACAGTCGCCAACGATGGAAATCTGAGACAATGAGACGATACGTTTGGGTCGCCTTGCTGGTCGGATTAGCCGCTCCACACCCTGTGCAGGCCAACACGCTCACCGCTGAAGAAGTGCAAAGCGAGATGTTGAACAAGACCATTGTCACACGCAGGTTTGGAATGAGGATCACCATGCGTTATCTGCCCGGAGGCATCGTGACCGCCAATGCCTTGCTTGGTTCCATGGAAGGCACATGGAAAGCGCATGGCAACAAGATATGTTCAACCTTTCCAAGCGGCCCGGCCAAAGGCACCAGCTGTGTCAGCTTTCGTCGACTAGGAAGCAACCGATACATCAGCTCTGAAGGCGTCAGGTTCCGGGTGGTAGATTAGGGTCTGTCAAGTATCAGTCTTGTGGCGTCGGCAGTTGCCGCAAATGACCGATATGATGGTATCGGAATCCACGCCTGCGTGCCGGCAGCGGTGAGACCAGGGCAACGGTCTTGCACCACCGGTAAGCGGATACGGTCGCCGAGGCGGCGCAGAGCCTACCGAACGGATGTGGCCAGGTGCGCTCTGACCGAAGGCAACACCTGCGCGGCATGCGTGAACGGGCTCATATGTCCGGCGCCTTCGATTTCGACATAACTGCAGGTTGTCAGGGAGTCTCTGACGATTTCACAAACCCGGTGCATCGATTCGATTGTTTCGGTGCCCTTAAACAACAATGCCGGAATATCAAGGTTCGCCAGGTCCTGTCGTGTCGGCTGCTCGTGCCAGTTGGTCGTCCATTCGTGGTAGAGCCGGTCGGAACCAACCTTCATCGCTGATTTTATTTGATCCGGCAGCGCGTTCCAGGCTCCATCGGATCCGGCCCAGGCGTCGACAAAACCCGCCATCGCCTGTTCGCGGTTTCCGTCGTCCAGCGCCTCTCTATAGCGATTGGCCATCTCCTCTGGTTGCGCAAACAGCGGATCACCGGTTTCGCGCAGCAGGTGAAAGTAAACCGGCTCGAAGAAGGTGAGGCTTCGGATGTTTTGAGGCCTGTGCCTGATGGTCGGATAGGCAAAGTGCCCGCCACCGGAATGAATGACGAAATGCGCCGGTTCTCCCAAGAGGTCGAGTATCGCGTCAATCGCGCGCCCATCATCCTGTGCAGTCCACTTGCGCTCAATCGGCCAAGATTGACTTTCGCCGCTGCCGAACAAATCCAGACAAACCGCTCGGTAATCTTCCTTCAATCCAGCGGCCAAGGCTCTCCACTGCCTGGCGCCACCGCAGCTTCCGTGAACAAAGATGATCGGCACCCCTGTTCCCTCGTCGAAATAGTGCAGTTTGTCGCCATCAACGTTTAGGGTCGGCATAGGGCGATTCTCCGCCAGAGATGGGTCAATCGTCAACCCGGCTGGCGGAAATGTGACAGAAGGCAACTGGCAGGTCGTTACCGACGCTGGAACTTCCAGAGGCAGTCGGCAGGTGGGAGGCCCCCTTCGCATTGGCTGTGAAAGTCCAAGTGGATTCATTGCCGCCTTTCGTCGCGCACACCGGGACCATCCCAGCGCGGTTTTCACCAGAAAAAAACACATAAAGTGGCTCCGTGTGCCCGATCATTCGATTCGGGAATTGGGGGCTCGCTCTACTCCCAGATGGAGTATGATACCCACAGCCAATGAGACTGAGACTAGGAGCCAACGACTGCCAGGCTGATTTCTGGCAGTATAGTATTTCATATATTGCTTTTTATTAGTGCCAAAGGTGATTCAATGCCCCCGGTCACTTATGGCAAGCGAAGCGGTGCTCTCGCCAAATCGCGCTGTGCACCGTTTCGCTACTATCCTGATACGCAGTCTCAATTGACATCGCGTTCTGCACATTGCCACCGGTCCAGGCACCCTTGAACATTGTATCGAGGCACTGAAGATCCATTAACGCACATGATATATGATAGGCTGGATCCTATTGTGAATTGCCTCATGCATTAGTAATGTGTGCGGCCATGACAGCCCGAGCCCTGCCATCCCTCTCCTTCGATACAGCGAAATTCGAAGAGGAAGATCGCTTGGATGCGGTCTCGGATTTGTGGCGTCATTATCTGACATTCAATGTCGACCGAAGATCCAGGAAGAGCTTCTTCTTGAGATCGAACGTCTGGTGGCTGAATGACTGTGTGTTCGTGAATTCGGTTGCTGCCCCGATGACATGTCACAGACCGCCACCGCCCGATGAAGAATCGCTGATATCCGTCTCATACTTGCGCCACGGTATGCAGGATTACGTGCTGAACGGCGCGTTGCAGCATCAGGAACCAGGGGCGGTCCATGTGAGTCTCCACAGCCATCAGACGCTCAGACAGTGTCACACGGACAGCGAAATCTTCATTTTCTATCTACCCACCATTAGAATCGGCCTGATCCCCAACCAGGAGTTTCCCGTTCGGATATTCGCCACGACAACGCCCGTGGGTGCGATGCTGAGGTCTATGTTGCTGAGCCTTCCGGAAGCCCTCAGCAATTGCAAACAGGAACAGGCCGGCACGCTTGCGGACGGTATCTGCGCATTTCTTGAATCGGTATTGCGTGAATCTCCCGACACCAACGCAGCCACCGTGACCCATTTCAAGCTGTCAGCGATACGACGCTACATCGAAGACCATATTGGGGACGACTCCCTGGATGCCGAGAGGATTTGTAGAGTCTTCGGTATTTCGCGTCCAACACTCTACAGGCTGTTTCGGGAGTCCGGTGGCGTGATGGCTTATGTCACAAAACGCCGGACGCACCACATATTTTCCGAGCTGTCCCGGTCATCGCCCCGATGGGGTCTTGTCAAATCGGTCGCCGGGAAATTTGGGTTTCAAGACATGACGCAGTTCACCAGGGCATTTCGCAGGCATACCGGCACGACACCCAGCAGTATTGTTGGTCTGTCAGCACCGGACACCTCCGGTCGGCGCAATGCGCACTCTGCGGGCACGTCCGGACGCCTCTCCAAACCGCTCATCTTTTCAAGGTCAATGCAAGCAATGTGACCACCAAGGAGCTTCTCAAGGCTCCTCCCGGGTAGGGCTGAAGCGTTGCTGTTCAGCGGAAATTCCGTGCCAGCCTCATCTGGTGTTTCGATGAACCGGACAACCTTGGCTACTGTTTGGTCGCCGAAATCGTAACGACTCTCGCTGCCGGACAACGTTCCCGGTTCCAACAAAAAACGGCGCCCCAGCGGGCGCCGTTCTCGTTCTGGCAGCCGTCAGGTCAGCCTTAGGCGACCGTTTCGGCCTCAATCTGCTTGGCTTCGGACGTATTGGCCGAAATGTCGATCCGGCGCGGTTTCATGGCTTCCGGGATCTCACGAACGAGATCGACATGAAGCAGTCCGTTTTCGAGGTTGGCGCCCTTCACTTCGACATGCTCGGCGAGCTGGAAGCGGCGTTCGAAGGCGCGCTTGGCGATGCCGCGATACAGGAAATCGCTGCCTTCCTTGTCATCCGACTTCTTGCCGGTGACGGTCAGCACATGTTCGCGAGCCTCGATCGAGAGTTCGTCCTCACCAAACCCGGCGACAGCCATGGTGATCCGGTAGGCGTTCTCTCCGGTCTTCTCGATATTGTAGGGCGGATAGGTCTGGCTCTGGTCGGGCTGGGCAAGCGAGTCCAGCATGGTGAAAAGGCGGTCAAAGCCGACCGTGGAACGATACAGGGGTGAAAAATCGACATGACGCATGGTCGTGTCCTCCTTTGAGCGACAAAGTTTGCGTTGTGACTGGTGCAACCCCCGCGAGGCGGCAGGTCAAGCAGTCAGCAGGTCCGTCTGGCACCTGCAGCCCTTAGGTGGTGAGCGATTGCGACGTTGTCAAGAGCCGTGCCAGCAGCGCAAAAAACATAGCGATTTCAGTGGTTGCGCCTTGATCCGGCGCCACGGATTAGCTCTAGTGCGCAATACGAGGGGAGCTTCATGAAAGACATCGTTTTGCACGATACGCCGGACAATCCGGCACCGGACAACGCCGTGTCCGGCTACTTCGGCACGCATGACGGAAAGCAGGTTCGCTATGCGATCTTCCGCTCCGACGCAACCCGGGCCAGCGGTACCGTCGTGCTGCTTCAGGGGCGCAACGAGACGATCGAAAAGTACTACGAAACGATCCGCGACCTGACGGACTCCGGCCTCTGGGTGGCGACGTTCGACTGGCGTGGCCAGGGAGGTTCCGAACGGCTGCTGCGCAATCCCATGCCGGGTTACGTCCGGCGTTTCTCCGACTATGAAAAGGACCTTGAGCAGTTTCTGGAGGATATCGTCCTGCCCGACGCCCGGCTGCCTTTTTATATTGTTGGCCATTCGACCGGCGGACTGATCGCCCTTTCCGCCGCCCCGCGGCTTGCCAATCGGATCGAACGCATCGCCGTCACGGCGCCGTTCATCGGCCTGAACGACCGCCGCTTCGGACCGGGAACGGTGCGCCGTGTGGTGGGGCTCGCCTGTCTCATCGGCCTTGGCGGCTTCGGTCCGGCCGCCAACAAGCGCAGCAATCTGTCGTTTGCGCAGAATGTTCTGACCTCTGACCCCGATCGCTTTGCCCGCAACTTGGCCATCTATGAGACATGCCCGGAGTTCATTCTCGGCGGGCCCACATTCCGGTGGATGTCGGAGGCCCTGAAGACGATCGCCCGGGTCCTTCAATCGCACCACCTGGCGTCGATCCGCATCCCGACACTGCTGTTGGGGGCTGGTGACGACCATATCGTACCCCATGACGAACTGGAGGATATGGCTTCGCGATTTCGGGCCAGCGACCTGATCACCATCGATTATGCCCGCCACGAGCTGCTGCAGGAGGCGGATCTCTACCGCAACCAGGTCGTGGCGGCGATCAAGGCGTTTATCCCCGGGGATGCCTGACCTCGTCGCCGGACGCGATCGCAGACGCACCCTCACCCGCGACATAACCGAAGGCGATGGCCGTCAGCAGCCCGTTGCCGGACAGATAACCGGAGATATCGTTGCCCGACACGCCGCAGGCTGCACCGCCGCCGGCGAAGAGATTGTCAAAGGGTGCCCCATTGGCGTCGACGACGCGCGCCTTCTCGTCAATCATCAGGCCGCCTTGTGTATGGAACAATGCGCCGGTGACCCGCACCGCGTGAAACGGCGCTGTCAACGTGGGCGCTCCGGTAAAGTCGCGTCCGAAGGGATCGGTTGTCCGGCCGGTGGCGAATGATGCGACCTCATCGAAAGTCCGTTCCAATGCAGTCGCCGGAACGCCGATCGCCTCTGCCAGTGCGTCGGCTGTCGCAGCCGACTTGATGAGTCCAAGTGCTTCGGCCTCTCGGAATTCGGGGAAATCCCGGGCCATGTCACGCAGTCTCTGGTCGAAGACGCACCAGGCGAGCCCGCTAGGTTGCGCCAACACCTCCACCGCCTGCTCGGAGTATCCAAGGTGCTCGTCGGAAAACCGTTTGCCCTCGATGTTGACCTGGAACCCGCCCTCCATCATTAAAGCCCAGCTGATCAGAACACCGCCCGGTTCGGCCACGGATCCGTGGCCCTGGCACGCTGCAAGACCACGCAATTGCGCACCCAAATGCTGCCCCCAAAGCAGGGCTTCGCCGGTATTGCCGTCATGGCCGTGGTAGGGCGCGTCACCCATGACAGGCAGATACTGCCGCACCAGCGCCGCATTGCCGCCAAAACCGTTGCAGGCCAGTATCAGCGCTTTGCAGGCGATGTGCTCCAATTGGCCGTCCGGTCGCCTGATCGAGATACCGACGACGCGGCGCCCGTCGACAAACAGCGTTTCGGCCGTGGCATTGCACACCACCGGAATGCCGGCGGCCTCACTCGCCTGTGCCAGGTATCCCAGCAACGCCTCGCCGGTCCTTTCCGGAACCGCATGCATGCGATGGCGGGTGTGGCCGGGATAGAGGAAATCGTCGAGCACCACCCACTCGATGCCGTGGGCTGCATTCAACCACTCCAGCGCCGGACCGATCGACCGTGTTGCCATGTGCACCAGCGCCGGTTCAGCCTGTGCATGCGCCTTCGCCTGGATGTCTCGGGCGAAATCGGCAACGCTGTCTTCGATGCCCTGCCTGCTCTGAAAACGGGTCGCCGCGGCGGGTACGAAGCCGGACGACAGGGAGGTCGACCCGTATGGGCGTCCGGTTTTCTCGAGCACCAGAACCTCCGCACCCGCCTCAGCCACCCGCAGCGCCGCTGTCAGCCCGCAGGCGCCGGCGCCGATCACGGCGACATCCACCGAAAGCTCCGCGTTGAGATTATCGGATGGTTCTATACGGGCAGTCACAGTCTCCACGGTGCCGAGTTTTGTTCAGATCCGGACCACGGTCAATGGGCGCCTCGCACCACCTTTCTTCCCGCCGCGATTGACCACGGTCAAACGATGACCGGTCCGGCTATGGAATACCGGCAGGCGACTGGAGGAAACACCATGCTAAACCGAAGGGGCCTTCTCCTGGCAGCCGGTGCGGCCGTTGTCGCCGGAGGGGCGATCTATGCGACAACCAGAGGCCCTTCCTATGAGAGCGTGGCCCACTCCGTGTGGACTCCGCCGACGGCGGCCGGCGATCCCGACCTGCGCTATTTGATCCACCATGCAACTCTTGCCGCAAACAGCCACAACACGCAGCCCTGGCTGTTTTCGGGATCAGCCAAATCGGTAACGATCCGACCCGATCTTGAACGCGCGACCCCGGTTGTTGATCCGGACAACCATCACCTGTTCGCCAGTCTCGGGTGCGCTGGCGAGAATCTGTTATTGGCAGCCGCCGCTGCAGGGACAAGCGGTGAGTTGCAATTTGTCGATGCCGGTGACGGGCACATCGAAATCGCCCTGGCGGCGGGCGACGCAAAACAGGATCCGTTGTTCGCGGCGATTGCTGACCGGCAATGCACCCGGTCGAATTACGATGGACGCCCGGTCGCCAAAGACGATCTCAAGCGGCTTGAAACGGCGGCGCAGGTCGATGGCTGCCGGGTTGTCCTGCTGTCGGACACCGCCAAAACCGAGCAGGCCCTGGAACTGATCCTGGCGGCCAATGCCGAACAGGTTTCCGATCCGGCTTTTGCATCGGAACTGCTGGCATGGTTGCGGTTCAACTCCGTCGCGGCCGTGCGCACGAGAGACGGGCTCTACAGTGGCTGTTCAGGCAATCCGACCATGCCCACCTGGATCGGCAAGATGATGTTCGGCTTCGTCTTTACGCCGCAGGCCGAAAACGACAAATACGCCGAACAGATCCGGTCGTCCTCCGGACTTGCCGTTTTCGTTGCCGACCGCGACGACCCGGCCCATTGGGTGCAGGCTGGCCGCAGCTACCAGCGTTTCGCCCTCCAGGCGACAGCACTGGGCATTCGTCATGCTTTCGTCAACCAACCACTGGAAGTCGCCCGGCACCGTCCGCAAGTCGCCAACCTGGCCGGGGTTTCCGGTCAGCGACCCAATCTGATCGTGCGTTACGGCTACGCGCCGCCAATGCCGCGATCGCTGCGCCGTCCCCTGGATGAGATTATTGTCTGATCGAAAAAGCGCAGTTGCTGATTTTGGCCAGTGAAGCGTATCCTGGAAAAGACGCGTATCAACCGGAAGAGATATATCCGCCCGGTCGGCACTTGTGTGGTGGTCGGCGCTTTGGGTGGATAAGGTTGTTATGGCGCCGATCCACACCGATATGAGTGTGGATGGGGTTGGGAAGGAAGACGCCGGCACGGCCGCAACCAAGATCATGGCTAGGATAAGGCACAGACGCGATGAACCTTGGCGGCGCGGGCGTGGTCGCGTTGCGTTCTTCGCCCGTCGCCGGAACTGACTGCATAGGGGGTAGGATTATGATCGAGACGGGTGGAACACGCGATTCCGGAACGTCCTGGGCGGGCTATCTGGAATTCGTACGGGAGTGGGCGCGTGCACCCCTGCGTACCGGCGCCATTGCGCCAAGTTCTTCGACACTGGCGCGTGAGATGGTCTTTGCCGCGGCGCCGACGGTGGGCAAAAAGGTCGTGGAACTCGGACCGGGTACCGGCAAAGTAACCCGGGCTCTGCTGGATTACGGAATCCACGAGCGCGACCTTGTTCTGGTCGAGCTCAATCCGGAATTCGCCGTTGCCTTGCAGCGGCAATTTCCGAAGGCCACGGTCATGGCGCAGGACGCCTTCGACGCCATCAGCGCCCTGCGGTCGACGTCACACGCCATTTCGGCCATTGTGTCCAGCCTGCCGTTGTTTGTGCACCCCCATCACCGCCGCCTCGCGCTTGTTGAAAACGGCCTGGACCTGGCCGAACCCCTGGGACGCTTTGTCCAGTTCACCTATCACCTGACCTCACCGTTGCACTGTACCGGCACGCTGCGCGCCATGCGGTCGCGGCGCGTCTGGGGCAATCTTCCACCTGCCACCGTGTGGACTTACCAGAGCCGGTTGCCGGCGGGTCTCAGCAATAGCGACGGGGTGTCGCGCCGGTCACCGTGCGAAACGCGTGGGTGAAAGCACTGGGACTGTCGAACCCCACATCGAGCGCCACACGGGTCACGGTATCGCCGAGGGCCAGCCGCTCCAGCGCCGCCATGATTCGCGCCTGACGCCGCAATTCCCGAAACGACATGCCCGTCTCCGCACGGATATGGCGGATGAGACTGCGCTGCGACAGTCCGAGGCGCCGCGCCCACTGCACCAGCGACGTACGGTCGGCTGGCTGGTCACGCAAGTGCGCCGTCAGAATGGCTATTCGGCCGTTGCGCGGCATGGGGAGCCGGAACGGCTCGACGTCCGTTTCGGAGATTTCGTCCAGCAGCAGCGCTTCGAGATGAACGGCCTGCCCCTGTCGGCAACCCTCAGCGAGACGCACGAGGATCTCGCGCATCAGCGGTGAGATGCCGACGACCTGGACTTCCGGACGATCCGCGTGAATCGAACCGTCAAGATAGACGGTGCGCATCTCGACCCGGTTGACGCAGTGAATCTCATGCTGGACGCGTGCTGGAACCCACAGCCCCCGGCCGGGTGGCATGACCCAGCCCGCCTCCTGCGCAAACACGCGCATCACACCACTGACGGCGTGGACAATCTGGTGTCCGATATGCGCATGCGGAGCGATATGGGTTCCGGCCTCGTAGGTGATGGCCCGACCCTCGACCCGTCGTGCCGCCGTGTTTGTCATTTTGGCGATAGTATTTGTCATTTTATCGACAGACAGTAGGCCATGACATGGATAGATTGCAAGCGAGTGCAGTGACCGAAACTGCTGCTGCGGGATGCCCATGTCACGTCAAACGGCCTTACGGTTCATCAATATTGCGCACTTCTTCGATCACTACTTTTTGCTGATCTTTCCGACGGCGGCGTTGGCGATCGCGCCGGCATGGGGCATGACCTACGCTCAAACGCTGGCGCTTGGAACGCCCCTTTACCTGATGTTCGGCCTGGCAACCCTGCCGGCCGGCTGGCTCGGCGACCGGATCGACAGGATGACCCTGATGGTCGTCTTTTATCTCGGATGCGGCTGTTCCGGTCTCCTCATCGCCCTGTCCACCGGCCCGGTTATGCTGTCGGCGGGTCTCGGTCTGCTTGGCGTGTTCGCCGCTATCTACCATCCGGTCGGGATTGTCCTGGTCACGCAGATCGGCACACGAACCGGCCGGGCGCTGGCGGTCAACGGGGTGTTCGGCAATTTGGGCCTGGCCGGTGCCGCGGTCATGACCGGCCTGCTCGCCGATCAGGCCGGCTGGCGTAGCGCATTTGCCGTCCCCGGCGTCGTTGCCATATTGATCGGTTTTGCATTGTTTGTGCTGGACCGGCGGGCGCGCCGGCAACCGGCCTCTGCGCCGGAGGTCACCGAGCCGAGGCCCATTGTCGCCAGCCGGCGCACCCAGATCACCGTCTTTTTGGTCGTTTGTGTCGCGGCGCTGTTCAGCGGCCTGATCTTCAATGCGCTCACGGTGTCCCTGCCCAAGTTCCTGGAGGAACGCCTGGTGGCTGCCGGTGGCGATCTCGGCCGGATCGGCGCTTCCGCCGGACTGGTTTTCGCTGTCGCCGCCTTCGCTCAGCTTCCGGTCGGCGAGATGCTCGACCGCATGGGCGCCAGGCCGATCCTGTGCGCACTTCTGACCGCCCAGTGCGCATTGCTGGCGGCTCTCTCACAGGCCGCGGGCTGGATGGCGCTGGTGATCTCCCTGCTGCTGGTCACATCGCTGTTCGCCGCCATTCCGATCACCAGCTGGCTGCTTGGCCACTATGTCCGATCCGGCCTGCGCTCGCGGGCGGTGTCTGTCGAATATGTGCTGTCGCTCGGTATCGGCTCCGCGGTCGTGCCGCTTATTGCTTTTATGCACGCCCGACATCTCGGTTTCGATATCCAGTTTTTGCTGTTGGCGGCATGTGCGGCGATTGTCCTGACCGCAGCGATCTTTCTGCCGGGCCGTGCATCATCGGTTGGCGACGCAATTTCAGTCAGCGCCAATCGAGGTTATGGTTCCGGCGAGACCTGATCGGACCGAAACCTATCGACATGAACTCCAGCGACAACGACGGACCGGAACCGACAACCAAACTGTTGCAGGAGCTCCGGTTGCATGAGACCCGGGTTTGGGATGCACTGGTTGGAGGGGACAGCAAGGCGGACGAGGCCGCGTTGGACGACAGCTTCCTCGGGGTCTACCCCGATGGATTCGCCGGCAAGGCTGATCATGTGCGGCAGCTCATCGATGGACCCACCGTGCAAACCTACGCACTTTCCGATTTGCGCGTCATGCGGCTGGGGAACGATCATGCGGTGTTGTCCTATCGGGCCGATTTTCAGCGACTGCGCCGGGCGGAGCCGGAGGCAATGTACGTCAGTTCGATCTGGCGGCGCACGCAGGACGGTTGGATCAACATCTTCAGTCAAGATACGCCCGCGGTAGACTGATGACCTGCGGCGACAAATGTTCGTTTACCGAGCAGGGAGAGCGCTGCACCAATCCGGTCCGATGTGGCGTATGCTGCCATCCTGAATCGAACATCTGCGATCTGAAAAAGGGGTTAGGCATGCAGTTGATAGCGCTGGTCACTGTTCTCGGCTTCGTTGTTTCTCTCAACCTGAGTGGCCCGGCGTCCGCCGAGATTGTGGTCCCGGACGTCTATACCAACATCGTCGTCGGCACCGATGGCCAATTGGCGGTCAACGGACCGGGCAGCAGGTCTTACCCGGCGAAGAACCCGCCGCCCGCCTTCAGCCTGGAGATGGTCCGCGGCGACAAACGCGGCACCGATGACGGCTTTATCTTCAGTTTCGTTGACAGCGAACGCGACCTCAAGGTCGCTGGCGGCACCCTGTTTTTCGCGCTCATCGACCTTCGGCACCGCTTCCCGCTGCCCAAATACCGGTACAGCACGCCGATCGACGAGGACGGGCGCGCCCGCGTGGTGATGAATGGCACATTGAACGGCCGCGAGGATTTCACCGACTGGGCGCGGCGCGGCGGCGGCCACCTGTTTTACCGGGTCCAGTCGAAGCAGGGCGACCTGATTTATGAGGGCATTTTCGCCTTCACGGCGGCAAGCCGGACCGGCCCTTACCAGGTGGTGCAAGACAGCATCGTCGAAGGCCCGATCGTCGAGAAGATGACCCACCAAAGCGCCACCGTTACCTTCGAAACCCTGAGCCCCGCCGCGGCGCAGGTTGAAGTGGTGGGTGTCGGGACCTTCGACAGCAACACCGCCTCCCGCCACGAAGTAAACCTCTCCGGCCTCACCCCAGACACGGAATATGACTACGTCGTCCGGACGACGGGGGATTCGGTGCGGTTCAGTTTCAGGACTGCGCCACAACCGGGCAGTCGCGCGCCGTTCACCTTTGCCTATGGCTCGGACTCTCGGGCCGGAATCGCCAGTGGCGAGCGCGACAACAACACCGTCAACGAATATATGATGCGCCGCGTCATGCCGATCGCGACATCGCGGGATGCCGCCTTTTTGATGTTCACCGGCGACATGGTGAACGGCTACAACACCTCACCCGTCCAGCAGGATCTGCAATACCTCAATTGGCGACGCGTGGTCTGGCCGTTCGCCGCCCGGTTGCCGCTGTATGTCGGTGTCGGCAATCACGAGGTGGTGCTGTACAATTTCGACGACGAGTCGGCTTTGGGTCTCGAAATTCCGCGCTTCCCGTTCGCAACGGACAGCCCGGAGGCAACTTTCCGACGGCAGTTCGCGAACTTCGAGAACGGGCCGCAAAGCGAGGACAACTCAGCCATCGATCCCGACCTGAACGCGGTCAACTTCCCGACCTACAAGGAGACGGTGTTCGACTACGTCTGGGGCAACATCGCCTTTGTCGTGCTCAATTCGGACTATCTGTACTCACCCTATTTGACCACCACCGGCGACCCTCTCGTCGGTGGCAACATCCATGGCTATATCATGGACAATCAACTGGCATGGCTGGGCGAACGGCTGGCAGCGCATCAGTCCGATACGAACATCGACCACATCTTCGTGACCGTCCACACGCCGATGTTTCCCAATGGCGGCCACATCTCCAGCGACATGTTCTACAATGGCGACAATTCCCACCGACCGGTGATGGCCGGCAAGAAGGCGGCGCAAGGCATCATTCAGCGGCGCGACGCAATCCTCCGCCTCATCCTGGCGCATGACAAGGTCAATGTCGTTTTGGCCGGTGACGAGCACAATTACAGCCGGGTTGTCGTCGATGAGGGCATGCCGCTCTACGCCGAAAACGGCTACCGCCCGGACGACCCCGTCACCATCACCCGACCTTTCCATCACGTCACCAACGGCGCTTCCGGCGCACCCTATTACGGCAGGGAGGCCGCGCCCTGGCACGTCGGCTATTCGGACGAAACCGGGATCGGCGACTATCTGAAAAAGTTCACGACCCAGTTTGCAATCACCCTGGTGCATGTCGACGGCAAGAGACTGACGCTGGAGACGGTCGACATCGAGACGCTCGAGGTGATCGACCTGGTCGAAATCGACTGACCAGGATCACGTCCCTTGTCCGCTCAGCCACCCCTGGCGAAGAAGAACCGGCCGCGCTCTGACCTGTTCACGATCACGGCGCACCTGGTCCTGATCGCGGCTTTGGCGGTCAGCGGTGCGACCGGACTTGCCATCGCGCTGGACAGCCGGGCATCGATCGCCGGGTTTTTGGCCGCGACGTTTGAGATGCCGCTGCCCCGCGGGACAGTGATCGAGTGGCATCTGGCCGCGGGCGTCGTTGTCGGCTGCGTCGCCGTCGCCTATGGACTGTTTTTCACGCTCACGCAGCGTCGCAGACGGCATTCCCTGCGCTTCTGGTCGGCAAGAGCATGGCGGGATCGCGGTATGCCTGTCGAACGCCGCACAGACGCCGCGGCCCGGCTGCGCAATTCGGTGGTGATCTATCTCGGCTGCACCATCATCGTCGGATTGATCCTGACCGGCCTGCTTCTCTATTGGAGCGGCGGTTCGCCGCTCCCCAACGCCACGGTTGCATTCCTTCATGGCGGCCTGACGGTCGCCATGCTCGGCTATGTCGCGCTCCACCTCTGGTCCCAGGCCAATATCGGCGGATTGCTCAGGATCCTGCGGCCGCGCGTTCGGCAGGTTGTACCCGCCGCGCTGGTTACGACCGCTGCGCTTGTCGTCGCCGGCGTATCGCTTGGTGTCGACCGGTCCATGGTCGACCGTCTGCATGTACCGGCCGTCGCCGACATGCCGGTGCTTGACGGCGACGCCTCCGACCTGGTTTGGCAAGATGCGCGCGCCGTTCGTGTCGCCACGGTGCGGGGCGCCAATTTCGAAGGCGGCGCGACCGAAGTCGAACTGAGAGCTGTTCACGACGGCACTAGCATTGCGTTCCTGATCACCTGGGACGACGCGACCGAAAGCAATCGCCATTTGCCGCTGATCCGGGAAGCCGACGGTTGGCGAATCGACATGCAGGGATTCGCCTTCAGTGATGAGACAAAGTTCTACGAAGACAAGCTGGCGCTGCTGTTCGCCCGTTCACCGGCGATCGGCAGCGGCACCGCGAGACTCGGGACCGGACTCGTCGACGGGCCGCACCGACCCGGCGCACGTGGGCTGCATTTCAGTGACGGCGAGACGCTCGATTTGTGGCACTGGAAGTCCTTGCGCACCGGCATGCAATCGCCCGGTTTCGCCGATGACAATCACATCGGGCCGCCGATCCCGTCGGTCAATCCCGGTCGCCGCTATACCGGCGGCTATCAGCCCGACGACGGCGCGAGCGGGTATCACCTGAACCTCTGCCTGGCTGACGATGCCGACTGCAGGCAGACCGTCGCGAGAGTTCGCGAGACCGGGATCTACGAGCCGGTACCCGGCTCGGCAGACGACCGCCTGGCACGCTGTCTTGCCCGCGGCAACGCATGCTGGCGGTTTCTCGTCCCGATCTATGCGCCGCCTGACGATCAGCCATGGACAGGAGTCGTGCGCCCGGAATCAGCCGTCCTTTATGATCCCGCCGCCGACAACCATCCGGTCGGCACGCGGATCCCCGGTGTTCTGATCCACGACAGGTTGACCAAGGATCGCAGCGACGTGCGCGCCGCCGGTCGCTGGCGCAACGGCCGCTGGTCGCTCGAACTGCAGCGTTCGCTTGCGACGGGATCCGACAAGGATCTGGCCTTTCGTGTGGGCGAACCTGTTTATCTTTGGGTGGCGGCCTTCGACGCCAGCCAGACCCGACACACCCGTCATCTTCATCCGGTGGTCATGACACTTTTCGGTGGCTCCGACCAAAGGCCGCAATTCGGTCCACGGGCAGGCCAATAGAGCCGGTTCACGACGATTTGCGTTCGTTTCGGTGCACGTCAGGTGCGCTAATGCACGATCGACCTGCGTGAGTGCGCGTTGGCACCTGCTTCGTGAGATTGCGGCGCTGTACCGCTTCTTTTACCTTGCGCGCGAATCCGCCACGAAGCGAGCTTTCCTGAAGTGAAGCGAACCATCAAAATCGGCAGACGCGAGGTACGGTCGGGTATCCTGGGAAGCCTCGCCGCCCTGCTCGTTCCGCTGCTGTTCTGGCTGGCGCCGGCACAGCTGGAAGATGTGCTGGAACAGCCGGTGATCGACAGTATTGCGTCGTTGCAGCCGCCACAGAGCAGCGACCGGATTGCCGTGGTCGACATCGACAGCGCCAGCCTGGATGCATTCGAAGGGCGCCGCTTATCCCGACTGCGGCTTGCCGAGTTGATCGAGCGGCTGACCGCGCAGCAGGCGGAAGTCATTGCGCTGGATCTTGTGCTTGAGGCCCCCTGCGATATCGATGATCCGGGAATCGCACGACTCGTCGACAGCATCGGCAACACAAATACCTCGTCCGGATTTCTGCTGACGCAAATCCCCACAGAACCGCCACCGGCCCTCAGCCCCATCGCGATCGATGCACAGGCCCGGTTTCCGGACGGTTGGCAGGCATTCGGTGCCGAGACGTCCTGCGTGCCGCTGTTGGACGCCGCCAAGGGGCTATCGACCCTGTCGCTGGCCGGCGATTTCGATGCTCTGGTCCGATCTGCACCGGCGGTCATTACCGTGGCGGATCGGCCCTATCCCTCATTGGCGGTCGATGCGGTCCGCCTCCACCAGAAGACCGGCGCCATCTTCCTGCTCGGCAATCCGCGACGCCTGCAGGTCGGGCCGCTGCAGGCACCCCTCGACAACGGCGCCAACGTCAAGCTGCGGTTTTCGACGCCTGAGCAGCAGGCGGCGCGCACTGTTTCGGCGCAACAGTTGCTCGCCGGGACGGCCGACAGCAACCTGTTCGCCGGCAAGATCGTATTCATCGGCTCCAGCGCCGCCGAACTCGGCGGCTTACGGCCGGTGCCCGGCAATCCGGTTAAACCTTCCGTGCAGATCCAGGCCGATTTCGCCACCAATCTGCTGCATGGATCGGCGCTCTCGGTGCCCGACTGGGTGCGGCCGGTGACCATCTTCCTCGCCTGCGCCCTCGGTATGCTCTTCGCCTTCGCCGTGGCGATGATCCGGCCGCCCATAGCCCTTGGCCTTGCTGTCGTCACGCTGGTCGGCTGGATGGCGGTTTGCGTCGTCGCCTACCACACGGCCAACATCGTGCTCGATCCGGTACTTCCCGTGCTCACCATGCTTGCCGGCGCTTTTGCCAGCAGTGCCATACAATTTTCGGCGGTTCGCAAGGGCGAAGCCGTCATCCGCCAGCGTTTCGAGCAGCGTCTGCCGGCGGCCGTCGTCAACCAGCTGGTCAGCGAGCCCGATCTTCTGAAGCTCCGCGGAGATCAGCGCATCGCCACATCGATGTTCACCGATGTCGAGGGCTTCACGACGATGACGGAACGAGTCTCGCCGGTCGATCTGATCGAGTTGCTCGATCGTTACTTCGAAGGCCTGACCGGCATCATCATCGCCCATGGCGGCATGATCGACAAAACCATCGGCGACGGTATCCACGCGATGTTCAACGCCCCTGTGGATCTGGACCGCCACGTCGACGAAGCCATTGCCTGCGCGCTCGAGATCCAGGCGTTTGCCGACTCCTATCGCAACACCGGTCTGGCGGCCGAAAGCGGGTTCGGGCGCACGCGCATCGGCATCGAAACCGGCAGTGTCGTTCTCGGCGACGTCGGCGGCAGCGGCCGGGTCGACTACGCGTCCTTCGGGTCCAGCGTCAACGCCGCCGCCCGCCTGCAGGACGCCAACAAACAGTTGGGCACATCGATCCTCATCGGACCGGGCGCCCGGGCAAGAGCAACCCGCACGTCGCTTCGCGACGTGGGCGAGATCGAGTTGCGGGGCATCGGTACCGTGCGTGCCTACACGGTCGGGGAGTAGGGTATGTTGAGTATCAGTCTTATGGTGTCGGTTTGACCAGATTTGTTCACTGTCGTTTCCTGAGGAGGCAGGACATGCAGCGCATATTCAACGACGAAGGAGGCGTCAGTGGGCAAATCTGGCCAAATCCCTTCGGGACGAAGCCCATTTCGCCGCTGGACGTCGTTGCGAAACGCTTGAAGTGGCTCACACTACGGCGCGTTCCGCGCCTAGCCAGCAGCAAAATGGGCTGCGCCGACGCCACAAGACTGATACTCAACAGACCCTAAAGCCCGACGCTGGCGAAGGCCTCGTCGATCCGCCCCTGGCCCCACTTCTGCACGCTGGACAGGTCGATGCCCTCGGCTGTCAGATTGACGCCGTCGCCGGCGCCCAGCTGCACGCTTTCGCCCCTGGCCGTCACCTCCACCAGACCGCGGTCCACGAAAACACCGAAGACACCGCGGCTCGGGCCGGCAAAAAAGCGGGTTCCGCGCACGCCGAGACTGCCGAAGACGGTCCTGACCGTGGTTGCCGAGCGAGGCGCATCTTCCGGTCGGTCGAAAACCATGGCGCCGCGCGACAGATCGAACGTGCCCTCGATCCCGGCAATGTATTGATCAATCAGCAGTTCGCAGTCCGCGCCCAGCCGAACCGAGGTCCGGTCGCCCAGTTGCAGCGATAGGTAGCTGGCTTCGCCAGTCTTCACCAGGTCCTGGACCTCTACCCCGGAGCCGAGATGCAGGTCGTGTTGCTTGGCACTGCGCACGGCCATCGCCTCGCCGAGCAACGCCGTGACGTTGCCGATCGGTCCCGCCTCGGCCACCGCCCGTAGCGGCAGCAGCACCGGCGCACTCAAGACCATGGCCAGGAAACGTCTGCGATCGGTCAGCGAAATACTCATTATCTTATCCTTCTAAAGGCTCGCCAATCCCACCGAGTCGGCTCAAACCTAGTCAGTGTTTTAGGCGGATTCCGGGCAGCATCAGCGGCCATCGCGCAGATCGCACCAGGCGACGCAGATCGCGGCCAGTTCATCTGCCTTGTCGGTCAGATCGTCCAGATCGACGACCTTGAGGAAACGCGTTTCCTTGCCGTCGCCTTCCAGATGTCGATACGGGCCCGGTATGTCAGCGCCCTTGTGGAACATCAGGCTGGCGTGTTTCTTCGCCTTGGGAAAGAAACTGGCGATATTGCCCTTGTACATGAAGGTCGGGGCCTGCCACTTGATGGTCTCCGTGATACGCGGGTCGGCGGCCAGGATGTGTTCGCGCATGGCCGCCACCACGGGCTTCATCGGGTTGTCATAGGCCGCCAGCCAGGCGTCGACTTCGGGATTCTTGTTCATTGCGGAGTCCTCCCTGCAGATGCAGCAACACTGCGGACGCCGGCTATCCCCTGAGCAGCGCCAGTGCCTCCTCATGCACGGTCCGGCTACCCGCCGCCAGAATATCGCCGCCCTGTTCCGGCCGACCGCCCGACCAATCGGTTACGATACCGCCGGCCGCCTCGATGATCGCGATCAGGCCGCCAATATCATAGGCCTTGAGGTCGCTTTCGATAACCAGATCGGCATGGCCGGAGGCCACCAGCATATAGGCATAGCAGTCGCAACCGTAGCGGAACAGATTGACCTTCGCCTCCACCGACCGGTAAGCCGGTCCGCGCTGCCCGGCAAACAGATGCGGTGACGTGGTGAACAGCGTTGCTTCTCCGAGACCCGCGCACGGCCGGACCGCGATCCTGCCCTCGCGTCCGGGACCGCGATAATGCGCCCCTTGCGGATTGGCCAGATAGCGTTCTCCGATAAACGGCTGGTCCATCAGACCGAGAACTGCCCGGCCGTTGCGGTAGAGTCCGATCAGGGTTCCCCAAACCGGCAGACCGGAAATGAAGGCACGGGTGCCGTCGATCGGATCGATGATCCAGACATACTCGCTGTCCAACTGTTCGTTGCCGTGCTCTTCGCCCATGATCCCGTGCTCCGGGAAATGGGTCCTGATAAGGCCGCGAATCGCCGCCTCCGCGGCACGATCGGCCTCCGTCACCGGATCGAACCCGGTGCTTTGCTTGTTGGCGACCGCCGTGCCGTTGCGGAAACGCGGCAGCGTTTCGGCCGACGCCGCGTCGGCCAGCAGGTGCAGAAAATCCAGATCGGGCTGCATGGGTGGATCCTGAAAATCGTCTTGTGGGCCAGCGGCCCGTGCAACGCTTAGAGCAAAAGGATGAGAGAATGCAACCGGCTCTTGTTTGTCATCGCCGGTGTGTATCGCAGTTCACAGCGCAAAGCCGACAAAACCGACAGGCTTGACTTTTGTGCAATGCAGCAATAAGTTCGACATGTAGTCAAAGACTACATCCGCCCTTTCGGGCGTTTCCTCCCTAGATTTTGACCGCTCAGAGCGGTCATTTTTTTGCCTATTCGGCAGCCAGGGCGATTTGTGGGCTGTCACCGGCGAAGCGCTCGGTGAGTGCTTCCATGAAGTAGGTCAGGTCTTTCTTGAGAGCTTCGAAGCCTGCCGTCTTCTCCAGTGTATCTTCATTCACATAAAGACCGCGATTGACCTCGATCTGCACGGCATGCAACCCGCGGGCCGGCCGGCCGTAATGTTCGGTGATGAAGCCGCCGGCGTAGGGTTTGTTACGCGCCACCGCGTAGCCAAAATCCTGCAGAATGGAGATGGTCAGGTGCGACAGTTCCTCGCTGGCACTGGTGCCGTAGCGGTCGCCGATGACGAAATCCGGGCGGTTGGAGCCGGTCTGCGCATTGGCCGGCATCGAATGGCAATCGATCAGCACGCCGTAGCCGAACCGGCCATGGGTTTTCACAAGAAGCCGGCGCAGGTTGTCGTGATAGGGCCGGTAAAGCGCATCGATGCGCCGCATCGCGGTTCGCACCGGCATGCGCTCTCCGTAGATTTCCATGTTTTCCGCGACCAGGCGCGGAATGGTGCCGAGGCCGCCGGCGACACGCAGCGAACTGGAGTTCACATAGGCCGGCATCTGGCCCTCGAACATGCGCGGGTCAAGCTCGTAGGGCTCACGGTTGACGTCGATAAAGGCGCGTGGAAAGTGTGCGGCCATCATCGGCGCGCCGAGGTTGGCCGCCGCGTCGAACAACTCATCGACAAAATAGTCCTCGGAGCGCCGAATCGCATGGTCGTCCAGCCGCGATTCGGCGAGGAAGGCGTCGGGATAGAAGCGGCCGCTATGCGGAGAATTGAATACGAAGGGGACAGTCTGTTCGCCAGGCGCCCGGATCTCGAATGGCGGGTGGCCAAAATAGCTGTCGTCGTTCAATGCCTCACTCCCAATGAGCCCGTGCCATGGCCCAGCGAATGCCCGAAACAAATCCATCCCGTCCTCCCGCGTTATGTTGCCAGTTGCCAACAGGAGAGTCCATACGGGCATCGGCGGTGTCGCGGTTCGAACCGGCGACTGCCTTATTGCGGTGCGGATTTGGCCATTTGATGGCAAAAATGCGGCCCGCACCGTGAGTTTGCCGAAAGCCGGTTTTGTAGGGATTCAATTGACTTCCATAAACCGTGAAAGGGCCAAAATTCACCTCATATTTACCTTGTCCGGTTTGAATGATCCGTGCCGTATGCTAAGCGGCAACGGGGTGCGCGACACGGGAAGGATGCCTTTGGCAACGGTTCTGCCAGAGCCGCCGACTCGATGCGTGCGAGCAAGGGCATAGGGAACGGCATGAAGATACTTCTGGCGGAAGACGACGATGACATGCGCCGTTTTCTGGTCAAGGCGCTTGAGAAGGCGGGCTATGCCGTACAGGCCTTCGACAATGGCGCCAGCGCCTATGAGCGCCTGCGCGAGGAACCTTTTTCGCTGCTATTGACCGACATCGTCATGCCGGAAATGGACGGCATCGAACTGGCCCGCCGCGCCACCGAACTCGACCCCGATCTCAAGGTGATGTTCATCACCGGCTTCGCCGCCGTAGCTCTCAATCCTGAATCAAACGCCCCGAAAAACGCCACCGTGCTGTCCAAGCCGTTCCACCTGCGCGACCTCGTCGAGGAGGTCGAAAAGATCCTCCAGGCCGCCTGAACGCGGGCGTCGTAAATCAGACATGCCACCGTAAGTTGGGACTTGACCTCGTCCCGCATTCTGTGGTGAATGGCGCGGTCGGATGGGCGTGTAGCTCAGCGGGAGAGCACTACGTTGACATCGTAGGGGTCACTGGTTCAATCCCAGTCACGCCCACCATCCTTTCTCAAGCAAATCAATATCTTACCGGCAGGCGCTTCCTAGCCATGGCCATGTGGGAAGTGCGCGACCGATCGGCTGACGGAGACGGTCGACGGCCGAGACGCGCAATGTGATCGTCGTGACAAGGACGATTATGACCGTGTGATTGCCGTCTGCAGAGCCGGCAGTGTTGAGATCAACGAAGCCAAGGTCCGCGAGGGCTACGCCAGGGCTTTGTCAAGTTCTCAGACGATATCTTGATGCAGAGGGGGGCACGAGCCGCCGGCATAGGGATTTGGCGGACGCCGACGGAGACTGCATGGGACTGCCGGGCCAGGCGGTGGGAAGTCGCGGCTCAGGAAGCGCCGGAAGGCTGCCCGATTAAGGGAAATATCTCACGCAATGGGATGATCTACAACGCGCCATGGTCGCCATAGTATTCTCGGACGAAGATCTCGACTGACAAGGGCGAGCATTGTTTTGCTCAGAGCGGGAGGCGCTGGACGCGGGATGGCGGGCGCCGGTGTGGGGGAGGTAAGGCGCCTCCCCCGGACAGGAAGCCACTATACGCGTGCTATGGAATGGCCCGAGTCGTAGACCGTTTGTCGCGGCGCGAGCCAGAGCTATCATGGGCATGAACGCCAAGGACCACTGGCTGCGCCGATCTCTGCTGAGCACGTGGTGAGGAAAGCGAACTATAGGAGAAGGTAATGGCATTCCGTGTTGGTGATTGCGATTACACATCCGTAATTGGTAGCGATCTCGATCGAGACGGAATGTATCTGGAGGTGACGGAGGACCGGGCTGGCTCCCCTGTGATACTCGAGATTTTTTACTCCGATCGAAGCGGCGAAATGACGTTGTCTACATTCAGGTCAGGGGTGCCAGTCAAGTTGGTGGATTGGGCGCTCAGATTAGCAAAAGATCGGTTGCCGCCCATGAGAAATCCGCATCCGTAAAACAATAAGAGATCTACCGGCTTGCTAAACAAATTCTTGCCATGTTTGAGAGGTGATGATTCTTGGTTGACCGACTTCTGGACTGGGCTGTTTCGTACTTCGATACAATAAAACTGGCATTCGGCGAATATCCGTGGGCAGTTTCTGCAGTCGCCGTCATTGGCTTTATTGCGGGACACTTCATCGCAAAGTGGTACTATCGAGGGCGGATCACGACGCTGAAGGAAAAATTGGGCTTGGCCGACCCAAAAAGAGAGGAATCTCGCCATCAGACTTCCGGTGTGTTTACCAAGGAAGGCGTTTCAGAGCCGATTTCGATGAAGCTTGGTGCTCTATCCGTCAAAGGTGATTTCGCTGCGCGCATTCAGCTGCAGCGTAATTCGGGGGACGGCTGGGGCGAAGTCCTCACATTTACAGGTCCAATCGAACGCACAATCGAGGACGCCCTTCCTTTCCGCTACAGATTGAAATGTGATCAGTTCAAGAGCGGTGTTGCCCAATACCTTCTTGTAGGTACCGGCGGCTAAGGAGGTTGTTGGGAAACCATGGCATAGCCAGAAATAAGGAAGCACAAACAGCGGGAGGCCCTCGCCTCCGTCATGTTAGGTGAAACTTCATTGCCAATGAAAAGACAAAAATGGGAAGCTGGTGATGTGTTTCTTGTCCCGTTAGTTGATGCGACGTATTCGGTGGGGCAGGTTCTTCTCAGAACAAAACCGGCTTTGAATAGCGTCGTATGCGCCTACACCAAATTAAGGACAGGCAGTGTGAATTCACAGATCTGTTTCCCACATGGAGACGTTGTTGCGGTTCTGTTCACAACACCGGATTTATTGAATTCGGGACACTGGAAAGTCATACGGCGTGAACCCGAATATGCCCCGGTGAGTAGATATATTGACACAAGAAGATTAGAAGGCAGGGACTATGTTGGGGTCCAGGTCATTGGGTCTGGAAACGTCCAGAAACTATTGAACGCATGGTTTGGTTTGGAGCCTTGGGATGCGTTTTACGAGCCCGACTACCTAGACAGACTACTTCTTCCATTCGTCGCGAGGCCTGATACAGCGGTGCTTTCGAAGGGCGATGTGAATTATCCCGACAGTAAACAATAGGAGCATAGCCAGATGGTCGAGGGAGCAGGGCGGGCACACCAGGCGAAATCGCTCTCTAGGCTCGCGGCAGCTGGGCTTGTGCTTGCAATCGCGCCGCCGGCGATCGCCGCGGATATCAGTTTTCAAGCAGTTGAAAACGGGACAATTATCTCAAGACTGGATTTGGACACATCCGAGGTGACGGCTGAAGTCATAACGGATCCGGTAACGGATAATTACGTCCTCGAACTGTCCCTGGCGGCCGATCGCGTATCGGAGTTTGAGCACATGACCAGGAAGAATACGGGCCGCCGACTGCGCATCGTCGTTGATGGATCTGTATTGACGGAACCGGTGATACGGGAACCGGTCCGCGGTGGGCAAATGTGGGTGTCCGGGACATGGTCTAAAAATGAACTCTCGAAAATCGCTGAGAAGCTGAACTGAACCGTTCATAGGAGAGCGAACGGGCCTGGCCCCCCGACCCGCAAAAACATAGGAGCGCAGATCATGGACGCGGACCTGTTGAATACAGAGGAGATCGCGGCGCTCAGAGAGGCTGCTTTGAACATATCGCGTTTGGAGTTTGGCCAGCTGACAGACGCCGAGGTTGAGCAGCTGAGTGATGTGATGAAAAGCGCCGGTGTCGCCAAATTTGCCCAACCAGCCCATGATTTCGCTGATAAACTTGAAGTGGTTGAATACGACGACGGAAGAGGCTTTTCCGTGGAGTATGAGATAGCTCCAGATGAAGGTGTTCGCGGTGACTACATAATCCTCGTTTTTGAGATTTTGAGAAATGAAGCCGGGAGCACCGTCGCCTTCCACTACGCGTATCTATAGCGCCCTCGACGTCAGTGAGTCAGCAAACCCTATAACAATTGGAGCGCTCCATACCCCAAATCGGAATGGTCGGTCGATTTCGCGATGTCGGCTGGTTCCTCGACGCATCCGGTCGCGTCCCGCCCTTGACCCACATAGATTGCCAAGAGGCACGGCTGAGGGCATTGTCACGTCAAAGACGCCGTCCACGGAGTGGACGTCTCTTAGGCAATAGGAAATCGCCGTAGGAGAAGACATGCGCAAGATTCTGAAAACCACGCTTTTTGTCTCGGTAATAACGACCTCGGGTGCGGTCTTTGCGCAAGATGCCCTCCCCGATCTGAAGGGCACTTGGACCATTAAGTCCCAGGGGTTACTGATCAAGCATCAGGATCGGAGCATCGAACCAACCCATCACGAGAGTGTGTGCGTCGTCGACTGGCAGGAGGGGGCCAGTTTCTCAGGTCATGAGATTGAGCAGGACTTCATAATCGATTCCGGCCCTACCGTTAACGACGAGAAGTTCATTGGCGCCATCGCGCCTGACGGCAAGATGGCTCTTATTGTCGACGAGAACGGCTTTCGCGATTGCTGGATCACGTCGGCGGAGGCGATGACGTGCATCTACCGCCACATCCAGCCGGACCGCAACGTGGCGAACAGGGACGAATGGGTCAGACAACCTGATTAAAGGCCCAATGGCAGGCGCGGACCTCCGCGACCGCTCCTTAAGAATGGTCTTGGGGCCCGTTGATGCGGTCTTTCAACCAGGCTATCGCCCGCCCCAGCTCGGCGGCCGAAACGTAAACCTCCCACCCAGATACTCGCACGCCAGGCAGCGCGAGCACCGTGCGAGCCTTTCATCACCGATGATAGGATAGTCCGACCCGACGCGCGGTCGCGCGATTATCATGTCGACGTCGACCTCGCGGCCGCGGCCGCAATTCATTGCCCCATAATTTGCCATCATGACCCAGCCAGCGGCCTGCACGTCACCCAGCGTCTGGGCGGTGATGATCGTTTGTTTTCGAGGCAAGCGTCATCCAGATCGCCCCGACCTGGCTACTGACAGATACCGTCAGGATAGTGAACGAATGTGGAACGCGTCCAGCAGGGAAATACAGATCAATTGCAGCTAACCCGAGACAAAGTGACCGATCTAGGATTGCGTGTGAAAATGCTCGTCCTGATGCTTCTAGATCGGCTTTGCCACCATCAGCCATGTTGCGGCCAGTAAGGGTACAGTGCTGACCAAGCCCCATATTAACCAACGCCGTGAAAGAGCGCGGTATTCCTCGCCCACATCCTCAGTTGAAAAGCTTTTCGCCAGCCGTGCCTGTTTTATCTGGATCGGAACGATTGCAAGAAGCCAAATCAGACCAGATAAAACAAAGAAAATTTGGCTCCAGAGTAACCAAGGTTCGCTTAGAGGAAAGCCAGCAAAAATCGCCATGTAATAGCCACTTCCCATGAGGAGAACGACGCCCCAAAACGTCATTGCCCAATCGGTATAGGTCACGAGCTTCTGCGCAAAACCTAGCACCACCGGTCGACCGTCGCGATCGGCAAAGAATTTCCAGATCGCTGTTACGGTTATATTCCCCATCAACATGGCTACACCAGTTATATGCAGGAACTTTGCAACCTCATAGATCATGGCATTCTTATAATAACGCTAATCAGTTAGATGAATTGAGCGAAGCCTCATCTTTGGCTTGATCTCTGAGATTTTTTGCATCATGCGTGTCATGGCTAGCCACCTGAGCTGGATCCCATCTTCATAACAGATTCAATGCACATCGATTTAGATACGGTCATTCCTTCCAGATAGATCGTATGGCCGCATTGGAGATGTCGGATCAAGCCGGGTAAGTTCGTCCTTGAACGGGATGTGTGCGAACGAGGAGCGCCTATGTGCGGAAGGTTCATCACCACGGGAACGTGGGCGGAATATCGACGGTATCTGGCAATCCTTAGGTCCGACGTCGATTCCATGCCTTGGCTGGCTTCACAGGTGCGTTGCTCAACATGAGAAGGAAGAACGCATGGACGAGAAGGAGATCCGTCGCGCGATAGATAGGATTGCCATTCTGGACCTGCTCGGGCGCTACTGTCTTACCCTCGACGAGCACGATACCGCTGGTTGGGTCAATTGCTTCACCAAACACGGGGCGTTCGGAGGTGGTGATCGGGCAATTCTCGGGCACAAAAATCTGGAAGCCTATGCTGAGGTCCACGTGCGGCTCGGCACGCGACACATTACATCTGCGCCGGTCTACGACGTTGCCGACGACGGTATGTCGGCGATCGGCACTGCCAGCACCACTGTGACGGTCGCAACGCCGCGTGGCTTTAGAGTTCTCATGACTGGGTCCTATCGTGACGTGCTCGAAAAGGTCGATGGTCGCTGGTTGATCGCTCGGCGATCAGGCGAATTCGACCGCCTTCCTGAGAAACCGGATCAGGACGTCCCCACTTTCGATCCGGACGTTGCGCCAATGCACCAGATGCTGATGGACGCGTTCAACCGGCTCTCGCAGCCCCTCTGAGGCACGCTCTTGTACTAGACATGATCAACGAAGGTTACGGTAGTCACGGTGAGCGCCAACACCGTTGTCTAACCCTTTTGGTTTGGGCCACTGATTTGGCGTTTCTCACGAATTCCGATGGGGTCGGCACAAATCCGGATTGATAGTAAAGAATACTTCAGTATGTAAGCCAATAGAGGCAAGCCCAGAACTTAATATCAGTCTCTTTTGTGGTTGACCAAAAACATGTATATTTGGATATGTTGATCGCTTGAAGGGTGCGGCATCTTCGGTCTTCGCTGCGACGCGTGCTTGACCGGCAAGCTGGATAGGCAAGGCCACATGAAGAAGGGGCAGGCATGAACTGTTTTTTGGTGGTTCCAGCCGTCGTTGCCCTGTTAACGGGGCAGAGTGTGGCACAAGAAGTCCTTTACAAACAAACAGACGAAAGAAACACGGTCAGTTTTGTCGATGAGGATCATAAAAAGGTGTGCTGCTATTGCTACGTCGCTTTATCGTATTCTGTTAGCAACGCCGGCGAGCAATACACGTTCACCATCGATTCAGTCGACGCATCAGGGATGCCTGTTCACGGCCAGCGGTTGGTAGCAAAAGACAGAACATTTATCGCCGACGACGGGGGGCTGTATTGGTGTCAAAATGAAGCGCCGTGGGCATTGTACGAAGCTGTGCCGGCTCCTTGTGGCAGCGTGTTTCCACCAAGCTAGAAATCGGTCACGTCGCACCGAAACGCGCTGAATATCGAACGCCAGCACGCGCACACCGGGAACACCGCAGTTCGAAAAATCGACCCGGAGAGAACCTGATGCCGGATCGCGGACGTCGCCAGTCGGCGACGGTGAAATCAGGTGCCAGCAAACCAGACAAAAATCGGCGCCAGGTCAATCACCCCGATCAACGCGTAGGGCAGAAGCCCGGCCGCGACCATTCCGAAGACGATCAGAATGGAAAGAACCACGGTCAGAGCCATGCTTCTAGGCTGTCCAAATTCGCGGTTGTTCTGTTTGTGTCCCATCTCCACAAGCGCAGCACGCGCCCCTGCCCCAGCGGATTCATCGCACACCTCCCGTTTAGGTTATGTGAATCTTCTCACACAAACGGGCGAGCACCCGCGGACAGGCGCTCGCGACCCCCAATGCGCGTAAGACGCCCCGATGTTGCGTTTGTTGTTTTGGCTGCCTCCCGATGGAATGTGGTCGCAACACGCGTTTCGGGTCTTGTGGTTGCTCGAAGAGCAAGACGTACGGGCGCGCCAGAACGGGGACACTTCGTCGTCCATATCCGGGACATCGGCAAAAAAATTGGAAATCACTAAGAAGCTTCAGTTGTATTCAGTATATGGGCGCCGAAAGCTCGCATTTAATACAATTATTACCCCTATTGTTTCAAATACTAATGTTATATGTCTATATAAAAAATTCCATTAAAGTCTCCGTATTGGAAACAGAGTGATACTGATCAATCGTACAGCGTAATACTAGTCGAATGCACAGCTTGTGGCCGAAAGCGCTATAAAACATATTGATTCGCAGTGGGCATCTACGATGGAATTCGGCGTCAACAGATAGACTGTTCCGTTCACGGACTCGTCTGGACATCGGCGCTGCGGAACGGGGCATGAAACGAAGAAGCCATCGACTTCTCGGCATTTCGCGCATGGTCGGCTACCTTTTTGCATTGGTGCTGACCGTCGTCTTGGTGCTGTCGGCGATACCGAAATACTATTTTCTGGTGTCGTCGCGCGCGATTATCAACGCGCCGGTCCAGTCGATTACCTCGCGTATCGCCGGACGGGTCAGCACCCTGGACATTCAGATCGGCGACGACGTCACACCCGGGCAGCGTGCCGCCCAGATCGAGAACTTCGAGGCCGACGCCTCCCTGATGGTGAACCTGCGGCTGGAGCGTTTGCAGCTCAACGAGCGCCTTAAGATGATTCACTCCACACAGGAGCGTACAGCCCGCCAATTGAATTTCATCCGTAGCCAGATCGCAGCGACCCGCCAGGGCGTCATCGACGAGCTGGCCGCCATGGTGCACAAGGCGGAAAGCGGCGTGCGGTTCTACGAGGCCCGGGTCGGCGAGCAGCAGTCACTGGTCGATCAGAAAAGGGGATTGGTCGACGCCGAACTTCTGAACGCCAGCGTGATCAAGCCGCTCGAGCAGAAACTGGCCGCGGCGCGCCATGAGCTGGAAGCCGCCAGGGGCGAGTTGCAACGGGCTCTGGAGCTCTCCAGGTCCATCGAACAGGGCGACTATTCCGGCGGCTTCGCCACCAACCTCATGACACTGGAGTTCCAGGAGCAGTCGCTCGACCTCGAAAACAAGAAAGCCAGCACGGAGCTTGCCAACGTCATCGATCGGATCGCCAAGCTGGACAGCCTGATGAGTGGCGAGCAGGGGCGCTATGAAAACGCCGCAAGTGCCCAGGTGACAGCCCTGCATAGGGGCCGCATCGTCAGCGTCGAGGTCGGCCACGGCGACTACCTGCAGCAGGGCGGCTTGCTGGCGCGCTCGCTCGACTGTTCGCGCTCCTTCGTCGCCGCGGTCTTCGCCGGCCGCGACGTCGCCGGTCTGGAGGTCGGAACACCGGCGATCGTCAACATTCGCTCGCTTGGCACCAAGCAGCGCGGCCGCATCAGCAAGACGGTGCAATATTTCAGCAACGGCAACGAGAACCGGTACTACAAGGACTTTCCCAAGGCCAAAGGCCACGAGATCTACGTCATCATCGAGTTGGAGCGTCCGGAACAGACCGCCCCTCACTATGATCTCTTCTTCGGCTGCCATGTCGGCGAGGAGGTGACCGTCTCCCTCGGCGAACCGCTGTTCGATCGCGTTGTCAGGCTATTTAAATCCGACCCGCCGGTAGGGGACGACATCCGGCCGGACGGAACGAGACCGCGGCAAACGGCCTCGATCCAGCCTGTGGCGGTCAAGCCGAGCGATGACCCGGATGCATCGCATTAACCCGAAATCCAGGTGCAAGCCGATGCGTGACGCGCCCGCCGAACCGAGAGTGCACCCATGAGCGCCCTCGATCGCCTGGGTGAGGTCGTCCGATTGGGCCCGGTCGCGCTAGCCGCGGCCATCGCGGCGGCCACACCAGTCTCCGGCCGTGCCGAGCCGGCGGTCGAGACCCTGGCCTGTACCGCCTGTCAGAGCTTTGCCGATCGGCTGGCGCTGATCGGTGAGGGACCGGCCTTGCTGGCCAGTTACGAGGCCAGGCCGGGCGGCGATCCACTGTTGCCAGTGCTGCGCGATGTCGCCTTCGTGTACGACAATGCCCTTGTTGCCATCGCGCTCATCGCCTGCGGACGGGCTGAGACGGCAAAACCGATCGGCAACGCCCTGCTCTATGCGCTCGACAACGACCGGCATTATCACGACAACCGGTTGCGCAACGCCTATGCGGCGGGGCCGGTCAAAGACATGACCAAGCCGATGGAACTGCCCGGATACCAGGACGAGGCGGCGAAGATCTGGCGCGAGGACGCCTACCAGGCCGGAACGGCAACCGGCAGCACCGCCTGGGCCGCCCTTGCCTTCCTCAACCTGCACCGGGCGACCGGCGACACGCGTTACCTCGGCGGAGCGAAACGCGTCATGCGGTGGATCAACACCATGACGATCGACAGCCACGGGCCCGGCGGCTACCGCGGCGGCTTCTACGGGTTCGAGCCGTCGCCGCATCGGATCGCCTGGAAATCGACCGAGCACAACACGGACGTCTATGCCGCCAATCTGTGGCTCGCCCAGGTATCCGGTGAGGACGACTGGGACCGACATGCCACCAGGGCTTTCGACTTCGTGTCCGCGGCCTGGTGGGACAAGGGCGCGCAGTTTCATATCGGCACGACGACCGACGGGGTGACGTGGAACGTCAACCAGGCCGGCCTCGACGCGGAGCTTTGGCCGTTGATCGCCGTTGCCGAATTCGCCGGGCGAGCCGATCGCACCATCGACGCGACTTTGGCCGCTTTCGGCGTCGACCGCGGCCTCGACTTCAACACGGACCGGGACGGAGTGTGGCTTGAGGGCACGGCCCAGGGCGCCTTGGTGCTCAAGGCTTTCGGACGTCCCGATCAGGCCCGGAAGCTGCTTGAAACGGTGGCGGCCAACAGTGTCGGTGACGGGCTGATCTACGCCAGCTCGAAAGATCACCTGACCACCGGCCTGACCACAGGACCGGATCCCAGGGCGCCGGAGTTCTTTTACTTCCGCCTGCCGCATATCGGCGCCACCGCATGGGCCGCCTTGGCCGGTGCCGGCTGGAATCCCTTCACCGGCCGCCCCCTGCCCGGCGTCGAGACGGAGGTTGCAGCATGTCGCCCGAAACCCTGACCCTGCAGGACGCCACCCTCTACGGTGGCGTCGTCTCGCTGCTGATTGCCGCCTGCGCGCTCTTCCTTTCCAACCGGCACCTTCTGGATCGCATGGTCTTCGGCCTGCTGGTCGTTGCCATGCTGGCCGCCTATGCCTGGTATCGCGTCAGCCACACCCTGCCGGTCTTCGAGTGGACCAGCTACGCGCTTTGGCCCCGCTTCTACGCCACGCTCGAGATGATCGTCGTGGTCTATACGGCGATGTCGGTGTGCTTCTTCATGCGGCGGACCGACCGGTCCAGGCAGGCCGACGCGGCGGCTGCACGCCTCGCCGAGATGGCAGAGCCGCCGGCCGTCGACGTGATGATCTGCACCTACAGCGAAGACCTGGTGGTATTGGAACGCTCGATCCTGGCCGCCCTGGCCATTGACTACCCGAACCATACCGTTTGGGTTCTCGACGACGGCCGCCGCGACTGGCTCGATGCCTACTGCGCCAAGGTCGGCGCCCGTTACGTGCGCAGAGACGACAATGTCGGCGCCAAGGCCGGCAATCTCGACAACGGCCTTAAGGTTTCCGCCGGCGAGACCAACGCCCCGTTCATTCTTGTGCTGGACGCCGATTTCGCGCCGCATAAGACCATTCTGAAGCGCATTGTCGGGCTGTTCGAGGACGAGACGGTCGGCATCGTGCAGACGCCGCAGTTCTATTACAACGCCGATCCGGTGCAGCACAATCTGATGGCCAACCGGTCCTGGGTCGACGATCAACGGATCTTCTTCGACGTGATGCAGCCGGCCAAGGACGCCTGGGGCGTGGCCTTCTGCGTCGGCACCTCCTTCGTCGTCCGTCGCGACGCGCTCGAAGCCATTGGCGGGATGCCGAAGGAATCGGTGACCGAGGACCTGCACACCACCTATCGGCTGATGCAAAAGGGCCTGAAGACGATCTGGTTGAACGAGCGCCTGAGCGTCGGCCTATCGGCCGAGAGCCTGGCCGGCTACATCACCCAGCGCTGCCGCTGGTGTCTGGGCACCATCCAGATCGCGCTGCTGGCGGACGGTCCGTTTCGCGGCCGCGGCTTCTCGTGGACCGAGCGCCTTCACTATCTGCACGGGTTGATGTTCTGGTTCTGCCGGCCCTTCGTCGTGGCCATGCTGCTGGCGCCGATTCTGTTTTACTTCCTCGGACTGCCGGCCATCCTGCTCGCGCCTGAGGCGCTCTTGATGTACGGCTTGCCGGCGGTCTTCGGCAGCATGATCTTCCTGGCCTGGGTGTCGGACAAAAAGAGCCTGCCGCTTTTCACCGAAGTCTCGCACATGCTGGCGGCCTTTCCGGTCACCGTGACCATCGTCAAAGCGATGCGTCGGCCTTTCGGCCATCCCTTCAAGGTCACCGCCAAGGGCGAAGACCGTTCCGAGGTGCAAGTGCAGGTCCCGCTGGTCATTCTCTTCGGCACCATCATCGTCCTGACGATCGTCGGCATGGTGAACGGTCCACTGCTGCAGACCTATGGCGAGCACGACGGCTTCAGCATCGCCTGGGGCATCGTCATCATGGTCTATTCCTTTGTCGCCCTGACCGTTTGCATCGAGCTGCCCCGGCCCGAAATCGACGACCAGCCGTTCCCGCTAAAGGCTCCTGGCGCGCTGACATGGCCGGGCGGCAGCTGGCCCGGAACCATCCGCAGTATGAGCATGAACCAACTAACCTTCGATTTCGGTGCGAAGCCGCACGACCTGGCAGAGGGCCAGATGGTGGAAGCGCATTTTCTTGACGGACTGCGGTGCCGGGCCCAGGTGACTGAGATCGGGCGTAAGCAAATGACCCTGCGGTTCATCGACCATGCTGACATCCGCAATGAAATGATCGCCCGCCTGTTCTCCGATCCGCCGGCCAACATCGCCGCCACCGGGCGTATGCTGCCGACCTTGCTCTCCCTACTGCGCCGCACCTTCGGATCGCCGCGCCGTGTCCTGACGCATGCCCGCCATGGCGCCAATGCTTCCGGTCGATGAAACTCGCCGACACATCCGTTGAACGAGCGCGACTGCGGTGACCTGGTCGGCCTCAACAAGGACGATGCGCGCGCCAAATGGGGCGAGGAGCAGGTGCACATCTGGCGCCGTTCCTACGCGGCGAGAGCCTGCGCGACACCGCCGCCCACGGCAACTCGCTGCGCACCCTGGTGATGGTGCTCGACCGGCTCACTCGCGACGAGGTCACCAGCCTCAACCTGGCCACCGGTGTGCCCATGGTTTACAAGCTCAACGCCGATTCGACGGTGGCGTCGAAGGAAGTGCTGGCCGACATGTCCAGCGCCCATTGACCCGCGCCAAATGATGAAGGTCGCAAATTCGGTGAAAGTTTGCTTAATTCGGGCACGGCCTGGAAAAACAAAAGTCTTTTCAACGAATTAAGTAAACTGTCTCCGAATTTCTGGCACCCACATTCAGGAAGGCGTGCAGATAGCACCGCACTGCCAAAAATTCGGTGATGGCATGGACGCCCCCAACGGCTTCGCAATGAGCCATACTGGGTTGTGTCAAACGATCCAGTCAGAGGAGACGTCCATGTCAGAAATTAAAGCAGTCGGTTTGGATATATCCAAGCATATTTTTCAGGTTCATTGCGCTGATGATTGTGGTCGTCCAGTGCTTCGCAAGACGTTGCGGCGTCCCGGGGTTACATCATTTTTTGGCGCGCTACCGCCGTGTCTGGTGGCGCTTGAGGCTTGTGGTAGCGCGCATTATTGGGCGCGTCTTCTTCAGGATCAGGGCCATGAGGTGCGATTGATATCGCCGCAGTATGTCAAGCCCTTCGTGAAGACCAACAAGAACGATGCGGCCGATGCGGAGGCGATCTGCGAGGCGGCGCAGCGACCGACGATGCGCTTCGCGCCGATCAAGAGTGTCGATCAGCAGGCGATCCTTGTGATGCATCGAACACGTGATCTCCTGGTGCGCCAACGCACGCAGCTGATTAACGCGCTGCGCGGCCATTGCGGCGAATTCGGTATTGTGGTTGCCAAGGGTGCCAGCAACGTCACCCGGTTGATCGAGCTGATCGAGGACGATGGGCGCATACCGGACCAGGCGCGGATTGGCTTGATGATCATCGTCGACCAACTGCGATCGGTGCAGTCCAACATCGTGAAACAGGAAAAGCATCTGAAGGCGTGGCACCGCTCGAGCGAAGCCAGCCGCCGCCTGGCAACGATCCCGGGTGTTGGTGTGATCACGGCAACGGCGTTGGTGGCAACGATCGGCGATGCTTCACAGTTCCGTTCAGCCCGACAACTTGCGGCCTGGCTGGGACTGGTGCCGAAACAGAACTCCAGTGGCGGCAAGGATCGGCTGGGTCGTATTTCCAAGCACGGCGATCGCTATTTGAGACGGCTTCTTGTGCATGGCGCCCGCACCGAGCTGCGCTGGAGTAGAACCCGCAAGGGGCAACGAACGGATTGGCAACAGGCGTTGTTGGCACGCCGACCGACCAACGTTGTCCTGCTGGCGATGGCCAACAAGACGGCGCGTGTCGTCTGGGCTTTGCTCAGGCGCGCAGAAACCTATCGGGCGGCACCGCTCAACGCCTCATGAGCAAGGCGGTGAGCACAACCCGTCCGGACGATTGATTGCGAGGGTAGCATGATGTGATGGCAAAACAGGGTAACCGGGATCGGCCAAACCTGACAAACCGTCTGGGCCTTGAGCCCGCTTCGGTGATGAGGCGCCGATCCACGGATTCCATCAGGGCCAGCGGTCAGTCAAGCCGCGCTCAACAGGCCGGATAGATGACTGCAAACCCAATATGCCTGACCATCAAAAAACACTTGCAATCAAGGGGGCGTCCATAGATGACGGTTTACTTAATTCATTCAAAAGACTGAGTTAGTTAGTTGAAGCTTTGCCTGAATTAAGCAAACCGTCACCGAATTTGCGAGCGCTTGGACAAATGGGGCGAGCTGCCCCATCTGCAGGCACCATTGGCATTGTACAGCGGGCCGGCGGGTGGCTGTCGCGAGTGACTTGAAGGCCAAGCACCGGTGTGCCTATGGTTTACAAGCTCAACGCCGATTCGACCGTGGCGTCGAAGGAAGTGCTGGGCGACATGTCCAGCGCCCATTGACCCGCGCCAAACGACAGAGGTCGCAAATTCGGTGAAAGTTTGCTTAATTCGGGCACAGCCTGGAAAAACAAAAGTCTTTTCAAGGAATTAAGTAAACTGTCTCCGAATTTCTGGCACCTACATTCAGGACAGCGTGCAGATAGCACCGCACTGCCAAAAATTCGGTAACGGTTTACTTAATTCATTGATATTTCAGTGGTTTTGAGACGTCGTGCCCGAATTAAGCAAACCGTCACCAAATTTGCGAGTGCCTGGACAAATGGCGCGACATGCCTCATCAGCAGCAACCATTGGCATGATCGAGCGATATGGCGAGGATGGCCGGCCACTGCCAAAAGCTTTTGAATTCCACATCGACTGCGAAGAATAGCCGCTTACGGCGCACAGATATCGGTCTGCCGCGCTAGCACCAGCAAGGGCGGCCCGAAAACGCCCCACGTCCTTTCAGAAAATCTCCCGAATTCCTTCAGGTCAATGCGGGCCGATTGGTTTTAGGAGCACGCGCACCGCCCGCAGGCACCGTGCCTCCGGGCGACGCGAACCCCGCCGACCGGCACCGGAACACCTGATCGAAGGAAGACAATGATGAAGCCAGACCGACAGAGCTATAGGCCTGTTACGGCAAGGTCGCCACTGGTAGTCGTGCCCAGCCGCCGCCAGGGAATTGCCGGATGACCGTTCCAATACTGGTTTTGCTGATCTTTGCGCTGTGGACCGTTGGCCTGCTGTTCGGCAGCGTCGGCATCTATCGCTGGAGCCGCATCCTCACCGGACGCGCCAGTGTTATGGAGTGGCGTGCCGACGAGGTTCAAGGCACCGAGTGGTACCGGCGGGCCATGCGTGCGCACATGAACTGTGTCGAAAACCTGCCCGTCTACGCCGCGATCGCCGTCAGCAGCGCACTCGCCGGAGTGTCTTCCCCGCTCCTGAATGCCTGTGCGGTGGCAATCCTAGCCGCGCGCATCGCTCAATCGGTGATCCACGTCGCGCTGGAGCAGACCAACAGGATCGCTCTTTTGCGCTTTTCGATGTTCTTCGTTCAGGTCATAGGGATGGTGGTGATGAGCGTTGTCCTCGTTATCGACTCCTTCGGCTGACTCAATCGCCGTTTGATCGCAGCCCCGGTCTATGCCATGAACGACGTCTGATCCCTCCCGCAACGCCCCTTCATTTGCCAGGCAGACGCCATGAAGCTGGAATTCCACCACATCAATTCCGTAACTGAGGACGTGGATCGGCTGCATGATTTCTACACCAAGGTTTTGGGATTGGACGACATGCCGGTCAGCCGGTTTCCCAGAACGCAGGAAACGGATGAAGCGGGTTACAGCGGCAAAATCAGGTTTGCCACCGAGGGCGGGATGCAGATGCATCTGGCGGAGCGCAATCTCGACGTGGCATTCAAGAACGGACAGGTCATCAATCCGGTGGCGCGGGGCCACATTGCCTTCCGCACCGATGATCTCGATGCAGTCAAGAAAGTCCTCGAAGAAAACGGCATTCCCTATTCCGACTATGGCACGGCGTTCTCGCAGGAATGGCACCAGATTTTCTTCCACGATCCCGAAGGCAACGTGATCGAAGTGCACCAGCAGATCGGGCCTGGTTCCGGAACCTAACGCTCAAGCAGGGTGTCGCAGAGACGGCGCGCCATTGCATGATGGTGACGCCAGTCTTCACACACCGCTCGGCCATAGACGTTCGCCGTCTCCAGATGAGCCACCGGGCCATGGGTGATATCGACCGCAAGGATCGATGTGGTCGGTCGCGGCCAAGACTCGAATGCCGTGTCAAGACGCCGGGCCGCAACGGCGCGCCGCAGTTCCACGACACGATCCTCTGGCAAGTCGAGATTGCACTGCGCATAGAGCGCCACAAAATGCAGAACCGCCGACCGCCTGGCACGGGGGTCGTCACCGGCGCTGTGCTGCAGGCAATAGGCGTCGGTGAGGATCTGATGGGCCCGCCAGTAGGCGATATCCTCATAGTGCAGGGCGAGGGACTCGTTGAAGCATGCCCAGCAGGCCGCCGAGGCGGTCAGGTATTTGTGGAGCGGCCCCGTGATCGGTGCCAGGACAGCAGTGCATCCCGGACAGTGTTCCATGCCTTAACAGACCTTTCGCTGCCCCAATGCGACCCGATCCGTATCCGGGGATTGTGCGAATCATGTCGTGTGTCCCGCTTCAAACGGGCAAAGCCGGCGGTTTCATGACCGCCCTCACCTCCACATGGCCGGACTGCCGGTGCCCGCGTGCTTTACCGTTTACAAAAGCATGCAACTGGATCAGACCGGAACAGCGAGTGATGAACGACGTCGGCGTTACGGAGAAACGGTCACAGTGCAGCGACACCACCTCTATCAGTTGTTCTTTGACGTCAGAAACACACTGGTCAGGCCTCTGGTTAAGCCGGCCCGTAGACTGGGCGGCTATCTCCGATACGGGCTTAAGGGCAGCTCGGCACCGACGGGCGTTGTCAACGCCGAGCGTTACGCTCTATCGCAGAACCCCGTGAACGGCAGCGTGTGCGTCACGGAAGCTTACACCGCCGTGTTTTCGGCTACACCTGTCCTGACGGAGACTGGCGGCGATCACATCACACACACCGAGGCAGACGAAATACCGATCCTTCGGCAATGCGTTTCAACAGTCGAGAACGTCCGTATCGCCATCAGAGCCGGCAGTGTCATTACCTCTGATAATCTTCTGCTTTGCGAACTCCCGCTTTCAGAACCGATCCAGCGACGTCAGTTGCGGCGCAAGGCGGGGCAGCTCGCTCGCAATCTCGATGCAGAGCAGGTCCGGTCGCTGCTGAACAGCAAAATCCTGAACCAGGGAATGCTGCCAAGGCCGATGAAGGTGGACGGCAACGTCGCGATCCTGGCGGGCGATGCCCATACGAATTTCTACCACTGGATCATCGACACACTGCCACGCCTGAGACTGATCGAAGCCGCCGCTGTAACAATCGACCGGTATTACCTGCAGGTTTCCGGTCGATACAACCGCGAAACGCTGGAGCTTCTTGGTATTGCCGAGGATCGGTGCATTCCAGCGACGCGAGACCAGCACGTCCAGGCCGACAGGGCAATTTTGCCCTCGATGCCGCCCGGCGTAGCGACGCCCGAGATTTGCGCGTTTCTCAATGCGCGCCTCTTGCCCGCCGCGCTCGCCAAATCGCGGGCCGCGCCAAAGCCTCGGCTCTACATCACCCGCCGCAACGCCCTGTGGCGGCGGGTGACCAACGAAGCGGATGTCTTGAGCCTGCTGGGAATACACGGGTTCGAGTGTGTCGCGTTGGAGGATTATTCACTCGCTGATCAGATCCAAATGATGCACGAGGCCGAGTTCATCGTCGCGCCGCACGGAGCCGGGCTGACCGGTATCGTGTTCTGTCGTCCGGGCACCCGTGTTCTCGAGTTGGTCTCTCCGCGTCGCGATTTGTTCTACTTCCAGCGGATCGCGGCGTGTCGCGGCCTGCGATATCTCCGGCTGGTCGCTCAACAGCACGGAGCAGCGGCGCGCAGCGGTGAGGACTCAAACATTGTCGTTCACACGAAACAGCTGAAGGCCGGCCTCGAATTCCTGGAGAATGCGGATCCGCTAGCTGTGGGCACGCGTCCGGCGACTCCCATTCAAACTGACCGATAGGCGTTTGCGTTCGACGGAGGCACAATGATTTCGAGCAGCGACCGAGGTCACCATTGGTGTTTTAAAAAATCGTCCCAGTAGGGGTGCGGCCCGAACCGTTCGACCAGGAAATCGATGAAGCGGCGGACGCGTGACGACAGGTGGCGCGTCGGCGGATAGACGACGTAAACGGCCATATCGTACCAGCGGTAATCGGTGAGCACTGGTTGCAGCAGGCCGCGCTCGACGGCACCATGCACAATGAAGCTCGGTTCGCACAGCACGCCATGACCGGCAATGGCCATTTCCCGCAGCGCGTCGCCGTTGGTCGCCTCGAAGCGGGTGTCGACCAGAACCGACCCCTCCTTGCCGTCCGGTGCGCGGTAGGTCCAAAGCGGCGGGTTCGGCAGGTTGCCGTAGCACAGGCCAGGCCAGCCTTCGAGCGTGCGTGGATGCGACGGCAGCCCACGCGTCTTGAAGAAATCGGGCGCCCCGCAAACGACGTGGTGGACATCGGCGATCTTGCGCGCCATCAACGTCGAGTCACGCAGCGCGCCGATACGGATCGCCAGGTCGAAGCCTTCCTCGACCAGATCGACGCGCCGATCGCTCATATCGAGTTCAACCGTAATCTCCGGGTGACCGTGCATGAAGGCCGCAATGGCGGACGACAGGTGCGCGACACCGAAGCTCACCGGGGTGGCGATCTTCAGGCGGCCCTTGAGCACCGCGCTCTGCTGACTGACTTCCGCTTCGGCCTCGGCAAGATCGGTCAGGATCTGAACGGCGCGGTCATAAAACACCCGACCTTCGGCCGTCAGGCTCATGCGTCTTGTCGTGCGCTGCATGAGCTGGACACCGAGGCGCGCCTCCAGCTCTTTCATGTGGCGCGAGATCGCCGACACCGCGACCCCGCGAACACCGGCGGCTTTTGTCGCGGTGCCTGCATCGACGAGTTGCACGAAACTGCGCATTTCCTCAAGTTCACTCATACATTTCTGATTATCAGAAATATCATTTCAAGAATACGCTGTTTTTCGCACGTTTCGGAACAATTACCTTGGGTTCATCAAGACACGACGCAGCGGAATGGTCCGCTCGCCAAACCAAGGAGAATTCGAAATGACCAGTGCCATCACGTCAGGACGTCTCGCCGGTAAAACCGCCGTCATCACCGGCGGCACCACCGGTATCGGATTTGAAACGGCCCGCCAGTATATCGAACAGGGCGCTAGCGTCCTCATCACCGGACGCAGCCAGGACAAGATCGACACGGGGGTCGCCACGCTCGGCGACCGGGCGGTCGGCATCGTCGCCGACTCGACGCGCCTGTCGGAACTCGACGCCGTTGCGGCCAAGGCGCAGGAAGCGTTCGGCCACGTGGACATCCTCTTCGTCAATGCCGGCAACGGGGTCTTCGCCCCCATCGCCGACGTCGACGAGGCCGCCTACGATCACCAGTTCGATCTCAACGTGAAGGGCGCGTTTTTCACGGTGCAGAAGCTGCTGCCGCTGCTTCGCCGCGGGTCGTCGATCGTCCTCACGGCTTCGGCGGTGCACGCCAAGGGCGCACCCGGCGGCAGCCTCTATTTCGCCAGCAAGGCGGCGGTACGGTCGTTCGCCCGCACGCTGTCGACGGAGCTGGCCGGCCAGGGCATTCGCGTCAACGCGCTGAGCCCCGGCATCGTGCCGACACAGTTCTTCTCCAACTCCAATATCGGTGAAGGCGCCTATGGGCAGTTTGAGGAGATGGCCGGCAAGGCAGCGCCGCTCGGACGCGCCGGCACACCGGAAGAGATCGCCCATGCGGCCGTCTATCTCGGCAGCGACGAGAGCGCGTACGTCACGGCGATCGATCTCAGCGTCGACGGCGGCTGGGCCCAGGTCTGACGATCCAACCACAACGCGGGGCCGGCCAAGGACAACGTTCGGCCCCGTATCGAACCAATGGAGCTAAACATGACCCCCAAGACAATCCTGCGAGTCGACGCAAGCATGCGGCAGTCCAACTCGCGCAGCCGGATCCTGACCGACGCGCTGATCGACCGATTGCAGCAGAAGCACGCGACATCCGTCACGACCCGCGATCTTTCGAGCGGCGTGCCATTCATTGACGCGGCGTGGATCGAGGCGAACTTCACCGCACCCTGCGAGCGCTCGACGGAGCAAAGGGCAGTCCTGGCGCGTTCCGACGCCCTGTTCGCCGAGCTCAAGGCCGCCGACATTCTCGTCATCGGCTCACCCATCTACAATTTCGGTGTTCCCGCGGCGCTCAAAGCCTGGGTCGATATGGTCGTCAGGGCCAAGGAGGCTTTCCGTTACACCCCGGATGGACCGGAAGGGCTGCTGAAGAACAAGACCGCCTATGTAGTTCTGGTATCCGGCGGAACGAAAGCCGGAAGCGATATCGATTTCGCCTGGCCGTACCTGCGCCATATCCTCGGCTTTGTCGGCATTACCGATGTGCGGCTGGTCGCCAGCGATCTCAGCAACACCAGCCACGCAAACGCCAACAGCCAAGCCCTGGGTGCCATCGCCGCAGTTGCCTGAAGCCCGGAACCCGGTTGAGACAGATCCAGGGTTATGAACCGTCAGATGGGCTCCAGGGGCTGGTGTTTGCCAAACACTTTGGGTGCCGAACGTACCGGTGCAGCCCAGCGGACGGCGTTGCGCAACACCTGTTGGATATCCGGATTCCGGTAGGTCGGATAGGTCTCGTGGCCCGGTCTGAAATAGAAGATCCGGCCTTTGCCTCGGACAAAACAACACCCCGACCGGAACACCTCGCCGCCCTTGAACCAGCTGACGAAGACGAGTTCATCGGGTACCGGGATGTCGAAGGGTTCGCCGTACATCTCTTCCTGCGGCAGGTCGATATATTCGCCGATGCCAGCGGCGATCGGATGGCCCGGCGCCATCACCCATAGCCGTTCGTTTTCGCCGATGTTTCGCCACTTCAGATTGCAGCTCGTGCCCATTAGCTGCGTGAAGACACGGGCAAAATGCGCCGAGTGGAGGACGATCAGCCCGGTGCCGTTCAGGACACGGTCCGTGACCAGGTTCACGGTCTCCTCCGGCACGTCGGCGAATGCGTGATGGCTCCACCAGACGATCACGTCGGTTCGGTCGAGCACGGCCGCGTTCAGCCCGCAGCCCGGTTGATCCATGGTCGCGGTACGAACCTCGATATCATCTTGGTCACGAAAGACGTCCGCGATGGCGCCATGGAGTCCCTCCGGATAGATCTGCAGGACCTCCGGTTTTCGTTTTTCCTCGACGTTTTCGTTCCACACCAGAACGCGAATCGGTTGGGGCATTTGGGTCAGTCCAGCAACTCGAATAGGTGGGCGTAGGTTCCATCCGCGTTACGCGATGTGGTGACCTGACCACGGGCGCCGATGTAATCCCCGGTTCCGCCGACCACGGCCCGGACCTGTGGCTGACCGACCTTCATCTCGGTTTTCGTCATACTGTAAACCGACTTGCCCGCGACCATGATCACGTTGTTCGCACCGAAATCGAAGGCAAGATTGCCGATCCGGTCCTCGAACACCTCACCGGCGCCCTCCGGAATGTCGACCGTAATCAGAATGCCCGACAGGACCCCTGCTCTGCCGTCGTTCGTCGGGATGCCGGCTTCGAAGCCGACGATATCCACATGGCCACTGCCCTCACCCTGCAAGTGCCGTTCGAAGATGAAAGGCGCCTGTTGATGAACCGTGAACTCATCGGCGATTGCGGTGGAAACAAACGGGATCAGGCCCACGGCGAAGGACGCGAGACAGGACTTGACAACGGTAAGGGGGCGATTGGGCAATAGACCGGCTCTCCTCGTCAGGGCTGGACTTGCATCGGTCCCAGGCCGGGAGCCGCGTTGAATCCGCCACGATATCTAGCCGCAGGCAGGCCTGTTGATCAACCTTGACATGCAGGCGGGAGATGCCCGATCTCGGTTAGCCGGAACCGGTCAGATCAAGCTCCAGAAGCGGCAGGTTTCGCCCGGGTATGGAGACAGACGCCACTTCGCCAACCTGCCTGGCACCCATGCGTTCATAGAACGGTGCGGCGAACGGATCTGCCTCGATGGTCATTCTGTCGGCACCGTGAGACCGTGATGTCGCCGCGGCCCAGTCAAACAGGCGGCGTCCGTATCCATGCCCGATGAGATCCGGCTCGACGAACATCATCAACAGGTCGGCGACATCCGCCTCAATCGAGATCTGGGCAAAGCCGGCGATACGGTCGTCCGCATCCAAAAGGCACAGTCGGGTTCCCTGGATCTTGCCTGGCGTCAAGGTGAGCTCGTCGCGGCAGGCCTGCATGAAATCGGCACTGTAGCCCCAATGGGCCTTGGATCGCATCGCCAGTTCGGTAAGCCGCGGTAAATCGCCGTCCTGCGGGACTCGTAAAGTCATGGTCGAAGCCTCCTTCAGGCGCGCAGCATATAGCGAACCACGTCAATATAATCGAAGGCAAGCGACGCCACGAGCGACACGACAAGCACGATCAGGACACTCCGCGGTATCGGCCGATATGTGTCGCGGCGCAGCCGCAGGCCGAGGAAGACAACCAGGGGCGTCCAGAAGACGACATGCGACAATCCCAGCAATTTCGTGAAGCCTTCGAGGCTGTAAAGCCACTGCAGCATGAATCCTGCACAAACCGTAGCGGCCAGGGTCAGCAGCCCCGCCATCCGCGTGCTGCGCCAAATCAGCAACAGCACGCCGCCGCCAAGGCTGACGATGGTCAGCCACAGCACCCAGTACTGAACCCAAACAGGTTGCAGGGAAAGCGCCTGTTCAAACGAAAGTCCGTCCGTCATGATTCAATCCTCAATTATATGCGCCATGCATATAATATTTGAGCATTGATGTCTATGCGCCATGCATATATTTATCACCTATGACGGAGCAAAGATTGGAAAACGTCCTCGGTGCCCTGGTTATGTGCCTGAGCGACGACATCGTGCAGAGCGCGCAGGCGACATTGCCCAAGGAGCTTGCCGCCCCCGCCGCGGCGATCACGTTGATCGGGCATGTTCCCGGTTTGACGATAAGGTATCTGAGCCTTGCACTCGGGCTATCGCATCCTGGCGCCGTGCGGCTTGTCGATCGCCTGGTGGCGCAGGGCGCCGTGACAAGAGAAAGCGCAGTCGATGACGGACGCGCCGTTGCCCTGACCCTGACCGACTACGGACAGGCGCTGAACCGTAAGGCGCTGCAGCGCCGGGCTGATAGGCTGGGTTCCGTTTTGAACGTCCTCAATACCGAAGACAGAACAGCTCTTGCGCGGATTGCCGAAAAACTGCTTCGAAATGCGCTTGCCGATCCGGTGCACGCGCTCAAGATCTGCCGGCTGTGCGATGACGAGGCCTGCGTGAACTGCCCGGTCGAAGCGGAACTGGAGAGCCGCCAGAGCATGGCGCCCTGAACGATCCTTTCAACGCTTGCGAATGCCGGCAGTCACGCGATATTCGACAGGTCCGGGACCGCCTCGACGAGCTCCGCCCACAGCTGCGGCTTGAGCCCATCCTTGATGAGCCGCGCCTTGTAAGCGAACAGCGGCGCCGGCATTTTTTCGTGCCAGGCCTGCATAAGGTGCACGCGATGCGGGGTGCTGATGTTGGCGATCATCCAGGGCAACAGGCGCGAGTTGAGCCAGGCCGGGGTGTGAGCCACCATCTTGACGACGAGCTGCATCTGTTCCTCCGGCGACAGCCGGGCGGCTGCGGTGGGAATGACATGCTCGTCCTCACTTTCGATATGGGCGATCAGATCCGCCTCCATCGCCTCCAAAAGAGTTCGGACGCGGTTCAAAGCCGGCGAGACATCCTGGCCTTCATTGTGGAACCGCAACTCCAGGCAGGCCTTGCGGATGTCGTAAACCATAACGAGTTCGCGGTGGTGGTCTTCGCCGAGTTGTGCCGGAATGTCGATGCCGAGGTGCCGCAGGATCGGAAAGCCGACCCCGTCCTCCGACAGCGAATGAACGGTCAGCACATCGGCCAGGAACACCACTTCGTCCGACAGCGCAGCGAGCCCATCCATATCGTTGAGGTCAACATCGGCCGCCATTTTCTTAAGGCGGGGAAACTCGTTGCGCAGCGCCTCGTGGATATCATACCAGCTCTGCAGCGGCCCATCGTGCCACGTCATCCGACTGCCCTCCATTGCGGCCGCTTCGCCGGTTCAGCCTAATCCCTTGGCCAGATCCATCACCATGGTCGCCGCGGCCAGATTGCCCATGTGTATGGCCGTATTGACATTCTGATGCCCCTGATAGAGCAAATCGCCGGCCGCGTAGAGACCCGATTGGCTGGTTCGGAAGGCTGCATCGACCAGCACGCAGCCCGTATCGTCGATCTCCAGATCCAGCCCGGCCACCAGATCCGTCTGCCGCTGATGCGGCCACATGACGAAGCCTTCGCGGGCCACCTGACTGCCGTCTTCGAGCTCGACGCCTGTCAACCCGTTTTCGTCGCCAATGAAGCGATGGATGCGCCGGCGTTCCAGACCATACCCCCGCGCCTCAAGCTCTGCTTCGCGCTGCGGCGTCGGGCTCTGGTCCGGCTCAAGGAAGAAAACCAGGTCATCGGTCCAGGTGGCGTAGATTTCCGCCGCATCGAGCATTTCCGGCCGGTGAACGTAAACGCCCCAAGGGCGCTGACGCAACTCGAAGCCGTGACAGAACGGGCAGTTGATGATGCCGGAACCCCAAAACGACGAAAGGCCATCGATCTCGGGAAACAGGTCCACCATGCCACTGGCCAGGAGCACGGTTTTAATCCGGTAGCGGCTGCCCGCTTGCGTGATCACCAAAAAACCGGAAGCGGCATCGCCCTGCAGCGCTTCCACCGTCTCGTCGATGAAACGCGCTTGGCCGTAATTTGCGATTTCCTGCCGACCGAGACCGCGCAGGTCCTGCGGCATGACCAGATCGCGTCCGAGCAAGCCTCCGACACCGGGTGAATCGCGGTTGCGGTAGGGTGCCGTCGCATCGAACACAAGGGTCGGTATCAGCGCCCGGGAGAGCGTCAGTGCGGCGGCCAGACCCGCCGGACCACTGCCGATGACCGCTGCCGTTGCCTGCTCCGGATCCACTTCGCCGCTCATGGTGCCGCATTCGCTCGCGTCAGAGTTTCAGCTCGCTGCAGCATTACACATGACGCCGACCGGCGCCACCACCGGATGACGGTCGGCGTCGTTGGTTGCCGCGGCGATGATGACGGTTTTGTGGTCCGGAGCCCTATCGCACCCGAATCAGCGCCAAACCGAGGATGACGGCGCCGACCAACCATGTTTTTAAGGTGATGGCGACCTGCAATCCGTAGGATTCACCGGCGGTCCACTCACGCATGGAGGCGACGCTGTCAGCGCCGAACGCATACTGCGCACCCGGTGAAATACCGATCGGCTGGCCGGCCAAATAGCATGCGACAACCGCCATCGCGGCGTTGAAAATAAGAAAAGCCAGCCACACGCGCGTTGCGGTCGACCGACCTTGTTCACTGGTTGTGCCCATCCACACCATGCCGTTTCAGCCCCCGAAACAGGATTAATCTTTATCAACCGTTACGATTCGTGTCCATCTTGACGAGACCGCAAATCTGCCAGTTATCGCAGGTTGTGCGCGTGTCGGAGACCATGCCGCGCGGATGTCGATATCAAAGGACTATGTTGCTATCGAAACCGACAGGCTTGGTCGACTGTCGGCGGATCGCTCACCTGGATCAGCAGCAGCACGGCTGGATCATCACCCACCACGCCGGAGAGATGGCCTTCGCGGCCTTGTGCATCGGGCTGCGAAAGCTGATCCTCACCGAAAGACACCCCACCAGGTCCCATTTCAACCCGAGTGCCGTCCATGCTTTCGACAAACCAGGTTCCTGACAGGGGCACGATCCATTGCGGTTGCGGATTGCGATGCCAGCCGCCGGCCCGGCCCGGTTCCAGAACCAGTAGTGTTATGTCCTGCGGGCTTGCCGCCAGGCGCTTCACCCACAGATCCGTCGATGGCGGCGCGAAGGTCTTGAATTCGAACGCCTCAAAACGGCATTGGGTCTGATGCGTGACACCAACGGAATCGGCCCAGAGGTGCCAATAGGTGACCGCCGGTGATTGCTCCGTTCGAGCTTCTTTCATCGACATTGCTCCTTCCGCGTCCGGCGTTTGCCCACCTGGACGCTCAGCTTCGGCCATAACGTTCCATGTCGTCTTCACGAAAATGTCATCAATCCTTACACGGAGTTAATTATGTGGCCGGATTGTTCACTCAATGTGACGATATGGTTTCAGTATAAACAAGAAGAAGAAGAAGTGGCTGTTGATCCGGTGGCGACTGGCCAGCGCCGCCGGATCATTAACGCATCCAGTCGAGTCTTAGTGGTAAATGGCCGGGGCAATCGACTCGACCCGCTGGAGGCGGATTTTCCGCCTCCAGATGGTCGGCGCGGTTCATGTTTTACGACCGCTTTCCCATACAATACGAATTCCCTGACGCACCCGCAGCAGACGCCCGTGATACTCGGCACGGATGGCGTCGAAAAACACCTGCGCATGCGTGGCCTTCGAAAAGCGCGCCAGCACCTGCTGAACGGCGCTGTCGTCGTCGAACCAAAGCTCGACGGCGAAAGCCAGATCGTCCGGCGGCACCTTGATCGGCTCGGCGCGCCGTTCAGGATTGCGTCCTTCGAAGACATCGGTCAGCGCCCGCGCCTGCGCCCTGCACACCAGCCGCGCATAATCGAAGGAGTGCGGCACCTTCTTCGAATAGGCGACGGTCGTCACGGCGCGGTCGCCGGCGTCCATGATGTAAACATGGGTATCGTTTTTCAGGACCCGCAGTGGGAAACGCAAATGACTGACGACTTTCGACAAGGACCGGCACTCCGATCCCCGACCTGTGCGTTGATTCACCCCCAATAAGGCGCAATAAGGAACATCCGACAGGAATTGTGAAGGGACCACTGGATGTGCGGCCGTTTCATTACAACCGGGACTTGGGCACAGTACCGAAAATACTTAAGTATACTACCACCCGAAGTTGAAGATCGAAACGGCCCACCCCCCAACTACAACGTCGCCCCGACCGATGAACTGGAGATCCTGGCACGCCGCAAGGAAGGCTTCGGCATCCGGACGGTCAAATGGGGCCTCGTACCGCACTGGGCGAAAGACGCCAAGGTGCGCATGCAGATCAACGCCCGCGGTGAGACGGCCGCCGAAAAGCCGTTTTTCCGGACCGCCTTCGAACACGGCCGCTGCCTGGTGCCGGCCACCGGTTATTACGAATGGCGCACCGAGGACGGGGCGAAGCAGCCCTACCTGATCCATCTGCCCGGCGCGACGCCGCTGTTCGAACCCTTCGCTTTCGCCGGGCTGATGTCCTACAACCGCAACCTCGAAATGGCGACCTTCGCCATCGTGACGCTGCCGGCCGCACCGTCTGTCATGCCGGTCCACGACCGCATGCCGGTGATCCTCAAACCCGACGCGCTCGCCGCCTGGATGGACCCGGAAACCGGCCTTGACGAGGCGGTCGCGCTGCTGCAGGACAACCGCGGCGCCGACCTCGTCTACCACCCTGTGTCGAGGGCCGTTGGCAACGTCAGAAACAAGGGCGCCGAACTGATCGAAGCGGTCGCCTGAGGAACAGCAACCGGTCGGCGGTCAAAAAAACTCCTTTTGCCTCAGTCCTGAGCAAAATAATACCACCGCCTTGCGGCCGGCAGCATCCCATTCCTTCAACAGAAGCGGCCGAAACGCCACATTACCGGCACAATGGGCCATGGCCCTTTCCGGATGGATGTGATGATCGATCAGAACCGCAAATTGTCGACATTTCCGGCGTTCTTCAACGTCGGCGGCCACAAGGTCGCGGTTTTCGGCAACGGCGACGAGGCCTACGCCAAAACGCGGCTGCTCACCAACACGGCCGCCGCGATCACCGTCTATGCGGACGCCGCCGAAGACGACTTTGCGGCGTTTCTGGAAAAACGCGGCATCCCCCTCGTCAAGTCCGGGTTCGAGACCGATCAGCTTGACGGCGCGACACTGGTCTTCGCCGCCACCGGCGATGCCCAACTCGACGCCCATATCGTCACGCAAGCCCGCGCTCGTCGCATTCCGGCCAACGCGGTGGATCAGCCCGATTACTGCGATTTTCTGACACCGGCGCTGGTCAACCGCGCGCCGGTTTCGGTTGCCATCGGTACCGAGGGCGCCGGCCCGGTTCTGGCGCAGATGATCCGCGCCCAGGTGGACCAGATGCTGTCGCCGTCGCTGGGTTCCCTGGCGCAGCTTGCCGCCCACTATCGCGATGCGGCCGACAAGCTGCTGCCGCGCGGCGCTACCCGTCGCCGGTTTTGGCGGCGTTTCTTCTCCGGCACAGTGCGCGAGGCGGTCGCCGCCAACGACCTGCCGGCCGCCCAGCAGGCCGTAACCCAGTTACTGCACAACACGGACAGCGTGTCCGGCTATGTGTGGCTGGTCGGTGCCGGTCCGGGTGCTGAAGATCTGCTGACTTTGCGTGCCCAGCGGGTGCTGATGGAAGCCGACGTCATCCTCTACGACGCGCTGGTGCCCGAGGCGATCGTCGACATGGGGCGTCGCGACGCCGAACGTATCTCGGTCGGCAAACGCAAGGGCTGCCATTCCAAATCGCAACGCGACATCAATACGCTGATCGTCGATCTCGCCCGCCAGGGCAAACGGGTCGTGCGGCTGAAATCCGGCGACCCCCTGGTCTATGGCCGCGCTGCAGAAGAGATGGCGGCGCTGCGCCAGGCCGGCATCGGTTACGAGATCGTACCGGGCATCACCTCTGCGCTATCCGCGGCCGCCGATTTCGAACTGCCGCTGACGCTGCGCGGCGTCGCCTCGTCGCTGGTCTTCACCACCGGCCACGATCTCAACAGCGAGATCCTGCCGGACTGGGCGAAACTGGCGGTCTCCGGCGCCACCATCGCCGTCTATATGGGCCGTTCGGTCGCAGCGTCGGTCGCCACCCGGCTGATCGAGGCGGGGCTTGCCAGCGACACCGCCGTGGCGATCGTCGAGAACGCCAGCCGCACCGACCGCACGCTGCTGCACGGCACGCTCAAAGACCTGCCCGCCTTTGAAAACCATACCCACATCACCGGCCCGGTGATGGTGATCATCGGCGACGCCGTCGCCGGCGCCAATTTCGAACAGTCAACACCGTTGACGGCCGTCCGCGAAACCGCCGCGGCCTGAATTCTGAGGAAATCCGACATGAAAAAAGTTCTGACCGCCAACCGCCTGACCGACGGGATCGCCGTATGGCTCGGTGCCAACGGCCAGTGGCTCGACCATATCGACGATGCACTGATCGCCCGTCACGCCGAGGCCGTCGCGGCCCTGGAAGCGGCCGGCCAGGCGGCGTTTCATGATAACCGGGTCCTCGACGTCGCGGTGATCGACGTCGAGGAGGTGGATGGAGAGATCTACCCGGTGCGGCTGCGCGAGCGCATCCGTGCCGCCGGCCCGACGTTCCGCCCGGATCTCGGCAAGCAGGCCGAATTCAAACCGGCAAACGCCGCCTGAACAGCAACAGGAAGCAAGCGGCCGGACGGGCCGACGGAGCCGATCCATGTATCGTTATGACGAGTTCGATCACGATTTTGTCGCCCAGCGCGTCGCCCAGTATCGCGACCAAGTCGAGCGTCGCCTGTCAGGCGAGATCGCCGAGGACGCCTTCAAACCGCTGCGGCTGATGAACGGCGTCTATCTGCAGCTGCATGCCTATATGCTGCGGGTCGCCATTCCTTACGGTACGCTGAACAGCCGTCAGATGCGCCGGCTTGCCCGCATCGCCCGCGACTACGACAGGGGCTATGGCCATTTCACCACGCGCCAGAACATCCAGTTCAACTGGCCGAAGCTGTCCGACACGCCAGCCATCCTGGAGGAGTTGGCCGAAGTAGAGATGCACGCCATCCAGACCTCCGGCAACTGCATCCGTAACGTCTCGGCCGATCATTTTTCTGGCGCCGCCGCCGATGAGGTCGCCGATCCGCGCCCCTATGCGGAGATCCTGCGCCAGTGGTCGTCCAACCATCCGGAGTATTCGTTCCTGCCGCGCAAATTCAAGATCGCCGTCACCGGTGCCGAGCGCGACCGCGCAGCTATCCAGGTGCACGACATCGGCCTGCATCTGAAGCGCAATGACGCCGGCGAACTGGGCTTCGCCGTCTATGTCGGCGGCGGCCAGGGCCGCACGCCGATGATCGCCAAGAAAATCCGCGATTTTCTGCCGGAGAACGACCTGCTCTCCTATGTCACCGCGATCATGCGGGTTTACAACCTGCACGGCCGCCGCGACAACAAATACAAGGCGCGCATCAAGATCCTTGTGCACGAAACCGGCGAAGCCGAATTCGCCCGCCAGGTCGAGGCCGAATGGGAGAACCTGAAAGACGGCAATCTGCGGCTGCCCGACACCGACGTTGCCGCCATCACCAGCTATTTCGCGCCGCCGGAACTGCAGGACCGCCCTGAGGGCTGGGCCGATCTCGCGGCACATAAGAAGGCGGACGACAATTTCGCCGCCTGGGTGCGGCAGAACGTGACCCCCCACGTGCATCCCGACTACGGCATCGTCACCATCTCGCTGAAGCCCATCGGCGGCGTGCCCGGCGATGCGACGGATGCGCAGATGGAGGCCATTGCTGATCTTGCCGAGCGTTACAGCCAGGACGAGATCCGCGTCTCGCACGAGCAGAACCTGGTGCTGCCGCATGTGGCGCTGGCGGATCTCGAAAAGGTCTATCGCGGCCTGCTCGACATCGAACTCGCCACCGCCAATGCCGGGCTGATCACCGACATCATCGCCTGCCCCGGCCTCGATTACTGCGCGCTCGCCAATGCCCGCTCCATCCCGGTAGCGCAGGAGATTTCCAACCGCTTCGGGTCGCTCGAGCGGCAGCGTGAGATCGGCGAGCTGAAGATCAAGATATCCGGCTGCATCAATGCCTGCGGCCACCATCATGTCGGCCATATCGGCCTGCTGGGCGTCGAGAAGAAAGGCGCCGAGCTTTACCAGATCACCCTCGGTGGATCCGGCGACGAGCACACCTCGATCGGCCAGATCATCGGCCGCGGCTTCGAGCCGGAAAAGGTCACCGATGCGGTGGAGACCATCGTCGAGACCTATCTCGGACTGCGCCTGAGCCAGGAAGAGACCTTCATCGAGGCCTATCGACGCGTCGGCCCGGCGCCCTTCAAGGACGCGCTGTACGGCGAAACCTCGAAAGCCGCCTAACCGCTGGAGACGAAGATGACCGACACCCGACTTTGGAAAACCGACGGCTTCGTATCCGACGATCCCTGGCGGTTCGTCGACGACGACACGCCTATCGATCTCGACGCCAACGAAAAGCCGGTCGTGAGCCTCGACCGTTTTCTCGAGCTGCCGGAAGATGACCGTCGCTCCGGCCGGTTCGGCGTCAATCTGTCGCCAGCCGACGCGGTGTCCCGGCTGCAGGCCGCGGACCTTAAAAGTCTGCCGTTGATCGCCCTAACGTTCCCGGCGTTCAGCGACGGGCGAGCCTACTCCCAAGCCTCGCTCCTGCGGTCCCGCTTCGACTATACTGGCGAACTGCGCGCCACCGGCGATGTCCTGATCGACCAGGTGCCGCTGATGCTGCGCTGCGGGATCGACAGTTTCGCCGTCTCCAACCCGGTCGCCCTGCGCCGCCTTGCCGAGAACCGGCTGCCGGGCATCGACAGCTACTATCAGCCGGCCGCCACCCAGGCCCGCGTCGCCGGCACGTTCAGCTGGCGCCACGCGTCGTAGAGACGGACAACCACCCCTTACGCTGTTTCCTCAACAAGGGGAGGCAAAGGGTAAAGGTGCATCTCACCCTCAGTAGGTACTTCAAGGACGTGATTGACCATTGCGTCCATGGGATCCCCACGCGCCTCCAGAAAAACTGATCGCCGCATTCAAAAGCTTCCTGGATTGTTGAAATGCCACATTTGGCAGAATGAACAGTCCCGGGTGGATATCTGTTCTTGCGACCAACGCCCGAAAGTCTGAGGCGTTTTCCGTCACGATCACCAAATCCTCGTCGACACATCGCTGAAGGACCCTATGATCTGGCATTCCCCCGGCCGCCAAAATCGAGCGGATGCTTGGCAACATGGTTTCCGGTCGCGTTAAGCTCACGCGCCAGTTTTGCAGATAGACACTCGTCAATGAACAGGCGCATTGCGGAGTGCCGCAATCATGCAACATTGAGCCAGGGGCGTCCGCTCGGTCGGCCTCTCATGGGATGGGTTCTGGCAAAAAGCGCAGCGGCTTCAATGGCCTCTTTCGGCACATCCGGGTTGTCTTCATGGATGTCGTCAATCGTCTCTCCTCCCTGTAATCGGCCGAGGACAGAGTAGACTGTGATCCGTGTGCCTCTAATGACCGGCGTCCCTCCAAGTATATCGCTTCGTGCCTCTATGTTCTTGTCGCGGGCAGCCTTGTAACGAGAGGCTGCCGCAGCACGCTCCTCACTGAGCTCCCTCACGCGTAAATGGGTTCCCGGTGCAAATTCAATTGAATTTGGTAGCAGGCTCTTCTGTAGGCTGAGATTCAGCCAAATAGCCTTTTTGTGATGAACCGGAAGATCGAGCAAACGCGCATTTTCAAGCGTCGAAAAATAGACCACAGCCCGTAGCGGAAGGAAATTCTTGGCTTTCCCTGGGGCCGGCAGCGATCGCGGTATTGTCTTTAAGACGCCGGCCTCAATGGCTTTCTCGACGGTCTTTTTGGATACTCCGGCCAGTTCTGCGGTTTCTCGTATTGAGAGGTCTGCTGTTGCGGTCATAATTATTCCCTTTCAAGGGAATAATTATATCGCGCAAATACAGACTACAAGCGTGTGCCACCGCGATCCTGGCTACACTGGTGACCGGAGGCCACATGGCGGGCTCAATCCAGATCTGCGAAGGCGCGGCTGGAGATGGACACCGAATTGTTCGAAGGGTCTTTGGCGTTGGCGAATTGATAGCCGCCCGCATTGTGGATCGGTCCGACCGCTATACCCTGATCGATCAGCCGCGCCCGATAGCCCTCGACATCCTCGACATCGAAAACCAGTTTGACCAGCGCCTGGCCCTCGTGCTGGCCCTTGCCGGCCGGATGCAGCATCAGCACCAGCCCATCCTCCGGCGGCTGTAATTCGACGATCCGGTCGTCGCTGTGTCGGATCGGGCGGTAGCCGAACGCGCTGCCGTAGAAATCGACCATCTCCTCAATTCGCTTCGTGTAAATGACGATCCTGCCGATACCAGGCATCCGGCGCTCCCTGGACACATGTAATCCACGACGAATCCCGTCGCTCCCGCCAGTCATTGTGGATCACATCGCCGTCACGGCCAAATTTTTTCCCATCTGGGCCAAGGATTGGAGGTGCGCGTGCGTCCAATGGATCGACATGCGCATGGATACGGATGACAACGAGTTGGCGGTGCGCGCCGCTGGCGGCGATGCGGTGGCGTTTCAGAGCCTGCTGGAACGCAACTATGACCGCATCTATCGTGTCGCCTACCGGTTCACCGGAATGCGTCAGGACGCCGAAGACCTGACCCAGGATGTGTGCACGACATTGCCGGCGAAACTGAAATCGTTTCGCGGCGAGGCGCGCTTTTCCACATGGCTCTACCGCCTTGTCGTCAACGCCGCGCACGATCTGCGGCGCAAGCGGGCAAACGCCGACCGGCTGCACGCCACCTACGGCGAGATCGCTAAGCTGAAGCACGACCAGGCGGCCGAGACGGCCCGTGACATCGCCTGGCTCTACGAGGCGCTGGACCGACTCGGCGAGGACCTGCGGCAGACCGCGATTCTGGTGGTGGCGGAAGGTCTCAGCCACGCCGCAGCCGCGCAAATCCTGCAGGTCAAGGAGTCGACCGTGTCGTGGCGCATGTATGAATTGCGAAAGAAATTGAAGGCGCAGGCGGATTTGGACGCATGAACGACCCATTGCACAGGATGAAGCGGGCATTTCACCGGCAGGAGCCGATCCGGCCACGCCCCGCCGCGCGGCGGGCCACGATCGCCGCCGCCATGCAACGCTTCGCCGCTGAAAATGAGAGCGCTAACCAAGGTGGGGCCGTCGAGCATCGTCACAGGAACCAGGACTCCGACCCCGGAGCCTTCAACTGGAGACGACTGATGACTTTCCCGCATCTAACGACAACGCGCGTCCTGGCCGGCGGCGCCAGCGTGGCCGTTCTGGCGATCGCCGTGGTGAGCCTTACCCGCATCCAACCGGATTTGATCCCGCCGCTCTCGCAAACACAGGTGGAGAGCGATGCTGTGCCAACCGCCACCGATACGCCGAAGCCGAAAACCCTGCTAGAGGCGGCCACCGATACGGAAGCCCCCGCACCGCTTGTAACGCGTGCACCGAAGCCGGCTGAGAGCCGACAACGCACACAGCTGACGGCAACCGGCAACATAGACGCGCGGTCGCCAACGGATGGCCTGCTTGCCGCAGCGCCGCCCGCCGAGACCCGGCCACCGATAGCCTACCGGGACCAGGCGCGCGATCGCTTTGCCGATATCGAGCCGAACGGCATCAAGCGTGTTGCCGAAGAGCCCGTTTCCACCTTTTCCATCGATGTCGACACCGCGTCATACGCCTTCATGCGCGGCGCCCTCAATCGTGGCGTGCTGCCGCAGAAGGACGCGGTGCGGGTCGAGGAACTGATCAACTATTTCGACTACGACTATCCGGTGCCGCAGGACGGCGACACACCGTTTGCCGCCAGCGTGGCGGTGATGCCGACCCCCTGGAACGCAGACACGCGGCTGCTGCGCATCGGCATAAAGGGCTATGAACTGCCGCGCGCCGAAGCGCCGGACGCCAATCTGGTGTTTCTGGTCGACACGTCCGGTTCGATGAACGCGCCCGACAAGCTGCCGCTACTGCGCAACGCCTTGCGGCTGCTGCTGTCGTCGCTGAAACCCGACGATACCGTGGCCATCGTCGCCTACGCCGGCAGCGCCGGGACGGTGCTGGAACCAACCAGGATCGCCGACAAGGACAAGATCTTTGCGGCACTCGACCGGCTGCAGGCCGGCGGCTCGACCGCCGGTGCCGAAGGCATACGGCTGGCCTACCAGCTGGCCGAGCAACAGATGCAGGACGGCGGCATCAACCGGGTGATCCTGGCGACCGACGGCGATTTTAACGTCGGCATCACCGACATCGAGCAATTGAAGGATTTTGTCGAGCGCAAGCGTGCGACCGGCATCAGCCTGTCGGTGCTTGGCTTCGGCCACGGCAACTACAACGACGAACTGATGCAGACGCTGGCGCAGAACGGCAACGGCAATGCCGCCTATATCGACACGCTGAACGAGGCCCGCAAGGTTCTCGTCGATGAAGCCGGGTCGACACTGTTCACCATTGCCAAGGACGTCAAGCTGCAACTCGAGTTCAACCCAGCGACCGTCAGCGAATATCGGCTCATCGGCTATGAAACGCGGCTGCTCGACCGCGAGGACTTCAACAACGACAAGATCGACGCCGGCGACATCGGTGCCGGCCACACGGTCACAGCACTCTACGAGTTCACGCCGGCCGGGGGACCGTTACGGATCGAAGATCTGCGCTACAAGGAACCGGAAACCACCGCGAAAGCCGATACCAATGCGGACGAATTTGCCTTCCTGAAAATCCGCTACAAGCTGCCGGAGTCTGACACCAGCCAACTGATCAGCGTGCCGGTAAGCCGCGATCAGGCCCATGGTTCGGTCGATGCCGCCCCGGCCGACGCCCGCTTCGCCGCCGCCGTTGCCGCCTTCGGCCAAATCCTCACAGGCGGCCGCTACACCGGCGATTACGACTACGACGACGTTATTCTTCTGGCCCAGGGCGCCAGGGGCGACGATCCGTACGGCTACCGGTCGGAGTTCATCAATCTCGCCCGCCTCGCCCAATCCGCAGCAGCGCTAGAGCCGCTGAAACAATAGGGACCACGGTGCCAAAATTTGGGGACGGTTTGCTTAATTCGGGCACCACCTGAAAATTCAAAAGCCTTCTCAAGGAATTAAGTAAACCGTCCCCAAATTTCTCCACTGCCAGCCCGCCTATTTCGGGCTCACCATCTCCGTCTGTGCCCGCTCGATGCGTTTCTTGTGCCCCAGCAGGCAGAGCAGTTCCAGCGCCACGGCCGAGCCGGCCACGGCCGTGGCGCCAGTCGGATCATAGGGTGGGCAGACCTCCACCACGTCGCCGCCGATGATGTTGATGCCGGCGATGTCGTGCAGGATGATCGACGCCTGACCCGACGTCAGCCCGCCGAACACCGGCGTGCCGGTGCCGGGCGCGAAGGCCGGGTCCAGCCCGTCGATATCAAAGCTCACATAGGCCGGGTTGGATCCGACGATGTCCTTGATCCTCCGTGCCGACGCCACCGGGCCGTTCTCATGCACCCAGCGCGCGTCCAACGTGTTGACGCCCATCGGATCCTCGTTGGTGGTGCGGATGCCCACCTGCACCGACGTTTCAGGCACCACCAGCCCCTGGCTGATGGCATGGTACATCATGGTGCCGTGGTCGATGCGGCTCGGATCGGAATCCGCCCAGGTGTCGGAATGCGCATCGAACTGGATCACCGACACCGGACCGTACTTGGCGGCGTGGGCTTTGAGAATGGGATAGGTGATGTAGTGGTCGCCGCCCAGCGTGATCGCCGCGGTATCGTGGGCCAGGATGCCGGCGATATGGTCCTCGATTGCCTGCGGAATGGTGTCGACCCGCCCATGGTCGAAGGCGCAGTCGCCGTAATCGACGATCGCCAGTTCGTCGAAAACGTTGAAATCCCAGCCATAGGGTGCGTCCCAGGACAGCATCGCCGACATCTCGCGGATCTGACGCGGCCCGAACCGCGTCCCAGCCCGGTTGGTGACGGCGCAGTCGAACGGCACGCCGGTGACCGCCACGTCGACACCGGTCAGATCCTTGCTATAGCGCCGGCGAGCGAAGCTGGTGGCGCCGGCGAAAGCCAGTTCGCCGCTCAGACCGTAATGGCTCGGTCGCTGAAAGGCATCGTCGATGGGGCGTCGGCTCATGCTGCTTCCTCCGTCTTTCAGGCCGGCATCTCATGGGTCACCACACCGTCGCACAGGGTCATGCGCACCGTCATGCCGCCGATTTCGGTGGCCGAACACTGCGTGATGTCCTGCGAAAGCACAATGATGTCGGCCAGATATCCCGACCGCAGCCTCCCGATGCGGTCCTCCCGGAAGGCGCAGTAAGCGCCGTTTTGGGTGACCGCCCTGAGCGTGTCGGCGAGATTAAGCCGCTGGTCCGGCAGGTCCTGCCGCCAGCGCGGCCGGGTCAGGGCGTTTTCGATGTTGTGCCACGGGCTCAGCGGCGAAACCGGCCAATCGGTTGAGAAGGCGAGTGTGCAGCCGGTGTCGTGAATCGTGCGCCACGGAAAGGCGGTTGGCCAAAGCCCTTCTCCGATCAGCGACAAAGTCGGCTCCAGCGGCAGTCCGTCACAGCCGGGCGGATGCACCGGTTGCATCGAGGCGATGACACCCAGTTCGGCAAGCCGCGGGATGTCCTCGGGCAGGATCACCTCGATATGCTCGATCCGGTGCCGGCTGTCGCGCGCCGCGTTTGCCGTCCGGGCGGCCGCATAACCGTCAAGCGTCGCCTGAACTGCGCCCTCGCCGATGGCATGCACGCTGATTTGCAGCCCCAGCCGGTCGGCTTCCGTGGCGATCTCGTAGAATTCCTCCGGTGCGAAGAACGGATGTCCGCGCTCGCCCGGAAAGCCGGGATAGTCGGCCAATCGGTACGCGGTGCGGGCGTCGAGCACACCGTCCATGAACAGCTTCACCCGGCCCGACCACAGTTTTTCGGAGGCATAGTCGCGGCGCATCGCAACCGCTTCCGCCAGATCGGCGATCGCCTTTTGCGGTGTGTGCGTATAGGGCACTTCGATCCGGCAGCACAGAGCGCCTTCAGCCTCGATATCCGCCAGCTGGTCCGCCTGGTAGCGATTGCCGTCCATGTTGAGGATGGTGGTGATGCCGAGCGACGCGCAATAGGCGAGGCCTTCCAGCAGGACCTGCCGGTCGGCGGCCCGCTGTTCCGGCGTGACTGTCTCCGGCTCCAGCCCGTCCAGGCCGAGCGACTCGCGGCCGCCTGACGTGCGCAGTCCGAATACGGCTTCCTGCGCGGCAAACTCCTTCAAAAGGCCGGTCGCGAGCCCGTCCGCGCCCATGACGATTTCCGAGTTGGGGCCGACGTCAGCGCCATGCAACAGCCCTGCCCGCTCCAGCGCCACCGTGTTGACCCAGGCGTTGTGCAGATCGTTGGACTGCAGCAACACCGGCCGGTCCGGCAGCATACGGTCAAGGGCATGCCGATCCGGTTCGATGCCGTCACCGAGAATCGAGTAGTCGACGCCCTGGGCAAAGACCAGACCCTCGTCCGGATTGGCGGAGGCGAATCGGTGCAGCGCCTGCCGCAGGACGGCTTCGCCCTCGACACCGGCGAGCTGCAGGTGGCGCAGCGAGAAGGCGCCGGCAAACAAATGCATGTGGCTTTCGACAATACCCGGCATCACCGTCGCACCGCCGGCATCGACAACCCGGCATTCCGGCCCGGCCAGCGCTAAGATATCGGCATCCTGCCCCACGGCCGCAATGCGATTACCGCGCACCGCGACCGCCGTCGCCGGTGCGGCGTCGTCGTCCATGGTCAGCAGGCTGCCGTTGACAATGATGAGGTCGGTGTGTGAGGGGTCCATTGTGTCGCTCCGACGCGTTACAACAGCCGGTTAGTCGAATCGTTTTGGATCGATCGCCAGTGGTTCAGCGGCCTCGTTTACCCGCAGTGCCTCCCGATAGTGCCGAAGCGCATCTGCACCGATACGAAATGTGTAGTCTTCGCCGTTTCGGGTGCTGAATCTCAGATCCCACTGATCCGGCTGGTCCGTGGGGTCTATGTTCCATTGATCGATCAGCAGATCGTCGGCCTCCAGTCCCAGCGTACCCAGCAACCCCAGAAATCCCTCGGGTAGCGGCCCGGAGGCACCTGCCTCGAGACTGTCCAACGCATGGCGCGCGAGCCAGGCAATATCCGGGTCAGTGCTTTCGGTCGCATGGCGATACATTTCCTTGGCAAGTTCCACATCAACCGGAACCCCCTCACCGTGCTCGTAGATCGAACCTAGATGATAGTAGGCCTGATCGTGTCCATGTTCTGCTGCCTGTCGAAACCAACGCGCTGCCTCCGCACCGTCCTTTTCTACGCCAAACCCGTAGCGATAGAGCACTCCGAGATTGTTCTGCGCAACCGTGGCGCCCTGTTCGGCGGCCTTCAGATACCAGAGTCGTGCCGCTTTGTAGTCTTGAGCCACGCCGTGACCGTTGTGGTAAAGCGAACCGAGGTTGTTTTGCGCACCGGCATGACCCTGCCCCGCGGCTTTACGATACCATTGTTCCGCCTCGCCATAATCCTGCGCAACGCCAAGGCCCAGGTTGTACATAACGCCAAGGTTCTTTTGGGCTGCGGCGTGATCTTGTTCGGCCGCCTTTCTGTACCAGGATGATGCCTTTGCATAATCCTGCTGCACGCCGTCTCCGTACTCATAAAAAAGCCCCAAGCTATTCTGGGCCTCGGCATGCCCCTGCTCGGCAGCCTTCAGATACCAGTGGGCGGCTTTTTCATAGTCCTGCCGACCGCCTTGTGCATGCTCATACATTACGCCGAGACTATATTGCGCTCGCGCGAGGCCTTGTTCAGCGGCTTTTTGGTACCAACGTCGAGCCTCAAGATCATCTTCGGCAATCCCGAGCCCGTCGTCATAGACTCGACCGAGGTTATGTTGAGCGATAGCAAAATCTTGCTGGGCAGCTCTCTCGAACCACCGCCTCGCCCTCATATAATCTTGGGCAACACCGTGGCCATTCAGGTACAATAAGCCCAGATTGTTCTGAGCGAGGGCATCGCCCCGGTCGACACCTTTCAAATACCATCGCCTGGCTTCGGCATAATCTCGGGGTACTACCTTGCCGTTGGCGTACATTGCGCCGAGATTTGCGAATGCAACGTCATCATCCTCCTCCACTGCCCTTAGATACCAGCGTTTGGCCTCCGCACCGTCCTTCTGAACGCCATCACCCACCCGATACATGTGACCAATGTTGTTCATGGCCAGTGTATGACCGAACTCCGCGGCGAGCAGGTAATATGCAATCGCCGCTGAATAATCCTCTGCCTTGTCATGGGCGCGTCCCAGGCGGAACACATTTTCCGATGTCGCCCGTTCGGCGACAGCGTTTTGGCAAACTGGAATAGCCCGTTCCGGATCCAACTCTCTATAGTAGATCCCCCTGCCCTTGTTTTCGGGTTCTTGAGGATGGCCTGCCAGGGCGCGGCATTGCTCGGCCCAGGACTCCGCTTCGGATACGGAAGACGTGCTGGCGGGAGATGCGAGCAATAGGGCAATAGCCGCTACGGACGCGCGTCTTACCCAGGACAGGCGGTGACCAATCGTCTGCATCGATCCAAACTCTTTTCGATCTATCGCCCGCATCTCGCTGTTTAACGGCAGAATGCGGCGATTTCAAACCAGCGGAAACCCGAGCCGCGTGACGAACCTCAACCAGGCGTGTCGCCAGCCGCCTTTTTCGTCCGCCGTATCCATGGCGTACATGGTGAGGCGCGCTCCAAGGAACCGGAACGGTTCCGGCGGGATCCAGTCGGGCATCGTTGCGGCGAAGGTCATGCGGCAGGCCGGGCGGTCGATGTCGTCGAGCAGCGACAGGCCGATATCGGCGCCGAAGCGGCTGGCCGAAACACCGAAACCGGAATAGCCCCCGGCATAGATCGCCTTGCCGCCATAATAGTGCTGGAAATGCACCGCCATCCGCGTGGTCAGCGCAATCGGGCCGCTCCAGGCATGCGTGAAACGAATGTCGTCGAGCTGCGGGAAGGTGGCGAAGAACGCCTCGGCCAGCCGTTCGTAGATTTGCGGACGACGATCCGGCTCCGGGTCCGGGTCGCCGTCGTAGAAGTAGCCGAGACGCCCGCCGAACAGAATGCGGTTATCGCGGGTCAGCCGCATATAGTTGAGCTGGGTGCGTGTGTCATAGATGCCCTGCCGATTGCGCCAGCCGATCCGCCCCATCTGCTCATCGGACAGCGGTTCGGTCATGACGATGCGGTCACGAACCATCGCTACCCGCCGCTTGATGTTGCGGTGGCCTTCGGCAAAGGCGTTGGTGGCGAGCAACATCTTTGGGGTCGAGATCGTGCCGTCGCGCGTCACAACCTCGAGCCGGCTGCCGCGATCCTCGACACGCTTCAATGGCGTCAGTTCATGCAGCCTTACCCCGAGCCGCAGCGCCGCCGCTTTCAGCCCCCAGGCAAGCCGCGCCGGATGCACCGTGCCGCTGTTCTTGCGCGACCACACGCCGGCGGCAAATAGCGGCGAAGCCACCTCCGCCCGCACCGCTGCCGTATCCAGCAAAACGGCGTCGTGCCCGTACTGTTCGTGCAACTCGTATTCGTGGCGCACATCGTCCACCCGAGCCTCACCGATCGCCACGGTCAACTCGCCGTTCCATTCCTGGTGGCAGTCGATCCCGTGGCGATCGATCGTTTCGACGAAACCCGCAACATTGTCGCGTCCCATATCCTCCAGCGCCTCGAGGTCGTTCGGAAACACCCGCAGCGCGTTTGAGAGACCATGCATCACCGAAGTCGAGACGATAGCGCCCGGCCGTCCCGACGCACCATAGGCGACGCGATCGGCCTCAATCAGCATCACCTTACGGGCCGGATCGGCCTCCTTGGCGAGGATCGCCGCCCACAGGCCGGTGAAGCCGCCGCCGACGATCAGCAGGTCCGCTTCGGCGCGGCCGATCAGCTGCGGTTCGACCGGCGGCGCGTCGGCGCTGTCCAGCCAATAGGGAAACAGCGTCACGTCGCGCAGTGCGGTTTTGGCGCGTTCGCTCATGATGGCCTTTGTCATTCCTCCGGTTTCACGGCGCGCTGAAAGTACGCCGCTGCAAATCGCGATCAATGGCGATTTGCAATTCTCAATATTTGTTCTAATCAATGTAAGCCATGCAACTCTCCGGCTCCGACATCCACCTGTTGCGGATCTTCGACGCAGTGGCGCGCAATGGCGGGTTTTCCGCCGCGCAAGCCGAGCTCAACCTCAGCCAGCCGACCATTTCCAACCACATCACGGCGCTCGAGCAGCGGCTCGGCGTACAGCTGTGCCAGCGAGGCCGCCGCGGTTTCCTGCTCACCGAAAAGGGCCGCATGGTGCACGAGACGGCGCAGTCGCTGCTACGCGACCTTGAGGATTACTCCGCCCGCCTCTCCAACCTGAAGGGCACGCTGGTCGGCAAATTGCGCGTCGGCACGGTCGACAGCACGGTGACCGATCCGCAGATGAAACTGCCGCAGGCCTTCGCCGCTTTCTCGCACCGGGCCAGCCAGGTCGAGTTCGAACTCTCCCAGGACAATCCGCAGGAGCTGCAGCGCAAAGTGCTGGAAGGCGAGATTCATGTCGGCATCGGCAGCTTCGAAAACCGCCTCTACGGCCTCGAATACCGGGATCTCTACACCGAGTATCATCACCTCTATTGCGGCCGCGGCCACCCGCTGTTCGCGCGTTCCGATGAGGATCTGACGCTGGAGGAAGTCGGCAGCTATCCGCTGGTGCGGCGCGGCTACTGGAGCCGACGGCTGCAGCGCCTGATGAACGCACCGGAGAGCGGCCACACCTCCTATGAGATCGAGCCGCAGCTGATGCTGATCCTCAGCGACCGCTTCCTCGGCCTGCTGCCGGACCATTATGCCGCCGCCTATGTGCGCGACGGCCGGCTGCGCCGCGTTCTGCCGGGGGAAACCGAGTATACCTGTACCTTCCAGGTGATCACCAAAACCGGCCGCAAGACGCGGGTGATCGCCGCCTTCCTGGAGGATATTGACGCGGCGTTCCATGGTTAGCGACCATTTGCAAAAGCAAATGTGAGCTATGAAGGCTTCGTATGGTTTGCCTGGCACGGTGTCTCTAGACTGGCCATAGGTCCCATCTGGAGAACGGCTGACATTGATGCAGACAAATCCATCCGGCATCCACGCCTATAACCAGCCGCTCGGCGGCAACAGCATGCCGCGCTTCGGCGGTCCGGCGACCATGATGCGGTTGCCGACGCAGCACACAGCCGAAGGGCTGGACGCCTGTTTTATCGGCATTCCGATGGATATCGGCGCCTCCAACCGCGCCGGCACCCGTCATGGACCGCGCCAGATTCGCGCCGAAAGCTGCATGATCCGCCCCTACAACATGGGCACCGGCGCCGCGCCGTTCGAACGCCTGCAGGTGGCCGATATCGGCGATGTGGCGATCAACACCTTCGACCTTAAGGCGACGATCGACCTGATCACCGACGCCTATCGCGAAATCCTCGCGGCTGGCGCCATACCGCTGACTTTGGGCGGCGACCACACGCTGACCTATCCGGTGTTGCGGGCGATTGCCGAAAAACACGGACCGGTGGCGCTGATCCATGTCGACGCCCATGCCGATACGAGCGACCGGATGTTCGGCGAACCCATCGCCCATGGCACGCCGTTCCGGCGGGCGGTGGACGATGGCCTTTTAATCAATGACAAGGTGTTCCAGATCGGCCTACGCGGCACCGGCTACCATCCGCAGGACTATGACTGGGGCCGCGACCGCGGATTCCGCGTTATCCCGGCCGAAGAGTGCTGGCACAAGTCGCTGTCGCCGCTGATGGACGAGATCAGGGCCGCCATCGGCGACGCGCCGGTCTACCTCACCTATGATATCGACAGCCTCGATCCGGCTTTCGCGCCGGGAACCGGCACCGTCGAGATGGGTGGCCTGACCACCATCCAGGCACTGGAGATCGTGCGTGGCTGCCAGGGGCTGTCGCTGGTCGGCGGCGATCTGGTCGAGGTGTCGCCGCCCTATGATCCGAGCGGCAACACGGCATTGATCGGCGCCAACTTATTGTATGAGATGCTATGCGTCCTGCCGGGTGTGCGTGATACGGAATGAAAGCCAAAAGACACACAAACGGGTAGCAAACCCGATCGAAAGGTGGAAACGTCTGCCGGGAAAAAACCAAAGGAGGAAGGAATACCAATGCTGAAATCGACACGCAGGGGCTTCATGAAGACCGCCGGTGCGGCCGGTGCCATGACGCTCGCCGCACCCTATATTGCAAGGGCCGATGACAAGACGATCCGCGTCGGCACCTATGGCGGCTATTTCGAGGATTCGTTCAAGGCCCACATCTATCCGGATTTCACCAAGGAAACCGGCATCGAGGTGGATTCGGTGGCTGTTCCGACCGGTGAGACCTGGCTGATCCAGATCCGCAATGCCGCCCGCGCCAAACAGTCGCCGGTCGATGTGACCATGATGGCCGGTATCCCGCGCATCCGCGGCAGCCTGCAGGGACAGTTCCAGGCGCTCGACGAATCGAAGCTGCCGCATGCCGCAAACCTGCCGGAACGTTTCCGCTACCGCAACGACAACGGCGAACTCTACGCCTGCGGTGCCGTCTCCTGGTACATCACCCTGTGCTCCAACACGGACGTGGTCAAGGAAGCGCCGACCAGCTGGGCCGACATGTGGGATCCGAAAAACAAGGATACGCTGGGCCTGCTCGCCCTGCCCACCAACTCCTACCTGCTGGAGATCACCGCCGCCACCTTCCTCGGTGGCACCGATATCCTCGCCACCCGGGAAGGCATCGGCAAAGCGCTCGACAAGCTCGCCGAAGTCGGCCCGAATGTGCGCCTCTGGTACAAGGACGAGGGCTCCTTCCAGCAGGCGCTGCAGGATGGCGAGATCCCGATGGGCCAGTACTATCATGACGTTGCCGGCCTGGCGGCGGCCGACGGCTTCCCGGTCCGGTCGACCTTCCCGAAAGAAGGCGGCGTCGTCGATTCCGGCGCCTGGGTGATGCCGAACTTTGCCGAGTCGGTCGATGCCGGCCATGTCTTCATCGACTATATCTGTCAGCCGGCCATCCAGGCCAAGCTGTCGCGCAATGTCGGAACGGCACCGGTTGTCGATCGCGACAAGACGGATCTCACGGACGAGGAGTTCGCCGCCGTCTCAAGCGCCATCCCGCCGATCATTCCGCGCTATGACATTTATCTCGAGCACGGAGACTGGATCAGTGACCGCTGGAATGAGATTATCTCCCAGTAACAGAACTCGATAACAACAGGATGGGCGGTCGCAGGACCGGCCGTCCGATCTCCGGGGACGCCCCATGAACAGCGTGCAAATTGACGGCGTGACCAAGCGCTTCGGCGCTTTCACGGCGGTGGAGGACGTGAATCTGAATTTCGACGAGGGCCGGATGATCTGTTTTCTCGGACCCTCGGGCTGCGGCAAGACCACTTTGTTGCGCATGGTGGCCGGTCTGGAGAACCCGACCGAGGGTCGCATCCGGTTCGGCGAACGCGACGTGACGGCCGTGCCGGCGTTCAAACGGGACGTCGGCATGGTATTCCAGTCCTTCGCCCTGTTTCCGCATCTCAATGTCGAGGACAACATCACCTACGGTATGCGCATTCGCGGCGCCGGCCGCGCTGAATGCCGCAAGCGGGCGGGCGAACTGCTCGACCTGATCCATCTGCCCGATGTCGGCGACCGGCGCATATCGCAGCTCTCCGGCGGCCAACGCCAGCGGGTCGCCATCGCCCGGGCACTGGCGCTCAACCCGCGGGTCTTCCTGCTCGACGAACCGATGTCGGCGCTCGACGCCAATCTGCGCGAGGCGATGCAGATCGAATTGCGGCAACTGCAACTGAAACTCGGCATCACCACAATCGTCGTAACCCACGACCAGACCGAGGCAATGACCATGGCCGACGAAATCGTCGTCATGGGCGACGCCAAGGTGCATCAGGTCGGCAGCCCGATGGACATCTACAAGAAGCCGGTGAACCGCTTCGTCGCCGATTTCATCGGCACCAGCAACCTGCTGCCGGCCAAGATGGTCGACACCAACCGGGTGGCGCTCAACGGGCAAACCCTGGCCGTCGATCAGGATCCGGGGACGTTTTCCTCCGGCACCGACGTCTTGCTGCTGACCCGGCCCGAGGAGATCTTCGTCCGGCCGGCGGAGGCATCGGCCGCTGGAAACACCCTGCCCGGCACAGTCACGTTCATCCGCGATATTGGCGCGACCATTGAAATCCTGGTCGATTGCGCCGGCCATGAAGTCATTTCCGTTCTCACGCCGAAAGACTGGCCCGATGTCGAGATCGGCATGGACGTGAAGGTCGAAATGCCGGCCGGGGCCTGTTCGGTGCTGGCGGTCTGATGTCGAACGTGTCGCAACCGCCACGCCTCGGGCTTGCCGCCGCCCTGACCCCGTCCGTCGTCGCCATCGGCATCTTTTTCCTGGTGCCGTTCATTCTGGTGCTGCTGGTCAGCGTCGCCCATCAGCAACAAAGCGGCGATTTCGTCTTCGGCTTCGACACCGCCCATTATCAGCGGCTGTTCACCAGCACGTTTATCGAGCGCGCCGTCTTTTCGGCCGGTATTTCGGCGACGATCGCGGTGCTCAGCCTGATCATCGCCTTCCCCTTCACCTACATGCTGACCCGCTTCTCGCGGCCGGTGAAAATCCTCTGGCTCATCTACATCCTGGCGCAACTGTCGCTGTCGGAAGTGCTGATCGCCTTCAGCTGGCAGGTGCTGTTTTCCAAGACCGCCGGGTTGTCCAACATTCCCGCCTGGCTCGGCCTGATCGATTCGTCCTTTGCCATGGCACCGTCCGCCGCGGCGGTGGTGGTCGCCCTCGTCTATCTGGTCATCCCGTTCGCGGTGCTGCTGCTGTTTCCGTCGCTGAGCCGCCTCGACCACAGTGTCGTGGAAGCGGCGCAGACCATGGGCGCATCGCCCGTGAAAACCTTTTTCACCGTCGTGCTGCCGATGTCGCGCATTACCCTGATTTCCAGCGGCATCACCATTTTCGTGCTGACGCTGGGCGCCATCATCGTGCCGCAGGTGCTGGGGCGCCCGAAACACTGGACGCTGTCGGTGCTGATCACCGACCAGGCGATCTACAACTCCAACATGCCATTTGCCGCAGCCCTGGCGGTGCTGCTTCTGCTGATCAGCACCGCCGTCATCGCCGTGGCCCGCTGGCTCGGTCGTCGGGAGGGTCGCTGACATGCGGATCCTGCGGCAACTCTATTTGTGGATCTTCGCCCTGTTCCTGATCGGCCCGATCGTTGTCGTGACAGCCGTGTCGTTCAACGCCCGGAAGTTCCTGTCGTTTCCGCCGAAGGGATTTTCGCTGCGCTGGTATGTCGATATCTTCCTCGAGGAAGACTGGTTTGCGGCGCTGCTCAACAGCCTTGCCATTGCCACCTGCGCAGCGGCGCTCGCCGTGCTGGTCGCCATGCCGGTCGCCTACACCGCGTGGCGCTACGGCTTTTTCTACGCCAAGGCGCTGTTCAGCCTCGGCGTCGCGCCGTTCATCCTGCCGCCGGTGATCATGGCACTTGCCTTTCTGCTGTTCTTCACCTCGGTCCAGGTGCATGGCCTGATGATCAACGTGATCATCGCCCATATGATTTTTCTGCTGGCCCTGCCGCTGGTGACCATTTCCTTAGGCCTTGAGAGCATCGATCGGGAACTGCTGGAGGCCAGCCACTCCCTCGGCGCCGACAACTGGACGATGTTTCGCACGGTGATCGCCCCGATGGTTCTGCCCTACGCCGTCGCCGGCTTTGCCTTCTGCTTCGTGCTCAGCCTCAACGAATACATTATCGCCCTGATGACGGTCGGCTTCACCGTCGAGACGCTGCCGATCAAGATCTTCAACGCCCTGCGGTACGGCTATACGCCGATCATCGCATCCGTCGCCGTGGTGTTCCTGCTGCTCAACATCATCACCTTCGGGCTGATTGCCCGGTTCAGCAGCTTGCCGCGCCTGCTGGGTGCGCTGGACGAATGAGCCCGTCGGACGAAAACCTGCGGCTCGGATTGGTCCAGCACGCCGGATCGCCGGACGGTGTGAACGGCAATCTCGCGATCATCGAGCAGGCCGCTGCGGAAGCCGCCCGCAGACATATCGATCTGCTGGTCTTTCCGGAATGCTTCCTGACCGGATATTGGCGATCCGGCGCACTCGGCGCGATCGCCGCGAGCGTCGACAAGCCTGTGATTGACCGCCTGGAGGCCTGCGCCAGCCAAACGGGCGTGGCACTGGTGGTGGGCAGCTACGAACTGCGCGGTCAGGCCGTTTTCAATTCCGCGTTTTGCGTCATGCCGCGGGAAGGCTGCATTGCCCGCTATAGCAAGCGAGCGCTTTACGGCGAATGGGAGCGCACGGTATTCACGCCCGGTAGAAGCACAACGCAGTTCGATTACAAGGGTTTCAAAATCGGCCTGCTGATTTGCTACGACGTCGAGTTTCCGGAACTGGTCCGCGAACAGGCCCGCCTGGGCTCGGATCTGGTCCTGGTCCCAACGGCCCTCATGCAACCCTATGCCTACATCGCGGATTACGTCGTTCCGGCGCGGGCGATCGAAAACCAAATATTCGTGGCCTATGCCAACCGCATCGGGGGCGAAGGCCCATTCCGTTACGTCGGACGAAGCCTGATTTGCGGACCGACCGGGCCGGTCGCCGGCGCAACCGCTGCCGACGATGAGACGATGATCGCAGCCAGTCTGAGCCGATCGGTTTTGCAGCAAAGCCGTGACGATTTCAGCTATATCGTTGACGTCCCGCCGCTTTAGAGCAACCGGCGCGATTGCGCGCGATCAATTCAGAAGCCGGCGAAACGTGTTAAGCTGATTTATGGACATTCAGCTGCTGCAAGCGCTCGGTGGCCTGGGGTTGTTTTTGCTGGGCATGACGATGTTGACCGACGGTTTGCGGTCGCTCGCCGGCAACGCCCTACGCAGGCTGTTGCGCAGCTACACACGCAGTCCTCTCAGTGGCGCCACTGCCGGTGCCGCGGCAACCGCGTTGCTTCAGTCCTCCAGTGCCACAACGGTGGCGACGGTCGGTTTCGTCGGCGCCGGACTGATCAGCTTTTCGAACGCGCTGGGAATCATCTTCGGCGCCAACATCGGCACAACGGTGACCGGTTGGCTGGTCGCCATCCTCGGTTTCAAACTGCATCTCGGCACGGTGGTCACGCCGCTGGTGTTGGTCGGTGCGCTGATGCGGGTGTTCGGCAAGGGCCGCTGGCGGCATATCGGCTGGGCGATGGCCGGCTTCAGCCTGCTGTTCGTCGGTATCGATGCCATGCAGGAGGGTATGGCGGTTCTGAAAGATGTCGTCAGCCCCTCGGTTTTCCCCGGCGACACATTGCTAGGCCGGCTCCAACTGGTGTTCCTCGGCATTGCCATCACCTTGGTCACACAATCCTCCAGTGCCGGTGTCGCCGTCGCCCTGGCGGCTCTTTCGTCGGGGTCCATTTCCTTTCCCCAGGCTGCGGCCATGGTCATCGGCATGGATGTCGGAACGACTTTCACCGCGGCTCTGGCGACGCTCGGCGGTGCGACCGCAACGCGCCGGACCGGCTATGCCCATGTCATCTACAATATTTTGACGGGCATTATGGCCTTTATCCTGCTCACACCCCTGGGCTGGCTGTTCGACGCCGGCGTGATCACGGCGTTCGACCCGCAATTGGCGCTGGTGGCTTTTCACACCTGTTTCAATCTGCTTGGCGTGCTCGTCGTGATCGGGGTCACCGACCGGTTTGCGGCGCTTGTCATCCGTCTCGTTCCCGAACGCGGCCCCCGTCTCACTGCCCGACTGGATGATCGGTTGCTTTCCGAAACCGCTGTGGCCATGGATGCGCTGGTCGATACGGTCTCGGGAATCGCCGATGCGGTTTTTACCGGACTCGCCATTCGGCTTGCCGCCGACGAACCAGGCGAACCGGATCAAATAAGCACTGTCGGGGAAGCGCTTGAAACAACCAAACGCTACTCGGACCAGATCCAGATCACATCTGAAGACACGGCGCTTCGGCTGCGCCGATCGTCCGCCATCCACACGCTCGATCACCTGCAGCGCCTTGATCAGCGCTGCAAGAAGGAAGACCGGATAGAAACGATTCTGAATGATCCCGAACTATCGGAAATTGGACGGACGCTTGCTGGCAAACTGCGCCGCCTGAAGCCCGGTCAACTGACCGAACAGGAGGAAACCGATTTTGATCGTTTGCGGGCCCAATTGCGCGAAGCGCGTCACAGCTATCGTCAACGCATGATTGCGCAGACGCCCGACGGCCAATCCGATGTGGACGGCATCATCAAACGGATGGACGCCATGCGGTGGCTGCACCGGGTCTCCTATCACATCTGGCGCATTGTGCATCACTTGCGCCCGGCGGAGAGCGGGGTGGCCGAGGTCGACAAACAGAGCGAGGCGGAACTGGAGGCTCACGAATACTGATCCCCGGCGGTCGCTTGTAGGACTGTCACCGAATTGTTACAAACGCGCGCGTCTTTCTGTTGCTAACGCGGTCGCAAAGAGATGGGCAACAAGGAACTGGAACTCAAGCTCGAGGTCGGTGCGGATGACATCCGGCGGCTGTCCCGTCGCGCGGCATTTCGCCGGCTATCCGCCGGCAAGAAGACCTACCGGCAGTTGCGATCGATCTATTTCGACACGCCCGATTTGCGGCTGCATCGCGAAAAGGCCTCGCTGCGCGTCCGCAAGGACGGCGAGCGGTGGGTACAGACGCTGAAACGCGGCACCAGCCTCGAACACGGCCTCTCCAATCCGATCGAGATCGAATACGAATTGACGGGGCCGAAATTGGACATCTCCCGGATCGATGATCCGGTGCTCAAACCATGGCTCTGTGAACTGGTCGGCGACCAGCCTCTGCAGCCGGTGTTTGAAACCAATATGAAGCGCGCCACCAGCCTGTTGACGGTAGACGGCAGCGGCACTGTCGAAGTGGCGATTGATCAGGGCGCGGTTCAGAACCAAGAGCGCAGACAACCATTCAACGAGATCGAGCTGGAACTGAAATCCGGTGATCCGCACACACTGCTGACCATCTCGGAGGCGCTGTTCGCGCCGGATTCCATCACCCCGTCCGACAGAAGTAAGGCGGAACGCGGATACGCGTTGCTGCGGCAGGACGGCGACCTACGGCCGCAGCAACCCAAGCCGCACGGTTATTCCCGGCCCGACCTGACACCGCAGATCCCGGTCGAGCAGGCGCTCAAAATGATCGGCCGGGCGGCCGCGCGCCAGATTCTGGGCAACTGGCAGGCCCTCTTAACCTCGGACGAACCCGAAGTGCCGCACCAGTTGCGCATCGGTCTGCGGCGGCTACGCACGGCGCTGAAGATATTCCAGTCGTCGACCGACATTGACAGCCTCAGGCCGATCTCGGCGATGGCACGTGATCTCGGCCGCATCGTCGGCGAACTGCGCAACGCCGACGTCCTGCTCAATGACATTGTCACTCCGGCATTGGCCGAGCTGGGCATCAAGAAACGGCATGCTGCCCTGATCGATTTCCTGGAACAGGACCGGGTACGCCAGCGCGAAACGGTGCGGCGGGCGCTGCGCGACAAGCACTGGACGCCGCTGAAACTCAATTGCATGCTGTTCGACCAGGCGGTGGACCGGGCAATTATCGGCCGTGCCCTGCCGGACCAGGTGATGCGGATGTCCTCACTCGAACTCGACCGGGCATGGCGCAAGGCCCGCAACAGGGGGCGTGGCTTCGCCCGACTGAAGATCAGCGAGCGCCACGAACTGCGCAAGGCCCTGAAAGAACTGCGCTACACGTTCGATCCGTTCCTGGCGCTTTACAAGACCGAGGCCGCAAAGGAATTTCTCAACGATCTCAAGAGATTGCAGGACGTCTTCGGGTACCTGAATGATGTCGCCATGGCGGAGAGCCTGGAGGACACGATCGCCCGAAATCATCCCCAACGCAAAGACCTCAACAAGGCCGTCGCGGAGATCTGCAAGTGGCATCGCAAACGGGCCAAGGCTGCCATGAAGAAGGCCGATACCCGCTGGCACAAGCTGGTCGACGACCAGAAATTCTGGCGCGAGGCGGCGGCTTAGAGCAACGGCGCGAGACCCTTCAGTCGAGAACCTGCAGGATCGCCGATGCTTTGCGGCTGCTGGTTTTGCGGATATCGATACGTGACCGCAAATCGGCGAACAGGTCGCTGGTCATCAGTTCGTCTGCAAGATCAGCCGGAAGCGACAGCAGCACCCGGTCATCTTCATCACTGCTGTCGATGCCGTCGACGCTGCGCGATCGACCGACGATCATGCCGCCGGCCACCGTGTTGTGGGTGTCCGGATCGATCAGGACAAAGGCGCCGGTGTTGCGGTTCGCCTCGTAGGGATCGAAGATCGCCGTTTCTTCAAAGCTCAGCTGCGCGCTGCCGATGGCATTCAGCGGCAGTCTGTCGGTCCCGTTCCACTGCCCGCTTTTGAGATCGAGAACGGTCTGCGGCTGGACGCGCACTCGCTGACGGCGGCTTGAGGATTTCAGCCAATAGCGCTTGCCACCGTCGATACCGTCCGCCGACAGCGCCACCAGCTTGCAATCGAACGCCAGTCCCGTTGCCGGCGCCGCGTCGATCGAGGCGATCATGTCGCCGCGCGCCACGTCCACCGGACGGTCGAGCACGAGCGTGATGGCATCGCCGGCCACCGCGGCGTTGCGCACCAGGTCGAAGGTGACGATCTGCTTGACATTGGCGACCGTGCCGGCCGGCAGCACGATGACGCTGTCGCCCGGTTTGACCGAGCCGCCGGCGACCGTGCCCTGATAGCCGCGAAAGCTCTCGTCTGGCCGGCTGACACGCTGGACCGGCAGCCGGAACCCGACGGTCTGCGCCGAACGCTGCGTCGCCAGTTCCAGCACCTCGATCAGCGTCCGCCCGCTGTACCAGGGCATGGCCTGTTTGCCGTCGAACACGACGTTCTGGCCAAGCAGCGCCGACATCGGAATGGCGGTGACGTCCGTCACTCCGAGCGACAGGGCGAACTGCCGGAAGTCAGCGGCGATGGCATCGAACCGCGCCTGGTCATAATCGATCAGGTCGATCTTGTTGACCGCAAGCACAAATTGACGGATGCCCATCAGCGCCGCGATAGTGGCGTGGCGCCGCGTTTGCTCAAGCATGCCGGTACGGGCATCGACCAGCAGCACCGCCAGGTCGGCGGTCGACGCGCCTGTCGCCATATTGCGCGTATACTGCTCGTGGCCCGGCGTGTCGGCGACGATGAAGGACCGGTGGTCGGTGGAGAAATAGCGGTAGGCGACATCGATGGTGATGCCCTGTTCGCGCTCCGCCTGCAGGCCATCGAGCAACAACGCGAAATCCGGCAGGCCGAGATCGTTCTGCTGTTCGCGCCGGTCCCGTTGCAGCGCGTCGGCCTGGTCTTCCTTAACCGCCTTGGTGTCCCAGAGCAGCCGCCCGATCAGCGTCGACTTGCCGTCATCGACACTGCCGCAGGTGATCAGCCGAAGCGGTCTGGCGTTGCGGCCGGACGGTTCGGTGTGGGCCTCGGGCGCCGTGGCGACTTGTTGTGTGGCGGTCATCAGAAATAGCCCTCGCGTTTTTTCTTTTCCATCGATCCGGTTTCGTCACGATCGATGGCCCGGCCCTGGCGTTCCGAAACCGTCGCGGTCTCCAGTTCGGCGATGATGTCGTCCAGCGTCGTGGCATGGGAGCGGATCGCCCCGGTCAGCGGAAAGCAGCCAAGCGTGCGGAAACGCACCGACTCGGTGCGTGTCGTTTCGCCGGGTAACAGCTTCAGGCGGCGGTCCTGCGCCAGGATAAGCATGCCGTCGCGTTCGACCACCGGCCGGGCGGCGGCGAAATAGAGCGGTACGATCGGGATGTTCTCGGCCTGGATGTAGCGCCAGATATCGACTTCGGTCCAATTGGACAGTGGAAACGCCCGCACGCTCTCTCCGTTGCGGATCATGCCATTGTAGACCGACCACAGTTCCGGCCGCTGGTTGCGCGGATCCCAGCGATGTTCCGGTGTCCGGAAAGAATAGATGCGTTCCTTGGCCCGCGAGGCTTCCTCATCCCGCCGGGCGCCGCCGAATGCCGCATCGTAAGCGCCGGCATCCAGCGCCTGCCGCAGGGCTTCGGTTTTCATGACGTTGGTATAGGCGGCGGAGCCATGGGTGAACGGCGTCACATTCTCCAATTGTCCGCGCGTATTGGTATGCGCGACCAGATCAAGATCGAAATTCGCCGCCGTCTCATCGCGAAAGGCGATCATTTCGGAGAACTTCCAACCGGTATCGATGTGCAGGAGCGGGAACGGAACCCGGCCGGGATAAAACGCCTTGCGTGCCAGGTGCAGCAAGACCGAGGAGTCCTTGCCGACCGAATAGAGCATGACGGGACGCTCGAACTCGGCGGCCACCTCGCGAAAGATGTGGATCGCCTCGCTTTCGAGCGCCTTCAGGTTCGGATCGAGAGGCGGTTTGCTTTCGGGCATGGTTTGTTTTCCTGTTATCGCGCGGCGGCGATTGCGGTCACCGGCGCGTCGCTTACGTGCAGACCGCACTCGCGCTTGTCGTCATTCTCCCACCACCAGCGGCCAGCACGTTCGTCTTCGCCAGGCTTGATCGCACGGGTGCAGGGCTCGCAGCCGATCGACGGATAACCGCGTGCATGCAGCGCATTGACCGGCACGTTGTTGGCCGCGACGAAGGCGTTGATGTCTTCGAGATCCCAGTCGGCTAGCGGGTTGGCTTTGATCAGACCGTGCTCGCCGTCATAGGCGGCGAACGGCACCCCGGCCCGGGCTTGCGACTGGCCGCGCCGCAGACCGGTCAGCCACAGGTCAGCGCCCTTGAGCGCCCGTGCCAGCGGTTCGAGCTTGCGCACGCCGCAGCAGGCGTGGCGGGCCTCGACGCTGTCGTAAAAGCCGTTCAGGCCGTATTGCTCGACATAGGCGGACAGTTTGCGGGGATCGGGACGAAACCGCTCGATGCGGATGTCGAAACGGGTCTCCGTCTCCTCAATCAGCGCCAAGGTTTCCGGAAACAATCGTCCCGTTTCGAGCGTCACGATTCGCACCGACGGGGCCGCCAGGCACAACGCCGCCGTCAGAACCTGGTCCTCAACGCCCAAACTCGTTGTAAAGACGGGATTTTTTCGGTCGGCCGTCAGAAGGCCGAGCCTCTCGAACAGTGTCATGTCGGCGAAACCGGCGGTCAGCGCCGGATCGATGGTCAAAACGGGTTGCACGGACATCGGATGGACTCCGGTTGGGACTGGTGCCAAGAGTGGATCATTGTTGGCTCCATTTGAAACAACCGGGTTCTATATGGTCGGCGTCACGGACAATGAATTGTCCCCTGGCCCGTCAAATCCGGAAAAGCGTTTTGCCGGTGGCGCTGGAGACACACTCGCCGTGGAATCAGCGCCGTGCTCTTTCATCGGCGCCGCCAGGTCGATAAAGAAGGCCGATCAAGCCTGTCGAGGAAGAGCCTTGTCAATGCCACGCGAAATCCATCTGTCGGATCTGCCCGACCTGGTCGGTACCGAACTCGGCCTATCGGCGTGGATTGCCGTCGATCAGTCGATGATCGACAAATTCGCCGATGCCACGCACGATCATCAGTTCATTCACGTCGATCCCGAGAGGGCTCGAGCCGAAACCAGGTTCGGCGGCACCATTGCGCACGGCTTCCTGTCCCTGTCGCTGCTGTCGGCCATGAACTACGATTGCACACCGAAAATCCGCGAACAGCAGTTCGGAATGAATTACGGTTTCAACAGAATCCGCTTCATTGCACCTGTCAAATGCGGTGCTCGTGTTCGCGGCCGGTTCATGCTCGACAATGTCCGGTTCCGCGGCGCCGACATGGTGATGCTCACATACGCGGTGACCGTCGAAATCGAGAATGAGAAGAAACCGGCGCTAACCGCCGAGTGGCTGACACTGGCGCAATTCGATCCCGAGGACCGGCCAAAGGATCTCTGAGTGGGAGGTCCGGCGTGCTTACACTACCGGATCGCGGGCAGCTTCCGTCAGAAAGGTAAATATATAGTCGGCGAAGGAGCGCCAGCATTCAACGCGAAATGTTGTCTCAGTCTCTCGCAGCAACACAATTTCCGCCTTGCCGAGCAGCGTGCGCGAACAGGCGCCGACCGGGAAGACCTCCAGCGACAGGTTTTGCGGGCAGCCGGCGTTGAGCACCGATTGCGCGGTGTCGCCGGTGACCACGATGGCGGTGTTGCGGTGCGAGATATCGACCGCCGAATGCGGTTGCGTGACCTTGGCGCAGGGCGTTATCAGATCGACGCCCTCACGATCGATCACCAGCCATTCGTCCGGACCGATCCACAATGCCGTTCGCGCCTTGGTCCGCGCCGCACTGGAGCGCGCCGACGTCTTGGGTTTCTCCGGCAACTTGACGCCGAGCGCTTTCGAGAGCGGCGCGATTGCCTCTTTCCGGGCGCGCAGCACCATGCGGCTCGCCGGTTCGGCAGGCTCGATGCGGACATGCGCCGATCCGGCCAGGCGGCCTGCAAGCGGTGCGGCCCTGGCGGCTGCGTTCCTGTCAGCCATGGACCCGCTCTCCCTTCTCGTCAAAGAAAACGGTGCCGGTCACCTCGACTTCAATCACCCGGTCCGGCATCGGCACGTAGAGGGTCTCGCCCGAGCGGGCGCGACCGTCCTGCACGAGCGCCAGGGCGATCGACCGTCCGCAGTTCTCCGACCAGTAGGATGACGTCACGTGGCCGATCATGGTCATGGGCACGGCCTGGTTCGGATCCGCCACGATCTGCGCCCCCTCCTCCAGCACGGTTTTCGGATCCCGCGTCTTCAGGCCCACCAGTTGCTTGCGGCTATTCGCCGTCAGGTCCGGCCGCTTCAGGCCGCGGATGCCGACGAAATCCGGCTTGCTCTTGGCGATTGCCCAACCGAGGCCGGCATCCTGCGGCGTCACCGTGCCGTCGGTGTCCTGGCCGACGATGATGAAACCTTTTTCCGCGCGCAGGACATGCATCGTCTCGGTCCCGTAGGCGCAGGCGCCGAGCGGTTCCGCCCGTTCCCACACGGCTTCCCAGACAGCCTGGCCGTGGTCGGCCGGCACGTTGATCTCATAGCCCGCTTCACCGGTGAAAGAGACCCGGAACAGCCGTGTCGGAACACCGCAGATCCGGCCCTCGCGGGCGCTCATATGCGGCATCGCCTCGTTGCCAAGGTCGATGTCCTCGACCAGCGGCGCGATGATCTGGCGCGCCTTCGGCCCCTGCACCGCAATCACCGCCCACTGTTCCGAGGTCGAGGTGAGCCAGACATCGAGCTTGGGAAACTCGGTCTGCAGATAGTCTTCCATATGATGCAGAACGCGCGGGGCGCCGCCGGTCGTGGTGGTCACATGAAACCGGTCCTCGGCGATGCGCGCGACGACCCCATCATCGTAAACGAAGCCGTCCTCGCGCAGCATGATACCGTATTTGCAGCGCCCGGGCCGCAGCTTGCTCCAGCTGTTGGTGTACATGAGATCGAGAAATTTTGCCGCGTCCGGCCCCACCACTTCGATCTTGCCGAGCGTCGATGCATCGAACAGCCCGGCAACCTCGCGCACCGTCCAGCACTCGCGGTTGACCGCCGTGTGCATATCCTCGCCGACCCGCGGATAATACCAGGCGCGTTTCCACTGGCCGACATCCTCGAACACGGCACCGTGCGCCTCCTCCCAGGCATGCATCGGCGTGCGCCGCGTCGGGTCGAACAGTTTGCCGCGGCCGTACTGCACGATGGATCCGAAGGTGACCGGCGTATAGGGCGACCGGAAGGTCGTCAGACCGACCTGCGGCATCGGGCGACCGAGCGCTTCCGCGGCGATGGCCAGGCCATGGATGTTGGATGTCTTGCCCTGGTCGGACGCCATGCCGTTGGTGGTGAAGCGCTTGACGTGCTCGATCGAATGCATGCCCTCGCGCACCGCCAGCCGGATGTCCTTGGCGGTGACGTCGTTCTGGAAATCGACAAATGCCTTGACCCTCGTATCAGGTCCCGCTCCGTCGGCGGATCCCTGCATGCCGCCCGACCAATTCGCAGCACCTTCCGCTTCGAGACGTTTGCGGCGCGACTTTTTGCCCGCCGCCGTCTGACCGGCTTTGGTCGCCTCGTCGATCAGGGTCTGCAGATCGTCGGTGCCGTTGCAGGCACCGATGCTGACGCAGTCCTGCACATAGTCACCCGGCAGAAAGCGTTGGGTCGCCTCATCGAAGGCGACCTTGCCTCGGGATTGCGAGAACAGATGCACGGACGGCGTCCAGCCGGCCGACATGATGAGTGCGTCGACGGCGATCGAACGCTGCGCGCCGCCACCGTTGCGCTTCACGCGCATCGCGGTCACCCGGTGCGCGCCCTTGACGTCGACGACGCTGTGGCCGGTCAGCACTTCGAGGTCGAGATCGGCGGCCGTCGACAACAGGCCTTCGCCGGGCGCGTCGCGCGCATCGACGATCACCTCGACCGCGACGCCGCTGCGCTTCAGGTCGAAGGCGGTTTCATAGGCCGAATCGTGCGTCGTGTAGACTCCCACCTTGGTGCCGACCGCGACGCCGTAATGATTGAGATAGGTGCGCGCCGCCGATGACAGCATGATGCCGGGGCGATCGTTGTTGGCAAACACCATCGGCCTTTCGATGGCGCCAGTCGCGATGATCACCTGCCTGGCTCTGACCTGCCACAGCCGCTCGCGCGGCAAGGCGGGATCCGGGTCGGCCAGGTGGTCGGTGACCCTTTCGACGAGGGCGACGAAGTTCTGGGCATAGTAGCCGAAGGCGGTGGTGCGGTTGAGCACCCGCACATTGTCCATGGCCGCCAGTTTTGCCGCTGTAGCGGCCGCCCATTCGAAACCAGCCTGGCCGTCAAGCTGCACGCCGGTTTCAAAAGACAGGGCACCGCCGAAATGGGCTCTTTCGTCGCATATGATGACGCTCGCGCCGCTCTCAGCGGCGCTCTGTGCCGCCACCAGGCCCGCCACACCGGCACCGATAACCAATACGTCGGTATGCAGATAACGGTTCGAATAGTGGTCGGCATCCGGCTCGTCGGGGGCGACGCCCAGGCCGGCGGCACCGCGGATCACCGGCTCGTAGAGCTTCTGCCAGGCGGCCTTCGGCCACATGAATGTCTTGTAGTAAAAGCCGGCCGGAAACAGCGGCGAGAACAGATCGTTGACCGCGCCGACGTCGAAGGCCAGCGACGGCCAGCGGTTTTGCGACACCGCCGTCATGCCCTCGAACACCTCCTGGACCGTGGCCCGTACGTTCGGCTGACGTCGCGCCCGGTCGCGCGCGATGCCCATCAACGCATTGGGTTCTTCGGGCCCGGCGCCAAGCACGCCGCGCGGGCGGTGATATTTGAAGGACCGCCCCATCAGGTGCACACCATTGGCCAGCAGGGCCGATGCCAGTATGTCGCCCTCGAGGCCCGTATAGATCCTGTCGTCGAAGCTGAAGCGCAGCGTCTTAGCCGGCACAAGCCGACCAACTCCGGCGATGCGATTCGCTCCGGTCATTTCGCGGCTTCCTTTTTACCGCCGACAAGTGTCGCCGCGTCGGGTTTTGGTTCGCCGGCCTTGTAGGTGGTCAGGAACCGGTCCGACACGGTATCGCGCACCGCATTGAAGAACCGCCCGCAACCGTGCACGTGACGCCAGCGCTCATAGGCCAGCCCCTTCGGGTTGTCGCGCAGGAAGAACAGGGCTTCGAATGCATCGTCGCTGATCTCTGCGATGTCGGACGGGCGCACGATGTGGGCTTCTCCGGCGTGTCGAAACTCCAGTTCCGGCCGTTCCTCTTCGCAGTATGGGCAATAGATCAGAAGCATGTGGCCCTCTACGTCAATGCGCGACGGCGGCCGCGGCGGCCTCGTCGATGAGGCGACCGGTACGGAACCGTTCCAGTGTGAAAGGCGCGTTGATGGGATGCGGCGCATCACGCGCGATCGTGTGGGCGAAAACGTCAGCCGAACCAGGCGTCGCCTTGAAACCGCCGGTGCCCCAACCGCAATTGACATAGAGCCCCGGAACCGGGGTCTTGGCCAGGATCGGCGAACGGTCGGGTGTGACGTCGACGATTCCGCCCCAGGAACGCAACATCTTCATCCGCGAGAAGATCGGGAACATCTCGCAGATGGCGTCCAGGGTGTGGCTGAGGATATGCAGCCCGCCGGTCTGCGAATAGGAGGTGTATTGGTCGGTGCCGGCGCCGATCACCAGCTCGCCCTTGTCGGACTGGGAGATGTAGGCGTGCACGGTGTTCGACATCACGACGCAGGGAAACACCGGCTTGACCGGTTCCGACACCAGTGCCTGCAGCGGATAGCTTTCAAGCGGCATGCGGACACCGGCCATTTCCATCAGTACCGAGGTGTGACCGGCCGCGACCACGCCGACTTTCTTGGCGCCGATGAAGCCGCGTGTGGTCTCGACGCCCTCTACCGCACCGTCGACGGAGCGTTTGATGCCGGTGACGGCACAGTTCTGAATAATGTCGACGCCGCGATCGGCAGCCCCGCGGGCGTACCCCCAGGCTACCGCATCATGCCGGGCCACCCCGCCGCAGCGCTGCAGGGCGGCTCCCATGACCGGATAACGTGCGGTTTTCGAGATATTGAGCGGCGGGCAATAGGCCTTGGCTTGCTCGGGCGTCATCCACTCGTTCTGAACCCCGTTGAGGCGATTGGCATGGATGTGCCGCTGGGCACCTTGCACGTCATGCACCGAATGCGCCAACATCATCACGCCGCGCGCCGAATACATCACATTGTAGTTGAGGTCCTGGCTCAAACCGTCCCACAGTTTGATGGCGTGATTGTAGAGCGCCGCGCTTTCGTCATAGAGATAGTTGGAGCGTATGATGGTCGTGTTGCGGCCCGTGTTGCCGCCGCCCAGCCACCCCTTGTCCAGAACCGCGATATTTCGGAGCCCGTGTTTTTTCACCAGGTAGTAGGCGGTACCGAGACCATGACCGCCGGCGCCGACGATGACAACGTCATACTGTTTCTTGGGTTCAGGCGATCCCCATTGCTCGGGCCATCCCTTGTGGCCACGCATCGCCTCGCGCGCGACGGCGAATATGGAATATTTGCGCATTGCTGGCTCACGCTCCGGTTCGGCTTTACACCCGTGCCAAGTGGCTAGTCCATCTGATTGCAGAATTGCAAGCGCGACAATGTTTGTTTTGCGACGCAAAACGCCGCGCGATGGGACGCAATGGTGAGCCGTTTGGAAAATCGCCCCAAAATGGTCGCAGATCGCCCACATACTGTGGACTTGCACAGGAAATTCTGTTAGTGCCGATGCAGCCGCGAGATCAGTGATTTTCGCGAACCGATGTTTATTTGCCATTGCAAATGGCCGCCAACAGGGCGAAACGAAACGCGAAACCGGAAGGAACGGGATTAAGGTGCAAGTACTTGTCCGCGACAATAACGTCGACCAGGCTCTGCGCGCATTGAAGAAGAAAATGCAGCGCGAAGGCATCTTTCGTGAAATGAAGATGCGCGATTTCTACGAAAAGCCGTCCCAGAAGCGTGCCCGCGAAAAAGCCGAGGCCGTACGCCGCGTGCGCAAACTGGCACGCAAGCGCGCACAGCGCGAGGGACTGTTGGTCGGCCGCGGCGGCCGCTAGGACCTGCCATTATTCAAACGCATTTGTTGCGTTTTGTCAGGCGGGGCGATGACATCGCCGCCGCCTTATTTTGTGGGCGATGGGGCCGGTGTAGGCTGTACGAACATCGGTAAGAGAGGTGAGGGACACACGGGTGAACGTGCACAAGACGCCGACCCATGGGCGGGTCGGCCTTCGCGCATTGACCGCGATCGCATTCTTGAGTTTCGCTTTGGCCGGCTGCCAGACGACAAACCCCGAAGACGTCATCAACATCGAAAAGGCGCAGGGATCGGAAAGCAACATCGCTTCGCTGACCGAGGTCATCAAAAACAACCCGCAAGACGCCGAGGCCTATAATGTGCGCGGCAGCGCCTATGGACGGGCCGGTGACTTCAACAGAGCGCTGAAGGATTTCGATACAGCGATCAAAATCAATCCGAGTTTCTACCAGGCCTATGCCAACCGAGCGCTGATCTATCGCGGCATGGGCGACTTGGCTGCCGCCTCCGACGACTACAACAGGGCGCTGCGCATTAACCCGCGCTACGACGTGGCCTTTATCGGGCGCGGCAACATGTACATGCAGGCCGGTCAGCAGAACAACGCCTTCAACGACTTCACCCGTGCCATCAGGCTGGATACGACCGATCCTCGGGCCTACAACAATCGTGGCCTGATCTACCAGAAACGCGGGCAGCACCAGCAGGCGATCGAGGATTTCTCCAAATCGATCTCGCTGTCTCCGAGCGCGCCATTGCCCTACAACAACCGCGGCCTGTCCTATCTCGCTCTCGGAGACGAGGAAAACGCTTTCGCCGATGTCAACAAATCGCTCGACCTCGACAAGAACATCGCCGAGGCCTGGGTCAACCAGGCACTGATCTACGAGCGACGCGGAGAGACGACAAAAGCCCGCCGCTCCTATGCGCGCGCCGCACAGCTCGATCCGAACTATCAGCCGGCGAAGGACGGCCTGGCGAGGACCAGAGGCTAAGAAAACCTCGGTTTTTTGAAAGTCTCTGTCAACCGAATGGCATTCTTTACCAGTGAATGTTGTCAACTCCGTTTCGATGGGACATCGCGCGAACAGAGCAACTTGGCTTATGGCTTCAAAGGGTTCGAGAGGCACCCGAAGTCGATGCGAGTTTTCTGAGTGAGCTCCGAACCGCATCGGCGAAGGTACTGGCTGTTTCCGAGGGTGCCAATCTGAGTTTCATTGGGCGCACGCCTGAAAGTTTCTTTAACTGTCTTTCGGGAACGTTCAACTGTGTGGCGCGGTCTCCTGAGATCAACCTAATGCAATACTCCATGCGATGGCCGCAATCCAGTGGTGCGGAGGCAATACCAATTCAGGTCTCTGGTGGGTTTATCACGTATCTTCGCGAAGAGCGCGTCCATCCTGCAGACATCGTGTCAGCCGGCAGTCCATTAACACTCATCGATTTCGTGCCGATGGGTGGCACATTTTAAACGATTTGCAGGGTACTTGCACGAATGACTCGGGAGGCTGATGCCGACTGGCCGGCGGTGCAGCGCGGGCATATCCTGATTGGATTGCTGCCAACGACGAAGAACAGCCCGAACACCTGGCGATGGCACCAACATCAAGATTGGTTCGATCATATCCCCGAGGCGATTGTTCAAAATGATGTTCCCGTTGACGGCGAATTTATCTGGCATCTGGCAGAAAATCAGAAAACCGTACCTGCATTCAAGCGGATTAGGCACAGGCTCGTATCTGAGGTCGCAAATGACCCGCGGATGGCTAACGGAGATGTTCGAGCGAATGGCTTCCAAATCAGACGTGTAAGGGCGGAATGGCTGGCCCCAATATGGCCTAATCTGTACTACGAACACCGACGCCATCAGGTCCGACGGCATCATCATGTCAATGTCCAGAGGAAATCCCAGGTAAATCTAGGTCTGCTGCTGTAATCGGAACCTCTGAAACATCAATCAAATGCCCGTCAACTGTTCTGTGAATAATTGTACGTTTGCATGATCCGCAAATTAAAATATTTTGTGTGAGTTTAATCACACTCAGACTGAACTACGCATGTTATTCTTGCCAAGTCAATTTCAAAAATCTAAGGTAGTAGATAGCTTTTATCGAGCAAGGTTTTATCCAAATGTGCCGCGCGATTTTTGTAATTATTACTGCGTTTGTTTTGGCGTGTTGCGAAGCACAGGCGGCTCCGCCACGTGATTACTTTGTGTTGGTCACAAAAATCACGCCGCCGGAAAGCGAATTGCCCATCGTTGAAATTCCTATAACTGTAGTAAAGGTTTGGGGTTCTGAGTGGGATAATCCAACACGTGAGCTTGAAATCTCGGAAACGGCGAAGCTCGACGAGACCAAGAGCGTATACACGTTGACGACCATTCTCCCGAAAGATGAGAATATTACATTCGCGTATATTCGAACGACTAACAATCCACCATTTATGAATTACGTGGACATATCGCCAGAATTTGTCAGATTTAAAACCGATAAAACGTACCACATAGGTGGCAAAATACGGGTTTCTTCAAATAATTTTCGGAATTTTGTCGAAAATACCTTGATAAAAAATCGAAAGTTGTTGCATAATCAAGCGCCGAATGTGCAGAATTTGAAAAATGCATTGTTGTTTTACGATTGGTATCACAGTAGTAATATAAGTAAAAATGTTAGAATTACGATGAAATTACAAGATTCTCTTCATGATCATGCAGTACTAGTGGCTAAACTGGCCGGCACCGCGATTTTGCAAGATTCTCTTTTGATACAATCTATTATCAATATTGACACTTTGCCAGGTTTTGAGGAGCTCTCCGGCAACGTCAAGGCGTGGATATATAACAAAGTCGCAATGAAGTTATCAGAAAAAGAGCACAATTTACTAATAGAGGAGAGAGGGAGGAGTGTATTCGAGGCGGTGATATTCTTTCACGAAAGAGCCGCTCAAGCTAGATTAAATGATCGTGATATTGACTTATTCGCGAAAGAGGTGCAGCACATATACCAATATATGGAGAAAAAGGAAGATCCAATAAGCGCGGCAGATAGGATCCAACGATTCTTTATTTCAGATATTGTCGATTTTGACAAGCTCAATTCAAGAACTGCGAGGGCTTTTCTAGGCAAGTGGTTGGATCTGATCCTTATTGAAAGCGGACACGGGCGATTGACCCAAGAAGATCTGGTCAATCATATCATCGATGAACCTCGGCTATGTAACCATTGGAGCAATCTTGGAACGTCGCTGATTCGGCACCACTATGCCTGGACTACCAGTAGTAGCGCTCATCTGAGTTTGGGCAAGACGATAGCCGCTGAAGTAGATGAACGCGCCGCGACCTGTGGGTAAGGCGGTTGGCATTTATGTGTAGTTCAGCTGGCTAAGGTAAGAAATTAGGCCCAAGTTCATAAGGAATAGGCACATTTTGCTTGAAGGGAATGAAACCATGTCGATCTACCAAGTAACACAAATCGCCCTTGTCATGATTGTGGTGGTCATTGCTGCAACAGCAATCGGTACAAGTGATGGAGCGCTGGCGCAGTCCGCCGATGGGAGCGCCCCGTGCACCAGCTACATGTGCTGATATGGTCCCTATCGCCCGAATGGCTAGCCTTATGCAAAGGCTGACACAACTGATCTCTGCGAAGGAGGTCGCTGTTGTAGCCATGCTAACGGTATCGCAGCAGGCTGCAGCTAAAGCCGATGAGTCGGTCGGAAATACCTGTCCGGTCCTCGCAGAGACCATCGAACTCTATTTGTCGAAAGGGCGTCTCAACAACGCCGTAGAGTTCGTCAGCCGGAAGCTGGAGCAAGCAGACTTGCCGGCCGGATGTACAAAGGTTGAACTCCTTACCTTGCGCGCGCGTATCTACGAATGGCTCGGTGAAATATACGAAGCGTTAGCCGATCTCGACGAGGCGGTAAGGGAAGACGGCAAATCTGCTTGGGCTCGACAACGAAGATGTTTTGTCCTCGTTAAACTACGGAAGTTCGGAAGCGCTCGTCTTGATTGCCAAACCGCGTTAGAGCTTGCTGACGGAGATGCCATCGACGAAGCCGCCGCCGCAAACTCTTTGGCTAGTGTTTTTCTGGGCATGCGGGACGAATACGCGGCCTTGCGATCCTGGCAGCAGGGCTTAGACGCTCTGCAACGTGAAGCTGCAAAGGGAAACGGCTCAGACGGCGATGCGCGTGCCAAGTATGCGAAAGAACTTGAGCTTGTGATTCGAAGGCGTCGAGGCAAACTTCTACTGATCGCGAAGCAATACGACGATGCCCTAGAAGATCTGTCAATCACAGCGAAGAGTAGCCCGACCGATGGTGAGCTTCTGAACGAGTTGTGCTGGGCATTGGCCAATTCCAGACAATACGAGGATTCATTGGACACGTGCGCGAGGGCGGCCGATCTTTCGCCGGAAGCTGCACATATTCTCGATAGTTATGGCTTTGCCCTCTTGCGCAATGGCAAGCTTGAGGAAGCCGTTACCGTCCTGGAGCAGGCACTTCAAATCGACTCCGAGCATGGCTGGGTACTTTATCATATCGGCATCGCCTACGAGGTGCTTGGCGACAAGGAGAAGGCCGGGGAAGCACGTGATCGCCTCCAGGAGGTATTGCTTGACTGGCCGGATGTCGCAGCACTTGTGAATCAATGACAACCAGTGTTGCCCAGCCCGGCGGTGCAACTCAACATCAAAGCGATCGGTGCCAAGGAGGAAGCGAAGAGATGACGAAAAGTTTTTGGTTCGTAGTCGGTTCCGCTGTTGCGGTGGTCGTTGCAGTCGGTGGGGCCTATCTGTTGGGTGCTCAGGTTGCCAAATCCAATCCCTTTATCAATAAAGTTGTGCCTGTTGGCAGCCTTTCGGCGATTGTACAAGACGCGACCAAAAGAAATACTTTTGTCACGAATGATGGCCTTAGTTGTTCGGAGCCGCCACCGGACGTTATCGGGTCGATTGCGGTACAACTCTCAGCAAAGGTTGCAGGTGAGAAGCCTGGCGATGGTTCTGGCAGCGCCGATCTTGCACATCAAATTAACACGGCAACTGAGCAGTTGGTTAAGCGATCACAGGGCATCCAAGTACTCCGCGACATGATGTATCGTCTTTGCGAAGCGAAGCAGAACGGTGTTCTTGAAGAAAGAATGTACCGCAGTGCCATGTTTCATTTGCTCGCATCTCTAAACTTCGTCGTTCCCTTTGAGCAGTGTCTATCGATAGCCAGTGGGGTCTCTCAAGAAATCTTGAACGCATGCTTCGCCGAGGTCACGAAACATTCGAGCGCAATGGCCACCAGTATTAAGGCTGAGAGTGAACTTCACGACCAAAACGCTAAGCTCATTGAAAAAAATGCTGCAATTCAGAAAAAAATGGAAGCCTATCATCACGCCTTGCATTTCGTGATGCTAAAATCGGGATTACCATCCGGACTTATTCCCGCGAATTATTACTCACAATTGGTCAGGGACCTCAATCAAGATAAAGCCAAAGTGTTCTCGTCGGAAACAGCGAAATACCCTTACTATCTACCGAACGACGTGGGCAATTCACCTACTGTTTCAGAAAGCATGGCTGAAGTGTTGGAACGTTTGAGAAATGACTCAGAACTAAATCAATTACCACGGGCCGCTCTATTTGGGGAGAGTTGACGCCCTCTATGCCTGACGGCTTCGAAACGCTCCAACAGATCATCGAGCGAGCGCAATCGATGCTCGGCGACAAATTTTCGATTCACTTTCCCGGCGCACAGCCTATGCACGGCCTTGAGGAACTACTAGCCTGGGCCAAACCGCGTTATATTACCTCTTTGTCAGAAAAGAATACGAGGGCTTCGACGTGATGCAAAACCCCGGAGCGGAAACGCTGGTGTATTGCCGGGGCACGCTTTTCGGTGAGTAGCCCGATGGTTCCGCTTTCGATGGTATCCGCTTTATTGACCGGTTCGAGGTCATCGGCGGCAAGATCGTGCATCAGGACTGTGGAATGACATCGCAGAAGCAAAGGAAAGCGCCTATCTGGTGCCTGTCCATAAATGTCAAGCTTTTCAAATGATTTCTTGAATCGTTTCTTGGTGTGAGAAAAGCTCGGCGGTCTCAGGTAGACTTTGGGATCAAGTCACTAATTTCCAAATGCCTACTCTGCCACCGCCGGTGCCGACAATGCGCCAAGAACGCACCATCCAGTTCAGCACATTCGATCTGCTTGCCGAACACGAGGTGAAGTTTGTCAGGCATACCGACTAAGGCTCGAAACAGTCAAACGGCTATCATCAATACGGCCTACGTTGGCTGGCTCGAAAGTCGCAAGCTGTAGGATAGCGCCTGCTAAAAAAGCAGGCGCAGTTGGCGCGTTGATGTCCGTTACTTCCGGGATCCTGTGCCAACCTCGTCGAAGTCAGCAGCGGACTTTCCAGACTCACCCAACCGGCCTTTTTGAGTTTCATGGATGTCCGCGTCGAACTGCCCGCGTTTGGCAATAAACACGCCGCCGTCCTCGCTAAAACTGCTCGAGTGCCTTGACGATGTCTTCGGTCATCTTCTTGGCATCGCCCAGCAGCATCATCGTGCCGTCCTTGTAGAACAGCGTGTTGTCGATGCCCGCATAGCCGGATCCCAGTGAACGCTTCACGAACAGGCAGGTCTTGGCCTTGTCGACGTCGAGAATCGGCATGCCGTAGATCGGCGACGACGGATCGTCGCGTGCCGCCGGATTGGTAACGTCGTTAGCACCGATCACATAGGCCACATCCGCCTGGGCGAATTCAGAGTTGATGTCCTCCAGTTCGAACACCTCGTCGTAAGGCACATTGGCCTCGGCCAACAGCACGTTCATGTGCCCCGGCATGCGGCCGGCCACCGGATGGATGGCGTATTTGACCTCGACATCCTGTTCCTTGAGCAGGTCGGCCAGTTCACGCACGGCATGCTGCGCTTGTGCCACGGCCATGCCGTAGCCCGGCACGATGATCACCTTGGCGGCATTGGACATCAGGAAGGCCGCATCGTCGGCAGAACCCATCTTGACCGTGCGATCGATGCCGTCATCGGCCACCGCCGCTGTCTCGCCGCCAAAGCCGCCGAGGATCACAGAAATGAAGGAGCGGTTCATGCCCTTGCACATGATGTAGGACAGAATGGCGCCGGACGACCCCACAAGAGCGCCGGTGATGATCAGCGCCAGATTACCCACCGTAAAGCCGATACCGGCGGCCGCCCAGCCAGAATAGGAGTTGAGCATCGACACCACGACCGGCATATCGGCACCGCCGATCGGAATGATGATCAGCACACCGATCAGCAGGGACAGAATGACGATCAGCCAGAAGACGGTGTAGCTTTCCGTTGTCACCAGTGCGACGACCAGCAGCACGATCGCGATAGCGACACCGGCGTTGAGCACATGGCGCATCGGCAGCAGGATCGGTTTGCCCGACATACGGCCGTCCAGCTTCAGGAATGCGATAATCGAACCGGTGAACGTAACAGCGCCAATGGCAACGCCGATCGACATCTCTATCAGCGCCTGGGTGTGAATGTCACCGACTCTGCCGATGCCGAACGACGACGGATCGTACAATGCCGCTGCAGCGACCATCACCGCCGCCAAGCCAACCAGCGAGTGGAATGCGGCAACCAGCTGCGGCATGGCGGTCATCGGAATGCGCCGCGCGATATAGGCGCCGACACCGCCGCCGGCCGCGATGCCGACGACGATCAGCCCGAAGCCGCCGGGCGACGGCGTCGCCAGCGCCAGGGTCGTTAGCACAGCAATGGCCATGCCTATCATACCGAAGATATTGCCCTGCCGGCTGGTCGTCGGATGCGACAGACCTCTGAGCGCCAGGATGAATAGAACGCCGGAAATCAGATAGAGAAAGGCTGCAAAACCCTCGGACATCGTTCAGCCCCTCACTTGTCTTTTTTCTTGTACATCGCCAGCATGCGCTGGGTGACGAGGAACCCGCCAAAAATATTGACCGACGCCAGCACCAGAGCGACGAAGCCGAAGCCGGACGCCAGCCCGCTGGCCGAGATACCGACGGCGAGCAGCGCGCCTACCACAATCACCGAGGAAATGGCGTTGGTCACCGACATCAGTGGCGTATGCAGCGCCGGCGTCACCGACCAGACGACATAGTAACCGACGAAAATCGCTAGCACGAAGATGGCGAAGCGGAAAACGAAGGGATCGACCATGCCGCCGCTGGCGCCATGCGCAGCGGCCCCGGCCGCGTCGGCGACGGCAGGCATGTCCTCAACAGCCTGACGAACCGCCTGTGCAGCGGCATCGAGATTGTCAAGCGCGTTGTCGACTGCGGTGTTGGCCATTATGCATCTCCCTTGGCGTTGTCGGCACCGCCGAAGTTCGGGTGGACGATCGCGCCGTCACGCGTCAGCATGGTGGCCTTCACCAGCTCATCCTCGGCATCGATGGACAATGTATGCTGCTCCTTGTCGACCATCGTCTCCACGAAGGCGAGCAGGTTCTTCGCATAAAGCTGCGATGCGCTGGCGGCAATTCGGCCCGGTACGTTGTTGTATCCGACCACGCGTACCCCCTCGACCTCGACCACGTCTCCGGCCTTGGCCCCCTCGACATTGCCGCCGCGCTCGACGGCAAGGTCGATGCAAACCGAGCCCGGCCGCATCGATTTCAGCATCTGTTTCGAAACCAGTTTCGGTGCCGGTCGCCCCGGAATCAGCGCGGTGGTGATGACGATGTCCTGCTTGGCAATGTGGTCGGCCACCAGCGCGGCCTGTTTGGCCTGGTATTCCTTGGACATTTCCTTGGCATAACCACCGGCGGTTTCGGCAGCTTTGAACTCATCGTCCTCGACAGCAATGAACTTGGCGCCAAGCGAGGCTACTTGTTCCTTGGCAGCGGGCCGCACATCGGTCGCCGTGACAACGGCACCGAGCCGGCGCGCGGTTGCGATCGCCTGCAGTCCGGCGACACCGGCGCCCATCACGAACACCTTGGCGGCCGGCACCGTACCGGCCGCAGTCATCATCATCGGCATGGCGCGATCGTAGATCTCCGCCGCGTCAATCACCGCCTGATAACCCGCCAGATTGGCTTGCGACGACAGCACGTCCATAACCTGGGCGCGGGTGATGCGCGGCATCAGTTCCATGGCGAAGGTGGTCAGGCCGGCTTTGGCCAGGGCATTCAGCGCCTTTTCATTGCCATACGGGTCCATGATGGCGATGACGGCAGCCCCCTTTTTATAGTTTTTCATTTCGGCGTCGGAAGGGCGACGCACCCGCAGAACGACATCCGCGGTCTTGGCCGCGGTCGCGGTTCCGAGTTTGGCGCCCGCTGCCTCATAGTCGGCATCCGGAATGCGCGATGCCAGCCCGGCACCCTTTTGTACGACGACATCGAGCCCGAGTGCAGCGAGTTTCTTCACGGATTCGACGGAAGCCGAGACACGAGGTTCGTCAGACTGGGATTCCTTTGCAATGAAGACGGTGCTTGCCACACTTCACTCCTTCGCGGTTGAACGCGCCGCGCGTGTACGGCGTAGGCGGGTTTGGTGAGTGGACTATCGGAGCAGGTAGAATCCGATAACGAACAGGATGATGGTGGCAATCGTCGATGTAATGAAGCCGGCCGCAGTGAAGAAACCGATCGCCAAGCCAATCAGGAGCACCACAACGGCAAGCGTCCCGTATTTGGTGATCGTCAGGAACATGTCGTAGGTTTTTTCGTGTTCCGCGTAGTCCATTTCGGCCCCCGTTTCGACGGGTCCGTTATTTTGCTCAGCCATGTGGCAACTCCCCTGCCAGAACGCTCCGCCCGCTGCCGCAGGCAGGTCGCTCAAACCCCAAATTCTACCGTTTGCCGGACGGAGACCGATGGGTTCCCCGGATGTATCGGATTGTCCCGATCCGAATACACAATGCGACGTGGGAGGGCAAGTCGGCAGGCGCAGGGCCTGCGCCGCCTGGGACGTATCATCGCAGCCGCTCCTGAATCATCCAGCAGAATTCGGGTCAGGCGGCTTCCGCCAGGTAACGCGCGGTCGGCAGAATGGTCAGCGGCTCGGTCACAAAGGCTTCCGGCGGTGCGAACATCATACGCCGCTCGAAGGGTTGCGACTTGAAGAACGGAAAACGTCGGTAGAATGCTTCCCGTACGACTTTGACGTCGGTTGCCAGCAATGTGAGATCCACATTGTATCCTTCACATCCGGAGCTTGGCGCTACCAGCTGCTGCGCCCTGAACACCCGGCGATAGAATGCCGCGTGGTTCGGCGGGATCAACGACAGACATTTGTCCGCCTCGAAGTAATCAGACGCCATGGTGGCGATGCGCAATGTCAGATAAGGGAGCGCCGGCAATCCTTCGAAGGCCTCCGGATCGGATGCATGCCGCACCGGATCAATCAGCACCTGACCGGCATCGAGCAAGGAATCCACAACTTCGGGAAAAACGCTACGCGACACGCTAACCCGATGCGCTGGTGTCACATGATGGATGCGAATGGTGCTGATCAGCTGCTCTTCGAAATAGACACCGAACACATAGGCGTGCGAATCCCAATCGACGTCATCGATCAGCATATCACCTTTCAACGGCAGGATGTCGGCTTTGGCGTACGCTTTGTGGCGCAACCGCGCGACGTCTTCCATGTCCTCGGAATTGGTGATCCGCCGGTATTCGACCCGGTCCATGACGTCGAACAGCTTATTGGTGAATTCCGATACGCTGCCAATCCGCCTCATCACACACTCCGCATCATCGTTAATGTTTCGTTAAAACTAATTCAAAAATTTAATCAGTTAAAGAAAATCCGCAACGGGTCATCGCTAACCTTCTGTTAAGGTTAATAACTCGTTAACGCAATTTCACCCCGCAGATCGAAAAAAACTGCTCAGCAGGTTCTGTTTTTGGGCGTATGGGATCAGGATTGTGCACGCACTGGCTGCTCAATCGGCATAAAGGTTGGCAGGAAACAGCATGAAGATGGTCCGACACGAAAGCCCGAGCCGCGATAGGAAACCGCGGTTCGGGTCCTGCGACCGGAAGTCAGATGTGTAGTATCGGGAGGCGTTTCGCGCCGGTCAGGCCAGCGCGCCGAGGCGCGATAGCCAGGCCTACGATGTACCCTCGGACATCGTAGCGGCACGCTTGCTCGATTGTTTCCGAGGTTTCGTCTCGGAGCTCGGTTCACCGAGGCTCGACGTGCTTTCCAACAGGGCGACGATACCGCTATTGGGCATCGGGGTGCCGAAGATAAAGCCCTGGATGAGATCGGCGCTCTTTGTCGAGCGGATCAACGCCAGTTGTTCTTCGGTTTCGACACCTTCGACAACAATCTCAAGATCCAGTTCCCTCGACAGATGGACGACGCCCTTGAGCAGCTTCAATGTCAGCTCGTCATTGGTGATGTCGGATACAAATGAACGATCGATCTTGATCTTGTCGAGCGGCAGCACGTTGAGGTAGCTAAGGCTCGAATAGCCGGTACCGAAATCGTCGATGGCGATGATGACACCTTTCGCACTGAGATCCATGAGGATGGCCTTGGCCTTGCCGGCATCCTTGACGAAAGCACTCTCTGTGACTTCAACCTGCAGCCGGTTGGCCTCGAGGCCGGAAGATTTCAGCGCCGCCATGACGTAATCGACGATTTCGCCGTTACGCAGATCGTTGGCCGACAAGTTAACGGAGACGGAAGCGCCATTGCTCCACCCGGCACAGTCCCGGCAGGCGATCTCAAGCATGTGCCGGGTCAGTTCGCCAACGATGCCCATCTCCTCGGCCAGCGGAATGTAGTCCGCCGGCGATACCGCACCGAATTCCGGATGGTACCAGCGCGACAGTGCTTCGCAGCAGGCGACCTGCATCGTGTCCGGCGTGAACATCGGCTGGTAGACGACGCTGAAGGAGCGTTCCCGCACGGCCTCACGCAACGCCGATTTGAGCTTCTGGCGGCGCATGTACTTTTCGTCCATCTCCTCCGCGAAAATCGTCCAGTTGTTTTTGTTGTTGTGTTTGGTTTCATACAGCGCCAAATCAGCCTTGATCTGCATGTCATCGAGCCGGAAATCCGATCTGGATCCGATAACCACGCCCGCACTCAGGCTGACGAACAGCTTGTTGCCGTCGATCAGGTAGGTGCCGCGCAGCGATTCAAACAGACGCGACATCAACGAGTCGATGTGGTCGGGGCCCTGAACATTGCGCACGAAGAGAACGAATTCGTCGCCGCCGAAGCGCGACAGAGTCATGCTTTCGTCGGCGATGCTGTTGAGGCGCGTCGACAGCGCGCAAAGAAGACGGTCTCCGGTCAGATGCCCGTTGGTGTCGTTGACATGTTTGAAATCGTCGAGATCCAGAACGATCAGTGCGAATTGCTCGCATTCGTCGGCACGTGCCACCGACTTTTCTATCAACTCGGAAAAGAAACCGCGGTTGGCGAGCCCGGTCAGACTGTCGAAACGCGCCATATGGGTGATTTTCTCTTCCGCCTTGATCCTCGCCGTGACGTCCTCGAAGATCAACACCACGCCCTTGTCGCCACGGCGGCGGGCCGTGAATTCCAGGTAAAGCGTGTCGGAGAAGTAGACCAGAGACCGCGATTCACGTCCCTCGACCAGATCCTTGAACTGGCGTTGAATGACCTTGGCCCGCTCCGGAGCGATAACGGCGCGATGAACCCCGTAGCGCAGGACGGCATTGATGGTGTGGTTGCGCAGTGCCTCCCGGTCCGTCACCTTCAGCAACTCGGCCGCTTTCTTATTGGCGACGACGATCCTGTTGTCGGCATCCAGCATGAAAAGCCCATGCGGCATGTTGTTGAGCGCCGTATTGAAGCGATCGGCGATGATCGCGATTTCCCGGTGGCTCATGACGTTATCGTACAGGAACTCGCGAACCCCGTTGGCCATCGAGCGGGTTGTCACGATCAACGGAACAATCAGCAGCGCAAGCATCGCCATGTAGATGTTGCCCATGAGCAGCAGGCTGATCATCACCGGCAGGAAAGCCGCGATGGAAATGATGTCGACGTTGACCTTGGACCCGAAATTGCGCCCGACGACGGAGACCATCGCCACCAGCGTGATCGAAACCGTTGCGATCTGCGCAAACGTATCCTGGGAGATCAGAAAACTGTATCCGGTCATGACGCCGAGCGTCAGGGTCGCGAGGCCCGCACCGGTGATGTACCGCCATTCCCAAATCGCGACTTTATGACTGTCGAGGTCGCGAAAATCGACGCGGTCGAACATCTCCATGGAAAACGACCGGAGCAACCACACGGCAAACAGAATTCCGCAGAATATCAGATAGGCCGGATCGCCGATCTTGAAGTAGACGAGCAGGCAGGTGGTGACGTGCGCGATCATGCCCGCACGAAGGGTCATGCGATTGCCGTAAAGAGACCGGACAAACGAAAGATAGACGTCCGCCGGAATCTGTTCTTCGGTCCTACCGTTCATCCGCATAGTCGCCATTCACCGGCAAACCATAAGCCAAAAGCCTTAAGGAAGGTTTTAGGCGGAGCCGGCTCGCCGATCGCAAAAAAAGCCGTAATCCTAGGGCTTTGGCCGGAGGCCTGGCGCCGTGCGGAGGGGTCTTACTCGGCGGCTTGCCGGGCGGTTTGTCCACTCTCTTCGAACGCTGCCCGAAGCTGCGGAAGATCCTTCTGGACCTCTTCGATCGAAAGCGCCTTGACATAGCCATATCCACGGATGCGCTCCGGATAGGCCAGCAGTTTCGCGGCCGCATCGCTGTTGGAAGCATCAAGCCGGTCGATCACCGTATCGATCAGACCCTCATAGTCGCGCAACAGTCGCCGTTCGACGCGCCGTTCATGCTGATAACCAAACAGGTTGAACGGCGTGCCGCGCAGCCCACGCAGACCGGCCAACAGCGGGAACAGACGCATCATCCATGGCCCGAAACTTCTCTTTTTAAGGCGTCCGTCACCGTCGGTTTCAGCCAGCAGCGGTGGCGCCATGTGGAATTCCAACCGGTCCCAGCTTTCAAACTGGCTGCCCAGTTGCGCGGCAAACCGGCCATCGGTGTACAACCGCGCCACCTCGTACTCGTCCTTGATCGCCATCAGTTTGAACAGACCCCGGGCAGCGGTCTCCGTTACGCTCGCGGCCTCTCCGCCGGCCGCCTCCTCGGCTTTTCGCAGGCGATCGATCCTCTGCCTGTAGCGGATGGCGTAGGCGTCGTTCTGATAGTCCTTGAGGAAATGCTGGCGTCGTTCGACCACCTCATCCAGGCTGGTCGACAGCGTTTGCGCCGGGGTAGATTTCGTTGCTTCCTCGATACGGTCGCGAACCGTTTGAGGATCGTATGCCGCGCGGCGTCCCCAGCGAAACGCCGCGATGTTCATGTCCACCGCCTGCCCGTTGAGCCGGATAGCCTTTTCGATCGCCGCTGCGGAAAGCGGCAGCCCGCCCCGCTGAAAAGCGAAGCCGAGAAGGAACATATTGGCGCCGATCGCGTTTCCGAACAGAGCTGTCGCGGCCGCCGTCGCATCGAAATAAGCGGTCTGTTCAGCACCGGCGGCTTTCACGATGGAGCGTTTCAGTCGCTCCACCGGAAGTGAAAAATCGGCGTTGCGCGTAAAGTCGCCTGGCATCACCTCGGCAGTGTTGGCAATGAACATCGTCTCGCCCTCGCGGACCGACGCCAGCACCTTGCGTGATCCCGAGACCACCAGATCGCAGCCCAGGATCAGATCCGCCTTGCCGGCCGGAACCCGTATGGCGGTTATGCTGTCGGGGCTGGCAGCGATGCGAATATGGGAGTACACGGCGCCGCCCTTTTGCGCGAGCCCCGCCATGTCGATCATACCGCAGCCCTTACCCTCAAGATGGGCGGCCATGCCGAGAAGCGCGCCCACCGTCACGATGCCGGTACCGCCCACTCCGGTGACGATACAGGCCCAACCGTCTTCGAGCGACCGGATCGCCGGTTCCGGAACACCGGCCAGCGGATCGTCACCGCCATGCGATACAGCTTCGGCCTTTTTGATCCGCGCGCCGTGCACCGTGACGAACGATGGGCAGAACCCGTCAATGCAGGAAAAATCCTTGTTGCAACTCGACTGATCGATACGGCGTTTTCGCCCGAACTCGGTTTCGACCGGCTGTACCGAAACGCAGTTGGATTGGGTGCCGCAATCGCCGCAACCCTCGCAAACCAGCTCATTGATGATGACCCGCTTGTCGGGATCGGGAAACGTGCCACGCTTGCGCCGGCGGCGCTTTTCGGCGGCGCAGGTCTGGTCGTACAGCAGCACGGAAACGCCCTTCACGTCGCGCAACTCACGCTGCACCGAATCCAGCTCGGACCGATGGTGGAAAGTGGTGCCGACCGGCCATTCGGTGCCGGGCGGATACTTGTCCGGCTCATCGGAAACCAGGGCGATGCGCTTGACGCCTTCGGCGCGGACTTGCCTGGCGATTTCATCGACCGTCAGGTTGCCGTCGAGCTGTTGACCGCCGGTCATCGCCACCGCGTCGTTGTAGAGAATCTTGTAGGTGATGTCGGTGCCCGCCGACAGGGCGAAACGGATCGCCAGGATGCCGGAATGGTCGTAGGTGCCGTCACCCAGGTTCTGGAAGATATGCGGGGTCTTGGTGAACGGCTGCTGGCCGACCCATTGGGCCCCCTCCCCGCCCATCTGGGTGAAGCCGATGGTGCTGCGATCCATCCATATGGCCATGAAGTGGCAGCCGATGCCGGCGGCGGCCGTCGAGCCTTCCGGAACTTTCGTCGAACTGTTGTGCGGGCAACCGGAACAGAAATAGGGAATGCGTGTCGCCACGTCCTGCATGTCGGCAAGCATCGCCTGGAACTGGCGAACGCGCTTGACGCGACGGTCGACTTCTTCCGACGGTCCGATCACCCGAAGAATGCGTTCACCCACGGCAACCGATATGTCGTTCGGATCGAGGGCACCGCGGACGGGAAACAGCCATTCGCCCTGCTCGTTGCGCTTGCCGACAATCACCGGCTGGTGCGCTGTTCCGTACAGAATCTCGCGCAGCTGGGCTTCGATGAGCGACCGTTTCTCCTCTACGACGATCACCATCTGGAGTCCGTCGACGAAGCTCCTTATGTCCTCGAAGTCGAGAGGCCATGGCGCCGCCAGTTTCATCAGTCGCAGACCGATGCGATCGGCCGCGCCCTCGTCGATCCCCAGGTCGGCAAGACTCTGACGCACGTCGAGGTAGCTTTTGCCGACACTGATAATGCCCAATTTGGGCTGGCTTCCGCCCGAAAAGATAATGCGGTTCAATCCGTTGGCTCGGATGAACGCGCTGGCGGCGGCGCGTTTGTATTCATGCAGGCGGGCTTCCTGACCGAGAAAATCCAGCTCTCCGGCACGGATGTTGAGACCGCCCGGCGGCATATCGAATTCCGGAAAAACGATGTCGATGCGATCGAGCCCGGCGCGCACCGAGGCGGTCGACTCGACATTGTCCTTGACGCATTTCAGCGCCGTCCACAGCCCGGCGAACCGCGACAGCGCGAAACCATAAAGACCGTAGTCGATGATTTCCTGGACGCCGGCCGGATTGAGGATCGGGCTCATGGTATCGACGAAACGGAACTCGGTCTGGTGCGCATTGGTCGAGGATTCTGCCGTATGGTCATCCCCCATCAGCGCCAGCACGCCGCCATGCTTCGATGTTCCGGCGAGATTGCCGTGCCGAAACACGTCACCGGTCCGGTCCACACCGGGTCCCTTGCCGTACCAGACCGAAAACACGCCGTCATATCTGCCGTTTCCGTCCAGTTCGGTCTGCTGCGTTCCCCAGCATGCCGTTGCCGCGAGTTCTTCGTTCAGCCCCGGCTTGAACACAATGTCGTTGGCTTGCAGATGCGATTGCGCCTGGATCAGTTGCATGTCGAGCCCGCCGAGCGGCGAACCGCGATAGCCGGAAACAAACCCGGCTGTGTTCAGACCGACACGTCGGTCCAGCGCCTTTTGCATCAGCAGCAGGCGGACCACCGCTTGCGATCCGTTGACAAAAATCCGGTCTTTCGTCAGGTCGAATTTGTCATCCAGCGAAACGTCAAGCAGATCCATTGCAATCTCCAGGCGCGGCGCGCTCGGCGAAGGCGCCCTGCCGTGCGTCCAATTGATGAGGGGGATATTTCGGGCGTGCGGTATGCCCGGTCAATGGGTTTTCCATTGTGCGGTGCACTGTTCGCCGGTTCTAAAGCCGACCGGCCCGCTGCTGCAGCATCAGGAAGGTATCCTGGGCATATTCCGAGATCTGGAACCAGAGATAGGCGTTGCGTCGGTAGCCCATGTAGGAATCGAGGATAGTCTTGAAATCGGCATTGTCGGCGGCAATCGCCGCATAGGTGTCTTCCGCCGCACTGAAACAGGCCAGAAGAATATCGTGCGCATAGGGCCGCAGGATGGTGCCACGTTCCACCAGGGTTCTCAGTGCCGGCGGGTTGAGGGTGTCGTAGCGCGCCGTCATGACCGTGTTGGCCAGCGTCGACGCGGTTCGCACCGCCTCCTGATAGTTGTTGGGCAGGGCATTCCATTTCTTCAGGTTGATCAGATTAGTGGCCGCCACGCCACCTTCCCACCAACCCGGGTAATAATAGTATTTGGCGACGCGGTTGAAGCCGAGCTTTTCGTCATCATAGGGGCCGACGAATTCGGCCGCATCGATGGTGCCCTCCTCGAGCGCCTGGTAGATCTGATCGGCCGGCAGGCTGACCGGCTCGACACCGATCTTTTCGATGATGCGGCCGCCGAAACCGCCGATCCGGAACCGCAGGTTGCGCATGTCGTCCAGTGCGTTGATCTCCTTGCGGAACCAGCCGCCCATCTGGGCTCCGGAATTGCCGGCCGGGAAGCCGATGACGCCGAACTTGCTATAAAAATTATTGAGCAGTTCGGTACCACCGCCTTCATACAGCCAGGCATTGGTCATGCGCTGATTGAGGCCGAACGGCACACCGGTTCCAAACGCGAAGGTCGGATCCTCCTCCCAGAAATAGTTCGATGCGGTGTGAATCATGTCGACGGTGCCGTCGCGCACCGCTTCCAGACCGTTCGCTGCATCGACGAGTTCGCCCGACGGGTAGACGGTTATGTCAAGCCCGCCGTCCGTCGCCTGGCGCACCGAATCGGCAAACACGATGGCCGCGCCATAGAGTGTCTCCAACTGCTGCGGAAAGCCCGAGGAGAGTTTCCAGCTGATTTTCGGTTCTTTCAGGACAAGCGCGGGCGCCGCTGGTGTATCGTCTGTCGTCTCCGTATCCTGCGCCGCAGAGACTTGCACCAAAAGGGTCGATGCCGCCGCCGCAGTGCCGGCCACGCCGGCCTTTTGGATGAATGAGCGACGGTCCATCTTTTCCTCCGTTGCGGGTTGAGCAGGCCAGATCGACCCTCGGTCACAGGCCGTAACAAAGCTTGAAATCCGGGATCAATACCCTGATATGGTGCCTGCCTTGGATTCTCAAGGCCTTTTCGGCACAAGCAGAAGTCTATCAAATCGGCTTCTTTACCCTATCGCCGAATAAAGCGTATCTTCGGAGTCGATCATGAAGAAGGCAGTCGTCGCCATCCCCGCCGATACCAGAGAACTGGACGGTTACGTCTGGCACGCCAGTCCCGAACAGTATGCATCGGCGGCCCTGCTGACGGCCGATGTCGTGCCGGTGATCGTTCCGGCTTTCGGCGGCCAGCCGGATGATCCGGCAATCATCGACACGGTGCTCGACCGCGTTGACGGGGTGCTGATCAGTGGTGCCCGCAGCAATGTCGACCCGCAGCTCTACGGCGAGCCGGCGATTGCTCGGCACGGTCCTTATGATCGCGCCCGCGATGCCACGAGCCTGCCTTTGATCCGCCGCGCGCTGGAACGCGCCATCCCGCTCCTGGCCATCTGCCGCGGCATCCAGGAGCTCAACGTTGCCCTCGGCGGCACCCTTGCCAAGGAGATTCAGGAGGACGAGGGCAATATGGATCACCGCCGCCCGGTCAGCGACGATCCGGATGTTCGCTTCGCCATCCGCCACCGGGTGGACATCGAACCCGAAAGCCAATTGCACGCGATCATCGGAAGCCCGTCGGCGCAGGTCAACTCCTTGCACAGACAAGCGATCGGCCGCATCGCGCCGGGCCTTTCGGTGGAAGCGCGGGCAGAGGACGGGGTTATCGAGGCTGTCTCGGTCTCCGATGCGAAGGCCTTTGCCGTTGCGGTCCAATGGCACCCGGAATACTGGGCGACAAGCGATCCGACGTCAAAAGGGCTGTTCGAAGCCTTCGGTAACGCCGCCCGCGCCTATGCGCAACGGCGCGATGGACTGGCCGCGGCTTAGAACGAAGCGCCTCGGTATCTACCAGGTCTCCTTGACCTTGAGCGGCTCGGTCGACTGGCGGATGCGCATCTCCGGCTTGATGAGGTGCAGGCCGTCTGCTTCGGACGATCCGTTCAGCTTGTCGAGCAGCGCCCGCGCCGCCATGCGGCCGACTTCCGCCTGTCCGTTCCACACGGTGGTTAGCGGCGGCGTGGCGATCGCGGCTTCCTCCAGATCGTCATAGCCGGTGACCGAGATGTCGTTGCCCGGCGTCAGCCCGGCCCGGGCAATGCCACTCATCAGCCCAATAGCGACCAGGTCGTTCCAGCACACCGCCGCGGTCGGCTTCTGCGGCAACGACAGGAACGTCACGGCCGCCTCGAATCCGGCTTGCTTGGTCCGCGGGCCTGGAATCCGCAAGTCGGGATCGACTGGAATATTGGCTTTTTTCAGCGCCTGCACATAGCCCTCGTAGCGGTGCCGGCCCGTCGACGTCTGATCGGTCCCGCCAACCATGGCGATGCAACGATGGCCAAGCCCGATTAGATGGTTTGTCGCCAAAGCAATGCCGTAAGCATCATCGCCGCGAAACGTCGGCACGTTGATCTGATCCACGGAACGGGCAATGAGAATGGCCGGCATGCCATTGTCCTCGGCCAGCCGGATATCCTCCGGCGGTGTGCCGATGGCGGGTGACATGATCACTCCGTCACCGCCCAGTTGCAGCAGGGTTTCGATGAAATTGCGCTGCTTATCGACCGAGTCGTAGTGGTTGGACAGGATGAAGGTCTGCCGGTTGCGGTCAAGCTCGCTTTCAATGGCGCCCAGAATTTCCGCGTAGAATGGGTTCATAATGTCATGCACAACGACACCGATGATACCGGACCTGGACGTTCTCAAACTGGCGGCGCGCCGGTTGTAGATGTATCCGAGTGCCTGCGCCTGTTCCTTGATCTTCTCCCGGGTCGTATCCGCGACAAGCGGGCTGTCACGCAGCGCCAACGAAACCGTGGCCGTCGAAAGCCCAAGCGATTCCGCGATCGTCGACAACTTCACTTTTTGTGCCAAACACAGCCCTCCATCCGCCCGGACTGCGCCGGGACAAATCGGTTAAAGCGTGTATTTAAAAGGAATTCAAAAAATTTAAAAGTCCGTGTCCGGTCTTGCCGTCAATCCAGCGCCACCGATATGTTCCGTTCGACACGCTTTAGCAGCTTCGTCAATGATTTCAGGTCTTTGCTGCTCATGTCGGCAGCCGCCAGTTTCTGCGACTTGCGCAGCGCCTTACGCACCCGGGTTACCGCGTCACGCCCCGAATCGGTCAGATAGACATGCGATAGCCGCGCGTCGGTCGGCGACTCGCGCTTGTCGACGAAACCCTGCGCGGCCAGTCGGTTGATGGTTTTTGTCATGGTCGGCGCCCGAACCCCGAGCTGGTCGGCGATGGCCGAAAGTGACATCCCGTCGTCGGCGTCAAGCGCCAGAATCACGGCATCCTGACCGGCATAAAGACCGCATGAAAGCAGTTGCCGGGACAACAGGGTACGGGAGTGTCGCGCCGTGGAAGCCAATTGTGCAAATAGTTCGAGGTTTTCATCGGCGTTTTTCTTTTCACCGTTGGATTTGCTCTTTTTTGCCATTGGTTTCCCCTACCGTGCGCCCGGAGTCGCAACATCCAGACCTTTCAACTATACAGTCAGCGACATCCTAAATCAAAACAGGCGGTCCACTGCATCGCCGGCTAAATCATCCGATAGATTTGCCCGATAACAATCGACGGAACCCCCATGGCACGCCCGCCTCGACGATGGCAGGATCTGACACAGCCGATAACCGAAGCGGAAACGTCGTCGTGGATTGCCGTCCTGCCGCTGGGCGCCCATGAGCAGCACGGTCCGCATCTGCCGCCGCAGACCGACACGATCATCGCTGACGGCATTGTCGCGGCGACGATCGACGCGATGCCGGATGACCTGCCCGTCGTTTTCCTGCCGACCGAGGACGTCGGTTATTCGGTCGAGCATCTCAGCCTTGGTGATACGCGTACACTGACCTGGGACGACGCGGTCCGCCGCTGGATCGGCGTCGCCGAAATGCTGCACCGGGAGGGTATCCGCAAGTTTGTGATGCTCAACGCCCATGGCGGCAACGCGCCGCTGATGACGATCGTCGCGACCGAGGCGCGCATCCGCTTCCGCATGCTCGCGGTCGCCACCAGTTGGACCCGTTTCGGTCTGCCGCCCGACAGCATCGACGCCCGGGAAAAGGCATACGGCATTCACGCCGGCGAAATCGAAACATCGGTCATGCTGGCCCTGCGACCCGATCTGGTCGATATGAGCAAAGCCGCGTCCTTCCCGTCGCTTCAGGCGGACATGGACAGGAAGGCAAGGTTTCTGCGGGCCTACGGTCCGCATGCCTTCGGCTGGGCCATGCGCGATCTCAACCCGTCGGGAGCCGTCGGTAACGCGCGGGCCGCAGACGCCGCAACCGGCCGCCGCCTGATCGATCACGCGGTCGCCGGACTGATCGATCTGCTTCACGATGTCGACCGCTTCGACATGGGGTATTTCGACTGATCCGAACTGGCGGCGACACAATGCATATTCTATATGCGAGTGAAACGATCCGGAGCCGCACCCATGACAGAGCCCACGACTGAAGCCTCCAATCCTATCCCCGTTACCGTCCTCACCGGATATCTGGGTGCCGGCAAAACCACGCTCCTCAACCGCATCCTGACGCAGGATCATGGCAAGCGTTACGCCGTCATCGTCAACGAGTTCGGTGAAATCGGCATCGACAACGACCTCATTGTCGAATCCGACGAGGAAATCTACGAGATGAACAATGGCTGCGTCTGCTGCACGGTGCGCGGTGACCTCATTCGGGTGGTCGAGGGATTGATGCGCCGCCCCGGCCGGTTCGATGCCATCGTCGTGGAAACCACCGGACTGGCCGACCCGGCCCCGGTGGCCCAGACCTTTTTCATGGACGAGGACGTTCGCGCCAAGACCAGACTCGACGCCGTCGTCGCCCTGGCCGACGCCAAGCACCTGCCACTTCGGCTCAGGGACAGCCGCGAGGCCGAAGACCAGATCGCGTTCGCCGATGTGGTGCTGCTGAACAAGACCGACCTGGTCGAAGAGGCCGAGCTGCAGGTGCTGGAACAGACGATACGCAGCATCAATCCCTCGGCCCGCATTCATCGCACCGAACGCGCCGGCGTTCCCCTCGACACGGTCCTCGACCGCGGCGCCTTCGACCTGCAGCGGGCGCTCGACAGCGACCCGCATTTCCTCGAGCACAGCCATCCCGATCACGCTTGCGGACCGGATTGCGACCATCATCACCACGGGCATGACCATGATCACGACGGACATGACCATCATCACCACGCGGCGCCCTCGCTGATCCACGACACCAGCGTCCAGTCGATTTCCTTGCGCGCCGGACCGCTGCGACCCGACCGGTTTTTTCCGTGGATCCAGAAGATAACCCAGGCCGACGGTCCGAACATCCTGCGCCTGAAGGGCATCATCGCGTTCGAGGATGACGACGAGCGCTACATCGTCCAGGGCATCCATATGCTGGTTGAGGGCGATCACCAGCGGCCCTGGCAGGCCGACGAGACCCGCGAAAGCCGCATTGTCTTCATCGGGCGCGACCTGGACCACGACAAGCTCAGCCGGACGTTCGCGGCCTGCCAGGCTGCGTCCTGAGCAACGATACCGCCTTTAAATGCCCACCATCGCGCCCATCGACCTGGACGGCCATTGCATCGCTGCGACCTTTTTGGGGGACGTGCCGGTCTTCGCCCTGGCCGACGGGTCCGTCTGCCGGCTCGACCATGGGCGTCAAATGTCGCAAATCCATGAGGGATTGCTGTGCGCCGCCATCGATCGGCAGGACGCGAATCTTGTGACCGGTGGCGAGGATGGCAAGGTCATGCGATTGGACGCTTCCGGTCAATCACAGCAGCTCGCGGAGCTTCCGGGCAAGTGGATCAACTGTATCGCATCCGGTCCGCACGGTGCCGTTGCCTGGGCGGCCGGTCGCTCCGGCCATGTACGCCAGCAGGATGGTACGGTTTCGGAGTTCGTCGAAAGCCGAACCGTCGAGGGGCTGGCCTTTGCACCGAAAGGCCTGCGGATCGCCGCCGCCCGCTACAACGGCGTTTCGTTGCACTGGGCGGCCACATCGGCCGGATCGACGGATCTGCAATGGAAAGGCGCCCATATGGGCGTCACATTTTCCCCCGATGGGAAATATGTCGTGTCGACCATGGTGGAGAACGCCCTGCATGGCTGGCGGCTCAAGGATGGCGGGCACATGCGCATGACCGGTTATCCGGCCAAGGTGAAGTCGCTGAGCTGGAGCGCCCGCGGCAAATGGCTCGCCTCGTCCGGTGCGTCGGCGGCTGTCGTCTGGCCGTTTTCCGGCAAGGACGGACCGATGGGCAAAAAACCGCTGGAATTGGGAACCCGCGACGACACGATGGTGACTTGCGTCGCCTGCCACCCGGCCGAAGACGTGGTGGCGATCGGCTACGGAGACGGCATGGTTGTGGCCGCCCGCTTTTCAGACGGCAAGCAAGCGGTCCTGCGCCGCGGCGGACAGGGCGCCATCAGCACCCTGGACTGGCATGACAGCGGCAGCCGGTTTGCCTTCGGATCGGAGGCCGGAGACTGCGGTATCGTCGACATCACCGCCTAGAGCGAGTTTCCGCGTCAATATGTTGGTGCTTGACCGGAGTGTTCAGCAGCATGACGTGGAAACGCCGCACTCGCCGCACATATAAATGGCAAAAAGCTGTCGCAATGCCAACTCTGGGCCCACTCTGGAAGACACCATCGCACCGACGGATGCTCCCGAAGCGCAACGCCGGAGAAAGTGAAACGTTATGTCGACGACGCCAACTCAGCTGATCGAACAGTTTTATCACGAGGTTTGGAACAAGGGCGACGAAGCCATCGCCCACAAGATCCTGCATCTGGACTTCATGTTTCGCGGATCGCTGGGTCCGGAACACCACGGACCGGATGGCTTCATTCAATACCTGCGCGCAGTGCGCACGTCGTTGCCGGACTTTATCTGCAACATCCAGGAGATTGTCAGCGAGGACAATCGGGCAGTCGCCCGCATGGAGTTTGTCGGCACCCACGAGGGCGAGTTTTATGGCGTCGCCCCGACCGGACAACAGATCATCTGGAGCGGGGCGGCGTTCTTCAAAACGGACGGCCGGCAGATTGTCGACCTGTGGGTGCTTGGCGATATCGATGCCGTGAAGCATCAGCTGGGCGTCCAACGCGGCGGCAGCTTCGCCTCGATTTGACGGCGCGCCGGTTCAAATCACGTAGGATTGCAGCGGCTCGAACCCGTTAAAAGCGACCGACGCATAGGTCGTGGTGTAGGCACCGGTGCCCTCGATCAAAACCTCGTCACCGATCGTCAGTGAGACAGGCAGCGGATAGGGCGTCTTCTCGTAGAGCACGTCGGCACTGTCGCAGGTCGGACCGGCGAGCACCGCGGGCTCCACGGGGCCATCGTCCCTGCGGGTCCGGATCGGGTAGCGGATCGCCTCGTCCATGGTTTCCGCCAGGCCGCCGAACTTGCCGATATCCAGATACACCCAGCGCAGTGCGTCGTCGTCCGCCTTGCGCGATACCAGGACGACTTCGGCCTTGATGACACCGGCATTGCCGACCATGCCGCGGCCGGGTTCTATGATCGTCTCCGGCAGCCGGTTGCCGAAATGCCGGCTCAGCGCCTCGAAGATCGCCTGACCGTAGGCTTCCGCTGTCGGCACATCGCGGAGATAGCGGGTCGGGAACCCACCGCCCATATTGACCATCTTGAGCACCACTCCATGCGCGGCCAGACACTCGAAGATACCGCGCGCGTCAGCGAGCGCCCGGTCCCAGGCGTCCAGGTCGGTCTGTTGCGAGCCGACATGGAACGAGACACCGTGAGCGGTCAGTCCCAGTCGCTGGGCGCGCAGCAACACGTCGACGGCCATCGCCGGAACGCAGCCGAACTTGCGCGACAGCGGCCATTCGGCCCCGGCACCATCGGTCAGCACGCGGCAGAAAACCCGCGATCCCGGCGCTGCCCGCGCCACCTTTTCCACCTCTTCGATGCAATCGACGGCAAACATGGTCACGCCGAACTCGAAGGCGCGGGCGATATCGCGCTCCTTTTTGATGGTGTTGCCGTAGGAAATCCGATCCGGTGTCGCGCCGGCTTCCAGCGCCATCTCGATCTCCGCAACCGAGGCTGCATCGAAGCTCGAACCCATGGAGGCCAACAGCCGCAGGATCTCCGGCGCCGGATTGGCCTTGATGGCATAGTAAATCGCGCTGTCCGGCAGGGCCCGCCGGAACGTCGTGAAGTTGTCGCGAACCACATCCAGATCGACGACGAGGCATGGACCGTCGGGTCGTCGGGTGGCGAGAAAATCGAGAATCCGCTCGGTGGTCATTGCTGTCTCCCATTGCAACCGGGCGGTGGTACATCCGCTGCCGGCCGATGTCCGGAACCGGTCCGGACGACAAAGGGCGTTGAGTCCGTCGGCGCGACGCCGGCGGGTGGAAACGTCCGGCAGCGCGACATCCGGTCGACGCGATCAGGAAACGCAATCCGTCAGGATTCCGTCTCCGGCTTTGTCTGCCTTAGATTGGATGGGAGTCCCCAACCGCACGTCCGGCAATGAGGGTGTGCCTTCGCAGTAACCCCGGCCTTTGGAGAGCCGGCAGACACCATAAAGGCCCGCACCGTCGTTGCTTCAAGATGTCCTCGATGTGTCAATAGGCCGACATATCGACTGGAGCGGTTAGATCCAGGTACCTTACCGATTTCCTCACCTACTTGAGGGTCGGCGGACACCCACAGGCACGTGCGACTTTGGGCAGCTGCGAAATAGGGGTTCGCGCTTCCATAATCAAGGGTTTTTTGACCCCCGCGATGGACAATTTGCACGGATTGAGAAACCATGAACGATAAATGAGGATCAGTTCAAAAAGTTGAGACAATAAACGTGTCGATCATCCGCCAAGATGAATTCAATGCCTTTCTGGATGTGGCGGGACCCGAGCCTGCGTCCGGCAACGGACCGCTGACCGGCCGGACGCTGGCGGTCAAGGATATCTTCGATGTCGCCGGATACCCGACCGGATGCGGCAATCCGCAGAAACAGCAGGAAAGCCCGCCCGCGCCGGCAACCGCACCGACTGTGCAGGTTCTGCTCAATGCCGGCGCGCGCTTTGTCGGCAAGACGCAGACAGATGAGCTCGCCTTTTCACTGACCGGCCATAACGCCCACTACGAGCGGCCGATCAATCCGGCCGCACCGGACCGCGTCTCCGGCGGTTCCTCTTCCGGCTCGGCGGTTGCCGTCGGAGCCGGTCTCGCCGACATCGCAACGGGTTCCGACACGGGCGGCTCGATCCGCGCGCCGGCATCCTTTGGCGGCCTTGTCGGCTTGCGGACGAGCCACGGCGCCATATCACTGGAAGGCACCATGTCACTTGCCCCCAGCCTCGACACCTTCGGCTGGTTTGCGACCGATATGGCGCTCTATCGCAGCGTCGCGGAGCTGCTGCTTCCCGAGACCGATCAGGAGTTCGGGCAGCTCATGCGTTTGCCGGAGCACGAGGAGTTGATCGCCGGCGAGGCCGAACGACAGGTCTTCGAGGCGTCGCTGGCACTGGTGGAATCCGTTATCGAGGAGGCCCGGCCGGTTTCCCTGACGAGTGCCGACCGGGATAGCCGCTACTGGTGCCTGCGCAAGGTCCAGGCCTATGAAGCCTGGAAGACGCACGGAGACTGGATCCGGGCCGCCGACCGGCAACTCGGCCCCGGGGTTAAGGAGCGCTTCGAGTTCGGCAGCAAAGTCAGCGCCGAGATGATGCAGGGTGAGACCATTGTGCGTGATGCAATCCGCCGTGAGGTCACCGACCTGATCGGCGATGACGGCCTGTTTGTCGTGCCGACGGTGCCCGGTGCGGCGCCCCTCGCCGCCGCTTCCTTCGACGACATCCAGGCCTATCGTGAGCGTGCCATAACACTGCTGTGCCTGGCCGGCCTGACCGGCCTGCCGGAATTGACCCTGCCGCTCGGCACGGTAGACGGCGCGCCGTTCGGGCTGTCGCTGATCGGTCCGAAGGGTTCCGACCGCGCCCTTTTAAAGATCGGAGATCGGATCCTCGCCGCCCATGCGGAAGGGACGTCGTGATGGACACGCTGACGCGCATCCGCGCTTTCATCGACGTTGTGGAGGCTGAGGGTTTTTCGGCCGCCGCGCGCCGCAACGGGCGATCAAAAGCGCTGCTGTCGAAATATGTCCGCGAACTGGAAGACGATCTCGGCGCTCTTTTGCTGAACCGCACAACCCGCCAGTTCTCGCTGACGGAAGCCGGCCACACCTACTACAGGTCAGCCTCGGACATCCTCAAGGAGATCGACAACCTGGCCGATCTGGTGCGCGAGACCAACCGCGACCTGAAGGGCACGATACGCGTTTCGGCGCCGCGGACCTTCATCGATGCCGGTGTCGGGCACTCGATGATCGATTTCGCCGCTGCCAATCCTGAGATCAAGCTTGAGATCACCTCGGATGACCGGTTTGTCGATCTTGTCGAGGAAGGCTTCGATGTGGCGATCCGCATCACCCGACTGACCGATTCAAGCCTCATCGTCCGCAAACTGGCACCGTTCAAGATCTATGTTTGCGGCAGTCCGGAATTTCTCAAACGACACCCCGAACTGAAGAAACCGAGCGACCTGGCGCGGGTTCCCTGCATCACCGACACCAACTACCGGTCGCTGAGCAACTGGCAGTTTCGCACCGCCAATGGCGCCGTTGAGACGGTGACGGTGAGCGGACCGATCGAGGTCAACAGCCCCTCGGCCTGTATGCAGGCCGTGAAAGCCGGTCTTGGTATTTCCATACTGCCCGATTTCGTCGCCTGCCCGCTGATGCGCAGCGGCGAGATCGTGCCGCTGTTCGAAGACCTGATGCCGGACGACGCCGGCATTTACGCAGTGTACCCGCACCGGCGCTACCTGCCGGCGAAGGTCCGCGCCTTCGTCGATTTCCTCGCCGTCTGGTTCAAGAAGAACGCCGGCTACGGCCGCTGAGAGGGTGCGAAACGCAGTGACAGGCACGACATGCCGCCGTCCAGTTTGGCAGCTTCGCTGTTGCCGATGGGTCTGACGGCATAGCCTGCCGTATCGAGGATGTCGGCGGTTTTCGGGAAACCCTCCGGCATCAACACCAGGTCATTGAATCGGATGGTGTTGGCGCACGCCTCCTCCCCATCCGCCGTGTGAATCACGCGATAGCCGTCAAAGCATCCGGATGCCGAGAGGCGCTTGGTGGCCAGAATTGTGTCTTCGTCGAGCAGCGAGCAGTCTGTCTTGAAATGCAGGACATCAGCGGGCGTTGCCACCTCACGCACCGGATACGCCCAGCGATCGACGATGTGCCGCAAGGCGTCAACACCAGCCCGGTCGGTGCGCGCCGACGTGCCGACAAGGATCTCCCGCTCGGTGATCAGGATATCGCCACCTTCAATAAAACCCGGCCCATCAATGGCCAGCACGTCATCGTAATACGCGCGGAGTACGGGTGCCATTTCAGCAGCCTCGCCAAGCCGCGAGGGCGCACCGGGACGCATGATGACCGCCACCTCGGGCAGACACAGTGCCGCGTCCTCGACAAACACCGAATCGGGAAAGTCCTCAAGTGGATCGAGGACCCGCACCTCGGCACCGGTCGCCTCCAGCACCGCGACATAGTCTGCGTGATGCTGCAGGAACCGCTCAAGAACCGGTGCTCCGGTGTCGAACGCCCGAAGACCCTGCGTGACGCTGCGCCCCGGGCGGCGGACGATGGCATGCGTGAAACGGTAGGAACGGGACATCAGTTTCGCCGATGCTTACAGAGCATGTTTGGGGATCCTGTTCTCCATGTAACGAAACAGCACGACCAGTACGCCGGTCAGGCACAGATAGAGCAACGCCACAAACAGCAGGGGTTCATAGATTCGATAAGTCTCCTGGCGCACGATGGTGCCGATGCCGTACACCTCGAAAACCGTAATGGTGGCCGCCAGTGGCGTCGATTTCAGCGTCAGAATGCACTCGCCCGCCAGGGTCGGAAACACGTTCTGCACGGCCCGCGGCAGCCACACCCGGTATAGCACCTTGAACGGCGACATGCCGACGGCACGGGCAGCCTCCAGCTCGCCCTTCGGCACGCCGCGAAACGCGCCGCGCATCACCTCGCCTTCGTAGCCGGCGACGCTCAGCGAAAAGGCCACCACGGCGTAGGGGAATGCCTCGCGCAGGATCGGCCACAGAAAACTCTCGCGGATCCCTGGAATGAACGGAAACAGGGACCCGAGGCCGTAATAGATCAACCACAACTGGATCAGCAACGGCGTACCGCGGATCACCGTGCAATAGGCCTTGGCCAGCCAGGCCAGCGGCCGCGGTCCGGTCACCTGCACCAATCCGATCGGGATCGCCAGGATCATGCCGAAGAAGATCGACAGGACGAGCAGCTGAATGGTCAGCCACAGCCCTTCGACGAATTTCGGCGCGTATTCGGGCAGCCAGTACCATTCCATGGCGTTACCCCTGCACCGGCTGGCCGCGCCGGTAGCGGCGTTCGATCAGGCCGAAGATCACGTTGGAGACCAGCGTCAGGCACAGATAAAGCACGCCGGCTGCAACGTAGAACAGGAAATAGGCCTTGGTGGCGCCGGCCGCCTGGCGGGTCTCCAGCGCCAGCTCGCTGAACCCGACAACCGCTAGAAGCGCCGTGTCCTTGGTGGTGATCAGCCACAGGTTGGCGAGACCCGGCAGGGCGAACGGGATCATCGCCGGAATGATGACCCTTGTGTGGCGTTTGACCGGCCCCATACCGATCGCTTTTGCAGCATCGATCTGGCCCACCGGCACCGCCAGAAACGCGCCGCGCAGCACTTCGGTCGAATAGGCTCCCTGGACGAAGCCGATGACGTAAATGCCGGCCCACAAGCCATCGATATCGACCCGCTCGAAACCGGCGCTTTCCAGGACCGTATTCAGCAGATCCGTGCCGGCATAATAGAGCAGCAGAATCAGCACCAGTTCGGGAATGGCGCGGATCAGCGTCGTGTAGACCTCCAGCGACCAGCGCAGCACCGGTCCGCCGTAGATCTTGCCGAGGGCACCGCCCAGGCCAAGCAGCAGGCCGAGCGCATAGGCGCCGAGGGCGATCTGGATCGTATGCCACAGGCCGCGCAGCAGGTTGCCGCCCCAACCGGGCGGCGACAGGGCAAGAAGCTCGAGGGCGTGTTCCATTCAGGAAACCGGGCCACGCCTGAAGATCGGCCGGGCCGCCACGCAGGCGTGCCCGGCCGGCCTGTCAGGCGAGCTCAACCGCCGTAGATGTCGAAATCGAAATACTTTTTGGAAATCGCGTCGTAGGTACCGTCATCACGGATCTTCTGGATGGCGGCATTGATCCTGGCGGCGAGGTCTGAGTCTTCCTTGCGCATGCCGGCGCCAACGCCAGGACCGAAGACCTCGATGTCGACGAGTTCGCCCTTGATCTCGCAGCAGTCGCCGGACGCGCCCGTCAGGAACGGTTGCATGGCCAGCGAGTCACCGACCACCGCGTCGACACGGCCAGCCACCAGATCCTGATTGTGCTCGTCGAAGGTGCTGTACGTCTTGACCGTCGCCGTATCGCCGAGATGCTTTTCGACATAGTTGGCGTGGGTGGTGGACACCTGGACACCGACGATCTTGCCCTCGGTGCTGGCCGGATCGCCGCTGATATCGGATCCTTTCGTCGCCACGATGACCGCCGGCGTGTTGTAGTATTTGTCCGAGAAGGCGATGGTCTTCATGCGCTCGTCGGTGATCGACATCGACGCCATGATGGCATCGATCTTCTTGGCCAGCAGTGCCGGAATGATGCCGTCCCAGGCGACCGGCACGATCTCGCATTGCTCTTCCATAGCGTTACAGACCGCGTCGATGATCTCGATTTCCCAGCCTTTCCAATTGCCGTCGGCGCCCTTTTCGGCGAACGGCGGATAGGCTTCCGCCGCGATGCCGATCTTGACTTCGGCGCTGACGAGCTGCGCGCTCACCAGTACCGCCGCGGCGGCGCCGATTACGAGTTTGAAAGTCTTGAACATCAATTTCCCCTTTTTGGTTTGCTTAGTGGTTTGCTTAATGGATTGACTTCACAAAGGCCCGGCAGCGTTCGCTGACGGGTTCCTGGAAAACCTGTTGCGGGGTACCCCGTTCCTCCACCTTTCCCTGGTGCAGGTAGACGACCTCCGTCGACACGTCGCGCGCGAACTTCATCTCGTGGGTGACCAGGATCATGGTTCGGCCTTCTTCGGCGAGCGCCCGAATGACCTTCAGAACCTCTCCAACCAGTTCCGGGTCGAGCGCCGAGGTCGGCTCGTCGAACAGCATCACTTTCGGCTCCATGGCCAGCGCCCGCGCGATCGCCGCCCGCTGCTGCTGACCGCCTGACAGGAACGCCGGATACTGGTCTCGCTTGTCCCACAATCCGACCCGTTCGAGAATCCGCTCGCCCCGTTCGACCGCCTCGCGCCGCGCCACGCCCTTGACCTGAATTGGCCCCTCGATGACGTTCTGCAGGATGGTCAGGTGCTGCCACAGATTGAAACTCTGGAAAACCATGCCAAGCTGGGCGCGGAAGCGCTCGACCTGGCGCCGGTCTGCCGGCACCCGTTTGCCGCCGCGCTGGCGGAATTTGACCGCCTCGCCTTCGAGATAGATGTCACCGGCGGTGGGCAGTTCCAGCAGGTTCACGCAACGCAGGAAAGTGCTCTTGCCGGAGCCACTGGCGCCGATCAGCGACACGACGTCCCCCTGGTTTGCGGCCAGAGAAACACCCCTCAGAACCTCCAAATGGGCGAACGACTTGTGCAGGTCGTCGACCTCGATCACATGATGCGATTGCGAGCTGCCGGCGTCGATGGACAAATGTCCCGTCTCCCGTTTTCCGGCTTGTAGTAATGCCGATTTTCTCTAATTATGCAATTGTATAATTACCCGGGCGGAGCACACCATGCGGCAACAGAACCCGAAATTCAAGCGCGAACCGGCATCGCAGCGAAAAGATGCCCTGATCCGCGCCACTCTGTCGCTGATCGCCGAGCGCGGCGTCGGTGCCGCCACCGTGCGCGCCATCGCCGAGCATGCGCAGGTGAGCCAGGGGCTGATACGGCACTACTTCGCGACCAAGGAGGATCTTATCATCGCCGCCTATGAAAGGCATATGAGCGAGATGACCGCGGCGACCGATGCGCCGTTGCTGTCGGCCGCCGGTTCGGCCCACCTGCGGCTGGCGATGTTCGTCGCCGCCAGCCTTCGGCCGCCGGTGGTCGATCCGCGGTCTGTTGCGCTTTGGGCGGCGTTTCTGTCCCGGGTCCGCCTCGATGACGGCATGCGAGGGACCCACGAGCGGACCTATTTCGAGTTTCGCGACCGGCTGCAAGCACTGATCTCAGCCGCCCTGTCGGAGGCCGGGCGGCCAGCGGTGTCCCTCCAGCTGCAACGCCTGGCCATTGCCTGTAACGCCGTCATCGACGGTCTCTGGTTGGAGGGCGGCGCCCTGCCGGACGCATTCGACGCGGACGAACTGGTGCAGATCGGATTGCAATCGGTCGGGGCCATCCTCGACCTGGAGCTGTCGGACTTTGAGGACAAAGCATGAAGACAACGGCAATCACCCAGCGCCTGGTCGGGCTTGGCGGCGCCAAGTGGCAGGTGCATGCGCAGGCACGGGCATTGGCGGCGCAAGGCAGGGACATCATCGAACTGACCATCGGTGAACCGGATATCGCCGCCCCGCCGGACCTGGTCGAGGCAGCGGCGGATGCGATGCGGCGCGGCCGCACGACCTATTCCAGCGGGCGCGGCGAAAAGGTGCTGCGGGAGGCCCTTGCCGAGCGCTACTCCAGAAGCGCCGGGCGCCCCATCGGCATCGACCAGGTGCTGTGCTTTCCTGGCACCCAGACCACGCTGTTCACCGTGATGATGGGCATTGCCGAAACCGGCAGCGAGGTGCTTGTCGGTGATCCCATGTATGCCACCTACGAGGGGCTTGTGCGCGCCACCGGCGCCGACATCGTGACCGTACCGCTGCGACCCGAACACGGCTTTCGCATCCAGGCCGCCGACATCGCCGAACGGATCACGCCGCGCACCAGCGCGCTGCTGCTGACGACGCCGCACAACCCGACAGGAGCGGTCCTGACGGCGCCGGACATCGCAGGCATCGCAGACCTGGCGCGCGCCCATGATTTGTGGATCGTGTCGGACGAAGTCTACGAGGAACTGGTGTTTGACGGTGTCACGTTCCATTCGCCGCTGCAGCGGACTGACATTGCGGACCGCGTCATCGTCGCCTCGTCGATTTCCAAGTCACACGCATCCCCGGGATTTCGCAGTGGCTGGTGCATCGCACCGGCGTCGTTCGCCGAGGCGATATTGCCTTTATCGGAGTCCATGTTGTTCGGCAACCAGCCGTTCATCGCCGACATGACGGCACAGGCGGTGCGCGATGGATCCACCGTCGCGGCCGGTATGCGGGCGCGCTACGGCGCCCGGGCGGCGCGGCTAGCCGCCCGTTTCGGCCAGAACGGCCCGCTCAGGGTGCACCGGCCCGAGGCCGGCATGTTCGCGATGATCGACGTGTCAGCCACCGAAATGAATGGCCACGACTATGCCCTGGATCTGCTGCACAAGGCCGGCGTGGCGGTCATGCCGGGCACCTCGTTCGGCACAACGCTTAAGAATTGGGTCCGGGTTGCGCTGACTGTGGACGACGGACTGTTCGACACCGCCTGCGACCGCATCCTCGCCCATGCCGATGATCTGTTGTCGGAGGTCGCATGACGAGCGTCGGCGAAGCCCTGATCCGACATTTGGCGGCGCGTGACGTCGACGTCGTGTACGGTATACCCGGGGTCCACACGGTGGAGCTCTATCGTGGTCTGGCCGGCTCCGGTATCCGCCACGTCACGGCGCGCCATGAGCAAGGCGCCGGCTTCATGGCCGACGGCTATGCCCGGGTCTCCGGCAAGCCTGGCGTGGCGCTGGTCATCACCGGACCAGGCCTGACCAACATCCTGACGCCGATGGCCCAGGCGCGGGCCGACAGCGTGCCGATGCTGGTGCTGTCCGGCGTCAATGCGCTGCCCAGTCTCGGTCGCGGCGAAGGCCGCCTGCACGAACTGCCGGATCAGCAGGCCGTCGCGGCCGGTGTGGCGCGCCCGTCGATACGCATCGAAAGCCCTGCCGATCTTGCCCCGGCGATCGACAGTATCTTTGCCGGCTTCGAAACCGGACGCCCGGTCCCGGCCCATATCGAAATTCCGCTGGATATCGCGCCTCTTACCTATGACGGACCGATTGCGCCATCGCAAAAGCCGGACCGCCGTGTTGCCGATCCCGCGGATGTCGACCGCGCCGTCGCTTTGCTGCAATCGGCCGAAGCGCCGCTGATCCTGGCCGGCGGCGGCGTCCGCCGTCACGACGCGCTGCTCGGCCAGCTCGCGTCACGGCTCGGCGCGCCGACCGTGCTCACCATCAATGCCCGCGGCCTGTTGCACAATCATCCACTGGCCGTCCCGGCCAGTCCCAGCCTGGAGGCCGTGCGCCGGCTGATCGCCGATGCCGATGTGGTGCTTGGCCTCGGCACGGAACTCGGCCAGACCGACTACGATATCTATGCGACCGGCGGCGTTCCGGACATCGCAAGCCTTATCCGTGTCGACATCTGCCCGGATCAGCTGAAGCGTCCGCATGCAGCGATTGCGCTGCACGCCGACACCGGCATCGCCATGGAGATGCTGCTTTCCGAGCTGCCGCGGAACCATCGGCCATGCGACACCGGAGCCGAGCGCGCGGCCGATGCCAGGCAGGCGGCACGCAAGGACATCGGCCCCGAGACACTGGCCATCGTGGCGCTGCTCGAAGCGATGCGCGACGCGGTGCCAAACGCCGTCATGGTCGGCGATTCGACCCAGCCGATTTATGCAGGCAGCCTGTATTACAGCCACGACCGACCGGGCGGCTGGTTCAACGCCGCAACCGGGTACGGGGCGCTCGGCTACGCCATTCCTGCCGCTATCGGAGCAGCGATCGCCGATCCACAGGCGCCCGTCCTGTGCCTCGTCGGCGACGGCGGCGCGCAATTCAGCCTGCCGGAACTGATGGTCGCCGTGGACGAGAAACTGCCCATCGTTTTCATTGTCTGGAACAACCGTGGCTACAGGGAGATCGCGGCGGCAATGCGGGAGTCCGGCGTAGCGGTCATCGGTTGTGACCCGACACCGCCCGATTTCGGCTTGGTTGCGGCATCCTGCGGCATGCCATTCGAACGGTGCCGCCCTGATCCGGAAGCAGTGGTGCAAGCCCTGCTGCGTACCCGCGACAAACAGGCACCGGCGATCATCGAAATCGATGCCACGGGATTGTGAGCGCCGGCAGCCGAACGGCGCCGTTATATTGCTTGGCGTCCTATTCCGGCCTAAATTGTCCGGCAAAGCCCTAAAGATTCGTTGGCCGGTGCCACGTCACGGAGCTCTGCATGTTCGCCAAAACCGCAGTGAACACGACCGTCGCAGCGATGAGTTTGGTCGCCGTCTCGACAGGTGTGGCAAAAGCGCACCCACATGTCTTCGCCGAGGCTCGAATGGAAGTCGTGATTTCCGACAACGGCGCGGTAGAAGAGTTGCGTCACATCTGGCGTTTCGATGAATTGTTCTCCTCGACGGTGCTGCTCGAGTTCGATGCAAATGCCAATCTCTTGCTGGATCGGGAAGAGGCTGAGGCTGTCGGCGACGTGGTTAAGGCTTCGCTAGCCGATTTCAACTACTACACAGCCGTCATCCATGATGGTGCGGATGTGCCGGTAACGGTTCCCGGCCGCATCAATGTCGACTTCCAGGACGGACAGTTGCTGATGTTCTTTGCCCTTGCTCCAGACAGCCCGATGCCGCTGGCGGGACGGCTGAGTTTCGGTGCCTATGATCCGACGATGTATGCATCGCTGGATTTTATCTCTGACGACGACCTGGTCGTCGAAGGGTCGCTGAAGACCTGCGAACGCGCGGTGGTGCGACCGAATATCGACGAAATTCTGGCACAAAACCAACAGACGCTGACGGAAGCCTTCTTTAACGATCCCACCGGCAACGACTACTCCAAATTGTTTGCGACGAGACTAGAACTGAGATGCTGAACGGCAAATCCCGTCGCGGGGCTCGCCTGCTTTTGGCAGGCCTTGTCGTACTGGCCCTCCCCGGCCTGGCGCTGGCCCAGTCGTCGCTTGGCATCGGCAGCGCCGAACCTGCCTTTACCGGTGGCGGCGCCTTCGGCGGCTTTTTCGACTGGATCAACGCCCAGCAGCAGGCCTTCTACCGGGCGCTGTCAGGTGCGATCAAGGACATGCGCGAAGATCCGGCAAAACTGTGGATGCTGATCGGGCTGTCCTTCGCCTATGGCGTCTTCCACGCCGCTGGTCCGGGGCACGGCAAGGCAGTCATCTCTTCCTATGTGATCGCCAACGAGCAGACGCTGCGGCGCGGCATCACCATCTCCTTCATGGCGGCACTGATGCAGGGCCTGGTCGCCATCCTGATTGTCAGCGCCACCTATGTCGCGCTGCGCGGCACCGGCATATCGATGACCGACGCCACACGCACGCTGGAGATCGCCAGCTATGCGTTGATCGCCGGTTTCGGTGGCTGGCTGCTGTTCCGCAAACTGCGACCGCGGCGCGCCATCCTCCACGATCACGGCCACCATGGGCACGACCACCATCACGACCACAGCATCGACGCGGATGGGGTCTGCAACACCTGCGGCCATTCCCATGCGCCCGATCCGGCAAAGATCAGTGCCGCCCGGCTGGAGTTTCGCGAGGCGGCCTCGGCGGTCATGGCCATCGGGATGCGCCCCTGTTCCGGCGCATTGATTGTGCTGACCTTCGCGCTGCTCAACGGGCTTTATCTCGGCGGATTCCTGTCGGTAACCGCCATGTCGATCGGCACTGCCATCACCGTATCGATTCTGGCGACGCTGGCGGTCAGCGCCAAAAACACGGCGGTGCGTTTCGCCAGCAGCCAGTCCGCCGCGGCCCGCATCACCGGCGGCATCGAGATCTTCGGCGCGGCCTCGGTGCTTGTGCTGGGGCTGGTTCTGCTGTTTGCGGCGCTGCAAGCCTAGCTCGTTCCTCGTTCGCGCACCTTCGTTCGCAGATAATCAATGACGGCCCGCACCTTTTGCGGCAGATGGGCGCGGCTGGGGTAAACCAACCAAGCCGCCGTGTCGAATGTCGTAGCGGTGACCTCATGATCGGGAAACAAATCGACAAGCCGGCCGTCATCGATGTCGTCGTCAATCAGCCAGTCTGCGAGCAGCGCCGGACCGGCGCCTGCCAGTACCGCGGACCGCAAGCTCAACGCCGAAGAGATCGCCAGATCGCCGTCGACAATCACCGATTCCTCATCGCCGCCATCATTTCGGAAGGCCCATTGCGAGCGAAACGCCGGCATGGTGAAAAGCACGCAGCGATGCGCCGAAAGATCTTGCGGCGTATTGAGCGGCGGCGCGCCGCGCAGGTAGTGCGGACTGGCGCATACGCGGTACCGCGTGTCCATCAGCTTGGCGGCGATCAGATCGCCGCGTATCTCGCCTCCGAGCCGGACCGCCAAGTCGATGCCCTCGGAAACCAGATCCAGGTTGGCATCGGACAACAGGAGGTCGAGTTTGAGATTCGGCAGGCGCTTCCTGAAATCATCGAGCATCGGCACCAGGACGCGTTCGCCGAACGCCACCGAGGCCGACAGGCGCAACGTGCCTAGCGGACCGGACTCATGCGCCGTCAGTTCCTCGCGGGCCGCATCGAGTTCCTCGAGGATCACCGAGGCACGCTGCAGGAACTGCTGGCCGGCCTCCGTCAACGCCATGCGCCGCGTCGTGCGCTGGAACAGCCGGGCCCCGAGGTCCGCTTCCAGTTGGCCTACCGAACGTGAGACCGACGATGCGTGCGCGCCGCGCTCCTCGGCGACAGCGGCGAAGCTCAGGCGTCGGGCGACATCCCGAAACAGACGCAGCGATTCAATGTCCATTCATGCGCTCTTCGCAGTATTCATTTGCGAATGAGGATATTTATCAACTGGTCACGAAGCAATAAAAGATCCTAAATCCCAAGCGAAACGGAAATCGAAACATGATCGAACTCAACGGCAAATCCGCCCTGGTCACCGGTGCAAGCCGTGGCATCGGCGCTGCGACGGCACGCATGCTGGCCGAATACGGTGCCAACGTCGTGCTGGTGGCCCGCACCATAGAACGCATCGAGGCCGTCGCCGAAGCGATCCGCGCCACCGGCGGCACCGCCGAGGCCATCACCTGCGACGTCGCCAACTATGCGGAGGTCGAAGCCGCTGTCGGTCACTGCATCACGCATTTCGGCGGCCTTGACATTATGGTGAACAATGCCGGTGTCATCGAGCCGATTGCGCGGATCGCCGACAGCGACCCCGACGAATGGGATCGAGTTGCGGATGTCAACTACAAGGGCGTCTATCATGGCCTGCGCGCCGCGATCCCCGTCATGCTCGAGGGCGGTGGCGGCGTCATCGTCAATGTCAGTTCCGGCGCCGCGGTCTCGGCGCTCGAAGGCTGGAGCCACTATTGTTCCTCGAAGGCCGCCGTCCTGTCGCTGACCCGCTGTGCCGACAAGGAGTATGGTGCGCAGGGCATTCGCGTCGTCGGAATGAGCCCCGGAACCGTGGCGACCGATATGCAGGTGGCGATCCGCGAATCGGGCATCAACCCGGTCAGCGAGCTCGACCCGTCGGTCCATATTCCGGCCGAATGGGCCGCCAAGGGCATTGCCTGGCTATGCACGGACGCCGCGGCACCCTATGCCGGCACCGACTTTTCCATCAAAACCGAGGAAGGCCGCGCGCTGGTCGGTCTCAGTCACGAATAGGCCGGCCGGCCGCGCGTCAGGTTGTACCAGATACGATAGGCCTCAAGGGCGGCGAGCGGCACAAAATGGACCAGCGCCGGGCCGGGTTCGTTGTGTACGAAGATCCAGTGCAGCAATGTGGCGACGGCAGCCAGATAAACCAGGCGCTGCAACGTCTTCCATCGCGGACCCAGCACCCGCACGGACGCCGTGTTTGAGGTGAGTGCCAGCGGCACGAAGATCAAAAACGCCAGCCAGCCCGTCCAGATACCGAATTTGACTGCGTCCGAAAGAATCGCGGACAACGATCCGAGGTTGATCACATAATAAAGGGTGTGCAAGGCCGCGTAGCCGAACGCGGCGACGCCGAGATACCGCCGCCGTTTCAACAGCCAGCCGATCCATGCGGCGGTCGGAAACAGCATACGAAGCGGTGTGAGCATCATGGCGATGATCATGAACCGGGCAGCGAACTCGCCGGTCGGATGTAGCAACGGCTCGAGATCGTTGCTGCCCAAAGCGGCTGAGATCATGCCGATCGACGGCAGGGCAAGGAGCGCCCAAAAGAACGTCGGTGCGTTGAGCACATGTTTAACGGAGGCCATGTCCGCTTCCCCCGAGCTCAGTAACGTGGCACGCCTTCGCGAGCGCGCCACCCGCATATGGGGCGCGTTTCGGTCACTAATCAAGAAAAGCGGATCGAACTTTACCTACCGGAAACAAAACTCGATCGACGCGGGCAATCGGCATCACGATCTGTCGCGATGGGCGCGCTGATACCGGCTGCGCAACCAGAAAATGACGAAGAAGCCGAGAATGAACAGGATCGTCACGCCGTAGCCGAGCCAGGGTGAAATCTCGCCGAGACCGGTGACGATACGCGGCATAGCCAGGAACAGGCCGGCAACGCAGATCAGGATGATCGCCGCAGCGATCGCCGCATTTCTGGATCCGTTTTCAGCCACCGGCCGCTCCCTTCAATTCTGATTCCGATATACGTCACGGACCGAATGATTCAAGCTTGCGGCGCTGCTGTCCCGCCGCATCGAAGTTCGTCGGATCGAGCCAGGCCTCGAAGCGGGCGCGCAGCTGCGGCCATTCCTTGTCGATGATCGAGTACCATGCCGTGTCGCGATTGCGCCCCTTGACCACCAATGCCTGGCGAAACACACCCTCATGGGTCATGCCGAACCGCACCGCCGAACGCTTCGACGGCGCGTTGGCGTTGTCGCATTTCCACTCAAATCGGCGATAGCCGAGTTCGTCGAACACCAGCCGGGCGCTCAGGTAGAAGGCCTCGGTGGCTGCCGGCCGACGCGCAACGAGGCTGCTCCAATAGATGTGGCCGATCTCGATGACACCATGGGCCTCGTCAATCCGCATCAGGCTTTGACGGCCACCGACTTTCCCGGTGGCCCGGTCGATGACGGCAAAGAACATCGGATCCTCGCTCGACTGCGCCTTGATCAGCCAGGGCTCCAGATCTCGCCGCTCCCGCGGCGGCTGATCCGGCAGGTAGGTAAACCGTTCCGCCTCGCCTGCCCCCGACGCACAGGCGAACAAACCGTCGCCGTGACGCACGGCGTCCAGCGGTTCGAGCCGCACATAGCGGCCCTCCAGGGCCCGTCGCGGGGGCCTCGGGCGGCCCGTCCATCCGGAGAGATCTTCCATGGTCGTCTTTCCTGCTTCACGCCTGCCTGAAAACCACGCCGACGGCCGCGACGCAAGTACCCGGCAGACACACAACGAGTTGCCGTACCGCCATTGAATTGGGCCGGCCGTTGCGCCATGAATGCGCCGATACAGAGTGGGAGAGCACAGTGCAGACCATTGCCGCCTTCGATCGCATCGGCGAGGAAAACGCCTTCGCCGTTCTGGCCCGCGCCGCCGCGCTGCAGGCGGTGGGCCGGGACGTCGTCAATCTCGGTATCGGCCAGCCCGACTTCAAGACACCGCCGCATATCGTCGAAGCCGCAATCAAGGCGCTGCGCGACGGCGAGCACGGCTACACGCCGGCCAACGGCTTGCCGTCGACCCGCGAGGCGGTGGTGCGCCGCGTGCTGACACTGACCGGCGTCGAGATCTCGCCCGACGTGGTGATGATCATGCCGGGCGGCAAGCCGACCATGTTCGCGGCGATCACCATGTTCGGCGAACCGGGCACCGAGATCCTCTATCCCGATCCTGGCTTCCCGATCTACCGCTCGATGATCGACTACACGGGGGCCAAGGCCGTGCCGGTGCCGATCCGCGAGGAGAACGGTTTTGCGTTTTCGGCCGACGAGACACTGGCGCGCATCACGGCGCAAACAAGGCTGCTGATCATCAATTCGCCCGCCAACCCGACGGGTGGCGTCACGCCGCGCGGCGAGATCGACAAGCTGGTGTCCGGCCTCGCCGACTTCCCCGAAGTGGCAATCCTCTCCGATGAGATCTACGACATCATGACCTATGACGGCGAGCGTCACACCTCGCTGCTCACCTATCCGGAGATTCGCGATCGCCTGATCGTGCTCAACGGATGGTCGAAGAGCTGGGCCATGACCGGCTGGCGCATGGGCTGGTCGATATGGCCGACCGGACCGCAGGGCGATTTCCTGTACGACAAGGCGCGCAAGCTGGCGGTCAACTGCTGGTCCTGCGTCAACACGCCGAGCCAGTACGCCGGCATCGCGGCGATCGACGGACCCCAGGACGACGTCGAAAACATGCTGGCCGCCTTCGACAACCGGCGACGGCTGGTGGTCGAAGGGCTTAACGCGATTCCCGGCATCGGCTGCGTCACGCCGAAAGGCGCCTTTTATGCGTTCCCCAACGTGTCGGCATTGGGCATCCCGGCCAAGCAACTGGCTTCGCGACTGCTCGAGGAGAAAGGCGTCGCGCTCGTCGGCGGACCCGATTTCGGCACATTGGGCGAAGGCTACATCCGCCTCTCCTACGCGGCGTCCGAGGAGCGCATCGCCGAAGCCATCCGGCGCATCGCGACATTCGTCGACACCGAACGCAGCGGCTGACCGCCGCTCCGTCCCGACCGCATCGGGAGTATCCGGCTTTCGGCGCATTAGACCAGCCAATCAGGCAGGGGATCCCGGCCGCTCCGATAGGGTGCGCTGGCCGATGGCCACCGATTTGATCAACGCATAGGCCTTCGCACCCTCGGCGATGCCCAGATCGTCATACGCCTGGCGGGTGATGCGGGCACGCAACGCCTGGCCTGCGGTATCGAGCAGCACCTCCACATAGGGGCTATCCTCCAAAGCCACCTGGCGCACCGTCGCTTGCAAGACATTGCGGAAACTGCTCGCTTCCGGCCGCGTCAGCGACAGTGCCACATCGCGCGCCTTGATCCGCATGCGCACCCGTTCCCCGACCTGCAGACGGTCGTTGACGACATAAAGTGAGATCTCCTCGTTCAGAGCGATACGGCGCATGCCGTAACGGGTATCGATCTCGGCGACCGTGCCGAGCAGCAGGGTACCCGCCTCATGGCGGCCCAGCGCCGGACCGAAATCCAACCGGCAAAACATGTCGACCGCGTCGCCCGACCCGAGCACCGAACCTTCGGACAGCACGACCAGCGTGTCGGCAAGCCGCGCCACTTCGTCCATGTCGTGGCTGACATAGACGATTGGCAGGCCGGTCGTATCGCGGATTTCTTCCAGATAGGGCAGGATTTCGCGCTTGCGTTTCTCATCGAGCGAGGCGAGCGGCTCGTCCATGAGCAGCAGCGCCGGATCGGACAGCAGTGCCCTGCCGATGGCGACCCGTTGTTTTTCGCCGCCCGACAGGCTGTCGGGATGGCGCGTCAACATCGCCCTCAGGCCGAGCATGTCGCAGATGCGTTCAAAATCCACCGTCGCCTTGCGGCGACCCGCCCAGCGGCCATAGGTGAGGTTCCGCATTACGGTCAGATGCGGGAACAGCCTGGCATCCTGGAACACCATACCCACCCGCCGCCGCTCCGCCGGCAGATCGATCGCATCGTCTGTGTCGAGAAGGATTTGCTCGTCGGCAACGATACGACCCCGGTCCGGACTGAGCAGACCGGCAATCATCTTGAGGATCGTGGTCTTGCCGGAACCCGAATGGCCGAACAGCGCGGTCACGCCCGGTCCGGCGGTAAAAGCGGCTTCGAGCGCGAAATCGCCGATGCGCGACCGCAATGAGACGTCCAGGGTCATTCGCGCCCCCAACGGCGGATGCGCTGCTGGATGAGTTCGGCGACCAGGACCGAGCCGACCGCCAAGCCGCCTGAGATTAAAATCAGATAGAATACGGCGCGGTCGCCCGTCGGGCTCTGCAGCAATGAATAGATCGCCAATGACAGGGTCTGTGTCTGGCCGGGGATGTTCGAAACAAAAGTGATGGTTGCGCCGAATTCGCCGAGCGCCTTGGCAAAACCGAGCACGCATCCGGCGATAACGCCGGGCAGCACCAGGGGAAAGGTGACGGTGAAAAACCGACTGAGCCGCGTCGCACCCAGCGTCGCGGCGGCCTCCTCCAGGCCGCGATCCATCAATTCGATGGATAGCCGCATGGGGCGCACGAGCAATGGAAAGGCCATCACGGCGGCGGCCAGGGCAGCGCCTGTCCACTGAAAGGCCAGTTCGATGCCGGAGGCATGCAACGAACGGCCGATCAGCCCGTTGCGACCGAAAACCAGCAGCAGCAGATAACCGGTCACCACCGGTGGCATGACCAACGGCAGGGTGATAAGCGCCTGCAGCACGCTTTTGCCGAAAAACTCGCGGCGTGCCAGCAGCCATGCGATCCCGAAAGCAACCGGCAGCGAGAAGATCATGGCGATCGCCGCAACCTTCAGCGAAAGGAACACGATGCTGAGGGTTGCACTGCCCGTCATGAACGACCTATCCCGACTCCTCCGGCGGCTTTGCAAATCCGAACCGAGCGAACGCACCGCCCTGCGCCCGCTCCAGCAGATACGCGAGAAACGCACGCGCCTCGCCATCCGCCTGTTCCGTTAATGCCACAGGATAGACAATCGGCAAATGGCCCGCTTCGGGAAATTCAAATGCGATTTCAATGTCGTCGCTCAACATCGCGTCCGATTTGTAGACAATCGCTGCATCGACGTCGCCACGCGCCACCTTGGCGAGCGCCACCCGTACGTTCTCGCCGAACGCCGCATTACGACCGACGTCATCCCACAGGCCGAGCCGTTCCAGCGCGTCCCTGGCGTAGATCCCGGCCGGAACATGAACCGGGTCGCCCATGGCAAACCGGCCCGATCCGAGCAGTGCGTCCGGTGTCGCAATCCGGGAGGTCGATGCCTTCGGCCGCACAATCACCAGTCGGTTGCCTGCTGCCACCGCACGACTCTCAACGTCAATCAATCCGCGGTCGGCGAGATAATCCATCCATAAGGGATTGGCCGACAGAAAGATGTCGGCCGGTGCGCCGGCCTCGATCTGACGCGCCAGCGTGCCAGAACTCGCCAGCGATACGATGACCGGCGTACCGGTCTGCACGCGGTAATCCTCCGCGACCGCTTCAACCGCATCCTTTGTACTGGCCGCTGCAAATACCAGCACGCGATCTGCGGCCGCGGCAGCGAGTGTCGCGAAAAGCACGGCCACGATGGAAAGCAAAAAAACGCGTACGCGACCGTGCCCGATTCTCGATGATGGCATGCGCGCCCCCAACGGCCCGCGGTGCTACCGGCTCGCTGCGGCGACCGTGGCTTCAATATGATCGACCAGCCCGTCCGGCAGCCCCAGGCGACCGGCGAGCATGTCCAGGTAGCCGCGTTCGGCCCTCGTGTCCGGATTGATGGCGAGGCGCGAGGCCGTATAGATCTCGACACGCTGTTCCTCATTGCGCGCGGCCTGCACGATCAGACCGAGATCGGTCGGATCTGCGATTTCGGAATCGATAAAGGCCTGCGCCTCCCGGTCAATGCCGGCGACGGCCAGCTTGTCGGCGATGCGCGCTCTTTCCTCGTCGTCGATATGACCGTCGCTGCGCGCTGCCGCGATCATCGCGCGAACCAGAGCCAGCGCGAAATCGTCGTCGACTTTGTTGGCATCCAGGTCGAAAGCCGTTTCCTCCGGCGCCGGCAGCGCTTCCGGGCCGATCGGCTCCGCCGACGCATCCGGCGCTTTGCCGGCCTTGTAGTTCTTGTAGGCTTGGTAGCCCAGTCCGGCGACCACCGCCAGGCCGCCGAGCTTCAGGGCCGAGCCGCCCAGCGAGCGTCCGGTTTTGGTGCCGAGCAGCACGGCGGCGATGGCGCCGGTGGCCAGCGGATTGTCTTTGGCCACTTGTACGGCCTGCCCAGCCTTGTTGCGCACGCTGTCATTGGTGCCCGGAACCTGGGAACCGAGAAACTGATCGAGAAGCTTCTTTGCATCGAACATGGTCAACCGCCTGTTTATGAATCTGAGTAGTTGGGACATAGGTGTGACAGGTTCATTTTCAAAGTCCGAAACGCCGATTTTCTCGGCACGGCATGGTGTCGCTATACAGCGTCGGAGAACGCGGATTCGAGCGATTGCGCAACAATCCAACGCCATTGTGGGAATTCCCACAGAGCCCGCTGACATCCCCGACTAGGATCATTGCCAGGGTGGAGACCCACGCCACCTGTGTTCGAGGCGCGACCGAGTTGCTTCGAAAACTCCACCCAGGGGAAGGCGTTGGTCACCCACCGGGACGCCTTCCCCTTTTTCAACGCTGCCGGATCACGCAAAGCCCTTGCGGTGCTCGAAAAGGATTACGAGGTCCCTGCACCCAAGTGATTTTGTGAGCGCTTTAACAAGCACTTAACCCTCATTTCCGTTGTCCCTGAATATTCCGGATGAACTGCTACTATCGTGCCTACCAGTCCGTGCCGGGTGCTGAATCCCGGAACAACTCGGTTCCGGGATTTGGCGTTTGCGCGGATGGACAGACACAACCGACGACGAAGTCACACGTGACCAAGGAACCAACGGACATGACCACGAATCGGCGCGAATTTCTCGGATATGGCACAGCGATCACAACCGGCCTGGCCATGGGTGCCTTTACCACGAACATCCTGGCGGCAGCGCCCAAGACCATGGGGGAAGGCGATTTCGTCGGTGGGTTCGATGCGCGACTTGATGACGCGCAGATCCGCCAGGTGCTTGTCGGCAACACGATGGAGGGCGTAACCTACAAGGGTCAGGAATATGCGGCCTACATCGATCCAGACGGCATGATCGACAAGATGATCGGCGACCGCCGCGAACAGGGCCGTTGGGACATCAAGGACGGCACGTTCGACATGCAGTTTCCGACGCTTGGCGGCGGCAACCCTTTCGCCCTCCAGGTCTATCAGCACAACAACGGTGCCATCTACAAGGGCTGGTCGCCAACCGAGCAGCGATGGACCTGGTTCGTGCCGGTCGAGGGTAAGGCGTCTACGTTATAGCGACAAGCCAGTCCTGGCTATTTGCCGAGTCGGCTCGCCTGCTCGGCGAGTGCGGTGATTGCCGCCCAATCGCCAGTCGCGACTTGATCCTTCGGCGCCACCCAGGAACCGCCGACGCAGAGGACGTTGGGTAGCGACAGGTAGTCCATCGCCGTCTGGGCGGTGATGCCGCCTGTCGGACAGAAGCTCATGCCGCCAAGTGGCGACGACAGCGCCTTGAGAAACGCCGCACCGCCGGATTGCTCGGCCGGGAAGAACTTGAGGATTGCGTAACCTTCCTCGCGCAACGCCATGATTTCACTGGGCGTCGAGGCCCCCGGCAGCATCGGCACCGGTGATTTGCGCGCCACGTCCAGCAGCTCCTGCGTCGTTCCGGGGCTGACGATAAATTTCGATCCGGCTTTCACCGCCGCATTGAATTGGCGTGCGTCGAGGATGGTGCCGGCCCCCACTTCGGCGCCTTCCACCTCATCGGCGACCGCCCGTATGGCATCGAGCGCCGCTTCGGTGCGCAGGGTGATCTCAATGGCTCTCAGGCCGCCGGCGACCAATGCTTGGGCCAACGGGATCGCCGTGGCAACACGGTCGACCACCAGAACCGGTACCACCGGTTGGCCTTGCAGGATTGTCAGGAGTCTTTCGGTTTTCTTGCCCATGTTGCGATCCGCCCGGTTCGTTGCAGCGCCGGATTATCAGCGCGCGTTGGTCCTGTCCACTGCCACGCGGCAGTCCGCGACATTGATTTGCAACGGCGTTCGCAAAGCGGTATGGCCCCTCCATGACGAATGGCCAAGGAACGAACAGACCCGAATCGGGCGACTGGCTGGTGGCGGCGCTATACCATTTCACACCGCTCCCGGACTACGCGACACTGCGCGATCCGATTGGGGCGGTCTGCGCCGACAACGACGTCAGAGGAACCCTGCTGCTTGCCGAAGAGGGCATCAACGGCACCATTGCAGGCTCCGATGCGGGCATCGCCGCGGTGCTTGCCCATCTGCGCGCCATGCCGGCGTTTGCCGATCTCGAACACAAGGAAAGCCGGGCGCAGGAGATGCCGTTTCACCGCATGAAGGTGCGCCTGAAGAAAGAGATCGTCACGATGGGTGTCGAGGGCATCGATCCATTGCACAGTGTCGGGACCTATGTCGATCCAGCGGATTGGAACGCGCTCATCAGTGATCCGGACACTCTCGTCATCGACACAAGAAACGCCTACGAGACGGCAATTGGCCAGTTCCGCGGCGCCGTCGATCCTAGAACCGTCTCTTTTCGGGACTTCCCCGATTGGGTCCGCAGCCACCCGGAACTGCGCCGCAAGTCCAAGGTCGCCATGTACTGCACTGGCGGTATCCGCTGTGAAAAGGCCACCGCCTTCATGAAGGCGGAAGGATTCGAAGACGTCTACCACTTGCGCGGCGGCATCCTAAAGTATTTGGAGGAAGTACCGGAAGAGCAAAGCCTTTGGGACGGCGCCTGTTTCGTTTTCGACGAACGGGTGTCGGTCACCCATGATCTGAAACAGGGCGATCACCGCTTATGCCGTGCCTGCCGCTATCCGCTGACCGAAGCGGAAATCGCCAGCCCCCTGTATGAGGATGGCGTGTCCTGCCCCCATTGCCACGCCTCGCGCAGCGACACCGACCGGGCCCGTTACCGCGAGCGGCAGAAACAGGTGATGTTGGCGCGAAGCCGTGGCAAACGGCATATTGGGTCCTAGCCAGCGCAGCTGGCGCCGACATTGCGAAGCAATGCCGGCTGTCCTCGCTAGACATCGGCACTTCGATAACTGATCGCAATTCCGGTCACGACGGATAAAGAGCCGACATCCTGGTATTGAGGCTCTTTTTTGACATGTCGGAAAACTTGACAAAAATAATCGGATTAAATAGAATCATTCTAAAATAACGGGTTGGACCTCGCTGTGATCCGACCAACCATGAGGCCTCCCATGCGCATTACCAAACAGACAAACTACGCAGTGCGAATGCTGATGTATTGCGCCGCTGACTCGCGCGATCTGAGCCGGGTACCGGACATCGCCCGGGCTTACGGGGTCTCCGAATTGTTTTTGTTCAAGATCCTCAAACCGCTGGTCAAATCCGGCCTGATTGAAACGGTCCGCGGTCGCAACGGCGGCATCCGTCTTGGCCGGCCGGCGGAAGACATCACCCTATTCGACGTTATTCGCGTAACCGAGGACAGTTTCGCGATGGCGGAATGTTTTGAGAACGACGCAGTGGAGTGTCCCCTTGTCGATAGCTGCGCCCTCAATTCCGCCTGGCGTGAGGCATTAAACGCCTTCCTCGAAACACTCCAGCACCACACGATCGCCGATCTTTCGGCAGCGCGGTTCAACATCGCCGACCGGTTGGGGTTATCGGAAAGGGCGGTGGCTGCCGGTTAGCGGCCGAACGGGCAGGAACGGCGAATCGGCCCTCGGATCCGGCCCGATGAAACTGAACGAGATCTTCGCCTACGATCCCGATGATTCGGCGGAATTGCGCGCCGAGAAGTTCGCGATTTTCCTGGTTTCGCTGTCCTGTTGCCTGGCCGGCCTTGTCTGGTCGGCGATGTATTTCAGCGTCTTCGGCGCCGGGCTGATCGCCGCCCTTCCGCTGGTGTTCGTCATTGTGGTCGGCACGTCGCTGGTGGTCTCGCACATCCTGCGCAACCACCTGATCGCCGCATATGCGCAGATCGCCTGCATCATCTACATCCCGACGCTCATCCAGTGGAGCATTGGCGGGATCTTCGATTCCGGCTTCCTGTTGATCTGGGCGCTGTGCGGCCCGCTGGTTGCATTGATGTATTTTTCGGTGGCGCAATCGGCCGTATGGATGTTGCTTTTTGTCATCAACATCGCCGTTACCGTGGCCTTCAACGACTGGTTCTCGGCGCATGGCCACGCGGTTTCTGAGACCGTCCGGGTCCGCTTCTTCTGGATGAACCTTACCTTCGCCTCGGCGATTGTCTTTGCGTTCGCCAGCGCGTTCGTGCGTGCGACGCTGCGCGAACGGGAAAACGCCAACCGCCTGTTGCTCAACATTCTGCCGGAAAAAACAGCCCGCGAACTGAAGGCACGCGAAGGCATCGTGGCGGAAAAGCATGACCGCATCAGCATTCTGTTCGCCGACATCGTCGAGTTCACACGCTTTGCCAGCGACCGCCAGCCGGAGGAGATCGTCTCGACGCTCAATGCCATCTTCTCGCACTTCGACGAGCTGGCGCAGCAGCACGGACTGGAGAAGATCAAGACGATCGGCGATGCCTATATGGTCGTCGGCGGTCTGGCGGGCGATGAGGATCACTGCGCCCGCATCGCCGAGATGGCACTGGCCATGATGGCCGCCATAGCCCGCTTCGAGAGCGACAGCGGCATTCCCCTGTCGCTGCGCATCGGCATTCACTCCGGCTCGGTGGTCGCCGGGGTCATCGGCCGCAGCAAGTTCGCCTACGACCTGTGGGGCGACACCGTCAACATCGCTAGCCGCATGGAGGCCACCGCCCGTGACGGCACCATCCAGGTGAGCGAAACCGTCTATACCGCCATCAAGGACCGTTTCTCATTCGAGCGCCGCGGCCAGGTCGACCTCAAGGGCCGTGGTCCGATGGAGGTCTACTGCCTCACTGGCCGTAAAAGGACCTAAACCTGCATGGTTTCGGCGTGACCGAAGCCCTGGCTGTAGTCGAGCAGCGACACATAGTGCGGATCGACCCTGAACAACGCAAGCTCGCCGAGATCGACATCGGCGTATTTCAGCGCCTCCGGGAACTTGCCGAGCAGCATCTTGCCGATTCTTGCAATATCGTCCGCGTCGGTGATCTGCGTGGCCGCGCCGGAAATCGATACGCCTTCAATGTCTTCCCAGCTTTGATAGGGGCGATTGACGGTCAGCGAGACCTTGTTGTTGGTCTTGATGTTGTCGGCCTTTTGCGACGCAGCGCCCGTATTGAAGTAGATCGTCATGCCGTCATTGACGTAACTGACGATAGTCGCCTGCGGATAGCCGTCCGGCCGCACCGTGGCCACGGTCATATCGTTGACATCGTCAAGAATGGAAATGATCTGTTTACGTTTTGCCTCGTCCATCGTGGAAAGCCTGTTCTGATTTCAGTTATGACAGGCACACTTTGCCTGCCGGTTGCGCAAACCGGTTGACCCACGTCAAACGGCGGGTGCGACGCTTGCTCTTGGATACGATTGTGATGCACGGCGAAAGACGCGATAACGGATGCCGAGCCGTCGCCGGACGGCAATCCGATCTTGCAACAGGAGGTTGCCAGCCATGCACCGTGCCATGCGCCTGACCCGGGAATTGGTCGACCGCCTGCCGGCGACGGTCGAAGATCCGGGTCCGATGGAATTTCAGGCGGAGTTCGAAGCGAATGATTATTTTCAGCGCACCGCGAAAGACCTGCTTTCCAATCTGCCCGCGGACGGTGGTTTGTGGGTTTTCGCCTATGGTTCGCTGATCTGGAAACCTCGGTTCCGGCACGTCGAACAGCGACGGGCGCTGCTGCGGGGCTGGCACCGGGCGTTCTGCCTCGGACCGGACACGCGCTACCGCGGCAATCCGGATGCGCCCGGCATCATGCTGTCGCTCGACGAGGACGGCGAATGCGAGGGTGTAGTCTTCCGTCTGGATCCCGAAACGATCGACGCTGATCTGCCGGAATTCCTCAAGAACGAACCGCCGATACCGCCGATCTGGACACTTGCAAAGACGGATGCGGGACCGGTTCGCTGTATCGCGCTCGTCTGTCCCCGGTCCTCCGTCGGATACATCGGCGGCCTCGCACACGACGAGATCGCCGATCGCCTGGCCAAAGCGGTCGGAATGTGGGGTTCCATGCCCGACTATCTCTACCAAACCGTGCGCCACCTGGAGCAGGAAGGCATCCACGATCCCTATTTATGGCGGATGCAGGAGCTGGTGGCCGACAGGCTTGAAAGACTGCCGCAGCAGGAAAAGTCTTTATAATTCACGTCGTTCGCATTTCGGTGTAACACGAAGACGACGATTCGAACGCGAAAGGTGCCCATGCCGATGTTCCGTCTCCTTCCATGCCTCATGCTGCTCGTTGGCAGCCTGTCGATGGCTGGTGCAGTCAAGGCCGCCGACATCCCGCAGGAGCCGGTGCGTTTTGCGGCCGGGACCAACAGCACATCCATCAGCGGCACCATCAGCGGCGATAACATTATCGACTACGTGCTCAACGCCCGGGCCGGAGAGACGCTGATCGTCTCGATGACGACCGACAATTTGTCGAATTACTTCAACGTCCTGGCACCCGGCCAGAACGATGTCGCTTTCTTTACCGGCGCATTCGAGGGCAACAGCTATGTCGGCCAGTTGACCGAAAGCGGCGATTACAAGGTTCGCGTTTACCTGGAACGCGACGCGGTCAAGCGCGGCGATGCCGCCAATTATACGCTGTCCCTGCAGCTGGCGTCGGGCGACTATGCCGACGGGCTGCAGGGAGGGCCGGATTTCTGGCAGATCAGCGGCGTCGGTGCCGGCAAACAGCTGGCGCTGCACGACGGGCCGTCGAAAAGCAACGAAGTGGTGCTGCAGGTCGCGGACGGCACGGTGTTGCGCAACCTCGGCTGCACGGTCCAAGGGGGAACCCGCTGGTGCCGTGTGCGCACGCTCGGCGGTCAGGGAATCAATGGCTGGGCTCCGGGACAAAACCTGATCGAGAGCAGCCAAACCGATGCAGGCAGCCAGGTCAGCGAGACTGCGACGCGGACACAAAGGGTGCGTTTTCCAAGCGGATCCAGCACAACTATGCTCAACGGCAGCCTGAGCGGCGGCGAGGCGATCAACTATATCGTCGACGCGCGTGACGGCCAGTTTCTGTCCGTCTCTCTGTCGAGCCAGGAGCCGACGACCCGATTCAACATATTCCTGCCGGGTGGCACGCTGATCTACCAATCGGCGGACAGTGCCTCCGGAAACAGCTACAAGGGGCAACTCTACATCAACGGAGAATACACGATCACCGCGTATTCGACCGGCCCCCAAGGCCAGAATTCGGAATTCCAACTGGATATCGCCGTCGAATGATGGCCGACAGTTCCTAAACGGTTTTGCGATCTAGCCGTCGGCGGTTTCGCCGGCTTTTTCTTGCAGCTTGTCGATGCTGGCCTGCCGGATGGCGCGCAGTTCCCGCAGCGTATCCCGGATCATCGTCTGCTTTTTTTCAAGATCTTCGATGGCTTTGCCCGTCTCGGCGATCAGGTAGTTGAGCTGCTTGACGTGGCCTTCGCCATGCTCACCGTAAAGATCCAGGAAATGCTTGATCTGCGCAAGTGACGAGCCGATCGCCTTGGCCCGCAGGATCAACGCCAGCCGCGCCCGGTCGCGGCGCGTGTAAACGCGGCTCCCACTCACCCGCATAGGGTGAATGAGATCCTTGTTCTCGTAAAAACGGATCGTCCGGGTCGATATGCCGAATTCCTTTGCCAGATCGGCAATGCCGAACAGCTGCTGCCGGTCGTCCGCTTCCGTTTTGCCAGGCATGCGGTTCACCGCTAGAGCACCTGGCCCAGCTTCATCGCCACGCCCATGTCGCCTTCGACCTGTAGCTTGCCCTGCATAAAGGCGCCGGTCGGATCCAACTCGCCGCCGACGATGGCTGTCAGGTCTTCGAGGCTTACCTTGATGGTGCAGTCGGCCGGCTTGTCTTCGGTTCCGATAGTCTGATTATCGATGACCAAAACGCCATCATCACCGCAATCGAACTTGACCACACGGTCGAAACTTCCGTTTTCAACCCTTTCACGCATCGACTCCGCAATTTCGGCTACGCTCATTCTGTAAGCTCCCTGGCTTGTTGATCGAATTATCCGGAGCCAGCATATAGAGTGCCCTGAACCCCTGTGCAATTTATTTTCCTATACTCGACTCTGTTGACGTTTACGTCAATCGATGAAACCATCAAAAAAATGATTGTGGGAGGCAATGCATGCAGCTGACGGATGAACATCGGCAACTCGGCCAGACCGTCGCCAAATTCGTCGAGACCGAGATCAATCCACACGTCGACGCATGGGAAAGGGATGAGCAGTTTCCGGCGCACGAGGTGTTCGGCAAGCTCGGCAAGCTCGGTTTGCTCGGCATCAAATACGACCCGCAATGCGGTGGCCTTGGCCTCGACTTTTCCTATTCCATGGTGATGGCCGAGGAGCTTGGCACCGCCGCCTGCGGTGGTGTGCCTATGGCCATCGGCGTGCAGACCGACATGTGCACACCGGCGCTCGACCGGTTCGGCTCCGACGCATTAAAGCGCGACTGGCTGGCACCGTCCATCGCCGGCGAGTTGGTCGGGTGTATCGGTGTGTCGGAGGCCGGAGGCGGATCCGACGTCGCGGCGATCAAGACGACAGCCACCACCGATGGCGGCGATTATGTCATCAACGGCTCGAAAATGTGGATCACCAACGGCCTGCAGGCGGACTGGTGTTGTCTGCTCGCCAACACAGGCGAAGGCCAGGCTCACAAAAACAAATCACTGATTGTCGTTCCACTCGATGCAAGCGGCATAGAACGGCAGAAAATTCACAAGATCGGCATGCATTCATCGGACACAGCACAGCTGTTTTTCGACAACGTCCGGGTGCCACGACACCATCTGATCGGCCAGGAAGGCGCCGGCTTTACCATGCAGATGCTGCAGTTCCAGGAGGAGCGGCTGTGGGTTGCCGCCTCCAGTCTGAAGGCCCTTGACCGGCTGATCGACCTGACGATCGAATACACCCGCAACCGAAAGGCCTTCGGCAAGCCGATCCTCGACAATCAGGTGGTGCATTTCCGCCTCGCCGAATTGCGCACCGAGGTGGAATCGCTGCGGGCACTGACCTGGCAGGCGGTCGAGGACTATGTCGGCGGCCAGGACGCGACACGGCTTGCATCGATGGCCAAGCTCAAGTCGGGACGCCTCTATCGCGAGGTCGCCGATGCCTGCCTGCAATATTGGGGCGGCATGGGCTTCACTGCCGACAATCCCGTCAGCCGCGCCTTTCGTGACGGTCGGCTCGGCTCCATCGGCGGCGGTGCCGACGAGGTGATGCTGGAGATTCTGTGCAAGTTGGAGGGCACCGCGCCGCGGCTCAACAACTGAACCACTACACCGAATCCGTCGGGATAGGCATATTGCCCTGCGACCATCCTTGTTGGTAACGTCCGTGGAAGGATTCCAATCTGCCTAGGCGGTGCGGGCTCCCGACAGGGAGGATAACAACCTTCGAATGGTAGAGGTGCAGTACTCTCCGTTGTTGGTGGCGGTGTCGGTGCTCGTCGCCATCATGGCGGCGTTTACCTGCCTGCGACTGACCAGCGGGCTGCGCAACCTGCCGCTTGCGCGGCGCAAAGTGCGCATTGCCGAGGCTGCCGTGGCACTGGGCGGCGGCATCTGGTCGATGCACTTCATCGGCATGCTGGCCGTTACCCTGCCGTTCGTCGTGTCCTACGATCCGCTGTTGACGCTGGCCTCCATGCTGATCGCCATCCTGATCACCGGCTGCGGTCTGTTGCTATTGCATTTCGGCGAGCGCACCACGCTGCGTATCGTACTGGCCGGCACGTTCACCGGCATCGGTATTGCTGCCATGCACTACACCGGAATGGCGGCGATATCGGCCAATTGCATCGTTACCTACAATTTCCTCGGCATCGCCGCCTCAGTGGTGATCTCCATAGCCGCGTCGACGCTGGCCATGTGGCTCGCCTATTCGGCCCGCTCTATCCTGCGAACCGCCATCGGTGCGGTGGTGCTCGGGCTGGCCGTATCGGCAATGCATTACGCGGCGATGCTCGGCACGTCGTTCGCCGAGGCCACCGATTTCGTCGCCCAGCCCATCCCGGCGCTGGATCCGCAGGTGCTGGCGATCTCGGTGATGCTCACGGCATTCGTCATCTGCGGCCTGTTTCTGCTGCTGGCCATGCCCATGGAGGAACCGCAGCGGCCGGCGGCCGATCCGGCACCCACCGCGACCCGCAAGCCCGAGGCCGCCAAAGCGCCTGGCCTTGCCCTCAGTCGCGCCGGCAACGCCCATTCGGCGGCCCGCAACCGCATCCCCTACGAGAAGGAGGGTACGGTGCGTTTCATGAGCATCGATCGCATTCTGGCGATTGAAAGCGACGGCCATTACACCAAGATCCGCACGGACGAAGGCGCGCTGTTCTGCCCCTGGTCGATGTCGAAGCTGGAAAAAAGCACGCCGGCGGCGAAGTTCCTGCGCACCCATCGACGTTACCTGGTCAATCCCGCCCATATCAACGGTCTGAAAAAGGTCGGTGACCAGTTGTTCTGCTATGTCGGCAAGGCCGCCGAACTGGAAGTTCCAGTCAGTCGTGCCCGCGCCAAGGACTTGCGCGAGCGGCTGGGCGTGTGACCGATTCCTGGCGATGGCCGTTGCCGGAAACGGCATGATGCCGCATTGCCCGGGCAGATAGGGGGCAATAAGCTGGGGTGCCTTCACAGCCGTGTCATCGTGCGCGCGCTATCACACACAGGTCGTTTTTCGTCGGAGGTGCGCCATGGCAGATCCCCACCTTCTTCATACGAAAGTTCTCGCCATCGTCGGTGATATCCTGCAGATCGCACTGCCCGGGACCGATGGTTCGGCTGGTGCCGGACCGGCCTTCGGTGACTTGGCGGAAGTGCTTGACGATCAGGACCGGCCACGCCTCGCGCAGGTGGTCAGGCTCGACGAGGGAGTCGCATCGCTGCAGATTTTTGCCGGCACGAAAGGCGTGTCGACCCGAGCCCGCGTGCGCTTTCTCGGACACGCCCCCGATGTGGTCTTTTCACCGAACATTCTGGGACGGGTATTCGACGGTACCGGCAAGCCGATCGACGGCGGCCCGCAGCTCGACATGGACCCGCGCATCGAGATTGGCGGACCCTCGGCGAACCCGGCGCGGCGGCGGTTGGCCTCGAAGATGATCCGCACCGACGTACCGATGATCGACGTGTTCAATAGCCTGGTCGAGAGTCAAAAGATCCCGATCTTTTCGGTCTCCGGCGAGCCATTCAACCAGCTGCTCGGCCGCATCGGCATCCAGGCCGATGCCGATATCGTGGTGTTTGGCGGCCTCGGCCTGCTGTTCGACGACTACTGGGTGTTTCGCCGGACGTTCGAGGACGCCGGTGTCTTTTCGCGCACCATCATGTTCGTCAACCAGGCCTCGGACCCGATCGTCGAACGCATTCTGGTGCCCGACATGGCGCTCGCCGTGGCCGAACGCCTCGCGGTCGAAGAAAAGAAACGGGTTCTGGTCCTGCTCACCGACATGACCGCCTATGCCGACGCGCTCAAGGAGGTGGGCATCTCGATGGAGCGCGTACCCTCGAACCGCGGTTACATTGGCGACCTCTACAGCCAGCTGGCGCGGCGATATGAAAAGGCGGCCGACTTCGATGGCGCCGGATCGGTCACCATCCTCACCGTCACCACGATGCCCGGCGATGACGTCACCCACCCGGTTCCCGACAACACCGGTTACATCACCGAGGGTCAGTTCTATCTGCACAGCGGCGCCATCGATCCGTTCGGATCCCTGTCGCGGCTGAAGCAGCATGTGATCGGCAAACAGACGCGCGAGGATCACGGTGCTGTCATGAACACCATGGTACGTTTTTACTCGGAAGCGCGCGATGCCCAGCAGAAGCAGGCCATGGCTTTCGAACTGTCCGACTATGACGAGCAGCTCCTCAAATTCGGCGCCCTGTTCCGTGAGCGGTTCATGGACATAAGCGTCTCGATGCCGCTCGAGGAGGCGCTGGATCTCGGCTGGCGGACAATGGCCGAATGCTTCCAGCCGGAGCAGCTGCTGATGAAACAGAACCTGATCGATAAATACTTCCCGACCAAACAGGACGCGGTCTGAGGGTGGCCCGGCTTTCGCTCAACAAGGCTCAGCTTGCCCGTGAGTTGAACAATCTGTCGATGTACAGGCGCTTTCTGCCGGCGCTCGACCTCAAGCGCCAGCAGCTCATGGCCGAACGCAAGAAGGCAGAGGCCCGCATCGCGGAGATCGATGCGAAAATCGCGACGCAGATCGAAGCGGTCGGCGCCGAAATACCGATGCTGGCGGATAAGAACATAGACCTGGAGGGTGTGGCGACACTCAAGTCCGTCAAGGTCGGGCAGCGCAATATCGTTGGTCAACGTCTCCCGGTGCTGGAGGCGATCGAGGTGGAGATTGCCCCCTACGGGTATCTGGTACGCCCGCATTGGGTCGATCTGGTTGCCGAACGGCTCAAGGACGTCCTGCAGTTAAGAATTGAGGCAAGGATCACCGAACGCCAGCTGCGACTGCTCGACAAGGCCATTCGCAAGGTGACGCAGCGGGTCAACCTCTTCGACAAGGTGCTGATCCCCCGAACCCGGGCCAACATTCGCCGTATTCAAATCGCGCTCGGCGACCGGGAACGGGCGGCGGTGGTAACCTCAAAAATCGCCAAGCGCAAGCGCGAAGCGGAGGCCTCATGAGCATTGCCCCGCTGAAGCGCGTTCTGCTCTGTGGCGTGACGCACGAAAAGGAAGACGTGCTCGCGGCACTGCAGGACCTCGGGTGCCTGCACCTTGTCCCGCTGCGCGAGCCGGGTCCGCTGCAGGCACCGGATGCTGTTGAACGGCGCGGCGCCTACGCCGCATACAAGCACCTCAACGCGGCCCCCCACCAGCTGCGGCCGTGGCCGGGTGAAAAGGGCTTTAACCTGCGTAAGGTGATCGGGGCGGCGCTTGCCAATAAGGAAAGGCTGCGTGTCGCGCGCGACCGCCGCGACTTCCTGCAGCACCGCATCGCCGACCTCGAGCCGTTTGGTGATTTCGAGCTGCCGCCGAACGATGCGCTGCGCGGACGCAAACTGTGGTTCTACGTGGTTCCCATCAAACAGCGTCCCGCGCTCGCCGCAATCGAACTGCCATGGGCCGTGGTCGGACGCGACAACACGCGCCTGTTTGTGGCTGTCGTTTCGGTGGACGAGCCGCCGGCCGGACTGCTGCCGGTGCCGCGCACACACACCGGCTCGCGGCGGCTCTCGAAACTGCGTGACGATCTGATCGAAACCGAGATCGAGATCGAAAACGCCGAGGCCGAATATATCGAGCTCACCCGGCAACGTCTGCCGCTTGGCCTGCGCCTCGCACGGGCTGAAGATGCCGACGACCGGCGCATCGCAGCCCATATGACGCTTGACGACGACCGGGTTTTCGGACTGATGGGTTGGGCGCCGGAATCGGCCGTGAACCACATCGTGGAGCTGGCGGGTCAACGCGGACTGGCGGTGTCGTTTGAAGACGTCGGGCCTGACGATGAGCCGCCGACGCTGCTCGACAATCCGGGGCGGTTCGAAGGCGCAAGCGCGCTTACAACATTTTACATGACACCGTCCTACGGCAGCTGGGATCCGAGCCTGATCGTCTTCTACTGTTTTGCCGTGTTCTTTGCGATGATCATCGCCGACGCCGGCTATTCGGCGCTGATGGCCGGCGTTCTTGCCCTTTACTGGCGACGCCTGAGCACGTCGTCGGCCGGCGTTCGATTGCGCAACATCGTGGCTGTGATCATCGGCACATCCGTGTTGTTCGGCGTTTTCGCCGGCAGCTATTTCAGCTTCTCGCCGGCAGCGGACAGCGTGCTCGGACGCATCGCCTTCATCGATGTGACGGACATCAACACGATGATGGCCGTCTCCATTGTCATCGGTGTCCTGCACATCTCGCTGGCCAATGCCGCGGTGGCGATCCGCCACTGGGGCACCCCTTTGGCCGTCGTCAAGCTTGGTTGGATCGCTGTGACCTTCGGCGGCCTGCTGATCTGGCTCGCCGCACCCCCGGGGGGCGCCATCATGCTGGCGGCCGGGCTGGTGACGGTATTTCTCCGCAGCGCGATGGATCGACCGGTCGAAAGTCTGTTGGACTGGCCGCGTCGTTTGCTGGACGGCGTCACCGGGCTGGTTGGCATCACCAAGCTGTTCGGCGACGTTCTCAGCTATATGCGCCTGTTCGCGCTCGGTCTCTCCAGCGCCTCCTTGGGCGGCACGTTTAACGCGCTGTCGGGTCAGATAGCCGAGGGGCTGCCCGGGATCGGCGTGCTGCTGGCCATCCTCGTCCTGCTGTTCGGCCATGCGGTTAATCTGGCACTCGGGATCATGAGCGGTGTTGTGCACGGACTGCGGCTGAACGTCATCGAGTTCTTCGGTTGGGGTCTGACCGAAGAAGGATACCCTTTCAAAGCCTTTGCGCGCAGGGAGTCACAGAAGTGAGTGAATTTGTCATAGCACTGGGGTGGGTAGGCATTTACGGCGCCATGGCGCTGGGAGCCGTCGGCAGTATCACCGGCTGCGCCATCGCCGGGCAGGCCGCCATCGGCGCAATGCTCGAGACCGACGGCGGCTACGGCCGCTTTGTGGGCATTTCGGCCATGCCGTCTTCGCAGATCATCTACGGCATCGTGATCATGTTCTCGCTCAATCAGGAGGTCACCGCGGCAAACGGCGGTGCGCTGTTCGCCATCGGCTTCCTCGCCGGCATCGCCCTGATGATGAGCGGAGCCTGGCAGGGCCGCGCCTGTGCTTCGGCGATCGCGGCGTCGAAGGATAAGCCGGAGATATTCGGCCTGTCGCTGGCACCCGCCGCCATTGTCGAGGGCTTTGCCGTCTTCGCCTTCGTCTTCGCCTTGGTGCTGGCCGGCAGCATTCCAAGCTGACCGGAAGCGGGAGAGAGTCAGAGAGTCATGGACAATCAATCTGCAAAACCGACCTCCGCCGGTATTGAAGCGCTGATCGCGCGGCTCCGCCAGGAAGGTGTGGACGAGGGCCAGGCCGAGGCCGAGCGTGTCCTCGCCGAGGCTGAGAGCCGTGCCAGAACGGTCCTCACCGAGGCGGAAACGGAGGCGAAGTCACGGCTGGAGGCGGCCGAAGCCGAAGTCGAGCGTCTGAAGCGCGCCGGCAGGGAGGCCCTGGAGATCGCCATGCGCGACGCCGTGCTGGAACTGAAACAGCAGCTGAGCCGCGGGTTCGCCGAACAGGTCGGTGGAACCGTTTCCGACCTCATGCGCGACGATGAGATGCTGAAACGCATGGTTCTGGCGATTGCCGCCCGATCGCGCTCGGATGCCGGGCTGGACCAGGCCAAGGACATTGACGTCATTCTGCCGCGGGCGGTGGTCGGGCTTGACGACCTGCGACGCAAGCCTGAGGAATTGCGTGAGGGCTCGCTCACCCATTTTGCCGCGACGGCGGCTGCCGACATGCTGCGAAAGGGTATCACCTTCTCGCGGGCAGAGGACGAGGCCGGCGGCATTCGCGTAACGCTGAGCGACGAAGGCGTCGTCGTCGATCTGACGGACAAGGCCGTGGCCGATGTGATCTTGCGGCACCTGCAGCCGCGCTTCCGGGCTTTGCTCGAAAACGTGGTGAGCTGAGGCAGCGATGGCGCGCGACGAATACGTGACTCTCATGGCAAGCCTGCCGGCACTGGGTCCGATGCTTGTTGCCAGGCACGCGCCGATCAATCAGGTTCGCCTGCGGACGCGCCTGAGCCAGTTGCGCCCAGAGCATCTCGCCGAGCTCAATACGCTCGCCCAGCTTCTCTCCTGGTCCCGCCTGCCGCTCGCTGCGAGCGACGTGGAGTTGGTGCGCCGTGCCCGGTCCGTTATCCCGCAACTGAGCAGTCAGACCCTCTCCGATCTCGCCCGCGATCGTATGGAAATGCGCACCCTGGTCAGCGCGCTGCGCCGGCGTCACGCCGGCCAGGACGCACCGCCGCCCGACATCGATTGGGGCTACGGCCGCTTTGTGCGGAGCATCGCTGCGGCCTGGCGTGAACCGGATTTCGGCCTGGCACGCAGTTTCCCGTGGGTGCACACCGCCCGTGAGTGTCTTGAGAAACAGGAGGCCCGAGGCCTGGAGCGTATTCTGCTGGAACAGGCCTGGCGCCTGGCCGACCGTGTTGCCGGTGGGCATATGTTCAACTACGAGGCCGTCGCCCTCTATCTGGTCCGCTGGCAACTGCTTGACCGGTGGACCCGCTACGACGCCGAGGCAGCGGCTGCCCGATTTGACCAGCTCGCGACCGAGGCGCTGGGGTCGGCGGCGGACAGGCTGAACCAGCAAATCGATCAAGCGGAGGCCGGTTTATGAGTGCCAGAAAGAACACCGACGCCAATGCGCCGACCGCGGTCATCTCATCGGTGCAAGAGGATATCGTCCGCATACGCCTGACGGATCCTGAACACCAGGAACTGCACAAGAACGAGGTGGTCTACATCCGGCCCGGTCGGGCGCCCCAAGAGCGCCTGAAAGCCGAGGTACTGCGGGTTACTGGTGCCGAGGCCGACGCACAAGTCTACGAAAGCACGGGTGGTATCGGCCTGGGAGACGCGGTCGAACAGACGGCGCAGCTTTTGTCGATCAAATTGGGACCCGGACTGCTGACGCAGGTCTATGACGGCCTGGAGAACCCGCTTGAGGTTCTGGCCCAGGGTCATGGCGTTTTCCTGCCGCGCGGCGTCGAGGCGCCGGGACTCGACACGGCGACCAAATGGTCTTTCTCCGCGACCGTGCGAATCGGCGACCGGGTCACCGGCGGAGATGTACTCGGCACGGTTCCGGAGGGTCTGATAACCCACAAGATCATGGCGCCGTTCGACATCGACGAGCCTGTCGAGGTCACCTGGGTCCGCGACGGCAGCGTGACGGTCGAGGAACCGGTCGCACGATTGAAGGACGATGCCGGTAACGAGCGTACCCTGACGCTGCAACAGGACTGGCCGGTGCGCTTGCCGCTGCCGCGCCGCATGCTCGACCGTCGCATGTCGATCCGGCTCTATCCGGAACAGCCGATGATCACCTCGCAGCGGCTGATCGATACGTTTTTCCCGATTGCCAAGGGCGGCACCGCCTGCATTCCAGGCCCCTTCGGCGCCGGCAAGACGGTGCTGCAGAACTTGATTTCGCGTCACGCCGATGTCGATATCGTCATCGTCGTGGCCTGCGGCGAACGTGCCGGGGAGGTCGTCGAGACGATTCAGGAATTCCCGCGTCTGAAGGACCCGAAGACCGGCGGTTCGCTGATGGACCGCACGGTCATCATCTGCAACACCTCCTCCATGCCGGTGGCCGCCCGCGAGGCATCGATTTTCACCGGCATCACCATTGGCGAGTACTACCGGCAAATGGGTCTCAATGTCCTGTTGATCGCCGATTCCACCTCCCGCTGGGCCCAGGCGATGCGCGAGACATCGGGGCGTCTCGAAGAAATCCCAGGCGAGGAGGGCTTTCCGGCTTATCTCGACAGCTCCATCAAGGGAATCTACGAGCGCGCCGGTGTCATTCAGACGAATGACGGCAGCGTCGGCACGCTGACCATGATCGGCACCGTGTCGCCGGCCGGCGGCAATTTCGAGGAGCCGGTCACGCAATCGACACTCAGTGCGGTGAAGTGCTTTCTCGGGCTGTCGGCCGAGCGGGCCTACAAACGTTTCTATCCGGCCGTCGATCCGCTGCTCTCATGGTCGCGTTACCGGGATCAACTCGCCGGCTGGTATGCCGACCATATGGGTCTTGACTGGGCACCGCGGGTCGCCGAGATGGAGGCGCTTCTCGTCCGTGGTAACGAGGTCCAGCAGATGATCCAGGTCACCGGCGAAGACGGCATCATGCTCGACGATTTTGTGATCCAGCAGGCGGCGCTGTTTCTTGACATGGTATATCTGCAGCAGGACGCCTTTGACGAAATCGACGCCGCCGCACCGCTCGACCGGCAAAAGCACCGCTTCGACCGCGTCTATGCGATCACCACCCGCAGCTACGCCTTCGACCACAAAGCAGCCGTGCGTGAGCATTTCACCAGGATGACCGGGCTCTTCAAGAACCTGAACTATGCGGCGCCACGCTCGACCGAGGAACAGCGGCTGAAAGACGAGATCGATGCTCTGGACCGGTCCGTCCCCATGATCGGGGTGGCGGAGGGTTCAGACGACGACGCGCCGGAAAACCAAGCGAGCGCCTGATCGGCTAAATCCGCTTGCGCCACTGCGCCGGCGACATCCCGGTCGTCCGCTTGAATGTGCGGCTGAACGACGATTCGGAGCCGAAACCGACCTGCCGACCTATGCTGGCGACCTTGGCGTTGCTGTCGGTCAACAGGCGCGCCGCCAGTTGCATGCGCCACAGCGTCAGGTAGCGGATCGGCGTTTCACCGACAAACCGGTTGAAACGCTCCGCCAGGACCGAACGCGATAAGCCGGCAGCGCGTGCCAGATCATTGAGTGTCCAGTCATGCGCCGGCTCGGCGTGAAGCAAGGTCAAGGCGCGACCGACTTTGGGATCGCGCAAACCCGCGAGCCAGTTGGTTCCGTCCGCCGGCAGACTGTGCAGGTGCCGCCGCAACAACTCGATGAACATCAGCTCGCTGAGGCCGAGGCGGATGCCCTCGCCGCCGGCCCGCCACAACCGGATCTCGCTCATCGCCAACGCGATGAGCTTATCAAGAAGATCGGTTTGTCCGGAATCCTGCCGGCGAATGTGCATCAGCGGAGGCAGCGCACCAAACAGCGGATTGAAGGGAACCATGTCACACCCGAGAAAACCACAGATGAATTTTGCCTTCGGCAGGCCGCCTCCGCCCTCGGGAATGACGAAAGGCAAACGGCTGGCCGCACAGTCGCGAAAGAACTGCAGCGTCTCTTGATGGTTCAGTTCCGGCGGTGCCCCGGGCTCGCTTTCCATGAGATAAGGATCGGCATGCGGAAAGACGATGACATCTCCGGCCCCGAACCGGATCGGGTCGCTTCCGGGCACACTGGCCAGCCCCTCGCCTTCCACCGCAATGTGATAGGAGACGATATGCCGAGCTCCGGGCAGGATGATGTCGGCAAAGTCCGCTGCCTTGGGCACGTCGACACACCACGGGCTGGTCGCATCGATCATGAAAAACAGAGCACCGCGAAGCTTCACGGTCCGCAGGACGTCAGACAGCGGATCGAAATCTCCGACTGGCTTCACCGCCGTTATTTCGGACGGCAGGTCAAATTGTCCGGACTGGCGGTCATGGACGGTCGACATGGCGCCTCGTAGGTTGGGTTGATCGGGTATATCTACCACAAACCTGCAGGATTGCGGGTGAAGTTTGGTAACCGACGCAACAGGAGCGGACGATGGAAAAAGCCGAACAGGGCCAGGTCAATCGCAGCGCAGCCGACATCTACGCGGAGTTCTTTGTTCCGGCGCTGTTTGCCGAGTGGGCTCCGAGAGTTTCGCACGCCGCCGGACTGGCGCGCGGCCAGCATGTCCTCGATGTTGCTTGCGGAACCGGCGTGCTGGCGCGCCAGGCGGCCCGGCAGGTCGGCGCCGAGGGCCGGGTTGTCGGACTGGACCGCAATGACGGGATGCTGGAGGTTGCACGGCGCTCGGACAGCGGCATCGAATGGCAATTCGGCATGGCCGAGGCACTGCCTTTCCCGGACGCCCATTTCGATGCGGTGGTCAGCCAGTTCGGCCTGATGTTCTTCGATGACAGGACAAAGGCGCTTGCCGAAATGTGGCGTGTCCTGCGGCCCGGAGGATGCATGGCAGTGGCCGTCTGGGACGCGCTGGACAACAATCCTGGCTATGCCGCAATGACGTCTCTGCTCCACAATCTGTTCGGGGAAGAAACCGCCAATGCACTGCGTGCGCCCTATTGCCTCGGTGACCCGCATCTCGTGCAATCGTTGTATGAATCCGCCGGTATCGACAGCGCCAAGATCGCGACGCATGACGGGACAGCCCGTTTCCCATCCATCCAATCCTGGGTCCATACCGACGTGAAAGGTTGGACACTTGCCGATCTGATTGACGATGCACAGTACCGGCTGCTGCTGGAGCGCGCACAATCGGAAATGCAGGGTTTTGTCCAGTCGGACGGCACCGTTCAGTTCCGCCATCCGGCGCATATAACGGTGGCGCGGAAGCTATAGATAGGGGATCAACCGGCCGCAGGACAAACCGATATCCGGATTGGTTATCCGGCCGTTTCGCGGTGAAAATCGAAGGTCTGGAAGCAATCCTCCACGGGGCGTTCGAAGATCTCCCTGTGCTTGAGCGTTCGCGCCGCATCCGCGTAACCGGCTTTCCAATGCGTCTCCATGCTGTAACGCGAGAATTCATGGTCTTTGGCATGGCCTTCATAGGCTCTCGAGCGATAGATCAGATGGACGATGTTGTAGACGTTTCGGCAAGCGATTTTCGAAAGATCCTTGGCTTCCTCACTGTCCGCCAACTCGGGTGGCAGCTTGTCCAGCAGCGTGGCCAGTTTGGAGCGGTAGCGCAGGACGCGTTTCCAGTTGTTGGTCTTGGCGCGGGTTTTGCTGGAGTACCGAATCTCCTTCTGCCGCGTTTCCACGTCACCGAGATGCCTCGGAAAATGCCCGGCGGCGCTCCACAGATCGACCTGGAACGCCAGGAAGTCCTTTTTAGCTGCCGTGTCCCGCATGATGTAGTTGAGCGGCGTGTTGGACACCAATCCACCGTCCCAATAGGGCTGGCCATCGATCTCGATGGCGGGAAAGCCGGGCGGCAGCGCGCCGCTCGCCATGACGTGTTCCGGCCGGATTTTTTCGCGTTTCGAATCGAAATAGACAAAGTTCCCGGTTCTGACATTGACCGCACCAACGGAATATCGGATGCCACCGTGATTGATGCGATCGAAATCGGCCAGCGATTCCAGAGTCGACTTCAGGTGACTGGTATCGTAGACGCTCGTCGCTTCTGGGGATCCGATTCGTTCGAACATCGGACCGGGTAGACGGGGCCGAAAGAATCCGTCGGCACCGGCGACAACCGCCATCTGCGCGTTGAATTCGCTAAATACCGAATACAAGGTCTCGCTGTTTGCCATGTCGCGAAGCGCGTCCGCAAAAGGCGTTGCGAGCGGAGGCTTGGAAATCGTCTCCCAAAATTTGCGCAGCTTTGCGACCCGGTCCTCGGGCGGGTTTCCGGCAATGATCGCACCGTTGATGGCGCCGATGGAAATCCCGGCCAGCCAGTTGGGGTGCACCTTGGCTTCGGCCATCGCTTCGTACACACCTGCCTGATAGGCCCCCAAAGCGCCACCGCCCTGCAACAGCAGTGCGACGTATTCGAACGGAGGAGATGCGGTAACGGGCCTTTTTTTCGACTTCGTTGCTTGCTTGCTGGCCAACAAACTCTTCCTTCTCGGAACATCCGGCACTTTGCCTGATGGACAAACGCCGTGTTATGTTGCGACTGCACAGTAATTAGCACGAATTGTGTGCGGTGCAGCAGGATAATAGTCATGCCTGGGTTAACGACATCCTTCTGAGCCGACAAACCCGTTTCGCAAATGGAACTGGCCACACCCGGCGATGGTTCGGGACCGGCCATTGTGATAGATAGAAAAGACCAGTCAACTCTCGTGTATATCCGGGTACTCCGAGTTGTTTCATCAACGGCAATTCTTGGAGGACATCGATGAGTATCATCGGCAGAATTGCATCGATTTGCTTGCAGGTAACGCTTGTTGGTATCTTCGCCACCACTTCCGGCGCCCAAGAGAAATGGACGCCCGAACTCAGCATTGCCGTCAACAGGCTATCCGATCTGTCGTTTTCGCCCGACAGCGTGCGCATACTCTACGGCATCAACTCGACCGATCTCGAATCCAACGAATACCGGACCGAATACGTCATCTCGGACCTGAGCGGGAACTCTCTGCAGACGCTGCTCCAACCGTCCCCGCACATTTCGAACGCACAGTGGTCGCCCGATGGCACGTCGATCGCCTATTTGTCCTCCGAAACCGGCAAAACGAATATCTGGCTGATCGACACGCAGGGCCGCGACAAAAAGCCGATCACGGATCTGAAACGGGATGTCCTAAGCTTCAGATGGGCTCCCGATGGCAGATCCATAGCGTTTGTGATGGCGGATCCGGACTACAGGGATCCACCTGTCGAGAATCCGGATGTTTTCAACCGAAACCACCTGTGGCTGCTGAGGCTTGATGCTGAAAACCCGAATGATCGTCCCGTCAATCTGACGGCTTCACAGCAGTTCACCGTTAGTATTTGGTCAGGCAACTGGGCTTACGACTGGTCGCCGGACAGCAAGCGCATCGTCTTCGCCCACCAGCAGCGCCCGGGCCTGGACTCCTGGACGAAGGCACAACTTGCCGTGACCAATGTCGAGTCGGGCGAGGTTCAAAAGATTGCGACAGACAACGATCACTGGAAGTACTTTCCGAGGTTTTCGCCCGACGGCAAATGGATCGCCTTTCTCAACGCACCGGGGGTTTTCAAGTGGTCGTTTCTTTGGGACATCAAACTGATCCCGGCCGAGGGCGGCGATTCAATTCGACTGGCCGACTCGAAAAACCGGCTGCCGTTCATCTGGCAATGGGCACCCGATTCGAAGAGCATCTTCTACATCGAGAACGACCGCTCCACCTATTCCTTCTACAGAATGCCGATAGACGGCAGTCCGTACAAAAAGATCTTTGGTTCTCCCGATGATCTCCACGTGCCCGGATTGAATACGTACCTGGTCTCTTCATTCATCGACGTGAACAGCGATCAATCGAAGCTGGTTTTCATCGGTCAGACTTACAACACACCACCTGAGATATACATCAGTGACGTTGACGCGTTTTCCCCCAAAAAGACCAGCAAGGCGAATGAGCGCTTTTATGACGTCCCCACCGGCAGAACCGAACTGGTGCGGTGGCGATCTCTCGATAACACCGAAGTCGAAGGCATCCTGACCTACCCTGACGATTACATGCAAGGCGAGAGATATCCTCTGGTGGTGCAGATCCACGGCGGACCGAATGGCGTCGACTTCAACGAATATCTGGGCCTGATGAAGTTCATCCCGACGGCCGCCTATGCGGCAAAGCAGTATTTTGTCCTGCGCGTGAATTACCGGGGCACGCTCGGATATGGCCGGAAGTTCCGCGAAGACCTGATCGGCAATTTCGGTATCCTGGATTATCAGGACATCATGTCCGGGGTCGATCACGTGATAGACCTGGGACTTGCCGATCCGGATCAGCTGTTTGTCGTGGGCCAAAGCAATGGCGGCACGCTGACGGGCTGGATCGTCACTCAGACCGATGCATTCAAGGCAGCCTGTCCGATCGCCGGCGAAACGGACTACATCAGCCTGGAGGGAACGAACGAGTATTTTCAAACCAGCTGGTATCTCGGCGGCAGCTTCATCGACCATCTGCAGCGCTTCCTGGACCGTTCGCCGATTTTTCACGTCTCCAACGTGAAGACCCCGACCCTGATCCAGGGCGGGCTTCTCGATGAAAACGTGCCCCACACCCAGCTCCAGGAGTTTTATCGCGCGCTGAAAAGGGTGGGGGTCAAGGTACGTTTGGTCGGATACCCGGATGCGGACCATGACTATTATCCGCCCAAGCTGTATCTGCGGTTGCTGCGGTCCTGTCTGGAGTGGATTGACGATCACAGGACGCCAAGCGACTGAGGCAGGCTGAACCGGCATTTGCCTTCCGCTCAACACCGGTTCGCCTGCGCGTTCACCGACCGTTCGTGAAGTATATCGACCGTTCATGCAAAACGACGGGCTTTGGTGCGACCGACATTCTCTTTCCGAAGGGCGCCTTGCAAAATTGCCGGTGCATCAGGGAGGATTTTGATGATACCCGGTTCATTTAACTACCACCGTCCGTCGTCGGTCGACGAGGCGGTGGGTTTACTCGCCGACAATCCAGGTGCGGCTTTTATTCTGGCCGGCGGCCATAGCCTCATTCCAATGATGAAGCTGCGCATGGCGGTGCCCGAACAGCTGATCGACATTCAGGGTATCGACGCGCTGTCGTCGATCAACATCTCCGGAGGCCAGGTCGAAATCGGCCCGGCGGTCACCCAGGCGCAGATCATCGCATCGGACGAACTCGGGCAGCATTGTCCAATTCTGCGTGAGACGGCACTGCAGATCGCAGATCCGCAGATCCGCAATGTCGGCACCATCGGCGGCAATGTCGCCAATGGCGATCCCGGCAACGACATGCCGGCCATCATGCAGTTGCTCGATGCAACCCTCGAACTGACCGGTCCGAACGGCAAACGCGAGGTCAAGGCGCGTGAATTCTACGAGGCGGCCTACTTCACCGCGCGCGAGGAAACGGAGATGCTGACGGCGATCCGCTTCGCCGCACCGCCGGCCGGTCACGGCTCCAGCTACCAGAAGCAGAAACGCAAGATCGGCGACTACGCGACCGCCGCCGCCGGCGTCATCCTGACCATGGCGGGCGGCAACTGCACCAGCGCATCGATCGGCCTGACCAATGTCGCCGACACGCCGCTATGGGCCGAAGACGCCGCCAACGCTTTGATCGGCACCAGTCTCAGCGACGGCGACATTGCCGCCGCCGCCGATGCCGCCAGGGCGATCACCGATCCGGCTAGCGACGGACGCGGACCCAAGGAATACCGCACCCATGTCGCCGGCGTCATGGTCGCGCGCGCCATTCGTGAAGCGCAGTCGCGCACCAGCTGATCCCGGAAGGAAGACAAGCCATGTCCAAGATCAATCTCAAGATGACCGTCAACGGCAAGGCGGTCGAAACCACGACGGAGCCGCGCACGCTGCTCATTCATGTGCTGCGCGAAGAACTCTCGCTGACCGGCCCGCACATCGGCTGCGATACCAGCCATTGCGGCGCCTGCACCGTCGACCTCAACGGCAAATCGGTCAAATCCTGCACCGTCTTCGCCGCCCAGGCTGAGGGCGCCGACGTCACCACCATCGAAGGCATCGCCAATCCGGACGGTACGCTGCACGCGTTGCAGGAAGCGTTCCGCCAGCATCACGGTCTGCAGTGCGGTTTCTGCACTCCTGGCATGATCACCCGTGCCTGGCGCCTGCTGCAGGAGAATCCAAGCCCGACCGAAGAGGAGATCCGCTACGGCATCAGCGGCAATCTGTGCCGCTGCACCGGTTACCAGAACATCGTCAAGGCCATTCAGGCCGCGGCCGAGGAACTCGCGGTCAAGGAGGCAGCAGAATGAACGTCCACGCCGATACCAAGGAACGGGTCGAAAAGCTCCAGGGCCTCGGCTCCTCGCGCAAGCGCGTCGAGGATGCCCGCTTCACCCAGGGCAAGGGCAATTATGTCGACGATATCAAGCTGCCGGGCATGCTGTTCGGCGACTTCGTGCGCTCGCCCTACGGTCATGCCCGCATCAAGTCGATCAACAAGGACGCCGCCGCGGCAGCACCCGGCGTCGTTGCCGTGCTGACAGCGGAAGACCTCAAACCCCTGAACCTGCATTACATGCCGACGCTTGCCGGAGACGTGCAGGCGGTGCTCGCCGACGAAAAGGTGCTGTTCCAGAACCAGGAAGTGGCCTTCGTGATCGCCACCGACCGATATGCGGCGGCTGATGCCGTCGAACTGGTCGAGGTGGATTACGAAGAGCTGCCGGCGCTGGTCGATGCCTTCAAGGCCATGGATGACGACGCGCCGTTGTTGCGCGAAGACATCAAGGACAAGATGGAGGGCGCCCACGGGCCCCGCAAGCATCACAATCATATCTTCCTGTGGGAGGAGGGCGACAAGGCGGGTGCCGAAAAGGCCCTGGCCGACGCCGAGGTGACGGTCGAGGAGTTGATCACCTATCAGCGCGTGCACCCCTGCCCGCTGGAGACCTGCGGCTGCGTCGCCTCGATGGACAAAGTGAACGGCAAGCTGACCATCTGGGGCACTTTCCAGGCGCCGCACGCGGTGCGCACCGTCGCCTCGCTGATCACCAACATTCCGGAACACAATATCCGTATTGTGTCGCCGGACATCGGCGGCGGCTTCGGCAATAAGGTCGGTGTCTATCCGGGCTACATCTGCTCGGCCGTTGCTTCCATCGTCACCGGACAGCCGGTCAAATGGGTCGAGGACCGCATCGAGAACCTGTCGTCGACGGCGTTCGCCCGCGACTATCACATGACCGGAAAGCTCGCCGCCACCAAGGACGGCACGATCACCGGGCTGCACTGCCACGTGCTCGCCGATCACGGCGCCTTCGACGCCTGCGCCGACCCGACCAAGTTCCCGGCCGGCTTCTTTCACATCTGCACCGGCTCCTACGACATCCCGGTTGCCTATGTCGGCGTTGACGGCGTTTACACCAACAAGGCGCCCGGCGGGGTCGCCTATCGCTGTTCGTTCCGGGTGACGGAAGCCGCCTACATGATCGAGCGCATGATCGATATTCTTGCTCACAAGCTCGACATGGATCCGGTCGACCTGCGGCTGAAGAACTTCATCAGGAAGGAGCAGTTCCCCTACACCTCGGCGCTTGGCTGGGAGTATGACAGCGGCGACTATCACACCGCCATGCAGAAGGCGATGGAGTCGGTCGACTACAAACGGTTGCGCGTCGAGCAGGCGACAAACCGCGCCGCCTTCGAGCGCGGCGAGACCCGCAAGCTGATGGGCATCGGCGTCGCCCACTTCACCGAGATCGTCGGCGCCGGCCCGGTCAAAAACTGCGACATTCTCGGCCTCGGCATGTTCGATTCCTGCGAAATCCGCATCCATCCGACCGGATCGGCGATCGCCCGGCTCGGCACCATCAGCCAGGGCCAGGGACACGCCACCACCTTCGCGCAGATCCTGGCAACCGAGATCGGCATCCCCGCCGAGGACATTACGCTGGAGGAAGGCGACACGGACACAGCACCGTACGGGCTCGGCACCTATGGGTCCCGTTCAACGCCGGTGGCGGGTGCCGCGACGGCCATGGCCGGCCGCAAGATCCGCGCCAAGGCACAGATGATCGCCGCTTACCTGCTCGAAGTGCACGAGGGCGATCTCGAATGGGACGTTGACCGCTTCCAGGTCAAGGGCAACCCCGAGGCCCACAAGACAATGAAAGAAATCGCCTTCGCCGCCTACAACCAGGCCATTCCCGGCCTGGAGCCCGGCCTCGAGGCGGTGTCCTACTATGACCCGCCGAACATGACCTATCCCTTCGGCGCCTATATCTGCGTGGTCGATGTCGATGTCGATACCGGGGTCACCGACATCCGCAGCTTCTATGCGCTCGACGATTGCGGGACTCGCATCAACCCGATGATCATCGAGGGCCAGGTGCATGGCGGACTGACGGAAGCCCTGGCGATCGCCATGGGCCAGGACATCTCCTACGACGAGATCGGCAACATCCAGGGCGGCAGCTTGTTGGACTTCTTCCTGCCGACCGCCGTGGAAACGCCGTTCTGGCTGACCGACCACACGACGACGCCGAGCCCGCACCACCCGATCGGCGCCAAGGGCGTCGGCGAGAGCCCCAATGTCGGCGGCGTGCCGGCCTTCTCCAACGCGGTCAACGACGCCTTCGCCCACAAGGGGCTCGTGCACACGCAGATGCCGCACGATCACTGGCGCGTCTGGCAGACCGCCAAGAACCTCGGTCTGACCGGTTGATGCAAGCCGCCCGCCGTCGGGAAACCGGTGGCGGGCTGGCAGTGCAGGCCCAAAAAGCTACATAACTGACTATGAAAACCGACATCACATCCGGCTTGGCAGCCGTCGGCTATCTCGCCGATCCGCAGTTGGCCGTCGCCCTGCAACTGGCGCTCGACCTGCAGCGCCCGTTGCTGCTCGAGGGCGAGGCCGGGGTCGGCAAGACCGAGACGGCGAAGGCACTGGCTGAAGTGCTGGACACCAGACTCATCCGGCTGCAATGCTATGAAGGTCTCGATTCCACCGCCGCCATCTATGAGTGGAATTACCAGAAACAGCTGCTCGCGATTCGCGCCCGTGAACATGAGGCGGTGTCGGCCGAGAGCGTCGAAAAGCACATCTTTTCAGAGGAGTTTCTGCTGCAGCGGCCGCTGCTTGAGGCGATCAGCCAGGACACCAGCCCGGTCTTGCTGATCGACGAGATCGACCGCGCCGACGAGGAATTCGAGGCCTATCTTCTGGAAATCCTGTCGGATTTCCAGATCACCATTCCCGAACTCGGCACGATCCAAGCCAAAGCACGGCCGCATGTGATCCTCACCTCGAACGGCACACGCGAGCTGTCCGATGCGCTGCGCCGGCGCTGCCTCTATTCTTACGTCGAGTTTCCCGATCATCAGCGCGAGCTGGAGATCGTGCTGGCGCGGCTTCCCGGAATCGAGCAGAAACTGGCCGGGCAGATCGTCGGCTTTGTCCAGAACCTGCGGCGCGAGGATTTGGAGAAGAAGCCCGGCATCGCCGAAACGCTCGACTGGGCAGCTGCGCTCAGCGGCTTCGGCCTGCAGGCGCTCGACGACGATCTGGACCGGGTGACGTCCAGCTTGATCTGCCTGCTCAAGACCGAACCCGATGTCAAGGCGGTGACCCGCGAGGTCGTCTCGCGGCTCGCCGGAAAGGCCGCCTGATATGGTTGCCGTGCCTGCCGACAGCCCGGTCGCACCGCTGGCCGATCGCATTGTCGGTTTCATCGACCACCTGCGTCTGAACGGCTTCAAGGTCGGATCGAAGGAGGCGCGGATCGCCGTCGAACATCTTGGCTCCCGACCCCTCGCCCCGTTGCCGCGCATCCGCCAGGAATTGAAGATTCTGTTCGCCTGCGGCCGCGAAGACTGGCTGCGCTTCGACGACCTGTTCGAAGCCTATTGGCTGGCCGGCGGGCGCCACCGCGATCGGGCCCGCGCGACCGCGTCGCCCGACATTCGCAAACCGCCGAAACAGGCGCCGCTGTGGCAAAGCCATTTCGGCGAGCCGGCCGACGGAAAAGGCCAGGAGACGCCGCAGATCGAGTCCGAAAACGGCGACGATGCCGGCGGCGAGGCGAGCGGACGCCTGATCGCCGCCAAAACATCCGTGCTGCAGAAAACCGATCTCAAGCACATCGTCGACCCGGACGAGATCCGCGCCGCCGAGGAACTCGCCCACCGGCTCGCCAGCGCCATGCGCTATCGGCTGACGCGCCGCTACCGCCCGTCGCGCCGCGGCGCCCGCATCGACCTGCGGCGCACCATCCGCCATGCGCTGCCACGCGGCGGCGAGCCGATCGATCTCCATCGTCGCGCGACGCCGCAGCGGCCGGTCAACATCGTCATCTTTTTAGACGTTTCCGGCTCGATGAAGCACTACAGCCGGTTTTTCCTGCAATTCGTGAAAGGCCTTGTCTGCAGCTGGCTGCACACGGACGCCTACATCTTTCACACCAAGCTGGTACGGGTCACCGACGCAGTGCGCGATCGCAACTCGGCGCGCGCCATGACCCGTTTGGCGCTGATGGCGGAGGGTTTCGGTGGCGGCACCAGGCTCGGCAAGAGCCTCGCTACCTTTAACCGGCATCATGCCCGCAAGGCGGTCAATTCGCGCACCGTCGCCATCGTCGTCAGCGACGGCTACGACACCGGCGCACCGGAAGCGCTGGCCGCGGAACTGGCCCGCCTGAAAAAGCGTGTGCGCAAACTGGTGTGGCTCAATCCGCTTCTCGGCTGGAAGAGCTATGCCCCGGTGACCGCCGCCATGCAGGCCGCGCAGCCGCATATCGACCATTTCGCCGCCGCCAACACGCTGGAGAGCCTGGCGAAGCTCGAACCGCATCTGGCGGCACTGTGAGAGGCCGGCCATGAAGCTCTCAGACAAGACCCTCGACCTCATCGAAACCCTGCGTCGCGAAGGCAAGAGCTTCTGCGTCGCCACCATCGTGCGCACCCATGACGCCACCTCCGCCAAACCCGGTGCCAAGGCGGTGGTGACCGAGGACGGTGCGTTGCACGGCTTTCTCGGCGGCGCCTGTGTGACGGGCGCCGTGCGCAAGGAGGCCTTGAGCACCCTGGAGACCGCTGAGCCGGCGATGATACGCGTCAAGCCGAAGGACCAGGTGGTGGCGCCGGTCGACGCCGACGGCACGACACTGCATAAGTCCTCCTGTCCGAGTGGCGGCACGGTGGAGATCTTTCTCGAACCGATGCGGGCGACACGCCGGCTGATCGTGCTCGGCGGCTCGCCCATCGCCCTCACCCTGATCGATCTGGCCAAGGCGATCGGCTACCGCACCATTCTCGCCGCCCCCGGCCTCAACGAGGAACCGCCAGTCAACGCCGATGAATTCCACACCAGCTTCGATTCCGCGGTCGCCGAAGCCAGTCCGGCCGATGCGCTGGTGCTGTCCACCCAGGGGCGGCGCGATCGCGAGGCGCTGCGGGCCGCGCTCGCCAGCAATGCCGGCTATCTCGGCATGGTGGCAAGCCGCGCCAAGTTTCGGGCGCTGGCCGCCGAAGTCGGCGCCGATCCAGTCATGTCGGCGCGGCTGGGCGACGTGCATGCACCGGCCGGCCTCGATATCTCGGCGGTCGAGCCGGAAGAGATCGCCGTGTCGATTATCGGTCAGATCGTCCAGTCGCGGCGCGCCGGCCAGATCGACGACCGTTCCGACGAGGTGCGCGGTGTCCCGCATCGCTGAGCTCGACGCACTGCTGCTCGCCGCCGGGCTGTCGAGCCGCATGGGCGCGGCCAACAAACTGCTGCTGGATTTTCGCGGTCGCCCCCTGGTGCGCCACACGGCGGAGACGTTGCTGCGCGCCGGTTTTCAAAAGGTGCTCGTCGTGACCGGTCACGCGGCCGATTCTATCAACGCGGCACTGGACGGCCTGCCGGTTGCGATCAGCTTCAATCCGGACTTCGCGCAAGGCCAGCGCACCTCCGTCGCCCACGGACTGCGCGCCCTGTCAGAAATCGCCCCTGCCCCGGCCGGCGTGATGATCTGCCTCGCCGACATGCCCTGGCTGGAGGCCGACGACTATTGCGCCCTGGCAGACGCGTTCTTCGCGCGCGGCGCCGAGCGAATCGCCCTTCCCGAATTCGCCGGACAGCGCGGAAATCCCGTCGTTCTGCCGGAACGGCTGCTCGCCGAAGCGGGCCGCGGCGGCCTCAACACCGGCTGCCGCCGCCTGATTGAAAACCGGCCCGATGCGGTCGATCGCATAGCGGTCGACAATGCGGCCTTTGTCAGCGACATCGACACCCCACCCGATTACGACCGCGCATTGCGCGCCACCCATCCGGGCGCCCCGTGCTGCGGCTGACGGCTCCACTGAAGCAAGACTGCCATCGAAGAAGGACTATTCGTCATGGAAATGAATGACACCCAGCGCATCGCCGCAACCCGCGAGACCGTCTATGCGGCACTCAACGACCCGGACGTACTGAAGCAGTGTATCCCCGGCTGCGAAGAGCTGGAGATGATTTCGCCCACCGAGATGAACGCCACCGTGACCCTGCGTGTCGGCCCGGTCAAGGCTCGCTTCAAGGGTGCGGTTGAACTGAGCGACCTGGTGCCGCCGGAAAGCTACACCATCTCCGGCGAAGGCAAGGGCGGTGTCGCCGGCTTCGCCAAGGGCGGCGCGACCGTCAAGCTTGTCGAAGAGGGCAACGAAACGTTGCTGGAATATCAGGTCAAGGCCGATATCGGTGGCAAGCTTGCCCAACTCGGCAGCCGGCTCATCGATTCCACCGCCAAGAAACTGGCCGGTCAGTTCTTTAAGAATTTCGGCACGCTGCTGGAGGAACGCGCGGGGGTTTCGTGATTTTCGCGTCTCCTTCCGGACCGCTTTCGCGGTCCGGCCGACCTCGACGGCAACACGGCGAGCGATTACGAATACGGGATTTCTGAGACGAGAGCCGGTTCTTTCCGGCAAGAAAGCGATCCCAATTGGCAATCCTCGATTACCCTGCCGACATCTGGCGCGAAGCACTCGACCTTCCCGAGGGTGCCGAGCCGCACGCTCTGATCCTCGAGGGAACCTGGTGGCGTGAAACGGCAACGAAGAATCGACTGGCGAAACTCGAAGATGTACGAGAACTGGCGTTTCCGGAGATGTATCTGGGTCGCCATGGCGACACGACCGTGGCTTACTGCTGCGCCTATGGCGCTGCCCGGGCCGTCGAACCAGCACATATCTTCGCCCACCTGGGCACGCCGTTGCTGATCCAGATCGGCACCTGCGGCACCCTCGACGTCACGGCATCGACCGGCATGGTGATCCTGCCAGAGCGCTGCGCCGCACGCGATGGCCTCGCCCCGATCTACGGCGCCGGAGAAACCGTCGAGACAACGGCCCGGTGGGTCGATCGGGCCGAAGCTCTGCTGACGGCCGCGAGTGTGCGCACACGCCGCGGTTACCACCTCACCTGGCCGAGCCTGTTCGGACAGTCCGATGCCATGTGCGCGGCCTGGGCCGCCGAGGGTCTGCTGTCGGTCGACATGGAGACGTCGACGGTGGCCGCGGTGGCACGCAATTTCGGAGTCGATGTCCTGTCCATGCTGACCGTGTGGGACGCCCTGCCGCACGGCCGCACCTTTCTCGACCCGCTTGAACCGGCGCATCAGGCGGAACTCCAACGCTCCAACGAGAAGATCTACGACATAGCCTTGGCCCTGGCAGCCGAGGTCCCACGGTCCGGTGGACACGGAACCGGAGTGCCAACGGCGGCCGGTTGATCGGCGCCAAAACATCGAAACGAAGAAATTTGCATTCTGGCGGAGTCAGGGACGCGAATGAGGATCCGCGACATGGTGCGGTTGCTCACCCATGGTCTGATCCTCCCGCGACTGGCTCACAGACCTTGGCAACGACCTGCCGCACGATTTCCGGATCGCGCAGAATGCGCGTGTGTCCCAGCGTTTCCGTGGCGATCAGTTCGGCGCCCGGCCAGATCTCGGCCAGCTTTGCCGCATCCTTGAACGAGCACTCACGATCCCGACGGTCGTGCACGATCAGCAGCGGCGTTGTCATGGAATCAGCGAATTGTAACGGTTCCATCGCGTCGAATCGAACGCCAAATCGCTCTTCGGCGCGGCTAATGACGATCGGCATGACCGTCGGTGGCAGGTTCAGCCCCATCTCCCACTTCTTCCAGATGCTCCCATAGGCGCTGGCAGGACTGATGAAGACGGCCCGCTTGCATTCGAATCCTCGCGTCATGCCGTAAGCGACGGCCGAAGCCCCCAGTGAATGTGCAATGACGCCATCGAAAGGCCCGAAGGTCGCGACCGCGTCGGCGATCGCATCTTCGAAATGATTGACGGAGACCTCGCGTCCGGAGGACTGTCCATGACCCGGCAGATCAAGCGCGACAACCTGGCAACCCGCCGCCCGTAGCGGTTCCACGAAAGCCGCCATCTGGCCGACGTCGCCGGACCAGCCATGCACCAGCAGCACGCACGGTCCGGTGTCGCCCCAGCGATAGTGATAAATGCTGTCGCCATGGACGGTCGACTGGCTGGTCTGTGCCTTCGCAACGACACCCAGAGCAGCTTCGTTCGGTTTGGTCCGACGCGGCGTGAAGACCATTCGAAACACCTGCCGCGCGGTGGTCTCCGGCGCCAGCCTTCCGGCAGACGCGTAGAAAAACCGCGTCATTCTGGCCGAGAGAGGCAGGCTCCGCGACCGTTTTTTGGTAGCCGTGGCGCTCGCCGAACCTTGGTTCGAAACCCTCGTATTCATGTCGACAATCCCTCGCTCGGTAGAGAACGGGGCGGCGTAAGGCTGGGTAAACGCCACACATCGCAACTAGTTCATACAAACCAACAGCAAATTCATTGCATTTCTCTAAATCAATTCTCCAAAAAATCGCAAAAGTTGCAATGATAATTTGATTAAATCCTGTCAAATTCATTGACGGAATCTGACTGTTGGAAACGAATCTTGACAGTTAAACAGCGTAGACCGTTGCATGGCCTGGCCGCTCGACAACGGTTCGTGCCAGGTCCGGCGCCCGGCCAGGCATGGTCCGGCGCTGCATGTTGAACGACCGCGAAATCTGTTCGAAACCAAGTCCTTTGTGATAAACCTGCCTTTGGGCTCATCAGACAGCCGAACCGGATATACCGATTTTGAGTGACGACTGGGATATTTATCTGCTTCGTGTAGACGACGCACCCGCCTCCGTTTTTGTCGATCTCGGCCTGCACGAAACCGCACCGGTGGACGGATTTCTGTGGCTTGGCTATGTGCGCGTGTCAATGCGGCAACCGCGATCAGACGGCCTATCGAGCGGAGAGGAGTTCAACGCACTTTCGGCGTTGGAGGACGACATCTGCAAACGCATCACCATGACCGGCGACATCATCTATGTCGGCCGCAACACCTCCGCCGGCAATCGGGATTTCTTTTTTTACACGGACGACGAGGACCAGTTTCTCAAAGCCGCAAATGCCGCCATGCGGCGTTTTCCGGAGTACCAGTTCGAAGCGGGCACCAAACCGGACGAGGAGTGGACCACCTATTTCCGCTTTCTTTACCCCAGCCCGAGAAACATGCAGCTGATCTTCAACCGCAGGCTTTGCGACACGCTTGAGAAAAACGGCGACAAACTGGCGGTGCCGAGGGACATCGACCACCGGGTCTATTTCAACGACGGACGCGCAGCGCGGCGGTATGGCGAATGGCTGCAAAGCCAGGGTTTTACGGTCAACGTGTTGGATCGGCTTGACGATGAAGCGCAGTTTTATGTGGATTTCGTGCGCCGGGACTATCCTGACAAAATGGACACGATCTCTCTGGACCTTTTCGACAAGGCGGCGGAACTTGGCGGAGATTATGATGGATGGGGCTGCAGTGTGCAGAAGGATGAGTCCGAGGCGTGATGCTGCGCGCCCAACACGCAAGGTCTTGCATCGTTGACCCGCGACGCCGCGCGCCTTCGCGCCATCGGCTGGGCGCTGGCCGGCGCGTTCTTCTACACGCTGATCTTCTCGTCAGCCAAGTTCATCGGCAGTCAATCGAATCCGGTGCAGATCGTTTTCATGAACTATCTGGTGTCAGCGGTCATCATCTCGGCGATCGCGGTTGTGATCCTGCGCAGAACTGGTGGTTTCGCCATCCAGATGCCGAGAACCCACGTCGCGCGAGCGTTCGCAAGTGTGTTCGGCGATCTTTGTATCATCTCCGCGCCGCTGTTCATTGCCTACGAGGACGCCACCGCCATCAGCCTGACCGACGGTGTGATCACCATGCTGCTGGCGGTCCTGTTGCTCAAGGAACGGGCCATGCCATCGCATTGGCTGGCCGCCACCATCTGCCTTGCCGGCGCCATTCTGGTGGCCCATGCGGATACCCACGCACATGGTCTGAACAGCGCATGGATCGGTCTCGCACTGGCTGGATTGGGTGCGCTTTTTTCGGGCTCCGAGATGCTATTCATCAAGATTCTGTCCGACCGGGATAGGCCCGTCGTCATCATGCTGACCGTCAATGTACTGGGCGCCCTGCTGCTGCTCGGCCCGGCGTTATGGGTGTGGAAGCCGATCGAAAGCGGCGATTTTCTGTGGCTGTTGCTGATCGGGCCTTTGGCGCTTGCCGAGGAGTACTGCTGGATCAAGGCGCTGCAGAACGCCGCCGCGGTGGCCGTTGTGCCGATCGGCTACGCCAGCATTCCGTTTGCCGCCGTGCTCGGTATTTTCGCGTTCGGCCAGAGCCTCGGTCCGCAGGAGATCGTTGGCGCCACGCTGGTGCTCGCCGGCGGGATCCTGTTGTCGCGGTTGTCGGAGCAGGAAGCGCAAGAACCCCGTTGACATTGCAACTTATTGTTGGAGGGTAGAACCATTAAAACCCAGCTCTCAGACGCGGTGGATCGGATGCGTTCAATTGCTTTTCGTATGGGCGGCCTCACCCTCCTGTCAGCAACCATTATGACGGCCGGCGCGGCGGCGCAGGACATCGTCATCGCCGACGGCGAAACCGTCACCACCCCATTGCTGCTCGGCAATGCCGGCGACACCCTGACGGTCGAGCCGGGCGGCGCCATCGATGTCTCCGGGTTCGGGCTGGATGCTGTCGAAGGCACGGCCTCCGACCAGTCTTTCGTCAACAACGGGACCATCACCCTCAACAATGACAGCAGTTCGGACGGCAGCGGCATCCGATCGAAGGGCGACAATGCCGTCATCGTCAACGGCGGCAGAATCGACGCGCAGAACATCGCCATCGGCATCCGGTCCGACGGCGATGCGGCGGCGATCACCAACAGCGGAACGATCGATGCCGACAGCTACGGCATCCGCTCCACCGGCAGCAATGCGGTCATCACCAACACCGGAACCATCACCGCCCTGGATCATGGCATCCGCTCCGACGGTGACCACGCGATCGTCGTCAACCGCGGCACCGTGCTGGGATCGCCGCAGGGCACGGTGGTCGACATACACGGCATCCGCTCCGGCGGCGATTTCGCGATGATCACCAATTATGGCACGGCCCGAGGCGACGCGGACGGCCTGTTCTCGATCGGCGACAACGCGACAATCGTCAACTACGGCACCCTTGTCGGTGGCACCGCCGGCCTCGGATCACAGGGGGACGATTCGACCATTATCAACTACGGCACAATCATGACCGACGGTGGCCCGCGGGCGATCGGCATTGTCGGCGTCAACAGCGAACTGGTTCTGATGCCCGGATCGGTTGTCGAAGGCCTTGTGCGTTTCGACGGCATCAATGAAAAACTGACCCTGCCCACCGGGCAAAGCCAGTATCTTGATTATGGTGGTGAATTCACCACCCTGGACTCGACCGCGCCGTTTGTCCTGGACACCACCAACACGTTGGTGGTGACGGTCGACCCGACGGCTTTCGCCGCGCCGGGCATCTGGCTGCAGACCCTCACCGGCGCCATTCACCAGGGCATCGGCGGCAATGACGGTGCAGACGGCAGTGGGTCGACTTTCGCTTTTGGCGAACCGACCATCAATCCGGACGGCAGCGGACGGCAGATCTGGGCCGGCGGTTTCGGCGGCTTTCAGAGCCAGTCCGGCAGCGGCGCACTGACCGACATGGACCAAGGCTATGGCGGCGCAATCGCCGGTGCCGGTATCGTCAGCGGCGCGAGGATGTACGGCGCTTTCGCCGGCGGGTCCTACAGCCGGTTCGAAACCGATAATGCGTCCCAGACTGTCGACAGCACATCAGCGTTCGGCGGTCTCTATGGCGCCGGCACGCATGGCGCGGTCCGCATCAAGGGCACGTTGATGGGCGGTTACGCACGGTTCAGCTCCGACCGGCGCGTAGCCAACAATACGGTGACCGGCGGTGTTGAAACCGCGACGGCCGATTATGACGGCTATTTCCTGTCGCCTTCGCTGACTGCGACACGCGAGATCGGCGATCGCGCCAGCATCAGCCTGGGCGGCTACTATGCGGCCCTGTTCCTGGACAGCTACGAGGAAAGCGGTTCCGCCGCCGGCCTTGCCGTCGACAGCCGCACCGTTCAGGTCGCGGCGCTGCGCGCCGAAGCAGCCTTTCGGGCCGCAGAATGGAACGGCCAGACCGGCACAACGTCCGTCCACACCTGGTTTGGCATCGACGGCCAGTTCAATCTCGGCGGCGACACGGTGAACGGCACCGTGACCGGCCTGCCCATCGATTTCAGCACCAGCTATGCCGACGCCGCCGCCATCGGCTTCATCGGCGCAGGCCTGAAGCGCACATCCGATGATGGTGGCTGGTTTTTCGACGCTTCCGTCGAAGGCCGCTACGGCACCGACTCCTTCTGGGAAGTCCGCGCCTCGGGCCTCGCCGGCCGGCGCTTTTGACGGGGTCGGGTGAGCAGCTCTACCGGTTCTTCGTGAGATCCAGCGTGTAGCGGGCGATCATGATTTCCTCGTCGGTGGGAATCACCCAGGCCCTGACACGGCTTGGCGCCGTCGAAATGCGCGGACCGCCGGCTGTATTGGCCTCGCCGTCGAACGCCAATCCCAGCCAGCCGAGCCGCTCGCACACGGCGGCGCGGATCGGAACGGCGTGCTCGCCAACACCGGCGGTAAACACCAACGCATCAAGCCCGCCCAGCAGCGCCGCATAGGCGCCGGTGAAATGAACGATTTGCTGGACAAAATAGTCGATCGCGGTCTTCGCCTCGGGGGCGTCGCTGGCCAGCAGCGTGCGGACATCGTTGCTGATGCCCGACAGACCTTTGAGGCCGCACTCCTCGTAGAGCATCTTTTCAAGCGACTCGGCGTCATACATCTTGCGCCGCAACAGGTAGAACAGCGCACCGGGATCGATGGCACCACTGCGCGTGCCCATCGGCAGGCCGTCGACGGCACTGAAACCCATGGTGGTGGCGATGCTTTTGCCGTCGAGCATCGCACACATGCTGGCGCCGGAACCAAGATGTCCGACGACGACACGCCTCGCCTCCGGGTCGTGCGCGGGGATGGTGCGGCTGATATAGTCGTAGGAAATGCCGTGATAACCCCAGCGACGCACGCCGGCGTCGCGTACCGCCTTCGGCACCGCGTAGATTTCGGCAATTTCCGGCATTGTCCGGTGGAACGACGTGTCGAACACCGCAACCTGCGCCAGATCCGGATACAGCCGCGCCAGCGCCCGCATGCCTGCGACCTCCGGCGGCTGGTGCTGCGGCACCAGCGGCGACAGGCTGTCGAGGAAGTCGATGGCCTCCGCATCGACCCGTGTTGGACCGCTATAGCGAGCGCCGCCCTGCACGACGCGGTGGCCGGCGGCGACGACATTGACCTCGTTGCGTTCGGCCCGCAGCCAGTCGAGCACGAAGCGCAGGGCGGTTTCAGCGTCGATCGCCTGCCCGTCCGGCCAATCATGGGTGGCTGTAACCGCGCCGTCGGCATCCGCCACCTCGAACCGCGGCGTCGTCATCATGCCCTCCACCTGACCGCGACACAGGACGTCGAGGTGATCGCCGCCGCGCTCGCAGTAAAGTGCAAACTTCAGGCTGGACGACCCCGCATTGAGGACCAAAATGCCCTGATTGTCCGCCATCATCCCTCCAGCAGGCTCGGATCCTTGGCGATGGCATGTGCAACAATGGCCGCGACCGCCGCCGAATAGGTCCGGGTGTCGGGCGAATCGGCACGGCTTGTCAAGATGATCGGCACACGCGCGCCCATGACGCAATCAGCGGCTTGTGCCCCATCCATAAACAGAAATTCTTTGTACATGGCGTTGCCGGCCTCGATATTGGCGGCGAGCAGAATGTCGGCCTGTCCGGCGACGCGCGAGTGAATGTGTTTGATGCGTACGACGTCAGGCGACACCGCGGCGTCGAGATCAAGCGGACCGTCGACGATGCCGCCAACGATCTGGCCCCGATCGGCCATCTTAGCGAGCGCCGCGGCGTCGACGGTCGACGGCATTTTCGCTTCTACCGTTTCGACGGCCGAAAGCACCGCGACTTTTGGGGTCACGATACCGACGGCACGGGCAAATATGATAGCGTTCTGGCAGATATCGCATTTCTGGTCGAGGTCCGGTGCGATATTGATGGCCGCGTCGGTCAGAATAATCCGTCTGCCGTAGTCCGGGGAATAAATGAGGGCACAGTGGCTGAGCAGCCGGCCGGTGCGCAAGCCCGACTCCTTTTTCATGATCGCGTGCAGGAACGTATCGGTGTGCAAGCTGCCCTTCATCAGCGCCTGCAGCTCACCATGACCGGCCATGGCGGCGGCCTGTGCAGCGGCGGCTTCATCGTCCTCGGCCTCGACGATTGGAATACCGCTGATATCGGTTCCCTCCGCGACCGCCAACTGCCGGATCGCCTTTGGCGGCCCGATCAGCACCGGATCGATCAGATTGTCGCTTGCCGCCTCGACCGCGCCAAGTAGCGCCCCGCGCGAGAGCGGATAGACGACGCCTGTCTTTGCTGACGGCAGCGCCCGCCCTCGCTCGATGAGGTCGTCCAGTCCGGACGCCAGCTGCGGTGGCTGTTCGGAAACGTCTTCAGGATCAGACGTGCGGGTCATCGATGTTACCTTGTCTCCATGCCCTTCAGGTCGAACCTGCGGTTGGCTTGCCGGCCTTGGACCTTGTGGCGTTTGTCGATGTCGGTTTGGCTTTTGTTGTGTTTTTCGCCACAGGCTTCGAACCGGCCGCAGACTTCCGTTTCGCAGGCGGCTTAGCCGCATTTTCGGGTGCCGGTTTGGCGACCCGCCTGGACTTTGCAGGGGCTGCCGTACTGGTGACGGTCTTCGCCTTGGAGGCGGGCTTGGCTTTGACCGCAGATTTCGCTTTGGCAGTGGATTTGACTGTGGTGTTGGTCTTTGCGGCTTTCGAGACGGGTTTGGCGGGCCGAACCGGAGGCTTGGCCGCCGATGCCGGTGGTGGCGCGTCGCCGTCGCTCACGTCCGGCGCCACTGTTGCCGCGTCCGTCCTTTCGGTTGTATCGACTTGCAGCAGGGCCTCGAGTTGCTTTACCCGCCATTGCACCTCCGACGAAACCGACCCCGCGGCCGCGACGATGGCCCTGACCTCCTCGAGCAACGCTGTGCGATCCTTAGCATCGGGAACCATCGCCGGTAGGGCTGACAGTGCGGCATCACGATCGATTTCAAGTGCAAAAAACTGTTGGCGGACCACCTCCCTGATCGCCTCGATGGTTAACGCGTTGGACCGCTGAATGATCTCGCGTAGCGCGAAGGCCGTGCGCGCGTCCACAAGATGATCGGCGGACATGAGATAGAGCAGAGCCCGCACTCTGGCATCGAGGAGATCGCCGCTGTGGATTGACACCCGGTAGAAAGCCAGTGTTTCGGCGATGCGCGCCTCCTCCTCCGGAGTCAACGCCGGCGGCCGGCGCGATGCCGGCTGATCTGCGGTGATCCCGAGCATCGTCTGGATCACCGGATTGCCATAGATGGCGAAAAAGGTGTGTTCCTGCCAGGCGTCGCGCGCACTGCGAAAGCCATTCCAGGCATTGTCGATCGCCGCCGCCATGCTTTCCTGCATTTTCAGGAACGGGTTGTCATCGGCAACCGGCTCCCGCTCCCGGCGTGCCGTTTCGGCTGCCTCGGCGACGCCCTGCATCCACGGACGGTCGCTCGTGAACATCGCATATTGTGCCCTTACCGGGTTCATCGCCTGCAGCCATTCGGCCGTTTGTGCACTGGCTGTCGCCCGCACCCACGGCTGCAGAAATTCCTTGTAACCGGCAAGCGCGACATCCGACCAGCGCGCCATGGTCGCGAAAGCCCGGTCATCCGCCTCGGAGTTTCGGCCGAAGGCTCGGATGTCGTCCAGCGTACGGACCTCCAGTCGGACGAGAATATCGCCCGGAACAGCGTCGGCACCCGGCTCATCGCCGGTTTTCGGGGTCACCACCAATTCGTAAAGACCGGGCGGCGCCACATCGATCACATTCATCATCTGCATGAATGCCGCGTCCTCCCGAGCCGCCACCTTGCGGGACACGAAGATCGCCAGGTGACCAACCTGCGGATCAACGCAATAAACGATAGTCTGACCGTGCGCGCGGATCTCGTCGACGCTCTTGTAATTGTCGAGAATCCAACCCAGCGTCTGCTGAGGCGGACTGATGTTGTCGCCCTTGGAGGTGAATACGACAATCGGTGACGTGACCGAGCGGATGTCGAACCGTCGTCCGTCCTGGGTAGAGATGGCACCGGATGTCAGCCGGTCGCCGATAAAGTGGTTGTCGACCAGGAACTCGATCTCTTCACCGTTGAGAAAAATCAGGTCACCCCACCATTTTTCGAAATTGAGGAAGCGTTCGCGCTCCGTGTCGACGTTGGCGTAGACGTGATGGAGCTTGTCGAAAAACGTGTTTGCCGGATTGAGCAGGTCAAAATTGCCAATGAGATAGGCGCCGTCAAAGCGGCCGTTACCAAGATCGCTGGCAAGATGCGCCAGCCAGGATCCGCCCAGAAGCCCCCCGGCATAGCGCATCGGATTCTTGCCGTGCACACCCTGCCAGCAGGACACCGGCGAACCCGACAACAGGATCGGCCCAAACAGGTCAGGCCGCAACATGGCGACCATCAGGGTTTGGTAGCCGGCCTGGCAGTTGCCGACGGCAAAGGGCCGCGAACGTTCCGGATGCATCGCCACGATTCGCTCGAAAAACGCCACTTGCCCCTCGACCACGTCGAGAAAGGTCTGACCGGGCACCGGATCCGCGGCGAACCCGATGAAGTAGACCTGATGGCCGGCGGCGAAGGCGTCGCCGATTTCACTTTGATAGTGAAAACCGCCGATGCCGGGCCCCTGTCCGGCCCGAGGGTCGACGATCACGACGGGTCGCTTTGTCATGTCGACCGCGGCGCCTTCCGGCGGGACAATCCGCCACAAGGAAAAGTTGATCGGCCGGTTTAGGCTCGATCCGCTCATGATGATCTCGTGATCGAAGGTTAGCACGGTGGCCATCGGCCGCGCCGTAATCTCCTTCTGCTGATCACCACGCTGCCGCATTACATCGAGAAACAGAGCGCTTCGCTGCGCGGCATCGGTCAGATAGGCGGCAAGGTCCGACGCGGGCCCGGCCGGAAGGCTTTGGCCAAACGAGAATGGATCCATCAGTTGGGGTGTTTGCGTTTCCCCCACCTTGGCCGTCATGCCGGGCACTTTGTTCTGGATGTTCATGAAGGGTGCTCCTTCAGCGTTTTGAGGCGAGCGTGAACCTCGCATACTGCAAGATAGAACCAATATTGTTGCACTGCAATATGACCGCGCAGTGACATTGCAGTGCAAACCAACCCGTATCAACAGGTCATCGCAATGCGCGTCCGCCCCACAGCGATCGCGAAGCGTGCCGTTCAGATTTTGTTAGGCATGTCAGTGGACGTCCGCATCCGTGGCCACGCGTGGGACGATTGGTCTTGAACTGAATGCTTGGGTTTTCGCAGGCCGTGAAGAGCGCCTTCCGAGGATCAGCCCTTGCGGTAGGCGACGAGGATGTCGCGCATCACCCGTTCCTGGAAAGCTTGCTGCTGGACCATGGACCAGTGACCGGCCGTTTCGAGTTCTGGCAGATTGCGGATGTCGACGTTGACGATCCGGCCGTTAAATCCGGGACTGCCCCTGAAATCACCGGGGTTGTTCTTGTCGCCGGAGGCCTTGTAGCTGATGAAGCTGCGCACACCGTTCGGCACCGTCGGCGCGCCGAGCGCATCCATCGCGATGACCAGATCGACCGGAATGTCTTCATCGGTCAGCGCACGGGCTATTCGCACCGATGCCCCTGCCCCCAGCGAGTGCCCCACCAGGATAATCGGCCCGCGCTGGTTTTTGTCGTAGGCCTTCTCGATTTCTGCCAGAACCGTGTTTTCGTTCGTCCAACTGAGCGCATGGGCCGGCACGCCCTGCTGCCGCAACTCTTCTGCCATGTCGTTGATACCGCTGGAAAACAGGTCGCCGAATCCACCACGCAGCATATAGACCTGGGCACGCCCCGCTTTCCCTGTGGTGGGCAAAGGAGTCGCCGGAAAAGCACGCGATTGAACGGCGGTCGCCTCGGAGGTGGTTGCCGTACAGCCCGCCATCAGGCACAGGCCCGCGAACGCAATCATCAAAGTCAGGAATGATCTGGCCCCGCTCAATTTCGCCCCCCGCTCAGTCGTGTCGCCCAGTATAAAAGTGTTCTTGTTCAAGCGTTACAAGATGTCGGTAGCGGCCGCCCTGGCCGCTGTGTCAAGCGAAGCGCCACCTGTAGCGGTCCCAGGACGTCACCGGGAGCGCCTGCGATATACGGTCGCGATTTCATTGACCGCCAGATCCTGCAGGCCTTCCTGATTGACGATGTTCCAGTGGCTGGCCTTATCGAGATCCGGCAACGTCCTGATGTCGACATTGACAATCTTCCCGTCAAATCCGGGCCCGGGTTTGAAGTTACCGGGATTGCTCTTGCGGCCGGAGGCTTTGTAGTTGACGAAGCGCCGAACACCCTTCGGCACCTCTGCCGAGCCGAGCGCGTCGAACACGATTACCAGGTCGACCGGGATTCCGGATTCGGTCAGTTTGCGCGCCATCTTAATAACCGACTCGGCGCCGAGGGAATGGCCGGCCAAGATGATCGGTCCGGCGTTGCCGCTCTCATAGGCGCGACGGATCCTATAGAGCGCTCCATTCTCACCGCTCCAACTAAGCGCGGTTGCTGGCACACCACGGTCCCGCAGCGCTTGTGTCATGTCATTGATGCCGGTGGAAAAATAGCCGTTGAAACCACCGCGAAACAGATAGATCTGAGCGTCCGGCTGTGCGGCATTGGCCTGCGGGGCGGCGTAATTGGCGCGGCCGAAATCGCTGGTCGAACAGGCCGCCATCGACAGTGCCGCAAGCACGACGATGATATGCGCCACCTTACTCAATACGCTCGTGGTCACGTTACTTGATTCCAAGCCAGTGCTGCGCCGAGATGTCCAATTGCAAATGCTACCGTTTGCAATAAGGCCGGTCCATGCCGCCTGCCAAGCCGTTCGCGATCATGGTTGCTCGGTTTTCGTGCGGACGTTGTGAATTGGCCACAGTCGACGCAGCGGTATCGTTGTGGCATTCGTCGGCGCGAACGACTATTGGACAAGAGAGACCCATGCAAGACTCCAATCGTCATCACAAGGTTTGCGTCGTCGGAGCCGGTCCTTGTGGCCTGACGGCGATCCGTAACCTGCGAGACAATGGTGTCGAAGACTTCGTTTGCCACGAAGGCTTCAATTCGATAGGCGGTCTGTGGGCCTACAGCGAGGATCCAGAGCGACCAAGCGTTTATCAGAGCGCCCACGTCATTTCGTCACGACGACTGTCCGGTTTTCGGGATTTTCCGATGCCGGAGACGTATCCGGACTACCCATCACACCGGCAGATCCTGGCCTATTTCCGTGCCTACGCCGACCATTTCGATCTGCATCGGCATATCAAGCTGAATTCGCGTGTGACCAGTGCTGAGCGGCGTGCCGAAGGTGGATGGCGCCTCACTGTCGCGGATGGAACCGGTCACCATGAGGAAACCGCCGATCAGTTGATCGTCGCCGCTGGCCACCATCGGATTCCGTTTACTCCGACGATCGAGGGATCCTTCGACGGGGATCAGATCCACTCCGCGGCATACCGAAAGTCCGAAGGCTTCGAGGGCAAACGCGTCCTGGTCGTCGGTGCCGGCAATTCCGCCTGCGACATCGCCGCCGCCCTTTCCCGTATAGCCGACCATGTCAGCCTGTCCCTGCGAACGCCGCAATATATTGTACCAAAGACGGTTCTCGGTCGCCCCCTCGACGTCCAATACAGGAAGCTCTACCGGCTGCCTCGCGCCATACGCAAAGCGGTCCTACGGCTTGGGCTGCAGGCCCTCGTCGGACCCTATGAACGCTACACGCTGCCGCAGCCTGCGTCCGATATCCTATCGATCCATCCGACACTGAATACCGATATTCTCGAGCAACTCACCCATGGCACCGTCACCGTGCGTCGCGCGACACAATCGGCGTCCGGTCGAACCATCACTTTTGCCGACAACAGCAGCGATGAATTCGACACCATCATCTGGGCAACCGGCTACAAGACCCGCTTCCCGTTCCTGAAGGACGCGTGGTTCGACTGGTCGGACAGCGTCCGTGTGCCGCTTTACCTGAAGATCATGCCGGCGGAGATCGACGATATCTACTTCATCGGACTCATTCAGCCGCTCGGCTGTATCTGGGCACTGGCCGATTACCAATCGGAACTGGTCGCCCACGCCATCAGCGGCCGCTGGCGGCGGCCGCCCGATATCGACGCACGTATGGAGCGCGACCATGCGATCGATGCCCGCCATTTCCAACCGGCAACCCGCCACGCGGTCGAAGTGGACTACCACGATTACCTGCGCCGCATGGAAGCGGAACTCGGCGCCGTGAAGTCGGCAGCTTAGCTCAACAGACCCTATCGAACGGCCACGCAGGTTACCGGAGAAAGGTGCGCCAGTTTGTGGGAAACGCTGCCCATCAACAGCGCATGGGCATCCGTCAGGCCGCGGGCGCCGACGACCACCATATCGGCGTTCTCCGATTCGATCATGCTCATGATCACGTTGACCGGCTTGCCGTCCTCAATCCGATGGCTGACCTTGGCCACCCCGTGCTCGCGCACTGTGATCTCGGCCAGTTTCAGCAATTGCTCGCCGATAGCATGCAGCATCTTGTCCGGCTCGGGAGAACGCTGGCTGATGGTCACGGCGGGATAGCGTCCGCTCGGAACCGCCCCGACAATTGTCGCCAACGGCTCACCGCGTTCGTCGGCCAGATGCTCGATCTGCGCCATCCGCTTCAGGTCGTCGGAAATCTCGTGCCGCATCAGCACATGCACCAGCACCACCTCCGCATCGTATTTTGACGCGATATCGGCACCGATAGCGACGGCCTTGTTGGCGTGCTCCGAGCCGTCGGTGGCGATCAGGATCTTTTTGAGCATATGGAAACCTCCCGGTTGCAGTTGTCGCGTCGCGCGCGACGATAGCATAGGCCACCCCTCCTAACAAAAAGCCAAGGATACATGCAGGATCACGCTTCAGGGCGACCCCGTCCTGCGCCGTTACTCGATGATTCCTGTGACGACATCGGTGAACACCGGGTGCGCAAAAAGCGTCCGCCCTGTGAAACCCAGGTAGCGATTGTGCTGGATCACGCCGGCCATCTCGAAAAACTCAAAAAGCGCGGGATCGGTTTCGCGCAACAGCGTCCGATACCGTTCCGACAGGTCTTGAACCCGCTCATGTCGGACTTCCGACGCTGTGTAATTGAAGCCGTGGAAGATGAACCGTGCATCCGCAGCGGCACGCCGTTCGGCGCCGGACAGGAAAATGAATGTGCAGCCGGATGTGCAGGTTTTGCCGCTACCGACCGATGTGATCAGGGTCGTGCCATGCTCGACCGCGCTGTCGATGATGTTTGCAATTTGGAAAGAAACATCCGCAAGACCCCCATTGGGGATGTCCAGATGGACATAAATCGGTTTGCGGTTGTCATCGGCCAGCGTAAGGTCAAGCATCACCCGACTCAACGCCAAGGAAAAAGCTTGATCATCATATTCCTGTATTTCACCTGATAGGAAAATATTATTGCCTGAATTGCGTATTTCCAGCGCATTCGAGGCTGCACATACTAAATATACTATAGAAAAAATGAAAAGGCGCATTGAATTGGCCCCAATCGACGTAACCAGACGCTACTGCGATTTCTCTTATGTGTCAATTTTGTGACAGAATTAAACTGTTGATGCGGGGAGTTGAACTACACATGTGGATGAATAAATATTTCATGCAGCGCAAGGTAGACGTGCCGTGAGTGTGCTCTTCCCGGACATCAATCCACATGCAACCGGAACGCTCGACGTCGGCGGCGGCCATAGCCTGCATTGGGAGGCCTGCGGCAATCCAGCCGGTAAACCGGCGGTCGTTCTACATGGCGGTCCCGGCTCCGGCTGCACGCCGAAACACCGCCGACTGTTCGATCCGGAACGGTATCTGGCGGTGCTGTTCGACCAGCGCGGCTGCGGTCGCAGTCGGCCGCTGGCGGCCGACAGCCTTGCGGCACTGGAAAACAACACCATCACGCATCTGGTCGGCGATATCGAAACCCTGCGCCAGCACCTGGGCGTCGAAGCCTGGCTGGTGTTCGGCGCTTCCTGGGGCTCCACTCTCGCCCTTGCCTATGCGCAGGCCCATCCCGACCGCGTGACGGAACTGGTGCTGGCTGGCGTCACAACCACAAGCCTTGCGGATATCGACTGGCTCTATGGTCATATTGGCCAGATGATGCCGGCCGAATTCGAGGCGTTTCGCGCAGCCGTGCCTGAGGGCGGGTTCGGAGCACAATTACCGGTGGCCTACCGCCGCCTGCTGACAGGCCCCGATCCGAGCGTCGCCGAAAAAGCAGCCGCCGCATGGTGCCGCTGGGAGGCCTCTCTGGTTGAGGTCGATCCGCGGTCAAGACCGGATGCCCGCTGGCGCGATGCAACGTTCCGGCTGACATTTGCCAGGCTTGTCACACACTATTTCGGCGACACGGATTGGCTTGCTCAACACGATCTGTTTGCCGGTATGCCGGTCATCGCCGACATTCCGGGTTTTCTGGTGCACAGCCGCTTCGATCCGTCGGTGCCGTTGGCAACCGCCTGGCGGCTCTCGAAGTGCTGGCCGGCTGCATCGCTCAATGTGCTTGACGGCGCCCTGCATTCCGCCACCTCCGGGCCGATGGCGGAACAAATCATCAATGCGCTCAACGGGTTCGCGAGCCGGGCCCGGTAAAGCGCCGCGCTGTGGCGTGGCCTGGCGTTAACGCTAAATTAAGCATTTCGTTGACTTTGGCCACATCGCGGCCCTTTTTTGGCGGCATGAAACGCCCGCCGGTCTGCGGGCGGAGACCACGTCAATACGAGGTTTCCCGATGGTTGCTGACTACAACCTGTCGTTGCCGTTCTTTGTTTCGGCGCGCACCCACCCCGACAAGCTGGTTCTTCAAACCGAGCGCGGCCGATGGACCTATAGCGAGCTGGCGGAGACGGCCACGCGGCTCGCGGGTTTTGTGGCTGGCGACGGTGGATCCGGCCGTGTCGGTATTCTCGGAACGCGCAGTTTCGAGGCCTATGCCGGAATTCTCGGCACCCTGTGTGCCGGCAAGACCTATGTACCGCTCAACCTGAAATGGCCGGAAGCCCGGCTGGTCGAGCTGCTTCGAATGCTCGATCTCGACGCGCTGATCGTCGATGCCAACGGCGCGGCGTTGTTGACCGACGCTGTGCTTGCGGCAGCGCCTTCGCGCATCGTAGTCTCCGACCTGGCGCACCAGGCCCACCCACGGCTCAGCACACACGCGGTCGCCCTGTCGGATGTTGACGCCGAACCGATGCGCCGACCGATGCGGCGGGGTCCGCGTGACACTGCCTACATCCTCTACACCTCCGGTACCACCGGCATGCCGAAAGGCGTCGTCATCCACAATGAAGGCGTGGCGACCTATCTGGCTGAAACCCGCAAATGGACGCGCATCACAGCGAACGATCGCATCGCCGAGAGCTGCGACGTGACCTTCGACCTCACCGTCCACAACATGTTCCTGTGCTGGGAAGCAGGTGCCTCGCTGCATGTCCTGTCGCCGCTCGACATGATGGCCCCGGCGCGTTTTATCCGGCAAAACGCGATCACCGCCTGGATGTCGGTACCCACTCTGATCGCCCTGATGCGCCGCACGGGATCCCTGAAGCCCGGCATTTTCCCGAGCCTCAGGCTGTCCATCTTCTGCGGTGAGCCGCTGCCGATCAGCGCCGCTCGGGCCTGGGCGGAAGCTGCGCCGAACAGCTGCGTCGAAAACATCTACGGACCTACCGAGGGCACCGTCGTTTGCATGCGCCAGACGCTGAGCGAGCCGCCGGCGCTCACCGAGGAGCGCGGCATCCTGGCCATCGGTTCGGCTTATGATTCCTTCGAAATCGCGATTTTCGACGCTGAGCAGAATCCGGTGCCGACGGGACAGGCCGGCGAGATCGCATTGAAGAGCGTGCAACTCGCCGACGGCTATTTCAATGCGCCGGAACAGACCGCCGATCGCTTCCGTATGATCCGCGGCGAACGCTGGTATTTGACCGGCGACCTCGGCCGCCAGGATGCCGATGGACGCTTCCACCACCTCGGCCGCACCGACAATCAGGTCAAGCTGAAGGGCAACCGGGTCGAACTGGAAGAGGTGGAGATGCACCTGCGGGAAGCCGTCGGCAGCGAACTGTCGGTGGTTGTCGCCTGGCCGGTCGAAGACGGATCGGCTCAGGGCCTTGTCGCCTTCACCGTCGACACGACGCGCAGCGAAAAGGACATCCAGGACCGCATGGCGGCGCAGCTTCCCGGCTACATGGTTCCGAGCACCGTCCGCTTCGTCGACACGCTGCCGCGCAACATCAACGGCAAGATCGATCGCCGAGCGCTGGTAGACGAACTGGACAGCGCGGCCGCTGAAGCCGCTTCCCAGGCGGCCCAATGAGCCTTGACTCCGCCCAAGGGCCAGTCGCCGGCCGCAGTCCGCTCGCCCGGCTTCTTGCCTGGCGGCGGGCCTGGCTGGAGATGGATAAAAACGACCGGGCGATCGCCTTCGCAGCGACGCCTGCCGGTGTGCTGGCGATCCATGCCGGCTTCCTGCTGACGCTCGCCGTCAGCCTCAACATGAGCAATGCGCTGCTCGTCCTGACCGCCGTGACGCTTGCCGGCTGCGCACTGTGGCCACGACGCCGCAAGCTGGTGGTCGCCGGAGCCGGCCTTGCCTATCTGACGCTGCGGCCGTTTCGTATCGAGCAGTGGACGCAAACCGTGCACGACCTGGCGGCATCCGTGCCGCTGCCACCCATGGTGTTGCAGGTTGCCGCGGTGGGCGTGTTTCTACTGCTCGCCTGGACCGCGCTGGAGATGCAGCGGCGCTTCGCCGGCACCATGACGGCCAAGCGCCCGGTGCGGGCGATGCTGGTGCTGTTCTTCGCCGCGGTGGCTTTGGCGGCGGTGCTGGTTCCCGGCAGCTACGCCCACACCGGCCTGTGGAGCGTGATCGGCGTCTGGGCATCCTGTTTCTGGTTCCTCGCTTACGCGCTTGTCGACCAGAAAACCGGTGATCCAACGGCCAACGGGCAGCGATTGGGCCTGATGCGCCCGTTCTGGAGCGGCAGCGCCACACCGATCGGCAAGGGTTTCGGCTATCTTTCCAAATTCGAGGCCAAGGACGACAGCGAACTCGCGGTGACCCGGCTGAAGGCGCTCAAGCTGGTGGTCTGGGCCGGCATCCTCAACGGGGCCTATCTGATCGCCGCGGGCATCATCCATGACGCTGGCGCGGTACCCACGCTGCAGGAGGCGATCCTGGCCCAGGCCGCCGGCCAGGACGTGGCCTTCGGCATGCGCTGGACCAGCCTGCTGTCGAACTATTTCCTCGACCTCCTGGTGATCTCGGTCTGGGGCCACGTCATCGTCGCGGTGGTGCGCATGGTCGGCTACCGGATTCCGCGCAACACCTGGAACCCGATGGCGTCGCGCTCCATCGCCGAGTTCTGGAACCGCTATTTCTTCTATTTCAAGGAGATGCTGGTCGACTTTTTCTTCTATCCGGCGTTCCTGCGCTTCTTCAAGAAGCAGCCGCGGCTACGCATCGCCTTTGCCACGCTGTGTGCCGCCGGCTTCGGCAACTTCCTCTATCACCTGATGCGGGAAACCTATGTGTTTGCGTGGTCGCCGGTGGTCGAGAGCCTGCCGAAATTCTACAACGCCGGCTTCTACAGCCTGATGCTCGCCGCCGGGCTGATCATCTCGCAGCTGCGCGGTCACAAGCCGAAACCCGAGGACGGTTTCTTTGCCTACCATGTGCGTCCGCGTCTCGGCGTGATCGCGTTTTTCTGCCTGTTAAAGGTTTTTGACGATATTTCCGGAGAGGGTTCGATCGGCGAGCGTTTCGCCTTCCTGATACGGCTGTTTGGAGTTTGACCATGGACACTACTGCCCACACCGCCATTCGCGGTGCCATCGAAACCATACTGGCGGATCGCGGCGTCGCTGGCCCGGTCGGCGATTCCGATTCCCTGTTCATCAGCGGTCGCCTCGATTCGCTGGCGGCAACCGAAGTCATGATGCTGCTGGAGTCGGAATTCGACCTCGATCTTGCCGATCCGGATTTCGACATGTCGCGGCTCGACACGATTGCCGATCTGACGCAGTTGGTCACCGAGAAAGCCGCCTAGATACGCGTGCGTGATTGATCAAACGACGGCCTCCAGGTGCTCCAAGCGCGACGCTGTTCCGGCCACCGCTCGCTGCCGTTCGATAAGCAGGAAATCACCGAATTCATGGCTGCTATAGCCGGCCGCCTCTGCCGCCTCGCTAACGCGGGCGAGCAGCTCCGCACCGGCAAAGGCGCCCATCAGTTCGTAATGGCTTTCGCCCGGCGCGTGCATGCCGGTCAGCATGGCATCGACCACCCGCAACCGGGTCGACGGTCCAATTTTATTGCGCGCGATCCCGTTGCCGGCTTTCACGCGGCCGTCGCTGACTGCCGCCGCCTCGAGCGCGCGCGCAACCGTTGTGCCGATCGCCACGATGCGTCGGCCCGAGTGTTTGCCTTCGATCACCGCCGCCGCTGTGCCGACCGGAACCGCATAGGGCTCGTCGAGCGGCAGGCGCCGGTCAAGCGTCGCGTCGCCGGTCGACGACAGGCCGGCGGCGTGTGTCAGGGTCGCAACGATCGCACCGCGTTGCCGCCAGTCGGCGAGCAACTGCCAAGTCAGCAGGAAACCGGCCGACGGTGGCTCGAAGCACACCGGTCGTACGGCAATACTGGTCCAGACGTCCCAAAGCGCTAACGGTTCCGGCACATGCGCGTACTGAACCGGGCGGCCATGGTGGGCCAGACTTTGCCAAACCCGGTCCGGCGTCTGTTCAAATCGCAGGACGACAAGACGGTCATGACCCGCGCGGTCTTCGACGACGGCGTCCAGCGATCCAAGTCGCAGTTGGTCTCCCGGATTCATGTCGGGTGGCCGCGGCCGGTCTTCGGTCAGCGCGCGATAATCGCCGGAACCGAACACGACGGCAACAAATCGTCGTCCCCTCAGGCTCCAGTCCACTGGCTCCGGCCAGCCCGCCAGCCGCACCTCGATGGCGGCCCCGCTGCGCAGATGTTCACCGTGCATACTGGCCGGCAGCGTAGCGGCGTCGTTTGCGATGACGATGTCGCCGGCGCCGAACAGCTTTGTCAGGTGCCGACGCGACAGATGCCGCAATTCACCATCGGACCGCGCCATCAGCAGCCGGCTGGACCTTCGGTCGGGTCGCGACGCCGGAATCACGCGACCGCTTCCGCGCTCGGCAAGAGATCGGCCATGGTGTCGATGATGCGGGCGGCCACGTCTTTCGGATCCGCCAGCCCGTCAAAGTCTCCGTCCGGCACTGCGGACCGATGCAGCGGCGTGTCCATGTCATCGGGTTCGATGGACACGAAGCGAATGCCGTTGTCGCGTGATTCGGCATCCCAGATCGCGGTCATGTGGCGCAACGCCGCCTTGCTGGCTCCATAGGCGCCCCACTGCGGATAGGCTTCGATGGCTGCATCGCTTGAGATGTTAACGACCAGCGCCTGGCCGCGCTCCCGCGCCGATGCGGCAAGTGCGCCGTAAAGCGCGCGGGTCAGCCGGAATGGTCCAACCAGGTTGACGGCCAATGCGGCTTCAAGCTCCTCGCATTCGGTATCGGCAAGCAGTGCCAGCGGCGCCCGACCGAGACCAGAGGCGTTGTTGATCAGCAGGTCGAGGCCGTCGAGATGACCGGTGATCTGCAACGCCAACGGGTAGATATCTTGCTTCGCGGCAACGTCGCCGACAAGCCCGACGGCCCCTGTTTCCTGCGCCACCTGCTCCACCCGCTCCGGTGTGCGGGCGACGAAAACCACTCGCGCTCCGCCAGCGGCAAGCTGGCGCACCAGCGCCAGGCCGAGGCCGGACGTGCCGCCGGTGATGGCGATGCGCAGACCGGCGAAAACCGATTGTCTGTCCATGGTGAAAAACCTCCTTCGGGTCCGTGGAGGTCAATGGAATACAAGTTAAAGTGAACTTGAAGTCAAGCGGATTGTATGCTTTTTTGCAGGCATGGAAAAAATCATGACCATCGGCGAAATCGCCCGGCGCAGCGGTGTCGCTGCCTCGGCGCTGCGCTTTTACGAGGAACGCGGCCTGATCGCCTCGGAGCGTGCCAGGTCGGGGCACCGGCGGTTCCCGCGTTCTGTGCTGCGGCGCATCGCCTTTATCGTTTTCGCCCAGCGTATCGGACTGTCGCTGGACGAAATCAGCGCCGAGCTCGAAAGGCTTCCCGACGACCGCACCCCGACCCGTGCCGACTGGGCACGCCTGTCGGAGACCTGGCTCGATCGCATCGACAAGCGTATTGCCGAACTGCAGCGGCTGCGCGAAGGGCTCACCGGCTGCATCGGCTGCGGCTGCCTGTCCATCGATCATTGCCAGATGTACAATTCGGAGGACCGTGCCGGGCGCAACGGCCCGGGCCCGCGCTACTGGCTTTAAACGGCGTCGCTGGAGCTCGCTACAAATAACCGCACGTCCGATTGCGCCGGCGTCCGATCATGCCCACGTCTGTATCGAAACAATTCGAGGAGACCTGCGATGACAAAACTACCGATGGCCGTGCGCTGGTCGGACTGGTCTGACGCACCCCGCGATTGGAACGGCATGGTCGACGGCACGGCAATTGGCACCGACCTGACAATCCTCTTCTATTCGACCGATGAAATCGGTGCCGGCCCGCTGTTGCATGTTCACACCTATGACGAGGTCTTCATTATCCGCAAAGGGCGGGCGCTGTTTACCGTCGGCGACCAGAAAATCGAGGCGCAGGCCGGCGACGTGGTGATGGGGCCGGCGCACATACCGCACAAATTCAAGAACCTCGGACCCGGAAAGCTGGAAACGACCGATATCCACCTCAGTCCCGAATTCATTCAGACGGCCGTCGACGATCCGGACCCCGACTAGGCGGCGTTTACCGCGGTTTCGCAGCCCGCACCAGCAGGAAGATCGGCGCGACCTGCGTGTCGGCGACGGCGGGATACTGCCGCGCCACCGCATCGCTCGCCCGCGGCTCGCCGAACCGTTCTATGACAAAACCCGCACCGCATATCATCTCCACCCAGCTGGCCAGGGTGCGGTGAAAACGCGGTACCGAAAAAGGTTCCAGCACAGTTCGCTGCTCTTCCGGAATATCGGAAAAGATCCAGCGGTCGATCTGGCCGTCCACCTCGTTGAAGTATTCGGCGACCTCGACAGCACACACGGTGCCGTTTTCGCCGCGAACATTGCGGCGCTTCGGCGGCACGAAACAGGGATGCAGGATGGAGAACTGCAGAAAGCCGCCGGGTTTCAGCACACGATAGACCTCGGCGAGTGCAGCGGCCTGCCGCGGCATGTCCATCAGCGACATGAAAGCGGTGGCGAAATCGAAGCTGGCGTCGTCGAACGGCAGCGCCTGCGCATCGGCTACCTGGTAGGCAATGCCCAGCGGATCATCCACCTCGGCAGCCGCCGCGTGACGGACAAATGTCGGCGCGATGTCGATGCCCGTCATCCGCGCGCCACGTTCGGCAAGCTTGCGGGTGTTCGATCCCTCTCCGCATCCGACATCGAGGCCTGTGAGACCGTCGACCGGCGGCAGCATCGCCAGGAAAGACGGCGTGTTCAGAGCATCACGATAAACATCGTGCCCGGCGCGCGACGTCCGCGTCCAGGTTTCGGCGTTCCTCTCCCAATGGGCGGCGACCTCTTTGGAGTCCATGAGGCGGTTCCCCTAGTGTGGTGGATTTGAAGTTCCTATCATCATTTGCAGCGCGCTCGGAAAGGAACTTCAAATCCATAAACCACACTAGAATCATAATGTTGCTAGTGTCCTGATTGAATCTGAAGTTCGTTCAGAGTGTGCTGCATAATGTGACGAACTTCAGATTCAGGACACTAGTGTGGTGGATTTGAAGTTCCTATCATCATTTGCAGCGCGCTCGGAAAGGAACTTCAAATCCATAAACCACACTAGAATCATAATGTTGCTAGTGTCCTGATTGAATCTGAAGTTCGTTCAGAGTGTGCTGCATAATGCGACGAACTTCAGATTCAGGACACTAGCAGTGGAATCAGATTGTCGGTATTGGCCCTTCGCATACAGCATCCCGTCCGCTGACGGCAAGCCGGTATGAACGGTGGATAGGTGACTCACCGCATGAATCGTGATTGTGTCATGGCCTCCGAAACAGCAAACGCGCGCGCATCGTGGACCAGAAAACAACCGAACTCTGACCATTCGGCCCGCAGAGCATCGGGACGCCGGTGACATGGCACGAATCCTCAACGACATCATCGCGATCGGCGGGACAACGGCGCACAGCAAATGGTTTGATGCCGAGGCGATCATAGGCGCATTCATTGCGCCAAAACGCGGTATCAGTTGTTTCGTGGCACTCAGCGGATCGCAGCTCGTCGGTTTTCAGGCCTTGGAATGGAGCGATCCGGATTGGCCGGGCGACGATCGGCTGCCGGCGGATTGGGGGATCATCTCCACCTATGTGGATCCGCAGGCCCATCAGCGCGGCGCCGGGCGGGCCCTGTTCACGCAAACGGCCGAGGCGGCCGGACGCGCCGGTGTGCGCTTTATCGATGCGACGGTCCGGGTCGAAAACACCGGTGGGCAGGCCTACTACGACAAACTCGGTTTCACAGATTATCGGCAAGGCGCCGGGACGGTTTGCAAACGCTTCGTCCCGACTGCAAACGAATCCCGCCCATGATCGATTTCAACCTCAAGGCGCCGCCGCCCGGCTTCATCGACAACCCGTATCCGCACTACGCCGCGTTGCGCACCGAGGCGCCCGTTTACCCGCAGCCGGACGGTTCCTACATCGTCTCCAGCTACGCGGCGCTGTCCCGCATCTATCGCGATACCAGGACCTTCTCGTCCGACAAGAAGGACGTGTTCCGGCCCAAATTCGGTGACACGCCACTCTACGAACATCACACCACGTCGCTGGTCTTCAACGACCCGCCGCTGCACACCCGGGTGCGCAGGATTATGGTCGGCGCCATGACGCCGCGCGCCATCGCCCGTATGGAGCCAGGTCTCGTTGCTCTGGTCGACCGGCTGCTCGACGATATCGAGGACAAACGCCAGGTGGACATCATCGAGGATTTCGCGGCGCAGATCCCGATCAACATCATCGGCAACCTGTTCGACATGCCGATGGAGGAGCGCGGACCGCTGCGCGGCTGGTCGCTGGCCATTCTCGGCGCGCTGGAGCCGGTGCTGACACCTGAGCAGGAGGCAACTGGCAACGCGGCGGTGACCGACTTCAAGGCCTATCTGCACGACCTGACGGAACGGCGGCGCGCCCGTCCGGGCGATCCCGAAACCGACGTGCTAACCCGCCTGATGCAGAGCGAGGAGGGCGAACTGTCGATCGACGAATTGCTGCAGAACTGCATCTTCATTCTCAATGCCGGACACGAGACGACAACCAACCTGATCGGCAACGCCATCGGCGCGCTGCACGACCATCCGGATGAGCGCCGCAGGCTGATCGACGATCCGGGCCTGATCGCAACGGCGGTCGACGAGTTCCTGCGTTATGAGAGCCCCAACCAGTTCGGCAACCGGCTGACCACCGTGGATATCGAGCTGCACGGCGTCGCCATCCCCCGCCACACCGACCTGCATTTGTGCATCGGCGCCGCCAACCGCGATCCCGAGGCCTTCGACAATCCGGAAGCCCTCGACATCGCCCGCCGACCCAACAAGCATTTCGCCTTCGCCGGAGGCCCCCACACCTGTGTCGGTTTCACCCTCGCCCGCCTCGAGGGCAGCGTCGCCATCGGCCGCTTTGTGAAACGGTTTCCGAGGTACAAGATCACCCATCGCGAGCGTTCGCCGCGATTGCGGTTTCGGGGTTTCACGGAGCTTGGCTTGCGAACTGGCTGACCGATCTCAGCGCACAACCGGCGTTGACTCATCGGCAACAACCAAAGCGGCCGTGGCAATATCACCAAACGCGGTAATCTGGTTCTCACGGCGCTTCGCCAGGATTCCCCGACTGAGCGTTGCCAGTTCGGCGGGAATATGACCGAGTTCCCCCTGGCGGGTAACGAGCCATACCGTTCGCGACAGCGATACGTGGGGGAACGGATGGATAGTCAGGTCCTGCGGTCGAAGCTGCGATTCAAACAGGCAGAGCGGTGTCATGATTGCCCATCCCCTACCGGCACGGATCAGTTCGCCGATCGACCAGGAACTGTCAAACTCTGCCCGCCGTGGAATTTCGATGCGCAGGCGGCGCAGGTGTTGGTCAATCTTCGGACCCATGACGGTATGAGAGGTGTAGCGCAGAAACGGCAGTTCCTCGGACAGCTTTTCCAGATCCTTCGGTGCCGACTTCAGCGTTGGAGGAGCCGCGATCAAATATGTTTCCGTGGCAAGTTGGTACCGCTCCAATCCGGAGACGCCCTCCAGCGGGTCCGCCGTCATCACCGCGTCGACCTCCTGGTTCAAAAGGGCTTCGTTCTGGTCAAAGCTCAATCCGGTTCTCAGCGAGAATCGGTCTTGCCACATTCTCAGGTCCGACTGCTCGAACAGTTCGGGCAACAGCGTACCTGCCAGCGAGTTCACCACCGCAATCCGCAGGTCCGGCAGACGACTGCTGCCCAATGCGCGAACCGTTCCCCAGGCCTCGTTGGCGATGCCAAGCAGATGGTTAGCCCGTGCCTGCAGCACCAGCCCAGCTGCGGTCAAGCGGAACGGCCGTGCACTGCGATCGAAAAGTTGAGTATCGAGCGCGCTCTCGACCTGCTTTATCTGTTGCGAAATCGCCGCCTGCGAGACCCCCAATTTAGCAGCCGCTTTTGACATGCTGCCGGTATCAGCCGCAGCGCTGAAGATCTCCATGAACCGCAATGTGATGGGGTGCTTCAAGATAAACCCAACCTTCAAACGTATTGATCGATCTGAGCAAGGGTGCATCAATGATTATAAGAAAAAATTATAATCTGCTAAAGACCAGATTTTCGAGCTTGCGTGTATTGTCGGCGGACTGGGAACGCAACAGTTGTCAGCCGGGGTAGATCGAAAGTTGTTAACGTCGCCCCCGACAGGGTTTGCCTCGGCTGGCAACATGGGAGACACTGGAATGTCAAAACTGCTCGCAATTCTTTACGCGTCATTGTTGTGCCTTGTGGTTGGTGTGACGGGATCCCTCGCGGACACCTATGCGGATATCAAGGATCGCGGCACATTGGTCGTCGGCGTCAAGGCGGACTATCGGCCCTGGGGTTACCGCGATCCCTCAGGCGACTTGGTCGGGCTCGAGATAGATATGGCTCAGGACCTCGCGAAATCGCTCGGCGTGGATCTGGAACTGGTGCCGGTCGTCGGTTCGAACCGCATGGAATTCCTCAACCAGGGGAAGATTGACATCATCATCGCCACCATGGGCGATAACATGAAACGGCGAAAAGTCGTCACCATGATCGAGCCCAATTACTATGCCGGTGGCACCAATATCATTGCGAGGAAAGCCTCGGAATTCGGGAGCTGGACAGATCTGAAAGGTGCCAAGATCTGCGGCATTCAGGGCGCCTACTACAACCGTCGCGTCATCCAGCTTTATGAGATTGACCTCGTCGCTTTCAAGGGAGTGCCGGAAGCAGTGAACGCTCTCAAACAGGGCTCCTGTGTCGGTTTTGTCTACGACAACACCTGGATCGAAAAAACTCTTGCAGAGGGTGGCGAGTGGGAAGCATACGAAATGCCTCTGGCAACGGAAGACCCGTCGGTTTGGGCGATCGGGGTTCGCCACGAAGATGCCGAGTCGCCCTTCGGACTGATGGTCAAAGGCAAGGTGGCCGACTGGCACCGCACCGGCTGGCTGCTTGAACACGAACAGAAATGGGGCATCAAGCAAAGCCCGTTCCTGGCAGAGATGCACGAAGCGCTCAAGACCCGTGCAAAGTAACCGCTAGCAGCCGGTCCGGACTCGCCGCGGCGGGTCCGGACTGCCGGAGTGGACGCATCGATGGAATCTGTCTGGTCGTGGTTTCAGTGGCTGTACGATGTTCACGGCGTCAACCTCTCGATCTTTTATGACTCCCTTGACCGCGACCGGTTCTTCTCGGGTCTGTTGACCACGATCAGACTGTCGCTGATCTGCATCGTCGTGAGCGTCCTTATCGGCGTGGTCGGAGCCTGGCTGCAGACGTCACGCTTCAAATGGACCTCCCGGATCGTTCAGGGGTATATCCAGTTTTTCCGCAACACGCCGCCGCTTGTGCAGCTCTACTTTTTCTTTTTCGCCGTCGGCGGTGTGCTCCCCAAAGTCCCGGATGCGGCCGGCAACATGGTACCGCCCATCGGCAACTTCACCTGGGCCGCCATTTCCCTTTCGTTCTTTGCCGGCGCGTTCAACGTCGAGATCTTTCGCGCCGGTATCGAGGCCGTTCCGAAATCGACCAGGGAGGCCGCCGAGTCGCTCGGCTACACACGCCTTCAGTCCTATATCTACATCATCCTGCCGCTGGCCTTCCGGGTGTGCCTGCCGTCGCTGAACAACAACCTCGTCAATCTGGTGAAGACGACGACGCTCGCCTATGTGATCGCAGTGCCCGAACTGCTCTATGCCTCGAGCCAGATCTGGTCGGACCAGTTCAACGTCCGCGAAATGATGAATGTGCTTCTGTTCACCTATGTCGGGCTGGTCGCCGTGCTGGTGCTCATGATGCACCGGTGGGAGAAGACCCTGAAGATCCCGGGGTACGGACGATGAGTAAAACCCCACGGCACAGGCGTCCAAATGGGCCGCAGGATCTTGCGGTTCTCAAACCCTTCAACCCGCGCCTCAGCGTCCCGTCGTCGCCGAGTCTGCAGCCGGCACACGGCTACGTGCTGTTTGCCGTGCTGGCTTCCTTTGTGCTGGTTGGAGAGGTTCAGGCGGCACCGGCAACACCATCGATCATCGCGACCTTGTGGAAATGGACACCGTTCCTGCTGCAGGGCTTCGCCTTCAACATCATCATCAGTTTTCTGTCGATGGCGATCGGCACCGTGGCCGGCGCTGCGCTCGGTCTCGGACAAATTTCGCATTCCGGCCTGGTGCGCAAGGTCTGCTGGACCGTGACGCAGTTTTTCCGCAACGCCCCATGGCTGGTGCTTCTGTTCTACTGCATCTTCCTGATTCCTTTCGAGTTCGACCTGTTCGGCGTCACCATTCCTTTCCCGGCCTGGATCAAGGCCATTATCGGGCTTTCCCTGCCCGTCATGGCGAATTTTTCAGAGATCGTCCGCGGTGCGGTACAGTCCATACCCGACGGGCAATGGGAGGCCGCCGAGAGCCTCGCCTATACGCGCCGGCAAACGCTGTGGCTGATCATCCTGCCGCAGTGCATCAAGCGCATGCTGCCGCCCTGGATGAATCTCTACGCCGTTCTCACCATGGCGACACCGCTGGTATCGATCGTCGGCGTTGGGGAAGCGATGACGACGACCGGCGAAATCCTCGCCGCCGAGAACCGCAGCGATCTGCTCATCCCGTTCTATCTGTACCTGCTGTGTTTGTTCTTTCTGTACTGCTACCCGATCGCGCGCTGGACCATCAGTCTCGAGCGCAGATACACGGTCAAGATCTAGACTGAGGGATCCCGAGATGGCGGAAAACACCTGGACACCCGACCTGCCCATGGTCAGCGCCAAGGATGTCCGCAAATCATTTGGTGCGCTTGAAGTGCTGAAGGGCATCTCCATGGATGTCATGAAAGGGGAATGCGTTTGCGTCATTGGGCCGTCCGGTTCCGGCAAATCCACATTCATTCGCTGCATCAACGCACTCAACCCGATCAACTCGGGCTCGATTCTCGTCGAGGGGCAGGAGGTCAACGACCCGGATCTGGACAAGCTGGAGTTGCGCAAGAAGGTCGGCATGGTGTTCCAGCAGTACAATCTGTTTCCACACAAGACAGCCATTGAAAACATCATGATGGCGCCGATACGCGTCCTCAAGGAAGCCAGGGGCGAGGTCGAGGTGCGGGCGCGCGAGCTGATCCGCAAAGTGCGTCTTGAAGGCAAGGAAGACAGCTATCCGGGCGAGCTTTCCGGCGGGCAGCAGCAGCGTGTCGCCATTGCCCGATCGCTGGCCATGCGGCCTGATGTCATGCTGTTTGACGAAGTGACCGCGGCGCTCGATCCGGAAACGGTGAAGGAGGTGCTTCTCACGATCCGGGAACTCGCCGAGGAGGGCATGACATGCATCCTCGTGACCCATGAGATGGGTTTTGCCCGCGAAGTCGCCAACCACATCTACTTCACCGATCGCGGTGTGATTGTCGAGCACGGCCCGCCGAGCACTTTCTTCAAGGAATCCAAGGACCCGAGGACCAGAGAATTCCTCAGCCAGATCCTGTGAACGTCAGCCGCGCCTGCAAAACCGGAAGGTCGAAAACATGAAAGATCACACGCGGGTTGTGGTGATTGGCGGCGGCGTCGTCGGCTGCAGCGTTCTGTACCATTTGACGCGGGCCGGATGGTGCGACGTGCTTTTGCTGGAGCGGGATGTGCTGACCTGCGGCTCCACATGGCATGCCGCCGGCGGGATGCACACGCTCAACGGAGATCCGACGATGGCGCGGCTGCAACGCTATACCATCGATCTCTATGACGAAATCGAGCGTATTTCCGGCCAGGACTGTGGTGTGCACTTGACCGGCGGCCTCATGCTCGCGGACACGCCGGAACGTTTCGAATGGCTTAAAATCGTCCACGCCCGCGGCCGACGCGATGACATGGGCACCGAGATCCTGTCGGTCGAAGAGGCCGCCGCGCTGTTCCCGATGATGGACGCCCGACACTTCGTCGGCGCGTTGTTCAACCCGATCGAAGGGCATGTCGATCCTTCGGGGGTCACTCACGCCTACGCCAAGGCGGCCACCATCAACGGCGCCAGCATCTGGCAGAAGACGCGGGTTCGCGAGTTGGTGCGACGCCACGACGGGACGTGGGATGTGGTCACCGACCAGGGCACGGTGAATGCGGAACATGTCGTTAACGCCGGCGGATTGTGGGCACGCGAGGTCGGGCGCATGGTCGGTCTTGAACTGCCGGTTCTGGCCATGGAGCACCACTACCTGGTGACCGAGGACATGCCGGAAGTGGAGGAGATCAACCGCGACACCGGAAAGGAAGTCTTGCACGTCATTGATTTCGGCGGCGAGATCTATATGCGCCAGGAGCGGCGCGGCATGCTGATGGGCACCTATGAGAAGGCAGCCGTCCCCTGGGCGCCGCGCCAGACGCCGTGGGATTTTGCCGCGGAACTGTTGGCTCCCGACCTCGACCGCCTGCTGCCATCCCTGGAAGTCGGCTTTTCACACTTTCCCGCCTTCAATACGGTCGGCATACGCGAGATCATCAACGGGCCCTTCACCTTTTCTCCTGACGGAAATCCCCTCGTTGGTCCGGTCCCGGGGCTGGGGAACTTCTGGTGCGCATGCGGAGTCATGGCCGGGTTTTCGCAGGGCGGCGGTCTCGGTCTGGCGCTGTCAAACTGGATGGTAGAAGGCGATCCGGGTTTCGATATCTGGGGCATGGACGTTGCCCGTTATGGCGACTTCGCCACACGCGCCTACACCAACAAGCGGGTCAGGGAAAACTATGCGCGGCGCTTCTCCATCGCTTTTCCGAATGAAGTGCGCCCGGCGGGCCGGCCGCTCAAAACCACACCGGTTTACGACCGACTGAAGGCGCACAACGCCGTCTGGGGCGCCGTCTACGGGCTCGAGCAGGCTTTGTGGTTTCAGGAACCTGACCTCCGGCCCGAGGAGGACCTGACCTTCAGGCGGTCCAACGCGCATGCGCGGGTTGCCGAGGAATGTGCCGCCGTTCGCACTGCCGCCGGACTTCTGGAGACGTCCGCCTTCGCGAAATATGAGATCACCGGACCGGACGCGGAAGCATGGCTGTCGCGCCTGATGGCGAACCGGATGCCGAAGATCGGCCGGCTGATCCTGTCACCCATGCTCAATCATCACGGCAAGCTGATTGGCGACTTTACCATTGGCCGGCTGGCATCGGATCGCTTCTACCTTTTCGGAGCGGGGATTGCCGAGACCTATCATATACGCTGGTTCCGGCAACATCTGCCCGATCGCGGCGTCGAGATCCGCCCGCTCGGCCTCGAACTGGTCGGATTGTCGGTCGCCGGTCCGAAGGCCCGCGCCGTCTTGAGCAGCGTAACCGACGAGCCAATGGAGCCCGACGCCTTTCGTTTCCAGGATTTTCGGCAGGTCGACATCGGCATGATCCCGGCGATTGTCGGGCGCATCAGTTTCACCGGCGATCTGGGTTACGAAATCTGGGTCAGACCAGAGTACCAGCGACTCCTGTTCGATCTGCTGATGGAAGCCGGCGCCGACCACGGCTTGCGGCCGGTCGGCGCCCGCGCCCTCAATTCGCTGCGGCTGGAGAAAAGTTTTGGATCCTGGGCGACCGAATACCGACCCGTGTTTGGTCCCTATGAAGCGGGTCTGGATCGCTTTATTGCCTTGGACAAGGAGGATTTCATCGGCCGCAAGGCGGTGGCAGGTGAAAAGCAAAACGGCAGGGAGCGACGCCTGGTGTCCCTGACGATCGAGGCCCTGGACGCCGACGCCACCGGCGATGAACCCATTCGCTGCGCGGGGCAACTCGTCGGCAGCGTCACCTCCGGCGGCTTCGCCCATCATTCAAGGGTATCGGTTGCCATGGGCTATGTCACCTTACCGGTCGCCGACGACCCGGCGACGCCGTTGGAGGTCGAAATACTCGGCGAATGGCGTCCGGCACGCCTGTTGAGCGAACCACTGTTTGATCCCGCCGGCCATCGCATGCGCAGTTGACGGGAACCTTGAACCGAGAATGCGGGCTAAACTTCTTTGTCTTCCCGCCGATGTTTGTCGACATAGGCCTGGAACTCTCGCCGCAAGATTACGATTGGGTCGTCATCGGGGTCATAGTCATCTGGAGATTGACCGCTTTGGGAACGCCGCATTTCCTCGGTGGGCAACCGCCGAAGGGCCCGCTTGCACATGTCAAACAGTTGCGGAACCAAGTCTCGATTATCTGCAATGTCCGAGTGGATAACATTCCGCAACAGATCACCTTCATAAAAGTCGCCACTGACGAGAGGATCCCTGTGCAAGACCTCCATGGCAAGCGGAACCAGATACTTCAGGCTGATGTTCTGACCGATCATTATGCGCAGATTTTCCGGGGTGAAGTTCCCGATCGGCACTTTGCGAAGACGATGGCATTCGGTGACCAGATGGGAGTGAAATTGCGGCTCGCCCCAATCTTCATTTTCAAGCTCTGTCAGCGTCAAATCCCTGAGCAGGTCTTCCGCCATTGTATAGACCTCAACTCTCAACCTGCCGCCGCGACATCCGCTCGCGCAGCTTTTCGATCACCACATAGAGCACCGGCACCAGCAACAGGCTGAGCACGGTGGCGGTGATCATGCCGCCGAACACGGCGGTGCCAAGCGAACGACGGGCGGCCGACCCCGCACCGGAAGCAAAGACCAGCGGCGTCACGCCGACGATGAAGGCGAAGGCGGTCATGAGCAGCGGCCGCAGCCGGATGCGCGCCGCCTCCATGGCCGACTCCTCGATGCTCATCCCCTCCTCGCGCCGTCGTCGCGCGAATTCGATGATCAGGATCGCGCCCTTGCTGGCCAGCCCGATCAGCATCACGAGGCCGATCTGACCGTAGATATTGTTGTCGTAGCCGCGCATGTATTGCGCCACCAGCGCACCGAAGATGGCGAGCGGCACGGCGAGCAGCACCATCAGCGGCATGATCCAGCTTTCGTACTGCGCCGCCAGGAACAGGAAAGCGAAGAGCACCGCCAGCGCGAAGATGATCGGCGCCACATTGCCCGCCTGGATCTCCTGATAGGCGTTGCCGGTCCACTCATAGGTGTAGCCACGCGGCAAAACCTGCTTGGCAACCTCCTCCATGGCGGCGATCGCCTGGCTGGAGCTGTAGCCGTCGCCGGGAGCGCCGTTGATGGTGGTCGAACGGAACAGATTATAGTGGTTGATGGTACGCGCGCCGAGCTCCGGCTTTAGCGTCAACAGCGTGCTGAGCGGGACCATGTCGCCATCTTCGTTGCTCACGTAAAGCTGCCCAACGTTCTCCTCGGCTTGCCGGGCATCGACATCGGCCTGCAGATAGACCTTGTAGACGCGGCCGTAGATATTGAAGTCGTTGACGTAGATCGCGCCAAGATAGGTCTGCAGCGCGTTGAAGATGTCGCTGATGGAAACGCCCTGGCTCATCGCCTTGTCACGGTCGAGATCGACATGCAACTGCGGCGTTTTGGCCGAGAACGAGCTGAACAACCCAGAGAGTTCCGGCCGCGCATTGCCCGCCGACACGAAAGCGTTGGTGATGTCTTCCAGATCCGACAGCGATCCGCCGGTCGTGTCCTCGATCTCGAACTCGAAGCCGCCGGTGGACGACAGTCCACGGATCGGTGGCGGATTGAAGGCCTTGACGATGCCGCCGGGAATCGCGTTGAACGCAGCCTGGGCACGGGTCATCAACGCGGCCAAGCTCTCATCCGAACCGCGCTTGCTCCAGGGCTTGAGAACGACGTACAGGCTGCCGAGATTGGGAGCGTCTGTCTTGCTGACGTTATCGCGGCCCGTAAAGGAAATCACCGCCTCGACGCCGGGCATGCCGCGCACGATATCGTAGGTCTGGTCGACCACCTTCTGGGTCTGTGCAGGCGCCGTGCCCTCCGGCACTTCCACGCTGACAATAAAAAAGCCCGGGTCCTCGTCGGGAAGAAACCCGGTGGGCACCACGGTGAACATGGTGGCCGTACCGGCCAGCAACACGACGAAGCCGATCAGCACCGGTCGCCATGCAGTCACCAGCCGGCCTACCAAAGCCTCGTAGCGCTTGGTGAACCAGGCGAAGCCGGCGTCGAAGCGCTGAATGATCTTCGCCTTCGGCCGGGCACCGCCGAGCAGCGCGCCGCACAGCGCCGGGCTCAGCGTCAGCGCGATAATCGCCGAGATGGCGATGGCCGAGGCGATGGTCAGGGCGAATTGCTGGTATAGCTTGCCGGTCAGCCCCGGCAGCATCGCCACCGGCAGGAACACCGCCATCAACACCAATGAGGTGGCGACGATCGGCCCGGTCACTTCGTCCATGGCGCGGCGCGCCGCCAGTTTCGGATCGGTTTCGCCCTTCTCGATATGCCGCGACACGTTCTCGACCACCACGATGGCATCGTCCACTACCAGCCCGACGGCCAGCACCAGACCGAACAGCGTGAGCAGGTTGATGGAGAAGCCGAGCGCCAGCATCAGCGCGAAGGGACCGATCAGGCAAACCGGAATGGTGATAACCGGGATCAGGGCGGCCCGCAGATTGGGCAGAAAAACAGCGATGACAATGACCACCAGCACAATGGCTTCGCCTAGCGTGAACAGCACATCACGGATGGCCTCGCGGTCGAATTGCGTGGTGTCGTAAACGATGTCGTAGGTGAGGCCTTCCGGAAAATCCTCCGCCAACTGGGCCATCAGGGCGCGCACGTCCGAGGCCAGTTCCAAAGCGTTGGCGCCCGGCAGCTGTTCGATGCCGAGACCGACGGTCTGGGCGCCATTGAGGTGCGATATGGTGGAATAATCCTCAGCGCCCAGTTCCACGCGCGCCACGTCCCTGATGCGGATCAGGGCGCTGTCCTCACCGGTGCCGAGCACGATGTTCTCGAACTCTTCAGGTGTCTTCAGCCGCCCGCGTGCGGTGAGCGTCAGCTGGAACTTCTGTTCAGCGGCGGAGGGCGGCTGGCCGATGGCGCCCGCCGCCACCTGCTGGTTCTGTTCGGTCACCGCGTCGTAGACGTCAGTGGCGGTCAGACCCAGCTGCGCCAGCTTCTGCGGATCGAGCCAGATCCGCATCGCATAGACCCGTTCGCCCAGCACATCGACATCGCCGACACCGGGGAGACGCTTGATGCGGTCGGTGATGTGGATGTCGGCGTAATTGGAGATGAACAGGACGTCGAAAACGTTGTTCGGGGAAAGCAGGTTGACGTGCAGCGTCAGGTCTTTGATCTGCTTGGAAATGGTCACGCCCTGATTGACGACGTCCTCGGGCAATTGCGCCATCGCCGTCGACACCCGGTTCTGGACATCCACCGCCGCAATATCCAGATCGTAGCCTTCCTCGAAGGTGACGGTGATCTCGGACGTACCTTCGTTGGAACTGATCGAGGACATATAAACCATGCCTTCGACACCGTTGATTTGTTCCTCCAGCGGCGCTGTCACCGACTCCTCGACTACCTCGGCGCTGCCACCGGTATAGGTGGCGCTGACCACGACTGTCGGCGGCACCACCTGCGGAAACTCGCCGACCGGCATCAGCGGAATGGAAATCAGGCCCGCCACGACGAATGTGATGGCGATGACGCCGGCAAAGATCGGCCGATCGATGAAGAAATGGCTCATGTCGACCGTCGACAACTATCGGGATTTGCAGGGGATGGATATCGGGCGCTGGTGTGCATTCAGCGACCAGCCTTCCGGCTGGATCCGGTCCCGACCGTGGTGCCACTGCCGCCGGCAAGGCCGACCGACCAAACGGTGTCTTGACTCATGAAATGCACGGACGCCCCCCGTACCGTTCTTTGTCGACAACAAGCTTATGGTGTCGGATTGACGGTCAGCAACCCCATTTCGCCATTCATGCACGGCTTTTGATAGGATGGGTATACGGCGTCTAAACGCTTACGTCTGCTGCGCCCGCCGCCGCGACATTCGTTCCCTTAGCCGCTCGATCACCACATAGAGAACCGGCACCAGCACCAGGCTGAGCACGGTGGCGGTGATCATGCCGCCGAAGACAGCCGTACCGAGTGAGCGGCGGGCGGCCGAACCGGCACCGCTGGCAAGCACCAGAGGAAGTACTCCGAGGATGAAGGCGAAGGCGGTCATCAGCAGCGGTCGCAACCTGATGCGCGCCGCTTCCATCGCCGACTCCTCGATGGTCAGCCCCTCCTCGCGCCGCCGTCTGGCGAACTCGATGATCAGGATCGCCCCCTTGCTGGCCAACCCGATCAGCATCACCAGTCCGATCTGACCGTATATGTTGTTGTCATAGCCCCGGATATACTGAGCCACCAGCGCACCGAAAATGGCGAGCGGCACGGCGAGCAGCACCATCAACGGCATGATCCAGCTTTCATACTGTGCCGCCAGGAACAGGAAAGCGAAGACCACCGCCAGCGCAAAGATGATCGGCGCCACGTTGCCCGCCTTGATCTCCTGATAGGCGTTGCCCGTCCATTCGTAAGAGTAACCCTGCGGCAGGATCTGCTCGGCCAGCCTTTCCATGGCTGCGATCGCCTGGCTCGAACTGTATCCGTCGCCCGGCGCGCCGTTGATGGCCGTTGAGCGGAACAGATTGTAGTGATTGATGGTACGGGCGCCGATCTCCGGGCGAAGCGTCACCAGGGCGCTGAGCGGCACCATGTCGCCGTCGTCGTTACTGACATAAATCCGCCCGACGTCCTCCTCTGCCTTCCGGGCATCGACATCGGCCTGCAGATAGACCTTGTAGACACGGCCGAAAATGTTGAAGTCGTTGACATACAGGCCACCGAGAAAGGTTTGCAGGGCATCGAAGACATCACTGATGGCGACGCCTTGGGTCAGTGCCTTGCGACGGTCGAGGTCGATATAGAGTTGCGGCGTGCTGGCGGAGAACGGACTGAACAGGCCGGTGAGCTCCGGATCAGCATTTCCTGCGGTTACCATGGCCGTGGTCAGTTCCTCCAGATCCGACAGTGACCCGCCTGTGGTGTCCTGCAGTTCGAACTGAAAGCCGCCGGTCGGCGACAGTCCGAAGACCGGTGGTGGATTGAACGCGGTGGCAATGCCGCCGGGAACCTCGTCGAATTCCGCTTGCGCTTTGGCAATGATGGTCGCGACGCCCTCGTTCTTTCCCCGCCGTTCGTCCCAGGGTTTGAGGTTCGCAAAAATGAACGCCAGATTGGGCGCGCCGGTATTGGACAGAAAGTCGAAGCCGGTGAACGTGACCACCGGACCGACACCGGGTATCGGGTGCAGGATCTCGTAGAATTGTTCGACCACTTTCGCGGTCTGCTCAAGCGCCGTACCTTCGGGCGTTTCGACACTGACAACGAAATAGCCCTGGTCCTCGTTGGGGATGAAACCGGTCGGCACCAAGGTGAACATGTAGCCAGTGGCGACCAACAGCACCACAAAGGCGAGCAGCACAGGCTGCCAGACCCGGACCAGCGAGCCAACCACCGCCTCGTAGCGCTTGGTGAACCAGGCGAAACCGGCATCGAAGCGCTGGATGATCTTGGCCTTCGGTTTGGCGCCGCCGAGCAGCACGCCGCACAGCGCCGGGCTCAGCGTCAGGGCGTTGATCGCCGAGATGGCGACAGCGGAGGCGATGGTCAGGGCGAATTGCTGGTAGAGCTTGCCGGTCAGCCCGGGCAGCATCGCAACCGGCAGGAACACCGCCATCAGCACCAGCGACGTGGCGACGATCGGGCCGGTGACCTCGTCCATGGCGCGGCGCGCCGCCACCTTCGGATCGGTTTCGCCCTTCTCGATGTGCCGCGACACGTTCTCCACCACGACGATGGCGTCGTCCACCACCAGCCCGACGGCGAGCACCAGGCCAAACAGGGTGAGCAGGTTGATCGAGAAACCGAGCGCCAGCATCAGTGCGAAGGTGCCGATCAGGCAGACCGGAATGGTGATCACCGGAATCAGCGCGGCGCGCAGATTGGGCAGGAAGATCGCGATGACGAAGACCACCAACAGCACAGCCTGACCCAACGTGATCAGCACGTCGCGGATTGCCTGGCGGTCGAACTGCGTCGTGTCGTAAACGATGTCGTAGGTGAGGCCTTCGGGAAAGTCCCGCGACAGGTCGGCCATCAGGGTGCGCACTTCTGCCGCCAGTTGCAACGCGTTGGCGCCGGGCAACTGCATGATACCGAGGCCGACCGTTGGCACCCCGTCGACAATAGAGATGGTGGAATAGTCTTCGGCGCCCAGTTCGACGCGCGCCACGTCCTTGAGCAGGATGACCGAACTGTCGTCACCGACACCCAGAATGATATTCTCGAACTCTTCCGGGGTCTTCAGCCGCCCAAGGGTGGTCAGCGTCAGCTGGAACTTCTGCCCGGCGGCGGTGGGTGGCTGGCCGATGGCGCCGGCTGCCACCTGCTGGTTCTGTTCAGTCACCGCGTCGTAGACATCGCCGGCGGTAAGCCCGAGACGCGCCAGCTTCTGCGGATCGAGCCAGATCCGCATTGCATAGACCCGTTCGCCAAACACCATGACCGAACCGACGCCTGGAATTCGCTTCAGCCGGTCGGTGATGTTGATGTCGGCATAGTTGGAAATGAACAAATCGTCGAACACACTGCCGGGAGAAAACAGGTTGACGGCAATGGTCAGGTCGTTCGACTCCTTGGTGACCGTTACGCCTTGCGCCACCACGTCGTCCGGCAGCTGCGCCATCGCCGTCGACACACGGTTCTCGACATCGACGGCGGCGATATCGAGGTTGTATCCTTCCTCGAAGGTGACAGTGATATTGGAGGTGCCGTCACTGGAACTGGTCGACGACATGTAGACCATACCTTCGACGCCGTTGATCTGCTCCTCGAGCGGAATGGTGACCGCCTGTTCGATTACATCGGCGCTGCCGCCGGTGTAGGTGGCACTGACGACGACCGTCGGCGGCACGACCTCCGGAAATTCGCCGACCGGCAGAAGTGGTATCGAAATCAGTCCCGCCACCGTGATCACCACGGCGATGACCGAGGCGAAAATCGGCCGATCGATAAAGAAATGGCTCATGGTGAACGCCGTCTACGGACTGAGAACGCCATAAAATGCGATCGGGCGATGCCGCGCATTCAACTGCCGGCCTCTTTCGCTGGGTCGCTCTTTTCGGCTTGCACGGTCATCCCGTTGCGCACCTTTTGCAGCCCCTGGACAATGACCGTTTCGCCGGCTTTGAGACCTTTTTCTACGATGCGGCGGCCCTGATAGAGACGGCCGGTGGTCACCCGCCGCGTCGTGGCCTTGTTGTTGCTGTCGACGACAAAGACAAAGAAACCCGCCTGATCCTGGCTGACAGCCTCGGCCGGCACGGTGATTTGGCCGGTTTCTTCGGTCAGCTCGATACGAACCAGCGCATATTGCCCGGGCCGTAGCGTCTTCTGCGGATTGGGGAAGGCGGCGCGTATGGCGATCGTGCCGGTCGACGGATCGACGCCGGGATCGGAAAAGTCGAGTTTGCCGGTGTGCGGATGCTGGCTTCCGTCGATCAGTTCGATGGTGACCGGCAGATTGGCCTGTTTCGCCTGATAGGATTCGAGTTCCAGATACTGGCGTTCGCTCGGGCTGATGTAGACGTAGAGTGGCTCCATCTGCACCAGTTCGACAAGCAGGGTATCACCGGCTGTCACCAGGTTGCCGACATCCTTGTATACCCGGCCCACACGGCCGTCGATCGGCGCGGTGACCGTCGTGAAGCCGAGATTGATCTGAGCGCTATCGACCTGCGCGTTGGTACTGTCGAGATCACCCTGAGCTTCGTTCGCAGTGGCCGTTTTCTCGTCGAGCTGTTCCGGCGGCACGGTTCCGTCCCGGGCCAGTACCGTGTAGCGTTTCACTTCTTTCTGCGCGAAATCCAGCGTGGCGCTGTACTTGCTCGATTCGGCCTGATAGCGATCCACCTCGCTCTGGTAGGGCCGTTGGTCTATCACGAACAGCGTATCGCCCTTCGCGACATCGGTGCCTTCGGTGAAACTGCGTGATTCGATATGACCGTCAACCCTGGCAAGGATGTCGACGGTGTTGGGAGCCGATGTGCGGCCGGTCAGTTCCAGGTAGAGCGGAACGGTCTCCGTGGTGGCCTCGGCCACGATCACTTTTGGCGCCGCCGCCGGTTTCGATGCCGTCTTGTTGTCCTGGCATCCCGCGGCAAGCAGCAGCAAGGGCAAGACCAGCAGACCAAATGGTTTCATATGCATGATGATGCGCACAGACGCCCCTCCGTGCCGTTCGATGTCGGCGGGGAGCTTACGGTGCCAGCTTGTCGAACAGCAACCCCCTTTCATGCCGTTATACGCGATTTTGATGAACAAGCCCTGTATACGCCCGGCGCCTCAACCGCGCGCTATGCCCTGTCGCAGCCGCTCGATGTCTGCGTAGAGCACCTACACCGGCATCGATGTCGAGATCATGCCGCCGAACACTGCAGTCCCGGAGTGAACAGCGCGCCTACTTCCCAGAATCCTGCCGATGGCTTGGCAAACGGCAATCCAATTCCGGATGTGCGGTGTCGTGCGGAGCAGGACCGAACACCGATCACGGGTGGATGAAGCGCGCTCAAAAACGGCCTATATAGACCGCCATGTCGCTTGCCAATCGAATCTTCGGTCCCTTCGAGACACTGATCCGTCCGCTCGATCTGCCGGCCCGGCCAATGCCGGACGATGGGCCGTTGCGGCTCATCTGGTTCTTCGCCAAGATGTTTCGCGGCGTGCTGCTCGTCGTTGGGGTCCTGTCGGTCGCATCGGCTCTCATCGCGCTCAGCGTCGTCTGGGCGCTCGCTTTCATCGTCGACGGGGTGACCAGCCAGGGTGCCGCGGCTTTCTTGCAGGACAATGCTCGAACCCTTTTGTTCTTACTCATCCTGTTTGCCGTCATCGATCCGCTGCTGACATTCATCCGTTCGGCTTTTCAATCGCAGACCGTGCAGACGCTGCTGCCTGCCGCCATGCGCTGGCAGGGCCACAAGGCGGTGGAACGGCAGGACGTGGCGTTCTTCGAGGACCTGTTCGCCGGCCAGGTCGCTTCGCGTATCGCTCAGGTGACCGGCTCGGTGCAACGCCAGCTGATGGTCGCCATGCAGACCATCCCGCGGGTCACCATCCAGTTCGCCGGATCCTTTGCGCTGCTGGCGGTGCTCGCCTGGCCGTTGGCCATCCCCGTGCTTGTCTGGATCGTCGCCAATATCGTGGTCGCCCGCATTGCGGTGCCGCTCTACCTGGAGCGATCGTCGAAGGTCGCGGCAGCCGCATCGCGCGCCACCGGCGCCATGACCGACGTCTACAGCAACATCGCCATGGTCAAACTGTTTTCCGCCGAGGATTCAGAAGCCGGCGCTATCCGCAGGGTGATCGACGAGACGGTCACCACCCAGCATCGGGAAAATCGCGCCTACATCCTGTCCGACAGCGCCGTGCAGTATCTCAACATCGCGTTGATCGTGTCGATCTTCGCCATCGGCCTGTGGGGCATGGTGGGCGATTTCATCACCGTCGGTGATTTTGTCGCCGCGGCAACCATCGCCCGCTCGCTGTCGGCCTCGTCTTTCGCCTTTATCGGCCTCGGCCAGTCGGTCACGCGGGCCCTGGGCACGATCCGCGACGCCATGCCGGTGATGACCAGCCAGCCGCTTGTGACCGACCGAGCCGATGCCGCCGACCTGCAGGTGCGTCAGGGCCGGATCGGTTTCGAGCATGTCGACTTTGCCTATGATGCGGACGGCAAGCCGGTGCTCGAAGACCTCAATCTGACCATCGAGCCGGGTGAAAAGGTCGGCATCGTCGGCCTGTCGGGTGCCGGCAAATCCACCCTGGTGGCGCTGCTGCTGCGGCTGCGTGACGTGGAAGGCGGACGCATCGCCATTGACGGCCAGGACATCCGCGAGGTCCGCCAGGCATCGTTGCGCGGTCAGATCGGCGTCGTCACCCAGGATGTGTCGCTGCTGCACCGGTCGATTCGCGACAACATTCGCTACGGCGACCCGGATGCCACCGATGCCGACATCGAGCGGGCAGCCGAACTCGCCGAGGCAATGACCTTCATCCGCGACATGAAGGACAAGGACGGACGCACCGGTCTCGACGCGCATGTCGGAGAACGCGGCGTCAAACTGTCGGGTGGCCAGCGCCAACGCATCACCATTGCCCGGGTGCTTTTGAAGGACGCACCAATCCTGGTGCTCGACGAGGCCACGTCGGCGCTCGATTCGGAAGCCGAAACCGCCATCCAGGCCAACCTCGAACGGCTGATGCAGGGCAAGACCACGATCGCCGTCGCCCACCGACTGTCGACCATTGCCGCCATGGACCGTCTGCTGGTGATGGACAACGGCCGTATCGTCGAGAGCGGCACCCATGACCAACTGATCGCCTCGGACGGTCTCTATGCGCGCCTGTGGGCGCACCAGTCCGGCGGCTTTATCGCCACGGAGTGAGCGCAGGTGCGCGCGCCCTGGCTGGCCCATTAAGGCCACACCGATTCCAGTCTGGATCGATCGTTCCAAACAACGTATGCTGTCTCCCATGCCTTGGGAAAAGCAATACGATCGCACCGACGTCGTCGAGCGAGCCATGCAGGCCTTCTGGGCCAACGGCTACGAGGGCACCTCGATCGGCGATCTGGTCGCCGCCACCGGCATCAACCGGGGCAGCCTGTACACAGCCTATGAAGGCAAGCGCAGCCTGTTCATTGCAGCGCTGCGCCATTATGACGGGCAGCTTCGCTCGGACTGTCTCGAGCGGCTCGCCAGCGAGCATGCGCCAAAGGATGCGATCGTCGCCATCTTCGATGCCGCAGCGCGCGGCACAGGTAAGGACGTCCGGCCTGGCGGTTGCCTGTTGGTCAACACGGCGCTCGAACTGTCGCCTCACGATGCGGAGATCGCTGCCCTGGTTCAGGCGAACTTCGATGCAATTGAGGCGTTTTTCCGTGACATGCTGGAACAGGCGCGGCGCGACGGGACCGTTCGCAATGCAGTACCGGCGCGCAAGTGCGCCAAGGCACTGCTTGGTCTGTTTCTAGGACTTCGCGTGCTGGCGCGCTCAAACTCCGATCCATCAACCCTCAACGCCATCACTTTTCAGGCCAGGATGATGCTGGACTGAGAGTTTGGAACGCTCATTCTAAACAAGAAGAACGTCATCATGACCGTGTTTTATGCCAAACGCTAAGGCGCCCGCGCCACCACCCTGGCCGTTTACGAATAGACTGACCAGCCGTTCCATGCGCTACTTAACGTCTTCCAGGTGTTCGGCCAGCGTCCGAGGGCTGCTGCGCGTCCATACGCTTCCCCGGATCCTCGTCGACGGCGAACACATCGGCGGGTTGGAGGACCTGCAACTCTGGCTGCAGCTGTGGGTGTCCGACACATTACGGCGTTGACAGAATGGGCACGAATCCCCTCAATCCGTACAGGACCTTAGGCTAAACGAGGAGTGCCCCATGACCGACGCGCGTGCGCTGTTTGCCGAAGCCAAAACCGCGATGGCCGAAACCGACCAGGCCATTCGCAGCCATCCCTTCGTGGCCGCAGTGGCGGAGGGCCGTGTTGATAAGGTGGCGTTGCAAGCTTTTGCCGGCAACCAGTACCAGATGTGGCGGAACAATTCGAACGACGTCAGCATGGCGCGCTTTGCCGACCATCCCTACCGCGACGTATTCCTCACGCCACCGGAGGTGGAAGCCGGCGCGGCACACGGCTTTGCGACGCTGGCCACTGCTTTCGGCCTTAAGGACGAGGAACTGGAGCGTTTCGAACCCGATGCCGCCGCCTTCGCGTATGCCGGCTACAAGGCCTGGCTGATCAGCTACGGCACGGCATCTGAGATGGCCTGCGCCCGCGCCCTCAATCTCGAGGCCTGGGGGTATTGCTGCCGCATGCTTGTGCAAGGGCTGCGCAATCACTACGGGTGCGGCGAGGAAGAGACCCGTTTCCTGGGGTTCTTTGTCGATCTCGAGGAGGTCGAAAGGCAGGCGGCCAAGGTTATCGACGATGATTTGGCGAAGGGTGTCGAGGCATTCCGCATCATCCGTGCCGCCCGCATGATGCAGGACTATGAAAAACTGTTCTGGGATGCCATGACACGCCTGTCAGCACACTGACCATCGCAACGCCGCCCGATCGAACCGAGCAAACATGCCTCTGCCCCCGTTTGTACCATCCGTTTCGCAACAGATGCGCCAGGTGATCGATGCCGAACTGACCCGCATCGAGACCGAGCAGCAGGTGCACATCCTTTTCGCCATCGAGAGCGGCAGTCGCGCTTGGGGCTTTCCATCGCAAGACAGTGACTACGATGTGCGGTTCGTCTATGCCCGCCCAGTCGACTGGTACCTGAGCATCGAGCCGGGCAGGGATGTAATCGAAAAACCGATCAGCAACGAGCTCGATGTCAGCGGTTGGGACCTGAAAAAGGCATTGAAGCTGCTATTGAAGCCAAATCCAGTCCTGTATGAATGGCTGTCCAGCCCGATCGCCTACCGACGCGACGAAGACGCCTGCGCCCGACTGGCAACGCTTTCGCGCAAACCGATGCATCGGACCGCCTGCCTGCACCATTACCTGCATCTCGGAGAAGCGCAGATCGCCCACCATCGGCGTGATTCCCAGACCCTGAAACTCAAATCCTACTTCTATATGTTGCGCCCGGCGCTGGCGATCCGCTGGATGCGCCAGAACCCTGAGAGCATACCACCGATGAACATCCAGGAGCTGGTGGCCCGCCTGGAGATGCCCGCGAATGTCGTCGACCTCATTGCAGTGCTGATCGATCGTAAGAGCCGCATGGTCGAGGCCGAAAGGATCAGTCCGATCGAAGCACTGGACATTTTCATCCGGCAGGAGTTTGACTGGGCTTACACGGCACGGAAGGACAAACATTGCAAAGACCTGACCGACGAAGCGAACGGCCTGTTTCGCAGTCTGATCGGGTCGCAAAAGCGAGGAGGAACCATTGGCGGGTGAAGGAATGACAATCGAGGAGATGAAGACCTTTTTGGAAGAGGCCTTCGCGCCCTGGGTGCAGCAGTTGAACATCGAACCGGCGACCGTCACCGAACAGGGTGCATTGTTTCGCATCCCGGAAAACCCCGATTTGTCCCGCATCGGCGGCATCGTCTGCGGCCAGGCGTTGTCGGCGATCGCCGACACGGCCGGGGTGCTGGCGCTGATGGCTCACAACCGTGAGCAGCGCATCATGACCACTGTCGACATGACGACGCATTTTATGCGGCCGCTGATGGCCGGCGGCATCGAAGCGGATGTCCATATCCTGTCCAACGGGCGGCGCATGGCGACGACTCGGGTCGATTTCCGCCAGGCTGGCGCTCACAAGATTGCCGCCGGTGCCACTTGCGCCTACGCCTATGTCGAAAACTGATCCGGGGAAGCCGCCGTTGGACGAACTGCTGTGGGAAAACCTCCGCGCGCCGCAGTTGCGCGCGCTTGCTGGACAGGACGCCATCGTGCTGGTTCCCGTCGGCTCGATGGAACAGCATGGACAGCATCTGCCGGTCGGTGTCGATGCGATGGTCGCCCGCGAGGTCTGCCTTCGCGCTGCCGCCCTGGTTCAAGACAGCCATCCTGTCGTCGTGGCGCCGACGGTTTGGACCGGCCTCGCCGAACACCACATGGCCTATGGCGGGACCTTCACGCTGGATTTCGATACGTTCCGTGCGTTCTTGCGCAACATCTGCGGATCGCTGGTACGCCACAGCTTTCGTCGGATCTTTCTGCTCAATGGCCATGGCGGCAACATCGATGCGCTCAACACCATCGTGCAAGAACTCACACTGGCGTTGGAGGTGCCGGTCTGCACCGCCACCTATTGCCGGCTGACCAGCGTCGCCAGGCGCTATGCCGACATCCTCGAGCGGCAGCGCAACGTGCATCATGCCGGAGAGGCGGAAACCTCCATGCTCCTGGTGCTGGCGCCGCAACGCGTCGACAAGGCGTCGATCGCCGGCGCCCCGGACATTACCGCCGATTGGCGCGATTCGGGCATATTCCGCTACCGCAGTTTTTCCGACGTGACCGAAGCCGGCTATCTGGGGGCGCCGGCCAGCGCCACCGCCGACAAGGGCCATCGGCTGCTCGATGCGGCCGCCGAGGGTCTTGCCGACGTGCTGCTGAACGGTGGCCTCTGGTAGCCGCGGTCAGCGCAACCCTGCAAGAAACTGGGCGGCGCTGTTGCGGTACTGCGCCCGACGATCGGCCTCCATGCGGTCCCAACTGCGGTAGATCTGGGCAAGCCGGGGATTGCCGCGCAAATGTGCCTCGTTGCGGGCCAGAAAGTCCCAATACAGCGCATTGAAGGGACAGGCACCCTCGCCGGTCTTGCGTTTGACGTCGTAGCTGCAGCCGCCGCAGTAGTCGGACATCCTGTTGATGTAGTTGCCGCTCGCGGCATAGGGTTTCGAGGCCAGCAGGCCGCCGTCGGCAAATTGGCTCATGCCCAGCGTGTTGGGCAGCTCCACCCACTCAAAGGCGTCCGCGTAGACGGCCAGATACCATTCATGCACCTGCTTCGGATCGATCCCAGCGAGCAGTGCGAAATTGCCTGTCACCATCAGCCGCTGGATATGGTGGGCGTACGCTTCGTCGAGCGTCTGCCGGATCGCCGCTGCCATACAGGCCATGTCGGTGTTCGCGGTCCAGTAGAAATCCGGAAGGTCCCGCTGCGCCGCGAAATAATTCTGCTCCCGATAGTCTGGCATTTTAAGCCAGTAGATGCCGCGCACATATTCCCGCCAGCCGATGATCTGCCGGATGAAGCCCTCGGCGGCGTTAAGTGGCGCACGGCCCTGGCGATAGGCGCGTTCCACCCTCCGGCAGACATCCAACGGATTGAGCAGGCCGGCATTGATGTAGGGTGAGATCACGGCGTGATAGAGAAACGGCTCACCGGCGACCATGGCATCCTGATAGTCGCCGAAGGAGGGCAGCAAACGGTCGACGAAATGATCGAGCACGGCCTGTGCCTGCTCGGCCGTGACGGCGAACCGGAACGGCTCCAGAGTGCCAATGTGATTATCGAAGCGATCGGCAACGAGGGCCAGGACCTCGCGGGTGATAGCGTCTGGCTCGAAGCGTTTGGGTGCCGGTACAGCCAGTCCGGAGCGCGGCGGCTTGCGGTTTTCGGCGTCGAAATTCCAGCGCCCGCCGGCCGGGTCGTCTCCGTCCATCAGCAGGCCGGTACGGCGGCGCATGTCACGATAGAAGAACTCCATGCGCAACTGCTTGCGCCCTTCGGCCCAGCGTTCGAACTCGCCGTGCGAACACGCGAAGCGGTCGTCCTCCAGGATCTGCACCGGCAGGCCGAACCGTTTCGACCATTCGTCCATGGCCTGGCGCACCCGCCATTCCCCCGGCTCGGTGACGTGAAGCGCCGCCGGATCAAGGCGGCCAATGGCCCGCTCGACCTCGCCGGTAAACGAACCGGTGTTGTCCGGGTCATCATAGACCGTGTAGTCGACGCGCCATCCGTCGCGCCGCAGCGCTTCGGCAAAGTGCCGCATGGCGGAAAACAGAAAGGCAATCTTCTTTTTGTGATGACCCACATAGGTCGCCTCCTCGGCCACCTCGGCGATCAGGATCCGGTCGCGCTCGGCATCGGCGGCCCGCAACGAGGCCAGATCCATGGACAGTTGGTCTCCGAGGACGACAATAAGATTGCGGGTAACCATGCGGATCACGTGCTCACAAGTTCGACTGAGCGCTAAGTAGAGGCGCGCCAAAGCGCTTCAATGCGCCGAATCGCGCAGACGATCGTTTTGACATCGCAGCGACGCCGTCTTGCCGGGGCGGTCCGCCGCACCATATGCGGCCGCATGACCGAGCGCCCCGATTTTTCCGCCTCCATGACCGCCCCGGAGTTTCTCCGCTGGTATTGGCCCAAGGCCTCCCTGATGACCATCGCGAGATCGCTTGGCCTGCCGGCCGGCGGCTCCAAGGCGGAACTCAGGGCGGCCATCGCCCATGCGCTCGATCCGAAAACCCCGGCACCGGAACCCCGCAAGGCGGCATCAAAGACATCCGGGTTCAACTGGTCCCGGGAAATGCTGACCCTGGACACCGTCATTACCGAAGATATCCGCTTCGGACCGAACCTGCGGCGGTTCATGACGGCACAAATCGGTCCCCGCTTTTCCTGTCACGGCGATTTCATGGAATGGGCGAGGACCAATGCCGGCGCAACGTTGCGCGATGCCGTGGCCGAGTGGCATCGGCTGGAGGCACGCAAACAGGATCCGGATTTTCGCCGGGACATCGCGCCGCACAACAACTATCTGCAGTATCTGCGCGATTTTCAGGACAACAACCCTGGTCGAACCCGGGCCGAGGCCAAGCGGTGCTGGGATGCCAAGAAACGCCGGCCCGCGCACAACGGCCTGGTCGTCTACGAACCAGCCGATCTTGCGTATCTGGACAGCGAACGGCCATCGGAGGTCGACTAAACGCCTGATCTCGTTTCCTTTCATTGCCGGCTAAGCAAAAAGCCCGCTTCACTTTTGATCTGGCGCAATGCCGGAACGGGCTGCCCATGCGAAGCACCAGATGCTTGGCACCGATACCGTCTCTTCAATGGTGCAGCGGCCGGAGGGGAAGAACATGCGGCATGTGGATACGAAAGGGTCGTTTGTCACGCAGAAACTGGAGGTCGGCAAAAACGCCAACCACGACGCGTCGCATCCGGTCAAGATCCACATCGAAAATGTCGATTTCTGGTACGGCCCCAAGCAGGCTCTGTTCGATATATCGCTCGACATCTTCGATCAGGAGGTGACCGCTTTGATCGGTCCGTCCGGCTGCGGCAAGTCGACCCTATTGCGCTGCCTCAACCGGACCAACGAAATCATCGCCGATACCCGTATGACGGGGCGCATCCTGCTCGATGGCGCCGACATCAACGCACCGGATGTCGATCCGCCGGTGTTGCGCAGCCGTTTCGGCTGGGTGGCGCAAAAACCCAATCCGTTTCCCCGCTCGGTCTATTACAACATCGCCTATGGCGCCCGGCTGCACGGGCTGGTTTCCAGCCGCGCCGACACCGATGCTCTGGTTGAACGCTGCCTGCGTCAGGCCGGCCTGTGGGACGAAGTCAAGGACCGGCTTCGTGAATCGGGCATGGAGCTTTCCGGCGGACAACAGCAGCGGCTGTGTGTCGCGCGTGCCATATCGACCGAACCCGAAGTGTTGCTGATGGATGAGCCCGGATCGGCTCTCGACCCCGTGGCAACCGCTCACCTGGAAGAATTGATCGACCATTTGCGGCAGCATTACTGCATCATCATCATCACCCACAACATGCAGGAAGCGGCGCGGATCTCCCAGCGCGCCGCCTTTTTCCATCTCGGCAAGCTGGTCGAACATGGGGACACGGAAGAAATCTTCATGCGACCCAAGACCCAGCTCTGCCACGACTACATCACCGGGCATTTCGGATAGCCTTGGCCCCGGCCCACCGGAGCGAGACCATGCGCGAATATCAGGCGAAGATGATGAACACGGTCCACGGAGAAGTCGCCGGGTCGTACCCGTTCGAAGCTCCCGACGACCTGTTCGACATGAAACCGGATCAGATCGTCCACCGCTTCTTCGAACATGTCGACAAGGACATCTTCCATCATCATGTGGACTACGAGATCAACGCCGCCTTCAAGAACAAGCATGGCGATGCCGTCACCGCCATGGGCTCGCTGCATCTCAAAGCGGACGGCCATTTGCCGTTCCTGTTGCTCATCTGCCGGTAAAGCGGCTGGCTACAGGTCAAGTGCCTGATAGCGGTCGGCGAGATCCTGCATCGCCTGCCGGTAGGGTCCGGGACCGAAGCTTATGCGGGAAACGCCGAGTTCGGCGAGCGACGAGGCATTCGGCGAATCGTCCAGCATCATGATGTTCACCGGCAACTGCGCTGCGTCGCACAGTTCTCGGATCAGCTCCGGATCGACCAGGCCGGGCGCGAAAAACCCGCTGGCGCCGGCCTCGCGGTAAAGCCCGGCCCGGTCGATGGCCGCCGACAGCAGATCCGCATGCTTGGAGCGGTCGGGCTCACTGAGAAACAGGTCGGTGCGGGCATTGATGAAGAACGGCACTTCGGCGGCATCGCCGGCGGCACGGATGGCGGCGATGCGACGCATCTGCAGTTCGGTTGGATGCAGCCCCTCGCCGCCGACGACCCGGTCTTCGAAATTGACGCCGATGGCACCCGTGGCGATGATGCACGCAGCGTTTTCGGTGACCTTTTCGGGTTCGACCGCATAGGCGCCTTCGAAGTCGACGCTCAACGGGATCTCCACCGTTTCGGCGATGCAGGTGACGATCATCTCGACCATCTCCAGCGGAATCTGCTCGCCATCCCGGTATCCATGCGCTGCGGCCACCGACCAGCTGCCAGTGGCGACGGCCGGCGCCCCAGCCTTGGCCAGCGCCTTGGCGCCGCCGGCGTCCCAGATGTTGTAGAGCACGATCGGCTCACCTTTCTTATGCAGGGCAGCGAATGCGTGGGCCTTGTCCGTCTGGTTCATGATGCCTCCATATTGCCGGTCTCGGCATAGTGCCGTTCCAGCTCAATCAATTTCTGTTTGCGCCACAGACCACCGCCATAGCCGGTAAGCGATCCGTCAGCCCCAATCACCCGGTGGCAGGGAATGGCGATGGCGATCTGGTTGGCACCGTTGGCCCGTGCCACGGCGCGCGTCGCCGACGGCCTGCCGATGGTATTCGCAATATCACCATAGCTGCGAGTCGCGCCAGCCGGAATGCGACGCAGAGCATCCCAGACCGATCTCGTGAAGGCCGTGCCGTGCATCGTCAACGGAGTATCGAAGCGGGCACACCTGCCCCCGAAATATGCGTTGAGCTCGGTCTCGATCCAGTCGGTCGGTTCGAACCGGCCGATTCCCAGATCGCCGCGCACCGCTGTGCACAGACGGGCAAGCTCGGACGGCAGCGCCTTGCGGTCGACAAATTCCAGCAAATGCAGGCTCGAGCGGTCGCACACGGCGACCATCGCGCCCAGCGGCGTTGCGATCCAGTCGGCCTTGAGCCGTTCCCGACCGGTGAAATGGCCCGGCGACCGCCCGAGCAGGCGGGCGAAGGCGTCGCGAAAACCGCTGGCCGAGTCGAAGCCGGCATCGATCTGCGCGTCGATGACCCGGCCACCGTCCGCCAGCGTGACGAAGCCATTGCCGAGACGCGACAGGCGGGCCATTTCCAGGAAGGTCATGCCGAAGTAGCGCCGGAACTGGCGCCGCACCGTCGATGGATCCAGGCCGCGCAGCACGATATCGGTCTCGCTCCAGCGGCGGTCAGGCTGCTCTTCGAGCGCCCGCAGCAGGGTTGCGACCATCGGATCGGTTTCACCCGCAGGCAGCAGCGGCCGACACCGTTTGCAGGCCCGGAATCCGGCTTCCAGACAGGCTGCCACACTGTCGAAAAACCGGCAATTGCGGCGCGCCGGTTTGCGCGCCGGACAGGTCAGCCGGCAGAACACGCCGGTCGAGGCAACGCCGACAAAGGCCCGCCCTTCATAGGCTGGATCACGGGCGATCAGCGCCGCATAGAGGATATCGTCGTCAGGCAGGTCGATAAGCATGGAGACCGTCTATCACAGGATATGGGCTGCCACCGCCGCGGATCGGGCATGGAATTGCATCGCCTCAATCGGGCACGGTGAGCGACAGGGTGCCTTGCACATAGGTGCTGCCGCCCTGGTCGATGGCATCGTAGCGGCGGCCCGCGAAGCTGCCTGTTCCGCTCACTGCCTCGAACCGTCCGCCGCCCGAGAACTCGGTGAATGCCGCCTCCACACGAACGCCATCCTGTTCGATCGCTTCCGCCGTGCCGTTGTAGGCCGCGCGCAGCGTCGATCCGTCGGCGAAGGTAAACAGGGCATATCCGTGAAAGGGTCCGGATCCATTGACCAGGTCGAACCAGCCCTCGTAGCGATGCACCGTTACGCCCTCCTCGGCAAAGACCGCCAGGCCGCGAAAGGCCGCGAATCCGACCCGATGCGCCTCGTTGTCGAGGACGCCGATCGAGTCGGAGGAGCGCACATGCATGACGGCCTCGTAATCCAGTTCCAGATCTTTTGCCGATGCCGCGCCGCTAAGCGCCAGCGCCGTCGCAACACCGATGGCAAGCCGTCCAATCATGTCTGAGTCACCTCTTGAAGCCGAAAGTTGCAAGCCGGAAGCGCCGCAAACCTACTTCGAGACCGTGCCGAATTGAAGCATGTCCCGACAAAAAACAACACCCGCGCCGTCGCGTTGCGCACCCCTGACAGCCCTCCTGACATGTCCTGTCAGGAGCCGGTTTCAGGGCCTTGTAATTCGCTAACCGGTTGCCAAATTAAGGGAAGTCCTCGAATACCCGGCGCCCGCTTCGAGGACAAGAAAGAGGGAGCGGTGTGACAAACGTTCCTGTACAGCTCCAATTCTCTTTTGACAGCAACTTCAAATCAACAGGCGGCACCCATGGCTGATGCAACTTTGATTTCCGGGATCGGCGAATGGCTGGTCGATCAGGCGCTGAGCGATCCAGACATCGTCGAGATGTTCGAATCGGTCTGCCACCAGCTCTATGCCGCGGGTGTGCCGCTGGCACGGGCACGAGTGTCCTGGTCGACCCTGCACCCGCTGTTTCAGGCTGAGACCGCGCTATGGGAACGCGGCAACAAGCCTGAGTTCGAGCAGTTTCCGCACCAGAACGAACGCACCGAAGCTTATTTGAAGAGCCCAATGCATTTCATGTTCGAGCACGGTGTGTCGGCAATCCGTCGCCGCCTCGAGGGTCCCAACAAGCTGATCGATTTCCCGATTCTCGAGGACCTCCTGAATCAAGGAATGACCGACTACCTGACGATCACCACTGGATTCGAGGGCGAGGACGACATGCGCACCCGCAACATGCTGGGGGTCATCGTCGCCTGGGCTTCCGACCGGTCAGGTGGATTTTCCGACGAAGACATCGCCGCGCTGAAGAAGATCCAGCGCCGCTTCGCGGTGGCCTGCAAGACCGCCATTCAGGCGCGTATAGCCGGTAATATCGTGGAGACCTATCTCGGCCGCCAGGCTGGCCGCCAGGTGCTCGACGGCGCTATCAAGCGCGGTGACGGGCAGGAAACCCAGGCGCTTGTGTGGTTCTCCGATCTGCGGGATTCAACCGCGCTGGCCGATACCATGGCACCGGATGCGTTCTTCAACCTGCTGAACGACTACTACGAGTGCACGGCCGGCTCTGCCATCGGCCATGGCGGCGAGGTCCTGGATTTCATCGGCGATGGTGTGCTGGCGATCTTTCCCTACCGTACCGAGCGCGAGTTCGACGAGGCAGCAGCGGCGGCGACCGCGGCCCTGCGCGATGCCGAGGCGATGCGCGATGAGATCAACGCGGAACGGCAGTCGAAGAATCTGGTCCCCATCCGCTTCGGGGTCGGCCTCAACACCGGCAAGGTGATGTTCGGCAATATCGGCGTCGAGCAGCGGCTGACCTTTTCGGTGATCGGCCCGACGGTCAACCAGGTGGAGCGCATCGAGGCAATGACCAAAGCGGTCGATTCCAATGCGCTGGTCACCCAGGAAATCGCCGCCAGAGAACCGGGTCAATGGGTGTCCACCGGCATGCACCGGCTCGTCGGCCTGTCGCAGGATATCGAGCTGTTTGCACCGAAGGCGGTTGAACCGGTACGGTCGGTGACCGCGATGGAGAAGGACGACAAGACGTCGCGGCTTTTGAATTAGCATGGGATGCGATAGCCTGCTCCGGGGCACATAAAGACATGGCAGACAGGACACTTATTTCCGAGATTGGCGAATGGCTGGTCGACCAGGCGCTCAGCGACCCGGATATCGTCGCCATGTTCAACACGGTTTGCTACCGGCTTTATGGCGCCGGTGTTCCGCTGGCCCGCGCCCGGGTGATTTGGCCGACGCTGCATCCGCTGTTCCAGGCCGAAACGGTGTTGTGGCAACGCGATCTGGGATCGGAATTGAAGCAGTTTCCGCATCAGGCCGAGCGCGCCACCGAGTTTATTCAGAGCCCCGGCTACTTCATGATGCAGAACGACATCCAGGCGCTGCGGCGACGGCTGGAAGGGCCGGACAAGCAGATTGATTTTCCGCTGCTGGAACAGATGGTTGAGATGGGCATGACGGACTATCTGACCGTCGTCACCGGCAAGCTCGAGGGAAAGACCGCCGATCAACCCAATTTCGGTATTCTGGTAGCCTGGATCTCGGACCGGCCCGGCGGCTTTTCCGATGACGATATCGCCGCCCTCAAGAAAATCCAGCGGCGCTTTGCCATGGCCTGCAAAACGGCGATCCAGGCCCGAATTTCCCGCAACATCGTCGATACCTATCTCGGCGGTCAAGCCGGCCGGCAGGTTCTTGACGGCGCCATTCGGCGTGGTGACGGTGAACAGACCCAGGCGGTTGTCTGGTATTCGGACCTGCGCAACTCGACCGCCATGGCCGATACCATGCCACCGGAAGACTTTTTGCGGCTGCTCAACGAGTATTACGCCTGCACCGCCGGCGCCGTCATCAGTCACGGCGGCGAGGTTCTGGATTTCATCGGGGATGCGGTACTGGCGGTGTTTCCCTACCAAACCGATGAGGAGCTCGGCAAAGCCGTCGAGGCAGCGACCGCAGCCCTGGAACAGGCCGAATCCGAATGCAATTCCCTAAATACGGTACGTCGTGGAAACGGCGAGGCTCCGATTCGCATCAGCGTCGCTCTCAACACCGGCAAAGTAATGTTCGGCAACATCGGCGTAGAGCAACGCCTGACCTTCTCGGTCATCGGACCCACCGTCAACGAAGTTTGCCGTATTGAAGCGCTGACCCGTGCCGCCGATGCTTTCGCGCTGGTCACCCGCGATATCGCGGCCGGCGCACCGCAAAAGTGGGTGTCTATCGGCCGTCACAAGCTACCCGGCGTGTCGCAAGAAATCGAGCTTTTTGAGCCGAAGCGGGATGAAGAGGCGGTCACCTCCGACCCGACCCGGGCGGAAGAAACCGTCGGGACCCTGCCGCACTAGGTCTGTTTTTCACACGCAATCGACTTGCTATCGGTCCGACGCTACTGTGGCTTCGGAGGGGTCGGAATGTCGGGAACCGTTGAACTGCCGGTCTGGCTGGTGGCGATGGCCGGTGTGCTTGCCGCTGTCGGGCTGATCGACCGGCTGCTGACGCCGGCTGTGCGCTGGTTCCTGCACCGGCGGGTCAATCGCGTCATCGATGAGCTCAACACCCGTTTGCAGTTGAAGATTCGCCCCTTCGGACTCACCGGACGGCGTATTGTCGTCGACCGAGTCGCACACGATCCCGAGGTGCTGCTTGCGGCCGAACAATTCGCCCGTGACGAGGACATGCCGGCGGAACTCGCCATCGACCGCGCCACCCGGTACGCCCGCGAAATTGTGCCGGCCTTCAACGCCTATGCCTATTTCCGCGTCGGCACGCGGCTGGCACGCTGGCTGGCGACGTCGCTCTACCGGGTCCGGCTCGGCTACTCCGATTCCGATGCATTGCGGGAAGTCGATCCGGACTCATCGGTGGTGTTCGTCATGAACCACCGCTCGAACATGGACTATGTCCTGGTCACCTATCTCGCCTCCGCTTCCACCGCTCTGTCCTACGCGGTTGGCGAGTGGGCTCGCATTCCGGTGCTGCAGACGCTCATTCGCGCGATGGGCGCCTATTTCATCCGCCGCGACGCGCGTGACACGTTGTACCGGCGGGTTCTGGCCAGCTACGTACGCATGGCCACCGAGGCCGGTGTCACCCAGGCGATTTTCCCGGAGGGCGGCCTGTCGCGCGACGGATTGATACGCCCGGCGCGCCTCGGCCTCATCTCCTACATCCTGTCCGCACACGACCATGGCAACCGCGATACGGTCTTCATCCCGGTCGGTCTCAACTACGACCGCGTGCTGGAGGACCGCTCGCTGATCGCCGCCCTGGAGGGCACAGCCCCTGTTTCGACGACCCAGAAGACCGCCACCACACTGGCCTTTCTATGGCGCAACCTGCGGCTGCGGCTGGCCGGCAAGTGGCATCGCTTCGGCTACGCCAGCGTGTCCTTCGGCCGGCCGGTCTCTCTCGACACTTTTCTCAAGGATCACGGCGTGACTCACTGGCCGGCTGTTGAAGAATCGCAACGCCTGGTCCTGACGGAAAGGCTCGGCGACAGGTTGATGGAATCGGTCGGCCAGCTGGTTCCGGTGCTCCCCGTGTCGCTGGTTGCCCTGGCCCTCCTCGAAGCCGGTGACGACCGCCTCGACCGGCTGGCGCTGAAGGCGCGTGTCGATGCGCTCATCGACAGGTTGCTCGCCAACGGGGCGCATGTGCACGTGCCGCGCTCCGACCGCGATTACGAGGTCACCGTCGGCCTGCGCATGTTGACCATGCGCCACATCGTTTCGGAGGCCGGTGACGGGACGTTGCACATCAGACCCGACGACGAACGGCTGGTCGAATACTACGCCAACGCGATCCGCCATCTGATTTAGGCTCAGTTTGATCAGGGTATCGGCTGCATAAAGCCGTCGAAGAATTGCGCCAACGCGTCGAGGGCTCCGAGGGGCAGGATGTGCGCCACATACTGGTCGGGTCGAACCACCAGAAAGCACCCCCGCACGCGATCGATGTGCCGAAGCTCGAAGATGTCGCGGTCATTCTTCAGGTCAGGACAAAACATCTTTTCATAATCCACGAGCCCCAGCCGGCCTTTGCGCGGCAACAAAAGGTCGGGCAGGGTTTCGATCGCCAGGGCATGCCTTTCCTGCTGGAACACGGCACGCACATCGATCACCGAATCGATGTCCGCATCCGGTTGCGTGTATCGCGTCACAGGAGAATAGGGCGCTTCAGCGAGGAATTGACAGGCGGTGCGGATCGCCGAACCCTCACCTGCCGGATCCTCGTCCGGACAGAAGGCATAGAGGCGCCATCGTGTGTCAGCGGTGACGGTATGGCCCAGTTCCACGGGTTTGCCGTCGGCCAGGCGAACGACCGGTGCGGAATGGAATCGCGTCCCGATCTCGAAACCGCGAGCAAGTGACTGCCAGGTCGAAGCGCCCGTCAGTTCCGAGTGTTGATACGTCACCGACATTCCCGCCGTGTAGCGGCCATGTTCGATGAAATAGCGCTGGAACTTCGGTGCCTCGCCGGCCCCGCCTTCGTTCGCATCTGGTGGCGCGCCGATGATCCGCGCCCACTCCCGGTCGAAGTCGATCAGGTCCTTGGCCACCGCCTGCCGCTCGGCCGAGTAGCTGTGCAGGATCTGCGCCGGGCAGCGTCCCTGCAGCACGGAAACCAGTTTCCAGCCAAGGTTGAAGGCGTCGCCCATCGACACGTTCATGCCCTGCCCGGCTTTCGGACTGTGGGTATGGCAGGCGTCGCCGGCGATGAACACATGCGGCAGACGGGTGGCTACTTCGGCTTCAGGCACGTCGTCGAACTTGTCGGTCAACCGCTGGCCGATCTCGTAGACAGACCACCATGCCACTTCCCTCACGTCGATCGTGTAAGGCCGGAAGATGCGCTGCGCCGCCGCGATGAGCTGGTCGACGCTGATGTTCCGGCTGGCCACGCGTTCGCCTGATGTGAGCTTGTCGAGTTCGATATAGAGTCGGGTGAGGTAACCGCCCTCACGCGGAATGATGAGGATGTTGCCCTCGCCGGCTGACTGTATCAGCGTCTTGCAGCGAATATCAGGAAAGTCGGTCACTGCCAGCACGTCCATGACGCCCCAGGCCTGGTTGGCGGAGTCGCCGACAAGCTCGCGACCGATTGCTTTGCGCACCACGCTGCGGGCGCCGTCGCAGCCGACCACATAGCGCGCGCGCACGGTCATGGTCTGCCCCTCGCGCGCCGGGTCGACCCGCTCGAGCCTGACCGTCACGGGATAATCGCCTGCCGCCGTATCGACCTTCAGATCGACCAATTGCACCGCATAGTCCGGCACCAGTCGCGACGGCGAATTCTTCATGACATCGAGATACATGTCGTGCACCCGCGCCTGGTTGAGAATGATATGCGGCATTTCGGAAAGCCCGTCCTCGACATCCTGAACGCGGCCGTTGCGGACAATATGATCCGGTTGCGCCGGATCCGGCTTCCAGAAGGTCGTCTCGTTGACCCAGTAGCCCTGCCTCATCACCTTTTGTGCAAAACCGAAGGCATTGAACATTTCCATCGACCGGCAGGAAATGCCGTCGGCCTGTCCCCTTTCCATCGGCCCGGCTTTTTGCTCGATGATTCGCGTGGAGATGTCGGGAAAGGCTGCGAGTTGGGCTGCCAGCGTAAGTCCTGCCGGACCGCAGCCGACAATGAGGACGTCGACCGTCTCGGGCAATTCCGCGCCGGAATCGGTGCGGCCGGGCGCCGCATCGTAGACTTCCGGATCGCCAGGGCGAAAGCCGTTGAGGTGATATTGCATCGTCCGATCTCCGACTGCGGCACAAATTAGTAAGTAGACATACTATGTGCATGATCACGCATGTTCGTCAATAATTAGTATGTACATTTACTAATCCTGGTTATGGTCGCCAGCGTAAACAACCCACGAAGCGATACAGGGCATAGCTTATGAACGAACGAGGCCCGGGCGCCGTCAGCGCAAGGATGCCGGGACACCTGATCCGTCGTTTGCACCAGCTGTCGACACATGTTTTTCAGCTGCGCGTGCGCGAAGCCGGATTCGATCTGACTCCGATTCAGTTCGCGGCGCTCGACGCGTTGCGTTACAATGCCGGGATTGACCAGGCCGGCCTCGCCCAGGCGATCGCCAAGGATCGTGCGACAACCGGTGCCGTGGTCGACCGGCTTGAGCACAAGGGGATGCTGACGCGGGTCATCAGCCGCCAGGACAGGCGGGCGCGCGAACTCGCGCTGACCGACGAGGGCGAAGCTGTGATTGTCGCGATTTTACCGGTGGTGGAGCGGCTTCAGAGGGAAATCCTTCCGGGTCTCGATGAATCAGAATTTCGGCAGTTCGTCGCTTTGGCGGCTAAGGCCACCCGGGCCGCGGGGTCCGCCGCTGAGGGTTGATGACGGCTAGAGCAACGGCTATTGAAACATCGCCTGCGGTATCAGTAACGCGATCCATGGAAACACCACGATAAGCATCAGGCAGGCCAGCATCGCGAACCAGAAGGGCAACACGCCGCGGAAGATGGTCGCCATCGGCACATCCCGGGCAACGCTCTTCACCACGAACACATTCAAACCGACCGGTGGCGTGATCATCCCCATCTCGATCACGATCACCGCAATGACACCAAACCAGATCGGATCGAAGCCCATTGCGACAACGATAGGGAAGAAGATGGGAATGGTCACCACCAGCATCGCCAATCCGTCCATGAACATGCCGAGCACCAGATAGACAATGACGATCAGCAGCAGCACACCATATGGACCGAGACCGGCGGAGGTCATCGCCTCGCCCAGAGTCGCGGGCAGATGTGTAAGGGCCAGGAAGGGATTGAGCACGCTGGCGCCGATGACGATGAGGTAAAGCATCGCGGTCGTCCGCACGGTATCGGAGAGGACCTGGGCAACCAGTTCGCGGCTAAGCTTGCCGAGGAGCAGTGCCATCAGGGTCACCAGCCCAGCGCCGACCCCTGCCGCCTCAACCGGGGTGAAAACACCGAGATAGATGCCGCCGATCGAGGCAACGATGACAATGATCAACGGCACGGCGCGCATCAGCGCCACGAAACGCTCCCGGAACGGAACGACCGCGCCACGAGGCCCGGCAGCCGGATCGCGCAGAGTCACCAGAGCGACGGCAGTCATGAACAGCGCCGTCAGCAAAAGACCTGGCAGAATGCCCGCCATGAACAACTGCCCGATGCTTTCTTCGGTGAGGATGGCATAGATGACGAAGCCGGTGGACGGCGGGATTAAAAAACCCAGCGTTCCGCCCGCCGCAATGGCACCGGTGGACAGCGCGTTCGAATAGCCAAAGCGCTTCATCTCCGGCAGTGCCACACGCCCAATGGTCACCGCGGTCGCGACCGATGATCCGCTGACGGCCGCAAACGCGGCGCAGCCGACGATCGAGGCCGATGCGAGCCCACCGCGCAGCCATCCGACCCAGGCAAACGCAGCTTCGTAGAGACGCCGGCTGAACCCGGCCGCCGAGGCGACATTGCCCATCAGGATGAAAAGCGGCACGACGGTGAGCGAGTAGTTTGACGCCGCCGAGAAGGTCTCCGTCAACAGCACTGCATTGGCGGAACGGCTGCCGTTGACGATCAGCGTTCCGAAGTAGCCGACGGCAAGCATTGCCATGCCGACGGGCATACGCAGGACCATCAATACAAACATCGCCGCCAGGCCGCTGAGGCCAATCGCGAAATCATTCATGCCGGCGCAATCCGGTCATGACAACGTCGACAAGCTGTAGAATCAGAACCACCGCGTAAAGCACAGCTCCCAGTGTCAGCAGCCCGTAAAACGGCCAGAGCGGAATACTCAACATGTTGGTCGCGTCCCCGAATTCGGCTGCGTCCCGGAGTTTGGCCCAGGCGCGCCAGGTCAGCAGCGACAGCAGGTAAATGGCAATCGCCCTTGACAGGACATCGCCGACAAACCGCCCCAGCGCACCGATGCGAGCATCCAGCACATCGACCCGTATGTGGTCCCCGTGCTGTGCCGCCGACGGCATGGCGAGCATGACCAGCGCAACCGAGACGAGTTGTATGATCTCGTTGCTGCCGAGGATCGGCGCGGCGAACACGTAGCGCATGACGACCCCGGTAAAGGTTGCCATCAGCATGATCACCAGCGCTGCTGAAGAGAGCGTTGTCAGGACGCGAACGGCCCACTCGACAGGTGCCGAATGGGCCACACCGCGCGGATCGTCCGCCGCCATGGGTCAATCGGTCTTCAGGGCGTCGACGAAAGCGCTGGCTTCGAGCCCGTCGGCATCGGCCTCGGCGATCACCTTTTGCACGACGGGCGCGGAGGCAGCGTTGAATCTGGCGGCCTCATCCGCCGACAGCGTGATCAGTTCCTTGCCATCGCTGGCGGCGAATTCGGCCAGTGCCTTGTCGGCAATCGCGAGCCAGGCGGCGTTGGCGTCGATGGAAGCCTGGCGCCCGGCGTCGAGCATCGCCTTCTGCTGCGCCTCGGTCAGGTCTTTGAAGCTGTCGCGGTTCATAACCAGGAAGAAGTTGGAGATCGTCGTGTCCATGCCAATGGTAATGTATTGCGTGACTTCGTTCAGCCTGAACGAACCAAGAGTGGTCGCGTCGATCATCGCCCCGTCGATCACACCGGTCTGCATGGCGTTGTAGATCCCGGGCGCGGGCATCGACACCGGGACCGCACCCCAGGCTTCGACGACCAGTCCGGCATTGCGCGAGGGAACGCGAATCTTCAGCCCCTTGAGGTCGTCCAGGCTGCGCACCGGTTTCCCTGCCATGAAAAGCAGGTTGGGGGCGTTGTTCCATAGCCCGACCAAAACAACGCGGCGATACTCGTCCGATAGCTTATCGAGATTGGCCAGGATCCGGCCGGTGCCGGTTTCCGCGCTGATGATACCGGGCAATTCGGTAAGCAGCGTCTTGGGGAACGTCGACGCGGTATAACCGGGCAGGCTGAACACGATATCGGCGACGCCGTCAACCGCGCGATTGTACTGCTCCGCCGGACCTGGACCGAGCTCACCGCCCATGAACAGCTTGACCGTCACCGCGCCTTCCGTCGCCCCAGCGATGGCTTCCGCAAACGGCATATATGCCGATTCGACAATAAAGTGGGTTGGCGGCTGAAAATCGGCCAGCTTCAGGTCGGCTGCGGACGCCATCGGCGCGGTGAGCAGAAGAGCGGCGGCAAGAGCCTTGCCGACAGTTTTCATGAGCATCGTGTTGTCCTCCCGGTTCAGATGCTTTATCGGGGCAAAGCGGCCCCTTTCACTACAGGCTTAGTAGATGTCGATTTTCTTGAGTCGCGTGATGGAGGTTTTGGGCGCGGCCGCCCATGCCGGGCGCGACGTCTGCGGAGTACCCATGCGGACACCGTGAGTGCAATTGGGCAAGTTCCGCTCTCCCATGAGAAAAAATTTAGTAAGTCAACATATCATATGACAGGAATCGGCCTCCGGTCAATCAGAAAGTATGTACAGTTACTAATTTAGAGTACAAGCCGGTCACTGGAGGTCTGTTGGTACTCAACAGACCCTAAAGCGAAGCTTCCAGATGCTCCGGCGCAATCCGATAAGCGCACCGCCGGGCGCCCGCGAGGATATGATCGGTGCGCTCCACAAGGGTGCCGGGTCCGAGTACGGTCTGAAATATCTCCAGTTCCGAGCGGCAAAGGCCCTGGCACAGAGCCGCCGCCGCGCAGACCGGGCAGTGGTTCTCGACCAGCAGGTAACTGCCGTCCGGGTTCTCCTGCCAGTCCGCCATGTAGCCCTCCTGCGAACGCAGATCGGCGAGGCGGGCGATGCGGTCCGGGAGGCTGGCAACGCCCTCCAGTGCACCGCGGTATCGCTCCAGCGTGTCGGCTTCCCGATGCGCGATCAACCGGTCCAGTCCTTCGGCACCGAATACGGCTCGGGTGGAGCGCAACAGGTCGAGCGTCAGGTCGGCGTGCCGGTCCGGAAATCGGGCATGACCCTTGTCGGTCAGCGACCAGTAGCGTTTGGGCCGCCCGCGCGGCTGCTTGCGGTCCTCGGCAACGACCAAGCCGTTATCAGCGAGCCGTGCCAATTGCTGTTGAGCACCGGGTGCGGTGATTCCCAGCGCCTCTCCGGCGTCCCGTGCGGTTTGGGCACCCTTGCTTTTCAGCAGATAGAGAAGTTTATCTTCAGATGTCGAACCCACGACATTGCCTTTTTAGTAAGTTTGTGATTTTTTTAAGTTAAGGCTTATTTTAAGGTTTCACCCGATGACCGTCAACATCCCGGATGCCCCAGTCGGCTGGAATGAGATCTTCAAGCGGGACTATGCCGCAGCTCTGGTTCTCGTGTGCCTGGGCATCTGGCTGCACGCGGCCGACGGCCTCATCGTTGCCACGATGCTGCCGGCGATCGTCTCCGATGTTGGCGGCAAGCCGCTGGTCGCCTGGACCGCCGCCCTCTACGAGATCGGCTCAATCGTTGCCGGGGCATCCAGCGGACTGGTCGCCCTGCGGGTCGGTGTTCGACGCCCGATGGCGGTTGCCGCGGTGGTCTTTTCGCTTGGTTGCCTGATCAGCGCGCTGGCCCCGACCATGCAGGTGCTGCTCGCGGGACGCCTCTTGCAGGGGCTCGGCGGTGGCAGTCTGACGGCGATGAGCTTCATCGCCGTGGCGATCCTGTTTCCCTCGCGGCTGATCGCCCGTGTGATGGCGGTGATGTCGGTTCTGTGGGGTGCTTCAGCATTCCTCGGGCCGCTCATCGGCGGCACCTTTGTGACCTACGCGACGTGGCGCATGGGTTTTGTGTTTTTCGCCGCCCAGGCCGCGGTTCTGGCGATTTGGGTGTCCTTCGGCATACGCATCACGGAGCGCTCGGCGACGGACGGCCAGAACGGCCGGATTCCTGTAACTCGTCTGCTGCTTCTATCGGGCGGTGTGCTCTGTGTTGCTTATAGCGGCATAGAGGTGACGCCCACCACCACGCCACTCTACCTGGCCGCCGGATTGGCGCTGTTGCTGCTGTTTCTGCGCGTTGATTCACGTCACCCTGCCAACCGGTTGCTGCCGAAGAACCCGTTCGATATGCGTGTGCCGTTGGGCGCGGCCCTGCTCATGGTGCTGACCATAAACATCGCGACCATGGGACTGGTCACCTACGGACCCCTTTTGATGACGGCCATGCATGAAGCCTCGGTGCTGACCGCGGGATACATCGTTGCTTGCATCGCCATAGGTTGGAGCCTCGCGGCCTTTGTGGTCTCAGGCGCGCCGGAGCGGCTCGATGGACGCTTTATCGCCATCGGCATGCTGCTGGTGTTCGCCAGCCTGATTGGTCTGATTTACGCCATGGCCAACGGACCGCTGTGGCTGATTGCCGTTTTTGCCACCATGGAGGGCATCGGTTACGGCACCGCCTGGACCTTTGTCATCCGCCGTGCCCGTAACCTGACACCGGCAGGCGATGTCGAGCGCCTGTCCGGTGCGCTGCCCACTGTCGCACGTCTCGGATATGCGCTCGGCGCCTCGGCAAGCGGCATCTTGGCCAATGCCGCCGGTTACGCGACGGCCGTGACCGACGATCAACTGACCCTGGTCGCCAGGACCCTGTTTGCCGGCAGCCTGCCGATCGCCATCATTGCGCTTGTTGCCATGGTCCGTTTCGTTTCCGCACCGGTTCCGATGAAACCGCAAGCCGCCGAATAGAACCCGCTGAAGCGTCAGGGTAGGTTCATGCGCTTGGTCAACCGCACTTGGAGATCGTATTCCGGTCGATCCGGGCGGCCGATCATGCCCTCGATGACTCCGTCGCGCAGCTTTCCGGAGATGTTGGTGGTGAACCGCTCCGACGTATCGCCATAGACGGTACGCGGCGGACCATAGTAGTGAACCGTCAGATCGGCCGCGAAATCACCGTTCAGGAACGTGTAGGATCCTGCCGTATACTGGCGCTGGTCGCCCCCCATGACCCGGCCACTGTCAAGGACGAACACACCGGTGCTCTCCCAACCGAAGACGCTGTAGACTTCCCCGGTCCAGATTCCTTCAACCGACATTCCAAATCACTCCTAATAACACTTTCGTGACCCTACCACGGGCTGTCGATAACGGATATAGTTGGCCGCACATCCGTCGCAAACGAGAAGAACCGGCCGGAGAGCAGACAGTGGGAACAAATCTTGAGACCAAGGGTAATGGGCAGAGTCCGCCGGGCGCTGATCCATTTGCCGACGACGCAACGGAGCCGCTGCGGCCGTCGCGCAAGAAACTCAGCACAAAAAAATACGAGGCGATGCTTGCCGACCTGCAACTGGAACTCGTCAAGCTGCAGGAATGGATACGCCACAACGGACTGAAGGTCGTGGTGATATTCGAGGGTCGTGACGCAGCCGGCAAGGGCGGGGTGATCAAGCGCATCACCGAGAGCCTTAATCCGCGGGTCTGCCGCATCGTGGCACTGGGAACGCCCACCGAGCGGGAAAAGAACCAGTGGTACTTTCAGCGCTTTGTCCAGCACCTGCCGACCGGCGGCGAAATGGTTCTGTTCGACCGCTCCTGGTACAACCGCGCCGGCGTCGAACGGGTGATGGGTTTCTGCAACGACAAGGAGTACGAGGAATTCCTGCGCTCCTGTCCGGAATTCGAGCGCATGCTGGTTCGCTCGGGTATCATCCTGATCAAGTACTGGTTCTCGGTCAGCGATGAGGAACAGGAGCGGCGCTTTCAGTCGCGCCTCCATGACCGCCGGAAACGCTGGAAATTGTCACCGATGGATGTCGAATCGCGTCAGCGCTGGGTGCAGTACTCGATGGCCAAGGACGTCATGTTCGCCCACACCGACATCAAGCAGGCACCGTGGTTTGTGGTCGAGGCCGACAACAAAAAACGCGCGCGGCTGAACTGCATCAGCCACCTGCTTAGTATGATTCCATACGAGGATCTGACGCCTTCGAAGATCAAGCTGCCACCGCGTCAGGAAGCCGGCGGCTATGTCAGGCCGCCGATCTCCGACCAGACATTCGTTCCGGACGTTGGTGATTAAGACTCGGCATTCCGACGCCGCTGTTTTGTTCGGCCACCGCTTCAGGCATCGAACGCTCGTCGGATGGCTTGGCGCATGGCGTCGCAAATCGGGCCACGCACGCCCTTCGCCCGCTGCATGACCAGGTAGCTTGGCTGCCGGTACCGTATCCCCGGCAATCTGAGCAATCCATCGTCATCCATGGATTCGCTCAACAGACCCGCCGCCATGCCCGATGACACCGCGGCACGCACACCGACGACGCTCTCGCTGGTAAACACCACCCGGTACCGTCTATCCGCAGCCTCGAGGCTGGCAAGCGCCACGTCGCGCCACCAGCAGTCGCTGTGGAACAACGCGACGGGCAGCACCGGCAGGTCGGCAAGATCCGAGTCGCGCGCCGTCATCCAAACCAGATGATCGCGTCGCAGCACATCGCTACCCCGCTGCGGCGAGGCAACCTCGTGCACCGCCAGATCGAGAGTCCCGTTGTCGAGGCTCGCCGGAAAACCCGACCCGAACGCGCAGTGGACCTTCAGTTCGACGTCCGGATGCAGCGCCGCAAATTCCGCGACGATGCCCGACAGCAGTGTCCGGCCGTAGTCATCCGGCAATCCGATGCGTAAGTGTCCGGCAAGCCCCTCACCACGCAGTTCGGCCAGCGTCGTGTCGAGCGAACGGACAACACGGCGCGCCACCGGCAACAGGCGCTCACCGGCTGACGTCAACGTCACCCCGCGGCCGTGCCGACGGAAAACGGGTTGGCCGACCGTGTCCTCCAACTGTCTGATCTGCAGGCTCGCCGCAGCTTGAGACCGATGAATGCGGTCGGCGCCTCCTGTGACGCTTCCAGCCTCTGAAACCGCCAGAAACGTGCGCAAATGGTCACTGTTCAGATGATTCATAGGTATTAGTTATTCCGATGGATGATGTTCATACTACTCATTTCTCAAATAACTGTCGACGCTCTATATTCGCCATGACCGGATTAAGGACCATTGAATGTCGGTATCGGATATCATTCGGGCGACCCGCCCCTCGACAGGACTGGTCTACGTCCTGCTTGCCGTAACAACTCTGGTGCTGGCCGCCTGGCAGCCGTCGCTGGCGCTGGAGACCGCACGGTTCGTTTTGTTCGGCTTGATTCACGTCACCCCAATCGTCATTCCGGGCATCCTGCTCGCCGCCTGGATCGTTGCCAGCGGAGCGAGCGACCGCGTCGCTGGCGTGTTTCAGGGGCACACCGTGCAGTCGGTTGTCGCCGCAACCGTCACCGGCGCCCTGCTCCCCGTCTGTGGCATCACGGTTCTGCCGCTGATGGCCGGGCTTCTGGCGGCCGGCGTGCCGTTGGCACCGGTCATGGCCTTCTGGCTTGCCTCGCCGATCACCGGTCCGGCGCTGTTGTCCGTCACCGTTGCGACATTGGGCTGGCAGTATGCATTGGGCAAGACCGCCGCCGCTATCTTCCTCGGCCTGCTCGGCGGTGGTGTCACGGCGCTGGTGGCCAGGCGCGAATGGGCCCGATCGCCGCTGCGAACGAACCGGTTCGTCGGAGATCTGGGCGGCCGGAGCACACCTTGCGGGACGTCGGTGCAGGGATTTCACGCCCGGTTCTGGCGCGATCCGGTGCGCCGTCAGCGGTTTACAGGCCAGGTCCTGTCGATTTCCCGCCTGATGCTGGTGGTGCTGACACCCGCATTCGCCGCCGAATTCCTGTTGAATGCGTGGCTGCAACCGGACGCGCTGGCGGATTGGGTGGGCGACGACAATCCGATGGCCATCCCGTTTGCCGTATTTGTCGGCGGCCCCGCCTATATCGACGGCTACGCCGCTCTGCCGCTGACGCGCGCCCTGCTCGATCACGGCATGTCGCCGGGCGCCGCCATGGCGTTCCTGGTGTCGGGCGGCGTGGTCAGCATATGGGGGGCTATGGCGATTTTTCCGGTCCTGCGGTTCAAGCCCTTCATGCTCTATCTGGCGCTTGCCGCCATCGGCTCCGCGACCGCCGGCTGGCTCTTCGGCATCATGGTCTGACACAGGTTAACCGCATCGTAAGCACGCTGCGCTTTGCAATTTCAGATTGTCCCGTTCCTCCCTTACCATGATCGCGTTCTTCCCATACTATGATCGCGTAGCCAGGAGGGACTCGCATGACGCGCGCATCCGAAGCCGAGCGAAAGTCGCAGCGCGGCACGCCAGCCGGGCACGCGCATGACGCCTTGATCGCAGCGCCCTCCATCAAATCCATGTCAAACCGGGAGAACCATGATGTCAGGCTGTAAGAAGCTTGTGGACGTCGGCCGTCGCCAGTTTCTGCGTGGCGGCGTCATCGCGGCGGCGAGCGCCGCGTCCATGACCGTGCCGCAGGCCCGCGCTGCGCAGGCCCGAGCCCTGGTCGATTACCCGGTCAACCGCCTCGCCAATGTCAGCGACCTGGCCGTCAACCAGCCCTACGAGGTTGCCTATCCCGATGCCGATGCGCCGGGCGTTTTGCTCAAGATGGGAATGCCCGTCGCGGGCGGAGCGGGACCCGACGGCGACGTCGTCGGGTTTTCGACGGTCTGCCCTCACAAGGGTTTTCCCTTAAGCTACAACGCCGAAAGCCGGACAATGAACTGCCCGGGGCATTATTCCGTCTTCGATTGCGAAACGGGCGGTCAGCAGACCTGGGGTCATTCGACACAGAACCTGCCGCAATACCAGTTGCGGATCGATGATGACGGCGAGATCTATGCCGAGGGTCTCGACGAACTCCTATACGGCCGGCTTTCCAACGTACTCTGAGGGGACAATCCAATGGCTCACAAGCGACATGCCGACCGCCTGCCGATCATTCCCGCGGACGCCCAAAAACACAACGTCACCTGCCATTACTGCATCGTCGGCTGCGGCTATCACGCCTATACCTGGCCGGTGAAGAAACAGGGCGGGACCGATCCAAACGACAATGTTTTCGGGGTGGATCTAAGCCAGCAGCAGCCGCCCGAAACCGATGCCTGGTACGCGCCATCGATGCACAACATCGTCAAACAGGATGGCAAGGACGTGCATCTGGTCATCAAGCCGGACAAGGATTGCGTCGTCAATTCCGGCCTCGCTTCCGTGCGCGGTGCCCGCATGGCCGAAAACCGACCGTCCGACATTACCGGCACCCAGCAGCAGCGGCTCACCCAGCCCATGATCTGGCGCTACGGCACCTGGCATCCGACGAGCTGGGACGACGCGCTTGACCTGGTGGCGCGGGTGACGGCCCGGGTCATCGACAAGGACGACGAGGACGACCTGTTCGTCTCCATGTTCGACCATGGCGGTTCGGCCGGCGGCTACGAAAACACCTGGGGAACCGGCAAGCTGTATTTCGGATCGATGAAGGTGCGGCATTGCCGCATCCACAACCGGCCCGCATACAACTCCGAGGTGCATGCGACCCGCGACATGGGCGTCGGCGAACTCAACTACGCCTACGAGGATTACGGCCTGACCGACACGATCTTCCTGGTCGGCGCCAATCCGCTGGAAACCCAGACCAACCTGTTTCTCAATCACATGGTGCCGGCCATGCGCGGCGGCGCCCGGGTCATTGTCGTCGATCCACGCCGCACGGTAACGGTCAACGCCTGCGAGGTCGAAGCCGGCGAGGACAATGTGCTGCATCTGGCGACCAATTCGGGCACCGACCTGGCGCTGATCAACACACTGTTCAGCTACATTGCCGACCAGGGTTGGATCGACCGCGACTTCATCGCCCAATCGACGTTTCAGGGCGATGTTGCGCAACCGCAGAACGAACAGCATCCGGCGGCGCTCGGCTCCTTCGACATGGCCCGCGACGCGTGCCGCATGTCGCTCGCAGACGGCGCCGGCATATGCGGCGTGCCGCAGGCCGATATCGTCAAGGCGGCCGAATGGATCGCCGGGCCAAAGGCCGACGGATCGCGCCGCAAATGCGTCACCGCCTACGAAAAGGGAGTCATCTGGGGCAACGACAACTACCGCACCGTTGGTGCACTGGTGAACATCGGCCTCGCTACCGGCAACATAGGCCGCGAGGGGGGCGGCGTGTGCCGTCTTGGCGGCCATCAGGAGGGTTACATGCGGCCCTCCGACGCCCATATCGGCCGTCCGGCACCCTATGTCGATCAGTTGCTGATCGACGGCCAAGGCAAGGTCCACCACATCTGGGCCAACGATCACTACAAGACCACGCTGAACGCCGCCAAGTTCAAGCGCGAATACAATCGCCGCACCAATATGGTGAAGGAAGCGATGGACGCGCGCGCCGGCGCGACGCGCACCGAACTGGTCGATGCGATCGTCGCGGCGATCGAGGCGGGCGGGCTGTTCTCGGTCAATATCGACATCGTCCCAAGCCAGATCGGCCAGGCGGCGCATGTCGTTCTGCCGGCGGTCGAATCGGGGGAAATGAATCTGACGTCGATGAACGGTGAACGGCGCATGCGGCTGGTCGAAAAATACATGGATGGTCCGGGCGCCGCCAAGCCCGATTGCCTGATCGCCGCCGCTCTGGCCCAGCATCTCGAACGGGTGTTGCGCGAAGACGGCCGCGATGCCTATGCCGACCAGTTCAGGGGCTTCGACTGGAATACCGAAGAAGATGCTTTCATGGACGGTTATCACGCCAACACCGGCGGGATCGTCACCTATGACCGTTTGCGGGCCATGGGTAACAACGGTGTTCAGGAGCCGGTGATCGGCTACGAAGACGGCAAACTGATCGGCACCAAGCGGCTCTACGCGGACGGTACGTTCGCAACCGGCGACGGCAAGGCCCGGTTTTGCGGCGGTGCCTGGCGCGGCCTGCACGCGCCAGGCAAGGCGGCACAGAAGGCCAATCACGCCTTTCTCATCAACAACGGTCGCTCCAACATCAACTGGCAGAATTGGTTCCTCGACATCAACAACGACTTTGTCACCGACCGCTACCCGCATCCCTTTATCGAGATCAATCCCGCTGACATGACAGATCTCGGTCTCCAGCCCGGTGACCTTGTCGAGGTTTACAACGATGTCGGGGCTACACAGGCGATGGCTTATCCGACACCGACAGCCCGGCGCGGCGAGACCTTCATGTTGTTCGGCGCACCGTCCGGCGCCCAGGGCAATGTCGTCAACGAAGCGGTCAACGAACTGGTCCTGCCCAACTACAAGCAGACATGGGCCAACATCCGCAAGATATCGGATGCCCCGGCATCGGTCCGCCACCTGTCCTTCAAGTCGAAGGAGTATGCCGGATAACGCCACCGCCTCGGCCGCATCTTTGTTTCGGATTTGCGGCCTTGCGTTTACCGGCTCTCAACCGGCCTGCGCTATTGATAGGCGCCTGACGGGCGGACCAATCCGGTCCCCTGACCGTGCGGGACATTCATGGCGAACCAACACCACCATGCGCCGGCCCTGGCGATTGCCGGCCTTAGCAAGAGTTTCGACAAGCCGGCTGTGTGTGGCCTCGACCTCGAGGTCGAGGCCGGCGAATTCTATGCGCTTCTCGGACCCAACGGGGCCGGCAAGACGACCACGCTGCGCATGGTGGCCGGCCTGCTGCCGCCCGATTCCGGCGACATCTCGATCTTCGGCGTCGATGCCCTGCACCATCCCGTCGAGGCCAAGCGCATCACCGCCTGGGTTTCCGACGAGCCGATGATCTACGACAAGCTGTCGCCGCTCGAATACCTCGAATTCGTCGCCGGATTGTGGGGCGTCGACGCCCCTCTCGCACAGGCGCGCGCCGGCGATCTGCTCGACTGGTTGGGGCTGGCTCCACACGCCGACGAACGCTGCGGCGGCTTCTCAAAAGGCATGCGCCAGAAAGTGGCGCTCGCCGGTGCGCTGGTGCACGAACCGCGCTTGATCATTCTGGACGAACCGCTGACCGGGCTCGACGCAGCTTCGGCGCGTCAGGTTAAAAACGTCCTGCTCGAACGTGTGGATAGTGGGGTCACGGTCATCATGACCACCCACATCCTGGAGGTGGCCGAGCGCATGGCCCGGCGCATCGGCGTGATCGACCATGGCCGACTGATCGCCGAGGGCACGCTGGAGGAACTGCGCGCCCGGTCCGGCCGCGACGGCTCGAACCTGGAAGACATCTTCCTCGATCTGGTGGCGGACAACGCCGAAGATCGGTTGTTCGCCGCAGCCTGATGTCGACCGCTTCCCTGACCTTCTTCGCCCGGCATGAAATCGGCCTGTTCTGGCGCGACTGGACGGCGCTGCTGGTGCGCGGCAAGCCGCACCGCAAGATCATCGCCGGCCTTGTGCTGGCCGTCTTCGCCGCCGTGCTGCATGGTGTCGCCTGGGTGACCGTGACGGAGGCGGCCGGCCTGGTCGAGACCGATCCGCAAGGGGTTTACATCTTCGTCAGCGGCTGTGCGCTGGTCGCGCTGAGCCTGATGGTCTCGCAAGCGCTGGAATCGGTCACCCGTGCCTTTTACGCCCGCTCGGATCTCGATCTCATCCTGACGTCGCCGGCGCCGTCGGCCCGCATTTTCATGGTCCGTTTTCTGGCCGTGGTCCTGACCAGCGTGGTGATGACCGGCCTGCTGGTCGCGCCCTTCCTCAATGTGCTGGCGATCACCGACGGATGGGTGTGGCTGCTCGGCTATCCCGCCCTGCTGGCGATGTCGGCCATCGCCACGGCGCTGTCGCTGATCATTGCGGTGATTCTGTTCCGCACCGTCGGCCCGAAACGCACCCGATCGATCGCCCAGATCATCGCCGCGGTCATCGGCGCCGGATTTGCCATCGCCATGCAACTTGCGGGCATTATCTATTATGACAACCCGTCACGGCTGAGCGTTTTGACCGACCCGGAAGTCACCCAATGGCTGCCCGGCGTGGGTTCGCCGGTCTGGATTCCGGCGCGCGCCTTTGTCGGCGACGCCGCGGCCGTGCTGGTCTTTGTGATCGCCGGTTTCGGGTTCCTGGCTCTGGCCATCGCCGCCTTTTCCTCCCGGTTCGCCATCCTTGCCCTGTCAACCGCCGGCATCCGTGAAATCAGCGGTGCCAATCGCCGGCGACCGGGCGGTTTTCGCGATCGCAGCGTACGCCAGACCCTGCGGCTGAAGGAATTGACGCTGCTCGCCCGCGACCCCTGGCTGCTGTCGCAATCTCTGATGCAAATGCTGTACCTGCTGGTGCCGGGTTTTCTGCTGTGGCGCAATTTCGGCGCCGATATCGGCGCCATCGTAGTCGCCGTACCGGTCATGGTGATGGCGTCCGGACAGCTCGCCGGCGGCCTCGCCTGGCTGACGATCTGCGGCGAGGATGCGCCGGATCTGGTCAAAACCGCTCCGATGCGGGAGCGCGATGGCCTGCGCGCGAAAATCGAGGCGGTGCTCATTGCCGTGCTGCTGGTCGTCACGCCCATTGTGGTGTTTTTGAGCCTGATGCATATCCGTGCCGCGATCGCCACCGCCGTGTGCGTTGTCCTGTCGGCGTCGGCGGCCACCGCCATGCAGGTGTGGTTCCGCGCCCAGGCCCGGCGCGATCATTTCCGTCACCGGCACACATCCTCCAAGATCGCGACGATATCGGAGGCCTTCTCTTCGATCTGTTGGGCCGGCACGGCGGTTCTGCTGGCCATCGGCGACTGGTTTGCGGTTTTCCCGGCCGCCATGGCCCTCGCCGTGCTTGGCTTCGTGTGGACCATGCGCCCGCGCGAAGCCTGAAGTGCGGGTATGCGACCCATGACCGGAGGGTTGGAGCGGATCAGTCGGCGCCGTCCGGCTGTACGTCGAAAGTCTCCGGCAGCGACTCCGACCAGCTCCGCAACGCGTCAAGACAACCCAGTGCCGTGCGTCCGAAGTCGGTGATCTCGTATTGCACCGAAACCGGCGATGTATCGAGCACCTTGCGCGAGACCAGCCCCTGACGCTCCAACTGCCGAAGGCGTTCGGTGATCATCTTGCGGCTGGCGCCGCCAATCATGCGCGACAGATCGTTGAAACGGACCGGCTCGTCCTGCAGATGCCAGAGGATCGACCCGGTCCATTTGCCACCCAGAATTCGCATGCCGCGTTCGATGGCACAGGGCATCGTACATGTGTCGACAACGTGTTTGCGGCCGCCGACATCCATCTCAACCCGTGCCCTCATGCGAACCTCCATAGGTTACAAAAAGTAAACTGGTTGACTTCTTATCCTACTATTCGCATTTCGGCCATGACACCAGCAAGCACCGCAATGCGAAGGGAGACCCGCATGCCGCAGCCGGACATTCATCTGTACACAGCCGCCACCATGAACGGTTACAAGCCGGTCATTTTCCTCGAAGAGGCCGGCATCCCTTACGATCTGACCGCGATCGACTTCGGCAAGAAGGAGCAGAAGAGCCCGGACTACCTGAAGCTCAATCCCAACGGCCGGATCCCGACGATCGTCGACCGTTCGAATGGCGATTTCTCGGTTTTTGAAAGCGGTGCCATCCTCTGGTACCTGGCCGAGAAATACCGGGTCATGCTGCCAACCGAGGCGAAGGCACGCTCTGAAACGCTGCAGTGGCTGATGTTCCAGATGGCCGGCGTTGGACCGATGATGGGGCAGGCCATGTATTTTCAGCGCATAGCGGCACCCAACGACCACGACGAACCGTTTTCGATTCGCCGTTATGTCGATGAATCACGCCGGTTGTTGGAGGTGCTCGACACCCGGTTGGCCGGACGCGAATGGCTGGCCGGCGATGACTATTCGATTGCCGATATCGCGACCTTTCCCTGGGCCCGCGCCTACCCATGGGCGAAGGTGTCCATCGACGGGCTCGAAAACCTGCAAGCCTGGTTCGACCGGATCGATGCGCGGCCGGCCGTCAAAAAAGCCCTCACAATCCCCAAAAGCGTACCGGCGTTCTGGGGAGACGTCGATGCCGATGCGTTTCTGCGCGAGAACGCACACCGCTTCGCCGCCGATGTGAAACCGGCATGAGAACCGCTAGAACTGTTCTACCCAGGGCCGGATTGCCAGCTCATTTGACCACGTGGTCCGGTGCTGCCGGATGAGGTGGAGATAGTTGGCGGCGATCGCATCCGGATCAAGCATGGAATCGGGCCGGTAGGGCGGTTCGGTACGGCCCGGATTGCGGATCGCGCCGTCGATGTTGACCCAGGCCACGTGAATGCCGTTGGGATGCAGTTCGCGGGACATCGACTCGGCCAGTCCGCGTTGCGCGAACTTGCCCATGGCGAACGGCGCCGACTGCGGGAAACCCTTAACCCCGGCGGAAGCGCCGGTGAACAGGATCGTGCCGCGTCGCCCGTCAACGTCCTCTTGTCCTTCCATGCGCTGCGCCGCTGCCTGGCCGACCAGAAAGGCACCGAAGGCCGTCACCTCGACGGCTTGCCGCACCGCCTCCGGGTCGAGCTCGGTCAAGGGTCCGCGCTGCCGTGCGGAGGGATTGTAGATCGCCACGTCGAGCCGCCCTTCAATCTCGGCGAAAAGACGCGTCACCTCCTCCGGTCGCGAGGCGTCGCAGGCGACAACCTGTGCACCGGTTTCGCCGGCCAGCGTGCCGATCTTGCCGATATTGCGCGCCGCCAGCACGAGCCGGTAGTCCTCGGCGTGCAGCAGCCGCGCCAGTGAGGCCGACAGGCCGTCGCCCACGCCAACAATCAGGGCCTGTGGTTGCGTCATGATCTCCTCCGATGTGTTTGAAGTGCGGGCTGGCCCGCCATATTCAATGCAGTATAGGTAGAACGTCGATTCGAAAAGACGAGGACGACATGGAGATCAAGCCGGTGCATCGTGCGACGTGCCACTGCGGCGCCGTCGAGCTCGAACTGACGCTGCCCAACGGACTGGAAGATTACGGCCGCTGTGACTGCTCTTTCTGCCGCCGTCGCGGCGCGATATCCGCTATGGTTGCGCACAACAACCTGCGCATCGTCAGGGGCGCCGATAATCTGGTCCTCTACCAGTTTGGCAGCCGGACGGCGAAACATTATTTCTGCGCCACTTGCGGTATTTACACCCATCATCAGCGGCGCTCCGACCCGACCCAATACGGCTTCAACGTCGGCTGCCTGGAGGGCGTCAATCCGTTGGAACTTGAAAACGTTCCTGTGTTTGACGGAGTCAATCATCCGGCGGACCGGAGTGCGACGGACTGATGCAGTCAGCGGCGCCGGGTCCAGTAGCGGCAACCTTTTTGACATTTCCGTCAGTTTTTATTGAATTATCAATGTCCCGGGTCACGATCACCGCCACGTATTTGCGGAGGCGGGAGCCACTCTGGAGCCGGTAAAGCGTAAGGAAGGAAACAGAATGACCAACAGACAGCCTGACGCCGATCAAAGCTGGGTCGACGCGGAGTTGCAGGATAGCTTCGACGAAGAGCTGGAAATGGAGATCGACGACGAGCGCATCAGCCGTGAACTGCGACAAATTTCCGAACTCAAGCACAAGTCGGATCTCGACCGCCGGTTCTATTTCCGCGAGTTGCTGCGCCTACAGGCGGAACTGGTCAAGCTGCAGGATTGGGTCGTGCACACCGGCTACCGGCTGATGGTGATATTTGAAGGCCGTGATGCCGCCGGCAAAGGCGGCGTCATCAAACGCATCACGCAACGGCTCAATCCGCGTGTCTGCCGCGTCGTCGCATTGCCGGCGCCGACCGAGCGCGAAAAGCGGCAATGGTATTTCCAACGCTACGTGCCGCACATGCCTGCTGATGGCGAGATGGTGCTGTTCGACCGCTCCTGGTACAACCGCGCCGGAGTCGAGCAAGTCATGGGTTTCGCCACGCCTGACGAGGTCGAACAGTTCTATCGCGACGTCACGGAGTTTGAGCGTATGCTCGAGCGATCCGGGACCAAGCTGATCAAGTATTGGTTTTCAATCACCGACCAGGAGCAACAGCTGCGCTTTCTGATGCGCGTCCACGATCCGATCAAGCAGTGGAAACTGAGCCCCATGGATCTGCAGTCGCGCATCCGTTGGGAGCAGTACACCAAGGTCAAGGAGGAGATGCTGGAGCGCACCAATATCCCCGAAGCACCGTGGTACATCGTCGAGGGCAACGACAAGAAGCGGGCGCGGCTCAACTGCATCCATCACCTGCTATCGCAAGTGCCCTATGAAGAGATCCCGCATGAACCGGTCGTTCTGCCGGATCGTGTTTTCAATCCGGAATACGAGCGCAAGGTGCTGCCGCAGGAGCTTTACGTTCCAGAGAAGTATTAGGGTCTGTTGAGTATCAGACCCTAGAGCAGCTTGCGGATGGCCCTGATATACTTGGCAGCGGACCGATAGTGGCTGGGGCCCGATGCCTCGGCCCAGCGGCCCAGCGTCCAGGTGTTGGTCCAGTCGTATTTCTTCGGCCCGTAGAGTTCGATGTCGTCCAGGGACCGAATGAGCTCCAGGAGATCGCCGTGCGCGGTTTCCAGTCGTGACCGCGCTTCCGGCCAGGGCACGGAACGCGTCTCTTCCCGGACTTTCGCGTTGTACGCCTTGAGCTGGTTCCATTTATAGCCGGGCGCCGGTGTGTGCACGGGCTTGCCGGCCACGCCATCACGATACCAGCCCAGAAACAGGTCGATCCAATGCACCCGGTGCAGGATGGTATCCTTGATCGTTATGCCGTCGTCGGGATGTGGCGACACCGCCATCTCGGCATCGACACCGTCCAGCGCTTTGAGCAACTTGCGGTATTCCGCTTCGGCAGCGGCGATCAGGTCTTGTTTGTTTTGAGCGGGCATGCAGTCGACGCTACAGCGCCTTCGCAGGTCGCGGTTTGATCCGGGTCAATCCTACGTCGCCGCTTACGGCCCTTCGACGAGATTGTGGCTGTCAGCCGCGCGCAAATCGAGTCCGTAGGCTTCACGCTGGCGCGCGATAAAGGCGAGGCTGTCCGTCCCAAAGGCGCACTTCCCCTCGAAAGCGTGCAGTACGATGCCTTCGAGCAGATCGCCGAGGCCGATGTCATGACGTTCAGCCACCGCCTTGAGGACTTTCACCAGCCGTTTTTCCAATCGGACGCCGGTTTGAATACGCTCGACTTTGATATCCGACGTCATCGCAATCCTTCCTTGCCGTGTCACACATCGCACATATGGTTTACTTGTGAATAGCTTGATGGTACCAAGGTACCAAAGCTTCTTCAATCCCTCCCTGGACCGGCCGGATGTCGTCTAATCTGAAAGGCGTGCTGTGGGCATTGTCGGCGACGGCGTTGTTCGCTCTGGCGGCGGCGTTGACCAAACTGGCGAGCGCCGACTACCCGGTCATGCAGATACTGTTCTTTCGGCAGATGATCCTGCTTGCCGGCGTCGCGCCGGCCATTCTGAGCGATTTTCCGCGCAATCTGAAAACCCGCCGAGTCGGTCTGCACGCATTCCGGCTGGCCGGTGCATTCACGGCCCTGGCCGGCGGATTTTGGGCTGTCGCGGTACTGCCCTTGACCACGGCCACGGTGCTCGCCTTTTCGTCCGTCTTCTTCACTTCGCTGCTGGCCGTCGGCATGCTCGGCGAACGCATCGGTTTTGCCCGCATATGCGCCATCTGTGTCGGCTTTGCCGGTGTCGTCGTGGTCATGCGACCCAGCGTCGACGGCATCGCCGATCCTCTTTCGCTGATTGCCATTGCCGGTGCGGTCGGCGTCGCGGTGGCCATGGTCTCGGTGCGCAAATTGTCGCGCACTGAATCGAACGCCACGCTGATTGCCTACCAGGCGGTCTTTGTCGGCGTTCTGGCCGGTCTGCCGATGCCATGGGTCTGGGTGACACCGGATCGCGACGGATTCCTGCTGCTGCTTGCCATCGGCGGTATCTCCGCAGTCGGCCAATGGTCCGGCGTGCGTGCTCTGCGGGCCGGCGAGGCCAGCCTCATTTCCAGTGTCGAATACATGAAATTGATCTACGCCACACTGCTGGGCTATTGGCTGTTCGCCGAATGGCCCGACGCTTTCACGCTGGCAGGTGCCGCCCTGATCATCGGCGCGGCGCTGTTCACGATTCAGCGGGAAGCCCGCCGCACCTCCGGCCTGCGGCTCAGCGCCTCGTCGACCGATCCGTGACATTCGGTGCGATCGGGCGAGCCAGGAACCGGTCATGGAGAACCGGATATGGATTTGACGTTCAACGGTGTTTTTGGACGGGAGGCTGGGCTATATAGCTCTGACGGGCGCCGCGGGCGCGATTGAGGACATGAGCACGCATGGACACACAGTTGACGTCTGCGACCGGGTTACAACGGCAATCCGTCGAAACGGTTGTGGTGCGCCTCGCCGGTGACTCCGGTGACGGCATCCAGGTGATCGGCACACAGCTCGGTCTGGCCAGCGCGCTGTCGGATAACGATCTCGGCACCTTCCCCGAATATCCATCCGAGGTGCGCGCGCCGGTCGGCACCACCTACGGAGTGTCCGCCTACCAGATCCATTTTGGTGGCCGGCCGATCAAGACCATCGGCGATGCGGCCGACATGCTCGTCGCCTTCAATCCGGCGGCGCTGAAAACCAATCTCGACATGCTGCGCAAGGGCGGCACTGTGCTCATCGATTCCGAGAGTTTCACCGAGCGCAACATTCAACGGGCCGGTTATGAGGTTTCGCCGCTGGAGGATGGCACGCTGGACGATTTCCGGGTCATGGCGCCGGACATCTCGCGGTTGACGTTGGAAAGCGTCGCCGACAGCGGTCTCAACCGCAAAGCGTCGCTTCGCTGCAAGAACTTCTGGGCGCTGGGCCTGGTCTACTGGATGTTCGACCGCGACCGGCAGCCGACCATCGATTGGCTCAACCGCAAATTCGCCCGAAGTCCCGAAATCGCCGCCGCCAACATAGCGGCGCTCAATGCCGGCCACGCGTATGGCGAGACGGTCGAGGTCGCCGGCTTCGAGGTCGCGCGCATTGAACCCGCACCCGGTGTCTACAGTTTCGTCACCGGTTACGAGGCACTTGCCTGGGGCCTCGCCGCCGCGGCCGAACTGTCCGGCCGCGACCTCGTCTTCGCCTCCTATCCGATCACCCCGGCATCGCCGCTGCTGCACACGCTGGCCCGGCTGAAGGACGTCGGCGTGACCACCTTCCAGGCCGAGGACGAAATCGCTGCCATCTGCGCCGCCCTTGGCGTCGGCTTTGCCGGCGGTCTCGGCGTCACCTCGAGTTCCGGGCCCGGCATCGCGCTGAAGCAGGAGACGATGGGCCTCGCCGTTGCGGCGGAACTGCCGCTGATCATCGTCAACACGCAGCGCGCCGGTCCATCGACCGGCATGCCGACCAAGACAGAGCAGTCGGACCTCAACCAGGCGCTCTACGGGCGGCATGGCGAAAGCCCGCTACCCGTCGTGGCCGCCGGCTCGCCGGCCGAATGCTTCGACATGGCCATCGAAGCGGCGCGCATGGCGCTCACCTACATGACGCCGGTGATCCTGTTGTCGGACGGCTTCGTCGCCAACACCGCCGGTCCGTTCGCCCTGCCGGACATCGACACGCTGCCGCGCATCGATGTGGCCAACCGCACCGATCCCGAGGGCTTCAACCCCTACGCGCGGGACCCCGACACCCTGAGCCGCCCCTGGGCGGTGCCCGGGACGCCCGGCCTCGAACACCGTATCGGCGGCATCGAAAAGGACTTTGCCACCGGCGACATTTCCTACGAGCCGGAAAACCATCAGAAGATGACCGACGTTCGGGCCGCCAAGATCGCCGGCATCGCCCGCAGTAACGCCCCGCTCGAGCCCGATCAGGGCGAGGACAGTGGCGACCTCGCCATTGTCGGCTGGGGCTCGACCTACGGACCGATTTCACGCGCCGTCACCAATATGCGCGCCCGGGGGTATCGCGTGTCGCATATCCATCTGCGCCACCTGAGGCCGTTCGCCGCCAACCAGCAGGAGTTGCTCGACCGCTTCGAGCGCATTCTGGTGCCGGAGATGAACGACGGCCAGCTGGTCCGTTTGCTGCGCGCCGAAGGCTGCGCCCGGGCCGAAGGGCTCAACAAGATGACCGGACGCCCGTTCCAGGTCAGCGAAATCGAAGAGGCCATCCTGTCGCGGGTGGAGAACAACGATGAATGAACACGCCACGGCTCTGAAACCCGCCGACTACGCCACCGACCAGGAAGTGCGCTGGTGCCCCGGCTGCGGTGACTACGCGGTTCTGAAGGCGGTGCGCACGGTGCTTGCCGACATCGGGGCGAAGCGCGAGAACACCGTCTTCGTCTCCGGCATCGGCTGCTCGTCGCGCTTTCCCTATTACATCGACACTTACGGCTTCCATACCATCCACGGCCGCGCCCCGGCGGTCGCCACCGGCATGCTGCTGGCCAATCCGGATCTCGACGTGTGGATCATCACCGGCGACGGCGACGGTCTGTCGATCGGCGGCAACCACCTGCTGCATGTGCTGCGGCGCAACCTCAATTGCCAGATCCTGCTGTTCAACAACGAGACCTATGGCCTGACCAAGGGTCAGTATTCGCCGACCTCGCATCTGGCGACCCGTTCGCCCTCGTCGCCCGACGGCAGCGTCGACAATCCGGTCGATCCGACCCGCTTCGCCATGGGCTGCGGTGCCCGTTTCGTAGCCCGCGGCGTCGACACCCAGATCAAACAGCTCAGCGAGATCCTCAAGGCCGCCTATCATCATCCTGGCGCCGCTTTCGTCGAAATCTTCCAGAACTGCATCGTCTATAATGAAGACGTCTTCGAAGGCTTCACCGCCAAGGCCAACGTCGCGGACCATCAACTGCAGGCCGAAGCCGGCAAGCCGCTGGTTTACGGCAAGGAGGATAGCAAGGGCATCGCCTTCGACAGCCGGACCCTTGGGTTGACGACCGTCGACGTTGCGGCGGGCGACACACCGCTTGTCCACGACCCAAGCAACCCCAATCTCGCCATGGCCCTCGCTCGCATGGAAAACCCGGATTTCCCGATGGCCACCGGCGTGCTCTATGACAACCCGGGCCCCGTCTACAGCCCGCCCGCCAAGCCGGATAAGGGCCAGCGGCGCAAGCTGAGCGACGTGATGCGCTCGGGAATCAGCTGGAAGGTTTCTTAGACTCTAAGGCGTGGAACATGAACACCGACAAGATCGACGAGGCTGTACTCGGCCTTTTGCTCCTTGGCTTGCATGACGAAAATCGCGTCTGGAAGGGTTTCGATTTCGATGCCTTGGACCGGCTGTACGAGAAGGGCATGATCACCAATCCGGTGAGCAAAGCGAAATCCGTCGTTCTAACCGAGCAAGGCCTTGCCGCTGCCGAGCAGGCGTTCGACAAGCTGTTCGACACATAATCGCCGCTTGCCCTGTGCACCCAAATTCGGTGACGACCCAAATTCGGTGACGGTTTACTTAATTCAGGCAAAGCTTCAACTAACTAACTCAGTCTTTTGAATGAATTAAGTAAACCGTCATCTATGGACGCCCCCTTGATTGCAAGTGTTTTTTGATGGTCAGGCATATTGGGTTTGCAGTCATCTATCCGGCCTGTTGAGCGCGGCTTGACTGACCGCTGGCCCTGATGGAATCCGTGGATCGGCGCCTCATCACCGAAGCGGGCTCAAGGCCCAGACGGTTTGTCAGGTTTGGCCGATCCCGGTTACCCTGTTTTGCCATCACATCATGCTACCCTCGCAATCAATCGTCCGGACGGGTTGTGCTCACCGCCTTGCTCATGAGGCGTTGAGCGGTGCCGCCCGATAGGTTTCTGCGCGCCTGAGCAAAGCCCAGACGACACGCGCCGTCTTGTTGGCCATCGCCAGCAGGACAACGTTGGTCGGTCGGCGTGCCAACAACGCCTGTTGCCAATCGGTTCGTTGCCCCTTGCGGGTTCTACTCCAGCGCAGCTCGGTGCGGGCGCCATGCACGAGAAGCCGTCTCAAATAGCGATCGCCGTGCTTGGAAATACGACCCAGCCAATCCTTGCCGCCACTGGAGTTCTGTTTCGGCACCAGTCCCAGCCAGGCCGCAAGTTGTCGGGCTGAACGGAACTGTGAAGCATCGCCGATCGTTGCCACCAACGCCGTTGCCGTGATCACACCAACACCCGGGATCGTTGCCAGGCGGCGGCTGGCTTCGCTCGAGCGGTGCCACGCCTTCAGATGCTTTTCCTGTTTCACGATGTTGGACTGCACCGATCGCAGTTGGTCGACGATGATCATCAAGCCAATCCGCGCCTGGTCCGGTATGCGCCCATCGTCCTCGATCAGCTCGATCAACCGGGTGACGTTGCTGGCACCCTTGGCAACCACAATACCGAATTCGCCGCAATGGCCGCGCAGCGCGTTAATCAGCTGCGTGCGTTGGCGCACCAGGAGATCACGTGTTCGATGCATCACAAGGATCGCCTGCTGATCGACACTCTTGATCGGCGCGAAGCGCATCGTCGGTCGCTGCGCCGCCTCGCAGATCGCCTCCGCATCGGCCGCATCGTTCTTGTTGGTCTTCACGAAGGGCTTGACATACTGCGGCGATATCAATCGCACCTCATGGCCCTGATCCTGAAGAAGACGCGCCCAATAATGCGCGCTACCACAAGCCTCAAGCGCCACCAGACACGGCGGTAGCGCGCCAAAAAATGATGTAACCCCGGGACGCCGCAACGTCTTGCGAAGCACTGGACGACCACAATCATCAGCGCAATGAACCTGAAAAATATGCTTGGATATATCCAAACCGACTGCTTTAATTTCTGACATGGACGTCTCCTCTGACTGGATCGTTTGACACAACCCAGTATGGCTCATTGCGAAGCCGTTGGGGGCGTCCATGCCATCACCGAATTTCTGGCACGGCCATGCCCCACGCCTGGGCGCTTCATGACGGATCGTCGAGAAACCGTCCGAGGTTCTCGCGCAAGCGGTCGAGCGGCCGGCGGGATCGTTCGGCCTTGGCGAAGACGAAGGCGCCGGCCAGCGACGCATAGATCAGCGCCGCCCGTTCCGCCGCCTCGTCCGGCGCCATCCCGTCCCGTTCCAGCCAACCTTGCAACCGCGCCACCACCTTGGCGAAGGCCGCCGCCGTCGCCTCGCCGATCTGCGCGTTCGTCGGTGCCGCCTCCAGCGCAACGGTCGACATCGGACAACCGGTGGTGAAGCCGCTGCGTTCCAGATGCGCGGCGGCGGCGGCAATGTATGAGTCGACAGCCTGGCGTGCGCTCGCGGCTTCGTTTTCAGCCAGCGCGGCGTCTACATAGTCTGCGGCGCTGGCGATCGCCGCCGCGGTCAGTTCGTCCTTGCCGCCGGGAAAGTAAAAATACATGGATCCTTTCGGCGCCTGCGCCTCAGCAAGGATCTGGTTGAGGCCCGTCCCGTGATAGCCCTGCCGCTGCATCAGCTTGGCGGTCGCGGTGATCATCCGATCGCGGGCAGGTTTTGGGCGCTTGCCAGGTTCCATCAAAAAAGCCATCTCCGGCAGTTTACTATAACGACTGGTCTATATATACACTAATCGCGCACTCGCCGACGAGCAAGAGCGGAGCTTGCCATGCAGCACGATGTCACAGCGTTTTTCGTCCGCGATGGCGATGTCTTTATCGGTCAGGACGCCACGCGCGGCCCCTGGTCGGTCGACCATTGCCACGCCGGACCGGTGACCGGCCTCGTTGCCCGCGCCGTCGAACGGGCTGTCGGACAGGACAAGAACCTCAACCGGCTGACGCTCGACCTGATCCGTCCGCTGCCGCTGCGCGGCCTGCTTGTATCGGCTGAGGTCACACGCGCCGGGCGTCGCCTGTCGACCGCCAGCGCTGTGGTGCGGGACCTCGACGACCGCATTTGCGCGACCGCCACAAGCCTGCACCTTGCCGATGCTCCGATCGGCGACGTACCGACTGCGCCGGCGCCACGGCTGTCGCTGGCCGATGCCACGCCGGGCCGCTTCCCGATTGACGGCACCTTGCATGGCCGCCCCTGCTTTGCCGATTTCGTCGATATCGCATATCCGCCCGGGGAGACCACGGCTCCGGGACCGACCACCCTGTGGATGCGGACGCCGCCGCTGCTTGCCGACGAGGAGATGTCGCCGTTTCAGCGTCTGTGTCCGCTTGCCGATTGCGGCAACGGCACTTCCCGAAACACGCCGATTTCCGAAGTCGGCTTCATCAACGCCGACATCACCATCGTCGCCCACCGCCCGTCGACGTCGTCCTGGCTCGCCTCGAGCGCCGCCTCCGACTGGCAATCGACCGGATTGGGCCTCGCTACCGCTGTGCTGCATGACGAGCACGGCCCGGTTGCCAGCGTCCTGCAAACATTGGTCCTAAGCCGGCCAACGAATTAATATGTCGGCTAATTTTCAGCTCATTGCAGTTGACCATCGTACATCGCGCGGTCAAGGCTGAAGTTGACGATGGCGGTGGAATTGCGCAGCGTCGAAGCCACTGCCGCACTCGGCCAACCAGGTTGATCACCATCGACGGAGGAGGACGTCCATGCTCGACCTTTTCAAGGCCCAGGCCTACAACAATGCCTGGTCGAACTTCCGCCTGCACGCAGCCTGCCGCAAGCTGGCGCCAGCGGAACTGTCGGCCGAGCGGACCGCGTTTTTTCCAACGATCATCGCGACGCTCAACCACATCCTGATCGTCGACTGGTTCTATGTCTCCGGCCTCGAGGGCGATTGCATGGGCCCTGCCGCCTATGCCGACGACATGCCCTTCCCCGATCTTGCCGATCTCATCGAGGCGCAGGCGGAGATCGATCGCCGCTTCATCGCCGTCAGCAGCGATCCGCAACGCGCCGTGCCTGACCGGCGGATCGATCTGCCGCGAGGTGACATGATCGAGGTCGAACGCTTCGACCGCACCTTCCTGCACCTGATCCAACACCAGATCCATCATCGTGGCCAGGTGCACGCCATGCTCTCCGGCACGTCGGTCAAGCCGCCGCAACTCGACGAATTCTATCTGGCTTGGGAGCCCGATCAGGAACTGCGGAAACCGGACTTCGATGCGATGGGAATCACCGAGCAGGAGATCTGGGGGGCGGAGCCGGCGTGAACGCTCACTGCTCGATGCAGGTGCCGTTGTAGTCCGCCACCAGGTTCGCGTGATCGCCGCCCATCTGTTCGGTCAGCAATTGCTGGCGGTTGACTTCCTCTTCCTTGGCCAGCCGCGCTGCGCTGCGCTGTGCCAGGTCGGTCGACGATTCATCCAAGCCTTGAGGCGTCTTCATGGCTTGCAGTTCACCCTGCAGCGACTGAAGCCGTGTGTGAGCCTGTGCCAGGTTGGTCTCCGACTCCGTCAGCCGGTTCAGACGGTCGCCGCACGTCGACAGGGCCTGTGCGAAGGCAACGTCAACCGCTGCCATGCAACCGATCGATATCATTAGGGAAGCACAAACTGTCCGTACTCTCGAACGTATTCGCATCGCTCTCACTCCTTACGCCGCACTGGAGAGACATTCTGCACACGGCATGCATATCACATCTCGCCATTCGGATAAATCGCACCTCGACGGAACCTCAGGCCTGACCGCGCCAATGGGTGACCGCGCCGAAAAAGGCGTCGACGACGCGGCTGGTCGAATCGTTGAGCGCGAAGGCGACTTCGTCATAGGTTCTTGTCAGGTCGCTGATCGTCAGCCGCCTGACGCCATCGCTGCGGCTGGTGGCGAACTTCCAGATAAACCCGATCCCCAATCCGTTGACCACCGCCTCGTAGAGCCCGTCGCGGGTGTCGAGCGTCAGCAACGGTGTCGGAGGATCCGCCAGCGACGCGAACATCCGGTCGACCACCCGCTGCGTCGACGAGCCGCGGGTGCGGAATATCAGCGGCTCAAGCCGCAATTGCGCGGCACTGACGCTCGCCTGCCGCGCCAGCGGATGGTTGAGCGGTGCAATGGCAACCACCTGATTGGGAGCCAGGCCGGCGCGCCGAAATCGCGAGTCTTCAGGCACGTTCGGCAGGATGCCGACATCCACCTGGTGGCTGAGCACCGCACGGCTGATTTTGTCGTGCGACCCGGTCTCCACCCGCAATGTGACGCCGGGATGCGTCCGGTGAAACTCGGCGACCACCGCCATACCCGGCATGGCATTTCCCAATCCGATGACAATTTCCCCATCGGCGAGCGAACTGCGGCGGGTCAGCAGGCGCTCGGCTTCGAACCGCTCCTCCGAGATGCGTTCGGCCATATCGCACAGCTCAATGCACAAGGGCGTCGGCGACAGTTTGCCGCGATCGCGCACAAACAGGCGCACGCCGTAACGCGCCTCAAGGTCCCGGATATGCTGGGAAACCGCCGGCTGACTGATGCCGATGACCCGCGCGGCGGCGGCATAGGAGCCGGCATTGGCCACGTGGCGAACGGCATCGAGGCGGGCGAAGGTCAGGTCCATGCGAGACTGTCCGGGTTTGTCGGAAACCGGCGTTATCTTCAACAACTGCCGGCCGCCATGCGGCCTCTATTTGAGCCAGTCAAAGCATAGCTTTTGTTTGTAACAGCGATGTCACACTGACCCGCGAAACAGGAAGCGAGCCATAAGCCTTCGTCTTCAGCTCTTGGTTTGAAGCACGTGTCAGCGAACCGCCGGCGCGAACAGGAGAGTTTTGCCCGGTGTCGTCTGAAAGCGCCCTGTTGCCATACCCAACCAGCATGGTGTCGCGCCTCGCGCCGGAACTGTGCGCCGATGCGGCGCTGGTCCTGTGCGACCTCGACGGCTGCCTGGTTTCGCAGGGACGCGCCTTTGGCGATGCCGCGGCCTTTGTCGAAGCCTGTGGCGAGCGTATCTGGATCGTCTCCAACAACTCGTCCGATACGGCGCAGAGCCTGAGCGGCACCCTGGCGCACATCGGATTGCAGGTTCCGGCCGATCGTATCCTGTTGGCCGGTGAACAAACGCTTCGCCACCTGTCACAAACAAGGCCGGACGCACGGCTGAGCCTTTACGCGGGTCCGGCCCTGCATGCCGCCGTCGACGCGTCAAAGCTCGTCAATGGCCATGGCTCGCCGGATCTCGTGCTGCTGTGCCGTGACCCTGCCTTCAGCCTTTCCGACCTCGACCGGCTGGTTTCCGAAATCGAACAGGGCGCTGAATTCTGGGTCAGCAACACCGACAGGGCGCATCCCGGTCTTGCCGGCCAGACAATCGCCGAAACCGGCGCACTGCTCGCCGCCGTTCAGGCGATCCTTCCCGACGCCGCCCACCGCAGCCTCGGCAAACCCGACCCGCATCTGCTGGCCATGGCGCTCCGCTCGACCGGCACCGAAGCGCGCCACGCCGTCTTTGTCGGCGACAATGCCGACACCGACGGTGACGCGGCGCGGGCTGTCGACGTTCCTTTCATTCATCTCGTCCGCGGAAGGAGCGCATCATGATCGCCTATGTGTCGCGCACACTGATCAAGATGCTGCTCACTCTGTTTGCGGTGATCACGCTGGTGTTCTTCGCCACGCGCCTGTCGGGCAGCCCGCTGGAGACCTTTCTCGGCGAAGGCCTGACGGCGGAAGACCGTGAATTGATGATCGAGTATTTCGGCCTCCAGGGATCGATATGGGAACAATACTGGCGCTACATGCGCGGCGTCGTCGAGGGCAATTTCGGGCTCTCCTTCGTCGAGCGGCGCCCGGTCGCCGATATCGTCCTGGAGCGCATCGGGCCTTCGCTTCAGTTGCTGGCGAGCGCGCTGGCGCTGACCATCGCCTTGTCGATCCCAATGGGCATCCTCGCAGCGATCTATCGCAAGAGCTGGATCGGCACCGGCATTATGATGTTCGCCTTCGTCGGCTACGCCGTGCCGAACTTCATCCTGGCCGTCTTCATGATCCTGGTATTCGCCTTCACGCTCAACTGGCTGCCGGTGGTCGGCAACGGGTCGCCGGCGCATTTCATCATGCCGACCATAGCCATGTCCGGCGTGCTGATCGCGGCGCTCACCCGCTTCACCCGCAACGCCATGCTCGACGTGCTGGGCCAGGACTATATGCGCACCGCCCGCGCCAAGGGCCTGCCGGAGTGGATGGTCATTCTGAAACACGGGCTGAAAAACGCCAGTGTCACCATCGTGTCGGTGCTCGGCCTGCAGATCGCCGGTCTCGCCGCCGCCGGCAATGTGGTGGTCGAAGCAATCTTCTCATGGCCGGGAATCGGCGAACTGCTGGTGAGCTCGGCAATCACCCGCGACTATCCGGTGCTGCAGTTCGGCGTCATCACGGTCGCCGTCGCGGTCGTCGTCGTCAACGCCATCGTCGACATCAGCTACGCCTTCGCCGATCCGCGCATTCGGCTGGCGAAAGGATAGCGCCATGACGTTCCTGTCCGACACGCCCGGAAAGAACCTGGCCGCCACCACGGCGGGCCTGTGGAACTCCGCCAACATCATCGAGAAGCTGGCTCTGCTGACCGCCGTGCTGCTGTGTAGCGTCGCCCTGTTCGCGCCGCTGATCGCCCCTTTCGATCCGCTGGATCAGAGCCTGATTTCCCGTCTGCGGCCACCGATCGGCTTCGACCGCTACAAGGACGGCCACTATTTCGGTACCGACGAACTCGGTCGCGATGTGCTGTCGCGATCGCTTTACGGCCTGCGCCTCACGCTCTCCCTGGCGCTGGCAGGCGCGCTGATCGGCCTGGTGGTGGGCGGCGCGCTCGGTCTCGCCGCCGGTCTGCGCCGCGGCTGGGCCGAAGACCTGATCATGGCCGGCGTCGACATCCAGATCGCCGTGCCGTTTACCCTGATCGCCCTGCTGGTGCTGGCCATATTCGGTTCCAACATCGAGGTGCTGGTGTTCGTGCTCGGCATCTACGGATGGGAGCAATATGCCCGCATCGTTCGCGGCGAGGTGCGCAAGATCAACGAACTGCCGTTCATCGAGGCGGCGCGCGCCTCCGGCGGCAGCGGCCGCTACATCGCGCTGCGCCACATCCTGCCGAACATCGTGTCGCCGCTGGTCGTGCAGTTCACCCTGTCGGTGTCCAACATCGTGATCCTGGAATCGACCCTGTCGTTTCTCGGACTCGGTGTGCAACCGCCGACGGCAACCCTCGGTTCGATGGTCGGTTTCGGCCGCGACTACATGCCGACGGCGCCATGGATCGTCATCGCCCCGGCGGTGCTGATCATCCTCGTCACTTTCACCGTGCAGATCCTTGGCGACTGGTTGCGCGACCGCGCCGATGTGCGGCTGCGCGAGCGATGACGTTCACCCAAAACCAAGAGGCAAAAAGCCCGTCCACCCAGAAAGAAAGATGGAGAGACATCATGCAGAGATTGCTTCTATCGACAGCCCTCGCCGCGTTGCTGGCGACCGGCGCCCTGGCCCAGGAGGTCACTGTCGGCGCTGCCAACGTATCGGACTACCTGGATCCGGGCCGCGACCATTCCAACGTCGGCTCACAGTTCTACTACAACGCCTTCGACACCCTGGTCGGCAAGAACCATGACAAGCTGGAAGCCGAATGGCGCCCGGCACTGGCCACCGAGTGGACGCTTGTCGAGCCGACCGTCATGGAGCTGAAGCTGCGCGAGGGCGTCAAGTTCCACAATGGCGACGAGATGACGGCCGACGACGTCGTCTTCTCGCTCAACCGCATGTATCAGGCCACTTTCCCGCCCTACGTGGTGCGCTCCAAGGACCGCCTGGGTAATTTCGCCGAGGCCACCAAGGTCGACGACTATACGGTCCGCGTGCGCGTCAACCGCGAGGAGCCGCTGTGGGAAACGCTGCTCAACCTGCAGCAGGTGATGATCATCCCGGAAGACTACACCAAGGCGCTGTCGGGCGATCCGAACGTCGCCGAGGACGGCGATTACGAAGCCTTCTCGCTGGCGCCGGTCGGCACCGGCCCGTATCGTATTTCCGAGTTCCTGCCCGGCGAGCGTGTCGTTTACGAGCGCTTCGGCGATTTCTGGGGTGAACCGGCCCCGCTCAGCAAGGCCACCGTGACCCGCATTCCGGAAACGGCATCGCGCATCACCGCGCTGAAGACTGGCGAAATCGACATCGCCACCAACATCGCGCCGGACCAGCTGGATCTCATCAATTCCGATCCGAACCTGAAGACCGAAGGGTCAGCGACGGCGCTGTTCCACGTGATGATCATGAACGTCAACCATGAGAACCTGACGGACCCCAAAATCCGCCAGGCGATGAGCCTCGCCATCGACCGCGACACGCTCAACGAAGCGTTGTGGCTAGGCAAGGCGATCGTGCCGTCGACCCACACGATGAAGGAAATGGGCGACCTGCACCAGCCGCTGCTCACCACCTTCGAATACGATCCGGAAAAGGCCAGGCAGTTGCTCTCTGAATCGTCCTACGACGGTGCCGAGATCGTCTTCGATGCTTTCCCGGTCTACTACACCAACGGCGTGCTCGCCGCCCAGGCGATCATGGAAATGTGGAAAGAGGTCGGCATCAACGGCAAGCTCAACGTCACCGACAAATGGACCGGCAACGATCCGGAAATGATGACACGGTCGTGGTCCAACCCGATGTACTTCGCCGACCCGTTCGGCTCCTTCGGGGTGATGTGGGCACCGGACGGCCCATCGGAAGGCGCTGGCCGTTTCAACACCGACGAGGAGTATGCGGCGATGTGGGAGAAGTTCCGCTTCTCCAAGGACGTCGAAGACCGCAAGGCGGCCTACGTGCAGCTGATGGACCGCATCAAGGCGGACCCGCCGGTGCTGCCGCTCTATCGTCCCTATGAAAGCTGGGGCATGAACAACGCGATCAACTGGGCACCGAAGCCGGGCCACATTCCCTATGTGCTCGACTTCCGCTCTGGATCGATTTCGATCAGCGGCAGCTGATTGCCAATGAGGCGCGCCACCGTGGCGCGCCTCTTTCTTCCCGGAGATCCGTCCCATGAGCCTGCGCATCGCCATCGTCGCCGACATTCACCATGGCGCGCCGTCGTTTACCAAACGCGGCGACGCGGCGTTGGATCTGATGGGCGAGTTCGCCGCCTTCGTCGCCGACGCCCAGCCCGATCTGGTGCTCGACCTCGGCGACCGCATCACCGATGCCGATGCGCAAACCGATCTGCAGCTGCAGAGCGATGTCGCAGAGGCCTTCAAGGCGATTGAAGCGCCCGTCTATCACGTCTGCGGCAATCACGACCTGGACAATCTCGATGTTGGCCAGAACGCCGAGATCCTGGCCCAACCGCAGAACAACCAGACAATCGACATCCATGGCTGGCGCATCGCCCTGTGGCGCGCCGACAGCAAGATCACCAGAACCGCCGACAACCGGGGCTTCAACCTGGCGGAAGCCGACCTGCTGTGGCTGTCGCATATGGCCCAGGCAACCGATCGGCCGACGCTGGTGGTCAGCCACGTACCGATTTCCGGTCACGCCCAGACCGGCAACTACTACTTCGAACGCAATCCGCAGTTCGCCACTTATCCGACCGCGGCGCGGGCGCGCACCGCCCTGGCGCGGGCCAGTCAGCCGATGGTGTGCCTGGCCGGCCACGTCCACTGGAACACCGTCACCCAGGTGGACGGTATCAGCCACCTGACCCAGCAGTCGCTGACCGAGAGCTTCACCACCCGCGGCGAGCCGGCCGGTGCCTATGGCCTGATGGAACTATCCGACACCGTGCACTGGCGGGTGTTCGGCGATGATCCCTTCGAGGCGCGGCTGACGCCTCGCCCACATCGCTGGACCCCGCCGATCGGCCCCTTTGCCCAGAAAGGATGACGATGGTCGCCTCGCTCGCCGCTCCTGTGCTTTCCGTCCGCAACCTCAGCGTCCGCTTCGGCCGCCATCGCGCGGTCGAGGACGTCTCGCTCGACATCCGGCCGGGCGAGACGCTGGCACTGGTCGGCGAATCCGGCTCCGGCAAATCCGCCACCGCACTATCCATCCTGCGGCTTATCGAGCGCGAGGGCGGTACCATTGCCGGCGGCACGATCCGCCTGCTCGGCAACAATCCGATGGATATCACCAGCCTGACGGACCGGGCCTTGCAGCGACTGCGCGGCAACCGCATCTCGATGGTGTTCCAGGAACCGATGACATCGCTCAATCCGGTCATGCGCGTCGGCGAGCAGCTGTACGAGGTATTCCGCCGCCACCGCGGCATGGACCGCGGCGAGGCCTTCGCAGCCGCGGAAAAGGCGTTGGAGACGGTCCGCATTCCCGAACCTGCCAGCCGCCTGGCGCAGTTTCCGCACGAACTCTCCGGCGGATTGCGCCAGCGGGTGATGATCGCCATGGCACTTGCCTGCCGACCCGAGGTGCTGATCGCCGATGAGCCGTCGACCGCCCTGGACGTCACCACCCAGGCTGAAATCCTGCAATTGATTCGCGCCCTGCAGGCCGAACTCGGCATGGCGGTGCTGTTCATCACCCACGACATGGGTGTGGTCGCCGAGATGGCCGACCGGGTCTGCGTGCTGCGCCACGGCCGGCTGATCGAGGAGGCCGATGTCGAAACCATCTTCAAGGCACCCAGGGCCGACTACACACGCGAACTGATGGCCGCGAGGCCCAAACTCGGCTCCGGCTCGCCGCAACCGCGGCGCGACGCCGAACCGATCCTGACGGTCAAAAACCTGTCGACCAGCTTCGTGCAGCCGGGCGGGCTGTTTCGCCGCCGCAGCGAGACCTATGCCGTGCGCGACGTGTCGCTGACCCTGTCGCGCGGCGAAACGCTCGGCCTGGTCGGCGAGTCCGGTTGCGGCAAATCCACCCTGGCCCGCTCGATCCTGCGGCTGATCGAACCGAAATCCGGATCCGTGATGCTCGGCGACACCGACCTGACAGCGCTCGACCAGGCACATTTGCGGCCACATCGCCGCAACACCCAGATGGTCTTCCAGGACCCCTTCGCCAGCCTCAATCCACGCCTCGCGGTGCGCGACCTGGTGACCGAACCGGCGCACCTGCACGGTCTCGTCAGGCCGGCCCAGCGCCGCGACCTCGCCATCAACTTGCTGGAGAAAGTCGGCCTCGAGGCGGATGCGGCGGATCGCTTCCCGCACCAGTTTTCCGGCGGCCAGCGCCAGCGCATCTGCATTGCCCGGGCCCTGTCGGTGCAACCCAAAATCATCATCGCCGACGAAGCGGTATCGGCCCTCGACGTGTCGATCGGCCGCCGCGTCACCGACCTGCTGCTGCGCATCCAGGAGACCGAGGGCGTGTCGCTGCTGTTCATCTCGCACGATATCGCCGTCGTCGAGCGGGTTAGCCATCGCATCGCCGTCATGTATCGCGGCCAGATCGTCGAGTTCGGCCCTTCCTGGTCGGTGCTCAACGCGCCGAAACACGCCTATACACAGCGCCTGCTGTCTGCCGTTCCCATCCCCGACCCGTCGCTGCGCCGCGATCGCGACACCCACCTGGCCGAAGCCCTGCCCTCTGTTCCGCTCGATACGGAACAGGCCCTCATCGAAATCGCCGACGGACATTACGTTCGAGCCGAGGCGGCTTGAGGCGAACCGCCTGAATTCCGCCGAGGTCTCTGACGAATATGTGATCATTCGGGCTCGTCGTTGACGAAGTCACCCTATATGACGTAGCTCGCCTGGATTGGCAGAGCGGTGCGGGTTGCCGTATAGCGGTTGTATCAGAATCCCTCGAAATCGCGGTAGTCGGAAATAGCCTTTGATGACTAACGACTTCAGCAGACTTGTCGCACCGCCGGAGAAGCCCGCCGGACAGCTTTTTTTTAGCGGCGCCGTTGCAATTTCGCTGGTTCTGCATGCCGTTGTCGCGGTGGCGCTCATCGATCAGGTGAAGGGGCGACCGCACGAAGCGGAGGTATCGGCGGTCGTGGTCGAACTGGTGCCGCCTCCCGAACTTGAACAACCGGAACCGGACGTGCCCGAACCGGAGCCACCGCAGCCACCGGAACCGGAAGTGCCGGAGCCGGAAGTGGCGGAGCCGCCAGCCCCCGAACCGCCTGCCCCGGAGCCACCACCCGAGACACCGGACCAGCCGCAACCGGAAGAACAGCTGGCTGAGTTGTCCCCGCCCCTACGGGTGCTGCAGCCGGTGTACGAGTTCGGCGAGACAGATACAGGACCCCAGACCGATCAGGACGGTGTGGCTGCACCCGAGCCGAGCGAAGCCGAGCAGGATCAACCCGAGCCTAACGCCATCGAGGCGGATGGGACGCAAAACGCGGACAGCGAGCCCGCTGAGGAACAGCCCCCAGAGAATGCGGTCGCGGAGGAGGAGGTCGCGGAGGAGGAGGTCGCGGAGGAGGAGGTCGCTGAGGAGAAGGCTGCTGAGGAGAAGGCTGCTGAGGAGGAGGCTTCGGAAGAGGCGGTTGCTGAGGTGTCTGCGGAGCCGGAGGCCGAACAGCCGGAAGTCCCCGAGCCGGTTCTCGGACCTGAACAAACCGCGGATACCACGGCCGAATCCAGCGAATTCGGAATCGTCGGGCCGATTACGGCACTGGTCACTCCGACGCCAAGGCCCGAGCGAAATCCCGTGCGAAATCCTGCCCCCGCGGCACCCGGGGCAAACCAGAGCTTGGGAAGCTTGCCGGGCGTGCGGACGCTATCCAGCGCGGTGATCCTCGATGATCCGCGCCTGCGCAGGGCCATGTCCGGTATGCCACGCGCAGCGCGGGCGAATCTGCTGTGCATGACCAGGATGCGTGACCAGTTGCGGGCCGCCGAGTATCCTCCGGACGCCCTGCCCAGCATTCCCCGCTTGACTGGCACGGTGCTGGAAGCGAACCGGGTCGCCTTTCGCAGCCGGGGCCAATGGTTCGATTTCGCCTTTCGATGCGAAGTCGATGAAGGCGTGATGCGAGTCGTGAAATTCGACTATCAGATCGGTAACGCCATCCCCCCTTCGCAATGGGTGCAGCGTGGCCTGCCAAGGCTTTGACAGGTTTTATGAAGCAGCTCCATGCGACGGGCGGCCGTCGACCAGCTTGTTGCGCGGCGCAATCCGGGTGCTGCCCCACGCCGCGACCAGCTTGCGTCCGATCCAGTCGCGATTCGACCTCGGTGGCGGCGCCGATGCTGACCGGCATCAGCCCAGATCGATCAGCACGCGGCCGCCCTCGACCTTGACCGGGTAGGTCTTCAGGTCGACGCAGACCGGTGCGCCCTTGGCCTCGCCGGTGCGGTAGTCGAAGCGGCCGTTGTGCATCGGGCATTCGATGATGTAATCCATCACCAGGCCGTCCTCCAGATGCACCTGCTCATGGGTGCACAGGCCATCGGTAGCGAAATACTCGTCCTTCGGGCTGCGGTAGATGGCGTAGGTGTTGCCACCATGATCGAAGCGGATCAGGTCTTCCACCTCGATGTCGTCGGTTCCGCAGGCATCGATCCAGTTGCTCATGATCTCCCTCGCTCATGCCGGTTCACGTATCGCGAAACTGTCGCCAATCGACGGTTCGCGCAAGATGGTTTGTATGGTGAGTATGCCGGCAGGACGAACTTGGTGTTGTGCAAACTTCCGCGTCCACAGGCCTCTTGACCAAAGATCAGTCTTTGGAATAAAAATTCCAGAATTACGATCATCGTTTACCGGCGTTCCGTCGTGGACCAGATCCGTTGGAGCGCTTCGACTTCTGAAAACCCGTAAAGAACATGCCATGAAAAGACTTGCCATTCTCGGGGCCGGCCGCATCGGCAAGGTCCACGCCGCCGCCATTGGAGCGAGCGAGCAGGCTGAACTTGTCGCGGTCGCCGATGCTGTCGAGCCGGCCGCCAGGGAAATCGCTGAGGCCCGCGGTTGCGCCGTCAAGACCATATCCGAAATCGCCGACGATCCGGCGGTGGACGGGATCGTGATCTGCACCCCGACCGACACGCATGCCGATCTGATCGAGCAATTCGCGCGCGCCGGCAAGGCGATCTTTTGCGAAAAACCCATCGATCTCGACGTTGCCCGCGTGCGGGCCTGCCTGCAGGTCGTTGCGGACTGCAACGCTCCGCTGATGGTCGGTTTCAACCGGCGGTTCGATCCGCATTTTGCGGCGCTGCGACACACGGTCGACGACGGCGGCATCGGCGACGTGGAGATGATAACCATCACCAGCCGTGATCCCGCACCGCCGCCGATCGACTATATCAAGCGCTCCGGCGGTATCTTCCGCGATATGATGATCCACGACTTCGACATGGCGCGCTTTCTGCTGAGCGAGGAACCGAACAGCGTTCTGGCCACGGCCTCGGTGCTGATCGACCCTGAGATCGGCGAGGCCGGTGACTTCGATTCGGCCAACGCGATCCTGCGCACGCCCTCCGGCCGCCAGTGCATCATCACCAATTCGCGCCGTGCGACCTACGGTTACGACCAGCGCATCGAGATCCTCGGCTCACGGGGCATGGCTGCGGCTGAAAACCAGCGTCCGGTTAGCATCGAGGTGGCCAGCGACGGGGGTTTTACCAGGCCGCCGCTGCACGATTTTTTCATGACCCGCTACACCGAAGCCTATGCGGCCGAAATCAGCGCTTTTGTGCGCTCAATGAACGGCTCACGGCCGGCTGAACCGTCCGGCGATGACGGCCTGAGGGCGCTGCTGCTGGCCGAGGCCGCGACGCGTTCGGCGCTTGAAGGCCGCGCCGTGAAACCCGGCTGAAACCCGTATCGACGGTACCCATATGAAGACCCGGACGGTGACACCGAAATCGGTGGAGGAATTGCAGCTCGCCATTGTGGAGCGGGCCAATTCGCTGCCCAAGCGGTTGCGCCAATGCGCCGATTATGTGGCGACCAATCGCGACAAGATTGCCGTGCGGACCGTGGCGGAACTGGCGGCGGAAGCCGGCGTTCAGCCATCCGCATTCATGCGCTTCTGCCAGTTGTTCGGGTTCGGCGGCTTTACCGAGATGCAGCGGCTCTACCGTGATTCCTACGCCGAAGCCTGGCCCGACTACACGGCTCGGCTGGAGAGCCTGCGTTTGAGTGGTGCCGACAGCCCGTCGGCTTTGCTGGCGGAATTCGCCGAGGCCGGACGACTGTCGCTGGAAAACCTCGTCAAAACCATCGACGCCCGCGTGCTCGATGCATCGACCCGCACCTTGACCGACGCCGGTGTGATTCATGTCGTCGGCTTCCGGCGCTCGTTCCCGGTGGCCGCCTATCTGGCCTATGCGCTGGAGAAGATGGACATCCCCTCACTGTTGCACGGTGCGGTCGGCAAACTGGATAACCATCGGGCGATGCGCCCGGGCGACGCGCTGATCGCCGTCAGCTTTGCGCCCTATACGCCCGATACCATTGCGATGGCGGAATACGCGCAAGGGCGCGATATAGCGGTGGTGGCCATCACCGATGCGCCCATCGGCCCGCTGGCGCGAGCGGCGACCCATGTCCTGAGCGTCTCCGAGGCCGATTTCGGCGCTTTCCGCTCGCTGTCGGCGACGCTGTCGCTTGCGGTGACGCTGGCTGTCGCCATTGGCGCCGAAAAAACGCAAAGCTAGCAGAATTCATTCTGTACTCAGTGGAGAAAATAGAATAAAAATTCTATTCCACCAGACATTTCGATCCAAGGACTCAGTGCATGAAATCGCTCGATGTCGTCACCATAGGCCGCTCCTCCGTCGATCTCTATGGCGACCAGGTCGGCGGCCGGTTGGAGGACATGGCGTCCTTCGCCAAATATCTCGGCGGCTCGCCGACCAATATCGCCGCCGGTTCCGCCCGGCTTGGCCTGAAATCCGGACTGATCACCCGTGTCGGCAACGAGCACATGGGCCGCTTCATCCGCGAAGAGCTGCAACGCGAAGGCGTCGATACCCGTGGCGTCATTACAGACCCGCAGCGGCTGACCGCCCTGGTGCTGCTTGGCATCCGTGACTCCGAAAACTTCCCGCTGATCTTCTATCGGGAAAACTGCGCCGACATGGCGCTATGCGAGGAGGATATCGATCCGGACCTCATCGCCGATACGCGGGCCGTCTGCCCGACCGGAACCCATCTGTCGCATCCGCGCACCGAGGCCGCGGTGCGCAAGGCGCTCGACCTGGCGCGCGCCAGCGGTGCCCGGACGGCGCTCGACATCGACTACCGTCCCAATCTGTGGGGGCTTGCCGGGCACGGAGACGGCGAGAGCCGGTTCATCGAGTCGGCCGCCGTCACCGCCAAACTGCAGTCGACGCTGCATCTGTTCGACCTGATCGTCGGCACCGAGGAGGAATTCCACATCGCCGGCGGCAGCGAGGACACGCTAGAGGCATTGCGCACAGTGCGTGGCCTGACGACTGCGACCCTGGTTTGCAAACGCGGTCCGATGGGTGCCGTCGCCTTCGACGGCGCCATCCCCGATCGGCTGGACGACGGTCACACCGGCCCCGGATTCGCCATCGAGGTGTTCAACGTGCTGGGCGCCGGCGACGGCTTCATGTCCGGCCTGTTGAAAGGCTGGCTAACCGGCGAGGACTGGCCGACCACGCTCAAATACGCCAATGCCTGTGGCGCCTTCGCAGTGTCCCGCCACGGCTGCACGCCGGCCTATCCGAGCTGGGACGAGCTGCAGTATTTCTTCGAGACCGGCATCCGCAAGCCCGCGCTGCGCAAGGACACGGCATTGGAGCAGGTGCACTGGTCGACCAACCGCAAGGGTGACTGGCCGACCATGCGGGTCTTCGCCTTCGACCACCGGGCCCAGCTCGAGACGATGGCGGAGGACGCCGGCGCGCCGCTGGAGCGGATCGCCGATTTCAAGCGGCTCTGCCTCGACGCCGCCAGCCGCGTGGCCGGCGGCCAGCCCGGCTATGGCATCCTCTGCGACAGCCGTCATGGCCGCGAGACGCTCTATGCGGCGGCGGAGACCGGCCTGTGGATCGGCAGGCCGGTGGAGTGGCCCGGATCGCGGCCGCTGGAGCTGGAACCGGAGATCGGGCCGGATTTCGGCGGACTGCGCGAATGGCCGCTGAACAACGTCGTCAAGCTGCTGTGTTTTTACCACCCCGACGATGACAACGACCTGAAACGCCAACAGGAGGAGACCGTTGCCCGCCTCTATGCCGCGGCCCGGCGCAATCGCCTGGAGTTCCTGCTGGAGATCGTCGCCTCCCGCCACGGTCCGGTGGATGACCTGACGGTGGCCACCGTCATCGAGCGGTTCTATGGCATCGGCGTCCATCCGGACTGGTGGAAGCTGGAGCCGATGCAAAGCGATGCCGCCTGGCGCAACGCTTGCGGCGCGGTGGAGCGCAACGATCCGCACTGCCGTGGTATGGTCGTGCTCGGCCTTGACGCTCCGGCGGAGGCGCTTCGGCAGAGTTTCGAGATCGCCGCGGCGCATCCGCTGGTCAAAGGGTTCGCTGTCGGGCGCACGATTTTCGCCGAAACGGCGCGCGGCTGGCTGCAAGGCCAGCTGTCCGACGCGCAAGCGGTGGCCGACATGGAAGCACGATACAGATCCTTATGTGCGATCTGGGACAGCGCGCGAACCGGTAAGGGAGAAGCGGCATGACGACCATCAGACTGACCGCGGCGCAGGCCATGGTGCGCTGGCTGAGCCATCAGTTGAACGACGACGGCGAGCCCTTCATTGCCGGCTTCTGGGCGATTTTCGGGCACGGCAACGTCGCCGGCCTCGGCGAGGCGCTCTACGCTCACCGCGACACGATGCAGACCTATCGTGGCCACAACGAGCAGGCCATGGCGCACACGGCGATCGCTTACGCCAAGGCGCTGAATCGGCGACGTGCCATGGCGGTGACCTCGTCGATCGGCCCCGGCGCCACCAACATGGTGAGCGCGGCGGCGCTCGCCCATGTCAACCGTCTGCCGGTGCTGTTGCTGCCGGGCGACGTGTTCGCCAGCCGTGGCCCCGATCCGGTATTGCAGCAGGTCGAGCGTTTCGACGACGGTACCGTTTCGGCCAATGACTGCTTCCGGCCCGTCTCGCGCTACTACGACCGGATCGCCCGGCCCGAACACGTGCTTACCGCCCTGCCGCGAGCCATGCGGGTGCTGACCGATCCGGCGGATTGCGGTCCCGTGACGCTGGCCTTCTGCCAGGATGTGCAGACGGAAGCCTACGATTATCCGGCGGCCTTTTTCGAGCCGCGGACCTGGAGCCAGCGGCGCCCGGCACCCGACGCAAGCGAACTGGCCGATGTCGCTGCTGCGATCCGTAGCGCACGCAACCCGCTGATCGTCGCCGGCGGCGGTGTGCACTACTCCGGCGCCTGCGAGGCGCTCGCGACAATCGCCGAAACGCACAATATCCCGGTGGTCGAGACCCAGGCTGGCAAGTCCGCCCTGCCCTGGGACCACCGGCTTAATTTCGGCCCGGTGGGCGTGACCGGTTCCTCCAGCGCTAATGCGCTTGCCGAACAGGCCGATCTGGTGCTCGGTGTCGGCACCCGTTTTCAGGACTTCACCACCGGTTCCTGGTCGCTGTTCGGACAGCCCGGCCGGCGACTGGTGTCGTTGAATGTCCAGGCCTATGACGGTTTCAAGCACAATGCTCTGCCGCTCGTCTGCGACGCCCGCATCGGCCTCGAGCAGCTTTCGACGGCGCTTGCCGGCTATCGCGCCGACGATCCCCCGCAGACCCTGAAGAGCGCCTGGTTCGATGACGCCGACGCCGTCACCGCCGCGCCGACAGCCGGCAATGAACTGCCGACCGACATGCAGGTGGTCGGCGCCGTACAGCGGGCGGCGCGCGAAGACACGGTCATCATGTGTGCCGCCGGCACCATGCCGGGTGAATTGCACAAGCTCTGGAAGGCCGGCCGCCCGGGCTCCTACCACATGGAATACGGCTATTCCTGCATGGGTTACGAGATTGCCGGCGGTCTCGGTATCAAGATGGCCGATCCGGATCGTGACGTCATCACCATGGTCGGCGACGGCTCCTACCTGATGATGAATTCGGAACTGGCGACGGCGGTGATGATGGGCCTCAAGCTGACGGTGATCATAACCGACAACCGCGGCTTCGGCTGTATCAACCGCTTGCAGAAGGCAGTCGGCGGGGAGCCGTTCAACAACCTGCTTGACGACGCCTACCACCGGCAGCCCTCGCATATCGATTTCGTGGCGCACGCCGCCTCCATGGGCGCTCGGGCGGTCAAAGCCGGGTCGATCACCGAACTGGAGGAGGCGCTTGCCAAGGCGCGTGACGCGCAAGGCCCGTTCGTCGTGGTCATCGATACCGACCCGGGCCCGTCGACCGAGGCGGGCGGCTCCTGGTGGGAAGTGGCGGTGCCCGAGGTGTCGGAGCGCGACGCGGTGCGCGAGGCGCGAGGCCACTACGAAAACGCGCTGAGGGAACGGAGCGACGCATGATCCGCTTCGGCACCAATCCCATCGCCTGGTCGAACGACGACGACCGCACGCTTGGCGGCGCTATCAGCCTTGAACGGTGTCTGCGAGAAGCCGCGCAGATCGGCTTTCACGGCATCGAAAAGGGCCACAAGATGCCGGATGACGGTGCAACGCTGAAGCAGGTGCTGGGCGGCCATGGCCTGGTGCTGGTTTCCGCCTGGTATTCAAGTCATCTGCTGGTCCGCGACGCCGCCGCCGAAAACGCCGCCATCCAGCCGCATCTCGACATGCTGAAGGCCAATGGCTGCGATGTCTGCATCGTTTGCGAGACGTCAAATGCCATCCACGGCAAGGACGCGGTCGCACTGGCCGACAAACCGGTGCTCGACGCCGATCAGTGGCCGCAATTCGGCGCTGCCGTCGAACGCCTGGCCGAATACGTGGCGGCGCAGGGCCTCGACCTCGCCTATCATCATCACATGGGAACCATCGTCCAGACCCGCGGGGAAATCGACCGGTTCATGCAGGTCACCGGCCCGCGCACGAAGCTGCTGCTCGATACCGGCCACGCCTGGCTCGGCGGCAGCGACCCGGAGGAGCTGGCCCGCGCATACATGCACCGCGTCGCCCATATCCATTGCAAGAACGTCCGGCCCGATATCGCCCGGCAGATCGAGGAGGAACGGCTGTCGTTTCTGGAGGGCGTTCGCCGCGGTGTGTTCACCGTACCGGGCGATGCGCAGGGCATCGTCGAGTTCGAGCCGGTATTGCGCATCGCCGCCGAACACGGCTATGACGGCTGGATCGTTATTGAAGCGGAGCAGGATCCGGAAGTGCGCCTACCGCACGAATACCAGGCACTTGGGCATGAAACGTTAAAGGGCCTGTCGGCAGAGACCGGCCTCTGGCCGCGTGACGGGATGGACTCGTGAAAGATTTCTTTGGCACCAACCATCCGTTCTTCCGACCGCTGTGGCGGCGCGTCGTGGTGACACTGCTCGTCGGCGGCTGGACGGTGGTCGAGTTTGTCAACGGCGCTCAATTCTGGGGCATGTTGTTTGCAGCGCTGACCGGCGCCGCGATCTGGGGCTTTTTCATCGATTTCAATCCGGATCGACAAAGCGACACGCGGAAAGAAGAATAGAGCAACATGAGGTTAGGTTTGGTCATTTGATGGTGGAAAATCGGCTCCACTCGGTTAGGCGCGTCGCGCAGCGCGATGTGGGGCATCGGGCAAGCGGCGCAACGCAGCCGATGGGCCGATTTACCGCCACCCAGTTGAGGTCTAAAAATGTTGATACGCAGAGATGAATGGGCCAGGCGATTTTGCCCCCTGGCGTCGTTGGCCCGCGCTTGTGGTGGGGAGGCACCACGGCGCGCAACCCGCCTAGCCAGAGACCAAAATCGCTATGGTCAAATGATCAAACCTAACCTCATGTTGCTCTAATGTCGAAGTTGCAAGTCAAACCCTCGGGCGACGCCGGCAAGGTGTTGTCGGTAACCCCGCAATCGGCTGGCTGGACCCATGTCGGCTTCGAACTGTATCGCCTTAAGCGGGGCGAGACCGCGCAAGCGCACTGCGCCGACCGGGAAACCTGTCTGGTCTGGGTGACCGGCAGCGGCGAAGCGACGGCGGACGGCCAGGCGTTCGGCGAGATGGGCAGCCGTACCTCGCCGTTCCAGGGCGAGCCGGCGGCGGCTTATGTGCCCGCCGGCGTCGCATGGTCGGTCAAAGCAACCGGCGATCTGGAACTCGCCGTGTGCACCGCGCCGGGCCAGCCCGGCAGTCGTCCGCCGCGCCTGATCCGGCCGCAGGATCTGTCGCGCGAGACCCGCGGAACCGGCACCAATGCCCGCTACGTCACCAACATTCTGGCGGAAGATCAGCCCGCCGATTCACTGCTGGTCGTCGAAGTCATCACACCAGGCGGCCATACGTCGTCCTACCCGCCGCACAAGCACGACCGCGACGACCTTCCGCACGAATCGCTGCTTGAAGAGACCTATTACCACCGCATCAATCCCAGCCAGGGATTCGCTTTCCAGCGCGTCTATACCGATGACCGGTCGCTGGACGAGCCGATGGCGGTCGAGGACGGCGATCTGGTCATGGTGCCGCGCGGTTATCATCCCTGCGCCGCCTGTCACGGCTACGATCTCTATTATCTCAACGTCATGGCCGGTCCGAAGCGCACCTGGAAATTCCACAACGCGCCGGAGCATGAGTGGCTTTTCCAGGTGTAGAGCAGCGCAGTTCGAGCCGCCGCAACACCTCTCGAATAGTGCCGGCCAAGCGCCGTTCGCGGCGACAAAAGTGAGTGGGCATTTCGGCGGGTCGGTGGCATGCTCTCAGCGAACGATCAAGCCGTCCACGAAGTGAGAAACCTGAAAATGGCGCAGACATCGCGACTGACCGGTGTAGTTTGCCTTCTTGCCGGGCTGCTTTCGGGTTACCCGTTTATTGCCGCCGCTGCGGAGACGCCGCAGTTTTCGCTGCCGGTCGACTGCATCATCGGCGAGACTTGCTTTCTGCAAAGCTACATGGACATCGATCCCGGTCCGGGGCGACGCGATCCGTTCTGCGGGACCGCCACCTATGACGGCCATAAGGGCACCGACATCCGTGTCCGCGATGTTGCTGAGATGCAGGCCGGGGTGCCGGTCCTGGCGATGGCTGACGGCCGTGTCACCGGGAGCCGCAACACGGCCTCCGACCGGCTGGTCGAGACCGATGCCGACCGGTCGGCGGTCAAGGGCAGAGAGTGTGGCAACGGCGTTGTCATCGACCATGGCGACGGCTGGGTGACGCAGCTCTGTCACCTGGCGCGCGGCTCGCTGCGGGTACGTACGGGCGACACTGTCAAGCGCGGCGAGACCATCGGGCGCATCGGCCTCTCGGGCCTCACACAGTTTCCGCATGTACACGCCAGCGTGCGCAAGGACGGCGAGGAAATCGATCCGATGACCATGGCACGACCCGGCGATCCATGCGGCGAGACTGGGCAGAGCCTGTGGACGCAAGAAGCGGCCCAGCAACTGCGCGGCGACACCACCGTCCTGCTGCGGGCCGGATACGCCGCCAGTCCGGTCACCGGCACGGATGTGGTGAAGAACCGGGTCAGCGCACCGTCCGCCGATGGGCCGCTGATCCTGTTCGCCCATTTCATCAACCTGCAGGCCGGCGACGTCATCGAACTGGAAATCGTCGGCCCGAACGGTGTTTACGCAAGGGGTGCCAGCGAACCGCTTCCCGGCCCGAAGGCGAGCTACACCGCCTATGCCGGTAAGCGCGGCGGGCTGCCGCGCGGTGCAGAATTCAACGGCATAATCCGTCTGTTGCGCGACGGTCAGGTTGTCGAGGAACGGACGGGCATCGATATCCGCTTTTGATCGGACCGACAGCCAATTCTTGCAGACTTTCGCCCGTTGCGCGGTATGATCGACCCGAAACCGTCGAATGGAGCGCTCCATGACCGATTTCAGCGCAATCCTGGGCATTCTCTACGCCTGCAACCTGATGGCGGAACAGGCGCCATTGTCAAAGGCGCAGACCTTGCAGTGCTACGATGCGCACAACGCCGTCAAATCGCATTTCCTGTCGGAAGCCGAACTGGAGGCAATGGCAACGCAATCTCCAGGCAATCGATACCGGACATATCTGCGCGGATATCAGCGCTACAAGGCCTGGGAGTCGAACAACGCCGACACCGTTTCGAGGATTCGCAACGAAGCTGCAAAAAGGCTTGCGCCTGGCAGTTAGAGGTTATCATCCTGATAAAGCTTTTCGGCGCGCAACCCTGCTTGCGCCGAGCACGGGTTCGTCTACTGTTCAGCGAGACGAACGGGGTTGCACACCATGACTCAGCACATCGGAATTGTCGGCTGTTCGGCCGAGGGGGCGGCGCTCTGTTACCGTACGATTTGCATCGAGGGCGAACAGCTTCTGGGACAGTACGCGCATCCCGAAGTGACCATGCACACGCCGTCGCTGGCCGAATACCTGGCCTGCATCAACCGCGGCGACCGTGCCGGCATTGCCGAACTGATGCTCGCGTCGGCGCAAAAGCTGGCGGCCGCCGGTGCCGATTTTCTCATCTGCCCCGACAACACCATCCACCAGGCTTTTGATCTCGTCACGCCGCATTCGCCACTGCCCTGGCTGCACATCGCCGAGGTGGTCGCTGGCGAGGCCGCCAAGCGCGGTTACCGTCGCCTGGCGCTGACCGGCACGCGATCGCTGGTCGACAGCGAGGTCTACCCGGAGAAACTTGCCGCAGTTGGGCTCGATTGCGTGCGTCCGGACGCCGGCGAACGCGACGAGATCGATCGCCTGATCCACCGGGAATTGATTTACGGCATCTTCAAGCCCGAAGCGGTTGTCACATTTCAGGGGATCATCGAGCGCCTGAAACAGGCCGGCTGCGACGCAGTGATCCTCGGCTGCACGGAAATCCCGCTGATCATCAATGACGTTAATTCGCCGCTTCCGACGCTCGATTCGACACGCCTGCTGGCGCGCGCCGCCCTGCGCCGCGCCTGTGGTCAAGGTGGCGGCAGTGTCGCCCTCAAACCGGAATATAGCCCTGGCTCTTGATCTCCTTGAGGATCAGGTTGGTGCGCACATTGGCGATGCCGGGGATCTGGAACAGGAACTCTTCGAGAAAGCGGTTATAGGCCTGCTGGTCTTCGCAGATCACCCGCAGGTGATAGTCGGCATCGCCCGTGGTGGCGACGCATTCGAGCACCTCCTCACGCCTTTCGATGGCCGAAATGAAGTTCTGCAGGGCGCCGCTCTCGTGCCGGACCAGGGTGATGTAGACGATCGCCTGGAATCCCATGCCGGTCGCCGGACCGTCGATGATCGCCGAGTACCGGCGAATGATGCCCGATTTTTCCAGCGCATTCACACGCCGCCAGCACACCGAGGCGGACAGGCCGACCCTGTCCGCCAGCGCCTGATTCGAGATCTGACAATCCTGCTGCAACTCCCGCAGCAAGGCGCGGTCCTGCTTGTCGAGTTTGATGGCGTCTCTCATCGTTTCTTTCAATATTCTTCCGAAATCAGGATAAATTATCCAAATTTCCGCTCCAGGGCAACCGAAATGGATAATCAAACCGGGGAAATGGGAGTAAAATAATCGCAACCCTCAATAGGAGGAGCGACCATGAACATCCATGCACCGGCTTTTGATGCCGGCTACAGCCTCGACAAGCGCTATTCGGCGATGGCCGGCCGCGCCTATATGACCGGCACCCAAGCGCTGGTCCGCATCCTGCTCGACCAGGCGCGCCGCGACCGCGCGGCCGGGTTGAATACGGCCGGCTTCGTTTCCGGCTACCGCGGTTCGCCGCTCGGCGGTGTCGACCTGGAGCTGTGGCGCAGCCGGGAACGCCTCGAAGAAGCACACATCGAGTTCCTGCCGGCGGTCAACGAGGATCTCGCCGCCACCGCGGTGCTCGGCAGCCAGCAGGTGGAGACCGATCCCAACCGCCAGGTCCAGGGCGTATTCGGCTTGTGGTACGGCAAGGGCCCGGGCGTCGACCGCTCCGGCGATGCGCTCAAGCACGGGAATGCCTATGGATCCTCGCCACATGGCGGTGTGCTGGTGGTGGCCGGCGACGACCATGGCTGTGTGTCGTCGTCGATGCCGCATCAGTCGGATGTCGCATTCATGGCCTGGTTCATGCCGACGCTCAATCCAGCCACCGTCGGCGAATATCTGAGCTTCGGCGAGTACGGCTATGCCCTCAGCCGGTTCTCCGGCATGTGGGTCGGTTTCAAGGCAATTTCCGAAACGGTGGAATCGGCAGCATCGATTATCCTGCCGGCGGACCGGCATTTTCTCACCCCGGACTTCGACATGCCGCTGGGTGGCCTGCACTACCGCTGGCCGGACCTTCCCGGACCGCAGATCGAGGAGCGCATGGAGGCCAAGAAGCAGGCGGTTTTCGCCTTTGCCGAGGCCAACCCGATCGATCGGCGCATCTACGACAATCGCGAGGCGACATTCGGCATCGTCACCACCGGCAAGGGCCACCTCGATCTGATGGAAGCGCTGCGGCTCCTGGACCTTGACGAGACGGCCTGCCGTTCGCTCGGCATCGATATCTACAAGGTCGGCATGGTTTGGCCGCTGGCCCGTCGCGACGCCCTCGATTTCGTGCGCGGTAAACGCGAAGTGTTGGTCGTCGAGGAAAAGCGCGGCATCATCGAAAGCCAGTTCAAGGAATACTTCTACGACTATCCGGGCGACAAACCGCAGCACATGGCCGGCAAGCGCGACGAGAACGGCGAGCGGCTGGTTCCGTGGACCGGCGAACTGTCGCCGCTGCAGCTGGCGCCGCTGGTGGCCGGTCGCCTCGACCTAGTGTTCCAGACCACACGCTTCGGTGACCGGGCCCGCGCGCTCAGCGAAAACCTCGGTGCCCCGATCCAGGTCGCTGGCGCCACGCGCACGCCGTATTTCTGTTCCGGCTGCCCGCACAACACATCCACAAAGGTGCCGGAGGGCTCCAAGGCGCTGGCCGGTATCGGCTGCCATTTCATGGCGAGCTGGATGGACCGCGAGACCACGTCGTTGATCCAGATGGGCGGCGAAGGCGTCAACTGGGCGGCTTCGTCGAAATTCACCGGCGGCGGCCATATCTTCCAGAATCTCGGCGAGGGTACCTATTACCACTCCGGTTCCATGGCCATCCGCCAGGCGATCGCGGCGCAGGCCAACATCACCTACAAGATCCTCTATAACGACGCCGTCGCCATGACCGGCGGCCAGCCCGTCGACGGACCGGTCAGCGTCCAGGCGATCGCTCAGGAGGTGCGCGCCGAGGGCGTCGAGCGCATCGCCATCGTCTCCGACGACCCGGCGAAATTTCGGCTTGCCGATTTCCCGGCCGGCACCACGCTGCATCACCGCCGCGATCTCGATCCGTTGCAGCGCGAGATGCGCGACGTCCCCGGCGTCTCGGTGCTGATCTACGAGCAGACCTGCGCCACCGAGAAACGGCGGCGTCGCAAACGCGGCACCATGGAAGATCCCAAACGGTTCGCCTACATCAACGACCTCGTCTGCGAAGGCTGCGGCGACTGTTCGGTGGAGTCCAATTGTCTGAGCGTCGAGCCGAAAGAGACGCCGTTCGGCCGCAAGCGGCAGATCAACCTGTCGACCTGCAACAAGGATTTCAGCTGCCTCAACGGATTCTGCCCGAGTTTCGTAACCGTCGAGGGCGCCACGCGGCGCAAGAAAAGCGGCGACGGAGCCGATCCGGCAAGCCTGGCGGCCGGCCTGTCCGAACCGCAACAGCGCTCGCTGGCGACGCCTTACGATCTGCTGGTCACCGGTGTCGGCGGCACCGGGGTGGTGACCGTCGGGGCGCTAGTCACCATGGCGGCGCATCTGGAAGGCAAGGGTGCCACGGTGCTCGACTTCACCGGCTTTGCCCAGAAATTCGGACCGGTGCTGAGTTTCATCCGGCTGGCCGACAGTCCGGCGACGATCAACCAGGCGCGCATCGACCGGGCCAGCGCCGACGCACTGATCGGCGGCGACATCGTCGTGTCCTCGTCGCCCAAGGCGTCGGCCACCTATCGCAAGGGCATGGGTGCGGTGCTCAACACCGCCGAATCGCCGACTGGAGACATCGTCCGCCACCGCGATGCCAGCCTGGCGGTGGACTTGCGTCAAACCAGGATCGCCGAAGCCGTCGGCGCGACGCCGCCGGCTATCGATGCGGCCCGGCTTGCCGAACGGCTGCTCGGCGACACCGTCTACGCCAACATGCTGTTGCTCGGCTTTGCCTGGCAGGAGGGCCTGGTTCCGGTGTCGCTGGACGCCCTCAAGCGGGCCATCGAATTGAATGGCGTCGCCGTCGAGGCCAATCTCAAGGCGATCGACTGGGGCCGCATCGCGCGCGGCAATCCGAGTGCCCTGCCGAAAGCGGCCGGCGACATGCCGGCCGGTGATGAAACGCTGGACGCCCTGATTGCCCGGCGTGAGGCTTTCCTCACCGATTACCAGAACGCCGCCTATGCGGCGCGCTACCGCCGGCTGGTCGACCGTGTACGGGCTCATGAAACCCAAATCGGCGGCGAGGGTCTGACCGAAGCCGTCGCCAGGAGCCTGTTCAAGCTGATGGCTTACAAGGACGAGTACGAGGTGGCGCGGCTGCATAGCGATCCGGCCTTCCTCAAAAAGCTGCGCGAGCAGTTCGATGGCGATTTTCGCGTCCACTACCACCTGGCGCCGCCGCTGCTGCCGCTCGGCAAGGATGCCCGCGGCCGGCCCAACAAGCGGCAGTTCGGCCCCTGGATGGGCGCCATGTTCCGTCTGCTGGCGCGCATGAAAGGGCTTCGTGGCACCGCCTTCGATCCATTCGGCTATACAGCCGAACGCCGCGAGGAGCGGGCACTCGTGACCTGGTACGAGGATCTGGTGACCGCCCATCTCGATCGTATCGACGCGTCGAACCATGCCGAATGGAAAGCCCGGTTCGAAGCACCTTTACAGATGCGCGGCTATGGACCCGTGAAGGCAGAAGCTGTAGCTAAGGTAAAGGCCGAGATCGAAGCCGCCCTGGCGGCATAGATCCACCATACCTTTTGCTCCAGGAAGACCGTTATGTTTGAATCCATGCAACCCGCACCTGCGGATAAAATCCTCGCGCTGATGGCGCGTTACCGGGAAGATCCGCGGCCCCACAAGATTGACCTCGGTATCGGTATTTACAAGGACGAAAACGGCAACACGGCCGTGATGCGCGCCGTCCGGACTGCCGAACAGCGCCTGCATGACGGACAGCAGACCAAGGCCTATGTCGGCCTGCAGGGCGACAAGGACTACTGCCAGGCGATGGCCGATCTGGTGCTCGGCGATGCCGTGCCGGCTGAGCGCCTGCGTGTCTGCCAGGCCCCCGGAGGCTCCGGCGCATTGAGCATTCTCGCCATGATGATGCATCGCGCCCATCCTGAGGCTACCATCTGGCTCTCAGAACCGACCTGGCCGAACCATGTGCCGCTGCTCACCACGGCCGAGCTCGCGACCCGGTTCTACCCGTACTACGATGCCGCTTCAGGCCGCATCGTTTTCAGCGAGATGATGGACGCGCTGTCGGCCGCCGAACCGGGCGATGTGGTGCTGCTGCACGGGTGCTGTCACAACCCCACCGGCGCCGATCTCGACCTCGAGCAGTGGCAGGCTGTCACCGATCTGTGCCTGGAAAAACAGCTCGTTCCGTTCGTTGATTTTGCCTACCTCGGTTTCGGTAGCGGTCTCGAAGCGGATTCGGCCGGGCTGCGCCTGATGGCTTCGCAGGTCCCGGAAATGGCGATTGCCGTGAGCTGCTCGAAAAACTTCGCGGTCTATCGCGACCGTGTCGGCGCGGCTTTCCTGATCGCCCGCAATGCCGAAGAAGCCGACGCCGCCTTCAGCAACCTGTTGTCGGTGACCCGCAGCGTCTACTCCATGCCACCGGATCACGGCGCCGCCGCGGTGCGCATCGTTCTCACCGATTCGGAACTGCGCGCCGACTGGGAGCAGGAACTGGAGGAAATGCGCACCCGTATGGAAACCCTGCGTGGCGACTTCGCCGAAGCCTTGCGTCGCGCCTCCAACTCCGATCGCTTCGACTTCATCGCCGGGCAAAAGGGCATGTTCTCACGTCTTGGCTTGACGCCGGAGCAGGTCGATCGGCTGCGCGAGGAACACGGGATCTACATCATCGGCGACAGCCGCATCAATGTCGCCGCTCTGCCCGGCGATCGTCTCGATCACGTGGCGCGCGCGGTGGTTTCGGTGCTGGACTAAGGCAAGTTGCGGCCAGAATGAATCATCTGACGGCGGAAATCCGTTCGAGATGATCAAGTATGTGATTGGCGGCAGCTCCGGCGATGTACGCGATGTCGTCCATGCCTACCGTCTTGTGCTGCAGCAAACGCATCGCCAACGATGAAGATCTCCGACGGCGTTTATGCGGATCACCCGGCCGGCGCGCGTCTTCGTTTGAGCTCGGCCAATGCCGTATGCAGCGCTGCCTCGATCTCCCGGCCTTCCCCCGCCTTTAGGCCGTCGAAATCGACTCGCAGGTGGAGCCGGCCGGTATTCTGTTCAAGGATATCGCCGGAATGGTCCGTACCGAGCACCTGGTCGACCGCATAGGGCACAACCTCGCGACTGATGCCCTTCAGGGTAATCGGGTCCAACGTATGCGCCTTAACCATGTTCTCGACCAGAGCGTAGGTCTCGTAGCTGAGGACAATGCCGCCGGGTTTAGCGATCGACTGCAAGCGTGCCGCCAGGTTCGCTTCGGCGCCGATGATGGTGTAATCCATGCGGTCGGTGCTGCCGAAATTGCCGACGTTGCAGTAACCCGTATTGATGCCCATCCGGACTTCGAAAGGCTGCTCGATGCCCCTGCGGCGCCAGTCGAGCGACAGTTCGCCGATTCGTTTTTGCATGGCAGCTGCCATGTTCAGGCAGGCGCGGGCATCTTCGGCGGTTCCCTTGGTCTCCGGATCACCGAAAAAGGCGAGGATGGCGTCGCCGATAAACTTGTCCACTGTCGCACCGTGCGCATGGGCGATGTCCGTCATTTCGGTGAAATACTCGTTGAGCAGCTCGGTTAGCGTCTCCGGTTGCAGTCTTTCCGTCGTGACGGTGAAGTCCTTGATGTCGGAAAAGAAGATGGTCAGCCGCTTGCGTTCGGTCGAAATTACCGCGTCCCGCTCGCCACTGAAGATCGATTTGTAGACCTGCGGCGAAAGGTATTTCGAGATCTTGAACGACACCGAGGCCAGGAAGGAATTGGTCTCCTCGAGTTCCTCGTTCATTTGCCGGAATGCGCGGGCCTGGCGCCACTGCACGGCCGAAAAACCCACTCCGACCAGACCGGCACCGGCCAGATAGGCGAGCAGATATTTGAACGAAAAGACATTGGCCGCCAGCGGCTGCTCGATGCTGACGGATTGAATGCCGCGCACATCACCGACCTTCCAGTCTTTGCGCGGGCTTTCCGGATGGCGGTTGTGGCAGGCGACGCAGGCCTGCCCCATGATCACCGGGACCGCCATGCGGATCCGTCTGTCGCTCAGCGATCCGGAAACCTCGATCACGGCTTCGTCGGCCGGGCTGGACGCCTCGCGCAGCGTCGCCAGGGCGGCGGATTCGAAAGCATCGAGCCGGTGCGCGGTGCGGCTTTCGAACACCTCGTCCGAGACGAACCGATAGCGGATGTTGTCGCCGCGGGTGCCGACGATCGAGCCGAGTTCGATGGACAGGGTCGCCGGGATCGGAATGCCGCCGGCGACGTCCTCGTAATTGTGCGCCGGTACGCTGTCGCCGTTGTTCTGTTGAATGCGGCCCACCACGTTGCGCGCGTAGTAGCCGCGGATTTCCGAGATCATGGCATTGAGATCCGCGGCCTGTCGCTTCAGCGCTTCGTTCGACACATGCCGCAGATCGAGCCACACGGCCACCGGCAGCAGAACCAGCGCCAGCACGACAAGCAGCGCAAACAGTTGCGGATGCGTCTGCAGCCAGTGCCCCGAACGGTCAAGCCACCTCCCCCGCATCGCAGGTGCCTCGGCTGCAGTGGCATCGGTTTTTGGAACTGCCATTGTTTCGCCCCGACAGAATCAAAGTGTTGCATACGCATCACATCTGTATCGCACGCCGGCGACGCGGGCCAAGCTGTTAAAAATGCTTGCATTTTAGGGTTTCACGATGCGCCCGAAGCCGGTTCTGACGCATCGACAGGCCAGCGCAGGATAAGCCGACCGTCCTGGTTGCGTACCACCCCGGTTCCGAATGCCTGGCTTTCCCGGTCAAGCCGCGTCCGCAACCAGTCCGTATCGGATCCGGACGTTCGCTGCAGCCGGAAATTGCACATTTTGAACGGCACCATCTCAAGTCGTTTAAGACTGCCGCCGGTGACGGCGAGCGTTGCGCAGTACATCAGCACAAGATCCCCGCGATACGACTCGTGGCCGGCAATTCCCTCATAATCGTTGATGAAATCGCCACAACCATAGAGGATCGGCCTGTTGCGGTAGACCTCTACCGCCTTGGGATGATGGGACGAATGACCCCACACCAGGTCGATCCCGGCCCGGTCGACCAAAGCGTGGGCAAAGATCCGTTCTTCAGCGGCGATCTCGTAGCCCCAGTTGGATCCCCAATGCAGCGACAGAACGACGATGTCGCCGGACCGCTTGACCGCGGCAACTTGCGCCGCCACACCATCGACCGATGCCATCGACAGGTCGCGGAGAATATTGACACCGGGGCGGTGGGTGCCCGCCGCCCAATGCCGGGGAACGCCGCTTGAAGGCACGCCGTAGGCGAACACAATCACCCGCCCGCCGGGCACCTCAAACACCCCGGGTGTTGCCGCCTCATCTCGCGATTGCCCCGCACCAACCGGTACGACGCCAATGCGCCGCAATGTCGCCAGTGTCTCGAACAGACCGGCTGGCCCCCAATCGAGCACATGGTTGTTCGCCAAGCTACAGGCGTCGATCTCGGCGGCGGTCAGGATGCCTGCATTGTCGGGGTGCATGCGGTAGTTAATACCCTTCGGTTCCCAGTCGGAGCACGCGGTCGCTGCTGTTTCCAGGTTGATTAACCTCAGGTCTGGGGCGATCCGGTCGAGCGCCGTGAGCGCGTCGCCCCACACATAGGCGTCGGCAGCGGCTCGCGGGATCGGCCCATGAGCGCGTTCAGCCAGAGCCACATAATCCAACGCCGATTTCAGGTAGTCCTCGTGCAATTCCGGGTCACCGGGATGCCGCAGGATTTGGTCGATGCCCCGCCCGGTCATGACATCGCCGGAAAGAAAGAGCGTCACCGTATTCGATGCCGATGCGCGGCTGCTGGCCATCCTATTGGCTCCCGTCCGGCGCCGCGGATTCCGCCAGCAGGGCCTTGAGGCGAAGCGCGTCTTGCACGGCGTGACCCTGCGGATCGTTGTTGAAAAAGCAGAACACGTCCCGCCCTCCCTTCCGCCATGTATCGATGCGGCCGGCCCATGTCTGCAGAGCCCGTGTGCCGTAGCTGCCGCGATAGAATCCGTCCGGTCCATGCAGGCGGATATAGATGAAATCCGCCGTTGCGGTCAGCGGCGAGCCGTGGCCGGCGAGATCGTGGATGCAAAACGCCACATTGCGGCGCTGCATGATCTCGTTGACCGCATCGCAGAACCAGCTCTGGTCACGGAATTCGAAGGCGTAGCGGACCGACGTGGGCAATATTTCCAGAAAAGCGGCGAGGCGTTGCAGATTGACATGCCAGCGCGGCGGCAGCTGGAACAGCACCGGGCCAAGCTTGTTCCGCAATTCCGCCATCGTGCCGACAAATCGGTCCAGGCTCTCCTGTGGGTCAGATAGCTTTTTCATATGGGTCATGTAACGCCTTGCCTTGCAGGTGAAGACAAAGCCGGACGGCGTCGCATCGCGCCAGGCGGCAACCGTCTGGCGCTTCGGAAGCCTGTAGAAAGTGGCATTGATCTCCACCGCCGAGAAATGCCGCGCGTAGTGCTCCAAAAGGTGATCAGCGGCAGAGCCCACAGGATAGAAGGGACCGATCCAGTGGTCATAATGCCAACCCGAAGTTCCGATATGGATTGCTGCCACGGCTACGACCGTCACCCGTTTCAGTTGTTGCCACAATAAACCAGATCGGGGAGCGGCATATGGCCGCTATGCGACCGGTAACGATGCTTGATAGCCTTGACAGACATATTCGCAAGTCTGCATCCTTGACGCGTCTTGGCCGGGCATGCCAGCGACGAAGACAACAAAACAAAGCAGGAAGGCCCACCATATGCCGATATCCATCAACACCGACTATCTGGGTATGCTGATCCTCAAGGTCCGGGCCCTCATGGCCCGTGAAGATACGGTGATGCCCGATACCGGCAGCAATCCCAGCGACGACGAAGGCCCGGCCGTGTTGCAGGAGCATCCTGACGATCTGTCGCGCGAGGAGGTAATCGAAGAGATCGAGGGCCTTGATCCGCAGCAGCAGGCCGAACTCGTAGCCCTGCTGTGGCTTGGTCGCGGCGACGCTGAACCCGAGGAATGGTCCGATCTGATCAAACTGGCCGTTGAGCGGCATGAGGGGCCGACACCAGCCTATCTGCTCGATCACCCGCATTTGGCCGATCACTGGGCCGAAGGTCTGGACAAACTCGGTTACGGCAGCATTGTCAGCGGTGTGGACGAGATCTGACCAGGAATGCAGCCATGGAAGAATACCCCATCGATGTCCTGCCGGAACAGATCGTCCGCTGGCTCGGTGACGAACAGCGGCGCGATCCGCACGCCTTCCATGTCAGTGCAACGCGCGAATTCGTCGACACCGGGATTAAGGATTTTGAAGCGAATGGCGTCGGCGCCGACACCGATGTCGATTCGGTGACGGCCGTCGGCATTGTCGAAGTATGTCCGGCGCAGGAACCCAAAGGCTGGCAGTTGCGCATCCGTGCCGAAGACGACCTTGGTGAACACATCCCGGAGGACCATTCCGTCGAGGCTGATCCCGAGGAAATCGATCTTGAGACCTTTGAGGCGCTTTTCGTGGCACCGGGACGGGCGATCCTCGACGCGACGCTTCATGCTGAAACACCGGCGGCCCGCGATCGCTTCCAGGCACTTGCAGAGGCAATGATGAGCGATCGCCACGGCGACTAAACTGAGTTGCAGTACCGGTTGCGCGGGCCACGGGATCGCGCGAGAGACATGGTAGACCAAACGATCGAATCCCGGCAGGATTGGGAGCATTTTCCCCATGACGCCGACATCGGGGTTCGCGGCTTCGGCGATACGCCTGCGGAAGCCTTTGCCAACGCGGCGCGGGCGCTGACTGCGATTGTCGTGCCCCTCGACACGGTCGCGGCCGACAGAACGATTGACGTGGAATGCGCTACACCGGACCTTGAGGTGTTGTTCGTCGACTGGTTGAACGCCGTCATTTTCGAGATGGCTACGCGGCACATGCTGTTTCGCGATTTCAAGGTCGACATCGTCGACGGCGTGCTCAAGGGCCAGGCGATCGGCGAACCGGTCGACGTCGAACGCCACAGACCGGCGGTGGAACCCAAAGGGGCGACGTTCACAGCCCTGAACGTGGGGCGCGATCCGGACGGACGCTGGATCGCCCAGTGCATCGTCGACGTCTAGCCGCGGAAGGAGGCGGGAATGGACCGCTCGAAACTCGTACAGACGGCACCCTACGCCTGGCAGATCAACAGGCACGGGGCGATGAACGCACCGGCCGTGATCTATGCCGATGAGGCGCTGATCGACGACATGGATGACAAGGTCTATGAGCAGATCTGCAACGTCGCGATGCTCCCCGGCATCGTCGCCGCGGCCTATGCGATGCCTGACGCTCACTGGGGTTACGGTTTTCCGATCGGCGGTGTCGCCGCCTTCGATCCCGATGCCGACGGTGTGATCAGCGCCGGCGGTGTTGGCTTCGACATATCCTGCGGTGTCCGGTTGCTGACGACGCCGCTCAGCCGCGCCGATGTCGTGAGGGCACAGGAACCGTTCGCCCATGAAATGTCGCGCTCGATTCCAGCCGGTGTCGGCAGTCGCGGACGCATCACCCTCGATGACGACGAAATGACGGCTATGCTGCAAGGCGGCGCCCGCTGGGCGGTGGAACAGGGCTATGGCCATCCGCGGGATCTCGAGCGGATCGAAGAGCGCGGCCGGATGGCCGGCGCCGATCCAGACGCCGTCTCGGACAAGGCCCGTCAGCGGCAGCGCCGGGAAATGGGAACGCTTGGATCCGGCAACCACTATCTTGAAGTCGGTGGCCGAAATCTATGACCGCGCGGCCGCCGATGCGTTTGGGCTGGCGGAAGACCAGGCGGTGGTCATGATCCATTGCGGCTCACGCGGACTGGGCCACCAGATCGGCACCGAATTCCTGCGCGAGATGGCCGTTGCGGCGCCGGATTACGGCATCGTACTGCCCGATCGCGAACTTGCCTGCGCCCCGATCGCTTCCGAACTCGGGCAACGCTATCTCGGTGCCATGCGGGCCGGTATCAATTGCGCGCTCGCCAACCGGCAAATCCTCACCCACCTGGCCCGGTCGGTGTTCGAGCGGTTCTTTCCGGGAACCGCGGTCGAGCTGCTCTATGACGTATCGCACAACACCTGCAAGGAGGAGCATCACACCGTCGACAGCGAGATGCGGCGCCTGTTCGTGCATCGAAAGGGCGCCACCCGCGCCTTTGGCCCGCATGTCGGCGACCTGCCGACGGACCTCGCCGATGCTGGCCAGCCGGTTCTCATCGGCGGCAGCATGGGTACCGCCTCCTATGTGCTGGCCGGCGACGCCCGCTCTGAAAAAGCCGCGCTGAGCTCGGCCTGCCACGGCGCCGGGCGTGCCATGAGCCGTCACAAGGCAGCCAAGACCTGGGCCGGCGGTCAGGTGCAAAAGGAACTGCGTGACCGTGGCATCATCGTCAGGAGCCCCTCAAAGCGCGGCATCGCCGAAGAGGCGCCCGGCGCCTACAAAAGCGTCGAGCGTGTGGTCGAAGTCGCCGAAAAGGCCGGTCTTGCCCGGCGCGTCGCAAGGCTGAAGCCGATGATCTGCATCAAGGGTTGAACGCCTCGAGCGTACCCACGCGATAGATCGGCACGCTTCGATCGAGCGGGCGAAACAGCCCTTGTCCCCGCGGCAACTACTCGTGTTTGCCCAGAACCAAAACACCGCCGGGATAAAGCAGCCGATGCAAGACGCCACAGAAATGGTCCTGTTGCCCCTGGTCGAAATAGGTGAAGATCACGTTGCGGCACAGAATCAGGTCAAAGCGGTCGGTCGGCAGAGTGGTTCGCACATCCGCCAGTTCAAACGTCACAGCGCCTCGAAACGCCGGCCGAAGACACAGTAGGTCGCCCCGGCGCTCGAAAGCGGCCGCGCGCCAGTCGGTCGTAAGCTCCTTGAGCGAGCCTTCGGCGTAACAACCGCGTCGCGCACGCTCCAACATGGTCGGTTCGACGTCCGTCGCCAGGATGTCGATGCCGATCTGCGGAAACCGTTTGGCCAGCGCCATGTGCCAGAGGATCGCCAGGCTGTAGGGCTCCTCGCCCGATGCCGCACCGAGGCTCCAGACTTTGATTGCGCGCTCCCCCCGATCCAACACCGCCTCAGCCCGCTGGGGCAGGATCTCGGTTTCCAGCCGTTCGAACACGCCGCGATCGCGGAAGAAGCGGGAGATCGGAATCCGGCAGGCGGCGTCGAGCCGCTCCCATTCCGCCGCATGCGCCTCCAGATGGGCGCGATAGGCGTCAAATCCTGACAGCTCCAGCGTGCGCATGCGCCGTTTCAGGCGCTTGCACACCGTTCCGCGGACCTTGCGGAAGCCGGCCCAACGCAGGTTCAGGCGCGGCAGCACCTCCTGCAGGAAGCGGACGCAGGCCGCATCGCTGCTGCCGCCTGACCCGGATGAGCGGGCATTGTTCATGGCAGGCCCCTGCACCGAAAATCTCATCATGCGCAACACCGATGATCTAGGTCAATCGCACGAAACCCGGGCGCCCTATAGTCCGCGCCAACTGCATAAAGGCATGGAGAATCCAATGGAAGACGTCGAAAAACTGCTGAAAGGCACGGTCGAGGAACTCGACCGTCTGCTCAACGCCAAGAACGTGCTTGGCGCGCCGATCGAAAAGGACGACGCCACGATTATCCCGCTGGTGAGCTACGGCTTCGCCTTTGGGGCCGGTGGCGGCGCCGATCCGAAACGCGGCCAGGGCGGCGGCACCGGCGGCGGCGGCGGCATCAAGCCAATCGGCGCCATCGTGTTCGACAAGGAGGGCGCCCGCGTCGAGGCGGTCCAGGGAGCCACGAAGACGCTGATCGAAGCGATCGGCGACGTCGCTTCGCGAGCGATCGACCGCACGACGGCGCGCGACGACAAGGACACGGAGTAAGGAAATCCGGCATGTTCGTCGCTATGTGGATCCTGCTGTCCGCATTGGCATTTTTGCTGTTGTCGGCGATCGCCGTATTAGCGTCGCCGATAAAATTCCGCCTGTTCCTGCGCACCGCGCCGGCCTTCCGGTTCACGGTCGGTATGCGCCTGCTTGGCGGTCTGACGCCGACCATTCCGGTTGTCGACAGCGCCCGCCAACGTTCGAAAAAGCAAAAACCGAAACCCAAGAGAAAGGCGGTTGAGGAGGAACCGGCGAAGGGCAAGCAACGGTCCTTCGGCAACATGCAGCGGACGCTCGCATCGGCGCCACGGCTTGTCACCGACCTGCTGCGGCCGATCCACATCGAACGCCTGGCGGTCGACGGCGCGCTTGGCCTCGACGACCCGGCCGATACCGGCCAGTTGTTTGGCGTGATCCAAGCGGTCCAGCACGGGCTTCCACAGTCGGAAACAGTTTCGGTCGCGCTGCACCCGGTCTTTACCGGCCCGCACGCGTCCGCCGAGGTCGAGGCGCGCCTGAAGTTTATCCCACTCGCCTTCGTCCCGCCCGGTGTGCGGTTTGCCTGGCGCATCTTCGGTCCGCGTTCATGACCGTGCGCCTCAGCGACTGCACGCGCATCGGCGACATCACCATCGCGGTGCTGGTGCGCCAGTCGGTGCACTATGGCCTGCTGCCCGTCTCGTTTTTCGGCACCAAACGGCCGCTTGCGATCCTGCTGCGACACCCCAGAGAAACCAGCGTTTTCCGCCCCGACGGCACGGCGTACGACATGGGTGCATTCGAGAGCGAGCACCCGGGACAAAGGGCCGCGTTCGAGGACCTTGTGGAGAAACAAGCCGGCTAAGCGCTCTGTTTGCCTTTGTTTATGAGCCGCCAAAAGAGTGGCAAGGCACAGGCGGCCAGCACCACCTTAGTGGCGTCACCGAGCAGGAAGGGTGTCATACCCCATTGCAACACCGGCTTGTCCCAACCGACGATGGCCCCGAGCCACAGCAGACCCGGCAGGTAGATGATCGCGTTGCCGATCAGCATTGCTGCAAGCGTCGTCAAAACCGAACGGTCCCAACCGCGCCGCGCCAGTGCGCCGACGACGGCCGCGGCGAGCACGAAACCGATCAGATAACCGCCGGTCGGCCCGACCATGTAAGCAAGGCCAATGCCCTTCTCCGGCGTACCGGCGAAAACCGGCAGACCAACCGCACCCTGCGCGAGATAGAAAAGCACAGTGGCCGCGCCGAGCCGCCAGCCGAAAGCCATGCCGATCGTCAGCACGATGAAGGTCTGCATCGTCATCGGGACCGGGTAGAATGGCACCTGGATTTTCGCCGACAGCCATAGGGCGAGCGATCCAAGAACCGCCAGTGTGATATTGCGCACCACGGCGCTGCCGCCGTGCCAAGCGGTTTCGGCGAGGGTCGGCCGAGAAATGGTGGATGCAGTCATTCTGATTTCTCCCGGTTTGCGGTCAATTGAGCGCGTCGCGTATCGCGTCCAGCATCGCAGCGCGCTCCCGGCGCGCGGCCAGCGCCCCGTTCATGTCGGTCTTGATGAATCGCGTCGGCGTGTGCGGCTGCAACTGGCCGATGAGATCCATGTCGGCGGAAACCACTGTGCCTAGCATGAAATACCCGCCGCCGGAAACGGCGTCGCGATGCAACACGATCGGTTCGGTGCCGCTCGGTACCTGGATGGAGCCATAGGGATAACAAGCGTCGGTGATGTTAGACGGATCGGAACCGGCGCCGAAGGGCGGTTCGCGCTCGACGAATTCCAGCGTACGACCGCCCTGGAAACGGTAACCCATGCGGTCGGCCTCGGACGCCACCTTCCACACGTCCTCGAAGAAGTGCTGGCCGGACGCCTCAGTAATCCTGTGCCAGTAGAGCCCCGGCAGTACCCGCAGCTCGGCTTCCGCACCGGGCAGGCGCCGCAGGTTTTGTGGCACGATGCGGCCTTGCGCCGCGCCATTCGCCTGGCCCAGCGGCAGGTCGTCGCCCGGCTGGATCGCTCGCCCCTCGATTCCGCCGAGCGCGCCGATCGCGTAGGTCGAACGGCTGCCAAGCGCCTCCGGCGTGGCGATACCGCCGGATATGGCGATATAGGCGCGCGCGCCGCCACGCAGGAAATCGAAGGACAGCACCTGGCCGGCCTTCACGGGGAACGATGTCCAGCCCTCACGCGCTTCACCATCGACCTTCGGCGGCAGATCGGCGCCGGTGACGGCGACGACGGCATCCTCGGTAAATTCCAATTCCGGGCCCATGAACACGGCTTCTAATCCGGCAGCGCTCTCCGGATTGCCGACCAGCAGGTTGGCGGCCCGCAGTGCCAGCCGGTCCATGGCGCCGCCGATCGGGATGCCGAGGTGATAATAGCCGGGCCGGCCGAGATCCTGGATCGTCGTCGCGAGGCCCGCATTGATGACCTTAACCGGCATGGAGCGCCTCCTGCAGTCTGGCATTGGTTCCGTCGATATCGGCGTTGAAGGCGTCGAGCGAGAAGGTGACGTCGCGCATCACCGGCGCGAAGCGTCCGGCCTCCACATCGGCCACCGCCTGGTCGTATTCCTCCCGGCCGATCGGCTTCCACTGCACGATGTCGCCGGGCCGGAAAAACACCATGAAGTCCCTGAGATAGCTCACCTTCTGCTGCGGATCGTAGATCGGCATCGGCGTGATGCCGAACATCTGGTAGCCGCCGGCGACGCGCACCGAATAGATACAGGAAAACGACCCGCCATAGCCGACGGTGAGTTTCGGCGTGTCGGTGCGCGGCCGCAGGTATTTGGGCACCTGGATCTGCCGCGGCCGGTCGACCATCTGGTAGAGAAACGGCAGGCCGGCGACGAAACCCACCATCGAGACGAACCAGGGCGCGCCGGAATGGGCGGCGATGAAATCGTCGACGGTGCCGTAGCCGTTGATGCGCGCCGCGTATTCGATGTCGGAGGACTCCGGGTCCTGGTGGCGTTCGCGGAACCGCATCAGGGTCTCGTGGGTCCAAGGATCCTGGTAATAGACCGGGATCTCGATGATGCGCGTGTTGAGCATCGGTTCCGCATGGCTGGCGCTCTCCTCGAGACGCTTTAGCTCCGCCATCATGTCGTCCGGATGGATACGGTCGGGATCGAACTTGATCTGAAACGAGGCATTGGCCGGACACACCTCGGTCACCCCTCTGATGTCGGCCTGGCGCACCGCGTTGGTGATAGACAGGCTCTTGAAAAAGGCCTCCAGCGACATGGCCTCGTCGATCTCGACAAAGACGTGCTCGTCGCCGCCGAATGTGTAGCGTGCAGTCATGCGGATCTCCTCGACGTTTCGGTGAGCCTCGCGGCATGGGTTTCGAGCCAGGGTTCGAGCCAGTTGGTGTGCACCCGGCCATCCCTGACGTCGGCTTCATCGACCAGGGCCCGGAACAGGCCGGCCGTGGTGGTCAGCCCGCCCACTTCGATTTCCGACAGGGCGCTCTTCAGCCGTTCGATCGCTGCGTCGCGGGTGTCGGACCAGACGATCAGCTTGCCGAGCAGCGAATCGTAAAACGGCGGCACCTGGTAGCCGGGGTAGAGCATGTGGTCGAAACGCACACCGGGACCGCCCGGCACGTGCAGGGCCTCCACGGTGCCGGGAAACGGCATGAATCCGTTGGCCGGGTCCTCGGCATTGATACGCACCTCGATTGCGTGGCCGCGGCGACCGATGTCCGATTGCCGTACCGACAGCGGCGCGCCACCGGCGATACGGATCATCTCCGCCACCAGGTCAATGCCGGTGATGCATTCGGTCAGCGGGTGTTCGACTTGGATGCGGGTGTTCATCTCAATGAAATAGAAGGCACCGGTGGCGTCGTCGTAGAGATATTCGACCGTTCCGGCACCGCGGTAGCCGACCGACCGCGCCAGTGACACGGCGCTTGCACACAGCAACTCCCGGGTCTCGTCTGAAAGCGCCACCGACGGCGCTTCCTCCCAGACCTTCTGACGCCGCCGCTGCAGCGAGCATTCCCGTTCGAAACAATGCACCGCGTCGTTGCCGTCGCCGAGGATCTGCACCTCGATATGGCGGGCTCGGGGAATCAGTTTTTCGACATACAGGCTGCCGTCGCCGAAAGCGGCCAGTGCCTCGCTGGAGGCCTGCGCGGCGAGTGCTTCGAAGGTTTGCGGGGCGTCGGCGATGCGGATGCCACGGCCGCCGCCGCCAGCGGCCGCCTTGATCATCACCGGGAAACCGATCGCCTCGGCGATCGCCCGACCCGCCGCCGGATCGGCAATCACTCCGTCGCTGCCCGGCACCGTCGGAACGCCAGCCCGTTCGGCCGCCGCACGGGCCGCCGCCTTATCGCCCATGGTGCGGATCGTATCGCCCGAGGGGCCGACAAACACCATGCCGGCGGCCTCGACCGCATCGGCGAAGGCAGCATTTTCCGCCAAAAAACCGTATCCGGGATGCACCGCGTCGGCGCCGCTGTCGCCCGCCGCCCGAAGCACCGCCTCGGTGGACAAGTAGGATTTCGATGCCGCCGGGGGACCAATCTCGATGGAGGCATCGGCAAGCCGCACCGCCAGCGAATCGGCATCGGCCACGCTGTGGGCCTGGACGGTGCGGATCCCGAGTTCGCGTGCCGCCCGGATGATGCGCACCGCGATCTCACCGCGATTGGCGATGAACAGGGTATCGATGGCCATGACGCTTCACATTTCCAGTTCGGCAAGCGTCTGACCTGCCATCACCGGCTCCTCGTTGTCGACGGCGAATCCCGCGATTTTGCCGTCCGCATCGCTGGCGATCTCGTGGAACGACTTCATCACCTCGATCAGGCCGATCACCTCGCCCTTGGCGACCGAATCGCCGACATCCTTGAACGGTGGCTGATCCGGCGCTGGCCTGCGATAGAACGTGCCGGGCAAAGGCGATTTGATCTCGTGTTTGGCCATTTTCGGTTCCCCTTTTCTCTCAAACGCCGGCCGCCATATGCGGCTTCAGGGCGGTGCTGACCGCCCGGGCCACAGCGACGCAATCCGGTGTATCGGAATGCACACAGACTGTTTCGGCGCGCACTGGCAGGTCGATGCCGCCGGTCGACCGCACCACACCTTCGCGGACGGCTCGCAGAGCTCTTTGCGCGGCAGCCTCCGGCGGCACCGCCGCATGTTCGCGGGTTATGAGCAGTCGCCCATCGTCCTCATAATCGAGATCGGCGAAAAACTCGGCACGGAATTCGAGCCCACGTGCCGTGTAAACCTGCTCGTGCAGCGTGCCCGGCAGGCCGAACAGCGGCACGTCGAAATACGCGCCGACATCGGCGATCGCCTCGGCAATGTGCTCCTGCCGTGCCGCCATCGCATAGAGCGCGCCGTGCGGTTTCAGGTGATTGAGCGGCACGCCTGCGACTTCCAGGAATCCTTTCAGCGCACCGATCTGATAGAGCACGATATTGGCCATTTCCTCGCGCTCGATCTGCATTTCGCGGCGGCCGAAGCCCGGCAGGTCGGGCAGCGAAAAATGGGCGCCAACGCGCACGCCGAAGCGCTTCGCGAGGTCCACGGTGCGGCGCATATGATTGGGATCCGAGCCGTGAAAACCGCAGGCCACATTGGCCTCGGTGATGTACGGCATCATCGCTTCGTCGTCGCCCATCCTGTAGAGCCCGAAGCTCTCGCCCATGTCGCAATTGATGTTGACCGTCATGTGCGTCGTCCTCAATCGCGCAGGGATGCCACAAAACGCAGCCGCAGCTGGTCGGCGATCACCGCCAGGATGAGCAGCGACCCGAGTACGACCGTCTGCAAGTAGGATTCGATGCGCGCCAGGTTCATGCCGTTCTGCACCAGCCCGATGAACAGCGCCCCGAGCACGACATTCTCCAAGCGCCCGACGCCGCCGCGCAGGCTGACCCCGGCGATCACGCAGGCGGCAATCGATTCGAGCGGCATGGAGGCGCCGATATTGGCCTCGCCCGTATCCAGCCGCGCCGTCAGCAGCATGCCGGCGATCGCCGCCATCAGGCCGCACAGCAGGTAGGTCCAGAACAGGGTGAGCCGGGTGCTGATGCCCGACAGCTGCGCCGCCTTGATGTTGCCGCCGACTGCGTAGAAGTAGCGGCCATAGGGCGTGCGGTTCAAAAACAGAAACAGCATCACGACGATCGCCGCGGCGACCAGCACCGGGGTCGGGATGCCGAACAGCGATCCGAAGCCGAAGATATCGCCGAAAGCCTGCGGCATGCCGTAGACCGGAACGCCGCCGGTCAGGTACAGCGCCACGCCGAACCCGACCGAAGCCATGCCAAGCGACATCATGAAGGGCGAGACGTTGAACAGGGCGACACCGACACCGTTGATGGCGCCGATCAATGCGCCCGCCGCGATGCCGGCGAAACAGCCGATGGCGATCGCCAGCCACACCATCTCAGGCATCGCCGCGTAGGCGCTGGCCATCGCCAGCGCGCCGACCACCGAAGTTAGCGCCAGGATGGTGCCGACCGAAAGGTCGAAGCCGCCGGTCAGCAGCGCCAGCATCTGACCCAGCGATACGATGGTGAGATAGACCGACTGGCGCAGAACGTTCATCAGGTTGCGCCCGGTCAGGAAGTTATCCGACAGCGCGGTGAAGATGATCACCGCCGCCACCAGCAGCACCGGCAGGATGCCGATCCGCACGAAGAGATGTTTGAGCCGGTCGCCCGGCTGTCTGGTGTTTTCTGCAGTCATCCGCATGTCACTCATGGTCAGGCGGCCTCCCGCTCGAAAAAATGCGCAAGGACGTTTTCTTCGGTGATCGCATCGCCGGCGAGCTCCGCCTGGACGCGGCCGCGGTAGAAAACGAAGGCCCGGTTGCACAGATGCAGGATCTCGGGCAGGTCCGACGAGATCAGCAGGATCGCGACGCCGCGCTCGCACAATTGCGCGATGAACTCATAGATCGCCGCGCGGGTGCCAACATCGACACCGACCGTCGGTTCGTCGAAGGCGATCAGATCGAAATCGCGGGTCAGGCTGCGCGCCAGCATGACTTTCTGCTGGTTGCCGCCGGAGAAATGATCAACGGCGCGCTCGACGCGCCGCGGCGAAAGGTTCAGCCGTTCAGCGAGGTCGTCGACAGCCTTCGCCTCGGCTCGCCGGTCGAGCACCCAGCCATTGGAGAAGGGGCGCGTGTTGAGCGCTGCCAGGCTCATATTCTCACGCGCCGGCCGCATCAGCATCAGCCCGTCGGTATGGCGGTTGGCGGGCAGGTAAAGAAAGCCGCGGCGCAGCAGATCGGCCGTGCCGTGACCTGTCACATCCTCGCCCTTGAACGCCACCCGGCCAGCGGCGATCGTCCGCGCGCCGAAACAGGCCTGGGCGAATTTCGATTTGCCCGAGCCGACCAGCCCGGCCAGCCCGACGATTTCACCACGACGCACACTCAGCGACGCGCCGCATACGGAGTCATCCGCCGTGTGAAGGCTCTCGACTTCGAGAACCGGCTCGCCCGGATTGAACGGCACCTGCGGAAACAGTTGTCCGACCACCCGACCGGTCATCAGGCCAACCAATTCGTCCTCCGAGGTGGTCGCCGCATCGACCGTGTCGATGTAGCGTCCGTCACGCAGCACGGTGATCCGGTCGCCGATCTTACGGATTTCAGCCATCCGGTGGGTGATGTAGATGATGCCGACACCGTCCGCCTTAAGCCGGGCGATCAGCGCGAACAGCTGCTCCGTCTCGTGATCGGTCAGCGATGCGGTCGGCTCGTCGAGGATCATCACCGACACGTCGGAACGGAACGCCTTGGCGATTTCCACCATCTGCTGTTCGGCACGCGTCAGATGATCGACCCGCCGGTGCAGCGGCAGGTGGAAATCGAGACGCTCCAGGATTTCTTCGCCATGGGCGAGCGTCGCCCGACGATCGAGCCAACCGGCCCGCTTCGGTTCGGCGCCGAGAAACAGGTTTTCCAGGACGGTCAGCTGCGGGATCAGCGAAAACTCCTGGAAGACCGCGCTGATGCCGAGATCGCGCGCCTCATGCACCGAGCGCAGATGCACCGGCTCACCCTTGAACTCGATGTGGCCGCCATTCGGCTGGTTGGCCCCGGCGAGCATCGAGATGAGGGTCGACTTGCCGGCGCCGTTCTCGCCGAACAGCACGTGCACTTCGCCGGGCAGCAGTTCGAAATCTACCCGGTCGAGCGCTGTGACACCCGGATAGTGTTTCTGCAGGTCGCGCGTTCGGATCAGCGAACACGCACCCGGCGGGTGCGTGCCTGCTTTGCGGGCTTGGGAGGACATCGCTCAGGTACCGGCCTATTCGACGCGAAACACCGGTTTGAAGCCGGCGGGCGCCAGCGTCGAAGAACTGTCAAAATCGGCGTGATTGTCCTGGGTCACCACAAACAGCGCCGGTCCGACATGTTTCATGTGGTCCTTGCCTTCCAGGATACGCACCGCCGTGTCGATCGCCACGCGGCCCTGGATGACCGGCGAATCGGTCGGCGCGGCGAGGATCTGACCGCGGCGGATGCCCTGGTCGACGCCCGGCGTGTAGTAATAGGACAGCACCTTGATCCGGTCGGTCAGGCCGCGCGAGCGCAGGATCGGGATCGCCGCTTCGGCGGTCACCGCCGTGCCGACCACGTAGTCGAGATCCGGATGGGCTTCCAGCGTGTCTTCGACGAGCTTGGCCTGGGCTTCCTTGCCGGTGTCGCCATATTTGGTTTCGACCAGTTCGATGGCGCTGTCACCAATGGCGCCGGTGAAGCCGGTATTGCCCGCCTCCACCCAGCCGGCACCGGCGGGGCCGGGGAACCAGGCGACCTTGACTGCTTCGCTTCCCACCGGGTGGACGCCCGCGAGGTAAGCCCCCGCCTTGCCACCCATTTCGCCGAACGACACCAGCGACTTGGCACTGAGCTCTGGCGACGACATGCCGTTGATCACGTCGATGACGGGGATGCCCTTGCCGCGAATTTCGCTGACGATGTTGTTCAGGCCGTCAAACGAGATGGCCCCGATGACCACGGCCTCCGCGCCGGCCGCGACGCAGTCTTCGATCTGCGAAATCTGGTTGTTGAGTTCGGTGTAGCCGCCGGCTTCGACCAGTTGCATCTTGACGCCGAGCCGCTTGGCTTCCTCGGCCACGCCATAGTTGACGCCGAGCCAGTAGGCATCCTTCATATGCGGGAAGGACACGCAGATCTCCCACGGCTTCGACGCCTTTTCCAGCGGCGCATAGTCCATCGTGGTGCGCGGGCTTTCCATGTTGAAGGGCGGGTCCCAGACCTCGACCGGATAGGGATACCAGTCACTGGCCTGCGCGTTGGCCGCGGCCACGAGGCCGAGTGCCGCGGACCCGAGCAATGTGAGAAGGAGCTTGTTCATTGATTCATTCCCCTGTTGGTCCTCCCGGACCGAAGTGGCGCACCGGAGTGCCGGAACGACCGCCACGATCGGTCGGTTTTCATGCACAACAAGGATAGGCAGGTGATTTTAATATTGTAAAATACGAAATTGAAAGTAGCATTATCTGAATATCTGATATTAAGGAATGGTTACAGCCTTGAAGCACAGACGACCGCGATCCGGCGTCGATTGGGAGAAATTCCCGAAAATAGGGCCCTAAATCCGTCTCACCGAGCACATAACTGAATATTCAGGTGACGAGTGTGAAGCAGAGGCCGGACGAGGCAACGGATAAACGAATAAAGAATATCGGAAAAACAGATGGAACCGACGCTACGCCAATTCCGCTACTTCATCGCCGTTGCCAACGCCGGCCAGGTGTCGCGTGCGGCGATGGACATCAACGTTTCGCAATCGGCGGTGACGGCAGCGATCAAGTCGCTGGAGGATTTGATCGGTGCGCCGCTGTTCGACCGCCACGCCAGCGGCGTGACACTGACCTACGAAGGCAACCTGTTCCTCGACCATGCGCGTAACATCGTCGCCAATGTCGAAGAGGCGGTGCAACTGCCGCGCCGCATCCGCCAAAATGTCAGCGGCACCATCGAAATGGCGGTCAGCTACACCGTGGCCGGCTATTTCCTTCCGCCGCACCTGGCCCGCTTTTCCCGCGGCTTTCCAAACGTGCGCATCAACATGACCGAGGCGCATCGCAGCGATATCGAAGAGGGGCTAATCGCCGGCACCTTCGACCTGGCGGTGCTGCTCACCTCCAACATCATCAACCAGGAGGACCTGACCCACGACACGCTGTTCCGCTCGCGCCGCCGGTTGTGGGTCGATGCCCATCACCGGTTCCTCGAACAGCCCCGGGTGTCGCTGCAGGACATATCGACCGAGCCCTACATCATGCTGACGGTCGACGAGGCGAGTAACACGGCGCAGCGCTATTGGAACCGCACGCCGCACAGCCCCAACACCGTCTTCCGCACCTCCTCCATCGAAGCGGTCCGCAGCATGGTCGCCAACGGCATGGGCATCGCCATCCTGTCGGACATGGTTTACCGGCCCTGGTCATTGGAAGGACGCCGCGTCGAGGTGTTGCCGGTGTCCGACCCGGTGCCGACCATGGACGCGGGCTTTGCCTGGTCGAACGACGCCGAGCTCAGCCACGCTTCGCGTGCGTTCATCGAATTTATGCACCTGTCGATGGGACCGGAGCAGCCGATGAACTTGATAGCCGGTAAGACTGCACGGCCTTAGGCAATTAGAGTTAGCCGGCTGTCCGGTCGATTGGTCGGCCGAGGTTGATCGGACCAACTGCAAGGTTCGGCTGAGCAAGCGTTCGATGTCCAGCCCATGGCTAAGCAATCTTTCGTCGCTGCCGCCAACGCTGCATACAACCGGGCTTGTCGGCAGCGCGTCGCGCCTGTCGGGCGACGACATCCGCGCCAAGTGGCAAAAGCTCCAGGACCCCCAGGACCTCGGCCACGACATGTCCACCGACCTGCTCGACCAACTGGAGGACGATCTGCGCGTCAAGCTGCTCGCCGGCTCGCTGAATGGTCACCTGCTGGGCATGGTGCACCAGAGCCACTCGGGCGCTGTAAGAGCATCTGCGGCTAGCCGCCCGCCGCACCCGTCAGCGGCTGATGACGATCTCCTTTTTTTCGGAACCGGTGTTCCCCCCCCCCGGCTACCTGGTCAAGCGCGCTTCGTGACCGGTCTATTGATCTCTATCCGTCACGGCTGTCGCGCCGTCAGGGTGGAGACTGACATTGGGCCAGCGTGAATAGGCCAGCAGCCACAGGCCGAAAATGTTCAAGAAGGGGATGATCGCCAGGACACAGAGCGAGCGCGGATAGCCAATCCGGCCGAGGATCCGGGACGTCGGAACCATCGAACCAAAGGCAAAAAAGAGCACGATCAGCCAATGCCACAGACTCATTCCGGTCAAAAGCACGAACAAGACGATCAGCAAAAACGGCACGCCCCACACCAGAAGCGCTCTTAGAAACTCTCTGCCTGTACCATCCATGCCCGTCACATCCTTCCAACTTCACCAAAGCATCGAAGTCGGCACATATTCAACCATAGATAGCATTTTGTCAAAGCAGATTCACGCCACAGGGCTCCACAATCGGGCTGATGAGCGGCACGACATGGCCGTCAGCCCGTCAGCGCGTGGTCCCAGCGGCGCACCAGATAGTTGTGCTCGTCCATCACCGTGTCCCAGACGACAATGCGCGATATGCGGTCGGCGCAAGCGCCGCCGCCACGGCTTTCGCCAACCTCGTAAAACCACCTGGCCCTCATAGTTGGTGATCGGCCTGGCCGCCGTTGGTGCCGCCGGTCCAGTATCCCGGCGCGCTTTTCATGCGCACGCCGTTCATAAACGCAAGTCCTGTACGGGAAACTCGCTTAGTCCTCTATATACCACCGAGGCAGACATATTTAATTTCGAGGAAATCCTCGGTGCCGTATTTCGAGCCCTCACGGCCGATGCCGGACTGCTTGACGCCGCCGAACGGCGCCACCTCGGTCGACACCAGCCCGGTGTTGACGCCGACCATGCCATATTCCAGGGCCTCGGCGACGCGCCAGACGCGTGACAGGTCCTTCGCGTAGAAATAGGACGCCAGCCCGAATTCGGTGTCATTGGCCATGGCGATGACGTCTTCGACCGTATCGAACTTGAACAGCGGTGCCACCGGCCCGAAGGTCTCTTCGCGCGCCATTTTCATCTGCGGCGTGACGCCGGTCAGTACCGTCGGTTGGTAGAAGGTTCCGCCATGGCTGTCCGGTGCGCCACCGATGACCAGTTGCGCGCCATGGGCAAGCGCGTCGGCCACATGGTCCTCCACCTTGGCCAGCCCCTGCTCGTCGATCAGCGGCCCGGTGGTGACGCCGTCCTCGAAACCGTCACCCACTTTCAGGCCACGCACCTTTACGGTCAGCTTTTCGGCAAATTCGTCATAAACGCCGGCCTGCACGTAGAGGCGGTTGGCGCAGACGCAGGTCTGTCCGGCATTGCGGTATTTGCAGATCATCGCACCCTCGACGGCGGCATCGATGTCGGCGTCGTCGAAGACGATGAATGGCGCATTGCCGCCGAGTTCCAGGCCGACTTTCATGATCTGATCGGCGGCCTGGCGCATCAGGATGCGGCCGACCTCGGTCGATCCGGTGAAGGTGAGCTTGCGTACCTTGTCGTTGTCGCAGAATTCCTGGCCGATGGCCGGTCCGTCCATGCCGCACACCACATTGAACACACCGGCCGGCAAGCCCGCCCGTTCGCACAGCACGGCAAAGGCAAGTGCTGACAGCGGCGTCTGCTCGGCCGGCTTGGAGATCACCGTGCAGCCGACGGCGATGGCCGGCGCAATTTTGCGGGTGATCATGGCGTTCGGGAAGTTCCACGGCGTAATCGCCGCCACCACGCCGATCGGCTGTTTCATGACGACGATGCGCTTGTCGGCCTGGTGGCCGGGGATGGTGTCGCCATAGACCCGTTTGGCCTCTTCGGCGAACCATTCGATGAATGCGGCGCCATAAGCGATTTCGCCCCGCGCCTCGGCGATCGGTTTGCCCATTTCCATGGTCAGAATGGTAGCCAGATCCTCGACGTTTTCCATCTGCAGCTCAAAGAGCTTGCGCATGACCGCGGTGCGCTCCTTGCCGGTCTTGGCGGCCCAGGCTTTCTGGGCGGCGTGCGCTGCGTCGATTGCCCGCCGGGTTTCGGCCGCGCCCATGTCCGGTAGCGTTGCGATTATGTCGCCGGTCGCCGGATTGTTGATCTCGAAGGTCGCGCCTCCGGGCACCTCGCTCAGCCATTCCCCGCCGATGTAGCCGCTCGCCGGCAACAGGCTCGGATCGGAAAGTCTGGAAAGCAGTGTCTCGGATATCGCCATGGTCTGTCCTCCGCCGCTGGCTTGCGTGGCTGCCTGCATTCAGGCGTCGCCGATTCCATAGAGGCCCCGGTGGCGAATGCCAACCGGAATCACAAAGGATCCTAAAAGGATTCGGGACGGTCGAACGTTCAGACCGATCAGGCCACGCCCAACTGGGAGGCGATTCCCCTGAGTACCCGATCGGCAACGTCGCGGGCGGCCTTTGGGGCGAGGCCCTCAGCCACCAGTTTTCCGGTCGCGTCGGCGAGCAATTCCTGGTAGGGCACGCCGGTTTCGGCATCCATCTTGCTGCCGACCAGGACCCTGCGCAGGGTCTCCAGTTCCTCACGGTTGGCAGGTGTTTTCCATTTCTCGTAGAAGTCTCGGCCAACAAAACCCGCCAGCGCAGGCAGCGCCACCTTGGCCGCGACGAACTCCAGAATCTGCACCCCGGTGTCTTCGAAACTGTCCCCGTATTGCAGTTTCTCCGGCTCTATCAGCAACGCCTTTGCGAAATCCTCGTGGACTTCGGTGGTCTCGCTGGTCAAATATCGGGCCATATTGATCCTCCCCGACTGTCAATGGGTCTGATGAGACTCGCCCGGGGCATGGACCCAGATGACGTCCCGCTGCTTACCGCCCGGCGTCGCGACCACCATGGCCACGGTCACCGTACGTCGAAAACGCCGGCCCGCCGTCATCCTGAAGGCGAACCGGATCCAGTCCCAAGAGCAACCTGACCCCGTCATCCGGGGCAATCTCCCATATGCCCTCTAAGCATCAGTATAGAGACGCTTTTTTTGCCGTCTATTGAATATTTTTGTGGCACCGTTGCAGCGTCTTGAAGGATCCGGCGACACAGGCGTTGCCTCCGGCAATACAGCGCGACGCCACGGCCAAGCGGTGAACTCCGCCAGGCCCTCAAAAACAGAAAGCCCCGTTTGTCTAATATCAAGGACGCTGCACGCGAATTGGGACAAAATCCAAAGTGTCGATAGCAGCCGGACGTCAGGTCATGAAAAAAACGACAAGCGGAATTCTCGTCACTATGGCGCTCGTGATCGCCGGGGTGGCAACCTATGTGTTCATCTCGGAGAGCCGCGAGGCGTTGCCGCCCGGCTTCGTCCAGGGCAATGGGCGGCTCGAGGCCGAGCAGGTCGATATCGCACCGACCATCGCCGGACGCGTTGAGCGGGTTATGGCGGCCGAGGGCAGTTTGGTGGCCCCGGGCGATGTGCTGGTCGAGATGGACACCGACGAGCTCTCCGCCGCACTTGACCGGGCCAAAGCAGAGGTTGCTCTGGCACGCCAGGCGAAGGCAGAAGCCGAGGCGGTGGTCTTGCAGCGCCAGAGCGAGCAACGCCGAGCGGCGCACGAACTCGATCGCGGCAGGACGTTGCTGGCTAGCCAGAATATTTCCGAAAGTGTCTTCGAGGAACGCGAAACCGCCCACCAGGTCGCCGAAGCCGTGCTGGGTGCGGCCCGGGCCCGGGTCGCAACCGCCGACAGCCGGATTACCGCTGCCAAAGCCGAGGTTCGGCGGATCGCGGCGCAAATTGAGGATAGCACCCTCTTTGCGCCCATGCAGGGACGGGTCCTTTATCGACTGGCGGAGCCCGGTGAGGTCGTCGGCGCAGGCGGGCCGATTCTGACACTCCTCAGCCTCGAGAATGTCTATATGGATGTGTTCCTCCCGGCCGGCGAGGCAGGGCTTCTGCCCATTGGAGCCGAGGCGCGCATCGTGCTTGACGCCCTTCCGGACTTTGCCATCCCGGCGACCGTCAGCTTCGTCTCGCCTGAAGCGCAGTTCACACCGAAGCAAGTCGAGACAATCAGCGAGCGCGAGCAGCTGGTGTTCCGCGTCCGCGTGCGCATTCCGGAAGACCTGGTTGCGGGCCGGATCGAGCATGTGAAGACCGGTCTTCGCGGCATCGCCGTGATCCGGATCGACCCCGACAGCGCATGGCCGGAAGCACTGCAGAGGCGCATCCCGCCCGAGTTGTTCGAATGAGTGCTGCGGGCACCGACCCTGAGATCCGCATCGTCGATGTCACCCATCGATATGGCAAGCACACCGCGCTGGACGCGCTGTCGTTGGATTTGCCTGGCGGTGAGCTCGTCGGGCTCATCGGGCCGGATGGGGTCGGCAAGTCGACGCTGTTGGGCCTGATCACCGGTGCCAAAAAACTGCAGGCCGGGACGATCGATGTCCTCGGGGGTTCGATCGCCGATGCGGCGCACCGGCGCCGCGTGAGCCCGGCAATTGCCTTCATGCCGCAGGGGCTGGGTCGCAATCTCTATCCCGAACTGTCGGTGCGCGAGAACCTGGAGTTTTTCTCGCGTCTCTTTGGGCAGAGCCGGGAGGAGCGCGAGATCCGGATCGCAGCGCTGCTGTCGGCAACGGGCCTGGCACCCTTTGGCGACCGGCTGATGGGCAAGCTATCGGGCGGCATGAAACAGAAGCTGGGACTCTGCTGTGCTCTGATCCATGACCCGAAGCTGTTGGTCTTGGACGAGCCCACAACCGGTGTTGACCCGCTGTCACGCCGTCAGTTCTGGGCGCTGATCGACGCGATCCGCGAAGACAATCCGAAACTCTCGGTTCTGGTCTCGACTGCCTATATGGAGGAGGCCGAGCGCTTCCAATGGATCGTCGCCATGGATGCCGGACGTGCGCTCTTTCAGGGCAGCCCGGCCGAGTTGAAGGGCGAGACCGAAGACCTCGAAACCGCCTACCGGCAGCTTCAGGCGCGTGGTCAACCGCAGTCGGTGCCGGAGGTTGCACCCGAAATACGGACCGACGCGGAACCTGTGATCACCGCGCGCGGGCTGACGCGGCGCTTCGGCGATTTCGTCGCGGTCGATAGCGTCGATTTCTCGATCAACCGCGGCGAAATCTTCGGTTTTCTCGGATCGAACGGCTGTGGCAAGTCGACGACAATGAAAGTGCTGACGGGCCTGCTGCCGATCAGCGCAGGCGAGGCGACGCTGTTCGGCAAGCCCGTCGACGCACGCAACCGCACGCTGCGCCGCGAGATCGGCTACATGAGCCAGGCGTTCTCGCTTTACGGCGAGTTGACGGTGCACCAGAACCTCCAGCTCCACGCCCGCATCTTCGACATCGCGGACCAGGCGACGCGGATCAACGAATTGACGGAGCGCTTCGGGCTGACTGCGCACCGCGACACGCTGGCCGCCGCGCTGCCGCTTGGCATCAAGCAACGTTTGTCGCTGGCCGTCGCTGTGATCCATCGCCCGCGTGTTCTGATCCTGGACGAGCCGACCTCGGGCGTCGATCCCGACGCGCGCGACTCGTTCTGGGCGCTGCTGATCGAGCTGTCGCGCAGAGAGAACGTCACGATCTTCGTTTCGACCCACTTCATGGGCGAGGCAGAGCGCTGCGACCGGGTTTCCTTCATGCATGCGGGCCGGGTTCTCGCCGAAGGCACGCCGGGCGATTTGATCGCGGCAGAGGGGGCCGACAGCCTGGAGGGCGCATTCATCGCCATTTTGGAAGCTGCGGAACCCCCGGCGCCGGTGGCAGCCCCGGCTGTTTCGGTCGACGCAACGGACACCGGCTCCGGAAGCGGTGTCGGGCGCGCCATGGCCTATACGCGGCGCGAGTCGGTCGAGGTTTTGCGCGACCCGGTGCGCCTTGCCTTCGCCTTCCTGGGATCGGCTCTGTTGATGCTGGTTTTCTGCTTTGGGATCACCTTGGATATCGAGGAACTGAATTTCGCAGTCCTCGACCTCTCACAGGGCCCCGAGAGCCGCGCCTACATCTCCGAGATCGAGGGGTCGCGGTATTTCAGACCGACACCGCCGCTGGAAAGCGCCGCGGAAGGCTACCAGCGGTTGACCGCCGGCGACGTCTCGCTGGTCGTCGAGCTGCCACCCGACTTCGGGCGCAAGCTACGGGCCGGCGAGCCCACCGAAGTATTGGCAACCGTGGACGGCGCGATCCCCTTCAAGGGTGAAACGGTGGAGGGTTACGTTGCCGGGCTGCACCAGACCTTTCTGGACATGCTGGCCCGCGACAGCGGCGCCCGCCACACCGAGATCGCGCGGATCGAACCGCGTTTTCGCTACAATCAGAGCTTCGAGAGTATCGCGGCGATGGCCCCCGCAATGCCGGCGATCCTGCTGATCATGCTGCCGGCTGTCCTGACGGCGGTCAGCGTTGCGCGGGAAAAGGAGTTGGGGTCGGTTACCAATTTCTATGTAACCCCGACAACGCGCCTTGAGTTCCTGATCGGGAAGCAGATCCCCTATATCGTCATCGGATTCGCCAACTTCCTATTGCTAGCGGCGATGACGATCGTGGTTTTCGGGGTACCGCTCAAGGGCAATCCCCTGCCCCTCGCGATTGGCGCGCTACTGTATGTTTGGGCGACCACATCCTATGGACTTCTGATAGCGACCATGACGTCGAGCCAGGTGGCTGCGACATTCGCCACGGCCATCGCTTCGGTCGTACCGACCATCCAGTTTTCCGGGCTATTGCAGCCGGTGTCGACACTTGAAGGTGCCGCCCAGACGATCGGCTCGCTGTGGCCGTCATCTTACTTTTTGCACCTGAATGTCGGCGCCTTCACCAAGGGCTTGAGCTGGGAGGCGCTGAGCCCCGATATCCTGGCGCTCGCCTGTTTCGGGCCGGTGTTTACAGTCATCGCAGCCCTGTCGCTGCGGGCGCAGGAGAAGTGAATGCAACGACTACAATGCATTTTCTGGCTTGGTCTGAAAGAGATGATGAGCCTGCGCCGCGACTGGGTGATGATAGCCCTGCTCGTCTGGTCATTCACCTTGGCGCCGGTGATGGAGGCAACCGGGGTCGCGAGCTCGGTCAACAACGCTTCGATCGCGTTCGCGGACGAGGACAACTCTCCGTTTTCACGAGCCCTTGCCACGGCGTTCTTTCCACCGGAGTTCCAGCCTGTCGTCCAGATCGAACCGGGGTCGGGTGCCGCGCAGATGGATGCGGGGCGGTTCCTCTTCGTCGTCGCGGTGCCGCCCGGCTTCGGCAAGGATGTTCGCGCCGGCCGCACACCGGAGATTCAGGTTCTGATCGACGCCACCGCGATGGAACAGGCCGGGATTGGTGCAAATTACATCACCAACATTCTGAGCGCCGAGATCCGCCGATTTGCGATCGGAGCGGACCTGGTGGAGCCGCCCCCCGTCGATCTCGTCCTGCGCAGTGCCTTCAACCCGAATCGGGATACCGTGCGTTTCGCCGGCATTGTCGCGATCATCGGCCAGATCATGTGGCTGACCACGATTCTCACGGGTGCCGCCATGATCCGGGAGCGCGAGCATGGAACGATCGAGCACCTGCTCGCCATGCCGCTCGCACCCTTCGACATCGCGGCGGCCAAGATCTGGGCGAACGCCGCGGTCGTGCTGGTCGCGGCGGGGCTGTCGCTGACATTTATCCTGCAGGGCTCTCTGGGAATAACCATCACCGGGTCGAAGACGCTGTTCCTTCTTGGCACGACGCTGTTTCTTTTTACAGCGACGGCGCTGGGGGTTTTTCTGGCGACGTTGGCGCGTTCCATGGCGCAGTTCGCACTGCTGGTAATGCTGACGATCTTACCAATGCTGATGCTGTCGGGAGGTGAGACACCGGTCGAAGGTCAGCCCGCCTGGCTGCAGGTTGCAACACTGATCCTCCCGTCGCGCCATTATATGTCGGCGAGCCAGGCAATCGTCTTCAAAGGCGCCGGAATCGAAACGGTATGGCCAGAGTTCTTGTGGATGGCACTGCTGGGCTCCGCGCTTTTGGCGACAAGCCTGCTGCTCTTCAGGCGATCCGTCGCGCCGGGGAATTAGTTCTTTTCTTTACAATCGCGGTAGAGCCTGCCGCTCCGTTGAATGCGAGGGCGCCGTCTTGCGGATCGGCGCCCTCGCCCCTCGCTTATCGGTGTCAGGCGCCGATTTCACCGCCGTCTTCGCGCGTGATCACGATCGTCGCCGACCGCGGCGGGATCGACGCGTCGCCGTCCGGCCATTTCGAACCCATGTCACCGGCGGCAAATTGCGCCGGCGTCGCGTGGCCGCCCGGATGTTGGAAATTGACGAACATCGTCTTGCGATCCGGCGTGCTGACGACGCCCGTGCACTCCTGCCCCCAGGGGCCTGTCAGGAAGCGACGAATCTCGCCAGTGGCGGGATCGGCGGCCAGCATCCCGTTCATGCCGAACTCTTTCAGTGGGCCTTCATAATCAGGCCCGAGATCGCCCATGTCGGTCTGGATCCACAGACGTGACTGGTCGTCACACCAGATCCCGTCCGGGCAGGCAAAGGTGTTGTCGTCGGTCAGAGTGGCACCTTTGAAGGTCGCCGACTGCCGCTTGGTTCCGGCAATCACGAAAAGATCCCAATCGAAACCCTCCCGCGTGTGGTCAGCGTCTTGATAACGCCAGCGCACGATCTGTCCGAAATTGTTCTCGGCCCGTGGATTGACTGCATCCACCTGCACCAGCGTGCGGCGCGAATTGTTGGTCAGGGTGAAGTAGACCTCGCCCGAATTCGGATCGATTGTGCCCCATTCAGGACGGTCCATCTTGGTTGCGCCGACGAAATCAGCGGCAAGACGGGTGTTGACCAGGATGTCCGCCAGGTTATTGAAACCGTTTGCCGGGGTCAGGCCATTGCGGCCGGGGGCCAGTGCGATCCATTCTCCTGTGCCATCGTCATTGAACTTGGCGACGTAGAGCGTTCCGGAATCGAGGATCGAACCGTCGGTTTCGCCCGGGACGAAGAAACCATCGGAGACGAACTTGTAGATATACTCGAACCGCGCATCATCGCCTGAATAGCATACCACCGGGGCGCCTTCGACGGCCGGTGCGAATACCACTCCTTCATGTGCGAAGCGGCCGAGCGCGGTGCGCTTGATCGGCGTTGCGTTCGGATCGAACGGGTCGATCTCGACCATCCAGCCATAGGTGTTGGGTTCGTTGCGATAGTCCTCGGTGGCCGAGGCACCGGTCGCCGACGCATTGAAGCGGACATATTCGTCCGCCCCGGACTTGGCGAGGTGCCAGCCGTAGCGACTGCCGCGTTCATTGGTCGACACGCCGTAGCGGGCATGCTCGCGCGGCAGGTCCGGCTTCTGGTCAATCTGGTCGGTGTTGGAAAAATAGCCCGCCCAGTTCTCTTCGGCCGCCATATAGGTGTTCCAGGGCGTCACACCGTGGGCACAGTTGTTAACCGTTCCGCGGGTCTTGGTGCCGTCCGGCGAGAACTTGGTCTTGACATGATGCGAGCCGCGCACCGGCCCCCCGATCTCGAACTCGGTCAGCACATGGACGCGGCGGTTAAGAGGATCTTCAACGATCGCCCAGTTGCCGTCGGCCTGCTTTGCTGTGCGGTAGACGGATACGCCATGCGAGTGCATCTCTTTGAGCACCTCGTCATCGTCGCGCTTCCCGTCACTGTCATAGGCAACGTCACGGTTGCGCAGCTCCATGCCCTTGTACTTTTCGGCGTGAAGGAAGCGCGGCTCGATGTATTCATGGTTGAGCACCAGAAGCCCGTCCTCTGACGACCCCTCGATTGGGAAGAAGTGCATGCCGTCATGGTGCTGGCCCACCTGCATCGCCTGCTCGGCTCCGGTGTTGGCCGTCGAGAAGGCCGGCATCGTGCCGGTGATCGGCTCGCCCCAGGCGCCAAGCACCTGCACCTTGTAGCCCTCGGGCACGGTAACATTGTCGTCGAAGCTCACGGCAACCGGCGAGAAACCAAGCAGCGCGTTGGGCGAAGTGGTTTGAGCAAGTGCCGTCTTTGACATCAGCGCATTGCCAAACAGCCCGGTCGCGATGGTTGCCAACCCACCCATAAGGAAGTTCCGGCGCTCGAGGTGCGCCTCCATCACGTCGTAAAAATTGCGATTGTCCGTCGTGTTGCATTGCGGCTCGTCGCCATGTTCGTACGACGGTGCCGTGGTGTGGTCGGGATAATCGCGCTCGTAATCGTTCATTAAAATTGCCTCCGTTTCTTTAAGTCGGCCGGTTCGTCGCCGAGCTTCTCGGCAACGAATTGCCGGCCTCACGCCGTGTGTTCTAACGTCGCGATACGACAGGCCTGTGAAACTATTCTCATTCTAAAGACGCGGTGGCTGCGGATCGGCGCATCCTGCCAAATCCTCACCGCGGCGCTGTCGTTCGACAGACGCCCGTGACCGATGGGAGCTTGAAAAATGCAAGCGGTCAACCCGGGCGATGGCGGCGACCGACCGATCTCAAGCATGCGCTGAATTGGGATATCGGCTCAACCGGTTCCCAGCGTGACGGATCTGTCGGCCCATTTTTCAGCGATGTTCGCGTTATGGGTCACCAGCACCACGGCAATGCTTCTCTTGGCCGCGATGTCGCGTATCAATTCGAGCGTGTCGCGCTGTGTAATAGGATCGAGCCGGCTGGTTGGTTCGTCGGCCAGCAGCACCCTGGGATTTGCGATCAGCGCCCGCGTGATGGAAAGCCTCTGCAATTCACCGCCTGACACTTCATGCGGCGACCGATCCAATAGGATCGGCGACAATTTCAGATCGCTCAGATGATTCAACACCTGCTTCCAGGCGACTCCATGCAGGCGTGCCACGTCGCGAAGGTTTTGGCCCAGCGGGATATGCGGCGGAAACGCCGCCGGCGGATCCTGATAGAGCTTTTGAACGGCATAACGGCTCAGCTGAGCTGACCGCTCGACGCGGCCTTTCATCGGCGCAATCAAACCGGCCAACACGTCCAGCAAGGTCGTCTTTCCAACACCACTGGGTCCGGAAATGGCAATTCGTTCGCCGCGGTGGAGGCTGACGTCAAACCCTTCAATCAGCACTCTGTTACCCCGCCCGACGGAAAGGCCGCGGCCACGCAGCTCGACATCCCCATGGGTTGCAGGTGTGGCTTTCGGCCACCTGTTCGGATCGGCGGCCAGCAGGTCTTGCGTGTAAGCGGCTTGTGGATCGGCAAGCACCGCTTTGGTATCCCCCTGCTCCACGACCTTGCCTTCGCGCAGAACGATCAAGCGTCCGCCCAGGGCCTGCGCGACCGTGCCTTCATGGGTGATGGCCAGCAGTGTCCCGCCATGGTCGGAGACCTGTGACAGCAATTCGATCACCCGGGCCTGGCGCTCGCTGTCGAGACCCTTGGTCGGCTCATCGGCGAGCAAGATGGGCGCGCGTCCCGCCGTCGCCGCGGCGAAGGCAACGCGTTGCGCCATGCCACCGGAGAGCGCGCCGGGAAGCCGTGCCTCGCCACCGTCCAGCCCGAGCGTCACCAAATCCCTGACCGTTTGTTGTTTGGCCTCGGCACGGGCCAGTCCACCCACATGACGGTGCGTCTCGTCCACCTGTCGCCAGGCAGCCATCAGCGGTCCGAGGGCGCGCCAAGGCTCTTGCGGAAGCGTCGTGATCTGTCGGCCCCAAAGCCTGGCTCGGGCTTGGTAGTCGAGCGCGTCGACGCGTTGACCGTTTATGGAAATGCGACCCTCACAGCGCAGGCCGTCCGGCAGTGTTCCGAGAATGGTCTGCGCGATCAAGCTTTTGCCAGCGCCCGTCTCACCCATGATCACGAGGGTTTCGCCGCGCTCGACCTTGAAACTCACCGGCCCGAGCAGGCACAAATCACCGGCGAAAACCGAAACGTCCTCAACCTCGATGGCAGTCACCGTTTCAGCATGCCCCCGACGCTCAGGTGCAGGGCGAGCACAGTCAACACAAGGCAGGCGACGGGCTGCAGGATAAGAAACGGCGCCTCGCGCCAATAGGGCAGCAACTCGCTCATCATCACGCCCCATTCAGCCGTGGGTGGACGCACGCCGACCGAGATGAAACCAAGGGCGGCGACGGCCGTCACGGCTGTCGCTGCACCGAATGCGGCGACCGTCAACAGACCGGGCCCGATTTCCGGCGCCAGATGGCGGCGCATGATGAGGCCGGGTGAGAAGCCGAGCATGCGGGATGCCTCCACCGCCGGCTCGGCCAGGACAACGCGTGATCGCTGTCGCGTGTAGCGGAAATATTCGACCCACAGCGTCAGTGAAATCCCCACATAAAGCGCCCACCATGACCCCGGCGAGATCGCCGCCAGCATCAGCACCAGCAGCAGCCCCGGCAAAGCCAGCACGGCATCGGCAAAACTCGTCAAAAGTCGATCTGTCCAGCCGCCGAACCACGCGGCCGTAATGCCCAGAAGCGTGCCTGGTATGGCGGCGGTCAAAACGGAGAAAAGCGCAAGCGAAAGCGACAATTGCGCACCGGAGAGCAGCCTTGCCGCCATGTCCCGGCCAAGATGGTCGGTGCCCAAGAGATGCTCGCCGCTGGGCGGCTGACGGGCTTCAAGCAGCGCCTGTCTGGCCGGATTCTGTCCGACCAGGTCGGGGCCGATCACCGCGCACAAGCCCAGCGCCGCCAGCAGCAATAACCCGCTCAGACGCGCCGGGCCGATGCGAAGCCGCTGCCGCCTAACCCCCGATGCGGCGTCGTTCAATGCTTGATCGGTCATGCCGCGCGGCTCCTCGGGTCGATGCCGCGGCAGGTCAGGTCGATGATAAGGTTCAGGGCGACATAGAGCAGACCGAGCGCAAGGGCGGTGCCCTGCACCATGGCGATATCACGGCCAAAAATGGCATGCACAAGAGCGTGGCCGATCCCGGGCCAGGCAAACACCGCTTCGACGATCACGACGCCTTCGACGAGGTAGGCCATCTGCACCCCGACATAGGTAACCACCGGCAGAGACGCGTTGCGCAGCACGTGGCGCATGACCGTCAGCCGCGCCGACAGGCCTTTCGTCCGCGCGAACAGGCGCCATTCCGCGCCCATCGCTTCGCTGACCGAGTCGCGCACCACACGGTTGGAGACCGCCGCCAGGCCTAGACCCAGGGTCAGGGACGGCAGGAAAAGATGCTCAATCCCGCGGAAGCCAGCCACCGGAAAAAAGCCGAGTTGCACGGCAAAAATCAGAACCAATACGATGCCGAGAGCGAAAGCGGGGATGGCCCGGAAAAAAATCGATATCGACAGCGACAGGCGATCCACGAGGCCGCCCGGGCGCAGGCCTGCAGCAACGCCGACCGGAACCGCGATCAGCACGGAAGCGACGACCGCGCCGGCGGCAAGAAGAAGCGTGTAGCCGAGCTGAGTGCGGATTTCATCGATGACAGGCGTGCCATAGACAAGCGAGCGGCCCAGATCGAACTGCGCAAGCGCCCTGAGCCACGACGTGAGCTGGACAGTCCAGTGTTGGTCCAGTCCCAGTTCGGCCCGCACCGCTTCAGCGGCTGCCGAGTCCATGATGTCGTAGCCATAGCGACCGGCAGCAATCTTGTAGGCGGCATCGCCGGGCAGCACGCTCATCATGGCGAAGCTGATGAGGCCGACTACAAGTGCTACGATAATCGCTTGCAGCCCCCGCTGGGTGAGGGCTGCGAGAAACGGCTTCAAGCTGTTCATTTGGACCAGGAGACTTTACTCAGGCCGTAGGTGCGCTGCAGCGGATCGATCACCACGCCTTCCAGGTCGGCGGATACGGCCGCGGTATGCTGATACCAGGTGATGGGCATGAGCGGCAGTTCGTCCTGCAGGGCCTTCGCGACCCTGGCAATGTACGGCGCGCGCTTGGCCGGGTCCGCGGTCATGGAAATCTGATCGAGCGCGTTCGCGACGTCCGCGTTGTCCCAGCCCATCGAGCCCCAATCGCCGCCACCGATGCCGAAATCCTGGATGGTCGTGCCGATCGGATCGGGTGTGAGCCCGTAGTTGCGGGCGTAGAGCGCGACTTCCAGCGTGCCGTCCTGGTGGCCTGCCGGAATCTCGGAATAGCTGGCGACGCTGACCTCCAGTTCAACGCCGATTTCACGCCATTGGTCCTGCAGGGCAGCGGCCATCAGCGGCAGTTCGGGACGGTCCGGGAAGGTGCGTAGCAGCACTTCGAAGCGCTCGCCATCCTTTGTCAGGATACCGTCATCCCCGGCTTTCCAGCCGAGTTCCGCCAGCAGCGATTTGGCCTGTTCGACATCGTAGCCCAACGGCGACAGCGAGGGATCGTGCCAGCCGGTCAATGCAGGCGGGAACAGCTGGGTCGCCGCCGCTTCGGGGAAACGCGTGATCGCCGTTGCGATGCCCTGGCGGTTAATGGCAAGGCTGAGCGCCTGGCGTGCCTTGACATCGCTGAAAAACGGATGGCCGGAATTGACCTTCAGGATCACCACCCGCGGGATCGCCACCGCCGTGACATCGACGGAATCGACGCTGCTCAGACGCGAAAATCCCGAAGGATCGAGATTGAAAACCATGTCGGCGTCGCCGCTTTCGGCCAGCAGGGCGCGGGTCTCGGCACGTCCGGCGGCAAGATAGCTTGCCGTCTCGATGGCCGGTTTTACGCCCCAATAGTCGTCATTGCGCTGCAGGTCGACGCTTTTCGGCGGCGTGAATCTCACCACTTTGAACGGCCCCGTGCCGATCATCGCGGCCGGATTGCCGTCCGCGTCGAAAGCCGACGGTGCCGGAACGATGGTGGTCGCATGGGTCAGGATGGCCGGCAGCGCCGCGAAGGGGCGCTGCAGCGTGAACACCAGACTCCCCTCGCCCGCCTCGATCGCTGTAATCGGCGTCTTCGAAAGAACGCCAGGCTGTTTCCATGCGCGATTGAGCACCTGCGCAGCGGCTTCCGGGTTGAACGGTGTTCCATCATGAAACGCTACCCCGTCACGCAGGTTGAACGTCCAGGTCAGCCCATCTTCGGAGGCGCTCCAATCGGTCGCAAGGCCGGGCAGCAGCACGCCTTTCTCATCGGCGTTGACAAGGTTTTCCATGACCTCGAGCGACTGGATCGCGAACCCGGCGACCGCAGGATCGTAGCTGGCGATTTCCCAGGGAGACGCGACGGTGACGTTGGTCCGGTTATCGGCATGAACTGGGGAAGAAAACAAAATGGCGGCGCCCAGCAGGGCCGCGCACGAACGAAGGAACATATCCAGTCTCCCGGGGGTTGTTTTTGCTCGCTAGAACTAGCTGGCTCGAATGACAATGTTATAACATATCACGCAGCATAGGAATTCGAATTTGCCGGTGTCAACCGGCAAAGAACATGCTTGTGCAGACTGAACCGATGACGACAGGGTTGAGGCTGCCGAAGGCAGGAGGTCAGCGGAATTGGTCCGAGTCGAGACTCAAGGCCCGCTTTTGGCAGGGACCCAACGAAGCGCCGATGGTCGATCTGCAGGCGATCATGATTTGTGCGCTGGAATGGCACCTCCTGGGCACGCGGCAGAGGCTCGAATGACTGGTCTTCGCATCCGCTGGACGATCTACCTCGTCTCAAGTGCGAAGAAGCTATTCAACCAAGCGCCGCCTTGAGGTTCTCCAAGCCGCCCCTATCAAACACTCGCTTAAAGCTTCTTTCGGCAGCAACTGAAAGCGGGTCTTGGTTTCTTCGACTTCGATGATGCGATCGCAACGAAATACTCGTGGCGCGGCACGCATATGATCGACTGCGAGCACATACCAAACCGGATAGTTGAGCAGCAGGTAGTGTGCCTCGATTACTCGCTTAGTCTTCCGACAACCATCGTCCATGTAGCGGATGACGATGGAAGTTTGGTTCAGAAAGCTCTGATGCAGGCTCTGGGTGTCTCGCGCCCGCGGTAGAGCGATTTTGCCCTGTACTGCTATCGAAGCGGTTGTGCCCACCAAGATTCTGGACTTGAGGCGCGCGACACGGTCGCGTTTTTCCGGTGCAAAGGACGCCACGAGTTGCTGTCTGATTGATCCTAAGTTCGCGAGGAACAGCGGCGAATTCATTTATTCCGCGACCAATAGGCTGATCAAAAGATCGACAGCCTTAGTATAACTCAGGTTAGACTAGACGGCGCTTGCCACCCGTCGCTTTGCATCTTTTGTGCTTCACTTTAGTAATAATAAATTAAAATATTAAATATTGCACTTGCCTTAACTTCATAATAAGATCATGAGTAGATATAATACTCATTGGATTTGATAAAACATTTAAACGCTTGTGAATCCCTGATCAAAATATTTTAGATTGCGCGCTAAATAAAGATTTGGCGCGTCATATAGGGTTATAGAGCCCCTATAAAACTTAAATAATAATGCTCTTATCACCATAATTCAATGTAGATTTAGGCAATTAAAAATGTTTGAGTTCAATTTCTTAGCGTTCCAGGAAGAAGACATCCTAATAGGTGTAGACAGCAGAAGCATTCGCGCTGGCGTCACTTTTCAGTTGCCGACGGAAGCACGGTCTTCGTTTACCGTCACGGATGACGAAAACATTCTATCCGGTGACTTCGGATCCAACGAAAGTGCCACCGATACGACCGGTCAAGACGCCGTCATCACCGTTCAGCGGGACACCGGCACGGAAGTACTCAATTCGGAGATTTATATCGAGAAAACCTGGACGGTCGAGGATGAGAACGGCGTCCAATTCCTTCTCGCCGAAATCGAAATGACGACCGGAAACGCTCCGGGAACCGGCGATGATTTCTTCGCATTCGTCGGCAAAGCCCCGCCTGCCGGCTCGACACTTACGGTGGTCAGCGGCAGCAATTACCGCGACGACGATATCGCCTACTCGCATCTTACCACCGCACCTCCTGCGGCCGACATCAACCTTTCCGAGCTGGACGCGAACACAGGCGCAAAATTCTATGGTGCGTTGGACAATTTTCGAACCGGTGCCGACATCGAGAATATCGGTGATGTCAATGGCGACGGTGTCGACGATATAGCGATCCGCTCTTCCTGGCCATCGTCCACCGAATATGTCCATATCTTCTATGGCAACGAAGGAGGGCTGGACGCGGAATACGACCTGTTAAGTGAAAAGCGCGGTTACCACGTGAGCAGCAGGCACGGAACCGGGACGCAATTGGCTGAAGTTGGCGACTTTAACGGCGATGGCTTCGGCGATTTCCTGGTCGGCAAATGGGCGAACGGATTATATGATACCTTTCTGATATACGGGTATGACGCCGATCCGAACGCGGAACTGACAACCGACTTTTACGATCTGAACAGTATCACGCCGGATCGGGGCGTACGGTTGACGGACTCCGGGAGTGCGCTTCCTGGTTACAGGGCTGTCGCAGGCCTCGGCGATTTCAATGGTGATGGTCTCGGCGACTTTTTCTACAAGTCCGGTAGCGGAACGGACGCTTACATTGTGTTTGGCCGGACAGAACCGTTGCCGGCGGATTTCGACGTTTCGACCGTCGATGGCAGCTCCGGCATCCGGCTCACCAATTACTTCGATGTTGTTCCCAGCGAGAATGACAGTCCGGACACCGGCATCGGTGATTTCAACGGCGATGGACTGGCCGATCTTGTGATCTCACGCGCCGCACAGAAAGACGATGTGACCGATGAGTTTCCCGTCGTTGCACAGATCATCTACGGCACCAATTCCGGTCAGGCGGAAATTGATCTCGGAAACTTGGATCCAGCATCGGGTCAAAACATTGTTCTGAGCGCCGACGAGATAGCAAAGTCCGCCTCGTCATACAGTTATATGGGAAAGAAAACAGTCAATCTCGGGGATATTAATGGAGATGGCCTCGACGATTTTGCGTTCAACATGCTTCAAGGGGCTTCGGTGCGCGACTTTGTCGCCGTCGTCTATGGCAATGGATCACCGGACCCGGCTGGGCTTGAGATCGACAAGCTTGACGGTTCAAACGGCTTCTACGTCAGGGGCGTGAGTTTTGGGCAGCCGGTCAACGAATGGACCGCGTTCGGGAGCGCGCTGGCTGCCGCTGGCGATGTCAACGGCGATGGCATCGATGACTTCATCATCGGGGCCTGGGCCGCGGAAGAAAATGGTGCAAACTCGGGCCAGGCCTACGTCATCTACGGCGATACCAATGGCTTTGGCACCGAGTTCAGTGTCGCCGACCTCGACGGCTACAACGGCTTCTCGATTAGCGGCGTGCTTAGGGGCGATTTGGCAGGGACGTCAGTCGCCGGCGCCGATCTCAACGGTGATGGCTATTCCGATGCAATCCTCGGCGCCGTGGCGGTCGACGCGCTCGACCGAATTGATGCCGGAGCAGCTTACGTCGTTTATGGCGGCAACTTCACCGGCGATGTCACCCATGAGGGCACCGCCGCCGATGATATCATCGTTGGAACCACAGGTGCCGACATCATCAACGGAGCCCAGGGCAATGATACGATTACCGGCGGCGCGGGAGACGATGTACTGAGGGGCGCCGCAGGTGCCGATGTCTTTGTCTTCGGGCCCGGTTCAGGATCGGACAACATCACCGATTTCGGCGTCGGCGATCGATTGGATCTGTCGCATTATCTGTTCGCTGACTTCAGTCAGGTTCAGGCAACCATACAAGAGATCAACGGCGACGTGATGCTCGACCTTGGCAATGGAGACATGATTACGTTGAACGGCATCCGCCCCGCTGAACTCGACGCCAGCGACGTACTCCTCTGACAGAACTCGGATCTCGCCAGGATGACGTGATCGCTCGCCTGGCGAATCCGGACCAACTCGAAGGATGAAAACAACCCCTTGGCCTAGTCTCGTGACCGTCCACAAAGCACTGATTTGACTGTGGAAATCAGATTGATTTTTGGTCTGATGGCGATGATGGCATGGGGTACACAGTGCTTTGGCGCGTTCTACTCCTGGCAGTGCTATCTTGGTGTCCATCGGACACGCGGGATCGTTTGCGGGATTGATTAGCTTGGATTGTTGTGCCGCTTATGCGGATTTGAGGCGGGCCATCAGGGCGAGATTGTAGGCCAGCACAGAAGACCAAATTAGGCTTTGAATCGGTCAAGCCCTTTCCAGGTGCAGCGGCCCAGACCCTAGGCGCGCTTGAGGCAGGAAATATCGACTTCGATCCCTGCACGGAAGTTTCGCAGCTTGCGGTAGACCCAATTGTCAAAACTGACCCATTTGCTGCCGTTTGATGTATCTGAGCATTCCTATTCAACCATCGACAACTGGGTTCGGGCAATTCGGCGCGTGGTCTTGAAAATGTCGTCAAGGATCTCGACGAGTTCGATCTCGCGAGCGTAAGTCATTAAACGATTGGGTTCGTCAGCCTGCAGCCGCTCTACCTCATGCGCCATGATTGCCTCCATTCTTTGGGCAAGATCTTGCTTCATGCCCCGAACCGCCTTCGCACGCCCAAGGTCCTCGCCATCAAGCGCGTCGACCGCCCCAATCAACGCCTTCAGCACCAGGTCGTGCAAATCAGTTAGAATGTCGATGGTGGGTTGACTGATGACGACGCCTTCGTCGATGCGCTTCTTCGCCGATGTGACAATGCTTGTGGCGATCCGGTCGCCGATTTGCTCCAGGTCGTTTGCGATCTTTATCAGACCAACCAGCTGGTCGGACTGCTTGGAACTCAGACTATCCAGGCTGATATTGCGTAAATAACCGATAATCCCTTGATGGAGGACATCGATCGGTCGATCCATGGCGTAAAGCCGATCGAGATCGAGGCGCGATCCAGATGTCGCCGCGGGATTGACCGCCTGAAGCGTTTCGACCACAAATCTGCCGAGCCGAACGACCTCGCGCCTTGTCGCATCAAGCGCAATTGACGGGGTTTCAAGGAGCTTGTCATTGAGAAAACGCGGAGCGTAGCGTTCCGCCTCCGCCAGCGGTCGGTCAGGCACCAGCCATTCCACAAAACGTGTGATCTGCGTGGTAAATCCGATGAACAGCGCAGCATTGGCGACGTTGAAGAACGTATGGATATTTGCGATCTGGCGGGGGATCTCCGCCGCAGTCCGATCCAATCCGACAAGAGACGGGTAGGACGGCGAAATCAGGCGTGCCAGATCGGCGAGTTGGCCTACCAATCCAATCCAGATCAGCACGCCAATCACATTGAACAACGTGTGCACGACCGCCGAACGAACTGCCTCGCGCGGTTTTCCGATCGAGGCCAGTGTCGCGGTAACGCAGGTGCCGATATTGGCGCCAAGGGCAAGTGCGATCGCCGGTTCCAGGCCGATCAAGCCCTGACCGGCCATAACGATCAGAATGCCGGTCGTGGCCGAAGAGGATTGTACGAGCGCAGTGAATCCCGCCCCAACCAGCGCGGCCAGCAATGGGTTATCCAGGGTGAGCATAAAATCGAGAAACGGAGCGTAGCTGCGTAATGGCCGCATCGCGTCGCTCATGACGCCCATACCGTAGAATACCAGGCCCAGGCCAAGCACGATTCGGCCGTATTGGCGCCATTCTTCGCGTTGTGCGGCGAAAGATACGAAAAACCCAAGGGCCAAGGTAGGCAGGGCGATCTTGGTTACCTTGAACGCCAGCACCTGCGCGGTGATGGTTGTGCCGATGTTCGCGCCCAAAATAACAGCAACACTTTGCGAGGTGGACATCAGTCCGGCGGAAATGAAGCCGACAAGCAGCACTGTGGTGATCGAGGATGACTGGACAATTGCCGTCACGGTTGCACCAGTCGTGACACCGACAAAACGATTGCCGGTGATCTTGGCAAGCACGTCCTTCATATAGGTTCCGGCGATCCGCTTCAGGGCCCGGGTCAGGATGTCCATGCCGAACAGGAACAACGCCAGGCCGCCAGCAAGACCTGTCAGGAGTGCAAATCCATCAAGGCCCGATGTCATCCCTAACTCCCTGAGCGGGGTGGTTTCACGACAACCACCGGCACCGGCGAGAGTTGCACAACCCGCTCGGCGACCGACCCCAAAAGAATCGACTCGAGGCCGGTACGGCCGCAACTGCCGACCACCACAAGGCGCGCGCCGATTTCCCGAGCAACTTCGACGACGCGGCCGCTGGGAAGGCCTCTTACCAGCTTCGTTGTTGCAGAATAGAGAGCCGGCAACTCCGGATGGCCGGATTTTTCGTCGTCGACAAACGACTTCATCATATCGCCTGCAACATCAGCCATTGGGCGCAACCAGTCGGCGTCCGGTTTACGGTAGAAACCCGGGCTCGCGGCAGGGTCATGGACAACATGCAAAATCAAAAGCGGGGCGTTTTCAAGCTCAGCCTGTTTCGCCGCCCATAGGAGCGCGGCCCGTGAATCCTCCGAAAAATCAACGGCCACCAGAATCGCTCCGTCGTCGCGAGATTTGGAGTTGTGTGGATCGGCCTGGTTCATGGCAACATGATACCCCGTATCATGAAGAAGAGCATCGCCGCCAGGACACCGGTTACGGGGACGGTGATCAGCCATGCCGCGATGATCCGCAGCAGCAGCGAGCGCTTGACCAGTTCCAGCCGATGAATTCGGCCGAGACCCTTGCGTTCTTTCTTGTGAAGAAGCTTGACGCCTTTGCGTTCCTTCAGATCGCGCAGCATGTCGCCCTTGGCTGTTATGCTGGCTGCCGCGAAACGCTCGAGGAATGCGTCCACTTCTTCGGGGGAGTCATCGACATGATGGAGACGAATATCCTCGACCATACGCGCGTAATTGACCTTCAGATATTCGCGCAGGAAGCCGACCCCGAAAACGCCGCCCACCGCGATATGGGTGGAACTGACCGGCAGGGCCAGCTGTGAGGCGACGATCACCGTGATAGCGGCCGCCATAGCGATACAAAAGGCGCGCATCTTGTCGAGTTCGGTGATCTCCGAGCCGACCGTTCGAATGAGTTTCGGTCCGTAAAGCGCCAGACCAATCGATATACCGAGCGCGCCGACGAGCAAAACCCACATGGGAATGGCAGCCTTTGCCACAACACCGCCGCCGACGATGGCCTCGTTGATACCCGCGAGCGGACCAACCGCGTTCGCCACGTCATTGGCACCATGGGCGAAACTCAGGAGGGCGGCTGCGAAAATAAGCGGGACCGTGAATAACTCGTTCACACTCACCTTACGGTTTTCCAGTCGCTCCGCTATTTTCAGGACATAGGGCCGAACGATGAAATAGACGGTTCCGCCGACGCCGAAACCGATCACGGCGGCGGTGAGAAACGAAATCTTCCAGAGCTGCTTGACGCCCTTGAGCATGAGATAGGTGCCAAAGGCCCACGCCATGGCAGCCACCAACAGCGGCACCACGCGCCTGGCAGCTGCCATGACATCGTCCTGATAGGTAATGGTGCGTTTGATCAGATAGAGGAAAGCTGCCGCGACAAGTCCGCCAAGCACCGGTGAAATCACCCAACTGGCAGCGATCTGGCCAACTTGACCCCAATCGGCGATATTCCAGCCGCCTGCCGCAATCCCGGCCCCGAGAACACCGCCGACAATCGCATGCGTTGTCGAAACCGGGGCGCCAAGGGCTGTTGCCAGATTGAGCCATAGGGCGGCCGCGAGCAGCGCACCAATCATCAGCCAGATGAAGGTATCGGAATTTGCGATCAGCGCAGGGTCGATGATCCCCTTCTTGATGGTGCCGACAACATCGCCGCCGGCGATCAGCGCGCCCCCGGCCTCGAACAGAGCAGCAATTGCAATGGCGCCGGTAAGCGTAATCGCATGAGAACCCACCGCCGGGCCAACATTGTTGGCGACATCGTTGGCGCCGATATTCATTGCCATGTAACCGCCGATCATGGCCGCGATGACCAGCAAGGTGCCCTGCGCGCCTTGTTCGGTACGCACGATCGTGAACAGCATGATGCCGACAACGAACAGCAAAGCTGCACCGAACCGAAACAGTTCATCCCGGTTAAGCTGCGCGGCTTCCTCGATCTTGGCTATTCGTAAAACCATGCGGCTTTCACTACTTCGCAAAACTGATGAGCTAACTGACTTGGTCGAACTAGTTTCTGTTTTTTTCAAACTGAGCGTCATGATTCAGGTCAATTCGTGCATGTAAAACGCCCATCGGCGCTCAAACCGTTCAGGTTGTCGAAACACGCATTGGCTGCAATTGCAGCGCTGGCCAACTCGGTCTTTTTGACCTGGGATACGACGACCGGCGTCCCGGCGAGCGGTCCGTGATCTTGCCCCGAGATTAGGGTCGCGATTGACGCTCACCCGAGGCTGCAAAAGAGAAATAGCCGCGACGCGGTATTCGGCCGTAGAGAGCCCTTTCTCTGCACCAATGTCGGTATTGGCCTGAACAATTATGTTATCCGCGCAATGGCTTTTATCTCCAGCAAAAGGTCAGGTTCGGCGAGATTGACGACGCCTATGGCGGTCCAGTTTGGGAAGGGCGGGGCGGAGAAGACATCCTGTTTGGCGACAGCGAAGGCGTCGAAATGATCGTACATGTTTACGTGGAACGTGGTCACATCGACAATGTTTTCAAATCCGCAACCTGCTGCGGCGAGAACCTCGCCCAGGTTTGAAAACGCTGTTTGGAATTGCTTGGCGGGATCTTTGACAGCCGCGCCGGTCTCATCGATGCCGACTTGGCCGGACACGAAAAGGAACCCGCCGCTCCTCACGGCCGCTGAATATCCATAGGCTTCGTAGTTGGACTGCCGGTTCTCTGGAAAAACAACATCACGCATCACGGTCTCCGTTTCTATACAGTTGCATTGATATAGTTTCAATGCAACTGTATAGAAATTGTCAAGCGGAGCGAATGATGCCACGGCCGAAATCATATGATCGGCAAGATGCCATCGAAAAAGCGTGCTACGCTTTCTGGGAACATGGCTATCAGGCTCTCGGCGTCCGCGAGCTTGAACGCCTTGCGAGCCTCAACCAATTTGCGATCCGGTCAGACTATGGTGGTAAAGAAGGCCTCTATCTTGAGGCGCTTGCCTTTTACTCAGAAGCCGCAATTTCGACCGCTATGGCTCCCATGAAAGACGGCGGTGTTTCGGCGATCATCGGGTTTCTGGAAGGCCTCGTAACGCCGGGCTCTGCCACCTCGAGTGCTTTCGGCTGCCTGATCGTGAATACCGGCATCGAAAATGCGCGCATTCAAAGCCCACGCCTGGCAGAAGCCGTTAACGCCTATTGGACGGCTCTTGAAGATCACTTTCGACAAGCGCTCGAAAATGAAGCCACGGTACAGGAAAACGCCACCCATTTTTCTGCAAATGGCATAGCCAAGGCACTGGTTCCAGCGGTCATGGGTATTCACGCAAGTAACCGAAGGCACAAGGATCAGACGGCTGGTCGTCCGCTGGTCGACCTGCTTTGCGCTATGCTGAGAAGACTCGACTCATGACACGGAAGATTTCGGCATTTACACCCATTAACGGGCTTGAAGGTGTCTACATGGCACGCGCAGGTAAGCTGAATTGCTTTGCATTGCGCCTTCGCGATGGTGGTCTGTGTCTCTATAGCCCGGTCAGCGGGATGTCCGCAGACGCTCGTGATCAACTTGACCAAATGGGCGGTGTGACGGCGCTTCTGGCGCCAAATCACTACCATAACAAGGGGCTGCAGGAGCATGTGGACGCATATCCTGACGCATCCCTCGTGTGCACCACGGCTGCAGAACCACGTTTGCGGAAGATAACAGGTCTGAGTTTTGCACCTCTTGGCGAACTCAGCGCGCATTTGGCGGACGGGTACGCGTTTTTGGAGCCAGACGGCGTTAAAACCGGAGAGGTCTGGGTGCAGATCAAGGGGTCAGAAAACGCCTGGATCGTTACGGACGCGTTCAGTGCAGATCTTCATCCGATCGGGGAATATGCCGCAGCCCCGATCTTGCTCGGGACCTTTCAGAAATACGGAGTGAGAGATGCGGAGCGGTTCAAAAGCTCGACTTTACGTATGTTGGATGCCTGCGCTCCGACACTTCTTTTGTCCTGCCACGGTTCTCCAGTGAAAGCGAAGAACCTGAACATCAAATTGTCGGAGCTGTTGGCCGATACTTTTTAGGGCTATCTGGACACTACGTTGTGGTTCGCTCCGAGAGCAGACCTTCAAGGACGGGTTGCGAAAGTCCGGTGAGTCAAAGATTTGTGGCTGGTGGATGCTTGCCATCCAGCGGCAACAAATCTTAGTAAAAAGCGGTCATCGGGAACAGGTGTCTTGCCTCACGTTCGGGTCACTGATCCGGGGCGTCAGGCCGTTGGGAGCAGCCCGGCCTCGGTTGCCACGCGGCGAACCTCGCCGTGAAATCGATCAGGCTCCTCCCAGTGCGGCATGTGCGCGGACTGGTCAAACCAGATCAGCTCCTTACGCGGCGCCTTGAGCTGCTCGAGATAGGCTTCGGCCAGATGCGGCGATTGAATTCGGTCGTGGCTACCCTCCATGAGCACGATAGGAACTTCCAGCACGGGGTGCCGCGCGAACGCATCATAGGTGAACAGGGTCTCGTTCAGCGCCTCCATAGAGAGATTTCCGCCCCGCGCGATGTTGATGAAACCCGGCCAGGAGAATTCCGGGACACTTAGATAGCGCATGAAATAGTAGAGGCCCGAATGGGGATCGTTCCGCCAGACGCCGCCGAGTTCGGTCAACACACGACGTTCAGCCCACATGTCTTTCAGAGATCCAAAGGGTGGTGGCCCGATCCTCTCCAGTTTGGCCGTCAGGTCGGAACGGCCGCCTTTGCGAGCCTGATCGAGTGCCCAGCGATATCCTGCGGCGTCGCTTTTGGCACCGTCGGTGACCTGAGAAACCCCAATGTAGAGCGCGACCTTTTCGGGGTATTGACCCACATATTCAAGACCGACGACCGAGCCCCATGAATGGCCGATGAGAAGGACTCGATTCAGTGCAAACTCCGCGCGAAGGGCGTTAATCAGTTCGTCGAGATCCGCGACGATCTGATCGAGCGACAGTGTCTGGCGATCATTCGCGGCGGTGAAACTGTAGCCGGTTCCGCGCTGGTCCCAGTTCACGAAAACGAAGTCATTCTCCAGATCGGCGTTCAAGAGCCGGTTGAAGGGCATCGCCGAATAGCCTGGACCTCCATGAATGAAAACGAGCAGGGGTGTAGCGCGATTGCGGCCGCGAATCAGGACAAAGTGATCGGCATCTCCGAGGCGCATGCGCCGTTTCGCAGCAATCGACGTGGCAATAATCCGGCCATCGGGATCCCGAAAAGGCGGCGTGTGGGTACGTGCCGTGATCACCAACACAATCGCGAAAACGAGGACCACCAGAAGGACGAGATACGTTAGCATGCGGGATTCCTTTGCGGATTTGTCAACCGTACGAAATCGCGGGTGCGGACCGATCCTGACGTCCCGCGGTATTTCTGTGCGGGTGTCGCAAGCGGAGGTGAAGGTCGTCGGATCGGCCATAATGGATCCGGAATGCGCCAGTCGTTCCGTGAATAGAGCGGCATCGTTCCGGTTGCCTTGACACCCGTCAATCGGAGCGAGCGGCCGGTACCTCGCCTTTTATCAACGCACGCAATCCCTATTCATCGCATCCGGCAAACGCCCTATCAGGCATTCTCGACCAGCCAGGGCCAATCCCTGCGGCAGTTTGAAGATGGTAGAGATCCACTTAGGCTGACCCGAAACGGTTCACACGATCTCGGCCAGCTCTCGCCTAACGCTCAAGCTGGCGCTTCCGTTGAGAAGCACAGGCGGAACCCGGTGTGTCCGGCCGACGTGTCCGGCGAACGCCCGGCGCGTGCGGCGATCCGATAGCGCCAGCAATAGGACCGGTGACACAGGTAGGATCCGCCCTTCAGCAGCCGCTCGCCGTCCGATCGCGCCGACCGGTTGCGCGCCTTGGCCGCCTTGCCCGCTGAACGCACGCGGAACAGGTCAGAGCACCATTCCCAGACATTGCCGCTCATGTTGAAAAGGCCGTAGCCGTTCGGCGCAAATGCATCGGCCGGCGCCGTACCATAGTGGCCGTCGGCCATCGTATTGTGTTCGGGAAACCGCCCCTGCCAGATGTTGCAGGGCAGATGCTTTTCGTCGTCCGGCTCTTCGTCGCCCCAGGGATAACGCGGATCGTCAAGGCCGCCGCGCGCCGCGTGCTCCCACTCGGCCTCGCTCGGCAGTCGGCCGCCGGCCCATTGTGCGTAGGCTTGCGCATCGTTCCAGGAGATGTGGGTCACGGGATGAACCGGCTCGGCCGCGCTTTCCGGTCCGAGCGGATGCGCCCAGTTGGCGCCGTCGACCGCCAGCCACCAGGGCGCATCGGCCGGCCGCGGCCCGTTACCACCCGGCAGCAGTCCGGCGAACACATAGGACCAGCCGAACCGATCCGCATCGGTCCGGTAACCGGTGTCCGCGACAAAGCGTGCGAAGGCCTCCACCGTCACCGTCCGGCGGCAGATGCCGAACGGTTTCAGCCGCACGGTGCGCCGTGGTGCCTCGCCGTCCCCGGCGATCACCGCGCGCGCGGCACCGACATGGCTCCTGCCGCCCTCGAGCCACACCGCATCACGCTCCATCCGCACCGGATCACCGGCGGCTTGACGCCCGCTGTCGTGTCGCGCGGCTCTTTCAGCCATCGCCTGCTGCTCCCGGCGGCGCGGTCGTCGCGCGCACGATCACCTGCGGTGCCGGATCGTCGATCACCCGTGTTCCGCTGCTTCGCGGGTCCGGCGCGCAAACGGCCTCTACCGCCGCCTCGCCAAGCTGCCGCAACGGCATCTTGACCACTGTCAGCGCCGGCCGCACGAATTCGGCCAGCGACACATCGTGCAGCGCAATCAGCGACAGTTGCTCAGGGATCCGGCGGCCCATGTCCTGAAGGCAGGCCATGGCGCCGACCGCCGCCACCACATTGGCGACGACAATTGCGGTCAGTTCGGGCGCACGCGCCATCAACACGGCGGCCGCCCGGAAGCCCGCTTCATAGGAATTGCCCGAATCCTCCGACCAGTCCGGGTGGACGGACAGGCCGCTTTCGGCCATCGCTCCGGTCCAGCCGTCGCGCCGATCCCGGGAGAATTCGAGCTGGTCGTCGACGCCCAGAAAACCGATGTTGCGGTGGCCGAGTTCGACCAGGTGGCGGGTCGCCATGCGGGCGGCCCCGACATCGTCAAAGCGGATCAGCGTGGCATCCTTCACGTCGCCCGACTGCAGCAGCACAATCGGCATGCGCCGCCGGGCGGCGCGCGCCAGCGCCCGGTCCATTTCCGTTCCGGCGCCCTGCAGAATGATCCCGTCAACGCCGCCGCCGCCGATCAGGTCTTCGATGCGCTGGAGGCCGGTACCGAGGTCCGCTACCTCCCCGAGCAGCACGGCTTTTCGCCACCGCGCTGCAGCGACCTGCGCGCCCGAGACAATCTCCGAATAGACGGGGTTGGTCAGATCATGGACGACCAGTGCCAACAGGCCCGACTGGGCCGACCGCAGCGAGCGGGCGGCCGCGTTGGGCGCATAGTCGAGCTTCTCAATGATGGCCTGAACCCGCGCGCGCGTCTCGGTGCTGACTCGCAGCGTCGTGTCATTGTTGACGATCCGCGACACCACCGCGGGAGAGACGTTTGCAGCCTTCGCAATGTCCGAGATTGTCGCCATCGATGCTCCGGGTTTCGACCAGGTCACTGGTGCGGTCCGCCATGCTGCAACGCCTCGAATACGGGCCGCCGCCGAAACGCTGGCATTGGTAAAGCGATTAATCAAGTGTTTTCGCGATGCCGTTGATCGGTAAAGATCGCCTCGACAACCGGGGATGGCGATGCCCCGCCACTAACCGGACACCGCCTCCGCCGCCTTCAACTGATGGTCGCCATCGGCCAAATCCGGGAATCGTCGTTTTCGCCTCACATCGCCCTTGCAACTTGCATCAAACCCAAGGTAAAACGAATTACCAACCGGTTTTCAGGCGTATATCGCGCCGTATGATGGAAAGGGAGGACACCCGTATGAACGCGAATTCAGGGCCAGGCGCGTTGGAAGGCATCCGAATCCTCGACTTTACCCAGATGATGCTCGGCCCCCTGTGCACCCAGACGCTGGCGGACATGGGTGCGGATGTTCTCAAGGTGGAACGCCCCGGCAAGGGAGAATGGATGCGGTCGATGCCGATGATCGGTCAGTTCGTCGGCGACGACAGCGCCGCATTCCACTCCTTCAACCGCAACAAGCGCTCCGTCACCGTCAACCTGAAGAGCGCCGAAGGCCGGCAGGCGCTTTTGGACATGGCCAAGAAGTGCGATGTCGTCGTCGAGAATTTCCGGACCGGCGTCATGGACCGGCTCGGCCTCGGCTATGACGACTTTAAGGCCGCCAATCCGCGGATCATCTATGCCAGCGGATCGGGCTGGGGCTCTGGCAGTTACATGGCAGAAAAGGGCATGCCGGGGCAGGACCTGCTGGTCCAGGCAATGTGCGGTGTCATGTTCAACACCGGCCGCGCCGACGACCCGCCGACGGCGTGCGGCACCCCGGTTGCGGATTTTGCCGCGAGCCAGGCGCTGGCGATCGGCATTCTGGGCGCGCTTCTGGCCCGCGACCGGCATGGTGTCGGACAAAAGGTCGAAACCAACCTCTATTCCGCCACGCTCAATCTGATGGCGCAGGAGAATTTCGCGGTCCTCAACCAGGACATCGAACTGCAACGGTCGCAGGCCGGCGTCGCCTCCTGCTGGAACGATGCGCCCTACGGGCCGCATCCGACATCCGATGGCTGGGTCGCCATCGCCATGTGCCCGCTGGAGAAACTGGCGGACCTGCTCGACGACCCGGGTCTTGCCGAGATGGATCCGTGGCGACAGCGCGACGCGACAAAGCTCAGGATCGACGAGGGGACACGGCGCAAAACGACGGCCGAACTGATGGCGATCTTCGAGGCGGCGGATATCTGGGCCGCGCCGATCCGCAACTCGAAGCAGGCGATGGATGAGCTGATCGAACTGGATTCGCCCCGCATCGTCGAAATGGACCATCCCAAGGCGGGCCGGCTGCGCGCCATCGCCAACCCGATCTCCATGAGCGAAACACCGGCGACCCTGCGATATGTGCCGCCGCGGGTTGGCGAACACACCGATGAGGTGATCGACGATCTGCTGGGTGAGGAGCGCCGCAAGGCGCTGCACGACGCCGGAGCGCTGGAATGAACGAGGAGCGGCTGCATCCGAACCTCGTGCTTGAGCGGCGTGGTGCCATCGAGATCCTGCGCATCGATCGGCAGGAGGCGCTCGGTGCCATGAACTTCGACATCATGGCGGCACTCGGCGCCTATGCGGTCTCCCTCCATGAGCGCAAGCAGGACATGCGGGTTCTGATTATCACCGGCACGGGACGCGGTTTCGTCGCCGGCGCCGACATCGCCGGATATCATGGTGCCGGTCAGACCGTGTTCGACGATTTCCAGCGGCGCTCCCGCCAGACCTTCGACGCGATCGCCAATGTGCCGCAGGCGACCATCTGCGCGGTCAACGGTTACGCCTTGGGCGGCGGGTTCGAACTGGCGATGTGCTGCGACTTCATCTTTGTCAACGAGAAGACCAAACTGGGGTTGCCGGAGATCAATCTGGGGCTTCTGCCGGGAGGCGGCGGTACCCAGAGGCTGCCGCGCCTGGTCGGTCCGATGCGCGCCAAGGAGCTGCTGATGACAGGGCGGATGATCACCGCGGCTGAGGCCGTCGAATATGGCGCGGCGCTGGAAGCATGCGCTCCTGACGATCTCATGCCGCGCGCCATCGCCTTCGCCGAGGAACTGGCAGGCAAGGCGCGCGTCGCAATGATGGAGGCAAAACGTGTCGTTGACGACGGCCTCGACGCGGCGCTGCCATCCGGCCTGACCATGGAGCAACGGGTGCTCGGATCGCTGTTTGCCACCGAAGACGGCAAGGAGGGCATTGCCGCCTTCATGGAAAAACGCGACCCGGATTTCAAAGGGCGATAGGGAGACGTATGACAGTGAGCAAGTCAGTTATCAGCTACAGGTCCGGTCCGTTTGCGACGGTGTCGATGGGATTGCCGGGCGATCATGAGGGCAAGACCGCGACGCGCGTCTTCTTTGTCATCGGTTCCGACAGGATCGCGCTGATCGACAGCGGCCTTTACGGCGGTCTGCCCGCGCTTAAGCAGGCTTTCGACGAGTTGGGCATCGCCCGACGGAACCTCGACCTGCTGCTGCTCACCCACGAGCACATGGATCACGTCGGCAACAATGGCTGGCTGAAAGCGGAAACCGGATGCACAATCCTCGGTCATCCCGGTCGTGCGGATCGGGTCGCCGACAACATGCTGAACGCCAAGGCGATCGTGCATGCCTTTCCGGAAGGTGAGCAATTCGACCTGAAGACCGAATATCTCGACTGGATGGGACCGACCGAGGGGCCGATCGAGGAATTCATCACCGACGGCGACGTGATCGATCTGGGCGGTGGAATCGACCTCGAGGTGGTCGAGGTGCTGGGCCATTCGATGGGCGAGGTCGGCTTCTTCGAGCGCTCGACCAAAACGCTGATCATTGCCGATCCGCTGCTGCCGCCGTTTAACCCGGTTCTCTACCTTTACGAGGACCCCAATGTGATGCGGGCCACCTTCGACAAGATCGAGCGTTTTCTGACCGAGCGCGACGTGCAGGCCGTGCTGTTTGCCCATGACGACGTCAAGTCGGCGGCCGAAACGCAGGAGCTGGTCGATGATTGCCGTCGCCGCGTCGATCAGGTCGAGGCGTCGATGGTCGCCCACATCAAGGCCAGTCCCGGCATCTCCTTCGCCGAACTGCGCGACAGGTGCTGCGACGACCAGAACATGGTCCGCGAATGGCGCGCCCTCGTCTCGATCGACGCGAGCCTGAAGGATTTCACCGCCCGCGGCCTGGTCGAAAAACGCGGGCAAGGTTGGCACTATGTCGGCTGATTTGCCTGGATGTGCGGTTCTCGGCTCGGGCACCATGGGCGCCCAAATCGCACTTTCGCTCGCTCTCGGCGGCGCCTCCGTGACGCTTTGGGGTCGCCGCGAGGAGACGCTGCCCGCGGCGCTGGACCGGTGCGCGCAAGCCTTCGATTTCCTGGTTGAACACGGCCTGGCCGAGGCGGGCGATCGCGCCGCCACGCTGGCGCGCATACGCCCGGACCCGCACCTGAATACCGCCGTCACCGGCAACGGCTTCGTCATTGAAGCCGTTGCCGAGGACCTGAAGATCAAGCAGGATCTTCTGGCCCGCGCCGAGACGGCTGTCGATGACGACGCGATCCTGTCATCGACCACGTCGGCCCTCAGCGCCACGGACATTCAGGCCGGCCTGAAGCGACCGCAGAGATTCTGTATCGCCCACTACGCGCAGCCGGCCCATCTGGTCGAACTGGTCGAGGTCGTCCCGGGCACGGACACGGAGGCCGGTACGACAGAGCGGGTTACCCGGCTGCTCACCGAAACCGGCAAGATTCCGGTTCTTTGTCCTGATATCCCCGGCTTCCTGTGGGCCCGCATCCAGCATGCCGTGCTCAGGGAATTCGCAACGCTGGTCGGCGAAGGGCTGGTCACGCCCGAGGCCTGCGACACGATCCTCAAGGTCGGTTATGCCTCCCGCCTGCCGGCCATGGGCGCATTCGAGCATGCCGACCTTGCCGGCCTGGACCTGATCAGCGGCGATGCCGCCAAGGCGGTCTGGGCGGACCTTTCCAATGTGACGGACCCGGCCGAAACGCCCGTCGGCAAGCTGCTCTCCGAGGGCAGGCTGGGCATGAAGTCAGGCGAGGGATTCTACGACTGGACCGCGCGGGACCCCGAGGACTTCAAGAAGCGGCGGGATGAGGAAATCGTCCGCCGCGTGAAGATCAATCGCGGCGGCAAGGTGGTCTGACGGCCTACGACGGTTGGATCAGCACCTTGCCGACGGCTTGACCGTCGGCCATCAATGCACAGGCTGCCTGGGTCTCGGCCACCGGATAACGGCCGCCCGTGATGGCCTCGAAATCGACCGACCCGCCTTCGATCAAGGCAACCGCATCGTCGAATTCGCCGGTGAACAGGATCGAGCCGACGGACGTGATCTCCTTCAGCGCGTTGAGGTGCAGGTGGATCGGCACGTCACTGGGCTGGATCAGCGACAGGACCGAAATGACGCCCTGTTTGCGCACCGCGTCGAGCGCCTGGTTGTAGGCGTGCGGCGACCCGCTGGCTTCGATGACCACGTCATACCGGTTGGCCAGCGCCGACAGATCATCGCGGCCGATCGTCCAGCCCTTGCGAGCACCCACCGCTTTGGCGGCATCGATCGCGTCCGGTTTGAGATCGGTCACGTCGACCTCGGCGCCCCTGGCGTGGGCGCCGACCGTCGCCAGCAGCCCCATCGGTCCGCATCCCGTTACCAATAGGCTCTGGCCGCTGGTCACACCGGCACGGTTGACCGAGTGCAGCGCGCAGGCCAGCGGTTCGGCAAATGTCAGGTGATCGGGTTTGACGCCCGGCTTCACAGGCCGGCAGCAGCGCGCCGGGAAGTCGAAGCGATCGCGAAAGAAGCCATCGATATGCGGCTTGGTCGTGGCCGAACCGGGAAACCGCTTGTCGGGGCACATGTTGATATCGCCCGTCTTGCACTTCTCGCAATGCCCGCATTCGATCACCGGATTGATCGCCACCAGTTGGCCGACCTCGAACCCGTGTCCGTTGGCGTCCTCGACATAGCCGCAGGCCTCATGGCCAAGCGTCACCGGGTAATCGAGGGTGAAGCCTGCATTGGCGAAATGCCGGAAATAGTGCATGTCGGTTCCGCAGATACTGGCCGCGGCGAGCCGCAGACGGATCGCATCCGACGCGATTTTTTCCGGCATGTCCGCCGTTTCGATGGCGACGTCGCGGGCCGCGACGAGCAGCGATTTCGTATAGCTCATCCCTCAGAACCCGATCGAAAAGCCGCCATCCACCGGCAGCACCACGCCGTTGATGTGGGCCGCCTGATCCGACGCCAGGAAATAGACCGCATTGGCGACATCCTCGGGCGTGCCGAACTGGCCGCCCGGAATCCGGCCCTCGATCTTGGCGCGCCGTGCGGGATCCTTTTCGAGAATGGCGCGGGTCATATCAGTGTCGATGAAGCCCGGTGCGACGGCGTTGCAGCGGATTCCCCTGGACGCCGCGTCGACCGCAACGGAGCGCGTCAAGCCGACGACGGCGGTCTTGGCGGTCACATAGGCCGCCGCCGAGGGCAGAGCCATGATCCCGCCCATCGACGAGATATTGACGATGGCGCCGCCCTGCCCGCCCTGCAGTTCGACGTACCGGCCACAGGCCACAAACATCGCCTTGACGTTCAGCCCGACAACCCGATCGAATTCGGCCGCCGATACGTCCCACATCGGCTTCTTCAGGTGCATGCCGGCATTGTTGACCAGCACATCGACGCTGCCCGCCCGGCCCTGCACCGTATCCAGGTAAGCAGCGCTTTCATCCCCCGCCAGGTCGGCCTCGATGAAGGCAACGTCGCCGGCGAGGTCGTCGATATCCCCGCGCGAGCGCGCCACGACGAAAACGCGGAAACCCTCGGCCAGGAAACGCCGCGTCTGGGCCAGGCCCAGCCCTTTGTTGCCGCCGGTGATGATCGCTGTTTTCATGTCCAGTTTTCCCGATGTTTGCGATACAGCGCGTTGATCTCCGCGAGGAATTTCGCCTCGTCGCGATCGCGCTTAAAGAAATCCGGAAAGATCGCGCACACGTCGTCGACAAAGCCCAGGAACCAGCCATCGCGCGGACGCGTCCAGGCGTTTTCCATCGTGCGATACGCGCCCTTCAGGAACCGCGCGTAGCGAGGATCGTCCCGCTTGTTCAGCCAGGTCTGCCGATGTCCCGGCTGGCCTTCATTGTCCAGATAAACGCCCGATTGCACAGGTTCGCCGGAGACCCATTCAGCGAAGGCGCGTGCCGCGTCCTGGTGATTGCCGCGCGCCGACACGCCAAGTCCGGTGCCGCCCAGGATGCCGCGCTTGCGGTCGCTTCCGCGAAAGCTCGGCAGGTCGCAATAGTCGAGCACGTGGGACCGGAAACCCGGTCTGGCGTAGTTGATGTAGCCGAACAGGCAGGGACTGTAGGCGAACTCGTCGGTCGTCGACAGCGCCTCGAGCACCTTGATCGGGTTCCAGTCGACGGCTTCCGCCGGGCCGCGTCTGTAAAGCCGCTTAAGCACGTTGAGCGACAGAAGCCCGTTTGCATCGGAACAAAAGGCCCGGTTCGAATGCGGCAGCCGTTCCTCGCCGCGGCCGGCGATCAGCGTCATCATCATGTCGAAAGCGTCAACCGGCAGAAGCGGCGTGGCGATCGGCAGATCGACATCGCCGTCCAGCAACTCTTCCCAACTGCCGGGTTCGGTCGGGCAAAGGTCGGATCGTTTGACCGCGACCTGACAGGCCGCGTCGATCGGATAGGCCCACAGTTCGCCCTGCCACATATAGCTTTCCAGGCTGCCGCCCAGCGAGACTGCCGCCTGATCGGCGGGCATGCGCAGCGGCACAAGGCAGGCACTTTCGGCGATCAACCCGACATGCGGGTGATCGAGCACGATCAGGTCATAGCGCTGCGCCAGATCGGCGATCGGCGCATCCGCGAAAGCCTGGAGGCTGCGCCTGTCCCAGACGATCTCGACGTCATTGACCGCCGCATATGCGACAGATGCTGCCTCGAGGCACCGGTAGCCGCGCGGATGATCCCAGGTCATGCCGGTGAGTCTGCAAACGGTCACGAACGATCTCCCTCGCCGTCACCATAGGTCTTTGTTTCATGTAGGTAAAGCGATTTACCATAGAATGTCACCTATCGTATTCTGTGGGCATCGACAAGGTCCGCGGTTTCCACCAGAAAAGCGACCTGATTCGTGTGTTGAATGTCCGGTATGATGGCGCAAAGCGGCCATTTGGTTTACCGCTTGTCAATGGCCTTGGGCCGTCAATCCCAACCTCCGCGGTTGTCAGTGCGCTGGCTCTTGGGACCGTGAACGACGTGGGCGCTGATGCCAACGGGCGACCCGAGAAGCGCCGCTAGAAACACGACATCGCCCCCCACCTCAGTCCGCGAGACAGGTGACGATATGCCTATTCCAGTCGGCCATCATCCAGTGCGGCCATGATCCAGCGCCGCCATGTTTCGTCGCGCGCCGGACTCTCGGGGCTGACCTTGGAGGCTTCCTCCATGAAGTACCGGTAGTCGCGGCCCATCTCTTGTCCGCGGCGGGTATGCATATCCAGAGCGATATCAGGTATCTCCGCCAGACGTTCGCCCAGCGTGACTGAATGGCGCGCCCAGTTGACCAGGTCGTCCGATGTCCGGTCTTTATCGCTGCCCGCGATCTGGCGAATGGCATGGGCTGCGAACAGAAACCGGTCGCCCACTGGGCGATCATAGCGCAGATGCTGCTGATAGAGCGTTTCAACCAGCACCGGCAGCTGCGGATTGCCGTCGCCGATATCCTCAACCGCGATGACGCAAAGCCGCGACCACATCGCCTCCTCCAGTTCCGCGCTGGTGATGAACATCTCCCAGCCGAGCAGGACCGCATTTTCCAGCAGGCCGCGGCGCAGCGATTTCTGCAACGCCGAGATGACTTCGTCGGCTGCGAAGCCGTTTGCGGTTGTTACGCGTTGCCAGGGGTCGGCGGGGTGGGTCACTTTGATCATGCTCGCTCCCGATTAGGTTGATCAACTCCAGCGCGCTTTGATCGCGTGCTGGGCATTCTGGACGGCAAAGAAAAGAGCGATGGAGATCAATGTGACCACCAGCGAGATGCCGAAGGCGCGCTCCATCGCAAACCGGGCGACGGCATCTTTGAAAAGGTAGCCCAGGCCGCGGTTACCGATCAAAAACTCGGCGAGGATCGCCGCCAACATCGCCTCGGGAATGGTCAGGCGCAGGGCGATCATCGCGTTGGGCACCGCCGAGGGCACCACCAGATGAACGAACCGAGCGAGCGGCGAGGCGCCGAATACGGCAACCATGTCATTGGCGCCCGGCGGTTGCGAACGCAAGCCTGCGCCAACATAGATGAAAGTGGGAAAAAAGGTCAGGATCGCGACCACTGTGATGACGGTCGGCTGCCCGCTGCCCATCAGTCGTGCGATGATCGGGATGAACGCCACCACCGGAACCGAGGACAGAACCAGCCCCAGCGGTGTTAAAAAACCTGCAAGAAGCCGTGAGGACCATGCGGCCACCGCCAGCAGGGTGCCGACGATCAGTCCCACTGACAGCCCCGATATCGCCGACAGCCCGGTCTGTGCTGTACTTGTGAGGTAAAGAACCGGGTTGGTAACGATGTCCCACAGCACCCATCCCGGTGAGGGCATAACGATTGCGTTCAAGTCGGCGATCAGGACCCAGATCTGCCAGGCAAGCACGATCGCCAGGACACCCCAGTTGCGCCGAAAAAAGCGTGTTAACGGCTTCGTCATTGGAATCGCCTCGCCACACGCTGTTCGACCAGCCCCATCAGGAAATAGGCCAGAAGGGAGCTGATCGTCGCCAAAAGGACCGCCGACCACAAAAGCGGAATCTGAAAGTTCTGCATCGCGGAAACCATCAGCAGCCCCAATCCGCGGGAGGCGCCGAACCATTCGCCCAGGATTGCGCCGATAAAGGCGACCGGTACCGCTAGTTTGAGCCCGGACAGAATAGCCGGCAACGCCGCCGGCAGCTCCAACCGTATCAGCCGCTGAACCCGCGACGCACCAAGGGTGGTAAAGACGTCGTGATGTGTCCGCCCGGCATTGAGAAGCCCCGAGGTGGTGGCGACATAGACCGGGTAGAATGCGGCCAGCACCGACATCGCCACCGGGATCTGGTCGCGGCTTAGCGCCACCAGAAAAACAGGGCCAAAGGCTATGGCCGGCGTGGCATGGATCAGTGCGATCAGCCGATCGAGACCTTCGCGCAGCGGCATGATCAACCGGTTGACCATGCCCAGGCCGATACCCAATACGATTGCGACACAATAGCCTTGCAGCACCGATGTATAGCTTGACATGGTCGCGCGGCCCAACAGGCGATGATGGCTGGGATCAGCCATAAAGGCCAATACGGTTGTGAGCGGCGGCCAGCTTAGTCCGGCCAGTCGCAGCGTGCCGATGATCTGCCATAATGCCAGAAAGGCGAAGACCCCCAACACTGCGGGGAGGGCCGACACGAACCCTTTTCGAAGGCTGGCCTTCATGAGACGTCGCCCCGCGGTTCCAATTCCGTCGTCAGCTGATCGGACAGGTCGCGGAATGCGGCTTCACGCATCAGATCAGGGGTGCGCGGACGGCCGAATGGCACGTCAAGATTGCGCAGGATTCTTCCCGGTCGGCCCTCCATCACCACCACTCGATCACTTAGGAACAAAGCCTCGTCGACGGAATGGGTCACCAGAAGCGTGGTGATCTTCTGGTTGCTCCAGATACGCATCAGCTCAAGGTTCATCTCTCGCCGCGTGACCGCGTCAAGCGCACCGAACGGTTCATCAAGCAGCAGCACGTCGGGATGCAGCACCAGTGCACGGGCGATCGAAGCGCGCTGCCGCATTCCACCAGACAGCTGACTGGGCCGGGCATCGGCAAACCTCTCAAGCCCCACGAGGGAGAGCAGCTCATTCACCCTTTGATGATCCACCGGCCGATGTGCCAGCCGGAAGGGCAAGGCGATATTGGCCGCGACATCGAGCCATGGCAGGAGTGCATGATCCTGAAACGCAACACCCAGCCGGTGCGCTCGGCTGAGCACTGTCGGTGGACTGTCTTCGATGGATACGCTGCCGGAGCTGGCCTCTTCCAGCCCCGCTATCAGCCGCAGCACGGTGCTTTTTCCGCAACCGGACGGGCCCAACACCGATAGGAACTCGCCTCGCCCGATGCTCAGGTCGATCTGGTCCACCGCTTGGATCTCGCGGCCATCGTCAAGTATGAACTGCTTGGCAACCGCTTCAAGGGCGATCACCACTTCATGGGTGTCTGGCTGGCCTGCGCTGTCCATCGCCGGTTAGACTTTGCCCCGGTTCGTCGGCCGCAATGGTCCAACCCTTTTCGAGTTGTCTGACCCTCAGAGAGAGGCCAGCGCCTCATTAAGCGGCCCAAGGTCCACCACTGTGTCTGCGCCGGCCAGCGGTCCCTTGACACCAGCGGCCTCGACCACCGGCAAAACCGCGCTGTCCACCAGCGCCGTATCGAACCAAAACGGTCCAGGGGCGCCGGGCGCACTGACCAGCGGCGAACCCAGTTCACTCTGGCGGATCTGCTGTTTCAAATCGAGCCCGAAATCGACGCCATAGGTGTTGACCGCAAGTTCCGCACCGAGTTTGGGATCCGCGGCATTGTCCAGCCATCCTCTCGCAAGCGCCCGCAAGAAACCCACAACATGCTGTCGCTTTTCTTCCAGAAACGCGCGCGGCACAATGATCGGTGCCCCAGGCAGGTCATAGCCCAGATCGCTCCACAATGTGACGAAGAAGTCCTTGTCCCGTTCCATCCCCATCAACTCCAGCGTGATGGGCTGGTTGGTGGCGTAACAGAAAAAGGCATCGCCCTCGCCGGCGAGCAGGGGCTCAGGCGAAAAGCCAACCGAGATCAGCTCATAGTCCAGCGGCAGACCGGCCTTTCTGAGCACGGTGTTCACCGTATTCCTGTCGGTCGGAAACTGGTGCAGGATGGTCTTGTCCACCAGATCCTGAGGCTTACGCACGGGGGCTTTGGCCAATGACAGGATCGCGGCAGGGCTGGTCGGATAGTTGCAACCGATAACGACGAAATCATTGTCGCGTGCAAGCGCCTCATAGAACGGCACCCAGTCGCCGCCGGCGAACTCGGCCTCGCCCGCGGCAAGCTGCACCAACACGCCTGGCGCGTTGGGGCCACCGGGGGTGTACCCCATGTCGATTCCCTCTTCGGCGAAGTAACCCTTGTCCATGGCGACCCACAACCCCGCATACTCCGCGTTGGGAATCCAGCCCAGGGCCTGGGTCAGCTTTGTCAGCGATTGGGCTGGTGCACCTCCGACCATGCCGAAGGCCATTGTGGCGGCACTTGCCCCGATCAGAAAGTGGCGGCGGGTGGGTGAAACGAACTGGTTCATTGCCTGGTGTCCATTATCATCGTGCACGAAAGATGATACATTTTGATTGATTTTATGTCAATTGAAGTACGAGGATGTAAATCCATTTACAGGTGCGTTACAACGGTAGAGGAACGATGCCAAACAGCGAGACCTCCGAGGCTTTGTCTGCCCAGATGCTGGTCGCTCAGCGGATTTCGGAGGAATATCCGGAACTCAGTACGGCCCAGCGCAGCTTTGCCGACTTTGTCATGCAACACCCGCTGCGCTGCGTGCGGATGAGCATTCAAGAGGCTGTAGCTGAAGCCGGAGTTTCGGTTGCCACCGCCAACCGCTTTGCCGCGACACTCGGTTTTGACGGCTACCAGTCTTTCCGCAATGAGTTGGTGCGTGGCTTCGAACAATATTTCGTCAATGCAAGGCGTCTGGAGCGCAAGCAGGTAAAGATCGACTCGGCGCATAGCGCCATGCTCGACACGCTGCATGAGGCCGCCCGGCATACCCGGGCCGTCGAGGATGCCATCACGCCGGAGACGGTCGATGCTGCGGTGGAGACCATTCTTGGAGCAAGGGCGATTTTTGTCGCCGGGGTCGATATCGCCGGCGCGCTGAGCGCGCTTCTGACGACCGAACTGATTCAGTGCGGCTGCGATGTGCGCACCAATATGGGCGGTGGCGGTCTTGTGGGTTCGCTGCGTCAATTGTCCACCTTCGACGAGCAGGATCTGTTGATCGCGATCGCCATGCCGCTCTATTTCACGGAAACCGTCGAAATCGCGCGGGTTGCCCATGAGAGCGGAATCCCGGTTCTGTCCATCACCGACAGCATGGCGTCGCCGTTGGCGCCGATGTCGGACGCCGTGCTGTGTCTTTCGCCGCCCGGCGCCAAGAATCCTCCGTTGACGGCGGCGATTCTGGCCGCGATTCAGGGGCTTGCAGCAGCCGTGGGCTATCGCAACGGCAAGGCATCGGAGGTTGAAGCCCGCTTCATTTCAGCCGCCTATCCGTGGATGAGGCCGCAAGACGGGCGCTGGCCCGGAAAATGAGCGCTCCCGACGATCCTCCGAGCGAAACCTGAGCTAATCTGAGGCGGTTTCCGTGACCTTCAACGCCGACGGCGCAGTCTTTCGGAAAGACATCTACGAGGCAAACATCATTAACCCGCGGAGCCATCACTAGCTTGATCAACCTTGAAAGCGACGCCGAAAGCGGACATCGGCCATCAACCGTTCATGCCTACACGGCCTAAGTCGTCTCGCCGATCATCAGCTCGAATTTCATATCCGTGACGGTCGGAACGGCCTGGCACGCCAGAGCATTCAGCAATGTCCTGGCGGCGCGTTGGCCGACCTCGAGGCGCGGGAAGCGGATTGTCGTCAGCTTGCGTGGCAGCGCCTGGCCGATGTCCAGGCCGCCAAATCCGGCGATCGCAATGTCCTGCGGCACACGAAGACCGATCTCATCACCCAGAAACAGGGCGCCGACCGCCATGAGATCGTTGCCGAAGATCACCGCATCGATGTCCTTTGTCTCCGTCAGCAGCGCGGCCAGGGCCGCCCGCCCCTCGTGCACACCGGGAGGCGCATTGAAAAGTGTCGGCGCGACCCGTCTATAGGAACGGCCGCACGCCTTCCAGAAACTCGTCGGACTTGAAGCAGCTTTGCTGGGCTGCGAGTTCGTATTCCAGTGCCGTGTCGAGTGAGTCCGTGGCCGTACGCATCATGCGCTTGGTCAATGCGAATGCCTGCGGCGGACGGCGCGCCAATCGGCTCGCTGCATCGATTGCCTCCTTCTGGACATCCGCATCATCCACCACAGCGTCTACAAGCCCTATGCGCAGCGCCTCTTCGGAGCAGACCAGATCAGCGGTCTGAAACAATCGCGTGGCCGCTGTTTTTCCGACACGCTGCACCACCGTATAGGGCGTGCCCCAGTCCGGCACGAAACCAATCTTAACGAAGGTGAAGCCGATCCGCGCGGAAGCGCCCATAACGATATGATCGCAGCACATCGCCAAAGCCAGTCCGCCGCCGACACCGACCCCTTCGATGGCCGCCACAGCCGGTTTCTCGAACGACCAAAAGGCACGCACGAGTCGATGCCCCTTTTGCAGGTAGCCGCGAAAATCCGATGTCTCCACGCGCATCAGGCCTTGAATATCGCCGCCGGCGCTGAAATCGCCATCACCGCCGGTCAGAATCAATGCGCGGGTGTCAGGATCGGTTGCAGCTTCAGCGATCTTACTGCGCAAGCTCTCCCGCATCGTCGCGTTCATCGCGTTTTTCTTGCCCGGCTGCGACATGGTAAGGCGCACCACGCCCTCGGCCGGTGCGTCACACAAAACCTGGCCGGGCGCGCTCACGCTTCTATTCCTTTGAACACCATGGCGATCAATTCGTCGGCGATTTCGGTGCCGGTTTTGTCGCCTCTGGGTGAGTACCAGCGATGCAAGCTGCGAATTGCACCCATCACAAAGAACTCGATCAGTTTGGGATCGACTTGGCGCAATGAATTCTCCCGCATACCGGACTCAATCAGCTCGCGAAACGCAGCGTCCCACTTGCTACGCCTGGCACGGATGACTTTCAGATGTTCGGGATTGAGCGCCGAGTCGGTGGTCATCAAAGCGCCGCCGCCGAGTTCGCCGGTCAATCGCTCAACATATTTCCGGATCGTGAGCTCCAGCCGCTCGCGGCCATTCTTGCCTTCATTGACCGCTTCTTCGAGCGCCTCCTCGCCGATATCGAATGCCAGATTGTGACAGAGAAAAATCAACTCCTGCTTGTTCTTGACATAGTAGTAGATCGCCGCCTTGGACACATTGAGTTCCGCAGCGATGTCATCCATGGACGTTTTCTCGACGCCTTTTTCCTTGAAGACATTTGCGGCGGTCGCAACCAGTGCGCGGCGCTTGCGCTCATGGAGTTGTTCACGCGTGATGCTGGTGTCACCCCATTTGGTTTGCTTCGCCGCCTGCGACATTTTTGAGTCCTTTCTTTTGCACACATTGGCATCGAACCAGTTCAGCGTCAATGATATTACCAACTAGTAAGTAGTTTGACTTCTCAGTAAATTTGTGCAAATTGGCGATCGAAACTGCGTTGCCGCGAGGTTGGTATGAGCGATATCATTGCAGTCGACCTGTTCATCAATGGAAGCCGTCAGCCAGGTGAGGCGGGCGAGATCGAGCTGGTCAATCCTGCTTCGGGCGCTGTCATTGGTTCCGTCGCTTCAGCCAGCGAAAGGCAGTTGCAAGAAGCGCTTGCTGCCGCGGAAGCTGCTTTTCTGGTCTGGTCGGCAATGCCGGCACTGGAGCGGTCACGCATCCTACGCAGCGCCGCATCGATCATCCGTGATCGCGCGGATTCGCTAGGTAAACTGATGACACGCGAACAGGGCAAGCCCCTAGCCGAAGCGCGTGGAGAATGGCTGCTCACGGCAGACGGATTTGACTGGGCCGCGGAAGAGGCGCGTCGTACGTATGGCCGTGTCATACCGTCCCGCGTACCCTCGACAATGCAAGTCGTGCACAAACTGCCGCTGGGGCCGGTGGCCGCCTTTGCTCCCTGGAATTTTCCGGCCTGGTCGCCGACGCAAAAAATCGCGCCAGCGCTTGCGGCCGGATGTTCGATGATCCTCAAGCCGGCGACCGAAACGCCAGCCTCATCTCTGGCAATCGCTGAAATCCTGACCGAAGCAGGTTTGCCGGCCGGCGTGCTGAACGTCGTGACCGGCCGCGCCCCACTGATCTCGAAGACGTTGATTGAAAGCCCGATTATCCGGAAAGTCTCGTTGACAGGCTCGGTCGAGGTTGGACGTACGCTTGCGGCGCTTTCCGGTCAGAACCTTAAGAAATGCACCATGGAGCTGGGCGGCCACGCGCCGGTGATCGTCATGGATGACGCCGATGCCGTTCACGTCGGCGCCATGGCGGCGGCAGCCAAGTACCGCAATGCCGGACAGGTGTGCACGTCGCCAACACGCTTCTTCTTGCATGCTGATGTGTATGACCGTTTCCGTGACTCATTTGTCGAAGCTGCCTCTGCGATCAAGGTCGGCGACGGGCTTGCGAACGACACGACTATGGGGCCAGTGGTAAACGAGAAACAGATCGCGACCATGCTTGATCTGGTGGCCGATGCCCGCAAACATGGCGGCAAGATTACGATCGGCGGAGAGCGCATCGGCAATCGGGGCAGTTTTTTCGAGCCAACCCTCATTGAGGAGGCTGATGATTCATCACGTGTTTTCAATGATGAACCATTCGGGCCAATCGCCGTGTTCCGTCGCATCGTTTCAGTTGACGAAGCCATTGAGCGCGCGAATGCGGTACCTTACGGCCTTGCGAGCTACGCATTCACCCATGACGCAAGAGCGCAGTCGGCCATGACGCATGGCATCGAGACCGGAATGCTTGCATTCAACCAGTTTCAGGCCGGCGCGGTCGAGGCGCCCTTCTCCGGTGTCAAGGATAGCGGATTCGGCGCAGAAGGCGGCGTTGAAGGTATAGACGGCTATTTGCATACGAAGTTTGTCAGCACAGCGGTGGCATAGCCAACAATGGTTGAGATCGTTCATCTGGATGCTGTGAAACTGCGAGAGTGTTTAGCGCAGCTCTACAATCGCGCCGGCTGTCTTCAGGATGAAGCCAGGGCTGTGGCGGACCACCTGGTCGCTGCCGACCTAGCCGGCCATCCCAGCCATGGCAGCGGACTTACACCACTTTATCTGGCAGGCATTGATCGAAAGACGTTGATACCCAACCGCACGGCCGAACCTGTCCCGACCAAGGGCGATTTCTTGCTATTTGACGGCCAATCCGGATTCGGCCAGTCCGTTGGCCTTCAGGTTTGTGACGCTGTCGCAAAACAGGTCGATGCGCGCGGCGTTGCGATTTTCGGCTTGCGCAATGTCCATCATCTGGGCCGTTTGGGCGCCTATGGCGAGTATCTGGCGCAGCGGGGCGTTATCTCGGCAACTTTCACCAATGTTGCCAGCCGTCCTATGGTCGCTGCGTTCAACGGGCGCACGGCCGTGCTCGGTACAAATCCGGTCTGCATTTGTATCCCGCGCACCGATGGCCCACCGGTTCTGCTCGATTTCGCCACCTCTACAATCGCTGTCGGCAAGGTACGGGTCGCGCTGGAAAGGGGCGAAAGCACGCCTGCCGGTGCACTAATCGATGGGAACGGCCGTCCCACCTGCAATCCGGCAGTCATGTATCCCCCGCCTGGTGATCCGCCGGGCGCGCTGATGCCCATGGCGGCACACAAGGGCGGCGGCCTGAATCTCATCTGCGAGTTGCTGGCGGCCTGCATCGCTGGCGCGACGATGGATGCCGAATATGGTGAGGGCGTGATCCTGAACAACATGGTCGGCATGGCGTTTGCGGCTGGATCAACCGAGGGTGCCGCAAAAGCGATTGAAGCAGCGATCAGTTACTATAGCGCTTCTCCTATGCTGGAGGGGCATCAGCTGCATTTGCCAGGCGGGCCGGAAATACAAAGTCGCGCGCAGTTGGAAACGGAAGGCATTCCGATGCCACGTGCGACCTGGGCAAAGATCGTGGATTTGGCCCTTGCACAGGGTATTACCGAGGCCGAAATGCGCCGCGCCGAGCGCTAATGCCATGATTGCGGAAGCAGATTTCGTAATCGTAGGCGCTGGTACCTCCGGTTGCGCCTTGGCCGCCCGTCTGGCCGAGAAAGGCCGCTATCGTGTTGCCGTAGTCGAAGCGGGTCCGATGGATTCATCGCCTTGGATCCATCTCCCGATCGGCTTCTTCAAGACTCTGCAAAATCCCCGCTTGAACTGGGGGTATCAGGCCGAATTCGACGACGGCAACAATCCACGTGCCGTCAACTGGCCGCGCGGCAAAGTCGTCGGCGGCAGTGGTTCCATTAACGGGCTCGTCTACATTCGTGGTCAGAAGGAGGACTATCGGGACTGGAATGCAATTGCCGGTGGCGGTTGGGATTGGGATGATGTTGCGCCACATTTCGACCGGCTTGATCGGGCCGGCATGGTTTCTCCGCCGCGGTGGCATCACCCGCTGGTTGACGCATTCATCGAAAGTGCAGAGGCGCTTGGCTTTGATCACAATGACGGTTTCAACGGCACCTCGCAGGAGGGCGCCGGCTATTTTCACCTCAATACGCATAAGGGGTTACGCGCCAGCACCGCCCGTCGGTTTCTGCATCCGCAGCGCCGGTCCGGTCGGTTGGAACTGATCTGCGAAGCTCTGGTTCAGCGGATCGTCATCCGGGACGGCAGAGCCGTTGCCATTCGCTTTCGCCGCGGCGACCAGACCCGGGAAATCGGCGCAAAGCACGCGGTGATCCTGAGTGCGGGCGCAATTGGTTCCCCCCATCTTCTGCAGCGATCCGGCATCGGTCCAGGCGCGGTGTTACAGGCAGCAGGTGTCGAGACGATATGCGATGTACCAGGGGTCGGTCGCAATCTTCGCGACCATTTCGCAGTGCGTACCGTCTTTCGCGTCAAAGGCATGCGCACGCTCAATGACATGTCGCGTTCACTACTCGGCAAGGCTGCAATGGGTCTGCGCTATGCGGCTCGCCGTGACGGTCCGCTGTCAATTGGCGCTGGTGTAGCTGGGCTGTTCACTTCAGTGATGCAACCAGGTGACAGACCTGACGTGCAATATGTAATGGGGCCGCTATCGACAGACAATCCGGCTGAGGGTCTGCATCCCTGGCCTGGCATGACGCTGACGTTTACCCAGAGCCATCCCAACAGCGCGGGTTGGATTGCAATCGAAACGCCCGATCCGGCATCGCCTCCAAAAATCGTGGCAAACTATCTCGATGATGAGCGCGACCAGGAGGTTGTCGTGCGCGCAATGGATCTGGCGCGACGGATCGTATCCCAGCAACCATTGTCGCAGCATCTTTGCGGCGAACACGTACCCGGTGAGCAGTGTCAAAATCGTGATGAGATCCTCGACTACGCGATGCAATCGGGCGGCACGCTGTACCATCCCTGCGGTACCGTGCACATGGGTGCCGAACCCGGTGCGCCTCTTGACAACCGTCTGCGGCTGAAGGGCGTTGACGGTCTGCGTGTTGTCGATGCCTCGATCATGCCCACCGAAATCTCCGGAAACATCAATGCGGCCTGCGCAATGATCGGCTTACACGCTGCCGACATGATCCTAGCAGAGCGCTAACCGTCAGCCGGGCAGGACCTTGCCCGGATTGGCGTGGCCCTGAGGGTCGAAGACAATCTTGATGCGCTGCATCAGTTCGAGACCGGTCGTTGATTTGTAGCGCGACATTTCCTGTAGCTTCAAACTGCCAACACCATGTTCGGCGCTGAAGCTGCCGCCCATGTCGGTGACAAGATCATAGACAATGCGGTTGATCTCTTTTCGGTGCGCTAGAAAATCATCAGGCGGCATTCCTTCTGGGAACTGGACATTGTAGTGCAGATTGCCATCGCCGAGATGACCGAAAGGCGCCGGGCGACAGCCAGGGAAATCAGTCTCAAGCCGATCGCGGGCTGCACTGACAAAATCCACGATCCGGTCGATTGGCACTGCGATGTCATGCGTCACAAGGCCCCCCTCAATACGCAATCCCTCGGTGATGCCTTCTCGAAGAGCCCACAATCCGTCCCGCTGGGCGGCACTGGAACTCAGCACGCCGTCGACGATAAGGCCGTCCGCAAACCCTGCTTCAAACAACGGCTCAAGCAGGCTGACATCTTCCGGCAAAACGGGTGGCGCTCCCAATTCGATAAGGACAACATGCTCCGGCTCGCCTTTGAGTGGGTTTGTCAGACTGGGTAAATGACGTTCTGCGGCAGATATGGCCGAACCGCTCAAATACTCAAACGCAGAAACCAGTCCGGCCGCGTCCTGTCGCACCCGTGACAGGAATTCAATTGCAGCTGAAAGGTTGGGGGTCGTCAGGAGCGCTGTTTCCAGCCGCGCTTCCTCCGGCGCAAGAGAAAGGATGGCGCGGGTGATAATTCCAAGAGTGCCCTCTGATCCGATAAAGAACTGTTTGAGGTCGTATCCGGTATTGTCCTTTCGTAGTGCCTTCAGCCCGTTCCAGATTTGCCCATTGGGCAATACGACTTCCAGACCGAGTATCAGGTTACGCATATTGCCATAACGCAGAACACTATGCCCGCCCGCATTCGTCGCAATATTGCCACCAATCTGGCAGCTCCCCTCAGCGCCGATCGATAGCGGAAACAAACAGCCGGCGTCGGCAGCGGCAGCACGGATGTCGCTGAGGATCGCACCGGCCTCAACGTCGATTGTCTGATTGACGGGATCGACAAAACGGATCGCATTCATGCGTCGTAAAGCAATTACCACAGGCGCCATTTTGTTCGGTATGGCGCCTGCGCAAAGCCCGGTATTGCCACCCTGCGGAACGAAGCTCAGATCGTTCTCGGTCAACAGCCGGACCACTTCAGAAACTTCCTGCGTATCTGCCGGCAGGACAACTGCGCTTGCCTGACCGCTTACATAACCGCGAATGTCTTCACGGAATGTCGCAATGTCCTGAGGCTCGATCAGCACGTGTCTGTCTCCGACGACTGCACGAAGCTGATCGACGATTTGCTTGTCGATGGACATGTAAGAACTCCCGTTTTTTGACGCGAAAATAAACCTGACTTACCCACTTGTCAAAAAACTTACTATAGAGTAGAAATTTTGAAACGGGAGGCGCATGTCGTGCGAAATCACAATGACCACCGAGACTGAAGTCCGCGCAAAGCGCCTGTTGCACACCATGCTGCGTGTGCGCGATCTCGATGCGAGTCTCGCCTTCTACATCGACCTGCTCGGCATGCGTCTCTTGCGGAAAAACGACTTTCCCGGTGGCCGATTCACTTTGGCCTTTGTCGGTTACGACAACGAGGAAGACGGCGCTGTGATCGAGTTGACCCATAATTGGGACCAGGACGAACCCTACGATCTGGGCGATGGCTACGGCCATCTGGCTTTGGCCACGGACGATGCCAGAGCACTGGCAGACAAGCTCCGAGGTGCCGGCGCGAGGGTCACGCGCGAAGCGGGTCCGATGAAACATGGCACTCGTGTGATTGCTTTTCTCGAAGATCCCGACGGTTACAAGATCGAACTGGTGGAAAGAGACTGAGCCGCCAATGGCGAGGGGCAGAACATGATTGTCGATATGCGTATGTACACAATTCACCCGGGCCGCATGGGTCCCACGGTGGATTTTCTGGCGAACAAGGCGGTCCCGATTCAGCGTCGTCATCTCGGCGCACCAATCGGCTATTTCGCCACCGATATTGGCCCACTCAATCGTCTGGTCCACCTCTGGCTTTATGAATCGCTCGCCGATCGCGAGACCAAGCGGGCTGCGCTTTTTTCCGATCCTGATTGGGCCGATGTCAAAGCCGAGATGGCGCGAGCCGGCCATTCGCAATTCCAGGAAAACTGGATCCTTAAACCCCTGCCATTTTCTCCGATTGGCGGAGAGGGATAGGGACCCCGATCAACGGACCTGACAGTGGAGGAAATTGTCATGAAACGTATAGTCTACGCATTGGTTATGGGAGCTAGCGCCGCAGCGATTGCCCTGCCTGCTGCCGCGAAGGAGATTGTCGTTGGTACGTCGCTGCCGACCAGCCACGTGGTCGTCAAGTCGGGTCTGCAGCCCTTCGTCGACGACATTGCCGAGAAATCAGGTGGCGCGGTCACAATTCAGTTGCATCCCGGCGGATCGATGGGCGGATGGGGAGAATCCTTCGATGCCATGAAGGCTGGCGCCATCGATGGCGCTTCAGTCGTCGACCAGGCCGTCGCCGCTGATTTGCCGCTTGCTTCAACCATATCCCAGTTGGCGATGATCGGCTCCGATCCGCGTGTTATGGCTGGAGCCGTAAACGAACTGGCCCACGTTGCCTCCGACAAGGTGCTCAACGATTGGAACGAAGACGGGGTGCAACCCCTGGCGGCAATCTCGCTCGCGCCGTTCTATCTGTTGTGCAACAAGGACGTTAATGGCCTCGCAGCAATGGAGGGACTGCGCATCCGCGCCGATGGCGCTTATGGCAACTGGGTCGATGCCTTGGGTGCGATCCCGGTGAACATTCCCTCAGTCGAGCTTTTCGAAGCGATGCAGCGGAATCAGGTCGACTGTGCCATCGCGGCCGGTGCCTGGCTCGAATCGTTTTCATTGTTTGACGTCGTCACCAATGTGGTGGACCAGCGTCTTGGGCTGTTCTTTGGTGCCTGGGCGCTTGCCATGAACAAAGATGCCTATGACGGGCTGAGCGAAGAAGAGCGCGCCGCCGTGAACGATCAGCTTGCAGGTATCGTGCGCCGCGCGATCGAGGACTACATGATCCAGGATGCCGAAGTGAAGGCCCAAGCAGCCGACAAAGGCATTTCGATAGCGCAGCCAAGCGCCGATCTGGAGGCCAAACTATCGGAATACCGTGCCGGCGAGATTGACCGTGTGCTCGCCCAGGCTTCCGCGCGCAATGTGGCCGACGCTGAAGAGACCGTCGCCCTGTTCCTGGAACTGGTACAGAAGTGGGAAGGTATCGTCGAAGAAACTGGTGACGATTACGACGCATATCAGCAGGCGCTGGTGCGCGAGATCTTCTCCAAGATCTGACGCTGTTTGCGGGCCGTCACATGGCGGCCCGCAAACACATGGAGGATATGACCTTGATTGCGCGGATCGAAAGCATCGTAGGTTTGTTGGCGAACATTCTGTTCTGGATCGCCGGGATCGCTGTCTCCGCGATGATGCTGCACATTACCGCAGATATCCTCGGCAAAACGCTGTTACGCAGCCCCATCCACGGAACGCTGGAGATTACGACTTACTACTACATGCCGATTGTTGCTTTGGCGCCGTTGGCAATCGTCCAGTATGACCGCGGCCACATATTCGTCGAGCTGTTTTCGCAGATGTTCGGCGAACGGCTCAACAACGCGCTTGATGCGTTCATGAGTGCGCTGACCGCGGTGTTCTTCGGCCTGATCGGCTGGTTCTCATTTCATGAAGCGGTCCAGAAAACAGTACGCTCCGACTATGTTTATGTCGTTTTCTTTGATCTGCAGACCTGGCCAACTCGCTGGGTGGTTCCGGTTGTAGCCGCGCTTGTGGTCACAATTGCCACGCTGCAAACTTTCACACTAGCCGCACGCGCCATTTCAGGGCGTCCGAAGCAAGCCTGATCCGGGTAAACGCAAGGAAATCTGGCGATGGAACCCTCCACGATCGGCTTTATCGGCATCTTCTGTCTTCTTATGCTGCTGGTGTTGCGCGCCCCAATCATGATCGCATTGGGCATGGTCTCGCTGGTCGGAATCATGATTTTGCGAGGCCCAAACGCTGCCTTCTTCGTTCTGGGCGGTTTGCCCTATGGATTTTCAGCAAGCTGGACTTTGTCGGCTGTCCCCATGTTTCTCCTGATGGGAGCACTGGCGTTTCACTCCGGGCTGACGTCAAGTTTGTTTGTTGCGGCGCGGGTATGGCTGGGCGGATTGCCGGGCGGATTGGCCGTGGCGACGAATTTTGCCAGCGCCGGTTTTGCCGCCGCGTCCGGGTCGTCACTAGCCACCGCAGCCGCCATGGGACGGCTGGCAATACCGGAGATGCTAAAATACCGGTACGATCCTGCGCTTGCCACTTCTGTGGTCGCGGCTGCAGGCACGCTGGGTGCGTTGATCCCGCCGTCGGTCGCAATGGTCATCTATGGCTGGTTTGCTGAGCAACCGATTGGTCAGTTGCTGATCGCAGGTTTGCTTCCAGGTCTGCTCACTGCAGGGGCTTATGCAGCCATGATCATCGCGCGCGCCAGTAGCAATCCTGAACTGGCCCCGCCCATGCATGAGAAGCCGAGCCGCCAGGAGAAAATCCGGGTATTGCTGGAAGTCTGGCCGATTCCAGTGCTGGTCCTCGGCGTCATCGGAGGAATCTATTCCGGCCTGACGACTCCGACGGAGGCCGGCGCTTTTGGTGCGTTCTTGACGGCGGTCGTTGCGCTGTTGAAGGGCAATCTTACCTTCGCAGTCTTTCGTGCCAGTGTACTCGACGCCGCGCGTACGACGGCTGCAATCTTTGCCATCGGTATCGCGGCCATCCTGTTCACACGGTTTCTGGCTTTCGCCGGCGTTCAGGAGATCATGGTCGATACGATCGCCGCCTACGGCATTGGCGCACTGGAAGTGATACTCGTCGCCATGGTCATCTATGTGATCCTGGGCATGTTTCTGGATCCACTCGGGTTGATGTTGCTGACACTCCCGATCTTCATCCCTGCATTCGAGGAGGTCGGTATAAACATGATCTGGGCTGGTGTCCTGATCGTCAAATTCATCGAGATTGGCTTCATTACGCCACCGGTCGGGATGAACGCATTTGTGATAAAGAACATTGTTGGCGACCAGGTTCCGCTAACGACGATCTTTCGCGGCCTGACCTGGTTCATTGTCGTCGAGATCATTGTCACCGGCCTGTTGATCGCCTTCCCGGCCATATCTCTGTTCCTGCCCGGGCTAATGGGGTAACTGCACGGAAACATGCACTCACCGCATCCATTGCGGTCCAGCTTACCAATTACTTGCTGAGCGGAGGTACCGCGGGCTCAGACCCTTTCATGGCTACCATGAAAGGGTCTATCAGGGTCCATCAGCCAAATCGGATAGCGACTTGTACATATTGAGCTTTTGCAGGCTCGTATGAACGTCCACGACGACGGGCCCCTTTGCGGCCAGCGCCTCGGCTACTTTGGCAGAGACATCATCGTCCGATGCGATGACGATTCCCTTCGCCCCAAAGCTATCCGCCAATGCTGCGAAGTCCGGGTTGACAAGGTCGGTCCCAATGACTCGACCCGGATAGGCTGTCTCCTGATGTGTGCGGATGACGCCATAACTGTTGTTGTTGGAAACAAAGATCTTGGGTTGTGCACCGCGCATCACGGCAGTCGCCAGCTCATACCCGGTCATCATGAATCCGCCATCGCCGACAAACGCCAGAACCTGGCGGCTCGGATAGCGGATCGATGCTGCTACGGCGGCGGGAACAGCCAGTCCCATCGCACCTCCGACCGCGCCGATGGTCTCGTTGGACGGACCGACATGCACGAGGCCATGGATCCAGGAAACAAAATTCCCGGCATCCAATGTGATAATGGCATCGTCCGCCATCTGCGAATCCACAGCAAGCGCAACCGCGCCAAAATCAATCCCATCTTCCTGTTTGGTGACCTCGTAACCTTCCAACTCATCGCGAACAGCACGAAGCGCTTCAAACCACTCGGAGCGATCGCGCGATCGCGGTGATCGGTTCAAGCGGGTCAGCAGGTCGGCAGCATGCGCCACAACTCCGATTTTAGGCTGATGGTTTTTGCCGATCACAGAAGCGTCCGGATAGACATGAACAAGCGGCTGCCGGGGATTGGGCGCCGCCGGATAGGTGAAGCGTTGCGTGCTGACATCGCCCAATCGGGAGCCCAAGGCGACAATCAGGTCAGCACGGTCGAGCTGGGCGCGCAACTTCGGTGACACCAGATAGCCGATATGTCCAATCCAGTTTTGGTGGATATTGGGAAAGCAGTGTTGGCGCTTGTTGGTCGAAGCAACAGGGACGTTCCACGACTCGGAGAATGCGAGCAGCTCACGGCGCGCCTCTGGTGTAGCGCAATCGCCGCCAGCCAGAAGGATTGGCCGTTCGGCCATCGCGATCATCTCGCTGATCGCTTCGAGTTCAGTGCTTGCCGGCGTCGGGCGGGTCGCCAGGCGCGGTGTGACGATCTCCGTCTCCACCTCCTCCTCGAGCATGTCCTCCGGTAGAGAGATCACCACCGGGCCGGGTGTGCCACTTGTCGCAACCTGAAAGGCGCGCGCCACATATTCGGAAAGCCGCGAGGGATCGTGCACTTCGATGACCCATTTGGCCATATCCGAGAATGTCTTGACGTAATCGACTTCCTGGAACGCCCCACGGCCGAGATTCTGTCGTTCCACCTGGCCGATGAACAGAATGTAGGGAACCGCATCCTGTTGAGCGACATGAACAGACATCGTAGCGTTGCCAGCACCCGGTCCACGGCTGACGAAACATATTCCTGGCCGGCCGGTCAAACGGGCATCGGCGATTGCCATCAGTCCTGCGCCACCCTCATGACGCGCCTGAACCAGATCGATTTGCGGAGCGTCCAGCAACGCATCCAGCGCTGCCATATAGCTTTCTCCGGGCACGCAAAAAGCGCGATCGACACCGCCCGCCAGCAGCGTCTTCACCAGTGCTTCGCCACCGGTCATCTTTATCTTTTCCAAGGCCATACCCCTACTCACCGGTGAATACCGGTTTACGTTTTTCCTTGAAAGCAGCCAGACCTTCGGCACGATCCCTGGATGAGTAATGCAATAGCCACATCGCCTGTTCAGCTTCGAGGGCTTCCGAGATGGTTCGGCCGATAGCATCATTGGCAAGCGATTTCAGTCGAGCCAGACCCAATGGTGACCGCGCAGCAATGCGGATGCACAATGCTGCGACCTCCTTTTCGAAATCGTCAGTTGGATAGCTCTTCTGGACCAGACCCCAGCGCAGAAGGTCACGGATTGGCAGGAAGTCGCCGGAAAAGAACATCCATTTTGCCGCTGCTTCTCCGATACGGCGCGGCAATCGTGCAGAGGCTCCGCCGCCTGGCAACAATCCGAATTTCGCGTGGCCATCGCCGATTTTCGCATCATCGCTTGCGACGATGAAATCGCAGGCCAGCGCCAGTTCCAAGCCAGCGCCAAGCGTCATTCCGTTTAGAGCAGCGATCATCGGCTTGGGAAATCCATCGATCCGATTGAGCAGGAGATTGTAGGAGTCGATAAACTGCCTGCTGGATTTCGTTCGTTCTTCATCATCACCACTGGCTGCGGCGGACAGGTCGGCGCCGACGCAAAATGCCTCGCCCGACCCAATAAAGACAACGGCCCGCACGGATCCGTCCGTCTCGATGGCATCAAGTATGCGCTCCATACGCCGCGTCATGGCAAGCGTCATGGCATTGAGTGCGTTGGTTCGGTCGAACCTGATCCAGCCGGTTGCATCGCGGACATCAAAATCCACGCCGTCCCTTGACCCGCATTCATGCCGATAGCTCATGGTGTGCTCCCGTGGCTTCGCGAATATGGGTTGACTCTGCAGTATACTTACTACAAAGTCAAATTATTAAATTTTCAGTCAGTTCATTGAACGAACCTGGCAGCCGGAGCCAATTGTGACCGCTAGACGTAAGGCGCATATCGTGGGCGTGGGGGAAAGTGCCTATGCCAAATGGGGCGGTATCAACGATCGTTCCGAACTCGGGCTCGCCTGTGACGCAATACTTGCAAGTTGCGCGGATGCCGGAGTCGATCCAGCCGAGGTTGATGGCTTCGCCTCCTACTCGAACGATGCAAATCTTCCAGCGCTGGTTCAGCAGGCGATCGGCTCGAAACGTATGCGTCATGCTTCCATGGTCTGGGGCGGTGGCGGCGGCGGAGTGGTAGCGGCCTTGGAGAACGCAGTCATTGCCGTCGAATCCGGACAGGCGAATATCGTCGCGGTCTATCGCGCGATTGCACAAGGCCAAAAGGGCCGATTGGGTGCCGGCGGCAAGCGCGGACCCAACGCCAATTTTGCGCTGCCGTTTGGTTTGAGCCTGCCTGTCCAACAGGCGGCGTTGATGGCGCGACGCCATTTCCACGTACACGGAACTTCGGAAGAAACGCTCGGCGAGATCGCGGTTACGTTTCGGCAACATGCACACGGCAATCCGCGCGCACTGATGGCAGACAAGCAGCTTGACATGGAAGCTTATCGCAACGCGCGCATGATCTCGTCGCCACTGCGGCTTTTTGATTGTTGCCTGGAATGCGATGCGGCCGCAGCTGTATTGGTCACGACAGGCGAGCGTGCGCGGGATATGGCCAAGTCGAGTGTGGAAGTGCTTGGTGCAGCGCAAGGAGGAGGTCCGGCCTGGGGCATGGGTTTCAATAGCGGCCATGCAATGCCCGATGCCACTTACGCACACGGTAACGCCGCAGAACTGAGTTTGGAGCTCTTCGCAAAAGCCGGCGTCGCACCGTCCGATGTCAAAGTCGCACAATTCTATGACGCCTTTACGCCGATGGTTGTGCAGGCGCTCGGCGACTATGGATTTGTCGCTCATGACGGTGTGGCTGAATTCGTTGCCTCTGGCGCGCTGGCATTGGACGGCGAGCTGCCGTCCAATACTGCAGGCGGATCGCTTTCGGAAGCCTATGTGCATGGCGCCAATCTTCTCATCGAGGCAGTGCGCCAGATACGCGGCGAAGCGGTCCACCAGGTCGCAAACGCGGATCTCGCCTTTGTCGCAGCCGGTCCCGGCGTTGCGCCGACCAGTGCCGGGCTCATTTCGAAAGGTTCAGCATGACCTATCTGGGAACATCTTCGCCTGCTGTTGAGCCGGAGATCGACGATGCGAGGTTCTGGGAAGCAGCCAGCCGGCGGAAACTGGTTGTGCAGCGCTGCAAGACCTGCGCCACGCTGTGTCATCCCCCGCTTCCGGTTTGCGGCAATTGCAGCGGAACCGACCATGATTGGATCGAAGCGCCGAGCCAGGGAATGATCTTTTCCTTCACCGTAACGCACGCAGCGGCGCCCGGTGTCGACAGGGACAAGGTGCCTTACAACGTCTCGCTAGTGAGCTTTCCCGGCCTGCCAAACATCCGCTTGATTACCAACATCATGGGGGCGGAGCCGGATGAGTTGTCTATCGGAGCACCCGTATCGCTGGTCTGGGATGACGACGCACATGGCCGGCCCCTACCCCGTTTTGAATTGAAGAGAGGCTAATCATGAGAGCATTGCTGATCAGCGAGCCGGGCTCGCTTGACGGCACCGATTTTGGCGAAGTGCCGACGCCGGAGCCTGGTCCCGATGAGATTTTGATCAACGTTCAGGCCGCCGGCGTCAATCCGGCCGATTGGAAAATCATCGAGATGGGCATGACCAACTGGGCGCTGCCAAAGGTGGCGGGCCTCGATGCCGCAGGGACAATTGCGACGCTTGGAGAGGCCGTGGACGGCTTTTCGGTCGGCGATCGGGTTGTCTTTCACAGCAGTTTCGCACGATTGGGTGCTTATGCCGAACAGGCTGTAGCGCCTGCCCACGTCGTCTCAAGACTGCCGGAGCGCCTTAGCGTGGAGCAGGCGGCCGCAATGCCGACCGCCGGCTATACGGCCTATCAGGTCATCGAAGACAGATTCCAGCCGAGCGCCAAAGACACGGTATTGATCCATGCTGCAGCGGGCGGCGTTGGCGGTTTTGCGGTGCAGTTGGCAAAACGGCGTGGTGCAGAAGTGCTTGCGACCTGCTCGTCGGCCAACTTCGACTTCGTGAAAAAGCTCGGCGCAGATCATTGCATTGACTATCGCAATGAGGATGTCGGGCAGCGCGTGGTGGAGCTCACCGACGGCCGCGGCGCCGACGCGATTTTAAACACGCTCAGCCCCAAAATCGGTGCGGAAGCGCTTCCCATGCTCGCTTTCCAGGGACAACTCGCATGCTGCACCGGACTGCCGGACTTTACGCCACTCCAACCGTTACCGCGTGGCATCCGCATCTATGACATCTCGCTCGGTGGTGCCTATGGGGCTGGAGACCGAAGGGCGCAGTCACGTATGGCCGAGTATGGGCATGCGTTGGGTGCCCTGATCGCCGATGGCGAAATCGATCCGATGATCGAGGAAATCCTTCCATTTCAAAAGACGATGGAAGCGTTGAAGCGCAACAAGACCGGTCACCAGCGTGGCCGCCTGATCATAGACGTCACTTCGTAATTCGAGGCCAATCATGAGCAATATACTGGATCTGAAGGGCCGAATCGCCCTGGTGACAGGAGCGGGTCAGGGGGTCGGATTGCAGACTGCGCGCCTGCTCGCCGAAAATGGCGCGGGCGGAGTTGTCGTCAACGATTTCCATATGGAGCGTGCCGAAAACGCGGCGGCCAGCATCGAAGCGACGGGGGTCAAGGCCTTGGCAGTCCAGGCCAATGTCGGCGACATGGAGCAGGTTGACGCCATGATGACGCAAGCGCAAGAGGCATTCGGCGCAGTTGATGTTCTCATCAACAATGCCGGCAATGCCGGTCCCACTTCAGATGTCGCCGCCAACATGAAGGCGTTTTGGGAAACCGGGCCGGATGAATGGGATCAGTGGCTTCATACCAATCTGACGGGTGTGATGATGTGTTGCCGTGCTGCATTGCCGGGTATGATCGAGCGCAAATATGGGCGTATCGTCACGGTGATTTCCGATGCCGGACGCACCGGCGAGCCACATCTGGCTGTCTATTCCGCGGCCAAGGGTGGCGCGGGTTCCTTCATGCGTGCCATTGCAAAGGCGGCGGCCCGGTACGGCATTGCGGCCAACTGCATTTCACTGGGCGCTATCTCGACGCCGGGCCTTGAAGAGCGGTTGTCGGATCCCGATCGTCGCAAGAAGGTTCTCAGCCACTATCTGATCCGGCGCCTCGGCCAGCCCGACGATGCGGCTGCAGCCATTCTCTATCTGGCATCGGATGCCGCCGGCTGGGTTACCGGCCAGACACTGCCGGTGAACGGCGGTTATGATTTCGCCATCTAGAACAGGGTAGCCAATATGCGCGACGCATTCGTCAAAACACGCATCACCGAGTTCTTCGGCATTCGTCATCCGATCGTTTGTGGTGGCCTGCTGTGGCTCGCCGACGCCCGTTATGTGGCGGCGGTCGTCAATGCAGGCGGCATGGGATTCATCACAGCATGGTCATTTCGTGATCCGGACGCCTTCCGCGAACAGATCCGCATCGCCAAGGAATTGACCGGCGGTAAGCCGTTCGGCGTGAATATCTCTGTATCGCGCAGACCCGGCGTCAACGAGATGCTCAAACCGCATGTCGACATCACGTGTGAGGAAGGCATCCAATTCGTCGAAACTTCGGGTTCAAGCCCGTCTCACATTCTGCCGCAGCTTCATGAGGCCGGCATCAAGGTGATGCACAAAGTGCCGTCCGTGCGCTATGCGCTGACGGCCCAGCGTGAAGGTGTGGACGCAATCGCGGTCGTCGGCGCCGAATGCGGTGGTCACCCGGGCTACATGATGACAGGTGCGATGGTGCAGGCCGCACTTGCTTCGCAACAGATCACACTGCCGCTATGCATCGGCGGTGGTATCGGGACTGGCAGGCAAATCCTTGGTGCGTTGGCCATGGGCGCAGACGGCGTGCTGATGGGAAGTCGCATGCTGGTCGCCGAGGAAATGTGGTCGCATGACGACTACAAACGCCGCGTCGCCGAAGGCACCGGCGACGACAGTGTGATCGTTATGGGTTCGTTCAAACGCCATCACCGGGTGTTGCGCAATGAAGCTGCTGAGAAAGTACTGGGGCTGGAAGCTGAAGGCGTGACCGACATCGAGCAGTACACCGGTCTCATCGATGGTATGGAAGTGCGCAAGGCTTATGAGACCGGTGACTATTCCACCGGCATGATCGATTTTGGCCAGGCAGTGCATTTCGCCAATGAGATAAAACCAGTCGATGCGATATTCGATGAGCTGATCGATGACTATCTGGCGGCACAATCGCGTCTTTCAAAACTCAAAGAAGCGAACCATGCGGGCCATTGATTTTTTTGACCGATCCGTTGAGGACCACCCGGACAGATATTGTGTACGCGACGGACGCACGGACATCACCTACGCCGAGGCGCACGAAACCTCTCACAAGCTTGCCGCAAGATTGATCGAGGCCGGCTTCGATGTGGAAGCTAAGATCGGGGTCTTTTGCCCGAACGTGTCGGAGGTGATCCCCGCCATATTGGGCGTGATTCGGTCCGGTTGCTCCTGGCTGCCCGTGAATACGCGCAATTCGGTTGCCGACAATGTCATGATCCTTACCGATAATGATTGTGAATGCCTGCTATACCATTCGAACTATGAGGACGCTGCTGAGCAGCTGATATCTGCGGTGCCTGCAATCAAGCAGGCTATCTGTATCGACAAATCCGCTTTGCTCGGATCCAGTCTTCAGGAGTGGATCGACGGTGCCGCCATTCCAGCGCCTGAACGAGGGCTTGATCGCGATCATTGTTACAAGCTGGCACTTTCTGGCGGCACAACCGGCACGCCTAAAGGTGTCGAACACACCAATCTCAATGCCCAGGTGATGATTTCTAGCCTGATGATCACCTTTCCGCACAACAATCCACCCGTCTATCTGTGTGCTGCTCCAGTGACCCATGCGGCGGGCAATCTGGCACTTTGGATGCTCGCCATTGGTGGCACGACGGTTTTGATGACCAAGGCAGATGCCGGTGAAATGCTCGCCAATATCGAGCGCTTCGGTGCGACGACGCTGTTTGCGCCGCCGACGGTGATCTACAATTTACTGGCGCATGAAGAGCTCGGGCAGCACGACTATTCGACGTTGGAGTACTTTTTCTATGGCGCCGCGCCCATGTCGGCACAAAAACTGCGCGAGGCGATCGAAGCCTTTGGCCCCGTCATGGCGCAGATCTACAGCCAGGCCGAGGCGACCATGGCGTTGACGTTCATGCGGCCTGAAGAGCACAATGTGTTTGGCGATCGCGAACGTGAAGCACGGCTTAAAAGCGCTGGTCGACCAGGTCCGCTGGTGCAGATCGCTATTCTGGACGATGACGGCAATGCACTGCCGCCTGGCGAGCGTGGTGAAATCGCAGTGCGCAGCGACCTGATTTGCCGCGGCTATTACAAGAGGCCCAAAGAGACGGAGGCCATGCTGCGAGACGGCTGGCTACTGACTTCCGATGTCGGTTACCGGGATTCGGACGGCTTCATCTATCTCGTCGATCGCAAACGGGATCTGATCATTACAGGCGGTTTCAATGTGTATCCGGGCGAGGTTGAGCAGGTGATCTCGATGTTTGAGCCAGTGCTTGACGTGGCGGTGATCGGAACCCCGGACGAAAAGTGGGGTGAAGCGGTCACCGCGGTAGTGGCACTAAAGCCAGGCGAAAGACTCGATGCGGAAGCAGTTATCGCCGAGTGCAAGGCGCAGCTCGGCAGCGTTAAGGCGCCCAAGCGCGTGGAGTTTCGTGAAGGCTTGCCGAAAAGCCCCAATGGCAAAGTCCTCAAGCGCAAGATCCGGGAGGAGTTCTGGGAAGGCGAAGGTCGCACGCTTGTTGGCTCCTAAATGCGGACAGAACCACTCTGCTTGTCGATGTCTTGCGCTTCCACCAAACGAGCGAAAAAGCGCACTGCTGCCGTTCGTTCAGTTCGCAGCGAAGGTCGCTCGCCGTCCCTAAGTCAATTGCCCGTATCGTGATGCGAATGCAGAAGGCAACTCTACCCGCAGTGCCAATGTTTCCCGGAGTTTGATCAACCTTGAAAGCGACGCCGAAAGCGGACATCGGTCATCAACCGTTCATGTGTACACGGCCTAAGTCGTCTCGCCGACCATCAGCTCGAATTTCATATCCGTAACGGTCGGAACGGCCTGGCCCGCCAGAGCGTTCAGCAATGTCCGGGCGGCGCGTTGGCCGACCTCGAGGCGCGGGAAGCGGATTGTCGTCAGTTTGCGCGGCAGCGCCTGGCCGATGTCCAGGCCGCCAAATCCGGCGATCGCAATGTCCTGCGGCACACGAAGACCGATCTCATCACACAGAAACAGGGCGCCGACCGCCATGAGATCGTTGCCGAAGATCACCGCATCGATGTCCTTTGTCTCCTTCAGCAGCGCGGCCAGGGCCGCCCGCCCCTCGTGCACACCGGGAGGCGCATTGAAAAGTGTCGGCGCGACCAGGGCGTAACCCCGCGCCGCAAGGTAGTCCCGCACGCCGGCAAAGCGTGCCGACGCGGCAAATTGCGTGCCGTGCCATCCAAGAAAGCCGAAGCGGCCATACTTTCTCGCAAGCAGGTGGTCGACAAGGGCATGCGCCGCGGCAGCGTGATCGAAGCCGACGCATTGCTGAATCGGATCGCCGGAAAGCTGCATGATCTCGACCACCGGCACGCCGGCCTTCTGCAACAGTGTCTTGGTCCGTTTGGTGTGCACGAAATCGTTGACGATGATGCCGGCGGCGTTCCAGGACAGCAGCGACTCGACCAGGCTTTCCTCGCGGTTGATGTCATAGTCGGTTACGCCGATCACCGGGTTGTAGCCGGCTTTCTCGGCTTCTTCGGTGATGCCGGCCAGCACTTCGGGGAAAATGCCGACACTCATGGACGGCAAAATGACACCGATTTGGTTCGAACGGGACAGTGACAGCGATCCGGCCATCCGGTTCTTGACGTAGCCCATGGCCTCGACCGCGGCGAGCACCTTTTTTCGCGTGCGGACCGACACCGTGCCGCGCCCGGTCAGCACCCGGCTGACCGTCATGTCGGAAACGCCGATGGCGCGCGCCACGTCCTTTTGCGTTGCCCGAATAGTATTGGTCAATATTCCTGTCCTAATTGTTGACGTTAGACAATCAACAGTATCATGGCCGCTGATCCAGCGCTAACCTCGGCGGGACAATCCATGGGAGGATCAAGCATGAAACTGAGATCATTGGTTCTTGGGGCGGCAGCGTTCGCCCTTTCCGCCGGGGTGGCCATGGCCGAATATCCCGAACGGGCGGTAACCGTCATGGTACCCTTCGCGGCTGGCGGCGGTGCCGACGTGCCTGCACGCTTCCTCGCGGCCGAGTTGGAAAAAGAGCTCGGCCAGTCGGTCATCGTCACCAATGTTGTCGGCGCCGGGGGAACCATCGGCGCGACGCAACTCGCCGACACTAAGGCGGATGGCTACAACATCGGCTTCATGCCAGTGGGCACCACGACGACTCAGCCGCACCTACGCGGCACCAGCTACAATGACGAGAGCTTCACCCCGATCTGCATGGTTGCCTCGGGCCCGTTCTACCTGGTGGTTAGCCCGGACGGCGACATCAAGTCCTGGGATGACTTTGCCGCCAAGGCCCAGGGCGGCGGCGTGACTTTCACCGGCGCCGCCCCCGGATCGCTCGCCCATGTGACCTCGGTCGCCCTGGGGCAGATGCTGGGCACCGAGATCGCCTACCTGCCGACCTCGGGCGGCGGCGAAGCGGTTAACGAAGTGATGGGCGGACGCGCCGACGCTACGGCGTGGTTCTCCGATTTCGACGTCAAGTTCGGCCTGAACGCGCTTGCCATCTTCGCGCCGGAACGTTCCGACATACACCCGGACGTGCCGACAAGCGGCGAACAGGGCCATGCGGCCGACATCGCCGTATGGATGGGCCTCTTTGCTCCGGCCGGCACGCCGGACGATGTCATCGCCAAGCTCGACGCCGCCTGCGCAGCAGCCGTGAGCTCGGACGGTTTTGTCGGCAACATGGAAGCGGCGAACCGCGAGATCCGACACCTGAACGCGGCCGATTTTGATGCGTTCTTCCACGACGCCTATAATGCCAATGGTGAGTTGCTGCGCAGCGCCGGCCTGGTTGCAAACTGATCCGTTTCACCTCCCCTGGGCCGGTCCGCACCTGTTGGGCGGTCCGGTCCAGGCCCGGGCCCTTCATCCGATGAGGGGATCTTGTTTTGGGGATTTGCAACTGACATGCGAACGCTCGAAATCACGATGGCGGCGGTGCTTCTGCTGATCGGAATCGGTCTGTTCTCGATGACATTCTCGTCCAGTTTCGACGTTCCGACATTCGGCGGCGACGTCGGGCCGGCGTTCGCGCCAAGGGGATATCTGGTCGTCTGGATCGTGTTGGCCGGCATCACGCTGACGCAGGCGCTTCGCACCGAAACCGAACCGATCAGCCCCGTCGGCGATATCGGGCGTCTGCTGACCGTCTCGGCAATCGGCGCAGCGACGGGTTTTGCGATGCTGTGGATCGGTTTTGTGCTGGCCGCGATCCCGGGCTTCTTCACCTTCTGCTATGCGCTCGGATACCGGCGTCCGGTCACCCTCGTCCTGCTCAGCATAGCCGCCCCGCTGGCCATCTGGGCGCTCTTCACCTTCGGTTTCGAACTTCTGCTGCCGCGCTCTCCCTGGTTTGGGAGGCTTTAGGATGGACTTGATCGTCCAGGCGCTGCAGCAGTTTGCCAGCTTCGATGTGCTCGCGGCGCTGATCATCGGCGGCCTGTGGGGCACGTTGGCCGGCGTTCTGCCCGGCATCGGCACGGTCGCGGCGCTGATCATCGCCCTGCCCTTTACCTTCGCGATGACGACGGAAGCCTCGATGGCGCTGTTTCTGTCGATCTATGTCACTTCGGTCTACGGAGGCTCGATCTCGGCGATTCTGATCAATACGCCCGGCACACCGCAATCGGCAGCAACCGTGCTCGACGGCTATCCGATGGCTCAGGCGGGCAAGGCGGACCTGGCCATCGGATGGGCCACCGTCGCCAGCTTCGTTGGCGGCATTTTTTCGCTCGTCATCCTGATCCTGGCGGCCCCAGCGCTGGCCAAGGTGTCCGTGTCCTTTGGCCCGCCCGCCATCTTTGCCATCGTGCTGTTTGCACTCACCTGCATCGCCTGGCTCAGCGGCGGTTCGATGGCCAAGGGCCTGTTGGGCGGGATGATCGGCCTGTGGCTGACGACGATCGGACCGGACAACTACACCGGCATGACGCGCTTCCATTTCGATACGCAGATGCTGCGCGGCGGCCTGACGCTGATCCCGATTCTGATCGGACTGTTTGCGCTGTCCGAGGTTTTTCTTCGCGCCGCCAATGTCGGCAAGACGGCACCATCATCCCAGATGAACGTCGGATTTCGCCTGCCGCCGGTCGGTGCAATGCTGAAGAGGTGGATGGAATTCCTGCGTGCCTGCGCCATCGGTACGTTCATCGGCATCCTGCCTGGCACCGGCGCGATGGCGGCGACCTTCGTTTCCTACACAGCGGCCAAGCACTATTCGCCCAACCGCGACAAGCTGGGGACGGGTGAGCCCGACGGGCTGATCGCATCGGAAGCGTCCAACAACGCCGTTACCGGCGGCGCTCTGATCCCGACTCTGGCGCTCGGCATTCCCGGTGACGGAGGGACACTGGTGCTTCTGGGCGTGATGACCATCAAGGGCGTGACTCCCGGTTTCGACCTGGTCAACAACAACCCGCATGTGCTGACCGCCGCCTTCATCATGGTGCTGCTCGCCAACTTCATCATGTTTGCGTCCGGCATGGCCTCAGCCCGGCTTCTGGAACGCCTTTTGCGCGTGCCCGAGCCGTTGCTGATGGGCATGATCCTGCTGTTCTCGCTGGTCGGCGCCTTTGTGGTGCGCGGCAATCCGCTTGACCTGATCGTCTGCGTGCTGGCGGGACTGGCCGGCGTGGCGCTTCGCCTGGCGCGCTATCCCGTCGCGCCGATCGTCATCGGCGTGGCCCTGGGCTTCATCTTCGAGGCCAAGCTGCGTCAGGGCTTGATCGCCAGCCGCGGCAGCGTCTGGGGCTTTCTCACCGATCCCATCGCGCTGCCGATCTTCGCTTTGACGGCCGTGATCATCCTCATCCCCATCATCCGGGCCTTTCGCGCCCCCAGGAGCACGGTAGACGCATGACCCGACCGAACATTCTTCTGATCGTCACCGATCACTGGTCTGCCAATCTTCTCGGCGCGGCCGGGCACCCGGCAATCCGGACACCGACGCTGGATCAACTGGCGCGCTGCGGCAGGCGCTTTACCAATGCCTATTCCGAGCATCCGGTCTGCATCCCGGCGCGCCGCACGCTGATGACCGGGACCTCGGCGAAGGAGCATGGCGACCGGACCTTCCAGGCCCAGCTCCCGATGCCGCCGCACCTGCCCACCCTGGCGCAGACGCTTCGCGACGCGGGCTACCAGGCTTACGGTGTCGGCAAGACACACACCTATCCGCAGCGCGATCGGCTGGGGTTCGACGACATCGTGTTGGATGACGAGGGCCGCACCCATCACGGCGTGACCGACGACTATGAGATCTTTCTGGGCGACAAGGGCTATGTCGGCCGGCAGTTCGGTCACGGTATCTCCAACAATGGCTATGCCGCGACAACCTGGCACCTGCCCGAAGAAGTGCACGCGACCAACTGGGCGACCGACCAGATGTGCCGCATCATCCGCCGCCGTGATCCGACGCGCCCGGCCTTCTGGTATCTGGGCTATCGCCACCCGCACCCGCCGCTGGTTCCGCCGAAGCGCTTCCTCGAATTCTACCGCGACGTCGATCTCGACGAGGCCTATAGCGGCGACTGGACGGCGGATGACGATCTGCCGCTGACGCTGCAGGCCTTTCGCGCCCGATACCAGCTCAGCCGCGAGGAGGCGCAGTGGGCACGCAGGCATTTTTATGCCCTGTGCACACAGATCGACCAGCAGATCGGCCTTCTCATCGGGACGCTGCGCGAGGAGGGCCAGCTCGACAATACGATCATCCTGTTCACCTCCGATCACGGCGACAGTTTCGGCAACCACGGCATCTGGGCGAAGCAGAATTTCTATGAAAGTTCGGCCAACATTCCGTTGCTGCTGATCGGCGTCAAGGATTGCCCGCGTGTCGGCTTCGATGGGGTCGACGATCGCCTTGTGTGCCTTGCCGACATCATGCCGACCTTGCTTGACCTCGCCGGCATCGACATTCCCGACACGGTCACCGGGCGCTCGATGCTGGCAGCGCCACGCGACCATCTGTACGGCGAGTTCGGCGAAGGGGAACTGAGTTCGCGCATGGTGCATGATGGGCGCCACAAGCTGATCTATTACGCGGCCGGCAACCGTCTGCAGCTGTTCGATCTCGCCTCCGACCCCGACGAACTGCACGATCTCGCCGGCCAGGCTTCAATGGCCAACGTCCAGGAGGGGCTGAACAACGTGCTCAAGTCAGAGTTTTACGGTTCCGACCTCGATTGGCTGCAGGACGGCGAGTTGATCGGGTTGCCGAACCGTGCCTATCGCCCGGCGCCTAACCGCGGTCTCGGCCTGATGCGCGGTCATCAATGGCCGGTGCCGCCGGTCAATCCGGACGGGCTGATGAACTTCTTCCCGGAAGTCGCGGCAGACGAAGCGGGTGAAACGGAATGAGCAAACTTGAGCGCGCCCTCGTTACCGGCGCCACCAGCGGCATCGGCGCGGCCACCGTCCATGCGCTCGCGGCCTCCGGACGCACGGTCCTGGCGGTGGCGCGCCGGCCCGACCGCCTCGAGGATCTGGCCGGCCGGACCGGGTCGGCCGTACTGGCGGCCGACGTTCGCGACCTCGACACGCTCACGGATGCGATCGACAGCTTCCAACCGGACATCCTGATCAACAATGCCGGCGTCGGGCATGGCATCGACGGCATCGACGGGCTCGGTGCCGCGCTCATCCAGGAAGCCGTCGACATCAATGTCAGCGCCCCCATGCAGCTGATCGCCGCAGTGCTGCCCGGCATGCGAGCCCGCGGCCGCGGCCACATCGTCAATATTGGCTCGATCGCCGGGCTCCACACGCTGGTGTCCGCCATCTATGGCGGCACGAAATCGGCGATCCACAGGGTCAGCCAGAATCTTCGCTTCGAGCTGTCCGGCTCGGGCCTGCGCGTGACGGAAATCTGCCCGGGCCGTGTAGCCTCGGAGTTCTACACGGCCGCGGAAGGCGACAAGGCGAAACTGGCCTCCATGGCACAGTCGGGCATCACTGAATTGCAACCGGAGGACGTCGCCGCCGCCATCCTCTACGCCATCGAGGCGCCGGCCCATGTGAATGTGGCCACCATCGAACTTCTACCCACCGAACAGGCGGTGGGCGGTGTCCGGGCGCAAGCGAAGAGGAAGGATTGACCATGGGAAGACTGGCCGGCAAGACGGCGCTGGTGACCGGCGGCGGCAACGGTATCGGCAAGGCAAGCAGCCTGGCTTTCGCGCGCGAAGGGGCGGAAATCGTGGTCGCCGACTTTGACCGCGGCGCGGCCGAGGCGCTGGCCACCGAAATCGCCGCTCAGGGCGGCAGGGCCATCGCCGTTCCAGGCGACGTGAGCGACGAGGAGAGCGTCGACCGGATGGTCGCCGCCGGGCTCGACGCCTACGGCAAGATCGACGTGCTGCTGAACAGCGCCGGCGGCGGCTCCACCAGGGATGGCCCGGTGACCGAGCTTGACCTGGACGAATTCTGGCGCACGATCCGTGTCGATCTTTACGGAACGCTGCTGACCTGCCGCCGCATCATTCCGGAAATGGTCAAGGCGGGCGGCGGCTCGATCATCAACATGTCTTCGCTGCGGGCGGTCATCGGCACGCATGGCGCGGATGCCTACACCGCTTCCAAGGGCGGGGTGCTGGCGATGAGCCGAGCGATGGCGATGCAATGGGCCGGCGAAGGCATTCGCGTCAATGTCATGGCGCCCGGTGTGGTCCTGACCGAACGCGTCGCGGCTTTCATCAAGCCCGACAACCCGATCTACCAAAAATCACTGCTGGGGCCATCCGAGCCCGAGGACGTTGCCAGTCTCGCCCTGTATCTGGCCTCCGACGAGGCGCGCCGTATCACTGGCACGGTGATGCGGCTGGACGGCGGCGCGAGCGTCTATTGACGGTCTCCCGTCAGGCGCCGTTGGCGATCCGCGAGAACCATCTTGATCATCGGCATAAGCGTTGCCGTTCATGGCCGCTAGTGTGACGGGCGCCCATCGCGCCGAAGCAGCGCAATGCCGCACACGAGGAGGGCGAAAATCAGCAACGCCGGCTTCGACCAGGGGTCGAACGTGTCCATGACCCAACTTCCAAGCGCTCCGGTGCCGAGCGCAACGCATGCGACAACAACCGCGCGGCCGGCTCCGACCTTATTGGTTTCGCGCACCATGTAAGCGGCGAGCAATCCGAACGGGACCGCCATCAGGATATATGTGTTGGGCTCGGCCCGGGGATTGAACAGCAGCATGTACGAACACGCGGCGGCGGCTGGAAGAAGCGCGGCGGTGAGATAATCCTGGTGACGCATCAGCCAAATAACCGCCGCGAACGTAATCATTGCGGCGACCGTCCGAACGCCATAGGCGGCCGCATGGCCGATCGGGATATCAAGAGCAGTGAGGATCGCAACGAAGTCGGACCAGGATGCGCCGGGCTGCAAGTCCGGCGAGATATGACGAAGGACCTCGACGAATTCCCGATACAGGCCGTTGACATATGCCGTATCGGCGAAGGCATAGGGCAGCGCCAATGTCGCCGCGAGACACGCGACGAGCCAAGGCAGGGCGGCCGGCCTCGTGCCACCGATCAGCAGCCAGACGACGATCCCCAGCGGCTTGGCGATGACGGCCGCGGTGGCCCACAGGGCAGCTTTAAGGAGCGCTCGGTCATAGGCTGCATCGAAAGCAAGGAGCGTCGCCGCGGTAAGCAGGACCGTCGACTGGCCGTTGCGTATCGCACCAGCTGCGCCAGCGAGCCCGACCAGCAGTGCCAGACCGAAAAGCTCACGCGTCCCGCATCTCGGTTGAAGGCGGCGGACGACGCGCAGCATTGCAAAAGCCAGTAGGGCAAGGTTGATGGCGCGCCAAATCAGGTCGCCGACGGTCAATCCCGGAATCGTCAATGGCGCGTATGCGGCGGCAAATGTCGGCAGGTACAAAAAACCGGCGCTGGCTTCCGGATCATAAAGCGGCTTACCCGCCAGAAACCTGACGGCGCTTGCCATGTAACCGACCGATACCGAGCGTTTTGCCGGGTCGATGATCACCATCGCGGCAATCGTAATCACCATCCCGATAGAAAGAATAACCCCGAGGCGGGCAGCCAGGCTGTATTGGGAGCGCGACGCTTTTGCCCTCGCCAGCGACTTAGGTTGGGTAGGCCAAAAAACGGGCATGGGCGAGCGTTGCGGGAGGAACCATCAGGATTGCGATAGCCACGCTCAACCAAGCGTGGGCACTGTCAGTCGTGCACTAAGAGTGCCAGGCCAGACTCTGTTGTCAAGAAAACCGGAAATAGCAGCCGCGCCAGAGCGACACGCGTGCCGACAATCGTCAACCCGTAAATGGCCCCGTCGAGCCGCGCACAATCAATTCCGTCGGGATCAGCTTGATCTCCGGCTCGGTGCGCCGGCCGGACAGGATGTCGAGCAGCATGGTCATCGCGGTCTGACCGATGTCGACACAAGGCTGGCGGATGGTGGTCAGCGGCGGGCTGAAACTGTCGCTGATGACGATGTCGTCGAAGCCGACGACCGACACGTCGTCAGGCACCCGAAGCCCCATGTCGCGCAATTCGCCGATGGCGCCGAAGGCCATCTCGTCATTGGCGCAGAACAGTGCCGTCGGCGGATCTCCGGCCTCGAAAATCTGCCGGCAGCATCGGCGGCCGCTCTGGATCGAATAGTCGCCGACCGCCTCGTGCGAATCCGCCACGGCAAGCCCGGCCTCCGCCATGGTGCGGCGATATCCCTCCCGGCGCAGGCGGCCGAGGATTTCTGGAACCGGCCCGGCGATATGGCCGATGCGCCGGTGGCCGAGATCTATCAAATGGCGCACCGCCTTGCGGCAGGCTTCGCGATTGTCGATCTGCACATGGGCAAGACCGCTGTTCTCGATGGCCTCCAGCGCCACCACCACCGGCACCATGTCGGTGCCGACATTGAGCAGTTGATGATCCTCCGGCATCTGGCCGGTCATCAGGATCATGCCGTCGGCATTGCCGTCGCGCAGCATGTCGAAATACTCGATATCGCGCGCCGCCTCGTCCTCGGTATTGCCCATCAAGAGCACATAGCCGGCCTCCCGCGCCACCGCCTCGACCCCCTTGAAGATCTCCAGATAGAACGGGTTGCTCATGTTTCGCACGACAAGCAGCACCGCCATCGACTTCTGGATACGCAGGTTGCGGGCGCGCACATTCATCCGGTAGTCGAGCTGGCGGGCCGCCGCCTGCACTTTTTGGCGTGTCGCCTCGGTCACCAGATGCGAGTCGCTGAGCGCCCGTGAGACAGTGGCCGTCGACACGCCGGCGAGATGGGCAATATCCTTGATTTTCGTTCGCACGGCCATCGCGACGGCCTATCCTTCCCTTGCGGCCCTTCCAAGCTCTTCCCGACGGACCGACGGGACCTTTATAGTGGAAGTGTAATCGATTTCAAAACCATCATTAACGGCCAAGGATCGCCAAAGGTCCGGACCAGCGATCGATATCCATTGCATCGATGTAAGGTCACAAATCACAAAATACAAACGTTTGTATTGACGGTTGGACGCCTTTCTGTTGTTGTTGGACCATCCGGTCGACTGAACGGGACATTCTGGGAGGACAATCAGATGACCATCTTGAACGCCGTGCGCACCGTGATGCGCCGACATCTGGCGTCGCTGGCCGTGGTTTTGGCGGCGAGCGTCTCGTTGACGGGTGTCGCGCAGGCCCAGGACGCCTGCCTTGGCACCGCGGAAGCGCTGCATCTATCGGACGCGCAAACGCAGGATATCAAAAGCCGCAACCTGCGCTTTGGCTTCCTGACCAACAATATTTCGGACGATTTCAGCCGCACGCTGGTCAAGGGCGGCGAGGATTATGCTGGGCAGGTGGGCGTCGAACTGATCGTCAACTCGGCGGATTTCGATGCCAACACCCAGTTGTCGCAGTTCGACGCGCTGGTGCAGCAGCAGGTCGACGGGATTTTCCTGACCGCAGTGGATGCAGGCTCCATCGGTCAGGCGGTGCGCCGTGCCAATGACGCCAACATTCCGGTGTTCATCGTCGGTGGCGCACCGGCGCGCGGCGACGTGATATCGGTCATGAACGCATCGTCCTACCAGGGCTCCTACGATGCCGGCATTGCGCTGATGGACAAAATCGGCGAACCGAACGCCAAGATCGCCGTGCTCGGCATTCCATTTGCCCTGCAGACGATCCGCGACCGCGAGAAGGGCATCCTCGACGCCATCGGCGCCAAGGGCGGCCAGATGATCTCGCTGCAGTCGGATTTCAGCCAGGACGTGCTGCTACAGCTGGCCACCAACGTTATCCAGGCCAACGAAGACCTCGGCGGCATCTTCGCCACCTGGTCGCTGGCGGTGAATGCCGCTACCGAGGCCGTCAAGCAGTCCGGGCGCGACATCCCGATCGCCGGATACGATTCGGAAGCGCCGGGATACGCTGAACTGGCCAGCGGCGACACCAACATCGTCGCGCTGTCGGGCCAGCAGGCCGCCCTGCAGGGCCGCGCCGCGATCGAGGGGCTGGCGCAGTCGATTCTCGGCGCGACGCTGTGCGACGAGATCATCACCCCGAACCTGCTGGTGACCGCAGCGAACTACGAAGACATGTGGAACACTCAGTATCCGGGCACGAATCCTCCCTGGAAGTAATCGCATGACTGCGATCTTCCGGCCGGGGCGGCCCGCCGCCCCGGCCTTTTTGCGGGCTTTGCGATGACGGCAACCCTCTCGCTCAACGGTATTTCCAAGCGTTTTCCCGGCGTTCTGGCGCTCGATGACGTGACGTTCGAAGCGCGATCGGGAGAAGTTCATGCCGTCATGGGCGAAAACGGTGCCGGCAAGTCGACGCTCATGAAGATCGCCGCCGGTCTCTACGCAGCCGACGCCGGCACCATCGCCCTGGATGGACATGATCTGACCCTGCGCGTGCCGCAGGATGCCAATGACGCGGGCATCCGAACTGTCTTTCAGGAACTGACGACGCTCGACAATTTGAACGTTGCGCAAAATGTCATGGTCGGGAGGGAGCCGCAGCGCCTTGGCGGACTGATGCTCGACGCGGCTCAGCTGCATGCGCAGGCACAGTCGGTTTTGGATCGCCTGGGGATCGCCATCGACGCCCGCACACCGGTGGCTGCCCTGTCGTCCGGCCAGCGTCAGATGATCGAAATCGCCCGCGCCTGCGTCGATATGCCGAAAGTGCTCATTCTCGACGAACCGACCTCCTCGCTTGGCCGGCAGGAAGAACTGGTGCTGTTTTCCCTGGTCGGCAAGCTGCGTGAAGCCGGTGTGGCGATCATCTACATCACCCATCGCATGTCGGAAGTGTTCGAGTTGAGCGACCGTATCACGGTCTTGCGCGACGGGCGCCATGTGGCGACAGCGCCGACCGCGGACTTCACCCGCGAAAGTCTCATCCGGGCGATGGTCGGCCGCGACGTCGAAGAGCGCCGGCACGGGGTCACCGTCGAGGACCTGCCGGTTGCTTTACAGGCGAGCGGCCTGTCACGCGCCGGCCACGTGGACAATGTCGATTTGACCTTGCACAGCGGCGAAGTCCTCGGGCTCGCCGGCCTGATGGGTGCCGGGCGCACCGAACTCGCCCGCCTGATCGCCGGTATCGACGACGCAGACTCAGGCGACATGACTCTTTTCGGGAAAGCCTACGCGCCGGCCCATGTCGGCGAGGCCATCGACCGCGGTGTTGTCTATGTCTCTGAGGACCGCAAAGGCCTCGGACTGCTTCTGAATTTAAGTGTTGCCGAGAATATCGCCCTGCCCTCCTTGCGCAGCTTTGCCGGCGCCTTTGGCTGGCTTTCGCGCGGTGCCCTGCGCCGCGCGGCGCAGCAATGGATGGAGGCGCTTGGCGTCAAGGCATCCTCGCCCGACACCGCGGTCAACACGCTGTCGGGCGGCAACCAGCAGAAGGTGGTGCTAGCCAAATGGCTGGCCAGGAAGCCGCGAGTGATCCTACTCGACGAGCCGACCCGCGGCGTGGACATCGGCGCCAAGGCGGAGATCTACGACAGGATCCGGATGCTGACCACGGAGGGCGTGGCGGTTCTCGTGATCTCCTCGGAGTTGCCGGAGGTCATGATGCTGTCCGATCGCATTGCGGTGATGGCGCAGGGCCGGATCGCCGGTATCGTCGACGCCGCCTCCGCCACGGAAGAGAGCCTTCTCGAACTGGCCTTTACCGAAGTCGGCAAAAAGGCGGCGTAGGCCAGGCATGTCACAATCCCGCGAACAGACCGGAATTGCGCCGCTGAGCCTCGCCGGACTGGTGCGCGATGTCCTGCCCTATGCCGGCCTGATCCTTCTCGTCGCCTATTTTTCGTTTGCCAGCGATTTCTTCTTCAACCTGCGCAATTTCGAGCGTCTGGCAACCGATTCGGCAACGCTGATCCTGGTGGCGCTAGGCATGACCGCAGTGATCCTCATCGCCGAGATCGATCTGTCGGTCGGCGCCGTAGTGGCCCTGCTGTCGGTCATCGCGGCGCAGGTCATGGCGGCGGGCATGCCCTGGTATGCCGCGGTTGCTGTTGCGCTGACAGTGTCGATCACCATCGGGCTGGTCAACGGCGTCATCACCGTCATCGGGCAGATCCCGTCCTTTATCGTGACGCTCGGCATGATGGCCATCGCCAATGGGCTCGCTTTCGTATTTACCGGATCGATTTCGGTGGCGATCATGGACGATACCTTTCTCGATCTGTTCTATTCCGACAAGATTGCCGGCCTGCCGGTACCGCTGGTGATCGTCATCGTGGCTTTTGCGGCGTGTACCGCCCTGCTCGCGCGCACCGCCTTCGGTCGGGAGCTGTTCGCCATCGGTACCAACGCCGAAGCCGCGCGCCTCTCAGGCGTCGCCGTCCGCCGCAACAAGATCATGGTCTTCGCCATCATGGGCCTGCTGGTCGGCATCGGCGCGGTCCTCAGCGCCTCGCGGCTCGGCAGCGGTGCGCCCGGCTCCAGCCCGGCACTGACGCTGGATGCCATCGCCGCCGTCATCATCGGCGGCGCGAGCCTGTTCGGCGGCCGGGCGTCGATGGTGCGCACGCTGCTCGGCGCACTGCTCATCGCCGTGCTCAACAACGGTATGGTGCTGCTCAACATCAATGTCGACTCCCAATACATCATCAAGGGACTGATCATCCTGCTGGCTGTGGTCCTGGAGCGGTTGGCGGCGCGGGGACGTTCGGCATGAGCGGACCTGTGGCGGCAGAGCAGGACCGGCAGTTTGCCAGGCGGGCGTTGATCGCCACCTCCGGCATCTACATCGCCTTCGCCCTGCTGGTGATCATCCTGGCGGTCATTAGCCCGGCCTTCCGCGATCCGGCCAATCTGGTCAATATCGGCCGCCAGGTGGCCATTCTCGGTATCGCGTCCTTTGCCATGACGTTCGTCATCATCCTCGGCGAAATCGACCTGTCGATCGGCGCCGTCGCCTCGGCCGCCAGTGTGGTCACCGCGCTGGCGCTCTCCGCCGACCTCGGACCGCTGGCCATCGTCATCGGCATCGCGGTGGGCGCCGGATTCGGCCTGCTGAACGGGCTGTTGACCGTCTACATGGCCGTGCCGTCGTTCATCGCCACGCTCGTCAGCTATTTCATCGCGCAGGGCGTGGCACTGACGCTGACCACCGGCCAGACGATCCTGTTCTCGGCCGACTGGTTCCGCCAGCTGTTCGCGACGGGATCGGTCTTCGGCCTGCGGTCCGCCTTTCTTTGGCTGGTCGTCGTCGCCGTCGCCATGTGGTGGTTGCTGGCGCGAACCCGCTTCGGCGCGCATGTCTACGCCGTCGGCGGCAACCAGGAGAGCGCCCGCATGCTGGGTCTCGCCGTCGACCGGATGAAGATCGCCGTCTTCACCCTGGCGGGCACGCTGATGGGCATCGTCGGCATGATCCTCATCGCACGGATCGGCAATGCCCGCGCCGACGGCGCCATCGGCCTCGAGTTCGACGCCATCGCCGCGGTGGTGCTCGGCGGCACGGCGCTGGGCGGCGGCTACGGTTCGATCCTGCGCACCATTGTCGGTGTCCTGCTGATCGGCGTGATGAACAACGGGCTGGCAATCCTCAATGTCGACTTCAACACCCAGCAGATCATCAAGGGCGTGCTGGTCATCGCCATCGTACTGATCGACCGCTGGGCGCGCCATGTGAAAGCGGACTGAACCAGGGAGGAGAAAGTGGAAAAGACGTACCCGGTGGCTGGTGACGCCGAACGCCTGGCGACCGGCCTTGCCTTCACGGAAGGGCCGTGCTGGCTGGCCGAGCATGGCAAGCTGTTGTTCACCGACATTCCCGGCAATGCCATCCACGCGTGGAGCGACGCGCACGGTCTCGAAACCTGGTGCGCCCATGCCCATTTCGCCATCGGGCTGACCCGCGATCTAACCGGCCGGGTGATCGCCTGCGAACACGCGACGCGCATGCTGACGGCCTGGGACGTCGGTCCCGACGGCGCTTGCGGTGGGCGCCACGTGCTGGCCAGCGGCATCGGCGACCGGGTGCTCAACTCCACCAACGATGTCATCTGCGCGTCGGACGGCACCATCCTGTTCACCGATCCGCCGTTCGGCGTGCGGGCCGAGGACGGGCAGTTGCACGGTTATCAGCAGGCGATGGAACTGCCCGCCTGCTACGTGCTGGCGGTCGGCGACACGCCGACCACGCCGCGGCCGCTCATCGAGGACATCTACCGGCCCAACGGCCTGTGCCTGTCGCCGGATGAGAGCGTGCTCTATGTCAGCGATTCATCGGAAGCGCATCACAGGGTCATCGCCTTCGATTGCGGTCCGGGCTGGGCGATGGCGAACCGGCGCGACTTCGCGGTGATGCCGGTCGGTGTCCCGGACGGCATGCGCGTCGACGCCGAAGGCCACCTATGGGTCGGCGGCGGCGATGGCGTTTACACCTACAAGCCGGACGGAACCCAAGCCGCCTTTGTGCCGGTTCCGGAAATGGTGACCAATGTGGAATTTGGCGGCAACGACCTGTGCGACGTGTTCATCACCGCCGTATCGTCGCTCTATCGGGTGCGGTCTACGGTGCCGGGTGGACGCAAGATGCGGGTTCAGGTGTGAAGCCGCAAGAAGCCGCCCTCAGGTCAGCACCTGTTCGGTCTCCGTATCGAACAGATGTACGTTCGGCGGATCGATGGTGAAGTCCACCCTGTCGCCGGCCCGCAACTGGCTGGTTCCCTCCGTCACGGCAATCAGTTCGGTCGCGTCGTCGGAAAAGACGTAGGAGACCGCACCGGTCGCCTCGACCGCGCCGATGGTGAAACCTGAGCTGCCGCCATTCGGCGCGCCGATGCGGATGTGTTCGGGCCGCAATCCGGCGACCACCTTTGTGCCCGGCTGCAACGGTCGTCCAATGTCGATCACCGCCTCGCTGTTCAGCGACAGACGCAGGCTTCTGCCGTCCTCGGTCACGACGCCGTCGACGAAGTTCATCGACGGCGAGCCGATGAAGCCAGCGACAAACCGGTTCGCCGGCTTTTCGTAGAGTTCGAGCGGCCGGCCCTTCTGCTCGATGACGCCGGCGCGCATGACAACGACATGGTCGGCCATGGTCATCGCCTCGATCTGGTCGTGCGTGACATAGACCGAGGTGGCGCCGAGCCGGTCGTGCAACGCCCGGATTTCCTTGCGCATGCGCACCCGCAGCGACGCGTCGAGATTGGACAGCGGCTCGTCGAACAGAAAGGCTTTCGGCTCACGGATGATCGCCCGGCCCATAGCGACCCGCTGCCGCTGGCCGCCGGACAGTTCGCGCGGCCGGCGGTCAAGCAGGTTCTCCAGGCCGATGACCGCCGCCACCTCCTCCGCCTTGCGGCGCCGCTCGGCTTTCGACACGCCCTTCAGGCGCAGCGCATAGGTGAGGTTGTCGCGCACATTCATATGCGGATAGAGCGCGTAGGACTGGAACACCATGGCAAGATCGCGCTTGCGTGGCGGTATGTCGTTGACCCGTTCGCCGGCGATGTTGATGGTGCCCGAGGTGATGTTTTCGAGGCCCGCCAGGGTGCGCAGCAGGGTGGACTTGCCACAGCCGGAGGGGCCCACCAACGCCACGAACTGGCCCTTGCCGATCGTCAGGTCGATCGACTTCAGGGCGTGGAAGGCCTCGCCGTAGTATTTCTCGATGGCGATGAGTTCGATCTGGGTATCGGTCATTTCAGGGCACCGGAAGTCAGGCCGCTGACGATGTTGCGCTGCAGCAGCACAAAGGCGGCGAGGATGGGCGTCACATAGGTCGCGGCGAAGGCCATGATCGCATTCCATGTCACGACGTTGGGCTGCAGGTAGTTGGTCATGCCGATGGAAGCCGGCTGCAGGCGATTGTCGGCGATCAATGAGGTCGAATAGACGTACTCGCCGAAGCCCTGCATAAAGATCAGCAGCGCCGCGACCAGGATACCGTTGCGCGCCAGCGGCAGCACGACCATCAGGAAGGCGCCGATCCTCGAATTGCCATCGACCAGGGCGGCTTCTTCCAACTCGCGCGGAATGGTCATGAAGGCTGCGCGGCACAGGATGACGAAAAACGGCATGGTCTTGGCTGATATCGCCAGGATCGCACCGATCCGCGGATATTCCAGGATGCCCAGCGACGTGAAGGCGACGAAGATCGGCGTCACCATCAGGCTCGGCGGCAGCACCTGCAGCATCAGCACCGTGAACAGCGCGATGTCGATCCAGATGTTGCGGTAGCGCGCCAGCACGTATGCGGCGCCGGAGCCGACGACCGCAGTGACCAGCGTCACGCCCGTGGCGATAAACGTCGAATTCCGCAGATAGCGCACGATGTCGGACTCACCCCAGATCCCGGTATAGATCTGCCATTGCGGCGCACCCGGCAGGAACTCCGGCGGCACCGCGAAGATCGACGAGTTGGTCTTGAGGCTGGTCACATACATCCAGTACAGCGGAAACAGGTAGAGCGCCGCCAGCACCAGCGCTACCGCCAGCAATATGCCGTTGCGCATTGCGTCGCCACGCGCGTTCATAGCCGGGTCTCCTGCCGCGTCGAGCGCACATAGATCGCCGCGACACCGAGCACCACGACGATCATCATCACCGCGATGACCGCGCCGCGGCCGAAATCGAACTGCCGGAACGACAGTTCCCAGGACCAGTATTGGGCGACCATGGACGATCCCGCCGGTCCGCCCGAGGTGATGGCGGCGAACAGGTCGAACTGCTGCAGAGTGAAGATGATGCCGAGCGCGATCACCGCGCCGATGGTCGAGCGCATCATCGGCAGCGTGATGGTCCAGAACTTCTGGAATGCCGTCGCGCCGTCGAGCGACGCCGCCTCGTAAAGGTCGTCCGGGATGGCGGCGAGCCCAACGGCCAGCAGAATCATGTTGAACGGCACGCCGTACCAGATATTCGCCAGAATGACGGCGATCAGCGAATAGTCGGTGTCGGAGCGCCAGAAAATCGGCTCGTCGATCACCCCGACCGCCAGCAACAGCCAGTTGATGACACCGAAATCACCGGACAGCAGCCAGTTCCACAGCACGCCGACGACCAGGCCCGGCATCACCCAGCCGGCCAGGAACAGGCCGCGGATCCAGGTGGAGCCCGGAAAGCGCTGATTGAAATAGAGCGCCAGCGCAAAGCCGATGCAGAACTGGAAGAACACCGACGCCAGCGTGAAGACGATGGTGTTGCGCAGCACCCTCAGCGCCTGCGGGTCGCTGAACACCGCCTGATAGTTTTCCCAACCCGTCACTTCGTGAAACAGGCTGCCCAGCGAAAACATGTCGACGCGCTGGAAACTGAGAATGATGTTGTAGAGGATCGGCAGTCCGGCGAAGGCGATCAGATAGGCGAGCGCGAAGAACAGCAACAGCATGTCGAAGCCGATTCCGTCGCGCAGAGATTGTGTCAGCCGTCTCATCAGCCTCACCGGATGAAGAAGCCCGCGGCACCGGCCGCGGGCCAAGGGATCAGTTGATCAGGTTGTTGATGCCGTCGGCCGCGTCGTCAAGCGCATCCTTCGAGGACTTCTGGCCCGTCAGGGCCGACTGGAATCCATCCTGAATGACCTTGGAGATGCGTGGCCACTCCGGATGCGGGCCGCGGTTGCGTGCATACTGCAGTTGCTCGACGAAGACCGGTGCGGCGGCATCGATCTTGGCGTCGCCGGTCGGCGCCAGCGGCACGCCCTTCTTCGAAGGCATGCGTGTGAACTCCGGCCAGACCCGTTCGGCCTGGCTGTCGTAATACTCGAGGAACTGGAAGGCTGCGTCGGGATTTTCCGAATTGGCGAAGATCGCCAGGTTGAAATCGCCGAGCGCCGAGGCGCGCGGACCGCCGTCCTCGGCGACCGGGAGCAGCGTCACGCCCCAGTCGAACTGCGCGTCGCCGGCCATGCGTTTCAGTTCCCACGGACCTGAAATCGCCATCGCGGCGTTGCCGCCATTGAACGTGCCGGTCGAATCCCACTGACCGCGGGTCAGCGTGTCGGGCGAGGTCAGTCCCTCGTCGAACAGGCTCTTCCATAGATCGAGCGCACGCACCGCGCCGTCGGCGTTGATGTTTTCGAACGAGCCGCCGCCCATCTGCACCCAGGGCAGGAACTGGAACGTGCCTTCTTCCGATGCTTTTGCGGAGAACGCCACGCCGTAGACGTCGTTGTCCGGATCCGTCAGCGCCTTGGCGGCCTCGTAAAACTCGTCCCAGGTCGCCGGCGGACTGTCGGGATCGAGGCCGGCCGCGCGAAACAGATCCTTGTTGTAATAGAGCGCGATGGTGTTGGAGGCCCGCGGAATGCCGAAGACGCCGCCGTCCCAGGTCAGCGACGAGCGCGGCCCGTCGAAATAGTTGTCCATGTCGATCTGGTCCGACTTCTCGACATGCGGTGTCAGGTCGAGAAAGGCGCCGCGTGAGGCGAACGCCGCGTGGTCCGGATTGTCGATGGCGATGATGTCGGGATTGGTTCGGGTGGCAAAGGCCCTCAGCGTTTCGGCGACGAGGTCATCGAAGCGGACCTCGCGCACGTCGATCTTGATGCCGTTGTCCATATCGGAGAATTCCTGGGCGAAGACCGATTCCGGCGCGTTGGAGGACTCCGTCCACATGGTCAACGTGATGTCCTCGGCAAACGCCACGGACGCCGTCAGGCTTGCCGCGAGTGTGGCGATCGTCAGTCGTTTCATTTTCTACTCCCTGTTGCTTTATGAAAGTTGGTTGGAATTGAGCGCTGGAAACACTTCGGCGAAAACATCCGCGGCCTGGTCCCTGACAAACACCGGGCACTGCCCCCACGGGCAGTCGACGTCCGCCGTTGTGCCACCCGCGAAGCGCTGGCCGGTCCACACATGGACCCATTGCGGCCCTGCCGGCAGCGCCACAGACATCGATTCTGCCGCCGGCTGCAGAACCGGCGCGACCAGCAGCTCTTCTCCGAGCATGTACCGCCCGGCATCGTCGTGCGCCGATTGTGCGTCGGGGAAGTGATAGAAAACCGGCGCCATGACGGGATCCCCGGTACGCGCGTAGTTGGCGAAGCAGGCCTTCAGATAGGGCCGAAGGGCTTCTCGGACGCGCAACAGACCGACCAGCACCTGTTCGACGTCGGCGCCATAGGACCAGACCTCGTTCGGCCCGCCCGTGTTTGTGAAGATGTTGAACGTGTCCTGTCCGTAGCTGACCTCTTCGCCGGGGCCGGGAACCGGCACACCTTCGGGAACGCGGAAGCCATGCAGCCGGCAGATCGGCGAAAAGACGCCGAACTCGAACCAGCGCACCAGCAGTTCGCGAAACGCGTCGGAACCGCCATGACCATCGTAGAAGCCGCCGATATCCGTCGTCCACCAACCGAGACCTGCCATCCCGGCATGCAGGCCGGCCGGAATCTGCGCCCGGAACCAGGTCCAGTCCGACCAGACGTCGCCACTCCACAGGATCACGCCGTGGCGATGCGATCCCGCCCAGGCGGATCGGCATAGCAACACCCCGTCGCGTCCGGCGTCGTTGAGCCCGGCGCGGTAGCGTTCCTCGTGCAGCAGCGGGTAGGCGCACAGCATTTCGGCGCCGTTGCCGAGGGCGGTGCGCACATTGTCCGGATGCGCCGGACGCATTTCGGGTTCGCAGGCGTCCAGCCAGAAATGGTCGAAGCCGTTGTCGACATAGTTGCGCTTGATGACCTGCCAGTGAAAGTCCCGCGCCGCCGGATTGAACGCATCGTAATAGGTGAAAAAGCCGGGCCCCGACGGATCCTTGTCGGGAAACGGGATGACCGCCGGCACGCCGCGCTCCGTTGTCAGCAGCAATCCCTTCTCGGTCATCTCGCGATAATGCTCTGACGCCGCGGAAACGGTCGGCCACACCGAGACCATGACCTCGACGCCCATGCTTCTCAGCTCTTCGACCAGCGCTTTCGGATCCGGCCACTCGGTCGGATCGAATTTCCATTCGCCCTGCCGCGTCCAATGGAAAAAGTCGATGACGATGCACGACAACGGCAGGCCGCGGCTGACATATTCGCGCGCTACCGAAAGCAGCTCGTCCTGGGTGCGATAGCGCAGCTTGCACTGCCAGAACCCGAGCGCCCAGTCCGGAATATCCGGAGAATGGCCGGTCACGGCGTGATATCCGCGCAGGATATCGCGCGGCGTGTCGCCGGCGACGATCCAATAGTCCAGCCCGCCGGTGGCCTCAGCCGTCCAGCGGGTCAGGTTTGCCGCGAACTCGCATCGGCCGACGGCCGGGTTGTTCCAAAGAAATCCGTAGCCGCGTGACGAGATGACGAACGGAACGACGGCATGGGCGTTCTGCTGCAGGAGAGTCGTCGACACACCCTTCAAGTCGGCGCGGCCATGCTGGGGCTGGCCGAGACCGCACAAATGCTCGTCGTCATAGGCCGCGAACGTCGCTTCCAGCCGCCACGAGTCGGACGCCAGCGCCTTGAAACTGCGGGTGCGCGGTCCGGCAAAATGCCCGCGCGTTTCAGCCAGCAGTTCTTCACCGGTGTCGCTGCGTACGAAGCGGATGACGACTTCCCTTTTCACTTCGGCGCCGTAGCGGTCGATGATCGTCAGTTCGCAGCGGATGTCGCCATGGGTGAGCGTTGCCCTATCCGGCGCCACCGTGATGTCGCCGCGTCCCGCCGGCCTGGGGCCAAGCGCGCTCACCGGAGGCTCGACCACGTCGAGCCCGGGCCGGGCGCGCACCCGCAGCGCGTTTTCGCCCCACGGCTCGATCTGGATGGTTTCGCCATAGAATCGACCGACGAGCGTCCCGTCTTCGTCTGCAAAGGGTATGCTGAGTGCGTGGGTCATGTCAGCCGATCGCCAAATATGCGCCGTCGAGGATCACGGCCGTTCCGGACATGTAGTCGGCTTCCTCCGAGCCTATGAATGCCGCCAGCGCCGCCACCTCCTCCGGTTCGGCGCCGCGCTGCGCCGGAATCCCGGCGATGACCTCTGCCATGACGTCGTCGGGGATGCCGGCAATGGCCGCGGTGTTGATCAGCCCCGGCGCGATCGCCACGGCGCGGATGTGTGGCGCATGGTCGAGGGCGAGAGATCGGGTCATAGCGAGCACTGCCCCCTTGGTTGCCTGGTAAGCGGAAAAGCCCTTTTCGCCGACAAAGCTCTGGACCGACGCGGTGTTGATGATGACGCCCTTGCCGCCACGCTCCCGCATGTGTTCGACGGCGGCCTTGGCGCCCATCCAGTAACCGCGGATGCCGACACCGGTGATCGCATCGAACTCCTCAAGCGTCTGCTCGTGGATGGGCTTGAACACGGCTGAGAAAGCGTTGTTGTGCCAGATATCGATGCGGCCGAACCGATTCAACGTCTCCGCGGCGAGCGCCCACACCTGCTCGGGCCTGGCCATGTCGGTGCGACAGAAGGCACCACCGATGCGGTCGGCCACAGCGGCGCCTTCCGGATCGATGTCGGCAATCATGACACGCGCACCTTCTTCGGCATAGCGCTCGGCGCAGGCCTCGCCGATGCCGGTTGCACCGCCGGTGATCACATAGACCTTGTCCCGGTGGCGGCCGGGAACCGGAAACATACGCGCACTCATGACACGGTCGTCGCCCGCGACTGATCGAGGATGACGGCCTCGTCGTCACAGATCATGAAGACGAGTTCGTCGGTGAAATTGACGACGTCGCCGCCGGCCACGTCGTTTTCCGGAGAGGCGAGCCCGCGCTGCATCGCCGACCGGTCGTCGAACCAGATCTCCGCGGAGCCGTCATAGGGTGCCTGGGGCATGTCGCCCGGATCGTCCGCCACGTTGATGCGGTAGCCGCGCATGCCCGGAATGCGTTTCGCCAGGGGCGCATGCACATTGATCCAGTAGTCCCGGAAATCCTCCGTCGTCATCGACGGCTTCTTTTTCACGAGGGCAATCAACTTGATCATCGCCGGCCACCTCCAACGCTCAAAGACTGCGAGAAATCCCGTTTTTAGTCAATACAAACGTTTGTATTTGATTTGCATCGCATTCGCCAATCGGGTAGCGATGGAACATAGACGCTCGGTCCGGGAGGAAATGTGGCACGCGTCGGACTGAAGCAACTGGCGGAAAAACTGGGCGTCGACGTCTCCACGGTATCGCGGGCGCTACGCGGTGACGAACGAGTCAAGCCGGAGACCCGCAAGGTGGTTCAGCGTGTCGCCGACGAACTCGGCTATCGGCCGAACATGGTGGCGCGGGCGCTCAAGGGCGGCCGGGTCGGACGCGTCGCGGTTCTGCTGTCGCCGCCGCAGCAGCGATTTGCCAGCCCGATCTTTCTGGAACTGTTGTCGACGCTCGGCACCATGCTGCGCGATCATTCCCTGTCGCTGACCGTGTTCGCCGCGCGCGAACGGTCCGAGGAACTGGATATCGTCCGCTCCGTGGTCGAGGACCGGCTGGCCGATGGTCTCGTGCTGGGTCGGACAATGCAGCACGACGAGCGCGTCAAATACCTGCTCGACAGCGGTTTCCCGTTCGTCACCTTCGGCCAGACCTCCTGGTCTGACATGCATTCGTGGGTCGAAATCGACTATGCCAGGGCCGGCGCGTTGGCGGTCAAGGCCGTCTCGGCGTCGAAGCCTGATAGGCTGATGATCGTCTCGGCGCAGGAGGGCCAGCGTTTTGCCGACAACTATGTGAGGGGCGCGCTTGACACCGTCAGCCGTCTGAACATGCCGGAGCCGCAGATTAGGCGCATCGACATGTCCGAGACTGCCGGCGAGGAACTCGCCATCAAGGAGCTACCCGGCGCCAGGCGAGCCGCATACTGCTGCATCCAGGACTCGCTGGCCTTCGGCTTCTACCGGTCCGCCGCCGCGCTGGGCATCGAACCCGGCAGGGATTTCGCTATATTCGGCGGCCAGAATTTTCCCGGCTCCGAGCATACGGCACCGCCGCTCTCAACCTTTTCGACCCAGGACAGCCATGTGGCCGAACTGTTGAGCCGGGTCATGCTGGAGCGGCTGAACGCCGATGCGAACTTCACACCGCAACACCACGTGATCGATCCGGCATTGTTGTTGCGGTCGTCACACCTGCTGAGCGACTGAAGGAACCATGATCCACGACATTTTCACACGCGACGGGGATACCGTCGGCGCCGCATGGAATGGAGAAGCGCTGTGTTTCGAAGCGGCCGGCGCCAACGGTGTTCGCATCCGTGCCACGATGAACGCCGCATTCGACCCGGCACCGATCAGCGCACTGCTCGACACGACGCCACCGGAGCCGCCCCTTGTCGACGTCAACAGCGAGCAGGCGGTCATCGAGAACGGCCGCATTCGCGGTGAACTGCGGTGTGTCGAACGCGGCATGGGTCCGGCGCTCGAATTGCGATTTTTAGACCGAGAGAGCGGTGCGGTTCTGCTCGAGGAAGAAATCCCCCACATCCTGTGGCCCGGTGCGCGGGCCTGGACGGATACCGGTGGTGGCCTCTGGTCGTTGCGGCAACGCTTCAAGGCCGTCGATGGCGAACGTTTCTACGGCATGGGCCAGCATCAGCATGGCCGCTTCGACCAGAAGGGCTGCGTCATCGACCTGCTGCAGATGAACACCGAAGTGGTGATCCCTTTCCTGGTGTCGTCGCGCGGCTACGGCCTGATCTGGAACAGCCCCGGAACCGGGCGGGTCGAACTGGCGGACAACCGGACGCTGTGGTGCATGGATGCGGTGCGCGAGATCGACTATGTGGTGATCGCCGGCGCGACGCCAGCGGACATCCTTAACGATTACACCGCCTTGACCGGCCGGCCGCCGATGATTCCCGATTGGGCCCTGGGCTTCTGGCAATGCAAACTGCGCTATAAAACGCAGGACGAGGTGCTTTCGATCGCCCGAGCCTACAAGGACCGCGGACTGCCGATCAGTTGCCTGGTGATCGACTTTTTCCACTGGACCAAGATGGGGGAATGGCGGTTCAGGCCTGACGAGTTTCCCGATCCGTCTGCCATGGTCGAAGAACTTAAGGACATGGGCATCAAGCCGATGGTCTCGGTATGGCCGACGGTCAATGCCAATGCCGAGACCTTCGGTCCGATGCGCAATGCCGGTTACATCGTGCGTTCGTCACGCGGTGCATTCGACGGCTCGATCTTCTACGACCGCGAACCGGACGGCATGAACGCCCTGCACTTTTACGACGCCACCCACCCGGGCGCCCGCGCCTATCACTGGAACCGGGTTCGCGACGGCTATGTCAGGCACGGCTTCGATGCCTTCTGGCTGGATGCCAACGAGCCGGAAATGTACCCGATGCATCCGGACAATCTGGTCTACCACGCCGGCGACGGACGGGCAGTGACGAACGCCTACCCTTTCCTGCATCAACAGGGCTACGCCGAGGCCATGGCATCCGCCGGTCTCGGTGACGGTATCCTGCTGTCGCGATCGGCGTGGCTCGGCAGCCAGCGGTTTCCCTGCGTCGTCTGGTCGGGGGACGTGAAATCCACATTTGCCGATTTCGCCCTGCAGATCCGCGCCGGCCTCAACATGGCGATGAGCGGCATTGCCTGGTGGACCACCGATATCGGCGGCTTCAAGGGCGGCGACGTCAATGATGCCGAATTTCGTGAACTGCTGGTACGCTGGTTCCAATACGGTTGCTTTAGCCCGGTCATGCGGCTGCACGGTTTCCGCCAGGACCGGTCGCGGGACGAACGCTTCGGCCGCGAATTCAGCTTCGGTGGCGCCGACAACGAAGTCTGGTCGTTCGGCGAAGAGGCGTACGAAATCCTGACGCGCTACATGCGCCTGCGCGAGCGGCTGCGGCCCTATCTTGGCGAAGCAATGCAGCACGCGTCACGCACCGGGCTGCCGCCCATGCGGCCGCTATTCGTCGACTTTCCCGATGATCCGCAATGCTGGGAGATCGCCGACAGCTACCTGTTCGGATCGGACCTGCTGATCGCACCGGTGGTCGAATACGGTGCACGCATGCGAACGGTCTACCTGCCACCCGATACCAGCTGGTCGCATGTCTGGAGCGGACGGGTTTTTGACGGCGGCCAGTTTGTCACCGTCGATGCCCCACTGGAAGATATCCCGGTCTTCGCGCGCCACCCCGGCGCAATGGCGTCAGACTGGCCATGATCGGACCACCCTGCCGGTGCGCATGGATCGGGCGCGATTTCCAGCAGCCTACTTTGGAAAGGCCTGCTCGAATTTCCACAGGCCGGCGGGACTGAAGGAAATGACACGGGAGTCGTCATGGCGCCGCGCCCAGCCGGTATCGTAAAACCGCTGCAGCAGCGCCGTGCCGAGCGCGCCGGCCAGGTGATTGCGGCGGGCGCTCCAGTCGAGGCAGGCCTTGCACAGCGGGCGGCGGCCGCGTTTCAGCGGCTCGAGATCGATACCGAACTCGGTGAAGAACCGGGCACCGGCGTCGGTGAGCGACAGGCCGTCTTCGGCGACGGCGAGAAAACCGCGCCGGCGCACGCTGTCGAACAGCTGCACACCGGCATCGCCGGCCAGATGGTTGTAGCAGACCCGCGCCCGGCGCATGGCCGGTTCCTTGGGACCGGTGCGTACCCGCACATGGCCCTTGTCGACTGCGACGCCCATCATCGACTCCAGCAGATCGGCGACCCCGCAATCCGCCAAGGCATAGTAGCGGTGGCGTCCCTGCTTGCGTAGCGACACAAGCCCGCCGGCGGTGAGCTTGCCGAGATGCGAACTCGCAGTCTGCACGGTGACACCGGCTTCGCAGGCCAGTTCTGTGGCCGTCAGTGCCTTGCCGCTGACCAGCGCGGTCAGCATGTTGGCGCGTGCGGGATCGCCGATCAGCGATCCCAGCAATGCGATATCTGGTCCGTCTTTCATAGTTCGATCATAGTCGAACTATGAAAGCGCCGCAACCTGTCCGCTACCATTTCGGACCGCCGGATGGCGATCGCCCTGCGCTTGGCGGCGCAGGGCGGAGGCTATTTGTGGTGCAAATACCTCTACCGGATAAACCCGGTCCCCCAGTCTACCGGGACAGGTCGATGTGGTCATTGGAAATCAGATGGCCGCATGCGTTCCGACCGCATCTGCACAAAATTGAGGCAATTGAGCTTGACTGCACACGAATTGACCATCTTTCGCGCGGAGATTCGTTGCCTGCCGACAGGACTGCCAAACCTTAAAAAAGTCTTGTCGATTCAAATGCGTATCGTTCCCGCCATCGGGCCCGCGGGGATTGGCATGAATCCTGCGACCTCGTGTTCGGTGCAAATACTTCCTACGGAGAAAGAATATGGGAACACGAACCAAAACCGTCCGTTCGATCGGTTTGGCGGCCGTGGCCGCGGCCATGCTGGCCGCTGGCGCCGCCCGCGCTGATGACGACACCATCAAGGTCGGCATTCTCCATTCGCTGTCCGGCACGATGGCGATTTCCGAGACGACCCTCAAGGACGTCATGCTGATGCTCATCGAAGAGCAGAACAAGCAGGGTGGCCTGCTCGGCAAACAGCTCGAACCGGTGGTCGTCGATCCAGCCTCCGACTGGCCGCTCTTCGCCGAAAAAGCGCGCGAACTGCTTGAGGTCCATGAGGTGGCCGCGGTCTTCGGCAACTGGACATCGGTGAGCCGCAAATCCGTGCTTCCGGTGTTCGAGGAGCTCAACGGCATCCTGTTCTACCCCGTCCAGTATGAGGGCGAGGAAAGCCAGCGCAACGTCTTCTATACCGGCGCCGCGCCGAACCAGCAGGCGATTCCCGCCGTCGACTATCTGCTTGACAACGAAGAGGTCGAGCGCTGGGTGCTCGCCGGTACCGACTATGTCTATCCGCGCACGACCAACAAGATCCTCGAAGCCTACCTCAAGTCGAAGGGCGTGGCCGAGGAAGACATCATGATCAACTACACGCCGTTCGGCCATGCCGACTGGCAGACGATCGTCTCCGACATCAAGGACTTCGGCTCCCAGGGCAAGAAGACCGCGGTGGTCTCAACCATCAATGGCGACGCCAACGTGCCGTTTTATAAGGAGCTCGGCAACCAGGGCATATCCGCCGAGGATATCCCGGTCATCGCCTTCTCGGTCGGCGAAGAGGAACTGGCCGGTCTCGACACCGCGCCGCTCGTTGGCCACCTCGCCGCCTGGAATTATTTCCAGTCGGTGGAGTCGGACGAAAACGAGGCATTCATCGAAGCCTGGCACGCGTTCACCGGTGACGAGAACCGTGTCACCAACGACCCGATGGAAGCCCATTACATCGGCTTCAACATGTGGGTCACAGCGGTCGAGAAGGCCGGAACCACGGACGTCGACACGGTCATCGACGAAATCATCGGTGTCGCCGTGCCCAACCTGTCGGGCGGCTATTCGGCCATGATGCCCAATCATCATATTACCAAGCCGGTGCTGATCGGCGAGATCCAGGAAGACGGCCAGTTCGATATCGTCGACCAGACCGACGGCCTGGTCGCTGGCGACGCCTGGTCCGACTACCTGCCGGATTCAGCCAAGCTGATCGCCGATTGGCGCAAGCCGCTGTCCTGCGGCAACTTCAACGTCGAGACCTCCACCTGCGGCGGTAAGGGCAGCTAACCGACCACAGGCGGGCGCTAAAGCAACGGGCGCCCGCCCCACTCCTCCGACCGATAGGTAGGCGATGACGCTGCTGTGCCGATTGCTGACCGTGTTGATGCTGCTGATGGCGTCCGCCGTGCCGGCGCTGGCCGAGGGCGAACTGTCGGATCTGATCGATGCGCTGGTCGCCGGCAAGCTGAAGCAGCGCGGCGCGCAGATCGAGGCGATCGCCACCACCGGCGACGCCCGTGCGGTTCCGGCGTTGGAGGCGCTGCGCGAGGGGCGGCTCTACTACCGCAAATCGGACGACAAGGTCTTCATCGTCGAGGACGCCGGCAAGGATCAGTTTCAGTTGATCGATCCGCTGTCGGCTGAAGTAGTCGAGACGGTCGGCGACAAGGCCGTGCGCAAGATCAAGGTCAACAACCGCCTGCGTCGCCAGATCGGTGAGGTCGTCGGGTCGCTCACATTGCTGAGCGAAGATCCGCAGACCCGCATTGCGGCGGCCGAAACGCTGTTCAAATCAGCCGATCCCGGCGGTCTAGCATTGCTGGACACCGCCCTTGCCAAGGAAACCGATGCGGCGGCGCTCACCGCCATGCAGCGCGCCCGCGCGGCGATGGTCATCAATGCCGATGTGTCCGACGCCGAAAAGGTTGCCGCGATCGAAGTGCTGCAAACCGCGGGTGGCGGCGACGCCTTGCCGCTGCTGCTCAGGCTGTCGGCCGATTCGCAAGGCTCGGTGGCCGAGGCCGCCAACAAGGCAGTCGCCCAGATCGAGCAGTCGATGGCACTGTGGGACGCCGGCGAAACCATCTGGCACGGCATTTCGCTGGGCTCGGTGCTGCTGCTGGCAGCGATCGGTCTTGCCGTCACCTTCGGCGTCATGGGCGTCATCAACATGGCGCATGGCGAAATGGTCATGCTCGGCGCCTACACCACCTTCGTCGTCCAGGAAATCATCCGCAACCAGGCGCCCGGCCTGTTCGACTATTCCCTGGCCCTGGCGCTGCCGCTCGCCTTCCTGGTATCGGGCGCCTGCGGCTTCGCGCTCGAGCGCGGAGTTATTCGCTTTCTTTACGGCCGTCCGCTGGAGACGCTGCTCGCCACTTGGGGCGTTTCGCTCATCCTGCAGCAGGCCGTTCGCACCATTTTCGGCCCGACCAATCAGGAAGTCGGTAGTCCTTCCTGGATGTCGGGCGCGTTCGAACTTGGCGGGTTGACCATCACGGCAAACCGGCTGTGGATCGTGGTGTTTGCCATGATCGTCTTCGCCGCCCTTTTTCTCGTCCTCAAGCGCACCGGCTTCGGCCTGCAGATGCGCGCCGTCACCCAGAACCGCCGCATGGCCGCGTCCATGGGCATCCGCACCCCGTGGGTGGACGCACTCACCTTCGCGCTCGGGTCCGGTATCGCCGGTATCGCCGGGGTAGCGCTGTCGCAGATCGACAACGTGTCGCCCAATCTCGGACAGAGCTACATTATCGACAGTTTCATGGTGGTGGTGTTCGGCGGCGTCGGCAATCTCTGGGGCACCCTGATCGGCGCCATGACCCTGGGCATCGCCAACAAGTTCCTGGAACCCTATGCGGGAGCGGTGCTCGCCAAGATCCTGATCCTCGTCCTCATCATCCTGTTCATCCAGAAACGCCCGCGCGGTCTGTTCGCGCTCAAAGGCCGGGCGGTTGAGGCATGATCAGTTCCTTCCTTTTCAGGGCCCTTGACCGCAAGGCCCGGTGGGTCACCGCTGCCCTCTTCGCGGTGGCCCTCCTCATTCCGCTGGCCAACCTGGCGTTGCCCGTCGAGCATCCGCTGCATGTCTCCAACTTCGTCGTCGGGCTGGTCGGCAAATACCTCACCTACGCGCTGCTGGCGCTGGCACTGGACCTGGTCTGGGGCTATTGCGGCATCCTGTCGCTCGGCCACGCGGCCTTCTTCGCGCTCGGCGGCTACGCCATGGGCATGTACCTGATGCGCCAGATCGGCTCGCGCGGCGTCTATGGCGATCCGGTCCTGCCGGACTTCATGGTGTTTCTCAACTGGCAGGAACTGCCCTGGTTTTGGTACGGTTTCGACATGTTCTGGTTTGCCGCCATCATGGTGCTGCTGGTGCCGGGGCTGCTCGCCTTCGTCTTCGGCTGGTTCGCCTTTCGCAGCCGCGTCACCGGCGTCTACCTGTCGATCATCACCCAAGCCATGACCTATGCGCTGCTGCTCGCCTTCTTCCGCAACGAGATGGGCTTCGGCGGCAACAACGGGCTGACCGACTTCAAGGACATCCTCGGCGCCGACATCCAGGCAGACACCACCCGGGCCGCGCTGTTTTCCGCTTCGGCCATCGCGCTCGCCCTGGCCTTCATCCTGTGCTCCGCGATCATCAACTCGAAGTTCGGCAAGGTGCTCGTCGCGGTGCGTGACGCCGAAAGCCGGTCGCGTTTCATCGGTTACCGGGTCGAAAACGTCAAACTGTTCGTGTTCGTCGTGTCGGCCATGATGGCCGGTGTCGCCGGGGCGCTTTATGTGCCGCAGGTCGGCATCATCAACCCCGGCGAATTCGCCCCGGCAAACTCTATCGAAGTGGTTGTTTGGACCGCTATCGGCGGCCGCGGAACCCTGGTCGGCCCGATCATCGGTGCGGTGCTGGTCAATGCCGGGAAGTCGGTTTTCACCGCCGTCTGGCCGGAGTTCTGGTTGTTCGCGCTCGGCGCTTTATTCGTCGCCGTCACCCTGTTCCTACCGAAGGGCATTGTCGGCCTGGTGTCGAACCTGATGTCGCGGCAGCCGCGCTTCGGTTCCGCCGGCCGCTCCGGTCCGGTTTCCGGCAAGGCGGCACCGGAGGCAGCGGAATGACCAAAGCAGCCCACGGCAGCCTGCTCTATCTCGACGGTGTCAGCGTCGCCTTCGACGGGTTCAAGGCCATCAACAACCTGTCGCTGGTCGTCGAACCCGGTGAGATGCGGGCGATCATCGGCCCCAACGGCGCCGGCAAGACGACGATGATGGACATCGTCACCGGCAAGACGCGCCCCGACACCGGCGACGTCGTCTTCGATGGCGACATCGACCTGACCCGCCATGACGAAACGGACATCGCGCAGCTCGGCATCGGTCGGAAATTTCAAAAGCCCACGGTGTTCGAAAGCCACACCGTCTGGGATAATCTGGAACTCGCCCTCAATCGCGATCGCGGCGTCTTCGCGACCCTGTTTCATCGCCCGGCGGCGAAGGACCGGCAGCAGATCGAAGGCATCCTCGAGACCATTCGGCTCACCGAACGCCGGCATGAACTCGCCGCCAACCTGTCGCATGGCCAGAAGCAATGGCTGGAGATCGGCATGCTGATCGCCCAGGAGCCGAAACTGCTGCTGGTCGACGAACCGGTCGCCGGCATGACCGATGCGGAGACCGACGAGACCGCCCGCCTGCTGCGCGACATCGCCAAGACCCGCTCGGTGGTGGTCGTCGAGCACGATATGGGGTTCGTGCGCGAACTCGACGTCAAGGTGACGGTGCTCGCCGAGGGCTCAGTGCTTGCCGAAGGATCGCTGGAGCATGTCAGCGCCAATGAAAAAGTCATCGAGAACTATCTGGGACGCTGATTGAGTGAGCACGCTGAACGTCGACGATATCCACCTGCACTACGGCGCCGCCGAAGCGTTGCGCGGCATATCGCTGTCCGCCGGCGAGGGGCGCATCACCTGCGTGCTGGGCCGCAACGGTGTCGGCAAGACATCGCTGCTGCGCGCCATCACCGGTCAGCATCCGGTCAGCTCCGGCGACATTGCATTCGACGGCAGTTCGCTGAAAAACCGGGCGCCCTATGCACGCGCCGCGCTCGGCATGGCGCTGGTGCCCCAGGGTCGGGAGATCTTTCCGCTGCTGACGGTGCGCGAAAACCTGGAAACCGGATTTGCCTGCCTGCCGAGGCGGCAGCGCAGCATTCCGGACCAGGTGTTCGACCTGTTTCCGGTGCTCGACAGCATGCTGTCGCGCCGCGGCGGCGACCTGTCGGGCGGCCAGCAGCAGCAACTGGCGATCGGCCGGGCGCTGGTGACCCGGCCCAAGCTGCTGCTTCTGGACGAGCCGACGGAAGGCATTCAACCGTCGATCATCAAAGACATCGGCCGAGCCCTGACCTATCTGCGCGATACGGCAGGGCTCACCATCCTGCTGGTCGAACAGTATCTCGACTTCTGCCGGGAACTTGCCGATGATGTGTTCATCATGGACCGCGGTGAGATCGTCCATCACGGGCCGGCCGAGGATCTCGAACGGGATGATGTCAGACGTCATTTAATGGTGTAGTTGACGGCGGTGAACAGTATGGCGTAGCCGGATCGATGGCTTCCGGTGTGCCGGTGGGGAATACAGGCGACACATATGCAGACACAGACGGCGAGGTTGCAGCGAACGACCGGTAGCGGCCGCCTCGCCCTGCGTCATCTGGATGGGCGAACCAGACTGGGCCGTCTGTACCAGGAAGGCGCCGCCAAGATCCGCCTGCCGCGGACTTACCAGGGCGATGCGCTTGACGCTGTCCTGATCAACACGGCGGGCGGGCTGACCGGCGGCGACCGATTCGACTGGACGATCGATTTGGGATCGGGCACCGCCGCCACGATCACCACGCAAGCCTGCGAAAAGATCTACCGGGCCTCCGGCGATCAGGCCGAGGTCGATATCCAGGTCAGCGTCGGTCCCCGGGGTCGGCTTGCCTGGCTGCCGCAGGAAACCATTCTGTTTGACCGCTCGGCCTTGTCACGCCGTCTCCGGATCGATCTCGCGCCGGATGCCGGCCTGCTGCTTGTCGAACCGGTTATCTTCGGCCGCCAGGCCATGGGGGAGACGCCGCGCCAGGTCCGTTTCCGGGACCGCTGGCATATCCGCCGCGGCGGCCGGTTGCTGCACGCCGAGGCGTTTCGCCTCGAAGGCGATGCGCAAGCCATGCTGGCAAGGCCCAGTGTCAGCGGCGGTAAAGTCGCCGTCGCGACCCTGCTGCTGGTGCATCCGGATGCCGAAGCCCTTGTCGATCCGTTGCGCCGCATCCTCGGTAACGCAGGCGGTGTCAGCGCCATGCGTTCCGCCGCCGGCGACCGGTTGGTGGCGCGGCTTGTCGCCGACAGTGGGCTGGCGCTGCGGCGCGTCCTGATCCCGGCGATCGAACGATGCAACCGTTTTTTGATCGGCGGCGCCCGCGGCCTACCGAAACTCTGGACCATCTGAGGAGACTCCATGCAGCTCACCCCAAGAGAAAAAGACAAGCTGCTGCTTGCCATGGCGGCGGAGGTCGCGCGCAAGCGCCTGCAGCGCGGCGTCCGGCTCAACCATCCGGAAGCCATGGCGCTGATTTCCGACTTTGTCGTCGAAGGGGCGCGCGACGGGCGCAGCGTCGCGGATCTGATGGAAGCCGGTGCCCACGTCCTGACCCGCGACCAGGTCATGGAGGGCATTGCCGAGATGATCCCCGACATCCAGGTCGAGGCGACCTTTCCCGACGGCGTCAAGCTGGTCACCGTGCACCAGCCGATCCGCTGACGAGGGTCTGTTGAGTATCAGTCTTATGGTGTCGGTTTGACCAGATTTGTTCAATGTCGTTTCCTGAGGAGGCAGGACATGCAGCGCATATTCAACGACGAAGGAAGCGTCAGTGGGCAAATCTGGCCAAATCCCTTCGGGACGAAGCCCATTTCGCCGCTGGACGTCGTTGCGAAACGCTTGAAGTGGCTCACACTACGGCGCGTTTCGCGTCTCGCCAGCAGCAAAATGGGCTACGCCGACGCCACAAGACTGATACTCAACAGACCCTAGAACCCGATTGGAGAACCGCTTCCATGATTCCCGGTGAAATCATCTGTGCCGAGGGCGATATTGTCCTCAACGAAGGCCGCGAGACGGTGACGCTCGTTGTCGCCAACCGCGGCGACCGGCCGGTTCAGGTCGGCAGCCATTACCACTTTTTCGAAACCAACGCGGCGCTCGATTTCGATCGTGACAAGGCCCGCGGCATGCGCCTCGACATCGCGCCCGGCACCGCCGTTCGTTTCGAGCCCGGACAGCAGCGCGAAGTGACGCTCGTGCCCTATGGAGGTGCGCGCAAAGTGTTCGGTTTCCAACAGAAAATCATGGGGTCGCTGTAATGCCGTCATCGATATCCCGGGCCGAGTACGCCCACATGTTCGGGCCGACCACCGGCGACAAGGTGCGGCTGGCCGACACCGAATTGTTCATCGAGGTGGAACGCGACCTCACCACCTATGGCGAGGAAATCAAATTCGGTGGCGGCAAGGTCATCCGCGACGGCATGGGCCAGTCGCAGGTCACCCGCGCCGACGGCGCCGTCGACACGGTGATCACCAACGCCCTGGTGGTCGACCATACCGGCATCTACAAGGCCGACATCGGTCTCAAGGACGGACTGATCGCCGGCATCGGCAAGGCCGGCAACCCGGACACCCAGAGCGGCGTCGACATCATCGTCGGGCCGGGCACCGAGGCGATCGCCGGCGAAGGCAAGATCCTGACCGCCGGCGGTTTCGACGCCCATGTGCACTTCATCTGCCCGCAGCAGATCGAGGAGGCGCTGATGTCGGGCCTCACCACCATGCTGGGCGGCGGCACCGGCCCGGCGCACGGCACCCTGGCCACCACCTGCACGCCGGGGCCCTGGCATATCGGCCGGATGATCCAGGCGGCCGACGCTTTTCCGATGAACCTCTCCTTCGCCGGCAAGGGCAACGCCTCGACCCCGGACGCTCTGGTTGAGATGGTCAAGGGGGGTGCCGCGGCCCTGAAGCTGCACGAGGACTGGGGCACCACGCCGGGCGCGATCGACAATTGCCTGGCAGTCGCCGACGACCATGATGTGCAAGTGATGATCCACACCGATACGCTCAACGAAAGCGGCTTCGTCGAAAATTCGATCGACGCGATTGCCGGCCGCACCATCCACGCTTTCCACACCGAGGGCGCCGGCGGCGGCCATGCCCCCGACATCATTCGCGTCTGCGGCCTGCCCAATGTGCTGCCTTCCTCGACCAATCCGACGCGGCCCTACACGGCGAATACCGTGGCCGAACACCTCGACATGCTGATGGTCTGCCATCATCTCGATGACAGCATCCCGGAGGATGTCGCCTTCGCCGAAAGCCGCATCCGCAAGGAGACGATCGCCGCGGAAGACATCCTGCACGACATGGGCGCCTTCTCGATCATCGCCTCCGACAGCCAGGCGATGGGTCGCGTCGGCGAAGTCATCATTCGCAGCTGGCAGACCGCAGACAAGATGAAGCGCCAGCGCGGCCGCCTCGCCGACGAGACCGGTGACAACGACAATCTGCGGGTCCGCCGCTACGTCGCCAAATACACGATCAACCCGGCCATCGCCCACGGGCTGTCGAGCCATATCGGCTCGGTGGAAACCGGCAAGCGCGCCGACCTGGTGCTGTGGAATCCGGCTTTCTTCGGCGCCAAGCCGGACATGATTCTGCTGGGCGGGTCGATCGTCGCCGCCCCGATGGGCGATCCCAACGCCTCCATTCCGACCCCGCAGCCGGTGCATTACCGGCCGATGTTCGCCGGCTACGGACGTGCGATGACCGCCTCGTCGGTGACCTTCGTCTCGGCCGCCGCGCTGGAAACCGATCTGCCCGGCAGCCTCGGTGTCGACAAGGCGATGGTGGCGGTCGGCAACACCCGCGGCGGCATCAGCAAAGCATCCATGCTGCTCAACGACGCAACGCCGCACATCGAGGTCGATCCCGAGACCTATGAGGTGCGGGCGGACGGCGAATTGCTCACCTGCGAGCCGGCCGAAGTCCTGCCGCTCGCCCAGCGCTATTTCCTGTTTTGAGCAAACCCGTCGCCCACCGAGTCGTGCCGCACGTCCACGACGCTGTCGATACGATCACGCTGGATGAAACCGCCCGGCACCGGCGGCGCGTGGCGATGACGACGGACGGCGGCATCGCCTTTGTGCTCGACCTGCCGGAGGCACGCCTGCTGCGCCACGGCGAAGGTCTCGTGCTCGACGACGGCCGCGTCATCGAGGTCCGTGCCGAACCGGAGGCGCTCTATGCGGTGACCGCAAAGGATGCAGACCACATGCTGCGGCTCGCCTGGCACCTGGGAAACCGGCACTGCCCGGCCGAAATCCACACGGACCGCATCCTGATCCGCCGCGATCCGACCATGAAAACAATGCTCGAGGGACTGGGCGCGCACGTCGTTGAAACCCGTGCCGCCTTCGATCCGGAAGGCGGCGCCTATGCCGGGCATCACCACCATGACTGACGCCCTCGCCACCCCGGTATTGTTACGTTTGATGGCCTGGTTGTCGCCATCCTTCCCGGTCGGCGCTTTCGCCTACAGCCACGGACTGGAACGGGCCATTCATGACGCCCAGGTCAGCGACGATGCGTCGCTGCGTGCCTGGCTGACCGACCTGCTCACCTTCGGTTCGGCCTGGAACGATGCTGTGCTGTTTGCTGAAAGCTGGCGGCAGGCCGGTGACGCCGCGGCACTGCAGCAGACCGCCGAACTCGCCGAGGCCCTGGCCGGATCGGCGGAACGCCTGCTGGAAACCACGCGACAGGGATCGGCCTTCCTGGAGGCGGCCCGCGCCTGGCCGCATCCGGTCAATAACCAAATGCCCCAGGCCTGTCCCCTGCCCGTCGCGGTCGGCGCCGTCGCCGGTTCCCACGGTATCGCGCTGGAACCGGCACTGGCCGCTTTTCTTCAGGCCTTTGTGACGAACCAGATCCAGGCCGCGCTGCGGCTGATGCCGCTCGGCCAACAGCGCGGGGTGGAGATGCTCGCCGCGCTGGAATCGGTTGTCGGCGCCACCGCGCGCCGGGCGGCGCAATCCGGTATCGACGATCTCGGCGGCGCGACCCTGGGCGCTGAGATCGCGGCGCTCAGGCATGAAACACAGACATCGAGGTTGTTCCGCTCATGACACCCCGCAACGGACATAGCTCCCCCAACGGCCCGCTTCGCGTTGGTATCGGCGGCCCAGTCGGCTCCGGCAAAACCACGCTCACCGAAAAACTCTGCAAGGCGATGCGCGACCGCTACTCGATCGGCGTCGTCACCAACGACATCTACACGCGCGAGGACGCCGACGCGCTGGTGCGGCTGCAGGCGCTGTCCTCCGACCGGATCGTCGGCGTCGAGACCGGCGGCTGCCCGCATACGGCGATCCGCGAGGACGCATCGATTAATCTTGCGGCGATCGATGATCTCAACACCCGCCACGCCGATCTGGACGTTGTTTTCATCGAATCGGGCGGTGACAATCTGGCCGCCACCTTCTCGCCGCAGCTGGCCGACCTCACCGTCTACGTGATTTCCGTCTGCCAGGGCGAGGACATTCCCCGCAAGGGCGGCCCGGCGATCACCCGGTCCGACCTGCTGATCATCAACAAGGCCGACCTTGCACCGCATGTCGGTGCCGATCTCACCAACATGGAGCGGGATGCGCGCGCCGCCCGCGACGGACGTACCAGCCTGTTCACCGATTTGCGCCGCGGCGAGGGCGTCGCCGATATCGTGAGCTTTCTGGAAGCCAATGGCGGTCTCAGCCGCTGATCGTTTCGCTGACCGGAACACACTCCCGCGCAAACCGAACGGCCGGTCGGAAACGCTAACAAGCCGATTGATTTCTGCCGAAAAGTTAGTCTTATATGTAAATGCATATAAAAAACCGTTGCAGGGGTTGCGATCCGAAACTGGGAGACACTCAATGACATTTCACCTTCGCTTCACGGCCGCCGCCGCAGTCATCGGCGCGTTCGCCGTGTCCGGCCCGGCGCTCGCCGAAGAGCAAACCATCTCCGCCGTCCACGCCTTTCCACCCAACCTGGTGTACACCCAGACCTTCCTGGCGCTGGTGGACGAAATCAACAAACGCGGTGACGGCGTGATCCAGATCGAGGTTCGCGGCGGCCCCGAGGCCATCGGCATGTTCCAGCAGCCGGCGGCTGTCCGCGACGGCGTTGTCGACATGGTCCATACGCCAGGCAGCTTCTACGGCAGGAACGTGCCGGAAATCGATGCCATGGTTGCCTCGCGCGTCACGCCGATGGAGGCCCGCGCCAATGGCGGCGCGGCGCTGATGGACGCGGCGCATCAGAAACGCTTCAACGTCAAGCATCTTGGCTGGATCGACGGTGGCATCCAGTTCCACATCTATATGACCGAAGAGCCGACATTCGGCGATGACGGCATTCTCGACCTGACCGGGGTCAAGCTGCGCGACAATCCGATCTACCACGCCTTCTTCGAAGCGCTGAACGCCACCACCTCGTCGCTGCCGGCAACTGAAGTCTACGCCGCCCTGGAAAAGGGTGTTGTCGATTCGGCCGCCTGGACGTCCATCGGTCTGATGCAGTTGAAGTGGGACGAGTTCCTCAAATACCGCGTCGATCCGCAGTTCTACAACACCGATGTCGGGGTCATCATGAACCTGGACACCTGGAACAACCTGTCGCCAGAGGCGCAGAGCATCATCCAGGACACGATCATCGAGTGGGAACAGAAATCCCATGCAGCCCGGGAACAGGACCGGATCGCCGATGCCGAAGAGCTGCAGAAGCGCGGCATGACGTTTGTCTCCCATTCGCCGGAAGCCGGCGCGGCCTACGTGAAAAAGGCTGAGGATGCGGCCTGGGCCCGTATGAAGGAAGGCATGAACGACGACGAGTCCTACGAACAGTTCCGCAAGCTGTACGGCGGTCAATAATTACGCCATAAGAGTCCGGCGGCTGGAGACGTTTCGGCCGCCGGACTTCGGGGAGCAGCGCCTTGCGTTGGATCGATCGCCTCTGCGACTTTCTGGCCATCCTGGCCGGCATCTACCTGGTCGGCATCATGCTCGGGATCGTTTTCAGCGCAACGGTCCGCACGCTCGGCTTCTCGGGGTCGTCCCACATCTTCACCTTTTCAGAGTTCGGACTTCTCTACATCGCCATGGCCGCATCGCCCTGGCTGGTCCGGGAAAAGGGCCATGTCTTCATCGAGCTGCTGACCGCCGCCGTCCCGAAGACCATACAGCCGGCGCTCAGCCGTTGTGTTTCCGGTCTTTGCATCATCGTCTGTCTGGTATTGGCCTGGTACACGCTGCTGGGGACGGAACGGGCCTATCGGTTCGGCGATGCCGAAATGCGCTCTCTGGACATGCCGAAATGGCTTCTGCTTGGTGCCATGCCGATCTGTTTCTCGCTGATGGCCATCCAGTTCGGCCGCTTCACCTTCGGGCGCCGGTTGCTGCATAGCGGCGAGGCCGGCGTGCACGAGTAAGTCTGAACCATGGAATGGTACGAAGCCCTCTTTTTCCTGCTCGGCATGGTCCTGTTCTTCATGTTTCTGGGCATGCCGGTGGCGATCGCCTTTCTCGCCGCCAACATGATCGGCGCCGCCTATTTCATGGGCGGTAGCGGGCCGCTCGCCACGCAGATCAGCCGCGGTATCGGACAATTGGCCAACAACGCCATTCCGACCATCACCAGCTTCAACCTGATGCCGGTGCCGATGTTCCTGTTGATGGGCGAGATCTTCTTTTTCACCGGCCTGGCCAACCGCATGTTCTCGGCGGTCGACCACCTGATGGGCCGGCTGCCGGCGCGGCTGTCGTTCGTCACGATCGCCGGCGGCACGGCATTCGCGACACTGTCCGGTTCCTCAATGGGGTCCACGGCTCTGCTCGGCTCACTGATGGTGCCGGAAATGCAGAAGCGCGGTTACAATAAACGCATGGCCATCGGTCCCATCCTCGGCACCGGCGGCCTGGCGATGCTGATCCCGCCATCGGCGCTGGCCGTGCTGCTGGCGACGCTTGCCGATCTCGACATCGGCGCCGTGCTGATTGCCGGCATCATGCCCGGCCTCATCCTGGCGCTGCTTTATGTGATGCTGGTGCTGGGGATGGCGATCGCCGATCCGAAAGCCGCGCCTGCCTATGAGATGGAACGCATCAGCCTCGGTCAAAAGCTGAAGCTGTTGTTTTTGGATATCGTGCCGATGGTATCGATCGTCATCGGTGTCATCCTGGTCATCATGTTCGGTGTCGCGACACCCTCGGAGAGCGCCGCCTTCGGCTGCCTCGGCGTCGTCCTGCTGGCGGTGATCTACCGGTCGCTGACATGGAAGAGCATTGTCGATTCGGTCCGGGGCGCACTCAAAGTCACCACGATGGCGTTGCTGATCATTTTTGGGTCGGCAACCTTCTCCGCGCTGCTGGCCTTCTCCGGCGCTTCGTCCGGTCTGATCCGATGGGCGACCGCTTTCGAACTGTCGCCGATCATCATGCTGCTGGTCATGTTCGGCATTCTGCTCGTGCTCGGCATGTTCATGGACCAGCTGTCGATGATGCTGCTGACCGTGCCGATCTTTTTCCCGCTCGCCCAGACACTCGATTTCGACCTGATCTGGTTCGCGGTGATCGTGCTCCTGGCGCTTGAAATCAGCTTCACCACACCGCCCTTCGGCCTGCTGTTATTCGTCATGAAAGGCGTGTCGACACCGGACACCACCATGCGCGATATCTATGTCGCCGCCCTGCCCTTCATGGGCTGCTCCATGCTGCTGGTCGCGCTGTTGATCATCTTCCCCGGCATCGCCCTGTGGCTGCCGAGCCTCGGCCAGTAGTCGATGACCGGCCCGCAGTCCTACATCCGGCCGCTATCCATCCGGCAGCGTATCTCACGGCCGCAGCCACGCGGTCTGCCGCTCATCAACATGGGCTATAACGAACTGCCTTTTGCCCCACCACCGCATGTGCTTGAGGCGATCCAGGCGGTCGCCGCCCGTGTCAACGCCTACGGCGATCCGACCTGCGTCGCGCTGCGCGATGCACTCGCCGCCGCGCACGGACTTGATGCCGACACCATCGTCTGCGGCAACGGATCCGAGGAAATGCTGGACGTCATCGGCCGCTGCTTTGCCCGGCCGGGCGACGAAATCCTGATTTCCGAGTTCGGATACATCCAGTTTCCGATCGTCGCCAATCGGGTTGGGGCGCGGCTGGTCAAGGCGCCGGAACGGGATTTCCGGACCAACATCGATGCGTTGCTTGCCGCAGTGACGGACAAGACGCGTGTGCTGTTCCTGGCAAGCCCCAACAATCCGACCGGCACCATGAGCACCGTCGACGAGTTGGCGGTTCTGGCGCGCGATCTTCGCCCCGACGTGCTGCTCACCATAGACCTCGCCTATGGTGAATTCGCCAGCCCCGATTACTGTTCGGCGGTGCATGAACTGGCGCTTCGGCATGACAACATAATCGTCACCCGCACCTTCTCCAAAGCGTACGGGCTTGCCGGTTTGCGCGTCGGCTGGTGTCACGCACCGTCCGCCCTTGTCCCGCCGCTTTACGCCGCACGCGGCATGGGCACCGTCAATGCCGCCGCCCAGGCAGCCGCGCTGGCGGCCCTGGCGCAGCCGGACATCATTGCTGAACGTGTCGCGACCATTGTTGCCGAACGCGAACGGGTGGCGGCGGCCTGCGTCGATCTTGGCCTGCATGTCGTGCCGAGCCAAACCAATTTCCTGATGGCCGGCGTACCTGGCGACGACGGGTCACAGGCCGATGCGTTGGCGGAACACCTGTTCGACACCGCCGGCATCATCGTCAACCGGACCCGCGAAGACGGCCTGCAGGGCTTCATCCGCTTTTCGCTGTCATTGCCGCAGCACAACGACCTGCTGCTCGACAGCCTGCAGGACTTCCTTTCCCAATAGATCCTGTGACGGCCTATCCCGGCGGCTTCAGCAGCTCCATGTGCCGCAACATATCGACGAATGCCTTGAGTCGCGCTTTGCGGTACGCCGGCACGTCCATGCCCGAATAGTCGAGGAAGCCTGCGCCGGTGCGCAGTCCGATGCGGCCGGCTTCCATATTGTCGGTAACGATCTTCGGCGCCTCGAAGCGGCTGTCGCCGGTCGCTTCGGCCATGTTTTTGCTGGCGTAGTACAGAATGTCGCCGCCGCCCCAGTCGATGAACTCGAGCATGCCGAGAATGGCGAAACGGAAGCCCAGCCCGAACGTCGTTGCCTTGTCGATGTCCTCGGCCGAGGCGACGCCCTCCTCGTACATGCGGGCCGCCTCGTTCATCGCCAGTGCCTGGATGCGCGGCACGATAAAGCCGGGGCTCGCCTTGCAGACCACCGGGATCTTGCCGACCGCCTCCAGCAGCCTCACCAACCGCTCGGTGACCGCCGGATCAGTGTCAGCGCCCGGCGACACTTCGACCAGCGGCACCAGAAACGCCGGATTCAGCCAATGCGCATTGAGGAATCGCTCAGGACCGACCGGGACCATCGCCTGCAGCTTATCGGACAGAAACGTCGAGGTGGTCGAGGCGATGATGGTATCCGCCCGGCACCTCTCGGAAAGCAGGCCAAGCGTTTGTTGTTTGGCCTCTTCGGTTTCCGGTGCCGCTTCGAAAACGATATCCGCTCCACTCAGGGCTGACCCGACGCTGGCCGCATCCACATAGACGATCCGAGCCGCGATGCGGTCGATATCCGCGGCCTTGATCATGCCGCAATCGGCAAGCATGGCGAGCGTTGCGGACACTTCGTCCCTGGCACCCGCGAGGTAGGTCTCCGCGTCCTCGCGCGGCTTCAGGTCGATCAGCTGAACCGGATGACCGGCATAGGCGAAGACCACCGCCAGACCGCGGCCCATGCGCCCGGCGCCGGCCGCCGCGATCGTCTCCGCGCTCACGGGCCGTTCTCCAGCAATTCGGCCATGGCGGCGCGATCGAGCCCGGCCAGGCTCAGGCTCTCCAGCGTCCGCCCGGTCTGCCGGAAGTCTTCGCCGCACACCGCACCAGCAATCGCCAGCAGGCCGGTCGCAACAGGCGCCGGCACGTCGGCCCAATCGGCGACCGACACCAGCAGCGCCAGGCCCACCTGTACGTCTTCGCGCATGTAGCGGTGCTCGGTCAGCACCAGGTTCTCGCGCCAGTCGCCGCTGTCGGTGAGTTTTTCGTGGGCGCTGTTGCCGTACATCCACTCGTCGGCGGCATCGTCGTAGTGGTCGGCCAGCGGGAAGTGCGGCGCGCCGTAGCCCAGCGCTTCGCGCACCGCCATGCGTTCACCGTCAAGCACCGTGGTGACGCGGCGGATCGATGGCTGGGTGCCCTCGTTGTGGATGTCCCAGTGCTCGAAATGCTCGATCGGACCGGCATTCATCAGGATCAGCGGCGGATGAATGATCGGGCCGGCATTCATCAGCGCCCCCGACAGTCCGTCGCCCGCGTCCTCGACCGACGGATAGGCCTGGCGCACCACCGACAGCGCGTGCGCATGATTACGGCGCGGCAGCACGCCGCTCGGCAGGCGGGTGGCACGCGTGGTGATGACCACGGTGTCGGTGCCGTGCACGCGCGTCAGATACGGCAAGGTACCGGCCTCGATGAAGCTGGCATCGGCGCCGTTGCCCGCGTCGCGCATGGCCTGCGCCAGAATGTAGGTCCCCAGCGAACCGGGTGGCAGGAACACCACCTGGCCGTCGCCAAGCAGCGGCGCCAGCCGCCGGGCGATGTCCGGCTGCGCGGTCGCCGGCGCCGGACAGACGATCAGCGCGGCGCCGTCGACGGCCTCGGCGAGATCGGCCGTGATGCGGGAGATCGTCACCGGCCGCGGGCCCTCGAAATCCTTGAGCGTCAGCGTGGCGTTGGCGTCGTTCATGGTTGCGACCACATGCGGATCGCGCCGCCACAGCCGCACCGCATGCCCCTGTTCGGTCAAATCCAGGGCCGCGGCGAGCGATCCGTTGCCGCCGCCCAGTACTGCTATCTCCATCGCGTCCGGTCCTTCTATCAGAGACCCCTGGGATGGGTCATGAATTCCTCGATGATATGGTCGGGTGCCTTGGCATAATCGGACACCCGCGAGACCCCGAGTCCGGTAAGGCGTCGAAGCTTGACCGCCACCTCGGTCATCTTGACGGCGATCGGAATGCCGTTGATGACCGGCGCGGCGCCTACCCGGTGGTCTTTGATTTGGCTGAACAGCAGCATCGGGATACCGCCGCCGGGGATCAGCACATCGACTCCCTGTTCGACCAGCGGCAGCCCCTGTGCGTCGAACAGCGCCTGCACCTCGGCCAGTTTCTGCTGCGAGCCGATCGCCGCAAGGATCTGGCCAGGCTCGAAGGTCATGGCATGCACGCCGGTCACCCGCTCGCGCAGGCCGTATTTGCCGATTTGGTGGTGGAACCAGGGAATGAAACGCGGATTGATGGTCACGATACCGGAGCGCTGACCTAGCTGGCACGCATAGAGCATCGATGCCTCACCGAGACCGATCACCGGAATGTCGACCACCGAACGTGCCTCGTAGAGGCCGGCGTCCTGAAAATGGCCGACGATAAAGGCATCGTAGCCCTCCCGTTCGGCCCGCACGGCGTTGCAGATCATCTCACGCCCGCAACGCCATTCGACAAGCGGATGAGCGTAACTGTCATAGGGCGTGATGCCCTTGATTTCGATTGACGTGTCCGGATCGGCGACCTCGCCAAGGTGCACGGCCAGCGCATCCCAGTAGGCGGCGCCGTTTTCGTAGTCGACGTAAGACTGGTACCAGATTTTCATCGATGCCCCTCCCACGGAACAGCGGGCCGGCCTGCCTTGTGCAACGGCCAATCCGGGCCGACGCGCCAACGGACCCAAAAAACCGCTTTCGGTGCCGAATTTTCCGCAGCTGGAGTCCGCGGCCACTACCAATTCATATGCATTTGCATATAAACTCGTCTATGACCGGAAATCAATCGGGTTCAAAACCACGCGTTCCGGAGCGAGGAGAGTGGACTGATGACAACCGCGCAGTCGGATGACGACCTGAGTGCCTTTGGCCTGTCCCGGTTCGCCCCTTATCTCATGAACCGGGTCATGCACCGCTACAACCAGACGCTGCTGGCCAAGATGAACCAGATGGGATTGACGGTCCCGAAGATGCGGGCGCTTGCAGCTCTGGCCGCCCAGGATGGCCTCACCGTCAATGAGCTGACCGTGTACGCCGTTTCCGAACAATCCACCATGAGCCGCACCCTGGACCAGATGGAACGCGACGGCCTGATTACCCGGCGCATCAGCGAGAGCGACAGCCGTGCCCGCCGCATCTCGCTGACCGACGCCGGCTGGGACGCCTATCGCGAGATCTGGCCGGAAATGCGCGAGGCGGAGCGCGCCATGTTCAGGGGCATCCCGGAGGAGGATTACGAGGTGATGCTGCGGGTCCTCAACCACATGCTCGACAACATCCGCGTTCACCGCTTCTGAAGCACCGGTACCGGCCGCAGTAACGTCACCGCGGTGACCGCCAGCGCGGCGCTCGCCAGCATCAGCGACGGCGAGAAACTGCCGGTCAGGTCGTAGAGCAGGCTGGCCAGCAACGGTCCGACCATCTGGCCGCTGGCGAAGGCCGCGGTCATCATGGCGATCTGGCGCAGCGCACCGTCGGGCGTCGCCACCCGCAGCGATTCCTTCATTCCCATCATGGTGATGATCATGAACGTGCCGCCGACGCACACACCCGCCACGAGGATCATGGCAAGGTTCGGACGGAGCGCTGGCAAAAGCAGGCCGACGGCCATGACCGCCTGGCTCGCCGACCAGATGTGCCGGTTCGACCAGCGCCGCTGCAACCGTCCGGCGAGCAGCGTCGATACGAAAGCAGCCGCACCGAACACCGGCCAGGCCCAGCCGAAAAGCAGCGGCGACGTGACGATCTCCCGGGCCATGACCGGCAGGTAAGTGGCCGGAATGATGTAACCGATGCCGGTTACGCCGTAGGCGATGATCAGATTCCAGTGCAAGCCGGCCGACGCTGTCTTGGCGATCCGTTCTTGCGAGCGACCGGCGCTGATCTCGTCGCCGGCGCTGAACGAAATGGCGACCGCCGCAATCAGCGACACCACGCCGAAAATGCGCCAGCCGGCGGCGCTTCCAAGCCCGCCGGCCATCAGCGCCAGTGTGCCCAGGCCGGCCAGTGCGATACCGGCGCCGACCCCTGAGAAGATCCAGCCCTGCAGGTTCTGGCGGTCGTGCTCGGCCAGATACTTGACATGACCGTTGCTGACCAGGACGAGGACGAAGGCACTGCAGACACCCGTGAGGAAGCGCAGGGCCGACCACAAAACGAGATGGTCCGTCAGACCGGTCGCCAGCGTCGCCACGGCGATGACGACAAGCGACCAGCGCAGAACCGTTCTCGCAGACCACGGCAGATCGGCCGCCAGGATGGCACCGCACCAATACCCGAGGAAATGAACGGCGGCGATGAAACCACCCTCGCCGATGCTCACCAGGCCGTCGGCGCGCATCATCGGCAGCAGCGGCGTGAAGGCGAACCGACCGATGCCCATGGCGATCGCCAGGGAGGCCAGGCCCGCCAGGACGATTCGAATCTCGGCCATCCGTACCTCGGTTCATCGATTTCCCTGCAAAGCGGTTGCCGGTACAGTAGCACCCGCGATATATTCAAAAAAATGAATAATCGAGAACTATGATTTCTCGTTTGGAGATATCAATGAACGGACTGGATCTGCGTTCACTGGAGATCTTTCACGCCGTCGCCACCGAGGGCAGCGTGTCGAAGGCGGCAGTCAAGCTGAACCGGGTGCAGTCGAACGTCAGCACCCGCATCAAACAGCTTGAAGCACAGCTGCGCAAACCCCTGTTCCTGCGCCGCAGCAGGGGACTGACGCTGACGTCCGACGGTGAGACTCTGCTCGCCTATAGCGAGCGGTTTCTGCAGCTATCGGCGGAAGCGTCCGAGGCGTTGGGCGCCGCAGAACCGACAGGCCAGTTTCGCATCGGCGCCATGGAAAGCACCGCCGCTGCCCGGCTGCCAGGGATTCTGGCGCGCTACGATAGCTTGCATCCGGCGGTCGAGATTCGGCTGGAAACCGGAACCGCTGGTGCGCTTCTACGCCGGCTACGCAATTACGATATCGAGATCGCCTTCGTCGCCGAACCGGTGTCCCTCGAACGGTTGGTCACGCGTTCGGTCTTTGAGGAGCGGCTGGTTCTGGTGACGCCACGGTCGTTCCCGAAGCTCACGGATCCAAAGGATCTCAACGGTCGCACGATGATCGCCTTCGAGGCCGGCTGCGCCTATCGCCGCTACCTGGAGCAATGGTTGCTGGAGTCGGGCGTCGTGCCCGGCAACACCATGGAGGTGAGTTCCTACCTGGCGATTCTCGCCAGCGTCTCGGCCGGGACAGGATTTGCCGTCGTACCGCAATCGGTACTGAACGTCGTCGCCGACAGCGACTGTTTTCGACAACATCGTTTGCCGGCAAAATTCAATAGCATCAAGACTCTGCTGGTGTGGCGCGAGGATTATGCGTCCGCCAGGCTCGACAGCCTGTTGGCGCTGCTTCCAGGAGCCTGAGCCTGTCCACAGTATACGGGCTGCAATCCCCGACCGCATCTGAAACTGACATAAAACAGACACGTCGCAGGTCTATGAGCAGAGGCCTGCACCACTCCGATTTCAAAATCCAGCGTCGCCATGTCCGACATCGATACCGCCCGGCGGGACTGGCTCGCCGTTCTCACAAGAATCAAAACGGCTGACCTGGAACAGGCCTGGCGAGTGCTCGATGACACACCGGCCTTCGCGCCACAATCGGGGATGGTGATGGTCGGAGCGACATGAGAACACGCATCCAGGGCGCCAGGGTTGTATTTGCAGACGACGTGGTCGAGACCGACGTGCTGATCGAGGACGACCGGATTGTCGAGATCGGCAGCAGCGGCTCAAACGGACGCCTCATCGACGGCCGCGGCAAGCTGCTTGGATCAGCAATGGTCGACCTGCACGGCGACGCCTTCGAGCGACAGATGATGCCACGGCCCAATGTCTTTTTTCCGCTTGATGCCGCGCTGCTGGAAACCGACCGGCAGCTCGCCGCCAACGGCATCGGCACCGCCTACCACGCGCTGACGCTGGGCTGGGAGCCTGGCCTGCGTTCCGTCGACCGGGCGGCGACGTTTCTCGCCACGCTCACCGAGATCGACAGCCGGCTTACCGTCGAAAACCGGGTGCAACTTCGTTGGGAAACGTTCGCTTTCGAGGCTGTCGAGCTGATTGAGCGGGCGCTGCAAAGCCCGCATCTGCCGTCGATTGCCTTTAACGATCACACCTCGATGGTGCTGCGCGACGTCGACGTGCCGATCCAGCAGCGGCTGTTCGAGCACAATCCCGATTATGCCATCACCGATCCGTACGATCCGCGGTTCAAACAGCGCTTAGCCCGGGAGGCGCATCGCTCGGGCCTGGACATCGACGATTATCATGCGCTGATCCTGTCCATCTGGGAACGCCGACCGCAGGTGCCCGATACCATCCGCAGGGTGGCCGGGATGGCCCGCGCCCGGTCGGTGCCGATGCTGTCGCATGACGACACGCAGGAGGAAACCCGGGACTTTTTCCGCGCCCTCGGCGCCACTATCTCCGAGTTCCCGATGCGGGTGCCGGTCGCCCGGTCGGCGCGCGCCGCCGGCGACGCCATCGTCTACGGCGCGCCCAACGTCGTGCGCGGCGGCAGTCATATTGGCTCGCCCTCGGCCGCCGATATGGTGGAAGACGGCCTGTGCGACATCCTGGCGTCGGATTACTTCTATCCGGCCATGCTGACCGCCGTGGCGCGTCTCGACCGGGAGAAGCGGGCGCCGCTGCCGAAGTTGTGGTCGCTGGTATCGGCCGGCCCGGCCAGGGCCTCGGGCCTCGATGACCGCGGCGAAATCGCCGTCGGCAAGCGCGCTGATCTGATCATCGTCGACTGGCCGGAAGGCGCGCCACCGGCGGTCAAACTCACCATGTCGGCCGGCCGCATCGCCTATCACGCAGCCCATTGAGCTTTGCCGGGAGTCCCATGACCACCGTACTTGCCAATGCCAGGATCGTGCTCGCCGACGAAGTCGTGGACGGCAACGTTGCTTTCGACGGTGAAACCATAGTCGGCATCGACAGTGGCCCGGCGCCGTTGTCGGCCATCGATCTCGGCGGCGACTACCTGCTGCCGGGCCTCGTCGACATCCACACCGACCATTTCGAGCGGCACCTCTATCCGCGCGCCCATGTGCGCTGGGATCCGGCCCGCGCGGCGATGGCGCATGACGCGCAAATCATCGGCGCCGGCATCACCACCGTGTTCGACAGCCTGTGTGTCGGCGCGACCATCGACAATCCGCACCGCCGCGAGATCCTGGCGCCGATGCTCGACGCGCTGGAGAAGATCCAGGACGCCGGCATGCTGCGCGCCAGCCACCTGGTGCACCTGCGCTGCGAACTGTCCGACCTGGAAACAACCGATCTGACGGCGGCCCATATCGGGCGCGATATCGTCCGGCTCGTTTCGGTGATGGAGCATGTGCCGGGTCGGCGGCAGTTGCGCGACATAGAGCACCTGATCCGACGCAACACGCTGCGTTCCGGCGACGGTGAAGCCGTCGTTCGCCAGCGCATCGAAGAGGTGATCCAGAAGGCCGAGGGGATTGAGGCACGGGTCCGCCCGGAAATCGTTCGGCTCGCCCATGCCCACGGCCTGCCGCTTCTCAGCCACGACGATACCGAACTGGACCATGTCACACTGGCGGTCAGCGAGGGCATCAGCGTGTCCGAATTTCCCTGCACCCTCGAGGCCGCACGCCTTGCCCGCGAACACGGCATGATCATCGTCGCCGGCGCCCCCAACATATTGCGCGGCGGCTCACAATCGGGCAACGTTGCGGCAAGCGATCTGATGGCCGAGGGTCTGGTCGATATCTTCGCCTCGGATTATGTGCCGCGATCGATGTTCGATTGTGCGTTCACCTTGGCGGAGGATCCCGCTCATGCCATTGACCTGCCGCGTGCCATCGCCATGATTTCGAAGACGCCGGCCGAGGCCGCCGGCCTCGACGACCGCGGCGAGATCGCCATCGGCCGCCGCGCCGACCTGCTGCAGTGCGGGATCTACCACGGCCACCCCTATCTCAAGCAGGTGTGGCGCCAGGGGAAACGTGTCTTGTGATACCAAGACTGGCGAAACCCGAAGACTTCGGCGCCATCGTCGCGCTGTATCGGATGTACACGCATGTCCACGATCCACTGGACGATGAAGTCCTGATGCGGAAACGCTGGGCAGAGTTGCTCGATCAGCCCGGCGCTTTTGTCTGCGTCGGCGACCACAACGGTTTACTTGTATCGACCTGCACGCTATCGATCACGCCGCAACTGACGCGGTCGGGCCGTTCCTACGGCTTGATCGAAAATGTCATCACCCACGATCGCCATCGCCGCGCCGGTCACGGCCGGGCGACGTTACAGTTCGCCCTGCAAACCGCCTGGGCCAATGGCTGCTACAAGGTCATGCTGCTCGCCGATTCCGACAATGCCGAGGGTCGGGCGTTTTACCGGCGGGTGGGATTTCAGGATAGCAAAACCGGCTTTGTGATCTACGATACGCAAAACCCGGTTTAGGGTCTGTTGAGGATCAGTCTTGTAGCGTCGGCGCAGCCCATTTGCTGCTGGCGAGGCCAATTCAAACAGCTTGGGGGAGCCTATAGATGCCGGAACCGAAATCGATCATGTGCTTCGGGGATTCCCTGACCTGGGGATGGATCCCCGTCGCGGAAGGCGCGCCGAGCCGCCGCTATCCAGTGGAGCAGCGCTGGACCGGAGTCATGGCAACCGCCCTGGGAGACGGATACACCGTTATCGAGGAGGGCCTGTGCGCGCGAACAACCAGCGCCAGCGACCCCAACGACCCCCGGCTTGACGGCAGCGCCCATCTTCCGGTAGCGGTCGCCACCCATCTGCCGCTCGATCTGGTGGTGCTCATGCTCGGCACCAACGACACCAAGGCCATCTTCCGCCGCACGCCTTTCGAGATCGCCTACGGCATGGCCAAGCTGGTCGGCCAGGTCGCATCCAGCGCCGGCGACCTGGGCACCGTCTACGCCGCGCCGAAATGCCTTGTGGTCGCCCCGCCGCCGCTGGCACCGATGCCGCATCCCTACTTTCAAGGCATGTTCGAGGGCGGCTACGAGAAATCGGTGGAACTCAACGCACGTTACCATGACATGGCCGACCTCATGAAAGCCGACTTCTTCAATGCCGGCGAGGTCGTCACCACGGGCGGTGTCGACGGCATCCATTTTTCTGTCGAGAATAACGCGACGCTCGGCAAGGCGCTCGCCGTCAAGGTGAAGGAGGTGCTTGCCGACAGTTGATGGCTTCTGGTGCGAGGACGGCGGGAACGGGTGCGCCGGCCATTCGCAACAGGTCGGTGTTCGGCGGTAAGGCCGACAATCACACCGCGGTCGATTGGAATGCGATCTGTTTTCGAGAATCTGCTATCAGTCTGGGCGCGCACCTTAGGAAGCAGTGAGTAAGTGAAAGCCAATCGGATGACGGTGAACGGGAGCCCAGCCGGGCGGCAGGGCCGTTTCGGGCTACACCACAGCCAGTTTGTGGATTCAAAGGGGCTAAGAGAGGTCACACGACTGATTGAAGCCAAGGATCAGAAGGCGCTGAGAAAAAAGCTGAATTCCTGGCCTCCTGAAGCAATATTTGAGCTCCTTATCCGATTGCCACTTCCAAGTGCGAGCCTGCTTTTCAGTTTGATGGAAGTCGGTAAGTCGGCTGCGGTTCTGGCCGAGCTCAAGTCGGAATACCGCGCGCTGCTCGCAAAGGGCTCAACCATAGGGCGGCTACGGGAAATCCTCGATTGCCTCCCGATCGATGAAGCCGCCGAAACGCTGAATGCCCTTCCCGTCGATATTCAGACTCAGATCGTTCCTCAACTGAAACAGTCCGACGAGCTCGCGAAGCGATTGGAGGAGCCCAGGGATACGGTCGGGCGTGTCATGAGCCGCAGACTGCTGGCTCTGTCGAAAGAGCGGACCGTCGAGGAGGCAATCGCCGAAGTGCGCGCACACGCGGAAACGATCCGCAAACTCGATGACATCACGGTGATAGACAACGATCGGCGGCCGGTTGGCACGGTCGGCGTGAAACGCCTGCTGCTGCTGCCGCCTGAAGCGCGGCTGAGCGATGTCATGCGCGGCGAATTGTCCGTCGTCTCGGCCGAGACCGACAAGGAAGACGTTGCCAGGCTGGCGGCCCACGAAAACCTGCGTTCTGTGCCGGTCGTTGATCAAGATGGGCGGCTGATTGGGCAAATTGGCGTCCGCCAACTCCAGCGGATTATGCAAGACGAAGCCACGGAGGATTTGCGCCTGATCAGCAAACTTCCGAACGCTGGCAGACCCACCGATCCGATCGCACGGATAGTCAAGGGTCGACTGCCGTGGTTGCTGGCAGGGCTGTTGGGAGCCACGCTGGCAGCGATGATTGTCGGGTCGTACGAGGAGGAGCTAGAGCGCGCGGCCATTGTTGCCGCCTTCATACCCGTTGTCATTTCCTTGGCGGGAAATGCCGGTTTGCAAGCCTCTTCCGTGACTGTCCAAGCATTGGCGACGGGCTCAATATGGGCACGCGATCTGGATTGGCGATTTTTCCGAGAACTTGGTGGCTCCGTCATCAATGGCCTGATTGCCGGCGCCCTGCTCGCCGGCCTGATCGCAATTGCGTCGCCGTTTCTCGAAATCGAACAGCCGATTCAACTCGCTCTTGCGGTCTCCTCTTCCCTTCTCGCGGTGATCGTCATCGCCGCCCTGGTGGGCACTTTTGTGCCCATGCTACTCAAGCGCTTCGGAGTCGATCCAGCGGCGGCCACCGGCGTGTTCATCACAACGAGCAATGACGTGCTCGGCGTGCTTATCTATTTTCTCCTGGCGAACAGGCTCTACATGATCCATTTTTGATCATCGGCGAGCACCATAAGCCCGTGCCCTACGGCATCAGGACCATGACACGGGCATGCGCAAGGGGCCGCGAAAAGCCCAGCCGCCAAAAGGCACATCGCCATCAATTTTCAAATCCGGGAAGCGCTCAAACAGTTTGGGCAGCGCGATATCCGCGATCAACACGCGCGATGCCGCTGCCCCTGCGCAGAAATGCGGTCCGGCGCCAAAGGAAATCGATTTTCTGTTGTCGCGGCTGATGTCGAAACTGTCGGGATCTTCGAATACCCGTGGATCGCGATTGCCGATACCAAACATGAAAAACACACGTTGACCAGTCGTGAAATCGTAGTCCAACACCCTTTCGGCACGTTTGATCTGCCTCGGTGACATGCCGATGGGCGATATCCAGCGCGCATATTCCTCGAATGCGTCGTGGTAGGTGTTGTCGCCTGCGTTGATCTTGTCCCTTTCTTCAGGATGGCTCAGAAGCGCCCAAACGGTCCCGGCGATCGCGTCGCGCGGTTCGTTCTGCCCTCCCGAGATGGTGAGTTTCACATTCGCCCGGGTCGATTCCATCGGCAGGTCGGACTCCAGTTGCACCGAAAGGACCGACGTGTCCGGCGCTTCCTTCAGTTTCGGCACCATGCGATCTATGTGCTCGTCGATATAGGCGGTGGCGGCGTGACAACGCTGTTCAACCTCAGGGTCGCCCACATAATTTGCGCAGCCGTCCAGCATGTGCTGGCTGACGCGGTCCATTTCCCTGGTGGGCATTTCCGTCAGGCCGGTGATGGTTTTCAGCGCTTCACCGCTGACCGGCATGGCGTAGTCGCGAACGAGGTCGCACTTTCCGGCACTTTCAAGTTCATCGAGGATGCGGTCGGCGGCTTCCGCGAATTTCTCTGTCCAGATCTGACGAACGGTTCTTGGACTGAGAGCCGGGAAAACGATCTTCCGCTCCCGCATGTGATCATCACCGTCTTTGCGCATCATGTTTTCACCCATCAGGACTGTCATCAATCCTTCCGGCTGCCTTGATGAAAAGACATCAATGCGCTTTTCATGCTCGAAGATGTCATCCCGCCGGGTAATGAGAACCGCATTCAATTCGGGCACTTCGACAGCAGGCGCCATGGCCTGAATATCCTTCAGGTCAGGATACGGATCCTGCCACAACGCCTGCGGATCAATGGAATAGGTTGGAGACAATGCTCTACTCCCTGGAAGAGCGGTTGGGGGTTGAGGCCGATCGCGTCACCGGTCAAATCACTGTTTGCAGCTATGCTTCCTTTGCCATCTCATCACCGACAACCGGCGCTTTGAGATCGGGAGCGTCGTCGAACTCCATGACTCTTGGCTGCGGCTTCTTGTTGATCAGAAGACGCACCACGTCGGGCCGTGAGTAATGCCCGGAAGGATCGCCGGCCGCCTTTGCAACCGAAATCATCGGCAGGCTGATTTCAGCGACGATCAGTCCTTCCTCGTCCTCGGGAAGGTGTTCCGCCATCGGCTGGCCGTCCGGTCCGAATATCATCGAAAACCCGCCCCCGGGTTTGCCGCCGCGCGGGTTCAGCAACTGGGCCTTGTCTTCGGTGTCGCACAACCTGTCGAACATATCCTGACCGGTAATCGCCGTGGACGCCAGAACATAGCATTGGCCTTCCAGCGCATAGACCTGGCTGGCGGCCAGATTGGCTTCAGGCCCGAGCGCATAGGCCATGTCGCGATAAAGCGTAAATGACGGCCAGGACGCGCAGTGAACCTGCTCTTTCATGGAATACATCGCATATTTCGAAAGCGGCTGGAGATGCTCCCAGCAGCATAGCGCGCCAACACGGCCGCATTCCGTATCGGCAACATTGAAATGCGATCCGTCGCCTTCGCCAAACAGAGTGCGCTCGACGTGGGTTGGCTTCAGCTTGCGGCGATGAAAGATCACCTCGCCATCCGAGCCGATCAGGCATTGCGCCATGTAGATGGAACCGCCGTCGATTTCGGAGTATCCCATCATGACGTTGATATCGTTGTTCTTTGCGGCTTGGCACAGCCGGTCCATTTCCGGCCCGTCCCGGCGCATGCAGTTGGCGTGGTATTCGGGGACGAATTGAAGCCCCCAGGCCGGAGCGGAAAGCCACAAAAACCAAGGATAGCCAGGTATCCAGGTCTCGGGAAAAGCTATCAGCTTAACACCCTGCTTGGCCGCACCTTCGATGATACCGATTGCCTTATCCAGGCAGGCGTTGAGATCCATGAATACCGGAGCCGCTTGTACGGCGGCGGCCTTGAAGGTCTGCAAAGTCATCGATGTTCTCCCTGTCTGATCAATTATGATTTCGCTTTAACCTGATCAGCTCGATCTATGTTGTCAAGTCAACATCGCTGTTTCGGACTGTAGATCAACGAAATGTTAGAGACGGGCGATCCTTCAAAAACGCGAACCCGCGAGCCAGATCATGGCGGCGCCGGTCCCGCATGAAGGTGGTGCCAGCCGGCGAAAACCTGATTCATTGAACAGGATGATTGCGGCGTTCCATCAACCGGAAGCCTTTAAATCTCTTCCAGATTGTCGAGAAAACGAAGCAACATATCGCACAGCGATTTCACTTCTTCCTCGCTGAAATCGGCAAACAGTTTGCGTTGACGAGCCAAAGCTTCGGACAAAATCTCCTTGTGAAGCGCATGTCCCTTTTCAGTGAGGCGCCATTCCCGACTACGGCCGTTGGCGTGCAAGGAGCCTTGTTTCACCAGTTTCTTTTCCAGCAGGCGATGGAGACTGCGGCTGATGGCGCCCTTGTCGATACCGATAACTTCAGACGATCTGGCCGCGGTAGCGCCCGGCTCGCGTGTGAGCATGACCAGCATACGCCAATCCATGGCTCCCAACCCGTAACGCTTCTGGTAGACCCGCGCCGCACTGCGGGTAAAGCGGTTGGCGGCAAATGTCAGCAACACGGTCGGCGATCGAGAGAAGCTCAGGGTCTTTTTTGACGTTCCCTCTTGCGCATCCGCGACTTGCACGAGAAAGAGGTCGTCGGCGAGGCCGCCGGCTTTGCCCTCTGTCCTGGATGTTCGATCCTTCGACTTTTTCATGACCACTACGTAGCAGCGGCACAGCGCCCATCGCAATCGGCAGAGTTTCCGGTTTGACAGAAAGGCTTTCCGCGCAAAGCGTCCCGGACCGGCCGGACGCCGGCAAGCGGACGTGGTTGACCGCCGGAAATCTGAGGTGGCCTGTTTCGCAAAGATGATTTGGCCTTTGCCTGATCGACGCGTTCTCCTGACAGGAAGTTGTCAGGAGGCGTCTGGTACACAGACGGCACAACAGGTTCAGGAAACGACAGATGATACATCACGAGCGAATCCTTGAAATCGAAGCCGCGCCTGATGCCGTATGGGCGGTGATCGAACGTTTCATGCAAATCGACGAGTTCGCGCCATTGGTAACCTCGGTGGATCCGCTGACAGGCGGCGAAGACGGCATGGGGTCGAAACGGCGCTGCAATTTCGACAACGGTAATTCGATGGTCGAAGAGGTGATCGATTGGGAACCCAATCGCGGGTATCGCGTGCGTGCATCGGAAATGGAACCAATGCCACTGCGTGAAGCGCTCGCGGAGCTGTCCGTCGCACCCTTGAACGACGACCGGTCGAAGGTCACTTGGTCCATGGACTATCGCGTCAAATATGGGCCCTTTGGATGGCTGTTGGGTCAGACCGTCATGAAAAGCATGATGGGCAAGGTATTGGACGGCAATCTCAAAGGGCTGGCTGAAAAGGTTCGGTCGAACCGGGCCGCAGCCGGAGAAGCGGCCTGACACGATATCGTCGTTCGCAATGCGATTTGCCGCGGACCGAGAATTTCATCGCAAGCAAATTGGTTGAGATTGCGCCTATTCCGGTGGCTCAACGGAGTTGTGCATTTTGGTTTTTTCGCTGCGCTCGCCGATCAGGAAATAAGTTGCCATCTGCCCCTTCCCTTTAATCTCGATCGTACCGCGCGGTTCCAGCTCGAATCCATCACCCAGGAGTTCCGCGGTGTCGGCGCTGACTTGTATGCGTCCGCTTTCGCCATGGCTTTCCATTCGTGCCGCGATGTTGACGGTGTCGCCCCATAGATCGTATGCGAATTTCTTCTGGCCGATCACACCGGCCACAACGGCCCCGGAATGAATGCCGACGCGGATCTGCAGGTGTTTGCCCGTTTCCTGCGATACCCGTTCGGCTGCGACGTTCATTTTCAGGGCCAGTCGGGCGATCGCCTGTGCGTGGTGGTGCCTTGCGGCCGGAAGGCCCGCGACCACCATATAGGCGTCGCCGATGGTCTTGATTTTTTCAAGATCCAGCTCGTCAACCAGAGCATCGAACCGGCTGAATATCCTGTTCAGCAGGGTCACCAGGGATTCCGGTGAGGATCGACCGGCGATCTCGGTGAACCCGACAATATCGGCAAACAGGATCGTCATCTGCTTGTGACTGTCGGCAATCACCTTCGGATTTTGTTTCAGCCGATCGGCGACCGCGGGTGGCATTATATTGTGCAGAAGCGCCTCGGACTTCTGGTACTCGGACTCCAGTGCTGCCTCCGCCACGTCGACCCTGTGGCGGTAGGTGAGCGCTACCATCAGCAACAATCCTGCCGTGGCGGTTGCGTTAAATGTTGCAAAAATCAGTTCCCACAACGGTGGCAGTTCAGCGATGGGCGGCGCCATCAGACCTAAAACAAGCGCAGCTATGAAAGCGGCAGCGTTTGCGCCCATGAGAACCCATTGGGTGCGCCGGCTCACCCATTCGCTCAGCGTGCAGTAGATCAATCCAACCAAAGCGAACAAAAAGAACCCGGGCCTGAGCCCGACAATCAGTGTGGTCAGCATGACGGCAAGGATGCTCTGGCCGTTGACCAGCAGGTAACCGATACCGGGTCGACCGTGAACCAGACAGTAGAAGCAGAAGGCAATGACAAGCGAGCTGGCCGCGCCGTAGACGGCGAGCACGTTTTGACCGAGCTGCAGGAAGATAAAGGCCGACAATGCCTGGACGATCATCCAGGCGGTATAGCCAATCTTGTCACCGGCGAAAGTGCGGGCTTCGCCGGCGGACAGGTTTAGCGGCACATGTGCGTACCAAGCGAGAATTCGCTTCAATGCATTCAAGTCTTTCCCTTGCCGGCTTAGTTTCCTCCGATTGGCATCGGTCAGACTGCGCTCTGTGCGATTTCGGGCGGCCTGCTACCGTGCAAAGCGATCAAGAATCCGCACCCAGGACCGCGTTCCGTGCACATAGCTCGACAGGTCGTACTTCTCGTTTGGGGCATGAACCCGGTTGTCGAAGCGCGCGAAGCCCACCAGCAAGGGATCGAGGCCGAGCCGATTGCGGAACTCCGCCAGGATTGGGATCGAGCCGCCGGTGCCGGCAATCGCCGCCTTGCCCCACTCGTCCCGCAGCGCCTCCAGCGCCTTGTGAAGCATCGGACCGTCCACCGGCATCGCGACGGGGGAGGCGCGGCCCAGGGCCGTGAACTCCACACTGCAATCGGGCGGCAGTTGGGAACGGATGTGGTCACGCAGCGCCGCACGGATGGTTTCGGGGTCCTGATCGGGGACCAGGCGAAAGCTGACCTTGGCGTGCGCCTTGCCGGGGATCACCGACTTGAACCCCTCGCCGCTGTAGCCGCCCCAGAAACCATGCACATCAAAACACGGCCGGGACCAGCACTGTTCCAGCACCGAGCGGTTCGTCTCGCCTGCCGGCACCGATAGGCCAACATCACCGAGAAACCCGGCATCGTCGAACGGCAGCGCGGTCCAGCTGGCGCGGACCTCCTCGGGCAGTTCACGCACATCGTCGTAGAAACCCGGCACAGCAACCGAACCGTCGGCAGCACGGCAGCTTGCCAGCACATCCGCCATCACCTGCAGCGCATTGCGCGCGGCACCGCCGAAGATCCCGGCGTGCAGGTCGCGGTTGGCTGCGGTGATCGTGAACTCCTCTGCCATCAGCCCGCGCATCATGGTGGTGATCGCCGGCGTGTCGTGGTCCCACATGTCGGTGTCGCAGACCACGGCCACATCGGCGCGCAACTCGTCCGCCGTCGCTTCCAGGAAGGGGCCCAGCGAGGGGCTGGTGATCTCTTCCTCGCCCTCCAGAAGCACGGTCACCCGGCACGGCAGCGCGCCGGTCGCGGCTTTCCAGGCGCGGCACGCCTCGATGAAAGTCATGAAGGCGCCCTTGTCGTCCGAGGCGCCGCGCCCGGTGATCCAGGTCTCGCCATCCGGCTGCTTCACCAGCGCCGGCGCGAACGGGTCGGCGTCCCACAATTCCAGCGGATCGGCGGGCTGCACGTCGTAGTGGCCGTAGAACAGCACATGCGGAACGCCGTCGGGCGCGCTGGTGTCGTGGCCCACGACCATCGGGTGGCCCTGCGTGTCGCGGACCGAGGCGTCGAATCCCATCGACGACAGGTCCGCCGCCAGCCAGTCGGCGGCGCGTCGCACGTCGGGCGCGTGTGCGGTCTCAGCCGAGATCGAGGGGATCGCCACCAGCTCCAGCAACCGGGCGAGGCCCGCGTCGCGGCCGGCGTCCGCTGCGGCGAGCGCGGCGTCCAGGTGGGATGTTGCGTCACTCATCGCTTGTTTTCCTTCCAATGGTTGTCTGCGGCGTTAACACGACTCATGCAGGCGCCGCCTGTCGGTCGATCTCGGTCATTTCGGCGCGGAAGCGATCGGCGATTTGGCCGGCGTCGCGTAGCACCTTGTTGCGGTCCAGGGTCAGAACTTCCCCGTCCCGCATCAGCCAATGGCCGCCGACCATGACGTCGCGCACGTCTTCAGGCATCGCGGCGAAAACGAGGGTGGCAAATGGGTCGTAGACAGGTTGTAGGCGCGGGGCGTCCAGCGAGATCCGCACGACATCGGCGGCCTTGCCGGGTTCGAGCGAGCCGGTCAGGCGATCGAGACCCAGCACGCGCGCGCCCTCGATCGTGGCCATGTGGATGACGTCGCGGGCGGGCATCGGTTTGCGGCTGCGACCCAGCAGCTTCTGGAACATCGATACCGACCCGAATTGCGAGAAGAGGTCAAGCGTGTTGCCACTCATCGGGCCGTCGGTGGCGATGCCCACCGGGATACCGGCGGCGCGCATTGCCTCCACTGGGGCGATGCCGCGGCCTGCCTTGGCGTTGGACCGGGCATTATGGGCGACGCGCACGCCCGTCTCGGCCAACCGGGCGATTTCGGCCTCCTCCAGATAGAGGCAATGGGCGGCGATCAGCCCGTCGCGCAGCAGGCCCGCGCGATCCACCACCTCCACCGGGTGGCAGCCATGTGTGCGTTTTGCCCAATCCATTTCGGAGACCATCTCGGCCAAGTGAATCTGAACCGGCACGCCCGGATGTGCGTCGGCCCAGTCGGCGACCCGCCGCAGGACCGGGATATCCGTGGAATAGGGTGCGTGCGGAGTGATGGAGGGCACAATCCTGGGGTGACCGTGGAATTCTTCAACCAGCGCTTCGACCAGGGCGAAGCCTTCGTCCATCGTTGCATGATCGGGCGGCTCGAAATCGGCGAGGGTCTGACCCACCACGCCGCGCATGCCCGCAGCGTCGAGGACTCGCCCCACCTCAGCCTCGAAGTAGTACATGTCGGCCACCGTGGTGACCCCGGCGCGGATCGACTCCCAGGCCGCCAGCGCGGTGCCCGTGCGCACCATTTCAGGCGAGACGAACTTCCGCTCCATCGGCAGAACGTAGCGGAACAGGCGGTCGTCCACGTCCTCGCCAAGACCGCGAAAAAGCGTCATGGGCAAATGGGCGTGCGGGTTGACCATGCCGGGCATCACGATATCGGCGCCCGCGTCGAGGATCTCCGTAGCCTCGGGCCCGGGTCCCGGGCCGGCCGACACGATGACCTCGCCGGTGACCGCGACGTGACCGCCGTCGATGACGGGCATTTCGGAGGTGCAGGGCAGAAGCGTGGCGTTGCGGATCGTCAGGTCCGTCATGAGCTAGGGTCCGGCGTAAGAATACAGCATTGCTCGGGCTCGGCAGCCAAGTGAACGGTCTCGCCACCGTCCCTCGGCTGACCAAGCGGACCGGAAGCGATGAGATCGCCCGCCGGCGTCGCGGCCTGGTAGTGATAGGCACGGCCCACATAAGTGCGCAGGCCCAGCCGGGCCGGAATGCCGTGGTCGCCGGACGACACCCGCAGCCCGTCGGGGCGCGTGGCAAGAACGAACCGGTCGGGGATCGGGCCCAGGTCCTCCTCCGACAGCGTCATGTCGATGCCGCCCTCGCCCTCGGCGGTGATACGGCCGGCATCACGGGCGGTGACGGTCAGCGGGATCAGGTTCTCGAACCCCACAAACCGGGCGACGAAGGCGTTGGCGGGGCGGCTGTATAACGTCTCCGGGCGGTCGAACTGACGAATGCGGCCGGCCTCCATGATCGCCACACGGTCAGAGATCGAGAACGCCTCCTCCTGGTCGTGGGTGACGAAGATCGCGGTCGTTCGGTTGGCACGCTGCAACTCGCGGATCTCGACCCGCATCTCGACGCGCAGCCTGGCGTCGAGATTCGACAACGGTTCGTCGAACATCAATAGCGGCGGCTCGATCACCAACGCGCGCGCCAGGGCGACCCGCTGCCGCTGACCGCCGGACAGCGCGCCGGGCAGCCGTCCCGCCAGGGCGGACAGGCCAACGCGGTCCAGCATCTCACCCGCCCTGCGGGCCCGCTCGGCCCCGCCCAGGCCCCGCTGTTTCAGCCCGAAGGCCACGTTGTCGCGTACGGTCAGATGCGGAAACAGCGCATAATTCTGAAACACCAGGCCGATGTTGCGCTTGTGCGCCTGCAGGCGGGTCAGGTCGGTCTCGCCAAGATGAATGGTGCCCGCGGTGGGCTGCAGGAAACCCGCCACGAGGCGCAGGGTCGTGGTTTTGCCGCAACCGGAAGCCCCGAGAAGCGACACCAGCTCTCCCGCGCCTACGTCCAGCGACAGATCGTCGAGGACCTTGGTGGCGCCGTAGTGCGCGGTGAGATTGCGAAGGGTCAGCGGCGTGGTCATTTGGCGAGGAACGTCAGTCCGAGGGTGCGCTCGACCACCGCCATGACAATAACGGTCAGCACCATCAGCAGGACCGAAACCGAGGCGATCACCGGGTCAAAGAACTGTTCGACATGGGCGAGAATCTGAATCGGCAAGGTGGAAATACCCGGCCCGGTCAGGAACAGCGACACCGACACGTCGTTGATCGACGTAATGAAGGCCAGGATGAAGGCAGCGATGACGCCCGCCTTCACATTGGGCAGGACGATAGTGAAGAAGGTCTTGATCGGCGGGCTGCCAAGGCTGACGGCCGCTTCTTCGATGCTGAAGTCGAACGAGGCGAGCGAGGCCGAGATCACCCGCACCGCATAGGGCAGGACCAGCAGCGTATGGCCGATGATCAGCGTCGAGACCACCGGCAGCCCCGCGCCCACCTGGATGGAGCGTAACAGCGAGAAACCCAGCACGATTTCGGGGATCAGCACGGGCAGGACGAACAACGTTGACAGCCAGCCGGGCAACTGCACCCGATAACGGTTCAGCGCATAGGCTGCCGGAATGCCGATCAAAAGCGCGCAGCTGGTCGAAACGGTTGCGACCTGAAAGCTCGTCACCATGGTGCGGCGGAAGGCTGACATTTCGAAGATGCGCTCGAACCAGTGCAGCGTCAGCCCCTGCGGCGGAAAGGTTAGATAGCCGGTATCAGACAGGGCAGCACCGATCACGATGACCAGCGGTCCCATCAGGAAGAAATAGACCAGCACCGCGAACGCGGTCAGCGAGGGATGAAGGCGGCCCGTCATGTGGTCATCGGGTTCAGGCGCTTGGCGATGCGCGTCATGCCGATCACCACCGCCAGCGTCACCGCGACCATGATCGCCGAGACGGTGGCCGCGCCGTTCCAGTCGAAGGCGACCATGGCGCGCTGATACAGAAATGTTCCCATCATCATCTGCTGGTCACCGCCGAGAAGCTGCGGGGTGGCGTAGGAGGTGAACGACCCGGTGAACACCAGCACCGCGCCGACGATGAGGCCGGGCACCGCGAGCGGAAAGATCACCTGCCGGAAGGTCTGGGCCGGCGTGGCGCCGAGCGATTGCGCGGCCTCGATCACGTCGTCAGGAATGTTCTCCAGCACGCCGACGATGGTCAGGATCATCAGCGGGACGAACAGGTAGACCATGGCGACGATGACCGAGCCCTGGGTGTAGACCATGGTGAAGGGAGCGCCCTCGACGCCGATCCAGACCAGGAAGTCGTTCAGGATGCCGTTGCGCCCCAGAATGATGAGCCAGGCGAAGGACCTGACGACGACCCCCGTCAGCAGCGGGAAGACGGCCAGGATGATCAGTACCGAGCGCCAGCGCGGTGGAGCCCGGCTGATCGCATAGGCGGTGAAGAAACCGATGACCAGTGAAAAGGCCGTCGTGATCAGCGAGACTTCCAGCGTCCGCCACAGGACCGTGCGGCGAAATCCGCTTGTCAGAAAGGCGGCATACAGGTCGAACGGTCCGCTGCCTGCATAGAAGGTCAAGGCGATGGTGGCGGATACGGGCAGTACAAGGCACAGAACGACAAGTGCCGTCGCCGGCGCCGTCATCGCCCATCCCTTCAATCCGTGCACCATGCACCGCGGTCCGAGTGTCGGCGGGGCGCCGTCAGGCGCCCCCAAAATGGCTCAGTTGCCGAAGACCTCGTTCCAGCGGTCGATCCACTCGGGCTTTGCGGCGTTCATTTTGGCGTTGTCCATGCGCTTGAGGCTGCCGACCATCTCGGGCCCGTAGGTCCAGAGCTTGGCTGCCTCGGGCGTCAGTTCGACCGAAGTCTGGACCGGCGCGTCGACGCCGTTCTCGCCCAAGGTCTTTTGCAGCTCTGGATCGAGGACGAAGTTGATGAACTCATGCGCCCGCTCGACATTCGCCGCGCCGGTCGGGATGTTGATGGTGTTCATCGTGGCGATGTCGCCATCCTCAAGATCCGCCCAAACGACGGTCGGCACGGCCTCCTGCAGGCGGCCGAGCGCAAAGTCCTGCACCAGGCTCACGGCAATCTCGCCGGTCGAGAACAGGTTAATCATCTCCGACCCGGTGTTGTAATTCTTCAGGACGTTGGGCTTCAGCTTTTCCAGCTCGGCGAAGGCCGCGTCGGGATCTTCATAGGCGTCCACCCCGGCTTGTTCGCCGGCCAGCACGACGACCATCGGCCCCGCGGTGGTGGTGATGCCGGGAAGCGAGACCTTGCCGGCCAGGTCCTCACGCCACAGATCGGCCCACGAGGTGATGGGTTCGCTGACCTGCGCGGAGTCGTAGACGATGCCGACGCGGCCCAGCGTATAGGCTGGGCCATAGTCGCCCATCGGCGCCTCGGCCATTTCGTAGACACCGTCGAGATTCGGCAGTTTCGAGCGGTCGACCGTCTGGAACAGCCCCTTTTCGATCCCCAGCTGCGCAAAGCTGTCAGGCAGGTAGATCAGATCGACCCCCTTGCCGCCTCGGATCTCGATCTTGCCGAGCCGGTCGGCGCTGTTGCCGGTCTCGAAGACAATCTCGCAGTCGCACTGCTCCTGGAACGGCTGGACGATGTACTCGTTCAGCTTGTCGCCATTGAAGCCCCACCAGGAGACGACGAGGGTCTCGGCCTGAACGGACATGGGCAGTGCCGCGAGCGTCAGCGCCGCTGCGACAGATGTTAAACGTCTCGTCATGATTGATTTGGCTCCCTTTACGATGTTTCTTGGAAGGTGATTTTGGCCCCACGCCATGCTTGGCGAAGTTAAGCGCAACCGATTGGGATTTGCAAGCAAGCCCGGACCCTTTCGGGGCTGCCATCGCCGGATTTGCAGGTCCATGTCATCACGCATTGTCGTTCGCCTCACCGGCAATCAGATTGCGTCATCCACGTGGTGGCAAGCCACGCGTTGGTCGGCAGTGATATCTCTTAACTCGGGCCTTTGCTGTGCGCAGAGTTCTGTCGCGATAGGACAACGCGTGCGGAAACAGCAGCCGCTTGGCGGATCGATTGGGCTCGGTACGTCGCCCGCCAGGACCACACGTTCACGGTGAAGCGCGGGATCAGGCAGCGGCACTGCGGACAGCAGTGCTTTCGTGTACGGATGGCGCGGGTGCGTGAACAGTGTGTCGCGGTCGGCAATCTCCATGATCCGGCCGAGATACATCACCGCCACCCGGTCGCTCAGGTGCTCGACCACCGCCAGATCGTGCGAGATGAAGAGCAGAGCAAGCCCCAGGTCATTCTGCAACTTCATCAGCAGATTGATGATCTGAGCTTGTACCGAGACGTCGAGCGCCGAAACCGCCTCATCGCAAACGATGAAGTCCGGCTCGGAGGCGAGCGCCCGCGCAATTCCGAGCCGCTGCCGCTGTCCGCCCGAGAACTGATGCGGCATGCGTTGCATCACATCGGCCGAAAGCCCCACTCTCTCGAGAAGCTCCGCCACACGCTCCCGACGCTCGGCCGCCGTTCGGACAATGCCATGATTACGCAACGGTTCGGCGATCAGACCCTCCACGGTCATGCGCGGGTTGAGGCTCGAAAACGGATCTTGAAAGACCACGTTGAGTTGCTTGCGAAAGGGCTTCAGCTCACGTTCCGGCAGATTGTCGATCCGCCGGCCGGCAATCCGCACTTCGCCCGAAGTCAGATCCGTCAATCGTGCGATACAGCGTCCGACAGTCGATTTGCCGCACCCCGACTCGCCGACGAGCGACAGCGTTTGTCCTTGGTTGATGGTGAAGCTCACGCCGTCGACAGCGCGCACCTTGTTCACCACCCGCCCGAACAGGCCTCCGGAGATCGGGAAATGCTTGACGATGTCGGTGACCTCGACGAGCGGTTCGGCCGCGGCCGACGACGATCGTCGGGCGCTCATGCCGGCGTTCCGTTTGCTGCGAAATGGCATGCAGCGAGGTGCCCAACCGCCTTCTGCTCCAGCGCGGGATCGATCGTGCGGCAGATATCCTGCACTTTCGGGCAGCGCGGGGCGAAGACGCAGCCCTGCAGCGGCTGCGACAGGTCCGGCACGCGCCCTGGAATCTCCGCCAACAGCGTGCGCGCACCCGTCCCGCGGTGTGCCCCGAGCCTTGGCACCGCCTTCATCAGACCCTGTGTATAGGGATGCAGCGGATTGGCAAACAGCGCGTCGACGCCGGCCTCTTCGACCTTGCGACCGGCATACATCACCAGCACCCGCTCCGCGAACTCTGCCACGACGCCAAGATCGTGGGTGATGAGCAGGATGGCAGTACCGGTGCGTTCCCGCAGGTCGCGCAGGAGGTCGAGGATCTGGGCCTGAATGGTCACGTCGAGCGCCGTCGTCGGCTCGTCGGCGATCAGCAGCGCCGGGTTGCAGGCCAGGGCCATGGCGATCATCACGCGTTGCCGCATACCGCCCGACAGCTGGTGCGGATACTCGTCCGCACGCTGTTCCGGCGACGGTATGCCCACGAGTTTGAGCATCTCGACGGCCCGGTCGCGCGCCTGCCGGCCGTCGCCGGGCATGTGCAGCCGCACCGCTTCGCCGATCTGCCGGCCGATCGTGTGAACCGGATTGAGCGACGTCATCGGCTCTTGGAAGATCATGCTGATTTCGCCGCCGCGCAGCGAACGCATTTCACGTTCGGATTTTTCCAGCAGGCGTTCGCCCTTCAGTAGAATGTCTCCGGCGATCTTGCCGGGCGGCGTCGGCAGGAGCCGCAGCACCGACAGCGCGGTCACCGATTTGCCGCAACCGGACTCCCCGACGATGGCCAGAGCCTCGCCCTTGTCGATCGAGAACGACAGCCCGTCGACCGCCCGGTTGACCGCGCTCTCGGTCTGGAAATGAATCTGGAGCTGTCTCACGTCGAGCAGCGCCATCGTCAGACCCGCTTGGCCAGGCGCGGGTCAACGGCGTCGCGCAATCCGTCACCCACAAGGTTCACCGCCAGAACGGTCACGGAGAGAAACAGCGCCGGGAAGAAAACGATGCTCGGTTTGACCTGCCAGAGTGCACGTCCCTCGGCCATGATGTTACCCCAGGACGGTATCGACGTTGGCAGCCCGGCCCCGATGAAGGAAAGGATCGCCTCAGTGATCATGGCAGACGCACAGATATAGGTCGCCTGCACGGTGATCGGCGCAATGGTGTTGGGCAGGATGTGATGCCAGATGATACCGGGTTTGGAGGTTCCGCAGGCCACTGCCGCCTCGACATAGGCAAGCTCGCGCACGGACAGAACCACGGACCGCGTCAGCCGGGCGACCCGTGGGATCTCGGCGATCGTGATGGCGAAGATGACGTTGAAGATCGACCCGCCGCGCATCAGGGTCATCAGTGCGATGGCAAGCAGGATCGCCGGTATCGACATCATCCCGTCCATAATGCGCATGATCACGTTGTCGGCCCACCGCGTGAACCCGGCCACGAGCCCGATCAGCATGCCGGCGAGCGAGGCACAGGCCGCCACGCCCAGGCCGACGATCAGCGACACCCGCGCGCCGTAGACGCATCTGGAAAAGATGTCGCGGCCGAGCATGTCGGTACCGAACCAGGCGTTTGCCGACGGCGGCTGCACCCGCATGGCGGGATTGAGTTCGGTCGGGTCCGCCGGCGCGATCAGCGGTGCGAAAACAGCCATCAGTGCGGCAAGGGCGAGAATGACGCCGCCGAGCCACATGGTCGGATGTCGCCGCAGGGAACGCCCAAGACGCGAGCGCTCCGGCGGCGGAGTCAGAATCGCCGGCATTGGTGCCGCTTCGGCATAGGTTCGCTGAGATTTGGTTCGGTTGGTCAATACCGGATCCTAGGGTCGATCAGAGTATAGCTAAGGTCGATGAGCAGGTTGATGAGAACGTAGACGAAGCTGAAGATGAGAATGACCGCCTGGATCACGGGATAATCGCGCCGGAGGATCGAATCGACCGTCAGACGGCCAAGCCCCGGCAAGGCGAAGACGCTCTCGATCACCACCGCACCGCTGATGACCAGCGCGATACCGATGCCAACGACAGTGACAATCGGCACCGAGGCGTTGCGCAGCGCATGGATGAAGAGCACGGCGATTTCAGACACGCCCTTGGCGCGCGCCGTGCGGATGTAGTCCTGCTGCAGAATTTCCAGCATCGTGGCGCGCGTGATGCGCGCGATGATCGCGATGTAGAAGGTCGCCAGCGTTGCCGAAGGCAGAACGAGGTTCCGCAACCACGGCCAGACCCCCTCGGAGATCGGTGTGTAGCCTTGCACCGGCAACCATCCCAACTGCAGCGCCAGCAACCAGGCAAGCACGTAGCCGATGACGAAGACCGGCACCGAAAAGCCGAGGACCGCGAAGAGCATTATCCCCCGGTCGAGCAGCGAGCCATGCTTCCATGCGGCTATGACACCCAGCGGCACCGCCACCAGTATCGCCATGATCATGGTCACGACCATCAGCGAGACCGTGGGTTCGACCCGCTGCAGGATCATCTCAGACACCGGCAGTCGGGTGAAGATGGAGGTGCCGAGATCGCCCTGGAAGACGCCGGACGACCATTCCACGAAGCGCACTGGAAAGCTGCGGTCGAGACCGAGCTCCGTGCGGATCTGCTCGATCTCCTCCTGCGTCGCCTGATCACCGGCCAGGATCGCCGCCGGATCGCCGGGTGTGATGTAGAGCAGGCTGAATACGAAGACCATCACGAACGCCACGACCGGGATGGTCGCGAGTATGCGGCGCAAGATGTAATAGCCCATAGCCCAGCGCTCTCCCTGGGCCCGCGGCGTCCGCCGCAGACCCTTTGTTGTGTTGTCGTGTCAGCCGCGCCGGATGCCCCAGAACATGTCGACGGATCCCTGCAGAGCACCATCAAGGTCGGAGCGGACGGCACCGGAGCGATACGACAGACCGAGCGGAAGTGTCGGAACCATGTCGATTGCGCGCTGGTGCGCGGCGTTGTAGAGGCGCGCCGCCTCGGCATCGTCGCCGGCGCTCAACCATTCTTCGACGAGCTTCTCCGTTTCGGCGTCCTCGAACCAGCCCCACCAGCCCGAATCGCCGAGACCGCGGGTCGTGGCGTTGGTTGCCGGGTTGTTGATGGAGATTGCCGGCCAGTTGGTCGCCGCCAGGTTCCAGCCCCCGTTCTCCACCGTCTCCTTGGAGACACGGCGCTGCACCACGGTGCCCCAATCGGTCTCGACCAGGTCGACATTGAAGCCGAGTTTTTCCAGGAGGTCGGCAAGAAGCAGCCCATGCGGGTGGATCGACACGATGTCGGTGGGATTGAGGATGACCACCTTCTCGCCGTTGTAACCGGCATTGGCGACCGCCTGCTTCGCCGCCTCGATGTCGAGAGATCCGACGACTCCTTCGCCCAGTTCCTCCACACCCGGCGTGCCGCAGGGAAACAGCGCCAGGCACACCTGCCGATCCGCCTCTTTGGATGCAACGGACTGCAGGTACGGCGTCTGGTCGACGGCCTTCATGAGAACCCGGCGCAGTTCGACATTGTCGAAGGGCGGGATCAGGTGATTAAAACGCACGACATGCATGACGCCGAACGGATCGGTGCGGTGCAGGCTCACCTCAGGGTGCGCCTCCAGAATCGGCTGCAGGTCCGGCAGGACGGACCCGAGCCAATCGACCTCGCCCGCCTGGATGGCCGCCACAGCGGTCGCCGCATCGGGGATGATGCGCCATTCGAGCCGGTCGAAGTGCGCAACCTTGCCTCCCGACGTCCACTCGGGTGCGCCGTCGCGCGGCACGTAGTCCGCGAACTTCTCGTAGATCACTCGATCACCCGACACGTATTCGTCGGCCAGGAAACGGAATGGCCCGGAGCCAACCATCTCGGTGATCTGGGTTTGCGCGTCGGTGCCGGCCAGCCGCTCTGGCATCATCATCGCTGGCCGCGAGTGCGGCTTGCCGATCGCATGCAGGAGCGGACCGAAGGGCCGGGTCAGCTTGATCACCAAAGTCTTGTCGTCGGCATGCGACCAGCTATCGACAGCCGCACCGAGCGCCTGACCGAATGGATCGCGCTTGGCCCAGCGTGCGAGGCTCGCGGCGCAATCCTGTGCCCGCACCGGTTCTCCGTCGTGGAATTTGAGCCCGTCGCGCAGCGTGATGCGCCACTCCAGCCCGTCGCCGGAAACCTCGTGGCCTGCGGCCATCTGTGGCTGTGGCTGCTGGTTGGCGTCCACACCGTAGAGCGTGTCGAAAACGCAGTAACCATGGGTAACTGAAACCGCCGCCGGCGTGAAAATCGGATCGAGCACCGTCAGGTTTGTCGCCGGAACATAGCGCAGAACTTTGGTGTCCTGCGCACGTGAGATCGACGGGATGGACAGAAACGGCGTCGCCGCCGCGGCTCCCAGAAGTGTTCGTCTTTTGATCATGTGTCAGTTCTCCCTATTCTTCGTGCCCTCTTTGTGTTTGCAACGGTCGTTTAGTCGAGCGGCACGGGGTTGGTCAGATCGTCGGCCGGCCAGAATGGCCTTTTCCTGTTCTTCCAGTTCACATCCTGCAGTCGCAAAGGTGTTCCACCCGGACCTGACAGGGCAGTAAACTCCACACCTGGCGACAGCAGTTTTCGAAAGTTCATCAGGTTCTTGAAAGACACCAGGCGGCAGTCGCGGATATTGATCCCGCACGCCCGGTAGTGTTCGTCCATGTGTTCGTAGACCGCATGGCTTGCCACAAGCAAACGCAGCCCGCCGGTGCGCAGGACCGCCGTTGGCCCAAGGTTGGCTTCGACCGAAGCGACCGGTCCGCCTTCATAGGTAAAGCGCCCGTCGTAAAGGCCTTCGACCGTCGCCCTCAGACGCACCGGTTCGAACCAGCGCTTGTCGAGCCAAGCCCCGACGCTGAACTCGGCCTCCGCCCCGACGCCCAGTTCAAAGGCCCGGGCTGCGCAATGGGGATCGTAAATGCTGAGCGCGGACGGTATCTCGCCCGCGTGCTTCAGCAGCGCCGACAGAAGCGCCGGCGAATCTCCGGCCGCCCCGCCGCCGATGCTATCTGGCGCATCGACGAGCAAAACCCGCTCGGCATCGAGCTTCAGCGCGGCGCAGACTGCATCTTCGGGCGGCAGGGCCGCAAGTTCGAACGCGCGTCGGCGCTCCCACATCGCGTCGAGAACTTCACCCGCTGCCCTTTCTGCCGCTCTTCTGTCACCATCGGCAACGGCCAGCGCGGTGATCCCGACATCCGCCATGTCGAGCCAGGGCTGCACCGGAAAGTAGCTCACACTCAGCGCCTGCCGCTCCTGCTCTTTCGCGCGGGCAAGGGCCGCTACCTCCGCCATGGGAGCATCGCCAATCGTTGCGCTGCCCAGCACCGGGAAGATGGCATTGTACTTGCGGCTGACCATGACGGGGGAAATCTCCCCGCGCATGCTGCGGACGAGGAAAACCGCCGCCTTGCGACCGGTCTCATAGGCGTCCACATGGGGATAGGTCTCATAGCCGACCAGAATGTCGGCCGAGTCCACCATCTTCTTGCTGACATGTGCGTGCAGGTCGAGGCTGGCCGAAATCGGCACGTCCGGTCCGACCACTTCACGCACCGCCGCGAGCAAGGTGCCCTCCGGATCTTTCTCTTCGCCACAGATCATCGCCCCATGCAGCGCCAGAAAAACGCCATCGAGCGGCAGCGCGTTTTTGACGCCCTTCACGATCAGGCTGACGATGTCGTCGAAGAAGGCGTCCTCGACATGCCCTCCGGCGCCGCCTTTAGTCGCGAGGATCGGTACGATGTCGCCCCCGGCTTCCTGCAGCACCTCAATGCCGCCGGTCACTGCAACCTTCTTGCCCGCCAGCGCCCGGAGAACGTCTTCACCGTGAAAAATGCCCTTGCGTTCGAAATCCTCACGGCGTTCGACGCGCAGGGACAGACTATTGCCTTCGAATTCGAAACTGGCGGCTGCGATGCGCATATGAGCGTGCTCCGTTACACAGACTAGGCCGCCGGGCAGCCTGTGCCCCCGGGGATACAGGTCGGAGCACGCTTGTAACCTCTCTTCTCAAAGGCTATTGTTACCGGTAACTTTTAGTGAGTCAATATTTGGTTAAAAGACCCTTGCATACCGTCCGCACAATCCACCAATGGATCACAGCTCACCGGCCGCCGGTCTCCGGTCGCGCCCTAAAACCGCTGGCTGCGCCAGCCCGAATCAACTCATGACCGAGCGCACTCGGCACCGCCGACCGAAGCAGAGGCAGGCCCCGCTGCAGATTCGCGACATCGCCCGCATGGCAGGAGTGTCGCCTCAGACCATCTCACGTTTTTTCAAGGATCCGAGCACCATCCGGCAGGCCAACCGCGACCGTATCGCCCGGATCGTCTCGGAAACCGGCTATTACCCCAACCCTTTCGCACGAAGTCTGTCGTCCAACCGATCGAACCTCGTGGCGGCGATCGTTCCCACCATTGATCACTCGATTTTTTCCGAAATCCTATCCGGGCTGTCGGCAACGCTCGAGCAGAAGGGCTTTGTCCTGCTGATCGCCAGCAACGCCTATTCGCTGGAAAAGGAAGAGGAACTGGTGCAGCGCTTTCTTGCGCAGAAGGTGGCGGGCATCGTTCTGGTTGGGCAGAACCACAGCGACACCACCGGGGCTCTCATGAAAAAGAGCGGTGTTCCCGTTGTCGAAGTTCTGGAGATCGGCGGCGAAGCTATCGACTGCAGCGTCGGCTTCTCGAATTTCGCGGCGAGCCTGGAGATCACGAAGCGTCTCATCTCGTGCGGGCTTAGCAAGATCGCCTTTATCTCAGCACCCTTTGAGGGCAATGATCGTGTCCAGCGGCGGTTCGATGGCTACAGGCAAGCGCTGGCACAGGCGGGCATTGCTTTTGACCGGACGCTTGTCGCGACCGCCGACTTTTCCATCGAGAACGGTGCGCGGGTCTTCGCTTCCATGATATCCCGTCATCCCGATCTTGACGCCGTCGTTTCCAACGACATTCTGGGCGTCGGCATCCTGCTGCACTGCAATCGTTCCGGCATCGCCGTCCCGGAGCGGGTTTCGATCACCGGCTTCGACGATCTGGAAATAGCGTCGATTCTCGATCCGAAACTGACCACCGTACGGATCAACGGATTTCGCATCGGCGTTGCCGCAGCCGAGCGGGTCCTGCTGCGTCAGCGCGATAAGGAAGCCGCCGGGAAAACGGTCGATCTCGGCTACGAAATCGTTTGGAGAGGGACGACGCCCGCACGGTGCAGACCGGCTTCATCGTAAGGCAAGGTGTCCGCAGCGAATGTGCCACAGCATCGGCTTCGTGTCGCTCGCGGAATCCACAACGGTGCTACAAGTCGTTACAAATGACAATCCCGGTCATTGGTTTTGACGTCACAGACCCAACTCGCTTTTCAGGCGCGGGCGCTGCTCCTCGGGTGCCTGGCTGTAGTCGCCCCACGGGCGGTCACGACGGATCACCGCTTCCTTGACACCGTGTTGCTTGGCGACATTGACGAATTCGCGGCCCTCGGGGGTGTTGCGCATGATGCCGTCGAGGATCGGCCCGAGGACCTGCGTCGAGTTCAGCCCCATATTGTCATAGGCCTGGTTGACGATCAGCTTCATCGCAATCAGCTGCGTCAGCGGAATGCCGGCGAGCTTCTCCGCCAGTTCCTGCACCCGCTGGTCAAGCTCCTCCAGCGGATAGGAGAAATTGATCAACTCGATCTCCGCCGCCTCCTTGCCGCTGATCGCCTCCCCCGTCAGTGCATAGTATTTGGCCTTCGCCAGGCCGAGGCGATAGATCCACATGCCCGACAGGTGGCAACCCCAGACCCGCGCGTAAGGCGTTCCGATGCGTGCATCGTCGGAGGCAACGACCAGGTCGGCGCACAACGCCATTTCCGATCCGCCGCCCATGCAGTAGCCGTGGACCTTGGCGATCACCGGCTTCGTGCCCCGCCACAGCCCCATGAACTGGGTCAGGTACGACTTGTACGGATTGACGACGAGGTTCACGTCCATTCCGGGGTCGTAGTTTTCCTCGACGATATCCTCGTAATGTTCGAGACCGCCGGAAAAATCGAAGCCGGCGCAGAAACTGTCACCGGCACCCTCGAGGATGATGACCTTCACGGCATTGTCCAGGTTGGCCTGGCGCAGCGCCTCGTCGAGATCATTCAACAGAGAGGGGCGCAATGTGTTGTACTTCTCAGGGCGGTTCAGCGTGATGGTCGCGATCGCGCCGTCCTTTTTGTAGAGGACGTGTTTTTCCATTTTCCAGCTCCCAGGTTCGGTCTTTAAGGTAGGTTCAACGCCGAACTTACCGATCGGTAAGTCTACTACCTTACCAATCGGTAAGTGTCAAGATCGGTGAAACCCGACGGATGATGATCCTGCGCCTTGCATTGGTCGAAGACACGACAAACCGGCATTCGTAGTGACACGTTCCTCAGCAACCTGCGTTATGCGTGGAAAGCGAATCGACGGCGCGCACGATCCGAACGGTTCAACCGGAACGCTTCGCCGTGCATACGCGTCGCGCGTCCGCTGAACGTCGGTTCATTCGCCACCGGTGGGCGCGCACGCGACAGGCGCCCTTTCAGCCATTTAGTGGTGATTAGGACACGCCAGCCAGGCCCCTAATGGGAAGCAGGTTTTAACCCAACCATGAACATGGCTATGGCCTCGCGGCGCAAGGCCGAATCACGCTTCTTCGGAATGTCGAAGAGGCCGCGATGCAGGATCATGCCATCGACCAGACTGGCCAGCATTCTTCCGGCGATCTTCGGATCGACGGTTTCCCGAACGGCCCCCTGATCCTTCAGATGCGTGATCTGCTTGGCCAAATGTCCGCCGAATTTCTCGAAGAAACCCGAAACGCCCGCGGCAAAGGTCTCGGAAGCGAAGCTTTGTCCGAAAACCTCGAAAAAGACACGAACGAAACGTGCCTGTTCGTCGGGGACATCCATCATCTTAGACAGCCGATTGACGAAGACCTCCAACGAACCGGGTAATTCATCGGTGAAGAAATGCGCTTCCATCGACTTGATATGGCTGTCGGCCATTGCCTCGGCAATCGCCTCCTTACTCTCGAAGTAGAGATAGAGGGTGCCCTTTCCCAAACCGGCGGCTTCAGCGATATCCGCGATGGTGGCCGTATGGTAACCCTTTGATGTGAATGCCTTCATCGCACCGTCGAGGACGACTTGCTTCATTTCATCACGATCGACGATCTTAGGCATCACAGCTCTCTCGTTCATTTAGCACGGCCGTTGTGACGGCCTATCTGGTCATGAAAGGCTTATCAGGCTGACCGACGCCATGCCTAGCGTGTGCGGCTCGCTCAAAGCGATGGGTCATCGCAAATTCAGCCCACGTCGGGCCTTGATTTGGTGCATTGAGACTCCTGGTTTTGCTTCATTCGACCGGTCTCTGGGCGATCATCGTCCCGGCCGAGATCGCCGCAGACGGATAGAGTATGACACGGTCGCCGGGCAAAAGACCGTCGATGACCTCGGCGACAATCCCGTTGTTTCGGCCGATCCGAATGGGTCGCAGTTCGGCCCTGCCATCGGTCGCGGTGAACACCGACCAGTGCTCACCATTGCGGAAGAGAGCGCTCGACGGGACGCGTAAAGCGTCATTGTCCTGCCAGACAACGATCCGCACCTCGACGCGATATCCGTGGCCGAGCGAACGGCGTCCTTCCGGTCGACCGGTCAGCGTGACAGTAACGGGCACGCGCTGTTCCTCGACTCCGAGCGCCGAAAACTCGGTTGCGCCGAATGGATCGATACGCTTGACCTTACCTTCCAGAGAAGACGTTCCACCCCAATCCTCGATGATGACGACGTCGCCCACGTCGACCTGTACGGCGTCGGACGAGATCAAATCCACGATCACCTCCAGTTCCCCCTCGACATCGCCGATCTCCATGATCGGTGCCCCGGCGGGCAGCGTCGTCTCGCTCTGTTGCATGATCCTGAGGATGCGGCCATCAGCGGGTGCAAACAGCGGGATTTCGTTGGCGCGCGTGTAGTCGATGGCGGCGACGCGCTCCTGACCATCGTAATCGATGAGCTGAGCGCGGGCATTGGCCAAATCAGCTTCGCGCATGGCGATCGCCGCCTCGGCGGTCTCGACGGCGGCTTCTGCCACACGAAATTGCTGCCGGGCGCGGTCGAGTGCTGCCTGAGTTGTGATCTTGCGCTCGGCAAGCCGCTCGGCACGTTTCAGCTCGGTCTCGGCGAGATCGCGGTTTGCGATTTTGGCATTCAGGTCTGCCCGCGCCACACGCGATGCGGCCTGCGCAGCCCGTACGGCCGCAAGACCCTGTTCGCGCGAACGCACGTCAAGCGCCGCAGGATTGCTAGGAAGCATGTGCGCGACGACGGTCTTGCCGCGCAAGACCGGGTCACCCGGATCGACCTTGACGCGCTGCAATCTGCCGGCAACCGGTGTGGCAACCACATAGGCCTCGGCGACCTGCGTGCGGCCTTCCTCATCGATCGTGACCATCATCGGACCCCGCGTCACCTCGCCGAGATCGACCATCGTCGGCCGCGGCCAGAACGCCCCGGACAGCGCCCCTGCTATCAGGACCGTGACCGCGATGGTCAGTATCAAACGGGATCGCTTTTTTGCCTTTGCCATGGATCATTCCCGTGTCTTGAGAGCGTCGATGAGGTCGGCCCGGTCAAGATCGCGCTTCACCAGCCAACCGGAGACCAGAGCCGCGCCGAGAACCACGAGCATGGCTTGGCCGTAGCTGCCCGGATCAAAAATGGCCGGGATTTGATAGAGATCGGTCGAAAAGCCTGCGGCAATGCCGAAGGACAGATAGTAGCCAAGCAGCGCACCGACCGGCAGTGCGGTCATGGTGACCACCGCCAGTTCGCCCAACAAGACGAAGGCGGCCTCCCCTTTGGTGAAGCCGATCACCCGCAAGCTCGCCATTTCGCGGGCGCGCTCAGCCTGTGCGATGCGGGCGGCATTGTAGACGATGCCGAAGGTTATGACGAAAGCGATGGCACCCATGACGTAGCGGATCGCCCCGGCACCCTGGTCCATCAGAGCAACGAAGGCGTCACGCGCCTTGTGTTTCAGGCTGACGCCCGCAACCGTCGGCATGTCCTGAAGCAACGCATAGATCGCGTCGGCCTGCGCCTCGTCGATGCTCAGATGGGCGCCGGAGATTCGGCCCGGCTCGCGCAATGCGCGGTTGAGCGCGTCGAGATCCATGTACGCAGGCGAGCCCAGCAGGGTCTGGGTGATACCGGCGATCGGAATCTCAAGCAGCGGTTGGCGACCTTCGCGGACATCGACGGTCAGGGTGTCGCCCGGATCAACCCCTAATATCGTGGCCAGCACGTCCGACAGAACCGCGCCATGCTCCGGCAGCGTGATTGGCGCCAGCCCAGCGTCGAGCGCCCGATACAGTTCAGACTGCGATGGCAAGCCGATCAGGACACCGCGGTGACTCTCAAGCCCATGGCGCATAACCACGCTGACATGGCGTATCGGCTCGGCGCGCTCCACGCCCGGCAGACTTAAGAGTTCGAACAGCGTCTTGTCACTGACCGGGTGTGTGAAGCTTACGGTCATGTCGCTGCGGTCGACGAGGGAAAAGGTCAGGTCGATCGTCCGGTCGAAGCCCGCATGGATTGTGATCATCGCGACCGACAATGCCATACCAAAGGCGATCCCGATCAGCGAGCCCGCCATGCGCCCCGGCTGACGCGTGAGACGGCGCAGCACCATGCGACACGGCTGGTCGAGAAAACGGTTCAGGCTTCGGCCGATCCTGCCGGTGCGGCTGAAATTGGGCGGCGCGGGAGCGCGCATCGCCGTTGCCGGCGTCAAGGCAAAAACGTTGCGCAGGACCAGCAGACCGCCCGCCGAAGCGGACAGGACGCGATGCTCACGCCGGTCACAAAGGAGGCCGGATTGAGTTCGAAGACGAGAAAGGGAAACTTGAAATTGGCCGCGTAAACGCCAATCATGGCCCGCCCCGCGGCAATTCCGGCAAGACATCCCACGAGCGCGCCCGCGACTGCGATGGCAAGGATCAGCTTGAAGTAATGGGCACCCACTTCCGAGTCGGTGTAACCGAACGCCTTCATCAGCCCGATCTCGCCGCGTTCGGACTGGACCAAACGGCTGATGACGACGTAAAGCAGGAACGCGGCGATGGCGAGAAAGATCGGTGGAACGCCCACAGCGGCGGCCTCGAGCCCCGATATCTCTTCCGACACGAAGCGGTTGGAGAATTGATCGGCCAGCGAATAAGCGCCTGAGCCGCCATAGGGCTCCAGCAATCGATCGACGGCACTGAGCACCGCCGCTTCGGACGCGCCGCGCGAAAGACCGAGCAACGCCTCGTTGAATGCCCCCGTCATGTCGAAAGCTGCGGCAAGGCCGGAGCGGCTCATCCAGATGACGCCGAAACGCGCATCGTCAGGCACCAGCTCTCCCGGTGCGGTCGTGTACAGGAACTCCGGGCTTTGCGCGAGGCCGACTATGTCGAAGCTGCGTCGCGCCCCGTTCACGGTGGCACGCAGGCTGTCGCCGGGGCGCAATCCGTGCGCGGTGGCGAAACTCCGCAAAACAAGAATTTCCTTAGACCGTCCCGACGCGGGCATGCGACCATCGGTCAGGAAGACATCGTTCAAAACCGGCCGCCCGCGTTCGGGCAGCGATATCGCCAGCGCCTGTATGGGCAGAACCTGCTCCGGCAGATCGATCAGGGCACGGCCCTGCACCCGGGTTTCGACGCTTGAAACGCCGGGAATGCCGGCCAGATGGCTAGACACACGCTCCGGTGCGCGTTCGACCGAGGCAAAGACATCGGCCAGTCGATAGCGGTCATAATAGGCGTCCCGGGTTTCCGTGAGAGAGGTGGTCAGACCGGTCATCATCACGAGCATCATCACGCCAACGGCAATGACCGCGCCGATGGCGGTGGCCTGTCCCTTCATGCGCCACAGATCACGCCGCAGCTTTTGGTTGAGCGGCCTCACCAGACGATCTCATCTGGCGATTGTTTGTTTGTGTTCTCCACCAATTCGCGAATGCCGCCGTCGGCGAAGTGGATCACCCGATCGGCCATCCGGGCCTGGCTCGCCGCGTGGGTCACCATCAGCACAGTCGAGCCGAGCCGGTTGTTCACATCCGCAAGAACCTGCAGCACCGACCGCCCCGTCGCACTATCCAGCGCGCCGGTCGGCTCGTCGCAGAACAGAACATCGGGCTGCTTGGCGATAGCCCGCGCAATGGCGACACGCTGCTGTTCGCCACCCGACAGCTGCGCGGGAAAATGGTCGGTCCGCTCTGTCAGCCCAACAAGTGTCAGTGCCTGATCGGGATCCATGGGATCGACGGCGATCTCGGTCACCAGCTCCACGTTCTCGCGGGCGGTCAGGCTCGGCATCAGGTTGTAGAACTGGAAGACGAAGCCGACATGATTGCGCCGGTAACGGGTCAATTCCCCATCGCTCATGTCGCTCAGAGGCTGGTCACGGAATTGTACAAAGCCGTCCGTACCGCGGTCCAGTCCGCCGATGATGTTGAGAAGCGTAGATTTGCCCGATCCCGACGCTCCGAGCAGGACAACGATCTCGCCCGCCGGTATCTCAAGATCGACGCCACGAAGGGCGTGCACGGCTGAACGGCCTTCACCGTAGACCTTGGTGAGGCCACGTGTCGTAAAGGCGAGCCCGCTCATTCGGTTCCCCCGGAGATGCGACGCGGATCGGCCAGGGACATCGCGGTTGCCTGAGGTGCCTCCCGTCCGAAACGCATGGGTCGGCGGCGCCAACCGGTTTGTCTGGTTGCCCTGGGACTCCGTAACGTCATCGATGACTCTCACTATATGACTGACTGGTCAGTCATATAGTGTTATTATGACCGGACGTCCAGTCATAATAAGCTTTTTATTGGACCAGGTCCCGTGCCGGGCTTTGACGGGCGCGGATCACACGAAATCTGCTTTGCCTGTACGGCATTCTCCGAGTTCCGCTATGGCCCTCCAAAAGGAAAGCCGTGTCAATCCAGTGACTCAGCGGGTCGCGATCGCTCGGCTCACCCGTACTTTTCGATGAACGCATCGATGTCCAGCGTCCGGATGTCCGGCAGCGCGGCGCGCAGTTTGGCCCGGTCCCAGTCCCAGTAGGCGATCTTCAGCAGCGCCTCCTCCTGGCGCTCGTTGAAGCGCCGCCGGATGGGTTTGGCCGCGACACCGCCGACGATGGTGTAGTTGGGCACGTCCTTCGACACCACCGCACCGGCGCCGATGACCGCCCCGGTTCCGACCGAAACGCCCGGCAGAATGGTCACGCCGTGACCGATCCAAACGTCATGGCCGATGGTCACCCAATGGTCCTTGCGCCACTGGAAAAACGCCGCATCGTCCTCGCCGAGGTCGTAAGCGCTGGACCGGTAGGTCCAGTGGTGCTGGCTGGCCCGCCAGGTCGGGTGATTGCCGGGATTGATGCGCACATCCTTGGCGATCGAACAGAACTTGCCGATCGTCGTCCACACGACGTGGCAGTTCTGAACGATGTAGGAGTAATCGCCCATCGCGCATTGCATCAGCGCCGTGCCGGCGCCGACTTCGGTCCAGGCACCGAGCTTGGCATCGATCAGCACCGCGGTTTCGTGCACGGTCGGTTCGGCGCTGAGCGTGTGCTTTTGGGCCGGGTTGCGCCGTGGTTTCATTTCCGCCGTCAATGCACTGTCTCCGTCTTGCCGATGATCCGCATCCGCAACCATCCGGAAATCCCGTCGATGATGTAGACCATGATGATGATCAGGAAGATGATCATCCAGGCCTCGCCCCATCGATAGGCGGCGATGCGGTCGGACAACATGAAACCGATGCCGCCGGCACCGACGATGCCGAGGATTGTACCGGAGCGGGTGTTGGATTCGAAGTTATAGAGGATAATCGACAGGATCACCGGCATCGCCTGCGGCACGATGGCAAAGCGGATCTTCTGCAGCGGCCCGGCACCGGACGCGACGACCCCCTCGACCGGTTTTTTCGACGTGTTCTCGACCGCTTCGGCAAACAGCTTCGACATCGTACCAATCTCGGAGACAGCGATCGCCAGGATGCCGGCCAGCGGCCCGAGGCCGAAGGCGCGGATGAAGATCAGGGCCAGGATCAGCGTGTCGATGGCGCGTAGCGTATCGAAACCGCGTCGGCTGGAGAGCCGGATCCAGCCGAGCGGTAGAATGTTCTTGGCGCCGAGGAACCCGAGCGGAAAGGCGATCAGTGCACCGAGCAGCGTGCCCAAAAACGCCATGGCGATGGTTTCTCCAAGACCGTTGAGAACCTCGGACCATTCGGCCCAGGTCGTCCACACGGTAGGCGGGAACATGAAGGACAGCACCCGGCCGAAGCGGCTCGCCCCCTCGGCGATGCGGGCCGGCGAGAAATCGAAGGTGTAGAAGCACCACAGGGTCAGGGCGATGAACGCCGTCCAAACCGCTATCCGGGTGATGCGGGTCTTCAGCGGCGTCTCGAAGGCGCCGGGCACCAGGGCGCGGGCATCGGCCAGGGGATCGTCGTGTGTGTTTCGTGTCGCCATGTCAAACGCCCTTGCCGGTGATACCGATGATGCGGTGACGTAGTTTTTCGCTGAAGTAGTCGAAGGTGATGACCGTCGCCAGGATGATCAGGAACAGCGCCGACAGGTCGGTGTATTCCTGTAGCGCCATTGCTTCGCGGATCTCCTGTCCGAGGCCGCCGGCGCCGACATAGCCGATGATCGACGAGGCGCGCACATTGATCTCGAAGCGCAGCAGCGTGTAGCTGATGATGTTGGGGATCACCTGAGGCACGACACCAAAGCGGATCTGCTGGAACCAGTCGCCGCCGGAGGCGCGCACGCCCTCGACCGGCCGCATGTCGACATTCTCGTTGACCTCGGAATAGAGCTTGCCCAGCGCCCCGGTGGCGTGCAGCCCGACGGCCAGCACGCCGGCCATCGGACCGACGCCGAAGCAGAAGACGAAGATCAGCGCCCAGACCAGTTCCGGCACCGTACGGATGATCTCCAGGTAGCGCCGTGTGATGTGCAAGACCCAGCGGTTGGGGGCCAAGTTGCGCGATGCCGGAAAGCTCAGGATAAAGGCCCCGAAAACGCCGAACAGGGTTGCCATATAGGCGATCAGGATCGTTTCGATCAGCAGTCGCAGCCATACCCTCCAGCGCCAGAACCACTCGCCGATATCAGCCCAAAGGTGGTCCCAGCGCAAAACCGGCAACGTCTTGTAGATGTACTCACCAAGCCGCGGCAGCCCGGCGATCAATTTCCACCGGGAGACGCGGTCACCGTTGTCCAGGGTCACCTCGGTCATGTCCAAAAAGCCGCCGATCGAGGCTGTGGCGTAAAAAGCGATGGCGAACAGCACGACCGAAATCAGCTGGATGCGCCGGGCCTGGCTGCGCTTGGTTGCATAGTCCAGCTCGAACTGCTGAACCGCCGTCAGGGTGGTGCTCATGGGCCGGGTAAGTCCGCAACAAAACGCCGGGCGGCGGCGCCCGGCGTGGAAGGTTCAGGTGAACCGATCAGCTGGAGCGGCGCTGTTTTTTAAGCCACTCGCGCATGTCGACGATCCACTGGTAGCGGCTGTGATCGACCTCGATCCAGCCCTTCTGGGTCGACAGATCGCCGCCGGTCATCTGCTTGAAGGCGGCCGGATCCTTTTCGACGATCTCGAACACGGCGGTTTTCATGTCGGCGATCAGGTCCTGCGGCAGGTTGGCGCGCGCCGTGAACGGGCCCGAGGTAATTTCCGGCGACTGCCAGATGTTGCAGACAAGGCCGTCATCGATGGCGCCCTTGTCGACCAGACGCTGCACCACACCGGACTGCTCGTTGGTCTGATAGGTCGCCGCGGCATCGAACGTGCCGTTGACGACGCCCTGCACACCGGCCTCATGGCTTCCGGAGAACGGGGTGGCCTTGAAATAGGCTTTGGGATCGATCTGTTTCGACAGATTGAAGAAGGGAACGGCATAGCCGGAGGTCGAGTCGGGATCGGCGAAGGCCAGAACCTTGCCTTCGAGGCTGGCCAGGTCGTTGAGGCCGCTGTCGCAGCGGGTGACCAGGACCGAATAGTAACCGGTCGAACCGTCGTTCTGGATGCGCGACAGGATCGGAACGACGCCGCCCTCGGTCTCGGTATAGGCGGCTGCGTAAGACGACGAGCCGAAGAAGGCGAACTCGATCTGGTCGGCGGCGATGGCCTGGATGACACCGTCATAGGCGCCGGCCGTGAAGATCTCCACTTCCACGCCGAGCTCGTTTTCCAGGTACTTTTCGAACGGCGTGTAGCGGGCGATCCGATCCTTTTCGTTTTCGCCCGACAGGATGCCGAAACGGATGGTCTTGTATTGGTCGCGCCAGTCGGCAAGGGCGGAGGAAGCGGTCAGCGCCGTTGCCAGGGCAACAGTCGCAAGCAATAGAGTTTTCATGGCAGTCTCCCTGTTGGTGATGAAAACGCATGTCGTAGGAATCAGGCGGACTGGAGCACCCGTTCGCGGTCCGGATCCTTCCGGCCAGCGGGGATTGACGTCGATGTCACGCTTTCGTCGATGTCGACCGCAAGCCCGGCGGCACCGTAAATGTCGCGAACGGTCTGGTTGGTCAGGTCCTCGGCCGGGCCGTCGAATTGCACCTTGCCGGCGCGCATGGCGACGATGCGCGTACAATATTTGCGTGCCGTGTCCAGCGTATGCAGGTTGACGAGTACGGTAATTCCGTCCTCTTCGTTAATGGTGCGCAAGGCATCCATCACCTTGGTGGCGTTGGCCGGATCGAGCGAAGCAATCGGCTCGTCGGCCAGCAGGATCTTCGGGTCCTGCATCAGCGCCTTGGCGATCGCCACCCGCTGCTGCTGGCCGCCGGACAGCGTCCCGGCACGCTGCAGCGCCTGCGGTGCCAGGTCGAGTCGGTCAAGAGCCCGGATCGCGTCGGCCCGTTCCTCGTCGCTGAAGGCGCAGGCCATCGACGACAGAAAACCGTGCTGGGCGATGCGTCCGACCAGCACGTTGGTCAGCACGTCCATGCGTTCGATCAGGTTGAACTGCTGAAAGATCATGGCGCAGGAGGCGCGCCACAGCCGCAGGTCGCGGCCGCGCAGCTCGTTGATCCGCTGGCCATCGAAACTGATGGTCCCGGAGGTCGGGTCGAGCAGCCGGTTGACAAGCCGCAGGAGAGTCGACTTGCCAGCTCCCGATCGGCCGATCACGCCGACCATCTGGCCCGTTGGTATGTTCAGTGAAACATCGTCGACGGCTTTGACGGTGCCAAAAGCCTTCCGCAAATTGCTGATGGTAAGCATGGACTCCCCGCATGTCTCGGGGCATTAGGGAGCATGCGCATGACGCATATCCGACAGTTGCAAGAACGGAAGATGAATTTCTGATGTCGGAACGATGACAAAGTCTGTCATATACCGATTTTGATCCGGAAAACCGCAGCAAGGAAGGAACAGCAATGCCACAGTCCGACACGATTAACCGCCGTATCGTGCTCGCCTCGCGGCCCACCGGTGCGCCGATACAAGACAATTTCCGCCTCGAAGAAGTGCTCGTGCCGACGCCGCAGAACGGGCAGGTTCTGACACGCACGCTGTTCCTGTCGCTCGATCCCTATATGCGCGGACGCATGAGCGACGCGGCCTCCTACGCCGAACCGGTTGGCATCGACGAAGTCATGGTCGGTGGCGCCGTGAGCCGGATCGAGGCATCGGAAAATCCCCACTTCGCGGTCGGCGACGTGGTCGTCGGCGCTACCGGATGGCAGGACTATGCGCTGTCCGACGGTACCGGGTTGATGAAGCTCCCGGCCGACATGCAGCGCCCTTCCCTGGCGCTCGGTGTGCTCGGCATGCCGGGCTTCACCGCCTATATGGGACTGCTCGATATCGGTCGGCCGCAGGCCGGTGAGACCGTCGTTGTGGCGGCCGCCAGCGGCGCCGTCGGATCGGCGGTCGGCCAGATCGCCAAGCTCAAGGGCTGCCGCGCCGTCGGTATCGCCGGCGGTGCCGATAAGTGCCGTTTCGTGGTCGACGACCTCGGTTTCGATGCCTGCGTCGACCACCGTGGCGCCGACCTGAAGTCCAACCTTGCCGCGGCTTGCCCTGATGGCATCGACGTCTACTACGAAAATGTCGGCGGACCCGTCTTCGACGCCGTTCTGCCATTGCTCAACCCGAAAGCCCGGATACCGGTGTGCGGACTGATCGCCAACTACAACATGACCGAACTGCCGCCCGGTCCGGACCGCACCGCGCTGTTGATGCGAGCGATCCTGGTCAAGCGCATCAAAATGCAGGGCTTTATCATATTCGACGACTATGCCGGTCGGTACAGCGAGTTCTTCAAGGATATGGCGCCGTGGGTCCAGACCGGCCAGGTCAAGTTTCGCGAGGACGTCGTCGACGGCCTGGAGAACGCGCCCGAGGCGTTCATGGGCCTGCTGCAGGGCCAGAACTTCGGCAAGCTGGTCATCCACGTCGCCGACTGATTTTGATCGATGGTGGCCCGCTGCTCGCGCCCGGGCATCAACCCATCGTTTACCGTCGCAATCATGTCCGGTTGCAACTTCCGGTGAGGCCTGTCATGCAACCGTCATGACAATGGCATCGATGGACACCAACATCACGGCACCGACCGTTGACGCGCCCAGTTCGCGTGGCTGGATCCGCACTTACGGAGCCGGCATCCTCTTGATGCTGATTGCGGTGGCTGCGGCGGCAGTGGTCATCATGCCCTATGTCGCACCGGAGCTGTCCGGGGCAGTCCGCCTCACCTCGCTCTTCGGCCTGCTGCTGGCGGCCGATTTGTTGCTCGGCGCCTGGCTTGCGCTGCGCCTGCAAGGCCGGTTCCTGCACGGAAGCCGCTTCACCGATGACAACCCAACCGGCGACGGCACCCCAGCCAATCGGCGCATGGGATGGACAGAGGGCCTGATGATCGGCGGCTTCGTGCTGCTGGTTCTGGCGATCGGCCTTGCCGGCTACATCGCCACCTCGGGTGTATTTGGCTGAAGTTCTCAGGCCCGGTTAGCCGGCCAAACTAACGTAGATTTCCGTCAACAGGTCTTCCTCCGGCACTTCGGCCGGATCGTTGATGTAGACCTCCCAGGTCGGGGTGCCGACCTGAAGGCCCTTCTCGCTCAAATACTGCATCATCTCGCCGTAGTCGTCACGCAACGTGGCGTAGGAGCCCTTGTGGATGAAGTGCAGCACCCTGCCCGCGGGCAGGGTGTCCGCCTTGACGTCGCCCTGCGCTTTCGCCGCGTCGTCGCCGGCCACGGCAAAGCCGCTGCGAAAGCGCAATGTATCGGGACTGTAATGGTAATAGACGGACAAGGGAGCGCCGGCCGGCGCAATACTGTTGTCCTGCATGAACTGCCAGACCTGTTGAAAGGCCGAACCCATATGCTGTGATATCACCGCCGGATCCATCGAGCAGGTTCGTTCAGCATAGAGATACGGCGTTTCTGTCACATCCCGCATGGTGAAATCCGGCATCGCTGTTCCTCCGCTTGCTCCATAAGGTCGATAGCCGATCTTGGCGTGCCCACGTTGACCTCCATCAACGGATCGCGGAAATCTGGGCGGTTTTCGCCGCCCGGGCATGCATGTATGGCACCAACAGACTTTGCTGAAACACCGGTGATTGGGTAAAAGCGGAGCGATGGCCAATGATCCGCTGACCGACATCGTAAGATCGCTGGACCTTAACGGCGGCGTTTTCCTCCAGGCTGAGTTCACCGAGCCCTGGGCCATAGACGCGCATGTTTCCGAAGAAGATTGCCGGCCCTTTATGCCGATGCCGCGACAGGTGATCGCCTATCATGTCGTCACCGAGGGCGAAATGCTGGTGACATTGGGCACCGGCCCGGATCAGAAGGCAAAGGCCGGGGACGTTGTGTTTCTGCCCCTGAACGCCTGGCACACCATATCCAGTGACAGCAGCTTGACGCCGGTCGTCGGCGACGACCTGGTTCTTCCGGCCGGTGACGACGGACTGACGCAGATTCGGTTTGGCGGCGGCGGTGCGAAAACCCAGATCCTATGCGGCTTCATTGCCAGCAACGCTGGCCCGAACCCACTCCTGGAAACGCTGCCTGACACGATGATCATCCGCATCGAGGATGTGGCAACGCTGCGCTGGCTGGAAGCCTCAATCGCCATGGCGGCGCGGGAGCTGACCGCCGGCCGGGTCTCGTCCAGGGCGATCATGGTACAGCTCTCCGAGCTGATGCTGATCGAAGCGCTGCGCGCCTATCTCGAAACCGAACGCCATCCCAGCGGCTGGCTGGCCGGTATGGCCGATCCCAGGATCGCCCGTGCGCTGGCGTGCCTGCACGCCAACCTGACGACACCGGCGCCGGTCGAAGCGCTGGCCGACGTAGCGGGCATGTCACGATCCGCCTTCGTTCAACGGTTCACCGATGTGATGGGTGTCGGGCCGGGGCGTTATGCGCTCAATCTGCGGATCGACTCGGCGCGCCTGCTGCTGCAGGACACCAAGCTGACGATGGCCGAGATTGCCCACCGGGTCGGCTACGACGCCCCGGAAGCGTTCTCCCGCTCCTTCAAGCGCAAAACCGGTCACACGCCAGCCGAATGGCGGGCATCGCAGCAATCCTGAAAACCGCGCGCCGGTCACCGGAGGATTCCGGACGAATGGTCAAGCCTTCGGGCAGGACGGTCATCGGCCCAGCCTGATCGCATCGTTATGTTCGCCGTCCCGCAACCAGACGGAGCGACGACCATGACAGCACGCAAATACCGTAACCGCCTGCCTCAGATGGGAGACACGCGGCTCCTGACCGATGGCGGCATCGAGACCACACTGATTTTTCAGGACGGCCTCGACCTGCCGCTGTTTGCATCGTTCGACGTGTTGAAATCTGAGACCGGCAGCAAGGCGCTGCGGCGCTATTACGAGCGTTACATCCAGGTTGCCCGGCGGCAGAACATCGGCTTCATCCTTGATAGCGCGACCTGGAGGGCCAATGCCGACTGGGGTGACCGGCTCGGTTATTCGGCTGAGGCGCTTGCCGCGGCAAACCGCGCGGCGGTCGATATGCTGTTCGAGTTGCGCGCGGTTTTCGAAGCGGACCAGCCGTTCGTGATCAGCGGCAATATCGGGCCGCGCGGCGACGGCTACGCGCCCGAGGCGATGATGACCGCATCGGAATCGGAGGACTACCACACAGCCCAGGTGGCAACACTCGACGCCGCCGGTGTCGACATGATCAGCGCGATCACCATGACCCATGTCGGCGAGGCGGCCGGCATCGCCCGCGCCTGCGCGAAACGCCGACTGCCGCTGGCACTCTCCTTCACGCTCGAGACCGACGGCAGGCTGCCTTCCGGCCAGCCGCTGGCAGATGCCATTCGCGAACTCGATGGCGACGCATTCCGACGGCCCACTTACTACATGATCAATTGTGCCCATCCTGACCATTTCCGCGATATTATCGAGAAGGGCGCCGACTGGACGCTGCGCATCCGCGGCCTACGGGCGAACGCGTCACGCCTCAGCCACGCGGAGCTCGACGAGGCCACCGAACTGGATGAAGGCAATCCGGCGGAACTGGGGCAGGACTATGCAGCCCTTCTGACGCTTCTGCCGAACCTGCGGGTCTTTGGCGGTTGCTGTGGGACCGATCACCGGCACATCGACTTCATCGGTGCCGCATGCGTTCATGCGCAGGCGGCCTGAGGCAGATCAGTCCGCTCCGGCGATCGCCTTGACCCTGGCATGGTCGACCCGGATTTCCCTGCCTTGCGGGTCGAACGGTGCCTTGAAGGTAATAGCATGCGGCGTCGGACCGTGGCTGTGTAGATAGGCGTGCCGTTCGACGGCCTCATGCCATTGCGGTGTGTGATCGTGATCGCACCACCACAGGGCATAGGGCGGCCACTGCGGCTTGCGGAACCATTGGCGGCCACGCTTCAGCGCCAGGGCGTGCAGGCCAAAATAGGAAAATGCCATCGGCGATTCGAGATCGGTCCACACCGACAACGTGGCCGGCGACCAACCGTCGCCGCGTTCCTCGTAGAATGGCGGGTAGACCTCCGGACCCCAGCTTTCCGGCCCCGGATCGCCCGCATAGCCCGACCGGGCAACCATGCCGGGTGCCCGGTCGACACGCTCCAGAATGGGATCGTTCAGGGCGTAGAAGCCGTTATTGACCTGATGGTCCGCCGGCTTTTTGAACACACCGAACGTGTATAGCGCCACGCGCTTTTGCATGATGCCCGGCTCCGCAGTCTTCAATCCCGTTGTTAGGGTAAAGCCAACCGGCCGACAACAGGACCCCGGGATGTTTCTGCGCTACTGGAAGCAATCCGAGGCGGCCGTGACGTCGAGTGACTTGGCACCTCCGTGCCCTTATTCAGCTTCCATGCGCGCCTTGTCGGCGTCGACTTCCGCCTTCTCCTCCATGATACCGCGGCGCTGGATCCGGTAATCGACGATGCCGATGATCGCCACCACGATGGAGGTCGGCATGAACACCATGCCCAACGTCTCCAGCCAGGCTTCGCCGCTCAGTTTCAGCAGCCCGGCGCCCGAGACGAACAGCGCGATCCCAGTGTTCAGGTAGGACAACAGGGTGCGGCGGTTCGCCAGGTCGGTGCGGGCAATCGCCAAAACCAGATTCTCGACAGACCGCGCTTCGCTTTTCATCAAAATCCCCTCATTTCCGTACATCGGTGTTTAACCGCAATTATACCATCGTCGATTAAAGCAATCCTTTCAGTACACTTTGAACTTGCGGGTGTTTCCGCAACACAACGAATTGCCATGGACCAAAAACACTTTAGATTGGAGCGCATGGCGACATTACAGTCCAATCCGGCAGGAGCCCGACGGATCGGAGAGATATCCCGCGTGCAGCGGTCAAGAGGCGCGGCGCTCGTCCATCTGCTGGCGTTGCTGCTCGTTGCGGTGGGCACCATGGTTCCCGGGCTGGCGACCGCCGAACCCGGCGTGTCGGATGATCGCATCCTCTTCGGCCAGTCGGCAGCATTCGAAGGCCCTGCCGCGTCGTTGGGGATCGCTTTTCGCGACGGCCTTCGGGCCGCCTTTGACGAGGCCAACCGAAGCGGCGGCATTCACGCAAGACAACTGGACCTTGTCAGCTACGATGACGGATACGAACCGGAAGAGGCAATCGCCAACACCGTACGGTTGATCGACGACAACGATGTCTTCGCGCTGATCGGAGAGGTCGGCACTCCAACCTCGCGTGCCGTTCAGCCGATCGCCGAAAAACGCGGCGTCCCCTTTGTCGGCCCGTTCACCGGCGCCGCTTTCCTGCGTGATCCGGCGCTGCGAACGGTCATCAACGTGCGTGCATCCTATGACCAAGAGGCCGAAGCGCTGGTGCATTACCTCGCCGACGAACTCGGCTTCAGCCGCATCGCCATCCTCTACCAGGACGACACGTTCGGCCGTGCCGGACTGGCCGGCGTCACCGCGGCGCTGAACCGCCGCGACATGGCGGCGGTCGCCGACGGCACCTACCGGCGCAACACCACGGCGATCAAACGCGCCCTGCTGACCATTCGCCGAGCCGATCCCCAGGCGGTCATCATCATCGGCGCCTACAAGCCGACGGCCGCCTTTATTCGGACGGCCGCCGAGGTCGGGCTCGATGCGGTGTTCGCCACGGTATCCTTCGTCGGCAGCAAGGCGCTTGCGGCGGAACTGGGGCCGACCCGTCAGACGGTGATCGTCTCGCAGGTGGTACCGTTGTTTGACGATCGCAGCCTGCCGCTGGTCGACCGCTTCCATCGGGCTTTGGCGACGGCGGTGCCCGAGGCCGATACCAGCTTTGTCGCCCTGGAAGGCTACATCACCGGACGCCTGGTGATCGACGCCTTGCAAGAACTCGGGCCCGAGCCGACGCGAGCGGCCTTTCTGGAGCTGTTCAGGTCACCGGCGACGTTCGACATAGACGGCCTGCCGCTCGCCTACGATGCCGGTGACAACCAGGGATCAGACCAGGTGTTTCTGACCAGGATACGGCCGAACGGATCCTTCACCGCGGTGGACGAGTAACGTGGATGACGTCAGCACGAATACCATGACCCGCAAGCCGGACAATCCGCCGCCGGCCGAACTGGGCGCCGGTCCGGTAGTGGTGTTCGGCATCAAGACCAAGCTGTTCCTCAGTTTTGTCGCGCTTGCCGCCCTCACAGCCCTGGCCAGCGCCGTCGCCTGGTTGGTTTTTTCGCAGATCGAACGGGCCGTCACGGTGATCACCGAGCGCAGCATCCCCGAGATTTCGCTGGCGCTTTACATCGCCGAAGCCAGCGCCGATATCACCGCCAGCGCACCGGCCATCACCGCCAGCATGGATCAGACCGAACGGTCCGACCGCCGCGAGCAACTTGACCGCGCCGGACTGCAGCTCAAGGAACTGATCGCCCGCTGGGAGACGCTGGGTATCGCTTCCGACGTCGCCGCCGGCCTGTCGGGTTCGGCCGACAGCATGGCGGCGTTGATCGACACGGCCGACACGGCGGTTGCGGAACGTCTCGAATTGACGGCCCGCCTGCAGCGGCAATCGCTCATCCTCGCCGACACCCATGACGACTTTCTGGAGTCGCTGGAACCGTTGATCGACAACGCCGTGTTCGATCTTGTCATCGAAAGCGAATCGAGCGGTGAGGAAACCGCCACCGCCCTCAAGAGGACCGTGGAAGCCGGCACCACACGCCTCAAACTGCTCAGCACCCTGAACGCCGACAGCAACCTGCTGGTGGGCCTGATGCGTGAAGCCCTTGCCCACCAGGAACCCGCGGCGGACGAGGCGGTCGGCGTGGCACTGCGCGAAACCGCGGACACCTTTCGCGCCGACCTCGAGCGCCTGCTGGAAAGCGGATCGGATACCGATCTGGAACGGCCGGCTAGGGAACTGCTTGCGTTTGTCGGCCAATCGCTGCAGCAGGACGTCGACCCGGCCGCGACGGACGCGAAACTCGCACAACTGGCCGCCATGCACGCGGACTTCGTCGGCCGCATCGAGCCCAAAATCGCCGACGCCGGCAACCAGATCCTCGCCGACACGCAATTCATCACCGGCAGCCAGGCGGCGTCCATGGCCGAACTGGTCGACACCGGATCGCTGACCATCCTGCATTTGCTGACGCTACGCGCCGAAGGCAACCTTGCGGCGGGAATACTGAGCGAAGCGGGCGCCGTCAACGACGCTGCCTTGCTGACACCGCTACGCGAACGCTTCGATGCCGCCGCTGGCCAGATGGACCGCGCCCTGGCTCTGCTTCCGGCGACACTCGACCTGACGCGGCTGCGCAACCTGATCGGCATTCAGCTGGGTCTCGGGCGCGACGACGACACCGTCTTCGACCTGAAACGCGCCGAACTTGATCAGACCGATATCGCCAATCGGGCTCTCAACGAGATTCGCAGCCAGTCGGTGGAACTGGGATCGGCAGTGGCAGAGCTCGTGCGCATTGCCGAAGGCATGAGTGACACCACCGCCAGCGAAGCCCAACAGGTCATCGGCAACGCCAAGTCGCTGATCGTGATGATTGCCGCGCTCAGCATCCTGTGCGCCCTGCTGGTCATGCTGGTTTTTGTCGGCCCGCGTGTCATCCGCCCGATCGAGCAGACGACACAGGCGATGAGCCGGCTCGCCGCCGGCGACACCGGGGTCGACATCCCCGGCCGTGACCGGCAGGACGAACTGGGGCGGATGGCTCATGCGTTGGGGGTGTTCCGCGACATCACGATCGAGGTGCAGGAATCGAACCTGCGCGAAATCGAAATGGCGCAGCGGCGCCTCGCCGATGCGATCGAAAGCATCTCGGAAGCCTTCTCCCTCTATGACCGGGACGACCGGCTGGTGGTCTGCAACCAGAAATACGGCACGCTGGTGCATCCTGAGATCGCCGACGAAATCCAACCCGGCCTGACCTTCGAGCAGATCATCCGTCGTGCGCTTGAGGCGGGCTTCGTGGAGGAAGCCCGGGGACGTGAGGAAGAATGGCTGACCGAGCGCATCGCTCGCCATCGCGATCCGGGCTCACCCCATACAATGCAACGGACAGACGGTGTCTGGATCATGGTCAGCGAACGCAAGACCGCCGAGGGCGGTATCGTCGCCGTCTACTCCGACATTACCGAGCTGAAGGAACGCGAGAACGAGCTGGCTGAGAAATCGCAGGCCCTGGAGCAGCTCTCCAGCCAGCTGTCCAAATACCTGTCGCCGCAGATCTACCAGTCGATCTTTTCCGGCCAGAAGGCGGCAGTCGTCGCCAGCCAGCGCAAGAAGCTGACGGTTTTCTTCAGCGATATCGAGGGTTTCACCGAGACCGCCGACCGGCTGGAATCGGAAGACCTGTCGCAGCTGCTCAACGAGTATCTCACCGAAATGTCGGTAATTGCGCTGGCCCACGGCGCGACCATCGACAAATATGTCGGTGACGCCATCATGATCTTCTTCGGCGATCCGGTGTCGCATGGCATCCGCGCCGACGCCATGGCCTGCGTGCGCATGGCCATCGAGATGCAGAAACGGCTGCGCCAACTCTCCGAAGCGTGGGCCGAGCACGGCCTCAGCAGGCCGCTCAAATGCCGCATGGGCATTGCCACCGGTTTCTGTACGGTCGGCAACTTTGGCAGCGAAGACCGCATGGACTACACCATCATCGGCGGCACAGTGAACCTGGCCTCGCGCCTGGAGAACGCCGCCGAACCCGGCACCATCCTGATCGCCGGCGAGACCCGCACGCTGGTCCACAACGAGATCCCGTGCCACGAGCACGACACCATCAACATCAAGGGCCTGGCCTATCCGGTCACCACCTACCGGGTCGATTTCGACAGCGATGCCGCCGTCTCGTCGAGCCGCATCTCCGAACAGCGCGGCAAGCTGTCCGTCGATCTCGATCTCGACGCGATGACCGACAACGACCGCAGGGAGGCGGCAAGGCTATTGCGCGACCTGATGCAGAAACTCGACGCCGACGCGGACGAGCCGCGCGGCTGACGCAAATGCCGAGGCGGCAAATTCGGTGACAGTTTACTTTTTTCGCGCGCAGCCTATCGAAACGACTGGAATATAAAGGAAAAAAGTAAACTGTCACCGAATTTCCGGCACCGCCTGTGCCCCAAGCACCGCACATATAGGAGCCCATCGTGACCGCGACCCTGCTCACCAATGCCCGCCTCTTCGACGGCGTATCCGAAGACATCATCGAATCCATCGACGTGCTGGTCGCCGACGGCCGTATCCGCGAGATCGGCGAGAATCTTGCCTTCCCTGACGCCCGCCGCATCGATGTCGGCCGGCGCTTTCTGATGCCCGGGCTGATCGACGCCCACTACCATGCCAACACGCCGTCTTACGATTTCTATGGCACCGACCGCATGCCGCCGGCGCTGCTTGCAGCGCACGCCGCACGGCTGCTGTCCGGCGCGCTTGACCGCGGCTACACGACCCTGCGCGACGCCGGTGGCGGCGATATCGGCCTCAAGCTCGCCATCGACGAGGGGCTGATCGACGGCCCGCGCTTTTTCTTCCCCGGCAAGGCGCTGACCCAGACCGGCGGCCATGGCGACATGCGGCGGCGCAACTATGTCGAACCCTGCGGCTGCGCCTATTCCGGTATCGTCACGCAAGCCGTCGACGGCCCCGACGAGGTGCGCAAGGCGGCGCGCGAAGAGTTCCGCAAGGGCGCGACGCAGATCAAGATCTTCGTCTCAGGCGGCGTCTCGACCGACCTGGCGCCGCTCGACATGCCGCATTTTGCCGACGAGGAAATCGCCGTCGCCGTCGAGGAGGCGACACGCCGCAAATCCTACGTCATGGCCCATTGCCACACCGACGACGCGGCCCGCCGCTGCCTGCGGCTCGGGGTGCGCACCATCGAGCACGGCAGCCTGATCGAGCCGGAGACGGCGACGATGATCGCCGCAGAAGGCGCCTTCGTCGTGCCGACCCTGTCGGCCGGCGAACTGATCGCCGAACACGCAGCGGCACTGGGCCTGCCCGCCTCGGCCGCCGACAAGGTGCGCGAGGTCAACCGCCGCTCGCTGGAAGCCGTCGAGGCGTGCGCCGCCGCCGGCGTCAAACTGGGCCTCGGCTGCGACCTCCACGGCCACGAATTCGTCAAGACGCAAGGCCGCGAACTGCTGCTGCGCGGCCAGGTGCAGTCGCCCATCGACGTGCTGCGCTCGGCGACCTCCATCAACGCTGAGATCGTCCAGGCCAAGGGTGAGCTCGGCGTCATCGCCCCCGATGCGCTCGCCGACATGATAATCGTCGACGGCGACCCGCTCGACGACCTGTCGCTGTTCGTCCATTCCAGCGAGACGGTGGCGTTGGTGATGAAGGGCGGGCGCATCGTGCGGTCGCGGCTATAGCATCACGGACCGATCCGGCCGGTGTGGCCCTGTCACGAACCGAGGGTAGCGCTCAGATGGTTGCGCATGGCGGCCCATGATCGCCTGTCGGCTTTTTCGTTGTAGACGATGCCGCGCTCCGGGAAGTTCGCGTCTTCGAAGGTAAAGGCGTGCAGCGCGTGGCCGTAGGCGATGAGCTGCCAGTCGGCCTTCGCTTCGGTGAGTTCCCGGCCGATCGCCAGGACGTCGTCCGGCGGCACGAACGGATCCTCCCACCCGTGCAATAGCAGGACGCTAGCCTCAATCCGCGCAGCCGTTTCGAGGCCGGGCGCCTGTAGCCCGCCGTGGAAGCTCACCGCCGCCTTCAGGTTCGCCGCTCCGGCGCGCGCTAGGTCGAGGGCGCAGAGCCCGCCGAAGCAATAGCCGACGACGGCCATGCGCGTGTCGTCGACGCCCGGAAACCGCTGCGCCGCGGCGTAGCCGGCGAGCAGCCGGCGGCGCAACAATGCCCGGTCCTGCATCAGCGGCTCCATCAGGTGGGCGTTGACGCCGACCGGATCGCCGCGAAGACCCTTTCCGTAAGCATCGAGCGCAAAACAGATGTAGCCGAGGGCGGCGTAGCGATGCGCCAGTCGTTTGGTCGGGCCGGTCAGGCCACTCCAGTCATGGGTCAGCACCACACAGGCACACTGCGATGCCACGCCATCCGGCACGACGGCATAGCCCTCGAACTGCTCGTCCCCATCGGCATAGGCGACGTCCTGACCATGAAGTTCCTGAAGATCGTTGTCTGACATGATTCGATTCCTCTTCAATCCGCCCTCGGTCCTAACGGATGGATCGAGCCACGTATTGAACGGATGGGACAGCTTGTCGTCAGAGATAGAAGATGGGTTCGGCCGGTGTTGTGTTGGCACTGAAATAAGCGGCCAGCGATGAACGCGTGTCGGCACGATAGGCGCCGGGTGTGATGCCGAGGCGGCGGCGCCAGGTGCGGATCTGATGCGCCTGGTCGCTGAATCCGGTGACCGGGTCGCCCTGCGTCGTCTGCACGCTGCGCAGACTCCGCTGCAGCCGCTCCAGGTCAGCCAGCGTTTTCGGTCCGACGCCGAGATGCCGATGGCACCACCGCTGCAACTGGCGGCGGTTGGTCCCGGCGGCGCGTGCCGCCTTCGTCACCGAGCCGCCGCGCCGCAATATCCGGTGCGCCGATACCAGGCGCCTGCCCTCGACGATCGGCTCCGAGCCGGCCAGCCTTGCCAGCAGCCAGCGATCGAGTTCGCCAGCGACCGGGATAGGATCCAGCGCCGCGGTTACCCCGTCACACAACGCCCCGGCGTTCGTGTCGCCGGTCACCGCGCCAAGCTCGAGCAGCCGGTCCGACGATCCCGACCCTGAGTGCGGAAACAGCCGGATGAGACCTGGCACGGTCAGCATCGCCATGACGAAATAGGTGTCCGACCAGGACCGCCAGAGACGCGAGCGGGTCTGCAGGCCGAGCAGCGCGGTGCCCGGCACGAGGGCCCCGTCGTCGCTGGCGTTGGGCCGCCCGATATTGACCGACAGCACCGCGACGGGAAGCGGGCTCGTCCGGATCGGGCTTCCCTCATAGTCGCCCGGGATATCCTCGATGAACCAGTAGGCGTGGACATAAGGGGCGAGTTGCGGCGCGGGTGGAAGCGTCAGGAACATGAAAGGGAAAATCGCGCATCAATTGCGTCGCCGCAAGGGTTACGCTTGCGTTCGCGGCAACGCCGCGAGTCGGGAAATCCCGCACGTTGGGACTTATGGCTGTCGCAGTCGACCCGTTTGACCTGTCGGCCGCAGGCCGCACGTCCCGGCGCTGCCTGGCACATGCTCGGCTTACTTATCCTGTTGCCTTTGCTTCCGCGATGTCGTTCCAGACGTCCTGACGGACGATCTTGCCGCCTTCGACCTCGAACCTGTCGATAAAGCGGATACCATCGAAAGCGGCGCCATCGGGCCACTCACCGGATAGTGTGCCCCGACAATACACCAGCGTTTCCGCTCCCGGGCCTTGCATCACGTCAAAGCCCTCATATGCCTTTTTGACAAAGCGGTAGCGCGGTTTGGCCCAGGCGAGCAGCTCGTCGAGGCGACGCATGGGCTGTGCACCGGGAAACTGCATCGAAAATCCGTCGCCGAGCATCGACTGCGCGCGCTCAATGTCCCGCGCCTCCATTGCCGTCAGAAAGCTTCGGACGATTGCGCCCGCGTCCGGCAAGGCTGCGGCACCTTCGCGGTGCTTGCCGCCCCGGGAATAATCCTCTGGCTTCATCTCGTGGATCAGAACGCTGATGGCGTCTGGCGAAGCCGGCAACACAAGCCGAACGGCATCCGTTAACGCCGCATGAAGCCGCAGCTTCTCCTGCGGTTCATACCCCTGCAAAATATGCAATTCTACGATCGGCATTTTTTTTCCCTGCAAACTGTTGGTTGCTGAACCGAAACACTTTCTGACGATGCAGCCTGTCAGTATTTCTCCCGATAACTGCACGAAATAGCAGTATCGGCAGCGAAACCAACATCGGACAATCCCCTCTCGGTCGATTGAATCGGATCACGGATGTTGATTCACCTATCGGCCGGCAAAGGGGGATCCTCGGCGACCAGGCAGATGGCGAGACACAAACAGTGTGGCGGGCCCTTGCACCTGCCCTTCGAGTGCGTCGCCCTGTTGCTGCAGGGCGGCGGCCCCCTGGGTGCCTACCAGGCCGGCGTGTACGAGGCCATGGCCGAAATCGATCTGCACCCCAACTGGCTGGCCGGGATCTCGATCGGCGCCATCAATGCGGCGATCATCGCGGGAAATCCGCCTGAGGAGCGCGTCGGCAAGCTCAAGACCTTCTGGGAGACTGTTTCGCGGCCGGCGGTCGGAAATCCGTTCACCGATGTGTTTCGCGACATGCTTCAGCACGACGTCGTGCACGCGATGTTCAACGAATTCCATGCACAGATGGCCGTTCTAGCCGGGGCAGACGGCTTTTTCAGGCCACGCCTGCCCGGCCTGCTGTTCAAACAGGCCGCCTCCCCCGAGGCGACGAGCATCTTCGACATGAACGCGTTGAAATCCACGCTGGAAACGTTGGTCGACTTCGATCGCATCAATCACAACGGCCGCCAAGGCATTCGGCTTTCTGTCGGCGCGGTCAATGTCCGGACCGGCAATGCTGTCTATTTCGATTCAAAACAGCGCAAGCTTCGTCCTGAGCATGTGATGGCGAGCGGCGCTTTGCCACCCGCCTTCCATGCCATCGACATCGACGGCCAGCCCTATTGGGACGGTGGCGTGGGGTCCAACACACCGCTCAACTACGTTCTGAAACACACGGCAACCAGGAAGGATGTTCTGGCGTTTCAGGTCGACCTGTGGAGCGCCGCTGGCGCATTGCCGAAACATCTCAGCGACGTGGTCATGCGCCAGAGCGAAATCCATTTTTCCAGCATGACCCGCTCCAGAACCGACACCTGGAAGCAGATCCTGCATCACCGCTCGGCGATCGCCAGGCTGCTCGACAGGCTACCGCCCGAACTGACCGAGAGCCCGGAGTTGCAAGCGCTTGCCGAGATGGCCAACCGGAACGTCTACAACATCGTGCATCTGATTTACCGTTCCAGGGTCCATGAACACGGCTCGAGGCATCGCGAGTTCTCCCGCCTCAGCATGAAGACGCACTGGAGAGCCGGCTACGCCGATGCCGTGCGAACACTCCGGCACGGGGAGATCTTCGAGCCTCCCGTTGACGCCCCTGTTCAGACCTTTGATTTCTCGACTCGGAAAACGGAACGAACGGCGTCTTTTACGTCGCAACCCAGCCGATCGGAAGGCGGCCGTTAACGCGCAACGCCGCGCCGTACGGTCGCCCGGAATATCTTCGTTGAAGCCACGAGCTGCTGCTGCGCGGCGAGGTGCAGTCCTCCTTCGACGTGCTGCGCTCTGCGAACTCGGTCAACGCGGGGATCGCACAAGCCAAGGGCTAGTTTGGGGAGATCGCGACGGGAGCACTAGCCGTCATGGTCGTCGCCTCGGGCAAATCACAACCTTCCGGTAATTGTATCGCAACCTGGGTCGGGGCAATTCTTTCCTAAGATTTTCACGACCGCATTTCAGTCATGGTTGCAGATGTGATGGCGCGACGGATCTTTTGCCAATAGCGGCCAGGGCGCCCAGCACAGCCTCACTCCGACTGAGCAGCAACCCGTCCACGAGCAGCGTATCCCCGGTCCGAAACTCGTGGCGGATGAGATTGTGAAGCGTCCGAAGCGGATCCGGCCCGCCGAGATGATAGGCAAGCGTCTTCCTGGCAAGCTCCAGTTCCTTTGCTGAGAAGACCTCCCGAGCCTGCCCACACAGCGCGCCCAGACCTGGCTGCCGTCGGATTTCAATGATCAGGTCTTCAAGCGGATCCTCGAGCGCGCTGATTGCGCCGGGCAACAGCAGGCCGACCCCAAGAACGACCAGCGCTGACCTTCGCGGCATTGTCATTGTGCCGTCCTCGACGAGAGATGGTCGCCAAGCCTGAGAGCAATGGCAACAAGGTTCAGCGTGGGGTTGGCGTGTCCACTTGTCGGGAAAACGGAAGAACCCGCCACGTAGAGGTTATCGGTCCCGTGTACCCGGCAGTTGGCGTCAACAACACCGTCCGCGGGATCGACACTCATCCGCGTGCCGCCTAAGTGGTGGTACTGCCATCCGGGGCTTTCCGTCCAAGCGTCAATGTCGTCCTTTCGGAAGCCACCGCGCCCCAGTCCCGCTGCCCCAAGGGCCTCGGCGAAGCGGCGCGTTACCATGGAGAGCGTCTTCGTTTCGAGATCGCCAAAAGCAAAATGCACATGCGGCAGGCGGTCACCAAATGCGTCTACCTGGTCGCCGAGGCTCACGCGGCTGTCGCGGTTTGGTGCGTGTTCGAAGCGGAACCGCAGCTTGAAATCAGCGAAGGTCTGTGGCTCTTCGAAGCGGCGCCAGATCGAGGACAGCCGCCTGATCTCTCGATGGTGCGGCACCGCTTGGTCGGCGGGGACCATAAAGACCGAGTGGTTGAGGATTTCCTGATCGAACTGAACCTCGGGTTTGAGTTGAAAATCGTACCTTACGTTCGCCTGTCCGGGATTGCGCATTAGGTGTGTGTCCGTGATCTCCAGGATGTTGAACGCGCCGATAAAGTAGTTCGGGTGCTCCATGAAACATCTGCCCAGCATATCGCTATCGTTGCCAAGACCAGCGCCTCCCTCCGAGCCCGAGAGAAGGAGCAGCCGGATGTTCTGTATCGCCCCGGCCGCCAGGACGAACCGCCTGGCCGCAACCTCCAAACGGTTTCCGTCAAGCTGCTGTATTTGCGCCGAAAGGACGGAATGCTGATCGGCTGTCGTTGTCAGGCGCCGGACGGGGGCGTTGAGAAGTGTTCGGATTGTTGCGCTCTTTGCAAGGTCGGTACGGAAATGGGTCCCGAACCTCCTGGGTCCGTCCTTGCCGAAGAAGAAATTGATGAGGCGAAAGTCGGTCTCTTTCAGAGGATTGCTCGCTTCGCCGGCCTGCCAGTGCCCCGTCCTGTTGCCGGGCAGCACCTCCTTTAATCCGCACATCTCGGCCGCAAACGGCAAAAACCGGCTGTAGTCCTCGTATGCGATCGGCCACCCGCTGTCAGGCACAAAGGGGCGGTGTGCGATGTCGTGCGGGTCCAGATAAAGAGACTGGCCGCCCCAGTGGTTGGTCGTTCCTCCCAACTGGCGCAGGCTTGTCACGTCAAGATCGACATAGGGTGCACCGGAGTGATCTCCTCTCGCGAGGGTCTGCTGCCGATCGTCATGGTGCTCCCCGCCACTTTCAAGCAGGATGATGTCCTGGCCAGGTGCTTCCAGTCGAAGGGCGAGCGCGATCCCGGCTGCCCCGGCACCGACGATACAGATATCGGCTTCAAGCAAAGTGTCTGTCGGGAGTGTCCTACCGTCTATGATCATGATAGAAGCCGGCTGCTCTACGACCCGACATTTCTCGGATACGGCTGTTGCGTTACACCGACTTCTGTACATTCATGGGCACGCTGGTTCAAGCTGGCGACAGCCGACGCTGCGATTCCAGGTTTCAAAGTGAGCAGGCTATATCAACCGATGATGATCACCGCGCAATCCGTGACAGGTGAGCCCAATGTATGAACCGGAGTCAAACCAAAATGACGCTGCTGATGCAATCATTACAGAGAGCGTTATGTCGCAATATCTTCAGAACTCACCTTTTCTTGTTTCTCACGGCGGCGTTGCTTCCGACCTGCTTACGGAAAAACTTGGAATCCAATATCCTGAGGTCTTTGTTGGGCCGAAAAAACGTCCGTTCGGAGGCGCGGTTGTGCATTCGCCCTATCCTCCAAGAACCGGTCCGAGTCTGGGAATCTACCTGTTCGGCGATCTCCTGAATGCCATTGTTTCGCAGATTCCCCATCATCCGGACAACCCGAGAAAGATTGTGAACAGCGAGAGTTATCCGGAGTTTCACTCCCTGGAGAAATTGTTGTCTTACGAGGAGGACGACCGTTTGGAATCAAGTCACAGTTTCGCAACTTTGGCGCTGCGCATGTGGACTATCCGATTGTGTTCGTCAATCAACCCCACCTAGAGGATGTCTATCCGACGCTCAGGGATCTTCTGAACCTTGGACCTGATACGTGGGTCGATGAACGTCGCGGTTCCACCTGGAGGAGCCTCGCCGCCCCAGTTAGAGAGCGACTGGTGAAGGTTTACGGTGAGCTGGCCGAACACATGGATCAGCTGCCTGGCATTGTCATAAAGTATCCGTCGTCGACACTGGATGAGGAAAGCGGTCTCAAAGACAGCGCAATTCAATCAATGGTCTCCCTATGTCATTACACCTCTACCGCTCGTAGACTCATCGACAATACTCAATCGGCACGGGGGTCGTTGACGGATCGGGTTAGCCGAACCAAACACGTGCTTTTCCAGGATGACGGGAAAATATGCTTGAATATCCGTAACGATAAGCTCACTGAAGATAACAATTTTATCTCTTCATCCATCGGCTTCGTGTTAATATTTAAAGAAGATAAAGCGCTCGACCCAGAACAATACAGCGATGCCAATATCATTGAGCATCGGAACGCAGTCACCTTTGGCTCCAGTCACACACATACAGGTTTTGAGGACAAAAGGTTCGTGCGATATATGGGCCGAAACATCATTTTTGCCAATGCATTTTTGGAAAACGGTCACAGGCGAATGTTTCAATACGATTGTGTTGATAATATATGCAAACAAATTACCGTAAGTGATTTCCCGCTGAACGACACTGAAAAAAATTGGGCCCCATTTGTAAAAGATGGAGTTCTCCATTTGATATATTCCATCAATCCGCTGGTTGTTTTTCGCGAATGCTTGCCGCTCTCCGGAGACTATGTAGTCGCACATGCTGGATCTTCCGAGGGAAACATTCGTTCGGACTATCCATGGGGCAGCACGCCCCTGATTCCGTGGATATCTGATTACTTCGTTGGTTTTGCGCACTCAAGGATGCCGTGGAGGTCGGTTCCTCTTGCCCTGGACACAGAAAGATGGAAGGTCGCTTTCGGCTCGCCGGTGCAATTTGAACAACCCGCAGAGGCGGTACCATGGAGGGGAAAGTCCGTACAGTTCCCATACCATCTGGAAATCAAGGGGTCAGAACCAATCCTGTACGTGGAATGCGAAGATCGACACAGCGTGGCGTACAGTCTCGATATCCCGATGTTCTGCGAGGAGATGAGCCGGCTGATTGCACGCCTCAATGGTTCGCGGACAGCCTTGTGAATACTGCCGTTTGCCGAGCATGCAGCGAAAACCCGCTCTGGCCCACGATGAGGTATGCCGCAGATAGGCGAACGTCCGAGATGGGCGGACAATCGCCCGAAAAGCGTTTGAGGTCGCTCTTTGTTCCGGTATCCTGAAGTGCACAATCCGGAAGACTGATATGCAAGCATTGCCGATGCAGCCTGTCGATGATCCCGCCGATTGGGTCGGGTCGGATCTGGCGTCGAAGAAAGACTGGTTGTTCACGCTCAGTGACCGGGAGATTTCCGATCTCGTCGATATGGCGCGGGGCGTCCGGCCGAGGCTGAAAGAGGACGCCGATCTGCTGCTCGACACGACGCGATCGGATTTCGACCTGGGCGTCTTCGGCGACACCCTGGACGCCGTTTACGCGACGTTGAAGGACGGATTGGGCATCGCGCTGATCCGTGGACTGCCGATCGACGACCTGGACCGGATTGAGACGGCAACGATTTACTGGGGCATCGGAACCCATCTCGGAGACGCCACCCCCAACAATCCCGAAGGGGACCTGCTGGGACATATCACCGATCTTGGAAAAACCCAGAAAGATCCGAACAGCCGGGGTTACCAGACCCGGGAGCTGATGGACTATCACTGCGACCAATGCGACTTGGTGGGTCTGTTGTGCCTGCGGACGGCCAAGTCGGGCGGGGTGTCGATGGTCGCCAGTTCCGTTGCCATGTTCAACGCGCTGCTGGACCGGCATCCCGACTATGCGGCGGCACTGACGGAGCCGCTCTACTGGACCAAGCACGGCGAATATGGCGAAGGCGAATTGCCCTATTATCAAAGCCCGGTCTTCAACTTCTTCGATGGCCGCATCTGCACGTCCTTCGGGCCGAAGCACATTCAAAAGGGACATGAACTGCCGGGAACGCCGGCATTGACCGACCTGCAGCGGGCGGCCATCCGGACGGCGGAAGCCATCGCCCATGAATCGCGCTTCGAGATGGTGCTTGAAAAAGGCGACATGCAGTTTGCCAACAATTACGTGACGCTCCACACGCGCTCCGAATATCAGGATTTCGACGATCCGGCGCTCAAAAGGCTGTTGTGGCGGCTGTGGCTGATGAACCCGAACCTGCGCCATCGAACCGCCTATTCCATGCAATGGCAGGGCGGCGTCAAACTTGGCGCCGGGGCGCGGCGGATCCGCATCTGACGCGCCGGTTCGCTACATCATCGACGGCAGGAACAAGGCGATGGCCGGAACCAGCGCCAGCAGGATGATGCGGAAGATATCGGCGACCCAAAACGGTGTCACACCGCGGAAGATGGTTCCGACCGATACGTCCCTCAAGACCCCCTTCAGCACGAAGACATTCATGCCGATCGGCGGTGTGATCAGGCTGATTTCGGTGGCCACGACGACCAGGATGCCGAACCAGATCAGGTCGAAGCCGAGCCCCTGAACGAGCGGCGCGAAAATCGGCACCGTCAGCAGGATCATCGACAGCGATTCGAACACGCAGCCGAGGATCAGATAGATCGCCAGGATCACGAAGATCACGCCGAGCGGCGGGAAGTCGAACCCCTGGGCGATGTTCAACAGCGCATCGGGCAGCCCGGCCCGGTTCACAAAGTTGGAAAAGATCATCGCACCGAACACGACCAGGAACAGCTTGGCCGTGGTCATGGCGGTTTCCCGCGCCACTTCCAACAGCACCCGCAAGCTGAGCGCGCCGCGGAAATAGGCGATGGCGATCGAGCCGGCGGCGCCCATGCCTGCGGCCTCCGTCGGTGTGAAGGCGCCGACATAGATGCCGCCGATCACGAAGATGAACAGGCCAAGCGTTGTCCACACGTCGCGCAGCGCGACAAGCCGCTCGCGCCAGGTCGATTTCCCCCCTGCCGGGCCGGCCGCCGGGTTGCGCGTCACGACGAAGAGGACGGCGGCAAGGTAGAACAGCACGCCGAGGATGCCCGGCAGAACCCCGGCAATGAACAGCTTTCCCACCGACGCGTTGGTGATCAGGCCGTAGATCACCAGAATCACCGACGGCGGGATCAGGATGCCCAGTGTGCCGCCGGCGGCGATCGACGCCGTGGCCAGCGAGTCGTCGTATTTGTAGCGCCGCATCTCGGGCATCGACACTTTCGACATGGTCGCCGCTGTCGCCAGCGACGATCCGCAAATCGCCGAGAACATGCCGCAGGCGACGATGGTTGACATCGCCAACCCGCCCTTGCGGTGGCCGAGGAAGGCGTAAGCCGCGCGGTAAAGTTCTTTGGCCATGCCGCCGCGATCGACCATCAGGCCCATCAGGATGAACAGCGGCACGACCGACAGGCCATAGGATTGCCCGCTGTCGATCACCAGCCGGGCGGCGTTCGCCATGCCGGCGCGGTAGTTGGACAATTCGGAAAAGCCGACAAGGCCGACAATGCCCAATGCGACGCCCAGCGGCATGCGCAGGAAGGCAAACACCAGGACGATGGCAAAGCCGATGAGCGCGATTGTCATACGCCTTCCTCGTGGGATTCGGCGTCAACCTTGCCCGGCGTCGACAGGAGCAAAAGCAATCTGAGCGCCGACATCACCGCCGCGGCGAACAGCGACAGGGTGATGAACCCGACGATGGGCCAGCGCGGAATGGCGAGATATTCGGTGACATCCTCATCCTCGAATGCGCGAACCGCATAGTCATAGACCCGGTCGCCGATGCGATAGGCCACATAGGTGATGACCGCCAGGATGACGATCGACACGATCCAGGCCAGCCAGCCGCGCCGGAAGATCGGGATCAGATCGACGATGATGTGGTCATTGCGGAGGAACATCAGCGGGAACGAGAAAAAGATGATGCCGGCCATGCAAATGCGGACCAGTTCCACCGCCCCGGTGACGGGGCTCCGGAAGAAATAGCGGCCGATCACATCGGCCACCGTCAACGCGACAAGCGCCAGCAGGACCACGGCCGCGACATTGGCGAAAAAGAGGCCGGCCCCATTGGCCAGCCCCTGTGTCTTGATCAGGAAGTTTCGCATCTGCGAAGTCCGCCGGCCTCAGTTGATGTTGGACTTTAAAAACTCCAGCGCAGCGGCGGCATCGACGCCCTTGGCGTTGACCTCTTCCAGAACGGCGGCTTCGATACCGGCCGTCTTTTCCTTGTAATAGGCGCGCTGGTCCTCATCCATCTCGATGATCTGAAGGCCGTTTTCGCTGACCGCCATTTCCTTGCCATAGGCATCCGCCTCGTCCCAGACCTTGCCGATCCAGCGGGACATTTCCACGCCGCGCATGTCGTCGATGCACTTGCGGTGGGCATCCGACAGGCCGTCATAGGTGTCCGAGTTCATCAGCAGACCGAAGGACGTCGTATACATGCCATCCGGATTGATATAGCTGTATTTGGCCAGTTCGGCGATTTTGAAGGCATACATGGTCTCCATCGGGAAAAACACGCCCTCGGCGACACCCGATGCCAGCGTCTCATAGACGGCCGGCGCCGGCACGTTGACACCGGCGACGCCCAGCGCGGAGCCGATCATGTTGGCCACGCCGCCGCCGACGCGCAGTTTCAGCCCGTCAACCGACCGATAGCCGTCATCCAGCGGCTGCAGCGTGTTCAACTGGCCGGGACCATGCACGAAGTTCGCCAGAACCTCGACGCCCTTGGCTTCCCCGGCGTCTTCGAGGAATTTTTCGAACGTCTTCTGATAGGCGACCGAAATCTGCTCGGCATTGCCCGGGATGCCAGGCAGTTCGGCCAGTTTGGTTGTGACGAACTTGCCCGGCGTGTAGCCATGGACGATCCAGCTGATATCGGCCACACCGTCGCGGACCGTGTCGTACTGGGCCGGCGGCGGAGCCAGACCGTATTCGACCTTGAGGCTGAGATCGCCGCCGGAGCATTCCTGCAGCATCTCGTTGATGCGCGGGAACGTGGTTGCGTTCATATTGTGGTTGGGGCTCGCCCACGACGAAACGGTTAACACCGTTTCCGCATTGGCGGCCGATATCCCGACCGAAAGTGTGATCGCGGTCGCGCAAAGAGCCAGCTTGTTCATGTATTCCTCCCTTTTGTTTTTCCGTCACACGGCACTCTAACTTGAACCAAGGACCCGGCGCCGACAAGTTTTACGAAAGCTGAATGGCGGTTCCGTGCCTGAAATCAAATTCTGCCACATCGTTGCGATCCTTGGCAGTCTTCGATGGATTGGGCTCGAAAAGCAGGGGCAAAGTCCTGTGGCGTCGACGTCCGATGTGTCCGTTTGCCGTCTTTTGTGCCCCGTGCGGCGCATGGCTGTTCCGCATCAAACCTGGGTGTTCGGATTTTGCAGAATCATAGCGTCTGCGACATATGACCCGTTTATTGTCGCGTCAGATAGCCGTCCGAAAACGCTTTTGCCGGATCTTCAAATATCGCCATTGCCGTTGTCATCCTTCGGAAACCAAACTTCTCATAAAGCGGTTCTTTTCCGGGAGCGGCATAAAGAATGATTTTCTCATGAAGCTTCGATTTGTCGACCAGCCTCTGGATTATGTGTCTTCCCAAACCTCTTCCCTGGTGGCTTGGGAGAACGGCAATGTCGCACAAACAGGCGCAATCTGCACCGTCAGCCAACACCCGCCCGGCGCCAACGACTCTACCACCGTCAAAAACAAAGCATCTGAACATGCTGTTCGAAAACACTTGCTCCAATTTAAGTGGGTTCCGCTCCCCTAAGGGTGCCAGTCGATAGAGCTCTGCAAGGTCATCCCAATCTATTTCGGCAAGTTCATCTGTCCAAGTAACCGCCAACACCAGTTTCCTTCGCGAAATAGGCAACACATCCGAAGACGATAGGAACAACTTGTTTTGTCTGCAATGGGCTGATTCCGTTGCAGGCTCCTGATTCCTATCGTGCGAAGCCGACATTCGGAACACCGAACGTCCGAGCATACGCCGCACCACCGCATGGCAGAAACGGGCCGAAATTGCCGAGGTTGCGCTATACGAAGTCCCAAGACGACGTGAACCACGCAACAAGCACTTGAGCCTCACAGAAGTTCGGTGGCAAATTACCGCCTGTGGGTCATATCAATCCACCCGGCGCGGGGACATGAGGCGTTGCGGGCGCTGCATAGAAAAGGGGAAAGCCAATTTCAGAACTCAACTTTCAAAAGATGACAAAGGCGGAAGTTATCGCCGCGCAGCGTGCTTGGGCAAAATACGTTATCGAGCAGGACGTCGAAAAACTCCTGGATCTTTATGATTTCGGAACACCTGATGAACCTCTGTTGTTCAAGCCTACCCTGGCGGATGTCATTCGGCTCGACAGAGCTGGCGCAAGATCGTATTTCGTCGGTGGTGATCCGAACTACCCGCACGATCAAGGCTTTCTTAATCGAGGCTGGAAGCGCGTGGAATTCCAAAGCGCTGTGGGACCGATCTTGAAGGCCGGTGGTCTGGGTTACAAGGATATGGGGCACTACACCTTTATTGATGGCGATGGCAACGCGACCCGTGCCGACTACACCTTCGCTTATCACAAGCTCGATGGACGCGTGCTGATCTCGCTGCACCATTCCTCTCTGACATGGCTTCCGCCGGTGGAGGCCTGATACGGCATCTGCAGCCACAGCCGCACTAACGACCTCGACAACCGCACTCTGCTATCGTGGCGGAAGTTATCATCGGTGTGTTGCCGGTTTTGAGGAGGCTGCCTTGGAGATCAGGAAAGCGATTACGCCAGATGAAATCGCCCGTGCAGTCACAATAGATGAAGCTCTCCTTGGTTCGAATGACAGAGCTGACTACATCACGTCAGTGGCTGAAAACGGTGGCTTGAGCGTCGCCGCGTTGCATGGCGAAGTCCAAGCCTTCTGCTGCCTTGATCACGGTTACTTCTTTGGCAAGCCCTTCATTTCTCTGCTGATCGTCTCTCCCGATGCAAGAAGACTTGGCCTGGGGGCGGGCTTGCTTTCGCATAACGCAAGCGCGTACCCAGAGGTCTGGACGTCCACCAACCAATCAAACTCCGCTATGCGCAAGCTGCTCGACAAGGCGGGGTGGCGATACTGTGGTGCACTAAGCGGCCTTGACCAAGGCGATCCTGAGCACTTCTACAGGACTGCTTGAAAGGCGCTATGGGCGCAATGCGGACGAATCCCGCGTCGCGAAGGATCCCACAAAGCGGGCTTTCGCTGCGAGTGGGTAAATGGCTGCTTCAGTTGGCCGCGACTGCTCCTTCGCTGGTCTTCCGGCGTACACAAATCGCTCACAAGTTGTTGAAGTAACAATGGTTTGTGCGAGAGTTCATTTCCTGCCCAGGTGAATATCAGTCTAGGTCTTCGAGGTGGAGAAGGGGTGGAAACTGTCACAATCGAAAAGGATATGACTATGAAAAAACACCTGACCTTGTTCGCAGCAGCCGCGTTGGCGGGCTTATCGGCTCTTCCGGCTTTCGCCGGCAATCAGCTTGCCGTGGCGATCGGTGGCTACGACACGGTTTCCTATCACGATGGGACTCCGGCCCAGGGTCAAGCACGGTTCAATCACTTCTGGAACGGCGCGATCTGGTATTTCACGTCCGAGGAAAATCGCGACAAGTTCGCGGCCGATCCCGCACAATATGCACCAGCTTACGACGGCTATTGTTCATGGGCGGCCAGCCAGGGATACAAGGCTCCCGGCGATCCGTCGGTCTGGGAAGTCGTGGACGGCACGCTCTACGTTCAGGTTCATCCACGCGCGCAGGAGCTCTGGCAAGCGGACACGCCAAAGTACATCGAAGATGCCAACACCAACTGGCCGCGCATCCACCCGTTTTGAGCTGTCATACAGCCAGGGGGCGCGGACGCGCCCCCTTTTTCCGTCCAGGTGCCTTTAAATCCATCCCCGATTTCCCCTCAATCCTGTGACAGTGTGCGCGTCGCAGCCAATATCCAAACTGGGCTTTTTCCGGAAGTTTCTCTCATCACAACAAATATGGAATGGGACCGGAACTCGCCGCCCTTTGCTGCCGTTCGCCATTCAACTCGGCTGCTGTTTCGCAATCCACCGAAAGCGACTCTTGCTGCGAAATCAAGCCCCACTTGAATTCACACATCGCGGACTTTGCTGCCGTTTACCGCGTCGACTCCAATGGCTGCTATTCGGGTTCGGGGTCTGTCGTGTGCATTGCAGCGGGTTACGAACCGATGGTAGGTTTCAAGCGACGATAGGATGTCGTATCATTCAGGATCGGTATGATGCCTTTCGGCGCTGCTTGGAACGACGACCCAACTGTGTTTGCGACGTTCATGGGTCGAGTCGACAGGTGGCGGGAAGTCAGGATCGCCAAATGCACCTACGGCGACGAGAACCATCTCATCTTCAAACCCCTTCTCGGTATGAAAAAGGTTGGTTCCGCAGATCGAGCAGAACCGGAAGGTAAATTCAGAGCCCTGATCGCCGCGCCTGACGTACTCCGTCGCCTCACCTGAAACGGTGTAGGGTGGCTTGAAGGCTGCCAGTGCCGCAAAGACACTTCCGGTCCGCCTCTGGCAAGCAAGGCAATGGCAAATGCCGGGATCGGGCGTGCCGCGAACTTCGATAGACAATTGTCCGCAACTACATGTTGCTGTGCGCGTTTGTTCCATTGGGCACTCTTGGGCTGTGACTTCGGCTCATTCCGCCTCCTAGGCGGGTTCATTCATCGACAAAGCGGCCATCCGATGAACGCGCGGTTTGTGTTGGCGCAACATTCCCGAAGGCAGCAAGAAACACTCTCACGCTTTCACGGGCGTGGGCTTCAAGCTCAGCTTTCGACGGGATGCCAGCGTCTCCAAGGAACATCGCGGAGTTTGTTGGCTCACCCATGACCAACCAGTTGAACAGCGTCGCGGCGGCTTTGTGGTCGCTGCTTATCAGCTCCCCGATTGTTGTGTAGTGCGCGACTGCGCGCGTGTACCGTGCAACCGTACGCCCAACCCCGTTCTCGTGGAGTGAACGCCCAAGTTCCGGAAAACGCTCGACTTCGCCAATCACCATGCGACGGAGCCGCATGAGGCGGGGCGTCATTACGACGAGCAACTGTTGGGTGGCCGCTTCGAGGAAGAACTGCTTGGCCGAGATCCCTTCGAATGTGTCTTCCTTGTCCTCGCCAATGTCCTGCGCGGCCCCGCCAGTCATGCGTTCCACCACCTGAATGAACAAGGCTTCTTTCGATTGGCCGTGCGAGTAGACGGTCTGCTTCGAAACACCTGCGGCGTCCGCCACCGTATCCATGCTCGCGCCTAGAAACCCGTGTTGAAGAAACACCTCTTCGGCAGCGGAGAGTATCCTTTTTCGGCTCCGCCTCATCCTTGTTTGTGCGCCGTTCGACATAGTTTCGGGTCCGGTGGTTTGCCCGCATCATACACAGTTAACTTGACCAATCAAACTGGACGGTCTAGTCTAGTTGGTGAGAATCGAGAGAGCGAAAGCATGACATCTTGCCACCTCAGCTGCCGTTGCGGCCAAGTCCAACTGATCGTGGATGGACCGCAGATCGCTGCCGTCGAATGTCTTTGCGAGAGTTGTCAGGCCGCAGCGCAACCGCTTGAAGCTCTGCCGGGCGCAAAGCCAGTTCTGGATGAAAAAGGTGCAACGCCCTTCGTCATGTATCGCAAAGACCGCGTGGTGATTTCTGCTGGACAGGACAAACTGAAATCGCATCGCCTGTCAGGAGATGCAGGTACCCGCCGGGTGATCGCTACCTGCTGCAACACGCCGATCTTCATGGAGCTGAAGGGCGGACACTGGCTAAGCATCTACAGCGCACTTTGGCCGGATGACGAGCGACCTGCGCTGGAAATGCGCACAATGGTGGGTGCACGCGATGATCTCCCCAACGATTTACCGAACCTGAAAACGCACTCGCTTGGTTTCTACGGACGGCTGTTCGCAGCTTGGGTGAAAATGGGATTCCGTAACCCGAAGGTCGAAGACAACGGAGAGTTGCATGTCTGATCACGCTGACAAGGTCGAAGTGGAAAACCCGAACACGCCGGGCCGAACCGAGCGTCTCGACCGCGCGAAGTACGAAGCGATGCGGGATGCGCTCCTGCCAGTCTTGCCGGATACACCTCCGGGGCTAAAAGTTGCAGAGGCCAAGGTAGCTTTGTTGCCGCACCTGGACGAGACACTCTTTCCCGGTGGTGCCAAAGCAGGCTGGTGGCTGAAGGCTGTGCATCTCGATCTTGAAGCCAAGAAGGTGATCGCACGTGCCGATGGCAGCCCGGTGCGGCTCTATCGGCGATAGCAAAAGCCGCCGTTCGCTGCGTTGTGACGAATGAGAAAGTTGGGCTCGGTCCGGACCTTTGCCTAATTTCTTCTGTGCGGCAGCATAGCCGACGAAGTGGACTTTTTTGCTGGTGGATAAAACGGCTCAACTCTGTTCAGCTATCTCGGCATAAATTTCCAGAACGTTGTTCTCCGGGTCCCTGAAAAACAAGGTTCGGTGGCCGAAATCTTGATCCTTTGGGCCTTCGACAATGATCACGCCTTTCTGTTCAAGTTCTTCATAGCAGAGGTCCACTTGGTCATAGGCAACGCAGAAGGCCAATTGCACTGCAGCCGAAGTCTCTGGGATTGGACCGTCTTCCCATCCTCGCCAAAGACCGCGCGGTCGGAGTGTCAGCGCACAGTCCCCTACACGCAGCTTAACCCAGTGCGCATTGTCTTCCTCCAACTCAAAACTCATCACATCTTTATAGAAATGCTTCATCCTCGGCACATCTTCACAAAGAAGGATAACGTAGCTGACATTTCGGATCGCTTTGATGCCCATTGAATAATGTTCACTCGATATGCGTGGCGAGTCCATCCAGCTATTGATCAATGCAAGTGTAGGCGATGGTCAACGCTGGGTTCATTAGAGACCTTCGCTGCAACACGGGGCATCTAAAATCAAGCTGGAGGTCGGCTCGGCGAGCTGATCAGCCACCGAAAGCCGAGATTCGCGCATCGTGCAGCATCTGGTGATTTGGGCTCAATGCGGACGAATCCCGCATCGCACGAGGATCACCCACCGCAATCGGCATTCACGGCCCTGCCACAGATGGCCGGTGGCACGGGCCCGGGCATTGACATGGCCCGTTTAGCGGCGGTGCAACTCGGCGAAAGTCCGGCGCAGGCCGTCCTCGTCGGAGGGCATGCACATGGTTCGGCATCAGACAATAGGCCCATACGGCGCTTCTGGTGCGCTCGCTGCTCTCAGCAGATCCAAATAGAGGGCGTAATCGTTCTCTTCGAATAAAGTTGTCTCACACCGGTTTCCCCGCTGGGTCACATGATGCAGCAGACCGGGAACGACGAGACGGGCGACGTGGGCCATGTGGTAATCGTATCTGGAAATTATTTTTCTGACTGAAAAAAAGCTCCTGCAAACACTCTCTTCATCAAAAAGGAAAGTTATATTCAGCAATTTAATAGAGTTTTATTTATGGTTCTGTCCTTTCCAAATACCCTAAAAACTTTGAATCTATGAAGTTTTAACACGAGAGAGACGAGTGAAGATGGGCACGGTCAATACATTTCAAAAAGAGGACGTATGACGTGTCTCCGTCGTCCGAACTTGTGCCCGCTTGGCCACCGGTTATAGTGGATGGATCCCGAAAGACACTGAGAAATCTAGCCGGATAAACGGCGGGAGCCAGCGGTTATGCGTTCATTCCTGAAAAGCATGTTCAATCGGGCGCCATCTTATGACCGTCTAATCGTAGAGCCGGATCGACCGCATTTCTGGATAAAGAAGCAACATCGAGAAACCTATGCGCGGGACGAGTACTCCCAGAGCAGGCGCGATCATTCGAACAATCCGGACGAGATACCCGACCATGCCCGGTCGCCAACCGAACAACCGACCGAGAGTGGTTTCAGGGAAGAGGCGAAGTCAGCACCGGCGTTTCCGGGCCGGTGGGGTCAGCGCGATGTGGACAACGATGACACTATTTCGGGAACCTGGCGCAGCGAGGTGCTGATCGGCAATTCCGGCGACAATGTCTTTGAGCCGAAGGAGGGGATCGACGCGATTTTCGGCGGGCGCGGTTACGACAGCGTCAGGATCGACGCGTTTCGTGATGACGTCACGGCAAAGAAGACTGACACAGTCTTCGGCCCGGTCGTCGTTCTCATCGATCGAACCGATGGATTTGGCCGCCCCAACATCAAACTCCTTTTTGGGGTGGAGGAAATCCAGTACATCGGTGAAAACCAGCAGGTTTCGCAGATTGGCGTGACCGAAGCACCCACCCTTGACATCTTCAGCAATGACGATGGAGAGGCGCGGATCGGTTTGTCCGTCAGGAGTGCGGGCGACGTCAATGGTGATGGTTATGACGACGTCATCATCGCCGCTCCGGAGACGATATCCAACGGTGTCACAACCGGCGCGGCCTATGTTGTTTTCGGCAATCAATCCGGAGCCGATATCGACCTGGAGGCCATAGCCCAGGGGAATGGCGGCTTCGCAATCTACGGAATCGAGGGGTCGTTTACGGGGTCGGCAGTCAGTGGCGCCGGTGATGTCAATGGCGACGGCCTCGCCGATCTGATCGTCGGCGCGCAGGCAAAGGACAATGAGACCGGTGGCGCCTATGTGGTCTTCGGCAAGCCGACGACCGAAACCGTTGACCTTGCCGCGGTGACCCAGGACGGCAACACGGAGGGGTTCTTCATCAAAGGGCCCGCCGAGCGTAGCCTGACCGGCAACGCCGTTGCCTATGCCGGGGACGTCAACGGCGACGGCAAAGCGGATGTCGTGCTCAGTGCCCCGACAACGAACAGCAATACCGGTGCGGCATATATCGTCTACGGCAAGTCGGACGGTTCCGCGGTCGACCTTGCAACGGACCTTGCCGGCCTCGGCTTCAGCATCGCTGATATTGCAACCGAAGCGGCCCTGGAGATTTCCATCGGCGGTCTGGGTGACTTCAACGGGGACGGTTTCGACGACGTGATTCTGGGCGCCCCGGCGACCAACAACCGCGAGGGTGCTGCCTATATCGTATTCGGGTCGGACACCGAAACAAACACCGACACCGGCTCTCTGGCGGCCGGGCAAGGCGGCCGCGTCCTGCTCGGCACGGATTCGTTCGGTTCAGCCGCCGAGGTCGGATATTCGGTCAGCGGTCTCGGTGACATCAACAATGACGGCCTTGGGGATGCGGTGGTCGGTTCACCCAAAGCCCTTGACAATGACGGCGTGGCGTTCGTCGTCTATGGATCGGCGTCGACCTCGCCGCTGCCGCTCAATGCGAACCCTCCGGCATCGGACGGTTTCTTGATCCGCGGCGGTACCGAAGGGGGACAGTTGGGATCCAGCGTCAGTGGCGCTGGTGACGTCAACAATGACGGATACTTCGACATCGTTCTGGCCTCCCCGGCCGAGGCACCGGGCACCTACGTCGTCTTCGGCGGGGTTGATCCGAACGAAACGCCTGTTGAACTGAGCATCGATGGCGGGGAGGGTTTTTTCCGCATTGCCGCGCCGGGCGGCTCGGTTTTTTTCTCCGCAAGCGGTGCCGGTGATTTCAATGGCGACGGATTTGGCGATGTCATCACTGGATTTCCCACGAACGGCTCGGCTGTCATCGCATTTGGAGGACCGCCAAACTCCGTCGGTTGGGTCGGTACCACCGGTAACGACAAGCTTTTCAACACACCTGCCGCTTACATCGCCGGAAAACAGGGCAATGATCTGATCTGGCAAGACCCGGACGACGCACAGGCCGTCGCCGCCTTTGGCAGCAAGAACGGCGGCACGGGCAACGATGACTTCATCAGCTACGGTTTGACGCAAACGGGTGTTTTCACGTTTGGTGAAGGAACTAATACCCTGCAGTTCTCACCGGCCATCTCGGGATTCGGGTTCGAAGACCGTGTCGTGATCGTCACTGACATGTTCGAAACGCCGTTTGACGGCACGGGCGGGGGCGGCACGCCGATCATCGGCGAAAATCTGCTGAGCTACTATGATTTTCTGTTCACTCCCGGTGAAAACAACAATAATCCCGAAGGGTTCAAGCAGACCCTGGTCAACAGCGGCGTAGCCAATGTCAACTACAACAAGGATGTCGTTTCGGTCATAGAGCTCGATGCCTTCCGGCTCATCACCATATTCCGCAATGCCGAGGCAAGTGATTTTGATGACGTCACGTTTTTTGGGCCGAATTTGGCTCAGCCGATCTCGGATGACTTTTTCGTTTGATCAGCAGAGTAAATGGATGCCGGTGTCAATCCAGTGTGCGCTTTTGCCGTTTCAGGCAGCAGCAGGTCGCGCGCTCCCACTTCGCCGGCAGACCAAGGTCTTGAACTGAACTGCAAACGACCGGCGTAGATTCGCGGGACCTGTGAGCCTTAAGCACATGCCTGCCTGGGAAGCGTTCGTCTCGTCTCGCCGTCTCGCGACATCTGATCAAGGACTTGCCGCTTTGGCATTAGCAGTCCACGTTCAACGCGAACCGTCGATTTGGCAGAGAGAAAAACGGCGAGCTGGGCGATGAGTACATCAGAGAAAACAGTGGCGCCTAGCGATCCTCACCCCGTCGGACGAATAAATGGAGCTGGCATCGTCGGCAACATCCTGGAGTGGTACGACTACGCGCTTTACGGCTACCTTGCGACCATTATTGCTGGGCAGTTTTTTCCTTCTGCCGACCCGCTGGCGGGGCTGATCAGCACCTATGGCGTCTTTGCCATAGGCTTCCTTGCAAGACCCATAGGTGGTGCGTTGTACGGCATCATCGGTGATCGGCTGGGCCGGCGACGGCTCCTCGCCATATCGGTCGTGATGATGGGCGTGCCCACATTCGCGCTGGGTCTGCTGCCGACCTACGCTGACGTCGGCGTTCTCGCACCAATTCTGTTAGTGCTGGTTCGTTTTGTACAGGGCCTCTCTGCCGGCGGCGAATTCACCGGATCGATTATCTTCTTAGTGGAGCACGCGCCGGCGGGGCGGCGAAACCTCTATGGAAGCCTTGCCTATGTCGGTTCCGTTCTCGGCGGCATGTTGGGCGCGGGGGTTGCCTGGCTTGCGACGACAGCCATTCCCGAGGCCGAGCTGCATGATTGGGGGTGGCGTCTTCCTTTTCTAACCGGGATCATAATCGCGGCCGGAGGCCTATGGCTGCGACTTGGCGTTCCCGAGACGCCAACTTTCTCTGAGCTCAAGATAAAAGAAGCGATGGTCCACAAGCCTTTGCGCACTGCTCTTCGCGACCACCCCCGTGAAATCGCGATTACCGCTGGCTTCAACTGGACGATGTCAACCGGCTACTACGTAGTGTTCGTTTGGTTGGCGTCAGATCTGTCCAAATTCGTTGGGCTGCCTCTGTCTACCTCGCTCGCTATTGCGACGGGCGGACTGCTTTTCGGTGCACTAGCGACGCCGGCAGCCAGCCTAGTCGCGGATCGTTTTGGCGAGCGAGCCGTTCTGACTGCCGCAGGTTGGGCAATGACCCTGGCGGCGGTGCCGCTGTTACTTCTCGCAGGTGTCGGGAGCGTTTTGTCCGCAACTGCTGCACAGCTTCTCTTGGCGGTAGTTATGGCTGGGTTCATGGGAACCTTGCCGTCGGTCTTCGTCGCGCTGAATCGAGCGACGGTGCGTTGCTCGGCGGTATCGGCCGGCTACAACCTGGCGGTCACACTCTTTGGCGGCACTGCTCCGCTGGTGGCAACGGTTCTGGTCAATGTCACCGGCTGGCAGGCAGCCCCCGGTCTTTACTTGGCCGCCACTGCCCTCGTCGGTTTAGCGCTCCTGCGTTTCCTGCCACCCAGCTCCAGTCGAACCAGCCCGCGAAACACGACGGCGGTTGATGAAGGCGGTCGATGACCTCGGCATTTTTGTGCCTAGGAGACGGGGCGCATGACTGCTTTTGGCGCACAGCGCGCGTCGAGCGTTACAGCGCGAACGTCCACAGGGCTCAATGCGGACGAATCCTGCGTCGCAAAGAATCCCTCCCCGCAATCGGCATTCACGGCCCTAAGCCACCATTCCAGTAGCATTCAGTTTTGGCAATGCAGCAACCTGAAAGCGATGGTTCGGCCTCGGTGAGATCGAACTGAACTGCAAACGACCGCAATGCCGACAATTCGACCATGTTGGGCCCTGTTTATAATTCAGTTTGCGACGAGCTTCGATCGGCAGCTCGGTGCCATAAGGCGGTTGCTGCTTGTGGTTCAGCGATCTCAGGCGTTCGACAACGATGGCGACCGAGCTCGTAATGATCGGTACTTTGCCACCATCAACGACTATTTCGATTGTACGGTAGATGCCGTGCTTGATCACGGCGGAGAGATTCTCAAACTGATCGGCGATGCGGTCATGACAGCTCGAGACGCTCTCGGCCAGCTGGCCGAAATAACCAGACCCGCGTTGAACAGGGTTTGGCCGAAATCGAGTTTGGCATCGGCCTTCATGCCGGCAAGGTCATGTATGGCAATGTCGGTTCGGCGCGGCGGCTCGATTTGACCGTGACCGGTTCGGCCGCCAACGAAGTGGAGCGGTTGGAAGGTCTAAGCAAGCATCTTGCGGTGCCTGTGATCGTGTCGGAACAGTTCAGTGCGATCTATGGCCATGATTTGATGCCACTTGGCCGCCAGGACGTCGCCGGTATCGACGAAGGACTGTTGGTTTTCACACTGCCCGACTTCGGCAAAACGCCATTTAAGGTTGTCGAGAACGAGGGTTTGGACACCTTCAATCACAATTGCATTTGGTAAATCGGCTTTGGTCGAGACATGCTGAAGAGGCGCAGCATGACGAACCCCGAGGTCTCCGGCGAGTGCTCTTGGGCTGACGTGCTCCACGCCTCTGTCACTTAGCGTTTCAATCACACGCGTCAGCAAAGCTTCGCGCAAGTTTCCATGGGGATAGGGCGAGTTCACATTTTTCTGCTCAAGTAATGTTGTCAATGCCTACATCCGACCTTATGTAGGCATTGACAACATCATGGGATTTCGTTCCGGTGTCAACGCATGGCACCGCCGAACGCCCCAGTCGAAGAAAGGACTGACCATGACAGGGATCGTCCCCGCTCTCCTCGCCGGTCTACTCGGCCTCGGTACCGGCATATTCGTCGTCTTGTCGCTGATCGAGAAGTCCGTTTGGCGGCTCATGTGGGCGCCGCGATCGACGCGGGTCAGCGATGACGACGCACGGAATGTCCATGCCATTCTGAAACGCGTGATCCATCTGCTGCCGCCCACAATGTTGACGACGATGGGCACAGCGTCGATCCTGATGATTGTGTTGCTGTGGCAGACCGGGCTTTCTGGCGCGGCCATCGCGGTGGCAAGCCTGTTTTTCGTCCAACTCATCCTGATCGTTGCGCGGCTCGCTCGGGATATACGCGGCGTCGATGCGGTGCCCTCGGACGGCGAGATGGCCGCTGTTCGCGATGGGCTTGGCGCTTTGACTCTTTTGCACCACCGCGGGCTGTTGATGACGCTCAGCACGCTTGTCGCCCTGCTGACTGTCCTGGCGCTGTCCTAAAACGCAAACCGGAGAACGACCATGACCGCCAAAACCTACGGCTATCGCCGCTTCACGCCTGAGGAATACGATTTCACCGTCGATGAGGGCTTGCAGGCCGGTGACATGTATCGGGATGCCGCCCTGCAGACCCTTGAAGGAGACACCGTCCGCCTCTCGGACTACTTGCGGAACAAGTCGCTGGTACTCGAAACCGGCAGCATGACCTGCCCGATGTATGCCCAAAGCGTGCCGCCGATGATGAAGCTGATCGAGAAATACCCCGGCTTCGATTATATTCTGATGTATGTGCGCGAAGCGCATCCGGGCGAATTACAGCCGCAGCACCGCACCGAGGCCGAAAAAATCACCGCGGCGAGAAAGACCAAACGCCGCTATCGCGATGGCCGGACGATCCTTGTCGACGATGTGAACGGCACCGCCCATCGTTTCTACGGGACGATGCCGAACTCGATTTTCGTGATCGCGCCGGACGGGAAAATCCTGTTCCGCAGCATCTGGAACAACGCAGACGACATGGATGCCATTCTTGGGGCCATTGCGCGCGGGGAACCCTTCCAGTCGCGCGAATTGAAAGCCATACCGCCGTTTTCGTTCCGCGCTGTCTGGACGCTCTTTATGGGCGGCATCGTGGCAATCTGGGACTTCGCGCGTGGCCTCCATAGGCTTGTCGCCAACCACAAGAAGGTTGGCAATATGTGAGTCGTCGGCGTGGCGACGAACGGCGAAGCTGCTGTTCGTCGCCACTGCAGCATCACTCACTTTGGGCTCAAGGCGGACGAAATCCCGCGTCGCAAAGGATCCCTCACCGCAATCGGCATTCACGACACCAGGGCACCATTCCGGTAGCGTTCCATTGTGGCGGAGCAGCAACCCGAAAGCGATCGTTCGGCGGCGGTGAGATCGAACTCAACCGCACACGACCGCTCTGCGCAACGGAGCGAAAATTCATTATGTAATCGCGTATGCACTTCGAAGGCAGACAATTTTGAGATCATCGGCATATGGAGCCAATCATTTACGAAGAGATGAAGTCCGGCGAGGAGCAGGCCGTCTGTCATTTTGTAGAAGATGTTTTCTATCAACTCGTAGCACCAGACTATGAGCAAGAGGGAATAGACGAGTTCTTCCGTTTCGCGAATGCAGCCGCAATGGCGAAGCGGGTCGGTTCTGGTGGATATGTGCTCGTGGCCAAGCAATCGGGAAAGCTCGTAGGAGCACTCGAATTCGTGTTGCCGGACCGCATAGCAATGTTGTTTGTGTCTGTAAGACGGCAAGGCATCGCTAAGGAACTGCTCGCTCGTGCGATTGAGGCGGCCAGATGTAATAATCCTGCATTGTCAAGGGTGACCGTACATTCATCGCCTTACGCTGAGCCAGCCTATCAAAATATGGGATTTCGCCGGAGCGGAAACACCACGATTGAGCACGGCATCCGATATACGCCTATGGAGTTGATACTCGGAGATTGGTCCGGGAGTTTCCGCAGTCAATCCGAACGGTAAAGGCGTCCGCTCGGGGATGAGTGTGTTGAAAAACTCGGGTTGAAACAGCTGATTGGCACTGATTCAGTTTCCTTGTTGGTTCTTGTGGTGCGGGTGCAAGCGTCAGGAAAAAACACACGAAAATTGCGCATCATGCCCGTCGCCGCAAGGCGATCACGATACGCGGGTGTTCGCGGTGTTGGGCGAAGCTTACCGCAGCGATTGACCACCGGTCGCGTCGAACACGTGGATTTTTTCGACTGGTGTGGTGACTTCCAATCGGTCGCCTGGTCTGGGGTTTTTGCGTTCGCGCAGATTTGCGACGATCGAATGTCCGCATAGATCCAGAAAGATCTGGGTTTCGGCACCGGTCGGCTCAACGACAATAACCCGCGCGCTCTGCCCTTTCGATTCGATCGACAGGTCCTCGGGTCGGATACCGACGACAACATCGCCCGAATGACCCTGTACGGCCGTGTTGAACTCAACACCGTCGCCGATCTTGACGTTGCCATTCCTGTTGATGATTCCAGGAATGAGGTTCATCGCCGGGGAACCAATGAAACCGGCTACAAATGTATTCGCCGGCCGGTCATAAAGGGTCAGCGGATCGCCGACCTGCTCGACATTGCCATCCCGCAGGACAACGATTTTGTCGGCCATCGTCATGGCCTCGATCTGATCATGGGTCACATAGACCACGGTCGTTCCAAGGCGCTGGTGGAGCTCCTTGATCTCGGTCCTCATTTGAACCCGCAGTTTTGCATCAAGATTCGACAACGGTTCGTCGAACAGAAAAACCGAAGGATTGCGGACGATTGCGCGCCCCATGGCAACACGCTGCCGCTGGCCACCCGATAATTGGCGTGGATAACGGTGCAAAAGGTCTTCCAATCCAAGAATGACCGCCGCTTCAAGGACCTTTTGTGCCTTGGTTTCTTTGTCAACGCCGGCGAGACGCAGAGAAAACCCCATATTTTGTTCCACCGTCATATGTGGATAGAGGGCGTAATTCTGGAACACCATCGCGATATCGCGTTTCTTTGGCGGGAGATCGACGATTGATTTGCCGTTGAGCAGAATCTCGCCGCCTGAGATTGTCTCCAGCCCGGCGAGTGAGCGCAGCAATGTTGATTTTCCGCAGCCCGATGGACCGACAAGAACCACAAATTCGCCATCGTCGATGGTGACGTCGACGCCGTGCAAGACCTCCACCTTGCCGAAAGACTTGCGGATATTTCTGAGGGTCACGGAACCCATCGGATTCTCCTGCTTGTGCGGTCGGACGACGAAGGCATCAAATCTTTTCGCTGATGTGCTTGGGGGGCTGGTTTCCACGCCTGCTGCGCTCCACCAGTGCCGCGCCGTTACTCCATACCGGCGCTTTTCCCATAAGCCCGTACAACTCCGAGGTCTCGCCGCGATCGACGAATTCAATCACCGGATCGCGTTGCCGAGTCGCCGCCAGGGCGATTGCCCAGGGTTGTTCGCACGTATTGTGCAGGAAAACCGGAACACCGGCCGCTTCCGCCAGCTCGAGAATGCGAAGACACTCCGTTATTCCGCCGGCCCAGGCTACGTCCGGCTGCAGGACGTCGACAAGACCGGCGTCAAGGAGTGTCTTGCAGTCCCACCGATTGAAGCAGAAGTTTCCCAATGCGAGCCGAATATCGGAGCCAGCCTTGACCCGAATATGCTCCAGCCCCTCGAGATCGTTGGGTGGCAGAGGGTCTTCGATCCAATAGATATCGAGGGCGTTCGCCGCCTCGGCAAATCGAAGCGTGTACTCGCTGTCCCAGGCCATGAAGGCGTCCAGCATGATGTTGCCGCTGTTGCCGGCCGCTTCACGAAAGCGCCGCATGTGTTCCAGATTTCCGATGAAGCCCTCGTCACCGTCGGCAGGCGCGTAAGGCATTGCGGCTTTCAGACCCCACCAGGAACGATCGGAGTGTGATTGCGGTTTGGTGACGGTCGCATAGGTTGGAATGGACGCCGGTGCCTGATTGCCCAGAATATCGATCAGCGGTACGGCAAGCTGTTTCGTCTTAAGGTCCCAAAGCGCGATGTCGATGCCCGAGATCGCCATCATCGCGAACCCGGACCGATCGTTCGGAAGCAGAGAAAAATACATCCTGTCCCAGAGGTCGGATATGTTCTGGCTGATTTCACCGGTGACAAGTCGCGAAAGCTGATTGTTGATGATCAGCTCGGTTATCTCGCCACCATTGGTGCAGCTCCAACCGACATTGCCGTCCTCGTCCTCTATGCGAACGAAGGTTTTTTTTGTCGGCCACATCCAGGTCGCGCGCTTTTCGGCAAAGGCAGGCCAACGTGACATGGGCGACGCAATGCGATTGATCTGCAGGGATTGACGCTGAAAGCCAACATCGATGGCGAGCGCTCGTACGGACTTGATCCTCATCCCTTTACGGCTCCCTGGAGCAATCCGCGGGTGAAGTATCGCTGACCCAGGAAAAACACCACCATGATTGGCATGGCTACGATGGTCGCCGCAGCGCCGACCCGATTGAAGTCGAGGGTGAAGTAATCGACAAAACTGGCAAGGCCGATGGTCACCGTCTTCTTGTCCACGGATTCGATCAGAATCGACGCGAAGGCGAATTCAGACCAAGCACCGACGAAATGCCACATCGCAGCCGTGATCAGCGCCGGGGTTGCAAGCGGCAACACGACCAGAACCATGGACTGGAGCCGGCTTGCGCCGTCCATCATCGCCGACTCTTCCAGCTCGAACGGGATTTCGCGCAGACCGCTGGCGATGATCCATGTCGCAAAAGGCAAGCCGAAGGCTGAGTACAAGAGCACCAGCCCGATGAGGGAGTCCTGCAGGCCGACGGCATTCATCAATCGGAACGTCGGCAACAGCAACGCCGCGCCCTGGAACATGCGACTGACCAGCAAGCCGCCGAGGATCAGGTCGCGCCCCGGAAAGGATATCCTGCTGAACGCATAACCGGCCATCGTCCCGAAAAACAGGACGATGATCGTCGAGGTTATGGCGACGAAGACACTGTTCGATATGAGTCGAGGCCAATTGAGCAACTGGCTTGATTGCGTCCCGGCAAGGAACAGATCGCGGTAAGCCTGCAGAGTCGGTTCCGAAGGCCAAAAGGTCGAGGGTAGCCGGGCAAGCTCGTCGGCGGATTTGAAAGATGCCAGAATCAGCCAAAAGATCGGAAACAGAATATAGACCGCCAGGACCAGGCCAACACCCAGAATGAGCATGTGATAGAGCGTGTGGGCCTTGTCCCTCATGCATCCGCTCCCGATGCCCAGGAACGGCGCACCACGCGCAGATAGAGCGTCACGATCGCGGCGAGCATGACCAGGTTGACCACCGACATCGCCGCGCCGACACCCCAGTTGAAAAACTCAAAACTCTGCTGGTAGATGTACGTCGCCATAATCTGACTGGCGTTGGCCGGTCCGCCGCCCGTCATCACCCAGGGCAGCGCGAATTCGGCGGTAATCCAGATCATCGAAATGACCGTGACGGCGGTCAATGAAAAGGCGATATGCGGAAGCACGACAAATCGAAACTGCTGTAGCGGATTGGCGCCGTCCATCTTGCTCGCGTCGTAGTGCTCCTGAGGGACCGAGCGTATGGCAGCGCAAAGAATCAAGGCAACCAGCGGCATTTTTCGCCATACGACGACGGCGACCAGCACCCACATGACGAGGTCTGGGTCCCCGAGAAACGACATCTGACCGTCCGTCAGTCCGGCACCGGACATCATCTGACCGATGATCCCGACCTGGCCGTGCAACATCCACTTCCAGGCCATGGCGGTCACCACGTCCGGCAATACCCAGGGCAGCAGAATCAGTGCCCGCAACACGGTCGTCACGATCGAATCGATCGCCAGAAAAGCACCGATCATCAGACCAAGGACGACGCAGAAAAACGTTCCGCCCAGGATCCAAATCGCCGTGTTGACCAGGACAGGATAGAACTGCGGATCCGCCAGCAGCGCCCTGAAGTTGACGAGCGTTCCGAAACCCAGTTCCTGGCCCATGAGGAAACGGGTGAAACTCAGGGTGAAAACATCGTAGGTCGGCCCCACAATGAACGCGAGCACGCCGGCAACGACCGGCACGATCATGAAGAAAGCGAAAATCCGGTCGCTGCGCGCATTCATTGCGGGGCGCCTTCGTCAGTCAGCCGCGTAACAGGTCGATCTGCTGCTGCGCACCGTCGCTCGCCTCCTGCATCGCCTCGGCCACGGTTTTTTGCCCCAGCACCACCTGCTGCATGGCGGTCGACAATGACTTTTCGACCGCCGACACGCCAATGAAGCGTGGCATTGGCTCGGCTCCGTTGAACAGCGTGCCCGCATTGTATGCGGCAACCCATTCAGGCCATTTTTCCGCGAGCTTCGGCGATTTCCACGCCACCTTGCCGGCGGGTATGCGGGCGAATTTCGGATCGGCGCCCCACAGGGCGAGTTGTTCGTCTTGCGACCAGAAATCCAGATATTGCACCGCCGCCTCGGGGTTTTTCGAGCGCGCCGATACCATCAGAATTGCCGTCGGGTCCATGATGGCGCTCACCGGGCTATAGGCACCGGAAACAGTGTCCGGCCGCGGAAATGGTGCACCGACCCAGTTGAGGTCATCGGGTGTCCCCCACGGCGTATTCAGCCACGACAGACCGACCCACATGGCGACCCGCCGCTGGGCAAACAACTGCGCGGTATCGCGGAAGTTGGTTTCGGTCATCTGGGTTCCGGCAGGCGTCGAACCATCGGCGATCAGGTCGGCGTAAAGCTGCAACGCGTCGCTCATGCCGGCGTCGCCAAGCATCACCTTGCCGGTTTTCTCGTCGAATATCCTGCCGCCGTTCGCGTACGCAATTCCCTCAAAAATGTTGATGTCCACCGGCACGGTGGTCGCAGGGAATGCGATGCCGGGCCGGTCCGGCTTGGTCAGCGCCTTGGCATATTCCCTGAGCTCCGACCAGGTTGCCGGCGGCCGATCGAAACCCGCTTCCTTCAGCGCGTCCATATCAACGGCAAGAAAGCTGGCCATATCCACATAGGTCGGCAGGCCGTAGAGATTTCCTTCATGCATTCCCGAAGCAAGCACTTCAGGAACGATTCTGTCCTTCCATCCGGCCATCTTGTCGCTTGCGATATCATCGAGTGGCTGGATCATGCCGAAACCTGCAAATTCCGGGATGTCCTGGCCAAACGCGATGACCACGTCGGCGAGTTTGCGGGTCTGGAATCCCGCGAGGATCTTTTGCCGCCGGATCTGTCCGTAGAAATACGAGTAGTTGAGCTCGATGTCCGGATTGGCAGCGGAAAATGCTTCGTTTCGCGGCGGCCACATTTCCACTTCGCGTTGTGTACCGCCGAATTTCCAAACACTGATCGGTCCGCTGGCCGCGCGCACGGACGGCATCGGCAAAGCGACCGACGCGGCAAGCGCGCCCGCTCCCGCCACGAATCTGCGTCTTGTCGGTCTGAAAGTCATTCATTCCTCCCTGATTTTGTGGCCTCGATCGACGTCACAAATGGTAATGACCTTCGTATGTCATACTGTCGATGACATTCGTATGTCAATAGACGTGACATACGAATGTCATTAGGCTATAGCGATGTGAGGCGAATGACTTTGAACGCATTTTGACGATGAAAGAAACCACCCGCAGAAAGACGCTCAAGGATGTGTCGGAAGCATCGGGCGTTTCGCTGATAACCGTATCCAGAGCTCTGCGACGGCCCGATACGGTGCAAGAATCGACACGTGAAAAAATCCATCAGACGATCAAGGACATCGGCTATGTCCCGAATTTGACGGCGCGGTCGCTGGTGTCCAGCCGGTCAAACATGATCGGCGTCGTCGTACCCATTCTGTCGAGTTCGCTGTTCGCCGATCTGGCGCAGGGGATCGCCAACGTCCTTCATGGCGAAAACATGCAGATGCTGCTCGGCGTCAGCGAGCGGTCGACCCAATTGGAAGAAGATGCCGTCAAGACGTTCATCGGCAGGCAGGCTGATGCCATCATCGTCACCGGCTTCACCCATTCAGAAGCTTGCAAGGTGATGTTGTCGGAGTTTTCAGGACCGGTTGTCGAGACCTGGAATCTCAGTAAGGACGCCATCGATCTGTCGGTGGGATACGACAATTTCGCCGCGGCTGCCAAGATGACCGAATACCTCATTGAACGGGGCTATCAAAACATTGCCGTCATCGGCGGAGCCTTCGAAAACAATGATCAGGCACGCGACCGCCTTAGCGGGTTTCATGCGGTGATGAACAAGCATGGGCGGGCCGTGGATCCGGCAGACATCATTGCTGTCCCCAATCCGACATCCCTGGAGGACGGGCGAGAAGTCCTGATGAAGCTGATGAGCCGGCAAACCACGCCGGATGCCATATTCTTTCAAGCCGAATTGCCGGCGATCGGAGCGATGATGACCTGCATCAAGGAGGGTATTGAAGTCCCGGGAAAAGTCGCCATTGCCGGCTTCGGCGACCTGCGCATGTCCTCGATCCTGCCGATACCGATGACCACGGTAAAGGTCAGGGCCCAGGAAATCGGTGAAAGCGCGGCGCGTTTGGTTGTGGACCGGTTAAACGGCATTCGAACCGAGACCGACCAGATCGACATCGGTTTCGAGATTGTCGCCCGCCAAAGTGCATAACCCGTCATGAGCAAGCTGAAAGCGGCCATCATCGGCGCGGGTCACTTCGCCTATCGGGTCCATATCCCCGTCCTCGCTGCGCGCGACGAGGTGGAACTGGACAGTGTCTGCCGCAGGGGCAGCGAGGAACTGGCACACATACGCGACGCGTTCGGTTTCAGTTTTGCGACGCAAAACTGGCAGGACATATTGGATCGCGACATCGACATTGCCGTCGTTGCGACCCCGCATCACCTGCATTACGAACAGGCCGCGGCGCTTCTGGACAAAGGATGCCATGTGCTCGTCGAAAAGCCGATGTGCCTCGATCCGGCGGAAGCCTGGTCGCTGGTCGACCGGGCCAATTCAAATGAACGCGAATTGGTTGTCGCACACGGTTGGCACTACAAGCCAAATCTCAGACGGGCGCAGGACATGGTCGCGCGCATCGGCCCGGTAGAGCACGTGCTCTGCCATATGGCGTCCTTCACGCGCAGCGTGTTTGCCGGCGACGGCGGCGTCGAGGCATGGAAATCGGTCCGTATCCAGCCGAAAGCCGAAACCTGGCAGACCCCGGAGCAGGGCGGCGGCGGATATGCCTATGGCCAGCTCAGCCACGCCCTTGGCCTGCTCTATTGGATCAGCGATCTGCACGCATCCCGTGTTCAGGCTTTGACGGGCAATACAGAAAACGGAGTCGACCTGCACGATGCCGCTTTTGTTGAGTTCAACACCGGAGCGACCGGTTCCTTATCGGGCAGTTGCGGCGTTCCGTCCGGCCATGGCTTTGAATTGGACATACGCCTTTACGGCAAGAACGGTGTCGTCAGCCTGGATATTGAACGCGAGCGCTTGATCGCAAAGCTCGATGACGGGCGCACCGATCAGGTCGAGGTTCAGCCGGGGCAATGGCGCTACAGCTGCGAGGGCCCCGCGGGCGCACTGATCGATCTGGCCCTTGGCCGCGGACGCAACGAAAGCGATGGCAATATCGGCGCCCGCACGGTCGAAACCCTGCATGCGCTGGTGCATTCGGCGCGCCAGGGTGGTGCGCCGGCACATATCGATCAGAAGCTCGGCGATCGGAGGATGGTACAATGAATTTCACGGATCGAACCGGCATCGTCACCGGTGGCGCGCAAGGAATCGGTGCCGCCGTTGCGCAGACGCTGGCGAACAGCGGAGCCCGGATCGCGATCTGGGATCTCGACATCGACCTGGCAAGCAACAAAGCCGAAAGCATCGGCAACGGTGCTCACGCCTGCCGGGTGGATGTCGCGAACTGGGATTCGGTCCGCAAGGCGATGGACGAGACGCTCGGCCGTTTCAGCCGTGTCGATTTCCTGGTCAACTCGGCAGGCATCGCCGGCATGAACGCCACGGTCGAGGATTATCCGGTCGAGGAGTTCGAGAAGATCGTCGCCATCAACCTCACCGGGACGTTCCTGGTGAACAAAGCTGTTGTGCCGGTCATGCGGAAGGCCAATTACGGGCGGATCGTCAACATCGCGAGCGTCGCCGGCAAGGAGGGAAATCCCAACGCCTCCGCCTATTCGGCTTCCAAGGCGGGCGTGATCGGCTTGACGAAATCGCTGGGCAAGGAGCTTGCCGGGTACGACATTGCCGTGAACTGCGTCACGCCGGCCGCGGCCCGAACCCGGATTTTCGATCAGATGTCGCAGGACCATATCGACTTCATGCTGTCGAAAATCCCGCGTAACCGTTTTCTGGAAGTCCAGGAAGCGGCCGATATGATCCAATGGCTGGTCTCGGAGCAGAACAGCTTCACGACCGCCGGCGTTTTCGACCTTTCCGGTGGCAGGGCGACGTACTGAGATGCATGCCGGTCCCGACATCGTCATGGTGATGTCCGACGAGCATTCGCCGCAGTTTTCTTCCGTGTACGGCCATCCGATCGTCCGCACACCGAACATGGCGCGCCTGGCGAATGCCGGCATGACCTTTGATGCCGCCTATTGCGCGTCTCCGATCTGCGTGCCGTCGCGAATGGCCTTCCTGACGGGCCGCCTGCCGACGCGAACGGAGGTATGGGACAATGGCGCCCCGCTGCGCAGCGACATTCCCACGATCGCGCATGTGCTGCGATTTCTCGGATATGAGACGGTTCTGATCGGCAAGATGCATTTCATCGGCCCCGACCAGTTGCATGGCTTCGAGCGACGCCTGGTCGATGACAGCCGGGTCTGCGGCAACTGGATCGAAAGCAATGACTGGGACGATCCGGCGGCACCACGACCCGGGGCGAGACGTCGCGCGACACGGGCCGGCGCGGGACGCACGGCGCATGTCGAGCAGGACGAGGCAGTGCTGGCTGCGGCGCTTGATTTCATCGACGGTCTGCGGTCGGCTTCACCGGACCGCCGGCCGGTTTTTCTGTGCATCTCGTTCAATGCACCGCATTTTCCGCTCGTCGCGCCAAAGTATTTTGAAGACTACTGGCCTGACAACGTCGATGAACCAGACATCCTCCCGGGTGAGCTCGAGAGCCAACATCCGTTCCACAAGCGATTGCGCAGTTACTTCGACATCAATGGTCTGGAGCGCCCGCAGACGCTGAAAGCCCGCGCGGCGTTCTATGCCCTGACGACGTGGTTCGACGAACTCCTGGGCGCGGTGATGGACAAGCTGGACGCGGCGCCATGGTCCGGCCGCGCCCACCCGATGTTGGTCTACGCATCGGATCACGGCGACATGGCCGGCGAACACGGTCTTTGGTGGAAGTGCTGCTTCTTTGAGGAGTCGGTTCGCATTCCCCTGATCATACGCTGGCCGGAGCGCGTCGCACCGGGAAGCCGCAACCGGGATCCCGTTTCGCTGATCGATCTTTCCGTCACCTTCGCCGCCATCGCCGGTGCCGACGAGGCGGATCTGGCACGTCAATTCATCGAGCAAGCCGACGGGAGCAGCCTTATGCCGTTGCTCGAGGGCGGCAGCCAGCCTGACCGAACCGTGATTTCCGAGTATTGTGGTCATGCCGCCGCGCTGCCTATCCGCATGATCCGCGAGCGCAACTGGAAGTATATTTATTACCACGGCGAGCCCGACGAGCTCTACGATCTGGATGCCGACCCGAGGGAGAAGACAAACCTCGCGGAGGATCCGGTTCATGGCCCGATCCTTTTGGATCTGAAGGCGAAGCTGTTGGCCGGCTGCGATGCCGACCGGATCGACGCGAGAGTACGCCAGCACCAGACCGAAAGACGCCTGATTGCCGAGGTCGAGAACAGGGGTACGTTTGAATGAGCGCGCCGGTGCTGCTTCGTTGCCTGGTCTGGGATCATCCGCGCGCCTATCAAGGCCTGGAACACCAGACAGCCCGCTTCCATGGGCTGCAGGATCGCATTCGCATCGAATGGCACCGGCAAAGCCTTCGCGGTTTCGAGGCGACGCCGATTGCCGAGAATGCCGCCAATTTCGATATCATCATTCTCGATCACCCATTCATGGGCGATGCCGTTGCTTCGGGCTGTCTGGTCGATCTGGCCCAAATCGACGCACTGCATGATGCCATCGCCAGCCGCACCTATGTCGGCCGTTCCCTCGAAACCTACTCCTATCTTGGAGGGCAATGGGCGCTTCCTGTGGATGCGGCATGCCAGGCCGCGGTGTTTCGACCTGACCTTGTCTGCGCCGACAAAGTCCCCGGATCCATCGGCAACCTCGACAATCTGGACGGCCAAGGCATCGGGTTGGCCATGACCTGTCCGCATGCCTTCATGAATTACCTCAGCCTGTGCGGATTGATGGGTGAGGATATATCGGGAACCGGCGATCAGCTGGTTGATCCGCTCATCGGCGAGGAAGCGGTCGAGACGCTGAGGCGCATCGCCGAACGCATTCCGACCGAAGCCTATGATTGGTCGTCGATCGGCCTGTTGGAGGCCATGGCGACGACCGACGCGATTGCCTATTGTCCGATGGTATTCTGCTTCAACTCCTATGCCCGAGATCCGGCCGGTTCGCGGATGCGCTTGAAATATGCACCGCTGCCTTCACTACGGGCAGAAAGGGGCTGTGCGGGCTCCGTCATCGGTGGCGCTGGTCTGGCGATTTCGGCCGCGTGCCCTGCCATTGGCGAAGCTGTCGCGTTCCTGGCTTATCTGACCGGAAGCGACGCTCAGCTCGAAATGGCCTTGGCTGGTGGACAACCCGCGGTCGAGCTGGTGTGGACCGACGTCGACGCCAACACCGCGAACGGGAACTTCTTTTCCGATTGCCTCGAAACCATGCGGCAGGCCGCAACCCGGCCCCGTTATGCGAACTACATGTCGCTTCAGAACCGGGCCGGCGACCTGCTACGGGAAGACGCTTTGCAACGATCGCTGCCGGCCGCTCGGGTGGTCGAGCAGATTGAGCGGCTCTTTCGTGAAACCCGTGCCGTCGGGCATCGATGAAATGCGCCAGCTCAAATGGGAGACATGTCCACGACGTCCTCAGATTTGGATGGACTTATTCGTGTTGAACCGCCGGTGTCCATTTCGGTGGGATGCAACGTAAGCCTTCAATCGAACCATGAGAGGATCTAGCAGGCCGTTCGCCGCAAACCAGCGGCGACCGCTGTCACAACCCCTATTTCCAATGCAGCGAAAATGACTAAACTGCCGCGCGAAACGGGAGGAGATATCGACCATGTTGACGCCGATGGCGCGCGAAGACTACGCGCTGGACTTGTTTCAGCATGACCTGCGCGGCGTCTGCGGCGAGTTCGTTCCCGAACCGTCGAGGCGGCACGGCGATACTCTGAAGGGACATCTGTCCGTGTCGCGGTTCGCCGGCCTGGACATCGCCCATGTCGGCCAGAACACGGAGCTCGTTCGCCGCGACCAACCGCAAATTCGCAGGGATCCTGGCGAGCACTTCTTTCTGATTCTGCAGCGCCAGGGGCGCGCCCGGCTCAGCCAGGGCGGTGTCGACGCCGAGCTGTCGCCGGGCGACATGTTCCTCGCCGATGCCACCCGGCCCAGCGTGTTCCGCTACGACGGCGCCTATTCGCTGCAACTGTCGATGCATCTGCCGCGGCAGGAGATGTGCCACCGGTTCGGCCGGCGCATCCATGGCGGCATCCGCATCGACGTCGACGATCCCCTCGGGGTCTCGATGCGGGCCCTGCTCGCCAAGCTTTTCCGCGATGACGACGTTCCGCAGACACATGTGGTGGAGGCCTTCTATGGCGTGCTGGGCGCTTTTCTCACCGAGCGCGAGTTGGGCCGCGGGACGACCCTCAACCCGGATCGCCTCTTGGTGCAGAAAGCCCTTTCGGTGATCGCCGACCGTTACCGCGACACCGAGTTCACCTCCGCCGCCCTCGCCGCCATGCTCGGTGTGTCGCTGCGCCGACTGCAGCGCGCCTTCCAACTGATCGGCGAGACGCCGCATGGTCGGCTGCAGCGCTTCCGTATCGAGGCCGTGCACGCGGCGCTTGTCACCAATGCGGCGCAGGGCATGCCGCAAACAATTGCGGCGCTGGCCTTCGATGCGGGCTTCCGCGACCTGTCCACCTTTTACAGGCTTTACCGCAAGGCCTATGGCCGCGCACCGGGCGATCTGCCCGGATTGCCGCTTCCTGACGCCTCCTGCAAATCCTCCTGACGCCGCCTGCCAAGACAAGACCGCCGCGGCTGACGCAGACTCCCTGCCGACATAGGACACTCGGCCGGACGGCCGGGCCATTTCAGGAGGAGCAACGACATGTCCGAAGATCACAAACTCTATGCCATGACGGTGGACGGACAGGCCTACGGTACCACGTCGACATTCGAGGTTACCAATCCAGCCACCGGCAGCGTCGTCGGGCACGCGCCGAACGCCACCGAGGCCGATCTGGACGCGGCGGTTGCCGCCGCCGGCGAAGCCTTCGAAAGCTGGAGCCAGGTGCCCGACGAGCAACGCGCCGAGGCACTCGGCGCCATCGCCGCGAAACTGGACGAGCACGCCGAAGAGCTCGCCGCGCTGATCACCCAGGAACAGGGCAAGCCGCTCAACGGCGTCGGCTCGCGCTTCGAGATGGGTGGCGTCGCGGCGTGGACCGGCTTCACCCAGCAGCTTTCGCTGCCGATGAAGATCTTGCAGGACAACAACGAGGGCCGCGTGGAACTATACCGCAAGCCGCTGGGCGTCGTCGGTTCCATCACACCGTGGAACTGGCCGGTGCTGATCGCCACATGGCATCTAATGCCTGCGGTGCGTACCGGCAACACGGCGGTGATCAAGCCGTCTCCCTATACGCCGCTGTCGACTTTGCGCATGGTGGAACTGATGAACGAGGTTTTGCCGGCGGGCGTCGTCAACATCGTGACCTCGGACGATCAGTTGGCCAATATCGGCGCCGCGATGGCCGCGCATGACGATATCCGCAAGATCGTGTTCACCGGCTCCTGCGCCACCGGCTCGAAGGTGATGATGTCGGCGGCCGAGACGATGAAACGGCTGACACTGGAAATGGGCGGCAACGATGCCGGCATCGTGTTGCCGGATGTCAATCCGGAAGAGATCGCCGAAGGCCTGTTCTGGGGCGGGTTCATCAACATGGGCCAGACTTGCGCCGCGATGAAGCGCCTCTATGTGCATGAGGACGTACATGACGCCGTCTGCGATGCGCTGGTGAATTACACCGGCAACATTCCCATCGGCGACGGCATGGATGAGGGTTCGATCATGGGACCGGTCGCCAACCGGATGCAGTTCGACAAGGTCAGACGGCTTGTCGATGACGCCAAGACCCGCGGCCGCGTGCTGATTGGCGGCGAACCGGGTGACGGGCTGTTCTTTCCGCCCACCATTATCGCTGATCTCGACAACGGCGACCCACTCGTCGACGAAGAACAGTTCGGACCCGCCCTGCCGGTCATCAAGTACAGCGATCTCGACGACGTCATCGAGCGGGCCAACGACAGCGAAAACGGGCTGGGCGGATCGGTCTGGTCGAAGGACATCGATGGCGCCAAGGAGGTGGCGAGCCGGATGCAGTGCGGCTCGGTGTGGATCAACAAGCACGGTGCGATCCAGCCGAACGCTCCCTTCGGCGGCGTCAAGAAATCGGGCCTGGGCGTCGAGTTCGGCGAAGAAGGCATGCAGGAATACACCGATGTTCAGGTGATTTTCAGCTGAACCGCGGGGCAGATACAGGGAGGATGACATGGCAGGAAAAGTGAGCCGAAGGGCATTTCTCAAGCAATCGACGATCGCGTCCGGTGTGCTGATGGTGGCGCCCGGCATTCTCGGCGCCTCGGTCAACACGGCACGGGCACAGACGGGAACCTTCGACTACATCATTGTCGGGGCCGGATCGGCCGGTTGCGTGCTCGCCAACCGGCTGACCGAGGACGAAGGCGTATCGGTCCTGGTGATCGAGGCCGGCGGGCCTGAGGAGGGCGTCGAGGCGATCTCTACGCCGTTGCGGCTTCTCGAACTGTGGAACACGGAATACGATTGGGCGTATTTCACCGCGCCGCAGGAGCATTGCAACGGCCGCCGCATCCACTGGCCGCGCGGCCGCGTCGTCGGCGGCTCCAGTTCGCTGAACGGCATGCTCTACGTGCGCGGTCACGCCAGCGACTACGACAACTGGGCCTATCAGGGCAATCCCGGCTGGGACTACGCCAGCGTGCTTCCCTATTTCAAGAAGTCGGAGGACTTCGAGGGCGGCGAAAACGAATTCCACGGCGTCGGCGGCCCGCTGCACGTCACCATCAACTATGAACGGCATCCCACGACCCAGCGGATCGTCGAGGCCTGCCAGCAGGCCGGCTACCCGTTCAACGAGGACTACAACGGCGCCGACACCGAGGGCGTCAACTTCGCCCAGATGAACACCAAGGACGGCAAGCGTCATTCCGGGGCGGTGGCTTTCCTGCGCCCGGCACTGGAGCGCCCCAATCTCAGCCTGCTGACCAATGCGCGGGTCAAGCATCTGGTCTTCGACGGACCGCGCGTCGTCGGTGTCACCTATGTCCAGGGAGGGGAAGAGCGCACGGTGAACGCCAACCGGGAGGTGATCCTGTCGGCCGGCACCATCGAAAGCCCGCGCATTCTGATGATGTCCGGCATCGGAGAACGGGCACATCTGCAGGAGCATGGAATCGACGTCATCCACGATTTGCCGGGCGTCGGGCAGAACCTGCACGATCACTCGCTGGCGCCGGTGATCTTCGAGGGAGACGTGCCGCCGCCGACCAATCCGGAGGTGATCCCGCTGCATGCCCAGGCGTTCATGCGCTCCGACCCGCGGCTGCCGGCGCCCGACATGCAACCGCTGTTCTTCCACGTACCGCTTTATACGGCCGACACCCAGGAGCCGGTGACACCGGCGGCCTATACGCTGTGCGCCGGCGGTGTCAGCCCGACCAGTCGCGGCGAGATCCGGTTGACCGGACCTGCGCTGGAGGATCCGCTGATCCTCAATCCCAATCTGCTGGCCACCGACTACGACGTGCAGACCATCGTCGCCAATATCAAGATGCTGCGGGAGGTCGCCCAGCAACCGGCCCTGGCCGAGATCACCACGCGCGAAATCTACCCCGGGCCCGACGTACAGAGCGACGCAGAACTGGCGAACTACGCCCGCAACGCGCTGCAGTCCTACCACCACCAGGTGGGCACCTGCAAAATGGGTAACGACGCGATGGCGGTCGTCGACCACGAGCTGCGCGTCTACGGCGTCGACGGGCTGCGTGTCATCGACGCGTCCATCATGCCGGTGGTGCCGACCGGCAACACCAACGCGCCGACCTACATGGTGGCCGAAAAGGGCGCGGACATGGTCAAGGCCGCGCCGGCGCGATAGGTCTTCTGACGGGCTGGCCATCGGAGATACCGGCCCGCTTCATGCCAACCAACGGTCCGGCGCGTTTGCCGGACCAGCCTAGCGTACCTGCACACGGGCCTCGAAATGGTACGCCGCGAGTTCCTTTTCGAGGCCGGCAACGGATGACCGGTCGTCCTCGGTGAGCGCAATTGTAATCCGCATGCCGCGGGCACCACCGTCCAAGACCTCGATTTCGGCGTTGGGCAAACCCATCTCCTGATGAACCAGCGCCGCGATCTTTCGCCTGGCGGCGTCGCGGCGCAGGCTTGGTTTGTAGATCTTGCCGACGGTGGTCAGCGGAATCGTTTCGACGACGTAGATCTGCTTTGGCCAGGCTGGGCGTTCGTCGATGCTGTTTTGCGCATGCACCTGCAACGCCTCAAGGCTTACCTCCGCGCCCGGATGCAGTTCGACAAAACAAACCGGCAGTTCCCCGGCATAGGCGTCTGGCTGGCCGACCGCGGCCGCAAGGGCGACCGCCGGATGCGTGCTCATGGCATTTTCGATCATCGCCGGGTCTAAGTTGTGACCGCTGCGAATGATCAGGTCCTTGGAACGGCCGGCCACGTAGATTCTGTCTTGTTCGTCCTTGTATCCGAGGTCACCGCTGTTCAGCACGCCATCGTTGAAGACACCGTCATTGTGATCGGGGTTGCGATATCCCGGTGAAATATGGTCGCCGCGGATCGCAATAACGCCAATCTCGTGGTCCGCACAAACATCGCCGAGGGTGCCGTCTCTGTTCAGACGCAAGACATCGACCTGCGTGTAAGGCAGCGGCCAACCGACGGAACCGACACCACAGGGTCCACACAGCGGATCGATGCTGATCAATCCCGATGCCTCGGTCATGCCGAGAATCTCGTAAAGATTGCGCCCGGTCACTTCCTTGAAACGTGTGCCGACCGCCGGCGGCAACAGCGCCGCGCCGGTCAGGCCGGCGCGCAAGGCGCTGATGTCATGGTCGCCCACGGGCACCTGCAACACGGCTCCGATGGCCGTTGGGACACCGCCAACCAGCGTAGCCCTGTGCTGCGCCACAAGACGCCAGAAACCGTCCACGATCGTCGGGTTGCGCAAGCCGGCCGGTGACATGATGAGCAGTTCCACGCCCGCCATGAAGGCACTCAGGCCTGAGACGATGGTCCCGGCGACATGAAACAGCGGCAACGTCGCGGTCAGGACATCGTCACCCGTATAGCCGCACATGGAAGCACCGCCGAACGCGGCGACCAGTTGGCCGCGATGCGTGTGCGCCACCAGCTTGGGAACGCCGGTCGTGCCGCCGGTATGAAAATAGGCCGCCACGTCATCGCCGCCACGCGGCGCACCGAAGATCAGATGATCGTCTGGCTGCGCCGCGAGAGCAGTGGCAAAGTCGACGATACCGTCTTCAGGCGGAGTCCCGGGTGGCGACACACGAACCAGAATGAGACCGGGAACGCGATCGCGCAGCTGCAGAGCCTTCTGCCAGATATCAAGCTGTGGATGCGGGCCGAGGGCGACGAGAATTTTCGCCCCGGAAGCCTTGAGCAATTCGGCGATACTGTCGGGCTGTAACAGAAAGTTGATCGGCACAGCATAGCCGACGGATTCCGCACCCCACAGCGTGGCGTGGGTTTCAACCAGGGACGGCAGCATATAGGCGACACCCGGCGCCGGGCCGCCCAGATCCGAGAACATGTTGGCGGCACGGCGGATCGATCCCAGCAACTGACCGTAGGTCACGCGACGCGGCTGCTCGTCAGGGGCACCGGTCATCAGCATGGTGATGGCGGTTGCGTCACCCCGCCGTTCGGCGCTTCCCGTGAACACATCGAGAATACTGCGTTCCGGCAGACGCTGGTCCAGGGTCAGTTCCGCTTCGAATTTCTTCACGTCGTCGCTGCTGCGAATCGGGTTACTGCCGAGATTAGCCATCGAACCCTCCCATCCGGTCGAGCACGGACCATCGAAAACCTTCCTCGGTTTGTCAAACGGCTGGTGCCACGGTGACCCTGGCTAATGCGGGCGTTGTCACAACGCGTTTAACACTCCTTACGATATTTCAACTGGCTCCCCGCGCCGTTTTCTGCAACGCTGGCAAGCCGAGGAGACAACCATCGGAGGAGACCATGCTCGACACCACATTGGCAGGCCGCACACAGGCATTTCTCGACGACTTTGGCCGTGCTCTGGAGGCCGGCGACATAGCAGCCGTCAAGGACATGTTCCTGGAGGACTGCTACTGGCGCGACCTGGTAACCTTCACCTGGAACCTCAAGACCATGGAAGGCCGCGAGGCGGTCGGCGAGATGCTGGAGAGCCAACTCGCGGCCACCAAGCCGAGCGACTGGCGGCTGGCCGAGGGCGAGGAGCCGACCGAAGAGGATGGGGTCGTCACCGCGTGGATCCAGTTCGACACGGACGTCGCCCGCGGCTACGGGCTGGTGCGGCTGAGGGACGGCAAGATCTGGACCCTGCTCACCACCATGGTCGAGCTCAAGGGGCACGAGGAGGCAACGGGCTTCGCCCGGCCGCTCGGCGCCAAGCACGGGGCTGGCAAGGACCGGCCGACCTGGAAGGAGGAGCTGGAAAAGGAACAGGCCGAGCTCGGCTACACCACCCAGCCCTACTGCGTCATCGTCGGCGGCGGCCAGGGCGGCATCGGCCTCGGGGCGCGGCTGCGCCAGCTCGGCGTGCCGACGATCATCGTCGAAAAGAACGATCGCCCCGGCGACAGCTGGCGCAACCGCTATAAATCGCTGTGCCTGCACGATCCGGTCTGGTACGACCACCTGCCCTACCTCAAGTTCCCCGACAACTGGCCCGTCTTCAGCCCCAAGGACAAGATCGGCGATTGGCTGGAGATGTACACCAAGGTGATGGAGCTGAACTACTGGACCCGCTCCACCGTCAAGTCCGCCACCTACGACGAGGCGAAAAAGCAATGGACGGTCGTTGTCGACCGCGACGGCGAGGAGGTGATCCTCAGGCCCAAACAGCTGGTCATGGCGACCGGCATGTCCGGCAAGGCGAACGTTCCGGAGTTCCCCGGCATGGAAACGTTCAAGGGCGACCAGCATCACTCGTCGAAACACCCCGGACCCGATGCCTATCGCGGCAAAAAGGCGGTGGTGATCGGCTCCAACAACTCGGCCCACGACATCGCCGCGGCTCTGTGGGAAAACGGCGTCGACGTGACGATGGTGCAGCGCTCCTCGACCCATATCGCGCGCTCCGACACGTTGATGGAACTGGGCCTCGGGGCGCTCTATTCGGAAGAGGCGGTGGCCGCCGGCATGACCACCGAGAAGGCCGACCTGATCTTCGCCTCCCTGCCCTACCGAATCCTGCACGAGTTCCAGATACCGATCTACGCGCAGATGAAAGAGCGCGACAAGGACTTCTACGAAGGGCTGGAGAAGGCCGGGTTCTGGCACGACTGGGGCGACGACGACTCCGGCCTGTTCATGAAGTACCTCCGGCGCGGCTCCGGCTACTATATCGATGTTGGCGCCAGCCAACTGATCATCGACGGCGAGATCAAGCTGAAGCGCGGACAGGTAACGGCGGTGGACGAAACCGGCGTCATCCTCGACGACGGCACCCATCTCGACGCCGACCTGATCGTCTATGCCACAGGCTACGGTTCGATGAATGGCTGGGTCGCCGATCTCATGGGCCAGGCGGCGGCGGACAAGATCGGAAAAGTCTGGGGACTCGGCTCAGACACCACCAAAGACCCCGGCCCGTGGGAGGGCGAGCAGCGCAACATGTGGAAGCCGACCCAGCAGCAAGCGCTGTGGATGCACGGCGGCAACCTGCACCAGTCGCGCCACTACTCGCAGTTCCTGGCGCTGCAACTCAAGGCCCGCATGGAAGGCATCCCGACCCCGGTCTATGGCTTGCAGGAAGTGCATCATCTGAGTTAGCGGGCCGCCCAGGGCGCGCATTGTGACCGCATACGGAGAGTCGTCCATGCAGGAAGACGAACGATCGACGGAGGGCATGGTCGACTATGGCGACAACTCGGCCATGCAGCAGCAGCTGGTCACCCACAACGCCGCACACATTCGCGATCTGGTGCGCCGTCTGGATCTCGTTCAGCCGGAACTGACCCTCGTCGATTATGGCTGCGGCCCCGGGCCGAGCGCCATCGCGGCGGTGGCTCCGGCCATCGAAACCTATCGCACCCGGTTTCCGGATGTACCGGTTTCCGTTTGCCACGCCGACCTGCCGGGCAACGACTGGAACAGCCTGTTCGCACTCGCCGACGGCCCGTCAGGATACGCAGCGCCGTTGATCCGAACCGGCGCGGCTGTCGGTAGCTTCTACGAGCGCTTGGTAGCTGACAAATCAGTCGATCTCGGCACCTGCTTCATGGCCAGCCATTGGCTGAGCCACGCTCCCCACCTCGATGCACCGGGCTCGATCTGGTTCGCCGATCTGCAGGGCGAAGCGAGAAGGCAAATGAAGGCGCTCGCGCGCGGCGACTGGATCCGTTTCCTGCAATGCCGGGCAAGCGAACTGCGAAGCGGCGGCTACCTCCTGGTGTGCTGCCTGGGCGCGGTTCCGGACGATGGCGAGACCAACGGCCAGGCGGCCTCCGGCCGCGGTGTCTACCGGGCCATCCAATTGGTCGCACAGGAGATGGCGGACGAAGGACTCATCGACAAAACCGTGCTCGACCGGTTTGTCTTCGGACTCTGGTTCATGACCGCGACCGAGGCGCGGGAACCGCTGGAAACCGATCCCGAGTTGGCGCGTGCCTTCGACATTGAAGAGATCTCGGCGATACCGGCGCCGCGCAATCCTGCGGATGTCTATGCCGACATCATCGACGACCCGGCTGAATACGCCAGGCTCTATGTCGGCTATATCCGCGGCTTCGGCCATTCGACGCTGCATGAACATCTGTTCGAACCGGGCGCGACGAAGGGCTGGGACGCAGACCGTCTGGCCGGGGAGTTCTACCGTCGGCTGGACGACCTGTATCGATCATCCCCGGGCAAGCATGCCGGGGAAACCTGGTATTTGACGGTTGTCCTGCGCAAAACGTGATCTCTGAATGTCGGGGCATGCCTCGACGTGCTGGTCAACTGCCGGCACCGGCTTTTTTCGTAGACTCTTGCGGCTCTCGGAGCGCTTGATAGTCGTCCGAATAGTCGATCTCAATTTCGATCCAGATGGGCAGGTGATCCGACATCTCGAACGTCGTCCAGAGCTTATAGCTTCGGGAAAAGTCGGTGTACGGCTGCATTCCAAATACCGCGCGCCGCGCATCGCAGATCGGCCGGTAATGGTGCATCATGTCTTCCCGCGAAATCCGTCGCGTCGGCCCATCTCGGTCGGCGCCTGGCAAAGCGTCGAACTCGTCCTGCGGGTACGGCCCGAACACGGCCTTGCGCCAGTCGAAAACACCATGTCGGATAAGGCGTGTCTTGTGGGTTGCCGCACCCTTGTCGGTGAACGCCATCTGATTCTCCACCACGAACAAATTCTTATGGAGTTTTTTGGCGCACGGGCTTCTCGGCAAAACGGCAAATCAGGTCGACGTGGCTGTCTAGCCATTCGTGATCAAGAGGCAACCCGGCGATCAGCTTTCGAAAGTAAGGGACCGCAATTGCCGTCTCAACAAGCAGACGCCGGGGCGCGTCGGGCAACAGTTCCCCTCGCGCTTCCGCCGCGGCAAAAACGGCTTCCACACCGGCGATCCGCTCTTTCATAAAATCATTGATGACAGTGCGTGCCTCCTGATCGGTGGCCGCAGCGGCAATCACTTGGGGCGCAATCTGACCCCACGGCGTCTCATTGAGAGCCGCCATCAGAATTCCCAGCATCCAGGTCAGGTCGGCTCTCAGCGGCCCGTTGGTTTTCGGGGAGATGACGGGTGGCGTCGCCGCTCGCTTAAACGCATCATTTCGCAACTGTTCCAGTTTCGGCCAGTGCCGATAAAGGGTGCTGCGCGAGATACCGGTTTTTGCGCTGATTGACCCATGGGTAATCCGCAGAACGCCTTCATCCTGAAGGATTTCTAGCGCTGCATCCAAGGCCACATTCCGTGTTGCGATGCGGCGTGGATCCTCTTGTTCGTTCATGTCACCTCTTTACGAGACATTTTGTTGCGAAACAATACAAATTGTTCTACAGTGGCGCGGATAAATCCGGCCGAAAAGGAACACCAGGTGTGAAGCTTAAATCAGTATGCGGCGGGTTGGTGATCATAGCCGCGGTTTCTTTGGGGATAATCCCTGCAAACGCTGAACTTCGGGATCTGCCGAACCGAAGCGGTCCCATACCTATGACGACCAGCGGCGTGCCGCATGTTCAAATTGGCGTCGAACCGGTTCCGGAGATTTCAGCGGAGCTGCTTAATCGGGTTTCCGACATTCCGGGCATCGAGATTCGCGATACGGTGGTTTCGTTGCCTGGCGCATTGGGCTTCTGGCTGAACGAGGACATAAAGCTCGCCCGTCCCGATGTGATCGTCCGTGGGCGTGAATTCGCGCACGTGCACCCTGACGGCAGCTTGCATGCGTCGCTTGCTCCGGATCTTGCGCGCAAGGCCGTCGAAGCAGGCTGGGCCATCTATCACCCCTGGGCCAATCAACGACCAGGTTGGGAGGGGTTTGTGATGATCTATACCCCCGGATCCCAAGATGAACTGGAGGTGGTCTTTCAGCTGGTGAAGGAGTCCTACAATTTTGTCACAGGACGTGGCGCACCTTCGACAGAAGACTGAAGTTTCCGGTTACAAATATTTCCAGGCCGAACTCTGATCCGCTACGGTACAACGTGAATAGCGAACAAGGATTCGCGCCATCCCCTCACCCCACCTCCGTCTCGAACACCGCCGGCAGCGTTACCTCCAGCAGTTCGCAATCTTCGGAACAATCGCGGTAGGCGGTCTTGAGATAGGGCGGCAGCACGAAGGCGTCGCCGGCGGCGATGGCATACGGGTCTTCGCCGTCGACCTGCAGCGTCATCGCGCCCTCCATGACGAAGGTGAACAGGATGTCGGTGTTGTGGCTGGTGGGCGGTGCCGTTTCGCCCTGGACGGGGCGCGCCACCTGTACGCCGGCGATGCCTTGTGTCGCCTCGCCGATACCGGTGTCGCGAGCCTCGAAACCCGGAATGCGCCACGGTTTCCAGGTCGCCTCGGCCACCTTGTCGAAGACGAAGCGGGTGCCCTGCCATTGGCGATCCGGATTGACCGTGTCGGTCGGCAGCGTCATCTGGTGATCGATCGAGGTCATGTGTTCGGCCGGCACGCCGATCTCGATCACTTCGACATTGTCGGAGGCGTGCAGCACCCGATGGCGGATTTCCGGCGGCTGGATGACGCAGTCGCCGGCGGTCAACCGGATCGGCGGTCCCTGGTCCTCATAGACCACATCGACCCAGCCGCGGTAGCAGAAGATCAACTGGAAGCCCACCGTGTGGTAATGGACCATATCGGGCACCGGCCCGCCGTCCGGGATGCGGATGTGCGAGGCGATGATCGAACCGCCCAGCCGGTCCGGGATCAGGTCGCGATAGCGCATACCGGCGCGGCCGATCACCCAGCTGTCGCTGTCCTTGAGCCGACGCACCAGGAAGGAATGCTGCGTCTCCGGCTGCACGAGCGGCGGGTTGACGTCGACGATCTCGACGCGGGTGCCGCCGGGGCTCGTGAGCTCCGTTTCTCCGCCTGCAAAGCGCTCGGGCTCGTCGCACAGAACCCGGAGCGTGCCGGTCGGCGCCTCGGCGTCGCGCTCCAGCCGCAGCGTCACGCCGTGCCCGGACAGGACGGCAACGGCCGGATCGTCGGCCGGGAATATCTTGTCGAGTCGGAAGCCCAGCGATTTCAGGAAAAACGGCAGATCCTCACCGAAGTCGCGGGTCGGCAGTCGAATCTCTGCGCCGGCAATGGCATCGGGCTTGGTGTCGGGCTGGGCGCTCATGGCGATCCCTCCTGTTCACATATGTCGGATTTCGAAGTCTTTCGCGTCATGTCTGTGCCTGCGGCTTGGCGTCGACGGTGGTGACGACGAGAATGCGCGCCGGTCCGTCGCCGCCGGCGATATAGGCGTGCGGCATCATCCCGTCGAAATAGATGCTGTCGCCGGCCTCCAGCAGCAGCGGCGCATAGAAATCGGTGTGCAGAACCAGCTGACCGTCAAGCACATAAAGGAACTCTTCGCCCGGATGGCTGGCGAGGCCGCCGACCTCGGCGACGGAGCGCTTGTCAACGATGTTGACCGCCGGATGCATCTTCTTGTTGGCGAGGTCCGTGCACAGCACCTGCGAAAGGTAGCGGGCGGTTTCCACCTGCGCCTCGTCGGCGTGGCGCGAGACGGAGCGCACACCGCTGCGGATGGGGCTTGCCGCATCCTCGAAAAAGGCTGTGATGTCGACCGCCAGCGCCTGGCTGAGAATGTACAGATTATGGGCGCTGACCGGTGTCTGTTCGTTCTCGACCCGCGACAGCGTCGCCTCCGAAATGCCGGTCCGCTTGGAGAGATCGGCCAACGACAGTGCCATGGCACGACGGAACGCCTTGAGCTTGGTGCCGACTTCCAGTTCCTTGAAGCGCCGCGTCTCGATCGGTTTTTCAGTCATCGCCCACTCCCCCTTGACCCTACGCATCGTCGTTCGGCCGGCCGAATCCGCCGCCCCCCGGCAGCTCCACGACCAGACTGTCGCCAGCCGGGATCAGGTGTACGCCCTTGCCCTCGAGTGCGGCACCGGAACCGAGCGCGGCGTGTCCCGGTGCGCCCGGATCGCCGCCTTCGCGACCGCGGGCCGGGTGCTGCATGCGGTCGAAAGTGGCGGCCGACACCGTGAACGGCGCTGCTTCGCGGTTGGCGACTTCGATGACTTGTCCGTCGCCGCCCGGCCAGCGGCCCTTGCCGCCGGACCCGCGCAGGATCGTTTTGCGCCTGAACCACAGGGGCGCTTGCGTTTCGGTGATTTCGACGGGAATCGATCCGACGCCGCTCGGGAACGCCATCGTCGACAGGCCGTCCTTGCCCGGGCGGCCACCGATGCCTCCGATACCGACATTCATGACATTGAACCGCGTTGTGCCGCGTAGCGCCTCGGCCGGCGCCCGGCCGTGCGCCGAGGCGAGCGCCAATACCCAGATGCTGCCGGCGCTTTCGGCCTGAACCCGTCCAGGCAACGCCTGCGCCAGACAGCCAAACACGGCGTCAGGAAGCATCTGTCCGATGACATGGCGGGCTGTCACCGGACTCGGCGGCAGCGGGTCGACGCAGCTTCCAGGCTCGGTCACCAGCTCGAAACAGCCGAGCGAGCCGGCATTGTTGGGCACGTGCGGCGCGATCACCGCCTTCAGGCCGAACGTCACATAGGCTTGGCTGTAGGTGCGCGGCGAGTTGATGCCATGGTTGGAGGCCGGCGAACTGCCGGTGAAATCGATGATCGCCCGCTCGCCCTGGATTTCCAGGCGCGTGCGGATGACGATCGGTCCCTCGTACCCGTCGAGCGGCAGGTCGTAGTCGAACTGCCCGTCGGGAAGCTTGCCAATGGCTTCGCGGGTGGCGGCGCGCGACGTTGAAAGGATATGTTCCGCCAGCGGCTCCAATGAGGTCAGTCGGAACTCGGCCATCATGTCGACCAGCCGGTCGACCCCGGTGTCGTTGGCGCTGACCAGCGACATCAGATCGCCACGCACCTCGACCGGATTGCGTGTGTTGGCGGTGATGACCGCCAGCAGGTCCTCGTTCAAACGGCCGCCGCGCCGCAGGTAGAGATGCGGGATCAGCGTGCCCTCCTCGAACACCGACTGGGCGTCTGCGGAAAAACCGATTCCGCCGACGTCGATGACGTGACAGGTGGAGGCGAACAGGCCGACCGCCCTTCCCTCGACAAACGCCGGGGTGACGACGACGAAATCGAACAGGTGTCCGGTGCCCAACCAAGGGTCGTTCGTTACCAGCACATCGCCGGGCGCCAGCGTCTCGATCGGATAGCGCTCGAGGAAATGGGCGACCGCGTTGGCCATCGTGTTGACGTGTCCAGGCGTGCCGGTCACCGCCTGCGCCAGCATCGCGCCGCTGAGGTCGTAGACGCCGGCCGACAGATCGCCGGCCTCGCGTGCCACCGAACCGAACGCGGTCCGCAGCAGCGATTGCGCCTGTTCCTCGACGACCGAGACCAGTCGATTCCACATGACCTGTGTCTGGATGCCCTGCAGTGCTTCCCGGATCATGACGCCGGCTCCGTGCGGGTCAGCACGATCGACCCGTGCGGGTCGACCACCGCATTGAAGGCAGAGGTGACGATGGTCGATGTCTCGTCTTCGGCGATGATGGCCGGCCCCTCGATGGTCTGTGCCGCGCCCAGATCGAAGCGCCAGTAAACCGGCGTGTCGCGCACGGTCTGGGACGGGCCATCGAATAACAAGCGGCTGCCGCGCGGCGACGCGGCCGTAGGCTCGACCCCGTCGGTCGGGTTGTCGCAGGCGTCGTCCAGCAGGCAGGTGACCGTCACCGACCAGGTGACGATTTCGGACGGCACGCCGGCCAGCGCCACACCGTAAACGGCGCTGTAGAGTTGCTCGAAGGCGGCGTGGATGGCCATCCCGTCATCGGCGCTCAGTGTGCCTTCCGGCAATGCGACCTGGATCTCGTGTCCCTGGCCGGCATATCGGATGTCGACGATCCTTTGCATCGACAGGTCACGCCCCATCGACGCCGGCCGGACAATTGCCGTCGCCTCGGCTTCCATGGTGTCGAGGATGGCGTTGGCCTGCACCGCATCCCACTGATCGAGCCGTGTCAGACCGCTGCGCGTCACCTCATAGGATACCGGCGCCCGCAGGAAGCCGATGGCCGAGCCGACACCGGCGCCACGCGGCACCACCATGCGGTCGATGCCGAGCTTTTCGGCCAGCCGGCACAGATGCAGCGGCGCGCCGCCGCCGAAGGCGATCATTGTGCAGCTGGCAATGTCGCGGCCGCGCTCGATGGCGTGGACCCGAGCGGCGTTGGCCATGTTCTCCTCGACGATTTCGCCGACACCGACGGCCGGCCACACTTCCGCGAGATCCAGCGGTTCGCCGATCTGGTCGGCAAGCGCCCGTTCGGCCGCCACTTCGTCCAAGGCGATCTTGCCGCCGGCGAAGGTTGCCGGATCGATCTTGCCTAGCACCAGGTTGGCGTCGGTGACGGTCACCGCCGGACCGCCGCGCCCATAGCAGACGGGCCCCGGTTCCGAACCGGCACTGTCCGGGCCGACGGTGATGCGCTTCAGCGAATCGACCCGGGCAATGGATCCGCCGCCGGCACCGATTTCGACCATCTCGATGACCGGGATGCGCACCGGCCAGCCGGAACCCTTGGTATCGCGATAGGCGCGGGCGATTTCGAAACGGCGGGCCCGTTCCGGCACGCCGTCGCGGATCAGGCAGATCTTGGCCGTCGTGCCGCCCATGTCGAATGACATCACCTCGTCATAGCCGCTCTGCCGGGCAATGTGGCCGGCAAGGATGGCACCACCGGCCGGTCCCGATTCGACAAGCCGGATCGGAAAACGGGCGGCGTTTTCCAGCGTCGTCAGTCCGCCGCCCGACATCATCAGGAACAGCGGCGCGGTCATGCCGCGCTCGGCCAGCGCGTCACGCAAGCGCGACAGATAGCCGGCGATCAGCGGCCGCACACAGGCATTGGCGCAGGTCGTCGAAAACCGCTCATATTCACGGATCTGCGGGCAGACCTCATGCGACAGGCAAATGGTGATGCGATCATCCAGCCGCGCGCGAAGGATCTCGGCGGCACGTCGTTCGTGATCGGGATGCGCAAAGCCATGCAGGAACCCGACAGCGACGGCCTGCACGTCCATCGCCGCAAGGCGTTCGGCAATGCGGTGCACGCCGTCCTCGTCCAGCTGTCTCAGCACCGAGCCGTCGGCCGCCAGTCTTTCGTCGACGCCGAAACGCAGATCGCGGCCGACGATCGGCGGCGGCATGTCGATCATCAGGTCATAGTGGTCGAAGCGCTTTTCGTAACCGAATTCGAGAATGTCCTCGAAGCCGGCCGTCGTGACGAACGCCGTCCGGGCACCTTTCTTCTCGATCAGCGCGTTGGTTGCCAGCGTGGTACCGTGCACAAAAAGGTCGATCTCTCCGGGCGCCGTCTCCGTATCTCTGAGCAGCAGGTCGACGCCGCGCAGCAGACCCTGTTCGGGCCGTCGCGCGTCGGTCAGGATCTTAGTTGTGTGCCTGTCTGCACCGGTCTCGAGCACGACATCGGTGAAGGTGCCGCCGATATCTACGGCCAACCGGACGCTGCGGCCATCCTTCATGTTCTGCGCCTGACTCCCTTTGCATTGGGTCGCCTCACCGCGCCTGTGCGGCCCGGCATGGGTGTCGCGATATTGCATATATGAAATTTTATTGCAATGTCGAGACATTGGCCGGCATCGCCGCGGTGTCTTTTCGCTTCCCGAGGCAAACCGACATGCATCTGTATAAATTGAAGAAATTCCCATGACTTGCGGATACTTGCGGCAGGAGCGGGAGAATCGGTTCCCCGGCGCCCGTTTGCGCATTGACAGGATATTTCAAATATGAAATTTTTTCGCGACGCGAACGGAGGCGGCGCATGATGCTGGACACGGCTGACCTGGAGAGCGAGGCACGGGCCCTCGACGCCGCCGATCCGATCGCCGATATCTGCACACATTTCGAACGGTCTGAGGGCTGGATCTTTTTCGACGGCAATTCGGTCGGCCCGGCGCCGAAGACGGCGCGCAGTGCGGCCAACGCACTAGTCGACGACTGGATCGCCTTGCGCCGCCGCGGCTGGGCCGAGCGGGACTGGGTCGACATGCCGGCTATCCTCGGCGACCTCTACGCCCCGATGATCGGCGCCGGACCCGGCGAGGTCATCGTCTGCGACAACACCACGGTCAATCTCTACAAGGCGAGCGGCCACGCGCTGGCGGTTAACCGCGACCATTCGGTGATCGTCACCCAGGCGGACAATTTTCCGACCGACATTCACGTGCTGCAGGGGTTCGAACAGTTCGCCGACCGCCCTATCAGCCTGCGTCGGGTGCAGTCAGAAGATGAAGCCATCGAGGCGATGGATGCGGATGTGGCGCTCGCTTCGTTCAGCCATGTCGGCTACAAGTCTGGCCTGCGCTGGGACATGCAACGGATCAACGCGGCGGCCCATGCTAAGGGTGTGCTGGTGCTATGGGACGTTTCCCATTCGGCCGGCACCGTACCGGTCGATGCGCATGGCAGCGGCGCCGACTACATTGTCGGCTGTGGTTACAAATATCTCAGCACCGGCCCCGGCGGCCCGGCGCTGATCTACGTCCGGCCCGATCTGGTAGCGCGGGCCTGGCCGCCGCTGTGCGGCTGGATGGGGCACGCCGACATCTACGCCTTCGCCGCCGATTTCGCGCCGCATGCCGGCATCAAGCGTTTCATATCGGGCACGCCGATGGTCGGTGCCAACGACATCGCCCGCTGCGCCGGCGAGATCTACGGCCGCTACGAACCACAGGCGATCTGGGCACGGCAAAAATCGCTCAGCGAATTCTTCATCCGCGCGCTGGAAACGCACTGCGGCGATCTGGGCGTCGAAGTAACCTCGCCGAAGGACTACGACCGTCGCGGGGGCCATGTCAGCTTTCGTGCGCCGGGGGCCGGCCACGTGGTCGAGGCGCTGATCGACGCCAGGGTCGTATCGTCGTTCCGCAAACCCGATTCGATCCGATTCGGAATCAGCCCCACCGCGCTGACCCACGCCGATATATTTGAGGCTGTACAGCGGCTCAGGAATATTCTTGTATCGGAAACCTGGAAGGAACCTAAATACGCCGATATCTCGGTGTGAACTGGTGCGCCGCGACACCTGTCGCGCGCCACCCAAAATGAGCCGGCGCAAGGACCGGCAAAAGAGAGGGAGAAGACAATGAAGAAATCGATTCTTGCAGCTGCAGTGGCCGGGCTTCTGGCCGCTTCCGCGCCAGCCTTCGCCGACGATGTCAAGGTCGGCGCCCTGATGGGCATCACCGGGCCGCTGGCCAATTTCATTCCGCCGATCCTCAACGCCGCCAAGCTGGCCGAAGCCGACGTCAATGCCGGCGGCGGCATTCTCGGCGGCAACAATTTCGTGCTCGTCGTCGCCGACGGCCAGGCCGCCGCGCAGCCGTCCGTCGACGCCGCTTCCAAGCTGGTCAATCTGGAAAACGTTGCCGCTATCATGGGCGGTCTGTCGTCCGGCGCCAGCATTGCCGCAGCCAACGCGGTGACCATCCCCAACGGCGTGTTGCAAGTCTCGCCCACCTCGACCTCGCCGGCCATGACCAACCTGGAAGACAACGACTACGTCTACCGCATCGTGCCCTCCGACAACTATCAGGGCGAGGTACTCGCCAACATTGTGCTCGACGAGGGCATCAACAAGGTCGCCGTCACCTATGTGAACAACGACTACGGCGTCGGCATCGCCAACACCTTCAACGACGCCTTCAAGGCGAAGGGTGGCACGGTCACGGCCTTCGAGAAGCATGAAGACAAGAAGAACTCCTACCGCGGCGAACTGGCGACCCTTGCCGGCAGCGATGCCGACGCTCTGGTGGTCATCGCCTACGCCGGCGGCAGCGGCGCCAAGATCGTCAAGCAGTCGCTGGAAAACGGCTTTTTCGACCGCTTCATCGGCACCGACGGACTCCGCGACGATCTTTTGATCGAGCAGGTCGGCCCGGAGGCTCTGGCCACGTCATTCTTCTCCTCGCCGACCTCGCCGGGCGATAACCCGACGGCGGACGCGCTGCACAAACGCTTCGATGAAACCTATGGCGAAGGCTCCGACAAGCCGTTCGTCGACCAGACCTATGATGCCACCATGCTGATTGCGCTGGCCATCGAAAAGGCCGGCACCACGGATCGCGAAGCGGTCAAGAACGCCCTGCGTGAGGTCGCCAGTGCCCCGGGCGAAGTGGTCGGACCTGGCGAATGGGCCAAGGCCGTGAAGTTGATCGGAGAAGGCAAGGACATCAACTACGAGGGTGCCTCCGGCAGCCACGAATTCGATCCCAATGGCGACGTGGCCGGCTATATCGGCAAATACGTGGTCGACGGCGACTCCTACAAGCAGATCGCGGTCTTCGAGTAATCGAGCCTCGGCGGTCCGTCGGTTGACGGGCCGCTGGCCGGTCCATGACGGAACTTCCGCGCATCCGACTTGACAATGTCACCATGCGTTTCGGCGGGTTGACCGCCGTGCACGACTGTAGTTTCGACATTCCGGCCGGCCGTATCACCGGACTGATCGGACCCAACGGCGCCGGCAAGACCACCGCCTTCAACGTCATCGCCGGCCTGCTGACCCCGACCAGCGGACGCGTCCTGCTGGACGGCGAGGACATCACCCCGCTACCGGCGTTCCGGCGGCAGGCGAAGGGCCTTGCCCGCACCTTTCAGCTGGCGCACGAGTTCGGCCGCATGACGGTTATCGAAAACCTGATGGTCTCGGCCGGCAACGCCACCGGCGAAAACATCTGGAACGCAGTGTTCCGGCCCGGACAATGCCTGTCGCAGGAGCAGGCCGCCTATGACAAGGCCATGCGGACGCTCGGTTTTCTGGAGATCGAACAGCTTGCCGGTGAACTGGCCGGCAATCTGTCGGGCGGTCAGAAGAAGCTGCTGGAGCTGGGCCGCGCTCTGATGCAGGAGCCGGCCATTATCCTGCTCGACGAGATCGGCGCCGGCGTCAACCGCACGCTGCTCGGCAAGATCGCCGACAAGATCACCCAGCTCAACCGCGAGTCCGGCTACACCTTCTGCCTGATCGAGCACGACCTCGATTTCGTCGCCAGGCTGTGCGACGGCGTCATCGTCATGACGCAAGGGGAAGTGCTGATGACCGGCACGGTCGACGACGTGCGCAGCGACGAACGGGTCATCGAGGCCTATTTCGGCGGCGGCAAATACCAGGAAGCTTCATGAGCCAGCGCATTCTCGATGTGCTGGACGTCAGCGCCGGCTACGGCGGCCAACCGATCATCAGCGACATCAACCTGCACGTCGATCAACGGCAGATCACCGTCATCATCGGCCCCAACGGCGCTGGCAAGTCGACCCTGCTGAAGGCGGTATTTGGCCTCAACGAGCACTTGGCCGGCGAGATCCTGTTCGAAGGCGCGTCGATCTTCAACGCACCGACGGCCGCGCTCGTGCCCATGGGCATTTCCGCCGTGCCGCAAACAAACAACGTCTTTCCCTCGCTCAGCGTCGAGGAAAACCTCGATGTCGGTACCTTCGCGGCGCCGCCGCCGGATGCCGACGCCACCAAGGCGCGCATCCTCGATCTGTTTCCGGACCTGAAGGAAAAACTCGACCAGCCGGCCGGCGAGCTTTCCGGCGGGCAGCGGCAGATGGTGGCGCTCGGCCGGGCGCTGATGAGCGAACCGAGGCTGATCCTGCTCGACGAGCCGACCGCCGGCCTGTCGCCGGCCTTCCTGGAAGTGATCTTCGATCTGCTGAAACAGGTGCGCGACAGCGGCGTGTCGATCCTGATGGTCGAACAGAACGCCAAACAGGCGCTGATGATCGCCGACTACGCCTACGTGCTGGTCAACGGGGCCAACGCCTTCGAGGGTACCGGCGCGGCGCTGCTGGCCGATGACGAAGTGCGCCGTTCCTTCCTCGGCGGAGGCGTGTCGCAATGATCGATTTCATCAATTTCTACCTGGTTCCGGGCCTGACGCTGGGCAGTATCTACGCACTCGGCGCGGTCGGCATCTCGATGATTTTCGGCATTTTGCGCTTCGCCCATTTCGCCCATGGCGACCTGATGACCGTCGGCGCCTACGCGGCACTCACCACCGTCTGGGTGCTGGGCATCCCGGCGCTCGCCGCCATACCCGCGGCGATCGTCGTCACCTGCATCGTCGCGCTGCTTGCCGACCGGCTGTTCTACAGGCCGCTGCGCGATCTGCCGACGATCTACACGGTCATCGCCTCGTTCGGCGTGGCGCTGATCCTGCGCTCCATCGTGCAGACCGTCTGGGGCACCGACAGCGAGGTCTATATGACCGGTTTCCAGAGGCCGATGGTGCTGTTCGACACTTTCCGCCTGGCGACCCGCCACGTGCAGATCATCATCGCCACCGCGGCGTTGACCGTCGCGTTGCACCTGTTCCTGACCCGCACACGGATGGGCAAATCGATGCGCGCCGTCGCCGACGACCCGGCGCTCGCCAGCGTCGCAGGCCTCGACACCGAGAGGGTCATCCGCTGGACCTGGATCATCGGCGCCGGCCTGGCGGCGATCGCCGGTGTCTTCGTCGGCCTCGATACGGACGTGCACACCAACCTGGGCTGGAACCTGCTTCTGCCGATGTTCGCCGCCGCGCTGCTCGGCGGCATCGGCAAACCGCTTGGCGCTATCGCCGGCGGACTGATCATCGGCATCGCCGAGGAGATCTGCACCTTTCCGGTGTTCGGCGTCAGCCTCATCTCGCCCAGCTACAAGACCGCCGTCGCCTTCGTCATCATGGTGCTGATCCTGATCTTCCGGCCGCAGGGGCTGTTCAAGGGAAGGATGATCTGATGGAGCTTACCGGAATCCTGTTCTATCTCGTCACCTTCCTGACCATGGGCGGCATCTACGCGATCCTCTGCCTGGCGCTCAACATGCAGTGGGGTTTCGGCGGATTGTTCAACGCCGGCATAGCGGGTTTTTATGCCGTCGGCGCCTACACCGGCGCCATCCTCACGGCCGCCAATTCACCGGCGCACGTCGGCGGCTTCGACCTGCCCATCGTCGTCGGACTGGTCTGCGCCGGCATCACGTCAGGCATCGTCGGCTGGATGATCGCCCGCATCTGCGTCCGGCTGAAGGCCGACTATCTGGCCATGGCCTCCATCGGCATCGCCGAAATCATTCGCCTGTCGATCATCAACGAAGAATGGCTGACCAATGGCAGCCTCGGGATCTCGCGCATTCCGCGACCGCTGGAAACGCTGTTTACCGGGCGCCAAGCCGAACTGGTTTTTGTCGTCTTCGTCTGGCTCGTCGTCGCCATCACCTTCCTGGTGGCGCGGCGCCTGCAGCAGAGCCCGTGGGGACGGGTGATGCGGGCAATCCGCGACAATGAGGAAGCCGCCGCATCGATCGGCAAGGACGTGCAGCGCTTTCGCACCCAGACCTTTGTCGTCGGCGCCATCTTTATGGGCGTGGCGGGTGCCCTGAGCGCCCACTATTTCAAATTCTTCAGCCCGGACGCCACCGAGCCGCTGCTGATCACCTTCCTCGCCTGGGTGATGCTGATCGCCGGCGGCAGCGGCAACAACATCGGTGCGATCGCCGGCGCACTCGTCATCTGGGCAATCTGGTCGATGACCGAGATCGTCACCCAGCAGCTGCCGCCGGACTGGGCGACGCGCAGCTCCTATATCCGCATGCTGCTGGTCGGCCTGCTGCTGCAGTTCGTGCTGCAGCGCTTCCGCTCCGGCCTGTTTCCGGAGCGGTCTCCGAAGCTGCGCGTTGGCTTCAGGCGGTCCGAAACGCCCCGGAAAGCAGACGCATCCCTCTGAGGTATTCAATTCGGCAAAGCCGGTGGCTTAACACGCTGCAAGGATTGACTGCCATTGATGACCGAAGCGGTGTCGCCAAACCCGACCAATCAAGGTATTCAGGAAGCGTTGTTTGATCCGAAACCGGCGTGATGCCGCTCAGGGAGCATCTTGAAAACGTGATAGCCTTTGCCCTTCGCTGTTTGCCTACGATGCTCTGCGCCGCCGGGATTGTGTTGGTTCCGGCGGCGTTTTCCATTCCGGTGTTGGCTCAGGACCTGGACCGCATGTCGCTGCGTCATACCATCGAGCGCCGCTGTGTTGTCTGTCATGGGTGTTACGATGCGCCCTGCCAGCTGCGTTTGGGGTCCGATGACGGAATATCACGCGGGGCAAGCAAGGAACGTATCTATGACCCGTCGCGGCTCAAGAACGCGCCACTGACCCGCCTGGGCATCGACGCCTCGACGACTCGGCAATGGCGTGATCTTGGATTTTTCAACGTGTTGCCGGGCCGGGAGGGCAGCCAATCGGGGCAATCGATCATGCAACACATGCTGGCGCTCGGCCGCAACCATCCGTTGACGCCGGACGCGCCCCTGCCCGGATCGATCGACCTCGACATCAAGCGGCAACACAGCTGCCCGGCACCCGCCGAAATGTCCAGCTACGAGCGCCGCTATCCGTTCAGCGGCATGCCCTATGGAATGGCGCCGCTGTCCGACAACGAATGGTCGAGCCTTTCAACATGGCTTGATGGCGGCGCGCCACCGCTGCAGCAGGACCAGGTGATCGATCCGTCGGTTACCGCTAAGGTCTCGGCATGGGAGACGTTTCTCAACGGGTCCACGAACCGCGAGCGGCTGGTTTCCCGCTACCTTTACGAGCATCTGTTCCTGGCGCACCTTCATGTGACCGGATCTTCCGGAGACGTCTTTTTCGAAATGGTCCGGTCGCGGACACCTCCCGGCCAGCCGATTGATATCGTGGCGACGCGCCGGCCCTATGACGATCCCGGCGTCGAGCGGGTGTACTACCGTCTCAAGCCGATCGACGGAACCATCCTGCACAAGACCCACATCGTCTATGACTTCGATCCCCGACGCATGGATCGCTACCGGGAGCTGTTTTTTGCCGGCGACTGGGAAGTGTCCGAGCTGCCGGGCTATCAACCGGAGGTCGCGTCCAATCCGTTTGTCGCGTTTTCCGCCATACCTGCATCAGCCCGCTACGCCTTTCTACTGGATGAGGCGGAGTATTTTATCCGCGCCTTTATCCGCGGACCGGTGTGCCGCGGACAGGTCGCGGTGGATGTCATCGAAGATCGCTTCTGGGTGATGTTCCTGGCGCCGGATGCCGATCTGTCGGTGACCGATCCGGCCTATCTGAAACAGATCACGCCCTATCTCGGCTTGCCCGCCCAGAGAGTGGACGAACCGCTTCCCGAACGGCTGGCACCTGCGTATCTGTCCTATAACCGGCAATACCAGGATCTGCGCCGCGCCGCCTACACGAAAGCGGATCCGGACAGACGCGGTCCATCGATGGACGACCTCTGGCCCGGGCGCGAGGGCGCGGGCGCCACCGTGCTCACGGTGTTTCGCAATTTGGACAACGCCACCGTCATTGGCGGCTTTGTCGGTGATACGCCGGAAACCGCCTGGGTCATCGATTTCCCGATCCTCGAACGCATCTACTACAATCTGGTGGCCGGTTTCGACGTGTTCGGCCCGATCGAGCACCAGTTGTCGACGCGCATCTACATGGACCTGTTGCGCATGGAAGGCGAGGATCTGTTCCTGTCTTTCCTGCCCGCTGACGTAAGGCGGCCTTTGCATGACGAGTGGTACCGGGGCGGTCGGCTGAAGGTGCGCATTGTCTACAAGCAGCCGCCGATCGACATCGAGACCGGCACCCAAGTGGTCTATGCAGGCAACGATCCCAAGGCGGAATTGCTGCGCCGGGCGTATCTGCGGGACCGCAGCGTCGCAATCAAGACCGATCCGCTCAACCGCGCCGGCGACGACCGCGCGATGCTGCCTTCCGATCTGGCCGCGCTCACCGCGCTGTCGTCGACACAGGCTCCCTGGGTCCGATATCTGCCGGATGTCATGCTGCTGCGTATAAGCGGCGATGACCGCGTCGTCGCCTTTGTCCACAACAAAGCGCACGCCAACGTGGCCTATCTGTTCGCCGAGAGCCTGCGACGCGAGCCTGAAGAAGACACCGTGACGCTGATCGAGGGCCCGTTTGGCAGCTATCCCAATTTTTTTGTGACGGTTGACGAAGCAGGGTTGCCGGATTTCATTTCGGATCTACAGGGCGTCACTGACAGAGCGGGCTGGCTCGACTTCGTGGCAGCCTATGGCGTGCGCCGGTCGAGCCCGGAATTCTGGCAGACTGCCGACTTCTTCCAGGACGTCGTTGCCCGCAACCCCCCGAAATCAAATGGCTTACTCGACCTCAACCGCTACAGGGATCCGTAGCGACCGCTTACGTCGCGCCTTTGACGGAGACATACGTCGTGTAGACGGACGTGGTGGCGGTGATCAGCAGCCGGATGTTGCGGCGCCCACCAAAGGTGACGTTGGCCACGGCCTCCGGCACCGACAGCATGCCGAGCCGCGTTCCAACGGGATCGAAACATTGCACACCAACGGCACTGCTGGTCCAGATGTTGCCCTGGCAATCGGCACGAAAGCCATCGGGCACGCCCTCGTCGATATCGACAAACAACCGGCCGTTGCTCAGGCTGCGGCCATTGCGGACGTTGAAAACCCGAATATGGTGAGGACCGTCGGGATCGTGCGATCGCCCGGTATCGGAAATATAAAGTCGCTTTTCGTCGGGTGAAAAGGCGAGCCCGTTCGGCTTCACAAAATCGTCGGCGACAACCGTCAGTTCACCGGTATCGGGAGACCAACGGAACACATAGCAGCCGTCCTGTTCCTGTTCGGCCGTCTCGCCTTCGAAGTTGCTCAAGATGCCGTAGGGCGGATCGGTGAACCAGATACTTCCGTCAGATTTCACGACGACGTCATTGGGCGAGTTGAGCCGCTTGCCGTCGTAGCCGGCGGCGATGACGGTCATTGATCCGTCGTGTTCCAGTCGCGTGACACGACGGGTCAGGTGCTCGCAGCTGATCAGCCGCCCCTGGTGATCGCGCGTGTGGCCGTTGCAGAAATTCGCGTTGTGATCATAAACGCGCACCGTTGAGCCCCTGGCCCATTGGTAACAACGGTTGCTGGGAATATCGCTCCACAGAAAGTAGTCGCCGTGCGGAAAATACACCGGACCTTCGGCCCAGATCATGCCGTCAGCAACGCGCTCCAGGCGCGCATTGGGCTGGATCAGGGACAAAAAGCGCCGGTCATCGACAACAATATGGTCTTGCATTTCGATACTCCGGATCCGCTTTTGCGGCGACCATAGGACGCCCCGGCATGCCGAAAAAACCCGCAAGGCTTGGCTATGTGGTGCGTGACAACGAAGGTCGCTATGCGGATTCCCGCGCCCAAAGCGCGGACACCTGCATCGCACTGCGGGTTAAGGGGATTTGCCGCGCCGCTGAACTATGCTGAAATATCGGCGCCATGGGAGGAGAAATGGACCGGGATCAAAGCAACAGCCTCGATCGCTATCTGTCGATCTCAAGGGCGGTTGCGGGGCAACTCGATTTCCAGAAAGTGCTGCACCGGATTGCCGATGAGATTCGGGAAATCCTGCCGTTCGATCATATGGACATCGCCATCATCACGTCGGACCAGACTGGCGAACACGTGGCCTTCGAAGTTGGTCTGGAAACCGGCTGGGGCGACGGCGGACTGGCCCGCCCCATCTCGCAAAGCCCGATCTGCAACCTGTTGCTTGGGAAAGTTCCTTTCATCCTGACAAGCGACGCCTGGGAGGATCCGCAGTTCCACTTCGACGGGGCTTTCGACGCGCCGATTTATGAGGCCGACCTTCACTCGCGGGTTCATGTGCCCCTCAACGTCCATGGTGTGGTTCATGGATCTCTCAACATCTCGAGTCATGCAAAAAACGCCTATTCCCAAGCCGATCTGGAGGAAGCAAAACGCATTGCCGACCTCATTTCCCCCTATATCTACGCGCTGAAAATGGGCCAGCAAGCTCGTGAAGCGGCGCTGCGCGAAGGTGCGGCGAAGGGACGGGAACAGGCGCTTCGCAGCGGTGCGTTACGCCTGACCGAAGGTATGGAAGAACAGCGCAAGAGGCTCGGTATGGAACTCCACGACCAGACGCTTGCGGATCTGTCGAGCATATACCGCCAGGTCGCGCAACTGGCCCGCAAATCCGGTTCCGATACGCACGAACTGGCCAAGATCGGCCGCAGCATTGCGCGCTGCACCGACGAACTCAGACGCATTATCGAAAACGCCAAACCCGGCATTCTGGAGTTGTTTGGACTTCAGCAAGCCATTGAAGCGCAGCTCGAAAAGGCGGTTGCCGGTGCCGGGCGACCGATCGGAACTTGCCTCACGGATGAAACGGGCGGCCTGCTCGATCACGGGTCGGACACCATCCGAACGGCCGTTTTCCGGATTGTCCAGGAAGCGGTGACCAACGCCGTCAAGCACACCATATGCCGCGAGATCTCCGTGTCGCTGTCGCTGACGGGCAACGACGTCCTTGTCGAGATCCGCAATGACGGCGGCTGCCCCGGCGCGGGCTGGTCGGAGTCGAAACGCGGGATCGACAACATGAAAGTGCGGGCCGCACTGATTTCCGCCGATATCGCGTTCCGGCACGATGCGCGTGAAAACATCACGTCCATCGCACTTTCCGTGCCGCAGTCGATTCTCGGGGTTCCCGCCGGCACGGGCGTTCAGACCGCACTGGACTTTGCCGAACAAGAGACAGGCGCATGAACCTGCTGATAGCCGAAGACGACCCCTTTCATCGGTCGTTCCTGAAGAAGACGGTGGCAGCCGCCATGCCTGCATGCGATCGGATTTTCGAGGCGTCCGACGGCCAGGCGGCTCTCGATCTGGTGTCACAGGAAAAGGTCGACGGCATCATCATGGACATGCAGATGCCCAACACAAGCGGTGTCGCCGCGGCGAGCGTCATCTGGCGTCAGCATCCGACCATGCGAATCCTGTTCTGGTCGAACTACGCCGACGAGGCCTACGTGCGCGGCATCTCCCGCATCGTCCCCAAGGAAGCGGTCTACGGGTATCTGCTGAAGACGGCTAGCGAGCAGCGGCTGGAACTGGCACTGCGCGGCGTCTTCCAGGAAGACCAGTGCATCATAGACCGAGAGATCCGCGGCGTTCAGCAGCGCAGTGAAAACATTCATGAGGGGTTGAGCGACGCCGAGTTCGAAGTCCTCATGGATATCGCACTCGGCATGACGGACAAGGCGATCGCGGCGCGGCGCTCGATATCGACGCGTGGCGTGCAGAGCCGCTTGAAGCACCTCTACGAAAAGCTGGGCATTGATCAGACCCCGGTGAACGGCGAGGTCGGCCCCGCCTTCAACTCCCGAACCCGCGCCGTCGCGGTCGCCTTTTCGCGAGGCCTGTTGAACGTCGAGGGGCTTGCCCTCGGCGAGGAGCATCTCAAAGCCTGGCTCGACAAGCACGTTGTCTGACTGCGGCCGCTGCGGACATCCGCTGGTTGGCCGGCGTGAATGCGCAGAAACTAACCCGCATTGGAAGCTTTCCCGAGCGTTGGTCAAACCGTAGCGTTTGAGGTGCCCTGGAGGGTCCGTGTGCCCCGCCGGGCACGCGGATGCCGAACGACCGGCGTCGGCGGGAGGATTTGGAGCGGAACGTGGTCATGGCCCGACGGCCCGCTCTCCGGGATCCCGGCAAGGATCCAGTTCTTGAGCCATGGGAGGATGACATGAAAATACTGACTGCGAGCGTATTGGGCCTGGGCGTTGCGATGGTCGCTGCGACTGCGGCGCAGCCGGTCCTGGCGGACACGTCGGGCAAACGCATCGCGCTGTCCAACAACTACGCCGGCAACTCCTGGCGGCAGGCGATGCTGGGCAGTTGGGGCAAGGTCGCAGGCCAGGCGCAAAAGGATGGCGTCGTCGCTGCGGCTGACGCTTTCACCACCGCCGAAAACCAGGTGACCGAACAGGCCGCACAGATCCAGAACCTTATCCTGCAGGGCTATGATGCTATCGTGCTCAATGCCGCGTCGCCGGAAGGTTTGAACGGCGCGGTCAAGGAAGCCTGCGATGCCGGCCTCGTCGTTGTGTCCTTCGATGGGATCGTCACCGAACCCTGTGCCTGGCGCATCGCCGTCGACTTTCACAACATGGGCAAGGTGCAGGTAGAATACCTGGCGGAGCGCTTACCGGATGGCGGTAACCTTCTCGAAATTCGCGGTCTTGCCGGCGTTTTCGTCGACGATGCCATCTCCGGCGGCATTCATGAGGGTGTCGACGAGAACAAGCAGTTCTCGATTTCCGGTTCGGTGCATGGCAACTGGGCGCAGGACGTCGCACAGAAGGCGGTGGCCGGTATTCTCCCCAGCATGCCCGAAATAATCGGTGTCGTGACACAGGGCGGTGACGGATACGGTGCGGCGCAGGCCTTCAAGGCGGCCGGCCGCGACACACCGATCATCGTTATGGGCAATCGCCATGACGAACTGACCTGGTGGAAGGAACAAAAGGACGCCAACGGCTACGAAACCATGTCGGTTTCGATTGCGCCCGGCGTGTCGACGCTGGCTTTCTGGGTCGCACAGCAGATTCTCGACGGCAAGGACGTGCCGAAGGATCTTGTCGTGCCGTTCCTGACGATCACCCAGGGTACGCTTGAAGAGAATCTGGCCAACACCCAGGCGGGTGGCGTGGCCAATGTGGAATACACGCTTGACGAAGCGGTGGCGGTGATCGAGGCTGCCAAGTAGCGATCAATAGAGGATCCACGAGAAATCCGCGATGGAAAGCGGCATGGCTGTGGTCGAACTGGACGGCGTCGCGAAAAGTTTCGGCGCCGTCCAGGCTTTGAAGGATGTGGATTTCACCGCCAGTGCGGGAGAGTGTGTCGGTCTTGTCGGCCACAATGGCGCCGGCAAGTCGACGCTGATGAATATCCTGGCCGGTGTCGTCCGGCTTGACACTGGGCAAATGCGCATTGCGGATGCGCAGATGTCGGCTCGCTACGATGCACTTGAAGCCAAAATCCATGGGCTGCGCTGCGTGTTTCAGGAACTCTCGCTTTGCCCAAACCTGACCGTCGCTGAAAACACCCGTATCGCCCACCCTTCGTTAAAGGGCTGGTCGTGGAACCGCCGGTCGTCACGATTGATTTCCGAAAAACTCGACACCATCTTTCCGGGACATGGGGTCCGGCCGGGGGATCTTGTCGGCGATCTGTCGATCACCCGCCGGCAGATGGTCGAGATCGCCCGCGCGTTTACCGTCACGGACACCGATATTCGCCTGGTTATTCTCGATGAGCCGACCTCCTCCCTTGACCAGGTGACCGCCGAGCAACTGATTGTTTTTATTCGAAATTACACGGCATCGGGCGGTAGCGTCATCCTGATCTCGCATCTTCTTGGAGAAATCCTATCGGTGTCCGACCGCATCGTCGTTATGCGCGACGGCCGCATCGTGGCAAATGACGCCGCCCTCAGTTTTGATCGCGACAGGCTGGTCGAAACCATGGGATCGGTGATCGCCGACGAAAAGCACAGGGACACGGCAACGGCGATCGACAGAGGCAACAGGGATATCGTCGTCGACACCCGCACGGCGTCGCCGGACGACATCCGGTTGACCGTTCACAAGGGCGAAATCGTCGGCCTAGCCGGTCTCGCGGGGCAGGGACAGACCGATGCGCTGATTGACGTGTTCGAAGCATCGCACGGCAAAACAAACCGGATCAGCATTGGTGAGGCGGCCGGTTTCGTCGCCGGCGACCGTCAGGCTGACGGTGTTTTTCCGCTCTGGTCGATCGTCAAGAACACCACCGTCTCGTCCCTGAAGCAGATGCTGGGCCGGTTTCTGATCGATGCCGACAAGGAAGCCCGGCTGGGTAACGAATGGAAAGACCGGATCGGCATCCGCACACTCGATATGCAAAACAACATCCTGTCGCTCTCCGGCGGCAACCAGCAGAAGGCTCTTTTCGCCCGGGCCCTGGCCTCGAGCGCCGATGTCCTGTTGATGGACGATCCGATGCGCGGCGTCGACATCGGTACCAAGCAGGAGGTCTATTCCATCATCCGCGAGGAGGCTGACCAAGGTCGAACCTTCGTTTGGTACACGACCGAGATGGACGAACTCAATCACTGTGACCATGTCTACGTTTTCCGCGACGGACGGATCGTTGCCGACCTCGGGCGGCACGAAATGACGGAGGCGAAGATGTTGCAGGCATCGTTCTCGGAAGGGAACGGTGCCTGATGCGAACGGTCGTCACGCCACAGCAGATGCGGGCGTTGCTGCCGGCCTTTTCGCTGATTGTGATCCTCGGAGCCATTTTCTGGCTCAATCCGCGCACGATGAGCTATTTCGGTCTCAATCTGCTGCTCAATCTGGCCATTCCGATTGCGCTCGCCACGATTGCGCAAATGTTCATTCTGTGCGTCAACGACCTCGATCTGTCGCTTGGCGGCTTTATCAGCCTGACCGCCTGCATCACCGCCACCTGGCTGCAGGAAACGCCGCTGCTCGGGGTCACGGCCCTGGCGGGTTGCATTGTCGCCTATGCGCTGATCGGGGCGCTTATCCAGGTCAGAAACCTGCCGTCGATTGTCGTGACGCTCGGTATGTCGTTCGTGTGGCTCGGCCTGGCGGTTCTGATCCTGCCGACACCGGGTGGTGAGTCGCCCGAGTGGCTGCGGGCCCTGATGACCCTCAAGCCGCCATACGTGCCCCTGCCCATCATCGCCGCCGTGGCGATCGCCTTGATCGTGCATGTCGGATTGATGCGCTCGGCCTTCGGCGTGGTGCTGCGCGGTGCCGGCGGCAATCCCAAATCGGTGCGGCGGGCCGGTTGGTCTCTGCTGCGCATCAAGATGACCATGTTCGCCCTGGCCGGCTTTTTCGGGGTTCTGTCCGGCATGTGCCTGGTCGGGCTGACGACGTCGGCCGACGCCAACATTGCGCTGCGCTACACGCTGCTTTCCATTGCCGGGGTCATACTGGGTGGCGGTGAATTCACCGGCGGCCGCGTTTCGCCGATCGGCGCAGTGATCGGCGCCATCACTCTCGCTTTGGCCGGATCGTTCCTGTCGTTTCTGCGGCTCAATCCCGACTGGCAGATCGGCGCACAGGGCGCGATCCTCATTATTGTCCTGGCGCTGCGAGCAATCATCAACAGGGGAGGTCAACGGGCTTGAGCGTTCGGTCCCTCGTCAAGCAGAAACCATGGATCTGGGCCTGGCTCGGAACGGCCCTGGTCTGGTCTGTGATCGCCGGCTTGAGCGGATTTGGCGCCGGCGCTCAGGTGGTGTCCGCCGCCATCTCGTTCGGCACGTTCTTCGTCATCGTGGCGCTTGGCCAGATGTTCGTCATTACGCTGGGACCAGGTAATATCGATCTGTCGGTTCCCTACACAATGACCCTCGCCGGCACCGTCAGTATGAAATTCATGGACGGCGCAGCGATATTGATCCTGCCGGGTTTCCTCATTGCCGTGGGGATCGGGCTGATCGTCGGCGTGCTCAATTTCGCCCTGATCTGGCTGCTTCGCATTCCGCCGATCATCGCCACACTGTCGTCCGGCCTGGTCTACAATTCGACGGCAATCTGGTGGAATCGCGGATTGCGGGTGAAGCCGCCGGAAGTGTTGGCTGATTTCACCGTGTCAAAAGTCGCCGGTATTCCGTCGCTCGGGCTGCTGGTGCTGGTCGTGGCGGTGTTCATGCATGTTGTGCTGCACCACACGATCTACGGTCGCGACGTCATCGCGGTCGGACAGAACCCGCAAGCCGCCAAACTCGCCGGCATTCCGGTCGAACGAACCCGCTTCGCGACATACGTCATGTGCGCCATCTTCGCCGCGTCGTGCGGTTTCTTCCTGGCCGGCTTCTCCGGCGGTGCCGCGCTGAACATGGGTGAAGAATATCTCCTGATGTCGATCGCCGTGGTGGTCATCGGCGGTACCTCGGTGGTCGGCGGCTTCGCCAACATTCCGGGTTTGTGGGGAGCCGCACTCTTCATGTTCCTGCTGGTGACGATGCTGAACACGCTGGGGCTGAGCGCCGGCATCCGCCTGGTCCTCACCGGCCTGATCATCGTCGGGGTGATCGCCGCATCCGGATCGAAGGCTGAGGAGTGATCGGGGCAGCTCTTCAATTTCATCTGCCGGATCGAGCCAAAGCCGCATCCGTAAACGCTGTCGTCGGTGTAACGCTAATCAAGGAGAATGCACATGGAAGGCAGCAGGACTCGTCAAGGGCCGATTATGCGGTTGTTCCAGGTAAAGGTCAAAGAGGGGCGAGCCGATGCCCTGCTTGCAATGTTCGCGACAACATCCGCCGATGTGGTCCGCCGGGAGCCTGGGAATGAGGGGTACTTCTTCGGAAAAGGCGTCGCTGTGGACGACGACAAGCTGGTTTTTGCCTCTTTCTGGAACGATCTTGAGGCGGTTAAGCAACGCTTCGGAGAGGACTGGCAAATGTCTTACTTGCCGGAGGGATACGAGGATCTGATTGAAGAATGTTCCGTTCACCACATTGATCTGAGCGACGGGTGGTTCGTGAAGTGGTGAAGTGGTGAAGTGGAGCCTATAGCAGCAATGCTGTGCGGCCGTGAGTGTTTATTTGACGGACGTATGTATCAGTGGCCAACATGCCAACCTGATGTTTTGCCAATGTTCCGTTTTTCCGAGATCGCAGTTTGCAGCCGGCGCGACACAAGGTTCTTTTCAATCTAAATCTAAAGGGAGTTAAATTTCCGACAAAAGTAAATTGCACCGGGAGATACTTACTTAAATCAAATTACCTTATTCACGCAACTCTCTAGTCTTCAATGTGTTGATTGACGAACGACCGAGGGGTTTGCCCATTCCACTTTTTAAAGGCTCGGTTAAACGCGCGAAACTCCGAAAATCCAAGCGTGTCTGATACGTCACTGATTTTACTGCTATTAAGCAACAGGCGTTGGGCTTTCGCATTGAGCACTTCGTTGCGAAGACCGCGAAAGCTCGTTCCTTCGGCTGACAATGCCCTGCGCAATGTTGACACGCTCATACTCATTTGTCTCGCAACATGGCCTTGTTCGACCACTCCGTTCATTAGTGCGTCACGAACCGCTGACGCTGTGCGTCCCAACCTTGGGCGCGCTTCTCGCTCCGCCGCCATATCGATAAGTTTTTGGTACACCGCATTTAGTGTTAGCCAGGCAGCATCCGGCGATCGGTCCAGTTCGATGTCTTCAATGCTCGGGTCGAAACAAACCTTATAAACACTTGAATTGTATTTTACCGGAACTTGCCACCAATCCAGGTGGGAATATCCACCATAGGGCTTCGTCCGCCTCAACCAAATTCCTTTAATAAGCCCCTTTCCGGAGTTCGAAATTAGCAAAATCATGCATTCCAGAAACATCAAAATGCACTCTATGGTGAAAAGACGGTATTCCTCGTTTATCTCGTCCGAGTACGGGAACTCCCTATCATCGATGATGTAGTTCACCGATCCGGCTCGACGCGACACGGAGTTAAAGGCGCCACCATGAAGAAGGTTGTACGTTTCGGCTATAGTATCCAGCGCCTCACCAAGCGTATGGCAGCTGCCTGCGTTTCGAAGCACAAAGTCAGTGCTACCCAGCAACAGCTGACGGTCTGACATCTGCAACGTCTCGTCCTCAATCAAAAGCGACAGCCTGTTTTGTAGACGATAATAGTCGGCGAGCCCAATTCCTCGGTTGCGTTGCCGTCCGATGTTTTCCAGGTTCAAAGTGTTCAGCAGCTCATCTACGTTGACGCCCGATGCTCTCGCCCGTTCCAACAAGGGCGAAAGCAATACTCCGGGAACGTAGAATTTTATCCCCACGGTGTTCTCCCGCGCAATGGGTGTTATTTGCCGCCATCGGCGTAGGTCTGGAATGAATGACATAACAAGTTGAAGAACCGGCGCGGGCGCTTGCAAACACATTGCCGTGTCATTCCGCCTTTTCTCGTGAAGCATCTTTGACCGAAAATGTCCACCAAAGATTGGTTGAAGGCGTCATGTCGCCGGAGGTCAACGTCGAATATTTTAACAGCAAAACCAGAGATGGGTCGAAGCACAAGCCGTTGAAAAATGTCCAGTAGGGAAGCGAGGATGACCTGTTCTGTAAGCGATGGTTGGCGACCAACGAAAGCCGTAAGCGGCCTCGCGCTAAGGTTGTTTCTTGCGGCCATTATGTCGCTCACGGCTTTGTCGTTCAGCAACGCAGTCGCGCAAGAAAGCCGACCGCGTGAAAGAGCCAGCAATCAAGACAATATTGTTCAGGGCACTTGGGAAATCACGGATCCGAAAGACTCGGGAGATGTCGGGTGACGGAGAGTAAAACAGCGGCACCGGAAAATGTCCTGAGATTCGCCGATGAAAATCCGTGGTATGTGCTGGCGACAATCCACGGGGAGGCGGATGCCCAGCCGGATGAAGATAGTGACTTAACGCAGAAGAACCGTCGCATCTGGAACGCATGGGCCTGCCAGGAAATGGACAAAGAAGACCGCGACAAGCTAGCTGTGGCCCTAGAGCTCGATCCGGATGAACTTGGGCCATGGAGCAATGAAGAGCAGCTTCTGGTCGAGAACGAATTTGAAAAGCGACTGGGAAAGGGCTCTCGAATTCCAAGTCCCGCTCAGGACGTAGATTTCGAGGGAGTTGAGTTCGAGAAGGATGCCAACTTTGAAAAATTCGTATTTTCGAGCTTGGCGAAGTTCTTCAATGCGACATTCCGCGGGGACGCCCATTTCGAATTCGTGACATTCTGCGGGAGCGCCCATTTCGAAGATGTGACATTCCGCAGAGAAGTTGATTTCAGCCTAGCGACATTCCGCGGGAGCGCTTGTTTTAACCGAGCTACCTCCAGCGGGGACACCGGTTTCTGCCAAGCGGAATTCTGCGGGAGCGCCAATTTCGAAGACGCGACCTTCACCGAGGGCGCCGTTTTCAGCTTCGCGACATTCTGCGGGCAAGTTTGTTTCAACCGAACGACATTTCCCGCCGACGCTTATTTCGACGATGTGACATTCCGCGGGGAGGTCTATTTCAAAGACGCGACATTCCATGGGCCAACTGTTTTCACCTGCGCGACATTCAAAAAGAGCGCCCGTTTCAGCCGAGCGAAATTCGGTTTCTGCGCGCGTTTCAACCGAGCGACATTCAGCGGGAACGCCCATTTCTATATCGCGACATTCACCGGGCGCGCCTGTTTCAACCGAGCGACATTCAGCAGCAACTCCTGTTTCAGCCGAGCGACATTCCGCCGCTGCGCCGATTTCGACGCCTCGAAATTCGGCAGAAGCGCCGTTTTCAACGACGCGACATTCCGCGGGGGCGCCTATTTCAAAGATGTGACATTCAGCGGGGAGGCTCATTTCGAAGGTGTGACGTTCAGCAGCTGCGCCGATTTCAAGAATGCCACATTCAAAAGCACAACGAAATTCGAACACGCGAATTTCAAGAACAGAGTCCCCGAGTTTTACGAAGCGACACTCTACGAGGTCACGACCTTCACCATCAAACCTGGATACTGGCCGGTCAGGAACAAAGGTCGCCTGCTGGAAACTGAACCACTATTGCCAAGTTTGCACGAACAAACTTCCGAAGATGCTCCACGTCGTGCCTATAACTGCCTTCGACGCATCATGAACGATCTCCATAAGCCCAGTGAAGAGCATTTCTTCTATTGCCAGGAGATGCGCGCAAAATCCTTGCTGCAAGGCTTCGCGTTCAGGTTTGGATCAAAGACTTTCGATTGGCTCTCAGAGTATGGCTACTCTTTGAACCTGACGGTGAGTTGGTTGAGCGGATTCTGGTTTTTTCCTGCCGTCATTTTCTGGGTACAGTCACTCTCCGACGACGAGATCGATTGGTGGACGGGCTTCGGATACTCGTTTTCGAACCTGTTTGCGTTCCTGGGTTTTCACGGCCGATACTTTTCCGACCGCGATCCGTTTGCGGGATTGAGCGACTGGAATGCCGTCCTTTCAGGCACACAAACCTTCATGGGTATTGTGCTGCTCTTCCTGCTTGGCCTCACCCTGCGCAATGGCTTCCGGCACTAAACTTAAAAGGGTATTCACGGTGAAAATTATCTTGTGGGCAATTGCTTTTATCATGGTGACAGATAACGCCTCTGCCAAGCTTCAGTCCGTTCGGCTCCACACATACAAACATTGGAATGTCGATTATATTTATAGCGACGCAGGCGATGGTTGGAATACCTGCAGTATGAGTGTCTTCGGCAAAGACCTCGGTTTGAGCCTCAACATTGATGGCAACGCCAACGTCGGAATTCAAATTTATGATTCTAAGGCAGACTATAGTGGCTGGACGAATGGCAGCAAGTTCCAGTTGCAGATCGACAAATACAAGCGGTGGAATGTGTCGGCCAAAGGTAAAGGGAATTCACTCTTTGTAGATCTGAATTACGCAAACAACAAAGAGGTTGATGAGCTCATGCGCGAGATCCGCCAAGGACTGAGGCTGTACGTCTACGAATATGGTCGGAAAAAGGCTTTTTACCGGTTCTCTCTGCGCGGGTCCAAAGCGGCCACCATCGCTATGGTTGAAAAGTGCGCCAATCTGCTGAAGCCCTTCAAAGTTTCTGCGCCCAAGCCTGAACCAAAAAAACCGCCGGTTCCTGGCACAGCCAATCCGGTCCCTGCCAATGACAACCCTGTCCCCGGGCTGCCTTCTGCTCACTACGATCTGCGACTTGAGGATACCTCGGTAGGCAAGGTATTGTACTTCAGAGGAAAGATCACTCGGGGTTTTGCCGACGAGGTGATGTCGCATGGCAAGATCGACTACCTTGTCATCGAGGAATCAGATGGCGGTCTTCTGGATGAAGCTCTAAAGGCTGGTGCTTTTTTGCGGAGCAATGGGGTTGCAACGTCAGTCGACGGTGCGTGTGCGTCTGCATGCATCGAGCTCTATGCTGGCGGCGTGAAACGATACCACTCTGGTAAAGCGCGTTTCGGCATCCATGCGATGTCAGTCGACGGAGGCGAGGCGAATCTCGCCGAAACTCAGATCATCCTGTCTAACCGAGCCAAGTACTTTGAAGCCGGAGGGATCGATCCCAAGATTGTCATTGAATCGCTTGGCACTCCTGCGGAAGAGGTCCGGTGGCTTTCCATCAGCCAAGCAAAAGAATACGGCCTGATCAAAGGGCCGCAAGGAGAGTAACCGTCCAGCCGAACCGCCCTTGTTTTGATTGTTGATCTGTTGAAGCTGATCGGCTCGTTAGAGGCCGATAGTGTCCACTATCGGCAAGTGGACACTATCGGGTTTTAGAATGGCGAAGCGGCGACGGCGGATTTGGTCGGATGACGAGAAGCGCCGGATCGTTGCGCAGACGCTTGTGCCGGGTATTTCGGTTTCGCAGTTGCGCGAGGTTATAGGTGCACTTTCCCGTCTAGAATCGTGTGCTTGTCCGCCATCGCTCAACACCGTAGCGCTGTGTCAGATTGTGTCAGATTTTGGGTTAGTCTCAGACGATTTGAAGGACTTATACCAACGGTGAAGAGACCCCAAGGGCGCAGCCAGTTTTTATGTAAGCATCGAGTTGCTGCGGATGGAAGGAAGACCTTGAGGAGGCCGCATGATGACAACGTGCATCGGAAAGCTCACACCCAAACAGGAAGCCATGATCCCCGTTTGGCGGGAAGAATGGCGCGCTATCGGCCTTTCAACCGAGCGAATCGTTTCAAACACATCACGCCAAGCCATTCGCGACCTCTACGGTGCTGCTGGCCTTGATGAACCTGAGCTGATCCTTGTGGCCCAATCGCCCATGCAAGCGCTGATGATGCGCGGCGTGCTCATGAACACTGACATCAGGGAACAGCTTGGGAAGCAGCTCCGGGACCAGCTCGGCGGCCAGTTCTGGGACCAGCTTGGGGACCAGGTCCGGAGCCAGCTCGGGGACCAGGTCCGGGACCAACTTGGGGACCAAGTCCGGGACCAGCTTGGGCGCCAGCTCGGGGACCAACTTGGGCGCCGCCTCGCGGATCGGCTCTGGGACCACGTTCTGGACCAGCTCGGGGACCAGCTTGGGCGCCAGCTCTCCTCGGGCCAGCTCTTTGGCCAGCTCTTTGGCCAGCTTTGGGGCCAGCTCGGGACACAGCTCGGGGACCAGCTTGCGGGTCGGCTTGTGGTCCAGCTCCACTCAACGGAACTCTGGCAGCCCCCATTTATGGTCGGCGGCTGGGACAGCTTCTGGTTGGCCCTTTGTGTGGCCGGTCGTTCTTTTGGCGTACGCTTCCCAAAGCGCCTTGACGGCCATCTGAACGCCTACGTCCAGTACGCCCAATGCTGCGGACCTGCGTTCTGCTACCCCAAGATCGCCTTCGTCTGTGATCGACCAACTGTCATTGAAATGGATGAGGCGCAGCTGCTGCATTGCGAGACTGGCCCGGCGCTCTCATGGTCAGATGGCTATGCTGTCCACGCCTGGCATGGACGCCAAGTACCTGCCAGGTGGATTGAGGAAACGGCGAGCATCGATCCCGTCGAGGTTATCCAACATCAAAATGTCGAGATGCGTGCAACCGGGGCGGCCATTCTTGGGTGGCCCCGCATGCTCAAGCATCTGGACGCCAAGGTCATTGATGACAGTGGCAACCCCGATATTGGCCAGCTTATTGAACTGACCTTTCCGGGACTTCCTGTTCCTGGTCGGTTTCTCAAGGCCGAATGCCCGCGCAACGGCACGATTGTCGAGGGCGTTCCGTTCACAAGCGACATTGATGGACTTCCGATTGATACGGCCATCGCAGCTCAAGCGTGGCGCATCGGTGATCCCCAATCCGAGTACATTCATCCCACTCAGCGAACCTAGAAAGGAAGCAATCATGACCAGAGTCTTTCAACAGGGCGAAGTCCGCATCATTAAGCGCGCGGCACTGCCTGCCGACGTCCAGACTGAAGCCGTCAAGGCCGGCCCCAATGGCTACATCATCTCTCACTCTGAAAGCGGACATCACCACGTCCTGACCGGCGGTGATGTGCTTGAGCGCACCAGCGGCGTGCCGGCTGGAATGCAGGTCTTCTATGCCATCCTTGATGAGCCGCAGGCGCTCATCCAAGACGCCCCGGACGCTCACGAGCAGCAAGAGCTAGATGCCGGTGTTTGGGAGTTTCGCATCAGCCGCGAGCACGACCCGTTTGCCGAACAGGCGCGGCGCGTCGCAGACTAATGCCCCGATCGGCATTCTCGTTGGATTTTGGGGCTAGTACCTCGTCGCAGAGCCTGAGGTGCAAGCGGTCGGACGGGACGAATGGCGCCGCAGCCAACGCAACAAAGTGCGCTTCCACTGGAAAAGGGGACCAAGATCAAAGCACGGACCTCGAAGGAACGGGCGCGTGATTTTGGGGGCGCATAGGCGGATTGGC
>OZ252260.1:887500-1055000 GCA_965249925.1 Hoeflea sp.
TTACGGAACCGCCGGAACCATCGCGCTCACTCCGGCGATTGTCGACGCCGTCGGCGAGCAGGCTCTGGTGCTGGCCGCCGGCGGCATTGCCGACGGTCGCGGCCTGGCGGCGGCCCTGGCGCTTGGCGCCGACGGCGCCTGGGTCGGCACCCGTTTCGTCGCCACACAGGAAAGCGCCGTCGCCGACGAGTACAAGCAGTTGCTGACCGACGGGAACGGCGCTGCCACGGCATTGACCCATGTGTTCGGACGGCATCACCCGGAGTTCAATCCGATCCGGGTGATTGAAAACCGCGTCGTTTCCGAGTGGCACGACCGGGTCGCCGAAATCCCCGCCGACAATGCCGAGCAACCGGTTATCGGCCAGATGGATCTGCTCGGTCAGCCGACGCCGCTCAACAAGTTCGGCAATCTGGTGCCGATGGCAGGCGCCGAGGGCGATTTCCAGGAAATGCCGCTGCTCGCCGGCCAGGGCCTTGATCTGATCCACGACATCCCGTCTGCGGCAACAGTGGTGTCGCGCATGACGGAAGACGCCGTGCACGCCCTGCGCGGCGCGCAGGGCGGCTGACCGATGGCCCGCATTCTGTTGACTGCGGCGACCGGCCGGGTGGGGTCGCACCTGCTGCCGTTGCTTATCGCCAAGGGCCACGAGGTGCTCGCCGTGACCAGCCGGGCGGAAGCCGCAAGTGATTTGACAGGCCACGGCGCAACACCCATCGTCGCTGATTTCCGAAATCCGGAATCCCTCAATACTTCCCTGCAGGGTCTTGATGCTCTGTTCCTGGCCACTGCCGACGATCCGCAGCAGGACCGCATCGAGCAGGCCCTCCTGGAGGCGGTGCAAGCCAGCGGACAACCGCATGTCGTCAAACTCTCCGCCCAGTCGGCCGGGCTCGATCCGCCGGTCAGTTTCGGCGCCCTTCACCGGCAGTCCGAGCACGCATTGGAAGAGAGCGGATTGCCGTTCACGATCCTGCGGCCGACGTTCTTCCAGCAGTCACTGCTGCTGTTTGCAACGGACGTCGCGCAAAAGGGCCGCATCATCGCCCCGGTGGGTGCCGGCCGAATCGCCATGGTCGACGCCGGTGACGTGGCGCGCACCGCGGCAGCGGTAATCGGCGACCCTGCTCATTTCGGCAAGACCTATGTGTTGACCGGCCCGTCGGCGCATAGTTTCGCCGAGGTGACGGGCCATTTGTCCCGGCATCTGGACAAAACGGTGGGCTTTACCAGTCCGCCGGCCTTCGTGGCTCGGCTGGTGATGCCCTTCATGACCGACATGCCACGCTGGAAATCGAACCTGGTGGTCGATCTGTTGTCGGCTCTGCGTGTCGGAGCGCAGCAGGACGTCAGTTCCGATATCGAAACCGTGACCGGCCAATCGGCGGCCAGTCTCGAATCCTTTCTAGCGGACAACATCGACGCCTTCCGGCCATAAGGACTGGCACGACCCGTTCCATAGTCTGCAGGAATTGTCCTGGACCGATCCGCGGGGTAGGACATAGCCCATGGATACGGCGACGGCTGAAAAGATCCGCGAACTGACAACCTGGCTGCAGTCGGATGCGCGCATGATCGCAGCCACCGGTGTGGTCGACCAAGCGATCGTCGACCGGCTGCTGGCGGCAGGAATACCGCTTGCCCGCTACACCACCGGCGTGCCCAGCCTGCATCCGCAGGTCGACAGCTTTTCGGCCCTTTGGGAGCCCGGTAAGGGCGTCACCGTCAGGCGTTTCCGCCAGGATGCGCTCGATGGTACCGACCTGCAGCGCAGTCCCATCATGATCGCCTACACGGAAGGCCGCATTCAGCGGTACCGGCTGGAAAGCGAGGCAAACGCGGACGAATACAGCCTGCTGAGCGACTTTCGCCGGTCCGGCCTGACGGATTACTACGTCCTGCCCCTGCCTTTCGGCGACGGAACAAACAAGGCGATGACCTTCGCGACCGACCGGCCGGGCGGCTTCAGCGACGAGGACATCGCCATCCTGGCCAGCCTACAGCATCCGCTGGCGGCTGTCGTCGAGCTTGGCTATCTGCGCTTCCAGGCAGTCACTCTTGTGGAAACCTATGTGGGACCGGTCGCCGGACGGCGGGTCCTCGACGGTGCCATCCGGCGCGGATCGGGCGAGAGCTTGCGCGCCGTTATCTGGTTCTGCGACCTCAAGGGTTTCACCGCGCTTTCCGAACGGCTTCCCAGCCAGCTGTTGATCGACACACTGAATGCCTATTTCGACGCGACGACGTCGGCGATCGAGGCACATGGCGGCGAGATCCTGAAGTTCATCGGCGACGCGGTGCTGGCGATCTTCCAGCCTGGCGCTGAAGGCGAAACGGCTGCCGCGCAATCGGCGATCGGTGCCGCCCGCGAAGCGGTATCCAGGCTCGCCGAAACGAATGCGCAGCGTCAGGCACGTGGCGAACCGGCCATCGATTGCGGCATCGCCCTGCATGTCGGCGAGGTGACCTACGGCAATGTCGGCGGCCACAATCGGTTGGATTTCACCGTCATCGGGCCGGCGGTGAATCTGGCCAGCCGCATCGAAGCTCTGACTCGCGACCTGCAACGCCCGGTTCTCGTCTCGGCCGATTTTGCCGCACTGGCACCGGAAGCGTTCATCGAGCTGGGCAACTTCGAGCTCAAGGGGATCGGCGGGGCCCAGCCGGTCTACGCACCGTCGGAGGCGGATACCTGACGACGCCGCGCGCCGACAGTCATTCCGGTTCCTTCTCCAATCTGTCGAATGCCTTTCGTGCCGCGGCGACGCCGTTCATCAATGCCGGTACGCCGGCATAGACGGCCATTTGCAGCAGAATTTCAACAATCTCTGCCTTGCTGACACCGACACGAACGGCCGCCCGAATATGGAACTCCAACTGTTCCGGTGCCGTTCCCATGGCCGTCAGTGCCGCGACGGTCAGCATCTCCCGCGTTTTCAGGTCAAGACCGGGACGCGCAAGCACGTCGGCAAAGGCGAAACCGAATACCGGTTCTGCCAGATCGTCCGACAGCGCTTGCAGGTTCGCCAGCACCCGCGCCGCCGAACCGGGTTCGAGCTCTTCCAGCACCGCGGTGGCGCGATCCATTCTTTCCTGGTTCATGCATTGATCCCTTTCATCTGTATTATCGATGTAACGCGCACCGGCGACCGGTCACATAACGCTTGTCCGCAAAAGAAGGTGTCGTCGCCATGCCGGTTCTTCAAGACAGGCCGGACATACCGTAGGGACGATCGCATGGTTGTCGTGCCCTTCCCCCGGGTCACGTATTTCGTTATCCAGACGCGCGTTTGCCAGACGTACGATTGATTGAGGAGCAGTATTCGCCATGGACCAGACCGGCATTCCGAACGGCTTCGAGCCCTTGTCGCGGACGAGCCCCTTCATCGAACTGGTCGGTCCGCTTTACATGCGGCGCCTCGACGACGGTCTGCAACTTGGCTTTCTGGTCGAGGACAAACACTGCAACGCGTCGGGCTTCGTGCATGGTGGATTCCTGAGCACGGTCGCCGACCTGGCGCTCGGTTATAACGCATCCGGTCTCGGAACTCGCAACACGCCGATGGTGACCGCGAGCCTCACCATCGATTTCGCCGGGACGGCTCGGGCCGGTGACTGGGTCGTCTACACAGCCGATGTCCAGAAAGTCGGCAAGCGCATGGCTTTCGTCAATTGCTACGCCGCGGTCGGTGACACCCGGATCCTGCGGGCAAGCGGGCTGTTCAGCGTGCTGACGCGCTGATTCACCCGAACATCGTATTGGGCAGCAGCAGCGCCAGCGGCGGAAACAGCAGAACCAGCACGATTGCCGCAAGCATGGCGAACCAGAACGGCCAGATGCCGCGAAAGATGGTGTTAAGCGGCACATCCGGCGCGATGCCCTTGACGACAAACACGTTGACGCCAACGGGCGGCGAGATCAGGCCCATCTCCAGGGCGATCACCATCAGAACGCCGAACCACACCATGTTGATGCCGAGCGGCTCGATGATCGGCTGCACCAGCGGCACGGTGAGCACCAGGATGGCGAACCCGTCCATGAACATGCCCAGCACGATGAACAGAACCAGAAAGGCGATCACCACCTGCAGACCGGTAAAGCCCTGCTCGTCGACCCAAAGTGACAGACCGTAGGTGATGCCGGTGAAGCCGATGAAGGTTTTGAACACGAAGGCGCCGAACAGGATCATGAACACGGTGCCGCAGGATTTGAGCGTGCTTGAAAACACTTCGACCACATTGGGCCATGTCAGTTTGCGCCGGATCGCCGTGACGATCAGCGCCAGGAAAGCGCCGATACCGGCCGCCTCGACGGCTGAAAACACACCGGCATAGATGCCGCCGATGGTCAGCACGATGATGCCGACGATCCAGCCGGCCCGGCCCATGGCCCGAAGTCGATCGGCCAAGGATTCAGCGCTGGCCCCGCCCGGCGCTTTGTCGGGATCGCGCCACACGACGATCCAGATCGCCAGGATGAACAACGCCGTCAGCAAGAGCCCCGGTATGACGCCGGCCATGAACAGCCGGCCGATGCTTTCCTCAGTCAGGATGGCGTAAATGACGAAACCGGCCGATGGCGGAATCAGGATGCCGAGGGTTCCGCCGGCGGCGATCGATCCGGTGGCGAGCCCGTTGTCGTAGCGGTAGCGCTGCATTTCCGGCAGCGAGACACGCCCCATGGTCAGCGCCGCCGCCAGCGACGATCCGGAGAGCGCCGAAAAGCCGGCGCAGCCGACCACCGTCGCCGACGCGAGCCCGCCCTTCAGGTGCCCGAACCAGGAATGGGCGGCATCGTAAAGGTCGCGGCTCATGCCCGACACGCCGGCGAGATTGCCCATCAGCACGAACAGCGGAATGATGGTGAGCGGATAGTTGGACGCCTCGTTGAAGATCTCGCCGGCGAGCTTGGGGATCGCCGCCTGCGGCCGGATCAGATAGATCCCGACGGTGCCGACCAGCATCATGGTGATACCGACCGGCATACGGATGAACAGCAGCACGAACAGGGCGACAAAGCCGAGCAGCGCGATGGTCGTGTTGTCCATCAGCTGCCTGTCCCGTCGGGACTGTCGCCGGATAGCCGCCACAGGTCGGTCAACAGTTGCAGCAGAACGTGCAACGCATAAACCGCCATCGAGACGCCGAGAAAGTAATAGAAGGCCGTGTGCTCGATGCTGAAATTGTTGGTAATGCAGGCCTTTTCGATGCCGCACGCCTTGTCGAACAGCGCGTAAGCCGCAAGACCCGCGATACCAACGACCAGCAGGCGCATCACGATGTCGGTATAGCGCGATACCCGATCACCCAACAGATTGGTCATCACGTCAATGCTGACATGGGCGCCATGCCGCGCACCATAGGCGACGGAGGCACCGGCCACCAGCGTCAGGGTGACGACGGAGAGGTCCTCGATGCCGAAGATCGGATCGTTCAGGCCATAGCGCCAGGTGACGGCCGCGACGGTGATCAGCATCAGGGCGAGCGTGGCCACTGCGCCGATCACCGCAAGCAGTCCGGCCAATCGGCCGACCTGCCGGTCAGCCCAGGCCAGCGCCTTCGGGCTTGTGGGTGCCGTCAAGCGCTATTCGCCCTTCATGATCGCCATGACTTCGCCAACCGTCATGGAGCCCGCTTTCTGCTGCTTGATCTCTTCCAGAACCGGTTCGATACGGGCGTTGAAACGGGCTTTTTCCGTGTCGCTGAGGTCGATCATTTCCAGCCCGGCATCCCTGGCGATGTCTATGCCGCGCGTGGTGGCCTTGTGATAGCCCTCGCCGCCCGACACCGACAGCCATTCCGCCGAAGCCGCGTCCACCCAGGCCCTCTCCTCGTCGCTCAGGCCGTCATAGACGTCCTGGTTCATCAACAAAACAAAGGCCGATCCGGAGCCGGGGATCCAGGTCGTGACATAGTTTGCCGGTTCATGCAGCTTGAACGAGCCGATCGCCGAACTGTCGATGGCGATCGCATCGATCACGCCATTGGCCAGATTCTGGTTGATGACGGTCACCGGCTGGGCGACCGCCGACGCGCCCAGCGCTTCCATGAACGGGACGTCCTGCTTGGACGTGACCCGGACCTTCATACCTTCCAGGTCTTCGAGCGTGCGGACCGGCTTGTCGCGCGTGATCAGCACCGGCGGCGCATTGGTCCAGATGGCCAGCAGCTTGGCATTGTATTCCTTTTCCAGGATACCGCGGGCGCGCAGGATGGCAGCCGTGCAGTCGCTGGCGCTGTCGCAGACGCTCGGAAGGGTGATGACGTTGGTCATCGGAAACACGTCGCCGGTGTAGCCCGGCAGCGTGAAGACGATATCGGCAACGCCGTCCAGCAGGATCGCATACTGCTTTGGCGGCACCGAGTTCAGAGCGCCGCCGGGAAATTGCCGCACCGTCAGCTTGCCGCCGGACACTTCGGCGAGCTTGTCTGCGAAGGGCTGGAATACGGCCGTATTCATCGGGTGCTTCGGGCCCATAAAATAGGCAAGGCTGAGTTCCTTTGCCTGCACCAAGGTCGCCGACGCCAACAGCGCCGCTGCGGCCAGCAGTGTCATGCGTTTCATCGATGTTCCTCCCTGGACTCTGTTCTAGAACAGCCACCCCGCGGGGCCGCTGATCGAATGATAACCCTGAAACTGGATCACGCCCTCGTAACCGAGGTTGCGTCCGATTCCGGATTTCTTGAAGCCGCCGAACGGCCCGCGCCCGTCCTGGGCGGCCGGTCCGTGGGCATTGAGATAGGTGAAGCCCGCCTCGATGCGTCGCGCCAGGGCGACCGCCCGCTCGTTATCCTCCGTCCACACCGACGAACAGAGCCCGAACTCGCTGTCATTGGCGAAATCCACCGCTTCGTCTTCCGTGTCGAAGGGCATGATCGGCAGGGCCGGACCGAACTGTTCCTGCCGCACCACATCGAGGGCGGGATCGGGATCGTAAACCAGCGTCGGCCGCTGAAAATAGCCCCTGTCGTAGAGCGCCTGGTCAGGCACCTGCCCCAGTTCTTTCAGATCGGCGCCTGCCGAACGGGCCTGCTCGATCATGCCGGTGATGACGCCATACTGCTTGCTGTTGTTGACCGGCCCCATATGGGTTTCCTCGAGCAGCCCGTCGCCAACCACCATGCGGTCGCAGACGGCGGTCAGTCCGTCGGCCACCTCGTCATAGCGCGACCGGTGCACATAGAGCCGCTTCAGCGCCATGCAGATCTGCCCGGACGACATGAAGGCACCAAGATACATGCGCATGAAAGCGGCATCGTCGAGTTTGGCGTCCTGGCAGACAATGGCCGCATCGTTGCCGCCGAGTTCCAGGGTCACCGGCGTGATATTCTCGGCCGCCATCTTCATCACGTGGCGACCGACTCCGACCGAACCGGTGAAATTGACGAAGCGCACCAAAGGGTGGCTGACCAGCGGATCGCCGATATCCGACGCCGATCCGGTGAGCACGTTGACGACGCCCGGTGGCAGCATTGCAGCGATTTTGTGCAGCGTCAGGGTTGGCGCCAACGCCGCGTTGTGGCTCGGCTTGACCACCACCGTGTTGCCGGCGACCAGCGCCTGCGGCAGTTTCGCGCCGAGGATCGACAACGGCCAGTTCCACGGCACGATGAGCGCCGCTACGCCGCGCGGCTGACGGGTGATGATGGTGTCGAAGGGCGGCCCGCTGATGGTCTCGTCCGCCGCTAGGCGTTCGGCATAGCCCGCCGACTGCCGGAACCGGTCGCCGAGCCGCGTCATCTCCAGTAGCGTTTCCTTGATAATCTTGCCGTGCTCGCGGCAAAACAGCCGCGAACGGTAGGCGACGTCGGATTCGTCGGCGACCAGCTCGTCCGCGATTTTCATCAACGCCGCGGCCCGCTCGTCATAGGAGAGCGCGGCCCAGGCGGGAAACGCCTTGTGGGCGGCCTGCACGGCGCGATCGACATCCGTGGCATCGGCGGCCGCGGCACGGCCGACCAATTCATCTGGGCGTGCCGGATTGAAGAGATCATAGGTGCGTCCAGCAGCCGCCGGATGCGACTGTCCGCCGGTGAAAAGCTCCGTTGTGACAGGCGCATCGGACATCTGGATATTCATGGCTGGCTCCTCCCGGTCGGTGCCCTGACACGCCGGCGGCCCTCCCCGGCCACCCAACTCATGAGCATCGACGTCAGGCCGGATTTCAACAGATTTCGTATCCAAAGTTAAGCCTGAAAACCGCAATCGCGGCCAAAATCCCTCGACAAGAGGATTTATGTATCCATTATGAACTGCGGAGGTATTATGTCGTCCAGCTCTCAACGCGTTCTTGCTGTCGTCCGCCGACAAATTCTGAACGGCGAACGTGCGCCCGGCGACAAGATCAGCGAAGTGGCGATCGCCGGCGAATTGGACGTGTCGCGCACGCCTGCTCGAACCGCCCTGGCAGCGTTGGCTGCCGAAGGGCTGATTGAGAAACGCGACGGCCGCGGTTTTACCGTGCGGTCGATTTCGTCGGCCGATGTCGAAAAGTCGATTGCCGTGCGCGCCGTCCTTGAAGGACTTGCCGCCCGCACTCTGGCCGAGAACGGCATGAGCCGCGGCACCGAGGAAGCCCTGCTGCGATCGATTGCCATCACCGAACGCGTGCTTGACGACGATACGCCGCAAACCGATTACATCGGTGGCTATCAGGAGGCCAATGTCCTGTTCCACGAAACCATCATGCACGACTGCGGCAACGACCTGATCGCCCATGCCTTCGAGCGAATCGCCATGCTGCCCTTGACCGCACTCGGTTCGCTGGCTTTCGACAACGCCAATCTGCAGCGCGAGCGGATGCGGTTGACCGTTGGCCACTCACAGCATGTCATCATCTTCCACGCGCTGAAGGAGGGCGATGCGGCACGCGCCGAAACGATGATGCGCGAGCACAGCCACGCGACGCTCAATTATGCCGACCTTTTTGTCAAAAAGGTTCACAGCACACCGGACACAGAGCCGTGTCCCTCATTGCCGGAACCCGCCACGCTGCAGAAGCGAATGCGCCAATAGAGCCTTTCCGTCAGGCAGGCACCGGAGAGGTCGTCCCAAAACACTGTTCGCTAGCGCGTTGCCAGAGAACAAGGGTGGCGATGAATCCCCGATCGGATGGCGTTATAGTTCCGACAGAATGCGGCGCGTTTCGGCAATCGGATCCGACCAATCGCCAAGTCGCGTTTGCCGAATGAGAGTGGCGCTTGGATACCAGCGGGTCTCGCTGCCCTCATAGCCCCAACGCCAGTCCGATCGACCGCTGAGCAGAATGAGCACGGGTTTGCCCATCGCCCCGGCAAGATGAGCGATCGACGTGCAGACCGTCACCACGATATCCATTGCATCGACGAACCTTGCAAGTTGTTCGAATGGCGACGAGATCGCGGACAGATCGGTGAGCCATTCGTCGGCTCCGGAGGCAGTGATGTCGCCGGCCACCGGTGGCGGCATGAGGCTGTAGAAACGGCATGTCGGGACCTCGCGCAACGGCGCGAACGCCTCCAGCGGTATCGACCGGTACCGATCGGCGACCATGATGCTGCTGCCCTGCCAGGCCAGCCCGACCCTGATCTGTCGGCCATCATGCTGCGGCAGAACGACCGGGTCGCGCTTGGCCGGCAGACCGATATACGATCCTCGCCAGGACACATCATCGTAGGTTTTCGAGAACACCGGCATCAGGTCTTGGGTGTAACTCCAGGTATGCACATCGACGGAAGTGCCTTCAAACACGATGCCGCCACCCAAAGCCGGCGAACCCTGAAGCAGGCGACGAAGCGCCGGCTGCGCATCGATATAGACCCGAGCACCAAGATCGCGCAGATTCATCGCATAGCGAACGAACTGCAAGGTGTCCCCCAAGCCCTGCTCCGGATAGAGCAGGATTGCACGATCCTTGAGGGACTGGCCCCTCCAACGGGTTTCCGGCGTAAGGGTACCGTTCTCGTCTGCAACATGCTTAAGTCCGAAACGACCGCTGTAATGGGGCCAGGCTTCCTGATATCGTCCACGCTTCAACAGTGCCAGCCCGAGACAGATCCGGATGTCGAGGATCTCGGGAAACCGCGCGTGCAAATCCCGCAACTTGCGTAGCGCTTCATCATCTGCACCATTGTGTTCAAGGGCGACGGCATATTGAAACGCGCAACGCGGATCGTCGGGATTTGCCTCGAACGCACTGACGCAAGCCTCAAGAAATCCGTTTATGTCTAGTGTATCGTGAAAATACGAGGCGCGGCCCTCGTGCGTGCTCAAGTCATGTTTCTGAGTGCACATTACTTCAGGTTGTATTTAAAAATCGATTTCAGTATCAGGCAGGGTCGCTAGCATCCTGTTGGCAGAACATCAATCGGAAACAACGGCGATGCCAGACAAGTCGGAGACATCCTTATTCATTCCCGTGTCGCCAGGCGAGGTCCTTGACAAACTCACAATCCTGGAGATCAAGTCGGACCGGATCACTGACCCTGCAAAACTCGACAACGTCAGGCACGAAGCCGCCCTGCTGCGCGACACCGTGGAAAAATCCATGCGGTTCGATGAGGCCGTGCAAGCGCTGACGGGTGAACTGCGACACATAAACGAACGCCTTTGGACAGTCGAAGACGATCTTCGGGCGTGCGAAAAGCGCCGGCAGTTCGATGCGGATTTTGTCGAACTCGCCCGCTCCGTGTACCGACTGAACGACGAACGCGCATCGATCAAGCGGCAGATCAATGTTCTGCTCGGTTCCAGTATCGTGGAAGAGAAATCCTACGGACGATGAAGCTGTATAGAGCAGTCAGTTGCGGCCGACCGCTTGCACCTCGGTAAACTGTCGTGTTGACGCCGTTCGCGAAGTGCCGTCATCAAGTCAGTTCTCGCGCTCACGCCAGGCCGGCGCCACCTCCCGGCATCAAACCGGTTTGCGAACGATGGTATGGATGGCGTGGGTTTCGACATGGCCGACATCCTCGTCGCGCAATCGCCCCAGGATGCCGGCTTTGACCTTCTGCTGGTCCTTCGGATCCAACCGTTCGATTTCCCCGCGATAACCCGATCCCAGAACAATGGTCCACCAATCGGATGGATTGGACAGCGGCTGATAGTCCGACACCGTGATCACGGCGGCCCGTTTACCGGTTCCGGTTTCGATCAGCGTCCGCAGATTCTCCGGGTCGGTCAAACGCTCCCAGGGCCGTGCGAGAGGCGGCGTGTCTGGACGAACGCGGCGCAATTCCTCGCTGAACAGATCGGCGCCAGGTTGCAATGCCCGTTCTCCCCAAACGGTGACAATGAGCCGGCCGCCAGGCCGTAACACATTCCAGAAGCGCGCGATCTGAGCTTCCATATCGGCGGTGAAAAAGACCGCGAACACGGCAATCACCGCGTCATACAGACCGTTTTGCGGATCCAGCTGCGTCATATCGGCAACCCGAAACGAGGCGTTGGCAAGTCCCTGTTCCCGCGCTTTGGCTTTGGCTCTCGTCACCATTGCCTCCGCGATATCGATGCCGACGACCGCACCCTGCGGTCCGACAGCGCGGGCGGCGGGCAGCGCCGAAGCACCGGTTCCGCACCCGACGTCGAGCACCCGGTCGCCGCGTTGCAGAGACGCCAGTTCCACGGCGCGCCGACTATGGCGTACCCAAAATCCGAGCGGCGGCGCATCGAAATGATCGGAGGCCGCGTTGTAGGTGGCCGCCGCCTTGAGCTGGCTGGTATTGGCTTGGATGTTCATGATACGGACTCCGGGAGCAGTGGTGCTCAATCGATCGCCACGAAGGATCGGGCGGTCTCCCGGAACTAGCATCCATCGCGCATGGGGCGAATGATCGAAACGCCATTCGTTCTGATCAATTGACCAAAGTTGTGCGGGAACGATGTGGTTCGCGCCTCCGGCGTTGGATCATTGCGGCAATTGCCGCACCTCGGAAATACCCACTTCCGCGCCGCTGCGCGCCGATTGTATCGCGGCGAAGGCGAGCGCCAGGCTTCTCAGATTGCCGGCGGCACCGTTTTGCGGCTCCCGATCTTCCTCGATAGCACAGAGCAGTTCGCCCATCGTTCCCGCGAATCCGTCGTTGAACCACGTCCCTTCGAGCAAGGGCGTCGCCATGCCGGCCTGCGTCGTCAGCGTGACCTGCTGTTCGCCCAGATTTGGACCGTCGCTCATCAGGCTTCCCGAGGTTCCGGCGACGAAAGTCGTGTCGCGCGGCCCGAACGCGGTGGCGGCATCGAACACCAGTGAAGCCTGGCCGCCGTCCAGGCGCACAAGGCTCTGCGCCAGCAGCGGCGGCGCCACCGCCTGCCCGGAAGCGCGGGATGTGGTCGCGAAAACCGATTGCACGCGGTCGCCGGCCAAGCTGCACAGGAAGTCGAACCAGTGGATGGCGAAATCGTATAGCACGAGATCGTCGATCTTCTCGAAGGGTGTGCCCTTGATCCAGCTGTGATCCCAGTGAATGCTGATATGGCAGCTTAACAGATCGCCGATCAGTCCGTTACGAACCGCCTCGCGCATGTAGGCCATGTGCGGCGACCAGCGGCCGTTCTGGTTGACCGCCAGCCTGACGCCGTTTTCCGTCGCCAATCGCACCATGCGTTCACCGGTATCCAGATCGAGCACGAACGGCTTTTGCGACAGAACATGCTTGCCGGCTTTCAGCGCCGCCTCGACCAACGGCAGACGATCCTCCGGATGCGGCGTGATGTCGACAACCCCGATTGCCGGATCATCCAGCACGTCCTGCAGCTGATCGGTGGCCTTGGCACCTGGAAAGAATTCATCGCGGCGCGCCGCGGCCCGCGACAGCGTGCGGCTGGCGATCACCGCGACGTCAAAACCGGCATCGCGATAGGCATCGAGATGCGCCGCGGCGATGCCACCGGCGCCGACCAGCGCGATGCGCGGCGCGTAAGCGGCCGGCCGGGGCGGGCGGTAGTCGAGATCCGGGGCGGCAATACGCTCGGCTTTGGTGCCGGCGAGCGCATAGGTATCGATGTCGGTCGGCTCTTCGCTCACGCCACCAACTCCAGCGTGCGCTTTTCGCGCGCCGACAGTGCCGCCGTGTCGACGATGCGCTGCGCCGCCAGGCAGAGGTCGGGGGCCAGCGGTCCGCCGACCGGTTCGCCGCGTTCGATGCAGCCGAGCAGGTATTCGACCGGTCCGCGCCGCCCGGGTGCCAGTGCGTCGACCGGCACCGGCGTCGGGTCCGGCCGGTCACGAGTCTGCACCGTCACGTGGTCCTCATAGTCGTAGCTCGAAATCGTGCCGTCGCTGCCGACCACGACAAAGCCGCATTTCGGCTGCGGCTGGATGGTCCAGGGATCGGTGAAGGTCCCCCAGCGCGTTTCCATCTTGGACAGGCCGTGGGCGTATCGGCACACGGTGACCGAATGCTGGTCGACCTCGATGCCGGGCGTCTCGTCGACCACACTGGTCACTTCGAGCGGCACTTTGCCGTCATAGAACCAGGTGCCGAGCGTCGCGCCGTAACCGAGATAGTCGAGCAGGCTGCCGCCGCCCGACGCCTTCTTGTACCACCAGGAGGTCGGCTTTTGCCGTTCCACCTCCTCCGGACTCACCTCCACCTTGTCGGCCAGATGAAACAGCGGCCCGCGGTTGCCGTCATAGAAATGCACTTCGATCAGATCACCGATGGCGCCCTCGTCGATCAGGCGCTTGCAGGTGACGTGGCTTTCCACCCAGGCCAGCGGCCAGTTGATCGCCATCATCTTGCCGGTGTCTTGCATCGCGGCGATCATCCGGCGCGCATCGGCCACCGACGCGGCGAAAGGTTTCTCGACCATCACATGGACCCGGTGGCCCGCCAGTTGCTCAACATGATCGGCGTGCTCGGCGGTGGCAGCGCACAGGATCGTCAGGTCGGGCCGGGTCTGTTCGACACAGGCATCGAGGTCAGTGAACACACGGTCTTCAGGGATGGCGAAATCGGCGACAGCCTGCGCCATCCGGTCACGCGACTTGTCGTAGACACCAACGATTTCGGCATCGGGATGATCGAAGACCTGTCGCAACAAATCGCCCATATGCATGTGGTCGAAATTGATTCCGGCAACGCGCCACTTGGCCATTCTGTCCTCCCTGATAACGCAGGCCCCGTTTGACCGAGCCGCTATTCGGCCGGGCGCACCTCCGTGCCGAAATTGTACGGCACCGGCTCAGCCCCCTGCGGCAGCATCCGCTCGACATAATAGGATGGGTCGCGCACCTGCTTGAGCAGAGTCGGAATGATTTCGCGATAGGCCGCAATGGTGCTCGGATAGGGCGGCGGACAGTCGTCCTTGATCAATGCGTGCAGCCGCGGCAGGGCGTGATAGGGCACCATCGGAAACATGTGGTGCTCGATATGGTAGTTCATGTTCCAGTAGAGGAAGCGGAAAAGCGGGTTCATGTATATCGTGCGCGAGTTCAGCCGATGGTCGAGCACGTCCTCGGCGAGACCGGCATGCTGCGTCAGGCCGAAGAAAATCGTCATGAAGCCGCCGTAGATGGACGGCAGGCCGATCAGCATCGCCGGCAAGATCGATTGCATGGCGATGCAGGCGACGATCACCAGGGCGAATATCGCAAGATAAATCCGCGCCGTTCGATACACCTTGTGCCGTTCCATCTCCGGCACGAAGGTCTTTTCCTCTTCGCTCAAGTTTCCGCCGGCGTGCATCACCAGCGCCTTTAGCATTTTCCAGCTGCTCTTCAGCGCAAAAATCTGCATCAGCAGGGCGACGATATCCGGTGGGCGCGGCGCGGCGATTTCCGGATCGCGGCCGACGATCAACGTGTCGGTGTGATGCCGCGTATGGCTCCAGCGCCAGATGGTCGGCTCGCGCAGGATCATGAAGCTGGCAATCTGATAGAGCACGTCGTTCATCCAGCGTGTTCGGAACGCGGTACCGTGGCCGGATTCGTGCCAGCGGCTGTCGGATGACGAGCCGTAGAGTACGCCGTAGACGAGAAAAAACGGCACACACCACCAGGTGCCCCAGAAATAGACGCCTCCCGCACCCGACAGGAAAAGCGCGGCGAACCAGATCGCCGTATCGCGCAACGCCGGTCCGTCCGAGCGGCGCATCAGACTCTTCATCGTCTTGCGATCGATGGAACAGGAATACCATTTAGCAGCGGCCAGGCCGTTTTCCTCGGCCAGCGCGCCGTCCCGGCCGATCAGGCTGTAATCTCTTTGCGTGGGTGTCATCGTCGGCCCGTCGCTTCATTTTGATGCACATCTATGAGCTAAGGATGCAATTCTGATCGTGTCAAGCGATCACCAAGAGATTTCTCCTCAAACTGATGTTTTTTTGATGGTTGAAGTGAAAAAAGAACTCATTTTGAGGTTATCATCCAGATCGATTTGCGCTACAAAAACAAAAGTCCCAGACACAAACGGAGGCCACTCTTTTGTCCGCACGGCGACCGAGACTGCGCGACATATCGGAAAGAGCCGGCGTTTCGAAAGCCACCGTCGATCGCGTGGTCAACAACCGTGCCGGCGTGCAGGACCATACGCGGCGCCACGTTCTGTCGGTGATCGCCGAACTGGCGGGCGGTGTTCCGAGCAACGAGGATACGATACGGCTCGATTTCGTCATTCCCGACAGCGGCAACGCATTCATGCGGCAACTGGTCGACCATCTGCGCCGTGCTGCCGAACGACGCATCGGCGTTGATGTGACCTTCCATCATCTCGTCGGCATCGAGCAGGACGAAGTCGTCTCGACCCTCGAGCGCCTGGACGACGCCGACCGGGCGGTGGGGCTGATCGCCCTCGATCACCAGAAGATCCGTGAAGCGGTGCGTGGGCTCTGTGGCCGCGGTATTCCGGTGATCACCATCGCCTCGGACATCAGCAACGTTCCGCGCGCGGCCTATGTCGGCATCGATAATCGGGCGGCCGGGCGGCTGGCCGGCTATCTGACCGGGCGCATGGTCCGCAATGGTGCCGGCAAGGTCGCCCTGATCCTCGGAGCCCGCGCCTATCACGGACACCAGGAACGCGAAATCGGATTTCGCAGCGTGCTGCGCGAACGGTTCTCGGACCTGCACATCGTCGCCGAACGGGAGATCCACGAGGACATCGATACCGCTCACCGATCGACGCTCGCCGTCCTGAAGCAGCATGCCGACCTGGATGCCATCTATTGCATCGGCGCCGGCCAGCCGGGTGTTGCCCGGGCGCTGATCGAAACGGGACGCGCCGCCTCGGTCCTGTTCATCGGACACGGCCTGTCCGCCGATACCCGGACATTTTTGATCGACGGCGTGATGGATGTGGTTATCGACGAAGACGCGGCGCTGATGGCTGATCGCGCCATCGAAAGCCTGGTGGCGGTATCGCGCGGTCAGGCGCCGCCTCCGGCGACCGCCATCCGAATCCAAGCCATCTTTGCCGAGAACCTGCCGGTGGAACCATGAGCACGGACCCCAAACGTCTATCGGTACGCGGACTGACGGTGCGCTTCGACCCAGACGGCGGCCGCATCGACGATCTCATCATCGAAACGCCGGACTCGGAGAAGCCGCTACGGCCCCTGCACCGCGCGCCCTGGGTCGACGATGCGGAAAACCTGCCGGATACCATCGCGCCCGTGGAGCGGCGCTTGGCCGGCGATTTCTTTTGCGCGCCTTTTGGCAACCAGCCCGGTCAGCCGATCCACGGCTGGACCGCCAACGGCCAATGGACCCCGGACGGCGTCAGCACGGATGAAGACGGTGCGGTCACCGCACGTTATGTCCTCGAGAAAGCCGTCAACGGTGCCCGTGTCGAAAAGCAACTCGCGCTGCAACCCGGCCACCCGTTCCTTTACCAGTGCCATCGTTTCACCGGAGGTTCTGGCCATCTGCCGATCGCCCACCACGCGATGATCCGGGTTCCTGGCGGTGCGCGGCTGAGTTTTTCGGACAAGCGGTTTGGCATCACGCCGGCCGATCCCTTAGAGAACGATCCGGCGCGTGGGCAGTCCCTGCTTGCCTATCCACAGCGCTTCACCACGCTCTCAAAAGTTGCGACCGCCGACGGTGGTGCCGCCGACGCCACCCGCTATCCTTTCCGGGACACCCACGAGGACATTGTCGTGCTGACGGAGGCGACACCGGGCATCGGCTGGTCCGCAGCGCTTGCCGCCGAGGACGGCTTCCTGTTCTTCGCCATTAAGGATGCGCGTCGTCTTCCGGAGACCCTTCTGTGGATGAGCAATGGCGGCCGCCACTACGCCCCCTGGCTGAGCCGCCATACCCATGTCCTGGGTATCGAAGAGGCGGCGACCAGCTGCCATATCGACGGGCACTTCACGAGCACGCCCGATCCCGATGAAAACGGCCTCGCCACAGGGCTTACCCTCGGCACGGGGGAGGCGATGGACATTCGCTACGGCTTCGGCGCCATCGCGGTCCCGCCCGGATGGACGCAGGTGGTCGACATCCAGCTAGCACGCAAGACGCTGACTCTGATTGACGTCGGAGGCGGCAAGCGCACCCTGCCCTTTGACGACACCCACTTTGCGCTGTGACTCACAAATCTGACATGCACGGATGTCGTGGGTTCAGTCGTTTAGTTCAAGCCGTCGCTCGATACGCTAAGGACTCTCTCGCCAGGAGGCCAAATCGCCGCCTTGCCTTACCGCCGATTGCTTAAACGCTGCCATATGGCCTTTTATGATGCGGATATCGGACTCAATATTGCTCGGTCGGTCATCCGTTCGGACCATTTTCGACTCAATGGTCTTCAAGTGATCCAAAAGCAATTCGTTCGAGACGTTGTCGGTCATAGCCGTGAGAATGCCTTGTGTGCACCATGGGACTGCAACCTCTGACTGCACGTACTATCTATAGGATTATGTTGGCATTGCACATGATTGTTTATTTCGAAAAGCGCTTATTGGAGTTGAGATGAGCTTATTTTTGATCGATTGCTCGGGACAGGTTCAAGAAACCGAAAAACGTTCTCCGCATGTTCTTGACTGGACGCTGTTTGAGAAAAGCTTGATCGAGGAGCCGTCGCTGGCCTCGTATCCTCCGGACGTGATCTACGAACGTTACGAGAGCAACACGTTGGCCGTTTATATCGATGGCAAAAACACGGTGGTGGCGACCTGCGGAGCATCCAACAAGATAACGGACGGAATTCGCACGGCGGTCCCCGCCTTACGGCGGCATCGGATCATCGAGATAGGAACGTGCTGGATTGAGCCGAAGCTGCGCGGACATGGCTTCTTCGGCAAGATCCACAGCGCCCAGGAGGAAAGGAACGCCGGCAGCATCCTGTTTGCGCACACCTACGGGCTCGGAGAACGCCACCTGCTCAAACACGAGAAGTGGTTACCCATCCTTTGGGACAGCATTCCATATGTGTCATCCTTAATCGGCTGGGCGATAGCCGACAAATTCCGGCTTAGCTCCGGCATAGTGGTCGACAAAAAAATAATGTCGTTAGGAAATGCGGAAGATATGACCGATGCAGAATCTGACCGCTACCACAATCTGTGGTGTCAGACCCAAAACGAGTACGAAGAAGCCCTGTCGCTCGACAGTGAAATAGAAAAGATGTTCAGAGCTGAGCAAGGACTGGCCGACTTCAGACAGTTGGTTTCGAGTGAGCTAGGCCTTCCGCACTGACAAGTATCGTGTCCAGACCGCAATCAATTGACAATCTAACAAGGATTGATCGTGTCTCGATTAGGACCGGTTAACTGTCCTCGGTAATCCGCACATAGACCGCGGTCACCGCCAGAATGATCAGGCCGAACATGATGCGGCGCGACCCTTCCGGCATCTGCAGCACCGTCAGCATGGTGGTCAGTACGGTGAGGATCAGCGCCCCGACGATGGTGCCCGAATAGGTGCCGCGCCCGCCGAAAATCGAAGTGCCGCCGATCACCGCGGCGGCCACCGACGGCAGCAGCAACGGCACCGCCAGCGACAGCGACGGCGCCTTGATCAGGCCGACATAGATCAGCCCGGTAATGCCGGCGAGCAGGCCGGAGAGCACGTAGAGCGCCAGAATCACCTGCCAGGCCCGCACGCCGGCCAGCCGTGCCGCGTCCTCGTTCTCGCCGATGGCATAAAGCAGGCGGCCGAAGCCGGTGCGCCGCAGTCCGAAAATGATCAGCGCGGCGAGCGGCACGAACACCAGCAGCGAATTGGGCGCCCCATAGGTGCGGCCGGTGCCGAGCCAGGCCAAAAGCTCCGGCACGCTGGAGCCGGTGGCGATCACCGTACGCTGGTAGACCTGCAGGCAGCCGGTGCCGATCAGCCCGGTGCCCAGCGTCATAATCAGCGGGTGCACGCGGAACAGGCCGACCCCGATACCGTTGGCGAGCCCGATGAGCATCGGCGGGATCAGCGCGATGGCGATGGCGCCGGCGGTGCCGAACACTGCCACCTGGGTGGCCACCACGAAGGCGCTGATGGTCGCGGCAATACCGACCGACAGGTCGATACCGCCGGTCAGCATGGTCAGCGTCTGGCACGCTGCCAGCATGGCCAGCGGAATGGCGAATTTGATGGTGTTGCCAATCCACCGTTCGTTGACGATACCCGGCCGCATGATCTCGAGCATAACCACCAGGCCGATCAGCAGGATGATCAGCGGCACCAGAGGATGGTCGCGCAGGAAGCGTCGGATGCGTTTGCCCAGCGGGGCCTGACCGTCCGTCGTCGCTGTCATGATTGGCGCCCCCTGACCGCCAGCAGGCCGCCAATCATCACGACGACCACCATCAATGTGCCTTCGATGATGGTCGTCACATTGGGATCGACCGCCAGAAAAGTGAGTATGGTGCGCACCAGGCGCAGGATGAACACCGCGACGATCGGCCCGAGCAGCCCACCGCGACCGCCGCCGAGCACCACGCCGCCGAGCACCACGGCGGCCACGCTCGCCAGCAGGTAGGGGCCCGGGATCGGCGCGCCGATGCCGGTGCTCATCGTCAGCACCAGACCCCCCATCGCTGCGAACAGGCCGGCCATCGCATAGGCCCCGACCTTCACACGGTTGACCGCGACACCGGTGCGAAACGCCGCCAGGCTGTCGCTGCCGATGGCGTAGATGGACAGCCCGAAGCGCGACCGGCGGACCGGGATCCAAACAAGGGACAGGCAGACGACGAGCAGGACGAAGGATTTCGGGATCAGCGTGGTAATCTCAGCTGGAACACCGGGCACCGAGATCGAGCCGACCATCAGGTTCTTCAGCCATTCGGCGGCTGCACCCCCCGGCGCCTTGAGGATCAGCAGCGCCACGCCTTCCCACACGAACAGCATCGCCAGCGTGACCACGATATCGGGCACCCGGGTCAGTACGATCAGCAACCCGTTTATGGTGCCGAGCGCCACGCCGAGCAGCAGCACGAAGACCACCACCAGCACCGCCGCCTCTTCGCTGGCCCCCTCCATCAGCACAGCGGCGGTGACACTGGTGACCGCCATCATGGAGGCGATCGACAGGTCGATGCCGCCGGCGATAACGACGACGGCCTGTGCGGCGGTCGCGAAGGCAAAGGGCAATGCGGCCCGGGCCAGCGATTCGAGGCCGGAAGCGCCGTAATTCGGCTGGATCAGCTTGGTCAGCACTAGCAGCAGGCCAAGGATGACGAACAGGCCGACGAGCCAGTAGTGTTTGCCCAGTTGCCTGATCACGAAGGTCTCGCCTGTTCGGTTTGCGGAGGCGACGCCGGCCCATTGCGGGCCAGTCCGTAGGCGGCGCGCATCAGGGTCGGTTCGTCGGCATCCTGCGCGTCGATGATATCGACGACATGCCCGTTGAAGATCACCACGGCACGATCACAGGCCAGTTGCACCTCTTCCAGTTCCGAGGTGTAGAGCAGGACGGACGAGCCCTGTTCGGCCAGTTCGCGCAGCAGCGGATAAATCTCCCGCTTGGTGCGGATGTCGATGCCGCGGGTCGGATCGAAACACAGCAGGGTGCGCACACCCGTGGCAATCCAACGGGCGATCGTTACCTTTTGCTGGTTGCCGCCGGACAGCCGCTGCGCCTCGCCCTGCGCCCGCGTATCGATCTGCAGCCGCTCGATGGCCTTGTCGACCGTGCGTTTTTCCTTCGCCATGTTGATATTGCCCCAGAGCGATGGGCGGGCGTAGAAGGGCAGCGCGATATTCTCGCGCACCGAGCGTTGCATCAGCAGCGCGTCGGCCCGATTGCCCGGCACATACACATGACCTGCGGCAATCGCGTCGGCCGGGTGACTGAAATGCACCTCGCGCCCGTCGATTTCGATCATGCCGGCGGCGGCGCGGCGAAAGCCGGCCAGCACTTCGAAGAGTTCGTCCTGCCCCTGACCCTCCAGGGCGACGACACCGAGCACCTCGCCGGCCCGCATATCGAACGACACGTCGGAGAGTTTGGTTCCGGCGCCCAGGCCGCGCACCCGCAGCCGCGGCACGCCCTCTGCGACGCGCGCTTCGGCAGGCGCCTTGGCGGAGCTCACCGTCTCGCTGGCTTTGACCGGCGCGCCGAGCATCATCTCGACGATCTGCTCTTCGACACCGGGTGTCACATCGACCGTGCCGACGGTTTCGCCGTCGCGCAGCACCGTGGCCCGGTCGCACAAAGCGGAGATTTCGGCAAAGCGGTGCGAGATATAGATGACGGCCCGGTCTAATTCGCATTGCCGGCGAACGACCTTCAGCACCTTCTCCACAAGATCCGTCGGAAGCGCCGCGGTCATCTCGTCAAGCAACAGCACATCCGGCTCGCTGGCGAGCGCTCGCGCCAGGTCCAGAATGCGCAGCACCGCCAGCGGTAGATGATGGACCGGTCGATCGAGCGCAAGACTCGGGATACCGAGTTCCGCCACCCATTCCAGAAACGGCTCCACCGGTGTCTGGCTGAGCCGCAGATTCGCCGCCACATCCAGGTCCGGAATGAGCGAGGGTTCCTGGTAAACCGGCACCAGCCCGGCTTCGCGTGCCTGGGCCGGCGAGTGTACCCGCCGTTCGTGCCCGCGGATGCGGATCTCGCCGCTATCGGGATGCAACGCGCCGGTCAGGATCTTGACGAGGGTCGATTTGCCGGCGCCATTGGCACCCATCAGCGCCACGATTTCGCCAGCGAATACCTGCATGGAGGCATCGCGCAACGCCGCGACGGCTCCGAAGTTCTTGGCGACGCCTGCGGCTTCAAGAAGAGGTGCTGACGCCATGGCGCAGGCTTTCGCGACGAATGGGAATGAAGAAGAGCCGGCGGTAGCGGACCTCTATGTCCGTCACCGCCGACCCGATATGGAAAGACCGGATTATTCGCCCGGCCCTTTACAGGCGATGATCTCTTCCTTGCTGTAGGTGGTCCAGCCGGGGATCATGATGCTCACCGGCCATTCCGGATCGAGCTGCGGGTCGGCAGCCGCCATCAGCTGCTCTTTCCCTTGAGCCGTCACATTCTGCCAGAGTTGCGGCTCGACCAGCGTGGTCTGCGGGATGTCCTTCTCGCCGTCCAGCAGCTTCAGGGCAAGGGTCACGCCGGCACCGCCGACCGAACCCGGATTGGTGACGGCGGCACCGACCAGACCGTTGACGGTGTTGAGCTGACCGACGAAGCCGGCGTTGTCGGCGCCGACGATCGGCACCAGCGGCACATCGGATTCGACAAACGCATCGACGATGACGTTGTCGATGCCGGAGGTCCAGACGCCGTCGAACGGAATGCCCGTGGCGATGTAGTCAAGGATCTGCTGTTTGCCCTGGTCCTGCTGCCAGCCGGTGAAGACCTCATGGGCGACCTTGATGTCCGGATATTCGGCCAGTGCTTTCTTGAAACCCTTGTCGCGATCATCGTCGGCCGCGGCGCCCGCCGCACCCCGCATATAGACCACCTCGCCCTTGCCGCCGAGCTGCTCGAACAGCCACTTGGCGCCCAGATAGGCATATTTTTCCTGGTCGTTCGACAGCACAAAGGCCGACGGTTCGGTGACCGACTGGTCGACCGCAACCACGACGATGCCCTTGTCGGTGGCTGCCTTGACGGCCGAGTTGATGCCTTCCGGGTCGGCCGGATTGACGACGATGGCGTCGACGCCGGCATCGATCAGGTTGCGTATATCCTCAAGCTGACCGGCCGCGTCGGTGTTGCGGTGCGCAATGTTCAGCGACTTGACCTTGCCGGAAGCCTTGGCCTGCGCCTTGATGGCGCAAATCATTTCTTCGCGCCAGCCATTGCCCTGCACGGTGTTGGAGACGCCGATCGTGTAGTCGGCGGCAAATGTGGCGCCGGACATGCCGAGACTGAAGGCGCAGAGCGCAATGCCGGATAGCAGTCGTTTCATCATAGGTTTTCCTCCATCTTTCAAGCCACCGACGGGCTTCATTGCCCGCGGCGATTCTTGACCCGTTATTTGACATAGGGGCGCAATACATCGCGCGCCAAAAGAAAGCCGCGCTTCACCAGCGCATCCGAACCCTCGAAATCCCGGTCCTCGTGTTCGATGATGATCGAACCATCATAGCCGGCCCGGTAAAGGCTCGCGAAGAAGCCGCTCCAGTCGACATCGCCGAGACCCGGCAGGCGCGGCACCTGCCAGCCCATGCCGGCGGACATGATGCCGCGCTCGTACAGGCCGTCCCGGTCGATCATCAGGTCCTTGGCGTGGGCATGCAGGATGTGGGATCCGAATTCGGCGATGAACCGCGGCTGATCGATCATCTGCCAGACCAGATGGCTCGGATCGTAGTTCATGCCGACGTCATCGAACCAGGCTTCCAGGATTCGGCGCCACACATAGGGCGAATAGGCGATGTTATGGCCGCCGGGCCACTCGTCGTAGCTGAAGATCATAGGGCAGTTTTCGAAGGCGATCTTGACACCGTTGTCGCGGGCATGGGCGACGATGTCCGGCCACACGGTCAGTGCCCGCTGCCAATTCTCGTCAATATTTTTCGACGCGTCGCCGCCGCAGAAGGTGTTGACCACCGGAAGCCCCATCCAGCCGGCAACCTCGATCACCTTTTTCAGATGGTTGATGACGGTCCGCCGATGATCCTCGTCGGGATGCAGCGGATTGGGATAGTAGCCGAGCGCCGAGATGGACAGGCCCCTGCCCTGCAACTCGGCAGCTGTGTTGCGAACCTGGGTCGGATCGACCGCCGCAACGTCGATATGGGTCGTACCCGCGTAGCGGCGGGTGGCACCCTTCGATTTCGGCCAGCAGGCGATTTCGAGGCTTTCGAACCCGGCTGCGGCGGCCCAGTCCGCCACTTCCAGCAGGGGCGTGTCGGGAAACGGCGCTGTCAACAATCCAAGCTGCATGGTCTTTCCTCTATCCGCTCCCGTCCCTTTATGTTTCGACTTCGACCCAGCGTTGCTCGGCCGCACTGCGCAGCACCGCATCGCAAATGAGCATCTCGTAATGCCCGTCCGCGAAGGTCGCATAGGCCGGATCATCAGGTGGCCCGCCGGCGGCAATCGCACCGTAGACGTTACGGAACAGCGCATAGAAGGAGTCGGCAAATCCTTCGACGTGACCGCCCGGGAGATTGGCGGCGGCGGCTCCGGCCGGATTCATCAGCGACGCGTCGCGCTGCAGAATTTCGTTGGGCCGGTCGCGATGGCCGATCCATAGGTGGTCCGGCGTTTCCGAATGCCACGAGGCCGACGACTGCGACCCGTCGATTTCCCATTGCAGGCTGTTCTTGCGGCCGGGGCTGACCTGGCTGATCGACACGCTGCCGCGAGCGCCATTGGCATAGCGCAGCAGCAGCAGCGCCGTATCGTCGGTGGTGATCTCGCGGGCTACCGTGTCGCCGGCTCGGTCCTGCGAAAATGTCTCCACTGGCCCGACAGGTTGCTGCCGGGTTTTGAGGAAGGTGGTCAGATCCGCCATCACCGCTGTGACACGCTGCCCGGAGATGAAACTGGTGAGATCGATCCAGTGCGTTCCGATATCGCCGAAGGCCCGCAACAGCCCGCCCTCTGCCGGATCAAGACGCCAGTTCCAGTCGGTGTCGTAAAGCAGCCAATCCTGCAGGTAGTGACCGGTAATCAGCCGGACATCGCCGAGCACGCCGTTGCGCACCATCTGTCGGGCGTGCTGGTTCAGCGGGTAAAAACGGATGTTGTAGTTGACCGCCGTGACCCGGTCGCTGGCCGCGGCCAGGTCCACCAGTTCCGCCGATTCGGCGGAGGAAACGGACAGCGGCTTCTCACAGACCACGTGCCGACCCGCCGCCAGGATCTGCTTGACCTGCGCGTGATGAAACCGGTTGGGCGACGTCACGTGCACCACCTGCACCGCCGGATCGTCGAGCAGCGCGTCGAGGCTGTCATACACCGTGTCGATGCCGAGGGTGCGGGCGCGTTCGGCGGCGCGCTCGGGGCTGCTACCCAAAAGGCCGATGACCCGGACACCAAGCCGGCGCAATGCCTCGGCGTGCACGGTACCGATGAAGCCGGTTCCGATCACCGCCGCGCCAATGCTGCCGGGATTGTCGATCTGCGCCGAGTTCATACCATCCTCCCCGCCTCACATTCACGCAACCGAGTAACCGCCGTCAACATTTAAAGACGCCCCGGTGATGAAAGCCGCTGCCGACGAGGCCAGGAACAGCACCGGTCCGGCGATGTCGTCCGGTTCTCCCCAGCGTCCCATTGGCGTGCGGGCATTGACGGATGCCACGTGTTTCGGATCGGTCCGGCTTTTGGCCGACTGCTCGGTGACGATGAAGCCGGGAGACACCGAATTGACCCGGATACCGTGTTCGGCCCAGGCGATCGCCAACGATTGGGTCAGTTGTTTGACCGCCGCCTTGCTTGCCCCGTAGGCCGGATTTTTCGGACTGCCAAATGCGCTGTACATGGACGCGATGTTGATGACGCAGCCGCTGCTTTGCCGCAACGGTTCGAGCAGCGCCCTGGTCACCCGGAAAGTGCCGTGCAGATTGACCTTGACGACCTTCTCGAAGAAATCCGGCTCGAACTCCTCGCCGCGCGAGGTGATGGCCGCGCAGTTCACCAGCACGTCGAGACGCGGCATGTCGCCGGTCAGCCGGTCAATCGCGTCGGCGTCGGTGACGTCGAGCTGCACGTAGGGGTAGCGGCCGAGATCCGCCTCGATCGGCTGCGTCTCCACCCCGGTTATGCGCACGCCGGCCCCAGCCGCCTGGAAGGCTGCGGCGATCGCCGAACCGATGCCGCCGCGGCTGGCACCGACGACGAGAACGTCCTTGCCCGTAAAATCGAACGTGCGATGCGGATCCATCGGCACTGTCCTCCCAGGCCGACACTGTCCCACGGCCAGCAGGGCAATGCAATATTATTTTCAAAAATCGAATATTGAAAATTCACATCAAGAGATGCACAGCAAAAGCATACCGCAAGGCTTACGCAGCAAGGCAATTCCGTATGCATATCGAGGCACCGATACCGCCGAAAATGGGGAGCCCTTGCAAGCGGTCGTGACCGGCGCCGCGAAACCCCGCCCGCAAATCCTATTGATCCGTCAAGGGTTTTCGGGTGTCAGAATCTCGAATGGCAGCGGCTGGAGGTGGATCGGTTTCCGGTTCGTGGTGACGGCCGCCATGGCCCATGTCACGGCCTCTACGATTTGCGCAAGCGGCGTGGCAATGACCAGGTCCGCGACGCCTTCGAGCAGCGCCTCGCGCCCCTTCTGTCCGGCGTCGTGACAGATATAGGCGACTTCGTTTTGCCGACCCGAATCCTTCAACGCCTGGACCACGGCGCTGACGCCACCGCCGCAATGGTAAACTCCGCAGAGATCAGGATACGATTGCAGGGCCTTTAACGCAGCTTCATAGACACCCGCCGCATCGTCCGCATGGGCCGGCGGATCGCGCAGCGTCATCTTCGGTGCATATTCACGCAGGGCACTGCGAAAACCCGATTCAAGCAAATCGTGGCCGAGATAGCGGCTGGAGCCCGCAAGGACGCCGACCGCGGCGTGGGGCCGCACCAGACGGGACATCATCCAACCGGCCGTTCGTCCCGCCTTTCGCCCGTCGATGCCGATGTAACCGGCGATATCCGGCGCGCTTAACGGGCTCAGCAATCCAAACACCGGCGTCCCGCGCGCAGCGCATCTCGAAATGGCTGCGGTGACCGCCGGATGATCCATCGACAGAAGGGCAACCGCATCGGCGACCTCCCGCATCCTGTCGATTTCCTCGGCCATTTGGGCAGCTGACCGGCTGGCAACAAAGCAGATTTCGACAACCGCCCGCACGTCGCGCAGATCCAGAGCCGCCTTTTTGAGGGCTTCCGCCAGGCCGCGATGAATCCCGCTAGTTTCCTCCTGCAGAACGAAAGCGAATGTCTTGACCGGCGCCTTTTCGTCAAGCCGACGCCAGATCCGGCCCTGATGGTGATAGCCGAGTCGATCCGCCGCCGCGAGGACACGCTCCGCGGTCATCGGCGCAACCGGGGCTCGCTTGTTGAGGACCCGGTCGACCGTGGGGACACCCACACAGGCCTGCGCGGCGATATCTGACAGCGTAATACTGCGGCGCATGGATGCCATAATGATAAAACCTGTCCCGATGTCGAGCCGTTTTGCCGGGTTTGGTCGAAACTATCACAAGAACATCAACCGGGCACGTGTCCCGAACGTCTCGGTCGACCGTTTGACTGCTCGGACCTTACGTGCTGGCCATGCGCGACCGCGCCATCTGAAACATCAGCGCATAGATCTGCGTGCGAAGTCGTTCGCGCCGACAGGCGAAATGCACGTCGACGGTCATGGTTTCCTCTTCGAAGGTGAGGTAGTGGCCGACCACCTCCTCCACCAGGCCGGTGTGGCCGATGACGCCAATGCCCGCACCCTTGCGCACCAGGTCCCAGACAACCTCGTTGGAATCGACCATCTGAACGATATCGACCGACACGCCATAGCGGGTAAGGTTGTCGTCCAGCACCCGGCGTGATTGGCCCGAGCGTGACGCCAGCACCACCGGTTTCCCGTCCAGTTCTCGGATCGATATCCGTTCGCGCTTGCGCCACGGATGCTCTTCCCGGACCAGGGCGACCATCGGCGACCGGCCGATCCTGAAATACTCCAGTTCGTCCGGCGCTTCGGAAATCGTCAACAGGCCGAAATCGCAGTCACGGTTCATCAGCGACGCCAGGACACGCGTCGAACGGCGTATGTCGACATCGAACCGGTATTTCGGGAAATTGCTGTAGGCAAACAGCAGGAAGTCCGACAGGCCGGAATACTGCACCGAATGCACCCGCACGCTGCGCCGGTTCTGCGATTTGAGGAAATCCTCGACCGACTCGAGGCCCTGAAAGATCGGGCCGCACATTCCCAGCAACTGATACCCTTCCTGAGTCAGTTGCAGGCGCCTTGTGTTACGTTCGAACAGCGCCACCTCGTAGTCGCGCTCCAACGCACGCACCTGCCGGGTCAGAGTCGGCTGCGAAATGCCCAGCACCTCGGCCGCCCGGGTGAAGCTGGCCTGCTGGGCAACGTGCCAGAATGATCTCAAATGCGTGACATTAATAGCCATGAGGCATAAATCGCGGTGTCTTTTGCATTGGCCATGAGCCGGTATATTGGGTCATGATCACTCCACTGATACAAGGTTTTTCGGCGCGGTTCCGGCAGTAAATCGCCGAAGTTCCTGAAACGACACGCTATTTTTCATCACGCACGTGCATGCTGAAAAAGCATCAATGGGCGAACAGGAGAGGTTTACCCGATGTCCAGACACCCCAATCGCCGCGATGTCCTGATCGGAGCCGGCGCCACGCTTGGCACCGCCACATTGCCGATCCCCGCCGTATGGTCGCAGTCGAACCGTCCGGCCCTGCGGATCGGCGCCAATGGCATCCGCAACAATCTCGAGCCGATCAACGCCATATCCAATGTCGGCGTGCGGGTCAGCAACGCCATGTTCGACACGCTGATCAAGCGTGACTTCTTTGCCGACGGCGCCAATGGCAATGGCACCAAGCTGGTGCCGGGACTGGCCGAAAGCTGGCGGCGCGAGAGCGACCGCGCGGTGCTGATCACGCTGCGCCAGGGCGTCAAGTTCCACAATGGCCAGGAAATGACCGCCGACGATGTCGCCTATACCTTCTCGCAAGAGCGGTTGTGGGGTGACGAGGCGATCAAGCAGATTCCCAACGGCCGCAACTTCTCGCCCAACTGGGACGAACCGGAGGTGATCGACCGCTATACGGTCCGACTACGCACAAAGACCCCCTCCTACCAGATCGAGAAGTTCCTCGCCTCATGGATCGCCTGGGTGGTGCCGCGCGACTACTACGCCAATCTCGGCCCGGAGAAATTCGGCCTGGCACCGGTCGGTACCGGACCCTACCGTTTCGTCGAGATCCGCGCCGACGACCGCGTCGTTCTGGAGCCGTTCGACGATTACTGGGGCGACAAGCCGGAGGCAGGCGAAGTCCAGTTCATCAGCGTTCCGGAAGGTGCCGCGCGCGTCGCCGGCCTGCTCAGCGGCGAATACGACATCATCACCACGCTGACCCCGGACGATATGCCGCTGATCGACAGCCGCAACGGTTTCGATGCGCGCGGTCTGGTCATTGAGAACTTCCACATGGGCTGCTTCCAGCAGGATCTCAATCCGGCGTTGCGCGACGCCCGCCTGCGCCGAGCGATCGCCTATTGCGTCAACCGGCCGGTCCTCAACGAGGTGTTGTGGGGCAACCGCGCCGATGTGCCGAACGGCTTTAACTTCGACTTCTACGGCGCGAGTTTCGATCCGGAGCGCCGCCCCTTCCGCCACGACCCGGATGCGGCACGCGCGCTGCTCGATGCGGCCGGCTATAATGGCGAGCCGATCGAGTATCTCGCTTTCACCCATTACTATGCCAACCATGCCAATGCCCTGCTGATGATGCTCGAAATGTGGCAGGAGGTCGGCCTCAACATCAAACCGCGGCTCGAGGGCAACGGCCAGAACTGGGGCAAGGTCGACATCTTCAACTGGTCGAACGGCATGCAAATCGCCGATGCGGTCTGCACCATGGTGACCGAGTTCGGCCCCAGCCGCAGCGTCCAGTCGCGCTTCGGCTGGCAGGTTCCTGAAGAATACGCGGCACTCAGCGCCGACGTGGAAGCGCTGCCCGACGGGCCTGAGCGTTTCAGCAAGTTCAACCGCATGCGCGACATCTTCGAGGAGGAAATGCCTGCCATCATCCTCTACCGACCGTTTGACGTCTATGCCGCGCGCTCCGACATCGGCTGGCGTCCGGTCAGCTTCGAGATGATGGATCTGCGGTCCTACAATCTGGACTTCGCCTGATGGCAGAGCATTGCGCGGGCTGCCGGCGCGGCTGCCCGCCCAGGAGGTTGGTTGATTGCAGGGCTCGAAATCGCTTCTTCGCATCGATGGGCTGAGCGTCGTAACCACCGACGAGGCGACGCCCATCCTGCTCGATGTCGACCTGTCGGTCGACCGCGGCCAAGTTCTGTGCCTGGTGGGTGAATCGGGCTGCGGCAAGAGTGTCGCGATGCTGTCGGTCCTGCGCCTGCTGCCTCGCGGCCTGCAGCTCACCGGCGGACGCGTTCTCTTCGATGAAACCGATCTTCTGGAACTCACCGAAGCCGAGATGACCCGCCGCCGCGGTGCCCGCATCGGCTGGGTTCCGCAGGACCCGGTGTCAAGCCTCGATCCGACCTATACGGTGGGCCGGCACCTGTTTGAAATCCTCGGCCGCGGTGGCAACCGCTCCCGCGGAGAGTTGCGGCGCGAGGCGGAAGCCCTGATCGCCCGGGTCGGGCTGCCGGAGCCAAGGGCGATGCTCGACGTATATCCGCATCAGCTGTCCGGCGGCATGGCTCAGCGCGCCGCGATCGCCCGCGCGCTTGCCGGCGGGCCGGACCTGCTGATCGCCGACGAACCGACGACAGCCCTCGACGTGACGACGCAGCGACAGATCCTCGACCTGCTGGTACACCTGACCAAGACCGATGCCCTGGCACTGATCCTGGTGACCCACGATCTTGGCGTGGTCGCCGAAACCGCCGACCGGGTCTCGGTGATGTATTGCGGGCGGGTCGTCGAAACCCGCGAGGTCGGGCCGTTTTTCGAAGGACCCAGGCACCCCTACGCGGCCGAATTGCTGCGCTCCGTTCCCGATCTCGAGAGCGATACGCCGGTCACCCCGATCCGTGGCTCCGTACCTTCGATGCAGCACCTGCCGGCCGGCTGCGCGTTTCATCCGCGTTGTCCGCTCGCCATGGATATTTGCCGGCAAAAGATACCGGATCTGCAGCCAAGCGGCAGCGGCGGCGAGGTGGCTTGCTTTGCCGACAAGCAGCAGGCGGCGGCATGAACGCGCCGGTCATCCATCACCGCCTGCTGGAGGCTCGTGACCTCTCAAAGACGTTTGTTACCCGGCATTCCTTTTTGCGCCAACGGCGTGAAACCGCAGCCGTACGATCCCTATCGCTGACTTTGGACACCGGAGCTTCGCTGGGTATCGTCGGCGAGTCCGGTTCCGGCAAGTCGACCCTGGGCGCGCTGCTGCTTGGCCTGTTGCCGCCGACTGCGGGCACGGTCACCTATTGCGGCACCCCGCTGAACCATCTGCAGCCGCGCACCTTGCGCAAACTGCGGGCCGAGATGGCGTTGGTCCATCAGAACCCGCTGGGCGCGCTCGATCCGCGCATGCGGCTTGGCCGGCAGATCGTCGAACCGCTGGTCATTCATCGACCGGACGGCAACGCCGGCGCCCGGCAGGCGGCGCTGGAGGTGGCGCTCGAGCGGGTCGGGCTACCGCGCGAGACCGCGCAGCGTTATCCGCACCAGGTCTCCGGCGGGCAGCGCCAGCGGGTGGCAATCGCGCGTGCCCTCATTCTGGACCCGAAGCTCGTGGTCTTCGACGAGGCGGTCTCGGCACTCGATGTCTCCGTCCAGGCCCAGATCCTCGGGCTCATCCGCCGGCTGCGGCTGGAGACTGGTGCGGCTTATCTGTTCATTTCCCACGATCTGCGTGCCACCCGCCAGATCTGCAATCGCGTGGCGGTGATGTATCGCGGCCGCATCGTCGAGGAAGGCTCGGTGCGGGCGGTCATCGCGTCGCCGCGCCACCCCTACACACGATCGCTGATCGATGCGGTGCCGGTGCTCGACCCGTCACGGCGTCGCTCCGGACACACCGGCATACCGACCGAACCGGGATCTCCCACGAGCATCGTGGACAGCACCGCCGCGGCAGGATGTGCCTTCCGGTGGCGCTGCCCGCGTGCCTCGCCAGTCTGCGCCCGCGAGGAACCGGGCTTGCGCGATCTCGGCGACGGCCAACGCGCCGCCTGTCACCACCCCATTGCCGAGACCACACCGACGGGAACGGTGCAGGAGGCCGCGTCATGATCCTGTACATCCTGCGCCGCCTGGTTCGGGCGTTCCTCACGGTGTTCGTCACACTGACCGCCTTCTTCGTACTGCTGCGCCTGAATGTCGATATCGGCGCGCTCGCCCTGGACATGAACGCCTCACAGGAAGCCATCGACGCCTTCAATGCCCGCTGGAACTACGATGGTACCTTGTGGGAGCAATATGTCTCCTTCATCAACGGCCTGCTTTCTGGCAATTTCGGTTATTCCTTCCGCGACAGCCGGCCGGCGACCGACTGGGTGCTGGAACGTTTGCCCAAAACGCTGCTGCTGTCCGGCACCGGGTTCATCGGCATGACCGTCATCGGCATCAGCGCCGGCATCGTTGCCGCCATGAACCGCGGCGGTAAGATCGACCGCACGCTGATGAGCCTGGCGGTGGCCGGCTACAGCATGCCGAGTTTCGTTTTCAGCCTGCTGGTCATGTATGTTTTTGCGGTCTGGCTACAGATGCTGCCCAGCTCCGGCAGCACCAGCTGGTCGCATCTGGTGCTGCCGGCAAGCGTCTACGCGCTGACCGGCGCCGCCGGGGTTGCGCGCTTCACCCGCAGCGCCATGCTGGACGTCCTCGGCCAGCCCTATATCCGCGCCGCCACGGCGGCCGGTTCGCCGCGCACCGAGGTCATCACCCGCCACGCCGCGCCCAACGCCGCCATACCCGTCGTCACCATGCTCGGTTTCTCCGCCGGGCAGCTCATCGGTCACGCGGTGATCGTCGAGACGGTGTTCGCCTGGCCGGGATTGGGCCAGGCCCTGGTGACCGCGGTGGCATTCCGAGACCTCGCCGTGGTGCAGGTCATCATCGTGCTGTTCGTCACCTTCATGGTGACCGCCAATTTCATTGTGGACCTGCTTTATGGGGTTCTGAACCCGAAGATCAGGATGGCCGGCCATGGCGTTCACGGCTGATACCCCACCGGTTGCGGCGCCACGCCGCCAACGCCGCTCCAGCCTGACGATCGCGCTGGCGATCGGCTGGCTCGCCACCGTTGCACTGGTGGCCGTATTCGCCGACCTGCTTGCCCCCTTTGGCTACAACGAGCAGGATCCGTTCAACCGCTTCGCCATGCCGGTGTTCGCTGGCGGCAGCTGGACCCACCCGCTCGGCACCGACCAGATTGGGCGCGACGTGCTCAGCCGCATGTTGCTCGGCATGCGTATTTCGCTCGCCATCGCATTGCTCGGCACGCTGATCGGCGCAGTTATCGGCTCCGTTCTGGGCGCTATCGCGGCGCATTTTCGCGGACTGGTCGACGATGCGATCATGGCGCTCGTCGACATGCAGGCATCCCTGCCATTCGTCATTTTCGCCATCGCGGCGCTCGCTATCTTCGACGCCACGCTGATTACCTTCATCCTCATCATGGGCGTCGCCGGGTGGGAGCGCTATGCCCGCCTGATGCGCGCCCTGGTGCTATCGGCGAACACGGAAGGGTATGCCGATGCCCTACGCAGCATCGGCGCGTCGCCCGCCCGAATTTACCTTGTGCATGTGGTGCCCAACGTCATCGGCGCGCTGACCGTGCAAATGACCATCAATTTCCCGGAAACGATCCTGCTCGAAACCGGCCTGAGTTTTCTCGGACTGGGCGTGCAGCCGCCGCTGTCCAGTCTGGGGCTGCTGGTGTCTGACGGACGGCCCTACATCTACCAGGCCTGGTGGCTGACCCTGATTCCGGGCCTGGCCATTTTCCTTACGACTCTGTCGGTCAGCCTGCTCGGCGATCATGTCCGCGACCGGGTCGACGCGGCGTTGAAATGAAAGGCTCTGACATGGAATTCACCACCGGAAGGCTGTCGAACGGGCCGTGGCTCTGCGGCCACCGCGGACACTGTATCGATGGGCTGGAGAACTCACGCACGGCGTTGTCGGCTGCCAAGGAGCGCGGCGCGACACTGTGCGAGATCGACTTGCAACTGACCGCCGACAACCGCTTCGTCATTTTCCACGACAGCGTCCTCGATCAGGCGTCGACCGGCAACGGCCCGGTTCGCGGCAAGACGCTGGAGGAACTGACGGCCCTGCGCCACCGGCCACGCCAGGGCGGTGCGGCGAACGACCGGCTTTCAAGCCTGGAGGACATTCTCGATCACGCCGGCGAACTGGGCCTCGGACTGGTGCTGGAACTCAAGGACCGGCTGAGCGACGATCTCCATTTCGACCGTCTCGTCGCCGCCCTTGACGAAGCCCGCATGCGTCAGCGGGTTCTGGTCAGTTCCTTCGATCACGTCGTGCTGCGCACGCTCAAGCGGCGTCACAGCGACATCACCACCTTCGGCATCATTCACGAACGCCATGTCGACCCGGTCGCCATTGCCCGTGCCGGCATGCTGGACGTTTATTCGGTCGACTTTCCGCATCTGACTCCGGCCGCTGCCGCCGACCTCACACAAGCCGGCATCGCCGTCGCACATTTCGTGCCGAAGCCGGTTTATTTCGAACAACTCGGCCCGTTTGCCAAAGCCCCGCTCGCGGCTCTCGCCGACATGCTGCGCTCCGGAAATGTGGCGATCTTCGGCTGTGACGATGTCAGCTGGGGTGCCGGGCTTCTCGGCAAGGTCTAAAGCTCAGACGCGGAGTTCACTGGACTCATGGCTGCACAATGCGGCAATACGGAATTCTGTTTCTTGCCCCTTATTATTCGCCGCGAAACCGCGCCGCGACTTCGGCCGGAATAGGCGCTGATTTGAGCGATCCGGTCTCCGGATCCTTTGCGGTCCAGACACGTGTTTCGAAACCTGTCACGCACAGCCTGCCGTCCTTGCGCAGTTCATGGCGGATATCGAAGCTCGAGGTGCGGACGTCGGCGATGGCGCTGGTGATCTGCACTTCGTCGCCGAAGCGGCAGGGTGCCTTGAACTCGGCCGAGGTCTTGACCAGCGGGCATCCGGCTATGCCGAATGTCGCCAGCATCTGCTGCTTGGGGAAACCCGCCGCCTCATAAAGCATTGTGGTCCCGTGGTCGAAAAACGCGAAGAAGTTCGGATTGAAGACGATGCCAGCGGGATCGCAATCCCCCCATTCGATTTGCCGGATAAGCGTGTTTGATAGCATTTTGTGTCCTGCCGTCGTCCAACGGCGCCGCTCCTAAACCTCTTCCAACGAGCCGCGCTTGACCCCGATCTCACTGCGGTAACTTTGCGCCGCATGGCTAATCGGACACGGTGCGACGATGGCACGGATCTTGACCTGTTCGTGCGGTTCGATATTGCCGGCGCTGCGCGACCCGCCGCCGTCCTCTCCCCAAAAAAGAGTTACCTCGGTTCCGTGTTCGGCAAAGTCCTGATCGACGCTTGCCAACGACATCATCGCCCGTTCGTTGACCGAATAGGTCGGATAGATGGCAAGACCGATTGTCTTGCCCGACGCGTCGGTCACCCGATCGTAGTGCATGCGTGCCGCAGCCGCCAGCGGCATGGTGATTGGCAGCGGATTCTGACCCAGCTCGAACTGGCTTTGCATGATCTTCAGCACATCGTCGGCATTCCAGATCAGCGTCACCTTTTTTCGGTGCGGCTTGTCGACCATGGCCCGCAACGCTTCACGGCCGATATAGTCGTGGTCGAATTTCACCAGGTGACCGCAGTTCAGATCGAACGGAGTCAGGTAGTAGTCTTCGATGTTCGGCGAATAGAAACTGCCGCCGAGCGACATGCGCATGGCGGCGTGGCGCGGACTCAGCCAGTCTCGATAGGCTTTCATCCCGGGGCTGGTGTAGACGGCCGAGACCGGAACCGCCCACCAACCGCTTTCGATCACCGTGGTGAAATAGCCGATGGATCCGATCTGACGCAGCCCGAGAGCCTTTCCCTCGCTGACCAGCGCCTTCTTGACCACCTGCCGGTCCTCCCACGGACCGGACAGTTCCAGACCCGGCACGCCGCCCATCGTGTGGCGCATGCCGCGCACCGCACAGCCGGCGATGTTGAGAGTGTCCGACTTGAAGAACTTGATCTCGGGCAGCGGTCCGCCGTGCAGCTTTTCCAGCAGCTGCCAGGCGTTCGGGCCTTCAACCTGGTAACGATAAAAATTGCGTCTTTTCGCCTTGTTGAGCGACCACATCGGGTCAAGTTCGGTCTCAACATCGTATCCGAGCGCCTGGGCGTTGTATTCGACCCAGTCGGTGGTCGCGGGATTGCCGACAACGATGAAATGCTCCGGTTCGAGACGGTAAAGGATGGCGTCGCCGATGACATAGCCCTCCGGCGAGCAGGCGAGCAGTTGCTTGGCGGCACCGACCTCGAAATTGCGGAAGGTGTTGACCGCCAGATACTGGCACAGGTCGAGTGCACCCGGTCCCCGCAGATGCAGGCTGTGCATATGATAGCTCTGGTCGTGCAGGGCGATGGTTTCGCGCCAGGACCGTTGCTCGTCGCGCCAGGTGGTGAACTCCGGCCGCACCGCATCTCCCGGCATCATCTGGGTGTAGACGGTGAGTGCGTTCTTGGGCGGGTTGCGGAACAGGTGGTCGACGATGTTCGGCACCGAGTCAATCAGATCGCTCAAGGATTGCGGTTGCCGTTCCTGCTCAGCCATGGTCGTCTTTTCCTCCCTGATCGCCGATCGTCTGCTCCGGACGCCAAGTGGGCCGATCCGAAACCATGATCGCTCCTAATTCTATTGTACTATAGAATGATTGGCAATAGACGGCGGACCCCGGAGCTTTCCATCCACACGCCGGATCGTGTAAACCGGTCTGGGACAGCACCAGTTCGACCTGAGTCACCAGGTCCAATTCCAGAGCGCACCATGTCCCGCCAAACGAAATCAGTTGAAAACAAACCTGCCCGTCACGTCCACAAGCGTCGCCGGGAGATCGTCGATGCCGCGGCCCGCGTCTTTGCGGAGCGCGGCTATCACGGGGCATCGACGCAGGACATCGCCGATCTGCTCGGGATGCGACAGGCAAGCCTTTACTACTACTTCGATTCGAAGGAAACCGCCCTGGAGGAGGTCTGCGCGCTTGGAACGGCTGGCTTTGTCGAGCGCGCGGAGGCGATCCTTAAAGACGGGCGGTCTGCGGAAGAACGCCTCGGCCAACTGATGGCCACCCATATCGCACCGCTCGACGATCGCGCCGACTATATGCGGACGTTCCTCAACGAACGCAAATGGTTGCCGATGGAAAGCCGACGCCGCATCGGACGCATGTCACGGCGCCTGGAAGCCATTTTTGAGCGCGTCATCCGCGACGGCATTCGCGCCGGCGAGTTCCGACCCGATCTCAATCCGCGAGTGACCACCCTGGCGCTGCTCGGCATGATGAACGCCGTTCCGACCTGGTACGACCGCGAGGGTATGCCACTGGAGCGCATCGCAGAACTCTTTGCCGATTTGGCTCTCAAGGGCACCGGGGTATCGAAGCCTCAGCAGGAGCCATGAGTAAAAAATTTTATAGGTCTATAGAATTTTGATTCTCGTTCCTGTATAGAGATCAAGGAGGCGCTTGACGGAAAGCGGGAGGATGATGGACGCATCGTCGGCCGAATATCAGCGGTTGCGCGAAACCACGGCACCGGCCCTGCTCTGCGCACGTGCCACGGCCGACCCGAACGGCACGGCCTTCCGCTCCAAGCATCTCGGCATCTATCGCGAACGGCCCTGGTCGGACTACGCACGCGCCGTTGCCAGATGTGCCGCTGCCTTCCAGCGGCTGGGGCTTGCCCACGGCGACCGCGTCGCCATCATGGGCGATCCTTGCGAGGAATGGGCCATCTGCGACCTCGCCGCTCAGGCACTCGGCTGCATCACCTACGGTATTTACCCGACCGCTTCCGTGCAGGAGGTCACCTATCAAATGACCGACGGCGGCGCCGTTGTCTTCGTCGCCGAGAACCAGGAATATGTCGACAAGCTGCTGGCGATCGCCGACCCGCTCCCTGCGCTGCGCCACATCGTCGTCATCGACGACACGGCGATGTTCGCCTACGAGGATCAGCGGCTGCTCTCCTATCGCACGCTGACCGATGCCGAGAGCGCCGATATCGACTGGTTGGAGGCGCGCGCCACCCGGCTCGATCCGAAGGATCCGGCTTTCATCGTCTACACATCCGGTACGACGGGCGCGCCGAAAGGCGCCGTCGTCAGCCACGGTAGACATCTGGCAGCCACCTACAACATCGTCGCCCACTATCCGATGCTCGACAGCGGTGAGCAGCGCACCGTCGTTTTCCTGCCGCTCTGCCACGTGCTGGGCCGCGATATCGCCATCACGCTGCCAATGATGTCGCGCCTCGTGCCGCATTACGGCGAAGACCTGGAGGACCTCGCCACCACCATCTTCGAGGTGGCGCCAACCGTCCTGTTCTCCGTGCCGCGGTATCTGCAAAAATTCGCCTCGCAGATCCTGGTTGGCATTTCCAACACCTCCGGTGTGAAACGCGGCGCCTACGATTTCGCCATGCGGTTTGCGCGGCGGGCTGCGGAAGCCCGCTGGCGCGGCGACGGCTCGGGCGCCGCCTTCGCGCTTGCCTGGGTGTCGGTCTTCCGGCCGATCCTGAACAAGCTCGGCTTCGACAAGCTCGAGCTGGTCATTTCCGGCGGCGCGCCGTTGCCGGCCGAAACCGCGACCCTATGGCAGATGTATGGCGTCAACGTCGTCGAGATGTACGGCCAGACGGAAACGGCGGGCGGTATCATCGCCGGACAGCAGGGTCCGTTCGACCGGCCGGGAAGCGTCGGCACAGTGCCGGAAGGGTGGCAGGTGCGGCTTGCCGAGGACGGCGAAATACAGGTCATGAGCCACGACCTGTTCGATGGCTACTGGAACAACGAGGAGGCGACCCGCGGCAGTTTCACCGGGGACGGCTGGCTTCGCACCGGCGATATCGGCGTCTGGGAAGACGGATCGCTGCGGCTCGTCGACCGGGCCCGCGATTTCCTGGTGACCTCCGGCGGCAAGACCATCTCGCCCGCCTATGTGGAAAATGTCATGCGGGCCAGCCCCTATCTCAGCGAGATCGTTGTCTTCGGGCATGGCCGCAAATATCTGACGGCGCTGGTGGAAATCGATTTCGACATGGTCTCCGACTGGGCGCGCGCCCATGACGTGGCCTATTCCGGGTTCACCAATCTCGCCGAGAATCCGCAAGTACGCGCCATGATCGAGGCAGAAATCGCCCGCGGCAATGAAAAGCTGGCCCGCGTCGAGCAGGTGAAGGCGTTCCGCATCCTGCCGAAAGTGCTCGATCCGGAAGAGGAAGACGAGCCGGTCACGCCGACCCGCAAGATCAAGCGTTCTCAGATGTATGACCGGTTCAGGGATCTCGTGGACGGCATGTACGACGACAGGGAAGAGCAAATGGTCGCGGCGGCGATCGCCACCGGCTGAGGATTGCAACGCCTTCGTGGCGTACAATTGGGAGGAGCAAATGATGAAGACATGGAGCATGACGATCGGATTGGCCGCCGCGCTGGTGGCCCAGGCCGCATTTGCGCAGGACACCGTCAAGGTGGGCCTCACCGGAGCTCTGACAGGGCCGGTGGCTGGCACCTACGCACCGGCCGTCGAAGCGCTGAGGCTTTATCTCGACAAGGTCAACGCGGCCGGCGGCATCGACGGCAAACCCATCGAGCTGTTGATCCAGGATGACGGGGCGCAGCCCTCCAAGGCGGCCGCCAACGCCAAACGCTTCCTGACCCAGGACGATGTCGTGCTGATGATGAATTCCAGCCTGTCCTCGACCTACGCGCCGACCATCGCGGAGGCGAGGCGTGCCGGTGTCCCGCTGATTTTCGCGGCGTCGGTTTGCCCGGCCGAAGTGTTTCCGCCGGCCGACCCGAACCTGTTTTGCACCACCGCTTTCGGCGCCGAGTACGACAGCAGGGCAGCGTTGAGCTTCATCAACGACCAGTCCGGCACCGACGTGAAGCTCGGCCTGCATGCGATGGCCATTCCGGTTTCGCGCGGCGAGATCGACTATGCGGAAGGGCTGGCTCAGGAAAAGGGCATGACGCCGGTCGCCAAGGAAATCACGCCACCGCCAACGCCCGACTACACGCCTTTCGCCACCAACATCAACAACGCCGATGCCGGCTGGGTCTGGTCCTGGGCGCCGTGGGTGGCGCAGATCAAGACCTTCGAGGCGTTGCGCCGGCTTGGCTGGGAAGGCCAGTATCTCACCTATGCGCATCTGGAGACCGAAGGCGAACTGGAGCGCGTCAAGGACCCGCAGTTCTATGCTTTGGGTGCCAATGCGCTGTTTGCCGAAGGGTTGCCGGTCATGGAGGAGATTGCCGCGACGGCGCAGGCCGCCAATTCCAGCTATCCGGCCGAGCAAATGACCGAGGGCTGGATCGCCGGCATGGTGATCGAAGCGGCATTGAAGAGCGCCAGCGATCCAACTTCCGCCGATTCGGTGAGACAGGCGATGTCGAACCTCACCGTCGACATGAAAGGTCTGCGCGGCGGTCCGTTGGAGTGGACGGAGGATAACCATTTTCGCACGCAGCAGTCCTACCGGGTGTACCGCTGGAACCCTGACACCGGCGGCATCGAAACGGTCCAGGACTGGACCTCCTTCGACGTTCAATGACCGGTAAGGCACGTCGGAGCTAGCCGCTTGCAGTTCACGGTCAACATCCTGGTGCTGGCGGCGATCTACGCCCTGATCGCCTGCGGCTATGTGCTGATCTACCGGGTCAGCCGCGTCCTCAATCTCGCCCATGGCGAACTGATGATGCTGGGCGCCTATCTGCTGGTGGCGACGGCTTCGGCCTTCGCCTTCAGCCCGCTGCTGGCGGTCGTCATGGCGGCCGTCATGAGTCTGGCGGTCGGCGGCATGGTCTATCTGTTCCTGATGCGCCGGATGACCGGCGAGATGGTGCTGGCGGCCGTGTTGACGACAGTCGCCCTTGGGATCCTCATCCGCGGCGCGATCATCCTGCTCTGGTCGGCGCAGCAGCAGCATCCGCGTGCGCAGCTTGGCTGGGACAACCCGGTGATCACGTTGCCGGGCGACGCCCGAATCTCGCTCTACGCGGCGCTGCTGATTGTCGCCACCGTGATCGTCTATGGCACGCTGTTTCTGTTCCTTCGGTTCGGCCGTTGGGGCATCCGCATGCGCGCCGCCGGTCAGAACCCGCTGCTGGCGGCGCAGCGCGGCATCAACCTGCACGCGGTTTTCGCCCTGGCCTGGGGCCTGTCGACCTTCACCGGCGCGATCGCCGGCATGCTGATCGCGCTCGATTCCGGCCTCGACAGTACCATGGTGCTGATCGGCCTGAAGGCTTTTCCGGCCGCCCTGGTCGGCGGGCTCGACAGCTTGGCCGGCGCCTTGCTCGGGGCGCTGATCATCGCCGCGGCCGAGGTCGGGGTCATTCGATTTGTCGATCCGCTGCTCGCCGATGTGGTGCCCTTCCTGGTGCTCATCGCAATGCTCGTCATCCGGCCCTGGGGCCTGTTCGGCACCCGGGAGGAACTGGACCGTGTCTAAGCCCCTGCCCTTCGCCAGCGGCTATTTCCGGCGCGGCTACGCGGACGAGTTTCGCCTTATCGAAACCGGATTTTCCCGAATGACGATGCTGGTTTTCGGTATCATTCTGTTGGGTTTTCCGTTTGTCGCATCGGCGTTTTACGTCGATCTCGCCACCCAGGTCTTCCTGGCAGCGATTGGGGCGCTGGCCCTCATGGTGTTGACCGGCATTGCCGGTCAGATCAGTCTCGGACACGCCGGGCTGATCGCCGCCGGGGCCTTCACCGCCGGCATCCTCTATAAGGAATACGGCGCACCGTTTTGGGTGACGCTCCCGGCCGCCGCGATCACCGGTGCGTTGCTCGGAATCATTTTCGGCTTGCCGTCGCTGCGCCTGCGCGGCCTTTATCTGGCGGTTTCGACACTCGCCCTGCATTTCGTGGTGATCTATCTCGGCGGCGAATATGAAACAAGGCGCGGCTTTTCCACCGGGATCCTGATCGACCCGCCGGTTGTGTTCGGTTTCGAGATCTATGCGCCACGGATCTGGTATTTCGTGCTGGCCGCTGCCGCCGGCATCACCCTGCTGATCTGCATCAACCTGATGCGGTCCCGTTCGGGCCGCGCCTGGCGGGCGATCCACTCCAACGAAACCGTCGCCGAGGCGCTCGGCATCGACATTGCCCGCTATAAGCTGTTGGCCTTCGTCATAACGTCCTCCATGACGGCGGTCGCCGGGGCGCTGTTCGCCTACTATCGCGGTTTCGTGTCGATCGAGGCGTTTTCGCTTTATCTCACCATCCAGTACGTGGCGATGATTATCATCGGCGGTATGGGAACCCTGCTCGGCGCCCTGCTAGGCGCGGTGTTCGTGACACTGTTTCCCTATCTGATCGAGGGCGTGATGTCAGCATTGCCGGGCGCGGGCCGGCTGGCCGGTTCGGTCTTCGCGGTCAACTACGCCGCCTTCGGCATGGTGATGATCCTGTTTCTGGTGTTCGAACCGCAGGGTCTGGTGGGCATGTGGCGCAGGATACGCAATTACTTTTTGCTGTGGCCGTTCCGGCACCGAGCCGTTGGGGGATCCTCTTGACCGATGCGTCGCTGCTTGAGGTCGACAATCTGGAGGTGGTTTACCAACGATCGATCACCGCCATACAGGGTGTGACGCTACGCGTCGGTGAGCGGCAGATCGTTGCCCTGCTCGGCACCAACGGCGCCGGCAAGACGACGACACTCCGAGCAATATCCGGGTTCCTCGGCCTCGACGACGCACGCGTGACCGAGGGCACCATCCGTTTCCGCGGGGCCAGCCTGGAAAACCGGCCACCATACGAAATCACCCGGCACGGATTGGCGCTGGTGCCGGAGCGCGACAAGGTTTTTCCCAACCTCACGGTTGTGGAGAACCTGCAGGCCGTCGTCACACGACGACAGGGCGACGGCGCCCGGTCGAAAACCGAAGCCGCCTACCATTTTTTCCCCAAACTCAAGGAGTTACAGCATCGGGTCGCTGGCCTTCTGTCCGGTGGCGAACGTCAGATGCTGGCGATTGCCGCCGGACTGATGTGCGAGCCCGACATGCTGCTCGTCGACGAACTGTCTTTGGGACTGGCGCCGGTGGCGGTGGAAAACCTCAGCCAGAGCCTGATCAGCATCCGAAACGAACTCGGCATCAGCATTCTTGTGGTGGAACAAAGCGCCACCGTGGCGTTGCACATTGCCGATTACGGCTATGTGCTGGAAAACGGCCGCGTCGTGCTTGACGGAGATGCCGAACGGTTGCGCAACCACGCCGACATCCAGGAATTCTATCTTGGCCACACCGGCGGCGACCGGCGCAGTTACCGCGACGTCAAACAATACCGCAGAAGCCGGAGATGGTATGGCTGATCTCGAGGTTTCCGGGCTCGACCTTCGCTTCGGCGGCCTGCAGGTGCTGAACGACGTGTCGTTCCACGTCCGTCCGGGCGATCTCTTCGCTCTGATCGGTCCCAACGGCGCCGGCAAGACCAGCGTGCTCAACTGTATCAGCGGCATCTACCGGCCGACGGCCGGAGACATCCGTTTTGACGGCGCCAGCCTGATCGGCCGGTCTCCGCATCACATCGCACAGGCTGGACTCGCTCGGACCTTCCAGCATGGCGAACTGTTCCGGGACATGAGCGTGGTCGACAATCTGCTCGCCGGACGGCACACCCGATTTCGCACCAATCCTTTCGCCGAGGCGCTGTTCCTGCCCTCGGTGCGGCGGGCCGAGGTCGTGCATCGCGAGGCGGTGGAGCGCATTATCGAGTTTGTCGAACTGGAACGCTACCGCCACGCGCCGGTCGGCGGGCTTCCTTTCGGCGTGCAAAAGCTTGCCGGCTTTGCCCGGGCTTTGGCGATGGAGCCAAAGTTCCTGCTGCTCGACGAACCGTCGGCCGGACTCAATCGCGACGAACGCGAAGACCTCGCCCGCTTCCTGCTGCGCATCAAGCATGAGTTGGGTCTTGCCATGATCTGGATCGAACACGATATGCAGATGGTAGCCGACCTGTCGGACCGGCTGCACGTTCTCGACTACGGTCGAACGATCGCCGCCGGCACGCCCGATGAGGTTCTTAACAACCCCGCTGTCATCAACGCCTATCTTGGTGTCACGGAATAGCGCAGGGATTGGCGTGAGTTGGTGGTCAGCCGTCTGTTCGGCGCATCCGCCCCGGCGCCGTAGACCCGAACTTTGCCAGGTTCAGGACCTATCAATGATGCGTATGTTGCGCTCTGGGACCCAGCCCCTTTGCCCGTTTCTGTTTGAGCAGAACACCCAGCCATGCCGAACTTTCTCGCCCCTCAAGGTTTCTCCTTTTTGGCAGGTCAGTTCCACGGCGGTGTAGTTTTCCGTTGCCGTTACCGGGTCGGTGTCTGAGACAATGCAGTCGGGGATCCAGCCTTCTTTTCCATTCCGGCTTTTTGCCCAAAGCCATGTATGGCCGTCCCAAACGTCCGATCGTCCATCCAGTTCTATCGGCTCGCCTTCCACCACTTGGATAGGGTCGGGGTAGGTCGCCGTCCAGCTCTCAATGACGGAACAGTCAAAACCTTCTATCAGGTTGTCTTTAAACGGCATTTATGTTCCTGGACGGGATATTGGCGAGAGGCGGGATCAGACCGCATTTCTGACTGGACCGGCCGATTTCCCGAATGCCTTCGCAATACCAGGCCCGGCCATCCTGAGATAGAAAGACCCGGTCGTTGCCGACCGATCGTTCGAGACCGTGTTCCAGGGAAAATACAGTGCTGCCGCCATCCGAGGTGTAATCCAGAGCCGGCTGACACATACAGCAGAGATACGGATCGCTTTCGGTCCCGTAGTGCACGTTTCCCTCGGCATCCGTGTACGGTCGTAATAGCTCCGACGGCACCGCGGTACCGTGGCAGCAAATCACAACAGCGCTCACAATCAGCAATCTTCCAAACAGGTCAGGCGCTCCAATTCTAGTGAGTTACTTATCTTACTTAGTCAGAGATCCGGTGTTCCCGCGGTCTATGCGCCGCCCGAGGCTTACGATAATCGACTGACACAGGGCCAGGGCCGGCACCTGTGATCGAAAATGCCCAAGCCGCGCCTCCTTGACATAGAGGGTGCGCTCGGCAAGCCCTGCGACCGGGCTGAGTTCGTTGTCGGTGATCGCCAGCACCCGCCGTCCCTTCCCGGCGGCCACCTGTGCGATTTCTATCGTTTCCGGTGTGTAGTCGTCGAAGGTGATGGCCAGCAGCACATCGTTGTCGGCGATCGACGACACCTGCTCCATCCGCATGGCCCCAAGATTGTCGATCATAAAAACGCGCTTGCCGACATTGGAAAAGCCATAGAACGAATAGGCGCCGATTCCATAGGCGCCACGGGCGGCCGCGATATGGACCGCATCGCAGTCGAGCAGGGCCTCGACGAAGGCTTCCAGTTCGCCGTCGTCGATGTCGTCGCGCAGCCGCAGCAAAGCCTCGACGGCGGTCTGCACGAAGGTCCCGAAGACCACCCGCGGCTGTTCCAGGTCAAGCTCGCCGTCGGGCCCGAGATCTCCGTATTGGCCAAGTGCCCTTATGCGGTCTTCGTAGGTCATGCGCGGCCCGACCAGGCGCTGCCGAAAAACATTCTGCAACTCGGCAAAGCCTGAAAAGCCCAGCTCTTTTGCGAAGCGTGTGATATTGGCTGGCGGTACGCCTGCCATTCTGGACAGCCCGACAATGTTATAGATGGCCACGTCTTCGGGATTGTTCAGAAAGAACTGGGCAACCTGGTTGAGCCGCTTGCTGAGACTGCCCTGTCGGGCCACGAGAGCCTCAACCAGGCTGGCGTAGTCCTCGATTCGGGTGTTGGATTGCAGTGGTTCAGGTTTTGTCTTCGGCATTTCAGATCCGGGCTTTGCAGGATCGGGCATCAGGCCGGTGCGCCGACCACCGCCTGCTCCATATCGATAAGCGCACCGGTCATCAGGCCGGCACTGTCGCTGAGCAGGAACACGGCGAGCCGCGCGACTTCCTGCGGTTCCAGCAATCGGCCGAGCGGCATCTGGTCGGTCACCACGGCCAGCCATTGTTCGCCCTTACCGAGCGTGTCGGACTGCATACTCCATTCGCCGGGCGTCGCGCACCAGCCCATATTGATGCCGTTGACGCGGACGCAGTCGCGCAAATGGGCATGCGCGGCATTCTTGGTCAGCGTCGCAAGCGCTCCTTTTGTCGACGCGTAGATGGCCAGATCCGGCGCCCCGCAATGGGCATTCATCGACAGGATGTTGACAATTGAACCGGCCGCGCGTCGCCGCAGCATGTCGTTGATCGCGCCTTGCATCAAAAAAAACGGTGCCCGCGCATTGACGGCATAGAGCCGCTCCCAGGCATCGACCGTGCCATCGGTCACTGCCGCCCGGTCGGTGACGCCGGCGGCGTTGACCAACCCGTCGACGCGATTGAACCGCGCCACCGCCGCCTCGATCACACGCGCCGGCGCGTCGGGTTCACTGAGATCGGCGGCCAGGAACGCCGTCTCGCAGCCCCTGGTGGCGATGTCCGAGGCGACCGCTTCACCGCCATCGGCACTCCGGTCGGTCAGGAACAACGCCTCGATACCGGCTTCCGCCGCGAGTCTGGCGACTTCTGCCCCAAGTCCCTGCGCGGCCCCGGTGATGACCGCAACCTTGCCTGAGAGATCGATGTGCACCTGCCTCCTCCCCGCCAGGCTGGTCAATCAGCCGGCGTGCCACCCGATATTGGCGTTCAGCGTGGCGACTATTACCGCAAAGGTCAAATATACGACGCATGGCGGCTCGGGCACTCCCGCAGGCCGCATCCAAGATTCGATAGTCTCAGCTTTGCATTTGCAGCGCCGACAAGCCGGCATTTTGCATCGCGGCATAGGCCGTCGGAAGTGTCGTTTCGGGTTCGACCATGACCACCTCGCAGACCTCCGTCACGGCCACCGGACAATGCTCGACCCCGTGCGGCACGACAATGAACTCGCCTTCCTTGAGGATCTCGTCCCGATCGCGGAACTTCATCTTCAGGGTGCCCTTGTGAACCAGGAAAAACCCATCCTCCCGGTGGTTGAAATGCCACGCCGCGTTGCCCCGGAACTTGGTCAGTCGGATTTGCACGCCGTTGATCTTGCCGGCGACACGCGGGCTCCAGGCCTCCTCGAACGCGCTGAAGGATTGTGCGAGATTCTTCTTCGAATAGGGCGAGATGTGCTTGTTGGCGGTTGCCACGTCCTTCATGATCGCCCGCAATTGCGAACCGAGATCGGCGCCGGAGGCTGGATAAAGCCCGTCGAGCGCGGCGGTGCCGATGGTGAAGCCGGCCGCCCCGGCCTCCTGCACGGCCTGGATGCGCTGTGGACCGTCGATGGATCCGGCCATGATCACCGGCTTTTCGGTCGTAGCACATACCGCATGCATCAGCGCGCCAACATCCTGGCGAGAGCGATAGGCAAGAAGGTCGAGACCGTGCACGCCGTCCTTGGCAACGAGATTCTCGGCACTGACGACGATTTCGCCGATGCTGCCCTCCAATACGCTGGGGTGACCGACGATACGCCCGGGAAACGGAAAATACTGGATGCCGCTGCCGGCGAGAATTTCGATGACCGCGTCGGCGTGCGTGCCGCCGAGCAAAACATCAACGCCGATTTCAGCCGCCGCCGTTGCTGAAGCTGCCTCGCTTCGGGCATCAAGGGACACCACCTCGAGATAACTCGTCGCGCCGGCCTTCCTGATGACCGTATTGAGTTCCTTCAGACGCTCGAACGGCAGCCCGACATCCTTGAAGCCGATATGCCGGATACCTGCCTCGAGGGCCGTTGACAGATAGTGTTCCGCGTCCTCGACCGTCTGGTCGTTGCGCGTCAACATGAAGATAAAACGCAGTCCCATTTCGCCGCTTCCCCTGGTTCAACGTCAATTATGCGTCGGCTGGTAACTCCAGATTGTGCCATCGTTTTAGGGAGGAACAATGCCGAAGATGCGGCCATTGCCGAAACATCAACGTTTTTTTGGGCATCGGTCAGCGCAAATGCGCCGATTTAAAGGGTTTGGTCATCGCCGAGCCGATTTTTTACGCGCGATGATCCGGCTTTGCGGCCGTGCGGCTGATGGCCTGAGGTAGAGGCTGCCACCGGCGCTATCGACGCGAGAAGCAGCAAGGCGATCGTCATTCCTTTTGCACGAAACGGCATCATCGCCACTTAATCGATCTAAACCTGTTTCAAATCCACGACGCGGCTGTCTTCGGCAATCGGTCCTCCGGATCGGTGACCTCAAGCGTCGGTGCCCCCGAGCGATTCCAATGCCAAAGGGCAACACAGGTGCCGCCGCGGGACATGAAGGACGGATATATGATGCCGTCAAATCCGTCTTTCAGCAGTCGCTCCCGCAGTTTGTGGGTTGCCGGCTCTATGCCGTCATCGAGATCGGATCGCCACTCGCATCGGTGAATGGAGGCGCCGAAGCCATATTCCGCAAGAAGCCTGTCTGACGTTGCATCGCCCAAACGGGCACCGGTCAGAACCATTTCGACAATCAGTGCCGGGTGCTGAACAAAACCCTGATTGTACTCGGCCCAGGCGGTGGACAACTCCCGTGCCGCGTAGACGGTCGGTTCGCCGACCGGATTCCAACGTCCGCCGAACCGCGCCGCGCCCTCTCCCGACAGCGGCGCAAACGCCCAGCGCGGCACAAAGGCACGCCACAATATGAGTTTCCCCCCAGGAGGCTCCGGCTCAGGCATAAACGCCGGAGCGCACCGCCTCCAAATAGGCCAGGACCTTGTCGGTCTTGCCTTCCTTGACCAGGTCGAAAGCGGTCTTGCCGGCCCAACCTGGGATCGGCTGGTGTTTGAACCAGATAGCCGCCCTTTGCTCTTCACCCGTCATTTCGGCAGCCATTGCGATAATGCGGACCAGCGGGCTTAGAGCGTCGTCCACCTTGCGGCTGCTCTTGTCCGAGGCGAGCGTATTCCGGGAGATCCCAGCCAACTGCGCCAATTCGCTCTGCGTCACGCCCAGTCGTCTTTCGATCTCCCGCGCCGAGAGAAATGGCACTTGTGCATCGCTGAAAACGGCGGCTGTATTTTCCAACTGCGCTGCGGACATAATTAACTCACTTTGATATCCTTTCGCTCAATATATGCTCATTTCGTGATCATTTCAAGCTCGTACCCTGTAGTTGACCAAGCGAACCAGGGTGGTCTGCCGCAACTAACAGGTATTCGCCGGGGGTGTATATCCCGATGGTAACTCCGACCAAGCCCAAGTCAGCCTTTTGGACGGTCACGGCGATAGCCGCCACCGCCAAGTCCGCGCCCACAGCGCGAGGACCACGACCGTCAGGTCGACTGGCGGTGAAATCGGCGAGCACGGGATTGCGCATTGACCATTCAATTTTGGGTTGAGAATCCATGGGCTGCTGCTTTTGCAAATGACCCACGGATTCTCGTCAATGGCGGACCGTTGGTGCGGTCCGCCAGCCAGGCGAACCCGTCAACCCAGCATGAAGTCGTCCCGATTCAAACTGGTCAGGTCGGTGTCTTCAAGCAGCAGCGATCCCTGTTCACCGAAGTCGATGAACACATCGTCGCCGTCCTGGACCGCTGCGTTGAGCAACGCTTGAGCGTCCGGGAACAAATAGTCCTCGAACGACAATCTGTCGCCCTTCTGGCCGGTGTCGAAATCGGTGATCGTGTCATTGCCGAATATCCCGGTGAACAGAAACGTGTCACGGCCGGTCCCGCCGGTCAGCATGTCGTCGCCACCATCGCCGTAAAGCAGATCCCGCCCGGCGCCGCCTTGCAGGTTGTCGTTGCCTTCGCCGCCTTCGAGCTGATCGTCGCCGCCTTCGGCGAGGATTGTGTCGTTGCCCGCCAATCCCAGCAACAGGTCTCGTGCACCGGAACCGTTCAACGTTTCGCCGAGTTCCGTGCCGACGATCCGGTCATAGGAGAGAAGCGCGTTGTCCTGGATCGAGCCGATATCCGTATTGGCCTCGATCACATCGGCAAGCGTCGTGTCCCACAAAGCCTTGACCTCGTGCTTCGGCAATCCGGACCCTTGGCTCCAGTAAGGATCACCGTCGCGGGTGCGCAGGAACTGGTCGATGATAACGGTGGCGAACAACTCGCCGACGATACCGTTGCCGTGCGGATCTTCGGCGAGGCCGCCAATCCAGGCATCGACGGAATCGACATCGCCATAAATCGCTTCGAGTTGCGCCGCCAGGGCGGCGTCGGACGTGATGTCGGTAAAGCTCTCGGCACGCTCCAGTCCGAGTGCCTCCCGCAGGTCGTTGTAAGCAGCGACGCCCAGGTCGCGTCCCCGCTGAATGTTGAGCGACGCAAGATCCAGCCCACCCGAACCCGGCGCACCGAACAGGAAGGAGCGCACGTCCTCGACGATCTGCACGTCGAGTTCCTGCGCCGTCCCGTCGGCGAGGCCGCGCAGGATCGGATCGATGCCGCCATTTACGGCGATCTCTCCGGGCGCGAAAAAGGCCTCGCTGAGGGACAGATTGCCGGCGCCGATGACCGAGCCGTCCTCGTTCAGCCGCTGGATCTCCGACGACAGCAGGCTGTGGCCGAAGCGGAACGCTGCCGTCGAGAACTCGAGCGATATGCCCGGATTGACCTCAGGATCATAGCCCTTGTACTTGGTGATCGCATCCTTGCCGACCAGCAGCGGCAGGAACTCGTTGAAGGTGATCGCCTGGACGGTCGCCTCCACCCGCTGACGCGCCGCGTTGTAGAGTTCGTCATCGCTGAGACCGGGATCCTGCGCCGCCATCTCGTCGACGATGCGGTTGTGCTCCCGGGCGAACAGGATATGCAGGGACGTCAGGGCTACGTTCTCACCGGCTCGGACGTCGCCAGCGAGCACCCCGCCGCCACCCGTCTCAATCACCAGATCCTGATCGTCCAGCAAAAGCGTGCCGCCCTCACCGCGCAGCGCGGCCGCCGTTTCGGCGTCTGAGCCGTACACCATCGACGCATCGAGGAAGGCGGTTATCTCGTTGGCATATTCGCGTGTCGACGCTTCGCCCGTGCCGTCGACATAGCCGGCGCGGAAAAACGGAATCTCCGCCTCGCCCGTGCCTTGTGGATCGAAGAACGGGTCGCCGGCCGGTACCGGGATCGGATCATACTCCGTGTGGCCGCCTTCTGTCAGATCGAGATCGTGATCGATAAACTGGCCCCAGGCCCAGAACATATCGCTCAGACCGAAGGAACTGGGTTCGTCCTCCGTCTGCTGCACGACGGCGTTGCTGATGGTGCGCGGGTTGGGTAGCCCCTCAACCATTTCGCCGATGCCGTCCGTGTATCTGGCATCCGCCAGCCGCAGCAAGGTCTGGAACTGCGCACCCCAGTCTTCAGAGTCCGGGTTGGAACCGGTCCCGTCGACTGGCCTGATCGCCGCAATGACGATTCCGTCCTCACCCTGTCCGCCATTACGTGGCGGTTCAGCCCCGCTACCGGGTTTTTGGTTGCCTTTGGATTTTTTCCCACCTGATTCTGGCATTCACTTCTCCTCGAAACAAATTGAAGTATCTTCGGATGGATCGGCGTACATCGCCCAACGCGATGATCGATGGGTTGGACGCGCTGCAAAACCGACCATCGGAACCCTTCTGGTTCGGTCGTCTGAAATGAACCTGAAGTGCGTCTTCAGCTTCGCTTAAGGTTCTCGATGAACGTGCAGTCAGCGCGCCGATGCCGCCGACAATCGCGGACGGTAAAATGCGTTTGGGCTAGCCTTTTGGCAGCCGAATCGTCAGGCACAGTCCGCCCAGTCCGGCCTTTTTGAGCACAATGGACCCGTGATTGCGGTCGACAATATCGGCGACGATGGTCAGCCCAAGCCCGCTGCCGTGGCGCGACGGATCGAGCCGCACGCCCTGATGCAGGACCTGACTGCGTAGCGCCTGCGGAATGCCGGGCCCGTCGTCCTCCACCACGATGCCGGCATATTGCTCGCAAGCCGACAGCGTCAGCAGGACGCGCCTTTCCGCCCATTTGGCGGCATTGTCGACAATATTGCCCAGCACCTCGGTCAGGTCCGTTCGGCCGATACTGACGGGCAGATGGGACGGCGTTGCGAGCTCGAAGGAGAGATCCGGGAACAGACGGCCGATGGCGCGAACCACATCGCGCGCCAGCGGCACCACGTCGGTGGATTCGGGAGCCGCCATGTCCTCTGGAGCGGCACCGACCAGACCGAGATGGCGGTCGGCCGCCGCGGTTATGTTTCCAATCGCTTGCGATGAGAGGTGCGTATCGATCGGATCGCCGCGCTGCGCTTTGGACAACTCGTTGGCGAGGATCGCGGCCGGCGTTTTCAGGGCATGCGCCAGGTTTGCCGCCTGCAACCGCCCTTTTTCACGCAGCCGCTCGTTGCGTTCGAGCAGGGCGTTCAGGTCGCCAACGAGCGGCGCCACCTCGACCGGATAGGTGCCGACAATGCGGCCGGCCTGCTGGTGCCGATCCCGAACCGCCGCCCGCAGCCGGTTGAGCGGTGCCAGCGCGGTCCGTAGAAGCAGAAAAGCCGCTGTCAACAGAATGGCCGCCAACGCCAACGCGGCGCCCCACAGCGTTTTCTGAAAAAGCGCAATCTCCTTCTGCAGCATGGATCGATCACGGGCCACGGCGACCGTCCAGTGCTCTCCCTCGATCGTCATCAGGGATCTGGCGAGCAGCCGGATGGGCGCCCCGTCCGGGCCTGTCGCATCACGACCGCTGACTGCGGAGCCGACCGCCGATACGCGCAATTCGGCGTCCCACAGCGAACGGGATCGATAGCTGCGTCCGTCCGGCGTGAAGGCCTGCCAATAGGATCCGGAATAGACGCGCTGGAAGTCCGGGTTGGTCATGCGGATTGACGGATCTGCCGGCGATGCGGCGATACCGGCGGCCAGCAGGTCCAGTTCGGCACCCAGCCGGGCATCGAACTGGCGCACAACGGCACCGTGAAACACGCTCATCAGCAACCAGCCACCGGCACCGAGCGCAATTGCGATCCAGATGATGCCGGCGACGATCGCACGCGACGTCAGTGATCCGGACATTCAACGTTTCTGATGGTGTAGCCGCGCCCGCGAATTGTCTGAATGAATGGGTGATCGATCTTCTGCCGAAGCTGGGCGATGTAGACTTCCACGGTGTTGGAATCGCGTTCTTCGAAATAGCCGTAGATCTTCTCAGCCAATTCCGATTTGCTGTGCACCTTCTCCGGCCGCAGCATCATGGCTTTCAACAGCTTTAATTCGTTTCCCGTCAGCGCAACGGCTTCGTCGCCCCGGTAAACGCGGCCCGTTTCTGTATTCAGCAGCACGTCGCCATGGCGGATGCTGGCGGCCGCCAGGCCGGCCGAGCGTCTGATCAGCGCGTTCAGCCGGGCCACCAGTTCCTCGATCCGGAAAGGCTTGACCAGATAATCGTCGGCACCGGCATTCAGGCCATCGACCCGATCCCGCCACGAACCTCGCGCGGTCAGAATGATCACCGGCGTCCTCAGGTCGCCGGACCGCCATTCCTTCAGCACAGACACACCGTCTTTTCGCGGCAGGCAAAGGTCGAGCACGATGGCGTCGTAGCGTTCGGTTTCTCCGAGGAATTGGCCGTCGACGCCGTTGGATGCAAGATCGACCGTGAAGCCTTCACGCACTAATTCATGCTGAGTCTGTATTTGAAGCGCAACCTCGTCCTCAACCAGCAGAATTTTCATTTTCCGGAACCGCCTCTGCCACCATCTTTCCCACCGGATCGTCCGCCATTGTCCGAACGACCGCCGTCGCGACCGTTGGACTTGCCTTCGCGGTCGCCGTCTTTTCCACCCGATTTGCCGTCTTTCCCGCCAGAATCACCGCCTTTTCCGCCGTCTTTGCCACCTCCGTCAGAGGTGCCGGTCGCGCCCGACTTGCCGGCATCCGCCGTACCGGGAAGTCCCCCCGGCGACCCCAACAATCCTGGGGGAGCAATGGGGCGGGAATTTGCCGGCGGATCGGTATCCGCCAGTGTCCTGGGCCGCGGTTGACGCCGTGGATCGGCGATATCGAGCACCGCCACCGTCCTGGCATCGAGCGTTACGACCACCAGCTGACCGCTGCGCTGTTCGCGAAAGTAAACCTTGATCCGATAATCCGATCCGCTGCCCAGCGTGTCGGCATCGAGCATCACCATGCCGTCCCCGGCGGCAGCCCGGGCTGCCTTCATGATGGAACTGAAGGGCGCGATGAGACCTTGCTTGCGCGCCTCCAGCACCGCTCGATGATCCATCGCACCGGCGTCGACGCAAAGCACCAAAGCGATCAGCAGAACACGATAGAACATTGACATGTCCGGGTCCGAGCAAACACTGACGCCGCGAGACCGTGACCGGATTCGCGAGGCACCCGACCGATGCACCACACAATCACGCCACAAGTAGGATCAACCCGAAACTCTTTTTAGCCGGCCCGCAGTTCGGCAAGCAGTTCGGCAAGCAGCTCCATTCCGGCGGCCCAACCCTTGTCCATCCCGTCGATGGCCGCGGAAAAGCAGGCGATTTCCGCTTCGCTGGCCTCATGCGGCACCCAGGTCAGCCGCATGCGGGTCTTTTGCGCCTCCTGCTCAAACGTCACCGTGGTCAGCAGCACCCGCGGCCAGTCGGCCATCATCGGATTTGCCGCGACGTTCCACTCGGCATCGGCGTTGGAATGCAGCCAGACAAGCCGCTCCGGTGGCGTCACCTCCGTATACTCGACCCGCTGATAGTTGGAGTTTTCGCCCCAGCGCATCTCGACAAGCCACAGCCCGCCAGGCTTGAGATCCAGCCGATGAATGATCGTGTCGACTTTTGGTCCGTACCATCGTGGCAGGAGCTGCGGGTCCGTCCATGTTTTCCACACCAGTTCGCGCGGTGCGTCGAAGACCCGCTCCAGCACGTAAGTCGGCAAATCAGTCATTGTCGTCTCCCTTGACCCGGTCGGCCTGTTTCAATTCTTCCAGAAGGTCGTCAAGCTGATCCAAACTTGTCGACCAGAACCGACGAAACGCTTCCAGCCACTCCACCGCATCCGCCATCGGCTCGGCCTTGAGCCGTGCCGGCCGCCGTTGCTGGTCGATATCGCGCTCGACGAGCCCGGCCCGCTCCAGCACCTTCAGATGTTTGGACACTGCCGGCTGGCTCATCGCAAACGGCGCGGCGATTTCGTTCACCGACGCTTCGCCAGAGGCCAGCCGCGTCAGGATCGCCCGGCGGGTCGGGTCGGCAAGCGCCGCGAACACGGCATCGAGATCCCGAGTCTCATGTCCATAACCAATTGTTTCCATAACTACTTAGTTATATAATTGAGCCGCCTCGGTCAACCCCGAAAAAATCCGGATGACAGTCAGATCTGGAGACGAGAAATGCTCGGGTCGGTGATATCTTCAGGATGCGTCATGATGGCCAGGATCCCGGCGCGCAGACCCGCTGCCGCGGTTTCGACTGACATGCTGGGCGCACCGAGATTGCGCTCGAGGGCGGCCACTTCCGGCAGATGTGGCAGGTGAACCCAACCGGCCCGCAGGTTGAGATCCGCGGTCGCGATGTGATGCAGGATCCCGTACATCAGGTGGTTGCAGCAGAACGTCCCGGGCGCGTCGGATATATCGGCCGGAATGCCTGACTCGCGCATCGCCCGGACCATGGCGCGGATCGGCAGGGTGGCACGGTAGGCGGCCGGCCCGTCGGGATCGGTCATCACATCCTGCAGCAACTGACCGTCATTGTCGCGCAGCTGGTATCGCGCGCCGTCATTCAGGTTCTGGGCGATCCGTTCCACGGTGACCATCGCCCGCCCGCCGAATTCACCCATCATAACAACGGCGTCGGGCTGCACCTCGCCGATGGCGTCGCGCACCACCTCAATGCATTTGAAGAAGGTGTTCGGGACGATCCGCGAGGCGATTTTCGCACCGTGGATCTCCTCGCCATCGAGTATCCGCGCCACCTCTTCGGCCGGATTGACGGGCGTGCTTCCGAACGCCTCGAACCCCGTCAGTAAAACCTGTTGCATGGTCGCTGCACCTCGCTTGCCGCTCCTCGTCTCACGATAGATCCGGCTGTCAAAGCCAGCAACTCCGGTTCAGCGGATTCTTAGAGCGCACCGTCGGGTCCATCTGGTTTTTTCGGCAGCTTGCGCCTGAGCAGCCAAACCATCAGGCCGATAAACGCGAACGTTCCAAGGTTGAGAAACGTATCCGCCCAATCACCGACCAGCATCGGCGCTCTCCGTTGCAAATTCTTCGCCAAGCGCCCGAACCAGACACACCAGCAACAGCACGAGGATAAATACGAATGGCAAGGCGCCGACGGCAATCAACTTCTTCACGGCTTCGACTGAACCGGAGAGCAGCATCGCAGCACCGAGTACACCAAGAAGCGCGCCCCAGACCAGCCGGATCAGCGGCCTCGGATTAGGGTCGCCGCCGAGCGAAAATGTCCCCAGCACAAAAGCGGCGCTCACCACGCTCGTCACGATAAACAGGAAGGCGGCAACGATGGTTGCGAGAGTCGTTATCGGCGTCAGCGGCAATCGCTCCAACAGCGCGAAGGTCACCCTTTCGATATTGGTCGATGTCATCTGCAGCAATGCGCCGTCGCTCCGGAGCGCATCGAACAGGCCGATCCCGCCGAAACAGCCGAACCAGACAATCGAGAACAGCGTCGGCGCGATCAACACACCGAGCACGAATTCCCGGATGGTGCGTCCCTTGGAAATCCGCGCGACGAAGACGCCGACGAATGGTCCCCAGGCGATCCACCAGAGCATGTAGGTGAGCGTCCAGTCGCTGAACCAGGTCGCCACGTCGTTACCGAAGAACGTGAAGGTCTGGAAACCGCGCGGTATCGCTTCCGCCAGATAGTCGCCGAAGCTGTTGACGACCGAATTGAGCAGATACTCCGTCGGCCCGAGTATGACGACGTAGATCACCAGTCCGGCGGAGATGGCCATGGCCACATTGGAGAGTCGCGCCATGCCGTTGCCGAGGTCGACGAGCAACGGCGGGATGCAGGCGATGATGATCAACACGAAAACCGCTGCGATGAGCCACGCAGGTGCATTATCGCCGCCGATCATGGCGTCGAAGCCGTCGGCCACCTGAAACACGCCCAGGGCGATCGATCCCGCCACGCCGATGGCAATCGCGACGATTGACATGAGGTCTGAAAACCAGCCGACCACCGTCGCCCATCTCTCACCCGGGAAAAGATATTTCACCGGCGCGCCCACGAGCATCGGCGTCCCGCGTCGATAGGTGAAGTAGGCGATGGTCATCGCCGTCGCGCCGTAGATAGCCCAGGCATGGATGCCCCAGTGGAAGTTCGTTGCGAGCAATGCGTGTTCCGCGGCGATGGGCGCCGGCAGCTCTTTTATCGAGAAGTTGAAATGAGTCAGTGGTTCCGCCACGGCATAAAACAGGAGCCCGACCCCCATGCCGGCCGCGAACAGCATGGTCAGCCAACTGATGGTCGAGAATTCCGGCCGGTCGTCGTCAGCGCCGAGGCGTATATCGCCGTAACGGGAGAACGCGAGCACCGTGCACAGGGCCAGCATTCCGGACACCGACAGCATGACAAACCAGCCGCGGCTCTCGAAATACTGGTCCACCACAGCCGATGCGATTCGGGTGACACCTTCCGGATCGACGACGCCCAAAACTCCAACAAAAGCAATCAGAAAAAGGGACACCACCAGCAGGGAACGGGATCCGGTCATGACAAATTCTTAACGGAGCGCCACCGGATTGGCCATTGTATATTTCGGTAGCAGGCACATCAGTCTGCAGTGCCCGGCGTGCCGTACTCCCGGTCGCTGACCTGCTCCATCCAGTCGACGGACGTGCCGTTCTCCACCTCGTGGATGGCGATATGGGTCATCGCCGTATCCGGAGACGCGCCATGCCAGTGCTTCTCGCCAGGCCCGAACCAGACGACATCGCCGGGCAAGACCTCCTCAATGGGGCCGCCCCACCGTTGCACCCGGCCGCGGCCGGCTGTGATGATCAGCGTCTGCCCTAGTGGATGGGTGTGCCATGCGGTGCGTGCGCCCGGCTCAAAGGTGACGCTGGCGCCTTGCACACGCGCCGCATCGAACGGGTTGAACAGGGGATCGATGCGAACGGTTCCGCTGAACCAGTCCTGCGGACCCTGGCGGGAAGGTGTGGTGCCGGCGCGGGTGATTTCCATGCGTATCTCCGTTGTCAATGGCCGACCGACACGCCTATGCGCCGCAGCCGTAGTTGATGGGCTTGGTGTTTATTGTCCGCTCGGACGCAGACATACAAGGTCCAACGGGACGATCCGTCAAACCTATAGGACAGTGGCGCACCACCGCCCCGGTTTTCGCTGGCCGGCCGCTTCTGCTGGCCGGGCCCGGAATCCGCACCGCTTTGCAAATAGTCTTCACGCGCCTCTTGAGATTGAGTTGCCCGCGCTAAATGATGGCGCGTACTTCGTAGCCAAGAGGAAATAATTTGCTGGACCTTGAATATGTTCGAGCGTTGTTGAACGAATATGGCGGTGCACTGGATGTCCCGGTCCAACCGTTTGAAGTCGGCGGCACGCACTTCGACTTTCCCAACAAACGCTATGTCATGGGTGTCGTCAATCTGTCGCCCGATTCACGCAACAAGTCTACCGTTTGTCACACGCCGGAAGAGGCCTTTGCGCGCGGTTTGCAGCTGCATCAGCAGGGCGCCACGATCATCGACGTGGGTGCAGAATCGAGCCGGCAGGACAACGAGCGGATATCGCCGCAACGGCAGATCGACCGCCTGGCTCCGGTGGTGGAACATTACACGCAGCACGGCATCGTCACATCGATTGATACGTACCACCCTGAAGTGCTTGAAGCCTGTGCCAAACTCGGAGCCCGCATCTTCAACCTCACCGGGGCCAGGGATGCTGATGCGGCATTTGATCTCGCAGCCCGCTACGACGCCGCCGTCGTCATTTGCTACGTTCAGGGCGAGACGGCGCGGGATGGCGCCGACTACGTGACCTACGATGACATGGTTCCGGTGATGACCGACTATTTTGCCGCGCTTCTCGAACGCGCCAGGCACTTTGGGGCCACCAAGTGCATCATCGATCCCGGTCTCGGCTTCCACTATCCGAATCTCTCCGACGACCAACCCCTTGGCTTTCAACTGAAAGTTTTGATGTCCGCTTTTCGCTTCAGAACGCTCGGTTGCCCGGTCCTCAACGTCCTCCCCTGGGCGCCCAACATCTTTGGCGGCCTCGGCCTCGAAGCGGAAATCTACAGCGTGCCGATCGGGTGGCTCGGCGGGACGAATGTCATTCGCACCCACTCGGTGAAGGAAACAGCGCAAATCCTGCGTATTCTCGAAGCATGCCGCGCGGCCGATGCGAACCGCGACTTCGAGCCAAAGGGGCATGAGGAAGAGGTATGAGACGTTGGGCATTGGTGACCGCCGGGGCGCAGGGACTGGGAGGCGCCCTCTCCCGACGCCTCCTCGAACAGGGATTCGGTGTGGTGGTGCACTACCACTCCAGCTCGGCTGGCGCGGATACCCTCAAAGCGCGTTTCGGCGAGGAACAGGTCATCTCGGCAGCCGCCGATCTGGCCAACAAAGATGATCGCGTGAACCTGATCGACACGGTTCGCCAACACGTCCAGCAGCTTGACGTCCTCGTCAACAATCTGGGCGTTTATCCCGAGGTGCCGCTGCTTGAGACGAGTATCGACCTATGGGACAAAACCTTCAATTTGACGTGCACGGCCGCCTTCCATTTGATTCAGGAACTTCACGGGCTGATGCCCGGTGGTGGTCGCATCGTCAACATCGGTGACTCCTCGATCGATCGTCTGGAAGGTCATACCAGTGCCACCCCATACTATGTGGGCAAGTACGGCCTGCACGTCCTGACACGAAGCTACGCGCCACTGCTCGCCCCGCGCGGCATTACCGTGAACATGATTTCTCCCGGATGGCTGGAAAACAGTTTAGGGCCGTCAAACCCGGATCTGCCGGCTGGACGCCGCGGCACGTTTGAAGACATCACCGGCGCTTTGGACTATCTGCTTTCCGAGGCCGCGGATCATGTCTCCGGTACCAACCTCATCGTCTCCGGCGGATTCAACTTGACCCGAGGTCTTGCTGAGTTTGAGATCGAGGATCGGGCGACCTCCGATCAGGTCGAACCTTAAGGCAATCATCAGTCGTTCCGAGTCCGGAGACACCGAACACGTGCCGTTGTCTCGGAACCGAGCCGAGCGGGACTTGGGGCACAGTGAATGGTGCGCGGTCGTTCAAGCGACCCTGCAAGTATCATCCCTGGCACCGCGCCGTATCTAGAGAAGCCATCCATTAAGATCCGGTTGACAGCAAAAAACAAATCCATGACGACAAGGTAACCCTTTAACGACGATTTAGAAAAAACAACCGGGGAGAAAGCTATCCTCCAGGTGTCAGTGGTTAAGTAATAAGCTATTGTTTTGTTTACCTGCATTGCAAGACCAGGGAGTCAGGTCATGACAGATATGCAAACAACGATCACTGAAAAGCGCGGTTGGTTCATCGCACTCGGCATCGCCTTGATCGTCCTCGGGGTCGTCGCCATCGCCTTTCCGGTCCTGATGACGATCACCGCAAAGATCTTTCTTGGCTGGATGTTCATCATCGGCGGCGTCGCCGAAATCATCCACGCCTTCTCGACCCGCGACTGGAAGGGTTTCCTGTGGAACCTGCTGATCGGTATCCTTTACGTCATTGTCGGCGGCTGGCTAGCCTTCTTTCCGCTGACCGGCATTTTCGGCCTCACCATCCTGATCGCCATCCTGTTCATCGTCGAAGGGGTGATGAAAACCATGATGGGTTTCGGTCTCGGGGCGGATGAGGGGAAGACTTGGGTGATCATCAGCGGCATAGCCGCGATCATTCTGGGTATCCTGCTGTTTGCGGACCTGCCCGGCAGCGCCCTGTGGGCGATTGGCCTTCTGGTCGGCATCAATTTCCTGTTTTCTGGAATCTCCTTCCTGACGATCGCCATGGGTTCCGCCGGCCAGGCCGGCAGCGGCAGCAGCGCGGCCACCTGATCGCCGAAGCCACGTAAAGTGCGCGACATCGGTTGTCCCGACCATCGGCCGGGACAACATTATTGCTTTATGTCACCTTTGCTTCTGCGAAGAGTGTTCTAGGTATTGTCGCTCAGGCGCGCCAGCAGAAAAAACCGTGTGCACCGTTGAGCAGCGCTTTAGACCCTTGATGCCGCGGCGTCGCAAGAGTAACCGGTAATGCCACGACGATCATCAAAACTGCCAACCGATCTGGCACGCCTCCATAGCCCCCGGCCCTGAACTTCATGACCACCTCCATCCTCGCGATCGGTTCGAACTTGGGCGACAGGCACGCGCATATGCACCATGCGCTGTCACGCATTCGCAACCTGTCGGCAATCAGCCTGGACACCGCTTCGACGCTCTATGAAACCGCACCGGTCGGTGGACCGGACGACCAGGGTGCCTATCTGAATGCTGCGGTGCTCGTTCAAACGGAACTCTCCGCCCTGGACCTGCTCGCCGCAGTACGGGCCATCGAAGCGGAACGTCAGCGCGAACGGGTGATCCGATGGGGACCGCGAACTCTCGATATCGATGTGCTGACATTCGGCGACGCCATCCGCGACGATCCGGTCCTGACGCTCCCGCATCCGCGCATGCATGAACGCCGCTTCGTCATGGTGCCGGTATGCGACGTCGCACCCGACACGATCCATCCGCGTCTTGGCCGGACCATGCGCGATTTACTGGCCTATTTGCCGGTGGAACCCGGTGACCTCACACCCATCGATACCGAATGGGCCGCCATCGCCCTGCTGAGTTCCGAATAGAGAAACCATGATCGGCGGCTCGTATTCTGATGGCCAAAAACCGACATGTGATTAAACGGATACTCTAAGGTTTCGACGCCTCGATCTTCGTGGCGTCGCCGACGTAGCCGCGCATCGACCGTTTGCGCTACCCCTGCGGTGCGCCCACCGAGACCGGGCGAACCGGCGAACCGGATGCACCTTGCGAGCGTAACGGCAGGATCATCGTGCAGGAAGTCCATACCTTGTCCGCCGCCAGCTCATCGAGCTTGGCGTTCTGGATCTGGTGGATTCCGGCTTCGGCCAGGTTGAAGTGATGGATCGCGAAGGGCAGTCCTTCCGGCGTCCCCTCCGGCGGTCCGGCTTGGCCTTGCAGAGCCCCTTGGTTCACCGGATCGGTGAACGGGTTGTCGAGCGCGACGAGGACGATCCGCTTGTCGGCCAGATACTTGGCCGCGTCATGGGAAAGTCCCGGGCCCATGGTGTAATAGGCCGTGTCGCCCGCCGGATCCTGCCAGTGTTCGCTCCAGCCCGTATGGATGTAGACGACGTCGCCAGGCAGGATACCGCGCTCGGAGAGACCCTGCGCCTCAAGCATGGCGTCGATGGCGTCGGGTGTGACCAGATCGCCGGGCCCGAGCTCTTCACCGCCATTATGGGCCTTGGCGTCAAGCAGCACCGCGGATGTGATTATCGGTGGCACATTCTCCATGCCGAGTTTGAGCAGCGGCGAATCCGGCGTCGGTTTGACCTCCTGCTGCGTGTGGCCGCCGTAATACTGCGCACCGTCAGCCGGAAAATCACCCTCTCCGGTCCAAGGTTCGGTCAGGTAGGCGAAATGGCCGAGGCCGTCCATCTGCGTGCCCTGGGCGCCCGGTTCGCCGCTGTCGAGCTGCTCGCCGTTGAAGGCGTGCAGGGTGCCGGGGATGCCGACCGTCGGCCGGTAACTGTATTTGAGCGGCACGCCGAAGGGCGACAACGGCATGGTGTTGGAGCGAACATGCGACAGCTCGTAGGACTGGGCGTCCGGCGCGCTCAAATGCGCCGCACAGCGCAGCCACGTACCCGGTCCGACCGCGTTTGCCATGCCCACCTGATCGCCCTGTGCCCACGGCGGACTTGGCACCAATGCCTTTGAACGCTCAATAACTTCATCGGGCGCCTGCGCCGATGCGCCATAAACAACGGTCACGCAAAGCGATGCGGCAATCGTACCTGCCCGTAGCATGATCTCTCTCCCACCCTTTGTCGGCCCCGGATACGCGGAGCAATCGACGTTTATTTATTTGCAAATGCATATAATCAGAGGCTTCTCGGGCTGTCGAGCGACAACAATGCAAACCGGCTTCAGGCGACATGCGGTTCGAAGTCGCCTGTTTCCGTTGATCGATTTAAAGCGAATTGTTCATGCATCTGGACCAATTCGAGAACAGCGACTCTTAAATCTATTTTAAGCGACCGCCCTTAATATTGGCGGCGTTGCCGACGCCAATTCAGATTGTTGCGGTGTGAAACTGTGGAGACCACACAAATCAATCATTCTGGAAACTCGCAGCTTCCAAGACTTTTTTTCTATTTTTCAATTATTGGTTTTATTTCGATCGCGGCGAATATAATCCTGTCAGCGGGCACCGTTGACCATGGTATTTCAATATTTCATTTTGAAGAACAGGGTTTCAACACCGTATTGACATCCATTTTTTTGACCATGGCCAGCGCCATTGCGTTGATGATATTCTATATACGTCATCTTCACCGAAATTCCGGCGCATTTTTCTGGCTGATTCTCTCCGCTGCGTGCATCTATTTGTCATTGGATGAATTGCTTGAGCTGCATGAGCGCGGCGGTGCCGCGATAAACACGGATAGCATAGGCGGTCTTGAATCATTCTATTGGAACGACGTGATCGTTATTTCTTATGGTCTTTTGGCAATAGGTGTTACCTTGATATTTAGCCGAGAGATTTTAATCAGCCGACAATTTGCCGCCCTTTTTGCCTTGAGTTTTGCGTTTTATGTTGCGCATACAGCGATTGACAGCTTGGTCCCCAACTCCGTCGGCTGGAAGGATGTCCCGGAAGAAAGCGCAAAACTGCTCAGTGTGTTCTTTCTGTTTCTCGCCAGCTGCGCGCGTTTTGTTTTACTGATCGATCACCAAAGCGCGGTGCCGGTGGAGCAAGCAGAAAACAGTTGAAACAGACCAACAGCTGGCTTTGACCCATTGTGAAAGGGTCAAGCACCCGGTCTCGTTTCACACACGCAATCATGGCGATCCGTCAGGCCGCACAGCACCGCGCCAATCGGCCGATCCCGCCTCTTTGCGCGCTGGCCCTTGTCGATGCGCACGATTAGGCTGAGACGACCGGATCGTTTGCTGGAGGCTGTGACACATGCATATCGGAATGATCGGCGGCATCGGACCCGCCGCGACGGATTTCTACCATCGGGGCCTGATCGCCGGATTCGCAGATAAGAACCGGCAACTGGATCTGACCATCGTTCACGCGGATTCACCGACTCTGCTGCGTAACCTGGCCGGCAACGACGCAGCCGCTCAGGTGGATATCTACCGGCGCCTGACGGATCGACTGGTCGGCGCTGGAGCGCAGTGCGTGGTTGTCAGTTCCATCGCCGGGCATTTCTGCATCGATGCGTTCAAGGCGGTATCACCGCTCCCGGTCATCGACATTCTTACCGAAGTCAGCAACGCCGTGGAAAGGCGCGGCCTGCAACGCATTGGCGTCCTCGGCACCCGGACGGTCATGGAAACCCAATTCTACGGCGGCATCCGCTCTGCCAAATTGGTAGCTCCGGGCGGCGACCACCTCGGCAAGGTGCATGACGCCTATGTGGCCATGGCCGCCTTCGGCAAGGTGTCGGATGCCCACAGGGCCGTCTTCCATGCCGCCTGCGAGCAGTTGCTGGGCGAAGCCGGTGTCGAAGCGATCATGCTTGGCGGAACCGATCTGGTACTGGCCTTCGACGAAGATACGGCCGGGTTCCCGCTTGTCGATTGCGCCGCCATTCACATCGATGCCGTGATACGCGTGGCCGCCCAGTAAACCACCGATCCGCCGGTTTCTTGACCCCTCAAAGCCGTTTTGTAAGATGACCGACCTTCCCGGATAGCAAAGGGGTGCTTTCTGGAATGCATGAACATTTCGGTTGCCGAACGACCGACCCTGGCCGCGCCAAGGACTGGCTTGCGGAACGATACACCGACCATAAACTGCACTGTTGCAATGGTTCGGCCTCGTTCGACTTTGGCCACATGGCCACCGGCATGCGCTTTGGATCGGCCAATTTTCTGCAGTACGGCACCGAGGTGGAAATCCGTTCGGGATCGTTTCCGGACTTCTACATGCTGGAGATGCCGCTGTCCGGTGGTGTGCACCTGAGCATCGATGGGGTCGGTGATTGGTCGTCCTCTCGCAATCACGCCTTGTTCATTGCGCCGGGGCGGCCGCTGACGTCAGTGTGGCGGCCCAACACACGACAGTTCATGCTCAAGCTGGACGCACACGAAATTCAGACCAGGTGGCAACAGCTGACCAACGACCCGGCGGCGGTGCTTCCGGCAACCCCGCCGCTGATTGAATTCTCGACAGACGAAGGCTGGCGGGTTCAGCAACTGCTAAAGCTGTTCAAGGCGGAATTCGAGCGTGGCCACCAGGCCGGCAGCCTTTCGTTACATGCATCGCCGCTGCCCGGCGCGGTCATCGATTCGGTTCTGGCATATTTGCAGAAACATCACCGCGATACGCTCGATCCGCAGCGCAACCGTCCGCTGCCGGCGACGATGCGCAAATGCTGCCAATATATCGACACGCATCTTTCGCAGGACATATCACTGACGGATCTGGAAACCGTGGCCGGCATCAGCCGGCGCAGCCTGTTCAACCAGTTCGCCACGTTCCTCGACACGACCCCAATCAAATACCTGGAGCTACAGCGTCTGAAAGCCGTTCGAAGACTGCTTCTTGCCCGGGCCATGTCGGTATCGGAAGCGGCGGAAGCGGTGGGTTTCCGGCACATGGGCCGGTTTTCCGGACGTTACGCCGCAGTCTACAGCGAGAAACCATCCGATACGCGGCGGCGCGGGTCTGTCCGCTACACGCAACCTTTGTCCGGATAGTGCAGGTGCAGAGCTGGCCAGCACTTCTTTGTTTTTCGAACGGCTCGGATTGCCGTACCGCTGACCGATGGATAAAAAAACGTGCCCGTTCGAAGCCTCGGGTCAAGGCCTGCTGGCCGCATAGAGCAAGTTGTGGCCAGAATGAAGCATTTGACCGCGGCGATTTCGGTTGCTGGTTAGGCGGGTTACGCGCCGCGATCCTCAAGGCGCAGCAAAGCCGACAGGCCCTTGTCGACTATCTGTCTGAAATAAGGTGTGTTCTCGATGGCGGTTGACCTGATTCTTGGCATCGATGTCGGGTCGACATCGGTCAAGGCCGCGGTGCTCGACGCCGACGGCCAGGCCCTCGGATCCTTTGCCCAGACCTACCAGACCAGACGGCCGGGTCCCGGTCAGGTGGAGCAGGAACCGGACGACTGGATCAGGCTGATGGCGGAAGCCCTTGACGGCTTTTCCGCGATGGGTTTGGCGGACCGGATCGCGATCGGCGGGTTGTGCAGCCAGGTCAACACCCATGTGTTCGTCGATGCCGGGGGAACACCTCTGATGCCGGCGATTCTGTGGCAGGATACGCGGGCGGCGACCGAAGCGGCGGAACTGGATGCACGACTCGACGACGCTGAAAAGACCCGACTGCTTGGCGCACCCATCCCCATCGATGCGTCGCACGCGTTGGCCCGCATGCTGTGGGTGGCGCGCAACAAACCGTCCATCTGGGAACGAACGGCGCACGTTCTTTTGCCGAAGGATTATTGTCTGATGAAGCTGACGGGGCGGGTTGCGACGGACCCGATCTCCAATGTCGGTCTTGTCGGACCGAACCTCACTTTCGTGCCGGGCATACTGGATCTGGTGCCGGGCGCGGCCGAAAGAATGGCACCGCTGGCCGGTTTGACCGAGGCGGTCGGTGACATTCGGCAACCCTACGCGCTCGCCGGAACCACCATGATCGCGGGCACGATGGACGGCTGGACCGGTATTTTCGGTGGCGGCGCCAGCTGCAACGGGCGCAGCGTCTATGTCAGCGGCACCAGCGAAACGCTGGGCATCTCGTCGACAACCGTCAATCCGACACCCGGCATCATCGTCTTCCAGGACGTCCATGGGCTGCGCTTTCACGCCGGCCCAACCCAATCCGGCGGCGCTTCGCAGCTGTGGTTTTGCGATTTGCACGGCATAACGCCGGAGGAGATGGGTTTGGCGGTTTCCACGTCCGATCGCAAGCCGGACACGCCGCTGTTTTTGCCGCAACTCGCCGGAGAACGCGCGCCGTTGTGGAATCCGGATCTGAGGGGTGCGTTTCTCGGCTTGAGCGCTGCGCACACGAAGCCGGATCTGGCACGCGCCGTATACGAGGGTGTCGCGTTGTCCGCCCGCCACATCCTGGATGCGCTTGCCGCGTCTTCGGGGGTCAGCAGCGACATTCTGCTTTGTGGCGGCGGCGGTTTCAGCACGGACGTCTGGGGACAGATTCGGGCCGATGTCCTGGGCGTTCCCATGCAACGCCTGGCGTTCAATGAACCCGGCCTGGTCGGAGCCGTCTGTCTTGCCGCCTATGGTGCCGGCGATTTTTCAAGCCTCGAAGACGCCCACGGCGCCTATGCCAAATACGATCGGATCTGGGAGCCGAACCGAGCTATGGGTGCGTATTTCGAGGATCGCTTCGCAACATACAAGCAGGCCATCGAGCTTGCCGCGCGCATCACCGACCGCATGGTCCTGCGGCCGTAAGCTCCTTCTTGGTCTGAGGTCGGAACCTATAGATCGGCAGAAATCAAGGTGTTAGTTGTTATCCATAACCGTGCTGGCGCGGTTTAAGCGAGGATCAGCTTTCCAGGTATGCTGCTACCGGACCGTCGGCCCAAACCTGAACCTCGATATACTTCTCGAACTTCCTTTTGTGATAATCCGCATAATCCTCACCACTGCCTCCGTCTGGCAGTCCATGACGAGCGACCACGTCTGCAAGCTCGTCCAGGAAGAAAACCTGTTCGTGGTACGGCTCGAGTGGCTCATGCGGTAGCCCGAACTCCGGTCCGAGCCGCATCGAAACGAAGCTGTCAGGGTAAGTGAAGCTTGCAATCTCACGCGGCAATAGCCGCCAATCGAGTTTGACGGTCTCGGGATCCGGATAGAGGCCCGAAAACCACGCACACTGACCAAGGACGAAGTAATGGGGCGACTGCCTCTGCGGCTTACCGCCCCTTGCCTCAAACATACCGCGCAGCTTGGTTTCGGTTCTTCGCCGCATGTCCATGTAGGCTGACCCGAACACCCGCTTGAATGCCGGATTCTGCGCCTTGCGCTGCTTCAGCTTCTCAAGAACCGGCGCCAACTCATCGGGATTCAGATCGCTCAGGTTTTGAAACGGATGATCCGAGCGTGAGAAATAGTGGGTGATGTCGTCAGGTATCGTCATGTCACGGCCGACACCTGCGTTCGTGCGAATGTGCCAAGAGCGGTCCTGCCAATGCGCTGTCGGCACCGGACCTGACAGACGAGCTAGCGCTTGGCCGCTGCCTCATTGACCCCCGTGCGCCGGTGCAGGCCGCTATAGTCGACCATAATCGATTTGAGCTCGGTGAATTCGTCAATCGAAGCAGTGCCGGATTCCCTTAGTCCGTTGCCGGAGTTCTTCATACCACCGAACGGTACGCCGATTTCGACGCCCATGGTCGGCGAATTGACGTTTACCACACCGGATTTGAGATCGCGCATGGCCGCGAAAACCTGATTGACATCAGAGGTATAGATACCGAATGACAGCCCATAGGCGGTGCTGTTGGCGATTTCGATCGCATGATGGAAGTCTTTCGCCTTCATCAGGCAGACGGCCGGGCCGAATATCTCCTCTTGCGCGATTCGCATGTCTGGCGTCACATCTGTAAACAACGTCGGCTCATAGTAGTAACCCCCGCCCATCTCCTCCTGCAGCTTGCGACCGCCGAGAACAAGTTTCGCCCCTTCCTGTTGGCCAAGCTCGATATACCCATGCACCCGGTCCAGCTGCTTCTGGTTGACCAACGGGCCAACCTGAGACCCCTCCGCCAGTCCGTCGCCGACCTTCAGCGAGCGAACCCGCTCTGCGAAAGCTTCAAGAAAGCGATCATAAATCGCTTCGTGAACCACCACCCGGCTTCCCGCGGTGCACCGCTGACCGGAAGTTCCGTATCCGCCCCAAAGACAGCCCTGCAAGGCCAGTTCCAGTTCGGCATCGTCCATCACCACAACGGCGTTTTTGCTGCCAAGCTCGAGCGAGACTTTTTTCAACTGTTCCCCAGCCTTGCCGGCAATGAAGCGCCCGACCGGCACGGAACCGGTGAACGAGATCATGTCGACGTTCGCATGTGTAACGAAATGCTCGCCGATCTCGCTGCCGTAACCGGTCACCATGTTGATCACGCCATCTGGAACACCGGCGTCGGCAAGCAGTTCGACAAGCATTGTCCCGACCAGCGGCGTATCTTCGGCAGGCTTGAACACGATCGTGTTGCCGCACAAAAGCGCAGGGAAAATCTTCCAGGAGGGCAACAGTATAGGAAGATTCCAGGGGGTGATCGCACCGACGACACCGATCGGCTCGCGCACCACCATCGCGAATTTGTTGCGGAGCTCCGAGGGGACGGTCTGGCCGAGCAAGCGTCGCCCCTCGCCCACCATAACCCTCGACGTGTTGATGGCGGCTTGAATATCAAAGCCATTCGCCTCGGCGTAGACCTTGCCCATCTCCCGTGAGATGGTGCGGGCAATCTCCTCCCGACGTTCCTCAAGCAGGTCGGTGATCCGATCGAGCACCATAGCGCGCTCCGGCGCGGGCGTTGCTGCCCACTCCCCGCTGGCAGCGCTGGCAGCGGCCATGGCGGCATCGACATCAGCGTCGGTCGACCGCTGAAAGATGCCGATCAATTCGTCCGGGTTTGCGGGATTTCGGCTTTCGAATGTTCGCCCTTCCTTCGCTGGCACCCATTTGCCGCCAATGAAGTTGTTGTAAACATTACCCATGGTCGGGTCTCCCATTTCGATTATACCTCGCGAATAAGGTCGGCGACCTCATCCGGTCGTGCGGATCCAGCTTTCACGACGCCCCATAGATGCCGACAGTGACTTCACCGAAGGGCGGGCAGGCGGCGGACAATCTGGTACCCGGCTGAACCGCCGTGACCGGGATGATCGCACCCGACATGATGATTTGGCCGGGCGCGAGCGCATGGCCGCGCCGCGCTAGTTGTTTGCAAAGCCATTCCACTGCGTTTCGAGGGTCGCCCATGACGACGGTCGACTTGCCGCTGGCGGACAGGACTCCGTCAATGTTGAGACGGGCTTCAAGTTTCGAAAAATCGACATCGGCCCAATCGTTGCGGAAAGATCCGCAGATCGCGCAGGCATTGGAAGCGTGATCCGCCAGAAACTGCGGACCGGGCCGGGGCGGCAGGTCGGCGAAACGCCAGCCGGTCAGTTCGATTGCAACCGTCACGCCATCGATCGAATCGTTGATCGATGCCCAGTCGGATGCGCGCGGAACAGCGCCAAGACGAAAAGCCAGTTCGACCTCAGCCTGAGGACGATGGGCGGACCATACCGCCACGTTTTCGCCGGACCGGTAGATGAACTCGGACCATAGCGGCCCGGACATTGGTTCGGACAGACCGACCGCATGTGGACCGCCGGGTGCGGTCGCTCCCGCTTTCCAACCGGCCGGCAGGTCTTCCCGAGCCGCGATCAGCGCATCCTGTATGGCATAGCCCTGCGTTTCGTCCAGATCCACGGACAGGGCGCTGACGACGCTTCCGTGCCGGCGCGCCGACCAGAGTTGCTCGGCGATCTGCCGCGGGTCGCGGTTGCTCACGGGTGTCCCTCCAGCCAGAAATCGAGCCAGCCCACCTCGGAAAATATGTCGCGGTGACCCGGTCCGAGCCCGCTCACCATGCCGGGCAATTCGGCCGGTTCATAGGCGCTGATTTCATCCGCCAGTTCGACGAACAGCAGGTATTTTTGCTGCCCTGGACCGCCGCCATATATCTGACGCTCGGCGGTCATGATGCCGGAGATCGCCTCATCGATCATGTAAAGGCGCGCCCGCTCTACGGATGGCAAGTCTGCGAGTGCCGGAAGCACGCTTTCGCGGTAAGTCTGCAAAACATCATTGCCGTCTGCCCGGTGGTTGAAACGTATCGTCGCCAGGAAGGGTGCCGCGCGCTCGTGCTTGACGCCGCAGGCAGCAAGCAATGAATAGATGTTGCGGGCCGGATTGCGAAAAAGCCTGAGCGCCGATTGCGTCCAGGCCGTCGGCGTGTTCAATGCCTGCTGATAGGCTTTCGACCCAAGGACCGCGGCGGTTTCGGTTTCATAGTACATCAGAAAGGTTTGCGCCTCATCATTGCCGCGGTATCGGCGCCCATGCACAAAGCCGGGGATCGAAACCCGCTCGAGCATATGCTCGCAATTGTGCCAGCGCCGCAGTTCCTCGACATCGGCCGGCTCGAAGTCCGCCCAAAAGGCCATCAGACCTTTAGTTTCGCTCACGCCGCCTCCTCTCTCCAATCATACGCCGAGCCAACGCTGCTTGGCGTCATGATCCGCTTCAAAGTCGCCGGGACTCCCGTGGAACACCGTCTTGCCATTGGCCAGGATGTTGACTTCATCCGCCAATTCGATTGCAAACGGTATGTTTTGCTCGACCAGCAGGATGGACAGGCCGTCCTTGCGCAATTCCGAGATGATCTGGCCAAGGCGACCGACGATCACCGGCGCCAGCCCCTCGGAGGGTTCGTCCATCAGCAGAAGCTCGGGATCGCTCATCAGGGCGCGACCGATTGCCAGCATGGATTGTTCGCCGCCGGAAAGGGAACCTGCCAATTGCCTGGAACGTTCGCTCAACCGCGGGAACAATTGGTAAACCCGGTCGAGTGACCACGCGCCACCTCGTTGGCGGCCTCCGGCAAACGCGCTGGTGGGCAAATTCAAGTTCTCGCGGACCGTGAGCGAAGGGAATATCCGCCTGCCCTGCGGAACCAGTCCGATCCGCATCTGGGCAATGCGGTAGGGCGCCATCCCCACAAGGTTTTCACTGCGGAAGGTGATGGTGCCACGCGAGGCCGGCGCGAGGTTCAGGATTGAGCGTATGAGGGTGGTCTTTCCCATGCCGTTGCGGCCAAGCAGTGCGACAAGCTTCCCGGCGCTGATCTCAAGGTCGACACCTTGGATGACATAGCTGTCGCCGAGATAGGTGTGCAGATCACGAATGGACAGGAGCGTGTCACCCATGGCCCAGATACACCTCCTGGACCCGTTGATCGGACCGGATCTGTTCAGGTGAGCCATCGCAGATAACCTCGCCCATGTTCATCACGACCAGCCTTCTGGCGACTTTGAACGCGATGTCCATGTCGTGCTCCACCATCACGACTGTCGTTTCATTGGCGATTTCGTTGATCACATCGGCAAATGCCAGCCGTTCTGCCGGTGCAAGCCCAGCGCAGGGTTCGTCAAGAAACAAAACCTTCGGATCACCAACCATCGCCATCGCGAGTTCCAGCTTCCGGCGCTGCCCGTAGGCAAGTGAACTGACAGGTACGCGGATCAGGTCTGCGAGTCCCACGCGGTCCAACTCGGATTTGGCCGTGTCAACATCGGATTGCCCACCAGCCCATGGCCGCCAAATTGACGGGGCACCGCCTTTGCGACCGTGTATGGCGAGCATGACATTCTCCAGAACGCTCAGACCGGTGAAAAGATTGGTAATTTGGAAGGTCCTGCCGATTCCAAGGGCGACGCGCTTGTCGGCGGGAAGCCGCGTGACGTTGCGATCGAGCAACCTTATGGCGCCTGACGTGATCGGCAGCGTTCCGGTAATGCAATGAAACAGCGTGGTCTTGCCGGCTCCGTTGGGGCCAAGGACCACCACCCGTTCTCCCCGCTCCACACTCAGTGTCACGTTGCTGACGGCGAGCAAACCACCGAAGCGCTTTGAGACCCGATCGAGCTGTAGCACGGTCTTGGCCATTCAACCCGCTTCCGTACGCGTCCGTTCCGATGCCTTCGTCGTTTCAACTTTGTCACCGGATCGCAGGACGCGATCAAAAAGTCCGAGAATGCCGCGCGGCGCGAAGAGAACGACGAAGATAAAGGCAAGCCCCATCACGATCTGCCATCCGTGCACGATGCCCGATACGAAATCGCGAATGCCGATAATCACCAACGCGCCAACGAATGCCCCCAGCGTCGTACCGGCGCCGCCGAGGATCGGCATCAAGGCGGCCTCAACCGAAACCTGCAGTGAAGCGGAGGCCGGCGACACAAACTGGTTCGTGTAGGCGTAGAGAACGCCGGCGAAACCGGCAAAAAGGCTGGAAAGCAGGAAAGCCGCATATTTTCTTCGGCCAACCGCGAATCCCAGTGCCGACATGCGGCTTTCCGATTCTCTGATTCCATTCAGACTCAGACCGAAAGCAGAGCGGGTTATGCGCCGATATATGATCGTCGCCGCAACAACGCAGGCAATCACCAGATAGTACATCTCGTTAAACGTCGTCACAGCGACCGGTCCAAAGGACGGAAACGGCACATTGGTGATCCCGTTGTCGCCGCCGGTGAGCGAAGACCATTGAACGGCGGCGCTCCAGACAAGTTGACCGAGCGCCAGCGTGATGAGAATAAAATAAACACCGCCGGTACGAACGCTGACACCAAACAATGCGCCAGTCATCAGCGCTGCCGCCATCGCAACGGACACCGCCACGATGCTTGGCGCGTCGAAATTGACCTCGAGCGCGGCAACCGAATAGGCGGCTACCGCAAAGAAGGCGCCATTGCACATCGGGAAAAGTCCGGTTTGCGCCATCAGCAGATCCACAGACAATGCCAGCAGTCCAAATATCAGGATGTGCGCGACGAGGCCGGTCCAGAATGGATTCGCCGCAAACGGCAAGGCCAGGAGTGCAAACGCCAACGCAAAGCCGCCGACCCAGCGAAGCGTCGTGTTGTTGTCAGTGCCCATGATCAGTGCGCCCTGCCGAAAAGGCCTTGTGGTCGGATAAGGAGCAGCAGCGCCATTGGTCCGAACATCATGAAGGCTGCCGCCTCGGGTACCAGCCACTTGCCGAACGCATCGATCAAGCCGACGATCAGGCTGCCGGCGATGGCACCTTCCAGGCTACCCAGGCCGCCGATGATCACAACCACCAGCGCCAGAACCAATGTGTCCCATTCGGCGTGGGGATAAAGCGTCAAGAACGCACCGCCCAAGACGCCGCTTGCCCCGGCAAGGAATGCTGCCATGGCGAAGACAAGCGCAAAAAGCAAATCCACATTGATACCGCTCGCCACCACCATTTCACGATCATCGACGCCGGCCCTGACGATCGCGCCAATCGGCGTCAGCCGGTAGAGCGCCCACAATCCCAACGCCACCAGCGCACCGAGGACGATGAGGAGGAACCGATATTTTGGATAGTAGATTTCCCCGGGCAGCACGACGGGTCCACGAGCCCAGTCGGGTGCAGGCACTCGAACCGGATTCCCGCCCCAAATCAAGAGAGCCACTTCAGCGATCACGTAGACAATCCCGATCGTCAGCAGGACCTGCATCAGGGGATTACCCAGGGTGCGCCGAATCAGGAACCGCTCCAACAAGGCGTTGAGCGCCACGACGGCCAGTCCACCGGCTGCGACGCCAAGCAGAAAGCTGTCGGTTTGCCGGATGATCGTCAGGCCAATGTAGCCGCCAAGCAGATAGTAAGCTCCGTGGGCCATGTTGACGACACGGGCCAAACCAAACGTAAGCGTAAAGCCGCTTGCGAGAAGAAAGAGCAACGCGGCGAGCGACAGGCCGTTCAGCAGCTGCAACACGAAAGAGATCATGGCAAAGGGCCCTGGATTCTAAATCCCAGCAAAACCAACCGCGGCGGCCCAAGCGCGCCGCCACGGTGATCGCGACCGATCCTATTTGGTATAGGGTCCTCTTTCTAGAAACTCCTCCGGTGTCCAAGTCCAGAATTGCGAAGTGTTCGGATAAGCCTTCACGGGGACGTTCATCAAAACTTCGCCGAGCTTTGGATGGTTCACCTTCTCCACCCTGGAGATGTAGGTGGTCTGGATCGGATTATCGTACTCGTCGAGCTTTAACTTGCCCCGGGGCCCGACGATCTCGGCGGTCCGCATGGCATTCAGAAAGGCATCGCGATCCTCCGCCTTTCCATCGATGCTGTCGATCGCTGTGTCGGCCCACTTTGCGGTCGAGTACATCATTTCGGCGAAATAGGACGGAACAACGCCATAGGCCTCAATGAAGGAATCGATAAACGCCTTGTTCTCGGGCGAATCGATGCCTTGCGAGTAGTTCTGAGCTACCGATATCAGACCAACGACCCGATCATCATCCATGTCGTTGAGTGCATCGGTCTGCAGCAGGTTCAGGCCAAAAAGCTTGAACCGCTTGTCGTAGCCGAAATCAAACCAGGTCTCGATAAACCGGTTTCGATGCGCACCGACGACGACAGGCACGACTGCTTCCGTGCCCTCGGGAATGCCCGCCAGCAGCGGCGCATAGTCTGTTGTCGAAAGCGGCGCCCAGATAATGTTGTCGACCTTGCCGCCGAGCTTTTCAAATGTCGCAACCGCACCCAGAGTCTTTTCCTGACCGTAGGTGTAGTCCTGACCGACAAAGGTGATATTGCGCAGTCCCAGCTCGTTGTAGAGATATTCGCCGAATGGGTGCGCGTCCTGGCTTGAGGCAAATCCGGTTCGAATGACGGTCGGGACACGATCCCATTTGGTCTGGCTGTCTGACGCTGAGGGAACCAGCAAAAGCGGAACGCCCGTTTCGGCAGACACCTGAGCCACCGCAGGACCTTCATGGCCGCAAAGCGGTCCAACGAGGAAATGGACCTTGTCATTGTGAACCAGGCGTCGGGCACCATTGATGGCGGCATCGGGATTGCAAGGGCTGTCCGCTTCGATGATCTCGACTGGCCTTCCGCCCGACTCCATGCCGTCCTGGCTCCAATACAATTTGAAGCCGTTCAGGGCATCCTGTCCGGATTGAGCCAGTCCGCCGCTGAGTGGCAGCAATACGCCGATTTTGATCGGGTCTGCAGCCTGTGCGGCCACCGCGACGACGGAAAATGCAGACGCGACGACAAGCGTCTTCGCTAACTTCACCATGAATTCCTCCCTTTGAAACCGCCCCGCCATCCGCGCGAAGGCAGTGGTGGTTTCCGATTTCCCGCTAAGCAAACAAGACGCGGAACACTTTACAGTGTACTGCCTACAGTATACTGCATATATTGTCTGATCAAGAGCGTTGGCAGCCGAAATCGGGTGGTCACAAAGCCGAATGCCATGCCAATGGGATGATTGGAGGGAGAGAAACATGGGCAAACCGCTCATCATTACAGGCTCCAGTCAGGGAATTGGCGCCGCAACCGCGCGGTTGGCGGCCAAGGCCGGCTATGATGTATGCGTGACCTATCGCGGCAGCCGCGAAAAGGCCGAGGAAGTCGCAAGCGACGTTCGCGAGGCAGGCCGTCGGGCGCATATCCATCAAGTTGATGTCTCGAACCCAAAAGAGGTCGAAGCACTATTCAACGCATGCGATGAGCAGCTCGGCGTACCGGTGGGGCTGGTCAACAATGCCGGTATACTCGGCCCGTCCACGGTGCTTGGTGATCTTGAGCCCGAGCAGCTTCGTGCCGTGTTCGAAACCAATGTATTCGGTGCATTCTATTGTGCGAGGGAAGCGGTGACACGCATGTCGCCTCACAACGGTGGTCGCGGCGGCGCCATTGTCAATCTGTCTTCAGTTGTGGCCAAATTCGGCGCACCGAATGAGTATGTACATTACGCGGCGACCAAGGGCGCGATCGATGTGATGACCAAAGGACTGGCGACCGAGGTCGCACCACTCGGCATCCGGGTCAACAGCGTGCGACCGGGTCTGACAGACACCGAAATGTTCGTAATCAACGGCGATTCCCAGCGCATCGCCCGGATCGCGCCCAGCATTCCGATGCAGCGCGCTGGCCAACCGCAAGAGATCGCCGCAGCGATTCTTTGGCTTCTGTCCGATGAGGCGAGCTACGTGACCGGCGCGATACTCGATGTCGGTGGGGGTCGCTAGGTGCCTTTTTGCTCAGCGATCAGCCTGCACAAACTGGGTGTCGCGCTCACGCTGCCGAACCAGCGGCGCACGGCTGAAACGATTGTTGAGTTTGACCATGCGCGAGATCATTTCCATGAACACTTCCTGCTCCTCCGGGGAAAGCGGAGAAAGGATTCTCGCCTGGGCCCGCTGGTTGTCTTCGGCCATCTTGTCAAGAACATCCGCGCCCGCCTCGGTGATAAACAGAATACGCCGCCGGCGGTCATTCGCGTCGGCATCGCGGCGGAGCAAGCCGCGGTTCTCCAACCTGATAATGACGTCCTGGATGGTGCTTCTGTCGAAGGCAATGGCGCGCGACAACTCCATCTGGTCCATCCCCGGAAACGCTCTGATCGCGCTGAGCGCTGCAAACTGCACCGGGCGGATTTTCGAAGCATCCGTTTCGCTAAGCCATATGGACACGGCGATCTGTTGCAACCGCCGGATCAAATGGCCGGGCATGTCGTACAGTTCAAATGGCTGCATTTCGTCGTTCAATGGAACCACCCTCGTAAATCATTCGAAAACAACAGCATACTGTAGATATAGACCCGTAAGCGTCGCGGCGCTAGTCAGGGTAATGTGGAGAACCGATCGATGTCCTCGCCAAGCGCCAGCAAGCCGGACTCAAAAATCATCGACGCCGCGACGGCCGCCAGTCTTATTGGGGACGGCGAGTCGGTGTTTTTCAGCGGTTCGGGTGCCGGCCATCTTGTGCCGGAACAGATCATAGAAGCGCTTGCCGAACGCTATCGGCAAACAGGTTCGCCAACGGATTTAACCCTGGGCAGCGTTGTTTCTCTGGGCGATTGGGTTTCCACCGGTTTCGGCCACCTGGCACTTCCCGGCCTTGCAAAACGGGTTATCAGCGCCGGATTCAACAATTGCCCCCCGATCGCCGCCCTGGCCAATGATGACCTGATCGAGGCCTATACGCTGCCCCAGGGTGTGTTGTCGCAATTGACCCGGGAAATGGCGGCCGGCCGGCCCGGGTTGCTCACGAAAATCGGCCTCGGCACATTCGTCGACCCACGCCTCCAGGGTGGCAAGCAGAGCAAGCGAACCCGCGAAGATCTCGTGCGCGTCATGGAGATCGACGGCGACGAGTTCCTACTCTACAAATCGCTGCCCATCAGCACCGCGGTGATCAGGGGGACGACGGCCGACGAGAATGGCAATATATCGCTGGAGGACGAAGCCATCTTTGGCGAGGTACTCGCCATGGCGACCGCCGCGCGGCGGACCGGTGGCCGCGTCATCTGCCAGGTCAAACGGGTGGCAAGGCCGGAAACACTGCCACCAAAGTCGGTGAAAATACCCGGGGTGCTGGTGGATCACATCGTGGTCGTCCCTGACCAACCGCAGACCTATCAGACATTTTACAACCCGGCCTATGCCGGTGCGATCCGCGAGAGCGAACACGCGATCGAGTTTCTCCCTCTGGACGTGCGCAAGGTCATCGCCCGACGTGCGGCGATGGAGCTTTTCCCGGGCGCGGTGGTGAATATCGGCTATGGCGTGTCGATCGGAATCACGCCGGTGGCGGCCGAAGAAGGCTTTCTGCGTGATATCTGCCTGACCGTCGAGCAGGGGCTGTTTGGCGGAGCCCCGGCATTGGGCAAGGATTTTGGCACCGGCAAGAACTACGATGCCATGATCGACCAGCCCGCCCAGTTCGATTTCTACGATGGCGGCGGCCTCGACATGGCCTTTCTTTCATTTGCCCAGGTCGACCGGCACGGCAATGTCAATGTTTCGAAATACGGTCCGAACATCACCGGACCCGGCGGCTTCATCAACATTTCGCAGGGTACGCGCAAGGTAACGTTTTCGGGCACCTTGACCGCCAAAGGCCTGGATATCCGGCCGAATCGTGACCATGGCATGCAGCTGAGAGCCGAGGGACAGGTGCGGAAGTTCGTTGACGAGGTCGAACAGATCACATTCTCCGGACAGGTAGCGCGCCAGCAGGGCCAGGAGATTATCTACATAACCGACCGCGCTGTATTTCGACTGGATCCCGATGGTTTGGTACTGACTGAGATTGCGCAAGGCATCGATCTTCAGCGTGATGTGCTCAGTCAGATTGGCTTTGAAGTGGGAATCGCACCGAATCTCAAAAAAATGGATGCCCGGTTGTTCCGGGAAGGCCCAATGGACTTCCGGAAGGAGTTCCGCGCACGCAGGTGAGTTGAACAAGCATCAGGGAGGGCGATTTGACCGTCCGACAAATACACCACACCGTAGACAACGGGCTTGCCGTCATCACACTCGACAATCCACCGCTCAACGTTGTGTCGCTTCAGATGACGCGAACGCTGGATGAGACACTCCAGGCGATCGCCGAGGATGCCAGCGTTCGCGCGCTGGTCCTTCATGGCGCTGGCGAGAAGGCGTTTTGTGCCGGCTCGGATATTTCCGAGTTTGAGCAGTATATGGCGCCGCAGGCCGCCATCGAGAAGAAGCTGTATGCCGAGAACGAAATGTATACGCGCCTGGCCCGCTTTCCGTGGCCGACGATCGCAGCCGTGCATGGCGTTGCCTATGGCGGCGGCCTGGAACTGGCTGTTTGCTGTGACATGATCGTGGCAGACGCCGAGGCCCGTTTCGCTCTTCCTGAAACCAAGCTTGGCCTGTTTCCCGGAAGCGGTGGAACCGTCCGAGTCACCCGACGCATCGGTCCGGCGCGGACCAAAGAAATGGTCATGTTCGGCGAACCGATCGATGCGCGCCGTGCCCTTGATTGGGGACTCGTCAATTGGATCGCCGATGCCGGAGGATCGTTGGCCTTGGCGCTTGAACTGGGGCGCAAGCTGGCGCAAGGCCCGCGCAGCATGCGGGCGGCCAAACAGGCAATCGACATGGCCTTCGATCTACCCGAGCAGGATGCGATTGCACGAATGCTTCCCCTGATCGACCAGGCGTTCACCACGGACGATTGCCGGGAAGGCGTAAGGGCGTTTCAGGAGAGACGTCCCGCGAAGTTCTCCGCAGCGCGGAAGTAGCCGGCGATCGAGATGGAGGTAGAAATGTCCGCTTCGGCCATCCATGCTTTGAGCGATTCGATACGGTTGAGACGTCTGTTGGCAATCAGCTTGTCGGGAACCTGATAGACCGTCGCCACCACCCTTATTCCCTGGTCACGAAGACTCCTCCATCTGGTTGCTCGGTCGCCGGCAACCCTGAACCTTACGCGCGAGACAAATACACCGTGGTTCAGGGCAAATGTCCGCCCTTAATGTCATCCTCGGCATGTTTACTTTTGCCCGAGCGATTTGTGTTAGGCTTGTACAGAGGATGGTCTACTGGGAGACTGGCACGATGCGGTTCAATTCGCTCCGCGTAATCATTGCCGCCATGATCGCTGTCGTTGTGTCGATTTCGCTGCCATCTCTGGCGGCCGGGCAAACCTCTAACCTTCCGGCTTGGCTGCAAAAGCATGTCGGCACAGGCGACGGCCAGATCGCCCCTGTGGTCCTGAAGAGGGCACGTGCGCTTTACAAGCGAAAACTACGCCAGGGTGCGATCAGAAATCCTTGCTACTTCGCCAAGGATGCGACGCGCCCGAGCACAACGAACGGGGGTAAACCGGGGCGCCGTTTCTACATCATATGCGAATCAAAGAAATCGTTCCGCGCGGTTTCGTCGGGCTATGGCAACGGGCGGAAATTGAAACGCGCGAATTTCTCGAACGGCCGGCAATGCGCAAAGCACTTCAGCAACGCCGAGGGGTCGAAACTGACGACCGGCGGATCCTATGTGACGGCCGAAACCCGGACGTCTTTCAAAGGCTATTATCGTCAGTCGGGTAAGCGGAAGCCTTTCCGTCGCACGTTCCTGCTTTTTGACGGGGAAGGCGACACGAGAAATGCCAGAGAGCGGGCCATCGGCGGACATCCGGCCGTTTTCCTGAGGTGGCAATGCCGCTACAAAAAACCGAAAAGCCCCTATGCCGACAAAGAGGGATATGTCCCTTTCGGAAAACTAGTGAACTATACAGGTGGCCGCAGCAACGGCTGTACAACCTGGTCGCGATCGGCTTCGAGAGAGATTCTCGCGCTAGTGGAAGGGAACCCAACGACCCTCTACATCTATCCTGAATCCGGCGATATCAACGCCGTTGCCAAAGCGGTGAAGAAGCGAAATTCCCTGTCTCGCAACGGGCTCTACTGGAACACCGCATGTCTGAAGGCGATCCACACTCCAAAATTCTGGCCTAAACGAACCCTCCAGCCGATTATCAATGAATGGAGGCGGTCCCTTCCAAAACAGCCGCCGCTGGTGTTGCCGATCTGCAAGTGAAGTTGACGGTGGTCGCATGCCGAACCCGTCACAATCGATAGCACCCACCTGAATGCGCGCCGAGTCGCGGCAAGCCCCTGCGGCACGCGCTGTTATCCGGAAAGTGCACATATTGACGTCAGCGACATTAGCAACCGCGCGGATTCGCGCTAGCCTGCAGCCAGTCGAATGGAGTGGAACCGGAGGAAGACATGAAATCAATCGCAGCAGCGCTTATGGCCATCGGGTTGACCGTCGCGGCCGCTGAGGCCCAATCGGTGACGGTGGTAACGCCTTATCTGGCTCAGCCCGGAACGCAGATGTATGTGGAAGGCCTGGAGGCGGAGGCGAAGGCCAAGGGCTGGGATCTGAACGTCGTCGATACGGCGGGCGATGTCGCCGCGGTGATCGCCCGCATCGAGGACGCGGTCACCCAGAATGTCGACGCCATCGTCATCAACGTGGATCCGGCGCAGGTCGCCGCCGGCCTGCAGGCGGCGGCCGACGCCAATATCCCGGTAATTGGCATGGATTCGGGCAGCGATCCTCTGCTTTATGCAAACGTTACCTCGAACGGCTATGCCATGGCGGCGGAAACCGCCGTCTATGTCGCCAACCGCATCAATGGCCAGGGCAATGTCGTGATGTTCGTTTTCGACGCCTTTCCGCCGGTGCAGATCCGCGGTGTCGTGGCCGATGCGGTGTTCGGCAATTTCCCCGATATCGATGTCATCGATCGCATCACGCCGGATGTTCAGGATGGCGGCATCGCCGATAGCCGGGCCAAGATGGAGGCGGTGCTGGCGGCCAATCCGCAGCCGGGCAGCATCGCGGCGGTGTGGGCGGCGTGGGACCAACCGGCGCTCGGCGCGCTGCAGGCGATCGAGGACGCCGGCCGTGGCAATGAGGGCATCGTCATTGTCGGCATGGACGCCAATCCGCAGGCGCGCGATGCCATCGCGGCCGGCGGCAGTTTCGAGGCGTCCATGGCGCAGGACTTCACGGGCATCGGCAAAACCACCGCCGATACCGTCGCCAAGGCGCTGGATGGCGTCGATATGAAAGCGCCGGTTATCTACGTCCCCACCAAGCTGGTCACGGTGACAAACGTCAGCGACTGACGGTATCGTCCGCTCCGACGCAGATGGGCAACACAGTGGCTGGAGCAGACAACCTGACGTTCACCTCCTTGAGTTTCGAGGGCATGAGCAAACGCTACGGCGCGGCTTTTGCCCTCGATGACGTGTCGATCACATTGACGGCCGGCCGGGTGCACGCCTTGATGGGCGAAAATGGTGCCGGCAAATCGACCTTTATCAAACTGATCGCCGGCGTCGTACCGGCCGACCGGATGGCCATCTTCCGGGACGGTGCACCGGTCGCCGTTTCGAACCCGGCCATGGCGCACGCGGCGGGTTTCCGCTTTATTCACCAGGAACTGAATGTCGTGCGCTCGCTCTCCGTCGCGGAGAACATCCTTCTGGGCCATCCCCCACCGCATCGGCTCGGCCTGTTTGTCGACTGGAAAGCCCTGGCGCGCCGGGCGGAAGCGGCGCTGCATGCATTGGGCATCGATCATATCGATGTTGGCCGCCATGCCGGCAGCCTGACCACCGGTGATCAGATGCTGATCAAGATCGCCGCGGCGCTGGTCGCCGATCGCGATAAAACGTCGCCATGCCTCTATGTGCTCGACGAGCCGACGGCAGCGCTCAACGACCAGGAATCGGAAAAGCTCTTCACCGTCATCGACGGGCTGAAAAGCTGCGGCGCCGCGATCCTCTATGTTTCGCACCGGCTGGGAGAGGTCATGCGGATATGTGATGACGTCACGGTTCTGCGCAATGGGCGGCTCGTCTCGTCCGGGCCGATCGACGGGACAAGCCGCGAGGGAATCATTCAGGATATGACCGGACGTCCCGTTTCGGACAGCTATCCGAACCGTCGTTCCGACATCGGCGACGCCGTCGTCTGCGTTGCGGACAATGTCAGTTCCAACAACCTGCAGAACATCAGTTTCCGTCTCAACGCTGGCGAAGTGCTGGGCATCACCGGCCTCGCCGGCGCCGGACAGACCGACCTGCTGCACCTATTCCTGGGGTTGGAGAAGCCCACCGGCGGCGCGGTTTTGTTGCTGGGAACCGCCGCGCCGGAGTCGCCGGTCGCAGCCTGGGCCCGCCGCGTTGCATACGTTCCGGCCGAACGGCGCACGCAAGGGCTGATGATGCGCATGGGCGTGCGGCCCAACATGCTCCTGCCGCATTATGCGGGCCTGCGCGCCCGTCGCAGCGCGGAAGTTGAAAGCGTCAAGGCTGTCGGCGCCAGTGTCGGCCTAAAGGCGGAAGGCCCAGAGCAATCCGTCTGGCAACTGTCGGGCGGCAACCAGCAGAAGGTCGTGTTCGCCCGCGCCCTGATGGAGGACCCGTCATTGCTGCTGCTGGACGAGCCGACCCGGGGTGTCGATGTCGGCGCAAAGTTCGAGATTTACGAGTTGATCCGGTCGCTGAGCGGGCGCGGCTGTGCCGTGCTGCTGTCCTCCACCGATCTTCCCGAACTCATCGGCATGTGCGACCGCATCCTGGTTTTAAGCGAGGGCACAGCCACCGCCATGCTGAAGCCTGACAACCTGCGGCCTTCGGATCTTCTCGCCGCATTCTATCGTTCCGACCAGTCCCCGGAGGTTGCATGACACGCCACCTCAGGCAGTTCGGCACGCTGCTCGGCTTCGGATTGATCCTTGTGTTCTTTTCCCTGCAGTTGCCGGAGACGTTTTTCACGGCACGCAATCTCATCAACATTTCCCAGCAGATCAGCATGCTGGCGGTGGTCGCCTTCACCATGACGATCGTCATGGTGATGAACGATTTCGATCTGTCGGTCGGCTCGATGGCGAGCCTCGCCGGAATCGTTGCGGCGTTGTGCTTCACGCTCGGCTATCCCGTCTGGGTCGGCGTGACCGCCGCGCTGTGCGTCGGCCTGCTCGGCGGACTGCTGAACGGCGTCCTGGTGGCATTTGTCGGCATCCTGCCGTTTGTCGCGACGCTGGGCACCCTGACGATCTTCAGCGGGCTGGCGTTCTTCATCAGCGACGGACGCACCATTTTCGGACGCGACATCCCTGCTGCGTTTTCGGGTTTTGCCCGGTCCGGCCTTCCGCTCGAATCGATCGGTCTGGGCGCTGTGAAACTGCCCTATCTGACGATCTCGGCCGTCGGCGTTCTGGTGCTGGTCTGGCTAACGTTGGAGCAGACCACCTACGGCCGGCGGCTTTATGCGATCGGCGGCAATATCGAAGCGGCACGCCTGGCCGGCGTGCGGGTCAAATCGCTGCGGATGAGCGCCTTCGCACTCACCGGCCTGGGCGCCGCAACCGCCGGTCTGATGTATGCCAGCCGGGTCGCATCGGCCAATCCGACCCAGGGCGCCGGCCTGATGCTTGATGCAATCGCCGCCGTGTTTCTCGGCATGACCATGGGCAAGGAAGGCGAGCCGCGCGTGCTGGCCACTTTGGTTGGCGTTTTGATCCTCGGCGTGCTCGACAACGGCCTGACCCAGATGAAGGTCGACAGCTATGTCCGCGAAATGCTGATCGGCGCCATCGTCATTGCCGCAGTAGCCTCGTCTTCCTTCGGCAGGAGACAGTGACGCATTCGCCACCCCGGCCTGAACGTTGCCGACCAGGCCGGGTTTTCACGGATTTCACGTCCAATAGCCGTTCGCCGCCGCGACCGTCTGGAAGTTGACCGCGACGACACCAGAAATGCTGATCAGGGCCTGGGCATCGCCATCGTATGCCGGGCGTAGCTTTTCGCGGATCGCCGCATCGGGTTGTGTCATTTTAACCGCCATTCGCGAGAGCTTGATCGCCAGGTCGTATCCTTCCTGAGGCGTCTGCGTGCGAAGCGTTTTCAGCCATGGTTCGGTCATGGTCGTATCTCCGAATTGAGGGCTGCCGCGGAACGCAACCGCCCTTAGAGTCTCAATTGATCTTGCCCGGCAGGCTCAAATCGCCGGAAGCCACATCAAAGATGTCCGCAACACAAAGCAGCGGCGCGTGGATGTTCTGATTGACACGCAGCGCAGACGTCACACCGTCGTAGGATGCATCGATCGCAGCGCCGGTGTCGGCAAAGGCAACGTGGATGGTGATTTCCGGGCCGTCGAAAATCGGCGTGAAGCCCGGGCTGTCGAGATAAATCGGCACACCAGGCCAGGTGGCGGGCATTTTTGGGGTTGCGCCCTCTGGAATGTCAAGGACGCCCAGCGCGCCGTCGCCGCAGGCGTCATTCGGCACCAGGACCACCCAGTGGCCGCCATCATTGTCGGTCTTACCGTCACGATTTTCATCGTAAAGCGGCGTGTCGTCGAAATCGGGGTGATTGGTGGCCGCCAGCGCGAGAATGCCGGTGCCGCCCTCGAAACCCACCGTCGACGGATCCAGCGATGTCGGCCACACATAGGAGTAAACAGCCGATCCGCCGAATTCGCCGGTCGGCTCTGGTGTGTGAGAACCGGCGACGCCGTTGGTCGTCATGTGAAAGGTCACAAAGCGCCCGCTGCGATGCACATGCGCGGCGAGGATATCGAACGCTGCGATGCGAGCGGTGCCGACGTCGGATTTCACGGCACCGTCCTGGTGAATGGCATGATTTGCATCGGCATAGACATGGGTGACGCAAAGCGCCGCGGAAAGAACGCTGATAGCGAGAGATTTCATGATGTCGCTCCTGAGTTTGAGGTTTGGCACTTATAGTATCGACTCGATACTAATGCAATAGAAGTTTCGACTAAAAACAAAATTGTGTTCACTCTGGATCGCATTGACCCAGAGGTGTGCGACAATGTGCGGGGTGAAGGGAGCCGGGAGCGGTCGGACGGATGCCGGCGTGAAACGTCGCCGGACTGTTAGCGGCCGGTTCCGCTTTCCTGTTCGACGCAAATCAGGCCGCTGTCTTCGGTGCTCAGGGGCACGTTAAGGAGGCGGCAATAATGCGGTGCGCCCCTGTCGTGCGCGCGGGCGAAGTGTCGGCAGGTCTTGCACAGCCCGAATGGCCGCCAATCGCGTTGCTTCGACACCTCGGTCAGAAGAGTTTTGAGCGTCGTCTCGGCCGCAATTCTGTTGTCAGAGGGGAGCCGGGCGGTAACGGCACGCAGGGCTTCAACCGGGTCGTCCCGCAGCAAGCGGAGGCCGGTTTCCGTCAGCGACAGGTCAACCGCCCGTCCGTCATGCGCCGACCGCGTCCGTGCAATCAATCCTTTCGCCTCAAGGGCTTTCAGGGTTTGTGAAACGGTGCCCTTGGTGGTGCCGAGATAGGCGGTAACGGCGGCGTGGTTCCTGGAAAACCGGTTTGCCCTGGCGAGATAGCGCAGAACTTCCCATTGCACCGGTTTCAGGCCATGCGCGTGGCCGTCATTCTGGACCAGCCGACCGATCCGTTCCAGCACGGCAAAGAGTTCGTTCCCGTCGCTCATGACCAACATGTATCGACTAAAAACTAAATCTGCAAGCCGCTCGTGCCGCCCTTCTATCCGACCAGCGCGATGGCCAGATAGAGACCGATTCCGAACACGATGTGGCTCACCAGGTTCTGGAGGCGGACAAGCTTCGGGTTGCTGGCATTCCGGGCAAACACGCCAAGGCCCATACCGGGCTGCAGCAGCAGCCAGGGGGCCGCCACGGTGATCGCGCCAAATCCAATGGCCGTCACCGGAGTCGGCTCGGTATCGAAGATACCGCGAACCAGCAGCAAATAGGCTGCGGCATAAACAAATCCGATGACGTAATGTGCGACCCAGCCGGTGACCGCCTCATACGGCACGGATCGCAGGTCTGCGATTGCCGGGTGGATGAATTTGCCGCGAGGCATGTGAGAGATCCAGCGCCCGACCAAAGCCCAATTCGTCGCCGGCACACCGACGGTGACCTGCACCAGGCGCTGCCACACGTCGAGCACAGCCGTCGCGACGATACCGACTATGAAAACCTGTTGGATGGATTCCATACCGTTCACACTGGACCCCTCACTGCGATCTTCAGGTATGTCGCGGCGGCGCATTTCTGAATGACTGAGACACCGTTTGGCTTGACCGAACCGCCAAATCGGCTTGAGACGGCGTGGCGGCCATCGTTCAGTGGCGGACGCAACTCACCGCATCGCCGCAAGGATGATCATGCCGTGAACGGTGCGTTCGAAATACGGCGGCAACCCGGCCTTTGTCATCTGCGAACGGACCCAGTCCGGTGCAAGCTTCAGCTTTGGATAGGCGCTCCTCTCGAAGCGCCAACCTTCCGGTCCCAAGACGTGGACCAAATCGTGCACCAGAACCGTCTCGCCCTGGTCTTCCAGGAAACACGTCATGATCCGGTCCGGATCGTGACGCAGCGGGATGAAACGGTCCAATCCCTTGGGCGGCGCCGAAAGGTCGCGCCAGGAGAGGATGCAGCGACCACCGGGCGTCAGCGCGCTGGCAATCGTGTCAATCAGTGCCGAGACATCGTCGCGGCGCTCGAGATGCGTCAGCGTATCGCCCATACAGACAATGGTGTCCACGGGCGCCGCGACACAATGGTCGAAGCGCCTAAGGTCCGATTCATGGTGGGTGATCGGAAGGCCGTTCGCGCGGCCTTTCAGTTCATCCAGCAACGCCCGGCAGCTGTCGATTGCATGGACCCTGACCGCACCCAGCTGGGTCAGTGCCAGGGTCTGAAATCCGGAGCCGCAACCGAGATCAACAGCCGTGCCCGGTTCGCCGATACCTGCCTCGCGCAGCAGCGCACACTGCTCGGCAATCTTGTTGTCGAACGTCACGCCAAACATCCACGTATAGTGGCGTGCGAGCATCCGCTCGTAATGCTCTTGGGCTTGCGTCATTTCGGCATTCCTATTCAACGGTCCTCGATTAAACTGGTTTAAACTCGTCCGGCGAATGACCGACGCGCCGTTTGACTTGATAGAACGACCAAACCAGCGGGAAACGAGATCCTTTGGATGCCCTGTCTGAAATCTTGCGCGACGCCCGCCTGACAGGCGGCATCTTTTTACGCGCATCGTTCTCCGAACCCTGGGGTCTCGCCTCCGCGGTGACGGCATCCGATTGCAGCCCGCATCTGGGTGCAACCGATCACCTGGTGCTGTTTCACTACGTCATGGACGGCACGCTGCACGTGACGTTCGACGGCACGGAACCCAAACTGTTTCTGCCGGGACAGGCCGCCATCTTTCCGCGCAACGATCGTCACACACTCTCCGGGCGTCAGTTCGCAAAGGCCGTTTCCCCGTTCGATGCCTCGACGCTCCCATCGCCGGGCGAGCTTCTGGTCATCGAACATGGCGGTGGCGGCGCGTCGACGCGGATCATTTGCGGGTTCCTCGGCGGCCGCCTCATGTCCGACGATCCACTGTTTGCGGCTCTGCCGCCGCTGCTGACCTACGATTGCGAAAAGGAGCGCGCAGGCGGGTTGGTTCAGGCATCGTTCGAGCATGCCGCGAATGAACTCGCCGCCGGCCGCCCAGGCGTCGATGCAATGCTCGCCCGGCTATCCGAACTGCTGTTCGTCGAGGCCGTGCGGTCTCACGTCGAGGGGTTGGGTGGCGAGGCCGTGGGTTTCTTTGCCGCGCTGCGCGACCGGGCGTTGAGCAGAGCTCTGGCGCTGGTTCACAAGCATCCTGAGCGGGCGTGGACCGTTACGGAGCTGGCACGAGAAGCCGGCGCATCGCGTTCCAGCCTGACCGACAAGTTTCAACAGCATCTGAGCCATGCGCCGATGGCCTACCTGACGCGGCACCGCATGCGGTTGGCGGCGAATGCGCTGGAGATGGGCACCAGTCCGATCCTGGCCATCGCCGAATCGGTGGGATACGGATCGGAGGCCGCCTTCAGCCGCGCCTTCAAACAGGCCAAAGGCGTGTCGCCAACGGCATGGCGCACACAGTATCGAAGCACGGCGGAACAGCCGCATCCGGTCAAGGAGAAATGACCGGATCGCGGCTGAACAACGCCAGCCCGGTCCATGCAACGATCCGGGAGCTCCTGCATCCGCGCGTCACAGCCGAAGGCCGAGCAGCGCTGCGACAAGCGTCAGCGCCAACAGCACGCCGCCGGCGATAACGACGCGGGCCAGTCTGTCGACGAACCCGCGGCTTGTATTGTGGGCCAGAAGAACCGTCCGCAAACCGCAGGCGGCATGTGCCGTCACGGCAGCAACCGCCAGCAGGTAGTGAGGAATGAGCCGGACGCTCCAGGCATCGCCGAGCAATCCGTCCGGAGCGCCCGCCGCCCATTCCCATGTGGTGTCGATACCGAATTTCCCGCGGGCCATGATGAGCGCAGCGGTCATGTGGCTGAACAAAAACGCCCCGAGATAGCCGCCGCTGGCGGTTTGCAGGGCACCCCAGCCGTCGGTGAAACTCAAGGTGCGATGGCGCGCCAGCGCGACTCCCGACCCGATCAGCCAGACCATCAGACCAACAAGGACGGGTTCGACGGCCGGTGCGCGATACCACAGTCGCAGGATATCCTGCACCTGCGCATGGATCTCGGCGCCGACCAGACCGAACAGATGGTTACCGAGATGCAGGCCGATGTACCCAAGCAGCACGATACCGGCCGCCAAGCCGTGGCTCCAGCGCAGCCACGCCGGCGGCGTGCCGGCAATTGAGTATGCCGGCCTCTCCGCTGGAGCCGGCCAAACCGAAAGCACGATCAGCACCGTCAGCCAGACAGCGAACCAGACGAGCATGTCCCAACCCGGCAGGTCCAACGTGAAAAGCAGTACCCCGGTGGCGGTGTAGAGCGGCGGCGCCGCGACGCTGAAATGGGCGAGGCGCCGGACACGCAGTGCGGCCGCGCTTCCCGCTGCCTGTGAACCGAGACGGAGGATCGTTGCGAAGCCGAGGGCCGGTGTCGCGAGGACGCAGGCGAATGCGACGGTGGCACCAAAGGCCGCGACAAGGGATCCCTGTGCCGCCAACTGAAATGTCCTGAAAAACAGATGCAGGGCGAAGGGATAAAACAGATTGGCGGTGACGAGCAGTGCGGTGAGCGGCCGTCCGTCGGTGACAGCCACCCCATTCGCAGTGCCGTCATAAGCATCAAGCTGATGTGCCATCGAAGAGGCTCCTGAAGGTTTGTCAATTGCGATCGGGGATAGTCGGCCGGGGCTTGCTGCCCGGCGATCGCCGCGCGATGAGGGTGCCGCCGCGTGTTTGCGGCACGGCGACACCGTCATCGGGGCGGCAAGGTTATGCGCCTTGTCGCCTCAGTCGTTTTGGCACGCAGCGATGACGCGGGCCGGCCCACCGGTGCCGCCGACATGCTTGAGCGCACCGACGACCAGCGAGCAATCGGCGTTTTCATGGGCGACCGCTAAAGCGTCGAGATTGGTCAAATTCTCGACGATGAGGATATCGCGCTGGTAGAGACGCACATGGGCCGGCCATGAATCGCTCCATCGGTCGTCCGACCCCTTCATGCCCTGACCGGAGTCGGTGCTGAGGCTGTCGGCGCCGATGCCGGAAATCCGCACACCTTTCGCGTCCATGATCTCGATCAGCTTGGCGATGGCCCCTCTGGTGAACCCGGGATGGTTCAATCCGTTGACATAGCCGGGCGCCCCCCAGTCCTCGCCTCCGACCCCATAGAGGTGAGACCACCCCAGGTTGGCAATGAGCCAGACGCCGTCTTCGATCTGATCGGCGATTGCCTCGATGTCCTCGGCGCGGACGGTTGCCCGGGAACTGTCGGAAAAGTCGGTGATCGATGTATCGGGATTCGGCATGCCGTCGTTTTTCGCTAATTCCGTTCTGACCCGGTCCGAAACATCGACCAGAACGATCTTGCCGGTGAGCTGATCCATGGTCAGCGCATCACTCGCCTTCCGCAGGTCGCCGGGGATAGCCTCCGGCTCACGGCTCGCCGCATTATTGATGTAGTGGTTGGGACTGTTGAAGCTTGTTCCGTTGTGTTCCTGGACGAGCACCGCGGCGGACGCAAAGTGGCCTTCGTTGGTTGGCCAGATATCCGCCGGATAGAGAATTGCCTGGTGATAGAAGCCGGAAATCGGCGCGCTATTCCCCATCGGTTTGGACAAGTCCGGCTTGGTCGGGTCCTCCGCGGAGGGTTCGAATGTCGGAATCGGCTGCGTCAGGTCGAGAAACGTCAGACCAGCGTATGCCGGGCTGATGTTGCCGACCAGCGAGACAAGGCTGACCGCCGCGGCGGCCATGGCCAAGGAGAGTTCTTTCTTCATCGTATTGATCCATGTGCGAGTGAGGAACGCCGTTGTCAGAAGCGTTCGTAGTCAAGAACCCACCCGTCTGCCGGCCGCACCTGTCGGATTGCGGCACCGGGGGGTTTCTTGGCGACGGTGGGGAGATAAGTTAATATGGGACTATCAACAGATCCACTTTTTGGAAAAACAGAGGATCCACTTATGCCGCGATCCCTGGCCCACGGTGTCCGCGAGCAGTTCCCTCTTGACACGCTGATCCTCGACGAGACGGCTGCGGAACCGCTCTATCACCAACTCGAAAGACAGCTTCGGTCTGCGATCGGCGAGGCCCGGCTGCGGCCGGGCGACAGGCTGCCATCGACCCGGCAGTTGGCAAAGGACCTCGGCATTGCGCGCAACACCGCCAAGAACGCCTACAATCAGCTGACGATCGAAGGCTATCTTGTCACAACCGCCGGCTCGGGAACGCGCGTCGCGAAGGACCTGCCGGAACAACTGCTGCATGTCCCCCAAGGCAGGGCCAAACCGAAGCCGATTCCGGTCGCGTTCCCATTGTCGGCAGCGGCGCGGTCGATGGTCACCATCAAACCGCTGATCCGGGCGGAATCGAACTGTCCATCGCGACCGTTCCGCCCGCACACACCGGCAACGGATACCTTTCCGCGGGCGTTGTGGTCGCAAATGACCATTCGCCGGTCGCGGCGGATGTCCCGCGACCTGCTGGAGCGCGTCGACCCGCGCGGCTATCGTCCGTTGAGGGAAGCCGTTGCCGCCTATCTGACAAGCGCCCGCGGGGTTGATTGCGATGCGGAACAGGTGATCATCACGGCAGGCACACAACAGGCCATCGATCTGATCGCCAAACTGCTGCTTGAACCGGGCGATACCGTGTGCATGGAGGATCCAGGTTACCTGCCGGCACGTATTCTGTTCGAGGCGGCGGGCGCCGAGATTGCTGCCATTCCCGTCGATGACGAGGGCATGGATGTCACGCAACTTGCCGGAAAGGCAGCGTCCGCCAAGCTCGCATACGTGACACCAAGCAGCCAGTTCCCGCTCGGGATGACGATGTCCCTGCCGCGCCGGCTTGCACTGATCGAATGGGCCAACGAAAGCGGGACGGTGATTGTGGAAGACGATTACAATGGCGAGTTTCGCTATTCAGGCCGGCCGTTGCCGGCGCTGTACGGCCTCTCTCCACCGGGTCGGGTTCTCTACACCGGCAGTTTCAGCAAGGTTCTGTTTCCGGCGCTGCGGATCGGCTACGTCGTCGTGCCACCGGAGGTTGTCGACCATTTCACCGCCGCCCGCTGGATCGCCGACCGCCATTCGCCGCCGCTCGAGCAGGCTGCCCTGGCCGACTTCATTGAAGAGGGGCATTTTGCCCGTCACCTGCGCCGCATGCGGACGCTTTACGCGGAGCGGCAGGCTGACCTGGTGCAAGCGGCTTCAGCGGATCTCGGGGGCATTCTGGAAGTCCCGGCCATCGACGCGGGATTGCATCTGATCGGCTGGTCGGGCAAGGCGGTGTCCCAGGAGGCGCTTTTCAGCGCCGCAGCGACTGCGGGTGTCGAACTCACACCAACATCGTGGTTTGGCGTCCGCAACACCGCGCGGCAGAGCTTTCTCCTGGGGTTCGCGCCGTTTTCCGCCAAGGAGATTCGGCAAGCAACCAAAGCCTTGGCACGGGCGTATGAGCGTTCGCTCGAGGTTTGAGGGAGATTCTTTAACAGTTTGGCCGGGTTATGCCGCTTCTTCCAAACGCGCGGCATCCCGGTCGGGATGGTGCCAGATCAGCAGCCCGAGAACCGATGAAGCCGCGAACAGCGCGATCAGCCAGAACGCGACGTCGAAGCCGCCCGTCGCCTGCAGTGCAAAGCCGGTCACCACCGGCGCCAGGAAGCCGGATGCCGCCAGTCCGCTGTTCATAACACCCATGCAGGTCCCCGCATCCTGCGGCACGACATCCGCGATCACCGCGTAGAAAATCGGATTGGCGCCGAGGCCGGCAGCCACCGCCAGGCTCATGCAGGTCAGCGCGGCGGGCAGGCTGTCGACAAAGGCCAGCGGCAACACTGCAACGGCGACCAGACCATGCAGGCCGGCCATCAGATAGCTGCGCGCCACCCGCAAGCTGCCGGTGCGCGCCAACAACCGGTCCGACAGGCGCCCCACCGCATAGAGCGTGACCGCCGCCACCGCCCAGGGCACCGCTGCCGCCCAGCCGATCTGCCTCAGATCGAGGTGATAGGTGGTCCTCAGAAATTCCGGCAACCAGGTCATGACGAAGAACAACAGGTAGCCGAACACGAAATAGGACCAATAGCCCGCCAACAGGGTGGGCGTCGTCAGAAGGGCCCGCCAGTCCGTACCTGACCGGCCGGCGCGATCCGCCAGTCCGGTGTCGATGCTTTCGGTCTTCGCAATGTGAGCCCGCTCCGCTTCGTTCACGAAGCGCGACTGGGCGGGAAAATCGCGGGCAAGATAAAGCCAGACCGGCAGCCATACTATGCCTGACGCAGCCAGCACGAAAAACATTGCCCGCCAGCCGAACGCACCGATCAGGAAAGTGGCGAGAGGCGCGCCGATGGCCAGCGCGACCGGAATGGCAACAAGCGCGACGCCGACGGCCGTCGCCCTTTCATGCGGCGGCAGCCAACGTTCCACGACCCTTGCGTGGGCCGGGAAGGATGGCCCCTCGGCGAGCCCGAGCACGACGCGTGCGGCGTAAAGCATGAGGAAGCCGGTTGCGGCACCGGTCCAGCCGATGGCGGCGGACCAGAGCGTGACGGCGAATGCGAAGGTGATTCGAGCGCCAAACCGGTCCGCAATATAGCCGCCCGGAAACGTGGTGATCAGGTAACCGATACCAAAGGCACCCAGGATCAACCCCAACTGTGAGGCGGAGAGGCCAAACTCGTCCCGTATCGCATGGGTCGCGAAGGCGATCGCCGATCGATCGATATAGTTGACCATGTTGATCAGAAAGAGCAGCAAGATGATGGTCCAGCGGAATCGGCTTGCTGCTTCGGTCGGCTTGCTCACGGCGCAGTCCCCTGGAAACAGATCATAGGAGTCAGGGCTGAGAACTGCCAGCCTCACATATCCGATAGAAAAGCAAGCCTGACGCTGATCGAGATTCACCAAATTTAAACAAGTTGGGGAGTTCAACGAAAGGTGAACTTGAAAAATGTATATTCCATGCGAATATCGGATTAAGTAGATTCTTATGGTAGCTGTGATGGAGCCCACGGACCCAACGGATCCTGCGTATTATCACAAGGTCATCGACTGTCAGTGGGCATGTCCGGCGCACACGCCAGTGCCGGAATACATACGGCTGATCGCCCAACGCCGTTACACCGATGCGTTCATGATCAACTGGCGGTCAAACGTCTTTCCGGGGATTCTTGGCCGTACCTGCGATCGCCCCTGCGAGCCGGCCTGCCGGCGGACGCGGATCGAGGAAAAGCCGGTAGCCATCTGCCGGCTTAAACGTGTTGCGGCCGACCTCAAGGGCGATGTTTCCGAGCTGATGCCCGAGATTCCGCGCGTTAGCAACGGCAAGCGCATCGCCCTGATCGGCGCCGGGCCGGCCTCGCTGACCGTGGCGCGCGATCTCGCGCCGCTCGGCTATGAATGCGTGCTGATCGAAAAGGATGCGCGCGGCGGCGGTCTGATGCGCACCAATATTCCGGCCTTCCGTCTGCCCGCCGAGGTGCTCGACGAGGAAGTGGACCGCATCCTCGCCATGGGAATCGAAACCCGGTTCGGTCAGACCGTCTCCAGCATGCAATCGCTGCTCGACGAGAACTTCGATGCGGTCTTCGTCGGCACCGGCGCACCGCGCGGCAAGGATCTCGACATTCCGGGCCGCGCCGCGGCCGCGTCGAACATCCATATCGGCATCGACTTTCTGACATCCGTCGCGTTCGGCCACACGGAAAGCATAGGCCGCCGCGTCGTCGTTATCGGCGGTGGCAATACGGCCATGGATTGCTGCCGTACGGCACTCAGGCTCGGCGGTGAAGAGGTCACCGTGACGGTGCGCAGTCCGCAGGCTGAAATGAAGGCTTCGGAGTGGGAGATCGAAGACGCCGTGCGCGAAGGCGTGCCCATCCTCGACAATCATGCGCCGAAGGAATTCCTGGTCGAAAACGGCAGACTGAAAGCCGTGGTCTTCGAAAAGATGCGCGCCGAATATGACGACAACGGGCGGCGACGGCTGATTCCGACCGGCGAGGCCCCGGTGGTCATCGAATGCGACGACGTGCTCATGGCCATCGGCCAGGACAACGCGTTCAACTGGATCGAACGCGATATCGGGATCGACTTCAACGAATGGGACATGCCGGTTGTCGACAGCGGCACGTTTGCTTCGACGCGGCCGGGCGTGTTTTTCGGCGGCGATGCCGCCTGGGGACCGAAAAATATCATCTGGGCCGTCGCGCACGGCCATCAGGCGGCGATTTCCATCGATCTGCACTGCCGCGGCGAGCCGCTGACCAACCGCCCGCCACCGGAAACCAACCTGACCAGCCAGAAGATGGGCATTCACGAATGGTCCTATGACAACGACATCTCGACTGCCCACCGGTATGCCGTGCCGCATGTCGACACCGACGAGGCTCTCAAAAGCCTGACCGTCGAGGTCGAGCTTGGATACGATGAAAAACTGGCGTTCGAGGAAGCGATGCGCTGCCTCAACTGCGATATTCAGACCGCCTTCACGCCGAAACTCTGCATCGAGTGCGACGCCTGCACCGATATCTGCCCCGTCGACTGCATCAACTTCATCGAAAACGCGCCCGAGCCGGAACTGCGCGAATCGCTGCGCGTGCCTGCCCGCAATCTGGAGCAGGACTTGCTGGTCTCCAGCACGCTGAAAACCGGGAGAGTCATGGTCAAGGACGAAGACGTATGCCTGCATTGCGGGCTGTGCGCCGAGCGCTGCCCGACCGGCGCCTGGGATATGCAGAAATACCTCTATTGGGAGGGCGAAGTGACCCCGATCCCGGAGCAGGCCGATGCTGCCTGAACGAAGGTTCAACGAGTTCGTTGTCAAATTCGCCAATGTCAACGGCTCGGGTTCGGCCAGTGCCAATCAGCTTTGCGCAAAAGCGCTGTTCCGCATGGGCCTGCCGGTCAGCCCCAAGAACATCTTCCCTTCCAACATTCAGGGCCTTCCGACCTGGTACGAAATCAGGGTCAGCGAGGCGGGGCATCTGGCACGGCGGTCCGGCGTCGACGTCATGGTTGCGATGAATCCGCAAACCTATGCCGAGGATGCGGCCGAGGTCGTAGCCGGCGGCACGCTTGTCTATGACAGCACCTGGCCGCGCGCCTTCGGCCGGACCGACATCGAGCAGATCGGCATCCCGATCGCCATGCTTTGCGCGGAAGTCTGGTCCGACTTGCGTCAGCGCCAGCTGTTCAAGAACATCGTTTATCTCGGCGCGCTGTCCTGGCTGATCGAGATTGACATCGAGATCATCGAGAAACTGATCGCCGAGCAGTTCAAAAGCAAGCCGATACTCATCAAGCCAAATCTGCAGGCGCTCCATCTGGGACGCGACTATGCGCGCGACCGCGTCGAGAACCGCCTTGCGGTTCGCGCCCGCAAGGCGAACGGCACGGCCGGCAAGATCATGATCAACGGCAACGAGGCGGCGGCACTCGGCGCCGTCTTCGCCGGGGCGACCGTCGCCTCATGGTATCCGATCACGCCGTCGACATCGTTGGCCGAATTCTTTGAGCGCCACGCCACCAAGCTGAGGCCAAGTGAAGACGGCAAGCACCGGGTCGCCGTTGTCCAGGCCGAGGACGAATTGTCCGCCGCCGGCATGGCGGTGGGCGCCAGTTGGAACGGTGCGCGAGCCTTTACTGCGACGTCGGGGCCGGGCATCTCGCTGATGAGCGAGTTCATTGGCCTTGCCTACTACGCCGAGATCCCGTTGGTGCTCTTTAATATTCAGCGCGGCGGGCCTTCGACCGGCATGCCGACCCGCACACAGCAATCCGATGTGCTCGCCTGCGCCTATGCGTCACATGGCGACACCAAACACGTGATGGTCATTCCGGGAGATCCTGGAGAATGTTTTACATTCGGCGCAGACGCCTTCGATCTCGCCGAACGGCTGCAGACACCGGTCTTCGTCATGAGCGATCTCGATATCGGTATGAACGATTGGGTTGTCGACGCGCTGCAATGGGATGACAAGCGCCGCTTCGACCGCGGCAAGGTGCTTGACGCGGCCGGCCTGGAGGCCGCTGCGGAGTTCCGGCGCTACAAGGATGTCGACGGCGATGGCATTCCATGGCGCACGCTGCCCGGAACCCATCCGGAAAAAGGTGCCTATTTCACCCGCGGTACGTCGCACAACGATGCCGGCGGATACACCGAAGACGGCACCATTCACGCCGCCATGCTGGACCGCATCGCAAAGAAATTCGAAACCGCCCGGACCCTTGTGCCGAAGCCGGTCGTCCGTATGACCAGCGCGAAATCGCGACTCGGCATTATCAACTTCGGCTCGACCGACCCGGCCGTCCGGGAGGCGATCGGTCAAATGGCGCTCGAAGGACGCGGTCTCAACCACATGCGGCTGCGCGGCTTTCCCTTCGGCGACGAGGTCACGGACTTCATCGACGCCCACGATTTCCTCTTCGTGGTCGAACAGAACCGCGATGCCCAGATGCGCCATCTGCTGATCGCCGAGGCCGACATCGCATCGGAGAAACTGGTGCCGATCACCAATTTTGACGGCATGCCGCTGACCGCCGATTTCATCGTCGGCGCATTGCAATCCGCCTTCGCGGCGAATCCCGGCATGGAAGCCGCCTCCGCACCCCCGATCACAGCCGCATGAACGGAATGGCGTCATGACCCATATCCCCAAACCCGCTTTCCACCATCCCGACCTGCCGGTGAACGCGCGCGGCCTGACGCGGCGCGACTATGAGGGCGTCGTCTCGACGCTCTGCGCCGGCTGCGGGCACGATTCGGTCACGGCCGCCATCATCGAGGCCTGCTTCCAGCTCGACATCGAGGCCCACCGGATCGCCAAGGTCTCCGGCATCGGCTGCTCGTCCAAAACGACCAACTACTTCCTCAACCGGTCACATGGCTTCAACTCCGTGCACGGGCGCATGCCGTCGGTTGCCACCGGCGCCAACCTGGCCAATCGCGACCTGGTCTATATCGGCGTCTCCGGCGATGGCGATACCGCGTCGATCGGGCTCGGCCAGTTCTGCCACGCCATCCGTCGCCACCTGAACATGACCTATCTTGTGGAAAACAATGGCACCTACGGTCTGACCAAAGGCCAGGCGTCGGCAACCAACGACAGGAGATCGAAAAGCAAGCAGGGTGTCGAGACGCCGTTTAACTCGATCGACCTTGCCGCCATGGCGATCCAGCTCGGTGCCGGGTTTGTCGCCCGCTCGTTTTCCGGCGACAAGGCGCAGCTGGTGCCGCTCATGAAGGCGGCTATCCATTACCGCGGATTTGCCCTGATCGACGTCATCAGCCCCTGCGTGACCTTCAACAACCATGCCGGTTCCACCAAGAGCTACGACTATGTGCGCGACCACAATGCGGCTCTCGACCGGATCGATTTCGTCGCGCCTCAGGATGCCATCGCGGTGGATTACGCCGCCGGGTCGTCGACGGACGTCACCCTGCATGACGGCTCGGTCATGCGACTGCGCAAGCTGGCCGAGGACCACGATCCGACCTGCCGCGCCACGGTCCTGTCATCGCTGATGCAACACCGGCAGGCCGGCGAGATCGCCACCGGTCTTCTCTACCTGGATGCCGACGAGACCGACCTGCACGGGCTGATCGACACCGTGGACGCACCGCTGAACACCCTCGGCGAAGACGATCTGTGCCCGGGCAACGCGGCGCTGGAAGCGATCAACGCCGGCCACAGCTGATGTGCGCCGGGAGCCGCTGCTACTTCAATACGACCCAAGGCCGGCTCCAGATGCGGTAGAAGCATCCCGAACCGCCATCGACGTGAAATCCAAAACCGAGTGCTTCGCGCGCATACTCTCCATCGCCGCCAAGCGCGCCTTCCAGATGACCGCTGTAGGGTCGACCCGGTTCGATCCATTTGTCGATTTGGCGATCGATGAAGCCCTCAAGGGCCTCCTGGATGGTCATTTCCTGATCACCCGGAAGCTCGGCGTCTTCAAGACCGAAGATCTCCTTCGCCGAAGGCGACCACAGGATCCACAGCTCATCGAGATATCGCGAGTGGATCGGATACTTCGAATGCGAGCCGATCGCGATATAGCTGCGCCTGTCCAGCAAAACATCCATGACCCGAAAAACGGCACCCATGTCAGGCCGCGAACCCCCAGAAAAATAAATCGTACCCCCAGCGACTTGAGTGAGCGGCGCCGACAACAGGGGATCACCGGGGTCACTCGTTCGCACGGCAATCTCGCCTTCGGCGTCGGTCAGGACCGGGACGGATTCTACATCTGAAGCCCTGAGCAGCCCTTGCGCACGGTAGTGGTCTTCGGTCGATTGCGCTCGGAAACGGCTGCGCGGCAGCAGCCATGTGGAGCTATGCAGGATCAGCGATTTGGGAAAGCCATGCATGGTTGTTTTGGCTTGGTCATGATTGCACCCCGGCCAATTATAGTCGTGCAACGACGGGGCGATCAATTGTTCGGGGCTGGCGGCGCGTGAGGGTGTCGCGACGGAGTCCGGATCTCACCCTGCCGCGGGCTGATCGGGACGCATCCTGTCAGCGAAAAGCACGATTTTCCTCTTCTCAGCATTCGGATGATGTGATCCCATGCCGTCCGTCAACAGGCCGAACCCGACGGTGTCGATCAAGACGAACCCTGGAAGGCCCTATGCGAGACCGCACATGAAACGATATTCCGCAACCGTCATCGGCGCCGGGCGAGGTGGACACCTGAACCTGCAGGGTATGCTGGCCTCCGATCGGTTCTCAGTCGCAGCCGTGTGCGATCTACGACAGGCCGCCTGCGACGCGATCGCGGCGCATCATCCCGATATTCGCACCTTCACCGATTATCGGGACATGCTGCGCGAAGTGCCGACCGACATTGTCTGCGTGGCCACTCTGCCGCCGAGTCACGAGGCGATCGTGCGCGACGCGTTGGCGCTGCCATTGAAGGGGATCGTCGTTGAAAAACCGCTCGGACACACGACGGAGTCGGCGGCGCGAATTCTATCCGCCCTCAAAGCCAGGCGTCTTCCGGTCGCCGTGCCGCACGGGCTCTTGGTCAAGCGGGCGCAGATGGAGATCGTCGAGCGTGTGCGATCCGGTGCGATCGGCACACTGAAACTGGTCGAGATTCAATGCCGCGGCTGGGACATCATCAATGCCGGTATCCATTGGCTGAATTTCTTCTGCGCGCTGACCGAAGGCGATCCGGTGTATGATGTACTCGCTGCCTGCGATGCCACCAGCCGTACCTTCCGCGACGGGATGCAAGTGGAGACGCTTGGCGTGACATCGGCACAGACGCAGTCCGGCGTGCGCGTCGTGATGCATACGGGTGATGACACCGTAGTCAACAGCGGTCGAGACGAGACTGTTTTTCGAATTCTCGGTTCGCAGGGTATGATCGAATGCGGCGCGTTCGGCGAACAGGAAAGCCAATATTATCTCCAGAACAAAGAGCATCCCTGCGGCGCCACACTGCCGGTTGCCGAAGACGATACAACCCGGCACCAAAGGCACCTGGAAAACCTCGCCGCGATGATCGACAGCGGCGAACCGGACTATGCCGTTGCCGACAGTTCGTTCGCGGCGCTGGAATTGTGCGAGGCGGCTTATCTGTCGAACAGGCTTCGATGCGCCGTTCGGTTGCCCTTGTCGGTGTTCTCCGCGCCCAAGACAGAGCTATGGGACCCGGGCCGGCCATATGATGGCTCCGGCGGCGGTCGTGATGGCCGCAAGCTTTGATGGAAAGATCCATGACGCAGACTGATCCAGTACGGTTCGCAATCATCGGCGCTGGCTGGCGAGCGGAGTTCTTTTTGCGCATCGCGCAGGCCCTGCCGGAACGCTTTGCGGTCACCGGTGCCCTGTTGCGCAATCCCGAGAAAGCGCGGGATTTCACGGCGAAATGGGGCGTGCCGGCAGTCACGCAGTTGGATGCATTGCTGGCGACCGGACCGGCCTTTGTCGTCGTCTCGGTTCCGAGGCGGCCGGCCGTGGCACCGGAATTCCTCACGGCACTGGCCGAGCACGACGTCCCTGTCCTTTGCGAAACACCGCCGGCCGGCGATCTCCAAAGCCTTGTGGATCTTTGGCGCCTTGTTGAAGGCGGTGCACGAATCCAGGTCGCGGAACAGTATCTGTTTCAACCCCATCATGCCGCCCGGCTGGCGATCATACGATCGGGCGCCATTGGTACGCCGAGCTATGCCCACGTTTCCTTCGCGCATGAATACCATGCCATGAGCATGGTGAGGTTGATGCTCGACAAACCGTTCGCCAATGCCCGCATCACGGCGCACGAGTTCACCGCCCCGCTCGTCGCCGGGCCCAACCGTGCCGGTCCGCCGGGGCCGCGTGAACAGATCAACCCGTCCAGACAGGTGTTGGCGTCGATCGATTTCGGTGATGCACTGGCCCTCTATGACTTCGCGCTCGATCAGTACATGTCCTGGGTCCGCAGCCATCGCGTGCTTGTTCGCCGCGAACGCGGCGAGATCGCCGATGAACGCATCACCTATCTGACCGACCCCCAGACACCGGTCTCACTGCCGCTGGAACGGATCGATACCGGGCACGGCGGCAATTTGGAGGGACATTACCTGAAAGGTATCACCGCCGGCACCGAGTGGATCTACCGCAACCCGTTTCCAGGCGCGTCACTCAGCGACGAGGAGGTGGCCATCGCCACCTGTCTGGACCGGATGCAGACCTATTGTACAACCGGCGAAGCGTTCTATTCCTATGCCGACGCCGCCCAGGATCAGTACTTGTCCCTGTGCGTCGAAGACGCACTTCGCACGAGCCGGACCGTCGAGACCCAAACCCAGCCCTGGGCCAGTTGATCCATGATTTAGGCCTCTCTGCCGAAAGCCGGAGTTCGCCTTAGGAAGCTGCTTTGCGATTGCCGTTGATTCGCTGCACAGCGGCGGCTCCGCCATACTGGCGAAACTGCCGCGGTGTCATGCCATAGGTCCTCTGGAAAACCTTCGAGAAGTAATTGGCGTCGTTGAAGCCGCATCTCATTGACACCGCCTTGATCGGCATACGGTTGGCTTGCAGCAATTGTACCGCGTCTTCCATCCGACACCGGGTGATGAACTGCCCCGGCGACACGCCCTGGCTTTCGCTGAACAGGCGGCTGAAGTGAAAACGGCTATAGCCGGCGGCGCTCGCCAGATCGTCCACCGTCAGGTTCGGATCGGAGGCACGCGCATGGCATTCGGAGATTGCGCGACCGATCGCATCGCTGCACACCGCATCCTGGTGCATCTTCATGCCTCGGCTGGCCGCGCCCCAGGTCAGTAGGTCATCGGCGAGATCCATCGCTGCCCCGTAAGCGATCGCTGACATGCGCGCCGGCGCACTGATGTCGTCTTTGACGACCGTCCGGCACTTGGCGGCGAGCCGATTGATGGTGTCGTCGGACAATTCGACCAGCGGCCCGCACTTGGCGAGCGCGCTTCGCCATATGCGCAACACCTCACGGCCATGCAAGGCGAGCCAAAAGAACTCCCAATGATCACCGCGCTTCAACCAGTAGACGTGATTGTGCGGAAAACGGAGCAGCATTGTCTGCCCCGGCCTGATTTCATACCGGCTTTTTTCGTACCGGAGAAACCCCCGGCCGCTGATCGTATGCTGGATCGTCACATAGGGCGCTGACCCCCGCTTCAGGCCGTCCCACCGGTAGCGCGGGTCCACACAATTGCTGTAACCGGCGCTCGTCACCATGGCGTGCAGATGCGTCGGCCCCTTGGGGAACAGCACGGAGCGTTCACACTCGCCCATCAATCTGAGCCTGTTCAGCATGGATTCCCCTGCGATAGCAAAAATATCCTCTTTTGCCCTGCTTACTGCACGAATACACTCTTGTAAATATCGCACAAACATCCGCATCCGACGGTTAACCATCTGAATTTCAAGGTGTCGTGCAGAAATGCGGGGGTATTTTTTGCATTCCGTGGCAAAGGGAGGAAACGCTGTGGTGAAACTGAACAGACGCCAGGCATTGTTGACCGGCGCAGGTGCCGTCGTGGGAACGATGGGATTGGCCAAACCGTTCATCTCGCGAGCGCATGCCGCCGATGAACTCATCTTCTCCGTGTGGGGCGGCGAAGCCGAAATGGCTGGCTATAACGACGCGATCGAGAAATTCAAAGCGATCAATCCGAACGTCTCGATCCGCCTGGAAAACGTGCCCTTCAAGCAATTCTATCAGCAGATTGACGCGCGGCTGGCCGGCAAGCAGGCGCCGGATATTTTCCGGGTCCAGTATCAGTTGGTCGGTCGCTACGCGAAGAGCAAGGCCATTTTGGATTTCTCCGACCAGGTGCCCGGAGATCTCGCCGACCAGTTCTCCCCGACTCACTGGCAGGCGGCCACTTTCGAAGGCAAACCCTTCGCCCTGCCCCATCACACCGACACCTTCGCACTGTTCTACAACAAGGACCGGATGGCGGAGATTGGAGTTACGCCGCCCAGCAGCCTCGACACAAGCTGGACGTGGGATGAGTTTATCGAGGTCGCGCGGGCGCTGCGCGAAAACACCGACGTACCCTATCCTTTCGCCATGCACTTCTTCGGTCTTGCCTATCGCTGGATGATGTATCTCCACCAGGCGGGCGGTGCGGTGCTTGATGAAACGCTGACCAAACCGGTGCTCGATTCCGATGAAGGTATCAAGGCGATTGCCTGGACGCAGAACTGGTACAAAGAGGGTCTGGTTCCGCTTGGCACGTCGATCAAGGGCACCGAGATTTCGGCCAATCTGTTCGCCAACGGCACGATCGCCATGATGCTGAACGGAAACTGGCAGATCCCGTGGCTGTCGAAGAACGCCAAAGACCAGAATTGGGGCGTCACCTACATGCCGCGCGACGTCAACATGGCGTCCGATCTCGGCGGCACCTGTGTCACGGTCTCGCGCGATGCCAAAAACCCGGAAGCGGCTGCGCAGTTTTGTTCCTTCCTCACCAATGAGGAGAACATGCGCAAATATGTCGTCGACGCCCTGTTCCTGCCTGTGCGCAAAACCCTGATGGCCGACGAACTGCAGTTCAGCCTGCGCAAGCCGGAGATGAAGATCTTTGTCGACCAGGCCACAACCGTGCCGCAACACACGGTGCGCACAATTACCCTGCCGACCTGGAGCCGCATGAACAAGCATATGGTCGACGAACTTGATCTTGCCTTCACGCAGAATCAGTCGCCGCAAGATACGGCGAAGAAAATCGACGCGCATATCGCCAGGGTTCTGAAGCGCGGCTAGAGCAAGTTGTGACCAGAATGAACCATTTGATGGCGGAAAATCGGTCCACTCGGCAAGGCGCGTCGCGCAGCGCGATGTGGTGCATCGGGCAAGCGGCGCAACGTAGCCGATGGGCCGATTTACCGCCACCCTGGACAGGTCTATCGTGTTGAAAACATACGGTGAATGGGCCGGGCGATTTTGCTCCCTGGCGTCGTTGGCTTGCACTTGTGGTGGGGAGGCACCACGGCATGCAACCCGCCTAGCCAGCGACCAAAATCGCCGCGGTCAAATGCTTCATTCTGGTCGCAACTTGCTCTAGACCTAGCCTTCCGCGACACAATGCAATTGCCGTAAGCTTGGATCGTCGCGATCTACGGATCGCGACGGTTATCGGTAACAGGTGCGCACGAGAGGGCGATCAATCGATGCAGGATACGGTCACACCCGAAACAGACGAACCGGATTTGTGGCGCCGGTTGAAACCGGTATTGACGCCCTACCTGTTCATCGCTCCCAACCTCATTCTTTTCGTCACTTTTTTCATCGGACCGCTGTTCTACGCACTTTACATCTCGTTTCACGATTGGTCTTTGATCGATGTTCCCTGGTTCGTCGGGCCGGAAAACTATGTGCGCCTGTTGCTGGATCCGCTGTTTTGGCAATCGCTCAAGAACACGATCATTTATTCGGTCGGAACGGTGCCGTTGAGCCTGGCCATCGGGCTGGTTCTGGCCATTGCACTGAACCGCGAACTGCCGGGACGTGTCCTGTTGCGGTCATCATTCTTCCTCCCTGTGGTGGTCTCGGCGGTGGCGACCGCCGTGGTCTCCGCATGGATGTTCAATGACAATTACGGCGTCATCAACATGATGCTCGCGAAGATCGATGCCGGGCCGTTTCCGTGGCTTTCATCGCCCTATTGGGCGATGCCGACCCTGATCATCACAACGCTGTGGATCCGGGTCGGTTTCTGCATGGTGATTTATCTGGCCGCCCTGCAGTCCATCCCGACGTCTTACTACGACGCCGCCCATGTCGACGGTGCGTCCCGCTGGCAGCAGTTTCGCTATGTGACCTGGCCGTTGCTCGGTCCGGCAACGTTCCTGCTGTTGATTCTCAACGTGATCTATTCCTTCCATGTCTTCGATCTGGTGTTTGTCATGACCGGCGGCGGTCCGGGTTTTTCGACGACGCTTCTCGTCCAATACATCTATCAATCCGCGTTCGAGACCGGCGAGATGGGCTATGCCTCGGCGCTCGGCGTTGTCCTGTTTCTCATCATTCTCGGTTTCACCGTCCTGCAATGGCGACTGAGCCCGAGCGGCGAAAACCTGAGTTAGGAGGTCGATCATGTCCGGTGTCGTGACCTCAAGTCGCCTCAGGCAAAGATCCGAAACCGTCGCGATCTGGGTGTTCCTGGTGCTCGCCGCGATTGTTATGCTGTTTCCGATTTACTGGATGTTGGCAACCGCATTGCGACCATCCGATGAAATCTTCAGTCCCGGATCCGGCCTTTTTCCGTCCGAGCTTGTCTGGAGCAATTTCGCCGTTGCCTGGAACCGGTTGCCCTTCGGTCTTTGGACGCTGAACTCGATCTTCATCGCGGTCGTCGCGGTTGTCCTGACAGTAACGATCAATCTGCTGTGCGGTTACGCTTTCGCCAAATTCCGTTTTGTCGGACGCGATATCCTGTTCCTGGCAATCATCAGCGCTTTGATGATCCCGATCCAGGTGATCATCGTGCCGGTTTTCCTGATCGTGTCGGATCTCGGCCTGCAGAACAGTCTCTGGGGCATCATCGTCCCGCGCGCGGCAGAAGCCTTCGGCATCTTCATGGTGCGTCAGTTCATGGTGTCGATCCCCGATGAACTGATCGAAGCGGCGCGGGTCGACGGCGCCAGTGAATTGAAGATCTTCCTTATGGTCGTCGTACCGCTGTCGAAGCCGATCATCGCGGTTCTGGTGATTTTCACCTTTATGTGGCGTTGGAACGATTTCGCCCTCCCCCTGGTCATCCTGACCGATCAGGATGTCTACACCGTTCAGCTTGGCATCAATCTGCTGAAGGGGCAGTTCAATACCGAATGGACCAACATCATGGCGATGGCCTTCCTGTCGCTGGCGCCGATGCTCGCGATTTTCATCGTCGGCCAGCGCTATCTGGTCCAGGGCATCGCAAGCACCGGGCTGAAATAGATGGCGATGTTCCGGTCAAAACGACAACCTCGAAGCGGCCCTCGCTTCGACGATGAACAAGCAACGCAACGTGTGAGGCGAGGTCGACCATGAAAATCGCAATGATCGGTGCCGGCAGCGTCGTTTTCCTGAAAAACCTGCTGACGGATATCCTCGATTTCGAGGCGCTGCGAGACGTCGCCATCGCCCTACACGACATCGACGCGGAGCGCCTTGAAACCGCCGGCATGATGGCGCGCTGGACAGCCAGGCAGACCGAGGCGGGTGCCGCGATCAGCGAGCATTTGGACCGCCGCGGCGCGCTGCAAGACGCCGATTTCGTCATCAATATGGTGCAGATCGGCATGCATCCGGCGACATTGGTCGATTTCGATATCCCGCGTCGCCACGGCCTGAAACAAACAATCGCCGACACCGCCGGTATCGGCGGGATCTTCCGCGGCCTGCGCACCATTCCCTTCATGCTCAGCCTGGTTGCCGATATGCGCACGCTCTGCCCAGACGCCATCCTGCTCAACTACACCAATCCGATGAGCATTCTGACGCGCGCCGTCTACGAAGCCTTCCCTGAACAGCCGGTGGTCGGGCTCTGCCACAACATCCAGCATACGGCGCGCGATCTTGCCACTTACCTCGGCGTCGAGCGCGATCAGCTCACCTATCGCTGTGCCGGTATCAACCATATGTGCTGGTTTCTGGATCTGCAGATCGACGGTGAGGATGCCTATCCGAAGCTGTGGCAGGCGATGGATGACCCGGACATCTATGCCAAGGACAAGGTGCGTTTCGAACTGATGCGCTGGCTCGGCCGGTTCATCTCAGAATCGAGTGAGCATAACGCCGAGTATAACGGGCTGTTCCTCAAACGGGATGATCAGATCGAAGCCTTCGGTATTCCGGTCGACGAATACATCCGCCGCAGCGAGTTCAACCTCAAACGCTACGCCGATACACGACAACGCCTCATCGATGGCGACACGTTTTCGCTTCGCCGCAGTCTGGAGTATGGCTCGCATGTTATCTACGCCATTGCCACCGGTGAACTGCGTCTGATCTATGGCAACGTGCGCAATTGCGGACTGATCGACAACCTGCCGCCCGATTGCTGCGTGGAGGTGCCGGTAGCGGTCGACCGCCATGGTCTGCAGCCCTGCCGTGTCGGACCGCTGCCGGTGGAACTGGCCGCCTATTGCGCACCGCACACATACAGTCAGGAACTCGTTGTGCGGGCCGTGCTCTCCGGAGACCGGAAGCACGTCTATCGCGCAGCAATGCACGATCCGCAGATTGCAGCCGCCCTTTCACTCGGTGAAATCAAAAGCCTGGTCGACGACATGATGGAGGCGCATCGCGACCTGATGCCGGATGTCTTGATCGCCGGACAGGCCGGTCACGCGGCGGCCTGACGCAATTAGGGAACGGGGAAGAAACAATGGCATCCGTCGATATTGTCGATGTACGAAAGTCGTTCGGTCAGGTCGACGTCATCCATGGCGTCTCAATCGATATTGCCGACGGCGAATTCGTCATTTTGGTCGGACCGTCCGGCTGCGGGAAATCGACACTTCTGCGCATGCTGGCCGGTCTCGAAACCATCACCAGCGGCGGCATTCATATTGGCGGCAAACGGGTCAACCTGATACCACCGAAAGAACGGGATATCGCCATGGTATTCCAAAACTACGCGCTCTACCCGCATATGACCGTCGCCGAGAATATGGCGTTTTCGCTCAAAATGCGTGGAGATCCGAGTGCCACAATCGACGCCCGTGTCAAGCCGGCAGCGGAGATACTGGGACTGTCGGATCTGCTCGACCGCTATCCCCGCCAGCTTTCCGGCGGCCAGCGCCAACGTGTCGCGATGGGTCGCGCCATCGTGCGCGATCCCCAGGTGTTCCTGTTCGATGAGCCGCTCTCCAATCTTGACGCCAAGCTGCGTGTCGCGATGCGCACCGAGATCAAGGAACTGCATCAACGCCTGAAGACCACGACCGTCTATGTGACCCATGACCAAATCGAAGCGATGACCATGGCCGACAAGATCGTCGTCATGCATGATGGCATCGTCGAACAGATCGGTGCGCCGCTCGACCTCTACGACGAGCCCGCCAATCTGTTCGTCGCCGGCTTCATCGGCAGCCCGGCCATGAACTTCATCCATGGCAGGATACGCGACGGCGGATTCGTGTCCGATGAGGGTTTGACGATCAAGGTCGCCGGCGATCACGCCGTGTCGGAGGGACAGCCAGTCGTTCTGGGCATCCGGCCCGAACTCATTGACCTCGATGCCGGCGGCATGCCTGTCGAGGTCGGCGTGCTCGAGCCGACCGGATCGGAAACCTATGTTTCGGTTCACAGCCATGGCCATGAATTGACCTGCGTCTTTCGCGAACGCATCAACGCCCAGCCCGGTGAGAGCATTTCGATCACGCCGAATCCGGATCTGGTGCACGTCTTTGACCGGGAAACCGGGAAACGGATCTGAGTCAGCTTTCACTCCATGCGGCAGTGGATTTGTCGGCTTGTTCTCAGGACAGAAAAGCGACAGGGAACAGCACCACAGGAAGGCTCAATAAGGCAGTTTTGAGCCGGTGCGTCTTTAACAATCCATGCCGCAGAGCATAGATAATCCACAGTGCCAGGACCACCGGAGACACCAAGATCGTCTGTATTTCTTCGTACTGAAGCGCGTCGGTCCAGTCCGCGTTGATGGTCTGATGTAGTTTGGGATCAAATTCCAGGGATCGAAGGAAGAGCGCTGAAATCCTGATCAGGCCAATACCAGCCAGTACAATCACGACAAATATCATATCGGTTCTGTGGCGAACGAGGTCGCCCTTGCGAACACTGACAACAGCGCTGATAAGATAGGCAAGGCAATACACGCCAATCATCGAGAGTCCCATGACCCCATACGGCGCACGTTGGGCTGTCGGTTCACTCAGGTAGTTCCAGAAATACAGAAGCCCAATTGAGATGACGATATACACGCACAGTACAAAGAAAACCCAGTACCCCATCCGTGTATGGACGCCCCTCACGCCGCGCCGATGTTGGCCGAAGTGGCCAGTTGCAAGCTGTATTACCCAAAGCAGCAATACGAGGTAACCAAACAAAGAATGTGAAACGTATAGGAACGTGGTTTCCACATGATCATAAAAAGTAAATGCAAATTTTCCGAAAGATAAGTATACAGCCAATGTAAAAATAAATGTGAATGCCGTAATTACGAGTAAAAATGAAGAAAAAATCAAATCAAAATTTTGGTTTTTGAGCTGATACTTCTTGCCTGTGCCGCCTGCGTTTCTTTGTAAGCCATCGACATAACTCAGTCCCCTTCAGCCGGGAAACAATGTTAAACTGAACGACAAATGCTAACGGTTGATGCCTTGCAGAAGTTTCAATTCTCCGTTGTCAGACACGTTCATACAACTGTCATTCCTGACAGGATGCCGGGTGAAAATACTGCAGGTTGCAGGTCACTCAACCGAATGGATGCCCTAAGTAAGGTGGGGCCGATCGTTTTTGGGAAAATCCGCAGTTGACAAAGCGAAACCGATGGAGGCGATCAGGGCGTGCCGGTTTTCTAGTCGCGTGGTTCTTCAACTTCCTTGGCTGAATTGGCCTTGTTGCGGGCGAGGAACCAGATCACGGACGCGACCGACAGCAGAAGCAGGGCCACCGCCACGGGATAGCGGACGATCTGCAGCGGATCGCCGTTGGTCAGCGCCAACATCTGCGAGATCGAGATTTCGAAACGCGGTCCGAGAAAGAAGGCGATGATGAAGATGACCAGCGAATAGCCGAACGCCGACATCAGATAGCCGATCACCGCGAATAACAACATCACCCCGACCCCGAACAGACCGCTGGTCGCCATGGAAACGCCGACGATGCACAGCAGCAGTGCGGATGCGAAGATGATCGATTCCGGTGCGGAAACCACCTTGACCCAGATGCGAAGCCCGATCTGTCCGATCCACAGATTGATGAAGTTGGCCATGATCATGGCACCGAACAGGCCATAGACGAGGCGCCCCTGGTTCTCGAACAGCAGAGGGCCGGGCTGCATGCCGTGGATCATGAAGGCGCTGATAATCAGCGCAGCGCCGACGCTGCCCGGAATGCCCAGCGTCAGCAGCGGAATCAGGTTGGCACCGACGACCGCCGAGTTGGCGGATTCGGCCGCGGCGATGCCTTTGATGTTGCCCTTGCCGAAACTCTGCGGGTCTTTCGACGAGGCCTTGGTAAACGCATAGGACATGAAAGCGGCCGCGGTTGAGCCAATGCCCGGAAGCGCGCCGAGAATGGTTCCGGTCGCTGCGCCGCGCAACATGGTAAAGCGGCAGGACCAGTACTCCGACCAGGTGACGCGCCGATCGTTCGGATCCCCGGTGTCCTTGAGCTCGATCGCCGATTTGACCGAGCCGTGGCTTTCCGCCAACCGCCTGAGGATCTCCGAAATAGCCAGCATGCCGATGGCAACCGAGGCGAGCGGCAGCCCGTCATAGAGGTCCCACATGCCGAAGATCAGACGCGGCGTATAGTTTTCCGGATCGCTGCCGATCGAGGCGAACAGCAGGCCCAGTGCGGCGGCAATAATGCCCTTGATGAGGGATTCGCCGATCAGGCCTGAAAGCACAGAGAAGGCGAAGATCATCAAAGCGACAATTTCGACGGGGCCCATGCGCAGGGCCAGGATGGCCAGTGGCGCCGAAACGGTAATCAGAACGATGTCGCTGAACGTGTCGCCCGTTACCGAAGAGAACAGCGCCATCTTGGTGGCTTTCAGCGGTTTGCCGCTGCGCGCCAGCGGATAACCGTCGAGCGCCGTGGCAGCAGCGTCCGGTGTGCCGGGTGTGTTCATCAGCACCGCCGGCACCGCACCGCCGACCAAACCCCCTTTGTTGACACCGACGAGAAACGCGATGGCCGGCAGCGGGTCGAGGGCGAAGGTAAACGGAATAGCAATCGCCATGGCCATGACCGGACCGATGCCCGGCACCGCGCCGACGAACTGCCCGACGACGACGCCGAACAGCACGAAGAAAAGATTCACCAGTGAAAAGGCGTCGCCGAAGCCGGCGAGAATGACGGACAGATCAACCATGGCCGGTCACGGAAGCGCCCGATCGAGCAGTTGTGTGACGAAAAACCAGATGGCGGCTGGCATGATAATCACGCCTGCCACCAGCCACAGCGGCCGTCGCTCCCCGATCATCAGCATCAGGATCAGTGCCAGAAGCGGTGCGACATAGACAAAACCAAACCAGGTCATGGCGTAGATGGCCGCGCCTAGAACAAACACATGGATTGCCGTCACCGCGAAACGACGCCAGTTGGGAGGCCGGTGCCCGGTCGGCTTCAGCACCAACAAACCGCCGCACACGGCGATCACCAGCGATACCGCATTGGGCAGCGTATTGGGTGCCAGATTACCGTCCTCTACCTGTTCGACGTAAAGCGGGATGACGAGAAAATACATCGCCAGGCCGAACAGCAGAAAGAAGGCGCCGGTTGCCCGATCCGAGGAAACCATGGAACCATCCTGCCGGAAAGCGGCCCCGCCGCTTGGGCGGCGGGGCTTTCAGATTACTTCTGGAAGAGCACTTTAACGTTGTCCAGGCCGCCGACCAGCATTTCCTTGGTGCCATCGGGGCCAAGGTTCAGGGGCTTACCCCGGGTAGCGTTCGCAACGATCTCCACCATCTGCGGCGATTTCATCGCTTCGTCGATCGCCGCACTGATCGCCGTTACCGCTTCGGGAGACGTCCCTTTCGTGGTCGCCAGGAAGAAATACGGATCGACATAGGCGTTGACGCCCGATTCGGTGAACGTCTTGACGTCGGGAGCATAACTCAGCCGACTTTCGTTGGCGGCGGCTATGACTTTCATGTCGCCGGACTCGGCGTAAGGCAGGTGTTCGCCCGAACTGAAACCGGCCAGCACCTGGCCGCCGAGGATCAGCTTCATGGTTTCGGCGCCGCCCTTGGTCGAAACCATGTTGAACTGGGCGCCGGATTCGCGTGATGCCACGTCCATCAACAGTTTCTGCGGCGGTGCGCCGAAGGCGACCGGCAGGTTGCCCTGCTCCTTGGCATAGGCGATCAGGCCTTCCAGGTCGTCAAATGGCGCATCCTTGCTGGCAACCAGCGCCAGTTCCGCTTTCGATATGGTGCCGAGATAGTCGAAACTGTCGAGATCGAATTCGAGCTGGTCGCCGCGATTCACCAGATTGACGAGGATCGGCATGTTGACGCCGAGACCGATGACCTGCCCGCGGGGCGGCATTTTCGAAATGCCGGTGAACATGGCAACGCCACCGCCGCCGGTCTTGTTTTCGGCAACGATGTTCCAGCCTGTCTGGTCTTCCATCACCTTGGCCAGCACCCGACCCATGGTGTCGGTCGAGCCGCCGGCGCCGAATCCGATCTGCAGTTTCAGGGGACCTGATGGTTTCCAGTCCGCCGCATTGGCAATGCCGGCAGCCAACAGGGCTGCACCGGCGACGATGCCGGTCACGATCCGATTGAGCTTCATGACGGTTCCTCCCTTTTGAAGCGCGTGTTGATAAGCATTCCTCAGGCGTGTGCCGCAGCCTTCTCAGGCAGGTGTTGGCAAATATGGGTTGCGGCACTGGCGATCCGCTCCGCCATCGACAGAAACAGCTTGAGTTCGTCCGCCGACAGAGCCTGATCGACAGCATTGCAATAAATTGTAACCGAAGGAAGCAACCGTTCGAATTCGGCGCGGCCTTTTTCCGTGAGAGAAAAGCGGCGCGACCGCCTGTCATCGTCGCAGCGCCGCGACGCAATCAGTCCCGCCCCCTCCATGAACGCCAGCGAGCGGCTGATCTGGCCCTGTTCGATCTTGGTGAATTCAACCAGCTCCTTCTGGGTGATCTCACCGTGCGACGCTAGTCCGACGCTGATGCGCCATCCGGAAAGCCCGATATCGCTCTGCTGGTTCAACACCTCACCGAGCTCGCTTCTAAGCAGCCGCGACAGGCGATGGGTCGCCATGGAGATGATGCTGGCGCCGGGCGGTACAAAATCCAGATCCAGGAATCCGTCGGTCATCGGTGTCCCATTGACAAAATCGGTGTGCCATTGACAAAAACGCACCCGGCTTTTTATATGATTAGTCATTAAATGACAAGTCATGGATATTGCCGTGCTCGAGAGTCTGACTATTCCGCCCCCGCCAAGGATTTTGCAGTTGGCGCAGGAATTTGCCGCAGACCTCCGACCGGACAAGATCGATTTGGGTATTGGTGTCTATCGCGACGCTGCCGGACGCACGGTCGTGCTGGATACGGTCAAGGACGCCGAGCGCCGCATCCTCGCCGATCAGCAAACCAAAACCTATGTCGGCTTGCAGGGCGACCCCGAATTCTGTCGCGCCGGCACCGACCTGGTGCTCGGCAACGCCGTCGCCGAGGCGAGGCTTGCCTGTGTCCAGACACCCGGCGGCAGCGGCGCTTTGCGCCTGTTGTTCGACCTGGTGAAAACCGCGACACCAGCGGCCACCGTGTGGCTGCCTTCGCCCAGTTGGGCGAACCATACGCCGACCCTCAAACAGGCGGCGCTGCCGACGGGGACCTATCGCTATTTCGACCGCCCGTCGCAGACCGTCGATTTCGACGTCATGATAGAGGATCTGGCGTCGATCCCGCGCGGCGACAGTATCGTGCTGCATGGCTGCTGCCACAATCCCACCGGCGCGGATCTTTCGCAGCAGCAGTGGGAGTGTGTGGGAACCGTGCTGCGCGACCGCGGCCTGCTTCCGATCGTCGACCTGGCTTATCTCGGGTTCGGTGCCGGCATCGATGCGGACGCCGACGCCGTACGCAGACTTGCCGCCACGGTTCCGGAACTGCTGTTGGCGGTTTCCTTTTCCAAGAATTTTGCGATCTATCGCGAACGCACCGGAATGGCCGTGGTCGTGGCGGAAAACGCCAGCGCCGCCAAGGCGGCATCGGCGACCATGAAAAACCTCGCCCGCGGCATCTACTCCATGCCACCCGACCATGGCGCGGCGATCGTCCGGACCATCCTGTGCGATGCGGATCTGAGACACCGGTGGCTCGGTGAGTTGCACACCATGCGCAACCGTGTTGCATCGATGCGACGGCAGTTGGCGACCGAGTTGCGACGGCAGACGAACTCCCGTCGCTTCGATTACCTCGAGCACCAGGCGGGCATGTTCTCGCTGTTGGGACTGGAGCCCGACGCCATCGCCCGCCTTCGTCAGGACCACGCGATCTATGCGGTCGATGACGGCAGAATCAACGTCGCGGGTATCCGGCCCAGCGACATCGAGCCGCTGGCGTCGGCCATCGCCCGCGTACTCGCGTAGGAGAAGGGGATACCATGAGTTCCACGGTCGCAGACCTGGTGGTCGACAGTCTGATTGCCAACGGTATCGAGCATCTCTACTGCCTGCCGGGCGTCCAGAACGATCCACTGTTCGACGCGCTCTATAGCCGGCAAAACCTTATCCAGCCGGTGCACACACGCCACGAGCAGGGTGCGGTCTATATGGCACTTGGCGCGGCGTTGGCGACAGGGAAACCCCAGGCATTCGCAATCGTGCCGGGCCCCGGCTTTCTGAACGGCTGCGCCGCGCTGGCCACGGCACAAGCGCTCAATGCGCCCGTGTTCGGGCTGGTCGGGCAGATCCCGTCGGGCGCTATCGGCAAGGGGCTTGGATTGCTGCACGAAATCGACGGCCAGCTGGAGACTTTCAAATCGCTGACCAAACATGCGGAGCGTGTGACGGAAGGCACCGGCGCGGCCGCCCAGATCGACAAGGCCTGGGCCACGCTTCGATCCGGACGTCCGCGTCCCGTCGGGCTCGAGATTCCCGTCGATGTGTGGCGCAAGGAAACCGGCCATGTCGGCGAATCGCTGGCCGCCGCCGGATCGGCTGCCTCCGTGGCGGATCCCCAAAGTAATGCTAGGCGCATCGCGCAAGCCGCGGCTCTGATTTCGGCATCGAGCCGCCCGCTGATCGCCGTTGGTTCGGGCGCCCAGGATTGCAGTTCGGATGTGCGGGAAATTGCTTCGCGGATAGGTGCCGGCGTGATGGCCTTTCGCACGGGGCACGGCGTGATGGATTCGCGCGATCCGTTTTCGATCGCCATGCCCGTCGGTCACGCGCTGTGGAAGGAGTGCGACCTGATCATCGGACTTGGAACGCGGCTGACCACGCAAAAACACGATTGGGGTCTCGACGAAAACCTGAAGATCGTTCACATCGACCTGGACGCCGATGTCCTGACAAGGGTCGCGCCGCCGACGGTGGGCATCCAGGCCGATCTCGGCACCGCCCTCCCCGCATTGAACGATGCCCTGGGCGATCAGCCTGACCGTTCGGCCTGGGCCGGCCGGATCGCCGAGGAAAAGCGCCGCTTCCAGGCCGAGATCGAGACGCAACTGGCGCCGCAGCTTGGCTGGTTGAAAGCGATCCGCGAGGCCCTGCCGGAAGACGGCATCTTCGTCGACGAACTCACCCAGATCGGCTACGTCTCGCGTTTCGCATTTCCTGCCTACGCGGCCCGCACCTTCCTGTCGACCGGCTATCAGGGCACGCTTGGATGGGGCATCGCCACCGCGCTTGGCGCGGCGCATGCGCGTCCCGACGTCCCGGTGGTCTCGATCGCCGGCGACGGCGGCGCGATGTTCACGATTTCGGAACTGGCAACGGCCGCCCATCACAACATCCCGCTCAATGTCGTCGTCATGAAGGACAACGCTTACGGCAATGTCAAAGGCATCCAGCGCGACAACTACGGCGGGCGTTACATCGCTTCCGATCTGACCAGTCCGGATTTCGTCGGGCTCGCCCAAAGCTGCGGCGTTGCGGCCGCCAGGGCCGATACACCGGAAGCACTCCTGGAGGCACTGCGCACGGCCATCGCCAATCCGGGTCCAAACCTCATCGAGGTGCCGGTCGGCGAGTTTCCATCGCCCTGGAAATACATCCTGATGCCCAAGGTCCGGGCAACCGGACAATGATCGGCTCGATCGAATCCGGCGGGTTTTGCCGGTAACCAGAAAGGTCACAGTTCATGCACGCCGCCCTCGACGCATTGCGGAACCTGCTTGGCGCCGGCGGTTTCATTCCAGGACCGGACGCGGAGAGCTACACCACAGATGTCGCAGGACGGTCGGCGCCGTGCCTTGCGGTCCTGCGTCCCGCTTCGACCGAACAGGTCTCGCAGGCCGTTCGCCTTTGCGCCGAACACGATCTGGCCGTCATCCCGCAGGGCGGCAACACCAACGTCTGCGCAATGACGGTGCCGGAAACCGGGCGCGATACGGTCATCCTCAACCTCAGCCGTATGAACCGTATCCTGGCTGTCGATCCGGCCCGCTCCACGGCAACCGCCGAGGCCGGTTGCACCATCGAAGCTCTGCAGGAAGCCGCCGCCGACCAGGATCGGCTGTTTGCACCGGATTGGGGCGCTCGCGGCACGGCTCAGGTCGGCGGCGCCGTGGCCGCCAATGGCGGCGGCCAGAACGTTTTTCGCTACGGCACCACCCGCGAACAGGTGCTTGGTATGGAAGTCGTGTTGCCCGACGGTCGGATCTGGGACGCGATGCGCTCTTTGCGCAAGGACAATTCCGGCTACGATCTGAAGCAGCTTTTCATCGGGTCCGAGGGCACGCTGGGTATCATCACCAGACTGGTCTTCAAGCTGCACCCGGCGCAACCGGTGACCAACTCGATGATGGCGGTGCTGACCGACCAGCGATTCCTCATCGACTACCTGAACCTCGCCGGGCGGATTGCCGGCGACCGGCTCGTCGCATTCGAGCTGTTGAACGGCATCGGCGTTGAGAAGGCGCTTGCACGCTATCCCGACCTGAAACGTCCGCTGGAGACTCGTGCCGACTGGTATGTGTTGATCCGGCTGGCCGGTGCCGAACCGGTGGACGATACGCTTGCTGCGATCTTCGAGCAGGGTTTCGAGGACAACATGCTGGCCGACGCGGTGATGGCCCAAAGCGTCGAGCAGGAAAACAACCTCTGGGAAATCCGCGAACAGATGATTCCGATCCAGTATTTCCAGGGGCGCCGGCAATGCAAATGGGATGTCTCGGTGCCGATCGACAGGATCATGGAATTCCTGTCGCGCGCCGAGGCCATCGCCGTAAAACATCAACCCGGCGCCGTGTCTTACGCCGTGGGACATGTCGGAGACGGCAACATCCACTACAGCATCTTCCCGGAAGGTGAGCCCGGTCCCGACCTCGACCGCCTTGTCCAGACCTACACTACAGAGATCGATCGGTTGATCTGGTCGCTTGGCGGTTCCATCGTCGCCGAGCATGGCGTCGGCAAAGTCTTCCTGGATCGCATGACTGGCCAGAAATCAGCCGTCGAATACGAAATGATGCAAAGCGTCAAGGCGCTCTTCGACCCGAAGGGCATCATGAATCCCGGCAAGCTCCTTAAACCGGACCACCTGACCCCGGAGAATGACATATCTCAAAACGCAAACAAGAACTGAAAATCTAATGCAGATTCCTGCGTGAGCATACCTGAACGGTTCTTCTTAATGACCCGTCAGACACGCGTTCCTCAAAATAGGGATGCCAGCGCGAAAACAAATTGTCTTTGCTGTATTCAGCCATGCAGGCCAATTCGACTCCCTTGTTGAAGCCGGGATTTTTCTCAAGAAAGAAGCGGACGTGCTGCTTGTGCGCAAGCCTGTACGTCGCTTCGCAGTGTTCCGGACGAAGCGCGTTAACGGTGTAGTCTCCCCCGTCAAAATCGAAATGCACCAGCCCGTTGCGTTTATCCCAGCACGGCCCGAACATCCGTTGCGCGCACGTATCGAGAATCCCCGCAAGATGGGACGCATGTCGATCCGTAACGGCGGCCGGATAGTAGGTCTTGAAACCGAGAGGAAGGTACATGTAAGTGCGATGACTTGAGGAAAGCAGCAGCCAGTAGAGTTTCTTTCCGGGATTCCCGTGCATGAACGCGCCCGCCACACCGAGAAAGGCGCGATGAACGATATTGGATCCCCAATACTCGGGATCCATGATCGTATCCCCCGAGTAAACGATATTGTACGCCTCGGTTTGGGTGCCACCGATGTTGAAACTCATCGTCGTGAACCCCACCACCGTTTGGTCATCGCGCAAAAAAAGAATGACCAGATCTTTGGCAAAAAAGGCCTCGCGAAAAGCCTCCTCGGTAATGCCGATATAGTTTGCATCCATAAGAGTGTAGCAAACATCAAGTGTTATTTCGCTAATTTTTGAAATATTTTTTACTAAATATTGCATGACATCATAAAAAAGTCACTTTCAATGAAATAAATCGATCCTATCATAGTAATTATCGGCATTGTGACACAAATCGTTACAAGCTGTTGAAATGCGCCGCCAGCGTATCGACACGACCTAACTCGCGGCCCTCCAGAGGACAGCCAACGCAGCTCATGTCCGATATTCGGTGCCCCGTCATGACCTGACACAGGCATCGCGCAATGATCGCAAAACAAGGAGAAGCGGACCTATGAGAAACTGCTCAGTTGGCAGGCAACGATCCCGGATTTGACGTGGCCTTTTGCAAGTTCTCGCAAACGTTTGAGATTGAAGAATTTGACGGCTATGTTAGATTAGTGCGGTACTCGTAATTTGACGGGCTGTTGTCCGGACAAAGGAGCTCAGACCGGTATGAAGATTGGGGAACTGGCCAGCAAGACCGGTTTAACAGAACGGATGCTGCGCCATTATGAGGCGCTCGGTATTCTTTCTCCTGTGCGGAGCAGTCGGGGGACCCGTGACTATTCCGATGTCGACCTTGACGTTGCACTACTGATCAAGAAATTCCGATCTTTGGACGTTCGTTTGGAAGCGATCGCGGAAATCGCCGAGGAACGTAAAGAGCACCTGACGGGTCATTCCTCCCAGCAGGCGGTCTCCAGTCTTTTAAATGGCTTAGCTGACCTCCTGGTCCAAAAAGCCGAGCGGTCATTAGCGCTCCATCGCGTGGTCCAGGAAGCCAGCCAAGCGGTGCAGGCTTGCAGAGGCTGCGGAAACAAACCGACACCGGAAGACTGTCCGGACTGCCCAATGAACAACGCAGTGCGACGTAATCCGGTCGCCGCCATGATTTGGACGGGCAAGTAGTACGTTCCCACTCTGAAGGCGCGTCCGATGATCGGCATGCGCTCATCTTTGGCAATCTTCTCGGCCAGATGTTTGAGCCGCGTCTTTCTGCGTTTCGCCATTGTTTCCCTCTTGGACAGATTTGAGCAGCAGAATCATTTCTCACATTAATGTATGATTTTTCAAACGCCAGGACCGTCAAATACAACGGCTTTCCAACGGTAATACCCTTAGCCATACAACGATGATGACAACGTCTGAGCCTGAGACGATTGGCGAGACGACGTTGCCCATTTGACTGCGGCGGGTCCCGGGTCACGCGACGAGAAAACCGCGTTCGGCAACTGAGCAACGTTCTCGAAAGCCGAAGGAAGCAAAACCATGTCCACTGACCTCACAAACCCTGAGAACCTCATTTCGAACGGTGATTTTTCACAAGGCACGTCCGGCTGGAGGCTCAACAATCCAACCGGCGGAGCCGCACCGAAAGCCCGCAAAGGCGCTATCTCTTTCAATTGCGACAGAGAAGACACTTATGGTGACTCGATCGAACAGGACATCCAGACCGAGATTGGCAAAACCTACAACGTGTCGCTGGATCTGCTCGAAGACAACGCTGTTGATGGCGATCACGACTTTACGATCGAAATCCTCGACGCCCTGGGCAATGTGATCCACACCGTAGACGGGACCGCCTTCAACAATTCGCTTAATACTGTCGCATTTAGTTTCACCGCGGTTTCCGAATTCTCAACCATACGCATCGCGAATACCAACGCCACGCGTTCCACAGGAACGGACGGGCAGGTCGACAATGTCCTGATCACCGAAGCACCGACCAACCGGAGCAACGACACCATAGAGGGCACCGAAGACGATGACGTTCTGCTGGCAGGCGTCGGTGCGGATACGGTCGACGGTCTGGCCGGCGACGACGTGATCAAAAACCTGGAAAACGTCCAGCTGCTGACCAATGGCGATTTCTCGGACGGCACGTCGGGGTGGCAACTGAACAATCCCACTGGCGGCATGGCTCCGAAAGCCCGCAAGGGTGCCATCTCCTTCAACGCCGGGAACGAGGGACGTTACGGCGACTCGATTGAACAGGACATCCAGACCGAGGCCGGCCGAACCTACAAGGTCTCGCTCGATCTGCTCGAAGACGACGCCGGCAAGGGAAATCACGATTTCAAAATCGAGATCCTCGATGCAAACGGCGACGTCATCCACACGGAAACAGCAACGGTGCTCAACGCGTCGAAAGTGACGGTCAGTTTCCAGTTCATCGCCTCTTCCGACGTCGCAACCATCCGCATCACCAACACCGGTTCGACGAATTCGGAGCGCACGGATGGTCAGGTCGACAATGTTCAGATCTTCGAGGTCGACGTGGATGATGACGTTTTCAGCGGCGGAGACGGCAACGACACACTGATCAGCGATGGCGGCAATGACGAGCTCGACGGCGGCGAAGGCGACGATTTCCTCGACGCTGGCGCCGGCGACGACGTCGCTGAGGGCGGCGCCGGAAACGATCGCATGTATGGCGGTGTCGGTGCGGATGTCCAGAATGGCGGCGACGGAGACGATCTTATCGCCAACCTGGAGAATGTCGAGCTGATCACAAATGGCGGATTCTCGCTGCTGACCTACGGCTGGTACGTTCGAAACCCATCGGGTCAGGACGCACCGTTGGCCCGCAAGGGTGGTGTGTCCTTCAACGCAGGCAACGAAAGCCGCTATGGCGACTCGATCGAGCAGAATTTCTCCACCCAAGAAGGACGCACCTACAAGGTGTCTCTGGACCTGATCGAAGACGATTACGGCAACGGCGATCACCACTTCACCATCGAGATCCTCAACAGCACGGGCTCCGTGATCACGACCGTGTCGGCGACCGCCAGAAATGAAACGCGCGAGACCCTGACCTTCGAATTCGTTGCCGCTTCGGCTGTGTCGACCATCCGCATCACCAACACCTCGTCAACAAACTCGCGGTCGACGGACGGTCAGATCGACAACGTCTCGATCGTCGAGATCGATGCGAGCGACGACGTCTTCAACGGCGGCAACGGGAACGATGCGCTCATCGGCGACGGCGGAAACGACACGCTTCGTGGCGGCAACGGTGACGACACACTCGACGGAGGCAGCGGAAACGACACGCTCGATGGTGGCAACGGCAGGGACATCATCAATGCGGGTGCCGGCGATGACTTCATCAGAGCGCAGTTTTTCGAAGACGGCGATGAGTTCCACGGCGGCGAAGGCGTGGACACCCTTGACGTCTCGTTGAACGGCATCTCTCACATTGTCGATATGTCGTTCGAGTGTGTCTATGCCGCTGACCAGACTGCTTACTTCACCGGCATCGAAAACGTCACAACTGGAGTTGGCGACGACACCATTTGGGGTGATTGGTCTGCCAATGTTTTGAACGCGGGTGCTGGTGACGATTTTGTTTTCGCCGACCGGGGCGCCGACACCGTTGATGGTGGCGCGGGCGACGACGAAATCCATGGAGGCGCCGGTGACGACCTGCTCATCGGCGGCACGGGCCGGAATGAAATCGATGGCGGCTCTGGAAATGACCTTGTGAAGGCGGCGTATTTCGAAGACGATTCGATATTTCTCGGCGGCTCTGGAACAGACACCCTCGACTTTACCGGTGAAACCCGTGAGCTCGAGATCAATCTGATCGAGCATTTCGTGAAGGCGGGCGATGCCGTTGCATCCGTCTGGGAGTTCGAGAAGTTCGTCGGGGGCGCCGCTTCCGACAGCATCATCACCGGTTTCGGTTCCTCCGGGTTCGAAATAGACGCCGGAGAAGGTGACGACTTCGTCCAGACTTTCGGCGGCAATGACATTGTCCGGGGCCAAGGCGGCGACGACAATCTTTCAACGGATGCAGGATCGGACGTCGTCGATGGCGGTGCCGGTAACGACACGCTTGACGGTGGACGCGGTAATGACGTGCTGATCGGCGGTGAAGGGGCGGACACATTCGTGTTCGAGCTGGTGTCCGGCCGGGATGTCGTCAACGATTTTTCTTTCGAGGAGGGCGATGTCATTGCCTTCAGCCAGAGCATTCAGGCGATCTATGGCATCAATTCCCTGACCGATCTCGATATCGCCGACGCCAATGGCGACACCTTGATCAGGTTCGACGAGACCAACGATATCCGACTCATCGGGGTCAATGCGGCCGATGTGACGGATGACTTTTTCCTTTTCTAAATGAAGCCCTAGCAACGACGCGGGCGGCCTCCACAACGGTGCCGCCGACGCCATAACGCCGCCTATCGGACCGCGGCGAGACTCTGTGCGTCAACTCGATCATTCAAACAATGCTTCGCGAGCCTTCATGCCGCCGCGAACACAGGAGAGTCCAATGGAAATGCACTCGCCGGATTCGTTGAAACGCATCCACAAGATCGATGCGGTCTTTCGCTCGGGGCACCGCCCGTCGATCGCTATCCGCCTTGCGAGATTGATTGTGGCCGCCGTCACAAAGGTTCTAAGAGCACAAGCCGCCTACAACCAGGCATGGCGCGACTACGAGGACCTTTTGGATCTGCCCGAACACATGCTGCGCGACGTCGGCCTGAACAAGTCAGACGTCATTGCCCAGCGCGAGCGCCTGAGTTGGCGGAAGGTCTGGACGGAGGCAGGGGATGACTGACGCCCTCTTTGCTAATGCTCCCGCTGTTCTGACCGGGTTCACCGCCGCCTTTTTCTTAACGGTGGCACCATTGTTTCCCAGCCGCCGGGCAATCCTCATATCGCAGTTGGCGGCGGGTATTGCATTTGCCTCGCACTATGCAGTTCTCGGCATAGCGGTAGCGTCGCTGGTCAATTGTCTCGGCTGTATTCAGACCGTCGCCGCCATGCTGGCGGGCCGAAGCAGGGCATTCAATCGGCTGGGCTATGCACTGATCGTCATGATGATGGGGGTCGGTCTGTGGTTTTGGCAGGGTCCTATCTCATTGTTGAGCGTGACGGCAATGACGCTGATCGCCCTGGCCCGCATGCAGCAGTGCCAGATCCGTCTGCGTCTTTTGCTTCTCGCGGGCGGTGTTTTCTGGATGGCGCATGACTACTTGAGCGCCGCGTGGATTGCACTCGCAGCCGACATTGGCGCCCTCGCCATCGGATCCGTTGCACTGTTCAACCTGCTGTTTTGTGTCACGATTAGATGGCGGGCGCCGTCCAGTTATTCGGCATACCATCTGCCAAGTCCTTAAACCGTCGCTCATAAATCTCCGCCCTCCTGGCCCTGCTTTTCTGACCGACACCCCGGCTTATGTCCGATATCCGGCACCCCGGTGACCGGCCTGAGAGTGAAGCTTGCAGTGGGCTAAGAACCGTACCTCAGAAGACCTACGCCCTGTTCCAGGCGGAGAAACCGCGGTTTGAAGATCGTGAATTTAGAGCCTGACAGGGTAGCGAGGAGCGGCCAAGGCGTCGAAACCCCGTGCGGTCTCTGTGTTAGAGCCCCTCGATCAGCACGCCGTTGCACACAGCGGCTGACTGACGCAGGGCTTTCAGGTCTCGGTATTCATCGGAGTCGTACCAGGCTTGCGCGTTTTCGGCGCTGGCAAATTCGATCATGACGGGATAATGCGGTTGCCATTCGCCTTCGAAAAGCGTCGTCGCACCGCCCAAGACCCTGTAGCGACCGCCAAAGCGCTCCACCACCGGCCCGACTCTCTGACTGTATTCCTCAAGTTTGCGATGATCGATTACGTCGAGGTTGTCGAACAAAAAGAACGCGCTCATGAGTCTTCTCCGTTGCAGCAAATGCGTATGGGTGGTTCTCGGCATGCGCCGGTCCTCCCGGCCAGACCTCAGGCCTCGCGCCAATAGTCGTTGGCAGCGGCGACGGTCCTGAAATTCGCTGCGACCACATGGGAAATCGCGATCAGGCTGTCGGCATTGAATTCGTACTCGGCCCTCAGCCGCTTGCGGATTTCGTCGGACGGCTGGGCCAACTTCACGGCCATCCGCGAGAGCTTTACCGCCACGGCAAAGCCCTGCTCGGGTGTTGGTGCGATCAGGCTTGGCAACCAAGGATCTTCCATCTCAATGTCTCCTGATGCGAGTCTGTCCGGAACTGGGTAAAGGATCGCGCCGCCATCAGACTCCTTCATTCATTCACTTTGCCGGGTAAGCTCAGATCGCCCGAGGCGACGTCGAAAACATCGGCAACACAGAAGAACGGCGCGTGCAGGTTCTTGTTCACCCGCAAGCCGACGGTCACGCCGTCGAAGGCGGCCTCTTCGACCACCGCGATGTCGTCGAAGGGCACCGCAATTTCGACCGTGTCACCGACGATTGCCGGCTGCCAGCCCGGACTGTCCAGGAGAATGGGCAGACCCGGCCAGGTTTTCGGCAGACGCGGTTTGCTTCCCTTTGGAATATCGATCACCTTGAGTGCGGCCGGGCCGCAAGCCTTGTCGGGGCCAAGCACCACCCAGTGGCTGTGCCAGACGCCGCCGTCATTGGCAAAGTTGCCATCACCGCTCTCGTCGAAAAGCGGTGTGTCGTCGAAATCGGGATGCGACGCGATGGCGAGCGCGAGAATGCCAGCGCCGCGTTCGAATCCGACCTCGAAAGGATCGATAGTCGTCGGCCAAACATAGGCAAAGCCCTTGCTTCCGGCGACCTTGCCGGAGGGTGTCGGCAGCAACTCTCCGGCCGCATCCGAGACGCCCATATGGAAGCGGGCGATCCGGCCCTCTGTCGTTATCTTGGCGTGGATGATGTCGAATGGCGCCGTCGTGCGGTCGGACGCAGGTGCGACGATGCCGCCGGCGTCCGGCCCGTGCGCGACGGCGGCCGACACCGTCAGCCACGCTGCCGTCAATGCAAGGGCGGCAACGGAAGGAAGGGTCGTGGACGGCATGTCGACTGTCTCCTTTATCGACGGAGGCGGGCACGCGATGCCGCGACCATGCTCCCATTGCCGCGAGGCAACGGGACTGCTCGTTGCCGATTGGGTTTGACGTCGGCAAGATATATGTTCTTAATTATCGAAATAAGGCGGCAGAAACCGAAACTATTGTTCTGGAAAATCGAACGATGCTGAAGCTGGAAGGCATGGAGACCTTCGTCGTCATCGTCCAGGCTGGCTCCATCAGTGAAGCGGCCCGGCGTCTGTCTCTTTCGAAGTCCGTGGTCAGCGGCCGGCTGGCGGATCTCGAGTCCCGGCTCGGTGCCCGTCTGCTGCACCGCTCCACCCGCAAGCTCACACTCACCGATGAAGGCGCGGCCTTTTATGAAACGGCCGCCCGGATCTCGCATGAACTCACCGAAGCGGCGGCGGCCATTGCCGAGCGCGTGGGCGACCTGGCCGGCCCCTTAAGGGTCGCCGCACCGATGACCTTCGGTATGATGCATATCGGGCCCGCGCTCTACCCGTTCCTGAAGCGCCATCCCCGCATCGATCTATTGCTCGATTTGAATGATCGCACGACCGATATTGTCGGCCAGGGTTTTGACATGGCGGTGCGCATCGGAAGGCTGGCCGATTCGAGCCTGATCGCGCGCAAGCTATGCCGCAGCCGGCGCGCCGTGGTCATGAGCCCGGCCTATGCGGCGGAACACGGCATCCCGAAAACCCTGGCCGATCTGGAAGGTCACAGGGCGGTCACCTACACAAACCTGCGGGTCTACGACGAGTGGCTGTTTGTGCATGAACAGCAAACGACCGGGGTCCGGGTGAAGAACGCCCTGCAGGTGAACAATGGCGTCGTGCAGCGCGATGCCGTTGCCGCCGGGCTGGGGATTGCGATGTTGCCGACGTTCATCGCCAGCCAGGCGGTTAAAGAGCGCCGGCTGATCGTCGCGCCGCTTGATGCTCAGCCGATCGAGGATACGGTGTACGCGGTTTATCCACCGAACCAGCACCTGTCGACCAAAGTCCGAGCCCTTGTCGATCACCTGCGCGCCACCTTCCGTGATCCGCCCTATTGGGACGAGGCGATGTTCAGCGACCGTTCGACTGACAACGAACAGTAGGCATCGCCACCTTGCGCGTAACGCCAGCTGTCGGTTGCAGGACAAGCGATCGTCGATACCGGCGAGGCGTTTTCACCCGCCGCAACGATGCAACACCTCAAGCACCATCAAATGGCGTTTGCCGCAACCGTCGACCCGTTGCCGCGAAGATCGCGTTTGCGACTGCCGGCGCGGTCGGCGGCAGACCGGGCTCGCCGACCCCGCCGATCGGTGCGCCGGTGTTCACGATCTCGACGTCGATATCGGGCACCTCATCGAAGCGCAGGATCGGATAGCTGTCGAAGTTCGACTGCTCGGCACGGCCGTTGCGAAGCGTCACCTGGCATCTGAGCGCCGGCCCGAGCGCATCGATGACGGAGCCGGTCATCTGCGCCTCGACCTGGCCTGGATTGACCGCCTCACCACAGTCGATGGCCAGCACGACGCGCCGCACGACGGGGCGGCCGTCGACCATCTCGACCTCGGCGACCTGCGCACAGCGCGCGCCGTAGCTTTCCACGATTGCAACACCACGTCCCCAGTTCGGCCCCGGCAGCGGCGCATCCCAGTTCGACCGACGCTCCACCGACTCGAGTACGGCGATGTGCGACAGTTGGTCGGCAAGATGCGCCTTGCGGAAGGCCAATGGATCCTGTCCGGCGGCCTGCGCGACCTCGTCAATGAAAGCTTCAAGGAAGAAACCGTTCTGGCTGGCCGAGACCGCCCGCCATGGACATGTCAAGACTGGCACCGGAACCTCGTGATGATCGAGCTGGTAGTCGTCCGCGACATATCTCTGCGTGCGCAGCACGTCGTGCGAAAACGGATCGAGATTGTCCTGAATGGTGATGTGCCTGTATTCGCGCCCCATCATCGGCCCTGACAAGCGAACGTGCATCGCCGTTATCCGCCCCGCCGCGTCGAGGCTTGCCCGCATGCGCGCGGCCATGACAGGGCGATACTGGCCCTGCTGCACATCGTCCTCGCGGGACCACACCACTTTAACCGGCCGGCCGCCAACGGCGCGCGAAGCAAGAACCGCCTGCTGTGCGACCTCACCGTGGGTTTTCCGCCCGAAACCGCCACCGAGATAGGTCGTATTGATGAAGATGTTCTCGGCCGGCAGCCCCGTCACCTCTTCCAGGGCATCGAGAACGACATCATGGCCCTGGGTCGACATCCAGACTTCGCAGCGAGTGTCGCTGACCTGGGCCGCGCAGGTGATGGGTTCCATCGACACATGGGTGAGGAAGGGAACCTCGTAGTCGGCCTCTATCATACGGTCTGCCTCGGACAACCGAGCGCCGATATCTCCGCGACTGACGGCGGACGGCGCCGTTTCGATATCGAGACCGGCGCGCAGTTGACCCGAAATGTCGTCGCTCGAAATGGTGTCGTGTGGCGTCGATTTCCAGGTGATATCCAGGTTGTCGGCGAGTTGCTTGGCCTTCCACCAGGATTCGGCGACAACAACGGCACCGCTCGGCACCTCGACCACGGCAACGGCGCCGGGTGCCGAGGCTGGATCGATGCGTTCGACTTCAGCCCCATGCACAGGCGAAAGGCGAACCGCGCCATGCAGCATATCGGGCAGGTTCACGTCGATGCCATAAATCGCGCTGCCGTCGGTTTTGGCCGCGGTATCGATGCGCGGGACCGCCCGGCCGACATAGCGACGTGTTTCCGCCGGACGCAGATCAGGCTCTTCCGGCAGCGGTAGCATGGCCGCCTCGGCAATCAGCTCTTCGAAAGCGGCCCGCCGATCCGTCGATCGGTCAAGGACTGCTCCATTGTCGACGGTCAGGGCGCTCGCATCCACACCCCATTGCTGCGCTGCCGCCTGCGTCAGCACCGTGCGCGCCTGCGCCGCCGACTTGCGCAACGGCTCGATCCAGGCGCGCACACCGAAGCTGCCGACGCTACGCATCTGGCCAAAGAAAAGGCGGTACTCCGGAGCAGGCTGGTTTGGGACGGTAACCCGCACGCGAGCGATATCGGCGCCCAGCTCGTCGGCGACGATGGCGGCATGGCCGGTATGAGTGCCCTGGCCCATCTCGGACACTGGCGAGATGATCGTCACCGTGCCGTCGGGTTCGATCCGCAGATAGGCGGTGATGGTGCGCGCCTGGGTCTCGGCTTTCGCCACGCCGTGAACCAGAAAAGGAACGACAAGAGCCGCGGTGGAGCCGGCGAGGAAGCCGCGGCGAGAGAGCGACACAGTCATAATGGCCTCCTTTTAACCTTGGCGGGAGAGTTGGGCGGCACGCTTGATGGCCGCTCTGATGCGCGGATAGGTTCCGCAACGACACAGGACGGCACTCATGGCCGCGTCGATTTCGGTATCACTCGGGTTCGGTGTTTCGGCCAGCAGCGCCGCCGCCGTCATGATCTGTCCCGACTGGCAGTAACCGCATTGCGGCACGTCGACCTCAGCCCAGGCCCGCTGCACCGGATGGCTTCGATCCGGCGACAAGCCTTCTATCGTCTCGATGCTCTGTCCTTCAGCGGCGGCCAGGGGTATCGAGCAGGACGGAACCGGAACGCCGTCCAACAACACCGTGCAGACCCTGCACTGTGCGACACCACAGCCGTATTTCGTACCTGTCAGCCCGAGTTCATCGCGCAGCACCCAAAGAAGAGGGGTATCGGCATCGGCGTCTAAACTGACCGCCTCGCCATTTATTGTGACATTGATGGCCATGTGTCGGTAACTCCATGCCGAATCGTTTCGCCGATAGTTAAATCCGATCAAACTGAACGTCCCTCACGACTGTTCCACTGTCGCTGAGGAACCCATTTCGGGTGGGATATCGGGTTCTCTAAGCGGTGTGTCTTCCAGATTTGCGGACAATGCGAATCGCGATCGCAAGGGATGAAAGGGCGATGTACGAAGAGCAACATGAGGTCTTCGAGATTGACGGGATCAAGTTGCACCTGGCTAGCGTTCACAGCACGCAGGCGCGAGCGGGGTGGACTACGGATCCCGCTCGCAGCCATCTGATTGTCAATCTGTCCTGCCGCATGGATCGCTTCGAGGCGGCAACGCACGCGCGCCTTTATCTCGGTGCGCCGACAATCGGTGAATTCAGCTGGCTTCCGCCCGACGCGGATTTCAATGGTTGGTACGGGTCCGGGTCGATCGATTTTCTCGAGATCTCGGCGCCACCGCACTGGCAGTCGCCGAACTGGCCGCGCCTCGCCGCGTTCGATCTTCGGGTGCTCAAGATCACCGCGGCATTGGCCGGTCGCCTGAAACGCCGGCGTTTCGAGGGTATCGCCCAATCGGTTCGAGCGCTCTGGGCGCATCTTGTGCGCAGTCAGCCGAGAATCGATGTGCGCCGCGGGGCACCCCTGTCAGCGGCGCGTTTCGAGGCGGTCCAACGCAGCATAGCGGCAGCGCCAAAGAAACTGCGCTCTGCGCGTGATCTCGCCGAATACACGGGCGCCGGCCTCGATGGGCTCAACCGGACATTTCAGAGTCGCTTCGGCTTGTCGGCGGCCCGCTATCTGGACGCTGCGCGGCTGCGCACGGCCCGGCGCCTGATCTGCCGGACGCAGCAGCCCATCGGTGCCATCGCCCTGGAAACCGGCTTTTCATCGCAACCTCATCTCACCGACCGGATGCGCAACCGGATCGGGGTAACACCACGTCAACTTCGCATGCTCGCCGCGGGCCATGCGGATCCGCACGTGTAGAGGAAGTTGCACACCGTCGAACCTGATATGACGGATTCAGTTGTTACGTTGGACCAGATAGTCGATCAGCCAGCACTTTATAGAGAGACTGGCCTGCAGCCTCGATGTGCTTGTGCAGACAGGCAAGCGCAGCCTTTTCGTCGCGGCGCCGACACGCCTTCAACAGGGCACGGTGTTCGAGATGCGATCTGGACTGGTAATCGAGTTGCACGGCAGCCACGCGCAAATAACGGTCTGCAAGGTCGTTCAGGGTCGCGATCTGTAAAAGCAGACGTGGCCGCGCCGATGGCTCGTAAAGCTTGGTGTGGAACAGCGTGTTGAGATGTCCGAACTCGCGAAGGCCGGAGGCTTCCGCCCGCGACTGAATCTCTTCCACCTCGTCGAGGTGGCGATTGGTGAGTTCGGGTATGGCCAGACGCAGCGCCAATACTTCCAGGGCGCTGCGCATCTCGTAGATTTCACGGAATTCCAGTGGATCGAGCCTGGCGACGATTGCACCTCTGTTCGGCTTTAAAATCACCAGGCCCTGACTCTCGAGGATGCGAAGAGCGTCGCGAACCGGCATGCGACTTGAGCTGTAGGTTTCGGCAAGTCTTTCCTGACGCAAGACTTCGCCGGAAGCGAACACGCCATTCACGATGTCCTCGTGAAGCGCCGAAGCAATACGCTCCGCTTCCGCACCCGTTCGATGTTTTCTGTCTGCCGCGGTGGTCCTTGCCTTCCCCATTCGCCGTTTCTAGCCCGCGCACCTCTTGACGACAATATCAGATAATGTATGCATTTTTATAAACTGGATACAAAATGAGGTTGCTATGACCGTTTCCAGACTTCAGCACATTCCGGGTATCGGCGTCGACAAAATGGGCGATGCGGCCGATGCTCTTGCCGACGGCGACATGCTACGGCTGGAAAACCTCGACACCGATCTGCGGCCGCCCGCGGAGGCGATCGCGGCGACGAAAGCCGCCATCGATGACGACGATGCCAACAGCTACTTGCCGTTCCTTGGAGCCAATGCGATCCGTCAAGCCGCCGCGGATCGGTTGAGCCGCGATACGGGCACTGCTTACGACTGGCACGGGCAATGCGTGGTCTCGGCCGGTGGGCTCTCGGGCATCTCCAACGCACTGTTGGCGATGCTTGAACAGGGCGACGAGGTGATTATCACCGATCCAGCCTATGCCGGGCTTATCAATCGCATTCGCCTGGCAGGCGGAGTTCCCAAGTTCGTGCCGCTGATCACCAGAGATGGCGGATGGCGTCTCGATCTCGACGCGCTTCAAGACGCCGCGACGGACAAGACGCGCGCGGTTTTGACGATGAGCCCCTCGATGCCAAGCGGCATTGTCCACACGCCCGAGGAATGGTCGGCTATTGCGCAGGTTATTCAAGCGACGGGCGGATGGCTTCTCCACGACGCGGCTATGGAGAGGATCCTCTTCACCGGCAAGCCGGTTCTCCACCCGGCAAGCCTTGACGGGCTGGCGGAGCGGACGGTGACCGTTGGATCCGTTTCGAAGGAGTATCGCATGATCGGTTGGCGGGTCGGCTGGGTGGTCGGTCCGCGAGACATCATCAACCATATCGGGCTGGTCAGTCTCACCAATGTCGTCTGCCAGGTTGGCATAGCCATGCCGGGAGCTGCGGCCGCATTGACCGCCGAGGATGACGGCATCGCCGCGTGCACAGCCGTTTGGAAGGACCGGCGGGATGTGATCCTTGAAGAATTGCGTGACCTTCCGGTCGTGCGGCCGGATGGAGGCTGGTCCTTATTGATCGACACGGTTGCTCTTGGAATGCAGCCCGACGAGGCCTCGTTAAGCGCTTTCGACCGGGGTCAGATTGCCGCGACACCGATGGTGGGATGGGGTGAGCCGACACGCGCCGGCCGCTATCTTCGGTTCGTGTTTGCAAACGAGCCGGTGGAACGGCTACGCGGTATACGCGATCGCCTGCGCCAAGCCTGGGCGGTGTGAAGCCTGCAATGGATGGCAGGTGGCGGGAGACGGTTATCCAGTCGGATGCTGATTGGTTGCGGTGGCACTCAGCCATCAATTCCACTCAAGCCGGCGATGTAACGATCATCAAGCAATAAAGGATGAAGACAATCGCACAGATGCGCATGACGTCTCACAATCGGGATTTCAACCGGCTGTTGTCTTGATCAAGTCTGCCCCCTTCTCGCCGATAGTCATGGTCGGGGCGTTGGTATTGCCGCTGGTCAGAACCGGCATGATCGATGAATCGACGACGCGCAGCGATTGGATGCCGTGGACCCGCAACTGCGGATCGACGACCGCTTCCGCGTCGAGCCCCATCTTGCAGGTGCCGACCGGGTGGTAGTCGCAGCATGCATACTGGCGGATGTAGGCCATGATCTCTTCATCGGTCGTCGCTTCTGGCCCCGGCAGCCGCTCAGCGTCGATAAACCTGGCGATTTCGCCTTGTGTGAGGATTTCACGGATGGTCCGGATGGATGTCAGCGCCATTTTCCGGTCGTGCGGATGATCCAGATAATTCGGATCGACCAACGGCTGTTCCATCGGGTCCGCCGATTTCAGCCTGACCGATCCGATACTCCTCGGCCGCAGAAAGGTCGAATTGACCGTGAACCCGTGACCCTTCAGACGCGTCTGCCCACCACGCACCACCATCGCGGGCGCGATGTGGATCTGCATGTCTGGACGTATCGCGCCCTCAGACCTGAAAAAGCCGCCACCCTCGACAATCACGGAAGCGGCCGGTCCGCTGCGGTACAACAGCCATTGTAGTCCGTGCAGCACGGACCAGGGCAGCCGATCATGGCCGTCATAGCTGATCGGCGCCTTCAGCTTCACATGGACGTTGGAGCAAAGATGGTCCTGCAGGTTCTTACCGACGCCTCGAAGGTCGATGACCGGATCTATGCCGAGCGCTTTGAGTTCGTCGCCAGAGCCGATGCCGGACAGCATCAGAAGTCGCGGCGAATTGATAGCCCCGCTTGAAACGATAACCTCACGGTCGGCGCGCAATGTTTCCCGTTTGCCACGACGGACGACTTCGACACCGACGGCGCAGCCCTTTTCAACGACAATCCGGCTGGCACGCGCTCGGGTACGCACGATAAGGTTTGGGCGCCGGCGCACCGGGTGCAGATAGGAGACGGCGGCCGAACGGCGGCGACCGTCGCGGCAAGTTACCTGATAATAACCCGCCCCTTCCATCGTCTCGCCGTTGAAATCGGCATTATAGGGCAGGCCGTATTGCTGAATCGCGCGAACGAACGCCTTGGTCAGGCGGTGCGGGCCGACCTGGTCGGACACCCAAAGCGGGCCGCCCTGTCCGTGAAACCGGTCGGCCAGCCTCTCATTGTCTTCGGATTTTCTGAAATAGGGCAACAGGTCTTCATAGCTCCAGCCTTCGTTGCCAAGCGCCGCCCAATGATCGTAATCCTGCCTCTGACAGCGGATATAGATCATCGCGTTGATGGCGCTGGACCCACCCAGCGTCTTGCCCTGCGGGTACCATATTTCACGATTGTCCAGATGACGCTGAGGGACTGTGTGAAAACGCCAGTTGACGCCGGGTCCGAACAGCTTGCCGAGCCCGCCGGGGATGTGGATCATCGGGTTCCAGTCCCAACCGCCGGCCTCGAGTAGCAGGACCTTGACGTCCGGGTCCTCGGACAAGCGGTTGGCGAGTACACAACCGGCCGAACCAGCACCGACGATGATGTAGTCCGAACTCATCTTTTGCGCGGCGACAATCGCGAATTGTCTGCACGCTTCGTATTAAATCGGGGCTCACGTTTTTCTGCGAACGCCCGCAGGCCCTCCCGGCGATCCGGATCCGAAAACGCTTCGGCCACCAGTTGTCGCTCCAGCCGCAAACCTTCGCTCAGAGATGTCTCGTCTGCTTGCCGGATGGCGCGCTTGGCTTGCACGGCGATCGCGACCGGCTTGCTGGCAACGGTTTCGGCGACTTCAAGCGCGCGTTGCTCAAGTTTCGCGGCGGTTGTTACTTCCCCGACCAGACCTTTGGACTCAGCCGTGGCTGCATCGATTATCGTACCGGTCAGGATCATCTGCGTCGCGAAAGGCCGGCCGACGATTCGTGGAAGGCGCTGGGTGCCGCCGTCGCCGGGAAACGAGGCGACGTTGATCTCCGGCGTCCCGAAGCGGGCATCTTCGGACGCAATGATGATGTCGCACAGGAGCGCCAGTTCAAGGCCGCCGCCGAGGGCATAACCGTTGACTGCGGCGATGATCGGCTTGGCGAAGCCCTCGATGGTCAACCAGGCGTCGAGCCGTTCCGGATCGAGATAAGCCTGGCTGCCCGTTTGCAGATACTCCGACAAATCCGCACCGGCGCAAAATGCCTTGCCTGCGCCCGTCAGGATCACGCAGTGCGTTTCCGGATCATCCTGCGCGTCTTTGAAGTGGGCTGCCAGGGCCTTGAGAGTGGCAATGGACAGGACGTTTAGCTTAGCCGGTCGGTTGAGTGTGATTCTTCGAATGTGTCTGGCTGGCTCCTCCACCCGCAGTTCGCCGGTGTGGTTCTGCTTTCCGTGCGCAAATTGACTCCCGCTCTGGTCAGTCACTGGGATTCACCCCGCGGCGCCGGTCCTGTGGTTTCGCGCTCAACGAGTTCAACCTCCAACTCGACTTTTCTGACGATCGGCTTGCCTGGCTCGGTGCGGATGATGAACTCGGCCGACTCACGACCCATCTCGAATGCAGGCACGTTCAGCGTCGAAAGCGGCGGATCGGTGTAGGCGGCGATTTCGAGATTGTCGAAGCCGATGATCGAGCATTCCTCGGGGATCCGGATACCGCGGCGGCGACACTCCGACATTGCACCGATAGCAAGAACATCGCTGCCGCAGAACACGGCCGTCACATACGGGTTTTCGTCAAGAAGTGAGGCCATGGCGTCGCGACCGTCACCGATCTGATAGGGTGCTTCGCGGACCGCGATGCCGTCGCGGGCGATCCCATGCGCTTGGAGCACGTCAAGGAAGCCATCGAGGCGCGCCTGCGCGCGATCGTTGTTGTGCGTGATGCCCGCAATCATGGCGAACCGACGATGCCCCAGCCCATGCAGTTTTTCAGCGGCAAGCTTGGCCGCGCGTCGATTGTCGAAACCAATGCTGGTGAAGCCGAAGTCCTTGTCCAGTGCATAGGTGACGGCACACGTCACGCCGCGCACTTTGAGCAGATCGAACGTCTTTGCCCGGTGCCGGGTGCCGACCAGAACAATGGCTTCGACACCACGCTCGACAAGTGTCCTGGCCTGAACGTGCTCTTCGTCAAGGTCGTAATTGGACGTGTTGTGGATGAGCGCGAAGCCATTGGCCGCCAGCGTCTGCTGCAACCCGGCCAGCATTTCGGCGTAGATCGAGTGGCGGAGCGTCGGGATAATGGCGCCCACCAGGCGGGACCGGCTTGACCGCAGCGCGCGTGCGGAATCGTTTCGCACATACCCCAATTCATCGATCGCGGCATCGATCGCCTCGACGATCTGACGGCTGACCTTGGCGGGATTGTTCAGCCGTCTCGAGACGGTCGCCGGTGCGCACCCCGCCCGCTTCGCGACGTCGGCGATGCTGACTCTGCGTGTGAAAATGGCTGTGTTTTCCTTTCTGCTGCTCACTGGATTCGTTCGTTCGCGTTGATGAAGTCGGCCGCACGCTCGCCTATGGCAATTGCGGTGGCGTTGGTGTTTGCCGACACCAGTCGCGGCATAATCGAATTGTCGGCGATCCGAAGGCCGTCAACACCTCGGACGCGCAGCTGTGTGTCGACGACGGCATCGGGATCGCTGCCCATGCGACATGTACCTGCCGGATGATAGCCCGTTCTCGCCTGCGCGCGAACGAAGTCTTCCAGTTGGTCTTGTGTGACAATCGCCTCGCCCGGAAAGTGCTCGCGGCGAATAAACGGGGACAACGCCGCCATGCTCATCATCCTGCGTCCGAGCCAGACGCTTTCGACCGTGAAACGAAGATCGTCCTCGTGAGAAAGGTAGTTTGGATCGATCAAAGGGTGTTCGTGCGGATCACCGGTTGCCAGTGTGACACTGCCTCTTGACTTGGGACGTGTCAGATAGGCGTTCAGGGTACACCCGTTGCCGCCGGGAACATCCGGTATGCCGGCTTCGACGCCGGCGCCGGCGAGAAAGTGGAACTGCACATCAGGCGTTTTTTCGTCCCGGTCGACCCACCAGAACGCGCCACCCTCGACAACGTTGGAGGTAACCGGTCCAGACTTGAACAGTGCGAATTGCAGCCCGGCCCAGAGCTGCCAGTGCGGCTTCTTGTACTTGTCGTAGCTATGCGGTCCGGTCAGTTCGTAGATCAGGAAAACGTCAAGGTGATCCTGCAGGTTTTTTCCGACTTCGGGTCGATCGGCAACGATCCGTATATCCATGTCGGTGAGATGCCGAGCGCATCCAATGCCAGATAAAAGCAGCAGGTGCGGTGTTCCGATCGCGCCACTGGCCAGAATCACTTCGCGTTTGGCAACAACACGCCCGACCTCACGCCCCATGGTGACCGCCACACCGACTGCGCGCCCGTTGTCGAAGTGTATGCGCGTGGCACGGACGTCGGTCAGCACCGTCAGATTGCTGCGAACGGCGGCCGGGTGCAGGTAACATGTCGCCGCGCTCGATCGTTTGCCTCTGCGATTGGTCACCTGGTAAAGACCGCAACCGGCACGATTGCCGGCATTGAAATCATCAATCGTCGGCAGGCCAGCCTGCTGACACGCCTTGAGCCAGGCATAGGTCAGCGGATGCGTAAAAGCCTGGTCGGAAACCTTGAGCGGGCCGTCGGAGCCGTGCTCGCCATTGGCATAGCGCTGATTCCCTTCCGCCCTGACGAAATAGGGCATAAGATCGTCGTAACCCCAGCCGGAGCATCCGAACTCATCCCGCCAGCCGTCATAGTCTTCCCGTGTGCCACGCATGTAGACTTGGGCGTTGATCGAGCTGCCGCCGCCGAGAACCCGCGCTTGCGCATAGGGCGTTGAAATTCCACCCTGATGCGCTTGCGGTGCCGTCTCGAAACCCCACGTGAATTGCGGTCCCGTCGTCTTGTAATAGGTGACAGGCAAATGGATGTAGGGGCTGTTATCCCTGCCGCCCGCCTCCAGAAGAACCACCGTGCGGTCCGCTTTCTCACTCAAACGCGCGGCGAGCACACAGCCTGCGCTACCGCCGCCGACGATCACGTAGTCAGCTTCCGCAACAACTCGCATGTTTGCGTGCGGATCAGCCATCTTCGCGTCCGCTGTTGGCAACCCATTTCAGCACATGAGTTGCCACGGCGACCACGTCGCCGCGTTGATTTTTGGCTTCTATATCCGCGTAGGAGCGACGTCGCTCGGTATCGACATGCGTGATCGTGTAGATCAACGATATCGTATCGCCGAAGAAAACCGGTTTTACAAAGCGAATACGGTCGTATCCCAATGAGACGGGCGTTTCGCCCTTTGCATGGGAATCCTCGGCCTGAGCCACGATCATCGTTGAAAGTGTCGACATGAAGCCGACGAGAAGCGCGCCATGCGCGATCCTCTGGCCGTAAGCAGATTTCTCCATCAGAGCCTGATTGACATGGACAGGCGCAAGATCGCCGGTTATCCCTGCGAACATATAGACATCGCTTTCACCAACCGTTTTGGTGAAGGCGGCCGACTGTCCGACGGATACGTAGAAATCTGTCATTTGTTTTCCTTGCCGCTGAGCGAGGGAACGGCGGGCCAGGGATTTTCTGCCAGTCTTTCCCTGGCCTGCCACACTTCGGGCCTGATTCAGAAACCCTTACCAAGCCATGCGTCGACGTTGTCGGCCGTTATGGTCTGGGAGTCCAGAATGACGTCGCCACCAACGTCATCGCCGATGCAGACCCGGTAGGCGTACTGGATGCCCTCAGGCGCAACGTACGGGAAGGTGAACGTCGCGAACAGCTTGCCGTCCTTAACCGCTTGAATGGCGTTGTTCTGACCGTCGAGCCCCGTTACCATGATCTCGTCGAGCCGTCCGGCGGCTTCAATGGCGGTCAGAGCACCCAGCGCCATCTCGTCGTTGTGCGCGTAGACGCCGTCGATTTCACCGGGCCCGAAGCGTTGCAGAACATCTTCCATGAACTTCGCCGCAGGTTCGCGGAGGAAATCGGCGTTTTGCGTCGCCACGATCTCCATGTCCGGGTGCTGAGCGACAATCTCCTCGAAGCCGCTCTTGCGTTCGGCGGCGGCCGAGGCCCCAGCCGTACCCTCGATTTGAACGATGTTACCCTTGCCGCCGAGCTGATCGACAAAGAACTGGCCCGCCTGACGTGCAATCGGTTCGTTTTGTGCGGTGATGTAAACGGTCACACCGGTGTTGACTTTACGATCAAGGGCAACGACCGGGGTACCCGAACCCATCACGTCCTGCACGATCGGCGTCAGCGCCTGAGCCGTCAGCGGACTGATCATCAGAACGTCGATACTCTGTGCCATCAGGCTCTCGACGTCGGTTACCTGCTTACCGGAGTCGTTTTGACCATCGGTTATGATCAGCTCGACATTGGGCAGATGCTCCTCGGCCCATGAGCGATTGCCTTCGACCATCGCGACGCGCCAGGGATGATTCAGCGTGCCTTGGCTGAAGCCGATCTTGCATTCTTTGCTCAGATCGACACCTTTCATGGGGTCTGCTGTTGCCGGCGCGACGGATAACAGCAACGTTAACGCGCTGGCCGCTCCGATCTTCTTCATCGGTGATTTCTGTGTCATGCGCTCCTCCTTTGTTGACACCGAAATAGCGATCCCTACCCACGAGGGACCGCATCATCGTCGCCGCCTGAACACCTCGAACGAGACAGCGATGATTATGATGGCGCCCTTGACGATCTGCTGCGTGAAGGGAGAAATTCCTACCAGATTCATAATGTTGGCAAGGATCGCCAGTATGCCGGCGCCGATGGTTGTCCCGATCACGCCTCCTTGACCGCCAAACAGGCTGGCGCCGCCAATGACCGCGATGGCGATGGCCTCCAGTTCCAGACCGGTTCCGGCCGTCGGCTCGCCGACCGTCAGCCGCGATACGAAGATCACCGCGGTGAGAGCGGCCAAGAGGCCGGAAATCATGTAGACGCCGATCAGGATCGCTGAGACGTTGATGCCGGAGAGGCGCGCCGCTTCTGCGTTGCTGCCGACCGCATAGACGTTGCGACCGAAAGCCGTGTAGCGCAGCACGAAAAACGCCGTCGCCGCGACGCCGACGAATATCCAGACCGCAACGGGAAACCCGAGAAAACTGCCGCGGCCGATCCAAGAGAAGTTGCCGGCTGTGAAGGTCACGTCGATCGGCCGGCCATCTGACAGGGTCAAGGCCAGGCCGCGCAGCATCACCATGGAACCCAAGGTCATGATAAAGGGTGGGATATTGACAAATGTGATGCCGAGCCCGTTGACCAGGCCGAAGAGCGCGCCGCAAGCCAATGCCACCACGATGACCAGCGGAACCGGCAAGGCTGCGTTGAGCATCATCGCCGTCGCGACCGAGACGACGGCCACGATCGAACCGACGGAAAGATCAATACCGGCAGTGAGAATGACGAATGTCATTCCAATGCTGACGATACCGAACAGCGCGACCTGCCGCAGCACGTTGATCTGGTTGAACGGGTTGAGAAAAGCGTCGGATATCAAGGACGCGATCAGGAACAATCCGACCAGCGCCAGAAACAGCCCGCTCACCGCCAGCCTTTGACGGACGAAATGAATCAGACTGCCCGCGGTGGAAACCGGACCTTGTTCGCTTTGATTAAGAGACGTCGACATTGCGGACGGCTCCTTCCTGATGTGCTTTCGACGCGCGCGTTATCGTCGAAAAGTGCGCGTTGATGGCGCGTGCGACGCCACCGTCATTGTTTGACAGCGTGATCCAACCCGCCACCTTCTTGACGGCGTCGGTGGCGTTGCCCATGGCAATCGCATGACCGGCATAGCTCAGCATGGACAGGTCGTTGTCGTTGTCGCCGACGGCCACAATTCGGTCTGACGCAAAGCCGCGAGACCGGGCGAACCGACGCAGCGCGGCGCCCTTGGAGACACCAGGCGGCCCGATCTCGAGATAATTGCGGTGCGAAAACGCGCACGAGACCTGGTCAGAGAAACCGTGTTGAAGTTCGGCCAGCTTGTCGATCTCGTCGCAGCGGCTGATTGCCAGAATCTTGAAAGCGTCTTCATCAACCGTCAGGAGATCGTGCACCGTGTAGCGGTCGGCAGTGTGAGAGAATTCGCGCGCCAGATGCCGATCGAGCTGGTCAACGAACACGCGGTCGCTCCCGTATAGAGCCAGAGAAATCCGTAAGGCGCGTGCGCCTTCGATAACGCGGGCGCGGACGCCGAGATCCAGAACGGCGTCGACGCTGCTGTGATCCCGCTCGAGCTGCCCGCCGGCGCCTGTCAGGGTGAGCGCCCCGCCAAAGCAGATCGCCGCATCGACATCGCCCAGGTCGTCGAGCACGATGTCCAGTGCGCGTGGGCCTCGGGCGGTCGCCAAGACCACCGTCGTCCCCTGTGCGCGCACATGCTGAACCGCGTCGCGGACCGATGGGAGAAGTCGGTAGTCGTCGGTCAGAAGCGTGCGGTCGACGTCGAGCACGAGCAGCCAGTCGTTTGCCCTTGCCATCGTCACGGCGAGATCCTCGGAAACGCGCTGTCGAAGGGGCCGGAGGCCAGCAGCACAGTCTTCAGCTCAGTGAAATCCTCAAAACCGGCATTGCCAAGTTCGCGGCCGAATCCGGATGCCTTGGTGCCGCCGAATGGAAGCTGAGGCGCACCGTCCAGGGTGGTGTTGACCCACACGAGACCGCTGCGTAGTCGCTGGCTGGCGGCCATTGCCGTGGCGAGGCTGGCCGTCCAAACCGTATTGGCCAGGCCGTATCGCGTGTCGTTGGCCAATGCGATCGCATCATCGGTCTTTGCGAACCGGCTGACGGCCAGAACCGGCCCGAATACCTCTTCGGCGAAAAGCTCCGTCCCCGGCTCGACGTGATCGAAGACCGTAGGCGCCACGAAATTGTCCGTCAGTCCGTTGCCCGGTGAGACCCGGTCTCCACCGGTGACGAGCCGGCCACCGTCCTTCCTGGCACGATCGACATAACCCATCACCCTTTCCAGATGGGTCGCGCTGATCATCGTGCCGAGATCGGTGTCGACCGACGCGGGGTCGCCGATGCGCAATTCATCAGTCCGATCGAGCAGTCGGGATATGAAGTCATCGGCGATACCAGCCTGCAGCAGCAGTCGCGACCCGGCGACGCAACACTGGCCCTGAAAGGCGAAGATCGCCTTCAGCGTGCCCTCGACGGCACTCTCGAGATCCGCATCGTTACAGACGATGTTTGCCGACTTGCCGCCCAGTTCGAGCGTGACGCGCTTGATGGTGTCGGCGCTGTTGCGAATGATCGCCTGACCGACGGCCGTCGACCCGGTGAAGCTGATCATGCTGACATCCGGATGTCGCGTCAGCGCGTCGCCCGCATCGACGCCGGTTCCGGTCACGACATTGAGCACACCCGGCGGCACGCCCGCCTGGGCCGCGAGGCGCGCCGCCTCCAGCGCGGAACCGCTGGTCAGCTCGGACGGCTTGACCACCACGGTGTTACCGCTGGCCAACGCGAACGGGATCTTTTTGGCAAAGATCTCGATAGGAAAATTCCAGGGAATGATGATACCGACGACACCGACCGGCTCGCGCAGCACGAGGCCGGTCTTTTTCGGCGCAAGATTGCTGTAGGACTCGCCATGCAACTGTGCCGCCATGGACGCCGCATGGCGGGTGAAGGCGGCCGCGGTTGCGATATCAGCCTCAACGAAACGCCGTGGCTTTCCGACTTCAGCGATCTCGATATCGACCAGCGCGGCAGCATTGTCGTCGATCAGATCGGCCCAACGGAACAACACCGCTGCCCGCTCCTGAGCGCTCATGCGCGGCCAAGGTCCTTGATCGAAGGCCGCTCGCGCGGCGGCTGCCGCACCGTCGACGTCCGCCTCCGATCCCTCGGCAAACCGCGCCACGACCATGCCGGTGGCGGGATTGGCCCGTTCGATGACGCTGCCGCCATCCGCACGTCGCCAGTCGTTGTCTATGAAATGTGCATATTCTCTCATGGGCATGGATTTCTTCTAGTTTGCCGCCGCGTGCATGATCTTTTCTTCACTCACATCGTCGCGCGTAAAATGCCCGGTGATCCGCCCGCCGTTCATCACCAGGACGCGATCGCTCATCCCGATGATCTCGGGCAGCTCAGAGGAAACCATGACGATACCGATGCCCTGTTTGTCAGCGAGATCGGCAAGCAGCTGATAGATCTCCCGCTTGGCACCGATATCGACGCCGCGCGTCGGCTCATCGACGAGCAAGACCGCGCATTCCGCATTGAGCAGTTTCGCAAAAACACATTTTTGCTGATTGCCGCCGCTCAGATTGCCGATGATCGCGCGCATTGATGGTGTCTTGATCCGCAGCCGGTCGACGAACCCGCCCACCATGCGCTGCTCGGCCGAACCCGATAGAACGCCGCTGCGGGCGATGTTTGACAGCTTCCCGATCGCGATGTTGAAGGCCACGTTCTGATCGATGAACAAGCCTTGATGACGGCGATCCTCCGGCAGCAGTCCGATGCCCTTGATCAGCGCATCCTTGGGCGACGCCGGAACAGTGGTAAGCCGATCGGCGGAAAATCGCTCCGCCGTCGCCATATCGGCGCCGCACAAGGCGTGTAGCAGTTCGCTGCGGCCAGCCCCCGCCAATCCACAGACACCGACGATCTCACCCGAACGCACCTCAATCGAGACGTCGCGCAGGCGCTCATTCGAAAGGCCTTCAACCGTCAGAATAGGCTTACCGATGGTCGGACTTCGCGCCGGGTAGATGTTGCCGATCTCCCGGCCGACCATCATCTTGACAAGTGCGTCCTTGTTCAGGTTTCGCGTCAGTTCCACCCCAACCAACTTGCCGTCTCGCAAGACGGCGGCACGTTCCGCAATCTCAAAGACCTCTTCGAGGCGGTGTGAGATATAGATGAAGCTGACACCTTCGCGTGACAGCCGGCTAACGATTGCGAAAAGCTTCTCGAGCTCGGCGTCACCAAGCACCGCCGATGGCTCATCCAGTACGATGACGCGCGCGTCCTGAGAAAGCGATTTCGCGATCTCCACAACCTGGCGCTGCGCGACGCTCAGGGTCGCGGTCTTGGCCCGTGGATCAATATCGAAGCCGAGCCGTTCGATAATGTCGCGCGCGCCGGAATGCGCGTGTTTCCAATCCACCGTCCCGAAACGCGAGCGCGGCAGGCGGCCGAGATAGATATTCTCGGCGACGCTGAGATCGTTGGCCAGCAGCAGTTCCTGGTAAATGACGGCAACGCCGAGCCCGAGCATTTGGTGCGGCGTGAGATGATCGACCGGCTTGCCGAAAAGTTCTACCGTCCCGGCATCGGCTCGATAGGCGCCGGACAGGATCTTCATCAGCGTCGATTTTCCGGCTCCGTTCTCGCCAACGAGCGCCAGGACTTCGCCGGCTTTCAACTCGAGGGACACATCATCAAGCGCGACGACACCTGGAAACCGCTTCGAAATACTATTCATGCGAAGTGCAATCGGGTGCGTTCCAACGGCGGATTGCATGTTCATCGGCAACCCTCCTACATCCGCTCAATATGCATGCCGCCATCGATATTGATGACCTCGCCGCTGGCATAGGGTATGGCGCCGGTGGCAAGAGCCGCCACAGCACGCCCAACCTCCTCGGGCTCGCCCCAGCGCCGGAAGACTGTGTTCTTGTCGACGTAGTCGGCGTATTTCTCGCGTACCGAAGCGGTCATGTCGGTGACCATCAGGCCTGGCCGCACCTCGAACACGCTGATGTTGTGTCGACCAAGTTCGAGGGCGAAGAGCGCGGTCATCATCGACAAGGCGGATTTGGCAAGGCAGTAGGCCGCCTTATCCGTCGAGGCGAGCGATGAATTGGCAGATGTTATCGATATGATCGATCGCGGATCGTTCGGTCCATTGGATGTGTTGGCGGACATCCAGCGCGCGACCTCCTGGGTCAGGAAGAACGTCCCACGCAAGTTGACGTTCACAACCTCATCGAACTCGCCGTGGCCAACGTCGAGAAGGCTGACGCGGCGCGACACCTGGACGCCGGCATTGTTGACCAGACAGTCAATGCGGCCAAACGAGCTTGCGGCATTTTCCACGAACGCCGGATGCTGCGCGGCATCGGCAATGTCGTGGCGGATAAACCGGACACTCCCACCCTCAGCATCAAGCGCCTCGAGCGTTGACGCCGTCTCCTTGTCCTCGATGATATCGTTGACGACCAGATCGTAGCCGGACCTGGCAAGGCATGTGGCAATCGCGCGGCCAAGTCCCTTGCGCGCTCCAGTGACAAGCGCCACCGGCCTGACGTTTCTGTGGGTCCTTGGCGTCGGATCGGGCATGATCACGCAACGACCCGGTCGTTATGCAGCGCCGCGATTTCCTTTGCCGAAAAGCCATGTTCGGTCAGGATGGCCGATGTGTCTTGCCCGGGCTTTTCGGCGATGTGCCGTATCGGCGGCACGCCACCGTCATAGCGGTTGGGGTGATTGACCAAAACCGCTTCATGACCATCGACAATCGCGCGCGCGAAGACCTGATTGTGCTCCGCCTGGGGGTCGGCGCCAAGCTCCGAATAGTCGACGACCGGCGCGTACCAGAGTTTACGGCTCTGGAGTGCCCGCTCGGCCTCCGCCAACGTCATACCGGCCATTCTGCGGGCAACCTCGGCCGCGATCGTGTCGCGTTCCTCGTAAGCGTCGACATCGTCGGAAGTGCCGTCACCGTTCGCCAGCTCCGAGGCGCCCAAGGCCTCGGAAAGAACATCCAGGGCATTGAGCGACAGTGCGATATGACGGTTGTCGGCAGTCCTGTAGATGCCGTAGGGAGCCTCGTGGAACCAGGTTGCCAGGTGCTGGTCGCGGCGCAGAACATCGGGCGTCTTGGCCCCGTTCAGATAGTTTGTGATCGCTTCCATCTGCAGGTCGATACCGGCGTTGAACAGGCTCGACTCGACGCGCGTGCCCATGCCGGTCTTCAGCTTCCTGAACAGCGCGGCGATGATGCCAAGGGCGAACAGCGCGCCACCGTGTTGGTCCACGGCGGCACAGCCAGCGGCAGCCGGGAGGACATCCTGCTGCTGGCCGGCCGTAGCGGACACAAGCCCGGTTCGCGCTTGTATGAGCAAATCCTGCCCAGGCAGTTCCGAATACGGCCCGTCCGGCCCGTAGCCGCTTGCTGAGGCGAAGATGATATCCGGCTTGGCCGTCTTCAGCGTCTCATAGCCGAGCCCCAACCGATCCAGCGTGCCAGGACGAAAGTTCTCCATGACGACATCGCACTGCTGGACCAACCGCAAGAAGGTCGCCTTGCCGCTGTCGGACTTCAGGTCGATGCTGATCGATTTCTTGTTGCGGTTGGCGCAGAGATAAAAGCCACTCACCTCGCCGACAAAGACGCGCGCGCCCGACCAGTGCCTTTCGTAGGCGCCGCCGATCGGCTCCACCTTGATGACGTCGGCACCCATATCCGCAAGATACTGAGCGGCCGCCGGTCCCTGCAGGTAGTGGCAGAGGCTGATGACCTTGGCGCCATCAAGCAGCATGTGGCCCTCCCTTGAACGCAGCATCGAAGTTCTTATGAAATGGATTTCATATACCGTTGGGCTTGTCAAGCGCCGCGAAATGCCAAAGAAGCGCCATACATGCGCGAAATATCCGAATCATCAGTTCGATAAGTTGGCTCAATCGGATTGATTTTCGAGATTAAATATAATAACGATTTCATCGATCAAATCTGGAGGTTCCATGTCCGGAGAGTTCCTTCCGCAAGGCGTTGTTCCTGCTTGCCTTATGCCGTTCGACAACGAGGGTGGTATCGATTTGCCGGGATATCGCTCCCACCTGCGAGATCTGGCGGGCATTGAAGGTGTGACCGGTATTGTCGTCAACGGACATGCGGCCGAAGTTCATGCACTGGATGACCGTGAGCAACGATCGGGAACGGTTGCGGCAGCGGAAGAAGTCGGAGACCGTGTGCCGATTATCTGCGGCATATACGCCGAATCCACGAAGACGGCATGTGCGATGGCCAAGGCGGCGGCAGCGGATGGAGCCCGCGCGCTGCTCATCTTCCCTCCCAATTCACTTATGTTTGGCGGCAATCTGCGTGCGGACCTCGGCCGCCGGTACGTCGAGGAGATTGCCGCAGCGACCGATCTTCCGCTGGTCGTGTTTCAGTTTCCTGTGATAACGGACTTACACTACGATTTGGATTCGCTAGTCGGTTTGTGCGAGCAGATCGACGGCATCGTCGCGATCAAGGACCTTTGCTCAGATCCCCGTCTGCACGAGAACCACATCCGTGTGCTTCACTCGTTGACGCGACCGGTGAATGTGTTGAGCAGCCACTCGATGTGGCTGGCGGCATCGATTGCCCAGGGCGCGCGCGGCATTATATCTGGCGCCGGAAGTGTGATCGCGGACCGACAAGTCGCGCTGTTCGATACCGTACGCTCGGGTGAACGATCTGCAACAGAGCGTCTGCGGGCTGAAATGCACCAGTTCGTCGAGGCGTTCTACGGTCCCCCTTACGTCAACTGGCAGGCGCGCATGAAGCAAGTACTTCACCGATTTGGACGTTTCAAATCCAATGCGTTGCGCGGTCCGCTGCTGCCGATACCGGAGGACGATTGGAATCGCATGCAACGTATTTTCGACGATTTGGATTTCACAAGGCAATCAATCTATGCCTACAACGCGTCATCGTTCCGCAGTAGAGCCTGACGCAGGTCCGGGTCTACCGGAACACATCAAAATCGAAGCGATAGCTCAGTCCGGCTCCGACCGTGATGTTGTTCTCGTTCCCCTGCCTGACTATAGGGCTGTTTTCGGCATCACCGACAAAGCGATCCCATCCCGCCCGAATGTGCAGGGTGGTCCTGTCGGTCAATGCGTAGTTTGCCGTGAGGTCGACACCGACGGAAGATATTCCCGCATCGGGTCGGAAAGGGGTCAGGGTGGATCCCGACGCTGCAGCCTCCGACGGCGTTACGCCAAAATAGGTTCTCATGTAATCCGCCGACCCCCAGTTAATGCGCGGGCCAAAGACAAGCTCCAGCCTTTCGGTAGGCTCGGTGATCACTTCCAGACCAACCCTGCCCACCTGGCCGCTGTACCCGCCGAAACCCTGCTTTAGCTCGACATAGCCGCGAAGCCAGTCGTACCTGTAGCGAACGCCGAGACCCACTTCGACAGCCCGGTCAATGGTGTTCGTGCCCGTCAAGTCGGGCGAATCGGATGCCTCGCGTTTTCCGATAAAGGAAAAAGCGGGATAGAAGCCGAAGCCCCGTGTGACTTCTTCTCCGTCCACCACCTGGCCGACCCCGGGAACGAACAGCCGGTCGACAACAATGATCGGATACGGGGTCAGGATATATGAGTCGGCACCCGGGTATTTGGGTTGGTACAACCCGCCCATTCCCAGACGGATCACGTACTGTTTCTCGGGCTCGGTTGCGGTGTCCGCGTTGGCGAATTGCTCCGTCGAGTCGGTAGCCCCAGCGGCCGCAGCTTGCAGCGCCAGCGCGCAGCCCATTATCAGAAGTCTCTGAAAGACCTTGCTCATCCAAACCACCCGTTCGAAACCAATTGCGTCATTTAACGGCAATAAACGCAGTCCACTAAAAATAAGTTCATCCGGGGGTTCTCGAAAGCGACAGTTGTTGCATATCTGCATCGGCCATCATCCTTAACAGCCCGCCCGGCCGGACGCTGATCGCCTGGACGAGATTGCTCTCCGATGCGGTCGCATCCCGGTCAATCCAATGAGCATGGGCAATTCCCAACGATGATCCGTGCGTCTTTGCGGCAATCGAGCTCCGGCCACCATCGCCTAAGCCGATCGACTGGCCTTCCTGACGCATGAGCGGGCTTTTCGAGCAGGAATAGATTGCTCAATAATAATTAACATGCTATCTATGAGCTTACGAAGAGTTGAGCCAAGAGTTCACGCTTGGAACAGGGAGGAAGCCAAATGAACCGACTCTTGAAACTGGCAGCGTTCACCGCCGCGGCATCTGTCATGGCACTCGGTGCGCATGCGCAAACCGTTCTGATTTCCAATGACCCGGGCCCCAACCGGGGCGTGCGAGCAGAAGCCGTGAAGCACCTCAGCGAAAAAATTGGCGAAGTCTCCGGTGGCGCGATCAGCGTTGAAAACAGTTGGGGCGGTGCGTTGTTCAAAACCACGGCAGCGCTGGAATCGCTGAGCACCGGCGTCGCCGACTTGGGCCTTGTTGTCGGGCCCTACACACAGTCCGAATTGCCCGAACTGAACGTCGGCGGCCTGCCCATGATCAGCGCGAGCCCGTGGGTCATGATGAACGCGATGCACGAGCTTTTCACCACCAATGAGACGATCAAAGCGCGTCTGGACGAGAAAAACCTTGTCTTTATTAACTACTTCGCGCTGCCGACGGCTCTATTGGGGTGCAATGGCGATCAGATCGGCGGTGTCGACGACGTGCAAGGCGTCAAGATCAGCCGAACCAACAGCACCAGCGACCTTTTCCAGCCGCTGGGCGGCAATATGGTCAACATGCCGATTTACGATGTGTATCAAAGCATGCAGACGGGTTTGATCGACTGCACGGTCACCTACTCCTATTTCGCGGTCGCCACGAAGCTTGACGAGTTGCTCGAAACCGTGACTCCGATCGAGATTTCGTCGAGCACTGTCCTGGCCACCGTGATGAACAAAGACACTTTCGAGAGCCTCTCAGCCGAAGAGCAGGCCGCCATTCTCGAGGCCGGCGCGTCAATGCCCGACCACTACGGTGAGCAATTGGGTCATGCCGAGGCCGCCGCCATGGAAAAGATGAAGTCGGGCAGCAATCCGGTCACAGTCAAATCCTTCGGCGAGACCGACTACGCAGCGTTCGCTGAGACGGCAAAACCGATCATCGAAAAATGGTTGGCGGATGCCGAGGCGACGGGCCTCGACGGTCAGGCGCTGATCAACGAGATGACCGCGCTGATCGAGAAATGGAATGCGATTGAGGCCTCCGAAGGCCTGCCCTGGGAACGCAGTTAGGCAGGACAGATCCGCGGCGCCCATCGCGCCGCGGACCGTGCTTTCGGGAGCACCAAAATGCTGAAGCGCATCGAGTTCATTCTCGACACGTTGGGGGCGATTGCAGTCACTCTCCTGTGTGTCCTGATCGTGGCGATCGTCATCGGCCGCGAGTTCATAGCGGTCGCCGTTCCCGACGGCATCATCCTTGTTCGTGAACTGATGGTACCGGCAATTCTGTTCCCGTTGAGCGCTGCGACGGCGCGGCGCGCTCACGTCTCGATCGAAGTGATTGCCAATCTGTTTCCGGACGCGCTCAACCGCTGGATTTCGGTTTTTGCGGCTTTGTTGGGAATTATCATCGTCTCGGCCTTGCTGGCTGGGGGCTGGATCCAATTCAGCAAGACATGGGTGAACGGCGCACATCATGGTGGCGACCTGTTCATCCCCAAGTGGATAAGCCGCGGAGCCTTCGTCCTCGCATTTTTCTTCGTCCTCCTGCGCATGCTGCAAATCCTGTGGACCGACCTTCGCGCGGCCGTCCGGGGCGGTCCGGCCCCGGTGAACCCATAACAATGCAGAGCTGAACGTGGACGTTTCAACAATCGGCTATATCGCCTGTGTCGCTGTCATTGTGCTTTTGGCCATCCGCGTGCCGATTGCCTGGGCCATAGGCGGCGTCGCCGTCGTCGCCCTGTTCTTTGTGTTTGCGTTGCGCACCGGTACCTTCATGCCCGATCGTGCGTTGACGCGGACGCTGTCGATTACGTTTTCAAGCAGTTTCGACCTGATCCACTCCTACAATCTGTCGATGATCCCGCTTTTCATCGCCCTCGGCCACGTCGCCTACAAGGCGGACATCACAACCGAGATCTATGAGGCGGCTCGCATTTGGCTGGCGCGTCTGCCGGGCGGCGTGGCCATCGCGTCGGTTGCGGGTTGCGGCGGTTTTTCAGCCATTTCGGGCTCATCCATCGCATGCGCGTCCACGATGGGCAAAATCTGCACGCCTGAGATGCTGCGGCTGAATTACGATCCCCGATTGGCAACCGGGAGCGTGGCCGCGGGCGGCACACTGGGATCTTTGATCCCACCGTCAATCCTGTTCATCATCTATGCGATCTTCACGGAAAGCTCGATCGGGCAGCTTTTCCTGGCAGGATTTCTGCCCGGACTGCTTTCGCTGGTCGGCTATGCGGTTGTCGTCCTCATTTGGGTGCGCCGCTCGCCGGAGATCGCACCAATAAGCAACGAAACCTACAGCAGAGAACAGAAATACCGCGCGCTTGTCGGCTCCTGGCCGGCGTTCCTGTTGTTCGTCATCGTGATCGGCGGGATTTATGGCGGTATCTTCACGGCGACGGAAGCGGCCGCCCTGGCGCTGCTATTCGCAATCGTGCTGGGGATCGTGCGCAGGCGGATCAAGCTGCGCGATATCGTGCCGCTCGTGCGCGACGTCACCGGAACAACATGCGTGATCTTTTTCATCGCCGCCTGTGCCAAGGTTTTTGTCGCCCTGATCGCGCTCACCGGCCTGTCGACCGACCTCGTGGCCGGGTTGGCCGAATCGGGCATCGGTCCCTGGGGCTTTATCGCAATGGTCTGCCTGATTTATCTGCTGTTGGGCATGTTCCTCGATCCCGTCGGGATCATGGTCCTCACCCTGCCATTGATTGTCCCGATGGTCGACAGTATGGGGTTCAACCTCATCTGGTTCGGTGTCATCATCGTCAAGCTGCTGGAAATCGGCCTGATCACACCGCCGGTGGGCCTCAACGTCTTCGTATTGGCGGCAGCCATCGAGGACAAGGTCAGAATCGGTCAGATTTTCGCAGGTGTATGGCGGTTTCTGGTCAGCGACCTGATCGTTCTGCTGGCGCTGATCTTTATTCCGGCGATTTCCCTGTTCCTGCCAAGGTCGATGTAGACGGGTCTGACATCAGCGCTCTTCTGGAGAGCTTTCGTTCACCAGAACCGTCCGACCGGCGATGTCCCCGCGGGACAACGCTGCCAGGACGTCTCCCGCCGCCGCCATCGGACGTTTGTCGATGGGGATTTGTGGCGCACCATGCGAGCGCACGTGCGATATGTAGTCACGCATGTCTTTGAGACTGCCGACATAGGAGCCGACCACCGTCAGTGCGCGCACCGGAAACAGCGGCAGGGGGTAGCGGAACTCTCCACCGAACAGCCCGACGATCACCAGTGTGCCGCCCTTTTCCAACAGGTCCGCGGCCAGCAAAGATGTGGATTCGTCACCGACAAAGTCGAGCGCAGCCAGAATCGGCGCCTGGGCGATCTCCTTTATGCTGCCGACCTCCGCGGATGTCGGGTCGACGGCGGCAAACACACCGGCGTCGATAGCGCGTTGGCGTTTGTCCGGGCTCGGGTCGAGCACGATCAACCGCGTCCAACCCATTTGCCGGGCCAGGTCGATGGCCGTTTGTCCAAGCCCGCCGGCGCCGAATATCAGCACGGCGCTATCTCTTGGATGCTCGGCGATCTTGTTCAGCGCTCCAAAACTGGTGAGACCGGAACAGCCGAAAAGAGCTGCGGTTGCCGGATCGATGTCGCCAATTTCGAACAAATAGCGGGGATCCGGCACCACCACATGGCTTGCGTAACCGCCCGGCGCGAAAACGCCAAGATACCGGCCGGCGGCACACAGATGGTCCTGTTCCGCCCGGCACCGAAAACAGCTGCCACAGCCGATCCACGGATAGACCGCGACAGGACCGGTTAGCTGTGCATCGACAGACGGACCGACAGCGGTCACGTGTCCGACGATCTCATGCCCGAGAACCAGTGGCGGCCGGACGCCACGGTCCTCGAATCTGAGTTGCCTGCCGCCACCGATTTCATAGCCGCCATGGTGGACGTGAAGATCGGTGTGGCAGACGCCACAATGCGATATCGCAACCACAACCTGAGAGCCCTCCGGTTCGGGCAGCTGCCGGCTTACGGCTCTGATAGGGCCGCCAAATTCTGCCGCCTCAAAGCGCGTCGTGCGGATCATTCGGTCGCTCCTTTGCCCATTTGGCCGCCGAAATAGTTCGCACCGAGGAGACCCGTTAACGGTGCGGGCGCCATCCCGGCGAACTCTGAAACGCGGCCGCACTCAAGCGGGCCCATGGCTCAGCCGATCTCGGCCCGGCCATGATCAAGCGCGACGACCCCGCGGTCGGTCGCGATCGCCCGAAACGAGACCACGTTGCGGTCGCGCCACAATTCGACCCTGATCGTTTCACCCGGATAAACCGGATTGGAAAACCGCAGCTTGACGGAGTGCAGCAAGGCCGGATCGTAATCGCAATAGAGTGCAAGGAGCGCACGAGTCGCGATGCCGAAGGAACAAAGGCCGTGCAGGATGGGCCGGTCAAAGCCGGCCGTTGCCGCCACGTCCGGATCGACATGCAGCGGATTCAGATCGCCGGACAGGCGATAAAGCAGTGCGGCGCGTGGGTCGGTACGTGTTTCAAAGATCGTGTCTGCGGGCCGTTTCGGTAGAATGTGCGGTTTCGGCTGCGGTCCGGTGTCGCCGCCGCAGCCGCCGTTGCCGCGCGCGAAATTGGCCAGCCGCACGGTTGCCAGATCACCGTGTTGATCGCGCAGAATCCGTTCCAGGTAAATCAGCGCGCCTTTGCTTGCCCCTTTGTCAATGATCCGCCGGAGCTGCGTCTTGGCGCTGACCTTGGCTTCCGCTGGCAACGGGCGGTGCAGGATGACCTCCTGCTCGGCATGCAGAAACCGCCGCCAATCGACGCCGGAGGCCAGGTCGCGCGCCCAAAAGCCCGGAGTGGCCAAAACCGCCGCCATGGAGGGGACCACTTTCAGCTCTGGCTCTTCGAAAACAAAGGGCAGTTCCCCGCGATGCGTTGGCGGGTCGCCGAAGCCGATACCCAGCGCGTAGAGGATGCAGTCCTTGGGCGTGTAGTGCTGTTCTACCTCCGGAAACTTGTAGCTGAGCAACTTCTCACGAAAGACGGCCTGCGGACCCGCAACATTCATCAGACAGCCTCCCACCCGAACACGTCATTGGAACGCTCCAGCGGCGTCAATGCGCCTTCCATCGCCGGAAATGCGGTGGACAGAATGGTTTCGGGAGTCCAGCCTTCGGACCGGGCCAGCGAGCGGACGGGGCGCGGCTGCGTCATCAAATGGATTTCATTGCCGCGGCAGACAAAGATCTGGCCGGAGATGTGCTGCGCATCGGGTGCAGCCAGGGCAACGACCAGTTTGGCGATCTTCGCCGGAACCATCTTTCTGAAGCGTTCGACCCGGGCTTTTTCTTCCTCCGTTTCCGTCGGTATGACCCCGATCAGGCGGCTCCAGGCCTGTGGGCCGATGACGTTGGAGGTCACATTGTACCGCGCCATGTCGAGCGCGATGGCGCGCGACAAGCCGACAATGCCCATCTTGGCGGCGATGTAGTTGGCCTGGCCGTGATTGCCGATGAGGCCGGAATTCGACGTCATGTGAACCATCCGGCCCGATTGCTGCGACCGGAAGACGGGTGCTGCGGCCCGCGCCAGGTTGAACGATCCCTTCAGGTGGACTGCGAGGACCGCATCCCAGTCCTCCTCGGTCATCTTGTGGAAAATGGAGTCACGCAGGATACCTGCATTGTTCACCACAATATCGAGGTGACCAAAGCGTGCAATGGCTTGTTCAACCATGGCTTGTGCATGTGCGTATTCCACCACGCTGGTCGTATTTGAGATCGCTTGTCCGCCGGAGGATTCAATTTCGCCGACGACTGCCGAGGCGGGACCGGAATCGTTGCCACCGCCGTCAGACGCGCCACCCAAATCGTTGACCAGAACCGACGCACCATGAGCGGCCAGCAGCAACGCGATGTCGCGCCCCACACCACGCCCGGCACCTGTGACAATGGCCACTTTGCCTTCCAGCAATGGGTGATCAGGCGTGTGTGATCCATCCATTTTCGGTCCTCTCCGTGCTGGTTCAACAGTTCCAGACAAATAGTACACTTGCAAATAAATCGCAAGCGAATTAAATATCAGAAACGAGAGAGCCGGAAGCGTCTGTACCGCCGGCGCCATTGCTCTGCCCCTCGGACATGACCGCGACACGATCGGACATGATCAACGCCTCGTCCTGGTCGTGCGTGACGAACACGAAGGTGATGCCGGTCGATCTCTGCAAACGCTTCAGTTCAAGCCGCATCTGCTTGCGCAATTTCAGATCGAGCGCCGAAAGAGGTTCGTCCAGCAGCAGGATTTTGGGCTCGTTGGCCAGCGCGCGTGCCAAAGCAACCCGCTGCTGCTGGCCACCGGACAATTGCGATGGCAGGCGGGCGCCAAATCCGCCCAACTGGACCAAGGCCAGCATCTCATCGGTTTTCGAGGCTATCTTCGCCGGTTCGGCGCCGCGCATCTCAAGCCCGAAAGCGATGTTTTCCCGGACGGTCATGTGCGGGAACAGCGCGTAGTTCTGAAAAACCGTGTTGATCGACCGTTCAAACGGAGGACGGCCCTGCAAGGGCGTCCCGTCCAATATGATCTGACCGGAAGTCGGCTGGTCGAGACCCGCGATCATCCGCAACAACGTCGTTTTCCCGCAGCCGGATGGCCCCAGCAGCGTGAAAAACTCGTTTTCCATGATGTGGATCGATATGCCGTCCACCGCCTGGACCGTGTGCCCTCCGGGACCCGTGAATGTCTTGCATAACGCTTCGACGACCAGGCCCGAATTGGCGGTGGCTGTGGTCACGCCGGCTCCCCCGGTTCCATTGCTGCACCGCGAGCGTAGCCAACTATGCGACACCAAACAAATTTGTTCTTAGAATATTCAATATTGACGAAATCTATGTCGTCATCGCCCGCACCAACAGATCGTGGGGTATGGCATGCGCGGTTCGGCCATGCTGCCCAGTCATGGTTCCGGCACAACACAGAGCATTCCAGATGCTCTCTTCGGTCGCCTCGATAACGGCGGCAAAGAGCGGGCCGAGGGCCATATCCGAGACGAATTCAACCGTATTGATGCGCGTGGTCTGCGTCGCGTCATGGCTGTTCGCGGTCGAAAAGCACAGGAAAATGTCACCGCTCCCGGGGGCACCGGTGCCTCCCACGCGGCCAACCCCAAGCCCGGCGCGCTGTGCCAGACGTGTACACTGATGCGGCAGCAACGGCGCGTCGGTGGCAACGATCACGATGATCGATCCGCTGTCCCTGGGCGTTGGCCAGGGCGATGCCACCGCGTCGGTGCCGATCTGCGCACCGACCGGCCGCCCGTTCAGCGCCAGACGTCTGCGCTGGCCATAGTTGGTCTGAACCAGAACGCCCACGGTAAAGGCGCGGTCCGACACCTCGACGGTACGGGACGCCGTACCGATCCCGGCCTTGAACTCATGGGTGATCATCCCTGTGCCGCTGCCGACACAGCCCTCCGCCACCGGACCGCCGGATACGCGGCTCAAAGCAAGCGCCACATGATCCGGACGCACGGCAAAGGCTGCCCTGTCGCTGAGCCAGCTGTCATCGGTCTCGCCGACCATCGGAAGATACAGGTTGGCCGCGATTCCGGCGTTCGCCTCGGCCTTTGAGAGGCCTTCGTAAACGGCTCCGACCGAGTAGGTCCCGGTCAGCGCGATCGGGCCACACAGCAAACCGAACTCGTTGACCCAGGCCAGGCCGGTCAGCTCTCCATTGCCGTTGAGCACATGCGCACCGGCGAACAAATGGCGGGTCCATGAGTCACCGGCCGCCGGTTCGACCACGGTCACGCCGCTGCGCACACAATGGGGCGTGTCCTCGACAAGGGTCGCCTGCCCCACCAACACGCCGGCAACATCCGTAATGGCGTTGATCGGCCCGGTTTGCAGATCGCCGACTAACAGTCCCAAATCGCGCAATCGCTGCCGTGCCATGTCCGACCTCTCCCGACAAATCGGCCTATAGATATCATTATTGTCACGTGTCTCCTCATTGATATAGTCAATGCACTCTCCCGTCGTCTTTCAATAGGCCGCTGCCGTGACCGACTTTTCCAAGCGCCCCCATATCCGGGGTCTGGATTGGAACCTCTTGCGGGTTTTCGTCGTCCTGGTGGAGGAAGGGGGCATCACCCGCGCCGCAAACAAGCTGCTGCGGACGCAACCAACCATCAGCAGTGCGCTGAAACGGCTGGAAGACACCGTGGGTCGCCGCCTCATCGAGCGCGGCGGCGGACGGTTTGAGGTCACCGATCACGGTGCGATCCTCTATCGTGAGGCGCGGCGCGTGTCGGATTCGCTCAGAAACCTGAGCACCATGCTGCACGAGGCCGACGACGACGTGACCGGTTCCATCCGCATCGCAATGGCCAGCTTTGTCGTGTTTCCGCCGTTTGACGACCTCCTCGGCGCGTTCCACGAGCAGTTTCCGAAGGTCACGTTCACCCTGGACGTCATGCCAGCAAACAGGTCATCAGCACCGTTTCGGAGGGTCTTTGTTCGTTCGGTATCTGCCTTCTGGCCAAACCGCTGAAACGCCTCGAGACGACGGTCATGTGTCGGGAAAAGTTCGGGTTTTTCTGCGGCGCCAAACATCCGTTGTTCGGACGCACCAACGTCGACCTGAAAGAACTGCAGAGCAGCACCTATGTCGCGCTGAAAACCGATCAGATCGCCGATGCGTTGCACCCGATCGCAAAAATCCGCCAGCAATACGGTGTCGGCGAAGAGCCGACCGGCACATCGTCACACGTGGAGGAAATCCGCCGCATGATCATCGCCGGAATGGGCATCGGGTCGCTTCCGATCCACGCAATGGAACGGGATATGCGTGACGGAAGGTTGTGGCGTATACCTCTGACGGTAAGCGAACCGGAACTCGAGGTTCATCTCGTGCGGAATTCACGGACCGCCCTGGACCGCGGCGAGAAAATATTCGTGAAAATGATCCTGGATTACATATCCGGCACGGACATAGCCCACCGGTCTTTTCCTCTGCACGACGCAAATCCAGGCGTAAAGCTGCCGGATCGAGAGTAACCGCGCCCCTCGAAGTTGGAAGCACGATTTCCGGTCGGATGCCTTTGGCGGCTTGCCGTTCAATGAAAGACCCGCTGCACATCCGTGCAGTTGGCCTTTCGTGCGCAGTCTTGAAAAGTCTAATGACGGCTGCCGCGGCGCACCACGACCGGGCGCGGCATCATGTCGAGGCGGGTTCCGACGAGGATCATGCGCATGGCGTCTTCGGCGGCGCGCCGCAACAGCTTGCGGGCACTGCCTATGGCGTTCTCGAGCGTGCAGGGGCGTTTGATGATCGAGGCGAAAGCGTCGATGCCGGCCTCGAGTGTACGGTCGACACCGCTGCCGATTGTGCCGGCGAGTGCAATGGTGGGGATGCCGAGATCGCGGGCGCGGCGTGCCACTTCGCAGGGGACTTTGCCATGCGGACTCTGGCTGTCCAGCGCGCCTTCCGCGGTGATGACAAGGTCGGCGTCCTCAAGCAGGGATTCGAAGTCGAGATACTGCATGACGATGTCGAAGCGCGGATACAGCGTCGCGCCGGCAAATGCTACGAGTCCGCTGCCGAGACCACCCGAGGCGCCGGAACCGTTGGCGTGCCCCAGATCCAGCCCAAGATCCGTCCTGATGCGCATCGCGTAGTTTTCCAGCGCGCGTTCCAATTGGGCGACCTGATCCGGACTTGCGCCCTTCTGCGGACCGAACACGCGAGCGACGCCCTTTGGTCCGAGCAGCACATTGTGCCAGTTGACGGCCACATCGACAGTGATCTGTGCGAGACGTGGGTCGATACCGGACGTGTCGATGGCGGCGAGCGTTTCCAGCGCTGCTCCGCCGGGTGCGATCGGACGACCAGCGGCGTCGACGAGCCGGGCGCCCAGCGCCTGGGCCATGCCGCAGCCACCGTCGTTGATGCCGCTGTCACCACATCCGATAAGCAGACGTTCGGCCCCGGCATCCAGCGCCGCCAGAATGAGTTCGCCGACACCCCGGCTGGTGGTCGCCGTCGGATCGCGCAGATCGCGCGGCACCAGGCGCAGGCCGGCGGCGGCGGCCATTTCGATCACCGCCGTCGGCCTTTCCTGGCCGCCGAGAAAGCCGAAGAAACTGTCGACGAGCCGGCCGACAGGTCCTGTGACGACAACGTCGTGCAGGCTGCCGCCGGTCGCCTGGACCAGGCCCTTCGTAAAGCCTTCGCCGCCGTCAACCATCGGGGCCTTGAGAAGACGGGCATCCGGCATGGCGCGCTTCACGCCTTCCGAAATGGCTTCCACGACGTCCTCGACATCGAGCGATTCCTTGAAGCCGGAGGGCGCGATCAAAACGTTGAGTGACATGGTTCTTTCCTTTCCGATTTCGGTAAAAGGACAACGAAATGGAGAGGCATCTATTCCGACCGATAACCAGAAAAAAGCGTCGAATCCGCAGAATTTTTGCTATTGTTTTCAGATGGATGACGGTCTTTGCCTTGGTACGGGTATGCTATCCGGCCAATGCTGAAAAACGGCTGGGATGCGGCACGCCTGTTGTGCCTGCGCCACGGATTCCGGCGCAAGATCCGGTGCGTAGAGGCGCGGCGAGTGGGCGCGCAGCCGGACCATGTCGCCGCTGCGGTAGAGATCGCGTATGCTGTTGCGTTCGATCGCGTAACCGTCACGCCGCAGCCGGTCCCAGACATGCCACCAGCCGGCTGCCCACATGCGGTGGTCGCGGATCGTCGCCAACATCACCGTGTTCAATCGCCCGGCTGTACAGATGTCCGCCTCGGTGTCGGTTGTCTGCGACGTTGGTGTTGCAGCTTGAACCCGGGTCTCGACATCGGTGGCCGGTGCGCGGCTCTCGGGAAGCTGGTGCGGCCAGACAAACAACGCGAAAGCGGCAACAATGATGACCTTGACCGGCAGCAACGGGATCGCCAGCCGCAGCAGGTCGGCCTGGCCGAACGTATCGCGATCGGCATTGCCGAACAAGGCAACGGGTTTGGCGCTGGCCATCATGGTCTGGCAGAACCCGGTGCCAAGCACCGTCACCAGGGCGAGAATCACCACGTCGTGACCGAGGCCGGCCAGGGGAAGAGTGACCGCGGGAAGCAGGACCGCCGCGCGGGCGCTGCGGGAATTGATGACCAGGTGAGACAGGACCGCGACCGATGCCAGGAAAACCACGACCAGCGCCTTGGAGTGGACGGCGGAGGCCAGCAGCAGGCCAAGCGCCGCCTCGGCCATCCATTCGCTGGCACCGGACAGAATGATGCCGTCAGCAATGACCACGGTCGCGGTCAGGAAGACCAGCAATTCAACTTCCACCTGGCGAAACACCTGTTTGGGCGACTCGGCGGTGAACGGACCGGTCAACAGCAGTACGGCGCCGCCGACGGCTATGAGCGCGATGTCCACTCCGTGCCAGGGCGCCGTGATCCAAAGGCTGACGATGACGGCAAGCACCGTAAGGACCCGCCACTGCCGTGCATCGGCCGGCGCCCGCTTCTGCGTTGTGCTCGCGAGCACCGTTGTCCGTTCCTGTGGCGGGACGAACAGCACCAGGATCAGGGCAACGGCCGCATGGCTTGCCAGCATGGTCAGCGGAAAGGCAAGCATCAGCCACTCGAGATAACCGATGGACACACCGGATGTCCGGTCAATGGCTTCGACCGCAATCAGATGGGCGCCTGCGCCGATGATCGATCCGCCAGCCGACAGCAGGATAACGGTCGGAAAAAGCAGGGCGAGCGCTCGCTCCGATGCTTTGCCCGGCATACGGTCGGCGAGTGCCATGAAGACCGGCAGCAGAAGCGCTGCGCGACCCGAGGTCGACGGAATGAAAAACGCCGTCAGCGCGATGATGAAGGCCAGCGCGTGAAAGAAGGTGGCGAGACGCGAAAACGGACTGACCGCGGCAAGGGCGAGCCGCTGCATGAGACCGCTCGTCTTGACCACCGCCGCGATGACAAAAGCAGCGAGCAGCAGCCACACGATTTCCCGCCCAAGCGTGGCGTAGAGCTGTGATTCCGTCACGACGCCCGAAAGCACCAGTGCCAGAGCGGCGCCGACGGCGATCACCGAATCCGGCAACGGCGTCAAAGTCCATCCCACGATCGCCAGCGCCGTGACCGCAAGGGCAATCCGGCCCTCGACCGATGGGCCGTGGGGCAGTCCCCACGCCGCCAAGAGAATGGCGACGCAAAACCCCAAAAGCAGTGCCGCCTTGGCGACAGGGACCGGGAACGCAGGTGCGGTAGGCAGTAGATGCGCGGCGGCGGCCTGGGACAACACGGTCAAGGGTCTTCTCCTTCAGTGTCACAAAACTGACATGGAAGTGAAAACGCGGGCTGCCCCGGATTATTCCGCCATTATTCGAATGCTCCGCTCCATATCGGCAGGCGCAGAACCCTTCGGAACGGCAGGTAGGCGCCTGATACCTGCTCGTTCCTACAGCGCCGGTCTTTGCCGCAAGAGCCAATTGCATTGAGGCCGAGCGCTGGCTGATTGCCCACTAAAACCCAGTCCTCAACGTTCAGAATCGGGGCCAGGGCGGTCTGCTTTGAGCCGTGCGTGAGTGATCGGCACAGACCGCCGGGCCGCGGCCGCCTATCGCAATCGGTGGTTCCGCGTAAGTCGCTGTTCCTATGGGCTGTGTTCGTCGCAAAGGCGGCGCGAGGCTAAGCGCATCACATCTCCGATAGGCCAATGAAACGGTCTAGAAATCGATCGCCACCGACGGCGCGCTACGCCGCGCCTCGCCATGGTACACGGCCTCGATGTTGTTGCCATCGGGGTCGAGCACGAAAGCCGCGTAGTAACCCGGGTGATAGGTCCGCTCGCCTGATGCGCCGTTATCGCGCCCGCCATGATCCAGCGCCGCGCGGTAGAAAGCGTCCACCGTCGCTCGGTCCTTGGCCTGGAACGCCAAATGGTGGCGCCCCGTGAGCGCACCCAACGCCGCCGGGCTGTCTTTTGAGGACACGACAAGTTCGTCAGCCCAGAAATAGTCGTCGCTGGTGTCGACGATGGGAATATCCAGCACGGCCAAAACGGCCGTGTAGAAGTCCTGGCTTGCTTTGAGATCGCGTACCACGAGCTGGAGGTGGTCGATAAGCCGGCCACGATGCAGTTGCTGGGTTTCCATGTTCGTTCTCCGCGTGAAATCGGCGTGTGGGTTTTCCTCACCGGGTGTCTACCCCACCGACCATGGCCGGAAAACTCCCGAAACCTGGGGCAAGGACGCACCACTGTGCAAAATGGGCGCAACGGGCTGATCAGGGCATTGGCAAACCGGCAATCCAGATTATTTCTGTCGATGCGTATAAACATTGCACGGCCGCAAGTGTGCTGTGACACATGGTGGCGACAATAAGGCGCGGCACGATAGCGCCAAGGGGGCGTTTTCAGAGGATTGCGATGTTCGCTGTTCACCGGAAGCCACTGAAGGCTCGCCTGAAGCCCAATTCACCTTCCATGGCAGGGACATCCTGGTCACCGCGCGCGGACATCTCCGTTACCCGATCAAATGTGCAAAAGAAACTGGACACTACCCCAGAAGCTGTGAAGGAACCTGGACAATACTCTCGATAAATCGTGTGTCGATTTGTGTAAGAGTGGAAAAGATCGGTTAATAATCGAATCTACTAAAGCACTGATATCATTTTGAGAGACCCGAGACATAGGTGACGATTGTACCGGACACATGGGTAACACTTTTCGCTTTTGGGCGGGAGGTGTTGATGCCGTGGAAAGAGAGTTCGGTTATGGAGGAACGTCTACGCTTTGTCGCCCGCCTTCTGGAAGGTGAGGGTATGAGCGCGGTGTGCCGCGAGTTCGGGATATCGCGCAAGACCGGTTACAAGATCTTCAACCGCTACAAGGAACAGGGCCCTGTTGCCCTTTGCGACCGGTCGCGCCGGCCGGTGCGTTACGCCAACCAGTTGCCCTTCCAGATAGAACAGGAGATCGTTCTCCTGAAGAAAGAGAAACGGCACTGGGGCGCCCGCAAGATCCGCGAGCTGCTGGTCCGGCGCCTGGCCGGCGATGTACGGATCCCGGCCACCAGCACGGTGCATGCGGTTCTCGATCGCCATGGTCTCGTCAAACGCGCCCGTCAGCGACGACGCACAAAGGCGCAGGGAACACCCCTTTCCAAAGCCATAACACCGAACCAGCTGTGGTGTACGGACTACAAGGGGGAATTCAAGCTTGGCAACGGGCGATACTGTTACCCCCTGACCGTCAGCGATCAGGCATCGCGCTTCGTTCTGTTGTGCGAGGCGCACGAATCGATGAAGGAAGTCAATGCCTTGTCCGCCTTTCAACGGCTGTTTGCCGAACGTGGTCTGCCAGACGCAATCCGAAGCGACAATGGCCTGCCCTTTGCCTCGCCCAACGGCCTCTACAACTTGTCCCGGCTGTCGGTCTGGTGGCTGCGCCTCGGCATCGCCATCGAACGCATCAAACCTGGCAATCCCCAGCAAAACGGTCGCCATGAACGCATGCATCTGACGTTAAAGAAAGAGGCAACCAGGCCGCCGGGCATGAACAGTCTGCAGCAGCAGGCACGCTTCGATGAATTCGTTCAAGAATTCAATGCCGAACGGCCCCACGAGGCCCTCGACATGAAAACACCAGGCCAGATCTACAAGGCTTCACCACGGGCCTATCAAGGCCTGCCGGAAGTCGAGTACCCCTTCCATGACAGGGACATCCTGGTCACCGCATGTGGACGCCTCTGCATGCACAGAAAGAAGATCAACATATCAACCGTGCTGGCCGGTCAGAGGCTCGGCATCAAGGAGGTCGACGATGGAATTTGGATAGTCAGCTTCATGCACTATGATCTGGGATACATCGACCTGGAGCAGAGAACCTTGCAAACCATCGACAATCCGTTCGGCTCGAGATTGTCACCCATGTCTTAGGAACAATCTGTTACCTATGTCTCAAGAACGGACCCTTTGGAAATTGGTTGCGGGGGCAGGATTTGAACCTGCGACCTTCAGGTTATGAGCCTGACGAGCTACCGGACTGCTCCACCCCGCGTCAACTGGGTCTGTTCCGTTCGCCGCCACGGGAAAGGCCGCTGCGAAGGCAGCGTCAAACGCGCGTTGCGGGTCAGGTTCATTGTGAAGAGAAGCATTGCTCTTTGCGCTTAGCAGACCTGGCAGCGACCTACTCTCCCGCGTCTTGAGACGAAGTACCATCGGCGCAGGGGTGTTTCACGGCCGTGTTCGGGAAGGGAACGGGTGCAGCCACCCCGCCATGACCACCAGGTCGGCTAAGGGCAAAGATTTGAGAAGCTGGGTTTTTGGATGGTTTAACGCGCAAGTGCGCGTCGCCGCTGATGCGGCGCGCCCGCGCAGCGCCAGCCCTTCGAAGAAGGGCGGTACGGCGCGTGAGCGCTTTGGACATTCATCGGTGCATGCACCGATGGATGATCATTGGAAATGGGAACGATCAAGATCGATTGAGCGATTAGTACTGGTCAGCTTCATGTGTTACCACACGTCCACATCCAGCCTATCAACGTGGTCGTCTTCCACGGCTCTATGGGGAATACTGGTTTTCAGGTTGGTTTCCCGCTTAGATGCTTTCAGCGGTTATCCGTTCCACATATAGCTACCCTGCACTGCCCTTGGCAGGACAACAGGTCCACCAGAGATGTGTCCACCCCGGTCCTCTCGTACTAGGGGCAGCTCCTGTCAATATTCCGACACCCACGGCAGATAGGGACCGAACTGTCTCACGACGTTCTGAACCCAGCTCACGTACCGCTTTAATTGGCGAACAGCCAAACCCTTGGGACCTGCTCCAGCCCCAGGATGCGATGAGCCGACATCGAGGTGCCAAACAACCCCGTCGATATGGACTCTTGGGGGTCATCAGCCTGTTATCCCCGGCGTACCTTTTATCCGTTGAGCGATGGCCCTTCCACGCGGGACCACCGGATCACTATGACCGACTTTCGTCTCTGCTCGACTTGTCAGTCTCGCAGTCAGGCAGGCTTATGCCATTGCACTCGACGACCGATTTCCGACCGGTCTGAGCCTACCATCGCGCGCCTCCGTTACTCTTTGGGAGGCGACCGCCCCAGTCAAACTACCCACCATACACTGTCCCGGACCCGGATGACGGATCGCGGTTAGACATCCATGACGATAAGGGTGGTATTTCAAGGACGGCTCCACGCCGGCTGGCGCCGACGCTTCAAAGCCTACCACCTATCCTACACATGCCGACACGAATGCCAGTGTAAAGCTATAGTAAAGGTGCACGGGGTCTTTCCGTCTGACCGCAGGAACCCCGCATCTTCACGGGGAGTTCAATTTCACTGAGTCTGCGTTGGAGACAGCGGGGAAGTCGTTACGCCATTCGTGCAGGTCGGAACTTACCCGACAAGGAATTTCGCTACCTTAGGACCGTTATAGTTACGGCCGCCGTTTACCGGGGCTTCAATTCGGAGCTTGCACCCCTCCTTTTAACCTTCCGGCACCGGGCAGGCGTCAGACCCTATACGTCGTCTTGCGACTTCGCAGAGCCCTGTGTTTTTGATAAACAGTCGCTACCCCCTGGTCTGTGCCACCCCCGTCTGGTTGCCCAAACGAAGGTCACGCTTCTTCCGAAGTTACGCGTGCAATTTGCCGAGTTCCTTCAACGCAGTTCTCTCAAGCGCCTTGGTATGCTCTACCTGACCACCTGTGTCGGTTTCGGGTACGGTCTATATGGTGGAGCTATTTCCTGGGACCCCTTCGCTGCACATCCAATCCGATAAGGATGCACAACTTACGGGATCCGTCACTGCCACCAGGCCGACGAATATTAACGTCGTTCCCATCGACTACGCCTTTCGGCCTCGCCTTAGGGGCCGGCTAACCCTGCTCAGATTAACTTTAAGCAGGAACCCTTGGTCTTTCGGCGAGGGAGTCTCTCACTCCCTTTATCGTTACTCATGTCAGCATTCGCACTTCCGATATCTCCAGGACGCCTCACGGCTGTCCCTTCTCAGACCTACGGAACGCTCCGCTACCGCGCGTGCTTTGCATGCGCCAGAATTCAGATAACGGATGACAGATCACAGATGACAGATGACAGGAAAATGGTGCACCTGGCGGTGCGCATAATCCCCCTGTCATCTGTGATCTGTCATCTGTGATCTGTTATCCGCCATCTGGCGCAAGCAAAGCACGCGCCCTCAGCTTCGGTGTATGGCTTGAGCCCCGTTACATTTTCGGCGCAAGGACCCTTATTTAGACCAGTGAGCTGTTACGCTTTCTTTAAATGATGGCTGCTTCTAAGCCAACATCCTGGTTGTTTTGGGATCCTCACATCCTTTCCCACTTAGCCATAACTTGGGGACCTTAGCTGGAGGTCAGGGTTGTTGCCCTTTCCACGACGGACGTTAGCACCCGCCGTGTGTCTGCCGAGCAGCACTCTTCGGTATTCGCAGTTTGGTTAGGATCAGTAAGGCGGTGAGCCCCCATAGCCCATCCAGTGCTCTACCCCCGAAGGTGTACACTCGACGCTCTACCTAAATAGATTTCGCGGAGAACCAGCTATTTCCGAGTTTGATTGGCCTTTCACCCCTAGCCACAAGTCATCCCGATCTATTGCAACAGATATGGGTTCGGTCCTCCAGTTGGTGTTACCCAACCTTCAACCTGCTCATGGCTAGATCACTCGGTTTCGGGTCTAATACAACGAACTATACGCCCTCTTCAGACTCGCTTTCGCTTCGCCTCCACCTATCGGCTTAAGCTTGCTCGCTATACTAAGTCGCTGACCCATTATACAAAAGGTACGCTGTCAGGGACCAGATAACAGATAACGGATGACAGGGGCTCTAGCGCCCGTGCCACGCCTTCGACAGACCGGCAAGCATCCGGGCGATCTGCCCGTAGGCATCCCGCATCCGGCTTGCATCCTCGGCATCGAGATAGCCCAGGTCGCGCGCAAACGCGCACCACACCTGCATCTCGTCGGCCGAGCCGATCGCTATCGTCAG
>OZ252260.1:5860000-7815325 GCA_965249925.1 Hoeflea sp.
GTCGAGGCCGTTGCATCGAGCACCTATCCCAAGACCGGCAAGACCATCACGGATTCCATCACCGATGCGGTCGCGACCATCGGCGAGAACATGAACCTGCGCCGCTCCGCGCTGCTGGCGGTCGACGATGGTGTCGTCGCGACCTACATCCACAATGCCGTTGCCGAGGGACTTGGCAAGCTCGGTGTTCTCGTCGCCCTGGAATCGACTGGCGATGTCGATGCCTTGAAAACCGTTGGTAAACAGGTAGCGATGCATGTCGCAGCAACCAATCCGCTTGCGGTGACGTCGTCCGACGTCGATCCTGAGATTGCCAACCGCGAGAAAGCTATTTTTGTCGAGCAGGCTCGTGAGTCCGGGAAGCCTGACAATATCGTTGAAAAGATGGTCGAAGGCCGGATGCGCAAGTTCTTCGAAGAAGTAGCGCTCATGTCCCAGAACTTTGTGATCAACCCCGATCTGACGGTTGAAGCCGCCGTGAAACAGGCCGAACCGACTGTTGGCGCGCCGATCAGAATTACCGGTTTCGTTCGGTTCCAGCTCGGCGAAGGCGTCGAAAAAGAGGAAAGTGATTTTGCCGCGGAGGTTGCCGCCGCAGCCAACGGTTGATCGTCCGCACAATTGGTAAAATCAGCGGGGCATCGCGTGACAACGCGGTGCCCTTCGTGTATCCGGCTGTCTGAGAAATCGGCGGAAATCACCATGTCCCAATCACCCCTCTACAAGCGCGTGCTTTTGAAGGCGTCCGGCGAGGCGCTTATGGGAGCGCAGGGGTTCGGCATTGACGTGGCTGTTGCAGACCGCATCGCCTCGGACATCGCGGAAGCCAAAGCGATGGGCGTTCAGGTTGGCGTGGTGGTCGGTGGCGGGAACATTTTTCGGGGTGTCGCGGTTGCATCCAAAGGCGGCGACCGGGTTACCGGCGATCACATGGGAATGCTGGCGACCGTCATAAACGCCCTGGCTTTGGCTACCTCACTCCGCAAACTAGGAATCGATACGGAGGTGCTGTCCGCTATCGCGATGCCGGAGATCTGCCAGTCTTTTTCACAACGCGCAGCCCTGCATCATCTGGAAAAGGGCAGGGTCGTCATTTTTGCAGGTGGTACCGGCAATCCGTTTTTCACAACGGATTCGGCCGCCGCGTTGCGCGCTGCCGAAATGGGCGCGGAGGCCATTTTCAAGGGAACTCAGGTCGACGGGATCTATTCGGCCGATCCCAAAACCAACGACGACGCTGTCCGATACGAGCGTCTGACACACGAGGAGGTGTTGGATAAAGGACTTGCGGTCATGGACGTGGCGGCAGTTGCCCTTGCTCGTGAGAACGCCATCCCGATCATTGTATTCTCAATCCACGAGCGAGGAGGGTTTGCCGCAATATTAAGCGGCGGGGGGCGTGCGACCATCGTCAACGACGCCTGAATTCGATGGAAGCTCTTTGCGGCTGACCTTTTCAGGAATATTAAGTTAGGCAGCGAAAAAACTGTAGCGCGGATCATCCTTTGACTGACACACTCCCTTCGGAGTTGCTGGATGATCCGGCTGATGCAAGGGAGTAGTCACAATGAGTGAAGGCGCGAATTTCAAAGATCTGCGACGTCGGATGGAAGGCGCCATCGCGTCGTTCAAGAGCGATATAGCGGCACTTAGAACCGGTCGTGCCTCAGCAAACGTCCTCGATCCCGTTTCCGTCGATGCGTACGGTTCGAAGATGCCGCTGAATCAGCTGGCGAATATCTCCGTGCCGGAACCGCGCATGATAAGCGTCACGGTGTGGGACAAATCGATGGTGTCGGCGGTGGAAAAGGCGATCCGCGAATCCAATCTCGGCCTGAACCCGGTAACCGACGGAAACACACTGCGTATACCTATTCCGGAGCTCAACGAGGAGCGCCGCCGCGAACTGGTCAAGGTCGCGCACAATTATGCTGAAAGTGGCCGAGTCGCGATTCGCCATGTACGCCGTGACGGCATGGATGATCTCAAGAAGGCCGAAAAGGACGGGGTTATTGGCCAAGACGAAAGTCATTCCCAGGCCGAACAAGTGCAAAAACTGACGGATGAGATGATTTCTCAAATTGACAGCTTGCTAAGTGAGAAAGAAACGGAAATCATGCAGGTATAGGGGCTTAGGCGGCAGGACATGCAAATTCGCAGACGGAGGCTGGGTTTGTGACAACGCCGCGGCATGTCGCCATCATCATGGATGGCAACGGAAGATGGGCCAAACAGCGTGGCCAGACGAGGACGGCAGGACACCGGCGGGGTGTGGAGGCGGTACGTGAGGCTGTCAGGTCTGCAAGCGAGTTGGGTGTTCAATATCTGACATTGTTTGCATTCTCGTCGGAAAACTGGGGGCGGCCGATCCAGGAAATCAACGACCTGATGGGCCTGCTCAAATTTTTCGTCCGACGCGATCTGGCCGATCTGCACAAGGAAAATGTAAGAGTGAGGATCATCGGAGACCGCGCTTCGCTCAAACCGGATATCCTTGCTCTGCTAACGGAAGCGGAGGAGTTGACCCGACACAACTCTGCCTTTCAACTGATCATTGCTTTCAATTATGGTGGCCGCGACGATATTACACGTGCTGCACGCCGCATAGCTGATCGCGTTGCGAGGGGCGAACTGATGCCCGATGAAATTGGTGAGAGCACTATCACCGCATCACTTGATACGGCGGGTATCCCGGATCCGGATCTGTTGATCCGCACCAGCGGCGAACAGCGCATATCGAATTTCTTGCTGTGGCAGGCAGCCTATGCCGAGTTCGTCTTTTTGCCGTGCCTATGGCCCGACTTTGATCGCAGTGCCTTCGAAGAAGCAGTCCGAATCTATCAATGCCGCAACCGACGGTTTGGCAAAGTGGTTGATCAGGATGTGGCGTTAGGGTCCTGATGGGCAGCGAACTACTGGTTCGAACCGCGTCCGCTCTCGTACTCGGTGCTATCGTTCTCGTTGTAACGTGGGTTGGCGGCCTGTCTTTTCGCCTGCTGGCTGTGGGTATTATGGCGCTGGTTTTCTTCGAGTGGTTTCGCATCGTTCAAACCCGATCGTTGAGCCATAAGGTATGGCTGGTTGGGGCGGCAACGCTGGTCACCATGTCGGTGATGCTCGTTTTTGGTTTAGGCGTCATCGCCCTGCCTTTCATGTTGGCGGGGGCAGCTCTGGCGGCAATAGTCAGGCGCTTTGAGGGGCAGGATTTGTGGCCATCGGTCGGGATTCTGTATGCCGGTGTTTTCGGATTGTGTTTTGTCGGACTGCGGGATGGCGGAGAAAGTGGGTTTGCCGCCTTGATCCTGCTGCTTGCGATTATCTGGTGCACCGATATTTTTGCGTTTTTCGGCGGACAGACCATTGGCGGACCAAAATTGGCACCAGCCATCTCACCCAAGAAGACCTGGTCAGGTTTCATCAGTGGTCTGGCGGGTGGAACTATTGCAGGATTGGTGACAGCTTCGGTGTTCGGCAGTCCGGATTATATCTGGATCGCGTTGATCTCGGTCATCCTATCGCTTTCAGGTCAGTTGGGCGATCTTTTTGAGTCAGCAGTGAAGAGACGCTATAACGTAAAGGACTCAGGTCATTTGATACCGGGGCACGGAGGCGTTATGGATCGTGTCGACAGTATCATTTTTGCCGCTTTTACCGCATACATCATCCAACTTCTGGTACCAGGGGACCGACTGGTCCAAGGTGGCGGCAACGGGTTGGCCTACCAGCTGTTCGGCTCCTGAGCAGCCAAACGACGATGAGCTGATACATGGAATACCTTGGATCTTTCTACGGCCTGATCATCGGAACCATCATTCCGTTTCTGATCGTGTTGACGCTGGTGGTTTTTGTCCATGAGATGGGTCATTACCTTGTTGGTCGTTGGTGCGGCATCCGCATACTCACATTCTCCGTCGGATTTGGACCAGAGTTACTTGGCTTCGACGACCGTCACGGAACCCGCTGGCGCCTTTCTGTAATCCCTCTCGGCGGATACGTGAAGTTTCTCGGTGATGAAAATGTAGCCAGCGTACCGGACACTGCCGCGGTGGAAGGGATGAACGCGGAGGAGCGTGCACAATCTTTTGCTGGCGCCAATGTCTGGAAGCGGGTGGCAACGGTTGCGGCGGGTCCGATCGCCAACTTCATTCTGGCGATCGTGATTTTTGCCGTCATGTTCGGTCTCTACGGCAAACCAGTTTCGGATCCAGTCGTTTCTGAGGTGCAACCCGGCAGTGCAGCGGAGGAGGCTGGGATTCAGCCCGGCGATGTGATCATCGGTATTGACGGTGAGCCGGTGACGACATTCGAGCAATTGCGTCGATACGTATCGCCCCGCCCTGAAGTGCCCGTCATATTGGACATCAAGCGTAGCGACCGAAATCTCGAGATCCCCCTGGTACCGCGTCGGTCCGTCATCGAAGATCAGTTCGGCAACGAGATGGAGGTCGGCCTTATCGGTGTTGTGACTGATGCAACCGCTGGCAATTTCCGCAGAATCGAGCTCAATCCGGTCGAAGCGGTCGCCGAAGGGGTCAGCTCCAGCTGGTACATCGTCTCACGAACGGTGGGGTACATCACAAATATTTTCAGAGGTCGGGAAAAACCTGATCAACTTGGTGGTCCTATTCGCGTTGCGCAGATGTCTGGCCAGATGGCGACGCTCGGAGTGGTCGCTCTATTGCAGCTTACGGCGGTTCTCTCCGTGTCGATCGGATTTCTAAATCTGTTACCGATTCCCATTCTCGACGGCGGCCATTTGATGTTTTATGCCATCGAGATAGTTCGTGGAAAACCGGTTGGTGAGCGATCCATGGAGATCGCCTACAAAATAGGCCTGAGCCTGATTTTGATGTTGATGATATTCGCGACTTGGAACGACGTGTCGCGCGGTTTTTGAGCGCGATTTGGTGGGTGGATCGGGCCAATTCGTTTGCTCCCAAAATGCCGCTCAGAATTGGCTCGATAACGGTTTGTTAGCCATAATCGGAGGCGTCAAGTGACAATTCGATCACGCCCCCCGGAGAAGTAAACAGAAATTAACTCAATGGCTTGCTTGTGGGACAAAACACTGTAAAACGGCGAAGAGGCTGGAATCGTCTGGATGTACGCGTTGGGGACGGGATAAAGGGTACAACAAGCCAATGAGGGCCTGTAGTAATTTACGGAGCGCCGTTTCGGCGCTTGCGCTTTCTGTGTGTTTAGCCGCAAGCGCTTCGGGGGCAGCGCTGCTGGCATCTTCGGCAGTCGCTCAGGCCGCTGTTGTGAGTGTGATAGAGGTTCGCGGAAACCAGCGTGTGGACGCGCAAACGATACGCGGCAACATCACCATCGTCCCGGGTGAAGATTTCGATAATGAGGACATAGACGAGTCGATCAAACGCCTTTTTGCAACGGGTCTGTTTTCGGATGTTCGGATAACCCGACAAGGACGGCGCTTGGTCGTGACGGTCGACGAGAACCTGATTGTCAATCAGGTTGTGTTCAACGGCAACAGGAAGCTGAAGGACCGGCAACTCGAGGCGGTCATCCAGACCCGTCCGCTTGGGCCCTACAACGAGACAACCGTCGAGTTTGATGCCCAAGCCATTCGTGACGCTTACGATCGTATCGGCCGTGGCGAGGCGACAGTTACGACACAGGTGGTGAATCTGTCCGGTGGCCGTGTCAATGTTGCGTTCGAGATCAGCGAAGGCGATAAGACCAAGATCCAGTCGATCAATTTCGTCGGCAACAACGCCTACTCGGACAGTCGACTGGCGGACGTGATCAATACCAAACGGTCGGGCTTTCTTTCGTTTCTCACCCGCAAGGACGTTTATGATCCCGATCGATTGCGGGCAGACGAAGAGCTGCTGCGGCGGTTCTACTACAATCACGGCTATGCGGACTTCCGTGTGATCTCGTCGACGGCCGACATCGATCCGGTGAGCGGTGACTACATCATCACCATTACGCTTGATGAGGGGCAGCGGTATACGTTCGCCGAGATCAGCCTCGAAAGCACAGTCGACAATCTCGACACTGAGCGACTGCGGCGGCTGATTGAGACAAGGCAAGGCCAGGTCTACAGCGCTGAAAAAGTGGAAGACTCCATTATCGCGCTGGCTGAGGCCGCGGCCAACGAAGGCTATCCGTTTGCTCAGGTGACACCGCGGGGCAATCGCGATTTCGTCGATGGCACGATATCGGTGACCTATCTGATCGACCAGGGCCAGCGGGCGTATATTGAGCGGATCGAGATTCGCGGTAACACCAGGACCGCCGACTACGTCATTCGACGCGAATTCGATTTGAGCGAGGGCGATGCCTACAATCAGGTGTTGATCCGTCGCGCCAAAAGGCGCTTGGAAGCGCTTCGCTTCTTCAGATCCGTGAATATCACGACACGGCCGGGATCCGAACCGGACCGGGTCATCGTTGTGGTGGATGTGCAGGACGAAGCGACCGGTGAATTTGCGATCGGTGCCGGATATTCGACCGGTGATGCCGGAGCAACGGTTACCGCATCGGTTTCAGATAGAAACTTTCTTGGTCGTGGTCAGTTCATCCGTGTTGCGGTCGGCGGTGGTGTCGACACACGAGACTACTCGTTCTCGTTCACCGAACCCTATTTCCTGGGCTATCGATTGGCCGCCGGCTTTGACGTGTTCCGCACGGAGAACACCTCGCAAGACAACTACGACATTGAGACCACCGGTGTCACCTTTCGCGTCACGGCGCCGATCACCAACCGGGTCACCAACACGGTGGCGTATACGTACAGCACTGAGGACTATGTCCGGACCTCGGCCAATCCCCTGTCGTTTCCCATCCAGGACGCCATCGACAACAGCCCCTGGGTCAAATCTTCGATCTCCAACATCATTACCTACGATTCGCTTGACGACAGGTCGCTTCCGCGCGATGGGATATTCGCGCGTTTGACCGGTGAGTTTGCCGGTCTCGGCGGTGACGCCCAGTTCGTCAAAACGTCAGTCCAGGCCAGCTACTACAGAACCTTGTCCGATTATGGAGACATTATCGGCTTGGTGAGCGGGGGTGCCGGCTATGTGGCGCCAACCTCCGGAAACCTGCGTGTGTTCGACCAGTTGTTTGTCGGACAGGAAACCATTCGCGGTTTTGCGTCACAGGGCATCGGCCCCAGAGACGAAAACGGTGATGCACTCGGAGGCACGACGTATTTCAACGCAACCGCCGAGATTGGTTTCCCAATGCCGATCATACCCCGCGATTTCGGCCTGCGCGGCGCCGTCTTCGCCGACGCGGCGACGCTCTACGGCAGCGATTTGAATCTGAATGGGACTGTGGTCCAGGGTCTGAACATGGAATGGCGCGCCTCGGTCGGCGGCAGCGTTATCTGGGCATCGCCATTCGGTCCGTTGCGTCTTGACATCGGTGTCCCGGTGATAAAAGAGCCATTCGATAAAACCCAAACCATCCGGTTTGGCACGACTGGAAGGTTCTGACTGGAAACGCTATGGTCGGCGCGATTGCGTGCCGGCGCTTTGTATGGCAGGGCTCGTCCGGAAATGACGGGCCCTGAACTTTTGCAGATGGACAACACCAGCTTTTTCTCCCGCCATGCGGGCCTCAGCCTCATGCAACTGGCCAAATCCTGTGGCGCGGAATTGCTTGATCCGGCGCGTGCGGATGACATGATTACCGGCGTTGCGCCATTGTCGCGCGCCGGAGCGGGCGATCTGTCTTTTATCACATCCAAGAAGCATGCCGATTGGCTCCCGCAACTGAAGGCCAGCGCGATTTTCGCGCCGCAGCGCCTTCATTCGCAAGTCTCCTCCCAGTGCGCCGTCCTGCAAACGGAACATCCACAGATTGCCTTCGCCCTGGCAACGCAGTTGCTCTATCCTGAGGCACTGTCGCCTGAGGGTTTTGACAGCGTCGAAACCGTATCACCCCTGGCAGTTGTCCATCCGAATGCACAGCTTGAGGATGACAGCGTTTGTATTGAAGCCGGTGCTGTGGTGGGCGAGGGAGCCCAAATCGGGGCGCGGACACGCATTTCCGCGGGTGCCGCCATAGGACGCGGATGCAGAATTGGTCGTGATTGCGTTGTTTCAGCCGGGGTGAGCGTTCAATACGCGCTGATCGGCAACAATGTGGTCATACACCCGGGAGTCCGCATCGGCCAGGACGGGTTTGGCTATGCACCGTCGCCGACAGGCTTCGTCAAGATCGCGCAGATCGGGCGCGTCATCATCCAGGATCACGTCGAAATCGGAGCCAATACAACCATCGACCGCGGTGCTTTGGACGACACCGTTGTGGGTGAGGGAACAAAGATCGACAATCTTGTGCAGATAGGCCACAACGTGCGTATAGGGCGGCACTGCGTGATCGTCAGCCAGGTTGGTATCTCGGGCAGTGTGACGGTGGGCGATGGAGTGATGCTAGGGGGAAATGTCGGTGTGAACGGTCATCTGACGATCGGCGACGGCGCTCAGATTGCCGGAATGAGCGCTGTGGCCGGGGATGTGCCGGCGGGTGCGCGTTGGGGTGGAATCCCGGCGCGACCGATGCGGGCCTTTCTTCGCGATGTCGCGGAGTTAAATGCCAGGGCATTTGGCAGGAAGGACAAGAAGGGCAAGGCGGATGACTGAAAACGGCAGCGAAACGCTCGAAGCGGTTGAATTGTTGGAAATAATGGAGCTCCTGCCGCACCGTTACCCCTTTTTGATGGTCGACAGAATCACCAATATCGACGGCGACAACACTGCCATCGGTATCAAGAACGTGACGGTAAATGAACCGCAGTTTACCGGACATTTTCCGGGTAATCCCGTAATGCCCGGCGTGTTGCTGATTGAGGGCATGGCGCAGACGGCCGGTGCAATATGTGCCCGCAGCCGTCAGGTTCAATCCAATCTTGTATACTTCATGACTATCGACAACGCGCGTTTTCGCAAACCGGTCGTTCCGGGCGATCGCATCGAATACCATGTGAGCAAGCAAAAACAGCGTGGGACGATCTGGAAGTTCTACTGCGAAGCGCTTGTCGACGGCACGAAAGTGGCGGAGGCGCAGGTCGGCGCGATGCTTGTCCCGAGCGAAGGCCAGCCGGAATGATCGCTGCGAGTGCGGAAATCCACTCGTCTTCGGTAATCGAGGAAGGTGCACACATTGGCAATGACGTTCAGGTCGGCCCTTTTTGTCACATCGGACCGAGTGTAACGCTTGACGACGGCGTTATATTAAAAAGCCACGTCACGGTGACCGGCAGGACGAGCATAGGCAGTCGTACAAAAGTCTTTTCGGGAGCGGTGTTGGGTGAGGAACCGCAGAACGTCCACTATCGCGGCGAAGTAACGGATCTGGCCATCGGAAACGATTGTGTTATCCGTGAAGGTGTTACCATGCATACCGGCATGCCCAACGCCGGCGGCAGAACGACAGTCGGTGACCGTTCGATGTTCCTCGCCTATTCGCATGTTGCGCATGACTGCCACATTGGCAGTGACGTGATCCTTTCCAACAATGTCATGCTCGGAGGACATGTCGAGGTAGGCGATCGCGTTATCATGGGCGGCGGAGCGGCGGTCCATCAGTTCTGCCGCATCTCGCATCACGCGTTTATCGGGGGCATGACTGGAGTCACAAGAGATGTCATCCCCTACGGGATGCTGATTGGTAATCCGGGAATGCTTGGCGGATTGAATGTAATCGGAATGCAGCGTGCCGGCATAAGCAAGGAAGAGATCCGATTGGTACGCCAAGCCTTCCGGCGGATTTTCTATGGCGACAAACCCATCCGCGATTTGTTGAACATGGTACGAGGTGAGTATAGCGCCAACCCGATCGCCCTGGAGATCTTCGAATTCATGGAGTCGGAGAGCAAACGGGGATTTGCCATGGCGGTTCAGGAGAAACGCTTCCAGGACAATGGCGACGCAGACCTGGATCTGACCTGATCTTTTGGGGAATGGGAGCATGCAAGGCGCAACGCGCATCGCGGATCCATTAGATATTGTTTCGGACAGGCCCGGAACTGACCGGTCCGGGCCGTGACCAGATCAATGGTTCGATGGCTTTGAGCGACCGGAATGTAATGGCAAAAGGCCGATTGGCGATTATCGCCGGTCGCGGGCGGCTACCGCTTCATGTCGCGGCGGCTGCGCGTCTTGCCGGAGACGATCCGTTTGTAATCGGCTTGAACGGAGAAGCCGAGGCAATCCCGGACGAATTCGAGCACACTTTCGTCAACCTAGGCGATGCGTCCGCAATAGCTGCACTCATTAGACAAAACGGAATCGATCGCGTCGTTTTGTCAGGTGGGGTTGATCGGCGTCCCGATTGGCGCGAATTGAGGGCACCCATGCGACTATTGCCGGTCTTGCCGAAGATCTGGCGCGCGCTTCGAGGGAGCGGCGATGACCGGGTGTTGAGATCCATCATCGCACTGTTTGAACAGGCAGGTTGTCGTGTGATCGGTGCGCACGAGGTGGTCCCGGATCTGCTCGCCGAAACCGGTCCTCAAACGAAGCAGCACCCGACCGACCGAGATTGGCGGGATATTCTCGCAGCCTACAAGGGTGCGGATATGCTCGGCCGCATGGACATCGGTCAAGGGGCCGTCGCGGTTTCCGGGCGGATCGTGGCACTGGAGGGTCCCGAGGGCACAGATAAGATGCTGGGACGCGTCGAGGAAATGCGTCGATCCGGGCGGATTTCCGCCAGACCCGGCGGCGCGTTGGTCAAGCTGTGTAAACTCAACCAGGAAGAAAGAGCGGACCTGCCGAGCATTGGCCAGCGGACGATCGACACAGCATTGCAAGCCGGCCTTTCGGGTATTGCCGTCGAAGCCGGCCGCGCCCTCGTGCTGGATCGCGAGCAAACGCTTGCCCGGGCGGATGCCGCCGGCCTGTTCATTGTTGGTATCGACCGAAACGGGCTCGAGCGCCGGTTGTCAGAGACGCAATGAGTGCGGCGGCTTCCATTAAGATTGCCGTGATCGCCGGAGAGAAGTCCGGTGACCTGCTTGGTGCTGATTTGATTTCCGCCCTGCGCGGCCGTTATGGCGGTCGCATCGACCTGATCGGCGTCGGCGGGGATGCGATGGCGGCGCAGGGATTGGATTCGCTCTTCGATTACCAGGAACTATCGATTGTTGGCTATAGCGCGGTTATCGCGCGGTTGCCGCAAATCTTGTATCGGATTCACAGCACAGCCCGGCACATCATAGCGGCCCGGCCGGATCTGCTGGTGATTATCGACAGCCCGGACTTCACGCACCGCGTCGCGCGACGCGTACGCCGGGCGTTGCCGAACGTGCCGATCGTCAATTACGTCTGTCCGACGGTTTGGGCATGGAAGCCTCAACGAGCGCCGGCAATGAAGGGCTATATCGACCACGTCCTGTCGATCCTGCCGTTCGAACCCGAAATCGTCGCTCGGCTCGGCGGTCCTCCCGTGACTTATGTCGGGCATCGGTTGATGTCAGACGATGGTATTGAAGCGGTTGTCAAGACGCAGGCGGATGGCCGTCAGAATCGACAATCGTTAGGTCCCGACACACCCTTCTCCCCAGGCTGCTGCATGCTGCTGCCAGGTTCGCGCACCGGAGAAATCAGGCGTTTGATGCCGGCGTTCCGGGAAACGGCGGTGCAATTGTCGCGACGGTGTCCCGATGTGCGGTTCATCCTGCCGACGCTTCCAAGGCTGGAAGCCGACATCCGACAGGCAGTGGCGACTTGGCCGGTAGCGGTTGAGGTTACGACGGGCGATGCGCAGAAGTGGCAGGCATTTGCTCAGGCCGACGCCGCGTTGGCTGCGTCGGGAACGGTTCTGTTGGAACTGGCGCTAAGCGGCATTCCCTGCATTTCCACATACAAGCTGGACCCGGTTGCAAAGCTGCTTTCTCGGAAAGTCACCGCCTGGACGGTGGCGTTGCCAAATTTCATAGCCGACTATCCCGTTGTCAACGAATATATCAATGAAAGTGTGCGCCCCGGCCTTCTGGCGAGACGCCTTCAGAACCTGCTTTGCAACAGCGCGGAGCGCCGAACCATGCTGGAAGGCTTCGATCTGGTTCGCGATCGTATGCGGACGGAAGTGCCGGCGGGCACGCTGGCTGCCGACACTGTGCTGCGTTACCTTGACGGTCACTAGCTCGCCAGCTCTTCAATCGGCGGGCAGGTACAGACGAGATGGCGGTCACCGTAGACATTGTCCACACGGGCGACTGGCGGCCAGTATTTGGAAGCGAGTTGGGCGCTTCCAGCCGGCGCGACCGCCAGCATCGCGTCGTAGGCATGACTCCAGTTGCCGGCAATGGCTGACTCGGCCGTATGCGGTGCGTTCACTAGCGGATTGTCGGTGCGGTCCCACACGCCCTTTTTGACCTTTTCGATTTCCTCGCGGATCGACAACATGGCATCGCAGAACCGATCCACTTCTGCCAACGGCTCCGATTCGGTAGGCTCAACCATCAGTGTCCCGGCCACCGGCCACGACATGGTGGGGGCATGAAAGCCGTAATCGATGAGCCGTTTCGCGATGTCTTCGACCCCGATGTCGGCGTCGTCCTTAAACGGCCGCGTGTCGATAATGCACTCATGGGCAACACGTCCGTGCGCGCCGCGATAGAGGATCCGATAGGCGTCCTCCAGACGTTTGGCGATATAATTGGCTGACAGAATGGCGGTTTCGGCGGTGCTTTTCAAACCGTCTGCTCCCATCATGCGGATATACATCCAGGAGATAGGCAGGATCGACGCGCTGCCGGATGCCGCCGCCGCGACAGCCCAGCTGCCATCCTTGAGAGGATCGCCTGGTAGGAAAGGCACCAGGTGCGATGCCACGCCAATCGGCCCAATTCCCGGGCCGCCGCCGCCATGCGGAATGCAAAAGGTCTTATGCAGATTCATATGGCAAACATCGGCGCCGATATCGCACGGTCGAGCGAGACCAACCATCGCGTTTAGATTGGCACCGTCAAAATAGACCTGACCGCCATGATCGTGCACCAGATCACAGATGTCCTTGATCCTCTGCTCAAAGACCCCGTGGGTGGACGGATAAGTCACCATCAACGCGGCCAGGTTATCGCTGTGTTCGGCCACCTTTTCGGATAGATCGGCGAAATCAACGTCGCCGGCATGGGTGCAATTGACCACCACGATTCGCATACCGGCCATGGATGCGCTGGCCGGATTGGTGCCATGCGCAGAGGAGGGGATCAGGCAAATGTCACGGTGCGATCCATCACGGGACGCGTGATAGTGCCGAATCGCCATAAGGCCTGAAAACTCACCCTGACTCCCGGCATTCGGCTGCAAACTGACCGCGGAAAACCCGGTGATTTCGCACAGCCATTGTTCAAGATCGCCCATCAAACGCCTGTAGCCCTGCACATGATCGTCGGGCGCGTAAGGATGGATATTGGCGATTTTCGACCAACTGACCGGCATCAGTTCGGCCGCCGCGTTGAGTTTCATCGTGCAGGATCCCAGGGGGATCATGGCGCGATCGAGCGCCAGATCCTTGTCCGCCAGCTTTCTCAGATACCGCATCATGTCCGTCTCGGACTGTACCGCATGGAATATCGGCTGCGTTAGGAACGGTCTGTCGCGGCGCTGGGCTGGCAGATGAGGCGCGCCGGCATCCGCCACCGGTTTGGCGGAGAAGATATCGAGCAACGCAATCATATCTTGCTCGGACGTCGTTTCGTCCAGTGCAACGGACACGTTGTCGGCGTCCAATACTCGCAGAAGACAACCGGCACTTTCGGCTTTGGCCGCCAAAGCCTCTGCGTCGGCCGCGACTTTCACTGTCACAGTATCAAAAAAGTGTTCGCCGGCGAGATGATAGCCAGCGTCTTTAAGGCTCTGCCCAAAACGACCCGCGAGGGCTGCGATCCGTTCGGCAATGGTGGTCAGGCCCTCCGGCCCGTGCCAGATCGCATAGGCGGCGGACATGTTGGCCAGCAAAGCCTGTGCTGTGCAAATGTTTGAGGTCGCCTTGTCGCGGCGGATATGCTGCTCCCGCGTTTGCAGCGCCAGCCGATAGGCCGGGTTGCCCTTCGCGTCAATCGATTCCCCGACGAGGCGACCGGGCATCAGCCGCACCAGCTTTTCCGTCACCGCCATGTAGGCGGCATGTGGACCGCCAAAGCCGAGCGGAACGCCGTATCTTTGTGCCGAACCGATTACGATATCGGCACCCCATTCTCCAGGTGGTTGAAGCAGGGTCAGCGCCAATGGGTCGGTGACAACGACCACGAGCGCGCCGGCTTCACGCGCTTGTTTGACCAGCGCCGTGGGATCCTCGAACAGACCGAACGTATCCGGCCAGGAAAAAATGACAGCCGAGGTGTCGGCGCTAATTTCTCCGTCCTGAATCCGGATGTTCAATGGCTCCAAGCGGGTTTCGAGCACCGTGCGTGATTGTGGGTGAAGGGTGTTGGCAACGCAGACGGAATGGCGTTTCATTCGGTGATGGCGATACGCCATCCCGGCCGCTTCGGCGACGGATGTGGCTTCATCCAACAGCGAGGCGTTGGCTACGGGGAGCCCGCTCAGTTCGCTGATCAGCGTCTGGAAATTGAAAAGCATTTCCAAACGGCCCTGGCTGATTTCAGGCTGATAGGGTGTGTAGGAGGTGTACCAGGCTGGATTCTCAAATAGATTGCGTTGAATCACCGGCGGCACGAGGCAGCCGTAGTAGCCCTGACCGATGTAGGTCCGCATTTCGACGTTCTGATCGACAATCGATCGCAGTTCCGTAAGCGCATCATGCTCACCGATCGCCTGAGGCAGGTTGAGTTCACCGTCAAAGCGAATACTATCCGGCACCGTCTGGGATATCAGTGTTTCGAGGGAAGGCACGCCCAGGGCGGTCAGCATGGTGCGGGTATCCGAAGCCGTCGGTCCGTTATGACGCTCAGAGAACGGAACTGCCTGGCGACGTTTCGCCGGAAGTGGCTGATCGCTCATGCGCCGTTCTCCTGTTCAAGGTGAGCCTTGTAGGCTGTCACATCCATCAGGCTGTCGAGCTGCGACGCGTCGTCCAGTGTGAGTTTGACCAGCCACCCGTCGTTTTCGGCGGAGGCATTGACGAGGCCTGGTTCCCCCTCCAGCGCATCATTGACGGCGGTGATCGTACCGCTGACCGGGGCGTAAACATCCGACGCCGCCTTCACCGATTCAACGACGATGACAGCTTCGCCCTTGCTGACCTTTTGGTCGGTCTCCGGCAATTCGACAAAGACGAGATCGCCCAACTGCTCCTGCGCGTAGTCGGTAATTCCCATAACGGCATTGCTGCCGTCGACCCGGATCCATTCGTGGTCTTTGGTGTAGTAGGTGGTGCTCATGATTGCTCTCCTCGATAGTATCTATGCGGCACAAAGGGCAGGGGATGCAGCGTGCAAGGCAGGCGCCGTCCGCGTACATCGGCAAAAAAACGGTTTTGGGTCGCGGCAGCGTCCCGCGAGATGCGGCCGATGGCCACCGGGTGTTCGCAAGAGGGCCCGAAGCCGCCTGAGGTCACACGGCCGACTTCGGCGGCGCCCGCTTCTTCACCGTCAAAAAGTGTAGCTCCGCCACGCACAGGTGCACGGCCTTCCGGTTTGAGTCCGGTGCGTTTGTGGCTTGAGCCCACGGCCACAATCTGCGCAAGTGCGTCGGCGCCGACATAGACCCCTGCACTGCGTAGCGGTTTCGGCACGGCCCAAATCAGTCCGGCGGTCAACGGATCGGTGTCCTCGTCCATATCCTCGCCATAGAGCGGCAGGCCCGCTTCGAGCCGAAGGCTGTCGCGGGCTCCGAGACCGATCCACGCCACGGCCTCCTCAGCCGCGATGTCGCGCGTAAACGCTACCGCCCGATCGATGTCGAGCGCAATTTCGAATCCGTCCTCTCCGGTGTAACCGGAGCGGGAAAGGAAAACGTTGTTGTCGGTTTCGCACACCTGCATGAACGACAGCCCTTTGCCGGCTGGAAGATGTCGCTCCACTATCTCTGCCGCCTTGGGGCCCTGCAGTGCCAGGAAAACGCGCGGCACCCTTTCGACAGTCGCGTTGAAACCGGTCGCGAGACCCTGAAGATGCTCGAGGTCCTTGTCCGCACAGGCGCCGTTGGCAACGACGAGAAAACGGTTGTCCTCAAGCCGGCTGACAATCAGATCGTCGATCATGCCGGCGGACTCGTTTAGCATGTAGGTATAACGCCCGCGCCCCACCTGCTGCGCCGCCGCATCGTATGGGCAGGCGCGGCTCAGCAACGCCGCCGCCTCCGGCCCCTCGACCCGGATATGGGCCATGTGGGAAATATCGAAAAGCCCGGCCGAGCTGCGGGTATGGAGATGTTCTTTCAGAACACCCATGGGATAACTGATCGGCATGTCATAGCCGGCAAAAGGCCCGAAGCGGGCGCCCGCCGCGACATGCAGGTCTTTGAGAGGAAGCTGTTTCATCATAGCTCCGGACATAGTTGCGCCTCCACGCATAGGCGTGGTGTGAAGCGCCCCTCTGTCTGGAGCCTGAGAGACTCGCACCGACCGGATCTCTGTCGGCGGCGCTTACACCTTCGGCGCGGAACGGCTGTTCCGACTTTCCAGAGTGCCAATCATCTACGGTCCTTTTGCCTGAGAGATTATGGGCATTTTCCCCTTCGGCGGCGCGCTTGCAGCGCTGGCTCTCTCCCGCAGACGACCTGTAAAGCCGATCAGGCTTCACAAGGCGTGAATGACGTTAGTGGAAGAAGTCGATTCTGTCATCTATTGTCTGATAAAATCTGTGTCAGATTCGGGACGGGTCGGGGAACACATGGAATATTGGCGATTGCTTCGGCAAAGCCTGGCTAAATCCGTTGGACTGTGGGCCGCGACGACGGTTGTCATGCTATTGTTTCAGGCACAGGCAGTATCGGAGGTCTCTCCGATCAAGCCCTATAAGGACCGGCTGTTTTCCTACCCCGGCATTCTGGCAAAAAGCGATAACGGCGCTTACCTGAAAGTGGATTACAACTCTGATCGCGACATCAATGCGCGCGATCAGGTTCCTGAACGCCGCGCCAAGGGCAAATATGTATCGATGCGGCCGCGGCGCGATCAGCGAGCGCTGACGATCAAGGCGCCGGATGCGGCGGTTCAGACCTATGAAACAGGCGCGACCCGAAAGGCGCGATTTGCCGTCATTTTCATCCATGGTCGGGGCGGCGACCGACGGTTGGGGGTGAAGGACTGGACGTTTGGCGGAAACTTCAACCGGCTGAAGAATCTCGCGGTGCGCAACGGTGGCGTCTATTATGCGCCGACCATACCGAGCTTCGACGGAGCCGGGCTCGAACACCTGAAGACGCTGGTCACCTATATCAGGCGCACGTCACCGAGTGCGCCGATCGTGCTTGCCTGCGGATCGATGGGCAGCATCCTGTGCTGGCAGGGCGCCAACGATCCCGGGATCACCACCAGGCTTGCCGGAATCGTTATTTTGGGAGGCACAGGTGATGGAAACTTCACCAGCAGTGCGGCCTACCATGCCGGCGTGCCGGTCCTTCTTGCACACGGCAGTGCCGACCGCGTCTACAACTGGCGCGATCAATTGCTGGTCTATCGAAATATCCGCTACTCCGCGTCGCCAGCCTATCCGGTGCGATTTGTGCTGTTCGAGACCGGCAGCCACGGCACACCGATCCGTATGATCGACTGGCGCGATACACTCAACTGGATGCTGTCCCGCTAGTCTAGTCCTCAGCGATTGGCCTCTACCGTCACACCCAGCAGATCAGGCAGCGTTTGAGGTGCCATCTGCGCACTGCCGATCAGCTGCATGACCGGCACCGGGTTTTCCGGATTGATCTCCAGGGAGAGGTTGCGCGGATCAGCAAAAAAGGCCTCCGCTGCGCGGGTCACCTCTTCGGTGAATGCCTCATTGCCGATCGTCGCCAAAACACCCTTCAGTTGTGCGAGCAGTAGGCTCGACATCTGGCTGGGCTCGACTCCGGCTTCGGCCGCTGCCAGTCCCAAAGCCGTCTGCACGCCGCCTTCATTGACCAGTTCGAGCTCCAGCGATTTGAGGTTCAGCGTCACAATGGCCGCCTGCGCCGCCTGTGGATTTTCAAGCACGGATTTCGGCAGACCGCCAAGCCGAGCCTGGGCCCGTACGACGCCAACGTCGCCGACTTCCACGACCAGATTGTCGATCACAAGATCCTCTGTCGCCTCGTCCCACCTGACTTCGATTGACTCGGAGAGACGCAGTGTGGAGATGCCCGCAGCCTTAAATATTTCTTCGGCTTCACGGTCATCGAGGGCATCAACCGGGATCTCCAGATCGTCAATCGACAACACAATCTCCGTTGGTACCGGTGGTACCGTTGATCGCATGGCCAGCAGGAAACCGCCAAGACTGGCTTCGCCTTCATCGGGAATACTGGCAAAAAAATCCTCCAGCGAAACCGAGATCGACAATGGCGTAAAGATGCGTGCCACCTGCAGCGGATCCGGTTCCGATTGGCTTGCCAATTGCGTATCGATGAAAGCCTTCATGGGACCGTACGGTGCAAACTCGATGTCCTCGATGGCGAACTTTGCGAAGTTGACGCGACCCTCCGGTTCGATATCGACCTCCAGTGACGACATTGAAAACTCGCCCAGTCCATCAGGGCTCAGATCGGAGAGAAGCAGTTGAGCCAATTTCATGGTCCCGCTCATCTCCGGATCGTCGGGGTCTTGAAAGTCAACGGACAGGCCGTCAACCGAGGTGCGGCCTATTGCAAATGAACGATAGACATCGAAAAGAATAGCAGCCAACTGCTCCTCGTCGAATTCCTCGGTGACGATTGCAGTGTCGGCCAATTCGACCAGGTTGGTCTGCGGGGGCCGCAACTCCAGGTTCTCATAGGCAATACGATCGATGTTCATGTTGAACACATCGGATTCGACACGGTATCCAAGCAGTGTCAGTGAGCCGACGTAAGTCTCGAAGTCGCTGTCGGCTGATCCGCCTCCCTGGAGGAACTGAAGGCCCGCACCGATATTGTAGTTTTCGACCCGAGCACTCGCGAACCGCAGCGTCATGTTTTCCAGATCGCCTTCGCTCTCAAGGCCGCTCATCGTCTGTGCAAATGTGCCTGTCGAATACTCTTCAATAACGCCGTTGCGCAGGTTCTTGGCGACAATGTCGCGCATCTCGTACCCAAAAAATGCCTCGTCGTCCGGTTTGTCGATTTCGTCGAGAGTGAGTTCGATCCGGCTTATGCGCTGCTCCTCAAGGGCCAGGTCAAAGAAGGTGTTCAAAAGCGGAAGCCAGCGACCGATGGGACGGTTGGGATCCTCCTCAATCACCGGAAGTTTGGCCCAGGACGCGTTGGTTAGAAGATAGCCGTCCATCTTGCCGTCCACCGCCAAACCCTCATTATCGTCATCGCTGGTGATCCGAGCGGTGAAGCGCGTCCCGTCCGAAAGCGTCATGCGTCTGACCGCAAAGCCGGCATCATTCGATGTCAGTTCATCGGCAACCAGTTCGGGCACTGTGAAGCTGATATCAACGGAGACGCTGTTGTTTTCCCCGGCACTGCCGTCCTCCGTATTCTCTTCATCATCGAACTGGAACGTCCTGGAGAACGTGTACTGCAACCCGCGAATCGTAAGAGTGTCGCCAGATTCGCTCGCCGTGTCGTAGGTTGCCGTGATTCCCAAATCAGAATCGGACTTGATCCATGCATCAAACGCCTCCCGGCCAGTCTCCTGGGCTTGTGTCGACGTGACAGCCAATGCCGTCAGGCAAATGGCAGTGCTCAGACAGCGTTTCATGACGTGACCTCCCGTATGTTTTTGATTGCCCGACCAATACAGTATGAACAGCAATGCAACAACCGTATGGCCGGCCAAGTAAAAATCATCAAATCCAAAATGAAACCCGAATGAAAACCAGGGTCACACGCCGCGCTTGCAGATCTGTCGTCCAAAGCTGCGGTAGCCATCGCCTGACCGTTTCGATCGGCACTCCGCAGGCAGATCAAGCCTTAGCGGGCATTTCGGAGTGTCCTGTTTCGGCTTCTTCTCCCGCACGCGCCGGATCGTCAGGTTCGAGGTCTCGTGTCCATATGGCGAGCGTACCTTGGCGCCCCGGCAAGATCTGCTCACCGCGCAATGTCCAACCCGTGCGCGAGCCACCGGCCGCGCGCACAACCGCATCGGAGGCCGCCGCGCCGCACTTCAGTTTCCTTGTCAACGCCTCCACCCGACTCGCCACGTTCACAGCGTCGCCGATGACCGCCATCTCCATGCGGTCCAAGCTGCCCACATCACCGATCGTCACCGGGCCGTAGTGTACCCCGACGCTCATCTGAACGGGTCGGTGACCGCTTTTTGTGCGCCGTCGATTGAGCGCCGCGGTGCGGGCGAGAATTGCCTCCGCACAGGTGAGAGCCCGATCCGCCGCGTGTTCTTCCTGCGCCACGCCGAAAGTGGCCATTGCACCGTCCCCGATGAACTTGTCGAGGACGCCATGCGCCCGGAACACCTCGTCTGCGACGAGGGAATGCACACGCCGAAGCAGCGACAGGACCTCGCCGGGTTTGTGTGCCTCCGCCCAGCGGGTGAAGCCCACGATGTCGGTGAACAGCACCGCAGCATCGGCGTCCCGGTCCTGCAGAAAAGGCTCATCCGCCTCCGCCATGCGCTCGGCCATTTGTTGCGGCAGGTAACGAGCGAGGTTGGCACCTTTTCGTTCCTCAATGGCGCGCCGCATGAGCAGGCTGCGGGAACCCTGAACCACAGCTGCCAAAATCGCGGACACGATCAGCAGCACGACGACGTCCTGAAGCCAGAGTCCGTCATCTGCAAACCGCGACACGAACCAACCCGAACCTGGCTCGGCAACAACCCAGTAGCGAAAGATGCTCCAGAAAAAGGCGCAGCAAATCCCGCTCCACAGAACCAGTCTCGGAGAGAAGCTCAAAGCCAACGATGCAGGGAGCAGAAAGAAGTAAATGAAGGCGTCGGACTGCATCGTCAAGCGCGCGGTGGGATCGTCAGCCGAACTCGAAAACGGATTGGGAACAGCCAGCGTGAAGCTCAGCAACGCGGCATTGAACGAGGCGAAGGCATAATCCATCCAGTCGTTGTCTGGCCAACGCTTGAAACACAAATACTGCAGCCAAACCAGGGCAACAAAAACCAGCAGCAGTCCGAGATAGTAGAATGCGTCGGGCAGGCCCAACAGGACGATCAGCAAAGGCGCGATGACAACAAAGGAACTGGTTGCGGCGATTGTTCCGGTCCACAGACGGTCCATGCCTTCGGCGGCAAGCATGCGCTCCAACCGATTGGCAACGCCCGGCACCAGATCATCGTGCTGTGGGAACATTCGCTCTCCGCCCTCCAGTCAGGATCATCAATTGCGGCGAGCTGGTATGCAAGGCGGCAGGTCGCCGCGCTTCGGGTCGACGTGTTGGTAAAATAAAACCGGCCGGGCGAACCCGGCCGGCAAAGGAGAAACGTCGACGTTATACGGAGTAGTACATGTCGAACTCGACCGGATGCGGCGTGTGTTCGAAACGGATGACTTCTTCCATCTTCAGTTCGATATAGGCATCGATCTGATCGTCGAGGAAGACGCCACCTGCCGTCAGGAACTCTCGGTCGCGGTCGAGGGATTCCACCGCTTCACGCAGTGAAGCTGACACCGTTGGGATTTCCTTCAGTTCCTGCGGCGGCAGGTCGTAAAGGTCCTTGTCCATGGCGTCGCCCGGGTGCAGCTTGTTCTTGATGCCGTCGAGACCGGCCATCAGCATCGCTGCGAAGCCGAGATACGGGTTGCAAGTCGGATCCGGGAAACGGACTTCGACGCGCTTCGATTTTGGCGACGAACCGAACGGAATACGGCAGGACGCGGAGCGGTTGCGTGCCGAGTAGGCGAGCAGCACCGGTGCCTCGAAACCCGGAACCAGGCGCTTATAGGAGTTGGTCGACGGGTTGGTAAAGGCGTTGAGAGTGCGGGCGTGCTTGATGATGCCGCCAATGTAGTAGAGGCAGGTTTCCGACAGGCCGGCATACTCGTCGCCGGCGAAGGTCGGCTTGCCGTCCTTCCAAATCGACTGGTGCACGTGCATGCCGGTTCCGTTGTCGCCATAAACGGGTTTCGGCATGAAGGTGGCGCTTTTGCCGTAGGCATTGGCCACCTGGTGTACGACATACTTGTAAATCTGCAGTTTGTCGGCATTGACGGTCATGGCATCGAACTTGATGCCGAGCTCATGCTGTGCAGCCGCCACCTCGTGGTGGTGCTTTTCGACCGTTACACCCATCTCTGTCATGACCGTCAGCATCTCGGACCGCATGTCCTGTGCGCTGTCGACCGGCGGGACCGGAAAATAGCCGCCCTTGGTACGCGGACGGTGGCCGAGGTTGCCGACTTCGTACTCGGCGTCGGTGTTGGACGGCAGTTCGCCACTGTCGAGCATGAAGCCGGTGTTGTACGGATCGGTCGAAAAGCGCACGTCGTCGAACACGAAAAATTCGGCTTCCGGACCCATGAACACGGTGTCACCGATTCCCGAAGCCTGCAGGAAGGCTTCCGCCTTTTTCGATGTGCCGCGCGGATCGCGGCCATAGGGCTCACCGGAGATCGGATCGAGAATGTCGCACATAATGGCCATGGTGGACTGCGCGAAGAATGGATCCGTGTGCGCCGAGGATGTGTCGGGCATCAGCACCATGTCGGACTCGTTGATCGCTTTCCAGCCGGCGATCGAGGAGCCGTCGAACATCACGCCATCGGCAAACATGTCGTCATCGACAACCGCGGCGTCCATGGTGACGTGCTGCATTTTACCGCGCGGATCGGTAAACCGCAGATCAACGAACTTGACGTCGTTGTCCTTGATTTGCTTGAGAATATCAGACGCACTCGTCATTTAAGTCTTCCTTACTGAGATTGTTGTTGCTCCTACACCGCGATGACGGTGCCAACTAGATTGCATCGTTGCCGGTCTCGCCGGTGCGGATACGAATGACTTCCTCTACGTTCGACACGAAAATCTTGCCGTCGCCAATCCGACCGGTCTGGGCGGCATTTCGGATGGCTTCGATTGCAGCTTCCACGGTGTCGTCGGAGAGAACCACTTCAACCTTGACCTTCGGCAGGAAGTCGACCACGTACTCAGCGCCGCGGTAGAGTTCCGTATGTCCTTTCTGCCGACCGAAACCTTTGGCCTCGGTCACCGTTATGCCCTGCAATCCGACTTCCTGAAGCGCTTCTTTCACCTCGTCGAGCTTGAAGGGTTTGATGATAGCTTCGATCTTTTTCATCGGGGAATGTCTCGCTGCTAGATCCAACCAAGCGAACTTAAATCCGACGGATCGGAATCGCATTCACTTGAAACCGCAAATGCATTTAACGTGCCAACTCAGCAGACGGATACAAAAATGCCGACACTGTGAAAAGCCCCCGGAAAAGGGCTCTTTTTGCCGGTTTGCGGGCTGAATCGATGAATGCGGCCATTCTTGCCTAAGAATTGATCGTTGGGTTCTGCACAAAAAAGAGGCAATTGCATATATTATGTGCAATTTCGTGTGTGTTTGTATGTCTCCGGACGCTTGCCAATGGGTCATGGCGTACGCGACATTGCATCGCAAGCGAGGCACCACGATGAACGAAGCGGCAATTTCCCTTGTTACTCCCAAAGAGATGGCGACCGTCGATTGCGCGGCGATCTCCAGCGGGCTTGACGGGTACCGGCTCATGGAAGCCGCCGGTGCGGCCCTTGCTGCCTGCGTTCTTCGGCATTACGCGTCCTTCCGCAACGCCTTGGTGCTTTGCGGCCCCGGCAACAACGGCGGCGATGGCTATGTTGCAGCCCGTCACCTGCGTGCGGCCGGTATGGCCGTCACGGTTCAATCGCTGCTCGATCCAATCAAACTATCCGGCGATGCCGCACTGGCACGCGATGATTGGTCGGGTCCCATAGAGGCGTTGGCGACGGCCGGCATGACCGAAAACACCATCGTAGTCGATGCCCTGTTCGGCGGCGGCCTTGACCGTCCGATTGCGGGCGTCGCAGCCGATACGATCGCCGCGATCAACGGCGCCGGTCTTCCAGTGGTCGCGGCCGATCTGCCGTCGGGCATCTCCGGATCCTCCGGCACGGTGCTCGGAACGGCGCTTGAGGCCGCGCACACAGTGACATTCGTCGCACCCAAGCCGGGTCACTATTTGCTGCCGGGCAGGGCACATTGCGGCACTCTGCATGTCGTGGACATCGGCATCCCGCGACGGTTTGTCGAGGCGCTGCAGTCAAACCTATGGCTGAACGGTCCGGCGGTGTGGGGCGATCAACTTCCAGTACCACATGGCTTGGACCACAAATACACCCGCGGCCATCTGTGCGTTTTCAGCGGTGCTTACCCCAAAACCGGGGCGGCACGCATGGCCGCAGCCGCCGGCCTGCGTGCCGGTGCCGGTCTGGTCACCATACTGTCGCCAGGGGCGGCGATCGCCGCAAATGCAGCGCACCTGACGGCGGTGATGCTGCGGCGAGTCGATGACGAAAAAGACCTGGCCGAGGTGCTGGATGACGAGCGGCTGAACGCCTACGTGCTCGGGCCGGCCTTTGGCGTCGGTGATCGGGCCCGTCATTTCGTCGAGCGGATCACCGGCGCAAAACGCGCTCTGGTTTTGGATGCCGACGGACTGACCGCGTTTGCCGGCGGCGTCGATACTTTGCGAGATGCCTGTGAGAACGCCCCGGTGGTGATTACGCCGCATAACGGCGAGTTTGCAAGGCTGTTTCCCGATCTCGTTTCGAACGTTGCATTGTCGAAGGTGGACCGGGCGCGCACGGCGGCGGAATGGCTGAATGCCGTCGTCCTCTACAAAGGCGCAGACACGGTGGTCGCGGCTCCCGATGGCCGCGCCGTCGTCAACGCCAATGCACCACCCTGGCTGGCGACGGCCGGGTCGGGCGACTGCCTCGCCGGGATTGTCGGCGCTTTGCTGGCACAGGGCATGCCACCGTTCGAAGCCACGGCGGCAGCGGTTTTCATGCATGGCGAGGCGGGACGTCTGGCCGGAGAGGGTTTGACCGCTGAGGATATCTCGACAGCCCTCCCGGCCTTGAGCGCGATGCGGCACAAGCAACAGGGAGTTTGACGTGAATCGATCCGATCAGTCCGGCGCGGGGAATCTGTATTCCGAATTGCCGGACGGTATCCTCTCGGAAGAGATATTCGAGCATCTGGTTTCACGCCCCGGCGTCCGGATCGAACGCATCGTATCGACCGGCCAGAGCAACGCGGAGGGCGACTGGTATGACCAGGAGGATGACGAATGGGTCGTGCTGCTGGCCGGCGCTGCCGGCCTACGCATCGAGACCGAGGCGGAGGAACGCACGCTTCAGCCCGGCGACTGGCTATACCTGCCGGCCCACTGTCGCCATCGTGTCACCTGGACGCAATCGACGCCGCCGACCGTCTGGCTCGCCATTCATCTCGCCAAGGAGTAGGACCAGTTCGGCCCGACTGGCTTGCTCTATAGCAACGCAGGCGCGGCAACCTTTGGCGTGGGCTCGACACCGCTTGGTCAGAGCAGGGGATTGACGTAGTTCAAGTTGCTTTCCATACGGATCATCACCTTGCGAATAATGTGGGTGACAGACACCTGATCGGTGTATATGGCGACCGTTCCGACGGATCCCGGCGGCAGGAAGCCGACGCTTTCGGGGTCGTCGAGCGCAATGCGAACACCAAACGGTTCAGCCCGTATGGGTGTTGCCGGCATGACGTTTCCGCTGGCGAGCAATTGACCCTGGGATGCCACCGGAATCACCGCTTCCACGGTACCACTCACTATAACGCCGGGCCTTGTCTTGAAAGCCATTTCCACGGGCTGCCCTGGCGTGACGTAGCGCAGGTGGATCTGGTTGATTTGAGCGCCGACAACGTTGACCTGAGACGTGTCGATGAAGGCTGCCGCAGGCTGCAAGGGAAAAGACGTCAGCCGTTGGCCGACGGTCAGGGCAAAGGTCGTGACATAGCCGTCGGAAGGAGCCCTGACCACCGACTGGTCAAGGTTCCACTGATCGGTCGCCAACCTTGCTCTCGCTTCAGCGAGCTTTGCCGGCGTACCGTCGTCCATGAGCGCCCCAAGCTCCGCTTGCGCCTGGGCAACAGCGGCACGCGCGGCCTCCTCTGACTGCAGCGCCCGCTGATAGTTCGTTTCCACATCATCCAGCCGGTTTGCCGGCACCACCTCTTGCTCGACCAGTTGCCGTGTATCCTCGACGTTTCTCTCGGCCCGCTCCCGCACGACCGTGGCGCTTTCGAGTTGTGCCTGGGCCGAAGCCAGCCGTTCCCGATCCTGCACGACAACCGCCTCGACCCGTTTCAGCGACGCATCGCTCAGCGCGACCTGAAGTTCGAAAGGTTCCGGATCCAGTCGGAACAGAACATCACCCTCCTGCAGCGGCACGTTGGGCTCCGCAGCGATCTCGATGACCTGTCCGTTGACATTGGGGATGATTTGCACAGCATTGGTGAATACGCGCACCTGGCCGCTTGGCGCGCCCCACTGCAGGGGGATGAAGAGCGCGAGGAAGAGAATAACGACGTAGACGATGGTCGATAGCCAGGTACCGGGTCTGTTGGGCAAGACTCTAATCTTGACCAGGATCGCCAGCAGCACGACGTACAAAAGCGTCAGGAAAACCAGCATCTAGATGTAGTCCTTAATCTGATGGGTGGTCCGGGCTCGCCTCCACGAAGGAACTGTGAACGCCCAGATCAATGCCAGAACCCAAATGATTCCGAAGAAAAACAAGCCAAGCCATCCGGCCACATTGATCGCCTCAGCCTGTGGATGTTTGCGGCGGGTTGCGATCCGCCCTGGCAGTCGCGCCAAAACGACAAAAATGATGACTGCGGCAAACAAGATCGTGATCAGTACGATCCAAGCAAAAATGTCCAGGCCACTCATATTTTTGCTCCTTCCGCCAAGTCTCGCGATGGATAGATTCGCTGCAGCCCGGCATTGGTTGTGCTGTCGCATCCCAACAGTATTTTGAGATGAGTTGTGTTTCGGTGCAAGGTAAAGCTTTGGCTGGTAGCTCGCGCGACAGACGTCTGGCGGGCAGGTCCATTTAGCACCCAGAGAACGATGTGTAGCGAGGCTTGCGAACATGTTTCTGACGCTCGGAAAAATGAAAAAATTGCCGATGGTTGCCGCGGGAATCGTCTTGGTGTTGCCTGCGCCGTCGACACTATCGGCAGAGCCGCTGCCGGACCGTTGCGCGTATATCTATGCAGCCGCCACTTACAATATGGCGTTTCTCGTGCACAAGCAGATCAACGAGCTTGGCGATCCAGAAGCAGCCAGGCGGGCGCATATCTCCATACAACTGGCGCGCAATCTCGAATGTCCGGTCGAGCCGATGCTTGCGGCCGTCGATTGTGCGGTTTCGTTGGTCCGGGAGAATGGCGGCGCTGAGGTCACGGAACCGCAGGCGGTGGCTTGCGTGGCTGAAGCCATGGGAAGTCCGTTCCCGCGGGTCAGCGACTGATAGCCGGCGGGGCGTCGATTACGGCGCCAGTCGCTGCTGCAGTTCGAGCAGTGCCGGACTTTCCGGATTGATCCGCAGCGCGCTCTCCAGTGCTTCGCGCGCGCCGGCGATGTTGCCGACGGCTTCCCGAATCCGCACGATCATGACCCAGGCATCCACCAGCTGTGGATCGAGGGTCACGGCTTCGCGGAACGCCGCTTCCGCAGCACGGGTGTTGCGCATGACCAGGGCGGTGCCGGCAAGGACCATATGGATTTCCGGGAAGTCCAGTTTGGCGGTGAGCGACGCCCGATACTCATCCGAAGCCCGGTTGAGTGCGCGGGCAGCGGCATCGGGCAGGCGCGCGCCGGGTGCGCCAAGCAAGGCCCGCACCGCGGCGATGCGTACCGAGCGTGCCGGATCCTCCAGCATCGGGAGCAGCCGCTCGGCCTTGTCGGCCGGCGGCGCACCGCGCTGCAGATTGACGGCCGCCCGCCGCACCAGCGGATCGGGGTCGGCGAGCAGGGCGGCGGTGCGCGCTAGCGTTTCGGGATCAGAGCCGTCACGCACCGCCTCCAGCGCCGTCGCCCGCACGATGCCTGCCGTTCCGGCGTCCTCGGCGACATCGAGCAGTGCTGAATCGTTGCCGAGCGGGCTCGTCCGCGCGAAGGCGAGGTCTTGCGAAAAGTGTCGGCCACGGTTTTCGCTGTCCGGAAAGCGTGTTGCGATCTCGATTGCTGCCCATTCCGAACTGCGGTCGGCGTGGCAGTCGCTGCAGGCGTTGGGCGCGCCGGTTTTCGCCGACAGGTCGGGGCGCGGGATGCGGAAACTATGGTCGCGCCTGCCGTCGACCTGCATGTAGGTACGCTCGATCATGTGGCAGGATTTGCATTGGGCACCGGCGGTTCCAGGCTCGTGGAAGTGATGTTCGGGCGTGTCGTAGTCGGCAAGCCGCAGCGTTGGAAAACGCGGGTTGCCGGCCGGTGAATGGCATTGGGTGCACACGGCGTTGTCTTCGGCGATCAACTCGGCCGAATGCGGATCGTGGCAGTCGCTGCAGCGCACGCCGCTGGCATACATCTTCGACTGCAGAAACGAGCCGTAGACATAGACCTCGTCGAGGATCGATCCGTCCGGGTGGTAGAGGCCGGGCCGCAACAGCGCCAGATTATAGGCGTCATGAAACGGCGTGCCGGGCAGGGGACTGTTCGCCCCCAGAGTCTCACGCCGGGCATGGCAGCCGGCGCATTGCTGGATCTGGACCTCCGGGTCGCTCGACGCCATGTCTATTGTCAGACCGGTTTCCGTCAGCCCCCGGCCGGACGGCACTGACATGCCCTTGGCCCAGTCGAGATGCACCGAACCCGGCCCGTGACACGCCTCGCAGCCGACACCGATTTCGGCCTGCCGGCTCTGATATATCCGTGCCTGCGGATCGTAATTCTTTTCAAAGCCGGTGGCGTGGCATTCGGCACAGCGGGCGTTCCAGGATTTGTACGGTCCGGTCCAGTGCAGGCCGTCACCAGCAAAAAGCTGCTGGTCGGGATAAAGATGGTACCAGCGCCGTTGCTCCGTATCCCATGCCGTGTCGAGCGCCTGGATGCGGCCGGGTTCGGTTTCCACCAGGTATTGCTGCAGCGGTGCAATGCCGGCGACGCCCTTCACATCATAGGTCGTGGATTCGCCGTCAGGTCCATCCGTTTCGACAAAATAGGCACCGTCGCGCCGGAAGAACCGGGTTGTGATCACGTGATGTTCGAAGACAGCATCGTCGAAATCGCCGAGTACCGTTTCCGGTGTCGGCTCGGTCCAGGCCAGCGCATGATGCGAGCCGCGCCAGGCCGCCGTTTCGGGTTCATGGCACGCCGTGCATAGTTGCGACCCCACATAGGCGGGTGGCGCCGGAGCCGACGACTGGGCGGCAAGGTCGCCACCGGCCAGCGCCAGCACTGCCGCGGCCGCCATGATGGTCGCGAGGCCGACACAAAGAGTGCGTTTCAGCATGCCCAGGACTCCCGACGCTAGTGGCTGTCGCGCCGGCCGGAACCGGACGCCTGCGGATTGAGGGGCGGCAGATCGTGCCGAGCGCTATGGGCGGTGTGTCGGCGCTCACCACGCGCCGCACGCTTCAGGTCGTCGGCCGCTTTCGACCAGCGTTGGGTCAATTTGCTCCGATCGGTGGGTCGACCGGCGTACAAAGCCGCGCCGATTTGCAGAAAAGCTGAGCTGAGCGTCGCCGGAAGCGCCTGTGCGCTGTGCGCGTGCCGTCGCCACCAGGCACCCGTCGCGTCGAGGGCGGCACCCAACCGTTGCATGCGTATGGCGGCCATGGCCTGCCGAAACGCGTATTTCTCGGAGGCGAGATAGTGTGCCCGCCGCCGCTGCCGCCATGCACGCAAGCGCGGGCTCAGCCGCCGCCATGCAAAAAAGGCCAGCACTGCCACAACCACCAGCCCGAGCCCCCAAAAAAGAACGATCTCCGGGGGCGTCCCCGGTTCCGTCGCCACCGGCGGCGGACCGCGCACGGTGATCTCCAAACCGTCGACCTGCAGGCTCTCGATTTGCCCGGAGTCGAGGTTGAACCAGTCCAGCCGGATGGCCGGCAGAACGAAGCGGCCGCCCGCTTCCGCCACATAGGTCACCTGTTCGGTGCGCGATCCGGACAGGACGCCGTCCTCGGTGATCTCTTCGAGCACCGGCTCCCGCGCGTAGGCGGAGAGACCCGGCATGCGTTCCGCGACGAGCAGCGGTGGTATGGCCATTGGGGGCGCCCCGTCGATCGAGACCCGCAGGCTTCGTGTCACCGCCTCACCGGGTTCGAGATCGGCAACCTCGCCGTCGATGGTCTGCTCCAGTTCCAGACCGCGCGCCGCAATAAAGGGATCGAGACCGATAGCCTTGGGCGGGACGGTTCCCGATAATGTCACGGCCTCGGTCTGCAATTCGATTGTGACGGGGTCTGGGGTGCCGGGCTGCGCGTAGTGGACCCGAACAGTTTGCGGCGGGATTTCAAAGATCCCCGGAATCAACGGATGCAGTCGATAGACGCGTGAAATCCCCGACCAGGTGTCGCCGCCGATGCGTTCGCTGACCGGAAAGGTTGAGCGTGGCGGCAGGCGGACCATCAGGTTCGGCATGTCGAAGGTCGGCAGGTCCGGCGGTTTGGGAAACCAGGTGGGCGCCAGCACGGTCAGCCGCAGGACCACCGGTTGCCCTGGCACGGCCGTATCGGATTCCAGCTCGGTCCGGAGGATGGGATCCTGCGAGCCCTGGGCAAGGACGGCAGGCGCGGTGAGCAGTATCAGCGCGGCGAGCAGGCAGCGGATCATTGGCGCCCCCGTGCCGCTTCCAGCGCGAAACGGGTGCGCAGGAAATCCGATGTCTGCGTATCGACCGTGCGCATCCATTGTTCAGCGCTGAGCGGCTGCACCGCGTCGGCACCGCTGATCTGGGTCTCGGCCCCTCGACCGGATTCGTTGTCGAACACGATATCGTCGGCGCCGATGCCGCTGTCTTCTCCGGTGTCGGATTGCTCGCGCACCCGTTCGACATAATCGACGATGGCGCGCGCGATCACCAGATTGCGAGCCGCCGCCTCATAATCCGGATCGCGCTCCAGTGCTGCCTCGAACGCAGCAACCGCGTTGCGATAGCCGCGCGATTTGATATGCGCCATGCCCTCTGAAAAGGCCGCTTCCGCGGTATCGATGCGGGAAAACACGTCGGCCGCCTCTTCGTATTTTCCGGCCCGGTAAAGCGCGTAGCCACGCCACTCGGGATCCTGAAACAGCGCTGCAGCATCGTCGTAGCGCTTGTCATCGAATGCCATCCGGCCCTGTTGGTCAGGCGTCCAGAACCAGTCGGCGATCCCCGCGGCCCTGACCTGTTGCACCGGTCCGAGGCTGAACAGGGTGACCAGAACAAGGCTCCAGCGCATGGTCCAGCCGCGGCGAAACCAGGCCAGCGTCAGGACCAGGGCTGGCCATGCCAGGATCCAGCCGCGGTCGTTCCACATCAGCCGCTCGTCGGCCGCCAGCGCCTCGCGATAGGCCGAGGCGACGCGGCGCTCGATCGTTGCGACATCCGCACCATCGGGCGTCAGGGCGACACCCGACACCCCGGACAGTCCGGCAAGATCGTCTAGCGCCGCAGCATCGCCGCTCACCGCATAAACGATGACCGGGGCACCGTCCGCCGCGTTATGCGCCTGAAAGGCCGGGATGTCGGCGCGATCGACCGCATCGGCAACAAACAGGATGGCGCCCGGCGTCGGTTCGGCGGCAAGCGCGGATGCGGCCAGTGTCAAGGCTGCCGTGGCGTTGTTGCCGGGAGATGGCATGATCTCCGGCGAGAGCCCCTCCAGGAACGGTTTCAGGACTTCCGGGTCCTCGGTCAGTGGGGTCACGGTATGAGCGGATCCGGCATAGGCGATGAGCGCGGTGCGCGCGCCTGCGCGTGTCGCCAGCAGGTCCTCGATCTTGAATTTCGCCCGTTCCAGCCGGCTCGGGGCAACATCGCGGCTCAGCATGCTCTCCGACGTGGCCAGGGCAATGGCCAGCGGCGCCGTCTGCGCCAGCAATGGATTGGCGATGCGGCTCCAGGTCGGACCGGCTGCCGCCAGCGCTGCCAGCACCATCAGTGCAGCGACACCGTCTATCGGCAACAGGCGGCGACGCTGGTCCGATCCGACGCGCAGCGCATCGGCCAGATGCGGCGCCAGCCCCTTGACCGTGTCTTCCTGCCGGGTGGCGCGATGCCGCACGCGCCACCACAGCACCAGGGCGATGGGGATCAGCAGCAGCCACCAGGGGCGGATGAAATGGAACAGCGCCAGATGGTCGAGAACGCCGCTCATGCCCGCGCCTCGCGTTGGCTTTGAAGGTGCAGCCACAGGACGCCGGCAATGACGAGAAGAGCGGCGAGCGCAAGCGGCCAATGGGTCAGGGATTGCCGCGGCCGATAGGAGAGCGTCTCGACCTCGCGCGGCGCCAGTTCGTCGATCCGTGCGTACACCGCCGCCAGGCCCGCTTCATCGTCGGCGAAAAAGAATTCGCCGCCGGCCCGTGCGGCAATTTCCCTCAGCGCGTCGATATCCACCCGGTCTTCGCCGGATGCTTCCGGGTCGCCGACACCGACGGTATAAATGTCGACACCTTCGCGCGCCGCGATTTCCGCTGCATTGATCGGGCTCATGCGGCTGCCGGTGTCAGCACCGTCGCTGAGCAGGATCAGCAGGCGCTGGTCAATCTGGCTGGTTTCGAAAGTGCGGATGGCGAGGCCGATGGCATCCCCAATGGCGGTGTGCGGCCCCGCCATGGCAACCTCGATTTGATCCAGCAGGTCGCGGACCGAACGCAAGTCCTCCGTGAACGGTGCCTGGACGAAGGCGCGAGTGCCGAACACGATCAGCGCAACCCGGTCGCCGTCGCGTGCCTCGACGAACTCCCCGACAATTCTCTTGACCGCCGCCAGGCGCTGGACCGGCTCACCGGCAGGCGAGCGAAAGTCGCGCTCGTCCATCGAACCGGAGATGTCGATGGCAAGGATCAGGTCGCGTGCCGCCTTGGTGATTTCCACCGGTTCTCCCACCCGTTCCGGCCGCGCCACGGCAACGACCAACAGGATCCAAACGACGATGGCCGTGGTCATCTGCAGGGGCCGGCGCGCGACCACCACCGAACCGGCGCGCGGCTCGCTGCCGGCGGCCGCGGCGATCCGGCGGAAAAAGGGAAAGCGAAACGCCGGCACGCTTTGCCGATGGGGTGAAACAAAACGCCAGACAAGCCAGGGCGCCGGCAGCAGGAGGAGCGCGTATGGAAAGGCGAACTCGATCATCCGCCCGTCCTGTGGCCGCGGATCCAGGCCGCTGCGAGGTCGGTCAGACCGTCCGTGTTGGCATCCTTTTGGTAAGGTGCGATCGCCAGTGCCCGCCCCGGGCCGCTGCAAAAATCGCTGCCACCGACGGCCGTGTCCAGAAAACCCAGCCAGGCGTCGCCGGAAAGCGCGGCTACCCGCTGGCGGCCATAGGCAGCGATTGCGGTGCGCCGGAGGATCCTGGCGATCGCAGTGGCGTTGCCATTGGCCGCTTCGAGTTCCCTCAGGGCTGCGCGACGGTATGCATTCGCCCGATGGCGCCGCAACAGCCAATGGGCTGCGAGCACAAGAAGCCCCACAACCAGCAGAGCAAGCCAAAACCAGCCGGCGGTCTGGGGCCATAACGGGACGGGAACCGGTTCGGGCACCGGTTCAAGCAGGTCGATCAGATCGACCAGATTGAGATTTGAAAGGTCCTCGTTCATCGGCGGCCCCGCGACAGCCCGAACAGGCGACGGATCTGTGGCAGCGTTTCTTCACCGGCGTTGAGCGGCACCACCGGAATCCCGTATTTGCGGGTCCAGCCGGCGACCATCGACAGCCGATCTCCGGTCATTTCGGTCAGCGCCTTGCGCACCGAATCCTTGCCGGTGTCGATCTCCGCCTGCAGGGCACCGTCGGAGGCGACGACACGGATATCCGTCGGCAACTGTCGTCCTGTTGGATCCGTAACAAAGCCGAGTACCACGTCGTTGCGCCGCGCGATGCCGCCGAGCAGCGTTTCTGTGCGTGCGTCGACGCCGTCGAAATCGCTCAAGACGACGATGAGGTGATTGCGGCGGGCAATCCGCGCGACCGCCTCCAGCGGGCGGTTGAGCGGCATCGCGTCGGAGACCGGCGTGTCGGCGCGCAACAGGCCGTTGGCATCAACGATGGCCGACAGCAACAGGTCGACGCTGCGCCGACTGCGCTGCGGACGAATCTCGGCGACAAGTTCGTCGCCGAAGACGATGCCGCCAACACGGTCGCCCTGGTCGAGGATGCGAAAGGCTACTAACGCTGCCGTCTCCGCGGCGGTCACCGATTTCATATTCAACTGCGAGCCGAAGAACATCGACATGCGCTGATCGACGACGATCAGGGCAGGCCGGTCGCGCTCTTCTGTGAACACCCGGACGTGGGGTTCGCCGGTCCGCGCCGTCACCTTCCAGTCGATGGAGCGGATATCGTCACCCGGCAGATAACCGCGCAGTTCCTCGAAGTTCAGCCCGCGTCCACGCAGGCGCGAGGCATGGCGGCCGTTGAGCACGCTGCGCGCCGGCTGGCGCGGCAGCAGGCGAAGCCCTGTGGCGCGCCCGGCAAAACGACGCAGATGGGCGAGATCGACGTGAATGCGCGGATCAACCGTCGCGCCGGTCCGGAGCGGTTTGACCGTTCCCGTTCGCATGCGCGCTGCGGTGTCCTGCATGCCCTGTCCTTTATTTAGGTCAACGCCACCCGTGCGACGATCTCGTCGGTAACCTTGTCAGGCGAAATGCCTTCGCCCTGCGCTTCGTAGCTCAACGTCAGCCGATGCCGGAATACATCGTTGACGACGGCCTGCACATCCTGCGGGTCGACATAATCGCGTCCGTTGAGCCAGGCATGGGTGCGCCCACATTTGTCGAGCGCCAGCGAGGCGCGCGGCGATGCGCCAATCTCGATCCAGCGTTGCAGGTCCTCACCGTGGACGTCCGGCGTGCGTGTCGCATAGACGAGGTCGGCAATGTACTGCTCCATCGCCTCGGCGATGTGTAACTCCGATATTTCGCGCCGCGCTGCGAACACGGCTTCCTGCGGAATCACCGGTGGTTTTTCGCTTTTTGAGCGCGGCTTGGCCGCGGCGGATTCCTCGCCGCGAACGAGCCGGATCACCTTCACCTCGTCCTCGACCGGAGGGTAGGTGATCATGACATGCATCAGGAACCGGTCCATCTGTGCCTCGGGCAGGGGGTAAGTGCCCTCCTGCTCGACCGGATTCTGGGTCGCCATGACCATGAACAGCGGCTCCATCACGTGGGTTTTGCCGGCGACGGTGACCTGGCGCTCTTCCATCGCCTCGAGCAGAGCCGCCTGGACCTTGGCAGGAGCGCGGTTGATTTCATCGGCAAGCACGATGTTGGCAAAGATCGGCCCGGGTTCGAAGCGGAATTCACCGCCGCCACCCGCCTGGTAAAAGACTTCGGTTCCGGTGACATCGGACGGCAGCAGGTCCGGGGTGAACTGGATGCGGCTGAAATCAGCTTCCAGGTTCTTCGCCATGGCTTTGACAGCGCGGGTCTTGGCGAGACCCGGAAGACCTTCGATCAGCAGGTTTCCGTTGGCCAGCAGACCGATCAGTAGCCGGTCGATCACCGCTTCCTGGCCGATGATCGATTGGCCCATGCGGGCTTTCAGGTCGAGGATTTGATCGCGTGCGGTCATGCGCCTCCCCCTGAACCTGCGGCCCGGCGGTTGCCGCCGGGCCGTGGTTGGATGTTCCCTGACAGACGCTGGATCACTTCGATCCGGTCGACTCGGTCATCATCTCCATCACCTGGTCGATCGAGAAGCTCGCCGGCTTCTGGCGCGGCGGGAACTCCTGGAAGGTGGTCAGGAAGCTCGCCACATATTGCTGCGCCGGCACCAGGAAAAAGACCCGGTCGATCATCCAGTCGTAGTAGGTGTTGGACGTGACATGGGCCCGCTCGTACGGGTCGCGCCGAAGATTGGTGATCAACGGCACCCGCAGCGGGGTCCATGGCTCGATCCAGGCGCGCAGCGTTGCGGGGCGCTCCTGCTCCAGGAAGATCGCCTTCCAGTCCTCATAGCGCAGTGCCGTCAGTTCGCCGGTATCTGCGAAGTAGAAGATTTCCCTGCGCGGGCCGGTCTCCTCTTCGCCCAGCAGGTGCGGCAGGAAGTTGTAGCCGTCCAGGTGTACCTTGTAATCGCGGCCGATCGCCTGCACGCCGCCCTCGAGCAGCTGTTCCTTGATATCCGGATTACCAGCGGCCGCGAGATAGGTGGGCAGCCAGTCCATATGGTGCATGATCTCGTTTGAGATGCTGCCGGCCTCGATCTTGCCGGGCCAGCGAACCATCGACGGCACCCGCCAACCGCCTTCCCAGTTGGTGTTCTTTTCACCGAAGAACGGCGAGGAGGCGGCGTCCGGCCAGGTGTTCATGTGCGGGCCGTTGTCGGTCGAATAGTGGACGATGGTGTTGTCGGCAATACCGAGTTCGTCGATCACATCGAGAAGCTGTCCGACATGCATGTCATGCTCGACCATGCCATCGCCGTACTCGTCCTGACCGGATATTCCGCGCAGTTCGTCCTTCACGTGGGTGCGGAAATGCATGCGGGTTCCGTTCCACCAGACATAGAAGGGTCTGCCCTGATCATGGGCCCGCTTGATGAAGTCGATGGCGGCGGCTACCGTCTCATCGTCCACTGTCTCCATGCGCTTTTTGGTCAGAGGCCCGGTATCCTGAATCTCGCCGTCGGCGAAAGAACGGATCACGCCACGTGGGCCGAAGCGTTCACGGAAGGCCGGGTCTTTCGGGTAGTCCTCGTTTTCCGGCTCCTCTTCGGCGTTGAGGTGATAGAGGTTGCCGAAGAATTCGTCGAAGCCGTGATTGGTCGGCAGATGCTCGTCCTTGTCGCCAAGATGGTTCTTGCCGAATTGGCCGGTCATGTAGCCCTCGGCCTTCAATAGGCCGGCGATCGTCGGATCCTCTTCCTGCATGCCAAGTTCGGCACCCGGAAGCCCGACCTTGGACAGGCCGGTGCGATAAACGCTCTGGCCCATGATGTAGGAGGATCGGCCCGCTGTGCACGATTGTTCGCCATAATAGTCAGTGAACATCATGCCTTCTTTGGCGATGCGATCGATGTTCGGAGTTTGGTACCCCATCAGGCCGAATGTGTAGGCACTGATGTTGCTCTGGCCGATATCATCGCCCCAGATAACAAGAATGTTCGGTTTCTCGGTCTGTGCCGATGCCGCCGCCAGAGTTGTTATCAAGGCTGCGATGGTAAATGTGACAAATTGAGCGCAATTGCCAATGCGCATGCACCATTTTTGCATGTCTCGTTCCTCTCCCTGGAGTGGTGCTATTCGGTATTGAGACGCTCCGACCAGCGTCGGCTTTCAATTTCCGACCCGGTCGAAACCGGATCATGCATATGTTGGGATCAGACCAAAGATCCTTCGCTCCTTTCCGTCCTGATCCCGAGTTGCGGGTGTTCAATTACCGGTTCTTCAAAGTCAGACAGTTCATCGAAATATGATGGTGACCAGCGAAGACGACGTCGTGAAATGGTCCTAGTCCAGGTCCTCCTAAAGCGCTTCTAAGTAAAGAGCCTATCAGTTACCGGATCGCAGTCAACGACCTATATTTCACGTAGTATTAAACTATAATTTTATACTAAGACTTTGGTAGCGCGACACGCAGGCCAGATTCCAATCAATATCCGTTTTGGGAACATCAAGTCGCCAGCAACAACTCGAACTTCACCCGAACCGCGCTGAGTTCACGGTAGAAGCCGATGATCGCTCGCCACGGTTCGTTGATGCGCGTCAGCGCGGTTAGAGCAGCGACGACGGTGCCGATATCTGTTCGCCCGTCAAGAAAGAGCAATCCGCCGATCAACAGGATGCCGACCGTGCCAAAACCGGTCATGACGTTGAGGGCAAACTTCATCGACAGCTTCAGCCAGTAAGACTGCCGCCGAACTTCATAGATAGAGTCGAAATCCTCCAGGACTGATTTTTGCGCCTCCGCAACCTGCTGCGAAGTGATCTCGCTGGTCGCGTGGCGTAGGATTTTAACCCGTTCGGCGATACGGCGGTTGATGGATTGCTGCAGTGCCAACACCAGGACGGCTTGCGGCGCGACCACCGCGACCATGAACAGGCCGAGAAACGGCTGCGTGGCGGCGACGAAGGCCGTCACGCTGACAAGGGTACCGAACTGGAGCAGCGGCATGGCAATCGCCTGGCCGGCAAACCGGCCCACTTCCTCCGCTTCGGAGGCGACGATGGTGACCATCGTTCCGCGTGCCGCCGAGTCGGACAGAGATGTCTCCACGCGGTCCTGATAGATCACAGAGCGGATTCGCTGGATAACGGATTCGCTCAAGATCGAGGTGCGGAAACGCAAAACAAACTTCAAACCGCTCATGAAGACCAGAATGCCCAGGTAACCGAGGCATAGAACAATGAGTTCCCGGCGGTTGGTTTCCTCGCTCAGGCCGTTGATGATGCTCTTTTGGAACTGCAGAGGAACGGCGGCGAGCGCGGCGACGACCAATGACAGGACGATCAGTATGATTTGCGCCGATCCGGTCGCGCTCCAGATCCTGCGATATAATTCAACCATAATGTCGCTCCGTTTCTCGCGCACCCGGTCAATGATGAGGGTGAGAGACAGTCCTGAAACCGCAACGTCCCCCCGATCTGCGAATGGTAGCCGAATTCCGATTGATGCAGATCAACGGTGAATAGCTTGTTGTGGATAGGCTTTTGAGGATAGGCTTACGTGATCATGGATTTCACCCGGCGCTGCGGCGTTCGAGCCGGGAGAGATCGCACGCTAGACAGCAAGGAATGTGGCCATGCACGCGATGGACTTGATGACCAAGAAGGTCATATCCGTTTCTCCCGAAACAGATGTGAAGGCAATCGCGGCGCTGCTTTTGAAACACAGCATCAGCGCCGTTCCGGTCATCGACGCGGACGAACACATTGTGGGGATTGTCAGCGAAGGCGACCTGATCCGGCGCGCCGTGAGCGAGGCCGACCGACAGCAGTCATGGTGGCTTGAGGTGTTTGCCTCACCGCAGGAAAGGGCGACGGACTTTGTCAAGTCTCACGGTCGGACCGCGGCGGAAGTCATGACCCGTGATGTTGCCACCGTGCAGGAGGACACACCGGTCGGTCAGGTCGCGGCATTGCTCGAAAAACGGCGCATTAAGCGTGTTCCGGTCACCCGTGACGGACGCCTGGTCGGAATCATCAGCCGCGCCAATCTGTTGCACGGGTTGGCTGCCATGGACGAAGAGGAAGTCACCCCGGTCGCCGGGGATGATCGAACCCTGCGCGACAACGTCATACACAGCCTCTCCGATGAAGCCGGGCTGGACACCGCGACGATCAACGTCGTTGTCCGCGACGGCGAAGTGCAATTGTGGGGCGTGGTCAATTCGGACAGCGAAAGGCAAGCCGCCGAGATTGCGGCCCAGGATGTCCCGGGTATCAAAAGCGTCGAAAACCATCTCGGCAAGCTCAGTCCCTGGGTGCCAGGCATCTGAAAACTGCATCTACCTGCCGGATAACCATCCCGTGTCGCCGGTCTCAGCCGGTGTAACCATACAGCTTGATCTCCAGATCCTGGGGCAGGCGGACAATCATTTCTTCGACAGGCCATAAACGGTAATCGTCGTCGCAGCGGCTTTATCCGCACCGCGGACAAAACCGGTGTTTGTGCGGCACCCCGGGGCATCATGTGCCCAAGTCGGGATTTCCGGTTACAATGCGTCTCCAAGTGCCCTGGGCGTTTTATCCAGCAGATCATGGGAGGTGCGTCATGGACAAGGAGCGGATTGGAGCGTTCGCCAATGCCGTCTACCGTGACATGGCGGGCGCAATGGCCATCGGAATGGGCTATTTGGGCCTGAAATCGGGACTTTTCGACGCTATGAAGGACGGTACGCCGATCAGCGCGGAGAAGCTTGCGCAGAGGACCGGCCTCACGCCCCGCTACGTCGAGGAATGGCTGAACGGCATGACGACGGCCGGTTGGTTGGAACACGATGATACGGCCGGTACGTTTTCGATGCCGGTCGAGCACGGTTAGCTTCTCGCTTCTGAAGGAACCGATCACTTCATGGGCGGGCTTTTTCTGGCCGGGCCATCGCTTTTGTCACAGGCTCCGGAAGTGGCGCGGGCATTTCGCGATGGCGGCGGGGTTCGCTTTGGTGCTTTCGACAACGACTGGATTGACGCACTCGACTTGATGAATGGCGGAGCCTACCGGCATCGTTTGGCGAGTTATTGGTTGAAACAGTTGCCGGATATCGATGAGCGGCTTGCGGCAGGCGGACGGGCACTTGATATCGGCTGTGGTGTCGGCAAGGTCTCACTTGCCCTCGCCGAGGCCTATCCAAAAGCCCAAATCACAGGGTTCGATCCCGACGAAAATTCGGTCGCGCAAGCGCGGGCGGCTGTCAACAAGGCGGGGGCCGAGCGGGTAACTATCATCAAGGGGCTGATCACGGATCTGGAGCCGGAACCGGTCTTCGACTTCGCGGGCATGTTCGACTGCCTGCATGATCTGGCCGAACCTGAGGCAACCCTGCTCGAGATACGCAGTCGCATGGCCGCCGGCGGCGCGCTGATGGTGATGGAGCCGCGCGCCTCAGACAGGCTTGCCGATAACTCGAACCCGCTCGGAACGGTCTACTACGGCTTCAGCCTGTTCCATTGCATGACACAGTCGCTGGCGGAAGGAGGCCCGGGCCTGGGCACCTGCATGGGACCGAAGAAGACGATGTCTCTGCTGCGCTATGCGGGCTTCGCTGAGGTTAAACAGCTACCGATCAAGAGCCAGACGAACATGTTCTATGTGGCGCGAGCGTAAAGGCTGCTGGGCACGGATCACATGATGGCTGGCTTATCCACCGGTGCGACCCGCGCAGCTTCCGGGCCGTCCCAGTAGCGCCCGATATAGCGTCCACCGGTGTGGCCGTTGGACTGATCAGAGGCAAGCCACAGGATCGCTGCGCGCATGACAGTCGGCGACAGCAGGTTGCCGTCGGCACCGCGTTTGTTGGCGGAGGGCGGCAGGAAATCGGTGTCCGTGGCACCGCCCGGAAGCAGCACGTTGACGTCGACGCCGGTTCCAGCGAGGTCCTGCGCCCAGACGCGCGAGGCGGCTTCCAGAAAGGCTTTTGACGGTCCGTACGGAGAGTAGCCGCCGCGCACCATCGTCTGATCCGACGTCGAGATGTTGACGATCTTCCCAAAGCCCCGCTCCAGCATATGGGGAGCCGCTTCCCGGGCCATCAAGAACGGACCATTGACGTTGATATCCACAATGGTGCGCCACGCGTTCGGTTCCGCTTCCCAGAACCGCGTGGGCTTTGTGTTGAACGTTTCCGAGATCAGCCGCATACCCTTGCCGGCATTGTTGACCAGCACCTCGATCCGCCCGAAGCGGTCGACGCAGGCGGCGACGGTGTTGGCCGCCGAGGCGGCGTCGCAGACGTCGGCCGCCAGGGCGTAAACGTTATCGGGCCCCGCCAAGGCTGCCAGCTCGCGCTCGGTATCCCTCAGGGCGGCCGACTCCGAGGCACCGGTGATGCACAGCCGGGCACCGGCTTCAGCCAGCGCCATGGCCATTTCGCGGCCGAGACCGCGACTGCCGCCGGTGATGAGAACGACGCGTCCGTCGAGTGATGGATCCTGTGGCATATCCGCTCCCTAGCTGTCGGCAATGCGATTGAACCGATTGTCAAACCGATCACAGTTGCCTACAACTTGTCCAGACAAAATCAAAATCGAGGTGCTTGGGGCAGGATGAAGGCGACAGAGCAGGTATTGGTTATCGGAGCCGGTCCGGTTGGTTTGATTGCCACGGCATCGTTGCTTGCCGAGGGCATTCCGGTGACACTCCTGGAGGCGACTGCGGATTTGGCGCAGGACCTGCGGGCTTCGACTTTCCATCCACCGACGCTCGATTATCTCGATCGTTTCGGCATTACCGAGCAATTGATCGCCATTGGACTGATCTGCCCGCACTGGCAGTTTCGCGATCGCCGGAAGGGGGTGATTGCGACCTTCGATCTCGGGCTTCTGAAAGAAGAAACACGGCACCCCTATCGGCTTCAGTGCGAGCAGTGGAAACTGACGCGAGCGGTGCGTGAGCTGGTCGACAACCATCCGGACGGCACCCTGATAACAGACTTTTCTGCCGAGGAGATCAGCCAGGATGAGGACGGCGTGCGGGTGACCGGCCGTCATCCGGACGGGTCGAAATCGTCCCATAGCGGTCGCTACCTGATCGGCGCCGACGGCGCCCGTTCCGTGGTGCGCAAGGCCATTGGCGTGAATTTCGAGGGCATGACCATCCCCGAAATATTTCTGTCGCTGTCGACGGAGTTTCCCTATCACGATGTCCTTCCCGGGCTATCCAACATTGCTTATGTCGCCGATCCCGAGGAGTGGCTTGTTCTGTTGCGCACGCCTAGTCTGTGGCGGGTGCTGCTGCCCACCGATCCCGAGCAGAGCGATGAGCAGATTATGGATCCGGCCGTGATCGAAAAGCGCCTGCAGGCCGTTACACCGTCACCGGAGGCGTTTCATGTCGTGCACAAGACGGCCTACCGTGTGCACGAACGGGTGGCCGACAAATACGTCGAGGGCCGGGTCTTTCTGGCTGGCGATGCGGCACACCTCAACAATCCACTTGGCGGCATGGGGATGAACGGCGGCATCCATGATGCGGTCAATTTAACAGAGAAGCTGGCGCGGGTCTGGCATGGGGCGCCGCTCGATCTGATGGGCCGTTATCAGCGGCAACGCCGCAAGGTGGCGCTGGAGACCGTGCAGGCGCAGGCCCTGCGCAACCGCAGGATCTTGAACGAAACCGATCCGGATCGCCGGCAGGCCTACTACGACGAACTGCGCTCAACAGTCGAGGACCCGCAGCGCCACAAGGCGTATGTGATGCGGTCCTCGATGATACAGTCGCTGCGCGATCTGGATAGTGTTGAATAGCCATGGTGGCCTCGACGAAAGCGCCAGTCCGAAAAAGACCGGCAAAGGCGCCCCGTTACCTGGAAATCCTGGAAATGATCCGTGCCCGGATCGGCTCCGGGGTCTATCCGGTGGGTGAACGATTGCCCAGTGAGGCCGAGTTTTGCGCCGAATTCGCGGCAAGCCGCTTCACCGTGCGCGAAGCCTTGCGGCGGTTGCAGGCAGAAGGTTTCCTGGAAACGCACCAGGGCGCTCGAAGCCGGGTGATCCGGCGTCAGGCGACCGGCATTTTCGTTCACAGCTACAGCTCGGTATCGGACCTTTATCAGTTCGCGCTCGATACGCATTTCGAGATCACCGACATAGAAGACCGGGTGCTCGACCCGGATTTGGCGACGATGATAGGCGGCGAAGCCGGCGAGACTTGGTGTTACGTCTGCGGCTTGCGATCAACCGAGAAGGGCGGCGAGCCGCTCTGCTTGATCGAAAGCTATATACCGCTGCGTTTCGCGCGCCATGTGCCACTGCTGGCACGCGCCCACGGTCCCCTCTACGCGGTACTCGAAGAGGCTTCCGGAGAAAAGATCACCTCGGTGCGGCAATCCTTCCAGGCGCTGGAGATGCCCAGGCATGTATCATCCGCTCTCGGTGTGCCCGACCGCAGCGTCTCGTTGCGTTTGCTGCGCTGCTACCGCGGCGCGCAGGGCACGATGATCGCCTCTTTCAACTGGCACCTGGGAGGAGATCGCTTTATCCACAGGTCCGATCTCGACGTCCGGCCGTCCTTTTCCTGAGTGACCTACTCAGCCGCCTGTTTCGGCGTTTTGTCCCAGCGTCGGTCGAATGCCCAGACGTCCTCAAATCCGACGACACGGCAAAAATCGTCGAAATCGTGCAATGGCGTATCGACGATGTTGCCGGTTCGCTTCAATTCCCCATAGGCGTTCTGCAACGCCTGTGCCGCCGCCAGGAAGCCCAGGCCGGGATGGATACCGATCGCGTAACCCAGGCGCGTTAGCCGCTCGGCCGGCAACACCGGAGTTTTACCGCCGGTCACCATGTTGGCAAGCAGAGGCTTGTCGATGCTTTCCGCCACCATCTGCAGTTCGCACTCGCTTTCCGGCGCCTCGACGAAAATAACGTCGGCACCGGCCTGGGCATAGAGTTCGGCGCGCCGCAGCGCCTCATCGAGACCCAGCGTGGTGCGACTGTCGGTGCGCGCGATGATCAGGAAGTTGTCATCGCTGCGGCTTTCAATCGCCACGGCGATCTTGTCGACCATATCCTCGGCTGCAATCACCTTGCGGCCGTCGGTGTGACCGCACTTTTTGGGGAACTCCTGATCCTCGATCTGTATCGCCGAGACGCCGGCGGCTTCGTAGCCGCGAACTGTGTGGCGCACGTTCAGCAGGCCGCCATATCCGGTATCGGCATCGGCGATCACTGGTTTGTCCGTTCCCTCGACGATTTGCCGGATACGCCCGACCATATCTGTGTAGGTCGCCACACCGGCGTCCGGCAGCCCGAGATGGGAGGCGGAGATACCGTAGCCGGTGACATAGAGCGCTGCGAATCCCATCCGGTCGGCAATCAGCGCCGAGATCATATCGTAGACGCCGGGCGCCAGGACGAACCTTTTGTCTTCGATTGCCTGCTTGAGGCGGGGGTCTGCCATGGGTGACTCCAATCTGCACGGGCTAATGCTGCGTATGAACCTGGAAGGTCATACGACGGCCGCTGGATAAAGACAAATCAAATTTGTCCAGACAAGTTGTTGACAAGGGGCTCAGATCGATATCCAATAGGCGCAGAGATCCCATACGACCTCGGGGTAGGGGCAGATGAATGTCTAAAGACGCTCTTGGCTGGCGGTGCAAATTCGCCGTGGTGGCGCCGTCGACCAATACGATCGTGCAGCCCGACATGGACACGCTGCGCGTGCCCGGCGTCACCAATCATTTTGGCCGTATCTATGTGCCCAACATGAAGGTCGGCAGTGACGAAGAGTTCGTTGCCCTTGTCGAAGCCATCGGCGCCACCCTTTATGATGCCGTCGACCGCTGTATGACATGTGAACCGGATTATCTCATTATGGGCATGTCGGCGCTGATGTTCTGGGGCGGCCGTGGACCTTCAGAAAAACGCATGCAGGAGTTGTCAGATCATTGCGGCGTCGGCGTCTCAGCCGGATCCTTTGCCTGTGAGGCGGCACTGAACCTTAGCGGCGCCAAGCGGATCGCGGTCATCTCGCCCTATTTTCCGGTTTCCGACAAAAACGTCACTTTGTTCTTCCAGGATTGCGGGTTCGACGTGGTGAAATTCCGCGGCCTGAAATGCCCCAGTCCTGTCGCCATCGCCCAGGTGCAGGCGGATACGCTGCGCGATATCGTGCTTGAGATGGACGATGACGGTATTGATGCATTCGTGCAGGTTGGCACCAATCTGTCGATGGTTGGGTTGTGCGTGGAAATGGAGCAGACGCTCGGCAAACCCTGTGTCGCCATCAATTCCGCAACGTACTGGCATGCGCTACGCGCCATGGGGATCGAGGACCGGTTCGATGGCCACGGACCGCTGTTTGAAAAACACTGAACATAATCCAAGGAAGGGAACAAACCATGAGAATGAAAAGCCTGTTGATCGGCGTCCTGGGTCTGACATTGTCGGCCGGCGCCGCCCTGGCCGAAGTCGCGGCCCTCGGCTCAACCCAGCGTGGCGGCACCAGCCAGATCGGCCGTGCGCTCTCAGCCGCCATTTCGGAAGCCTCGGATCTGCAGATGCGGCCGCAGGAAATGGCCAACACCGCCGATTACATCCCGCTGGTCAACAACGGCGAACTGGAATTCGGCATCTCTAATGTCGTGCAGCTCAAATATGCGGTGTCCGGAACCGGCATGTCGGAGGGTCGCAAGAACGAAAACCTGCTGATGGCCGCGACACTGATGCCGTTCCGCATCGCCTACATCGTGCGCAAGGACAGTGACATTCAGTCGGTTCCCGAATTGAAGGAAAAGCGTGTTCCCGTGTTCTCGGAAGGCTCGCTAGGCCAGTTCGTGACACGGGCTTTTCTGGCTAACGGCGAAATGACGCCGGATGATGTCGACGGTGTCGCCGTGCCGAATTTCCCGCGTATGTGGAACAGCTTCAGCGAAGGCTCGACGGATGTGACCATCGTGGTGGTCGGTGCCGCCAACTCACGTGAATTCGATGCCACCTTCGGCATCCGCTACCTGTCGTTCGAAGACGATCCGGCGGCGCTCGAGCGTGTGCGCGAGTTCCTGCCCGAATCCTACATTCAGACCCTCAATCCGGACAGCGGCATTCCGGGCATCGAGAGTCCGGTCAACATCATTCTTTACGATTACACCTTCTTCGCCAGCGCCGAGGCGTCCGACGACATGGTCTACAAAGCCGTGAAGGCGCTGTACGAGAAGGAACAGGACCTCATTGCCTCGAGCCCGTTCTGGCTGGGCTTCAACAAGGATGAAATGGCCAAACAGGTGGAAGGGGTCAACTATCACCCGGGTGCCATCAAGTTCTATAAGGAACAGGGGATCTGGCAGGACTGATCGACGCGAGCCGCTGAAGTGTCGTCCGCCGACACGAAACTGACCAGAAAAGACCGCCGCATTCATAAGATTGCGGCGGTTTGCGCTGCCTTGTCGACACTGGCGGCCATCTTCTGGTCGTCCAGCCTGCCGCTATGGATCGGTTGGCGCGTCTATTCCGAGCAGATCCTGACGGCCGCTCTGTGTCTTTCCCTGACCATCGTGTATCTGACGCGGTCACCCATACGCGGAAGTGAGGTAAAACCCGGTCGGATCAGTCATGCGCTGGCGATCGTGTCCATCCTTTTGGGGATCTACCTGGTCATCCGGTTTCCCTACCTGACCGAAAACTACTTCTACCATCCCATCGAGGCGTTGATCGTTTCGGTCGTCACCCTGATGTTGCTGCTGGAGGCGATCCGCAGAACGATCGGCTGGAGCCTGATCATCATTCTGGGCACCATATGTCTTTACGCGCTGTTTTCGGACATGTTGCCCGGGCCCCTGCAAAGCCGGCCGCTCAAGCCGGACCGTCTTGTGACCGGGCTGGTTCTCGACAGCGCATCGCTGGCCGGAGCGGCCCTGTACATCGCCGTCGCCGTAGTTGTGCCGTTCCTGATCCTGGCGCAGCTGTTGCTGGTGACCGGCGGCTCGGCTTTCTTCTCCGACCTTTCCGTTGCCCTGACCGGCCGCCGCCGCGGCGGCGCCGGCAAGATTGCGATCATCGGCTCGGCCTTTTTCGGATCCGTATCCGGTAGCGCCGTGTCGAATGTCGCGTCGACCGGCGCGATCACCATTCCGCTGATGAAGGATGGCGGCTATCGCCCGAAAACGGCCGCCGCCATCGAGGCGTCGGCATCGACCGGCGGGCAGCTGATGCCGCCGATCATGGGCGCCTCGGCATTTCTGCTCGCGGAAAACCTCCAGGTGTCCTATTCCAGCGTCATGCTGGCGGCCATCGTGCCGTCTCTGCTGTATTACCTCAGTCTCTTCTTCTTTGCCGATTTCGAGGCCGGGCGGCTCAATATCGCGCGGGTCGAAGAAAGCCGCATACCGCCCATCGGCAGCGTCTTGCGCAAAGGCTGGTTTGTCATCGTGCCCTTCGTGGTGCTTGTCGGCGGGCTGTTTCAGCTCAACCTGAGACCGGAGACGGCGGCACTCTATGCCGTCCTGGTGCTGTTCGTGCTGGGTCTGATGCGCACCTATGATGGCGGTCGCATCAACGTCACGGCGATCGTCGAAGTGCTGGTGCGCTCCGGACGGGCGGCTGTCGAAATCATCCTGATCTGTGCCATCGCAGGCATGATCATTGCGCTGTTCGCCCGCTCCGGATTGTCTTTCGGCATGGGGTTTTTCCTGGTCCAACTGGGCAAGTCGAGCCTGCTGCTGCTGCTGGTGGTGACCGCGCTGGTCTGCATTATTCTCGGGATGGGTCTGCCGACAGTCGGCGTCTACCTGCTGCTGTCGACGCTCGCAGCACCGCCGCTGATCGAGTTGGGTCTGCTGCCCATGGCTGCGCATCTGTTCGTGCTGTATTTCGGCATGCTGTCGATGCTGACACCGCCGGTGGCGATCGCCGCCTTCGTGGCGGCCAACATGGCCAAATCACAGCCGATGGCCACCGGATGGGAGGCTGTGCGCATTGCCTGGCCGGCCTTCCTCGTTCCGTTCCTGTTTGCCGCGTCACCACAGCTGCTGTTGTACGGCACCCCGCTTGACGACGTGCTGGTAATCTCTACCGCTGTTGTGGGGGTCTACCTGGTCACCGCGGGGATCGTCGGGTTTCTCAACCGCGCGCTCGGCTGGCCCGAGCGGCTGATATCGATAGTCTGCGGCATTGCTGCTTTGCTGCCGCACGGCCTGTTCAGCGGCGCTCTGGTTGTCTGCTTCGCCGGTGTGATCGGCGGCATCGTTCTGTGGCTTTTCAGTCGAAGGCGGCTCGCCGCCGCTTGAGATCAATCCCCACCGCCGCATCCGCCGCCGTCGCCACCATGACCGCCATCGCCAAATCCGCCGTGGCTGCTGGGGGATCCTTCTCCCGCACCCGCGTCTTCCAGGCCCGCCAAACCCCCGTCGATCCCGGCATCGGAAAAATGACCGGCGCAGTGAATGACGACACCTGCGGCAACCGCTGTCCCGCCGCGCAGCAGCACATCGCAATTGGGATAGTAATGAAAGCCGTCCTTTATGTTCAGTCTTTTGTCGATCGTAAAAAGCAACGGTAAACCACGTGGCGCTCGTGGATCGTATCCCTCCAATGCACAGGCCTGGGTCCACACGCGCCGTAGACCTTCATTGTTCGACTTTTGTTTGGGGTCGAGAACAACCGCCGGTGTGTGATGGAGAAACCGGCCAAACGCCTTTCGGCAAAAATTCTGATAGGCCCGCGTATAAAGAATGAACTCGTGCCATAGGTCGTCGGCGGCCTGTGACGGCATCGAGACGCTCTGGCGTCCGCCGAGTAGGTAGGCGGCAAAGAACTGCTTCAGGGCGTCTTCGACCATGCCTGTTTGCTGCCCGTCAAGATCAGGATGGTGCTTGCGAAATCGATCCGTCAGCCCTTCGGGCCACCTGTAGCGTCGTATATACGCAAGCCGAAAGCGTTTGACTGCTTTGTCGTACAGCAGGGTAAACAGCCCCAAGACGACGAGCAGTGCTACGATCACCCATATGATTTCCGTACTGCCAAGTAGATCCACGGAATTTCCACGGTTGGAGGTCGTTTCGCCCGAGGATTGCAGTCTCAAAGGTCTTTTGCAACCAGGATGCGCGGGTTCGCTTTTAATTTGTCTGCCAAGTTCGGCCGCTTTAGACAGCGGCTTCTTCCTTGCCGGCGCCAATGCGGCTTCGGTGGGGACCGAAAAGGCAGGCAAGGCCGAGGATGACACCGGAAACCGCGGCGATCATACCGGCGGCGCTGACCGCGTTCTGGCCGCCGAACCACAACGGTCCGTAGCCGGCGAACACATACCCCAGGATCGCCGACAGAGTCGCGAACCCGACCGACCACAGTATCTGTGCTTCCAGGCGATCGGTCATCAGACGCGCCGCTGCCGGGGGGCAGATGAACATGGCAATGACGATGATCGAGCCGACGGCATCGAATGCGGCGACGGCGGCGATTGCCGCCGTGATAACGAGGCCGAAGCCGATGGCCGCGGTCGGCAGCCCGAGTGTGTCGGCGAAGCTTTCGTCAAAGGTAGAAATTTTCAACCAACGCCAGAAAACGACGGTCAATGCGATAACGAATGCGCAGACAACGGCAATGCGGCCCAATTCATCCGGAAGCGCTGCCAGCGCCACGGGATCGAGCAGCGACCCCCAGCCGGTCGCCTTGAACCAGATCAGCGATTCGAGATTGCCCATAAGCGCATGTTCGACGTCGAGATGTACCGTTGACGTGTCGGTCTGCTCCAGCAGCAGGACGCCGGCGGCAAACAGCGTGGTGAATGTCACCCCCATCGCCGCGCCGGGCTCGATCCGGCCGAGCCGCTTGATGGCTTCGATCAGGATGACGGCAACCACCGCCGCACCGGCTGCACCGATCAGCATCGGAATCGCGGTTACGACTCCGGTTACCAGGAAAGCGGCTACGATACCCGGTAGAACCACATGGCTGATGGCGTCGCCGATTAGCGCCTGCTTGCGCAGGATGAGGAAGTTGCCGGGCAGCGCACAGGCCACGGACGCTAAAATCCCGATCAGGATCGGGGTCAGGGAAAACTGCACGAATTCGCTGCCCATCAGGTCGTCCCCGCTACGGGTTTCGGGCCGCCAATACGGCTGTCGAATTCGGCGATTTCGTCCGGGGTGAAAACCTGCTCGATGGGCGTAAGCCCGTCGTAGCGACCCGTCAGGCCGGCATCCTGATGGATCTCCCGGGCCACGTCCCAGCGGTGTTCGTCGCGGGCGATCTTGGCGGCCAGCGCGCGGCCTGCCTCGGTCGCCACACCGTCCGGTCGGATCAGGCCTTCCCGGCGCAGTACCTTAAGCGTCAAATCGTCGTGGATCGGCTCGGACCTGGCAAGTGCCAACAGGCCCTGTCGGCGGTGCACGCGCCGTTGAAATCGCCGGTGACGGACAATCGCTGCGGCCACGCCTCGGGCGGGCGCAAACAGCAGCGACAGCAGGAATATGGCAGCAGCGACGAGCACGATGATCGGACCCGTGGGAGCCGCCGGCGCCGCGGCGGAAATCGCTGCGCCGACATAACCGGAAAGCAAGCCGATCACACCGCCATACCAGATCACGTGATTGCTGCGTTCCGTCCAGAACCGGGCGGTGACCGGCGGGATGATTAGCATCGCAACGATCAGGATGAGGCCGACAAGCTTCAGCCCGATGACCGTTACGCCCATGACCAAGCCCATCATGGCAAGGTCGATCCGCCGAATATTGAAGCCGGAAGCAGCGGCATATTCGGGATCGAAGGCCACAAGAGTCATTGGTCGACGCAGCAGCCAGGTCGCAATAACCGCCAGCGTGCCCCCGATGGCAATGATGATCGCGTCCTGAAACAGCATCCCGGCGGTCGACCCGAGCAGGAAGCTTTCAAGACCGGCCTGCCTGCCTGCGCTCATCGTCTGTATGACGGTGAGAAGAACGATACCGATCCCGAAAAATACCGACAGGACAGCTCCGATGGCGGCGTCTTCACTGAGCCGTGTCCGTCTGGCCATCCATTCCACGATGACCAGGCCGATCCAGGCGGTGATTGCGGAACCGGCGAGCAGACCGAGGAGATTTCGGCCATCGCCGCCCAAGCTCACCATAAGGATGAACGCCAATCCGACGCCTGGAAGGGTTGCGTGTGCCACAGCGTCTGACACAAGGGCACGTTTCCTCAGGAATAAAAACGTTCCCGTGGACCCGGCAGCAAAACCGAGCAGTGCCGCGCCAATGCACACGAGTGCGACATTGTAGCCGGCACCCAGCAGCATGGCATCGACAAATGATGTCACGCGCCGTCCGCCAGCTGCAGCCGATCGATATGGGTTGCTGCAAGGCGCCCGCCATAGGTGGCGTTCAGATTCTCGCCGGTGAAGGTGGTTGCCACAGGGCCTTCGGCGATCTTGCGTACATTGATAAGAAACACATGATCGAAGTAGTCAGTGACTGTCGCAAGATCGTGATGGACGCAGATCACCGCTTTACCCTCGGCCTTGAGTGCCTTCAGTACATCGATAATCGCTTTTTCGGTGGCGGCATCGACGCCGGCAAACGGCTCATCGAGCAGGTAAAGGTCAGCGTCCTGGGCGAGTGCCCGGGCCAGAAACACCCGTTGTTGCTGTCCGCCGGACAATTGCCCGATCTGGCGATCCGCAAAATCCGACATGCCGACCCGTTCCAGGCAATTCTGCGCCCGCGCACGCAGCCCGCCGTTCAGCCGGCCAAGAAGACCTACCCGTCGATAGAGCCCCATCAACACGACGTCCATGACGGTCGTCGGGAAATCCCAGTCGACGCTGGCGCGCTGCGGCACATAGGCAACTTGATCGCGGGCGGCCTGCATCGGCTTGCCGAAGACGGTCACGTCGCCCGACAGCCTTGGGATGACCCCAAGCGATGCTTTCAGAAGGGTCGATTTGCCGGCGCCATTCGGACCGATGATCGCCGTCATGGCATGGGCAGGGAAGTTTGCATCAACCGAGAAGACGGCCGGTTTCTCGCCATAGGAGACGGTCAGTCCGCGGATCGAGAGTGGGATATCATCGGTCGCACCGATCGGGCGTGTCGATTGGCCTTCCCTTGCCACCAGTTCGATTTGCGCCGCGTGTGTCATCACCGCATCCATCAGTTGAGTAGTCCGGACATACCCCGGTCGGGCACATCGCCACCGAGCGCATTGGCGATAGTCGTTGCGTTGTGATCGATCATGCCGACATAGGTTCCCTGATAGGTGCCGGGCTCGCCCATGGCGTCCGAGAAAAGCTCGCCGCCGATCACCACCTCATGACCGGCCGCTGCAGCGCCTTCGATGAGCGCTCGAATGTTCCGATCCGAAACTGAACTTTCAACGAAAACCGCCTTGATATCGCGCTCGACCAGCATGTTGACGAGTTCTGCAATGCGGTTGAGGCCTGCCTCCGATTCGGTCGAGATGCCCTGGATGCCAATCACCTCGAACCCATAGGTCGATCCGAAGTAGTTGAAGGCGTCATGCGAGGTCAGCAGGATCCGGTTCTCGGACGGCACCGAAGAAAGAACGTCGGTTGTGTAGTTCGCCAGGGTCCGTAGTTCGTCCAGGTGCCGATCGGCATTGCTGCGAAAAGTGTCGGCCCGTTCCGGCAGCGACTCGCTCAAGGCGTCGCGGACGGTCACGACGACGCGGCTCCACAGGTTCGGGTTCATCCAGATGTGAGGATCATATTTGTCATCATAGTCGTCATGGCCGATCAGCATATTCTTCGGCAGGGTTTCGGCGACCGCAACGACGTTGTTGTCCTCGGCAAGACTTGTCATGAAGTCTTCCATCTGAGCTTCCAGATAGAGGCCGTGCCACAGCACCAGGTCGGCGTTCGACAAGGCGACGATGTCGGTCCGTGTCTGGCGATAGGCGTGCGGGTCAACGCCCGGACCCATCAGAGCTTTGACGTCCACGAGATCGCCGCCAACCTGAGCCGCGGCATCGGCGATCATTCCGGTGGTGGCAACCACCGTCAGTTTCTCCTCGGCTATCGCATTACTGAGTGGAAAAGCAGTTGCAACGGCCAGCAATGCGGTCAGGAGCGTGCGCTTCGTCAACATCCAGGATCATACCTCTTCAAGGGTCACACGGCTGGCAGCAACCAGCCACGCATCTAATATTGCGAAGCATTCGCAAATGTCAATGCTTCTGAGAAGCATTCGCAAAAACTTGTCGGTTTTTTTGTTTCAGCGGAAGGGTTCACGCGGGATTGACGTGAATCGTTGCATCGAGCGCGATCGAGCAGTTGGTCTTGTGGTGAACGGGATCGGCCTACGCAACGCGCTGCTGGAGCGCCATTGCGGCCTGCGGAGCCCGTATCTTCCCTTCGTGAATGAAATACACGTAAACGTCCCGCTCAACCGCATCCGGCCGCCGTTCCGGATCCGCCAGCGGCAGGTCTGCCGGAACGTCGCCCTTTGACCACGTGCCGCAACGTTCAGCCCATTTGTCGAGGTCCTGTGGCAGGTAGGCGGTCGGGACATCGTCGTGTCCCTTCTGAAGCCGCGCATAGATGAACGGCGCTGTCACATCCGCCATTTCCGGGTAGGTGGCATGCTCTGCATAAACCACGGCAACCCCGAACCTTTCGGCAAGGGCGGCAAATTCCGGAGTCACGAAACTGTCGTGCCGGACTTCGACGGCATGCAACAGTGGGACGCCGTCACGTTCTCCCGGCAGCAGCGCGAGGAAGGCGGCGAAATCCTCGGGATCGAACTTCTTTGTCCGCGCGAACTGCCACAGGATCGGTCCGAGGCGGTCGCCAAGCTCACTGATGCCGGAGCCGAGGAAACGTTCCAGCGACTCGCCCGCCTCGGCCAGAACTTTGCGGTTGGTGACGAAGCGGTTGCCCTTCAGCGTGAATTTGAAGCCGTCCGGAACCTCTGCCGCCCACTTGGCGAAGGTCGTCGGTTTCTGTGTGCCGTAATAGGTGCCATTCACCTCGATGGTGGACAGCTGTCGGCTGGCATAATTCAACTCGTCCTTCTGCCGCAAAGTGTCGGGATAGAAGGTGCCGCGCCACGGTTCGAAGGTCCAGCCGCCGATTCCCGCTCTGATCGTGCCTTGTCCGGTCATGACGCGCCCCCAATGCCTATTCCGCTGCCTCTATGCTCTTCGACGGGCGTCTCTGCAGCAGAGTCTTCAAGTAGTGTCCGGTGTAGGAGTCGGCGATGTTGACGACTTGCTCCGGTGCACCGCTGGCGACGATTTCGCCACCTCCGTCGCCGCCTTCGGGACCCAGGTCGATAATATGGTCGGCGGTTTTTATCACTTCGAGATTGTGCTCGATGACGACCACCGTGTTTCCCTGGTTGACGATTTCGTGCAAGACGTCGAGCAGCTTTGCGACATCATGGAAATGTAGCCCGGTGGTGGGCTCGTCGAGGATATAGAGTGTTCGCCCGGTCGACCGCTTTGACAGTTCCTTGGCAAGCTTGACCCGCTGCGCCTCGCCGCCGGAGAGTGTCGTTGCCTGCTGTCCGATCTTGATGTAGCCGAGCCCGACACGCTTCAAAGTCAGGAGCTTGTCGCGCACCGCCGGCACGGCGGCGAAGAAATCGCAACCCTCCTCGACGGTCATTTCAAGAACGTCGGCGATCGACTTGCCCTTGAACGTCACCTCAAGCGTTTCGCGGTTGTAGCGCTGCCCATGGCAGACGTCGCAGGTGACATAGACATCGGGCAGGAAGTGCATTTCGATCTTGATGACCCCGTCGCCCTGGCAGGCTTCACAGCGTCCGCCCTTGACGTTGAATGAGAAGCGGCCGGGCAGATAGCCCCGCGCCTTGGCTTCGGGCAGGCCGGCGAACCAGTCGCGGATCGGCGTGAAGGCACCCGTATAGGTCGCCGGATTGGACCGGGGCGTGCGCCCGATGGGTGACTGGTCGATGTCGATGACCTTGTCGATATGCTGCAGGCCCTCGATGCGCTCGTGTGCCGCGGGATGGTCGCGCGCGCCCATGACCCGCCGCGCCGCCGCCTTGTACAGTGTCTCAACCAGGAAAGTGGACTTGCCGCCGCCGGAGACCCCGGTCACTGCGGTGAATACGCCGAGCGGGATGCTGGCCGTAACGTTCTTCAGATTGTTGGCTGTGGCTCCGACAACCGTGATCTGTCTCTTCTTGTTGACCTTCCGGCGTTCCGCCGGAACCGCCACCTCCAGTTTTCCGGAAAGGTATTGTCCGGTGAGCGAATTGGGGGACGCCATGATGTCCTGCGGCGTGCCCTGGGCGACGATTTCGCCCCCGTGGATGCCCGCCGCCGGTCCGATATCGATGACATGATCGGCGTTGAGAATGGCATCTTCGTCGTGCTCGACGACGATGACGGTATTGCCGATATCGCGCAGGTGTTTCAGCGTATCGAGCAGTCGCGCGTTGTCGCGCTGATGCAGGCCGATCGACGGTTCGTCGAGCACGTAGAGCACGCCGGTCAGGCCGGAGCCGATTTGTGACGCCAGCCGGATCCGCTGGCTCTCGCCGCCCGACAGCGTGCCCGAGTTGCGCGACAGGGTCAGATAATCGAGCCCCACATCGTTGAGAAACTTCAGGCGCTCGCGGATTTCCTTGAACACCCGACCGGCGATTTCGTTCTGCTTGTCGGTCAGTTTACCTGGCAGCGTCTCGAACCAGGCGCCGGCATCGCGGATCGACATGTCGGTGACCTGACCGACATGCAGCCCGCCGATTTTGACGGCCAGGGCTTCGGGTTTCAGCCGGTAGCCGTTGCAGGCGGGGCAGGGGGCAGCCGCCATGTAGCGTTCGATCTCTTCCCGCGCCCACGACGAATCCGTTTCTTTCCAGCGGCGCTGCAGGTTGGGGATGATGCCCTCGAAATTCTTGGTAGTCTTGTAGGACCGCAAGCCGTCGTCGTAGCGAAACTCGATCTTGTCTTCGGTGCCGTTGAGAATGGCCTGCCGCGCCTCCTTGGGCAGGTCTTCCCAGCGGTCGCCGAGTTTGAAGCCGAAATGATTGCCGAGCGCTTCCAGCGTCTGGGTGTAATAGGGAGAGCTGGATTTTGCCCATGGTGCGATGGCCCCATCGCGCAGTGTTCGGCCGGGCTCGGGAACGATCAGCGCAGGATCGATCTTTTGCTGGGTGCCCAAGCCGTCACAGGTCGGGCAGGCGCCGAACGGATTGTTGAAGGAAAACAGCCGTGGCTCGATTTCCGGGATGGTGAAGCCTGACACCGGGCAGGCGAAGCGCTCTGAGAAGATCAGACGCTCGTGGGTTTCGTTCTTCGACTTGTTGGCGCTTCCGTCAGCGGTCTCGTCGGCCGGTAACGGACGATCGGCGAATTCGGCCACGGCCAGCCCGTCGGCCAGGTGCAGGGAGGTTTCCAGGCTGTCGGCGAGGCGAGCAGCCAGATCATCGCGGACCACGACACGGTCAACGACCACGTCGATATCGTGTTTGAACTTTTTGTCGAGTGCCGGCACATCGGCGATTTCGTAAAACGTGCCGTCGACCTTGACCCGCTGGAACCCTTTTTTCATGAGCTCCGCCAGTTCTTTGCGGTATTCGCCCTTACGCCCCCGCACGAGAGGCGCCAGGATGAAAAGACGGGTTCCTTCCTCAAGGTCCATCACCCGATCGACCATCTGGCTCACCGTCTGGCTTTCGATCGGCAGACCAGTCGCAGGGGAATAGGGGATACCGACACGGGCGTAGAGCAAACGCAGATAATCGTAAATCTCGGTGACCGTTCCCACCGTGGAGCGTGGATTGCGGGACGTCGTTTTCTGTTCGATGGAGATCGCCGGCGACAGTCCTTCGATCTGGTCGACATCCGGCTTCTGCATCATCTCCAGGAACTGGCGTGCGTAGGCTGACAGGCTTTCGACGTACCGCCTCTGCCCCTCCGCGTAGATCGTGTCGAAGGCGAGTGACGATTTGCCCGATCCGGAGAGACCGGTCATGACGATCAGCGAATTGCGCGGCAGATCGAGGTCGACACCCTTGAGATTGTGCTCGCGCGCGCCGCGAATGGAAATGTTTTTCAGTTCGCTCATCGTCTCCGTCCGCAATCGCGCTGCGATCACTCTCAAAAGCTGCGAAATGTGTCAGCAAATCGCCGGTCCGGAAGGCCGGCGCAGCAATCTAATGTAGGTTGCTTGCCGGCTATGTCGAGCGATCCGGATCACATTGTCAATGATGGGAATCATTTGACAAGAGACTATATCCAAAATAGAACATAATGAGAACAAAAAAGCTCCTGTGGATACCGGTCGGGGATCGGACACGAAGCGAACGGATAGGCTATTGTCGCGCTCAACGGAACGTCGGGAGCTGATATCGCTTCAATGGAGCCAAGCGCGAAAAACGCGCCATCTGAAAAACTGTGAGGTGTGGTCATGGCGGGCAGCGTCAATAAAGTCATTCTAGTCGGAAATCTGGGAGCCGATCCGGAAATTCGGCGCACCCAGGACGGCCGTCCGATCGCCAACCTGCGCGTAGCAACTTCCGAAAGCTGGCGTGACCGTAACACCGGCGAGCGGCGCGAGCGTACCGAGTGGCACCGTGTCGTGATCTTCAACGAAGGATTGTGCAAGATCGCCGAACAATATCTTCGCAAGGGGTCTAAGGTCTATCTCGAAGGTCAGTTGCAAACCCGCAAATGGCAGGATCAGAGCGGCCAGGATCGCTACAGCACGGAAGTGGTTTTACAGGGCTTCAACTCGGCTCTGACCATGCTGGACGGTCGAGGGGACTCCCCGGCAGGTGGCGGTTTCGGTGACAGCAGCCCCGATACCGGCGGTTCCACGCCATCGCAGGGCGGCGGTTTCGGCAACGATATGGACGACGAGATCCCGTTCTGACTCTGACCGCCCCCTACCTGTTCTCGCGCCTTTGTGACTTTATCCGTGGCTCCGGCCGTGCATTGTTTGGTTCAGAAGGTTCACGGGAGGCAGGTTATGGCGGGCGCAACTGGACGCGAAGGCGGCGGGCGTTTCCGACTGGCCTTGGTCCTATGGATTCTGATGTCCGCCGCGGCGGCAGCCGGCGAAGTCGAGGTTGTTGCCGCCGATGCCGTCCAGCAATCGGACGGAGCTTGGCGGTTCTCCGTCACATTGCGCCATGCCGATGAGGGTTGGGATCACTACGCCGATCGCTGGGATGTCGTCGGCCCGGACGGAACTGTTTATGGCGAGCGGGTGTTGTTGCATCCCCACGTCGACGAACAACCCTTTACCCGCAGTCTGTCCGGTGTGGAGATCCCTGCCGGAGTCAACGAAGTCGTGATCCGTGGCCATGATAGTGTTCATGGTCTGGGTGGCGCGGAATTGATCGTCGAACTACCCCGTTGAACCTCCCGACGCAGGCCGGTGATCCCCGGCCAGGTCGCGTGGTGCATTTAAAAGAACCCGCGGCGTTGCCACCAGCCGACCCGTTTCGGCTTTTCTTGTTCGGGCTCGGCTGCCGTCTCCGCAGCCGATGACGTGACCTTTGGTTCGGCGCCGGCTGTGTCGGCAGCCTTGCGGCGGCCCCGCTTGGGTTTCTCTTCGACAACCGCGTCCGCTTCACCGTCAACCAGGGCCGCTTGCGGTTCGGCGATCTCGACCTGTTCAGGTGGCTCGGCAACGACGTCAATGGCTTCATCAATGGCTTCCGGGACCGGAGTCGCTTCTTCAGCGGCGGTATCCACCCGCTTCTTGCCGGCGCTGCGGCGTTTTCTTGGTTTGGGCTTTTCTGTTTCCGCCTCCGCCGTTACCGGTTCCGGTTCGGGCGCCTCGGGCGCTGCCGGTTCTGCTGCCGCATGTACTTCCACTACCGGAACCGCGACTTCGATGTGTTCGGCGTCCGCGCTGGCTTGCTCGACCTGCGGTTGGGATTCCACGGCCGGTTCATCTCGCCGTTCTTCGGTAGCGACGACCTCCGCTTCGCGATTGCGGCGTCCACCGCGTTTGCCCCTTCGGCGTCTTTTGCGGCGATTTTCGCCGTCCTCTTCAGCGTCGTTGTCAGACGCCGACGCCTCGTCGGGTGTTGAAGCTGCCGATTCGACCGCCTGCTCGGTGTCATCGCCTTCGCTCTTGCCGCGCCGGCGCCGGCGGCGCTTGCGACGCCGTCCGCCATCGTCATCGTCGCGTGCGGCATCGAAATCGACGTCCTGGTCTTCCGCCATGGCATCGTCGGCGGAAACAACCTGTTCGATTTCGATCGGCGATGCGACGGGTTCACCCTGATCGATGGCGATGTGCTGCTGTCCGATGTCCGCGTCCGCTTCTACCGTGATCGACAGGCCGAAACGATTCTCCAGATCGATAATGGTGTCGCGCTTCTGATTGAGAAGGTAGAGCGCGATGTCCGGCAGAGTGCGGATCGTGATATCGTGCTTGGTGTGCCGCAGCAGATACTCTTCGGCGGACCGCAGGACGAACAGGGCGACGGAGGATGCGGAGCGAACATGACCGGTGCCGCCGCAATGCTCGCAAACCTGCATGGTGCTTTCCAGCACACTGGCACGAATACGCTGGCGCGACATTTCCAGCAGGCCGAAATGCGAGATGCGCCCCACCTGAATGCGGGCGCGGTCGCTTTTCAGGCATTCCTTGAGTTTTTTCTCGACAGACCGGTTGTTGCGCTTTTCCTCCATATCAATGAAGTCGATGACAATCAGCCCGGCGAGGTCGCGTAACCGCAACTGACGGGCCACTTCCTCGGCCGCTTCGAGATTTGTGCGCAGCGCCGTGTCCTCGATCGAATGCTCTTTTGTCGAGCGCCCGGAGTTGACGTCGATCGCGACCAGGGCCTCGGTCTGGTTGATAATGATGTAGCCCCCCGATCTCAGCGTCACTTGCGGTTGCAGCATCTTGTCGAGCTGCGCTTCAATGCCGGAACGGGCGAATATCGGCTGTACTTCGCGGTAGGGCTGAACGACCTTGGCATGGCTCGGCATCAGCATTTTCATGAAATCCTTCGCCTCGCGATAGCCGGAGTCGCCGGAGACGATGATTTCGCCGATGTCCTTATTATAGAGGTCGCGAATGGATCGTTTGATCAGGCTGCCTTCTTCGTAGACCAGACAGGGTGCGGTCGACTTAAGGGTCAGGTTCCGCACATTGTCCCAAAGCCGCATAAGATATTCGAAATCGCGTTTGATCTCGCTCTTGGTGCGGTTGGCGCCGGCGGTTCGCAAAATGACGCCCATTCCCTGCGGAACATCGAGTCCGCGCGCGATTTCCTTGAGGCGCTTACGGTCCTGGACGTTGGTGATCTTACGTGAGATACCGCCACCACGCGCCGTGTTCGGCATTAGCACAGAATAGCGTCCGGCCAGCGACAGATAGGTGGTTAGCGCCGCGCCCTTGTTGCCGCGCTCCTCCTTCACCACCTGGACCAGTAGGATCTGTCGGCGTTTGATAACCTCTTGAATGCGGTATTGCTTGCGCGGCTTGCGCGTGCGGTCGAGGGCCTCCTCTAGTGCATCGTCGGCGCCGACCGATTCAACACGTCCGGATTCGTCATCCTCCTCATCATCGTCCTCATCGCCGCCATTTTCCGGCGAATCATCGCCGACCTTTTTCATCTCGGCGACTTCCGATACTTCGTCTTTGTCGATCGCTGCGGCGATCGTATCTGGCGGAGTTTTGTCGTCGGATTCGGCCTCGCCATTGGAGTCCGGTTCTGACGGCTCGGCGATATCAGTTGTTTCCGCCTCCACAGGAGTACCGCTGTCTTCAGAAGGTGTTTCCAGGGCTGCGGCTTCGCTCGTCGGCAATTCCTGAATTTGGTCCGCGGCGTCGGCATCGTCAGTCTGCGGATCCGTTTCGGATTTGGCTTTCTTGCGAGCGCCGGCCTTGGTTTCCTTTTTGGAGCGGCCGCGCGCACGGCGGGTCCGGGCTTTTTTCTTCGCCGGTTTGTCGTCTTCGGCGTCGTCGTCTTCGGCGCGTGCTTCCTCTGCTTCCGCGTCGATGAGAGCTTGCCGGTCTGCGACCGGAATCTGGTAGTAATCCGGGTGAATTTCTGAAAAGGCAAGGAAACCGTGCCGGTTTCCGCCGTAGTCGACAAAGGCTGCCTGCAGGGACGGTTCGACCCGGGTTACCTTTGCCAGATAGATGTTGCCGCGCAGCTGCTTCTTGTGCTGCGACTCAAAGTCGAATTCCTCAATTCGGTTTCCACGAACGACTACGACGCGCGTTTCTTCCTCGTGGGACGCGTCGATCAGCATTTTGTCTGCCATGTATGAAATGCTCCTCGGCACAGCGCAGCAAACCACGACCGCTGGGCGATCTCGCCCGCCTGAACCGGATTGCTTGGGTGCCGAAATTGGGTAGTCCCGCCGTACCGATAAACGCCATATCCGCAGGTTCCGGCGAGCCGTTTCGACGACTGCTGGCTGGGAGTTCTGCGGTTTTGAGCGGTATCATAAAAAATCCCGGCAGGATTACATGAACGAAAGGTCTGGTTAGACCGATGAAATGCTCCCTCACGGAAGCGGGCGGCCGCTGGCCGCTTGTCGATTGCCGATTGTTCGGCCGTGATCGATTTCGCTTCGAGGAATCGAGAAGCTATGACGTCGGATGGAACGGCTTTTTTGGCGCCAGATATCCCTGCCTCCAGGCTGCCACTCAAGCTGGCCCTATCCCGTCAGCATATCAATCCTCGCTTCCGCTTTTATGACGTTGCGGACCCTCTGGCAAGAGGCAACAACCGGGCCATCCCGGCACATCCCGTTTGCTGCCGCCTCGGAAACCTTTGCTTAACCACGCAAGCCTAGTACTTCGCACGCTACGGAAATAAACCTGCCGTTGCCATTGGCCGAGCTTTGATGGCGCTGTTCGTCAGGTTGGTAAATCGGTTTCAATCCACAGGACGGCGCAATGTGAATGGCGGGAGACTGTTACCCGTACAAGGTATTGATGTATGAGTTCCGAAGCCTGATTCAAGCGATTGGCCGTGCCTTTCCGGCTGGGGACTTTGGGAGATGGGAGTATACTGAGCTCGAGATGACGAGAACTTTTGCTTTGATCTCAGCATTGGATAGGTTGGGGTGCGCACGGCAGGTGCTGTGGGTTCTGGGCATGGCCGTCCTCGGCCTGAGCGTCGCATTGACGCCGGCCGTCGCAAAGGGTGACCCAAAAGCCGATCAGTCGCAGATCGTCGCCTACGACATGCGGATTGCCGGCGACGAAGTGCGGACGCGTGTCGTTATCGAATTCGAGCAAAAGCCGGATTTCTCCTTTCATCTCCTGGGCTCGCCCCATCGCATGGTCGTCGATCTGCCGGAGACACTGTTCGGTCTCGAAGACACCGAAACAAATCCGCGGGGTCTGCTTTCCGACATCCGTTTTGGCCTGATGGCGCCGGGGCGCTCGCGCATGGTGTTCAGTGCTATCGGACCGGCGAAGCCGGAAGCCGTCCAGATCCTCAAGAATGAAACCGATGACGGCTACCGTCTGGTGTTCGATCTTGTGGCGATTTCCGATGCCGAGTTCAGCAGCCTGTTGCTCAGACAGGAATGGCCGGAACGGGTACACAGCGAGACAAAGAGCGGCCGTGTGCCGGCGGTCGATCCTCGGAGCACCAGGACCTTTACGGTCGCCATCGATCCCGGTCATGGCGGCATCGACGCCGGCGCCCGCGGCCGCGACGGCCTACAGGAAAAGGACCTGACCCTGCAGATGGGTGAAGCGCTCAAGGAGGCGCTCGCGTCCAACGACGATGTTCGAGTGGTCATGACCCGCACAGACGACCGGTTCGTTTCGCTCGGCGAGCGAGTGCGCATCGCCAGAAAGCACCAGGCGGACCTGTTGGTGTCGCTGCATGCCGATTCCATTCGCCTGCGCGGCATTCGTGGTGCAACCGTGTATACTCTTTCAGACAAGGCATCCGACAGATTGGCGCAGCAGCTTGCGGCGCGGGAAAATCGCTCCGACGTCATTGCCGGCCTGTCTCTTGAGGATGAACCCGATGGCGTTGCCGATATTCTGATCGATCTGACACGCCGGGAAACCAAGCTGTTTTCGATCGGCATGGCGCGTTCGGTCATCAATTCGTTTGATGGAAGCATTAAGCTGATCAACAATCCCATACGTTCGGCCGGTTTCCGAGTCCTGCGCGCCCACGACGTGCCCTCCGTGTTGATTGAATTGGGTTATCTGTCGAATCGCGAGGACGAGAAGCTGCTGCGCGATCCGGCCTGGCGTCAGAAGGTGGCGGGTTTGCTGGCTTCGGCCATTGACGCATTCCGCCGCGAGACCAGGGGTGTCGGCAACTGATTCTACGGTTGCCTTGCCTGCTTGACGGTTGCCTTGCCTGCTTAACGCAGTTGCGGCTGTTGCTTTGATGTCACATCGAATTTCATTGCGGACGAATTATTGTCTGTTATTAATTCTGGCCGTAATTTGCGCACATTCCCCCAACTAGTCGGGGTATGGTAGCGGGCATACCGAGTCGGCGTTTGAACGGGTTGTTCCGGTAAGGGCAAAATGGTCAGGATCATTGGATATCTGTTTGGCATAGGCACCGTCCTGTTTTTGCTGGTGGCGGTGTTTGTTGCCAGTTATGTCGGACGCGTGGCCAAGGATCTCCCGGACTACGAGGTGCTGGCCAATTATGAGCCGCCGGTCACCACCCGCATCCACGCTGCCGACGGCAGTCTGATGTCGGAGCACGCGCGGGAACGGCGACTCTACCTGCCGATCCAGGCGGTACCGGACCGGGTCAAGGCGGCGTTTCTGTCGGCGGAAGACAAAAACTTCTACAACCACGCCGGGCTCGACTATAAAGGCCTGGTTCGCGCCGTCATCACCAACATCGAAAACGTTCAATCGGGCAGACGCCTGGTGGGCGCATCGACCATCACACAGCAGGTCGCCAAGAATTTTCTGCTGAGCTCCGAACGCACCATCGACCGCAAGATCCGCGAGGCTGTTCTGGCTTTTCGCATTGAACAGGCTTATTCCAAGGATCGGATCTTCGAGCTTTACCTGAACGAGATCTTCTACGGCCTGAACTCCTATGGCATTGCCAGCGCCGCACTGACCTACTTCAACAAGTCGGTCAATGAACTGAACCTGCAGGAAGCCGCCTACCTGGCAGCGCTGCCCAAAGGACCTTCCAACTACCATCCGTTCCGGCATACGGATGCAGCCATCACACGGCGCAATTGGGTAATCGATCGCATGGTAGAGAACGGCTACGTCAAGCGCGACGATGCCGAGGTCGCCAAGCAACAGCCGCTGGGTGTCAACCCGAGGCGTTACGGTTCCTACCTTTTTGCCTCAGACTATTTTGCCGAGGAGGTGCGCCGTCAGATTATCGCCCGCTATGGCGAGGATGCGCTCTATGAGGGCGGGCTCTCGGTACGCACGACCCTCGATCCGAGGTTGCAGCGCATCGCCCGTCGGGCATTGCAAAAAGGCTTGATCCAATACGATATCAAGCAGGGCTACCGCGGTCCGTTCGCCACCGTTGAGTTGACCGACGACTGGGGGCGTGACGTCGCCGCGATCGCGCCGCTCTATGACCTGCCCGAGTGGCGGTTGGCCGTGGTCCTGGAGAGTGGTGAAGGATCGGCCACCGTTGGCCTGCGGCCCAGCCGCTCCATCAACGGGCAAATCGACGAAGCCCGCGAAACGGTCGCGCTGTCGGGCGCCGACATGGAATGGGCTTATCGCCTGAAGCGGGATGGCCGCGCCAGCAAGGCCAACACCGTATCGGACATCCTGTCGCCGGGTGATGTGGTTTTCGTCGAGCAGACCAGGCTTGAGAATGGCTCGGAAAGGCATGTCTTGCGGCAATTGCCGGAGGTGCAGGGTGCACTCGCGGCGATGGATCCTTACACGGGTCGCGTGCTTGCCATGGTGGGCGGGTTTTCCTACGCCCAGTCGCAGTTCAACCGGGCCACTCAGGCATTGCGCCAGCCTGGCTCATCGTTCAAGCCCTTTGTCTACGCTGCCGCCCTTGATAACGGGTACAGCCCGGCTTCGGTGGTGCTGGATGCACCCATTCAACTGGTTTCAGGTGGTGAGTTGTGGCAGCCCAAGAACTATGGCGGCGGATCGGCGGGCCCCTCAACGCTGCGGCTTGGAATTGAGCGGTCGCGCAACCTGATGACGGTGCGACTGGCCCGTGACATGGGCATGAATCTGGTTGCCGAGTACGCAGAGCGGTTCGGCGTTTACGAAAAGATGCCGCCGTTGCTTGCCATGTCGCTCGGCTCCGGCGAAACCACCGTTTTGCGCATGGTTTCGGCCTATTCGGTCCTGGCCAATGGCGGTAAGCAGATCAAGCCGTCGCTGGTCGACAGGATCCAGGACCGCTACGGCAAGACAATCTACAAGCACGATGCGGACCTGCGGATCTGCGACGCTTGCCTGGCGACGGAGTGGAGCAATCAGGATGAACCGGAGGTTCGCGACAACCGCGAACAGGTGCTCGATCCGATGACCGCGTTCCAGATCACATCGATGCTGGAGGGCGTCGTTACCCGCGGCACCGCAGCCGGCAAAGTAACGCTTGATCGGCCGACGGCCGGTAAGACCGGAACCACCAACGACGAGAAGGACGCCTGGTTCGTCGGCTATACGGCGGACCTCGTTGCCGGTGTCTTTTTCGGATTTGACACGCCGACACCCATGGGCCGCGGCGCTACCGGCGGTTCGCTGGCCGCACCGATCTTCAACGAGTTCATGACCGAGGCACTGGCCGACTCGGTGCCGGTCGATTTCCGTATGCCAACAGGTCTGACGCTGGTTGCGATCAATCGCAAGACCGGCATGGAAGCACGGCCAGGCGAGGCGGACGTCATCTATGAGTCCTTCAAACCGGGGACGGGTCCGGCGGATTTCCTGTCGGTCATCGGCGGCGATCAGTACGCCACCGGCGAGGAGATCCTCAACGTCTCGCCACAGGCCAACAGGGCCATCGTATCCGGTGCTGGCGGTCTTTACTGACCTCTGCGTTGTCGACCCTTCATATTCCCGCGCACAGTGCTTTACTTGCCAGGTGCGGCTCACTATGTTCCGCCACTGCCTCCGAATGAGCGACAAAGGATAAGACCAACATCATGCGTGCCGAAACTCAGCTGACCGTCGATGAAATCAGGCAGGCCATAAGCCTGCTGAGGAGGCATCTTTGACTGGGATCAGGCTGTCAAAAGACTGGAATTCCTGAACCACAAGGCTGAAGACCCGGATATCTGGAACGATCCGCAAGAAGCGCAGTCGCTGATGCGCGAACGCCAGCAACTCGTCGACAGTATCGACGGTCTGCGCGATCTGGAGACACAGCTAAGCGAAAATCTCGAACTCATCGAACTCGGTGAGGAAGAAGACGATGTCGATGTGGTGCGCGAGGCGGAGGATGCGCTGCGTGCCATGAAGGTCGAAATCGATCGGCGCCAGATCGAAGCGCTTTTGTCCGGCGAAGCCGATACGAACGACACTTATCTGGAGATCCATTCCGGGGCGGGCGGCACGGAAAGCCAGGATTGGGCTGCCATGCTGATGCGCATGTACACGCGCTGGGCGGAGAAGCACAAGATGAAGGTCGAGGTGCTTGAAATCCATGATGGCGAGGAGGCCGGCATCAAATCGGTGACGCTTCTGGTCAAGGGGCACAACGCCTATGGCTGGCTGAAGACCGAGTCGGGTGTTCACCGTCTTGTCCGCATCTCGCCGTTCGACAGCCAGGCCCGTCGGCACACCTCCTTTTCCTCCGTCTGGAGCTATCCGGTGATCGACGATTCCATCGAGATAGACATCCCGGAATCGGAGGTCCGGATCGATACCTATCGCGCCTCGGGTGCCGGCGGTCAGCACGTCAACACCACCGACTCGGCCGTCCGCATCACCCATATCCCGACCAATATCGTGGTTCAGTGCCAGAACGAGCGTTCGCAGCACAAGAACCGCGCCACCGCATCGGAGATGCTGCGCTCACGTCTCTACGAAGAGGAACTCAAGCGTCGCGAAGCCGAGGCCAGTGAGCAGGAGGCAGCAAAGACCGAGATCGGCTGGGGCCACCAGATCCGTTCCTATGTCTTGCAGCCCTACCAGTTGGTGAAGGACCTGCGTACCGGCACCGAAAGCACCAGCCCGCAGGACGTGCTCGACGGAGATCTCGATGCCTTCATGGAATCGGCACTGGCGCACCGGGTTCATGGGTCTGAGACCCAGATCGAAGACATCGACTGATCGTTGGTCGTCGCGGTTCAGTTCGAGGCCGGCAGGAAAGCCACGTCACCGAAGTCGTCAACGAACAACTCATAGGTGTCTGGCTCGGCTGATGCCGGATCCAATTTGAGATAGATGAAAGCCGCGAAACCCGGACGGTCGGCAATGCCCGAGGAGGATTCGGGTCGCATGTCGGTGATGTAGGCGCGCATGTCGGTCAGCGCTTCGATTTCCAGGGAGTCGAGGATGTCCGGTCCGGTGTCGCCGAGCCGGATGCGTTGCAGGTAAAGCCGTGAGGTATTGTCCTGTGACCGCATCGCGACGATCCGATAGTAGCCACGCGCTGCCACAGGGGCGGTTGTGTCGCCGTCGCCGATCACTTCCGTCTCGTCCGGTTCTTCCTGCCAGAAGCCGCCACTGACCACGAACAGCACCCTCGGTGACAGCGCACTGGCAATCTCCGCCGTGCCGATTACGGTTTGTGCCGCCAAAGGCAACGGCATCCAGAAAAGTCCCAGTGCGAAAGCCAACAGCGAAAGCCGAATTGCGTGTGGCTTGGTGTTCATATCAGCGCCTTGAGATTGGACCTGCCGCAGAGCTTAGTACAAAAACTGTTCTGCCAGAATACGGTCGTCCCAACTGTGGTCCGGATCGTGCAGGATTCGCGCTTCAACCCCCGAAGCCTCCTTCACGCGCACGCTGATGACGGATTTCACTTCCGTGTGGTCGGCGACGGCGTTGACTGGTCGTTTTTCAGCCTCCATCACCTCGATATCGACGGTCACACGGTTTGGCAGCAGGGCGCCGCGCCACCGCCGCGGTCTGAACGGACTGACCGGTGTCAGGGCCAGCAGCGGCGCGTCCAACGGCAGGATCGGACCGTGGGCTGAAAGATTGTAAGCCGTCGAGCCGGCCGGCGTCGCCACCATCAGCCCGTCGCATATCAGTTCCTCCAGTCTCACCCGACCGTCCACAAGAACCCGCAGTTTTGCGGCCTGGTAGGATTGGCGCAACAGGGAGACCTCGTTGATGGCGTAGGCGTGCACGTCGTCGCCGCTTTTGGTTCGAGTGATCATTTCGAGCGGCCGAATGACATGCTCGACCGCCGCCGCAATGCGCTCGCGCAAACCGTCTTCACGATATTCGTTGAGCAAAAATCCAACCGATCCGCGGTTCATCCCGAAGATCAATTGCCCGGTATGCATGGTGTCGTGCAGGGTCTGCAGCATGAAACCGTCGCCGCCCAGCGCAATAATGACATCAGCTTCGCGTGGGTTGGCTTGGCCGTAAAGTGCGGCCAACCGTGCGGCGGCCTCCTTTGCGCTGTCGGCTTCACCCGAAATAAAGGAGAGGGTAGGGGAGTTGCCTGTCATGTCTGCCCGTCAATGCGAATCCGGAAGCTCTACCATGAAGATGGCGGCCGGTGCCGACAAGGCCCCTCGGCGATCCGACCGTTTAACGTCTTTTTGTTTTACTCTGCCCTACATTGTGTTAATTGCACACCAATATCGCCCTTGTAGCTCAGTTGGTAGAGCACCTGATTTGTAATCAGGGGGTCGGGAGTTCGAGTCTCTCCGGGGGCACCAGTTATCACAGGTCCCGGCCAAAGCCGGCGCGACTATGCGCTCAGCAGCGAGGCTGTGTGTATCGAGTTGTCCGGCAGCTCTTCGATCCATGATCGGACCTTTTGTCCGATCCAGGCCGCCGCTTCAGGCACGAAAAAGTCGAAATGATCAAACGGAGCGTCGATAAGATCGACAGTCGCGCAGTGTGCGCTCCACCCCAGCGCGGGTTCGGCTCCGGATTGTGCGGTATCCGCAGCCCGTACGCACAGGACCCGACCGGCAAAACACTCTGTTGTATTTTGCCGGGCAGCAAGCAGGTTCAACAACCCGTAAGTTGCCGCCACCAGTCGATTGATCAGAGCCTCATCGCCGCTTTCTAATGCGCCGGGCAGCTGGCCGTTTCGCACGGCGGCGTCGGCGATCAGTCTCAACTGTTCCGCCCTCGACGTCGCCTGTGCAAATTGCTCGCGAATGGCCGGAAAAACGTGCTGAACAACGGCGGCCATCGCTGCGTCCAAAGGCGAAGCGGAGGGCTGTGTTGCCAGCAGGTCATCCAGCGTCTGTCTGGCGACTGACCGTTGATCGCTGTCGAGCAGGATCAGGGCTTCGGGAGAATTTCCGGCACGAGCAAGTTTGCATGCCACATCAAAGGCCAGATGGCCGCCAAGCGACCAGCCGAGCAACACGCACGGCCTGTCGGTAATGGCCGTCTGCAAAGCGTCCGAATAACATGTGATCATATCCCGATAATCTTCGAATGGCTGACGATCGTCGAAAATTCCCCGTGCCTGAACAGCGATCACATCGACGCGATCGCGCAGTGGATCCAAAAAACTGGGTTGCGCAAAAATGGACGCCAGTCCCGTCGAACCATGGAAGCAGACAAGAATGGGACGGGACGGCGTTTCCGTCGGTCGCGCTTGTGTCAAGCGGATGAGCGGATCATAGGTCGTGGTCCGATCGGCTTGCGAAGAGTTTTTAACTGCCGCCGCGAGCCCGGCCACCGTCGGCGCTTCAAACAGCGATCGGATTGACAGTCGGGTCTTGAGTTTGCTGTCCAGCAAAGCGATGAGGCGCATGGCCGACAAGGAATGGCCGCCAAGCGCAAAAAAGTCGTCCTCCCGACCCACATTGCTGATGTCTAGAATCTCAGAAAACAGCGCGGCGATCTGTTTCTCCGTATCGTCTTCTGGTGCTTCGAAGTCGGTGTTCTCCATGCCTTCAAGGGGCAGCATACGCAGTGCGGCGAAATCGATCTTGCCCGAGATTGTCAGCGGGATCCGGTCGACGAAAAGGAAGGCGGTCGGCAGCATATGCTTCGGCAGAACGGGTTCAAGCCGGCTACGAAGATCGTTGGTGCTCAGGCGCGCCGGTAGCTTGCGTGGCATTGCATCCACCGGGGTGCCGTCCGTCGGTTCGCCTGCACCGACATTGGCATCGCCCTCGTCGGCGGCCGCTACGAGATAGGCTACGAGGCGGGTATGGCCGACATCGCACGTACCGGAGGGCAAGGCATCCGCGACGGCGGTTTTAATCTCGGGCAACGCCATCAATTGTGCTTCTATTTCACCAAGTTCCACCCGCATGCCGCGGATTTTCACCTGTGAATCAATGCGGCCCAAATACTCGAGCTCGCCGTCCCCGGTCCATCGTGCCAGATCTCCGGTCCGGTAGAGTCGTTCCTTGGATCGGCCGGAGGGCTCTATTGAGAACGGGTTTTCAATGAACTGTTCAGCTGTAAGCTCGGGGCGGTTCAGGTAGCCGGAGGCGAGCTGTGCACCGCCAATCAATAGCTCCCCGGGAAGTCCGATCGGTACCGGATTCATCTGCGAGTCGACGACGTAGGCGCGGGTGTTCGCGATGGGTTTGCCGATCAGCACGCGCTCAAACCCTGGTTTCGCTCCCCAAACCGTGATGCCAACCGTCGATTCTGTCGGTCCGTAGCTATTGATCAGTCGCATTCCTAGGGAAAGGCATCGATTGGTCAGGTCAGCTGGCAGCGCTTCTCCACCGACAATGACAGTCAGGTTTTCCAGTGTCCGGAAACATTCGTCTTCCAAAGCGAAACCAAGCATTGCCGGCGTGTAGTCGAAAACCTTGCGTTCTGTGGTCCAGGCGCTGGCTATGTATTCGAAGTAGTCACCACCCCAGGGATCCGGAACCAGAAACAATGTCGCCCCATGAACCCACGGAAATATCATGGCGCCGATACTGGCGTCGAAGCTTGGCGAGTATTGCGACACACAGACATCGCCCGGGCCGATCCACTTATACGCCGATATAGCCCGCTGATAGCTGGCAAATGCACAGTGGGTAATGGTGACGCCTTTGGGCCGGCCGGTCGATCCTGATGTGAAGATGATGTAGGCGGTCGCGGCCGCCGGAACTTGATCCCTGTCGAGTGCATAGTCCTCGTGTTCCGGATCGAAGCCCCAGATCAAGGACGCCGTTTTTGGCTCGTCGACAAAGACCGCCTGTCCAAAGTGCTCAAACTCGGATGTTATCGCGGCTGGCGCTTCTTTGCTTGCGATAAGCACGCTCACGGCAGCGTCCCGCAACATGTCGGTCAGCCGTTGCGCAGGATAATCCGGTTCCAGCGGCACATAGGTTCCGCCGGCTCTCCAGATCGCTAAGGTGACAACCGCCTGCTCGACGCACCGGCTGAGGAGGACCCCGACGCAGCGGTTGCGGTCGATTCCTTTTTGCCGAAGCAGGCGGGCCAGGCGGTTGGCAGCTGCCGATAACGCGCGATAGGTAAGCGACCGCGCCCCGTCTGAGACGGCAGTGTTGTTCGGGTACCGGGCGACCATACGGTCGATCAGGTCGAGGATTGTTTCCTCTTCGTTTTGCGCGCGATCGGTATCGTTGAAGACATTGAGCAGCCGGCGATGTTCGCTGTCTTCGAGCAGCGGGATCATCTTGACCGGCTTGTCAAATGCATTGATGGCTCTGCCGATAAAGCCGGTCACACGTTCGGCATGACGCTCTATCGTATCCGGATCGAAAAGGTGTGCGTTATAGCGTATCTCCAGCTCGATCGGTTGCGTCCGGCCGAAACGCGTGAACATGAAAGAGATGCCTGATTCCGGACCTGACAACCACCGTATAGCAGCGTTCTTGCCGCCAATCTGAGGTGTATCGAACGCAAACAAGACATTCACACTGGTATCGCCATGCCTGGGATCAAAACCGCTGAGACGGTTGATCTCGCCGATGCTGAGGCGAGCGTGGTGGAGGGTTGTTCTCAGTTTCATACCCAGTTGATGAAGGGCCTTCCGAACCGTTGCGGTCGGATCGAATGCGGCGATCAGCGGCACCGTATTGGCAAAATGGCCGGGGACAGACAGAGTTGTCTCGTTGCGGTTGAGGTACGGTACGGACAGGATTGGCCGCATCGTGTCCGTGCAGCGTCCGAGATAAATCGCAATCAGTCCCGTCAGGAGTGGCGCCGCAGACATTTTTTCAGTCGCCATGACGGCCAGGAGATCGTCCTGCAATGGCTTCGGCAACTTTATCCTATGGGAGCGAACGAAAGGGGCTTCATCGGTCGCATAAGGCCGGTCGGCCAGGGCTGTGACCAGCGGCGGTGCGTCGGTCCCGGTCAGTTCCGTGCGCCAAAAATCGCGGTCGGTCTCAGCGTCCTTGGACCAGAGATACAGGTCGGCTTCCGCCAGAGTGGGAAGGAAGGGTCCGTTGAAGCGGATCTCCTTCTTACAGCCTTTGCACTGGGCGTTGAATACATCCGCCAGCAACTGCAGCTGTTTGAACGCGCCAAAGCCATCGCATACGAGGTGGCTTGCGCTGACCGCTGCGACGACCCGCTCCGGCGAGGCAAACACCGCAAAACCGGTTTTTGACCCACCCAAAGACCTGTGCCAATCGACAATAGCGGCTGGTCCCTCCGGAGAGTCGTCGAGGCGATCGATATGGATCAACGGCGTGTCCGGAACCGGGGCGCTCGTCAGACATTGCAGTCCGTTATCAGAGAACCGCAGGCAAGCGAACTCCGGTTCACCTCGGCTAACATGAGTCATGGCGATGGCCAGTTGCTCCGGGTCGGTTTGCGGTGGGCAGTCGAGAACGCACAGCGCGGAGAACAGCGTACCCGCAGGTGCGGATTGCTCGGCCATCCAAAGATCTCGCTGCGCCGGCGACAGTCGATACCATGCACCGGTATCAACATCCTGCCGGTCGAGCAGCGCATCGATCGCTTCGGGGCTGACAATCGGCAGGCCATGCCGCGCCTCTGCCGGTGTCGAGAGGGTGGTTTGCCAAAGGGCACCGATTGAGCAGTCACTGTGCTCCGCAATGGCCGACAGGAGCCGCAGATAGAGGGCGCGGATGATCTCGATCGATTCCGGTTCAAACAGGTCGGCGCTGTACCCAATGTCCAGAGTCAGAGCGGTGCTGCTTTCGTTTAGGACAACGGAAAGATCGGCTCCGCGCGCCTCGGTCTCGGTCTCTAGCAACTCGCCTTCGAGTTGGTCCGTAAAGTGTACGTGGGATTCGGTTTGCCGGAGCTGAAAGAACACCTGAAAGATCGGATCATGGGCGTTCGACCGTGGCGGATCGATCGCCCGTACCAGGTCGTCAAACGGCAGATCCGCGAATTGCAGCAACGTATTGATCGTTTTGCGGGCGGCTGCTGTGTGCTCCGAAAACGGACCTTCCGGTTCAACCTTCAAGCGGATCGGCACTGTATTCACAAACAGTCCGAACGTATCCTCCAACGCTTGGCTGTGCCGGGTGCTCACCGCCGTTCCGATCACTGCCTCGCGCGCGTTGGACAATTGGCAGCAAAGGACCGAAAACGCGGTGACGGCAAGTTTGAAGAAGCTGCAGCCATAGCGCCGCGCGGTCTCACGTAAAGTGTCACCGAATCCAGCGTTCAAATGACAGACCAGCCGGCCGGCCGAGGTGGTCATTGCGCTTGGTCGCGGCCGGTCAAAGGGTAGATTCAGGCACACGGGAGCCCCGGCAAGCGTGCGCCGCCAAAAGTCTTCCAGAGTGTTTTGGCGCTCTTGCGACCATGTTTCCCGCTCCCTGATGGCATGGTCACGGTATTGCAAGGCCGGGGGCGCCAAATCCGGCGTCCTGCCGGCAGCAAAAGCGCGATAGGCGGCAGCGATGTCGCGCCACAATATCGCTGTGCTGGCGGCATCGCCGGCAACGTGGTGCACGCGAACCCCCAATAGGGCTTCGTTGTGGCCAGTTGGGATATAGAACGCTTTGAAATGAAGCGCGTTGGCAAGGTCGAAAGGCTGGGTCATGACGTCGCGAGCGATGCCTATCGCCGCGTCAAATGAATTCGCCTTTGCGGCGATTATCAGTACCTCGTCAGGCACCGGATCGACCACCGCATAGCTGGTCCCGGTATCCTCGTCCACCAGGTAGCGCGTCCGCAGAATCTGATGACGCTTGCTTAACCAGACAAATGTCTTTGCAAGAGCATCGGAATCGATGGGGCCGTTCATGCGCACCATGGCGACGAGATTGAGTGCGCTATCATCGCCGGCAATTATGCGCGTGGCCAGAACGCGTTGCTCCGATCTTGACAGGGGCAGACGATTCCGGTCAGCCGGCTGAATGCGGTCTTCACCCGCCCATGAGATAGACTGGCTCTGATACTCGCGCAGCCCGCCGGCCAAATAGAGAAGTCGGCTGCGCAGGAAGTCGATCGTGCCCGAGTCGTCCCGCAGCAAGGTACCGGTCGGCACGATGAGGGCGGTTTCGACGGTCGCCTGAAACGACTCGACAACTCCTCGAACGATCCGGCGGAGCATTTCACCATCGGCGCCGGCAACCCCGTCAATTTCGTGAAGAACGACGATACCGTCACCGCTCGGCTCGCTGCGGAATGCAATCGTGCGATTCGTCCCAAGCTTTGGCTCTGCCTTTTCGACCGCTTCGACGAAATCCAACGCATTGCGTCGTATTCCGTTGATAGTGATCGTGTCGTCCGCGTGCGCGATCGGGAAGAGCCGACCGGCAAGCATCGCGCCCAGATATCCCGTGCGCTGGTATCGCGACGGATCTTTCCCATGTCGAGCAGTCGCCGCCGTATCAAAAGAAAGACAGCCCGATCCGGTGCCATCGCCGGCGGCCCAGATTTCGCCGATTTGACCTGGCTTCAAACACGTCCCGGTTTTCGGATCGACCACACGGATGTGATGCTCGTCGAGGCTTTGACCCGCTGACAGGAAGGCAGGACCGGAAGAAGCCCGCGTTTCGGGAGCAGCCATAACGATGTCGCGCGGCTCGATCGCCATTGTCGTCGCCGACTTTGAGTTGAGGACGATCCTGGCATGAGCTTCGTATACGTCGGCAGCGGCAGCGATCATACCTGATGCGCCTGGACAAAAGGCCGGTCGCACGGCTGCCGGCGCAAGTCCGTTCGGGCCAAAGCGAACTCTGAACGCATCCAGAAGATCCGAGTCGACAACCCCGCCACAGCATAGAGCTGACGTGAGGGCGGACAGATCTACCATATCCAGCGATCGGTCATCCGTGACACGTACCGCCTGGCGAAAAACTGAATCCGGGGCGAACACATGACTTGCCCGTCGCGTCGACAGGAGCGTGATCCAATCAGACGGCTGTGCAAGTGTTGTTTTCAGATCGGTGACAATGACGCTTGCGCCTGTCGTGAGCGGGAGCAGAGCCCCCACGATCAGCCCCATTGGATTGTCGAGGGGAAGACTGGTGACGATCACGGACGTGTCCGTCAAATCCGTTCGTGCCGCGATTTGACGACACTGCCCAATCAAGTTGGCATGGGAGAACACGACGCTCCTTGTCGGTTCGTCCGGCTTGCCGCCGACATGGAGGAGTGCTGTCTCCGAAGCCGATGCTGTTAAATCGCGGCCAGTCGGCGCGATCGGCGACGCAGGATACAAGGAGGATCCGAATGGCGGCAGTTCAATGATCGGCGGACCGAACGCTAATGGCACTGGCGGATGTACCGACGACGAATCGGAAGGGCGCAAGATCGCTTGAGGATTTACGCCTGCAACAATCCGCTGCAATGATCCGATGCCAGTCGTTAAGGGCCCTGTGTCTGCAAAAACGGCTGTCAACCCGGCTAACTGACACGCGATAAATGCCCTAAGAGCATCAGGACCGTGCGCCCCATAGATGAGCGCCCGGTCCCCCGGTCGACAGATGGTTTTGAGATTGTGCGCGACTGAAACGGTCCGCGAGAGCATTGACTGCAAAGATACTGACAGTCCCGATTTGGGATTGTCACCAGCACTGGATCTCGAATGAAAGAATAACCAGGTGAAGTCTTTTTGTGATGCTGAATTTGGATTTCTTGTAATAACATCAGAAAAACTAGAGTGTTTTTGATTTATTGCTTCGCGTTTAGATTGCATTCTGATTTATTCTCTGGGGTCTCAATTAACGCGGGCATCTATTTTACCCGAACCGCTTCCATCCAGGTGTTCGTCACTTACAATCTGCATCAGATTGTAAGTGACTGTTGTCACAATTGAATGAGAAATAGGATTAAATATTGGATTAAGAAAAAAACATTTTTTTGAGTTAATTTGAGAACCCGAACATTTGATGGGAAAGCATTTGCAACCTTGTTACAGCCATGGGCCTATTGTTCCCGATAGAACGTCGTTGTGAGACCCAGACCATCACTCGCGTTCGGCAATCGCGTAAATGCGCTCGACAGCGGTCAAAACCTGCAGGGCCTGTGTGGGAGGCGTCTCAAACGGCTCTCCCGAGCGCAGGCACCGGGCAAAATGTGCGATGGTCTGCACATAACTGTCCGCATAGCCCTCCACGGGGTCGGCTGTGGTTAACCGCTGGCCGTTTTTCGTCAGCGCCCACTCATGCACGGCAGCGTGTTCGACTCCCTCGAAGGTCAGGATATCGCAGGGTCGCTCCGGCGCCTCCGGTTTACAGAAATCTCCGGTCAGCACACCCGGCACCCCGCCCGCCGTCAACTCGATATGCGCGTAATCCTCAGCGCGGATGGCCTGGCAACGCCGGCGCAACCGGGCGTGTCGAACCTCGACAGGGCCAAGAAGGAACGACAGAACATCCAAGTGGTGGACAAGCACCTCGATGACAAGGAAACGGTCCAGCGTCGCAAAAAACGCCTGTCGTTCCAGCGCCGGAAAGGTTCCGTTCGGGCGGGCAATGAGCCCGGAACTCTCAACGCGAAACGTGAAGCCATCCGGCTTGCCGATATCACCTGATTGCAGGTTGGCCTTAAGCGCGCGATAGGGCGCACGCCAGCGCCAGTTCTCGTGGACCATAACGCGCGGCGCCGGCGGCAGGCCGGATACAATCGCCAGCGCCTCCTCCAATGTAGGAGCCAGGGGTTTCTGACACAGCACGTGCAGGCCGGCCGCAAGTGCCTGTTTTATCAAGACTGTATGCGTGGCAGGCGGCGTAACGATGTCGACGACGTCGAGCCGGCACGTCCTAAGCATGTCCGACAATGAACCGAATGCCTCGACACCGGCCTCGGCTGCCCTTGCGGAAGCGTGCGTGCTGTTGGGATCGGCGATGCCGACAATCCGCGCACCGGAGCAGCACCGCCAACCTTCAATGTGATACTCGGCCACCATGCCCGCGCCGACCAGACCGATGCGAAGATCGGTCATGGCGTCCACCCGAAGATCCGAGCGGCTGCGAGTTCGCTTGCGACCGGATCGTCAATCATTGCGAGTCCCCAATCGAGCATTTCCTGGTATCGGGGCCGGTCGCCCTGGACATTGATGAACGGCCAGTCCGAACCCCAAAGCAGCCGGTCAGCGCCGAAAGCATCCTTCAGGCGCTGAAGTCTTGCGGTGTTTCTGCGCCAGTCGCCGATCATTCTCAGGCGGAAGCCGCCGGAGACCTTGAGCCAGGTTTGTGGGCGGGCGGCCAGCGTCGCGATCGTATCGATGTCCGTTGACGATGCGGAAGTGTCGGGACGTCCGAGATGGTCGATGATGACGGGCGCGTCACCCAGCGCATCGAGGAGGGCGCAGAGGCTGCGCGGGTCAGCCTGGATCTGGATATAAAGGCCTGCGTCGGCAACCTTGCGTGCCGTTTTGACCACCTGTTCGCTGTCGCGATGTTCGGAAAAATCGGTAAGGTTCAATCGAACACCGCGCACACCGGGCGTTTGGACCAGTCTGCTCAGCGTTTCGGTGTCGTCCGGAGCCATCACGACCGCCCGAAAGCGGTCCGGCCACCGCGCGAGCGTGTCGAGGATCGCGCTGTTGTCATAACCGTAAACGCTGGCCTGCACGAGCACGGCGCGCTCGATTCCGTGGGCATCCATGACCTCAAGCAGGTCATCGACGGTCGCGGTCTCCTCGGCAGACGGGCGATACCCTAACGTCGACGCGGGATACGGGAAACGGGCAGGGTCGAGAATATGGACCTGCGTGTCGATCATCGGAGCGTCAAACTGTCATCGAGGCGAGATCGACTTCGTTCAACAGCGGCTTGCCGCAGCGGTATCGGTCGAGATTGGCAAACAGCGCCTCCATCTTGTGGCCAAGCGCGTCGCGCGTACCGGCCGAGATATGCGGTGTCAACACGACGTTTGGAAGGCCGCAAAACGGATGATCGGCGGGGAGGGGTTCTGTCTCGAACACATCGAGCCCAGCCGCCAGAAGCCGTCCGGATCCCAAAGCCTCTGCAAGTGCGGCGTCGTCGACGATGCCGCCGCGCGCCGTATTGATCAGAATTGCGTCCGGCTTCATCCGCCTGATCGTTTCGCTGGAGATCAGCTGTCGGGTGGCTCGCGTCAGCGGCAGGTGCAAGGATATGACATCGGCGTTTTCGATGATCCAGTCAAACGGCTTCGCTTCGGCCGGTAAGGCTGCCCCGGACGGAACAGCCGGATCGGCATAGACATTGGTCGTTCCGAAGGCGGCGAACCGTTTTGCCGCCTCCTGCCCAATGCGGCCGAAGCCGATGAAGCCCACGGTCTTGCCGAACAGTTCGACCGAAACGGGACGAAGCGCGTTCACATGCCAACGGCCAGCGCGTATTTCAGCATCGGCAAAAGCCGCGCGGCGTGCTGCGGCCAAGGTCAGAAGCACCGTGTGTTCGGCCACGCCGACGGTCGTGCCCTGCGGCGTCAGCGCCAACCGCAATCCACGCCGTGTCAGCGCCTCCGTATCGACGGTGTCGTGATAGCCGACGCCCTGGTGATGCACGAGTTTGAGCCGCTCGGCCGCGCCAATGATGGGCGCGGTCAACGGTTTGGCCGCGACAATCGCCACTTCACAGTCGGAAATCTTGGCGGCGCGTTCGTCGTTGCTGTCAGTCTCGAGCGTGACCAGCCGCATCCCGGGCCGCAAACGCTCTGCCATGAGCGCATACATCTCCGGGGTGCCGAGTGAATTGTAGAAAATTTCGAGCGTTCGGCTCATCGGCCTCAGTCCACAAAGGTGAAGATTTCGTCGAGTTCGAGACCACGCAGCCAGCCGGGCGCGGTCGCGCCGCTGGCGACCTCGGCTTCCATTTGGCTCTCCTTGTCGCGGATCGCCGCAAGGGTGGCCTCGACGACCGTCGCTCGGTTTGAGGGGACGACGACCACCCCGTCCTCGTCGCCACAGACGATATCGCCGGCCGCGACGGCCACGCCCGACATCACGATCGGCAACCCGACAGAGCCGGCCCCCGACTTTTGCGGCGAATTCGGGCTTATACCGGTGGCAAAAACCGGAATGCCAACACTGTCGGCTCCCGTCCTGTCACGCACCGCTCCATCGGTCACAACGGCGACAACGCCTGCATTCTTCGCCATTCCAATGAGCAGATCGCCACAGACGGAGCCGCCCTGGTAGGCGATCGTCGAAATCATCATGACGTCGCCGGGTTGCGCCAACCGCAATGCCGCCCATGGCGCCAGATTGTCCCTCGGACCCGCATCGATCGGCAGTGCCGAGCCAGCGAACCGATTGGCGCTGGTGATTGGTTTGACCGGTGCTGCCAATGCACCTGTTCTGCCCATCGCATCGACGATGTTTCCAACCGGTACGTCGGCAAACCTAGCGACCTGAGCAGGATCGGCACGGGCAATCGTTCGAGGCGCGCGCAACAATTGGGAATAACTCATGGTACTTCCTTCGATGACTTGGCTGCGCCAGATTCGGCGTCAAAAAGCCGGATTAAAGCCGGCTCACAGCGCAAATGGAGGGTCTCGTCGAGCCGTGCGGCAACCTGGCGCGGGCCGCGGACGATGATCGGGGACGTGCCGTCACGCGGATCGACATAGACCAGCGTTTCGGCGCCGAGCGGTTCAATTCCGGTCACCTGTCCCGAAACAAGCGCGCCGTCCGCGGTATCTGAGGGCATAAGGTCTTCCGGTCTCACGCCGACCGTGACGGCGCTGCCCGTGCTGAGGCCGGTCATCAGCGGAATTGTGGCGTCATTGACGCGCACACCGGATTCCGCGGCCTTGCCAGCCATCAGGTTCATCGGCGGGTTGCCCAGAAATCTGGCGACGAACGTCGAGGCCGGGTTCATGTAGACATCCATGGGTCTTCCGATCTGCGCGATCTGGCCATCGCTCATGATGCAGACGCGGTCGCCCATGGTCATCGCCTCGACCTGGTCGTGGGTGACATAGATCATCGTGGCGCTCAGTTCGCGATGCAGCCGCACCAGTTCCGCACGGGTTGATACACGCAAGGCAGCGTCCAGGTTCGATAACGGCTCGTCGAACAGGAAGACCTTCGGATCCCGGACGATGGCGCGACCAAGGGCAACCCGCTGGCGCTGACCGCCCGACAGGGCATGCGGCTTGCGGTTCAGATAATCGGTCAATCCGATGGAGGCGGCGACCTCTTCCACACGCCTTTTGACGACTGCGCGATCGGTCTGTCTCCGTCTCAGTCCGAAGCCGAGATTGTCGCGGACGGTCATGTGCGGGTAGAGCGCGTAGGATTGGAACACCATGGCGATGTCGCGGTTCTTGGCCGGCACTCCGTTCATCCGCTCGCCGTCGATGGAAACCGTCCCCGAGGAGATGCTCTCAAGCCCGGCGATCATGCGTAGCGTGGTCGACTTGCCACAGCCCGACGGGCCGAGAAGCACCATGAACTCGCCGTCGGCGACATTGAAACTGACATTGTCGACCGCCAGTTCGGTCCCGCTCTGATAGCGCTTGCTGATCCTGTCGAGCGCAACAACCGCCATTATTTCACCGCCCCGGCGGTCATGCCCTGGATCAGTCGCTCGGAAAAGAAAATGTAAATCAACACCACAGGCACAATGGCAATCATCAAGCCCGTCGCGATCATGCCGACATCCTCCAGCTGGTCGCCCATGAAACGCAGCACACCCAGCGGAAGCGTCCGCTTGTCGTCCTCAGTGATCAGGACGACGGCGTAGAGGAATTCGTTCCACAAAAGGATTGTGTTCAGGATGATCGTCGTCGAAATCGCCGGAAGCGCCACCGGCAGCGAAATGCGCCAGAAGATCGACCATTCCGAGTAGCCGTCGATCCGGGCGGCATCGAAAAGATCTTTGGGGATCCGGGCAAAGAACGCCTCCAGGATGTATATGGTGATCGGCAACTGGATTGAGACATAGACCAGCACGAGGCCGACGCGGCTGTTGTAGAGCCCGTATTCGACCATGATCTGGAATAGCCCGATCACGGTCACCTGCGGCGGAAAAATAATGGTCGAGAAAATCACAAAGTAGAGGACGGCTTTGTAGCGGAAACGGTAGCGGGCAAAGCAATGCGCCGCCATGCCGCCGATAACGGTCAAGATCGCAACCGCGGCCAGGACGATGGTGACCGAGTTGAAGAAATAGGCGTCATAATTGGATTCGGTCCAGGCAGAGACGAATTTTTCCGGATGCAGGGGCCAGGGCAAGGCGTATGGATCGGCCGCGATCTCGGTCGTCGTCCGTAGCGACATCATGGCGACCCAGGCGAACGGTCCCGCCGAATAAGCAGTATAGAGCGCGATAAAGAAGATCAGCGCGGCCATCCTCAACGTCGCTGGCGACGGGGATGCCGTATTTGATGCCAGGGCAGCCATCAGTATTCCAGCCGGTCGCGCTGGCGGAACAGAAAGGTCAGAGCCAATACACCGGTCAGGACGATGATGAACCAGACAACCGCGATGGTCGACGGATAGCCCAAATCAAAGGTATTCCACTGGAACGCGCGCTTGTAGACATAGGTGGATACCGTTTCGGTTGCCCACAGAGGGTTGCCCTGGGTGGTGACCCAGACAAGATCGAAGATTTTCATCTTTCCGATGAAGCTGAGCACCAGCAGGTTGAGCAGAGTTGGCCGGATCAGCGGCAGGATGACAAACCAGAGCTTGGCCAGCCAACCGCAATTGTCCAACTCGGCAGCTTCGAGCACCTCGGATGGCAATGAGGACATGGCGGCCAGAATCACAACCATATTGAACCCGGCCCACATCCAAGTGGTTACCGCAATCAGCGACGGCAGAGCAGTGTCGGGGTGGCCCAGCCAAGGCTGCGCCCAGCCTCCCAGCCCGACCGCGCGTAACAGTGTGTTCAACGCGCCCCATTCGTAATTGTAGATCCACATCCACAGGATGCCGACGACGACGTAGGACATCAGCACCGGGGTGAACCACGCAACGCGCAGGAAACGGGCGAACGGAACCCTGGCGTAAAGCGCCAGCGCCAGGAATGTGGCGATAGTGATCTCGAGGATCGGTGCCACGATCGCCCAGGTCAGGGTATTCCATACCGCCTTCCAGAATATTTGATCCGACCAGAGCTCGACGTAGTGGGTGAAACCCACCCACTCGGCGGCGCGGTTGGGCACGATCAGGTGAGTCGAATTGTAGAAAGTCCGCAGCACTGGGAGAGCCGTAAACGCCGCATAGACCAAAAGCGCCGGCAATAGGAACATGGCGACCGAAGACAGCGGATTGGCGTGGTCGCGCTCGGCCTCAGCCGCTGGTTCGGCGATCGCTGTCACCGGCGCGTTCACGTCCTTGGGTACGGCCACGTCGCGTCTGCTCCGTTCAAAACATCGGATCGGGATCCCGGGCGCTCGTAATAGGCGCCCGGGTGCCGGGCAAGCAGGCCGTCAGTAGGCTTCGCTCATCATCGATATGACTTCGTCCACACCGATCAGGCCAGCCGGAAAGGCTTGATTGACGACCTGCGTGAAGGTTTCACGCGGCGTGCCCTGCATTTGCTGAACCGGAATACCGAATGTGTATTTGGCACCCTCATTGGCCGCGGCGAGCTTCTGGAAGTACACCGCATTGCCGCCTTCAATGGCCGAGGGATCGGCTTTGATGCCGGTGCCAACAAGGTTCGCCTCAAGCCACCTGTTGCCCATTTCCGGGGTCGCCATCGAATTCAGGAACGCGACGGCCAGGTCGGCATGGTCGGAGCCGGCATTAACGACAAACGAACCGCCCACGGCGATGGTCTTGCATTCGGGACAGGCCGCGCCGGGCGGGATCGGTCCATTGACGATTCCCAGCGGGAAGTCGTTGGGCTGGCCGCCTTCGTCCGGTGCTGCAAAAGCGCGCGATGGGTAGAATGAGCCCATCTGGAACATCACGGCGCCGGGGCTGGTGTGGAAATAGCGATGCGCTTCGCCGAGCTTGATAGAGGAGAACGAGGCCGGATGGGCGCCTGCGTCAATGATCGCCTTGGCGAACTCCAACGCTTCTCGGACACGTGGATCGTCCCATGTCACGCCATCCCCGGCGAGAAGACTCTCATAGTCGTCGACACCCAGTTTCTTGACCAGGATTTCGTGGGTCAGGAAGGCGCCGGGGTAGGGCCGGTCGCCAACCCCTTGGGCCATCGGCGTTTTGCCGGCTTCAGCGACCTTGGCGACCGCGTCGATAAAGGCCGTTCCCTCAAGGCCGCGAACCGGCATTTCGATGCCCATGTCCTCGAGCATGGCATTATTCGTGTAGGTCTCTACAGTCCAGGCCTCCAGCGGGAAGCCATAGACGCCGCCCTCCCAGCCCCAAACCTCCTGCGCCCAGGGCTCTATGTTGTCCCAGTTGAGTCCGCTTGAAAGGTCGAGCACCAGACCGTTTTCCATATACTCGGTTTGGTCGGTCTCGGCATAGAAGATGTCCGGCCCCTGACCTGCAGTCAGCGCCGTTTTGAGCGCGGCGTAAAGCGGCTCCTTCTGATACCAGCTGATCTTAATTGTAACGCCCGGATTTGCTTCCTCGAATGCCCGCGCGGCGGCTTCGACGAACTCGACCTTGGCAGCCTGGTCCGCCCAATGGGACCACAGTGTCAGTTCTTGGGCATGGCTTAGCGGCACGGATACGGTGGCTGCGACCACCACCGCAAGAGAAATCCGTTTCATAGTATCCTCCCTTTACGGCGGGCTCCGGCTTCGGTGCCCAAGCCCGCAGAAATTCAACAATTGTCATTTTCCACTTTTTAGTCAATAAATTTATTGATAATTTATGCGATGATTATCTGAGCGCTCGCGGAACTTGACCGCGAAACCTCACCGGTCATACTTGCCGGCCACGGACCGGTGGTCGCGGGTGCTGAGTTTCTGCCGAGGAACAACTGGAAAGGACCGCGCGACTTGGCTGTGGAAACACGGGGGCAAAAAACGCGTACCATGAGCACGAGGATATCGGTTGGCTCGTTGCTGCATTGAAACGGAGGTGTGATGGCTGAGGCTGTGCGCGAAGCAAAAGAGCCGCAGGCGTCGGCGGCCGAGGTTCAGAAAGAGCTTGAGCTCGACATCGTGCTCGGACAACTCCGGCCGCGCGAGCGACTCGTCGAAGACGAGTTGATGGCGCGTTTCGGTGCCAAGCGCCACGTCATCAGGCTCGTATTGGTGGAACTGGAGCGGTTCGGGCTGGTCGAGCGGCGTCCGAACAAGGGCGCCATGGTGCGCGATTATTCGCCCACCGAAGTGGAGGAAATATATGCGTTTCGCGCCGATCTACACCGGATTGCAGTCGAACGAATGGCGCTACCGCTCGCGCCGGAGATCGTGCAGGCGCTGGTCGATCTGGCCGATCGGCACGAGGCGGCCATCAAGGCGGGGGACTTGACGGAGGTGATACTGTGCAACAATGCCTTCCACGATACGCTGTTCGACCAGTGCGGCAATCGGTTCCTGGCTGAAAGCATTCGACAACTGGGATGGACGAGCCACGCCATCCGCTCCTACCGCGTCGGTGATCCTGATCTGTTGCTGCAGGCCGCGGTTGAGCACCGGCAGATCATCGATGCCGCCGCCTCCGGTGAGCGCCAGCGGTTATCCGAATTGTGTGAGCGTCATATCCAGCCGTCAAAGGAAATGTATCTGCGCGACAGAACGCTGAGGATCGCCTGATCTGCGATCATATGGCCGTGTCCGGCTGGGTGGCGGCGCCTTCGAGAGGCAACAATCCGGCGAAATGACAGGCGGCACTGTGTTCATCTCCATCCACGGGTGTGGGTTTCGGCACCTCGCTGCGACATATGTCCTGCGCATGAACGCAGCGCGGGTGAAAGGCGCAACCAGACGGCCTGTTTGCCGGGTCGGCGATTTCGCCGGGGGCGAGTGAATGACGGACCAGCGTGCCGGGCACGAGAGTCGGTGCCGCATTCATCAATGTTTCGACATAGGGGTGACCGGGCGTGTCGAACACGGTGTCGATGGCACCGCTTTCAACGATACGGCCGGAGTACATGACGAGCACGCGGTCGCAAATGTGCTGGATAACGCCCAAGTCATGCGAGATGAAGACCAACGTCAGACCCAACTCCACCTTCAGCCGGTCGAGCAGGTTGAGGATCTGTGCCTGTACCGATACATCGAGCGCGGACACCGGTTCGTCGGCAACAATGATCTCGGGGCGCAGCGCCAGCGCCCTCGCCAATCCCACGCGCTGACGCTGTCCTCCCGAAAACGCATGCGGATAACGGTCCTGCAGACGCGGATTGAGGCCGACCATCTCCAGCAGTTCAGAGACTTCGGCCCGCAGGGCCGAGCCTTTGGTGCCCCGGTTGACGCGAATTGGATCGCTAACGATCTGGCCTACGGTCATGCGCGGATTGAGCGATGAAAACGGATCCTGGAAGACCATCTGTACCCGCTGGCGCACCTGCCGCAGTTGGGCGCGGTTCAGTTCGGTGACATCCATGGCCTGGTCTTCAAAACGGAGCCGGATATGACCGCTGGTGGGCGCGATCGCAGTCACCAGCATCTTGGCCAAGGTCGATTTTCCGCATCCCGATTCGCCGACGATGCCGAGCGTTTCGCCTTTCATGAGAGCGAAATTGACATTCTCGACAGCATTGAAGCTGCGCACCACGCGCCGTAACGGACCACGTCGAATGTCGAAGGCACGGGTCAGGTTTTCGGCTTGCAGAATGGGCGGCTCCGGTTTGATTCCGTTCACGCGCAGACCCCCTCGGTTTGTGCGCTGTGTAGGAAACAGCGCACTTTCCGGCCTGACTCGGTCGTCGAAAGCGCCGGAACAGATACTGCGCAGCGCTGATCGATCATTTCGGCGCAACGGGGATGGAACGGACATCCCGACACGGGTTCACCCGGTCCCGGCACCGCACCTTTGATCGGCTCGAAGCCGGCGCGGCGCGGTCTCCCGAGTGTCGGAATGGAATTCAACAGGCCGCGGGTATAGGGATGAAGCGGATCGGACAGGATATCGGCCACCGGTCCCTTTTCGACAACGCGGCCAAGATAGAGCACCGCCACGTCGTGGCAGGCTTGGGCAACCACGCCGAAATTATGCGTGATCAGCATGATCGCCATACCTGTTTCAGTCTGTAGTTCGGCCAGCAATCCAAGAATTTGCGCCTGGATGGTGACGTCGAGCGCGGTCGTCGGTTCGTCGGCGATCAGGACGTCCGGATCGCAAGCGAGCGCCATTGCGATCATCGCCCGTTGGCGCATGCCGCCCGACAACTGAAACGGATAGGAGGACAGCCGGCCGAGCGGATCGGGAATGCCGACCCGCTCGAGCAGATCACCAGCCCGATGCCACGCATCCTGTGCGCTGACGTCGCGATGGAGGCGCATCGCTTCGACGATTTGCCGTCCAATCGTATGCACCGGGCTGAAAGAGGTCATCGGTTCCTGGAAGATCATGGCAATCCGGTCTCCGCGCAGGCTGCGGATCGCCGGCCCGTCGGCTGGAAGGGCGGTGACATCGACAACTCCATCGGCACCCTGAAAGAGCACACGACCAGCCGTTATCCGACCCGGTTGGGGCGTGATTCGAAGGATGGCGCGGGCGGTCATGCTCTTGCCGCAGCCCGATTCGCCGACGATGCCCAATGTCCGGCCGCGGTGAAGCGAAAACTCCAACCCATCCACGACATGAACGTCGCCGTGGCGCGTCGGAAACGTGACGCGCAAACCCTCAACGGTCAGAACGGGGACGCCGGTCTCAGACATGATGACCGTGCGGGTCTGCGGCGTCGCGCAATCCATCGCCGACGAAGTTGAACGCCAGCACCGTCAGGATAACAAAGAGGCCGGGCAAGAGAAGCCAGGGATAGAGTGCGACCGAATGGATGTTTTGTGCCTCCTGCATCAGAACTCCCCAAGATATGACCGGCGCACGCAGTCCGATGCCGAGAAAGGACAACGCCGTCTCGGCAAGGATCATTGCCGGGATTGCGAGGCTCGCCGAGGCGATGATGTGACTGTACATGCTGGGTACCAGATGACGCGTAATGATGCGCCATTCGCTGCAGTTCGAAAGCCGTGCCGCCATGACGAAATCCTCCTCGCGCAGCGCCAGGAATCGTCCGCGCACCTCCCGCGCCATACCGGTCCAGCCGATCACGCTCAAAATGACGGTGATGGCGAAATAGATGGTCAACGGCGACCACCAGGTGGGCAAAGCAGCGCTGAGGGCCATCCACAGCGGCAAGGACGGGATCGCGATCGCAACTTCGGTCAGACGCTGGACGAAATTGTCGACTCGGCCTCCGAAGTATCCGGCTGCGCCGCCGATCAGCACGCCAAGAACCAGGCTGATGGCCACACCCAGCATCCCGACGGTCAACGACACGCGGGCGCCGTGCATGATTCGCGATAGCGAATCACGGCCCAGCCGGTCGGTGCCAAGTGGATACCACTCTCCTTGGGCAGTCCCGAAGAGATGACGATCCGCCTCGAAAAGACCCCAGAACCGGTATGGGTCGCCACGCGGGAACAACGCCAGCTCCAGCCGGTTTTCGGTATCGAACGACCATGTCCGGGTCCCCGAGGTTATGTCGAAGGTTCGTTCCATCGGATAGATGAAGGGCCGCCAGTGGAACCGGCCCTCCGCGTCGACAAAGCGCGGCATTTGTGGAGGCGCATACTGATAGGTCGCGTTCACCCGATTGGGATCATGCGGAGCGAGAAACTCGGCGAAAGCCGCCATCAGCAGCGCGCCGACGATCAGGTAGAGCCCCCACATCGCCAGTCGATGCTTGCGAAAGCGCAGCCAGAAGAGCTGACCCTGCGAAAGGTCTGCTGCAGTGGATGGATCAATGGGCGCACTGGCGTCAGTCATAGCGAATCCGCGGATCGAGCCAGGCAAGCAGGAGATCGGAAATCGCCGTGCCTACGACTACCAGTAAGCTCAGCAACATGATAATGGAGCCGGCGAGGTACATGTCTTGGCTCATCAGCGCGCGCAGCAGCAGCGGCCCGGCGGTTGGCAGGTTCAGAACGACGCTGACGATGGCTTCGCCGGAGATAAGCGTAGGAAGGATCCAGCCGATTGTGCTGACGAAGGGGTTCAGCGCCAGCCGCACCGGATAGCGCGGCAAAAGCTGGCTCCAACTGAGGCCCTTGGCGCGCGCTGTCTCGACATACGGTTTGCGCAACTCATCGAGCATGTTGGCGCGCATGATACGGATCAGTGCTGCGGTCCCGGCTGTCGAGATTACGACTACGGGAATCCAGATTCGTGTGAGAAAATCCTGAAACTTCTCCCAGCTCCAGGGCGCGTCGCGAAATTCCGGTGAATAGAGTCCACCCACACTGAGCCCGAGCACGTCGAATGAGAACCACATCAGCACCAGTGCGAGCATGAAATTGGGGGTGGCGAGGCCGATATAGCCAAGCACCTGAGCGACATAGTCACCGGTCGAATACTGGCGGACGGCCGAATAGACGCCAACCGGAATCGCGATGGCCCAGATCAGCGCGAGCGAAGAGACCGAAAGCGCCAAGGTGAGTCCCAGCCGGTCCCAGACCAGCTGGCTGACCGGCTGGCCCCATTCGAAGGACCAGCCGAAGTCGCCTTGCAGCATGTTGGTGAACCACGCCCAAAACTGAACATGCCATGGGTCGTCCAAACCGAAGCGCAACCTCAGCGCATCGATGCGTGCCTGATCGATGTTGCCGCCCTCGGCCATGCGGGCCATCATCGTGGTCAGATAATCGCCTGGCGGAAGCTGAATGATGATGAAGGTCAGCACCGAAACGATGAACAGGACCAGGGTCATGTTCAACAAGCGATATAGGACATAGACAAGCACGGTGTGTGTGACCCGTCTTCAACAAACATGGCAAGGGCCGCGCCGGATGGCGCGGCCCTTTTCGGATCATGACAGCATTATTCGGTGAAATACCAGCTTTCGGGGTGGAACACGCCCGGCGATTCCAGGCTGTCGGTGTAGCTGTCAGGAACGTTCCTGAGCTTGTTGTTGGCGATCGCAAACTCCGGCGGACGTGGTGCGATGCCGACGACCCACAGATTTTGTTCGGCGATCTCCATGATCTGTTGCATCAGGCGTACCTGTTCGTCCGGATCGCCGGTCATCAGGACTTGATCAAAAAGCTCCATCGCGCGGCGCATGTCGCCTGAGGGCTCCTTACCGTTTTCGCCACCCGTGACACGCCATTCGGCATAGTCAAGCGCCCAGGTCGAATTGGTGTCGAGGCTGTAAGGCAGATAGACGCCGGGGTCGAACAGGACGTGGTTCGTCGTTCCGGCCGCCGCCGACCACAGCCAGACATCGAAGTCGCGTGCAAGCCGACGCTCCTGATGCAGTTCGCGGCTTTGAACGGTGACCATCGTTTCGATACCGACGTCAGTCCAGTACCGCGCAACTTGTTCGGACGCGTCGAGCCGGTTTTGCCGCCCGGCTGGTCCCTGGATAACAATTCGAATTGGCTCGCCGTCCGGCCGAAGGCGGATGCCGTCCGCATTCTTTTCTGTCAGGCCAAGCGCGTCGAGCATTTCGTTTGCTTTCGCGACGTCGAACTCGATGGCAGCGTTGGTGAGACCTTCGTTGTAGAACGGTGTGCTTTCAAAGGGCGACGGTTGGCGCGGATCCGTTACGCCGAAATGCACGAGATCAACAATGGTCTGGCGGTCGATAGCATGGGACAGCGCTTTGCGGAAATCGGCCTTGTGGAACAATTCGTTCAGAAACGGATCTTTGTGGCTGAGGTTGAAGTAATAGGCCGCAAATGCCGAAACCGGTGACTCCACCTGAAGTACGCGGTAGTCGCCACGCTCGCGGTTTTCCATGAACAAGGACAACTGGTCGAGGGGCGCCACATCTTTGAATTGCCAGTCGAAGGATCCGTCCAGAGCCATCAGGTTCAGTACCTGTGCATCCTGAACGAGCTGGATTTCGACACGGTCGATGTAAGGCAATTGCCGACCATCGGGGTCCACTTTCCAATAGTAGGGATTACGCTCGTAGGCGACGCGATCCAGACCTTCGCCGAACGGTTCCACAAGCACCCAGGGGCGCAGCACCGGTCGCTCCGGATTCAACAGCGCATTCTGTTTCTGTTCCCAAAGCTCGGTCCAGGTGGAAAGGTCCGCCTCGGCAATCCGCTTTTCCAGCTCTGCGCTGTCAACGTGGTCGATATGATATTGGCTCAAATAGTGCGCAGGAAGTGGTACATCGACGGCGTTCCACCGGGCTGCCTGAAGCTGGAACAACGCGTTGGGTTGGCTGAAGCTGATGGTCACACGCATCGGCCCGTCTGAGGTAAACGTGCCCACTTCGCCGCCCGCGGCGATCCAATCGGGCGGTGTCGGAGTGATGCGCTCGTCTGTCAATACGCTGTTGTACCAGAACATGAAATCGTCGGCTGTCAGTGGCTCGCCATCCGACCATCTCATGCCGTCGCGCAATGTCAGCGTATAGGCTGTTGCGTCGCCATTGACCGTAATGCTTTCAACAATGTTGGGTACCACGCTGCCATCGGGCGTCACCCGCGTAAGGCCTTCGTAGCCGACGAAGTTCAGGTAACCCTCGTCGGCACCGCGTGCGTCTCCGAACCGCCATGTTCCGCCATATTGGCCGACGCTTTCGAGGGGTTCGATGACGACCGGATCGGTTGGCATTCGGGCTTCCAGCGGCGGCAGCGTTCCTGCCGCGACCATGTCCGCAAGCGCCGGTGCCTGCAACTCGGTTTTCGCCGCAGCAGCCTGGGCCAACAGCAGGGTTCCAGCCGCTCCCATTGCGACGGTCCAATGTTTCATGTCTTCCTCCCATATGTGCGAAGATTTAACGCACAATCACGAGAATAGTGTTTTTAATGATATTATCAATAATTTTTTCCAAGCGATTTTGCCGATACGAATCCGTGGCTGTCGGGCGTCCAGAATCCGCATGAGCGCGATTGCGATTTTGAAGATCGAGATGCAACTCGGAGCGTCCATGCGTCCGCCGTGACCCCGTTACCGCGTCCCGCCGCGACGCGAGAGAGTGCGGACCCGGCTACGGCACCTGATTCCTCAGGCGGTACAAAACTTCGCCCTGGAACAACCGTCGCGCGGTTCGGTAGACTGACGTCCGCTCAACCTGAATACCCGTCGACGTCCGATTGACCTCGGCATCGACCAGTGTCACGCCGGACGGATGGCCGATCCGGATCTCGTCGCCGCCATCGCTGCGGGCAACCTCGGCCGCGATCGTGCCGGGGATACGACAAGCGGCTGCGAGGCACAAAGCACCGGTGATCGGGATGGCCCGGTGTGGGCGGCCCATCGACATCATACGGCATTGAACGTCGTGATCCGCCGCTCGCAGCACTGCGCCTGAGAGAAGCGATGCGTCCGCCGGCGCGGTCAGCAATGCGATCTTCGGCTGACTGGCCTGCCGGGCGGCCTCCGCAAGGTCTGCGGACACTCCCATGCGCACAGAAGCCGCTTGCCGAATGCTCTCCAGTCTGGTGAGCAGCGCGGCGTTTTCTTCGATTTCTTCAGGCGCTTCGGTGCCCTTCAGTCCGACGTCCGATGCACGCACGAAAACACTCGGGTTGGCAGCGTCGACGAGGCTTGTCTCAATCGGGGCCTCGCCATCGATTTCGATCAAATCGACAGAGTTGCCGGTGGGCAGAACGCCGCTTGTTCTGGCACCGCCGGGATCCAGGAAGTCCAGGCGAATGGGAGATGCACTGCCGGATACCCCGTCAATCCGCATGTCGCCATCGACTTCGGCGTGTCCGTTGGACACCATGAAGTGAGCGTGAATGATCTTCTTCGTATTGGTGTTGTGGATGCGAACCATCGCTGGTCCGTCTACGGGGCAGGGCACAAGCCGTTCATCGACGGCGAATGGTCCGATCGCCGAAGACATGTTGCCGCAATTGCCGGCATAGTCGACGCTGGCCTGCTGCGGCGAGACTTGGCAGAAAGTGAAATCGACATCGGCGTCGCGGCGGGTCGGCGGTCCGACGATGCATACCTTCGACAACGAGGAAATACCTCCTCCCATGCCGTCGAGTTGACGTCCGTACTCATCCGGCGAGCCCATCGCCGCAAGGAAGATATCGGCCCATTCCCCGCGGTCCGTCGGAAGGTCTTCGAGGTGGAACATGAGAGCTTTTGACGTACCGCCTCGCATAAACACGCATCTGATTGCTTGTTGTGGCATTTCGAAACGCTCTCGTCGGTGTCCGGATGCGATCGTATCGTGTCTAGAACCAATTCGGAACCACTCGGAGGTAGCCTCGGGATCGACGCAGGCGAACGACGCTTCACAGCGGCGCACAGCAATTCAAGCACTGCGCCCTGCGGGTGAGCGGCGGCAAGGCCGCGCCCATAGCTTCAGGTAAGACCGCCGCAACAGATGTTAGTCCGGCGGCTTCGACGCGACGGCAAGCCGGTCACAGGACGGATAGCTTTAGCGGCAGCATCTGGCCCATCCAGATTGCGTGCTTCGTGTGGTCGGCCAAGGCGTCTCCGGTATCCGGATGGGCAAATACGGTCAGACCCTCACGGTTGAGACATAGCCACGCTATGACGTCGCCAAATTTCTCTGGCGGCACACGCAACTGGCAACTCCAGCAGGGATGTGGACCGACGGGTTTTTCATGTATCCGGCCCATCTCAATATCGAAATGGTCGCGGGCCGCCTCACATACCGTTCGTGCCTGCGCGACGGTTTCTTGACTGAAATAAACATGCGCGTGAAATTCACGGATACGGGCGTTCATCATGTTCTCCCAAATGGACTACCGCGTCCTGCGTATCCACATCCGGTAGCCGTCGGCAATTTGTCAGATCGTTTTTGTGTGGATCTCTATCGGATCTTATGTTCGAAAAACATCCCAATAGCCGTATGCATCAGCCTTTATTCTCGGTGTCGCGGTCGGTAACCACCTTTCGCATCCGGTCGGTGTCGTCCAAAACGCTGGATTTTGCTCTTGCTATTTGTGTGCACTGCGTCATAAAAGTGTAAAGTGTTCGCAATAAAACAAATATACCGAGTTGCGTTCCCATAAATCGTCGCTTAGGAATTGAATCAGATATAACAATTCCATGTAATCGGATATTAAAACAGTTTGATATATCCGACTATTAGGAGTAATTGGTATCGCTGATTGTCGTTGAGCAGCGACGTTGATCTTTGGAAAGACGACAGGGCGCGCAAGTGGTTTTCAAGGCACAAATCTTGTTCTAACGTGCGGGTGGGGGTTGGCAAAGTCCGGGGGACAAACGCCCGCAGCTTTCCCATCCTGATGAATCAGGGATTAATTGCATATGGTATCGACGAACGAAGGAACGATCGTTCTCTCGACCGGGCGCTGTGGCGGCACGATGCTGTCGCGCATGATAAACGACAACGAATCGGTGCTATCCCTCAATGAATTTTTCTTCGCTCTTGGATGGGCGGCAATCAACAATCCGCGGCTGAGCGGCGCCAGGTATTGGAAAGCGCTGCGTGATGCGCCGAACTTTATGGGCATTTATCGTGACCCGGAATCCTATGTCCATATCCCTTCCGAGGTGATCAATCGGCCCGATGATGGCGGTTGGCCACATGCCGATTGCCCCAGCATCGCATTAATGACCTTGCCTCACCTGTCAGACGATCCGCGGAGTTTGTTGGCCGAGTTGGATGAAGTGGTCGAAACCTGGCCCAAACGCACGGTGATGGAGCACAACCACGCCCTATTCGACCATCTGCGCAAACGATATGGCAAACGCACATGGGTCGAGCGTTCCGGAAACGCTGCCATTCTGTTGACGCCGGAGATCGGGCGCGGCTTTCCTGATGCCAAGTTCATTCATATGATTCGCGACGGTCGCGATGTTGCCCTGTCGATGCACAATCATATGTTTTTCAATATCTTCAACGAGTACTTCAACATCGTGCGACGAATGGGCTTCGACATGTATCAAACGGAGCCCAGGCGTCGGCCACTGCTTCGCGTGGCAGCAGCCGTGCTGGCCCGCTTGACCACCTACAAGATGAGTGCGCGAAATCGTCGCGATGCGCTGCTGGAAAAAGCGTCGACCCCGACGATTGAAAACCTGCGCGATCTAGGGCGGAACTGGTCGGACTGCGTGTTGGCGGCCGATCGGTTCCTGAGCCGCGTTCCCAAGGACCGCGTTCATGTCCTTCACTATGAAGACTTGCTGACTGACCCGCGAAGACATCTGCGAGAAGTGATCAATTTTGTCGATCCCAATGGAGATCATTCCGGCTGGATCGACCGGATGGCTGCCATTCCACGCCGCCCAAAATCGCGTTGGACGGACATTCCGAAGGACTGGCAAGAGGCTGTGAACGAGATCTGCGCACCGGGACTGGCGTTGGCCGGATATGACCTGAAACGGCCGGCATCGGTGACAGCGCTGGATGTTGCATGATAAGTTAGTAAATGAAGACAGTTTGGCATCGGCCAAAATTGGCCGTCGGAGGGATGTTTGTCTGTCTTTGGCAGTTAGGTGGGAAGATGTAGACAAGTAACGGGAGGAGAAATTCGAAGGCGGTGGGATTTAACAAACACCCAAACACACGAGCGATAGGATTGAAGATTGATGGGGTCGATCGCAATTGTTGGCATTGGGCTGCGTTTGCCTGGCGAAATTACCACGTTGGAGCAGCTGTGGGACTTCCTGAGTGCCGGACAAGACGCCATTCGTGACCTGCCAGAGGGGCGTTGGGACAAAAATCTCTATGATCCTAGCGGCAAGCGGCCAGGCTACACTTATGTTAGGCGAGCTGGCTGGGTAGACGGTCTGGATCTACTAGATGCAGAATTCTTCGGACTTTCTCCCAAGGAAGCATCACGCATGGATCCGCAACAGCGCATGTTGCTGGAAACCAGCTTCGAATCCCTCGAGAACGCCGGTATCCCCCTCGAAGCCATAGCCAGGCGACGGATCGGCGTATTCGTCGGATTGTCCTCTGTCGACTACAGCCACATTCAGTTCCGCAACCCGCGTACCCTCAATGCTTACACCAACACCGGTTCGGCGGGCAGTATTGCGGCCAACCGAGTGTCCTACATCTATGATCTTTGCGGTCCGAGCATGACGGTGGACACCGCCTGTTCATCCGGCTTGACCGCGCTGGATCAGGCGATCAAGTCGATCGAGAGCGGCGATTCCGAATTCGCCATCGTCGGCGCCGCCAACGCTCTGCTCGTCCCGGAGATGTTCGCCGGCTTCAGCGCGGCCACCATGTTGTCGCCGGTCGGGCAATGCCGGGCTTTTGATGCGGACGGTGCTGGTTTCGTGCGCGCGGAAGGGGCGGTTTCCATTGTCATCAAGCCATTGGACATGGCGCTTGAAAATAAGGATCCGATCCTCGGCGTGATCCAGGCCTCGTCGTGCAACAACGACGGACGGACTTCAGGCCTTTCCTTACCGTCGGCCGACAGTCAGCGCGCGCTGCTCGAGCACATTTATGGGTCCGAGGGCTTTGATACGGATCGGATCGTCTACGTTGAAGCCCACGGTACCGGCACCGCGGCGGGCGATCCGATCGAAGCTTCGGCCATCGGTGCAGCCATCAGCCTGCAGCGCAAAGGCGAAGATTCTCTTCTGATCGGATCCATTAAATCCAACATCGGCCATCTTGAACCGGCCTCCGGAATGGCTGGGCTGGCCAAGGTCCTGGCCATCCACAGGCACAAGGCCGTACCGCCGTCACTGCATTTTGAGACGCCCAATCCGAACATTCCGTTCGACGAGTGGCGACTGCGGGTTCCAACGGCGGTCGAGCCGCTGCCGGAAGCCAAGGGACCGGCCGCCATTGGTATCAACTCTTTTGGCTTCGGCGGTGCCAACGCCCATGCGGTGATCGAGGAGCCGCCTTCACGGGATCCGGTGGAGACCGTCGATGTGAAGTCGCCCTGGTATCTGATCTCGGCGCGTTCAGAACCGGCCCTGCAACAGGTTGCGCGCGATCTCGGCGCATGGCTCGATGCACACCCCGATACGGATCTGGGACATCTGAGCGCCGCTCTGTTGACGCGCCGGACCTGGCACAAGCACCGAGCAGCCTTTTTTGCCGACAGCCTGCCGCAGATTCAGGATTCGCTGCACAAGATTGCCGTTGATGAGCCCGATCAACATATCGCCAGTGGTTCCGCGCTAGCCACCTCATCTCCGGTTTTCGTCTTCACCGGCAATGGAGTGCAGTGGTGGGCCATGGGCCGGCAACTGCTCGAGCAAAACGCGCTTTTCCGCGAAACGGTGGAAGAGATCGATGCGATCTTCCAGCGGATTGGCGGTTTCTCGCTGCTTGAATAGATGCTGCGTGATGAAGCCGACAGCCGCATGGACCAGACCGATATCGCCCAGCCCGGGCTCTTCGCGGTTCAAGTCGGTCTGGTGCGTTGCCTGGCGGACGCGGGAATTCATCCGGCGGCCGTGGTTGGCCACAGCGCCGGCGAACTCGCCGCCTGCATGGTCTCCGGTGCGTTCGATCTGGAAACGGCGGCACAAATTGTCCATGCCCGCAGCCATCATCAGGAAAAGACGGCCGGCACCGGAGCAATGGCGGCGATTGGCATGAATGTGGAGGAGGCGGAGAGCCTGCTCGAGGCCTTCCCGGATCTCGTCGTCGCTGGCGACAATGGTCTCGGTGCCGTGAGCGTTGCCGGCGATCCCGAACAGATCGACGCTTTGGTCAGCAAACTGGAGGATGAGGAAACCTTCGCCCGCAAGCTGGCACTGAATTATGCGTTCCACAGCCCGCTGATGGATGCGATCGAGGAAGGCTTTCGGGAGGATGTCGCAGGCCTCACCGGGAAGCCTACCACGGTGCCATTCTACTCGACGGTCACCGGAGGTCATCTGCCGGGCGAGGAGATGAACAATGAATACTGGTGGAACAACCTGCGACAGCCGGTTCAGTTTCGCTCGGCGATACGGGCTCTGTTGGACGATGGCCACCGAGCCTTCGTCGAGGTCGGTCCGCATCCAAACCTCATCGGCTATGTGAAGGGCATGGCTTCTGCGGAGGCCATACCGGTCGTCGCGCTGGAAACGTTGAAACGTAAGACCGACGAAGTCGAGCGCCTGTCGAAGACAATTCTCGATCTTGCCGTGGGCGGCTGTGCCTTAGACCTATCCGGCAAGTTCGGTGGTACCGTGCCGCCTTTGGCGCTGCCGGCCTATCCTTGGCAGCGCGAATATCACTTCCACAAACCCAAGCCCGGAGGCGGCCTGGCATCCGAGGAAGATGGGCATCCGATCCTCGGCGGACGCATGAAGATGGGAGATCCGGTGTGGGCCAAGGAATTCTCCCTCAGCGAGGTACCGAGCATCGCCGATCACAAGGTGCGCGGCGGGGTCATTCTTCCGGCGGTCGCCTACCTCGAGGTCGCGCTGGCGGCCGCTAACGATTTGCGCCCCGAGCAGACGGTCGTGCTTGAGGATGTTCAGATTGAAAAGGCGTTGCGCTTGGAGGAGGGAAGCGATCGATTGCTGCAGACGGCATTGGATGAAACCGATCACGGCTTCTCCATCCACTCGGCATCGATGGACAGCGACGAACCGGCTTTCGAACGGCATGTACAGGGCACCTTCGGACACCGCCCGCCCGAGGCACCCGTTGTCGACATCGACGCCATCCGCTCACGCACGACTGAAACGCTCAATGCGCAGACACATTACAGCGCCGCCCACGCGACCGGTCTCGAATACGGGCCGTTCTACCAGACCGTCGGGGACAGCCATATCGGTGACACCGAAGTGCTGTCGGAGCTGTTACCTCGGGAGACCGTCGACAAGCGCTTTCTGCTCGATCCGACCTTGATTGACGGCGCCGTCCAGGGATTGATCATCCTTGTCGCAGCGCGACAGCGCCGTGGACTCGGGGTTTCCGGGCTTTTCCTGCCGGTACGGATTAAACGTGTCGAGTATTACAGACCGACGACCGATTTCGATGGTTTCTACGCGCACACTCGGCTGGTCGATGCCAATAAGGCATTCATGCTGGCCGATATCGACGTGTGCGGTCCGCAGGGAGAGTTGTTGGTTCGCCTGATCGGGCTGGAAGTACGTTATGTGGGAAGCGCGGGCGGTCAGACAGCCCACTACTACCATCACGAATTGGTTCCGATTGCATCTTTCGGCGATGCAACCGTCGAACATGCGACAGCGCCAATGGCGGAGAGTAGGAGTGCCGCCTCAGCTGATGCCTTCGATGCCGCGATGCGAACGCTGGTCGGGGCTTATGCCGCCGAAGCGTTCGCGGCGCTCGACGGCGCGGCCATCGCGCCCGAACAGGATGCCTACGCCGAACGCCTGAGGTCGCTTGCCGCAACATCGGATACAACCGCAAACGAGCTTTGGCGGGGAGCGTTGCGGCAGTTCCCCGAGCGCTATTCCGATCTCCTTTTGATCGCGCGGGTAGGCTCGCGTCTGCATCAGATCCTGCGCGGTGAGATCGATCCCGAATCGGTCCTCGGCGCCACGGAAAGCCCACTTTCCTTCGAGCACCTCTTCGAACAGGGCGCCGGTTTCCATGCGATCAACAAAGCGCAAGCTGAGAATTTGGCGGTCGAGCTGGCGGATTTCCCGAATGATCGTATCGTTCGCATATTGGAGATCGATGGTGGCACCGGCGGCCTGACCGCGCACGCCTTGCCGTTGCTGGAAGGTCGCGCGTTCACATACGTCTTCAGCGATCCGTCTGCCGATAGTGTGGCCGACGCCGAAAAGCGTTTCGCCGGTACCGAAGGATTTGCGGCCATTAGTCTCGATGCGGCTGACGGCGAAGCGGTTACAGGCCTGGACGGACCCTTTGATATCATCCTCGCTGGACCCCGCAGCTTCGCCAAGCGGGCTGCCGATTGGGTAGGTCTTCGGTCACAATTGGTACCCAACGGCCTGCTTCTGGTCAGCGAGCTGGCGCCCACTCAGCAGCACGAGTTTATATTCGGCGCACTCGGTGTACCGACAACCGCCGATCCGGCCTATGAGATCGCCGCTGCCAATGGGTTTCAGCATCTGGCCGAGCGGCCGCAAGCGGCTGGCAAGCTGCTGATGGCACGTGCGCCGCTGGAACCGCAGGAACAGGCCGACGCTGAGCGGGTCGACAAAACCGAGGCCGACCCGGGTCTACTCCTGGTCATGGGTCTCGGTGGCACGGCCGATGTTCTGGCGGGAGATTTGGAAGCTGCCGCTGCAGCCCAAGACCGGAATTGCCGTTGTATCCGCGCCGGCGAATTGCAAGGGGATCAATCAGACGCGTTCCTTGCCGGTGAAGACGCTGAATTGGAAGCGCTTGTGGAATCCCTCGCCGAGGATCCTCCGAGTGAGATCGTGGTGGTCGCACCCAACAAACGGCTTGCCGATCCTTTGCTGACGAATGAAGGCTACATCCTGGTTGCATTGGTCAAGGCGGTCGCCGCCGCCGCATGGCCGACGTCACCGCGCCTGACCGTAGTGACCCAAGGCCTGTTTGGCGCAGAGCCTAACGTCTCCGGTATGGCTTTTTGGGGTCTTGGCCGCACCATCTCCAATGAGTATCCAAACTGGCGTTCACGTCGAATCGACGTAGCCGAAACGGCCGACGCGCAAAACCGTCTGTGCGACTGGATCGTCCGAGGTGGAACGGGTGGGATCAAACCGGACGCCGTGACTGCCGACGAGATACGCATAGACGGTCATGGTGTTTCAAAGCTGCGTCTCGTGCCGCTAGATGGGCCAGAGGAACCGCTGAGCCTAAATGCCGAAAGCGATACCGGCTATTCAGTGGGGCTGACGAGCCAGGGTTCGCTCGAGAATCTGGTTGTGCGCGCCAAGCCTTCGGGCGGTGAATTGGCACCACGCGAGGTGCGCATAGACGTTAAGTCGGCAAGTCTCAACTTCAAGGATGTGATCCTCGCTCTCGGGCTACTGCCACCCGCGCTCATCTCTGAGAACGAGGCGGGTTTCGTCATGGGCTTGGAAGCGGCCGGTGTGGTGCGTGACGTCGGCTCCGAGGTTGATGACCTTGGATCAGGCGATCGTGTGTTTCTGTTCGGCGAAGGTTGTCTGACTTCGGACCTGGTAACCGATCGGCGTCTGGTGATGCGAATCCCGGACCATTGGTCTTTCGACGACGCCGTCACGATCCCGGCCGCCGGTTTGACCGCCATTTATTCGCTCAAGGTGCAGGCGCGGCTTGAGCCGGGCGAAACCGTCCTGATACACGGTGGTGCCGGTGGCGTCGGCCTGTTTGCCATCCAGTACGCCAAGGCCATTGGCGCCCGGGTGATCGCCTCCGCCGGCACTGAAGAAAAACGCGACCTGCTGCGGGCCCTCGGGGTCGACTGTGTCACCGACTCGCGATCGCTGCAGTTCGAAGCCGATGTGCATGACTATACCGACGGAGAAGGCGTCGACGTGGTTTTGAACTCGTTGTCGGGCGATGCCATGCTCACTTCGATTGGGTTGCTGCGGCCCTATGGCCGCTTCGTTGAGATTGGCAAGCGGGATTTCGACACCAACAGCCGCCTCAATATGCGGGCGCTCGAAAACAACATCTCCTACTACGCTGTGGACTTGGGCCGTACATGGCTGGAGCGACCGGAACTGGTCGAAAAGCTCTGGGCCAGCATGGTGGAGGAATGGGAAGAGGGGCGGATTTACCCGCTGCCGCGACGGGTCTTCCCGCTAGCCCGCATTAAGGAAGCGTTCAAAACGATGCGGGCCGGCCGCCACGTCGGCAAGCTGGTTATCGATATGGGTGGCGAGAACCTGACCGTTCTTCCCAGCAACAGGGCCGTATTGCCGGCGCTGGCCACCGATAAAGTACACATCGTTACCGGAGGCCTTGGCGGCCTTGGCCTCAACGTGGCGAGGTGGATGGCGGAGCGCGGTGCCGGCACCATCGTGCTTGTCGGCCGTAGCGGCGTGACGAACGACGAACAGAAACAGGCGATCGAGAGCATTCAAGAACTTGGCACTCGCATTGAGGTCGCCAAACTGGATGTTTCGGACGACGCCGAGGTCGAAGCTTTCATCGCCGATGTCTCGACACGCATCGGACCGGTTGGCGGTGTCGTACACAGCGTGCTGGTACTCGACGATCAGTTGATTGCCAACACCACCAGTGAATCCTTCGCCACGGTTTCTGTGCCGAAGACATTGGGTGCGTGGTCGCTACATCGACACACCCTGAATCAGCCGATGGACTACTTCATCTGCTTCTCTTCTATCGCTACGATCGTCGGCAATCCTGGCCAGGCCAGTTACGTCGCGGCCAACGCCATTCTGGACCAGATGATGATTGCTCGCCGGGCGGCTGGCCTGCCCGGACTTTCGCTGGCACTGGGACCGGTAGGCGACGCCGGTGTCGTCGCCCGCAATCAGGATGTGGCCGAGAGCTTGAGCCGGGGTGGTGTGGGAACAATCGCCGTCTCGGAAGTTTTGCAGGCCCTGGACCTGTTCATTGCCTCTGAGCGCTGTGAAGCGGCTGTGCTTAATCTTGCGGGCCCGCTGCGCCTCCCGATTGCATCCAGTGAGCGCCTCAGCGATGTGGCCTTGCAGGGGCTGGACGCCGGTGGACAGGACGCCGGTCCGATAGATCTTACGGCCGTCCCTGAAGAAGAGCGCCTTGACGTTGTCGAAACGATAATCCGTGAAAGCCTGGCCGCCATAACAGGCAGTAAGGCAGGACGGATCACACCCGATCAGACACCCGATAGCGCCGGCCTCGATTCGCTGATGGCCGTTGAGCTTGGCGCCACTCTTGAACGGCGGTTGGGCACGACACTGACCACAGCCGATCTCGCCATGGATCGCACGATCCGCGAAATCGCGGTCGGTTTGATACTCCGCTTGGCACCGCCTGCGGATGGTACTGTTGTCGCAGGCGCGGCAGACGACAGTGGGAACCGCAATGGTATCATCGATTGGGAGCGGGAGTGTCAGCTCGATCCGGAACTGATTGCTGACGGCGCGGCGCCACCGCAGGAGGGTCATTCGATCCTGGTCACCGGCAGCAATGGCTTCCTCGGCGCGTTCATTGTGGCACGCCTGCTCAACGATACCGACGCTGTCGTCACCTGTCTGGTCCGGGCCAAGGACGAAAAGACCGGCAAGGCGCGGTTGAACAGCGCCTTTGCCGAGTATGGCCTGGACGCAGACGCCGATTCGCCCCGCATAAACGTGGTCGTTGGCGATCTTTGTCAGCCGCTCATGGGCCTCGACGAAGTGACCTACGATCGTCTGGTCGACCACATTGACACGATCTACCACAGCGCCGCGACATTGAACTTCTTCCAGTCCTATAGAGCCCTGGCGGAACAAAACGTCGACAGCACCCGCCACGTCCTGCGTTTTGCGTTCAACGGCCGCATCAAACGGCTGCATCACATTTCGACTGCCTTTGTCTTCGATACCCTGGCTCTGATCGGCCAACCGGTACAGGAGGACACGGCTCTGGTGTCTCCGGACGCTATCCGCGTCGGTTACAGTCAGACAAAATGGGTCGCGGAACAGTTGGTATGGGAAGCCGGGCGGCGGGGTCTTCCGATTTCCGTACATCGGCCGCCCTTCATCTCGGCTGCCACAACCACCGGGGTTTGCCGCAGCGATGACTTCCTGTCGCTGACGACGCTCGCCGGAATCGAGGTCGGCGGAGCCGCTGACTCGGGGTACCTCTGGTATATTGCGCCTGTCGACTACGTTGCGGAGGCAATTGTGAGGCTCTCCCGCCAGCCGGGGAGCGACGGCAAGGCCTGGCACCCGTTCATACCGGCACCCGTGACCAACGCCCACTTGACCGAGTGGGGGCGTGACATGGAACTCGAGGCCGAGATGCTATCGCCGCAGGCCTGGGTGTCCCGTGCGCGGGCGCTGATCCGGGACACACCCGACCATCCGGCCATCCGGCTGTTGCCGTTCTGGGAGAAAGCGTTTGAGACCGGCCTGGACGACGCCGGCAACATGCCGCTTTTTGGCAGCGAGGCAACCCAGTCCGCACTGGCGGATTTGGGAGTGGCCCCACGTTCCTTTGACCGGCCAACCTTCCTGGCCATGCTGGACTACCTGCTGCGGAAGAATGGCATGCCGGTGCCGGCCCGAATACGATAAGTGGCGCACAAATCCGTCCCTTCTGAAAGGAGCGGTCGCAGATGATTGAAGAGCAGCTAGAAACGGCACCCAAGCGCGAGCCGGCTCCCTCCGTCGAGGAAGTACCGCGTTATGTGCCGCCGCGCGGCAACATCCACAAGGCTCAGGTATACGGTTTGCGCGAACTGATCCGATTTCGGGGTAACACGCTTTCGGTGTTTCCCGAGGCGGCCTTTCGCTGGAGTGTCAGGACGTGGCGCGTCCTCAACCGCAAGGTATTCGTTGTCAACCGACCGGAACTTGTCCGGGAGGCCTTCCAGCACAAACACCAGGTGTTGCAGCGAAAATCACCGCAGATGCGTCGCGCCCTTATCCCCTTGCTGGGCGATGGACTTTTTGTCAGCGATGGTGATGTCTGGAAACACCGCCGCGCCGCGGTCGCCCCCATCGTCCATGCGCGGCACATAGAAACCTTTTTCCCCATAATGGTACAGACGGCATTGGAATGGCGCGAGGCTTGGACGAGGAATGCCGAGGCCGGGAAAGAGATAGACATCATCAACGAAATGGGCCTGTTGACGGCGGAGGTCATATCGCGTTCGGTTTTTGGCGAAAATCTGGGCCGGCAATACACCGGCGAGATCATTGCCGGATTCACTGAGTATCAGCGTCACGCCGACCAATTGGCCATTGCTGACATGCTGCGCCTGCCCAAGTGGTTCCCGCGCGGATATAGCCGCGCAACTCTGAACGCCGCCAAACGCATCCATGACGTCATAGACGGGATCATCGATAAACGTCGCGAGGAACGGGAGTCGGGCCGGGGCACCGATGACGACAGTGCACTCATCGAGCGCTTGTTCGAATCCAAGGACGGCGACGGCAATCCTTTTGATCGTGAGGCCGTCCGCAACGAAGCCATTGTCATATTCATGGCCGGCCACGAAACCACGGCGAACACGCTGAGCTGGGCTTTTTATCTCATCTCGCGTGCAGACTGGGCCCGAGATGCTCTGCACCGTGAATTGGATGAGGTTTTGCAGGGGCGGATACCGACGTATCAGGACCTGCAGTCCTTACCCTACACGCGCGCCATTATCGAGGAGACGCTGCGCCTTTATCCACCGGTCCCGATTCTGGGTCGTGAGTCGACCGAAGCGACCTCGGTCGGTGAATGTCCGGTGGGCAAGGGGGCGCTGGTTGCCACGGTTCCCTGGCTGCTCCACCGCAACGGAGATCTTTGGGAGCGGCCGGACGATTTTGTGCCCGAACGCTTTCTGCCGGGCCGCCCGCGACCGAGCAAATATCAGTACATACCGTTCGCCGTAGGACCACGCATCTGTCCGGGCCTGACCTTTGGCCTGGTCGAAGCGGTGACGTGTCTGGCCATCCTCTGCCAGCGCTTTGAGCTTACGCCACTGCCTGGTGTCGAAGCAGAACCGACCTGCCGCCTGACCTTGCGCCCGGGCAACACACTGCATATGCGGCTTCGGCAACGCGACCGGATACCGGAAGAGACGACTGCCAGCGTGTAGAGCGGGTCGCGGCCAGTCCGTCAGTTTATCTGTTCGGTCAGGTGCGCGCCGAGACGCTCTGAAAAGGCCACAATCGCAGCTGTTGGATTGGCGTAGCCGGACGTCGTGAAGATCGATGAACCGGCGACGTACAGATTGTCCATACCGTGAACCAGGCAGTTGGCGTCGACGACGCCGAGACGCGGGTCCGAACTCATACGGGTGCCGCCCATGTGATGATAGCCGGCCTGTTGATCGTCCGTCGGATAGTCGCCCCCGTTGCGGACCCAATCGTCGATCCGCATGCGGCCGAAGTCTTTGATGGCGAGCATGGTCCCGAAAAGACGGGCGCCCTCCAGCATGGTTTTGCGTTCCAGTTCGCCCTTGCGCCAATGAAGTTCCACCCGTGGCACACCGGCAAAATCCTTGTCTGTCGCGGACAAAGCGATGCGATTCTCAAACTCCGGCGCCTGTTCCCAGGCCATGCCGATGTGATGGCCGAAACAGTTCAGGTCTCTGCCGGCCAGGCTCGCCAGCCACTCTCCGGCGGCCGGCGCCGTGCACAGCAGGCCCGCGGCGATCTGCTGTCCTGTCGAGTAGTGGGTCGGCTTGATGACGGCATGAAAGTTCATGATGCCGTGTTGCTGCATGGCCGTCAGTGAGGGCGCAAAAAAGGCCCAGCCGTCGCTCTCATGCGGGTAGGCGTCGGGACGTGAAATAATAGCGACGCCCACATTGTACTCCGGGTGTTCCATCCAGTAGCGGCCAAGCGATGTGGGGTCCGGGACGACCGGCTGGGATGAGCGTTCATTAGACCAGAGCAGCAAACGGGAGTTTTCGATACCGCCCGTCGCAGCGACGAAACGGGGTGCTGATATCTGGCCCGCCGGCTGACGATTGGAAACCACATTGGCTGCCGTGACGCGGCCGTCCTGGGCAACAAGATCCGTGGCGTAGGTGTTCAGCACAACACAGATCAGTTCGCTCTTCTCAAGCTCGTCGCGGAACTTTTCGCCAAACCGAACCGGATCGCTGCGAATAAGATCGATCCAATTGAAGTTGCTGGTGATGGTCTCGTCGGCTTTGAAGGGTCGCAGGTCGAGAACCTCACGCGCCGCGTCGTAATACGGCTCGACCGCATCGACACCGATCGGCCAGCCGCTATTGGGAATCCAGTCGTGTTGCTCGAAATCCCATGCGTCGAGAAATCGGCACCAGCCGGACCAATGGCCGGAGGTACCGCCCAGATATCGCAATCGGGCGATATCGAGGTCGAAATACGGGTCGCCGATGGTCTTCCCCTGATAAACGTCCTGGGACTCCTGAGTGTATTCCTCATCGCCGGCATCCAGTACAACACTCGGTACCTTCGCACTCGCCAGGCGACGCGCAACGGTCAGCCCTGCGGGGCCCGATCCGATGATGATCACCTGCGGCGCGAAACCGGATTCGCGGAACGCATCGATACCATTCACAATCATAGGATGTCGCTCTCTTTCAGAATCCATCCGTCGCGCATGATGATGCGGTCAAAAACGGTTTTGGCTTTGGGGTTGACGGCCGCCGCGGCAGTGATGACGGCTATGCCGGAGAGCAGCGCTCGCCTGTTGAGGCGTACGATAGATTTCTTGTACATCGCCATGTCCTCATTCCTGTCGAGTCAAAGCTACTTGGATTTTGATAAGGCTGAGTTAAATGCCCGTCATGTCCCCGACCTGGAGCTTGTTGATGCCTGGACCATGATCGTTTGGGTTCGCAGCAAGCCAGATGGCGGGCAAGCGTTGAAGATAATGGTCGATGTCATTGAAAAGCCGACGAAATCCTCGACATCGGCGTAAGCGAGCCCATGACGGATTCGACTTGACTAACCACGTGTTTACCCTGTCGAAAGCTTGCGTTGCCGATGCGGTTCGGATTGGTCGCATGCAATAGCGAAATCTGATCGACGGTCACCGCTTCGTCGATGCGCTTCGCAACCAACATGGTGCCCCATTCGCACCCCGCGACCTCAACCCACAGGCTTATCCTTATTCAGGAGGATGTTCTCGCTGAGCAAGCAGTCGGGCGATCAAGGGTGTCATGGCAAATAAGGTCAAACCGGCTCCGATAGCAATCAGACCGTAGTCGAGGAAAGCCCACTGATAAATCGATCGCTCCTGTGCGCCCGACGATCCGCCCGGAACCACCGCTAGATTGGACAGCAGCCCGCTCAGGTAGTTACCGACCGCCAGCACCAGAAACCACATGCCCATGGCAAATCCAAGCAAGTGTTGTGACGCGAGCCGGCTTACCATCGACAGGCCGACCGGAGACACGCACAGCTCGCCGAAGCTGAATAGGCAGAAGAATCCCACGAGCCAGATCGGTGCGACCGGTACGCTGAGCCCCTCGAGGTCTCCCGGCAATCGCAGGAGCAAGTAAGCTGTGCCGATCAGCAACAGACCAATCACAAACTTGCCCGCATCCGAAGGGGCGAGGTTTCGTTTGGCGAGCCGAGGCCACAACAACGAAAAAAGAGGCGCTCCTAATATGACGAAGACCGAATTGAGCGAAACAAACGAAGTGGGTGGAACGGTGCGTCCAAAAAGCTCGCGATTGACGGCGCGCTCGATGAACAAAATAACCGAATCGCCAGATTGGTTCCAAACCGCCCAGAAGACCACGCCAAACAGAAAAAGCACCAGCATGGTATAGGCTTCGCGGCGGCTCTTCGTGTCCTGACGAAGCACCTCAAACAAGAAGTAAGCAAGGAAAATCAAGCAAATGGTGGCAAGCGTTCCACCAGCGACGTAGGTGTGCCTCAAAAGTAGATTGGCAACAATGACGGCTCCGGCAATACCCGACGACAGCCAAACGAGATTGGGAACTCCGGCAAAGTCGGCTCGAAACAGGGGTTTTCCGTTGGGGGGCAATCCCTTGCCTTGCAACAGACGCCCGCCAGCGGCCAGTGTGACGAATGACAGGCACTTGCCGAAACCGGCTATCAGGAATGCTGTCTCGTATCCGAACCGCTGGGCGACAAAACCGGATCCAAGCGCGGCGAGGCCGGCGCCGATGTTTATGCCCATGTAAAAGAGCGTATAGCCGCTGTCTCGCCTGGGGTCGTCCCGTTCATAGAGCAGGCCGAGCAGGCTCGAGACGTTTGGCTTGAAAAACCCGTTGCCGACGAGCAGCGCGGCCAGACCGGCATAGACGGCAGGTTTCGATCCGATACCCATCAGACCGTAGCCGCACGCCATCAAGGCTGCCCCGAGCAGGATCGCCAGCCGGAAGCCCAGCAGACGGTCGGCAAGCAGGCCGCCCGCCACGGTCGTCGCGTAGATGAATGCTGTGAATGTGCCAAACAGCAGGCCCGCTTCGGCATCTGACATGGCCAGATTTTGTGTCGCAAACAGCACCAATAGGTAGACCGTCGTGTAAAAACCGAAGCGCTCCCACAATTCAGTCAGGAACAGCACATACAGCCCCTTGGGCTGTGCTCCTGTTTCAGTCCATCGGGTCACAGCCATGCCGGGCAGTATCCCAACACCACTCAGGATCCTATGTCAGGATCGCTGTGGGTTTCGTAGATGATCGGGGCGCTGGTAAATGCCTCGGGTGGTTGCCCATCTAGGAACGTGCCGGGATCATCCGCACTGGTGCAGATCCCCTGTTCGAAGAAAAACATCCGGGGCAGGGGGTCGTATTTGTTCTTGACGGCAAGCAGCCGGTCGAAATTACCGCCGAAATAGCGCCTGTTGGTGTCTGTCAGCGCGCGTCTCGGATAGTTCTGATAGACGCGGCCATTGGAAAACGGTTCCACCAGGCGCATGAAGCCGTCCAGCCAGGCACTCGCCGCATCCGCATCGGCGTCGTCCGTCCAGAATGTGTCGACAAAAAAATCAAGGTCGGCGTCGCGATGGACGAAGGCGCAAGCGTCGGACGCGTGTTCGGCGATGGCACCGCCATAGGGTTCGAAACAAGCGAGGTTGATCGTGCCGTCCGGCGCCTCGGCAAAATAGTCGAAGATCCGGACCCAGTCGGCCTCGTTGAGACGACGGTCCAAATAGCACGCCTGCTTGTCCTCCCGAACCTTGTCCCAGTCCATATTGACTAGGTCCTGCTCGTCGATCGCGTCGAGTGCCTTTCTGTACGGTTGCACAGTGTCGGCATCGACTACGGGACTGCCAATCTCCATGAGCGGCGCGAGCGCTTCGCGCCCTTCCTCGGCGCTCCCGAGATATAGTCCGCGGATGGACAGCATCGGTTCGTTGGTCAGATCGAACCGGTTGGAGATGTAGCCCATGAAACCCAGCCTGGAGGGTCCGTTTGTTTGCACGAAGCGCGCCTGCACCTCTGCAAGCACACGCGGCGCCGCCTCCCTTGGCCAAGCCAATCCAAATGCCCAGACGTCCCAAACCGGATGGACCCGATAGGTGATATCGAGCAGGACACCAAAATTATTTCCGGTCCCGCCGCGAACCGCCCAGAAAAGATCGGCATTCCGCTCGACGGACGCTTCTACGGTCTGCCCGTCTTTCAGCATCATGCGAAACCCGATGACGTTGTCGCAGTTCATTCCGAACTGCCGGGAGGTGTAGCTATAGCCGCCGCCCTGCATGTAGCCGGCAACGCCGACATCCGGGCAAATACCGCCGGGCAGATGCAGCTTGTAGGAATGGAGTACGGAATTGATGTTCGCGAAATTGGCGCCGGATCCGATCGTCGCCGTGCGAGCAAGCGGATCCACATGCACGCCGTTCATATGGCTCACGTCGATAACCATTCCGTTGTTGACACTATAGCCCGCGGTGCTGTGGCCGCCGGAGCGCACCACCACCCACCATCCGTATCGCCGAGCCCATTGCAGACACAGCCGCACATCCGCCTCGACTTTGCAATAAACGATAATCTTTGGGTGGCTGCTTGTGGTTTGGAACGATGTTCGCGCCGCCGTTGCGTAAGCACCTTCGCCCGGCAGAACCACATTGCCGAGAAGCGCGTGGCTGAACGCGGCGATCGCTTCCCGGTCGGCGCCGAGGTCTTCGAAAACCGTTTCCGGGAGTGCAGACCAGGCGGCCGTCTGTTGGAGTTTGGCTGCATGTGTGGGGCTGGGTCGATACGGCATCCTGTCGATCCTTGTGGGGCGATCGGATCAGTCTAGCCGGCAACATATACAGACGATACCGATAAAAGCGCTCCCACGACGTTCCGCCATTGCCGGGTCGCCGCGGAGCTCAGCCAGCCTCGTCAGGTAACAGTGTTCTGATTTTACCCAGCAGCCGTTGCAGATCGACCGGCTTGGTATCGTAGTCGTCGCAGCCGGCCTGAATTGCCTTTTCCCGGTCACCGCCCATGGCGTGCGCCGTCAGTGCGATAACCGGGACGTCGCTCGTATCGGGATCGGCCTTTAAACGACGTGTCGCCTCCCATCCGTCGACGACCGGCAGACTCATGTCCATCAGAACCAATTGCGGACGGTCATGCTTCACCATGGTGATGCCGGTCTCGCCATCCTTCGCCGCAACGATGTCAAAACCCAACCGCATAAGGCGACGCGACAGCATGTCGAGGTTCATCTCATTGTCTTCCACTATGAGTATTTTGACCATCGCTGCCAGCTCCCTGATTGTGCTCTTCGATGATTGCGTTCACCGGCTATTCCGATGCGGCTCTAAACCGTCGACGCTATGCTATGCCGGCTTTGTGGGTCGCGGCGTGCCGGAATCGACGTGGGCGCGGTCAGAGGCAGCGTCACTTCAAAATGCGATCCCTTGCCGGGTTGGCTTGAAGCGGTAATGTCACCGCCGAGCAACTCGCAAAAGGCTTTTGTCAGAGCCAGTCCAAGACCGGTTCCACCATACTCTTCGGAGGTCGATATGTCGGCCTGCTCGAACTCCTTGAATATTCGCGAAAGCGCCGCTTCGCTGACACCGATGCCGGTATCGGTCACGGCAATGCGGATCTGCGGCGGGTCGGAAGTCCGTATGCATCCGACTTCCAGCGTTACGGTGCCGGAGTGGGTAAACTTGCAGGCATTGGACAACAGGTTCAGGACGATTTGGCGGATTTTGGTCTCATCGCTGTACATCTCGCCCAAGACACCATCCATCTCGACAACTAGCGAGTTTCCGTTGACTTCCGCCAGGGGGCGCACGGTGTCGGCGATGTTGTTCACGAAGCCATCGAGTTCAAAACGTTTTCGAAATACTTCCATGCGGCCCGCCTCGATTTTCGACAGGTCGAGAATTTCGTTGATCAGCGTCAGAAGATGCCGCCCCGCGCTCAGAATCTTGTTCAGGTCGTCGCGCTGGGTCTGATCATCTGCGTCCTCGGCGAGCATCTCGCTGTATCCGATGATGGCGTTCATCGGCGTGCGCAACTCGTGACTCATGCTTGCCAGGAAGTTGCTTTTTGCGTGGCTGGCCTCCACCGCATCTTCGCGAGCCGCCACGGCTTCATCCCGCGCTATCTGCAAGTCATGCTCGGCTCTGATGCGGGCCGCCCGCGTCACCTGAACCGTCCACGTATGGTAGATCGCCATGCCACACATAACGACAAACGTGATCAGCAGACTCATGAACACGATGGTGACCAGTGTTGGAAACGGCAGAACGATAAAAGGCGGTCTCCAGATACCAACCATGATGATGCCGAGATATGCGCCGGACACCAGAGCGGCGATGACGATACGCACTCGAATGGTAACCGGTGTCAACAACAGGTTGAGCTGGATCGCCAGGATCGCGAACATGTGCAGGAAGCTCACCAATCCGAAAATGATCGTCGCCAAGAGCGCGTGCACCAGAACTTCAGCCGTTCCCACCAGCAGGCTTGTGATGAAGTAGGCGCGTCTGGACAGGTAAAGCGCGAACAGGAAGATCGCGACGCTGACAATATTGAACAGGGCGAGCGGCACGGAGCCAAGCCACAAGAAAAGGGGAATGAAGGAGAGATGGGCCACCAGACCAAGTGTCATGGTGTAGTTGGTCATCGCAAATAGCTCGAAATTCACCTCGTCAAGTCGGGTCGACGGCGTGGTGAGCCAGCGATGGAACGCCAAAAACGGCTGCAATGTCCATTGGCTCAAGCGACCGCTTTTCGCGTCAATGCTTAAACCGCTGGACCCCGACATATCAGGCCCTCGCTATAACAGATTTGCCGTTGTATTTGCTCATCTGACGTTTTGAAACATCAATATCTCGATGCTATCAACACCTTTTCTGCGAATTAGTTTTCAATAGGTATCAGCAAATTTCGAATTTTATTGATGTAAGTCCAAATGATCTCTGTCACCGGAGCAAACTACATTGTTTTTTATGCACAACGGCCCGTCCAGAAGATTGAACGCACTTTGATCCGCCAGCATTTCTTGCACATGGAAAAACCGTTCGGGAGCCGCTCGTATGTCTTCGGGACGGAGTTCGGTTTGATGTGGCCGGCAGCCTGCGGGGCAACGGTAATTTAACGCCGATGGACAATAATCGGATGTCACATTGAATGACCAGGAAGCAATTGAATTGTGTCAGTGTCCGAGACTATCCCGACACCTGCGAACCGAGCTGGTGAGATAAGCGGAGACGTCGACGATCTGCGCAGTAACGAAAGTGCAAGACGGTCAGTCTCCGCAGACATAAGACCGTTGGAGACGACGGATATCCCTTCCGTGGCGGCGCTCTACCAGAAGGTGTTGCTGCGCTCGAACAAGCCTGCACCAACTGGACTCGCTTCCTATCTCAAAGGGATTTTTCTCAACCACCCCTGGCAGGATTCAGATATTCCGTCGCTTGTTTACCTCAACGCATCGGGTGATATCGGCGGGTTTATCGGCGTGCTCCCCGTCCGGCTGTTGTATCGGAACAGCTCGCTGCGCGCTGCTGTCCCCGGATCATTGATGGTGTCCGATCCGTCCGCCAACCCATTGGCCGGAGCGCGTCTGTTGCGGTCGGTCCGTGCCGGTTCGCAGGATCTTTGCGTCAGCGAAACCGCCAACGATGTGTCGATGGGGATGTGGGAGCAGATGGGTCATCACGCCCTATCGCAGTACAGCATGCAATGGGTTCGGGTGTTTCAACCCGCCCGATTTGCGGTTGCGGCGCTCAAGGACAGAACGCGTATCGCACAACTGTTGAAACCTGCGGGTTCTCTCGTCGATTTCGCAGGTCGGCGGATCCTAGGTGCATCGATTTACAAAGCAGATGAAAAATCCGGCAAATACCGGCGTGAGGCGGTCGAAGGACCAGAGCTGGTCAGCGCGCTTCGGGAGTTGTCGGCTGACTATCTGGTGCGGCCGGATTGGGACGAAGCGACGCTTGACTGGTTGCTTGCTCACGCTGCCAGAAAGAGACGCCATGGTGACATGCGAAGCCATGTCGTGTTGTCGACCGGCGGAAAGACACTTGGTTGCCATATCTATTTCGCGCGTTCGGGCGGCATCGCCTGGGTTCTGCAGATTCTGGCGCAGCCAAATGCAGGCCCGACCGTGGTTTCCAGCCTGCTCGATCATGCCCGGCAGTCGGGATGCGTTGCCGTGCGCGGACGTACACAGCCCGATACGGTCACCCCACTGATGCGGCAGGGCGCTTTATTCTTCTGCAACTCCGCCACCGTCATCCATGCACGCAATGATGAATTGCGGCATGCGATCGAGAACGGACGTGCCCTCATAACCGGCCTGGCCGGCGAATCCTGGGTCCGGCTGATCGGAGATACCTTCGAGTAGCCACCAGCAGGCCAGGTGAACAGAAAAGCAACCTTTCTGTGCGACCGTGACAGTCAAGGCGACCGGCTTTGAACGGTTGCTTTTCAGCGGTTTTAACAATCCGGAATCGGAAACAATTCATGTGTGGCATCGCCGGATATTGCGGCACCCCTGACATCTCGGTGCCCGCATCGATGCTTCTGGAGCGCATGGTCAATTCCATTGCCTATCGTGGACCGGATGCTCAGGCGGTCTATGACGCGCCCGGTGTCGGTCTTGCACATGCGCGACTGAGCATCATCGATCTGGCAGGCGGCAGCCAGCCCATGGCAAGCCCGGACCGCGAGGTCTGGCTTGTGTTCAATGGCGAGATTTTCAACCATGTTGAACTGCGTCGGGAACTGATCGACAGGGGGCATGCCTTTCGCACCGATTCCGATACCGAAGTTCTGCTGCGCCTCTACTTGGATAAGGGGCTCGATTGTGTTGACGATCTGAACGGCGATTTCGCTTTTGCGATCTGGGACAACCGCCGCCAGCGTCTCATGCTGGCCCGGGATCGAATGGGGGTCCGGCCGCTTTTTTTCGCGCAGATTGATGAGTGCATTTACTTCGCGTCGGAGGTCAAGGCGCTGATGAACGTCCCCGGGATTGAGGCCGAGCTCGATCCCGTTGCGCTCGATCAGATCTTCACCACCTGGTTTTCGCTTGCGCCGCGCACACCCTTCAAAAGCATCCGGCAACTGCAGCCCGGGCATGTGCTGACCATCACCCCGGCCGGGACCCGCGAGCACTGTTATTGGAAGCTTGAGTACCCCGACGCTGGGGGTGAGGGTGCTTTCATCGGACGCCGGGAGGCCGACATCGCCGAAGAACTGCGGGCGCTGTTGTTCGATGCGACCGCAATTCGGCTGCGTTCCGACGTCCCGGTCGGGGCTTATCTCAGCGGTGGCCTCGATTCATCGATCATCACCGCCGCCGTCAAGAGCCTCATCCCGGAGGCGCTACGTACTTTCTCGGTGACGTTCGAAAACGGCGAATTCGACGAGCGCGAACAGCAGCAGCAGATGGTCTCGGCGTTACGCACCCGACACCAGGAACTGCGGTGTACGACCACGGATATCGCCCGGGATTTCCCTGCCGTGGTTGAGCATACCGAGACACCCGTTCTGCGCACTGCGCCAGCCCCGTTGTTTGCGCTGTCGGAACTGGTACACAACGCCGGATTCAAGGTCGTGTTGACAGGCGAGGGAGCCGACGAGGTTTTTGCCGGCTACGATCTGTTCAAGGAGGCTAAGCTTCGGCGCTTTTGCGCGCGTCAGCCGGCTTCCCGGTTCAGGCCGCTGCTCTATCGCAGGCTCTATCCCTACCTGCCGCAATTGCAGAACCAGTCACAGAGATCGCTGGCAGCGTTCTTCAATGCCGGCGGACAAAACCTGGATGATCCGCTGTATTCGCATCTGCCGCGCTTCCGGACAACTGCGGGCATCAAGCTGTTCCTGTCGGGCGATTTGCAACAGCAGATCGGCGACTACGACGCCCTGGAAGAATTGTGCGACAGCCTGCCGGAGGCATTCGTTCGATGGCATCCGCTGTCGCAGGCCCAGTACCTGGAGACAGCACATCTGTTACCCGCCTACATTCTGTCGTCGCAGGGCGACCGCATGTCGATGGCCCACTCCGTTGAGGGGCGCTACCCGTTCCTCGATCACCGACTGGTGGAGTTCGCCGCTCGTATTCCACCGTCGGTCAAGCTACGGGCGCTGCGTGAAAAGCACATTCTCAGACGCAGCGTGAAACACCTCTTGCCGGCGACCATCGCTGCCCGTCCCAAGCAACCCTACCGGGCGCCGGACAGCCCATGTTTCACCGGGACACATGCGCCGCGCTATGTCGACGAAATCCTTAGCCGTCATAGCATAGAGTCTGCCGGCTACTTTGATGCCGGTGCCGTCGAAAAGCTGGTCAATAAGTGCCGTCGCAAGCCAGCCCTTGGAACTCGAGACAACATGGCGTTCGTCGGAATCCTGTCGACGCAGCTGTGGCATCGCGCCTTCGTTGACGGCGTCCGTTCCGGCGCGCCCGGCATGACCAGGGCCGTCGCCTGATTCGAGGGGAATTAACCATGCAAGCCGATGTCAGAACCGATATCCGGGAATTCATTGTAGACAATTTTTTGTTCCGTGAGGATCGCGCCTCCGTCTCGGACACGGAATCGCTGCTGGAAAACGGACTGATGGATTCGACCGGGGTTCTGGAACTTGTGGCGTTCCTGGAGTCGGATATCGGGATTGAAATCGAAGACGCCGAAATCATCCCGGATAACTTCGACTCCATCGACAACATTTCCCGGTACGCCAGCTCCAAACTGGCGCAAAAAGATGCTCAGTCGCCGGATGGAACGGTTGAATGACAGCATGAGGCGGGTCGAAGACTATCTGAAGGCCAGCGCGCGGCGCCAGGGCGAAAAAACCGCTGTGGTGGCCGCAGACGTGCGCCTTACCTATGCCGAGATCGATGTCGCCTCGGACCGACTTGCCGTGGCTTTGGCGCGCGGCGGTGTCCGGCGGCACGACCGTGTCATCCTCTTCATGGACAATTGCTGGCAGGCCGTCGTGGCGCTGTTTGCGGTCCTCAAAGCCGGCGCCGTGGTGTCTCCTGTCAATACGTCGACAAAGGCCGAGAAACTCGCCTATATCCTCGATAACGCCGGTGCCACAGCCATCGTGACCCAATCCCGTTTGCTCTGTGTGGCCGATGCCGCCGTCCAGCGGGCTCCGTCGGTCGGTCTGAAGATCGTCGCAGACCTTGACGCGAACAGCCGATCGAAAGGCTGCCTGGATTTCGAAACCATCTTGGCGGATGAAGCTCTGATCGGCGTGCCAAATCCAGGCATCGTTACCGATCTGGCAATGCTGATTTATACGTCGGGATCGACCGGCTTTCCGAAGGGCGTGATGATGACACATCAAAACGTCGACGCCGCTTCCCAGTCGATCACCAGCTATCTCGAAAACACACAGGACGACGTCATACTCAACGTCCTGCCCATATCCTTTGACTACGGGCTTTATCAGATCCTGATGGCATTCCGGGTCGGCGCGACACTGGTGTTGGAAAAATCCTTTGCCTTCCCGCAGGTCGCCCTCAATCGGATGATCGAGGAGAAGGTCACCGGTTTTCCGATTGTTCCGACCATAGCCGCGCTGATCCTGCGGATGAAGAGTTTGCAACCCGGGAGTTTCCCGCATCTGCGTTACATCTCCAGCACCGGCGCCGCTCTGCCGCCTGCCACCATCGCCAGTCTGCGATCGCTGTTCCCCGACACACGCATCTATTCGATGTATGGCCTGACCGAGTGCAAGCGGTGTACGTGGCTGCCGCCGGAGGAGCTGGACACCCGCCCGGGTTCGGTTGGAATCGCCATACCGGGCTCCGAGGCATATGTCGTCGATGACGACGGAGGGCGCCTGCCAACGGGGACGGTCGGTGAGTTGGTGATCCGCGGTCCGCATGTGATGCAGGGGTATTGGCGAAATCCGGAGGCAACTGCCGAGGCCTTACGTCCTGGCCACTATCCCTGGGAGAGGGTGCTTTACACGGGTGACCTGTTCCGCACCGACCAGGACGGCTTTCTGTATTTTGTCGGGCGCAAGGACGACATCATCAAGACACGCGGTGAGAAAGTCAGCCCCAAGGAAGTGGAGAACGTGCTTCATGCGATGCCGGAGGTAAGCGAGGCTGTCGTTGTCGGAGTGATCGACCCCGTACTTGGCAGCGCCATCAAGGCGATCGTCGTGGCTGCCCCGGATAGCCAGCCCAGCGACCGAGACGTGATGCGGCATTGCGCGCGGTACCTGGAGGATTTCATGGTTCCGAAACAGGTCGAGTTTCGCGACGCGCTGCCAAAAACCGACTCCGGAAAGATCAGTCGTCGGCTGCTCCAGGAAACAACGGAGGCCGCGGCGTGAATACGAAGGTCTCCAAGTCCGCGGCGCCTGTTTTCGATGCCTCGGTGCTCGACCTCGATGCCGCATGGGAAACCGACAGGATTTCTCAAGGAATACGGGAACAGGTGCTGCGTGGTTTGCGGCGTCGCGGTGCGGTGGTCGGTCTGTCCGGCGGCGTCGACAGCAGCGTGACCGCGGCCCTGTGCGTCCGGGCTCTTGGGCCGAAAAAGGTGTTGGCCGTTCTGATGCCGGAAAGGGACTCGGACAATGAGAGTCTGGCGCTGGGCACGCGCGTTGCCGAGACGCTCGGCATCGATAGCGTCACCGAAAACATCGAACCCATGCTGACAGCTGCCGGATGCTACACGCGTCGTGACGCGTTCATCCGCAAAATCGTACCCGACTTCGGGCCCGGTTGGGGCTGCAAGATTGTCCTGACCAGTGCTCTGGAAAACCGGGGCATCAACTTCTCGTCTCTGGTGGTCGAGTCCCCCGATGGCGAGCGCCGCAAGATCCGCATGCCGCTTGACGTGTATCAGGGTGTGATGGCAACGGCGAACATGAAACAGAGAACGCGCAAGCAGCTCGAATACTATCACGCCGACCGATTGAACTACGCGGTGGCCGGCACGCCGAACCGGCTCGAACATGATCAGGGTTTTTTCGTCAAAAACGGCGACGGTGCCGCGGATTTCAAGCCCATTGCGCATCTTTACAAGAGCCAAGTCTATACGCTCGCAGAGCATCTCGGCATCCCGCAAGAAGTCCGACAGAGAGAGCCGACAACCGACACCTGGTCATTGCCGCAAAGCCAGGAGGAGTTCTACTTCGCGCTGCCCTATCGGCAGATGGATCTGTGTCTTTACGGTCTTGACCATGGCATTCCCGACGATGCCGTCGCTGAGGCGGTAGGCTTGACGTCGGATCAGATCCGTCTGGTCTGGAAGGATATCGAAGCCAAGCGGCGCGTCGCCGACTACCTTCATAAATCACCGCTGCTGGTCGATGACCGACGCTGAATCGCCATGATCGACAGAAAAGAACAGCTCCGAAAACTGGTCTTCAAAGGCCTGTCTTTCAGTCGTCTGCCGGACATGCTCCGACCGGTCTTGGGCGGGCAGGGCGCCATTCTGATGCTGCATCGGGTCACCGGCGATCGAGGTACCAAATTCGGCTTCAACCAAAATCTCGTCGTGCGTCCGGAGTTTCTCGACCGGTTGATCGTCGATATGAAAGGCCAGGGCTTCGACTTCGTATCGCTGGACGAGGCGATCCGCCGGATCGGCTTGGAGGATCCGCAACGACGGTTTGCCGTTATCACGCTGGACGACGGTTTTCTGGACAACCTGACGGAGGCGCTGCCGGTGTTCGACAGGCATGCGACCCCGTTTACCGTTTTCATTGCGCCAGGACTGACGGACGGTTCGGTGGACGCGTGGTGGGACCTGGTCGAAGCAACCGTTGAAGCCTATCACGGCTCACTGTCCCTGGCGGCGCCGGACCACGAAATCCTGTTTGACTGTTCGACCGCAGCAGCCAAAACCGCTGCCTTCGAGGGCATTTGCCGGGTTCTGTCCGAAGATGTCGACGAAGAGGATCAGGTTGCGGTGGTGCGTAGCCTTGCGGCTCAGGCCGGCATCGATACCAACATCTTTCGCCAGCAGCGTTTGATGACTTGGGACGACATCAGAAAAATCGCCGCGCATCCCTTGTGCACGGTTGGCGCCCATACCGTTCATCACCATAATCTCAAGCGATTGACGGCGGACAATGCGCTAAGGGAAATGGTTGAATCGGCAGATATCCTGGAAAATCGCCTTGGTACCCGACCAAGGCATTTCGCCTACCCCTATGGTTTCAAGCAGGCGGTTGGGGAACGGGAAGCGAGGTTGGCTCGTCAGGCGGGATTCGACTCGGCGCTGACCACGCGTCACGGCATGATCCAGAAGCAGCACGCTCACCATCTCCACTGCCTGCCGCGGATCTCCGTCAACGGCCGCTACCAGAGCATCGACTTTCTGAAAACAATGCTGTCGGGCGTGACCACACCGATCGTCAATCGCGGTCAAACGGTTGTTACCGTTTGAGGTCCGGGGCGTGGAACGCCCCGGACAACAGGATCTATTGCAAGCTGATGCGCATGCCGTTGGCGGACAGATTTGCTTCCACGCCCATCTGTTTGCCGCGCAGATAGAGTTCAACCCCATTGGCGTTGCGCAGCACCATGTCCGCCGCTCCACCGCCGGCAGCCAACGACGCGCTCGCGGCGCTGTATATTCCATTGATGTCGCTCAGGTTCCGAAGTCCATAAACGTCGCCGACCATATCCGCTGTCGCGGCGCCAATGGTCAAACCGACGGAGATACCGCCAACTTTCAAGGGATATTGCTTGCCCTTGTAGGTCAGCGTGCCGTTGCCACCGGAACCGCCGATGATGAAGCCGGCTTTGCCGACGTGGAGAGCGATTTGCGCGTCCTGGGCGGCCGCGGTGGACGCGCCAATGGCGGCCATGCCGATAGCCATCGCAACGATGCGCGCGAAGAAGAGGATCCGGTGTAGCATGTTATAAAGCTCCTGAGTTATTTGCCGCGGACCATATCTGTCCAGCACAACCATGTACATTATTTCGATCCATTGGGTTAATTGATTCCTGATCGCGACGATGCGCCGCCGTCTGGCGTCATCGATCCGTCAAAAACCGGTGTGTGGCGTAGAGGGCGATGGCTGTCGCGTTCGAGACATTCAGTGACTTGATGGCACCCGGCATGTCGAGGCGGGCCAGTTTGCTGACGGTTGCCCGGGTTTTCTGCCGCAATCCCTTGCCCTCGGCACCAAGGACCAGGCCAATGCGCTCGCCTGCCAGTGTGTCCTCCAATCTCTCCGGGCCTTCCGAATCGAGGCCGACGGTCATGAAACCAAGGCCATTGAGCGTCTCGATCGCTTCCGCAAGATTGGTCACCTGAAGAAGCGGGACGAACTCCAGCGCACCGGAGGCGGACTTTGCCAGCACGCCCGACTCCTGCGGGCTGTGCCGGCGTGTGGTGATAATGGCACCGGCATCGAACGCCGCCGCCGACCGCATGATCGCCCCGACATTGTGGGGATCGGTGATCTGATCGAGGATCAGCACAAGCCTGCAATCAGCAAGCGACTCGAGCGGCCGGACCTTGAGGGGTTCGGCTTCCAGCAAGACGCCCTGGTGGATGGCATCCGGCGCCAGCAGCCTGTCGATGGCGGCTGGCGCAACAATCTCCACGTCAAAGGGCAGGGCACTTGGCTCGCCCATATCCAGCCGCTTCAGCGCATTGCCGGTAACCAGCATCCGCCGGATCTTCCGATCGGGATTGTTAATGGCGGCGCGCACGGTGTGGAGGCCGTATAGAAAGAGTGTTGTGCCGGCACCCGCGGCCTGTCCGGCCGCATCGGCCTTGGCGTCCCGGTGTTTGCGACGCAGCCGTGCATAATGGCTGTCCTTCGCTGATCCGGTATTTTGCGCAGACTTTTTCATGTCGGATTTATACGGGGCAAGAGGAGTCGGGCAAAGCGGATTGTCGGTTCAATGGTTGGAAGAATGAAGCGGAAAATTCCTTGTCGGGCGTGTTGACAGAACATTGCGGCGGCTGCATAACCCCGGCGCAGATTCACCGGGGCAGCGATGCCTCCGTGAATTGGAAAAACATCCCCGTCTGACGAAGTGGAGGGGTGCCTGAGCGGTTAAAAGGGGCGGACTGTAAATCCGTTGGCTATGCCTACGCTGGTTCGAATCCAGCCCCCTCCACCACTTCCATGACTGAGGATGTATGCGGGTATAGCTCAATGGTAGAGCAGCAGCCTTCCAAGCTGAATATGCGGGTTCGATTCCCGCTACCCGCTCCAAATCGGCGCGCAACTGGCTTTCTGAGAAGATCAAATCGTATTCGGTGATGGGCCCGGTACGGGCCAATTTTGCCCTTGCTTCAAGGCGCTTAAGGCCTTATTGGGCCATCGTTCGATCGGGTTGATGGCTTTGCCGCAACCCGTACCCTGAGTGCCATAGCGCAATCGTTGAGTATGACAGGACAGACATAAAATGGCGAAAGGCAAATTTGAACGCAACAAGCCGCATGTGAACATCGGTACGATTGGTCATGTTGACCATGGCAAGACGTCTTTGACGGCGGCGATCACCAAGTACTATGGCGAATTCAAGGCCTATGACGAGATTGACGGTGCTCCGGAGGAGCGGGCCCGCGGCATCACCATTTCGACGGCCCATGTGGAATATGAGACGGAGAACCGTCACTATGCGCATGTCGACTGCCCAGGCCATGCCGACTATGTGAAGAACATGATCACCGGCGCGGCGCAGATGGATGGGGCGATCCTGGTTGTGTCGGCGGCCGACGGTCCGATGCCGCAGACGCGCGAGCACATTCTTCTGGCCCGCCAGGTTGGCGTTCCGGCGATTGTGGTGTTCCTGAACAAGGTCGACCAGGTTGATGACGAGGAGCTTCTGGAGCTGGTTGAGATGGAAGTGCGCGAGCTTCTGGACACCTATGAGTTTCCGGGCGACGACATTCCGATCGTCAAGGGTTCTGCGCTTGCAGCACTTGAGGACAGCAACAAGGAGATCGGCGAGGACGCGGTGCGTGAGCTGATGGCGCAGGTGGATGCCTACATCCCGACGCCAGAGCGTCCGATCGACCAGCCTTTCCTGATGCCGATCGAGGACGTGTTTTCGATTTCGGGCCGCGGCACGGTTGTGACGGGTCGCGTTGAGCGCGGCATCATCAATGTCGGCGACGAGATCGAGATTGTCGGCATCCGTCCGACGTCGAAGACGACGTGCACGGGCGTTGAGATGTTCCGCAAGCTTCTGGACCAGGGCCAGGCGGGCGACAACATCGGTGCGCTGCTGCGCGGTGTCGATCGTGACGGTGTCGAGCGTGGCCAGGTTCTGTGCAAGCCGGGCTCTGTGACGCCGCACACGAAGTTCAAGGCGGAGGCCTACATTCTGACGAAGGAGGAGGGCGGCCGCCACACGCCGTTCTTCACCAACTACCGTCCGCAGTTTTATTTCCGCACAACGGACGTGACGGGTGTTGTGACGCTTCCGGAAGGCACCGAGATGGTGATGCCGGGGGACAATGTGACGGTTGACGTTGAGCTGATCGTGCCGATCGCCATGGAAGAGAAGCTGCGCTTCGCCATCCGCGAAGGCGGCCGCACCGTCGGCGCCGGCATCGTCGCAAGCATCACAGAGTGATGCAGGCGGCAATGCCGAAAGCTGCCGACGCCCATATGAATGGCAAAGGGCGCGCAAGCGCGCTTTGCAACGGCGCCGGCATCGTCGCAAGCATCACAGAGTGATGCCGGCGGCAATGCCGGAAGCTGCCGACGCCCATATGAACGGCAAAGGGCGCGCAAGCGCGCTTTGCAACGGCGCCGGCATCGTCGCAAGCATCACAGAGTGATGCCGGCGGCAATGCCGGAAGCTGCCGACGCCCATATGAACGGCAAAGGGCGCGCAAGCGCGCTTTGCAACGGCGCCGGCATCGTCGCAAGCATCACAGAGTGATGCCGGCGGCAATGCCGGAAGCTGCCGACGCCCATGTGAATGGCAAAGGGCGCGCAAGCGCGCTTTGCAACGGCGCCGGCATCGTCGCAAGCATCACGGAGTGATGCAGGCGGCAGTGCCGAAAGCTGCCGACGCCGATATGAGTTGCAAAGGGCGCGCAAGCGCGCTTTGCGTCGGCGCCGGCATCGTCGCAAGCAGCACGGAGTAAGACTAGCCATCCGGGCCTTGAACGGACGGCGCAGCACGAAAAACAGGACGCGCCGAGATCCACGGCGCGTCCTGAGTTTTTTGGAGGGTGGAACGGTTCACGGCGTTCGATGCCGGCATTTGACTGGACGCCGCATTTGCCGCTTGAACCCTCGGTCAAATCCCGGTAAACCGCGTTGCGATCTAGGGGTATAGCTCAGTTGGTAGAGCGACGGTCTCCAAAACCGTAGGTCGGGAGTTCGAGCCTCTCTGCCCCTGCCAAATCCGCGCTCTTCGGTCGGCATAGTGCACCGCGAAATAAAAGCGAGTGCTCTACAGGATGACAAACCCGCCCGCTTCAGGGGATTGACCCATGCACCCGAACTTGAAATTTCGTCTATTGTTTTGCGCTCTAATCTCGGTAGTGTCCGTCACGACCGCTTACAGCCAGGAGGATCCGACCAATATCGTGGCCGCTCAGGTGCGGGAGCAGGGTTATCAATGCAAAACGCCGAAATCGGCCGTCGCAGATCCGGACGATTCCACGCCGGATGAAAAAGTTTGGATTCTGACCTGTGAGGACGCCAGCTACCGGGTGAGGCTCGTCCCCGACATGGCGGCCGATATCGAGCAGATCAATTGAGTCCGCCGGTGAATTTCGCTTGGCCAAATCCCGGTTGTCGCCATAATCTTGGCCAATATGCTTGATGATCGGTGATGGTCTGTTAACGGCTGATGCCACTGTGAAAACACAATTTGGTACAAATATTGCAAAATATCCTCTGGCCGGCTCTTGTGGTTTTGCGATTCGGTGATTATTAAGAGGAAAACAGACACGCGGCGCGTGGGGCTGAAAGAGACCCTCTACGCGCCGTGAAGGCGTGAGCGGCTTATGGCATCAAAAACAAATCCCTTTGCGTTTCTGCAGCAAGTGCGTGCCGAAACGTCGAAAGTGACGTGGCCTTCGCGGCGCGAGACGATGATCTCGACGCTGATGGTACTGGTCATGGTTTTCCTGGCAGCGGCATTTTTCTTTGCGGCCGATCAGCTTCTCGGCTGGCTCGTCGGGCTCGTCCTGAACGTTGGCGGTTAGTGCAGGCAGGAGACAATGATGGCTGCGCGTTGGTACATCGTCCACGCATACTCGAATTTTGAAAAGAAGGTGGCCGAGTCCATCGAAGAACAGGCGAAAGCCAAGGGGTTGGATCACCTGTTTGAGAAAATCCTGGTGCCAACGGAAAAAGTTGTGGAGGTGCGTCGCGGCCGCAAGGTCGATTCGGAGCGCAAGTTCTTTCCCGGTTACGTGATGGTGCGTGCCGATCTGACCGACGAGGCCTATCACCTGATCAAGAACACACCGAAGGTGACGGGTTTCCTGGGTTCCGACAATAAGCCGGTACCGATCCCCGACTCCGAAGCGGATCAAATTCTGACACAGGTTCAAGAGGGCGTGGATCGGCCGAAACCGTCCATTTCCTTCGAAATCGGTGAGCAGATAAGGGTTTCCGACGGGCCCTTCGCGTCTTTCTCCGGCGTTGTTCAGGAGGTGGACGAAGAACGGTCGAGACTGAAGGTGGAAGTGTCCATCTTCGGACGCGCGACGCCCGTTGAACTGGAATACGGTCAAGTCGAAAAGGTTTGACCGAATGGCGGGGAAACCCGTCAAACGCGTGGGAGGAATGCGGGGATAAGCCAGTCCTGCCGTCCGGACCACGCAACCGCAGCCGCCGGGCAACCGGCAAACGATGCCGCCTCAGGAAAGTGTAGGTGGCTTCACAACAAGGGGGCAGGTTCATCCTGTCCATCTGACAAGGCAGAGACAGTATGGCTAAGAAAGTTGCAGGTCAGCTCAAGCTGCAGGTCCCGGCTGGCGCCGCCAATCCATCGCCGCCGATCGGTCCGGCACTTGGTCAGCGTGGCATCAATATCATGGAATTCTGCAAGGCGTTCAACGCCGCCACGCAGGAAATGGAGAAAAACGCACCGATTCCCTGCGTCATCACCTACTACCAGGACAAGTCCTTCACCTTCACGATGAAGCAGCCGCCCGTCAGCTATTTCCTGAAGAAGGAGGCAAAGCTGAAATCCGGTTCCCAGGAGCCTGGTCGAACCTCGGCCGGCTCGATCACCAAGGATCAGGTGCGCAGCATTGCCGAAGCAAAGATGCAGGACCTCAACGCCGCCGATATCGACGGCGCGATGGCCATGGTCGAGGGCTCTGCCCGGTCCATGGGACTGGAAGTGAAGGCGTAGAACGATGGCCAAGGCAGCAAAACGCATACGCAAAATCCGTGACGGCATCGATGCCAGCAAGCTTTATGAGCTCGGCGAAGCCGTGACCATGGTCAAGGAACGTGCCACCGCCAAATTCGACGAGACCATTGAGATGTCGATGAATCTCGGCGTCGACCCACGTCACGCCGATCAGATGGTACGCGGCGTGGCCAACCTTCCGAACGGCACCGGTCGCTCGGTTAAGGTTGCCGTGTTCGCACGCGACGCCAAAGCAGAGGAAGCCCGAGAAGCCGGCGCTGACATTGTCGGGGCGGAAGACCTTGTTGAACAGGTCCAGGGCGGCCAGATCGATTTCGACCGCTGCATCGCGACGCCGGATATGATGCCGCTCGTCGGCCGGCTGGGTAAAGTGCTTGGTCCGCGCGGACTGATGCCCAATCCCAAGGTTGGCACGGTGACCAACGATCTCAAAGAGGCCATCGGCGCTTCCAAGGGCGGTGCTGTTGAATTCCGAGTCGAGAAAGCGGGCATTGTCCATGCCGGCGTGGGCAAGGCATCGTTCGATCAACAGGCGATTGAAGAAAACATCCGCGCCTTTGCAGATGCAGTCATGAAGGCCAAGCCGAGCGGCGCCAAAGGCAACTATGTCAAGCGGGTCGCCATTTCGTCGACCATGGGCGCCGGCGTGAAGATTGATCCATCCAGTCTGGCTTCCGCCTGACCGGATATGTGAATTGCGACCGGTTCGCCGGTCTAACAGTTTTTCCGGCCCTCGGGCCGGAAAAATCCGGACCCGAAGGGTTCGGAACTCCTGTCCGAGACTGCGGGTGGTTAGCCTTAATCACTTGGCCCGCATGAGACGGGTAAGATCCGGAATACTGGCGCGCAGCGCCCTGTTTTCGGTTCGAACCTTCTTTGCCTTGCGTCGACCCGGCAGGTTGGCTCGAGGGGACAGGATCCTCAAGCGTCGCTTGCGGGTCGCAAATGGCCCCGGCGGCAAGGCAAACCCGGCAGGCGCTGTGGAAACAGTCCTGTCAACTGGAGAGTGGCAGTGGATAGAGCGCAAAAACGCGAATTTGTCACGGCACTGAACGAGGTCTTCACGACCTCCGGTTCACTTGTTGTGGCCCACTACGCCGGCCTCTCGGTTGCGCAGATGAACGATCTTCGTTCGAGGATGCGTGAAGCCGGTGGCACGGTCAAAGTCGCGAAGAACCGCCTGGCCAAAATCGCTCTTCAGGGCACGGAAGCGGAAAAGATCTCCGGTCTTTTCCAAGGACAGACGGTGATCGCCTACAGCGAAGATCCGGTTGTCGCTCCGAAAGTTGCCGTCGATTTCGCCAAGACCAACGAAAGTCTCGTGGTTCTCGGTGGAGCGATGGGGGCAACCGAACTCGACGCCAACGGTGTGAAGGCACTTGCCACAATGCCGTCGATCGACGAGTTGCGGGCGAAGATTGTCGGCATGATCCAGACGCCGGCGTCACGCATCGCACAGGTTGTCAACGCACCGGCCGGCCAGCTCGCCCGTGTGCTCAATGCTTATGCCCAGAAGGACGAAGCCGCCTAGGCGAAGCTTCGCTGTTCAAACCAGTTCGAACCGAACCAGTAAGGAAATAGAATCATGGCTGATCTTGCAAAGATCGTTGAAGACCTTTCCAACCTAACCGTCCTGGAGGCCGCTGAGCTTTCCAAGATGCTCGAAGAGCATTGGGGCGTATCCGCGGCGGCGCCGGTTGCCGTGGCGGCTGTCGCGGGCGGTGGTGGCGAAGCCGCCGTTGAAGAAGAAAAGGATGAGTTTGACGTTGTTCTCGCCGCGGTCGGCGACAAGAAGATCAACGTCATTAAGGAAGTCCGCGGCATCACGGGCCTTGGCCTGAAGGAAGCCAAGGACCTCGTCGAAAGCGCACCGAAAGCCATCAAGGAAGGTGTCGCCAAGGCGGAAGCCGAGGAAATCAAAGGCAAGCTCGAGGAAGCAGGCGCGACCATCGAGCTCAAGTAAGCGTATATGCGTAAAGCGGCGGGGCTCTTTTGCGGGCCTTGCCGCGGCAGCAGTTTTGCCGTTCGAACCGATTACCCAAGGACCGGAAATCCGGCCCTTGGGTAATGGGTTTCTTTAAAGACCCTATTTTGCGGAGCCCCCTGGCCAGCGGTTTCGTAAGGTGCAGGCCCGGATGCGAGATATAAGGAGCGACGATGGCTCAGACCCTTTCATTCAATGGTCGTAGGCGCGTACGCAAGTTTTTTGGAAAGATACCTGAAGTGGCGGAGATGCCGAATCTCATCGAGGTTCAAAAGGCATCCTACGACCAGTTCCTGATGATTGACGAGCCCGATGGCGGGCGTGAGGACGAAGGCCTGCAGGCCGTTTTCAAATCGGTGTTCCCGATTTCCGATTTCTCCGGCGCGTCGATGCTGGAGTTTGTGTCTTATGAATTCGAACCGCCGAAATTCGATGTCGAGGAATGCCGGCAGCGCGATTTAACCTACGCCGCGCCGCTCAAGGTTACGCTGCGGTTGATCGTTTTCGACATCGACGAGGATACCGGTGCCAAGTCCATCAAGGACATCAAGGAGCAGAACGTCTATATGGGCGACATGCCGTTGATGACCGACAACGGCACCTTCATTGTCAACGGCACCGAGCGGGTCATTGTTTCGCAGATGCACCGTTCGCCCGGCGTGTTTTTCGACCACGACAAGGGCAAGAGCCACTCGTCCGGCAAATTGCTGTTTGCCGCGCGTGTCATTCCCTACCGTGGTTCTTGGCTCGATATCGAATTCGATGCCAAAGACATCGTGCATGCCCGCATCGACCGGCGCCGCAAGATACCGGCGACATCGTTGCTGATGGCGCTCGGCATGGATCCCGAGGATATTCTCGACACGTTCTACAGTCACTCGCTCTACACGCGGGAAGGTGAGGGCTGGCGCCTGCCGTTCCAGCCGGAAGCCTTGAAGGGCAGCAAGGCCGTATCGGACCTTGTTGATGCCGACAGCGGTGAGGTGATCGCCGAAACCGGCAAGAAACTGACGCCACGGTTCCTGCGCCAATTGGCCGAGAAAGGCGTCAAGGCGTTGAAGGTTTCGGATGAAGACCTTTTTGGCAGCTACCTGGCCCGCGACGTCGTCAACATGGAAACCGGCGAGATCTACCTCGAGGCCGGGGACGAGCTTGACGAAAAGAACCTGCCGGTCCTGATCGAGGCCGGCTTTGAGGAACTGCCGATTCTCGACATCGACCACGTCAATGTGGGTGGATACATCCGCAATACCCTGGCGGCCGACAAGAACGAGAACCGCCAGGACGCGCTGTTCGATATCTACCGGGTCATGCGGCCCGGCGAGCCGCCGACCATGGAGTCGGCGGAGGCGATGTTCCATTCGCTGTTCTTCGATCCGGAGCGCTACGACCTGTCCTCGGTGGGCCGGGTCAAAATGAACATGCGCCTTGATCTCGACGCGGAGGATTCGGTTCGCATCCTGCGCAAGGAGGATATTCTGGCGGTCGTCAAGACCCTGGTCGAACTGCGCGACGGCAAGGGCGATATCGACGACATCGACAATCTTGGCAACCGCCGTGTTCGCTCGGTCGGCGAGCTGATGGAAAACCAGTACCGCCTCGGTCTACTGCGCATGGAGCGGGCCATCAAGGAGCGCATGTCGTCCATCGAGATCGACACGGTGATGCCGCAGGATCTGATCAACGCCAAGCCGGCGGCCGCCGCAGTGCGTGAATTCTTCGGCTCCTCGCAGCTGTCGCAGTTCATGGACCAGGTCAATCCGCTGTCGGAAATCACCCACAAGCGCCGTCTGTCGGCGCTTGGGCCCGGCGGCCTGACCCGCGAACGTGCCGGCTTCGAGGTGCGCGACGTGCACCCAACCCACTATGGCCGGATCTGCCCGATCGAAACACCTGAAGGCCCGAATATCGGCCTCATCAACTCGCTTGCCACCTTCGCTCGCGTCAACAAGTACGGTTTCATCGAGAGCCCTTACCGCCGCATCGTCGACGGCAAGGTCACCAACGATGTCATGTACCTGTCGGCCATGGAGGAAGCCAAGTACCATGTGGCGCAGGCCAACGCGGTGCTCAATGAGGACGGGTCCTTTGCGGACGAATTCGTCGTTTGCCGGCACGCCGGGGATGTGATGCTGGCGCCGCGCGACGCCATCGATCTGATGGACGTGTCGCCGAAGCAGCTGGTTTCGGTGGCCGCCGCGCTCATTCCGTTCCTGGAAAACGACGACGCCAACCGCGCCTTGATGGGGTCCAACATGCAACGCCAGGCGGTTCCGCTGGTGCGTGCCGAGGCGCCGTTTGTCGGCACCGGCATGGAGCCGGTGGTGGCACGCGATTCCGGCGCCGCGATCGCCGCCGTGCGGACCGGTATCGTCGATCAGGTCGATGCCACGCGTATCGTTATCCGGGCGACTGAGGAACTTGACCCGTCCAAATCCGGGGTCGACATCTACACGCTGCAGAAGTTCCAGCGCTCGAACCAGAACACCTGCATCAACCAGCGTCCGCTGGTCAATGTCGGTGACCAGATCGAGAAAGGCGACATCATCGCCGATGGACCGTCGACGGATCTGGGCGATCTGGCGCTTGGCCGCAACGTGCTCGTCGCCTTCATGCCATGGAACGGCTACAACTACGAGGATTCGATCCTGTTGTCCGAACGCATCGTGCGCGATGACGTCTTCACCTCGATCCATATCGACGAGTTCGAAGTGATGGCGCGGGACACCAAGCTTGGTCCCGAGGAGATCACCCGCGATATCCCGAACGTCTCCGAAGAGGCTCTCAAGAACCTCGACGAGGCCGGCATCGTCTACATCGGTGCGGAAGTCGCTCCAGGCGATATTCTTGTCGGCAAGATCACGCCTAAGGGCGAGAGCCCGATGACGCCGGAAGAAAAGCTGCTGCGCGCCATCTTTGGTGAAAAGGCTTCGGACGTTCGCGACACATCAATGCGCATGCCGCCCGGTACCTTCGGCACCGTCGTCGAGGTGCGGGTGTTCAACCGGCATGGGGTCGAGAAGGACGAGCGCGCCATGGCCATAGAGCGCGAGGAGATCGAGCGCCTGGCCAAGGACCGCGACGACGAACAGGCCATCCTCGACCGAAACGTCTACGGACGCCTGTTCGATATGGTCGTCGGCAACAAGGCGGTCGCCGGTCCGAAGGGCTTCAAGAAGGGTACAGCCCTCGACGAAGAGACCATGCAGGACTATCCGCGATCGCAATGGTGGATGTTCGCCGTTGAGGACGAAAAACTGCAGGGTGAAATCGAGGCCCTGCGCGCCCAGTACGACGAGTCCAAGAAACGCCTCGAACAGCGCTTCATGGATAAGGTGGAAAAGGTCCAGCGCGGCGACGAAATGCCACCCGGCGTCATGAAGATGGTGAAGGTCTTCGTTGCCGTGAAGCGCAAGGTGCAGCCTGGCGACAAGATGGCCGGCCGGCACGGCAACAAGGGTGTGATCTCGCGCATCGTACCGATCGAGGACATGCCGTTCCTCGACGACGGAACGCATGTCGATATCGTGCTCAACCCGCTCGGCGTGCCGTCGCGCATGAATGTCGGTCAGATCCTGGAAACCCATCTGGGCTGGGCCTGTGCCGGTATGGGCCAGAAGATCGGCGATATGCTCGACGCCTACAAGCAGGACGGCGAGATCAAGCCGCTGCGCAAAGTCATGGACACGGTCATGGGAACCGGTCCGAAGGGCGAGCCGATCGGCAAATATGACGACGACTCGATCCTCAAACTGGCCGAGCAGACGAGGCGTGGTGTATCGATCGCCACACCGGTTTTCGACGGCGCTGTCGAAAAGGACGTCAATGCCATGCTAACGCAGTCCGGATTGAGTGAATCCGGTCAGTCGACGCTTTACGACGGACGAACCGGTGAGCCATTCGACCGGCAGGTAACGGTCGGCTACATCTATATGCTCAAGCTCAACCACCTGGTGGACGATAAGATCCACGCCCGTTCGATCGGTCCTTACTCTCTGGTTACCCAGCAGCCGCTGGGCGGCAAGGCGCAGTTCGGCGGCCAGCGCTTCGGCGAAATGGAGGTCTGGGCCCTCGAAGCCTATGGTGCTGCCTACACGTTGCAGGAAATGCTGACCGTCAAATCCGACGACGTGGCCGGCCGTACCAAGGTCTACGAAGCGATCGTCCGCGGCGACGACACGTTCGAAGCAGGCATTCCGGAGAGCTTCAACGTCCTGGTCAAGGAAATGCGCTCGCTCGGCCTCAATGTCGAACTGGAAAACACTCGGGTTGAGGCGGACGACGAGGGCGTCCAGCAGCTGCCCGACGCGGCCGAATAGGCTCATGTCGGCGCGCTTTATCTGGCAAAGCGCGCCGCCTGCCCGTCCGACTGGCGGTTCGGGCGCGTGCCGCGAACAGCGGCAGATGAGTTTTCAGACGGTAGCGGATGACCCGACCCGCCGGCCGTCGCAAAGGGGTAGCGCCCCACGAAGGAGATAGGCATGAACCAAGAGGTCATGAACCTTTTCAATACGCAGGCTCCGGTACAGACGTTCGATTCCATCCGGATATCGATTGCCTCGCCGGAGAAGATCCTCTCTTGGTCGTTCGGTGAAATCAAGAAGCCGGAGACGATCAACTATCGTACCTTCAAGCCCGAGCGCGACGGGCTGTTCTGCGCGCGAATCTTTGGACCGATCAAGGACTACGAGTGCCTCTGCGGCAAATACAAGCGGATGAAGTACAAGGGCATCATCTGCGAAAAGTGCGGCGTCGAGGTCACCCTGTCGCGGGTTCGCCGTGAGCGGATGGGACACATCGAGCTCGCCGCTCCTGTCGCCCATATCTGGTTCCTGAAGTCGTTGCCGAGTCGCATCGGAACGCTGCTCGACATGACGTTGAAGGACATTGAGCGGGTTCTGTACTTCGAAAACTATATCGTGACCGAACCCGGGCTGACGTCCCTGAAGGAGAATCAGCTCCTTTCGGAAGAGGAATATATGCTGGCCGTCGACGAGTTCGGCGAAGACGCGTTCACCTCGATGATCGGCGCCGAGGCCATCTTCGAACTGCTCGCCGGCATGGATCTGGAGAAGATCGCTGTCGATCTGCGTGACGAACTGGCCGCCACGTCGTCCGAGCTGAAAAGCAAGAAGATCATGAAGCGGCTGAAGTTGGTGGAGAACTTCATCGAATCCGGCAATCGCCCGGAGTGGATGATCATGAAGGTCATCCCGGTGATCCCGCCGGACCTGCGTCCGCTGGTACCGCTTGACGGTGGCCGCTTTGCCACCTCGGACCTCAACGATCTCTATCGCCGCGTCATCAACCGGAACAACCGGCTGAAGCGACTGATCGAACTGCGTGCGCCGGGAATTATCATCCGCAACGAGAAGCGCATGCTGCAGGAATCGGTGGATGCGCTGTTCGACAATGGCCGCCGCGGCCGCGTCATCACCGGCGCCAACAAGCGTCCGTTGAAATCGCTGTCCGACATGCTCAAGGGCAAGCAGGGCCGCTTCCGGCAGAACCTGCTCGGCAAACGCGTCGACTATTCCGGCCGCTCGGTGATCGTGACCGGTCCGGAACTCAAGCTGCACCAGTGCGGCCTGCCGAAGAAAATGGCGCTCGAGCTGTTCAAGCCGTTCATTTACGCGCGGCTGGACGCCAAGGGTTATTCCTCCACCGTCAAGCAGGCCAAGAAGCTGGTGGAAAAGGAAAAGCCTGAAGTATGGGATATCCTCGATGAGGTGATCCGCGAGCACCCCGTGCTCCTGAACCGGGCGCCGACGCTGCACCGCCTTGGCATCCAGGCCTTCGAGCCGGTTCTTGTCGAGGGCAAGGCCATCCAGTTGCATCCTCTGGTCTGCACCGCCTTCAACGCCGATTTCGATGGCGACCAGATGGCTGTGCACGTGCCGCTGTCGCTGGAAGCACAGTTGGAAGCCCGTGTGCTGATGATGTCGACCAACAACATCCTGCATCCGGCCAACGGCGCGCCGATCATCGTTCCCTCACAGGATATGGTGCTCGGCCTGTATTACCTTTCGATCGTGAATGAGAACGAGCCGGGCGAGGGCATGGTGTTTGCCGATATGGGCGAACTGCACCATGCGCTCGAAAACAAGGTCGTGACCCTGCACGCCAAGATCAAGGGCCGGTTCAAGACCAAGGATGCCGATGACAACGAGGTGTCGTCCATCTACGAAACCACACCGGGTCGCATGATTCTTGGCGAGCTGCTGCCGCGCAACGCCAATGTGCCGTTCGAGGTCTGCAACCAGGAAATGACCAAGAAGAACATCTCGAAGATGATCGATACGGTCTATCGCCATTGCGGCCAGAAGGAGACGGTAATCTTCTGTGACCGGATCATGCAGCTTGGCTTCAGCCATGCCTGCCGGGCCGGCATTTCCTTCGGCAAGGACGATATGGTGATCCCGGCAACCAAGGCTAAGATCGTCAGCGATACCGAAATGCTCGTCAAGGAATACGAGCAGCAGTACAACGACGGCCTGATCACCCAGGGCGAGAAATACAACAAGGTCGTCGATGCCTGGGGCAAGGCCACGGAGAAGGTCGCAGACGAGATGATGAGCCGCATCAAGGCGGTCGAATTCGACGACGACGGCCGCCAGAAGCCGATGAACTCCATCTATATGATGAGTCACTCCGGCGCCCGCGGCTCGGCCAACCAGATGCGTCAGCTCGGCGGCATGCGCGGCCTGATGGCCAAGCCGTCCGGCGAGATCATCGAAACGCCGATCATCTCGAACTTCAAGGAAGGCCTGACCGTGAACGAGTACTTCAACTCGACGCACGGCGCCCGCAAGGGTCTGGCCGATACAGCCCTGAAGACCGCCAACTCCGGGTATCTGACACGCCGCCTCGTGGACGTCGCTCAGGATTGTATTGTGACGCAAAGGGATTGCGGCACTGAAAACGGCCTGACGATGACAGCCATCGTCGACGCCGGTCAGGTCGTTGCTTCAATCGGCCAGCGTATTCTCGGCCGCACTGCACTGAACGACGTCGTGCATCCGCAGACCGGCGATGTGCTGGTTGCCAAAGGGAAGCTGATCGAGGAGCCGGACGTTGCCGCCATCGAGGCGGCGAATGTCCAGTCGGTCCAGATCCGCTCTGCGCTGACCTGCGAGGTGCAGAACGGTGTCTGCTGCACATGCTACGGTCGCGACCTCGCGCGCGGTACGCCGGTCAATGTTGGTGAAGCGGTGGGCGTCATCGCCGCGCAGTCGATCGGTGAGCCCGGCACCCAGCTCACCATGCGCACCTTCCACCTGGGCGGGACCGCCACCGTGGTTGACCAGTCCTTCCTGGAAGCCTCGTATGAGGGCACGGTTCGCGTCAAAAACCGCAACATCCTGCGTAACTCTGAAGGCAACCTGGTGGCCATGGGCCGCAGCATGTCGATTCAGATCCTGGACGAGCAGGGCGTCGAGCGGTCCTCGCAGCGTGTGACCTACGGTTCGCGGATCTTCGTCGACGACGGCGATGAGGTGAAGCGGGGCCAGCGTCTCGCCGAATGGGATCCCTACACGCGGCCGATGATGACGGAAGTCGCCGGCACCGTGGAATTCGAGGACGTGGTCGACGGTGTGTCGGTCTCCGAATCGACGGACGAAACGACTGGCATCACCAAGCGCCAGGTCATCGATTGGCGTTCGACACCGCGTGGAACCGACCTGAAACCGGCCATTGTCATCAAGGACAAGGATGGCAAGGTCGCCAAACTGTCGCGCGGCGGCGAGGCCCGTTTCCAGCTGTCAGTGGATGCCATCCTGTCGGTCGAACCGGGCTCCAAGGCATCGGAGGGCGATGTGCTGGCGCGTATTCCGCTGGAAAGCGCCAAGACCAAGGACATCACCGGTGGTCTGCCACGGGTCGCGGAGCTGTTTGAGGCGCGGCGTCCGAAGGACCACGCCATCATCGCTGAAAAGGACGGCACGATCCGTCTGGGCCGTGACTACAAGAACAAGCGGCGCATCATGATCGAGCCGCATGACAGCGACGAGGAACCCGTCGAATACCTGATCCCGAAAGGTAAGCCGTTCCATCTGCAGGACGGTGACACGATCGAGAAAGGCGACTACATCCTCGACGGCAATCCGGCCCCGCATGACATCCTGGCGATCAAAGGCGTCGAGGCGCTGGCCTCATATCTCGTCAACGAGATTCAGGAGGTCTACCGCCTGCAGGGTGTTGTCATCAACGACAAGCACATCGAGGTGATCGTGCGGCAGATGCTGCAGAAGGTGGAAATCACCGATGCCGGCGACTCCGCCTACATTGTCGGCGACAATGTCGACCGCATCGAGCTGGAGATCGCCAATGAGCGGCTGGTCGAGGAAGGCAAGAAGGAGGCCTCCGGCCAACCGGTCCTGCTGGGCATCACCAAGGCGTCTCTGCAGACTCCGTCCTTCATCTCCGCTGCCTCCTTCCAGGAGACGACCAAGGTGCTGACGGAGGCAGCGGTCGCCGGCAAGATGGACGCGCTGCAGGGCCTCAAGGAAAACGTCATCGTCGGTCGCCTCATCCCGGCCGGTACCGGTGGCGCGATGAACCAGATCCGCCGCATCGCCACCTCGCGCGACGACCTGATCCTGGAAGAGCGCAAGAAGACCGCCGATGTCGAGGACGCCGGACCGTTGCTCACCGACATGAGCGCCGAACCCGTCGAAGCACCGGCCGGCGAATAGCAAGGTTGCAAGGTCGGTCACCTGAATTGAAAAGCCCCGGTTTGTGCCGGGGCTTTCTGCATTGTTTGTCAGGTTTTTTGAGGACATAACAACGCCTCCCGAATTCCAGGAGCCAGCGGTGAGAACGGTCAGGTACAACGCTAAAGATGTCCCAGGTATCGGCAAGTTCATTTGTCCAAACTGCAAATCGGATATTCCGGCATGGAAATCGAGCGGGATGAGCGACTTATGGCCCCATTTCTACTGTTCTCGTTGTAGCAACGTGATCCATCGAGAATCTGACAAGCGAAGAGCCTATTACCAATCGACACAGCAGGTGCTTGACGCGATTTCCCACTCGTTACCTGATTGTGATTGTGGCGGGCGTTTTGCACCCGGTGCCAATCCCAAATGCCCGGAATGCCATTTTGAGTTTGCGCATCAGGATACCGCACTCCAAAGACTCTCCGATCCTCATATGATTGTGATTGATGGAGCTGTCGTATACGGAGAAGACGGACCAGAGTGGCAGCTGGAGATCGTCGATTTCAAGTGACCCCGACATTGCAATTGAGAGCGCGTGCCATCCGCTCTTTTTCCTTCGATGCCGTCAGGACAATGACTCACATGCAGAAATCGGATGCTTCTTGGTCCGAAGTCCCGTTGCAAATCCGGTGCACTCTCATCGTAAAACGATCCGAGAGCCGTCATCCCGTTGAATACCGATTTTCACGGCGCCGTTTGCGGTTTCCGGACGAAACACGATGTCGCCACCTGCCAGAACGTGTTGGAACTCCAGGACCGTGTAGGGGCGCCGGTAGAGCCATTCCCGATTGACCAGGGCATTCGGGTCCGGATCGGGCGGTGTGTCTTCGGTAAATGCCAGGAAATAGAGATCGAAGCCGATGTCCGAGACGGCCTGACGGCAGAGGTATTGCATCCCCAATGTCTTTTGACAACGCAACAGTTCGGATTCGATGTCGCTGGTACGCAGCGTGATCAGCCCCATTTGCGCCCCACCGCCAAGTGGCAATGCGGCATCGCCGTCACTGCTGCGCGGGGAACCTTCGAAACTGTGTTGCAGCAGCTCGATCACATGGCCCGCGGGATCCGTGAGATGGCTCATATATCCAATATCGCGGAATTGGTCAGGTCGTGATGCAACGACGCCCCGCGCCGTCAGTTGCTCGTAAGCCAGATCAAGATTGGGCATGGTGATGGCGATCTTCCAATAACGATCATTCCGGCGGTGTTCGTACGGCTCGTTTCCGGCAGATGGCTTCAGGACCAGCGCTGCACCCTTGCCGCCATAGCCGACGGCGACCGCACCGGCGACGTCCAACCGGCGCATCCCCAGTGTGTCGCTGTAGAACGCCGCCAGTTGCGCAGGGTCGGTGACATTCAGGGTGAGGGATGACAGATGTGCCTTGGCCATTTCCGATTGCGTCCGGCTGCTACATGGTAATGATCGCGACTTCGCCCTCCAGGGCTCCCTGATAGGCGGAGGCATGCGGTTCCTCGTCGGGCATGCCTTCCATCACGCCGATCTGGTCGAGTTCAGCTTCTTCGTAGCCCTCCTGCGCCAGCGCGTTCAGCGCTTCACGCACCGCCGTGTCGTCGTCCGGCGCAACGAGTAGAATATGGATATCAATCGGCTCGTCGCCCTTGCGCTCGAAGACGCGGCCGATGATCACGAAAACGATCGAGTCTTCGGAAGAATCAGGATCGGAGTTGGGCATGGCAATGATTCCTTTGATGAGAGCGGCGAGGGTACTTGACGCTGTCTGTGCCGAACCGTTCGATTCGGCAAGCCGTGATCCCGAAATCGCTTGATTCCAGCCGACATTTCCGCATTTTGCCGGCAAAACCGAGGCGCCTTGCGTTTATTTGTCTGCGGGCCTTGACGACACCCCGGCAAATAAGTATCTAGCGCCCACCAGAGCCGATGTGAGGCTGGCTGGTTCGGGATGACTCGTCCTGAAGTTCGCCTCAAACACGGTTCCGACTGCACGTTGAGAAAAAATGCTGCACGCATGACACGGATGACATCGTGTCCTCTGCCGATTTTGGGCAAGCCGCCAAGGGCGGGTTTGCCCTTTTGCGCATGGTCATTCGTGTCGTCATGAACGCCCGAGAGGGCAAAGCGAAGGTTTATACAAAAGGAAGGTTGAATGCCTACCGTCAACCAGCTGATCCGCAAGCCGCGCCAGGCGCCGGTTAAGCGAAATAAGGTCCCGGCTCTTGAGGCCAATCCTCAAAAGCGCGGCGTCTGCACGCGCGTTTACACGACGACACCGAAAAAGCCGAACTCGGCGCTCCGTAAGGTCGCCAAGATTCGCCTGACCAACGGTTTCGAAGTGATCGGCTACATTCCCGGCGAAGGCCACAACCTTCAGGAGCACTCGGTGGTGATGATCCGCGGCGGTCGCGTTAAGGACCTTCCGGGTGTGCGCTACCACATCATTCGCGGCGTGCTCGATACGCAGGGCGTGAAAGACCGCAAGCAGCGCCGCTCCAAATACGGCGCCAAGCGTCCGAAGTAACAGGCAATCGTAACGGATGCCTGCTGCGCGCGTGGCATCCGGGCATAGTGAAGAGACAAAAGCATGTCCCGACGTCACAGAGCAGAAAAACGTGAGATCAACCCGGATCCGAAGTTCGGCGACCTGGTCATCACCAAATTCATGAATGCGATTATGCTCGACGGCAAGAAGTCCGTCGCCGAGCGCATCGTATACGGCGCCTTCGACATCATCGAGAACAAAACCAAACAGGAACCGGTCGGCACGTTCCATTCGGCCTTGGAGAATGTCGCCCCCTCGGTTGAAGTGCGCTCGCGTCGCGTCGGTGGCGCGACCTACCAGGTGCCGGTCGATGTCCGTCCCGAGCGCCGTCAGGCACTGGCCATTCGCTGGCTTATCAGTGCCGCCCGCAACCGCAATGAATCGACCATGATCGAGCGCCTGTCCGGCGAACTCATGGACGCTGCGAACAACCGCGGCAGCGCGGTCAAGAAACGTGAGGACACGCACAAAATGGCCGACGCCAACCGCGCGTTCTCGCATTATCGCTGGTAACCGTTCCTGCATCGAAAGGCACAGTCATGCCCCGCGAATACAAGATTGAAGACTACCGCAACTTCGGCATCATGGCGCATATCGACGCCGGCAAAACGACGACGACAGAGCGGATCCTCTACTACACCGGAAAGTCCCACAAGATCGGTGAGGTGCACGACGGCGCCGCCACCATGGACTGGATGGAACAGGAGCAGGAGCGCGGCATCACCATCACGTCTGCTGCGACCACAACGTTCTGGAAGGGTCGCGACGGCGGCATGCGGCGTTTCAACATCATCGACACGCCTGGACACGTCGACTTCACCATCGAAGTGGAACGGTCTTTGCGGGTGCTTGACGGCGCGGTGGCACTTCTCGACGCCAATGCCGGGGTGGAGCCGCAGACCGAAACGGTGTGGCGTCAGGCCGACAAGTACAACGTGCCGCGCATGATCTTCTGCAACAAGATGGACAAGATCGGAGCAGATTTCTTCCGTTCGGTAGAGATGGTCGGATCGCGTCTCGGCGCTATTCCGGTGGTGATGCAGCTGCCGATCGGCGCCGAAAGCGACTTCAAGGGCGTGGTCGACCTGGTTGAGATGAACGCCTTGATCTGGCGCGATGAATCGCTCGGCGCTCAGTGGGACGTCGTGGAGATCCCCGACGATCTGAAGGATCAGGCCGAGGAATACCGCGAAAAGCTCATCGAGACCGTTGTCGAAATCGACGAAGCGGCGATGGAGGCCTATCTCGAAGGCGAGATGCCGTCCAACGATCAGATCCGCGCGCTCGTGCGCCGCGGCACGACTAACGTTGACTTCTTCCCGATGTTCTGTGGCAGCGCCTTCAAGAACAAGGGTGTGCAGCCGCTGCTCGACGCCGTCGTCGACTATCTGCCGAGCCCGGTCGATATTCCGGCGATCAAGGGCATCGACGTCAAGACGGATGCCGAAACCACGCGTGTGGCTTCCGACGAGGAACCGCTGTCGATGCTGGCTTTCAAGGTCATGAACGATCCGTTCGTCGGCTCGCTCACCTTTGCCCGTATCTACTCGGGCAAGATCGAAAAAGGCTCGTCCGTGATGAACACGGTGAAAGAGAAGCGCGAGCGTATCGGTCGCATGCTGCAGATGCACTCCAACAGCCGCGAAGACATCGACGTCGCTTTTGCGGGCGACATTGTCGCACTGGCCGGCCTGAAGGAGACAACCACCGGCGACACGCTGTGCGATCCGCTGAAGCCGGTCATCCTGGAGCGCATGGAATTCCCGGATCCGGTGATCCAGATCGCCATCGAGCCGAAGACCAAGGGCGACCAGGAGAAAATGGGCATCGCGCTCAACCGCTTAGCGGCCGAAGATCCGTCTTTCCGTGTCCGCTCCGACGAGGAATCCGGTCAAACGATCATTGCCGGCATGGGCGAATTGCACCTCGACATTCTGGTCGACCGCATGAAGCGGGAGTTCAAGGTCGAGGCCAACATTGGTGCGCCGCAGGTGGCGTATCGCGAAACCATCACCCGCGAGGCCGAGGTCGACTACACGCACAAGAAACAGACCGGGGGGTCCGGTCAGTTCGCGCGCGTCAAGCTGGTCTTCGAACCGAACGCCGAAAGCGAAGAGTTCGAGTTCGTTTCCAAGATCGTCGGCGGCAACGTGCCGAAGGAATACATCCCGGGCGTTCAGAAGGGTATCGAGAGCGTTCTGTCGTCCGGCCCGCTTGCCGGCTTCCCGATGCTCGGTGTCAAGGCGACGCTGACCGACGGCGCTTACCACGACGTCGACTCCTCGGTTCTGGCCTTTGAGATCGCCTCGCGTGCCGCCTTCCGCGAAGCCGCCCAGAAGGCTGGTGCTCAGCTGCTCGAGCCGATCATGAAAGTCGAGGTGGTGACGCCCGAGGACTATGTCGGTGATGTGATCGGTGACCTAAACTCGCGACGCGGTCAGATCCAGGGGCAGGAGGCGCGCGGCATCGCCGTTGTCATCAACGCGCATGTGCCGCTGGCCAACATGTTCAAATACGTGGACAACCTGCGTTCCATGTCGCAGGGCCGCGCCCAGTACACCATGCAGTTCGACCACTACGCACCTGTACCGTCCAACGTGGCGCAGGAAATCCAGGAAAAATACGCCTGAGCGTGCGTGACGGACCAACAGATGAACAAGGCCGATAGGGCCGGAAAATAAGGAATGGAGAGCCGAAAATGGCGAAAGGCAAATTTGAACGCAACAAGCCGCATGTGAACATCGGTACGATTGGTCATGTTGACCACGGCAAGACGTCTTTGACGGCGGCGATCACCAAGTACTATGGCGAATTCAAGGCCTATGACGAGATTGACGGGGCTCCGGAGGAGCGGGCCCGCGGCATCACCATTTCGACGGCCCATGTGGAGTATGAGACGGAGAACCGTCACTATGCGCATGTCGACTGCCCAGGCCATGCCGACTATGTGAAGAACATGATCACCGGCGCGGCGCAGATGGACGGGGCGATCCTGGTTGTGTCGGCCGCCGACGGTCCGATGCCGCAGACGCGCGAGCACATTCTTCTGGCCCGCCAGGTCGGTGTTCCGGCGATTGTGGTGTTCCTGAACAAGGTCGACCAGGTTGACGACGAGGAGCTTCTGGAGCTGGTTGAGATGGAAGTGCGCGAGCTTCTGGACACCTATGAGTTTCCGGGCGACGACATTCCGATCGTCAAGGGTTCTGCGCTTGCCGCACTTGAGGACAGCAACAAGGAGATCGGCGAGGACGCGGTGCGCGAGCTGATGGCGCAGGTGGATGCCTACATCCCGACGCCTGAGCGTCCGATCGACCAGCCTTTCCTGATGCCGATCGAGGACGTGTTTTCGATTTCGGGCCGCGGCACGGTTGTGACGGGTCGTGTTGAGCGCGGCATCATCAATGTCGGCGACGAGATCGAGATTGTCGGCATCCGTCCGACATCGAAGACGACGTGCACGGGCGTTGAGATGTTCCGCAAGCTTCTGGACCAGGGCCAGGCGGGCGACAACATCGGTGCGCTGCTGCGCGGTGTCGACCGTGACGGTGTTGAGCGTGGCCAGGTTCTGTGCAAGCCGGGCTCGGTGACGCCGCACACGAAGTTCAAGGCGGAGGCCTACATTCTGACGAAGGAGGAGGGCGGCCGCCACACGCCGTTCTTCACCAACTACCGTCCGCAGTTTTACTTCCGCACGACGGACGTGACGGGTGTTGTGACGCTTCCGGAAGGCACCGAGATGGTGATGCCGGGCGACAATGTGACGGTTGACGTTGAGCTGATCGTGCCGATTGCGATGGAAGAGAAGCTGCGCTTCGCCATCCGCGAGGGCGGCCGCACCGTCGGCGCCGGCATCGTCGCAAGCATCACGGAATAGACGAGGCAGACAGATCGCACGCGCCGGACACCCCGGCGCGTGCGGCATTTTTTGAGACGACAAGCAGGCTGCTGGTGCTCGGTGGTCGTGTAACGAAGGACAAGTCGAATGAACGGCCAGAATATCCGCATCCGCCTCAAGGCGTTTGATCATCGGATTCTCGATGCCTCCACGCGCGAAATCGTGTCGACGGCCAAACGCACAGGCGCCAGCGTTCGCGGACCGGTTCCACTGCCGACGCGGATCGAAAAGTTTACGGTCAACCGTTCGCCCCATATCGACAAGAAAAGCCGCGAACAATTCGAGATGCGCACCCACAAGCGGCTTCTCGACATCGTTGATCCGACGCCGCAGACGGTCGATGCGCTGATGAAGCTCGATCTGGCCGCCGGTGTCGATGTGGAAATCAAGCTCTAAAGGGGCTGCTGCTGGGATCGGTTGCGAAAAACGCTGACGGAACTTCGCGCAAGACCGGCCCCAAAATAAGAACAAGGACGAACCAATGCGTTCAGGTGTAATTGCAAAGAAGGTGGGAATGACCCGCGTCTACAACGACGCCGGGGAACACGTCCCGGTGACCGTGCTGCGTCTCCACGACTGCCAGGTTGTCGCCCAGCGCACGGAAGACAAGAACGGCTACACCGCCGTTCAGCTCGGCGTCGGGTTGGCCAAAGCCAAAAACACGTCGAAGCCGATGCGCGGCCATTTCGCCGCCGCCAAGGTGGAGCCCAAGGCCAAGTTGGCGGAGTTCCGCGTCTCGCAGGACAACATGCTCGAGGTCGGATCCGAAATTACCGCCGAGCATTTTGTCGCCGGGCAGAAGGTCGACGTCACCGGAACATCGGTCGGTAAGGGTTTTGCCGGCGCCATGAAGCGGCACAATTTCGCCGGCCTGCGTGCTTCACACGGCGTATCCATCTCGCACCGATCGCACGGGTCAACCGGACAGTGTCAGGATCCGGGCAAGGTCTTCAAGGGTAAGAAGATGGCCGGTCAGATGGGCAACACCCGTGTCACCACCCAGAATCTGGAAGTCGTTTCGACGGATGCCGATCGGGGTCTGATCCTCGTCAAGGGTGCCGTGCCCGGTTCCAAGGGATCCTGGATCCTGGTGCGCGATGCCATCAAAGTCGGCATTCCGGATGACGCACCCAAGCCCGCCGCAGTGCGCGCCGCGGCAGCCGCCGAAAACGCACCCGCCGAGCAGCCTGCCGAACAGGCAAATGAGGGAGCCGAGTGATGGATATCAAGGTAACCACTCTCGAAGGCAAGGACGCCGGTACGGTCAAGCTGTCCGACAGCGTGTTCGGCCTGGAGCCGCGCGCCGACATCCTGCAGCGTATGGTGCGTTGGCAGTTGGCCCGCAAGCAACAGGGCACGCATAAGACCAAGGGTCGCTCGGAGATCAACCGCACGGGCGCCAAGATGTTCCGTCAGAAAGGCACCGGTCGGGCGCGCCGTTCATCGGCCCGTGCGCCGCAGTTCCGTGGCGGTGGCAAGGCACACGGTCCGGTCGCTCGCAGTCACGCGCACGATCTCCCCAAGAAGGTCCGCGCGCTCGCCCTTCGTCACGCCCTTTCTGCAAAGATCCGCGATGAAGATCTGATCATTGTCGACGATCTGGCTGCCAAGGAACCGAAAACCAAGCAGCTCAACGGTTCGCTACAGAAGCTTGGTGTTTCCAATGCCCTGTTTATCGGCGGCGCCGAGCTCGACAGCAATTTCCGGCTCGCCGCCCGCAACATCCCGAACATCGATGTCCTGCCGGTCCAGGGCATCAATGTTTACGACATTCTGCGTCGCGGCAAGCTGGTGCTGTCCAAGGCTGCGGTCGAAGCGCTTGAGGAACGGTTCAAATGACGGATCTTCGCCACTACGACGTCATCACCTCGCCGGTGATCACGGAAAAATCGACCATGATCTCGGAGCAGAACCAGGTGGTCTTCAACGTCGCCAAGTCGGCGACCAAGGCGGACATCAAGGCCGCCGTGGAAGCTCTGTTCGGGGTCAAGGTCAAATCGGTCAACACGCATGTGCGCAAGGGCAAGACCAAGCGGTTCCGCGGAACCCTGGGCCGTCAGAGCGATGTGAAAAAGGCAGTCGTCACCCTGGTCGACGGTGAATCCGTCGACGTGACGACGGGTCTCTAGGGCAAGCCCGAGGAAGAACAGGACAATGGCACTCAAATCTTTCAATCCGACGACGCCAAGCCAGCGCCAGCTGGTCATCGTCGATCGCACGGGCCTGCACAAGGGCAAGCCGGTCAAGGCGCTGACGGAAGGTCTGTCGTCGAAAGGCGGCCGCAACAACACCGGTCGCATGACGGTGCGTCACCGGGGCGGAGGCCACAAGCGGACCTATCGCATCATCGATTTCAAACGGCGCAAATACGACGTCGAAGGCACCGTCGAGCGCCTCGAATACGATCCGAACCGCACGGCGTTCATCGCACTGGTGACTTATACCGACGGCGAACAGGCCTATATCCTGGCCCCGCAACGGCTTGCCGCGGGCGACAAGGTGATTTCGTCCCAGGCTGCGGTCGATGTGAAGCCGGGCAACACGATGCCGCTGCAGTCGATGCCGGTCGGCACGATTGTCCACAACGTTGAGATGAAGCCTGGCAAGGGCGGTCAGATCGCCAGGGCGGCTGGAGCCTACGTGCAACTGGTCGGTCGCGACCAGGGCATGGCAATCCTGCGGCTCAACTCCGGTGAGCAGCGCCTGGTGCCGGGCAACTGTATGGCGACGGTGGGCGCCGTTTCGAACCCGGATAACTCGAACACCAATGACGGCAAGGCCGGTCGTTCGCGTTGGCTCGGTAAGCGGCCGCATGTCCGTGGCGTGGTCATGAACCCAATCGACCACCCGCATGGCGGTGGCGAGGGACGCTCGTCCGGCGGTCGCCATCCGGTCACCCCGTGGGGCAAGCCGACCAAAGGTAAGCGGACTCGGTCCAACAAATCGACCGACAAGTTCATTATGCGCTCGCGCCATCAGCGCAAGAAGTAAGAGAGGACGTCTTAAGTGGCTCGTTCAGTTTGGAAAGGTCCGTTTGTTGACGGCTATCTCCTCAAGAAAGCGGAGAAGGTGCGCGAAAGCGGTCGCAATGAGGTGATCAAGACGTGGAGCCGCCGCTCCACCATCTTGCCACAGTTCGTCGGACTGACGTTCGGCGTCTACAACGGCAGCAAACATATTCCGGTATCGGTGTCAGAGGACATGGTCGGGCACAAACTCGGTGAGTTCTCGCCGACCCGCACCTACTACGGACACGGCGCGGACAAGAAAGCGAAGAGGAAGTAGCGATGGGCAAGGCCAAGGCCGGGCGCCGGCTAAAGGACAATGAGGCAAAAGCGGTTGCCCGCACGATCCGCGTCAGCCCGCAGAAGCTCAACCTCGTGGCATCGATGATCCGCGGCAAGAAGGTCGAGCAAGCGCTTGCGGATCTGGAGTTCTCGCGCAAGCGGATCTCCGACACCGTCAAGAAGACGCTGGAATCGGCCATCGCCAATGCCGAGAACAACCACGATCTCGACGTCGACGCGCTGATCGTCGCCGAGGCCTATGTCGGCAAGTCGATTGTCATGAAGCGCTTCCGCGCCCGCGGCCGCGGTCGTGCGTCGCGTGTCGAAAAACCGTTTTCTCACCTGACGATCGTTGTACGTGAGGTTGAGGAAGTAGAGGAGGCCGCGTAATGGGCCAGAAGACAAATCCGATCGGGTTCCGGCTCGGTATCAACCGCACCTGGGATTCCCGCTGGTTCGCCGAAAAAGGCGAATATGGCGAGCTGCTTCAGGAGGACCTGAAGATCCGCGACTACCTGATCAACGAGCTGAAACAGGCCGCGATATCGAAGGTGGTGATCGAACGCCCGCACAAGAAGTGCCGCGTTTCGATCCACTCGGCACGGCCGGGATTGATTATCGGCAAGAAGGGCGCCGATATCGAGAAACTGCGCCGCAAGCTGTCGGTGATGACCAATTCCGAAACCCACCTCAATATCGTGGAGGTGCGCAAGCCGGAGACCGATGCGACGCTGGTCGCACAGTCCATCGCCCAGCAGCTGGAGCGTCGTGTCGCCTTCCGCCGTGCCATGAAGCGGGCGGTGCAATCGGCGATGCGTCTCGGTGCCGAGGGCATTCGTATCACCTGTGGCGGTCGCCTCGGCGGTGCCGAAATCGCCCGGACGGAATGGTATCGCGAAGGCCGTGTGCCGCTGCATACGCTGCGCGCCGATATCGACTATGGCACCGCTGAAGCCCACACCGCCTACGGCGTGTGTGGCATCAAGGTCTGGATCTTCAAGGGAGAAATCCTCGAGCACGATCCGATGGCTTCGGAACGCCGCGCCATAGACAGTGACAGCCAGGGCGGTTCGCGCCGCCGCGAGAACGCGTAAGAAACCGCGGTCCGCCAGCTCGGAGAAACAAGAAGATGTTGCAGCCAAAGCGAACAAAATACCGCAAGCAGCACAAGGGCCGTATCAAGGGCGTTGCACCCGGTGGCACGTCGCTGAATTTCGGATCCTACGGCCTCAAGGCACAGGAGCCCAATCGCGTCAACGCCCGCGAGATCGAGGCGGCACGGCGTGCGATCACCCGTCACATGAAGCGCGCGGGCCGCGTCTGGATCCGGGTATTCCCGGATGTGCCGGTCACCTCCAAGCCGACGGAAGTGCGCATGGGCAAGGGCAAGGGATCGGTCGAATACTGGGCCTGCAAGGTGAAGCCTGGCCGGATCATGTTCGAGATTGACGGTGTTAACGAGGAGATTGCGCGTGAGGCCCTACGCCTCGGCGCCGCCAAGCTCTCCGTCAAGACGCGTTTCGTTCAGCGTATCGCAGATTAGGAAGACAGCCATGAAAGCCGCCGACATCCGAGCCATGAGCGCCGACCAGCTCACCGACGAGCTGGCCAAACTGAAGAAAGAGCAGTTCAACCTGCGCTTCCAGAAGGCAACCGGCCAGTTGGAGAAGACCTCCCGCATCCGTGAAGTGCGTCGCGATATCGCCCGCCTCAAGACAATTGCTCGCCAACAGGCAGCAGAAGCCAAGGCCTAAGGACCAGAAAAACAATGCCAAAACGCATTCTGCAGGGCACCGTCGTCAGCGACAAGAGCGACAAGACCGTCGTGGTCAAAGTCGAGCGCCGCTTCGCCCACCCGATGCTCCGCAAAATCGTGCGCCGTTCAAAAAAGTACAAGGCGCATGACGAAACCAACCAGTTCAAGACCGGCGATGCCGTTGCCATCCAGGAATGCGCGCCGATCTCCAAGGACAAGCGCTGGACGGTCGTCACCGAAAAAGCTTGATCCGGATCACTGATAACAAAGCAAACGCCGGCCGCGTCGAAGACGCCCACCGGCAAGGGAAAGAAGGCGGTCTGACATGATTCAGATGCAAACAAACCTCGACGTAGCCGACAATTCGGGCGCGCGTCGTGTCATGTGCATCAAGGTGCTCGGCGGCTCGAAGCGGAAGTATGCGTCCGTTGGCGACATCATCGTTGTCTCCGTGAAGGAAGCCATTCCGCGCGGTCGCGTCAAAAAAGGTGATGTCATGAGGGCGGTCGTCGTGCGCACCGCGAAGGATATCCGTCGGCCCGATGGCAGCGTCATTCGCTTTGACAAGAATGCCGCCGTACTGGTCGACAACAAGAAAGAACCGATCGGCACCCGTATCTTCGGACCGGTCCCGCGCGAACTGCGTGCCAAGCGGCATATGAAGATTATCTCGCTGGCGCCGGAAGTGCTGTAAGGAGACGACAATGCAAAAGATCCGTAAGGGCGACAATGTCGTTGTGCTGACCGGCAAAGATAAAGGTCGCACCGGCGAGGTGCTGCAGGTAATGCCGAAGGAAAATCGCGCTCTCGTACGCGGCATCAATATGGTCAAGCGCCATCAACGGCAGACCCAAACCGAGCAGGCCGGCATCGTGAACAAGGAAGTCTCGATCCATCTGTCGAACCTGGCGATCGCCGGTTCTGACGGCAAACCGACGCGAGTTGGCTTCAAGATCAACGACGACGGCACCAAGGTGCGCGTCGCCAAGCGTTCCGGAGAGGTTATCGATGGCTGAGGCAGCTTACGAGCCGCGGCTCAAAACCGACTACAATGATCGCATCCGCAGTGTTCTGCAGGAACGGTTCTCCTACAAGAACGTCATGCAGATCCCCCGCCTGGAGAAAATTGTGATCAACATGGGCGTCGGCGAGGCGACCGCTGATTCCAAGAAGCCAAGTACGGCAGCGGAAGATCTGGCGGCGATTGCCGGCCAGCGGCCGGTTATCACCCATGCCCGCAAATCCATCGCCGGCTTCAAGGTTCGCGAGGGCATGCCCATCGGCGTGAAAGTGACGCTGCGCCAGCAGCGCATGTATGAATTCATGGATCGGCTGGTCAACATTGCCCTGCCGCGAGTGCGCGACTTTCGTGGCCTCAATCCGAAGAGCTTTGATGGCCGCGGCAACTTCGCCATGGGCATCAAGGAGCACATTGTGTTCCCTGAAGTCGATTACGACAAGGTCGACCAGATGTGGGGCATGGACATCATCGTTTGTACGACGGCGGATACGGATGACGAAGCGCGGGCTCTCCTTACGGAGTTCAACTTCCCGTTCCGTCAGTAACGGCAAGCGTAAAGAGGACAATTGACATGGCTAAGGTTAGCGCAGTCGAAAAGAACAAACGACGCCGCAAGACGGTGGCACGCGATGCCGCCAAGCGCGCCGCGCTGAAAGAGATTATCAGGAACCAGGAGACGCCGATCGAAGAGCGCTTCCGGGCGACACTTAAGCTTGCTGAACTGCCGCGCGACGGCTCCAAGACCCGGGTTCGTAACCGGTGCGAAGTATCGGGCCGACCACGCGCCTATTATCGCAAGCTCAAAATGTCGCGTATCGCTCTGCGCGAACTTGGCCTGCGCGGCAAGGTTCCGGGCGTCGTGAAGTCGAGCTGGTAGGGAGACGGGCATATGGCAATGACAGATCCTTTGGGCGATATGCTCACCCGCATCCGCAACGCGGCCAGCCGGCGCAAGTCCAACGTGACGACCCCGGCCTCCAAGCTGCGGGCGCGCGTTCTCGATGTCCTGCAGTCGGAAGGCTATATTCGCGGATATTCCGAAGTCAGCTATGACAACGGCAAGTCCGAGATCAACATCGAGCTGAAGTATTATGAGGGCGCGCCGGTGATCCGCGAGATCGCACGCGTGTCAAAACCGGGCCGCCGGGTATATGTCTCGGTCAAGTCCATTCCGCAGATCGCGAATGGCCTCGGCATCTCCATCCTTTCGACACCGAAAGGCGTGATGGCCGATCACGAGGCACGCGAACAGAATGTTGGTGGCGAGGTTCTCTGTCGCATCTTCTGATGCGGCAGCCTCCACAACGGACAGACAGGTCAAGACAATGTCTCGTATCGGAAAAAAGCCCATCGCTGTCCCCGACGGCGTCACCGCAACGGTGGAGGGCCAGAAGGTTACCGCCAAAGGGCCGAAGGGCGAATTGAGCTTCGTCGTCAATGACGAGGTGCTCGTCAAGATGGAAGAAAAAGACGTCGTGGTCGCACCGGTCGATCAATCGAAGGATGCACGCTCCAAGTGGGGCATGACCCGCACGATGATCGAAAACATCATGACCGGCGTGAAGGACGGTTTCGAACGCAAGCTGGAGATCAGCGGCGTCGGCTATCGTGCCACCATGCAGGGCAGCAAATTGCAGCTGGCTCTGGGATATAGCCACGACGTGGTTTTCGAAGCCCCGGATGGTATATCGATCGCTTGCCCGAAGCCGACGGAAATTGTCGTCACCGGTATCGACAAGCAGAAGGTCGGTCAGGTGGCTTCCGAAATCCGCCGGTTCCGCAGCCCCGAACCCTATAAGGGCAAGGGTGTGAAGTATGCCGAGGAGCGGATCGTCCGCAAAGAAGGCAAGAAGAAGTAAGGAGCACGCACATGGCTAGCAGGAAGGAAACACTGTCGCGCCGCGCTGCGCGTGTCCGCCGCCAGGTGAAGGCCGCCGCCAATGGCCGTCCGCGCCTATCGGTTCACCGGTCCTCAAAGAACATCTACGCACAGATCATCGACGACACCGCCGGCAGCACACTCGTTGCCGCATCGACGCTCGATGCCGATCTGCGCAAGGCGCTGAAAACCGGTGCCGACACGGACGCCGCCGCTGCGGTTGGCAAACTGGTTGCCGAGCGCGCCGTCAAGGCTGGCGTCACGGATGTTGTGTTCGATCGTGGCGCTTTCATTTACCACGGTCGAATCAAGGCGCTGGCTGAAGCCGCGCGCGAAAACGGACTGAAATTCTAATTAACAAACGCCTGTTGCACCCGGAAAAGAAAAAGGAAAAGGACAATGGCAAGAGAACCACGTCGCGACAATCGCGGCCGCGACAACCGCGGCAAGGATGACGAGCGCGATAGCGAATTCGTCGACAAGCTCGTTCATATCAACCGTGTCGCCAAGGTGGTCAAGGGTGGCCGCCGTTTCGGATTCGCAGCGCTGGTTGTTGTTGGCGACCAGAAGGGTCGCGTCGGTTACGGTCACGGCAAGGCACGAGAAGTGCCGGAAGCGATCCGCAAGGCGACCGAGTCGGCAAAGCGCAACATGATTTTTGTTCCGCTGCGCTCCGGTCGCACACTGCATCACGACGTCTACGGCCGTCACGGTGCCGGTAAAGTGCTTTTGCGCTCGGCCAAGCCGGGTACCGGAATCATCGCCGGTGGTCCGATGCGTGCGGTTTTCGAGACACTCGGCATGCAGGACGTCGTTGCCAAGTCGACCGGTTCGTCCAATCCGTACAATATGGTACGCGCCACCTTCGAAGCGTTGAAGAGCCAGATGCATCCGAAGGACATCGCTGCACAGCGCGGTATCAAGTATTCCACCTTGCAGGCGCGCCGCGCCTCCATCGTTGGCGCCGAGGAATAGGGAAGCGTTTCGCCATGGCTGAGAAAAAGACCGGCAAGACGGTAACTGTCGAACAGATCGGAAGCCCCATCCGCCGCCCGGCAAATCAGCGCCAGACGTTGATCGGCCTCGGGCTGAACAAAATGCATCGGCGCCGCACGCTTGAGGATACCCCCGCTGTCCGCGGCATGATCCGCAAGGTGCGTCACCTCGTGCGCGTCGTCGACGAAGCCTGAGGAACTGAACCATGAAACTGAATCAACTGCGCGATAACGCAGGCGCCACCGTGTCCCGCAAGCGGGTCGGCCGCGGTATCGGCTCCGGCAAGGGCAAGACCGCCGGTCGCGGCGTCAAGGGCCAGAAGTCACGATCCGGCGTCGCCATCAAGGGCTTTGAGGGCGGTCAAATGCCGCTCTACCGGCGTTTGCCCAAGCGCGGCTTCACCAACATCTTTGCCAAAAAATACAATGTCGTATCGGTCGGTCGCCTGCAGGCGGCGGTCGATGCCAAGAGAATCGATGCCGGAAAGCCCATCGATGTCGCCGCGTTGGTCGCGGCCGGTGTCGTCCGCCGCCCCAAGGACGGCGTGCGCGTGCTGTCCGACGGAGACCTGTCAGCGAAGCTGACGCTGGAAGTCGCCGGTGCCTCTAAAACGGCGATCGAAAAGGTCGAAAAGGCCGGTGGCACGGTCAAGGTGCTGACCGCGGTTGAGGAACCCGCGGTCGAATAGGTACGGCCGGCCCGATGTGATTTGCATCGGGCTCGATCGTGCCCATATGGGTGACACGGTTCTGTGATAAGGATTGCGGCGGCGCCGCTTACCAGGGATAAGAGGCTTTGGTATGAAGGCGCTGAACGGACAGCATCAATGATATTCCCGCAGCGACGCCAATCCCGGCTACCTGCGGCGTGAAGTCAGGCGGAGATACGCATGGCATCTGCAGCCGAACAACTCGCGGCCAATCTTAACTTTTCAGCCTTTGCCAAGGCCGAAGACCTCAAGAAGCGCATCTGGTTCACGCTGGGTGCGCTTTTGGTGTATCGGCTCGGCACCTATATTCCCCTGCCAGGCCTGAATCCGGAAGCCTATGCCCAGGCGTTCCAACAGCAGGCCGGCGGTGTGCTCGGGTTGTTCAACATGTTCGCCGGCGGCGCGGTCGAACGGATGGCCATCTTCGCGCTGGGCATCATGCCGTACATCTCCGCCTCCATCATCATGCAGCTCATGACCTCGGTCGTGCCGACCCTTGAGCAGCTGAAGAAGGAAGGCGAACAAGGCCGCAAGGTCATCAACCAATACACCCGTTATGGCACGGTGTTGCTCGCGACCATGCAGGCTTACGGTATCGCCGTCGGCCTGGAGTCCGGCAACGGCATCGTCACCGATCCCGGTTGGTTCTTCCGGCTGTCGACGGTGATTACACTGGTTGGCGGCACCATGTTCCTTATGTGGCTTGGCGAACAGATCACCGCGCGCGGTATCGGTAACGGCATTTCGCTGATCATTTTCGCCGGCATCGTGGCGGCACTGCCGGGCGCTATCGCCGGCACACTCGAACTCGGCCGTACCGGCGCGCTGTCGACCGGCCTGATCATCATGGTGATTGTCATCGCCATCGCCGTCATCGCTTTCATCGTCTTCATGGAACGCGCCCAGCGGCGACTGTTGATCCAGTATCCAAAACGACAGGTCGGCAACCGCATGTTCCAGGGTGATTCGTCGCACCTGCCGCTGAAACTGAATACCGCCGGCGTGATCCCGCCGATCTTCGCCTCGTCGCTTCTGCTCCTGCCAGCGACAATCGCCGGGTTCTCCGACACCACGAATCTGCCCGCCTGGGCGACGACCGTGCTTGCAACGCTTGGCCATGGTCAACCGCTATACATGCTGCTTTATGCGGTCATGATCGGCTTTTTCGCATTCTTCTACACGGCCGTGGTTTTCAACCCGAAGGACACAGCCGATAACCTGAAGAGCCACGGCGGCTTCATTCCGGGGATCCGCCCCGGCGAACGGACGGCGGAGTATATCGACTACGTGCTGACGCGTATCACGACCGTTGGCGCCCTCTACCTGATCTTCGTGTGCCTATTGCCCGAAGTGCTAATTGCACAGACAGGCATTCCCTTCTATCTCGGCGGCACGTCATTGCTGATCGTCGTCAGCGTGACGCTCGATACCGTCGCCCAGGTTCAAGGGCACTTGATCGCCCAGCAGTATGAGGGACTGATCAAGAAATCGAAGCTTCGGGGAGGGAAAAGGACGCGATGAAGCTGATACTATTGGGGCCACCGGGCGCCGGCAAGGGGACGCAGGCGCAGCGTCTGGTGGAGCGTCACGGCATACCACAGCTGTCGACGGGAGATATGCTACGGTCGGCGGTTAATGCCGGCACCGAGATCGGGCTGCGTGCCAAAGCTGTCATGGACGCCGGCAAGCTGGTATCCGACGAGATCGTCAACGCTATCGTCTCGGAGCGTCTGGATCAGGACGACTGCCAGAACGGTTTCATTCTTGACGGGTACCCGCGCACCCTGCAGCAGGCAGACGCCCTGACGCATATGCTTGCTTCGAAGAACATGGACCTGTCCTGTGTGATCGAGATGCGGGTCGACGACGACATACTCGTCGATCGCATTTCCGGGCGCTATACCTGCGCCAATTGCGGTGCCGGGTATCACGACACGAATCTGATGCCGCAGCGCGACGGTATTTGTGACAAGTGCGGATCGACCGAGTTCAAGCGCCGCGCCGATGACAACGCCGAAACAGTGCGCACCCGCTTGCAGGCCTACTACAAGGAAACCTCGCCACTGCTCGGTTACTATTATGCGAAGGGGCTGCTGCGCAGCATAGACGGTATGGCCGATATCGACGCGGTCACGGAGGAAATCGAGGAGCTGTTGGCGTCGCTTTAGGACCAAGCGCCGGATTTCTGCAAAATCGGTGCGATTCCGACGCTTTTTTGGTCCCGGGACTGTTGACCTCCGGGCATCGAGTCCGATAGAAAACCGGCCAATTCGTGATAGAAGAGCGATTGGCGCGGTATTCCAAAAGAGGAAGGCCGGGGCTGGTCGCTTATTGATGTCCCGGTTTGTTGAAGATCGCAGCGTTCGCTGCACAGTGAGGCGATCAGGCCGCAGGGCTTGAGAAGCAAGGAGACAGGACGTGGCCCGTATTGCTGGCGTCAACATTCCAACCAACAAGCGCGTGGTCATCGCGCTGCAGTACATCCACGGCATCGGTTCGGCGCACGCCAAATCGATCGTCGAAAAAGTCGGAATTCCGCAGGAGCGTCGTGTGAACGAGCTCTCGGACGCCGAAGTGATCCAGGTGCGCGAGGCCATCGACCGCGATTATCAGGTCGAAGGCGACCTGCGTCGTGAAACGTCGATGAACATCAAGCGCCTGATGGATCTTGGCTGCTACCGCGGACTGCGTCATCGCCGCAACCTGCCGGTTCGCGGTCAGCGCACACACACCAACGCACGCACCCGCAAGGGTCCGGCGAAGGCGATTGCCGGTAAGAAGAAGTAAGTCGGGACCGGATCCCCACACCGGCCGCATCCGGCGAGCCGGGTAACAGAAAAAGAATTTGGCTGGGGCAGGTGTGCCCCATCCGGTGGAGCCGCTGGAATTACGGCGGTGTAGAGATCGTTGAAAGGGTAAAGATGGCAAAGGAAGCCACACGCGTTCGCCGTAAGGAACGCAAAAACATTTCGTCAGGCGTCGCCCACGTGAACTCGTCGTTCAACAACACGATGATCACCATTACCGATGCACAAGGCAATGCTATCGCCTGGTCGTCGGCTGGTGCCAAGGGTTTCAAGGGATCGCGCAAGTCGACACCGTTCGCCGCGCAGATTGCTGCGGAAGACTGTGCCAAGAAAGCGCAGGAACACGGCATGAAGTCGCTTGAGGTCGAGGTTTGCGGACCCGGTTCGGGACGCGAGTCGGCATTGCGCGCCCTGCAGGCTGCCGGCTTTACGATCACCTCGATCCGTGATGTCACGCCGATTCCGCACAACGGCTGCCGCCCGCGCAAGAAGCGCCGCGTCTGATATACCGATCATCGACCTATGAGCGGCTTGCCGCTCCTCTTGGTTCTCCAGCTCTGTTGCCACGATTGGATGGTGGCAAGGAACGGAAGGTAGAAACAATGATACAAAAAAATTGGCAGGAATTGATCAAGCCGAACAAGCTTGAGTTCAGCTCAACTGAGCGTACCAAAGCGACATTGGTTGCCGAACCGCTAGAGCGCGGCTTCGGCCTGACTCTGGGCAACGCGCTTCGGCGGGTGCTGTTGTCGTCGCTGCGTGGCGCTGCCGTCACCGCCGTGCAAATCGACGGCGTCTTGCACGAATTCTCCTCGATCCCCGGGGTGCGCGAGGACGTGACCGATATCGTTCTCAACATCAAGGAAATCGCCATCGGTATGGAGGGCGACGAGCCGAAACGCATGGTCGTGCGCAAGCAGGGACCTGGTGCCGTTGTGGCCGGTGATATCCAGACCGTCGGCGATATTGAAATCCTCAACCCGGAACACATCATCTGCACGCTGGACGAGGGCGCTGAGATCCGCATGGAGTTCACGGTGGCCAATGGTAAGGGCTACGTGCCCGCCGACCGCAACCGCGCCGAGGATGCGCCGATCGGCCTGATACCGGTCGACAGCCTTTACTCGCCAGTCAAGAAAGTGTCCTACAAGGTCGAAAACACCCGCGAAGGGCAGGTGCTGGACTATGACCGGCTGATCATGAGCCTGGAGACCGACGGTTCGGTTTCCGGCGAGGACGCGATCGCCTTCGCTGCCCGCATCCTGCAGGATCAGCTGAGTGTCTTCATCAACTTCGACGAGCCGCAGAAGGAGGTCGAGGAGGTCCAGGCGACCGAGCTTGCCTTCAATCCGGCGTTGCTCAAGAAGGTCGACGAGCTGGAGCTGTCCGTACGTTCGGCCAACTGTTTGAAGAACGACAACATCGTCTATATCGGCGACCTCATTCAGAAGACCGAGGCGGAAATGCTGCGGACGCCGAATTTTGGCCGCAAGTCGCTCAACGAGATCAAGGAAGTTCTGGCTTCCATGGGCTTGCATTTAGGTATGGAAGTCCCGGCCTGGCCACCGGAAAACATCGAAGATCTGGCCAAGCGCTACGAGGATCAATACTAAACGAACCCCGCGGTGCGACACGCCCGCAGTGAAGGAGAAAGGCGATGCGCCATCGCAAATCAGGTCGCAAGCTGAACCGGACGTCCAGCCACCGCAAGGCGATGTTCGCCAACATGGCCGCGTCCCTCATCGAGCACGAGCAGATCATCACCACCGTGCCGAAGGCCAAGGAAATTCGTCCGATCGTCGAAAAGCTGGTCACCCTCGGCAAGCGCGGCGATCTGCACGCGCGTCGTCAGGCGATTTCGAAGATCCGCGACGAGGAAATGGTGCGCAAGCTGTTCGATACCATTGCCACCCGCTATGCCGATCGTCACGGCGGATATCTGCGCATCATGCGTGCCGGATATCGCAAGGGTGACAACGCGCCGCTGGCGGTTATTGAATTCGTTGACCGCGACGTCGATGCGCGCGGCGCCAAAGATCGCGCTCGCCTCGAAGCCGAGGAGAGCGAGGATGCAGAAGCAGCGTAAGATCTGCCGTCGATTTGAACTCAGAAAGCCGGGCTTTTCGCCCGGCTTCTTTTTTGGCTTCCGTTGAAACTCAGGGAGTGTCGGTGCGCTCAACCGGCCCGCGGATAGTCGACATATCCTTCGGGACCTGGCGCGTAGAAAAGATCGGGCTTTGCTGCTGCGAGTTCGACCCGACCGTGCATCCGTTCCACCAGATCCGGATTGGCGATAAACGGAACGCCAAAGGATACGAGATCGGCGTCTCCTGTGCCGATGACATTTTCAGCGCCGTCCCTATCGAAGCCTGTGTTGACAATCAACGTGCCCGAATATGCTTCGCGGATCGCGCCAAGCGTTTGCTCCGGCATACCATCCTGGCCCAGCACCAGATGGATATAGACGAGGCCCAGGGCGTCAATTTCCCGCGCCAGCCAGGCGTATTGCTCCACGACGCCGTCATAGGCCGCATGGTCGTTGAAGGTGCTGTGGGGAGACAGTCGGATACCGGTACGATCCGCGCCGATTGCCTCTGCCACCGCTTTTGCAACAGCGACGACGAACCGGGTGCGATTCTCGACCGAACCGCCGAAATCGTCATCTCGCGTGTTGACGTTCGGATTGAGGAACTGTTCGAGGAGGTAGCCATTGGCGCCGTGCAGTTCCACTCCGTCGAATCCTGCCTCTATCGCGTTGCGTGCGGCCGATACGAACTCGTCGATCGTCTGACGGATATCGTTATCGGTCATGGCGCGTGGAACCGGATGCGGTTGCATGCCATCCGTGTCGGTGAACATGGCCCCGGCGGCGGCAATTGCGCTCGGCCCGATGATCTCGGCGTCGACGGGCATGTTGATCGGATGACCGATCCGGCCGGTGTGCATCAGCTGGGCGAAGATCCTGCCGCCGGCGGCGTGCACGGCGTCCGTGACCTTACGCCAACCATCGACCTGTTCGGCAGAAAAGAGACCGGGAATACGCGGATATCCGAGCGCGTTGGGTGAGGGTGCGGTTCCCTCGGTCACGATGAGGCCGGCGGACGCCCGTTGCGCATAGTACTGCGCCATCACCGGAGTGGGAACGTTATCGATGGCCCGACAACGGGTCATCGGTGCCATCACCACGCGGTTCGGGAGGGATAAGGGACCCAGCGGGTGTTCGGAAAAAAGACTCATGTGGTTTGCTCCATTAAGAAACGCATTTGGCGCGGTACCGCCGAATTAGTGTCGCATATCATCCTGGACAATACATGGATTCTAGACTAATTGTCCGGTTATGCGGACAATAGGTGATATCAATCTGAACGCGATTACCGCCTTTCTTCGGGTCGCGGAAGAGCAGAGCTTCCGTCGTGCGGCCAAATCGCTGGGCGTACCGAAATCGACGATGAGCCAACGCATAGCCGACCTGGAGGATCAACTGGGTGTGCAGTTGTTCTGGCGTACCACCCGAAGCGTGCGCCTGACCGATATCGGAGACAGCTACTACCGTGCCGTAAAACCGGCTCTGACCACCATTCTGGATGCTGAGCGCCAGCTCACCGGCATCCAGGATCAGCCACGCGGTCGCCTGCGGCTGTCGGCACCGGTGGAGATGGGGCAGTGCTTTCTCGGCGGCGTGCTGACCACCTATGCGGAACTCTACCCGGATGTGGAACTCATCGTGGATCTGAGCGACCGCAGGGTCAATCTGATCGAAGAGGGTTTCGACCTTGCAGTGCGTATTGGTCCGCTTGACGATTCCAGTCTGATCTGCAGGAAACTGTCTGTTCTGGGGTCGAAACGGCTCTATGCCAGTCCGACGTACCTGGAGACACACGGGAAACCGCGGACGCCACAGGAACTGGCCGGCCATTCGTGCCTTGCTATGAACGGCGAACAGGATGCCGTCACATGGCGTTTCAACGGCCCCGACGGCACGGTCGCCATTCCGGTCCGGCCGCGCATCTCGGTGGCAAGCTGGACGATTCTGCGCGATCTGACACTGGCTGGCGCCGGCGTGGCACAATTGCCGGAAATGAACGGCATGTATGATGCCGTAGAGGGGCGGCTGGAGGAGATATTGCCCGAATGGGCACTGCCGGGTGATGCCTGCTATGCGGTCTATCCAAGCGGCCGCAACGCATCCGCCGCGCTACGTGCCATGGTGGAGGTGCTGCGCACGCATCTGGCGGACACGCTCACCAGCTGCGCAGTGCCGTTGATCTATGGCTATGAGGCGTCTGCGCAGCGCAGGCACTCACGATTGTGAGCCGGGTCGGTTTTCCTCGTCCGGCTGATCACGTCGCCGGGCGCGAAACGCCGTGGGCGTATCGCCACTGAATTCGCGAAATGCTTTGTTGAATGCACTGAGTGAGGCATATCCGACTTGCAGCGCGACCTGGACGATCGGCTCCTCTTCATTGCTCAGCAGTTCGACGGCACGGATCATGCGCAGTCTCCGAAGCGATTGCCGCCAGGTCATACCCACTTCGTCCGCGTAGCGGCGGACCAGTGTCCGTTCTGAAAGATGTGCGGCAGCAGCGACATCCGGCAATGCGATCTCTCGGTCCAGATGATCCTCGGTATAGGCGATCGCCCGCTTGACCCCCTCGCTGCGGCCCATCGGTATCCAGACATCACTGGGCTGGCGGGCTAGTTCCGTGCATGTTAGCGCCAACGCCTGAAAGAAATGCCTGGCATGGTCATCGAAAACCTCTGCCTGCGGCCCCCACCGACGGCTGAAGAAGATCATATCCCGTGCCAGAGCCGTCATGGTGAAGACGACGCTATCCGCCGGCAGGTCGTCCATGAAATCGGGTTGAAACAGTACCGAACAACAGGTCATCGGATGGCCGATGGTGACGGTCATGGGCGTGCCGGCCGGTATCCACGCCGCGTAGGAGGGCGGCAGCACCCAGCGTCGCCCCGCGATCTCAAGACTGATCGCACCTTTGATGCAATACATCAGGTAGTGCCGTTCAAACCGCAAGGTCTCCGGCGGTCGAGGTGCAAACTCCTGGTAGAAACAGAAGGCGGGAAGGCTGTCCTGCGTCATCCGTATCCCGTGGTTTACGCGGCCATCTCGCTGATCGTGGTGACTGGCGGCGCGATCATCATCGGCCGCAGCCCGCGGCCGAGGCGCGAGAATGCCTCGCTTTGGCGATAGGTGTCAAACGCCTCCATGGAAGTCCACCGCTGGATGACGACGATTTTTCGTCCGTCGTCCATACCGCTATAGAGATCATAACCCCGGCAGCCCGTCATGCCGCGCACGGCGGTGGCCTCGTTCAGCAGCATGGCCATTGGTGCGGCCAGATTGTCCGGATCGAAAACCGTTTCGACGATCACAAGTTTCATGCTGTAAGTCCCTGTGATTTGACCGCGATGTAGCCGGCGCTCAACCGCTTTGGCGGGCCGCTCGAAAATCCGTAGGATTGCACTCCATTGAAGCCATGGGTCCGCAGCAAGGTTGTCAACTCCTTTGGCCGATAGGCGCGATGCCCCCACCGCAGGCGCACGAGCGCAGTACACCAATGGGGCTTGCTGACGACCATAATCAGCAGGCCGCCAGGTCGCAGAGCATCGCGGAGGGCCGAGACAACGCATCCCGGATCGTCGCAATGCTCGATGAGATGCGCGCTCAGGACGATGTCGTAGCGTTTCGCGCGATTCGCCAGCTCACGCACGTCGCAGCAGAGCTGCCCGCTTGCAAAACCCTCCGCTGAGAGATTCTGTGCCGCTCTCTCAAGCATGCCCTCCGATATGTCGAGCAGATCGAAATCGGCGTTCGAATGGCGGCGACCGAGCGCCAGCGAAAACGCTGCCGTGCCGCAACCGGCGTCGAGCACAGACAGTCGATTGCTTTGGTTTGCCAGGCGATGACGACCAATGCGGTCGAGAAACTCGCCATAGGCGTCAACAAAACCGATGCGGCTGATGGTGCGATGCCAGGTATCGGCAGCGCGGTCGTAAGCGTTCGTGAGGGTGATGATCGTAGGGCGCGCGGGAAACAAGAGTGATCTCATGACTTGGTCGGCTCCACCTGGTGCGAATTGCCTGACCGTAGACTTACGTCCCCGCCAATTCTCGCGCCTATTGGCCAAAAACCGGCTCCGGAACGCCAATTCGGAGCGATCGGGGAACGGCTCGTCGGCCCGCGGTGGTTCCATCATGTGCACGGAGCACCTATCTAAAGACTTCGGGCCGAGCGGCCACATCGAGACCTTTTTGCTAGGTCAATTCCGCACTAAAATACGGATTCGAACGGAGAAACAGTATGCGCGGTCGAATATTGATCGGATTGGTGGCTGTGCTCGGTGTGGCCTTCAGCGTCGCAGCCGTGGGTGCCCAGGACACATCGCCGACGGAACAGATGCGGGAAATCCTGTCCGATATTCTCGGCCGGGGCGATAGCAGAAACGCTTCTCCCGAAATCCAGCGTGTCGTGCCGCAAAACAGGGCAGTCCTGCAGAACTCTTTCGCACCGCTGGTCAAGCGGGCCGCACCGGCTGTGGTCAATGTCTATGCGGAGCGGATGGTGCGCCAGCAATCACCCTTTGCGGGTGATCCGTTCTTTGAGCGTTTTTTCGGCCAACTCGATCGCGGCCGCTCGCGTAAGCAGTCCTCACTCGGATCCGGTGTCATTGTCGATCCGTCAGGCATTATCGTCACCAACAACCATGTCATCGACGGTGCAGATGAGATCAAAATAGCCTCTGCCGATGGCCGGGAGTTTGACAGCCGCGTATTGCTCAAGGATGAGCGGGTCGATCTTGCCATCCTGAAAATCGATGGCGAGGCTCCCTTCGCGGCGCTCGAGTACAGCGATTCGGACCGCCTTGAGGTCGGCGATATCGTCCTGGCGATCGGCAATCCGTTTGGCGTCGGTCAGACTGTCACCAGCGGTATCGTATCAGCGCTGGCGCGCAACCGTGTCGGCGTCTCGGACTTTGGTTTCTTCATTCAAACCGATGCGGCCATCAACCCTGGCAACTCTGGCGGCGCGCTGATCGATATGAATGGCCGCCTTGTCGGTATCAACACCGCGATCTTCTCCCGCTCAGGGGGATCGATTGGAATCGGTTTTGCCATCCCGGCGAATATGGTCCGCGCGGTGGTCGATGCGGCCAAGAGCGGTGACGATCGGTTCAGCCGGCCCTATATCGGCGCCAGTTTTTCCCCGGTCACTTCCGACATGGCGGAGGCCCTGGGCATGCAGCAGGCCTGGGGTGCCATCGTAACGGACATTGTCAGGGACGGTCCGGCACACCGCGGTGGGTTGCGGGTCGGCGATGTCGTGCTGCGCATGAACGGCAAAGCCGTCCAGCATCCGGACGCGCTTGGCTATCGGTTGGCAACCTCCGAGGTCGGCTCGATAGCTGAGTTCGAGGTTGTATCGCGCTCGAAAATCAGAAAGGTCCCAATCAAACTGGCGCCGCCCCGCAAACGCGAAGCCAGCCAGGAAATTCGCGTCACCGGCCGCAGTCCGTTCTCCGGTGCCCTGATCACCGATTTGGGACCAAGACTGGCCGAAGAGATGCGGATTCCCCGCAACGCCAAAGGTGTTGTGGTGCTGGACGTGGAGAGCGGGTCTCGAGCCAGTTACTACGGCTTGCGCCCCCGTGATATCATCGTCGCCATCAACGGAGAAACGATCACGTCCACTGGTAAGATGATGGATATGGTATCCGCTGATCCCAGCCTTTGGCGCTTCGAGATCACACGCAACGGTCGGCGGCTTCGACAGATCGTGCGATGACCGACCTTTTTTCGTCCGTCACCTCGGAAACGGCTGAGAAGGCCCGGCCGCTCGCCGATCGGATGCGGCCAAAATCGCTGGCCGAGGTTACGGGTCAGCAACACCTGACGGGAACCGATGGCGTCATCACCCGCATGATTGCGACGGGCAGTCTAGGGTCGATGATCTTCTGGGGACCGCCAGGCACAGGCAAGACAACCGTCGCCCGACTGTTGGCCGGTCAGACCGATCTCGCCTTCGAACAGATATCGGCGATCTTTTCCGGTGTAGCGGACCTGAAGAGGGTCTTCGAGGCCGCTCGGGCGCGGCAGATGTCGGGACAGCAGACGCTGTTGTTCGTCGATGAAATTCATCGGTTCAACCGCGCTCAGCAGGACAGTTTTCTCCCGGTCATGGAAGACGGCACGGTTATATTGGTCGGGGCCACCACCGAAAACCCGTCATTCGAGCTGAACGCCGCGCTGCTGTCACGCGCCCGTGTCCTGACCTTCCGGCCATTGGACGAGGAAAGCCTGCTCGTGCTCTTGGAAAGAGCCGAGGAGGTGGCTGGCAGCGCACTGCCTTTGACTGATGAGGCGCGGCACAGCCTGCTGCGTATGGCCGATGGGGACGGCCGAGCGGTCCTGACGCTGGCCGAGGAGGTATGGCGCGCGGCCAGGGAGGGTGAGGTTTTTGACGCTGAGGCGTTGCAGGATCTGATCCAGCGGCGTGCACCCGTCTACGACAAGGGTCAGGATGGTCACTACAACCTCATTTCGGCGCTGCACAAAGCGGTTCGCGGCTCCGATGCCGATGCGGCGCTCTACTATTTGTGCCGTATGTTCGACGCTGGTGAGGATCCGCTGTACATCGGCCGTCGCCTCGTGCGCATGGCGTCAGAGGACATTGGACTGGCAGATCCGCAGGCGCTGGTGATCGCCAACGCCGCCAAGGACGCCTATGATTATCTGGGTTCGCCCGAAGGCGAATTGGCGCTGGCACAAGCCTGCATCTACGTCGCCACTGCGCCCAAATCCAACGCCACCTACAACGCGTTTAAAGAGGCGGCGCGGGCCGCGCGCGAAAATGGCTCGCTGTTGCCGCCCAAACACATTCTGAACGCGCCGACGCGACTTATGAAGGATGAGGGATACGGTAAGGGTTACGAATATGACCATGACGCGCCCGAGGCGTTTTCCGGACAAGACTACTTTCCGGAAAAGATGGGACGCCGAACATTCTACAACCCACCGGACCGGGGATTTGAGAGAGAACTCAGGAAACGCCTGGACTACTGGGCAAAGTTGCGCGCGGAACGACAGCGCGATGATGGCGAGTGACGGAGCATTGAGCGCGTGAAATCGATTGCAGTTCTGGGGGCCGGTGCAATCGGCTGTTTTGTGGGTGGTATGCTGCGTGCCGCAGGACACGAGGTGGTCTTCATCGGACGCCAGAAGGTCGTCGATGCGTTGCAGAATCATGGCCTGACCCTGCTTGAGATGGGCCGCGTCAGCCGCTCGGTTGAGCCGCAAGACCTGCGTGCAACGGCCGACTCGGCGGCGATGGCCGATTGCGATCTGATCCTGGTCTGTGTGAAATCACGCGATACGGAGGCGGCGGCCCGTGATGTCGCTGACCATGCTCCGCGCACTGCGATGATCGTTAGTCTGCAAAATGGCGTGTCCAATGCCCGAGTGCTTGGTGAGCAGCTCGGACCCAGGCCGATCGCGGCTGGCATGGTGCAGTTCAATATCGTTTCTGAAGGGCAGGGGCGGTTCTATCGTGCCACGGAAGGTGGTGTCATCATGAAGGACACTCCCACCACGCGGACGCTTCGAGACGCTCTCAGTACGGCAGGCGTGCCTGCATCCGTGCATTCGGACATGCAGGCGGTCCTGTGGACAAAACTGTTGCTCAACCTCAACAATGGCCTGAACGTTCTGTCCGATGTTCCCTTGAAGCAACAGCTTTCGGACCCATCCTACCGAAAGGTTCTGGCAATGATGGTCGATGAGGCGCTGGTTGCGCTGCACGCCGCCCACACAACCCCGGCTCGTATTGGACGCGTCCGTCCGAAAGCCATTCCTTTTGTTCTGCGCCTGCCCACTTGGGCTTTCAAACACATGGCCAGTGCACTGATGGCGATCGATCCGCAAGCCCGCTCGTCCATGTGGGATGATCTGCAGATCGGCCGCCCTTCGGAGATCGACTACCTCAATGGTGAAGTGGTCCGACTGGCCAACCATGTCGGGACCAAAGCCCCGACCAACGAAGCCGTCATCGGTTTGGTCGACGAGGCGTTCAGCGCCGGCAAGTCACCGGGGCTCTCCGGCAAAGACCTGCTGCAACGCGTATCCGGCTGATCGTGGACGGTCGGTGCGATCGGCGATCCGGACTTTCCTGCACCGCAAAAACAGACTAAACGCATGCTCCATGACACACCTGATACTCGTCGCCCTTGGCGGGGCCGTTGGGGCCTCCATGCGCCACGCCGTTAATCTGGCCGGCCTGCGTTGGCTTGGCACGGGTTTCCCTTGGAGCACGATCACGGTGAACATTGTCGGATCATTCGCGATGGGACTGTTCGTAGCGTGGATGCTTCAAAAACTGGGCGGCAGTCAGGAATTGCGGCTTTTCGTGGCAACCGGGATTCTCGGCGGATTTACGACGTTTTCGGCGTTTTCTCTGGAATTCGCCGCTCTCTGGGAGCGCGGGTCCGGGTCGCTTGCACTCTTCTACGCCGCCGCCAGTGTTGTCTTGTCCGTCGCTGCCCTATTCGTTGGACTGGTCATTGGGCGGTCCCTGGTCTGATGCGAGATGTGGTCACCAATGGTAGGAGTTGAACTACGCACAGTTGACCGTGATGAAACGGGAATGCGCCTCGACCGTTGGTTCAAGGCACATTTTCCCGGGCTGGCTTTTGGAAAGCTGCAGAAACTGCTGCGCTCTGGTCAGATCCGGGTCGATGGCGGCAGAGTGAAGTCCGATACGCGCGTCCAGGCCGGTCAGAAGATTCGCATCCCGCCGCTTGGCACCGATGAGAAGGGCGGCGCCCAATCGGGCACGCCACGCGGAGATCGCGGCAGTGACAGCGAAATGCTGTCACAGATGCTGCTGTATGAGGATCCCAAGGTCTTTGTCTTCAACAAACCGGCCGGGCTGGCGGTTCAGGGTGGCTCAGGGATATCCAGGCACCTGGATGGCATGTTGGAGGCGTGGCGTAACAGGAAGGGCGAGAAGCCGCGCCTTGTGCACCGCATCGACCGCGAAACTTCCGGCGTTCTTGTTGTCGCCAGGACGCGCGGTGCGGCGCAGGCTCTGACGGCGGCCTTTCGCGAACGCACCACCAAAAAGATCTACTGGGCGTTGGTCAAAGGCGTACCGTCACCCAGAGAAGGCCGAATTTCCACCTGGCTGGTCAAGGAACAAACACCCGACGGTGATCGCATGCGGGTCTGCCGGCATGGCGAACCGGATGCCGACCACGCGATATCCCACTACCAAATCATCGACCAGGCGGGTCAGAATCTCTCCTGGCTGGAGATGGAACCCTATACCGGCCGCACGCATCAGCTTCGGGTACACGCCGCCCATATCGGCTGCCCGATCCTCGGCGATCCGAAATACTTCGAAGCGGATCACAATTGGGAGTTTCCGCGCGGTTTACAGAAAAGGCTGCACCTGCACGCGCGTCACATCTCCATTCCCGCACCGGGCGGCGGGCGGCTCGCGGTCACGGCGCCTTTGCCGCCGCATATGGTCCAAAGCTGGAACCTGCTTGGCTTCGACCAGGAGACGGGTTCATGAAACTTGTGCTGTTCGATTGCGATGGAACACTAGTCGACAGCGCTTCCAACATTCACAGCTGCATGGCAAAGACGTTTGTCGAAGCGGGATTTCCGGCACCGGGTCTGTCATTGACCAAGTCGATCATCGGTCTGACTCTTGACCAGGCTATCGCACGCATGCTGCGAAGGACAGTAGACCGGCAGATCCGCGAAATGGCCGCGCGCTACAAGCACCATAGCCAGACGTTGAGATCGCATCCCGCCTTCGATGAACCATTTTTCGATGGTATCAGGGCAGTCGTGGACAGGCTGGCACGACACGACGACATCCTCGTCGGCGTGGTTACTGGCAAGTCGAGACGCGGTCTTAACACGTTGATCGAAAAACACGATCTGAGGCCAACGATCGTTACCAGCCGAACAGCGGATGAATGCCCGTCGAAACCGCACCCGGCGATGGTGCTGGAGTGCTGTTCAGAAACCGGTGTCGATCCGGCCGCGACAATCGTCATCGGTGACGCCATATACGATATGCAAATGGCGCGGGCCGCCGGCGCTGGTGCTATCGGCGTGTCATGGGGTTATGCGACCGCCACCCAATTGGATGAGGCGGGTGCCCACCAAGTGGTCGATGAACCGAGCGCTCTGATCCCGCTGGTTGTCGATCCCGGTGCAAAGGATGATACGGATGCGAGACATTCTCAACGATCTTGATGCCTTGCTCAGCGACGAGGATCCGGTGCGCCGCGCCCAGATCAAGTCGAAGCGGCCGTTGCCGAAGAGATTCTATTCGGACGCCTCGGTGGCCGAGAACGACGACGGTTTTGCCGTGCTATTGGATGGCAAGTCGATCCTGACGCCGGCTCGCCAGCCGCTGGCGTTAAAGACCCGCGCCCTGGCAGATCTAGTTGCCAGCGAATGGGGCGCGCAGGAAGACACCGTCGACCCGATGTCCATGCCAGTGACACGCCTGGTCAACACCGCGATTGACGGCGTTGCTACGGACCCTCAGGCGGTCAAGGAGGACATCCTGCGCTTCGCCGGCAGCGACTTGCTGTGTTACCGAGCGGACGGACCGGACCGGCTTATCCAACAACAAGCTGACGCCTGGGATCCCGTGCTGGACTGGGCGCATCGCGCTCTCAACGCCCGGTTCATTCTCGTTGAAGGCGTTGTTCATGTTTCCCAGCCACCAGAGGCGATTGCCGCCCTGGGTGTCCACATTGCGGCGGTAGAGGATCCGGTGGCACTGGCAGCTCTTCACAGCATGACGACACTAACGGGTTCCGCACTCCTTGCGCTGGCCGTTGCAAAAGGCGAACTCACGGCGGAGGCCGCTTGGCTGGCGGCCCATGTCGATGAGGACTGGAATACGCAACAGTGGGGCGAGGATGCGGAAGCACAGGCGCGTCGAGCCCAACGCTGGAATGACATGCAGGCGGCCCATAGATCCTTTGCTGCTGCAAAGCCATCTCAGGTTTGATGAATGACTCGATACAGTGGCGCTAACATATCCAAAAAAATGGATAAAACAGAAGCCTACCGGACCAGACTATCCGGTAGGTGCGATTGTCCGGTCAGATGGATGACCCTTTGAGCTTGGAAAGGCGAACACCGTTTATCCGGTATTTGCCATCCTCTTGCCGCTCCAGGACATATACAGCACGCCAGTTCTTGCCCTTCGGACCCGTAATCAACAGTTCCTGGGCGATGGTGGCGCCATCGGTTTCACTCAGAGCGCGACCAAAGGCATAGTTTCCCGGTCTGTACACCGGCGCATAATTGCGCTTGACCATATCAAAAAAACGTTGCGGCTCAGGAAACACTTTTTGAACACCCGGCGTGGCAAAAGAGTAAGCAGAATCAACATCATCGTTCAAAAAAGCAACGATCTGCTGTTCAATCACGCCTCTCGCTGAAGACAAATTGTCCTCGGCAAGCGAGGACGTCATCATCAGCGAACCGATGACCAGGAAAAATGCGAGTATACGCATGATACATCCTCCTTTCTCGTTCCTATAGATAGGAATTGTGCGATGAACTGGAAGAGTACTGCGTCTCACGAACTCACGACTGGAGACACACCAAACATAACAGATTCGTCATATTCTGGTCACAAATCCGACAATGGGGCGTCACGGTTTTGATAATTTCAATAAATACAGATGGTTATGCGTCAGTATTAACTGCGGGACGATGCTCGAGGAGACGGAACGTTCCCGTCGAGGTCGCCACAAGGGTACCCTTCGCATCGACCAGTTGGGCATCGACGAACGCGATGCGCCGTCCGCCGCCGGTGACCTCAGCCGTTGCATTGACCCTGCCGGATATAGCCGGCGCCAAGTAGTTGACCGTCATGGTCACGGTCGCGACGGGATGCAGTGTTTGCCCATCCTGTGACAGGCTCGCAGTATAGCCCGAGGCCGCATCCAGCAGCATCGCGATGATGCCGCCATGCAGGCCATCATTGCGGTTGATATGGCGCTGATCGATGTCGAGAAGCACACGTACGACGCCATCCTCAATCTGAATGACGTAACCGATCGTCGATTGTGTGCCGGTTTTGTTGGCGATCTCGTGCATCAGGCAGTCAGGCAGCCGGCCTTGACAGTTCGACAAACCGTTCGGTGTGGTAGTCGACATCGCCGAATTGATGGTCGATCATGATCAGTCGCTTGGCATAGTGCGCGAGATCGTATTCCCAGGTCATACCGATGCCGCCATGCATCTGGATAGCCTCCTCGGCCACCAGTCGGCCGACGCGGCCGGCGATTACCTTGGCCGACGAGACGGCCTTTTCCCTCTCCGCGCGCATAAGGGTCAGGCGTCCCGCGGCGTTGATCGCCGCAGAACGAGCCTGCTCAATCTCCATGAGCACGGTCGCCATGCGGTGCTGCAGAGCCTGAAATTTGCCGATCGGTACACCGAATTGCTTGCGTGTCCGCAGATAGTCAAGCGTCAGGTCGCGACATACTTCCATCAGTCCGACGGCCTCGGACGCGAGCGCTGTGTTGGCGCGTGCCACCGCCATTTCGATGGCCGCGTAGGCGCCACCGGGCACACCGAGAAGCGTATCGTCGGCGACCCTGACGTTGTCGACAATCACCTCCGCGGCGTGCAACCCGTCGATGGTCGGATAGCCACGAACCGTCAGACCGTCCTGGCTGGCGGGTACCAAAAAAGCGCTGATCCCATGCTCGTCGAAGTTCGCGCCATCAATCCGCGCCGTTACCACAAGATGGTCGGCGCTGTCACCGTTCAGCACGACAGCCTTCCTACCGTTGAGGATCCAGCCCCCGTCATGCGCTTCGGCACGGGTGGTTACGTGGGAGAGGTCGTAGCGGCTGTCCGGTTCGCCATGCGCCAAGGCAAGCAGGGTCGACCCGGCGATCACATCGGCGAGAACAGCCTTTTGCTGCTCGTCGCCGAGTTCCGCGACGACGCCTCCGCCCAGAATGGCGGATGCCAGGAACGGTTCGACGACCAGGCCGCGGCCAAGTTCCTCGAACAGGACGTTGATGTCGAACCCGCCACCGCCGAAGCCGCCGTCGGCTTCAGAAAAAAGCGCACCGATGAGGCCGAGTTCAGCGAAACTCGCCCAGACTTCTCTGGAAAAACCGTCGGCCGTTTCGACGGCTTTGTTTCGAGCCTCCAGCGGATAGTTGTCGGCGATGAAGCGGGACACCATGTCCTTCAGCATGGTGCGGTCTTCGGTGTGGTTAAAGTCCATGCCGTCTACAGTCCCATCATTGTCTTGCTGATGATGCCGCGCTGCACCTCATTCGAACCACCGTAGATGGTAATCTTCCGGTTGTTGAAATAATCCTTGGCGATCGGTGCCGCATAGTCCGGTCCGATCGGCTCTTCGTTGTAACCGGTTTCAAGGGCTTCGGATACGAAAGGCATGGCGTAAGGACCAAGGGCCCGCCGCGCCAGGTCGTTGAGAGCCTGTCGGATTTCGGTTCCCTTGATCTTCATCATGGAACTCATCGGGCCCGCATTGGCGATGCTGTCCGGCGAAGACAGCAGCCGCAGATTGGTGGTCGACATCGCATCCAGTTCCATTTCGATCTGTGCCAGGCGGGCGGCGAAAAGCGGATCCTCGATCAACGGCCGACCACGATGCGTCTGCCGCTCCCCGATGTATTTCAGCTGGGCGAGGGAGTCCTTGTTGGCGCCGATATTGGCGATGTTGTTGCGCTCGTGGGTGAGCAGATATTTGGCGTAGGTCCAGCCCTTGTTTTCCTCGCCGACGAGGTTTGCGACGGGCACCCGCACATCGTCGAAAAACACCTCATTGACCTCGTGCGTCCCCTCCAGAAGGATGATCGGGCGCACGGTGATACCGGGCGTATCCATGTCGACCAGCAGGAACGAGATGCCCTCCTGCGGTTTGCCTTCCGTGGAGGTGCGGACCAGACAGAAGATCTTGTTGGCGTACTGGCCAAGCGTCGTCCAGGTTTTCTGTCCGTTCACCACATAGTGGTCGCCATCCCGCACGGCGCGCGTTTTCAGGGATGCGAGATCGGAACCCGCCCCGGGTTCCGAATAGCCCTGGCACCACCAGTCCGTGCCGTCGAGAATGCGCGGCAGCAGGGTGCGTTTCTGCTCTTCGGAACCGTATTTAATGAGCACGGGACCAAGCATTTTCAGGCCGAACGGAACCGTCCGCGGTGCACCGGCGGCGAAACACTCCTCCTCGAATATCTGCTGCTGCACCGGGTTCCAGCCTGTCCCGCCGTATTCGGTCGGCCAGGAATCGGCGAGCCAGCCGCGCTTGTTAAGAATGGCATGCCAGCCTTCCAGGTCTTCCTTTTGCAGCCGTTTGCCGGTCTTGACCTTGTCGGCCAGCGCCTTCGGCAGTTCGGATTTCAGGAAGGCCCGCACGTCGTCGCGGAACGCCAATTCCTCATTGCTGTAATTGAGATCCATGTTTCCTACCTCTCGTCGGCCACAGCCACAGGCGCCTAATAGACTTCGAACAGACCGGCCGCACCCTGGCCACCGCCGATGCACATGGTCACGACGGCGTATTTCGCACCGCGCCGCTTTGCCTCATACATCACATGCCCGACCTGGCGGGCGCCGGTCATGCCATAGGGATGTCCGATCGAGATAGATCCGCCGTTGACATTGAGAATATCACTCGGAATGCCGAGCCGGTCGCGGCAATATAGCACCTGGCTGGCAAAGGCCTCGTTCAGCTCCCAGAGTGCGATGTCGTCCATGCGAACGCCTGTGCGCTCGAGCAGTCTCGGCACCGCAAAGACCGGTCCGATGCCCATTTCGTCGGGTTCGCAACCCGCAACGACAAAACCGCGGAACGCGCCCATCGGTTCGATATTGCGTTTTTCGGCCTCGCTGGCTTCCATCATCACGCAGGCCGAGGCGCCGTCTGACAGCTGCGAGGCGTTGCCCGCGGTGATGTATTGGTCCGGGCCGCGTACCGGCTCGAGAGCGGCAAGGCCTTCCAGGGTAGTGTTCGGCCGGTTGCATTCGTCCGCTTCGATCGTCACTTCTCGTTCCGAGATTTCACCGGTTTCCTTGTCCTTGACCAGCATGACGGTTGTGAAGGGAATGATCTCGTCTGCGTAGCGGCCTTCCTGCTGAGCCGCCGCGGTACGCTGCTGTGACGACAGAGCGTATTCGTCCTGTGCCTGCCGGCTGACCCCGTAACGATCCGCAACGATGTCGGCGGTATCGATCATCGGATAGTAGATGGCTGGCTTGTGCTCTACGATCCAGGGACTGTGGTTCATGTGGGTGTTGGCATGACCCTGGGCGAGGGAAATCGATTCCAGGCCGCCGGCGAGCATGGCCGGCGACCCCTGTTGGGTGATTGCGTGCGAGGCGAGGGCGATCGCCTGCAGACCCGAAGAGCAGAAGCGGTTGACGGTCATACCGGTGGTGGTAACGGGCAGCCCCGCACGCGTCGCAATCTGGCGTGCGATGTTGCCGCCGGTAGCACCTTCCGGCAGGCCGCAGCCGATGATCGCGTCTTCGATCAACTCAGGATCGACGCGCGAACGCTGCACGGCAGCGTGAGCCGCTGCGCCTCCGAAATCGGCGCCGTGCGTGTTGTTGAGACCACCTCGAAAGGCCTTGGTGATGGGGGTTCGTGCGGTCGAGACAATGACGGCTTCGCGCATGGCTTTGTCCTCAGGCTTTGGCTTTCTTGTTCAGGCTGTCGAAGTTCTCGCCGCGCTCGACCAGGTCGACCAGCAACTGCGCCGGTTTCCAGAACGCCGGATCTTCGTTTTCAAAAGAGCGGATATCGGCAAGAATGGTGTCGAGGCCAACCATGTCAGCGTATTTCATCGGGCCGCCGCGCCAACGCGGAAAACCATATCCGAAGAGCATGGTGATATCGACGTCGAGCGGTCGTAAAGCGATGCCCTCGTCGACGATCCGGGCACCTTCGTTGATCATCGCCGCCATATAGCGCTTCATGATGGCCTCTTCATCGAGGGACCGGGGCGAAATCCCTTTTTCGGAGCGGACCTGATCGATGATCTCCAGTACTTCCGGGTCTGGTTTTCCCACCCGGCTGCCGCTCTCGTAGATATAGAAACCACGTCCGGTCTTTTGGCCGAATCGACCGAGTTCGGCGACACGGTCCATGTAGTCGGCCGCGTAGCGGCCTTGCCAGCCTTCCGCCTTCTTGCGTTTGCGGTTGGCGAAGCCGATGTCGAGCCCGGCCAGATCACCCATCTGATTGGGGCCCATGGGATAGCCGAAATTTACCACCGCCTTGTCGATGTCGTAGGGGCTGGTTCCGTCTTCGACCAGAAACGATGCGATTGTCAGGTATCGTTCGAGGATGCGGTTGCCGATGAACCCGTCGCAAACGCCAGCGCGCACTCCCACCTTCTTGAGCTTCTTGGCCAGTGCAAATCCGGTCGCCGTGACATCCGGTAACGTCTTGTCCGCGACGACGACCTCCAACAGCCGCATGACGTGGGCGGGCGAAAAGAAATGCAGTCCCAAAACGTCCTGCGGACGGCTGGTAACCGACGCGATCTCGTCGATGTTCAGGTATGAGGTGTTGCTGGCCAGCACCGCTCCGGCTTTGGCATGTTGATCGATCTGAGCAAAAAGCTCCTTCTTGACGCCCATATCTTCGAAGGCCGCTTCGATGACGATATCCGCTTGCGCCAGGGAAGCGATATCGGCGCTGACATTGTAGAGGTCGTTGGCGAGGCGGTCGCGTTTCGCCTGATCGAGCTTGCCGCGTTTGACGCCGTCGTCGAGGATTTTCTCGACGTTGGCGCGGCCGCGAGCAGCACTGTCCTCGTCCCGCTCCACCATGGTGACCGGCATGCCGGCATAGAGCATGGACACCGTGATGCCCGACCCCATGGTGCCGCCGCCGATGACCGCAGCGCGATCAAGCGGCCGCGGGGTCGCATCCTTGAGTTCCGGAACCTTGCCGACTTCGCGTTCGGCAAAAAAGGCGTGAATCAACGCCTCGCGCTGTGGCGATTGCATCAGTTCCATGAACAGGTCGCGTTCGCGCTGCATACCCTCTTCGAACGGGAGTTCGGTGGCCGCGATCACCGACTCGGCACAGACGGTCGGTGACAGCTGACCCTTGGCTTTTTTCTTGATGGTCGCGCGGATGTTGTCGAAAAGCTCGGTATTGCCGCGATCCGTTTCGATTTTGTCATCCAAGCCGCTTGTCCGGCGCACGCCGCGTTGGTCACGGAGAAGCTTGCGAGCGAACTCAAGCCCCGCTTCCCGGGGTTCCGTTCCGGAAACAACGTCGTCTACGATTCCCAGTGCCAGCGCCTCCTTGGCCGGCACGTGACGGCCGCTGGCAACGATTTCCGCCGCCGCCTCGACGCCGGTCAGACGCGGTAAGCGCTGGGTGCCACCGGCACCCGGAATCAGACCGAGATGCACTTCGGGCAGGCCGACGCGTGCCGTCTCCAGCGCCACGCGATAATGGCAGCCCAGAGCGATCTCCAGTCCGCCGCCGAGCGCTGTTCCGTGGATCGCGCAAACCACCGGCTTGTCCAGGTTCTCGATGCGTTGCACCAGTTCGGGCAGGCCTGGCGGCTGCATGGGTTTTCCGAATTCGCGAATATCGGCACCAGCGATGAAGGTCCGGCCAGCGCACACGATCACCGCTACCCCTGCCTCCGAATCTTCGGCAAACCGGTCCGCTGCTTTCATAAGACCGTCACGGACGGCATGACCGGCCGCGTTCACCGGTGGGTTATCAATCGTAATCACGGCTATTCCGCCGGCCGCATCGGCCAGGCGTTCATAGGTCACTGTGTCGGACATTTCTTCTCCACCGGTCTGGATAATCAGTCTCATTGGGTAGCAGGCGAGACACACCGCGGGTCCAGGGCGCCGGATATCCGGCGCCCCAAAACTATTTTCTTATTCGACCACTTCGCCGACGACGACCCAGTTACCGTCCTGGATCTGCGAAATGATGATGGCATCTCCACCTTGGTGATCGGTGGCGCTGAAGTTGACTTTCACACCGGTGATCGGATCGACATAGTCCAGGCTTTCCATGGCTTTCAGAAAGCTCTCGGACGTCAAGTCCGGACCGGCAGCGTCCAGTGCGCGTACCAGCTGTTCAGCGGAAGAACGGCCGAGCAGGGCACCGGTGCCGGGCAGTTCACCGAATTCGGCCTCGTAGTCGGCGACCCACTGTTTGACGTCCGGATTGTCCATACGGGTGCCCAGGTCCGGCCAGCCGGCGGCGGCATAGAAGCCGTTCGTCACACCACCCGGGACTTTTGCAACCGCCGTGTGGAAGGCAGCCGACGAGCCGATGAAATTGGCGTCCCAGCCCATCTTCTTGGCGGTTCCCAAAGCGGTGATCGTCTGCCGGATGCCGAGAGCCGTTGCGATGGTGTCGCAACCGGCGTCTTTCAGTTTGGTCAGCGAGCCGACGAAATCCAACTCATCCGGCTTGTGGGTCGTTTCAGCCTTGTATTCAAGGCCCGCGGCTTCCGCGGCTTCCTTCGCCCCTTCTTGGATTTCTTTGCCGAAATCGGACGGGATGTACATGGCGCAGATTGCCTTGGCACCCTGTTTGTCCTTCATAAACTCGATTCCGGCCACCATCTGATCGTAGTAGGACGAGAAGCCGGCGAACTTGAACGGTTCAAGCGGCTCCACCATCTGTCGGGCGGCCGACAACGGGCCGATATTGGCAATGCCTTTGCGTTCCAACAGTGGGAAGCTGGCGATGTTCATCGGTGTGCCCAGCGACAGCAGCATGACGAACACCTTGTCGGAATTGATCAGCTTATTGATGTTCTGCATGGCTTTCGGCATCTGGTAGGCATGGTCTTCCGCGATCAACCGCAGTTGCCGTCCATGGACACCGCCATTGGCATTGACCTGGTCGAAATACTGTTTTGCGGCGCCAATCGCCGGTGCACCAAAGGCGGCGAAGATGCCGGACAGGTCGTTGTTTGAGCCAACCAGGATCTCGGTGTCCGTGACGCCCTGAGTTTCGGCGTGACCGACGGACAGGGCGGCAACCGACATGGCAAGAGCCGCGGCCGTCGTTTTCAAGATATGCTTCATGCTTTTTCCTCCTGGATATAAAGAATGCCTGATTTCAGGCGTACATTTGATCGATCAGCGTCTTATGTTTTTGTTCCACGAAGCTGCGCTTAAGCTTCATGGTCGCCGTCAGCTCGTCGTCCTCTGCTGTCAGCAACACGTCGATGAGACGAAACGCCTTGATTTGCTCGACGCGGGCAAATTCTTCATTGACCTCCTCGATGATCCCCGAAATCAGATCCTGCACTTCCGGCGCCGCGCACAGAGACGCAAAATCGCCGAAGGGTATTCGTCGATCTTGTGCGAATTTCTCGACATTCTCCTGGTCGATCATGATCAGAGCGGACAGGAATTTACGCTTGTCGCCGATGATCACCGCATCCGATATATAGGGCGAGAACTTCAAGCGGTTCTCGATTTCGGCCGGGGTGATGTTCTTGCCGCCTGCGGTGATGATGATGTCCTTCAGTCGACCGGTGATGGTCAGGTAGCCCGAATTGTCGATCATCCCGACGTCACCGGTCTTCAGCCAGTCATCGGATGTGATGGTTTCCTCGGTCTTATCGGGCTTGTTCCAGTAGCCCTGAAACACATTGCCGCCCTTGTACTGGATTTCCCCGCCATCGCCGATGCGCAGCTGTGCGCCCGGCACAACTTTGCCGACCGTTCCGACCTTGTTGTGCCCTACCATATTGAGTGAGATGATCCCGGCGCTCTCACTCATGCCGTATCCCTCGAATAAGTCGATCCCGATAGCTTTGTACCAGCGCAGCAGATCGGGTGAGATCGGAGCCGCTCCGGTGGTGCCGCGACGCAGTCGGTCGAGGCCGATCATCCGGCGGATATTGCGAAGCACGACCACATCCCAGAATGCGTAGCGCAGTCTTGCGAGGGAAGGGACAGGCTTATCGTCCATGTGGTACGCGGCAACCACCTCGCCGGCCGACAGAGCCTGTTTGTAGGACCAACGGCCGAAGGGTGTTGCGTCGCCGACCATGATCGAGATCCGGGAATAGACTTTTTCCCACACGCGCGGAACGGCGGTGAAAATGTGCGGACTGACTTCCTGCACGTTGTCGAAGACGGTTTCAGGGCTCTCTGCGAAATTGACGGTCGATCGGGCCGCAATCGGCGAAAACACCGATATGAAGCGTTCGAGGATGTGGCATAACGGCAGGAAACACACCTGATCGTCCGTATCATGGGCTGGCAGCGTCACGGCACCGACCGAGATGGTGAACATGATGTTCCCATGCGAAATCATCGCGCCCTTGGGCGGTCCGGTGGTACCGGAGGTGTACACCAGAATAGCGGTGTCGGAGGGTTTTGATTTGGCGACTTCCGTATCGAAAAGGCCCGGGTTCTTCTTTTCGTGAATCCGTCCAACATCGTAGAGCTCTTCGATGAACATGACCTTGTCGTCGTGGAAATCGTGCAAACCCTCACGGTCGTAGACGATCACCTTGGTCAGACCGGGCATCTCGTCGCGCACCGAAAGAAACTTATCGAGCTGTTCGTCGTTTTCCAGGAACAGGAAGCGGCTGCCGGAATCGTTGACAAGATAGGCCAACTGGCTGGCTGAATCCGTCGTATAGATACCGGAGGTGATGCCCCCCATACACTGTACCGCGAGGTCGGTGTAGACCCACTCCTTCTTGTCTTCGGAAAGCACCGAAACCACATCGCCGCGGCGCAAGCCGAGCGCCGCGAGGCCATGCCCGATCAACATGGCATGTTCATAAAAATCCCACCAGGAATAGGACAGCCATATGCCATAATCCTTTTCACGATGCGCGGTGCGATCGCCCAGCTCCTTGCACCGCTCCAGGAAAAGCTTGGCAAGCGTATCGCACCCGTCAACAAAGTAAGGCCCATGCTCGAGATCCTCGTTGATGCTTATACCATTGACGATCTGTTGCCTCGGAATGCGATCCATGTTCCCCATAGCGTTCCTCCCTGCGCGGCGTTTCTATCGCCACGTCTTGCGTTGTTTCCAGCGGCGTTGACCGCGTTGCGTTTCCTGCTGCGCCCCAAGATAGAATTCCTGCACATCCTTCGATTGTTGTAGTCTTTGTGCCTCACCACCCATGACGATCCGTCCAAGTTCCAGCACGTAACCGTAGTGTGCCACGTCCAGTGCCACCTTGGCGTTCTGCTCGACCAGCATCATCGTCACATTCTGCTCTTTGTTCAATCGACGAATGATCGTGAAGATTTCACGTACCAGCAACGGACTCAGTCCAAGGCTCGGTTCGTCCAGCAACATGATCCGCGGCTTGGCCATCAATCCGCGTCCGATCGCCAGCATCTGCTGTTGGCCCCCCGACAGGGTGCCGGCCTCCTGAGACTTGCGCTCCTTCAGGATTGGGAAATAGTCGTACACCATGTCGAGATCGGAGGAGATGCCAGCCAAGTCCGAGCGTGTATAGGCACCCATCTTGAGATTGTCCTCGACCGACAGGATCGGAAAGATCTCACGGCCTTCCGGCACATGGACGACCCCCTTGTGAACAATGGCGTCGGGTGCCGAGCCCTCGATAGAGACACCATCGAGTTTGACCGTCCCCTTTTCCGGGTCCATGACACCCGAAATGGTCTTGAGCAGCGTCGTCTTGCCGGCACCGTTGGCACCGAGCACGGTGACGATCTGTCCCTGTTTGACCGACAGACTGACCCCGCGGATCGCCATGATCGGTCCATAGAAACTTTCAAGGTTGTCGACCCGCAGCAGGGCACCGCTTCCGTTGTCACTCATGCCGCTTCCCCGTCGTCGATATCCGCGTCCGATCCGATATAGGCTTCGATGACCGCCGGATCGCTTTGCACCTCCTGCGGCGTTCCGATCGACAGCATGCGCCCATCCGCCAGCGCCATCACCCGGTCCGAAACCGCGCTGACCAGATGCATGTCGTGCTCGACCATCAGGACGGTGATACCCATCACCTTCTTGATATCCTCGATCCAGAAGGCAACGTCCTGTGTCTCCTCCATCGACAGCCCCGAGGCCGGTTCGTCTAGCAGCAGCAGGTTGGGTTGGATTGCGAGCGCCCGCCCCATTTCGACGACCTTGCGCACGCCGTAGGGCAAACCGGCGATCATCTTTTCGCGGTACGGCTGCAGGTCGAGAAAGTCGATCACTTGCTCGACTGCCTCCCGGTGTTCTCGTTCCTGTTGTCTGACGAACGGCAGGAACAGCATGTCGGACACGAAGTTGCTACGGCTGTGCGTGTGTCTTCCGACGAGCAGGTTCTGCAATACCGAAGCCTGTTCGAACAACTCGATATTCTGAAACGTCCGGGCAACCCCGAGACGCGGAATGTCATGCGAAGCGAGATCGAGAATACTGCGGCCTTTGTAGAGAATGTCCCCTTCGGCCGGTGTATAGAACCGCGAGATCATGTTGAAGATCGTCGATTTGCCGGCACCGTTCGGGCCGACCAATGCGAAGACCTCGCCTTCCTCCACGTTGAAGGAGACGTCGTTGACTGCGACTAGGCCGCCGAAGCGCAGTGTTACATTGTGCAGTTCGAGCAGGCTCATCGTGTGCGCTCCGTCTTGAGATAACTCTTCTGTCGGCGGAACATGTCTTTTCGATAAAACGGAAACAGCTCGAAATAGGTTCGGATCTTAACCCAGCGACCATAGATGCCCATCGGTTCAAACAGGATGAATAGAACCAGGATCAGGCCGAACAGCCCGCTTTCCAGCCCCGGTATCGTGATGGAAGTCATACCCAGAAGATTGGCAAGACCGTCACGGGAGAATGCTATCAGAAGCGGTAGGGCGACGATGATAACGGCCCCGAAAAAGGCGCCATGTATGGTCCCGAGGCCGCCGACAACTATCATCAGCAGCAGCGTAATCGATATGATCAGGTTGAACGTTTCGTGTGTGAACACCGTGGCGAAATGACCCATCAGCGCACCGCCAAGACCGGTTATGGTGCAGGAAATGGCAAATGCCACCATCTTTGTGCGGGCGACGTTGACACCCATGGCCTTGGCCGACACTTCCGAATCCCGCACAGCGGCGAACGCGCGCCCCGTCGGTGACCGCAACAGATTTCGGTAGACATAAACAACCGCGAAAGTGATCAACAGGATCAGCCAGTACAGTTCGTTCGGGTTGCCATAACGGCTGAAAACAAAGCCGAAGATCTCGATGTCTGGCGCAAATAAGCCAGCGACACCATTGGTGATAGGTTCGAGTATGACGATCAAGTCCTCGGCGAGCACCGAGATCGCCAGCGTGGCGATTGCCAGGTAAATGCCGTGCAGTTTGGTCGTTGGTAGGGCGATTAACGCCCCTGCGACCCCGGCCGTCAGCCCCGATAGCGGAAACGACACGAGAAACGGCATACCCAGCTCGGTTTGGTATATGACGTTGGAGTAGGCGCCTACAGCCATGAAAGCCGCGTGACCGAGGCTGGCTTGGCCGGTCTGCCCCACCAGAATCATCAGGCCCATGCCGCAGATCGCCCATATGAGCACCAGTGTTGCTTCGCCGATCAGAAAATCGTCGAGCAGGAAGGGCAGCAGGATCGCAACGACGAACAGCAATGCGTACCAAAAGGCCTGCGCGTTGTGCTTGAAAAGCCGAATATCGGCATCATAGGAGGTTTTGAATACAAAGCGCATCGCAGATCCTCACACCTTTTTCGTCTGGATCTGCGACAGGATGCCGTGCGGACGCACCACAAGCATCACCACGAGAATGAGGTAAGGCATGATCTGTGAATAGCCGGCCGGCATGTAGCGGGCGGCGAAGGGCTCGACGAGACCGACGATGATGCCGCCCAATAAAGCGCCGGGCAGGCTGCCGAAACCGCCGATCACAGCCGCGGCGAAGGCTTTGATTCCGAGCAGTCCGGTGGCCGGATCGATCGAACCTTTGGAGGCGAACAGGATCCCGGCAATCGCCGCCACAATGCCGGAAAGACCCCAGATCATAGAGTGTATGCGCTTGACCGGTATGCCCATGTAATAGGCGGCCAACTGGTTTTGCGACGATGCCTGCATGGCGACACCGAGCTTGGTGCGGCTGAAGAAGACGAAAAGCAGGGCCGTCAGGATCACCGTGACAATCACCACCATGACCTCGTCAAGACCCAGGACCAGGCCGCCGAAACGCACCTCCTCGCCGGCGATGGGCGATTCCAGCGATTGCGGTTCATGGCCCCAGATGGCCCCGGCGACAAAGCGGATGACAAAGCCTAGCGCAATGGTCAGGATCACCACGGCAACCTGCGACTGGCCGAACATGCGGCGCAGCACCACCATGTCCAGCAGATAACCCAGAATGCCCATGATGCCGATCGCCAGTGTGACCGACAGCCAGAAGGGCAGGCCCAGATAATACTCGTTGGTGAAACCGAGCGTGATGAACGCGCCCAGCATCATGAAGTCGCCCTGGGCGAAGTTGACCGATTCGGTCGCTTTGTAGATCAGCACGAAGCCGAGCGCGATCAAGCCGTACACGCAACCATTGGCGAGTCCGCTTACAATCAGTTGCAGTACATCCACTCGACTTGTCCTCCCAAACCTCAACTATTGTTGTTTTTCACGTGGATGGATACCCGGTTCACCCATCCTTTCGATCCGTTGTCGATCTACGGCACCAACATCACTTTCCCCTCCGGGCGACGCAGGGCGTCAGCCAGCGTTGACATGGCATCGGCAAAACGGATTCTGTCCGATACCTCGGTTTGCCATTGGCCGCTGACGAACCGTTCCTGGACCTCGCCGATGACGCGCATCTGTTCCTGCGGCGGAGTGCTCATGAACCAACGGGTCAGCCAGAAGCCGACGATCTCCTTTTCCATAAAGACAAATTGGCCCATGGCATCCAGTCGCGGCGGTTGCGGGTCCAACTTGCCGTAAACGACCCAGCGCGAGCGGTTGGGCATGGCCGCAAAGATGTCTGCCGAGACCTGATTGGCCACCGCATCGAGCATGATGCGTGGCTTCTCTGATTTGATCAGTGCCTTGAATTGGTCCGCAAAGTCGGGCGCCGTGCTGTTCAACACATGCGCCGCTCCGAGCGATTTCAGATGCTCGGCCTGATCGTCGCGACGGATGATCGCGATCGGTGCGATACCGTCATCACGACCGAGGGCGGTCATCAGTTTGCACAGCTGGCTGTTGGCGGCGGTCATTATGAAACTCGACGTATCCGCCTTACGCACGATGTCGAACATCGCCATGGCGGTCAGCGGATTGACGATATGTCCCGCAGCGTCTTCGTCGCGCATGTCATCGCGAACAGGGATGCAGACCTTGGCCGATGTCACGGCGTAATCGGCCCAGGTGCCTGAGCCCTCCGGATCCACCGTGAACGCGACGCGTTTGCCGACCAGCCCTTCCGCATAGGAACCGACACCAGCGACGACATCACCGACACCTTCGAAACCGGCCGGTGCGCCGCTGCGGCGCGGAATACCGTATTCGCCCTTGATGAAATGCAGATCGGAAGGATTGATCGAAGCCATGCGCATTCTGATCAGGACCTGTCCGTCCTTGAGCTGCGGCACCGGAAGCGTCGATGCTTCGACATAGTCGTCGAGCCGGTCAATGTGCGGTCCTTCCGACGTGCCGGAAAACCCGTCGTGCTTCTGCACCAATGCCAACATGTCGCTCGGAATGGTCACGATTACGCATCCTCCGGAATGAGAATAATCTTGCCGGTGGCACCGCGCCCCAGCACACGCTCAAGTATCTTGGGTGCATCAGCAAGCGGATACCGCCCTTCGATATGCGGTTTAACCTTGCCTTGCATGTACCAGCCGATCAGTTCTTCCATGTTCTGGGCGTAGACCGCCGGTTCGTGCCGGGTGAAGGAACCCCAAAACACGCCAACGACTGAAAACTCCTTCACCAGCGTCAGGTTGACCGGCAATTGCGGGATACGCCCTGAAGCGAACCCGATCACCAGAAGGCGGCCATTTCGCGCCATAGCACGGCAGGCTGAGTCAAAGGCATCACCGCCGACGGGATCGAACAGGACGTCGACGCCTTTGCCGTCAGTCAGGCGTTTGAGATCGTCCTTCAGATTGTCGTAGCCGATAACCTCGTCGGCACCGGCAGAACGGGCAATATCCCGCTTGTCGTCACTGGACGCGACCGCGATGACCTTGGCGCCCATTGCCCTGGCAATCTGGATCGCCGCAATGCCTGTCGAACCGGCTGCGCCGAGAACCGCGACTGTCTCACCAGCCTGCAGCTGAGCCCGTTGCTTGAGGGCGTGGTGGGACGTTCCGTAGGCACACATAAGCGCACAGGCATCGGCTCCGTCCATGCCGGCCGGCAGGGGAAACACCGTGCCGGCTGGAACGGCGACCTGTTCGGCATAGGCGCCAAGCTGCGACATGCCGGCAACACGATCCCCGGGTTTGAACGCCTCTACCTTCGAACCCACCGCTTCGACCGTTCCGGCGACTTCCATTCCCGGCACGAAGGGCGTGGGTGGTTTCACCTGGTAGAGGCCCTGCACGAGCAGCCCGTCCGGATAGTTCACACCAATGGCATCGGGCCGGATCACCACCAGGTCACCCTTCGCCTGGGGCGCGTCGATATCGGTGTACTGCAGATCGCTCAGAGGACCCAAAGCGTTGCAAACGACGGCTTTCATACTCACACGCGCTCCTGGGTGTATTTGCGAAGTTCGGTTCGGGCCACCTGGCGACGGTGAACGGCATCCGGCCCGTCGGCAAGCCTCAGGGTTCGCAAGCCCGTCCAGGCCCGGGCCAATTTGGTATCCTGCGACACACCCTGGCCACCGAACATCTGGACCGCCTCATCCGTGACGCGCAGCGCCACCTTGGGGGCGACGACCTTAATCTGGCTGATCCAGGGCGCGGCTGCCCGCGGATCGCCCTGATCCATCATCCATGCGGCCTTCAGGCACAAAAGCCTGGCCATCTCGATGTCCATGCGGCATTCGGCGATGATGTCATAATTCGCACCCAGTTGGGCAAGCGGCTTGCCGAACGCCTCGCGACGTAACGCGCGCTGGCACATCAATTCCAAGGCATGTTCTGCCTGACCTATGGCGCGCATGCAATGATGGATACGTCCGGGTCCCAGGCGACCCTGGGCGATCTCGAATCCACGGCCCTCGTCAAGGATCAGGTTTTCGGCTGGAACCCGCACATCCGTGAACCGCAGGTGCAGGTGTCCGTGCGGCGCATCATCGTGGCCGTAGACTTCCATCGCCCGTAACTTCTCGATCCCGGGTGTGTCGGCGGGTACCAAAATCATCGAATGGCGCTGGTGCTTGGGCATGTCCTCGCCACCCGTCTTGACCATGGTGATGTAGATCATGCATCGCGGGTCGCCGGCACCCGATGACCACCACTTTTCACCGTTCAGCACGTAGGAGTCGCCGTCCCTGACACAGGTCATGGCGACGTTCGTCGCGTCCGAGGAAGCCACGTCCGGTTCGGTCATCAGGTAGGCGGAGCGAATCTTGCCGTCCAGCAGCGGCGCCAGCCACTCGGATTTGTGGCGTTCCGAGCCGAACCGTTCGAGCACTTCCATGTTACCGGTATCGGGCGCTGAACAGTTGAACGTTTCGGCACCGAGCGCTGCCTTTCCCATTTCTTCAGCGAGGTAAGCGTATTCCACGGTCGTCAGCCCGTAACCGCGGTCGGAATCGGTCAGCCAGAAGTTCCAGAGGCCACGATCCCGTGCTTTTTGCTTCAACCCCTCCAGGATTTCGACCTGGCGGGGTGTCAGGCTCCAGCGATCGCCTTTTGCCACTTCCGCATGAAATTCGTCGTCCAGGGGCATGATCTCGTCACGCACCATTGTTCTGACGGCTTCGAGGATCGGCTGCAGCCGTTCGGTCATCCCGAGATTCATTTCAGACATGTGCAGTCGACTCCTCCGTCATCCCGAGACCTCTCAGGGCAAATGTTGTGCACTGATCGACAATCCTGTCGACCGCTTCATCGGTTTCGTCACCGCGTTGACGATACCAGAACAGTGTCGAGTTCAGCGACATGAACATCAATTGCAAGGTGATGCCGGTGTTTTCGAACTCAGCCGCGCCGTCGGCTTTGACGGCTTCCAGGACAGTTCGAAATACATTGGAGTATTCGGTTCGCATGGCCTGCAAGTCGACCAGCGTTTCACGCTGTGACGGTGTGGTCGCGCCGCTCAACAACATCGTCACACCTTCCCATACGCACCGTTGAAAGGGTTGGGTGCGTATCATGGCCAGACAGTGAGCGCGTGCCATGCGTTGCAGCTTCTCAGCCGGATCGACCGGCGCCTCGAACAACGGCATGATCACGTCGAAATTCATCTGCATGCCGCGACGGTAGACGTCGAAAAACAGATCCGCCTTGGACCGATAATGGTGATATATGCGTCCCTTGGTAGCGCCGAGACGATGGGCGACATCATCGATGCTGGTGGCGGCGTAGCCGCGCTCCATGAAACACCGCGCGGCGGCCTCGAGGAGATCCTCTTGCACGGGCCGGCGCACACTGGTTGCCGAAGCGGTCATGCGCTAGGCTTCCTCCCTGGCGAAACGCATTTGTTTTCCCGGGTGTCTGCTATCTGCATCCTCCCCGGATCGTTGCAGCAGTAAAAAACATACTACCGGGTATGTTGTCAACGGAATCGGTAATATGCTGATGTGGAACCGGCCGATTGTCATCGGATCTGCGCATGGAGGAAGCACCAAATGACCACCCTCGTAACGGGAAAGCGTGTTCTGATCACCCATTGCGACCAGTTTATGGGACCGGCTTGCGTCGAGATTTTTCGACGCGAAGGTGCTGAAGTGATCGCTGATAACAGTGAACTTCGTTCGCCCAGGGCCTGCCATGATCTGATTGCCGGAGCAGGGCGCATTGATGTCCTGATCGTAAACCTTGCGTCGCCCAACCATTATGGAAAAACCGTCGTTGAGGTCGAGGATGATGCGTGGACCGAGGTCTTTGATCTGCTGGTTCATCCGTTGCACTGGCTGGTGCGCGCCGTCTTGCCGCAGATGACAGAGCGCCGAAAGGGGAAGATCGTTGTCTTCGGCAGTGCAACGCCGTTGCGGCCAATGGCACGACTTTGTGCGTATAGCGCGGCCCGCGGTGCCCAGATTTCCTACGTCAAGTCGGCCGGAGTCGAGGTGGCCCGACACAATGTGCAGCTCAACCTGATTGCCCAGAACTGGGTAGAGAATCCGTCCTACTACCCGCCCGAATTACAGCAAAACCCCAAGTTCCAGGAAAACTTGAAAAGACAGGTACCGCTTGGCCGTTTGGGGACGGCCGAGGAAGACGTCGCGCTGGCGCTTTTTCTTGCCGGAGACAACAGCGATTTTTTTGTCGGGCAAGCGATCCCGTTTTCCGGCGGTTGGGCTTCGTGATCCACCCGGCTGTCAGTTGATTATTCGGCAGCCATGTTCTCTGACGTCGGTTCGGCACGGTCGCGCCCGACGCTGACATATGTAAAGCCGTACCGTGTTGGTTCCCGGCGCCGGTGAATGTTGCGCAGGTCGATCATCAGAGGTTCGGCCATCGCTTCGCCCAACCTGTCGAGTTCGAGCGCCCGCAACAGATTCCATTCGGTCATGATGACCACTGCATGGGCGCCGACGACAGCTTCATAGGGATCATGCGCCCATTCGACGCCCGGATAGAGCGGTGCAGCCGAAACCATAGCCTTCGGGTCGAACGCGCGAACTTTGAAACCTTTGTTCAACAGGGCATCAAGGACCGGCAGCGCTGGCGATTCGCGAATGTCGTCCGTATCGGGTTTGAACGCGACACCGAGGACCGCGACGGTTTTGCCCGCAGATTCGCCTATGGCGTCGAGGACCCGGCGGGCCATCTCTTCCTTGCGTCTTTCGTTGACGGAGATGGTGGCCTGTACAAGTTCTTGCGGAGCGCCCACCTTGCGAGCGAATGAAGCCAGCGCCCTGGTATCCTTGGGGAAACAGGATCCGCCGAAGCCCGGTCCGGCACGCAGGAACTTGTCACCAATGCGTTGGTCGAGCCCGATGATCTCGGACACTTCAATGATATTGGCGTCGACTTTTTCACACAGATCGGCGATCTGGTTGATGAAGCTCACTTTCATGGCGAGAAACGCATTTGCGGCATATTTGCTGAGTTCAGCGCCGGCAAGAGATCCGACAGTGATCGGCGTGTCCTGAAGCTTCAGCGGCCGGTAGAGTTGCTCGGCGACTTCGCGCCCGCGCTCGTCATGGATCCCGATCACCACGCGGTCCGGGCGCATGAAATCCTGGATGGCGGTGCCTTCACGCAGGAATTCCGGATTGCTGACAATGGAGAAATCGAGTTCCGGACGCAGCTCCGCAATGCGTTCGCGAACCCTCTGGGATGTGCCTGGAACCACCGTACACTTGACGATGACCACGGCGCCGTCCTTAAGGTGCGGTGCAACATCCTCCACCGCCGCGAACACGTACTGCAGATCGACCTCATCGCCGCCCTCAACGGACGGTGTCCCGACGGCCAGAAACACGACATCGGAACTGGGAACGCAATTGCCTGCATCCGTTTCAAAATGCAGCCGGCCTTCGACGGCATTCGAGTGAATGAGCTGATCGAGCCCAGGTTCGTAGATCGGGCTGATATTGTCCCGCAGCTGTGCGATCTTTTCGGCCTGTTGGTCAACGCAGGTGACGTTGAAGCCGAATTCGGACAGGCAGACGCCCGTGACGAGCCCGACATAGCCGGTTCCGATAATCGTAATGATCAATTTGTGCCCCTTAGCATGGTCAGGATCGTGCCCTGAGACTTGCGATTCCGTTGCCTGGCGTTTTCTTTGTCAATCACCGTGGGTATAAACCCTGCGCAAAATATTTCCAGATCATATTTGTTCCATCAAAAGGTCGGTCGATGGCAGTTGAAGAATCCCAGGCGATCATTGTGACGGGGGCTGCAGGTTTCATCGGTTACCATGTCTGCCAACAATTGCTGGAACTTGGGCACAGGGTCGTCGGTGTCGACAATTTGAACGCATATTACGATGTCGCGCTCAAATCGGCCCGCCTTGACCGCCTGATGGACCATCGGCGATTTGATTTCCATCGAATCGATATCGCCGACCGGGAGGCGGTCTCTAGAGTGTTCGACGAGACCGCGCCCAATAACGTCGCGCACTTGGCGGCACAACCTGGTGTTCGTTATTCCCTGCAAAACCCGCACGCTTATATCGACAGCAATATCAATGGTTTCCTCAATATTCTTGAAGCATGTCGTTCGGCGCCGATCAAGCATCTTGTCTATGCGAGTTCCAGTTCGGTTTACGGCAACAGTCCGGAAGTGCCCTATTCGACGGAGCAAAACGTCGACAATCCGATCAGCCTCTATGCGGCGACTAAGAAATCCAACGAGCTGATGGCGCACGCCTACAGCCACATTTGGGACATTCCGGTGACCGGCCTGCGGTTCTTCACCGTTTACGGACCTTGGGGGCGACCGGATATGGCGGTGTACCTGTTTACCGACGCGATTCGTAGCGGCAAACCGATCAAGGTGTTCAACAACGGTCAATTGAGGAGAGATTTCACCTACATCGACGACATTGTGAAGGGTGTCATTGAAGTGTTGTTTTCACCGCCCCGGGACAAAAACAGCGGCGAAGATCGCCAGGTGACGGCGCCGCTCTACCGTCTCTACAACATCGGCAACTCCGAGCCTGTCGAATTGATGACGATGATTGAGACCCTGGAGCGCCTTCTGGGCCAAAAAGCCGTCAAGGAATTCCTGCCGATGCAGCCGGGTGATGTTCATGAGACCTTTGCCGACACCTCAGCCCTCGAAAAGGACTTTGATTTTCGAATTCATACACCGCTGGAGCAGGGGCTTGCTTCTTTCGTGCATTGGTACGACGCTTACCAGAGAAGGAACAGGTGACCCCCGTTGTGGTAGATCCGGACACGGAGCTTTACCTGATCCGGCACGGCGAAACGGACTGGAACCGGACCGGCCGTTTTCAGGGTCAAAGCGACGTACCGATGAACGCGACCGGAATCGGTCAGGCCCATCGTATCGGCCGTCGATTGTCCCAGCTGGTGACGCCGCAACGGGCAAATGAACTGGATGTCGTCAGTTCGCCGCTGTTGAGGGCCCGTCAAACGGCGGATGTTGTTTGCCAGGCGCTCGGCCTCGACATCGGTGCCCTCCGCATCAGCGACACGCTCGCGGAATTGTCGTTCGGAGAATGGGAAGGCCTGACCACCGAAGAGATCAAATTGGCCTATCCAGAGCACCGGCGAGCCCGTAAACGCGACCGCTGGAACGTCTCGGCACCGGGCGGCGAAAGCTTCGGCGAGCGGATTCCGGAACTTGGCCTTTTTTTGGCCAATATTGACCGGCCGACCGTCCTGGTGTGTCATGCGGGCGTCATTAGGATCTGCCTGTATCTTTTGGGCGCGGTCGACCGTCAATCCGCGCTGATCAGCCCAATATCGCATGATAGAATTTACGTTTGGTCACAAGGGACATTGGCAGCCCGCTAAAAATGCGGCAAATAGGGTATTAACCGGCGCCTACCGCAATAAAGAAAAGAACACACAGCCGGACTTTGCTCGAAAGGGGATCTGAGTACCAGATGAAGGAAAACGTTGCGGATCTGCTGCGAGTGGAGGACTTGCGGATCGGTATCGAAACGGGTGCCAGCCTCAACGACGTTGTCAAAGGTGTCAGTTTTCGGATCCCGCGAGGCAAGACGGTTGCGCTCGTCGGTGAATCGGGGTCGGGCAAATCCATCATCGCGCAGACGATTATGGGCATTCTGCCTGATGTCGCCGAGGTAACCGGCGGATCCATAACGTTTTTCGATCCCGATAGAGGCGGCGAGCCGGTCGATATCGTCCAGTTGCAGCAACAGGACGACCGCGGCATGCGACAGCTTCGTGGCGGACGCATCTCCATCATCTTTCAGGAACCGATGACGTCGCTGTCGCCGGTTCATACGGTGGGCAACCAGATCGATGAAGCGCTTTACCTGCATCGCGACGTGTCACGCCGGGAATGCCGTAATCTGACCGAGCAGATGCTGGCGCTTGTTGGCTTCCCCAATCCGGCACGCGCCTACGACATGTACTCGATGGAGTTGTCTGGCGGCCTGCGCCAAAGGGCCATGATTGCCATGGCATTGGTCTGCAATCCGGCTTTGCTGATCGCCGACGAGCCGACCACCGCGCTCGACGTCACGGTCCAGGCACAGGTGCTTGCCGTGCTCAAGGACGTCCAGCAGAAACTCGGCATGTCCCTGCTGCTCATCACCCATGATCTGGGTGTTGTCGCCAACATGGCCGATGAAGTCCTGGTGCTCTACCACGGCATGTTGATGGAAGCAGGGACCATCGATGATATCTTTCACCGCGCGACCCATCCTTATCTCAAGGCGCTGCTTGCGGCCGTGCCGCGGCTGGATATGAAGCCAGGCGAAAAACTCGTCGCGCTACGCGAAATCAATCAGGAACTACCGCGGTCTTTCAAGGAGCGTGCCAAACAGCGACGGCAGGGAAGCCGGGATATTCTGCTTTCGCTGCGCAGCGTGACAAAGAGTTTTGAATCCAAGAAGGGCAGCATGCTCGTCAGTTCGGCTGCCGACCGGGTCATCGCCGTCGATCATGTCAGTTTCTCGGTGCGCGCCGGCGAGTGTTTTGGGCTGGTTGGAGAAAGCGGTTGTGGCAAGACCTCGCTCAGTAAGATGATCATGCGGGCGATCACGCCGTCGAGCGGCAAAATCCTCTTTGATGACAGCGGCCAGGAAATCGATCTGGCGACACTGGAGCCGAGGAAACTGTTCCACATGCGCCGTAAGATCCAGATGGTGTTTCAGGATCCGTTTTCTTCGCTCAGCCCGCGCTCCACCGTCATGAATATTTTGGCTGAGCCACTGGAAATACACGGCGAGGGGACTCGCCAATCGCGCCGCGAACGGGCCCGCGAACTTATGGCCATGGTGGGTTTGTCGCCGACGTTTCTCAATCGCTACCCGCACAGCTTCTCGGGCGGCCAGCGTCAACGCATCGGCATCGCGAGGGCGCTGGCGCTCGATCCGGATCTGCTGATTTGCGATGAACCGGTCTCGGCGCTGGACGTCTCGGTGCAGGCCCAGATACTCAATCTGTTGACGAGACTTCAGCGGGAGCTCAATCTGACGACGATTTTCATTTCCCACAACCTGGCCGTGGTCAACTATGTTGCCGACCGCGTTGCCGTCATGCGCCGTGGGCGAATTGTGGAGATCGCACCTGGCGACGTGCTGTTTAGGGACCCGATCCATCCCTATACGCGCACGCTGTTGCAATCCATTCCGACAACGGATCTCGCGCATCCGTTGTCGCTGGATAGAACAGACATCCTCGAAACGAATACCGAGGAAAGTTGGGATCAGAATTTCATTCCGGACGGTCCGGGGGCCGTCATGGAGATGAGGGAGGTTGGGAAGGACCACTTTGTGCTGGTTCGACCGGACTGCAAAACAACAAGGTTGGTAGCATGATACAAAAACCCATGAGGAACACATTCTTTTCGGTTGTCGCGGCATGCTGGCTGCTGGGCGTTGCAGGCGCCGCGGCCGAGACACTGGTAGAACCGCCGGATCTGGCGCCGATGGTGGAGTCGGGCCAACTACCGGCGATGAAGGAACGCTTGCCAGACAATCCGCTCGTGGTGGATTTCGACAGCAGCGGGAAATCCATCGGACAATACGGTGGCACGCTGCAGATGCTGATGGGCAAAGCCAAGGACATCCGTATGATGACCGTCTACGGTTACGCCCGACTCATCGGCTTCGATGACAACTACCAGTTAGTACCGGATATCCTGGAGAAGTTTGAGTCCGAGGAAGGCCGCATCTTCACGCTGCACTTGCGCAAGGGGCACAAATGGTCGGACGGACATCCGTTCACCGCTGAGGACTTCCGCTATTACTTCGAGGATGTTGCCAACAACTCCACACTGTCGGGTGCCGGGTTGCCGCAGGTGCTGCTGTCCAACGGCAAGCCGCCGAAGTTCGAAGTTCTCGATGAACATACGATCCGATACACCTGGGACGAGCCCAATCCGGCGTTCCCGCTGGGGTTGGCGGGTGCGTCTCCGGCTTACATCTACAAGCCGGCTCACTTCATGAAGCAATATCATGAAAAATATGCCGATCCGGACACATTGGCCAAGCTGGTCGAGGACGGAAACTTCCGGGATTGGGGCGCCGTGCATACGCGCCTCGGTCGTCAGTATCGGCCGGAAAACCCGGACATGCCGACGCTGCAGCCGTGGCGGAACACGACAGCCGGTCCATCGAAGCGCTTCGAGTTCATACGCAATCCCTATTATCACCGGGTTGACTCCAACGGTCAGCAACTTCCTTACATCGGTGAGGTCGTCCTTTTGATGGGATCGACCGACCTGATCCCGGCAAAAACCGGGGCAGGGGAGAGCGACCTCCAGGCCCGCTATCTGAGTTTCGACGATTACACCTTCTTGAAGCAGGGCGAGGAACAGCAGGACTACCGGGTGCTCACCTGGCGCAACGGCGCGGCGTCCGACATCTCGCTGTACCCCAACCTCAACGTCGCTGATCCGGAATGGAGCAAGTTGAATAAGGATGTTCGGTTCCGCCGCGCGCTGTCGATGGGCATCAACCGCGACGAGTTGAACGAGCAGCTTTATTTCGGCCTGGCCCGCGTCGGTGGCGACACGGTTCTTCAGGAGTCACCCCTGTTCAAAGAAAAATACGAGCAGGCCTGGGTCAGCCACGACGTTGATGCCGCCAACAAGCTTCTCGACGAACTTGGATTGGATAAGCGCGGAGCGGATAACGTCCGGTTGCTCCCGGACGGCCGGCCGATGGAAATCATTGTCGAAAGTGCCGGTGAATTTCCGGCCGAAGTCGATGCCCTCGAGCTTATTCGCTATCACTGGGAAGATTTGGGGATCAAGACGTTCACCCGTGCCCTGCAGCGCGACATCCTGCGCCGCCGGTTCCTTACCGGCGAGACCATGATGAGCATTTCCAAGGGCTTGAACATCGGACTGGCGACACCGGAACTCAATCCTGAGGAACTTGCCCCGGTATCGCCGGCACAGCCAAACTGGCCGGTGTGGGGCCAGTACACCCAGACGGGCGGCAAGGCCGGCAAGCCACCAAGTCTGCCGACGGCGGAACGGCTGCTTGAGCTGTACAACGCATGGCGTGAATCGACCAACGACGAGGAACGCACGGCGATCTGGACGGAGATGCTGGACATCTACTCCGAACAGGTCTTTTCGATCGGTATCGCCAGGGAAACCATTCAGCCGGTCGTTGTTGACACCAAGCTGCGCAATCTGCCCGAGTCGGCGATCTTCTCGTGGGCACCGTCTGCGTTTTTCGGTGTCTATAGACCGGATACTTTCTGGTTCGAGCAGTAGGCCGGAGTATGCTGAAATATATCTCCCTGCGGTTTCTGGCGATGATCCCAACACTGGCCATCGCCAGTCTGTTGATTTTCGCAATCATCGAGTTGCCGCCGGGGGATTATTTCGAAAGCTACGTCGCGGAACTGGAGGCCTCCGGCGAAGCCGTCGATCCGAAGAAAATCGAGTTCCTGAGGAACGAATACGGTTTCGACAAACCCCTGTGGGAACGGTACGTCCTCTGGGTCTGGGGCATGTTCCACGGCGATTTCGGCTACTCGTTCGAGTATGAGCGTCCGGTATCGGAGTTGATCGGCAGCCGTCTGTTCCTGACGATGCTGCTGTCCTTCGTCACGATCATCTTCACCTGGCTCATCGCCTTTCCGATCGGCATCTATTCGGCCACCCACAAATACTCGATCGGGGACTACGGTTTCACCCTGTTCGGACTGCTCGGACTGGCCACACCGAACTTCCTTCTGGCGTTGATCATGATGTACTTCGCCAAGGCGTGGTTCGGCACGTCCATCGGCGGTTTGATGGATCCGGAATACATCAACGAGCCAATGAGCTGGGCGAAGTTCGGATCCATTATGGAACACATGGTGATCCCGGTCATTGTGATCGGGACCGCCGGTACGGCGGCGATGATCCGGCGCATCCGCGCCAATCTGCTGGACGAGTTGAAGAAGCAGTACGTCATCACCGCGCGGGCCAAGGGTGTGCCGCCGGTGCGCGGCGTGATCAAATACCCGTTCCGCATGTCACTCAACTTCTTCATTGCCGATATCGGCAACATCCTGCCGGCGATCGTCTCCGGTGCCGAGGTTGTGGCCATCGTCCTGTCACTGGAAACCACGGGCCCATTGCTGATTTCTGCGCTGCAGAGCCAGGATATGTATCTGGCGGGATCGTTCCTGATGTTCCTGGCGGTGCTCACCGTGATCGGGGTGCTGATTTCCGACATCGCGCTGGTCATCCTTGATCCGCGTATCCGGTTGCAGGGGAAGGCCTACAAATGAGCGATTCCCCGCTACCGCCCCCCGGCCAGCCGATCCGGCATTTCGTTTCCACGGCGCCCTTCGATCCTACGTCGGTGGAAAAACTCACGCCGGAGCAGGAGAAGTACTATTTCGCTTCACAAAAGCGGTTGATGTGGTGGAAGTTCAAGCGGCACAAGCTGGCGCTTTATTCGGCGATCTTTCTGCTGTTCTGTTACGTCGTCATCGCGCTGGCGGAGTTTATCGCGCCATACGATTTGTCGAAGCGGCATATCAAGTTCATTTACGCTCCGCCGCAGGGAATCCATTTCTTCGAAGACGGCAAGTTTGTCGGACCGCGGGTCTATCAGCGCGTGCGGACGCTCAACATGGATCTGCAGAAACGCGAATACGCTGTCAATGAAGCGAAATCCTACGCGATCTATTTCTTTTGCAAGGGCGATCCGTACCGGTTCTGGGGGTTGTTCGAGGCCGACAGGCACCTGTTCTGTGTTGAAGAAGGCGGCACGATCTTTCTGCTGGGAACCGACAAACTCGGCCGCGATATGTTCAGCCGCATCATCTACGGGGCTCGGATCTCGATCACCATCGGCCTGATTGGCATTGCGGTCAGCTTCATCCTGGGCATCACCATCGGCGGCTTGGCCGGTTATTACGGCGGCTGGGTCGATATCATTGTGCAGCGTATGATCGAGGTGTTGCAGTCCATTCCGAGCATTCCGCTGTGGATGGCACTGGCGGCGATTCTACCGGTCACCTGGAGCCCGATACTGGTGTATTTCGGTATCACCGTCATTCTCGGTCTGCTGGACTGGACCGGGCTGGCCCGCGCGGTGCGATCGAAACTTCTGGCGCTGCGTGAAGAGGACTACGTGTTGGCCTCGCAGCTGATGGGCGCCAAACCGGGGCGCATCATCGCCCGACACCTGGTGCCCGGTTTCATGAGCCACCTGATCGCCTCGGCGACGATCACCATTCCCGCCATGATCCTCGGCGAGACCGCGCTAAGCTTTCTCGGCCTCGGATTGCGCCCGCCGGTCACCAGTTGGGGCGTTTTGCTCAACGAGGCACAGAACATCAATGTGATTGTGCTTTACCCGTGGCTGATCCTGCCTGTGGTCCCGGTCATCCTGGTGATCCTTGCCTTCAACTTCATGGGTGACGGCCTGCGCGACGCAGCCGATCCTTACAATTAGCCAGCCTCTCTGGGTTACGTCAGGACGTCATTCAGCGTTTTCCGGAAAAGCGTCGCCACCGCAGAAACATCGTGATGTCGCCTGACATAGGCCCGGCCACCCGCGCCCAATTCAGAGCGCAGATCCGCATCCGTCAGCAGCTTTTTCAGGGACATTCGATAGGCCATAACATCCTCCGGCGGGCTCAACAGCCCGCCGACACCATCCGAAACGGCCAACGGTACGCCCGCGGTCGCCAGTGCCGCAACCGGCGTGCCGCGCGACTGTGCTTCCAGGAAAACCATGCCGATCGCTTCGCTGATGCCTGGCCAGACGAACAGATCGGCCCGATCCATCAGCAAAAACATGTGGTCATGGGCAACGCTGCCGAGGAAACGCATCCGGTCCGGTGTCAAAAAGGCAAATCCCTCTTCGATCTGGTCCCGTTGCGGACCGTCGCCGGCGATGACCAGGCTCCAGTCAAGCTGGTCGAGGCCGCGCAGCGCCTCGGTCAGCACCCGGTAGCTTTCGGTTTTGGCGCCCGGGCGCATCATTCCGGCTGCAAAAAGCAACGGTCGTTGTTGGGGCAAATCGTAGGGAAGGGTGCCACCTGGAGGGGGTTGTGCATCGATATCAAGAAACGGGGCTATGCGATGCGCCGATTGCATCTCCGACAGAAAGCTCTGGAGGTAGGCCCAGTCGGAATCCTTCAATACGAAGTTGATGCGGGCCAACCGGACGGCATCCTGTACGGCCGCCCTGGCGGTACGCCAGTCGGCGTCCGTAGCCTGGCGCGTACGACAGGCTTCGGCTGTGACATAAGGAATGGCGAACTGACGGCACAGAGGCGGTCCGAGCCAGTCCGGGGACTTGCAATAGGGATGATAGGTGAACCAGAGGTCCGGGCGGGCGTCCGCGTGTCGCCGGTAACGCTCGCAAAGCCGTCGCTGCTCGGCCTGAACGGCTTCCCGCCGCTGCTCGAAAAGCTGCTGTGACGGCCGCTTCTGGTAGCTGATCACCTCCGATACCAGCTCGACATCGAAACCCGCATGACGCAGCGCCTGCATCATCAGACGGCCGATTTCGCGGTCGCCCGACGGGATCGGATGGTTCGGAGATTTCAGGGGCGCGTAGAAGGCCACGCGCCTCGCCATCCGCCCTTCCTCACGCATAGCAAGTCAGGTCCGCGCCTAGGAGAGCCTTGCTCAGGATCTCCGCGGTCACTCGGCTGCCATTTGTGCGAACGCCTGACCAGTCCGGTGCCGGACGGGTCATCGTTTGATCGACGGCGGCGGCGATCGCTTCCGGAGTTTTGTCCGCGTGGCCGATCATGGTGACGAAACCGCGTTTTGAAAGCAGCTGTGCCCGATGCAGTTGTTCCGTCTCCTTGTCGTTCCATTGCGGAGCGACGATGGCACGACAGCCCGCGGCCATGAGGTCGGCGACGGTATTGTAGCCAGCCAACGAAATCGACAACCGGGCCGCGGCAAGGGTGACGTGGAGATCGGGAACAAAACGCTTCAGCACGACATTGGGACCGGCAAGGCTTTCCAGACGTTGAAAATCGGTCGGATCGAGATAAGGGCCGGTCAGAATACACCAGCGCGCGTCTTGCAGGCTGCACAGCGGCTTTGCTAGTACGGCGGAAAAGATCAGTTCCCTGCCGAGCAGGCCGCCGCCCGCCGATACGACCACATCAAAGGCGTCCTCGCCGTCACCGGCGACCGAGGGTGTGACGATACCGGTGTAGTAGAGCCGGTCGGATATCTCGTCGGCCAACGGAAACGTCGCATCCAGACGGATGAGCTGCGGATCGCCGTGAACCAGCACACCATCGAAAAAGCGGTTGATCAGATCGACCGTCTGCCGGTCCTTTGAAGGTTTGTTGCCTTCCTGCAGGATGTCCCGAACCGATGCAAACACTAAGGGTGGCTGGGTCCGCGATCGGGCGGCCTCCATGAGAGGCAGCAGCTCGAAGTGCATCTGGCGTCGTCCGAACGGGAAGGCCTCCGTGATCAGGATATCCGGCGCACGGTCGTCGAATATGGCAAGAAGCCTGTCGCGCCGATCCGCCTTGTATGCGTCGTTCGCCGGGCGTCCGTCGCTTCCCAGAAGCACCGAGAAGTCTCCCTTGCTGGTCACCAGCGATGGCAGGTAATGGACGCGCGCGCCACCTTCGTCGAAACCCGGCAGTTTTTCGCCACCGTGGACCAAGTCGACCACAAATCCCTGGTCCACCAACGCGGATACGATTCGCATCGCCCGGAAAACATGGCCGACACCGAGCAAGTGCTGAACGTAGTACAGAATCCGGGGGGTGCCGGTCATTGCGCGGCCAAGGTCCGCTCCGGCTCGATGCCATGGCTTTCGAAGAGACCGGTAAGCTGGCCGATTTCGGACAGGTGGCTGAAATTGCGCGCGACTGTCTCGGCGCCAGTCTCCCCCATACGCTTGCGAAGACTGGGATCGCCGATCAGGCGCAGCATAGCCGTTCGCAGCGACCCGGGATCGTCCGGCGGTACCAGCAGACCGTTCTTACCATCGACAATCAGTTCGACGATGCCGGAAATCGGTGAGGAGACGCAGACGAGCCCCTGACTCTGCGCCTCGACCAAGACGTTCGGCAGGCCGTCCCGGTCACCGTCGCGAGCAATCCGGCAAGGCAGAACAAACAGATCGCTGTCTCGGTAGGCCTGCAACAGGAACGACTGCGGTTTGGATCCGAGCAGCGTCACGCGATCGCTCAACCCGAGCCTTTCGACCTGCTGGCGTAGCGCGTCCGACAAAACACCGCCGCCGATTTGCGTCCACCGCCAGTGTATGTCGTCCGGCAGGCCGGCAAGCGCGTCGACCAACGTGTCGAGCCCCTTCTTTTCCACCGCCCGTCCCACCGTCAACAAACGGATCGGATCGGAAGGATCGTGGCCGTCTCGCTTTGAGACCGGCCGATCGAAAGGCGGGAACCGTTTGAGGTCGATGCCGTGATGGACGAGGCGCACTTGCGCTTCCGGCGGTGCCAGGGCTTTCAGATGCTCATAGCCGCTTTTCGTACAGGTGACGGTCCACCGCGCATCGGCGAGCTTTTCACCGAGTTCCCAGTCGGGCGATGTCCATATGTCCTTGGCGTGCGCCGAGCAGCTCCAGTCGAGGCCGGTGATCATGTGCGCATAGTAGGCGACGGACGCCGGCGTATGGATGAAGTGTGCGTACAGCCAACGGGTGTCCGGCGGCAATTCATGGGCAAGCACCATCGCCTGCCCGAAGCGGCGCAGGCGGTTGCGGGTCCGGTCTCGCTTGAAATCGGCGAAGAGGGTGCGCCATGCGGTGCCGTAGCCTGGACGACGACGGCAAGCCCACCAGGCGCGCAGCACCCGCAGCGGTTCCTGGTGCAGGTATTCGGGCAGATAAGTGACATCGGCAGCGATTTCTGCGTGGATCGGGTGTTGCGTCTTGTCGGTCGGATGGCGCAGTGAGACGATGTGCAGGCGAAATCCTGACCGTTCGAGTTCCAGCAATTCCTGCGCGATGAAAGATTCCGAAAGACGTGGGTAACCTTTCAGGATAGCGGCGATAGCACCCATCACAAATCCGCGCGCTCCAACGCCCGGGCTGTCAGGCCGAGCCGCTCTAGCGTGACGCCGACCTTTTGGCAGATACGTTCGAGCCCGTCGGTATCGAAGTCTTTGAGACGCGGTCCCTCAACCGGCCGCTGCAGCAATGAGCGAATCGCCGACGCCATTCGCACCGGATCCGCCGCGTCCGATGCCAGGATGACATCGGCATAACCGAGTTCCATGGCCCGTTCAGCCCGTATCAGCTGTTCCGTGCGCGGTGCCTGCCGCGGCACGAAGAGAGCCGCCTTGCGACGAAAGATCACTTCGCAGAACGTGTTGTATCCACACATGCCGATCACCGCCCGTGCGCCTTCTATGAGGACCTCCGGTTCGTTGTCGAAGCCGATCACTGAAACCCGTTCGATAGCCGAAGCACGCGCCCGTATGGTGTTTGCGGCGTCCACGGGTGTGTAGGGACCGAGCAGGAGGACAGCCGGCACGTCAAGACCCGAGTCGTGTTCGTAAGCACCAAGCACGGCGTTCATAAGCTGATTGCCGTCGCCGCCGCCGCCTGCTGTCACCAGCAGATAGTCCGGCGGCAAATCCTCCGGTGGAGCCTTGTGCAGATCGGAATCCTGCTGATACAGGAAACCCGTATAACTACAGCTCTTGAGCACCGAATCCGACAACCCAATTCCCTCGAGCGGATCGTAGAAGCGCTCCGATCCGTAGATCCAAATCTGGTCGTAAAGGCCCTCGATGACGTCGAAGATGCCCTTGCGCAGCCATTCCTTGCGAACGGTTTCGGCATCGTCGAGCACATCGCGCAAACCGAGGATCGTGGCGGCGCCGTTTCCCTTCAGATATGTGAGTGTGTTCGTCAACTCACCATCGAGTCCCAGCGGCTCTTTGTCGGCGATCAAGATCTGCGGTTCGGTATCCCTTGCGCAGTTCAGAATGGCAGCGCTTCTTGCCTGCAGGATCTCGGAATAGCTGACACCCGGATCGACGGCGCGGTAGGTTCCGTCGGGTTGCTTTTCGACCTGCGGCAGCTCCACAAACCGGATGCGCGGATGCGGAGGATAATGACCGGACATGCCGGATCCAGTGACGACGGTGCAGATCAGGCCTGGAAAGCGATTTGCCAACGCACGCGCGATCTTACGATTGCGACGGATGTGACCCAGGCCGAACGTATCGTGACTGTAGAGCAGGAGATGTGCGGCAGGGCTCAGTGTGTCCAAGGAATGCTGCTCCAGGGTTGGCGGATTCGTCGGATCGATTTGGTTATGCCGTTTTTGGCGTCAGGCATAGGAGGCTTGGCGGTTCCGACAGCCGGATCATTTGGTCCTCTCGTTCGTTGGCAGACCGGCATATGCGACGGTAGATACGTCGCGGGACAGGTTATGTCACGGTTGATTTGCTGATTTGTGAAACGAAGTGAGGCCCCCCGATTCGCCCGTGTCGGACCCTATGCGCTATACATATCGGCAACACCGTTGCACCGCCGGTCGAGCGAAACCGGCGGCAGGGTCAATTGAGGCATATGATGACATTAAGGCCGATCCTTCAAGCGATTATTGGCATGGTCATCGCTTTGTTCGTCTTTTCGACGGCACCGCCGGCCGCGGCCCAGTCTTCGATGCTCGACAGTCTGACCGGCGCCAGCAGCGAGCCAGGAGAAGCCGGCGCCCTCGAAACCCTGATCGATGATGCCAAGAAAGACGGCGCCACCGTCATTGTGATTGCGCCTGGCTCCGAAAGCCAACCAGGCCAAGCCGGCGACATGGCGATGAACAGCGAATTGCTGCTTAAGGCTCGGGCCAATGTGCGCACGATGCTGCTCGGTGCGCCGGAACTTGCGCAACGCATCGGAGCTGCGTTTCGTCAGTCCAGCTACGACGGAACGCCTTTGTGGGTCATCTGGGCGGCCGGAACCGCCGTTCTCGGTATCGTACTGGGTCTCGGAACAAGTCGGCTGCTGGGTCGCTGGGTTCGCAATCAGTTTCAAGGTTACTACCGGCCCCATAACATGACCCGAGCCGACAAGCTCAGCTATCTGATGCTGCGGGGCGTTGGAAAGCTGCTGTCGACGGCCGTCATGTTCGCAGTGGCCATCCTGGTCGCGGTTGTGCTGGACTACGAGCATGAGCCGTCGCGCATGACGATCTTCCGGATCGTCTCGATTTATGCCGGATACCGCATCTTCAGGTTCGTGTTTTTGGCAAACTTCCTGGCGCCCGATCTGCCGCAGCACCGTATGGTCCCGCTGGACGACGCACGGGCGCAAAGGCTGTACAACGACTGGACATATCTGTCGATTTTCCTCGCTTTCGTACTGGGATTCGTCCTCTGGACGAACGGGCTTGGTATCAACGAAGACAGCTTTCGGCTGCTTTCGATTATCGGCCTCGGCCTTGCCTCGATCCTCGCCGCATGGCTGATCCTGCGTCAAAGGGCCGAGATCGCTGCAATTATTCTTGGCAGCGGTGAACATGGTCCGCCAAACCGATTACGCCAGTTTGTCGCGCGGGCGGCCGTGCCGCTTATGCTGCTTTATGATGTCGTCGGCTTTGCCACCAGTTCGTTTCGATTGGCGCTGGGGCTTCCGGGTGGTTATCGCATCATCCTGGCTCCGGTCATCGTCCTTGTCGCAGGTGCGCTGGTCTATGCCGTCGCCATCGTCATCCTCGACCGGATCTATGAAAGGCGGGCGAAAAGCTTTCGGCGTGTCCAGCTCATGAAGCGGCGCCAGGCGCGTGCCGAAGCCCGCCGTCGGCAGGAGGCCGAGCGGATCGCCGAGCAGACCGGCGACGGTGTGATGGAGTTCGTCGGCGAAGGCGAGGAGATGGTCATCCATCATCCGGAGCGGCCGGCGGAAGAGGATTTGAACCAGACCTACAAACCATTGTTTAAGGGATTGATCGAGAACGCCATCGTCACGGTGATTCTGATTTTCGCGATCGGCGAACTGGCCCGTTTGTGGGGTCTTGACTACCAGCAGACCGGTGGCCATCCCCTGGCCAACCTGCTCGATAGCGTGCTGATCGGCGTTTACACGTTCCTGGCCTATCAGGCCGTCAACCTCTACATCGACCGCAAAATCATCGAGGAGGGCGGCTCACTCGACAATGCGCCGGTCCAGCCCGGCGACGGTGACAGCGAGGGCGGCATTGGCGAATCCCGGTTGGCAACCCTGCTTCCGGTGTTCCGCAACGTGTTCACATCCATCCTCGTCGTCGTTTCAGGCGCGTTTATCCTGGCCACGTGGGGCGTCAACGTCGCGCCTCTGTTTGCCGGCGCCGGGGTTGTTGGGCTGGCGATCGGTTTCGGTGCGCAAACGCTGATCCGCGATATCTTCTCCGGCGTTTTTTTCCTCATCGACGACGCCTTCCGAAAGGGCGAGTATATCGAGGTCGGCACCGTAAAGGGTGTCATCGAGAAAATCTCGATGCGCTCCTTTCAACTGCGTCACCACCTTGGGGCCATCCACACCATCCCGTTCGGCGAAATCACCCAACTGACCAATTACTCGCGCGACTGGGTGATGATGAAACTGCCGCTGCGGCTGACATACGGCACGGACGTCGAAAAAGTCCGCAAGCTCGTCAAGAAACTCGGCCAAGAACTGCTCAAGCACGAGCAGGTCGGCCATCTCTTCCTGCAGCCGTTGAAATCGCAGGGTGTTTATTCCATGGAAGATTCGGCGATGATCGTGCGGGTCAAGTTCATGACCCGTCCGGGCGATCAGTTCGTCACCCGCAAGGTCGTCTACCAGGCCATACGAGATCTGTTCGAGCAGGAGGGCATTCATTTCGCGCACCGCGAGGTGACCGTAAGGCTGGCCGACGATCCCGCAACCGCGAGCCTGTCGCCGGAACAGAAAGAGGCGATTTCCGGTTCCGTGCGCAGCCTGATTGATGAGGAGGAGGCGCGGCGGCGTCAATCCGCCGGATCGGATCCGGACGCGATGGCAGCGACGGAGCGCTAGAGCCGATTGCGGCCTTTTGGGTTTCATTTTCCACGACGGTTGCTATGTCTTGTCTGCGCCAGAGCGGTGGGGATAACGGTTGAAGACGCAGGACGGTCTGGATCTGATTTCGCATTTCGGCAGCCGCCAACCCGGGTTCCTGCCGCGGCTGGCCTGGAAGCTCGCGACCCACCGCAACCTCAGCCGCGGAACCCGCAAGTTCATCCGCAAAAACATCGCCAGCGCCTATCCCGGTCCGTTCGACGTCGCCGTCGATGGGATCGACATACGCTCCTACCCGCTGGAGAACTACTGCGATCGGACAATCTTCGGGCGGGGCACACTGCCCGAGAAACCGGAACGCGCTTTAATCGCGCCCTATCTGAAGCCACGCATGGTGTTCGTCGATATCGGTGCCAATGTCGGAACCTACAGCCTGTCGGTCGCCCGTGTCTGCCAGGACTCTGCGCGCGTTCTGGCATTCGAGCCGCATCCGCGGACCTTCAGCAAGCTGCAGTACAACATCAAAGCCAACGGGTTTTCGCGTATCGAGGCGATCAACCGCGGTGTCGGCTCCAGCAAGGGCAGCATGCGGCTGTATTTCAGCGGCGGCACCAATGTCGGCACCGCGTCCCTGGTTCCGGAGGCCGCCGGCGACCGGGAGCATGTCGACATCCGCATCGTCGTCCTGCCGGACGCCCTGCAAAGCCGTTTCATCCACCATATCGATCTGCTGAAAATCGATATCGAGGGCTACGAGGATCAGGCGCTGATGCCGTTGATGACGGCCGAGCACGAGAGATTGTGGCCGCGCGCCATCCTGATCGAGACAGTGCTCAAGCGACATTGGCAGGTCGACTGTGTGGCCGCGCTGCAGAAACGCGGTTACCGGATTGCCGGCGACACCGGTGAAAACATCCTGCTTCTGCACCCGGAAACAAGGACGCTGAGACCCGAATGATGCGCCCTCAGGTTTCGCTCACGCCGCCTTCCGCCTTGCGCCGCGCCACGTAGTCTTCGATCGCCTCGGCGCGGGCGACGTCGATCGTCGGTGCCTGATATTCGTCCAGCAGCCGGCGATAAATCTCATGGGCGCGTTGCGTGGCGTCCTTCGAGCCGCGCTCCTGCCAGGTCTCGTAGTTGCTCCAGTCGGAGACGATCGGCGAGTAGAATGCCGTCGCGTAACGTTCCAGCGTATGCGGCGTGCCGAAAAAGTGTCCGCCGGGACCGACATCCTTGACCGCCTCGAAGCCGAGCGAGCTCTCATCCACGGCGACGGGCTGGAAGAACTCCGACATCGCCTGCAGCATCTCGGCGTCGATGACCATTTTTTCGAAGGAAGCGCACAGGCCGCCCTCGATCCAGCCGGCACCGTGCATCAAAAGGTTGCTATGGCCCATCAGCGCGGCCCAGATCGACATCTGGCTCTCATAGGTGGCCTGGGCATCGACGCAATTGGATGCGTTGGCGTTGGACGACCGGTAGGGCACGCCAACCTTGCGTGCCAACTGCCCGCCGATCAACGCGGCACGGGCGTTTTCCGGCGTACCGAAGGCCGGGGCTCCGGATTTCATGTCGACATTGGACGTAAAGCCGCCATAGACGACCGGGCAGCCGGGAGAATGGATCTGCAACAGCGCCATGCCGGCGAGCGCCTCGGCGTGCTGCTGCGCCAGCGCACCGGCGATGGTCACCGGGCTCATGGCGCCCGATAGTGTGAATGGCGTGATGACGCATAGCTGGTTGTTACGCGCCATTTCGAAAGCGCCGTCGATCATTACACCGTCAAGGCGCAACGGCGACGAGGTGTTGATGATGGTGAAGGTTCGTGTCTTTTCGGCAAGCTCCGCCTCGCTGCAGCCGAACGCCAGGCGGGTGATCTCCAATGCATCGACGATGCGCTCGCGGCCCAGCGAATAGGCATGGTAAACCTTGTCGGTCAGCAGGGCGAAATCGCGGACGCAATCGAGGTGCCGGGTCTCCGGCGGCAGATCCGTGGGCTCGACCGGGTACCCGCCGAAACAATGTATGATGTTGAGCGTTTGGCCCAGCCTGAGAAAATCCTGGAAGTCCCGGTGGTTTCCGGATCGCCGTCCGCCGAGGAAATCGCTGGCATTGGGCGCGCTGGCTACCGAGCAGAAGGCAATCCGCTTGCCGCCGAGGTGGAGCGAACGCTGCGGATTGCGGGCATGCAGCCGCACTTCCGACGGAGCGCGCTTCATGGCCTCTTGAATGAGACCCCGGTCGAAACGGACCCGATCGCTGCCCGGTGTCACCTCGGCGCCGGCCCGCCTCAGCAGCGCCCGCGCGTCCTCGTGGAGGATGTCCATGCCGACTTCCTCCAGGATCCGGTAGGCCGTTTCGCAGATGGCCTCGATTTGGTCGTCGGACAACACCTCGATCGGCGGGTAGGGGATTTCGATCTCCCGCCAGTCAAGTTGCTTTACCGAAGAATCGGTGGCGCGGGTGCGCCGTCCTGCTGCTCGTCGCGCCATGGCTCGTCCTTTTCTGGATCCGCTCTGGTCATAGAACCATATGTTTTGTCAACTCGTTTCGCTGCCATATCACCCGATAATCGGAAGGGTGTGTGTGGGCGAACCCGGCTAAGAGCAGATTGTGCCGAGACCCTTCCGCCAGAGCGGCCATCGCTTCGACCACGGCCAGGTGCAGTCGAGCGACATTCCAGCGGGCCCGTCGTGTGCATATGAACGGCAGTCCCGGCGTCGGTTCGGTGCGCGCCAAGACCCTAAGCTTGCCGGACGCCGGTTCATGCCGCCGGGCGATCTCCCAGGTTACCGCGTCGATCGCCGCGACGTCCGCCTTGCCTTCGGCAACGGCTCGAATCGACTCGCGGTGCGAGCCGGTGCACTGACTGGAGGCGAAGGGCGCATGGTCGGGTGATCGCGTCAGCAGGGTGTATGCGAGGGCCGCGTAACCTGACTGCGACCGCCGGCTGTTATAGGCCAGGCGCAGCCCGGAGAGTGCGTCGAGGCCCTGCGTATCGCTGTCATCGCGCACCACGATGGCACTGTAGTAGCTGCCCGCTCCGCATTCGATGTCATAGGCCGGCGTTCCGATCAGCGCGGTCGTGGCGGCCAGATCGCAACTGTAGGGAAGCCCGCAGGTTTGTGCGAGCAGCAGCCGGTCATCGTGCCATACGATTTCCGGTGCGGCATCGCGATTCAGCCGTTCCGGCGCCGGGAAGCCGTTATCGCGCAGGCTCTCACGCAGCCGGTCCCATAGCGCATCGGTATCGTGCAGCAGTTCCGGCCAATCGTACATGGGAAGTGCCGCAACGGCCGCAGAGCCATCGCGCATCACCGGCCGCGGTCCGAAAACGGATAGACGACCGGTTCCTTGCGATGAAAGGCGAACCGCCGGAACACCTCGACATAGCTGTCGAACCGATAGCCCTTGTTCATGGCCAGGAAGCGATCGCGATGCCGGCCGTAAAGCGCCGGCAGCTGGTGCCATGCCACCGCTGGATAGGCGTGGTGCACGGCGTGCAGATTGTTGTTGAGGAACAGCAGACTGAATGGACCGCGATCCTCGATGATCACCGATCGGCCGCGCACGCTTTCTTCCGCCTGGTGTTCCAGATAGGTGCGCACCATCAGCAGCGAGAAGCCGCCGTAACAACTGATCAGGTAAGCCCACAGCGGAAGCGGTGACAACCATAGCACCAAGGTCATGACAACGCCGCCGAAAACGGCATGCAGAAGCCATGCTTTCAGGACCCTGCGATTGCCGCGGCCGATGGCGCGGCTGTCGTCGATCAGCATCCGGACTACGGCCAGCGTCGGTCCGAGACACATGCGCCCGATAAGCGTGTTGTTGATCTCGAACAGGCGTTTTATCGGCGCCGGCAACCGATGCCAGAACTCCTGGGAGACATACCAGCTCTCTGGATCGTCATAGGGGTCGCAGATGCTGGCGTTCTGGTGATGCTCGAGATGCACGTCCTTGAAGCGCAGGAACGGGATGAGCAGTCCAAGCGGCAGGCCGATCATGAGATCGTTGAGCCAGCGGCGGTTGAACGGGTGTCCGTGGATGCATTCGTGCTGCAGCGAGGAATGCAGTGTCAAAATGGGAATCAGCGCCATGCAGGCGAGGATGGGCGCGAATGCACCCAAATAAATCAATGTGATGAACCAAATGCCGTAACAGCCGGCGATCAGGAGGATCGTCCGCCATTCGGTATTATCTCTTAGAATCATTAAGTTACGCTCCTTTCTGCTGGCGGCACTATGACCGAGCGGGGAAGCGCTGTACAATCTGAGAGTTCGCGCATATTAATGAGAATACGTTCTGGAAAATGTGCAAATAACTACAAAAATGAAAAATGATGTGAATTCACAACAAGCGCCAATAGGATCGACCGACAAACGCGACGTCGCCCATGTGTTTCGCGACCGTATGGCGTTGTTGATCGCTCAAAAGGGCTTCAACCTCAGCCGCTTCTCCCAGGAGATCGGTATCGACCGGTCGGCGCTCAGCCAGTTCCTGGCGCCCGAATCGACCCGCTTGCCGCGCGCCGAGACGCTGTGCTCGATCGCCCGCACCTGCGGGGTCTCGCTCGATTGGTTGATGGGCCTGATCGCCAATGAGACCTTCGATGCGGAGGTCGCGCCGATGCTCGAAATCGAGCGCGTCACCGATGAAAACAACAGCCGGTTGATCGCCGACTGGCACCGCGAGGCGACCGGCTACAAGATCCGTTATGTGCCCAGCGCGCTGCCCGATCTGCTGCGCACCGAAGCGGTTCGCGAGTTCGAGTTCAACCAGCAGAACCTGAGCGAGCGCGAAGCGCGCGAGCAGCTGGCCCGCGACCAGCTCGTCTACTCCCGTCGCCCCGAAACCGACATGGAGGTGTGCATGCCGCTGCAGCGGCTGGAGCAGTTCAGCCGTGGTCAGGGTGTCTGGAGCGGCCTGTCGCTGCGCTTGCGGCGCCAGCAGTTGGAACACATGATCACGCTGATCGACGAGCTCTATCCGACCTTCCGGCTGTTTCTCTACGACGAAAAGGAAGCCTACGCCGCACCCTATACGCTGTTCGGTCCGCTGCGCGGGGTGATCTACATCGGCGACATGTATCTGGTGGTCAATTCGATCGACCATATCCGCGCACTGACCACCCATTTCGACCAGCTGATCCGCCACGCCCACTACGGACCCGACCGGGTCGGCGACAAGATTTCCGAGCAGATCGAAAATCTGGAGTCGGCCGACATCTAGGTGGAGACGTCATCATGGGGTATCCACTCTTGCCTGTCTTCGTGGGCATCCTTGACAATTCCTGACGGCAACTTGCGGTCGGTACGGCGCGTTGACAGCAAGTATCGCGGGCTCTAAAGAACAACCTTGGCAAGGGCGGGCGCCATCAACACCACCTGTGGGTGCCTTACCATCAAATCCGGATAGGAATACTGGATGCACATTGTCCTTGCTATTGTCGGCCTGGCGGCCGCTTTCGGTTATTACTGGTTCAATCTACGAAGGGCGAAGGATGCCGTTGACGACGTCGTCGATGTCGCTGGTCGCGCCCACGGCGCCTTCAAAAGACGGCAGTTTCGGAAGAAGGCAGAGAGCGCGTCGCTCACGGCCATTGGGGATCCGAGAACCGGTGCCGTGGTTATGGCCGTAGCGGTCGCCAGTCGCGATGGTCACCTCGGCACGGAAGCAGAATCCCTGCTGACACAGCGCATGACGTCCATGCTCGGGATCGAAAATCCAGAGGAAGAGCTGATTTTCGCAAAATGGGTCGCCCGTGAAAATCCGGATCCCAACAATGTATCCCTGCGTCTCGGCAAGCTATGGACCGGACAGCTCACCATGGACGAGCGAAAGCAACTGGTCGATCTGGTGCACGATGTTGCCGCTGCCGGCGGGCCACTCACCCACTTGCAGGTTGAAGCGGTCGACCGTCTTCAATCCCGGTTGCATATCGACAATCGGTAGTCCGCGACGTTACTCACCCGTACCGGCGGTATTGCATCGTGTCTTCGGCGATATGGCGCACATAGTTGGCGCTGATGCCGGTGACGAGCCGCAGCAGTTGTGTGCGGTTGGCTGAGTTCGTCTTGGCGAGGATCGACTTCACCTGCGAGTTCACCGTCTCGATCGATTTCTGCCGGCGTTCGGAGATTTCGGCGTTGGTCAGCCCTTCCGACAACAGATCCAGCACTTCCTGTTCGGCCAGGGTCAGCTTGAAGGCGCCGGCAACCATGGCCGCGTCGATCGAAACCGCCATGGCGCTGTCCAGGCTGTAGACGATATGACCGTCGAGCCGCGTCTCGTTGAGGCCGTCGGCGCTGGTCAGGGGGCAGATTTCGATACACAGCGCACGGGCGTTGACGTCGCTGTGGGTAATGATTGCTTCCTTGTGCGGGCGCGCGCCTGCGCGGCCATGCCGGGCGACATCGTTGCGAAACGCCGCCAGTTGCTGGCCGAGATTGCCGTCTTTCAGCTCGAGCTTGCGTTCCGCCGAAATGCTGAACACCGGATAGTCCTGGACCTGCCGGTCGAATTCGGTGTTGGAGAACACCACGGTGCCGCTGCGCGACAGGATGCAGATGCCGATGCGCAGCAGGTCGAGGCAGCCGATGATGCTGTTGAACTGGCGCTCCAGTTGCAGCGTCGGCCGGGCGATGCTCAGCGCTTTGGCGACATGCGGCAACAGCAGCGCCGCCTTGCGCCGGTTCTCGTCGGTCAGCGGGCCGTCGCGCCGCGAGAACTGCAATGCGAAACGGCCGTGCCGGATGTAATCCTTGTTGAGCAGGGCACCGGCCCGGTGATGGATGCCGTTGGCGATCATCTCCTGAACGTTGGGCCGGTCGAGATATTCGGCGCGGCTTTCATAAAGCACTTCTTCGCCGATCAGCTCGATGCCGTCGCACCGCCGCGAATGGTAGGCGAGATTGTCCTGGTCCAGCAGTTCCTGCCGGTTGTGCCGGGCGAGGTAGCCCAGGACGTGCTCGGCCTGATACTTGCGGCTGAAATACGGGGCGATGATGACCCGGTCCGGTTCCTCGCCTTCAAGTTCGAACAGAAAGGCGCCGCGCGCCCCGATGAAGTCGGCGATCTTGTCGAGAACACCGGGCCACAGTTTGGGATCGATGGAAGTATCGTAAATGTCCAGGATAAGATCTCGAACGACTTCACTTTCGAGTATCATTCCGCGCCCCAATGCAAAACTCGAACAGTTAATGAACGCTAACAGACAAAAATGCCGAAAAAAAGTTATTGCTCACCAATATGGGTGATGTGACTGAAACGAGGCGGTTCTAGTGTCGTCCGGTGCCGGCCCCGAGCCCCACCGGGCTGGTTTACATGCGAAAGCAGCGGGTAGCGCCCACCGGACTGTGTTTCATGCTGCCCGCTGCTGCCAGACTCCGGTTGATATGTCATACGCGCCAACCGTTTCCGGCCAGCAAACAATCAATGATTACAGCCAATCAGCAAGAATACTGAATGCGCCGTGAAAACGTCACGGCATGGGATCGATAATATAAACAGCCGTTAGAAAAAGTGTTGTCCGGCATGGCGCTTTTGGCTGTGGATAACGCTGCCGAAAACCGCCCGAGTGTCTTCATTCGCCAGCCGCCAGGCGCAGGCTCCAGCGGTTGTGCTCTTCAATGACCGGCGCCATGTCCAGCCGGGTGATGACGCCGTTATCGACGACGATGCGGCCGTGGATCACCGTCGTTCGGGCCGGCTGCGGGGCGCAGAAGATCACCGCCGCCACCGGATCGTGCAGGGCGCCGGCATACCCGATCGTGTTCAGATCGAGGGTGAAGAAATCGGCGCATCGGCCGACTTCCAGCGCGCCGATATCGTCGCGGCCGAGCACCCGCGCGCCGCCGATTGTGGCGAGTTCCAGCGCCTCGCGCGCCGTCTTCCACTCGTTGGCCCGGGTTGGATGCGACTGTGGCAGCAGGAAGTGGCGGCGCGGCCCCTCCGGCGGCAACAGGCCCATCTTCAGCCGCGCCAGCAGCATCGCCTGCCGGGCTTCCAGCAGCATGTTGGAGGCGTCGCTGCTCGCTGAGCCGTCGACCCCGAGGCCGACGCGCACCCCGGCCGCCATATAGGCCTTGACCGGCGCGATGCCCGACGCCAGCCGCATGTTGGAGCAGGGGCAGTGGGCGACGCCGCTGTCGGTGCGTGCCATCAGTTCGATTTCGTCCCGGTCGACATGCACCGCATGGGCGAACCAGACGTCCGGCCCCAGCCAGTCGAGCTCTTCCATCCATTCCACCGGCCGCTTGCCGAACCGTTCCAGCGTGTAGCGTTCCTCGTCCAGCGTCTCGCACAGATGGGTATGCAGCATTACGCCCTTATCGCGGGCCAGGCGGGCGCTCTCGCGCAGCAGCGTGTCGGAGACCGAAAACGGCGAGCAGGGCGCCAGCACGATGCGCGTCATCGCGCCGTGGCCTGCGTCGTGATAGCGGTCGATCACCCGGATACTGTCGTTCAGGATGGCCTCTTCCTCTTCGACGCAATCGTCGGGCGGCAGCCCGCCGCGCGATTCGCCGAGCGACATGGAACCGCGGCTGGCATGGAAGCGCACGCCGAGATCGCGCGCGGCTTCGATATGGATATCGACCTGGTTGCCGCTCTTGAAAATATAGGAGTGGTCGAACACGGTGGTGCACCCCGACAACACCAGTTCGGCAAGCCCGATCAGCGTGCTGGTGCGCGACGCCTCCGGCGTGGTGGAGGCCCAGATCCGGTAGTGCGTCTGCAGCCACGGAAACAGATTGCTGTTCTGCGCCGCCGGCAGGTTGCGCGTCAGCGTCTGGTTGAGATGATGGTGCGTGTTGACGAAACCCGGCAGCACGATTTGCCCCGACGCATCGATCACCGTATCGGCCGTCTGCGGCAGCGACGCGGTGTCGCCGACCGCGGTGAGCACACCGTCCTCCGCGTAGAGCCCGCCGCCCGCGATTTCCCGCCGCGCGTCGTCCATGGTAACCAGCATCTGGGCATTCTTCAGGAGCAGCGTCTGCGGCATGGCAGTCTCCGGATTTCTTTGGGCGATACGCGGCCTGATCAACCATACCACCGCGAACACGCCGCATTGTCTTAAGCCAGCGCTAAAGTGTTTCGTTACAAGACGCGAAAAAGAGCAAAGTGGTGCATTTCTTAAGGTTACGCCGATAGCGTGTATCTGCGGCCAGTTGCAGCGAAACCGGATTGAGGGAGAGGCAGCCATTCCCATTCCGCGTCATAAATGGAGCTTTGACGTACTGGTTCCAATCGTCGTTTTGTTGCTTTTTTTGATCGCGGGTTGCCAATCCCATTATGAATGGCATCAGAAACTGACCGTGGCCGTTGATACGCCAGACGGGCCGGTGTCTGGATCGTCGGTCATCAAGGTCAGTGCTCGGTTCGGTCAGTTACCCCTAAGCGATAAAGAGGTTTGGTACAGCATCATTGGCGAAGCGACCGTGGTGGAAGTCGCGCCGGGACTTTACATGTTTGCGCTACTTGGCGGGAGCGAGGAGCGCTACTACCGCGCGGTACAGGAGCAATTCGAGCGCGTGAGTCGCGGTGACTGGCTCAAACGCATTCCCAGAATGAAAGAAGTCGTGAGGCTGAGGCCAAACAATTATCCGCTACTAGTCACATTCGGTGATATCGACGATCCAAAGAGCGTGAGTGAAGTAGACCCAAAAAACCTATCCGCGGCCTTCGGCCCAGGCTTCCAGCTAAAAAGCATAACATTGGAAATCACTAAAGAGCCGGCGGACGTGGGGCTGATACAACGGCTTCTAAAATGGTTGGGACCATATCCCGAAACGAGGCTAGGCCCAGCGATCGGTCGAACAAAGAACATACCCTTCTATAGCCGCGTTTCATTCGGCGAATTTGTCAGGCAACAAGGAGGCTTTCAATAAAGTGGCTGCTGATCGTTGGAGCCGCAATAATCATCGCGATCGGCGGGTTCCTGTATTTTACGCGATCGGCGGGTTCCTGTATTTTGAACTTCCTGCCTGTTCATGGCACCAGAAAATGACGATCACCTGTGAAGCGGACGGCTATGTCTATACCGTCTCTAGCGTGGTGCGTGTTAGCTGACGCAAGAACGATCCTCCGGCCGCGGTGAACCGCCTCAATGGATCACGGGCTTTCGGAGGCGAAGCACTGTTTATGGAGATCCCTGGGCGCGGTGTTTTGTTTGCGCTGCTGAATCCACCAGGTGGTTACAACAATATAACGGACCTCGCTTTGCGCGCATTTGCCGACGATTTGCCGCAGGGGTCAATGGGGTGCATTTCTTAAGGATACGCTGACAGCGTGCATGGGCGGCCGGTTACCATGTGACCGGATCAGGGAGAGCCAGCCATTCCAATTTTGGATCGAAAACGTACCTTCGACGTCCTTGTTCCTCTCTTCTTGTTGTTGCTGCTTGTTGTTGCGGGTTGCCAGTCCCATTACGAGTGGCACCAGAAACTGACGGTAGTCGTCGACACGCCGGACGGACAGGTTTCTGGGTCTTCGGTCATCGAGGTCAAGGCCCGCTTCGGTCAGCTACCCCTGAGCGACAAGGAGGTTTGGTACAGCGTTGTTGGCGAGGCGACCGTGGTGGAGGTCGCGCCGGGCCGTTACCTGTTTGCGCTACTTGGCGGGAGCGAGGAGCGCTACTACCGAGCGGTACGTGAGCAATTCGAGCACGTGGGTCGCGGTGACTGGCTCAAACGCATCCCCAAAATGAAAAGAGTCGTGAGGCTGAGGCCAAACAACTATCCGCTACTGGTCACATTCCGCGATATCGACGATCCCAAGAGTGTGCGCGAAGTCGACCCGAAGAACCTATCTGCCACATTCGGACCCGGCGTCAGATTGCAAAGTATAACCATAGAAGTCACTGACGAACCGATAACACCAAACCGGCTAACAGACTTTGGCTTCATGAGCGCTGTTCAGAGACAATCGACTCTTTCGGGATTACAGGCCTACGACGCCAGATACGCAAATCCGATCTACTACCTGTCCAGAAAAGAGTTTGAGAGAGTGGACTAACCAATCTCCTAGCCTCGCGCCCAATCACCGCAATCGTGGCCAGGCCGGGTGCAGGTCGTCGATGACGTAAGCGTGGCGATGGGCACCGGGGCCAGACAGATGCGCGTGGTCGGGCGGCAGCTCCGGGTGCTCGTGGGCGATTTCATCCGGGTCCTCGACTGGCCACGCGCGCAAGGCAACGACAATCGATGTCGCCGCAATGGCGGCGAGAAACAGAGCGGCGATCGGCAGGCCGACGAGGCCGCCGAGCCAGCCGGCCAGCGGATAGGTAAGCAGCCAGCAGGCGTGCGAGAACGCGAACTGCGCCGCATAAACGGCCGGCCGGTCGTCCGGATGCGCCGAGCGTTTGAGCAGGCGGCCGGACGGCACCTGGGCCAGCGAATAGCCGATGCCGAGCACGCACCATAGCGCCAACAGCATGCCGTAGTCGGACATGGCGGTGGCTGCGAGCGTCGAAACGACCAACACGCCGAGGCCGGCCAGCATGGCAGTGCGATCGGCGATGCGGTCGAGCATGGGCGGCAGGGCGAGGGCGGCCAGCATCGAGCCGGCTCCAAAACTCGCCAGCGCCAGGGCCGTCTGGCGCGCCTCCAGCCCGAATACGCCCTGCACATAGACAACCGTGTTGACGATCACCAGCGCACCGCCGGCCGCGACCCCGAGATTTACGGCGAACAGGCCGCGTAGGCGGGGCGTCGCCAGGTAGATGCGCATGCCGCGGGTAAAGCGATCGCGAAACCGCTCCTGCGCCTGAGCCGCGGCACCGGGCAGGGTGAGGGACAGGATCAGCACAGCGGAGAGGAAGAAACCGACGGACGTCCCGGCGAACAGGAAATGAAAGCTCATCACCGTCAGCAGAGCGCCGGCCAGGGCCGGGCTTATGAGGTTCTCCAGATCGTAGGCGAGGCGCGACAGGGACAGCGCCTTTGTGTAGTCGGCGTCATCCGGCAGGATGTCGGGGATCGTCGCCTGGAAGGTCGGAGTGAAGCCAGCGGATGCCGCCTGCAGCGCGAAGATCAGGACGTAGATCTGCCAGATCTCGGTGACGAAGGGCAGGGCCAGCGCGATGGCCGCGCGGACCAGGTCGAGGCCGACGAGAACCGCACGCCGGGGCAGGCGGCCGATCAGCGCGCCGGCCGTCGGCGCAATCGTGACATAGGCGATCATCTTGATCGCCAGCGCCGTGCCCAGGACGGAACCCGCCGCTTCGCCGGCCAGCTCGAAGGCCAGCAGCGCCAGCGCAACCGTGGCCAGACCGGTGCCGAGCAGGGCGATGATCTGCGCCCAGAAAAGCCTGCGATAGGTACGGTCGGCCAGAACGGACAGCATGCGGGAAGCATATGGCATCACGGCGGCGGAGCGCCAGCGTTTTGCCCGGCGGTGTTCAGCCGCAGCTGTCGCCGTTTGACCGGCTATCGACACGGTCGCCGGATCGGCCTTGAGGAGTATCACATCCGGTTTGTTGTTATCGAGATGACCGTCAATGATCGGTAGAACTTATTGGCAAGTCCACTCAAACTGCGAAGGCAATAGTTAACAATCTGTTTCACGCGTCGACGTTTGGTTTTTCCACCTTTCAGTCTCGACACGATGGCGCGCCAATACACGTACGTGTGATACAAATACGGTGATCCAACGTTGGACGTGCGGCGTTTTACGTAAGTATTGTCACAGAGGCCAACGAATTGCGGCTTGATAAGTTAACGGTCCACATTGTTCGGCAGCTTTCGCAATATGGCGTTTTCGTCGGAAGTATTGCGTATGTTTGCTACGCCAATTTACTCCGGATCCCGGAATTCGACCCGCAACAAGACCCAAACATTGACGGACAAACCGTTACGATAGCCGCACCGGACATACCGTCGCTACTGGAAATCATCAGAACCGTCGACGCGACCTTTACCGAGATCGATGAGGGGGATCATCGGCACAATTCGGATAGCCACGTTTATCGGAACAGCACGGGTCTTCGGGTCGAATGGCTGATTCAGGATATCGGTAACGGCGGCGACCGTGGCACGATATCGCTACTGGATTTCCTTTTGCACGATTCGATCAAGGCTGTTTTCCCGGCCGGTGACGGCGTTCCGGTGACTGTGCCGGCACCCGGGCGCTTCGTGGTGTACACGCTGATAAATGCGGCCCGCCATTCAGACGATGAGACGAGCACCGAGATCAGCCGGCGCGAACGCGACCAGGCGATCGCAATTGCCGAGACGATGATTGAAAGGCGTTTCGTTGAATTGACACACGCCTTTCGGGATGGCTGGAAACATAGCCCGCAGTGGCGCGGGGCGATTGTTGGCAGCTTGACCAGACTGGATAACGAGGTACGCCAACGGCTTCAGACAGCCTTGGCGGCGGGCATACGGCTTTTGGAGGCTGACTCAAATTGAGTCAGCCGGTTTCACGCAATGTGTTCAGTGCCATTGTTCCTGGCTGGCAAGCTCGGCGCGAACAGCGTCGCGCTGATTGCGAACAGCGCTCACCACGCCGGTATTGGATTTCGCCTTCTTACTGCTCAGGAATTCATCCATTCGCCGTTCGAGATCAAGCAACTTGCCCTCCCGGCTTTCCGCGGTGGCTTCCAACTTCGGAAACATGAGCCAGAACATGATCCTTCCTTTCCTGGTGTTCTTTAAGCAGCGTCGGTTCTGAGGTCGTTTATTCCGGCACCTCGGTGCTCGATCGCTTCGATATCCGTGCGAACGGCCGTTTTCATGCGCTCCAGCAGCTCGAGGCGTACCGGATCGGCTTTCGGACGGCCGCTTTCCTGTTGGATGCGAGCCTCAAGGATGCTGAGCCTGGTCCACAGTGCACTGACGTTCGACTGCATGATGTCCTCCTCATGGTTCGCGCGATCGTCGAAAGACCGCTGTCGTTGGGCAATTGCGTTAGGCGTAGAGGCGGTTTTGTGTTCCAAGTCACCGCTATGCCGTAGGTAGGTACTGCGGTCGCCGGTTTAAATCGGATTGGTCTTGGCATTTGATTGGAAGTATCTATCGGTCGGAATAGCAACGCTCGCCAATACGGCCTGAGGCGCCCGTCCTCCAAATCGTTGATCAAACGAACTTGTGCATCAGATACACATGAGCGAAATTGCGCAATTGCGTGTGTGCATTGGGAGAAAGTGCCTTGGGTGCGATTGATATCGTCTGCAACCTGTTTACACCCCGGGAAGTGCGGGAAGGTCGCACCGGTCTCGACGATACGTTCAAGCAACAGGTCCGCATGCCGCCGGATATGCGGGGCGGCGTCGAGATCGAAACCTATCTGGAAAAAATGGACCGTGCCGGTATCGACCGCTCGTTGCTGATTGCCGTGCGCGCCGGCGATCTGGCGGTGCGCGGTTCCTTTGAAATCACCTATGAACGGGTCCACGAGGTCTGCAGCCGATGGCCCGATCGTTTCAGCGGTCTTGCCGGCGTCGATCCGTTTCGTGGCATGCAGGGCATCTACGAATTGGAAAAGTCGGTGCGGGAATATGGTTTCGTCGGAGCGCACCTCTATCCGCACTGGTTTGGGCTGGCGCCGAACGACCGGCGCTATTATCCCTACTATTCCAAATGCTGCGAACTCGACATTCCGATCATGATGCAGGTCGGGCACAATCTGGTCTATTCCCGGGAGCGGCGATTGCCGTCCGTTGGGCGCCCGATCACCCTGGACGACGTGGCCATCGATTTCCCCGAACTGAAGCTGATCGGCATCCATATCGGTATACCATGGACCGACGAGATGATCTCCATGGCCTGGAAGCACGAAAACGTCTTCATCGGCGTCGATGCCTATGCGCCGAAACACTGGCCCAAACAACTGGTGCACTACCTGAACACCTACGGCCGCGAGAAAGTCCTTTTCGGCACCGACTGGCCGGTCATTGATCCGGAACGGGCCGTCCGCGAAATCGATGCGCTGGACCTGCGACCCGAAGCCAAAGAACTGCTGATGGCTCATAACGCCCATCGGGTGTTCCGGCTACCGTCCGCCAAGGCGCGGCACGCGACCAAACAGACCGACGATACGCTGTTGGAATACCAGCTGAAGGCAGGCATCAGGGTGTCGAGGTGAGAGCATGACCTCAAATGCGCCCGCCACCTACAGACCGCTTGATATCGGAGCCGGGGTACGGGCTTCGGCGGCCCGCGATCCGGCAAAGGTTGCCATACGCGTCGAAGACCGTGCGCTGCGCTACGGTGAGCTGGCCGAACGGATGAACAGGGTCGGCAATGCCGCCCAGGCTCACGGCGTGGAAACCCGGTCGAACGTCGCCATCATATCGGCGAACGTCATTGAGTATTTCGAGGTCGTCGCCGGTGTTTCGGGGTTCGGCGCCGCGGTCGCCACCATCAATCCGCGTCAGACGGCTGCCGAGCTCGCCGCCATTCTGGAGGATTGCGATGCGCGCCTTGTGCTGACCGATCCCGCCCATGAGGACCTGGTGCGCGAGGCGAGCCAGGTGCCGGTCATGGTGTTTGGTCCGTCCTATGAGGATTGGCTGGGAAGGGCTTCGGCGCGCAGCCCGGGACTGCCGCCTGACGAATGGGAAACCTTCGCCATTCCCTATACGTCCGGGACGACCGGCAGACCAAAGGGCGTCTGTCTGCCGCATCGCAGCCGTGTCCTGTCATTCCTGCTTTTTGCCTCCGTCTACGGATGTTTCGGCGAACAGGACTCGTTTTTGGTCACCACGCCGCTGTTTCACGGCGGTGGTTTTGCCTTTCCAATGGCGTCGCTGTTTCTCGGCGGATCGGTGGAACTGATGCCGTCCTATTCGCCCGACCGTCTGCTCAAACAGTTCGCACGCGGGGCGCACACCGGAACGTTTGTCGTGCCGACACAGCTGTTCGGCCTGTTCGAGCAGCCCGAGCAGGCGCTCAAGACACTCTCGGAACATCGGATGCGATCGGTGATCTGCAACGCCGCGCCGCTGCCCGAACCGACGAAGATGAAAGCGCTGCAGTGGCTTGGCGAGCATTGCCTGCACGAGACATACGGTTCAACGGAGGGCGGCGTCATCACCAATCTCTATCCGCACGAGATGCGGCTGAAGCGCAACTGTGCCGGTCGCCCCGTCGCCGGGCAGTTTGTCGAGCTTCTGGGCGACAACGGTGAGCCGGTCAACACCGGTGAAATCGGCGAGCTATTTTCCAACGGTCCGACGCTCTTCAACGGCTATTGGAATCGGCCGGAGGAAACTGTGGCAAGCATGCGCGACGGCTGGTTCTCGGCCGGTGATCTGGCCCGGCGCGACGAGGAGGGTTACATCCATATCGTCGACCGAAAGAAGGACATGATCCTCTCTGGCGGCGTCAACATCTACCCGCGCGACATCGAAGACGTGCTGTGCGCGCTGCCGGGCATCGCCGAAGCCGCCGTGGTGGGCGTGCCGGATTCGCAATGGGGCGAAGCCGTGTGCGCCTTCGTCATCGCTGGTGCTTCGGCGCCTGACACCGATGCGATCGTCGCGCATTGCAAGGCCCATTTGGCCGCCCACAAGGTTCCCAAGAGCATCCACTACATTGACGCCATTCCGCGCAACGCCGCCGGCAAGGTGCTCAAAAAGGACCTGCGCACCACCTGGATTGAGAACCAATGACCGATCCCCGCCAGGCCATCATCAGGCTGCCGTCGGGCCTGCATATTCGGCTGCAGCTGCTAGGCGCGGGACCGCCGGTGATGATGCTGCATGAATCGCCGCGATCCTCCAATGCGCTGCTGTCGCTGGCCAAACGCCTGTGCCAGCAATTCACCTGCATCATGATGGACACGCCCGGATTCGGCTATTCCGATCCGCTGGCGCTCGCCCGGCCTGAAATCGCAGATTACGCCCTAGTCGCCCTGGACGTGGCCGACGCCCTCGGTCTGGACCGTGTCCCGTTCTACGGCACCCATACCGGCGCCGCCATCGCTGCTGAAGCCGCCGTATTGGCGCCGGACCGGGTTTCCGCCGCCGTCCTCGATGGCTACGCCCTGTTTGATGCCGCCGAACGCGACGAATTGCTGGCCAGCTATCTGCCGCCGCTGCGGCCGACCATCGACGGGTCTCACGTCGCCTGGCTTTGGGCCCGGATTCGCGATCAGTTCACAGCGTTTCCATGGAACAGGGTCGGCGACGGGTCGCGCTTGCCGTTCGGCCCTCCGCCGCTGGCATCGATGAATGCCGTTGCCGATGACTTTCTTTTGGCGGGCGACCACTATCGCGCGGCCTATGCGGCGGCATTCCGCTATGATCATCTGGAACCGCTTCGCCACGTCACCGTTCCGGTGCGCCTGGCAACACGTGAAGACGATATGTTGTTCACGCATATGGAGCGGGCGCGCGGTGTCAGCGACCAGGTAACCCTGACACAGATGTCCGCCGATCGCGATGCCTGGGGACGGACGATCGCCGCGCTGCTAGGGGATCACGTCGAAGCCGAAGCGGTCGATGCGGACAGCCTGCTTCGAAGAAGCGAAAACCTCGCGGGCAACCGACAGATCAGATTGACCGACTCTGGACCCGTTCTGCTGCGTGTGGAAGGTGAGGGAAAACCGGTTGTTCTGATACACGATGTCCCGGGTGACCATCGCGATCTGGACCACGTGGCCATGCGGTTGGCACGCAGCCGGCAGGTGATCAGGTTCGATCTTCCGGGCCTTGGTGCCCTGCGCCGATCGCGCGATCACCATCCGACGGTGGATCGCATGGCAGACGCGGCCACTCAGGCATTGACCGGGTTGCTGCCCGATCAGACGCCGGTTGTCGCATTCGGTGCCTCTATACCCGTCGCCGCACGGATATCGGACACAAACCCGTTGATCGCGGTGGATCCGTGGACTGCGGTCTTCGACGCTGCGGCGAGCGAAGTGCCGGATCTGTCGCAGCACTGGGACGGCACGCACCTGATGTCGGCGTTCTGGTGGGCCCGCGATCAGGCCGTCTACAAACCCTGGTATGTCCGCGACAACGCCAAAGGCCGCCCGATCGGCAACGAACGGGACATCGAACGGATCCACAACCGGTTTTGCGCCATCGCGCTCGCCGGGTCCGCCGGCGCAGACATCGCTCGGTTGCAATACGGTCATGACCTCTTTGCTGATGTGAAACAGGCATCCGGTCGAACGCAGATGCTCATTGTCTCGAAAGATCCTGACGCCGAAGCCCAACGCGATTGGTCGCTGCGCCTGCTGCCTGGAAACCGCATCCATAGCGTCTCCAATGAGACCTGGCCGCTCGTCCGCAAAATCCTGGAGCTGTGCGGATGAAAACCGCTCTGGACTCGCTTTCCAGCTGTCTCGGTCCCGACCGGGTTCAGACCGGCAGCGAGGTGTGTCGGCTGCTATCCGAAGACATCGCCGGACCGGGAGAAGGCGTCCTCAGTGCCGTTATCAGACCGTCCTCGTCCGACGATCTGGCTGCCGCGGTGCGGGTAGCCTACGAACACGGTCTGGCGCTTTACCCGCGCGGCGGCGGGATGTCCTACACCGGCGGCTACGTGCCCGGTCCCATTGGCGGAATCGGCGTCGATCTCACCGATATGGACCGTGTCCACGACATCGATGCCGACGCGCGCACCGTCACGGTGGAGTGCGGATGCACGTGGGCCAAGCTGCACGATGCTCTGTTGTCAAAGGGCTGGCGTACATCGTTTTTCGGGCCATTGTCCGGCATAGCGGCAAGCATCGGTGGGGCGCTGAGCCAGAACGCCAGTTTTTTTGGATCGGCCTCTGGCGGCTATGCCGCCGAAGGCGTCATCGGCCTGGAAATCGTCGACGGAACGGGACGCTCCCATCGGATCGGCAGTTGGGGCGCCGGACGGCACAGTGGATTGCGCTACTTCGGACCGGATTTCGTCGGTTCGTTTGTTGGCGATTGTGGCGCGTTCGGGATCAAGACCCGGGCTGTGCTTCGCATAAAGCCACAACCGCCCGCGGCCCATTTCATGGCCTTTGCGTTCGATCGTCCCGAAGACCTGACGGCTGCCATGGCGGAGCTGTCGGAGCTACCGCATCTTTCAGAGACGTGGGCGCTTGACGCACGCGCGCACCAGAACTTCAGCAAAGCGGGGTTCAGTACCCTGGAATCCGTGACGATTGCCTCCGAGATCGCCGGCGGTTCAGGCTCTCTGGTCGGTGCCATCAAGAACCTCGCATCGGCGGCTAAACTGCGCAGCGTGACCCTCAAGGATCTGGCCTGGTCGTTGAATATCGTCGTGGAACCGCCCCTGGAGGAGTTGATCCCCGCAACTGCCGCCGCGGTGGAACAGACCGTTGCCCGGCACAACGGCACGGCCATACCCGATACCATTCCACGGGTCACCCGGGCCAAGCCGTTTCGCACGATCAAGGCCCTGGTCGGACCGGATGGCGAACGCTGGCTGCCGTGTCACGGCATCGCACCGGCGCATCTGGCATGGTCGGCACTGAACCAAGTTCAACAGACGCTCGACCGCCGCAAAAACGACATGGGAGAAGCCGGAATGTACGCGACGGTCCTCCTGGCGTCGGTCGCTTCCGACATCATCGTCGAGCCGCAGCTGTTCTGGTCGGATGCGTTGAGCGGCTTTCAGCGTGCCCGTGCCACGGCCGGACAGGTCTCGGCGCATGCCGACGCACCGGACAATCCGAAGGGCAGGGCGCTTGCAAACGACATTCGCGAAGAGCTCACCGCCGGACTGGCGGACGCCGGATGCACCCATCTGCAAATCGGGCGCCACTACCGCTACTTCCCTGACCTCGAGCCGGGTATGGCCGATCTCGTCTTGTCGATCAAACGCAGCTTCGACCCGGCCGGCATTCTCAATCCTGGTGTATTGGGCTTGCCTTCGTCAGGTTGAGTGACCGGTTGCAGGCGAATACGATTCCGACGCTGACGAAGACCGCGACCATCGCGACAAACAGCGTCCACCACAGCGGTTCGCGCGCCTGCAGGAAATTCGCGCCCGACCATTGGAACGCGAGCCCGGCGACGACAACGACCGCCCAGGCAATCCAGCGCCACATCCCTTCCGCCTCTCCCGTGGTCTCCGGCTTCTGTTCGCGCATGATATCGTTGAGAATACGCTTCTCTTCCTCGATATCATCGTCGGATTGTTTTTTCCCGGACTCGGCTTTTTGGCGTCCGAAATAGTTGGCGCCGAACACCGCGACGGCAATGGCAAGACCCGTAAGGTTGAGCGCGAGGTTGGGAAAGATGTTCAGCAAAAACACCGCCAGGGCGCCCACACGCTGCCAGATGGGCATGGTCGTGAAGGCATGGCCGGTGGTGGCGGTTGCAAAAGCGCACAATCCCAATGCCGCTGTCAGGCTGACGTGAACCGTTTCCGACCAGGTACCTTCGAGCAGCAGACCGGGGGAATAGATAAACAGGATCGGCAGCAGGAAACAGGCGATACCCAACCTCGATGCCTCGACACCCACCGGAATGGGATTGGCCCGGGCAATGGGAGCCGCCGCGAAAGCCGTCAGTGCGACCGGCGGCGTGATGTTCGATATGATGCCGTAGTAGAACGCAAAGAAATGGGCGGCCATCGGCGGCACGCCGGCAATCTTCAGGATGGGGATGATCGTGGCGACCAGCGTCAGGTAGATCGCCACGGCCGTCATGCCCATGCCCATGACCACCGCCAGAACGGCCGACAGGATCAGCAGGATCCACAATTGATCGCCGGCCGCATTGGCGGCTGCCTGCGCCACCTGGAAACTCAAACCGACCGCAAAGATCGCGCCGAGAATGATCCCCGCGGCGGCGGCCGCGACGGACAGCCCGACGGTCGAACGGGCGGTTTCCTCCACCACATTGAGAATGCCGCGCGGTGTGATCCGCCGACCCGGTTGCAACAGAGCGATGAGAAAGGTGGCCGCAATGATGAGAACCGCGACATAGACGATCGAGCGACCCATCAGCAGCGCGCCGATGATCAGGACGATCGGCAGCAGCAAATACCCTTCGCGTTTGAGGATCAGCCATGCGCTGGGCAACAGGGACGCCGGCATGAGCGGCAAACCAAGGCGTCTCGCCTCGGTATGAACCGTGACGAAAATAACCAGGAAATAGAGAAGGGCAGGGATCAGGGCCGCGGCAACGATATCGATGTAAGGCCGGTCGAGAAACTCCGCCATGATGAACGCAACGGCGCCCATGACAGGCGGCATGATAATGCCGCCATTGGATGCCGCCGCTTCGACGCCGCCGGCAAATGCCCGCCGATATCCCAGACGGATCATCAGGGGAATGGTGAAGACGCCGGTCGTCAGCACGTTGCCGATGGCCGAGCCGCTGAGCGATCCCATCATCGCCGACGAAAAGACCGCGGCTTTGGCGGGTCCTCCGGTACGGTGTCCGAAAAGCGAGAATGCCAGCCGGGTGAAAAAAGACCCGCCACCGCAAGCGTTAAGAAGCGTTCCGAAGAGGATGAACAGCACGACGAAATTGGCCATGACGGCGACGGCCGTGCCGAACACTCCGTTCGAGTCCAGGAAGATTACCTGCAGCAGGTTTTTCAGGCTCGACGGCGGGCCATAGAAGACACCGGGAAAATGGGCGGCATACAATGCATGCAGCATGAAAAACAGGCAGATGACCACCAGAATGGATCCAACCACCCGCCGCGTCGCTTCAAGGATCAGGACGATAAACAGAATTGACGTGAAGTAGTCGATGGGACGGAAAAACACCGTCCGTATGTTCCAGGTTTCGAGCTCGATAAAAAAGTAAATCTGCACCCAGACAGCGCCGACCACCAGGATGAAGTCGACGAAGCGCGGCCAGCCGCGCCCGAGCGGACGCACCAGGAAGACCAGGGCAAGGGCGACATTGACATGCAGCGACCGGAACAACAGCGCGTCGGGGGCGCCGTAAATGCCGGCGTAAAGGTGCAGCAGGATAAAGAACACCGACAGGACCAGGACAGTCCACGCCAGCAATGGCGAACCGTCCGAGCCGACCGTCAGACGCGCGACGGATGGGCTGACGCTCATGGAAACGGTTTCTGGTGAGGGTGTTTTGGTCCCGGGTCAATGCAATCGGGCATCCTTTCGCAGCCCGGGACCAGTGTCATGTCAGGTCGCTCCGACTTCGTTATAGAAGCGTTCGGAGGCAGGATGGACCGGCAGGACGTTGTAACGAAGAACCTCCTTGTCGTCGATTTCCTCCGAACCTGCGAACAGGCCGTGGAACTCGCCGTGTTTCTCGTACATGAGCTTGGTTATCTGGTAGATCAATTCCGGATCGGCGTTCACGTTGGCCACAAGATGATTGACGTAGAACGGCAGCATGACGTCCTCTTCCTGGCCTTCGTAGGAACCTGCCGGAACTGATATGCGTCCCATGCCGGGCAGGATTTCCTCAAGCCGGTCGAGTTCCTCGTCGGACATGCCGATCAGGCGGAAACCGGGCTTATCGGCGATTTGCATCAGCAAACCGTAAGGAACAGGTCCGGCAAAGACTCCGGCGTCGAGTCTGCCGTCCTGGAACCCCTGGACTTCATCGAGATAACCGTATTCCTCGATCACCCCGCCGGCGGCTTCGATATCGGCGGGCGAGATCCCGGCTGCCTGCATGATCGGTTCGTAAACCTGATAGAAAAAGCCGGACTTTTGTCCCATCCATACCCGGTTGGGACCGGATGCCAGTTCGGCGATGGTCTTGGGCCCGTCCGGTGTGGCGACGGGCTGGATCGGAGAGCCATAGAGTGTGATCACGTGGCGCACGTCCGGGGTGGGTACCCCGAGTGAGCCGTTTCCATCAAATATCTGCTTGGTGTTGAATGTGGGCGCGATATTGAGCGTCAATTCGCCCGTCTGGATTCCGATCTGGGATTTTTCGACGTTGCCGGAGACGACATTGGCGGTCACGCCGTCGATGTTTTCGTTGATGAGTTCGGCAAGCTTTGCCGCAAAGACGGGATACGTGCCCGCCAGTCCCCCGCCAATCCGAACGAACGTGTCCTGGGCGGCGGCCGGCGCTGCCATCATCGAAACGGCAAACGCAGTCAAGAGTGCTGTTCTGAACAGCTTTTTCATCAGTTTTCTCCCTATGGTCGGAATCCTTGTGACGGATCGATTTGCGGATTTGATCCCGGATCGGTTTCCTGCTGAATTAGTTCACTAACAAAACGAGCTTACCGTAACCCCAGCATTTTTCAATCAACCGCCGGCCGAGCGGGCGGACATCACATGCTCACGCAGCCTGTCGATCAAAACCTTGCCGGCGCTGTTTCGCGGCAGTTGTTCGACCGGTTCAAAGCGGCTCGGACACTTGTACGGCGCGAGGCGATCGCGGCAGTATTTGGAAAGCTCCGCGGGCGACGGTTCCTCGCTGGATGTAATCGCCGCGCACACGACCTCACCCAACTCGGCATCTGGAAGTCCGAAGACCACCGCTTCGGCAATTGCCGGGTGGGATTCCAGCACGCGCTCGATTTCTTGCGGATAGATGTTGATGCCGCCGCGGATGATAACGTTCTTCGCGCGCCCGACGAGGGTCAGGTAACCCTCCCTGTTCAGGTGACCGAGATCACCCGGATAGAACCAGCCGTCATGGAATGCCTCCCGCGACTTCTGCGGATCATTGAAGAATTCTATGGCGACGCCGGGGCCTCGGTATCGAACCAGCCCAACGGTGCCCGGCTCGACCAGCTCGTGTCTTTGGTCGACGACTTCGACTTCGACCCGAAACCCGGGCCTGCCGACGCTGTCCGGAAAGCGCCGGCGGTCGGAGGCGGTCGATACGGTGATTCCACCGCCTTCGGTGGACGCAAAATACTCGATGAAACCGCTGCACAGATGATCGGTTACCCTTTGCCGTTCGTCGGGATTGAGCGGCGCGCCGGAACTGATCAGCAGTCGCAAGCCGGCAAGGCCGGCGAGCGCCTCCTCGGGCTCCTGCAGCAACCGGCGCAGCATGGTCGGCACCAGAAAAGTTGAGGTGACGGCGTGATCCTTCACCGCCGAGATCAGTGCCGGCGGATTGAAGGGTGGCGGAAACAGCACCAGTGTCGCACCGATCAGAAGATGGGTCAGCGCGAAGGCGCGGCCGCCGCCGAAATACAGTGGCGTGGCGAGCAGGTAGCGGTCGTGCTGGTTGAACGTCAGCGCTGCCAGTTGGTTTTCCAGGCGTGCAAGCATCTGCCCGTGGGTCAGCAATGGCCCGGTCGGCTGCCCGGTCGTGCCCGATGACAACGACAGGAGCATGGGCAGATCGTCGTCTTCGGCGACAGCACAATCGCCTGTTGCGTCCTCCAAGCGATCGAGCCAGGTGGTGTTGATCGAAATGCTCTGCACGCCCTCGATAACCGGCGCATCCGGCTCGACCGCCAGCCAGGCGACATTGAAATGGCCAGCCAGGGAAGCGGTTTCGTCGACCGTCCAGCGGTGATCGAACGGAACGATGATGGCCCCGATGCGCATCGCCGCAAACAGCAGGATCAGATGTTCGATCGTATCGCGCAGCGCAATCCCGAAGAAATCGCCAGGGCCAACGCCGTCTTCCATAAGGATCGCACCCGCCTTGCGCACCGCGGTCGCGAACGCGCGATGATCCATGACTCGATCGGCGTCGATGAAGGCCGGGTGCGTCGGCCTGGACCTTGCGTTCTGATCGAGCAGCGTCGCCAGGTTGCGGAGATTACGAGAGACCATGGCTTGATTTCGAACCCGGTTGCGCATGAAGATGTTGCATAAGCAGCGGTATTGTCATCGCTATTCGCCGCTACGACAAGGAGCAGGAATGGATTTTGCCGTGTCGCCGGAACAGAGTGCGATGCTCGATGTGGTCGAGCGGTTTGTCGACCGGCACCTTCCGATGACCGACCAGCGCCGGCGGGACTCGGAGCGTGACCCACCCTATGAGTTGCTCCCGCTTCTCGCCGAGACCGGGCTTCTTCGATTTCCGTTTTCCGAAGATATCGGCGGTCTTGGCGGCGATTGGTCGACGGTCAGTATGGTGCAGGAAGCGCTCGGCCGCCGGGCATGGATGCTCGGCTCATTGTTCAACCGGGCAATTGGCTTCGGCGGCATGAGCCTGATGAGCTTCGGTAGCGAGCAGCAGAAAAGCGAACTGATGCCGCAACTGATGGACGGTCGGCTGCTGTTCGCGCTGGCGCTGACGGAGGACGAGGCCGGATCGGATGCCGCCGCCGTCCGCACCCGCGCCGAACTCAACGGTCGAACGTGGCAACTGACCGGCCGTAAGACCTGGATTTCCGATGCCGAACGCGCAGACTATCTGGTGACGGTCGCACGAAGCGGCGAAGGGCAACGCCGTTCCGACGGATTGACATTGTTTTTGGTTCCCCGGGGAACGCCCGGGGTCGAATGCCGGCCGATCGAAAAAGTCGGGAATCATTGCCTGCCGACGTTCGAGGTTCTGCTTGATCGTGTGGAACTGCCGGAAACCGCGGTGTTGGGCGAGATCGGCAAAGGCTTCGCAAGTCTTGCAAAGACGCTGCATTACGCCCGCTGCGGTCTCGCAGCGGCGACGGTCGGATACGCCCAGTTCGCCGTTGATCTGGCGTTGACGCATGCCCGCGAGCGCCGCCAGTTCGGTCGCCCGCTCGGTGCTCATCAGGCACTGGCACACCGTCTTGCCGATATGCAGATGGAGGTCGACCAGGCGCGCCTCGTCGTGCGCGAGCTCGCCTGGCGTATCGACACTGGCGCCGACACGGCAAGGCAGGCCGCCCAGGCAAAGGTGATTGCCACCGAATGCCTGCATGAGGTTGCGTCGAAAGCCATGCAGATCCTCGCGTCACAGGCCTATCATCAGGATAGCGATATCGCGCGCATCTGGCGCGACTCGCGTCTCTACACCTTCGGTGAAGGATCGAATGAAATTCAGCGCAACATCATCGCGCGGGAACTGGGATTGGGCGACGGGAGATGAGTGAACCAATTCAGGCTATCGACGTCGTCGTCAACCTGTGGACGGAGGACGTGCTGGCGTTGCGACCGGCCGGGCGCGAGGCGTTTTACAAGGACAAGATGCGTGTCACGTCGAAAACCGATTCCGGCGTGACGCTTGACGACATGCTACGGCGCATGGATCGGGCATCGATCGAGCGCGCTCTGCTCATCGCCCACCGTTGCGGCCCGGAAGGCCCGCGCGCCTGCTGGCGGCTGCCCTATGAGATGGTCAAGCGCGCCGTTCGACAGCACCCCGATCGCTTCTCGGGGCTTGCCGGCATCGACCCGACCGAGGGTATGCGCGGTGTGCGGGAACTGGAACACGCCGTCACCGAACTCGGTTTCGTCGGGGCGCACGGATATCCGCACTGGTTCGAACTGCCGCCTGACCACGCCCGCTGGTATCCGTTCTATGCCAAGTGCGTCGAACTCGGCGTGCCGATACAGTTACAGGTCGGGCAATCGATGATCTATGCGCCAGATTACCCGACTGAGAGTGTCGGGCGTCCGATTACCCTCGATCCCGTCGCCTGCCATTTTCCGGAGCTGAAACTGATTGGCATCCATGTCGGCATCCCCTGGACCGACGAGATGATCGCTATGGCCTGGAAGCATCCTAACGTCTACATCGGGACCGACGCCCACAGCCCGAAATACCTGCCGCCGCAATTCGTCCGGTTCATGGACAGCTATGGTCAGGACAAGGTGTTGTTCGGCACCGATTTTCCGATCCTGGATTTCGAACGCACGCGACAGGAAATCGAGGCGCTGAGCCTTAAGCCGCAATCGCTGGCCAAAGTGCTGCGGGAAAACGCGTTAAAGCTGTATTTTTCTTAGGCCTATTCAGCAGCAAGCGCGCGCAGTTTCTTTGAAACGCGAGAGGCGATCGATTTCCGGCTGTCGGCACTAAGACGTTTGAGATGCGGGCGCAGCCACTGCGCCAATTTCGCGTCCTGGCCTGCCCATGCGGCCAGAGTTTCCATGGTGGCATTGAGCACGATCCAGTCATCGTGCATTTCAAGATTTCTCTTCATGATTGCGAGTGCGGCGGCCCGTTGGGTCGTGTCCATGTCATCTGACAGCCGGGCAAAGAGTTGCGCCAACGTCCATTGAGCCGAGGCTTGGTCGAGTTCCCCGATTTCAGCGATCAATCGGTCGATATAGGGCACCATTAGGTCATGCCGTTCGGCCTCCACCCGCTTCATGGCATTGGAGGTCCGAAGCCGGACGACGGCATCTTGGCTTTGATAACAGCCGTAAAGCTCGTCGAAGCGACCGGTATCGGCAAGGACCAAATCGACGACCTCCAGCGTTCTCCCGAGGGAGTTGGGGTGTCCGCCAGTCAACATGTCCTCGAACGTCTCAGCCATATCCTGGATCACCATGTTTAGGCCCACCAAAGGGGGAAAATCAGCTCGTTCTGCGCCGTATGCGAGGCGCTGCTCCGATGTCGTCATCACGGGTGCTCTCGTGCCGGTATTCCCGCGGTGTCAGACCGGTCGCGTCCTTGAAGCGGGATATGAAATGGCTGGTCGACTTGAAGCCGCAGCCAAAGGCCACCTCGTCAACCGTCAGTCGGTCGTTGCTCCGGTATGCGAGGATGCGCTTGGCCGCCTCAAGCCGCCGGAACAGGATCTCCTGCGAGACGGTCCGCTCTGATCCCGCGAAAGACAGATGCAAATGGCGAACCGAACAGTTCAAGGCGGTGGCGATCGATCTCGGCGACAGCTCGCTCTCACCGAGATGACCGCGGATGACGGTAATCGCCCGATGGTAGGTCCCGCTCTGCTTGTCGCCATCCGGATCCCGTTCCACCAGTCCGACAAGCGCATTCTTCATGATCGTCTCTGATATGGCGGCGGTCGCGGCCGGAGTCAGATCCCAGAACGCGGAAGCGAGTTGCTGCAGATTGGTGACGGCAAGATTGCCGGCCAGGCTGCTCTTGTCCAATGTCATTCCGCAAAGACGTTCGAAGGAAGGAACAATCGTGGAGGCATAGGATCGCGGCAGGTGAACGACAAAATGCTGGAAATCCTCTTTGAATTCCAGGGAATACGGCTTGCTGCCGTCGAGGAAGGTCACCGACCCTTCCGTCAGGATCGTCTCGCGGCCCGCCTGGCGTGACAGGCAGTTGCCTCTGACCTGATAGTTCAGGAACACGTCATCAACGGCATCGGCATGGATGTCGTGCGAACGCCGAACAACCGTTTGCGGCCCTGAGGCAATGAACGACAGTTTCGCGGTGTCCGCCGTTTTGCAGATGATCCTGTCGCGGCCGCCGAGATGCAGATTGTCGAATTTGAGACTGAGAAACCTGCCTTCGACGAAATCCATCCAGGCGTTTCTGCGCCGGCCCGATGAAACGTCCCGCACTGAAAACACGAAGCCGTCCGGCCTGGCGTTTTGCGCTGTCCGGGCATTTTTCATGCGCTCTCGCATAACACGAAATCGGCCTTTTTGCGATATCAGTCCGGTCGTTGCTGAAAGGGAGGACCGAGCAATGAGCGACCAAGCTGTGAAATTGACCGAACAGGCCGTCAGGTTTTATCGGGGGCATATCCAGACCGAAGACTTTGCGCCATTTACCTATGAAGAACCGGGACAGGGCATGGAAACCTTCGGTGAGTTTGCACCGACCCGGATCGAGGGATCCGACGGAACGCCGCTGGTGGTCGGTGTTTGGAAGATCGATGAATCCACCACGAGCCCGGTCTATACGTCCGCTCTTGGCGACGAGACCTTTCTGGTGCTGGAAGGCGAAGTCACGATCAAGGATCTCGACACGGATCAGGAGCACACATTCGCCAAAGGCGATTTCTGTTCCTGGTCGACCGGTACGCGGACGGCCTGGACGTTCAAGGCACCCTTCAAGAAACTGGTGATCGTCGCCGGTCGTTAACGGCTGGAACCAGCATTACGCCGCCGGCGCGCCATCCCACAACTCCCGACGACACCGGCGGGAGCCGGCTTTGCCGGTGTATGTCGAGGGTCGGCCGGGCGACGGGAAGAACCAGATGCCGGGTCTGTCGACGCCAAACGTGCAGACGAGCGAGGGACTCGTGCCGATGCCACTTTGGGCCTGCGCCCAGGTCCCTAGCCTCGTGAATCTCTCCGGCGAAACCTCTGCACTGCCGCTCAAGTGATCCTCGTCGGTCGCGATGGCACGAATTTCCGTGTGGGTTTCGGCATGCTGGACCCGATCCGCGGCTCATTGTTTGCGGCGCAACCAGTCATGAGTGGGATGCCGGACTTCGGCGCTCCTCGGTCGACACACCGGGGAACTGTGCGCGCAACCGTTTTGGCCGCATGGACCTGAACGGGGTTGACCATATTGCCGATGGGCTTTTGGCCGTTTAGTGTTGTCCGCGGCACGGCGCGCGGCCGATTACGCGGGCACTCCGCAGAGCCGTACGCCGAAGGGGCGGCTGGGCGATGACGAGACAGTATGACATCCGACGTGCGGTGGAGACCGACGTGGTAGGCATCCTTGAGCTGCAGGAGCCGAACCTGCCCGAAAACGGCGGTACTCTGGCCGTGCGCTTCTCCCGCGATTGGTTTCTTTCCGCCGTCGCCGATATGCCGGTTATCGTCGGCCTCGAAAGGGGAAAGGTGGTAGGTTATCTGGTCTCGGCGTCACGCCCTGCCTATGCGGGCATACCGATCGTGCAGGCCACGTTGCGGGTTTACCCCGGGGGAGCTGATTCCTATTTTTATGGCCCGATATGTGTCGACGAGAGGCACCGCGGACGACGCCTCGCGGCCGCCATGTTTGCGGAGCTGTGCACGCATTTGCCGGGCCGAGAAGGCATCTTCTATTTGCCCCGCGACGGCACTGCATCCATTAACGCGCATCGTCATATGGGCATAAAGCCGGTCGCGGAATTTACGCACAACGGCGCGAAATGCGATGTCTACGCCTATGTTGGTTGACGACGGCCGTGTCCGTCTTGGGAATTCTCCTGGGCAGGCCGCTCAGCGCCTTTTGTCGAAAGATGGATCGGGGCTACCGACAAGACACCGGAGTATCCACGGATAGGTAGTGGTCACGTAGTATCCATATTGCCCGTCGATCGTCATCCCGTTGCACTGATCCAGATCGCCACTGCCGGTGAATTCGTAATCTTCGAGATAGGTTCCATCCGGCATTCCGCCAGGGCCGTCCGGCGGCGACGGTCTTGGTTCGCTCTTGAGTGTGTAGCCTGAGCGGGCAGGGCGAATGACCCCGGTACTGTCCTCGAAGATGGTTCCGTAGATTGGAAAGCCGTCGGCCGCGAAGCCGATGACCGGTGATGCCGCCTCGTAGCTGTTGTCCAGAAACAGCGCGTTCGGGTTCGCGTGATAATGATATCGTCCATCCGGCTGGGCATGGGCATTGTGCTGGTCGACGCCAAAGAAATCGTCATAGGCGGGTGGATCGAGCAGCCACGGATCCGCGTCACGGCAGCCGGACAACACATTGCCGTTTCGATCGGCACGCCGGGCGGAGGGGCGGTAGCAGCCCGCGGCCAACAGATCGACCGGCGACCCATTGAGCAGAACCGCGTCATAAAAGCGCTGCGATAACCTCACCACCGAACCGGCCTGCTTCGGGTCGCGTGGGATGCGAAACGTCGCGGGCAATTCGCGCACATTGTTTGCGAAGTCCGCGGTTGGCCCATTAAAGTCGTGATTGGGGATGCCGTTGGAGGTGATGACACATTCATTCCCGTCGACAGTGATCTCGACGTTCGACACGTAGCGCTTCTGCCGGGAGATGTCCTCCACGGATGCCGAGTACACCCCGGCATAATCGGCACAATCGGCAGACCGTTTGCTGAGGATTGCGTTGGTGATGTCCTTGTCCGCGGTTTGCGCGCCGCTTGGGACGGTCAACAGGCTGACCAGCAGAGTGAGACTGCATGACTGAATGAATCGCATCGTCTTGTCCTCATTCCTCGGAGCGTTCAAAAACTAGGCACGCCGGTTCCTAAAGACCGATTAAGCGGTCGATTCATTCTATTCCGTAAGGAACACCTGCCACAACTCGAGAAGCCGGCTGATGATCTAGACTAGTGCCCATCCATAAAGCACTGATTTGATTGTGGCAATCAGGTTGATTTTGGCTCTGGTCGTGATGATTTCATGGAAGACCGGAGGCCTTGGAGGGTTCTATTCCCGGTAGCTGCGATTTTGGTGTCAACTGGACGAGAGGGATCGTTGGCGGGGTTGATCGCTTGGATTGTTGTCCCGCTTTATGCGGATTTGAGGCAGGCCATCAGGGCGAGATTGTAAGCCAGCACGGAAGACCAGACGTAAGCCTTGAAGCGGTCAAGCCCTTTCCAGGTACAGCGGCCCAGACCATAGGCGCGCTTGAGGCAGGAGATGTCGGCTTCGATGCCGGCGCGGAAATTGCGCAGCTTGCGGTAGACCCAATGGCTTTTGACCATGTCCTTGACGGCGAAGCCGCGTTTCTTGTGGAAGGCGACATCGCGCACCCCCTTGCTTTTGGCCTGCTGCAGGTTGTCGTTGCTGGCATAGGCGCCATCGGCCGCCATCTGCCGTGGCGGCTTTTTGTAGAGCTCGATATGCCGATCGAGGATGGGAATGAAGCGCTCGGCATCAGACGGATTGCCGTCTTCGATGATCAAATCGAGGATCAATCCGCTTCTGCCGGTGGTCAGGGTGAGCTTATGGCCGTAGTAAACGTCGCGGCCGCCCTTGCGGATGATGTCGGTATGCGGTTCGAACAGGCTGACCAGCTTTTGCGCCGCAGGCACCTGCTGGCCCTCCAGAACCCGACGTTCGGCCTGCTCGATGATGCGGCAAATCAGCGGCATATCGGTGCGGTATTGCGCCAGCCATCTGTCGGCGGCGGGCAGACCGGCCAGCATGGTTTCGGCCGTGCGCAAGTCCCGCAGGCTGGCGCGGCATGCGTTGATCAGGACCTTGTAGTGGTGCAGCCGCTGGGTCTGGCCGCGGCTGTATTCGATGGCGCGATTGTGTTTCTTGGCCTGCCGGCTGCGATTGCGCCATTTCAGCTTCGGCACGCCAGGCACGGTTTGCGCACGCCGTAGCAACCGAACCATCAGCCGCATGGCGTCCCACAACAGGCTGTTGTCGGTCGGTTGGTGGATCGGGCTGAGGGTCACCGTGCTGTCGAGCCGCAGCATGCGGCCGGTTTCGATCCCGTCGGCGGCGGCGGCCGTCAGCAGATGACGGTTGATGGCTTCCCACGTCTGCGGCCGGATGGTGCTAATTGTGTTGTGCAGCGCCGACTTCTTAGGGAATTGGTCGACCGGCAGCTTGGCAAAGGCCCGGAAGGACATCGAGTCCGACAGGTAAAAAGCCAATTCCTCATAGCTGAGTTGCCGGTATTGCTTCAGCACCGCGCACCGCAGGACGCTTTCGGCAGGGATCCCTTCGCGGCCCGTGTGCCCCACCTCATGGCAACGCAGGTCGGCAGCCACCATGTCGGTCAAAGCGCCGTTGGCTTCCAGCAACTGTGACATCGCCTTGAGTTCACGACCGATCTCGTGCGGCGCGTACAAATCGAATATACTCATCTGGACGGTGCGTTTCGCTCGCATTCGTCGTCTCCGGTGGTTGTTGTTTCGCAATGGAATCAATGGCTTGCTTCCAAAGCATAGCAAAAACCGCCGGAGAATTCCCCTCTATAGGGCCAATTACACAAATAATTTCAAAGATTTAGACTTTATGGATGGGCACTAGCCTAAAAACCCGGCACCAGGTTCAGTCCGGTCTCTGCCCCTCCACATAGAGGGATTCGACAGATCGTCCTTCGGTGTCTTGAACCAGCATAGGGTCGTTGCTGTGACCGAACGACTTTTTTTCGATGTTTACGAAGCCGGCATTTTCCAGCATGGCGCGCATGGCTTGAAAATCATAAATGAACTGATGCTCATGGTCGCGCATGATCCGGTTGATGCTGAAGATCGGACTGTAGAGGCCCTCCGAGCGGCGCATATCCTCGTCCTGAAAGGGCATCGCGTAAGGTTGCCCGTTCAGGAATTTGCCGTATTCGGCAAAATACAACTCCGCGTCCGGCACGATGACGCGTATCCAAGCGCCCGGCATCAGGATCCTGTAGAGTTCCTCGGCAACCCCGACAAAATCGCCGAAAACAAGGTGCTCAAAGCAATGTTCGGAGAACACGCCGGCGGCATGTCCATTCGCTATCGGCAGCCCCCTGGTGATGTCCCAGCAGGCATCGACACCAGACCTCCAAAACCAATCGACATTGTACCAGTCGGTCCGGATGTTGCGCCCACAGCCGACATCGACATAGGACCCCTTCGGGCACGGTTTCGCCAGCCATGTCCGGTTGCGAATTGCGCCTGAAATGATTTTTCGGACCCGGCTTGGCAAATTTGATCTCTGTCGGCAGGGAGTGTTTTACGACGTGTGCGAGCGCGAACGCATTAACAGATCCGGTACCAAAACAACAGCGTTCGTAAAGTATTTGTACGAAACATCAGATCGGCAAATTGTATCCACCGAATAAAACAATTTCTGCCTGTAACTGTCTTGGTAGAGACGTCGGTTTTTGTCTTTTCAGCCCATAGATCCGGGCTACCGACAAGTCACGCTGCAAAAGTCAACAATTATAGATGTGTGGATTGCGACGTGTAAGGGTCCTCTTCGAACTGCGATTTGACGCAATGAGAGAAATCCACGTTGTGTACATGGCACGCGAATGTTGCCCGAAACCGCATATCTATGCATCATCTCAACCAACTATTCGGGTTAGTCTAACGCCTGTTGAGTTGATTAACGGAGGCTTGGCGATGCTACTGAACGGACCCGAACTGGCAGTTTCGGCAGATCTCGCCAACCTATTGGCCACCACGGTCTCTGACAGGCCAGATGAGATCGCTGTGGTCTCGGCAACAGCCACCTGGACCTGGCGTGAGTTGGACCGTGATGTCGATCGGCTGGCGGCGCACTTCCTCTCGATGGGTTTGCGACCAGGCGATCGGGTTGCCTCGCTTATGCCGAACCGCATCGAGCTTGTGCTCCATTACCTGGCCTGTCTGAAAGCCGGTCTCGTCGTGACACCGCTGAACTACCGCTACACGCCGGCAGAAATTGACTACGCCCTGGGTGTGTTAGGCGCCTCGATCCTGATCGGGCACACCGAACGCGCCGCGGACATTGGCGCGAGCACGCTTGCCGGTAAGCTGCCACTGGGTTTGATTTCCTTCGGTGGGCCACTGGACGGCGCAATCGCCTTCGAAGACCTGCTCAAACGCGACCCGCCGCAAACCAGCATACCCAACCCGGACCTGCACGCGCCGGCTTTCGTCTTCTTCACGTCCGGCAGCACCGGCAAACCGAAGGGTGTCACCCACAGCATTTCTTCCTTCGGTTCCGTAGCGGCCGGTTTTGCCCAGGCGATGAAACTGACGGCGCAGGATGCGGTCTTGCCGGGGAATTCGCTGGCCCATGTTGGCGCACTTGCAACGGCCCTGGCGGCACTGTTTGCCGGCGCACGGGTCATCATCGCGCGCAATCCTGACGGAGACGAAATCCTGCCGCTGTTTCGAACACATCGTCCCAGCGTTATCGTTCTGCTGCCGTCCGCGCTGATCGCTCTGCAACGCGATCACGGTGCCATGCGCCAGGACTTCAGTTCCTTGCGCCTGTGCATCACCGGTGGCGACAAGTTTCCGGCCAATCTCGAACAGGAGTTCATCGACCAGACAGGGCTGATCATCAAAGAAACCTACGGCTTGACCGAAGCACCCTGTTGCCTATTCGATCCGCCGGACGGTATCGCTAAGCCGGGGTCGTCCGGCATCGTTTGTCCGGGATACACGGTGTCCGTCCAGGACGACAAAGGCCAGGAGGTGGCGGCTGGAACCGATGGGACCTTATGGATCAGCGGCCCCCCGGTGACCGCGGGATACTGGGGCGATCCGCAAGCGACCGACGCGGCGCTGCGTGACGGTTGGCTCGACACCGAGGACGTGGTCTCGGTCGATACGGACGGCTATTTCTGGTTCCACGGCCGCAAGAAGCAGATCATCGTCCATGACGGCTCCAACATCGCACCCCAGGAAATCGAGGAAGCCGTCATGGCGCATCCGGCGGTCGACCTTGCCGGCGTCGTCGGTGTACATGACAGCGTGCACGGCGAAAACGTGTGGGCCTATGTCACACTCAAAGACGGTGCCGACGTGCCCCGCACGCAGGACATTGTCCGCTGCGCCAGACAAACGGTGGGCTACAAGGCACCTGAGGTGGTGATCGTGCTGGACAGGATGCCGATGAACGCCACCGGCAAGGTCGATCGGGTGACACTAAAGGCGTGGGCTGCCGCGCGGCTATCGGCGGAGCATATCGTCTGACCTGGCAGAGCCTGGGCCCAATCTTGGAGTCATGCAGCATCGCATGGGACACCGCCCTGACAGAGGGAACTTCGACAACTTGGGTTGGTGTCGGCCGGTGTCTCATCCTGGCCTACGCGGTTTTTTTGGAACTTATCCGCTGAGGCCGTTCAGCAGGCGATCCAAGGGGCTTTGTCGCACAGGTTCATGCTCGAAGCGTGCCGTGGTTTCGGTCCGATGATGTGTCCCAAGCACATCGGAAGGCGTCATGCCGAATAGCCGGCGAAACTGGTTGGAGAATTTCGATGCATCGTTGAACCCCCACCTTTCGGCGATCTGCGCGATCGCGCCGCGCTGGCGCCGGCTAACCGCAAGGTCTTCGAAGACGCGGCAAAGCCGTCGTTCGAGAATGAAGGATTGAACGCCGTTGATGTCCCGGAACATCCGGTAAAGGGTCGGCCGCGAAATGCCGAAATACCGGCAGATCGTGACGGCGTCCAAGTCCGGCCGGTCGACGTTTTCGTTTATGTAGTCGATGACAGCTAGATAGCGCGCCTGTGCGAGGTCTTCCCGATCCAGGTCAGGATGGGGCGTTTCGAGCATTGCCCGGATCACCCGCTTCAGCCTCGCCGCCATATCGGTCGCCTGTGCCGCTTCGGTCTCGGGCAAAGCACGCTTCAACTCCCGAAATACACTGCCCAACAGCCGACCAGAGGGAGACTCCCCGCGGATTACGTCCGGAAGCGAGACATTCGGATTTTCGAGCGCGTCACTACGCGGCAGATAAACAACCATCGTGTGCCGTTGCGTGAAGTCCGTCAGACCAATATCGGTTGACCGGATGATGCTGATGTCGCCGGCCCGTGCCAGATAGGACCGGTCGCCGAATACACCACGGTTCGACCCGGAGAAGTTGATCCGAACATAGATCAGATCGGGTACCGAGAACCCTTTGCCTCCGGCAATGAAGATCTTGTTCGCGTCGGAGACCTGTCTGGTCACGGCCAGACCGGGCAAGCTCCAGTTTTCTATACGTGACTGAAAATCACCCTTCGGAAAATCGGCGGCGAAGAAGGTTGAGGCGGCATAAACGTCACGCAGCCTTTCTACAGTGCGATTCGGTTCCTCAGCACTGGTATCGATGACCGATATCGGCTGCAGGAGCCGTGAAGATGACCCGGCGGTGTCGTGTCGCTTGCCCATCGCGTGCGCTCCCCTGAGCCGCCGATCTTCTTTCGCTGTGTCGGAAACCAGTGACTGATTGCGGGAGATTAGGGTGCGTAACACGCACAGTCAAAACCGCAACGAGGGTAACATCATATGCACCCAGGATGATTGGCCGAAATTGCACAATTACGAGGCAACGTGAGACGGAGCGACAATGAATACGCCGGATGGATCTGTGCAATGGGAGTTTTGCTCGTCTGTCGTCAGGGACAGAAAGAGACGCTGCGATCAAGACGGCCAACGTAATAATTGCTAATTATTTGAATAACTTGCTAACGGTTAAACAACGAATGTGTCTGCCGGTCGCCTGGCCGGTACCTTACAAAACCGCTTCGCCGGGCGGTTTCACCCATGCCGCGCTATTCGACAAGGATTTCAATCCGGCAAAAGTGTTGTGAAGGAGTTCCTGCAATGAACGAAGCCAATATTGGCGATGCAAATCCGATGGAGATTACACCCGAGGACAGTTTGGACGACGCATCGCGACGCGAGCTCTTTCGAAGGCTCGCGCGGGTTGGCGCTGCGACAATACCGGTGTCCATCGTCTTGCTGGATGCAACGGAAACGGATGCACAATCCTGCCCAACTGGCTGCGTCAGGCCACCTGTAGTCTGGGGATCATAATTTGCAGAATGCGAAAAGGGGATGGGCTCTGAGTTTGAACTGAGCCATGTTTTCACCGCTTCGTGCTGGGGAATGGCGCGGCGGCCAAAGAACCTCGTTCGGTTCCGGGCAGGCAATCTATCTCGGAGACGACACCGTTGCGATAACGCGATCCAGCGACAACGACATGTGGAGAAGACGGTTTCGCCCGTCAGCAGTCACGCATAGAATGAGACTCTGCGGTCAAGACAGCTCTCGCAATAACTGTTAGCTGCTTGAACTATTATATTTGATAGGACGGAAAACACAGATTGGGGGTTGGACGATGGGATCGTCACCTGAGGCGCGATTGTTTGACGGAAAGGTCGCGTTGGTGACCGGTGGCACGTCCGGTATCGGGCGCGCGACGGCGCTTGCCTTCGGCCGGCAAGGGGCAGCCGTCGCCGTTGCCGGCCGGGATGCGGAAAAAGGCCGTGATGTTGTCGAGCTGTTGCGGAAGGAGGGCGCAGATGCTGAATTATTCAGCGCTGATCTCTCAGAATCAGACGCGCCCGGAACATTGGTGCCGGCCGTTGTGGACCGGTTCGGTAAGCTTGACATTGCCTTCAACAACGCCGGCTTTCTGGAGGAGCGCGGGCTGCTGGCCGATCAGACCAACGAGGTCTACAAGGCGGTGTTCGACACAAATGTCCGCGCCGTCTTCCTGCTGATGCGAGCCGAGATTGAAGCCATGCTGCCGGCAGGCGGTGTCATCATCAATGCGGCCTCGGTCAGCGGCACCCGGCAGCCGACTGCTGGTTTCGGACTCTACTCGGCGTCAAAGGCGGCCGTGATTTCCCTAACTAAAACGACGGCTATGGAATATGCGGACAAAAACATTCGTATCAATACCGTGTCCCCTGGACGGGTTCTGACCCCGATGCTGGAGGCGACCGGCATCGCCCAGCTGGACGCGGTGGCCACGTCGCTACCAGCAAAGCGGCTGGGTAGGCCGGAGGAAGTGGCCGCGGCGGTACTGTGGCTGGCATCCGATGCGGCATCTTTTGTGTTCGGCCATAATCTGAATGTCGATGGCGGGTTCCTGTCGCAATAGGACCGTTCGCATCACGGCCGTCCGGTTGTTCCCGAAAAAGCCAGCGCAATATCGGTTTATGTGGCAGGCTGGCCCAATAAACAGACAAATGTCGATGGGCCCTTAGTCCAGTCTGGGATCATGGCAAAGAACTTGTCCAGCAAGGTTCGCGGTGTCTTAAAAACGCTTTGACAAATACAGAATTGGTTTCTTCTACGCAGATACGTTTATGTTTGCGTGAACGTTCTCGCGTCAACCAGTGCGAAAACTCATCCGCAAGGTCTTCAATGCCAGCGAGAAGTTCGCTGGCAAATAAAGTGCGTGCAGACCAAATCGTGTTACGTCCCACCGGCGTCCACGCTGGCCTCAAAAAAGTGCAAATGGTCAATGATGCAATTGTCCTTCTACAGCGACAATTCGATCTTACACTGTAACACTGTACCTCCCATCTTGAGCCGGAATTCCAATCTAATCGAGTATTCAGAAGCATTTGGCACTGCGCAGTAACAGTGTTAAAGTAGAAATAACGCTACGGTAACGCTACGTGCTTTTTGCATAAGAATAGCTGGGTATTTGGAGGGGAAAATCATGTCGAAAGAGATATTTAGCAGTCATATTGGCAGTTCAAGTGAACTAACCATTTTGGGGAAAATCATGCCGGGCTTTGTTCCGGGCCGATTTCCGATAACCTACGCGGCGCGCCTGCGCCTGCATCTTCGTCTCCTGGGAGCACTTCGCCGCAACGGTCTCGAAGGCCGGCGTGCCGGCATCTACACAGGCCCGATCGACGCCCTGCGAACTCTGCAATTTGTGCGATGGACACTTATCGACAATGATACGCGACTGCTGCTTGCTGTGAATTTCGATCGACCGCTGGAGCCCTATGTGCGGCGCATCGTCGATATTGCCGGCCCTCTACTGGATACCATTTTGTGCAATTGCGAGGGTTTTCTCGGGCGTTCCAGCGATCAGGGATTCCACAAGTTCATCTCGTTCGCCATGGACAATCAGGCACCCGTGGAACTGTTTGCCGCTTCCGAGCCGGATGTGACCGCCGATGATGCCGATTACTTCCTGCAGACGGATAAGTTGATCAGAGACTGGACCATTGGAAATCCGGATCTAGAAGCAAAACATGCGTCCCTGAAATTCAAAACGCCGGAAAAACGCTTGGAGGACAGTGCCAAAACAAACCCCGCAGCGCTGCTAGACCAGGGGCTGAACATTCTGCAGGCACTTTATGAGTATCAACAATATTACCCAACATCAGACCACGAGGGTCGCGCTAGCCGAGACGATCTGCTCTACTATCGGCTCGCGCAGAGCCTGACTCCCGGATTCTGGAGACGGTTACTGGTTCTTGTCAGGAAGGTGTATCCGCATGATCCCCTGCCTGGTATCGACGAGTTTGACCTGGATGCCGCCGGGATTAACGCCATCAATGGCCACGTGGAGAACCTGATCGCGACAGGAACAACCGACGTTCAACTTGGTGCCATTCTGGGTCTTTTGAAAAGGTATCGCGAAGCGCGTAGTTGGTTCGCCACTCCTCCAGAGCCCAGGCAACTCAACCACCCGGCACAGCGGGGTCGCGGGACGATTCAATACGGACTCATCGACTCTCAGCCAACTCGACCGAATGTGGCCTGCCTGCTCCTCTTCAGGGTCGACGATGCTCAAAGCGGGCGGAGTTTTCTGCTGCAGATGAAATCTCGTCTGTGGCCTCAAACCCTGACCGGCGAGATCTGGAACCTCAGCATTACCCACGAAGGATTGAAGGCGCTTCAGGTCGATGAGGAGGTGCGCCTGCGTTTCCCCATCGCTTTCCGTGAAGGCATGGCCGAACGCGCTGGCTTGCTGGGTGACATCGACGTGAACAACCCGCGGGAGTGGGTTTGGCCCAAGGAAAATTGGCACTTGAATGGCGATGTTCTGGAACGGGGCGCGGATCAGCCGATCAGGCCGGAGACCATCGATATAATTGTTCAGGTCGCGAAGGAGGTCGACGAAGCAACTCATTTATTTGACGAGCATCATCCGTTGTTTGAAACAGTCAGAACACTTGCCACGGACGCCGATGCCAATAGTGTGACCCTGCTGGCGGTCGAGCCACTGCAGCGCAAATATGTGGGGGGAGGCAAGCGCAGCGTGGGTCATATCGGATTTCTTGATGGGATCAGCCAGCCGGATTTCAATGGCGGTTCGGACTATAGCGTACCCAATTCCAAACGTGGCGGTGAGGAGGAGGACGATCGAACACCCCTTGGAGACCTCTTGATCGGCCATGCAGCCAAGACTGATCTCAACAACAGCAAGGCATTTGCTCAACGCATTCAGGCGAGCAACATCAAACCATATGATTCGTACAGCGGCTCGTCACTTGAAGACGGGACCTTCCAGGTGATCCGTAAACTCAGGATTGATACCGCGGCTTTTGCAAACATGGGGAACAGCCTGGCTGACAGGGAAGAACTGATTGGTCGCAAGAAGGATGGCACACCGCTGGATAGCGCGGCGACGGATCAGCAGAACTTCAATTATGCCAACGACATTGAGGGCAAACACACTCCTCTCCAGAGCCATATCCGACGGACCAACCCGCGAGAGGTGGACACCCCCCGTATCCTTCGGCGCGGATGGTCCTATGGCCCGTTTGATAATGAGAACGAGACGTTTGCAGACGCCGATCGCGGAATGGTCTTCATCGCCTACAACGCCAACATCTCCGAACAGTTTGAAGTGATCCAGCGCTGGGTATCGGGCGGCAACAGCACCGGCATTGCTAGCTGGCATGGGGACCCTCTGCTGGCACCGATCAGGCCGGATGGCAGTCGTACATTTCGCTACCTCAAAGGCAGTCAAGTCGGGCAAGTCAAACCGCCTTCGATACCGCCGGCCACGCTGCAATGGGGACTGTACGCATTTACCCCCTCCGAACAGGGCCTCATGTCGCTGGCCCAAGGCGGAGACTTCGGTCAGATCGATAGCAAGGCCACGTCTTCATCTGTTCGCAGGATTGATGGTCTGGATGCAGAGGCATCACTCGAGGAATGGAAACTCGTTCTCGAGGATACGGATGAGGAGAACCGGAGCAGGCGGGAAGCGATCTGGCGGGAAATCCGCAAGAACGGTGGCGTGCTTGAGACTAAATACGGAGTGCTTGTCGGCAGCGCTTCTGGGGTGGATCAGGTATTGCGCAATAACGACAATGCGTTCTCGGTTCGCAACTACTGGGACCGCATGCGTAGTTCAGTCGGGACGACCTATCTGGGTTTTGATGATCCACCGATCCACACTCAATCCACCAATCAGGCCGATATCGACCTCAATACCGAGTACCATGCATCCGTGGGTCCCAACGACTACCGCCAGGCCAGAAATCTCATCAATCCTTTCTTTCAGCATAGCGAGGAGCGACTATTCGATGATGTCAAAAAGATTGCGCGCAATCTCGTAAATGAGATCCCAGTAGACAAACGATACCTTCCTGGCAGTTCCGGCCCGGTTTCGGACGGACGTCGTGTCACATCGGAACGGTTTATCTTCGATCTCATTGCGCGCCTGTGCGCACACTGGTTCGGCCTGCCCAACCAGAGCATCGACTTCGGTGGACCGGAAACGGAAAATCCGCACTGCCCAATCGATCTGATCCGCGGCTCATTCTACGTATTCTGGCCGCACCCCACCCAGCATGTTGCGCAGTCGAGCAGAGTACGCAGCAAGGCGTTATTGGACGCGATGTTGGTGTTTGTGACGCAGGGTGGCGCTGGCCAGAACGGCACACTGTTGAAGCACCTGCAGTCCCAATCTCCCCGTCCAACGAATGAGTTTATTGCAACATCGGTTGTCGGAGCATGTTTTGGATTTGCCGGGCCCACCAGTGGCTCCTTCCGTGCGGTACTATATGACTGGATCAGAACGGGTAAACTGTGGCGGATGCAGCAACGGCTCCGCCGCTTGGGGGCTTATAATCATAGTCAGGTGCGGGTAATCATGGAACAGCCGGTTCTCGACAGCCTGGCCGTGCGTGTTGCGGCTGATTTGCTTCATCGGGTTACCGTGAAACAAACCAATCTTGGCGCCGTCTCCGTCGATCCCGGCAAACGCATTGTTATCAGCCTTCGCTCCGCGGCCGAAGATGATCCACAACGCAAACGCTACTTCCTCTTCGGCGGCGACTACAGCTCAACGCAAGATGCTTTACAACCACTCCACAGTTGTCCCGGTCAACGCATGGCACTGTGCACGATTATGGGAGCGCTCGCGGCATTGATGTCATTCGATGAAATCCGCCCTGAAGGCCCGCTCAGCATCCGTGTGCAATAGAGCATCAATCTCGCGCCGTAGGCGCAGCCCATTCTACCGCCGGCGAGGTGCGAAACGCGTCGTAGCGTAAGCCACTTCACTTCACTTCACTTCAAGTGTTTCTCAACGATGTCCAGCGGCGTAACGGGCTATATCCCGAAGGGATTTGGTACGATTTGCCCACAACCACTTGCTTCGGCGTTGAAAATGCGCCGTATGTCCTGCCTCCTCACGAAACGCAATTAACAAATCTGGTTAAACCGACACTGCAAGATTGATACTCAACAGGCCCCATAGCAGTCATCGATTTACGGTCAGGCTCTGTGCCAGTTCGTTGGCGGCCTTGAGACGATGTGACAGTCCGAGGCGCTCGCCTATGGCCCGGACCATGGCAAGATGTTCTGCGGCATCGTCGCTTTTTCCTTCCGCGGTGCGCAGTCGAGCGGCCAACAGGTGATTGGCCGCTTTTTCATGGGGGGAGTTTCGACGCTCTGCAAATTCCTCCGCTAACCGAAGCTGCGCCGCTGCACTGTTCAATTGGCCCTGTGCGAGGTCGCACTGTGCGACCGCCCGGCACGCCATGCAGCCGCCGGCGATTTCACCTGACTCGGCACGTTGCATCGCCCCCTGCCAGGCCTCATGGGCATCTTCATGTCTGCCGGTCTCTGCAAACGCCTCCGCAAGCCATCCATATACGAAGGAGAGGTACAGCCCCATGCCCCGTTCCCGCATGAACGTGGCAGCGCGAAACAACACATTTATGCCTTCATCCTCGCCATTGTGCCGCCAGTGCGCATAGCCCCAGATACAGCGCGACATTCCCATCAGATAAGGGGACGAAACCCTCTCGGAGCGCTCACGGGACCGGATTGCCTGATCAAGAGCATGCTTCCAGTTGCCTCGCCAGATGTGAATTGCAGCCGAAAAATTCAGAACGGAACTTTCAACTTCGTGTTCGTATCCCTCAACCTTTTGCAGAGCCTCGTCAAGCAACTGCTCAGCCTCGTCGAACTCGCCTCTGTCGGCAACAGTCATCGCCAGATTGGCGCGGGCATAGACTGACGTCACCCGGACTCGTCCGTGCTTCATTGGCCGCCGTTCTTTGGCCGCGATCGCCGTTCGCATCGTCTCGCCGGCCTCTTCATAACGGGCTAGCGCCGCAAGGACGCACCCTTCTACGGCCTGGGCTTCCGCAATCATACGTCCGTCATGAAGAAGGCCCGCCACCCTTCCGGCTGCCCGCAGGCTCTCCAAAGCCTGCGCATGGTCTCCTAAGACGAAATGTAGATAGCCGACCCAATAGCGGGCCTGGCACGAGGCCTCCCTGTCGTCGATCTCGTTCGCCAGAGCCTCAGCACGCAACAACACGGAAAGATGATCCGGCGATGCGGCATAAATGCTTGGAATTGCCCAGCGTAACGCGACGGAAACCCAACGGTGCCGATCTGCCTTCTCCGTGCTGCCTGCGATCAGTTCCATGGCAGCGCCGAAATGCAGCATGGCGTGATCCAGGGCGGACGCGGCCAACGCCTTGTCGCCCGACATCCGCTCGTAGTGGAACGCTTGTTCCCGGTGGCCTCCCCCACCATAATGCCAGGCCAGCTTTTCGGCGATCGTGACGTCTTGGTCGGCGTCCAGACTGGACTGTAGATGGTCTGCATAGGCCAAGTGAAGCTCCCGCCTTCGCTCCAGGGGAATCATGCCGTAAGCAACCTCCCTGGTGATGCCATGCTTAAAGCGGGGCTTTTCGCCATGGTTCCAGGGCGCAAGGATATCCTCATCACACAAGCGTTGATACGTGGTCTCTGGCACGTCGCGTCGGATAACGGCTGACAATATCTCGGGCTCAATCCGGTCGCCATGCACGGCCGCTGCAAAAAGGATACTGATATCCTCAACCGGTAATCGCTCGATACGCGAGGCAATGAGCGATAGCATATTAGCCGGTAACGCTTCCAGCGTTCGATCGCTTCGACCGACCGCCCGCGGCCCGGTCAAGGCATGGCAGATCTCCTCCAAATAGAGCGGATTGCCCCCGGAACGCGAAAAGATTTGCTCTTTTGTCTGGCGTTCCAGAGGCCCATCCAAGTGAAGGGCCGCCTTGGCTTCGACCTCCCGCAACGTCATGTTCGGCAACATAATCTGGTGGGAGATCTCCACCAATGGATCCTGATACTGGGTGTCTCTCGACGTCAGCAAGATCAGCAGACAAGTTCCGCGCGGGGCCGCAGCAATTCGGCTGAGTGTCATACGGGTCGCATCATCAGCCCATTGCCAATCATCAAGCATCATGACGCTGGCCCGACCGGCGATCGAGTCCACCAGTCGTCTTGCCATCTCCGACGCAGGCGGCAACTTGGCTCCGGAAGACAGGGTGCCGTTATCGGAGGAGCGCTCGGTGGAAGCGCTGCCGGTTCCGCAGTATGACGCGATCAGTGCACGAATCGGATCGAGAGGCGCACTTCTGTTGTAGCGATCACAAACCGCCCGGGCCGTTAGCACCCGGCGATCCTCCAGGCGCTGCAGGAATTCGTCGGCAAGCCGTGTTTTGCCGATACCGGCCGGGCCCTGAATATTGACAACTCTCAAGCTGGAGGACTGCGAAACATCTGACCAGATCCGCTCAAGATTGGCGAGGAACGACTTCCGCCCGACAAAATCATACCTGCCTTCAGATCGTATGACGGGATCGATATCTGCATTGCGACCGACAATGAGCACAATCGCCGGCTCATCATGGTTCACCGAGGTTAGATAGTTGCCGCGCAAACGCCGGATTGTTCGTTCGGCGGCATATATTTTGCCCTGATGATTGCGATGCGACAGCGAGATGGCACGATCATTGGATGGGCCGACGACCTTTGGAACGTCGTCTCCGGCGGTTTCCTCAACAAGGAGAACACCGGAATCCAACCCAATGCCGCCGCCCAGGCCCGGAAATCTGACAATTTCCTGACGCAATGCAAGTGCAGACTCGACCGCGTTGCTTGCGTCCATCTCTCCGGCGAGCGGCATGCCGAACGCGGCGCGGAGTCCTTCTTCGCTGGCGCCCAGCATGATGCCGCCGTTGCTTGATATGATCCGTCGCGCTTGAGCAATCATCGTTGCACGCGCCGCGGCAATCTCCTCCGGTTCTTGGGAGGCGTCTTCCTTGGTCGCGAGGGTGACCGCAAGAATCGTGAGGTATTTACGCCCGATCTTCGAGTGGGCAATGGCAGGACGATTCAGTTTGGCGCGTGCTTCACCGACAAAGGCCTGAAGGGCGGTCGATGGCTCCTCGCCCCACCCTTCGTCCAGTTCGTTCCAGAGAGCCGAGTAAACCTTCAGCATCTCGACCTGATCACCTCGTCCGGCGGCTTCCTCGATCAACAATCGGGCAGCGTTTTCATTGGACGGGTCCAGTTGATGCATCCAGGCGGCAGCACGCAGCCGCTCCTGCCTTGCGGCACGCTGATCTTCCATGATGCCAAGCAAGGTCGTTTGAAGCCTTCGCCCCGCTTCACCGCGGACTACCTGGAGCCATTCATCATAGGCGGGATCGAGATCCTCGAAGCCACGAAGTAGGCTGTCCGGATCGAACCGGGCGTTCGGAAGCTGACACGCGGACGTCAAAAAAAGCCCATCGGTATCGCATTGCAGTCTGTCGCGATTAAGAACAACGGCGTTCGGACTTACCGTTATAAGTCCAGGATCAATATCAGCGAGGACGCCCTTCATCTGGTACAGACACTGGCGAAGCGCAGTGCGTGCGACGTTTTCCGAGCTCTCACTCCACAGAAGCGCCGTCAACTCACCCCTACTTGCTCTACCCCAGTGAGACAACGCAATGTATGCGATGAGGGCAGCACCTTTGACAATGGGAAATCGCCGCTCAACGCCGTGTTGGTCAAAAACTCTGAAGCCTCCGAAAAAGAAGAACCTCACCAGATCAAAAGCCTTTGTATCGATCAGTCTTTTTGTCGGGTCGGTCGTGCCGAAGTGCATGTATTGACAAAATCCGAACCGACAACCTCAGCGTTAGTCGATTGAGACAGTTTGATATTTTAGATCGAACTTGGCTTCTATTGCAACTATGTTGCAATTACCAGACTAGGAAAGAAAGAACGCAGCTAGATGAATGAGTAACACTGTCATCGGCTTCCAATACGCGTCTAGGGCTGCAGCTTAGCGCAGAGTAGATCGCGACCTGGTTAGTAGAGGGCACGCGGCTTATGAGACGTCATGGAGCGTATTGCGCCCTCCGTGTGCCGGCAAGCTGTCGAACAGGAAATGCGACAGCGTGGCTTCGGGTTGGCGTTTATTGAGGCGAACCTGGTTGACGCCCTTTCTCGACTGCTTGATCAACAAACGGGCACTGAACAGGAGTTTAAAAATAGAGTACTGCGTCCGATCGTGTCCGCAAGTCATCGATAAGATCTTCAATGCCAGCTAGAAGTTCGCCGGCAAATAGAGTGTGCGCAGACCATAGCGTTTCCGCCCGGTCGGCCTCAATAAGGCAATCGTCGATGTTGCACTTGTATTTCAATAGCGATAATTCGGTCTTGCAGACCCTGGGAGACCGTTTCACAAGGGCTGTAAACACCGAACTCGTGCAATCAGCTGCCGCAGGTTCGTCAGAGCTACGCTGTCAGGTTTGCCGTCCCAAAGAAGGATAGCAGCTTCTCTGCGCCGCAAAACATGCCCCGGCGTTAACGCCAGCAGTGCGAAGAGTTGATAAGCCTTACTTGGGACCACAGGCTGCTCCGGAAAAACAACAATGCGCGGAGGCCCTGGAAGGCAGATCTTGGCGTATGCCTAAGATATCATTGATCTATTCCGTGCGGAACTCGGGCGCACCCGATAATAGCAGCACACCAATTAAGCGCATCTGCGGCAATGCGTTACCAGTATATCTGGCCCCACCAAACGAGTGCCGCAGCAATGGTCACTTAAGCTTCAAATTCACGTTGGTATCACGGTACTCCCATCAAAATTAAACCAGCCGCGCGGACTGGCAAGATTTTGGAGAGGGGCGATTATCATGACCAACACGAACATCATCAATGGAACGAGTGCAAGCGAAACGATCGTCGCTGCCGACGGCCAAGACGATGTCATCGAGGGGGGTGCCGGTCACGACACCATCTTCGCGTACGAGGGTACAGGCAGTTCGGGTATCGTCGGCAGCGGCGGCGTTGCGCCGACGGTTGATCCAACTACCGGTGTTGCCGGCGATGCGGATTCGGTCCGCGGCGGCGATGGCAACGATACCATCCACGCCGGCGCAGGTGGGCTGTCTCTTCTCTATTCCGGCGCGCTGAGCGCCAACGACTACGACAGTTTCACCAACGGTTCCGGATGGTCGGTCGCACTGGCCGAGAGCGACAACACCGCCGTCGGCCTCGGCGGCAACTACGTCAACGGCGTCGACGCGTTCGACGGCAACGGCCTGTCTGGCGTCACCCTGCAGGGCGACAGCGGCTCGCGGACCATGGATTTCTCCGCAACGCAGCTGACTGACATCGTCGAAATCGACGGCAACGCCGGCCATGACACCATCGTCGCCTCCGACCTCAGCGTCGCGAGCTACCGCGGCGGCGACGGCAAAGACGCCATGCAAGCCGGATCGGTCGACGCGACGTTCCTCTATACAGGTGCATTGAGCGCCAACGACTACGACAATTTCACCAACGGTGCCGGCTGGTCGGTCGCGCGGGCCGAGAGCGACAACACCGCCATCGGCCTCGGCGGCAACTACGTCAACGGCGTCGACGCGTTCGACGGCAACGGCCTGTCCGGCGTCACCCTGCAGGGTGACAGCGGCTCGCGGACGATGGATTTCTCCGTAACGCAGTTGACCGACATCGTCGAAATCGACGGCAACGCCGGCCATGACACCATCATCGCCTCCGACCTCAGCGTCGCGAGCTACCGCGGCGGCGACGGCAACGACGCCATGCAAGCCGGATCGGTCGACGCGACGTTCCTCTATACAGGTGCATTGAGCGCCAACGACCACGACAGTTTCACCAACGGTGCCGGATGGTCGGTCGCACTGGCAGAGAGCGACAACACCGCCATCGGCCTCGGCGGCAACTACGTCAACGGCGTCGACGCGTTCGACGGCAACGGCCTGTCTGGTGTCACCCTGCAGGGCGACAGCGGCTCGCGGACCATGGATTTCTCCGCAACGCATCTGACCGACATCGCCGAGATCGACGGCAATTCAGGCCACGATACCATCATCGCCTCCGACCTCAGCGTCGCAAGCTACCGCGGCGGTGACGGCAACGACGCCATGCAGGCCGGATCGGTCGACGCGACGTTCCTCTATACAGGTGCATTGAGCGCCAACGACTACGACAATTTCACCAACGGTGCCGGCTGGTCGGTCGCGCGGGCCGAGAGCGACAACACCGCCATCGGCCTCGGCGGCAACTACGTCAACGGCGTCGACGCGTTCGACGGCAACGGCCTGTCTGGTGTCACCCTGCAGGGCGACAGCGGCTCGCGGACCATGGATTTCTCCGCAACGCATCTGATCGACATCGCTGAGATCGACGGCAACGCCGGCCATGACACCATCGTCGCCTCCGACCTCAGCGTCGCGAGCTACCGCGGCGGCGACGGCAAAGACGCCATGCAAGCCGGATCGGTCGACGCGACGTTCCTCTATACAGGTGCATTGAGCGCCAACGACTACGACAGCTTCAATAACGGTGCCGGATGGTCGGTCGCACTGGCGGAGAGCGACAACACCGCCATCGGCCTCGGCGGCAACTACGTCAACGGCGTCGACGCGTTCGACGGCAACGGCCTGTCCGGCGTCACCCTGCAGGGTGACAGCGGCTCGCGGACGATGGATTTCTCCGTAACGCAGTTGACCGACATCGTCGAAATCGACGGCAACGCCGGCCATGACACCATCATCGCCTCCGACCTCAGCGTCGCGAGCTACCGCGGCGGCGACGGCAACGACGCCATGCAAGCCGGATCGGTCGACGCGACGTTCCTCTATACAGGTGCATTGAGCGCCAACGACCACGACAGTTTCACCAACGGTGCCGGATGGTCGGTCGCACTGGCAGAGAGCGACAACACCGCCATCGGCCTCGGCGGCAACTACGTCAACGGCGTCGACGCGTTCGACGGCAACGGCCTGTCTGGTGTCACCCTGCAGGGCGACAGCGGCTCGCGGACCATGGATTTCTCCGCAACGCATCTGACCGACATCGCCGAGATCGACGGCAATTCAGGCCACGATACCATCATCGCCTCCGACCTCAGCGTCGCAAGCTACCGCGGCGGTGACGGCAACGACGCCATGCAGGCCGGATCGGTCGACGCGACGTTCCTCTATACAGGTGCATTGAGCGCCAACGACTACGACAATTTCACCAACGGTGCCGGCTGGTCGGTCGCGCGGGCCGAGAGCGACAACACCGCCATCGGCCTCGGCGGCAACTACGCCAACGGCGTCGACGCGTTCGACGGCAACGGCCTGTCCGGCGTCACCCTGCAGGGTGACAGCGGCTCGCGGACCATGGATTTCTCTGCGACACAGCTGACCGACATCGCGGAAATCGACGGTAATGGCGGACACGATATAGTTACAACCGCGTTGTCTGAAAACGTGAGCGTTCAATTAGTTTATGATGGTGGCTCAGGAAATGACCACCTCAAAATCGCATTAACAACACCACAGTTTCTTGACCCCAGCGTCCAGGCTGAAATTGCAGCCTTTCAAGATCACATCGATGGTGCGCCTCCGGCGGCAGCGGATCCAAGCATTCCGTTCCTCTTCTCAACCCTTGGCTTTACGGCCGTGAATTTCGAATCCGCCGAAATCATCATCGTCAACGACGACGCAAATAATGCACCGACCTTGGCGGCGGGCGTTGCGGGTGTGGTTGAGGATGGCCCGGCGGTTGATGTGGATCTCGCAGCGCTTGGTGATGATGTGGATAGCGACGACGATGGTTCGACGCTGACCTATACCGTCACCGGCACTCCGTCCGAGGGCACTGCGTCGATCACCGGCACGACCCTGACCTTCGATCCCGGCAGCGACTTCCAAGACCTGGCGGTTGGCGAGACCCGTGACGTGACCGTGCAGGTGACAGCGACGGACGCGCATGGCGCAACGGCGGTGAATGACGTCACCGTTACGGTGACAGGAACGAATGATGCGCCATCCATTCAGTCAATCATCAATGTTCAAACGAACTCTGAAGACGACTCATTCACCGGTATCGCCACACCGATCTATTTTCAGATTAACAATCGTGCAGACGATGTTGACTCTGACGATGACGCGAGTTCCCTGACCTACAATTTCAGTAATTTTACTAACGGTGATTTTGTCGCATCTGCAGGAGGTTTGCAGCTAAACATTGCTGGGAACTACGATCATCTCGCTGTTGGGGAGACGACGCAAGCCACCGCAACGGTGACCGCAACGGATCGCCATGGGGCGGTTTCGAATGAAAGTACCCTAATTTGGACGATCACCGGTACGAATGACGCACCGACGGGAATCTCGATCTCCTCGAACTCGGTGGGAGAGAACATTCCGAACATCGCGGTCGGAACGCTGAGCGCGACGGACGCCGACAGCACCGATGGGCATTCGTTCACCCTGCTGTCGGGGGCAGACGCCGCACTCTTCACGATCGTGGGAGACGAACTTCGGGTGGGAGCATCCGGTCTGGACTATGAGACGTCACCGACCCGCACCGTAAACGTCCGCGCCACCGACCCATATGGGCAATCCTTCGACACGACCATCACCGTGAACGTGTTCGACAGCGAAGAAATCACGCTGACGACGGCCCTCGACACCGTTGTGGCCTCGGCTTCGAACGTGCAGGTCCTGGGCAATGCCAATACGCTTAACGGCGTCGACGTGCTCGATGGCGGGGCCGGGTTTGACAGCCTGGTGCTTTACGGCACCGGCACCTACGACCTCAATTCCGTCGCGACCTATGACGGTTTCGAGGAAGTCGTCATGGTCAATCTCACCAACACGGATGTCACGCTGACGCTGAAGGACGGATCGTCGACGGATGTGACGCTGGTGACGGTCGGCGAGACGTTTACGAACGTCAACAGCACGACATCGGTCGGCACGCTTATCGGCGGAGACGGGAGCGACCGCGTCGATCTGCACGACACCGCCAGTGCCGCCAGCATCGACCTGCGGGACGGCAGTTACGAACAACTCTACCTGTTCGACGACAGCACCGCGACCTCAGTCGATTTCGGCAGCGGCATTTATCACCAGGCATATCTGTACAACAACTCGGCCGTGACCACGCTCGACATGGGCACCGGCAGCAACAATTTCGTCTACCTGTTGGACAACGCGACCGCGCAGAACGTGCAGATGGGCGAGACAGGCAGCAACTACTTTTACGCCTTTAGCGACCAGGCCTGGAACAACACGCTCAGCATCGATGGTGGAACCGGCTACGACCAAGTTAACTTCAGCGAGACCAACGGCACGTTCGATACAACCGGGGTAACGCTGACGGATGTCGAACAGTTCCGTTTCGAAAGCGATAACGTCACGGTGCTGGTCGATCAGGACACGTTTGCTGACAGCGATCTCAACAACATATTCTCCAGCCGAACCGGCGCCGCGATCAGCACGTCCGAGGCGATGCTGGACCTCAGCGGTATCTCAATAACCGCGGTATCGGTGGAAAGCACCAATGCCACCGGCACGATCTTCGATGTCAGCACCGCCAGCACGGGCTTCCTCGTCAAGGGCGGCGCCGGCGGCAGCGACACGTTGCGCACCGATGATTTCGCCTTCACGGCACTTGAACGTGACTTCATCTTCGGCACCTCGCAGATCGAGACGATCATCGACACGTCGGGCAGCTACAGCGCGCCGGCACTGGCGCCGGACACCTTCACACTGACCACGGGAACGGACGCTCCGCCTATGACGGGCGCGAACGAAACCGTGTTCGGCAATTCGGCGACGCTCAATGCGACGGACAGTCTGGATGGCGGTGCCGGGACAGACAGCCTTGTTCTCTACGGAGACGGGACGTTCGATCTCAATTCGCTTGCGGCCTACAGCAATTTCGAAGCACTCGAAGTGGTCAATATCATCAACACGGATGTCACGCTGACGCTGAAGGACGGATCGTCGACGGATGTGACGCTGGTGACGGTCGGCGAGACGTTTACGAACGTCAACAGCACGACATCGGTCGGCACGCTTATCGGCGGAGACGGGAGCGACCGCGTCGATCTGCACGACACCGCCAGTGCCGCCAGCATCGACCTGCGGGACGGCAGTTACGAACAACTCTACCTGTTCGACGACAGCACCGCGACCTCAGTCGATTTCGGCAGCGGCATTTATCACCAGGCATATCTGTACAACAACTCGGCCGTGACCACGCTCGACATGGGCACCGGCAGCAACAATTTCGTCTACCTGTTGGACAACGCGACCGCGCAGAACGTGCAGATGGGCGAGACAGGCAGCAACTACTTTTACGCCTTTAGCGACCAGGCCTGGAACAACACGCTCAGCATCGATGGTGGAACCGGCTACGACCAAGTTAACTTCAGCGAGACCAACGGCACGTTCGATACAACCGGGGTAACGCTGACGGATGTCGAACAGTTCCGTTTCGAAAGCGATAACGTCACGGTGCTGGTCGATCAGGACACGTTTGCTGACAGCGATCTCAACAACATATTCTCCAGCCGAACCGGCGCCGCGATCAGCACGTCCGAGGCGATGCTGGACCTCAGCGGTATCTCAATAACCGCGGTATCGGTGGAAAGCACCAATGCCACCGGCACGATCTTCGATGTCAGCACCGCCAGCACGGGCTTCCTCGTCAAGGGCGGCGCCGGCGGCAGCGACACGTTGCGCACCGATGATTTCGCCTTCACGGCACTTGAACGTGACTTCATCTTCGGCACCTCGCAGATCGAGACGATCATCGACACGTCGGGCAGCTACAGCGCGCCGGCACTGGCGCCGGACACCTTCACACTGACCACGGGAACGGACGCTCCGCCTATGACGGGCGCGAACGAAACCGTGTTCGGCAATTCGGCGACGCTCAATGCGACGGACAGTCTGGATGGCGGTGCCGGGACAGACAGCCTTGTTCTCTACGGAGACGGGACGTTCGATCTCAATTCGCTTGCGGCCTACAGCAATTTCGAAGCACTCGAAGTGGTCAATATCATCAACACGGATGTCACGCTGACGCTGAAGGACGGATCGTCGACGGATGTGACGCTGGTGACGGTCGGCGAGACGTTTACGAACGTCAACAGCACGACATCGGTCGGCACGCTTATCGGCGGAGACGGGAGCGACCGTGTCGATCTGCACGACACCGCCAGTGCCGCCAGCATCGACCTGCGGGACGGCAGTTACGAACAACTCTACCTGTTCGACGACAGCACCGCGACCTCAGTCGATTTCGGCAGCGGCATTTATCACCAGGCATATCTGTACAACAACTCGGCCGTGACCACGCTCGACATGGGCACCGGCAGCAACAATTTCGTCTACCTGTTGGACAACGCGACCGCGCAGAACGTGCAGATGGGCGAGACAGGCAGCAACTACTTTTACGCCTTTAGCGACCAGGCCTGGAACAACACGCTCAGCATCGATGGTGGAACCGGCTACGACCAAGTTAACTTCAGCGAGACCAACGGCACGTTCGATACAACCGGGGTAACGCTGACGGATGTCGAACAGTTCCGTTTCGAAAGCGATAACGTCACGGTGCTGGTCGATCAGGACACGTTTGCTGACAGCGATCTCAACAACATATTCTCCAGCCGAACCGGCGCCGCGATCAGCACGTCCGAGGCGATGCTGGACCTCAGCGGTATCTCAATAACCGCGGTATCGGTGGAAAGCACCAATGCCACCGGCACGATCTTCGATGTCAGCACCGCCAGCACGGGTGTGCAGATTGTCGGAGGCGCCGGGACGGATACGGTTCGTACCGACGATTTCGCTTTCAGCGAAACGGAGAAGGATTTCCTGTTCAACTCCGGCTCGATCGAGATCATCGCGGATACGTCCGGCATCTTTGGCGACGTCGAGGCCAACACCCTCGTTGCTCTGCCTGGGGGTAGCGCGATGTTCGGAAATGGCGGCCACGATACCCTGATCAGCGGTTCGGGCGACGACTCGATGACAGGTGGCAGCGGCAACGATACCTTTGTCATGACGCTTGCCGGTGGTAACGACACCATCCACGACTACCTGGGTGGCGCCGGATTGAGCGATGTCCTCGACGTTTCGGCTTTCGGCTACGCGTCTCAGGCGGACGCGCTCGCAGCGGGTTCGGATGACGGGTTCGGCAACACCGATTTCGTTCTGAACGACGGGACCACCTTCACGCTGTTGGGTGTGAATCACGCTTCTCTCAATCAGGACGATTTCCTGATTTGATAATGTGCCGGACACGATTGCGGCGAGTCTGCCGGGTGTACGCTCGGCAGACCGCTAAGATGTCGCTACGCCGACACCGGATTGCCGAGGCCTCGATGAGGCGGCTGACAATCGTCCGCGGTTTCCTGGGTTGGCGTGCGCCTTGGCGCTACATCTTATCTGTGCGCGCATAAGATCACCGATAAGCCCCATACCTTCCGTGAATGAGCTGATGGCATCGGTGATCGCATTGACTGCGCGTCCCATCGTTTCCCTAGGAGCCTTTCCCTTCGCGGCAACATCAACTGACAAGTTCTTTTCAAATTAGTATCCCGTCATGTCTTCTGGCTGAAACCCTTTGGCAGCTGTTGGCTTCTTGCCAAGAATGTTCTTGAGGACGTCATTCATGGTTTTTCGATCGTTATCGAAACCACCATGGGTGTCGCTGTCCGTTATCGATGGTGCCCGTCCGGCGTAATGAATGGTGTGACCTGCTTTGATGGGAACATCACTGGCGAACTTCTCCATACCGAGAATGGGCATTTTTCTGTCATCCTCGAAGGCGTTTGAGACAAAGTAGAGCAGGGACTTGCGGTAGGGTCCTACGCTGTCGTCCTGTTCGCGCTGATCGATGAGATTGTATTGCGAGAGGTCTTTAATGCCGGACGCTGCGCCTGTTTTCCTGATCCGCGGATGATAGCTTTTCTTGAAGAGGTCGACGGTACAAGCCGGCGCCATGAGTGAACAGGATTGTACTGGGGTGTTGAGCGGGTTCATGGCATCCATGGCGTCGACGAGATCGGCGATCAGAATGGATCCGGCGCTGTGTCCGACGAGATGCACTTTCAACGGTTTTGCACGCCTGGCGTTTCCCTCAAGGAGCACTTTGAGCGCTCTGCGTCCGCCGCCACTTGTTTTGAAGCTCTGGTCTGCATCCCATTTCATATCTCGCCAGACGGCCGTACCGGGTCCGCGCGCCATGGATTCCAGGACCCGGTCGAAGAAATCAGAGACGCCACCGACCCGGGCTTCGGCGCGATCACGCGAGCTGAAAATGACATCGGTAAGCGATTCAAAAAAACCGGTCTCCCACATGAAGTGGATCGGATAGATGCCGTTGCGTTTGAAGACCTCTTTCATTTTCCGGACACGGTTGGCGGAAGCTGATGAGTTGTTCAGCCCACCGTGAGCGTAGAACATGAGATGTTCGTAGCCGCGATCGGCAGTGGCGGTTTCATCGGCGAGGAAATCTGCGGTTTCCTTGATGGTCGTGATCGGGGTGGGGTATTTCCCGGTTTCCACGAGCTTCCCGTCATCGAGGTGAATGACGTGGCCGATGATGTCTTCGTGCCTTGGCGCTCGGACGTTGTCGGTACCAAAGAGACTCTCCGATTGGGGTGTGGGATCTGTAACGGTGAGGTCAAAGGCATCGGGTGTAGGCACGGAGAGACGGAGCACCCAGGCATCCATGACGGTCGCTGCCCAATCTTCGTAGCGCCAACGGGCGATGCCGGGTCTGCCACCGAACTTGCCCCAGTCTTCACCCCAGGAGTTTTGAATGAGGAACCCCTTGTCATCATAGCCAACGATGATGAATGCGTGCCCGCCTTCTGTCAGGTGAGAGGGTCTGATGTCGCCCGTGGATGGATTTTGCCAGCCCCGGTGAACCATAGCGGAGACGTAGATAACGCCGGCTTCATTAAGTGCAGCATGATAGTCGATGATTTCAGGCCGCAGACGGTAATAGGCCCCGAGACCAACTTGTCTTGCGTCTTTTGCGTGTTCGACGGTGAGGAACCAGTTCTTTTGTCCAGACTTGTAGGGGGCGACGTCTTCGCTGCAGGCGCCGTTGTTGTAGAAGCCTTTAAGCGCTCCTCGGATGCTTGATCCTTCATAGTCCTCGCCTGGCCATTCATCATTGATCTTGGCCATTTCGTAGAGCATGCGGGGGCTTGCCATTGGGATTTTTGCCGCCGGTTCGATCCGCGCATGACGGACTCGGTTCATAAGCGTGATGGCGCTTGCAAGGGCAAACCCTGTGCAGGCCCCTTCCTGCCCCTGATCTCTGATTGGGCTTAGTTTTTTGTCCGGTGGGTCCATCTTCAAAGCGAGATCCAGGAGAGTGGGTTCGTAGACGCGGTCGCGCAGATCGGTGGCGTCGGGTTGAACGTTCAGAACCCGGGTGCCAAGTCTTGGTGCCGCATCGAGTGTTTTGGAGGGATCGGCGGCTTTCTTGTTTGCAGACTTTCGAGTTTTTTGTGTTTTTGCGTGACGTTTTTCCATGCCGGTTCCTCATTATCGGTTTTTAATGTCTTCTTTTTACATAATGTACTCCGTCAGCACTAATGGAACAGCTTAGGTTGATTGCCTAACGAGCGATTTTGGCTCATCGTTACCTATCATGAGTGAACGATGGGACAGAGAAGAGAACGCCACCAGGACGCCGCGGAGCGCACGGTAAAGGACATCCGCCGCAAGATCGCGCAAGTGCTATTCCTCTGAAGAGAAGATCCCGATTGTGCTGGCCGGTTTGCGTCGCGAGGGCGGTATTGCTGAGCTTTGCCGGCAGGAGGGGATACCCCAGGGGCTTGTACTACAGCTGGTCGAATGAGTTCTTTGAGGCTGGCAAGAAGCGGCTTGCCGGCGATCCGGCGCGTGAAGCCAACGCTAGCGAGGTAAAGGATCTACGCCGTGAGGCACCGGAGCTAAACAAAGTCGATGCCGAACAGGCGCTTGAATTGCGTTTGCTCAAAAAGCATGATCGCGGAAGGGGAAGACCGCACCGCGGTTCGTCTGTTAGCCCCCGGGGCCGTCCGCCATGACGTAGCCCATCAGGTCGCTCACGTTTAGCTCCAAATCCCGAATGATCTCCTTGACGACCTCTCCGATCGAGATCACGCCCACAACCTTGCCCGCGTCCAGTACTGGCAGATGGCGATGACCGCGCTCAGCCATCATTGCCATGCAACCTTCCAGCGGATCGTTCGGCTTGACGGTCACTAGGTTGCTCGTCATCACTTGGCCCACCGGCGTCTGCTTCGCATCGAGCCCGGGCAGCAGCACTTTGATGGCGCAGTCACCCAGGGTCACGATACCGACCAGCACGCCGTCGTCGATTACCAGCACCGCCCGGACCCGGTTATCGCGCATCAGGCGCAAGGCTTCGACGACCATGTCGCCGGAACCAACATGGATCAGGGGACCACTCTTCTGGGCCAGAACGCTTTTGACTTTGCTCATCGATTTCCTCTCTTGGACCCTGTTCTGTCCTGTCCTGCCCATCTTGATAATCCGCATTGCAGGTTAGTCAAAATGTCTTGCCTTGTCAGCACCGCGCCTCCGTCGCCGGTACTGACAGAAGGCGCCATGATCACATATGCCCCAATGGATTCGCTCCGATGAGAGGTCTGCTCGGGATCAATTTCTGACAATTGAGCAGCTATCCAGCTGTTCGATGGCGACACGATCCAAAGGGCATGGATGAGCTCGGAGCGGCCTGATGCAGCGTAGCAGGCCTAAACCAAGTTGTAGGCCTCGCGGCCGTCGCTCTCGGCCCACAGCGGCCACCGGAGTGGTTTGCGGCGAATGCCCGGTTCGAGCGCGCATTGTGTGGGCCAGACAAAGGGTTGTTCGTCCGCTGGTGCGTCTGGACAAGGCTGCAAAGAGCTCAGAGAAATAGGCGCATCATCGGCTTGTGCGGCGCCTTGGCCTGTACCGTTTCAAATCCCAGTCGGCGGAAGGTCGAAGCAATGCCGGTATAGACTGTGGCCGGGTGCTTGTATTCGTTGGTTTCGGTTGGATAGACCTCAAGCGCGGAGGCACCGTGGTCGCGGGCGAAATCGGTGGCGGCACGGGTGAGCAGCGCAGTCAGGCCGCGCCGACGCCACTTTTTTTTGACCACGAAGCAGGAAAGCGACCAAATCCCCTCGGTATCGAGTTCGGTTTTGAACCATCGCGAGTTCGCCAAGCCCGGATGGCGTGCACGGGCCATGACGCGGGCCCAGGCGATCGGCGTTTCATCGTCATAGGCGATGAGACCGGGCGGCGGGTGCTGCGCCGCGATGGCACGGAACCGGTCCTTGTTCACCGCCATCGAGCCGCCCTTCTGGCCTTCGCCCCAATCGGCGCTGCGCCGGACCAACCAGTACATACACCAGCAGCCACCAAGACCGCTCTTGCCCAGCACCGCTTCGAAATCGTCCCAGCGGTGCGGAGTGAGCGGGTGGATGTCGTAGCCGTCGAATTTCATGGTATGCTTTCGTCAGAGCTTTTACGGCCAAACGAGCTAGATTTAACCGAGGGTCTTGCTCATCTGGTACGTTCGATTGTGCCGCGGATTTGCGGTGATTCAAGCGTGACGTTTCGATGGCCTATCCGCATATTGATCTTACCGTCGCAGAATGCGAGGGATTTGCATTTAGTAACCGGTTCCGGTCGCACCTCCCGACCGGCGGTCGATCAGTATATTCGCGCAATGCTGGCGGACCTCTGGACTGGAGGACAAGCAATTGACCAATCAATACCTGTAATCATTGCTTTATTTGGTGAGCCGACAGGGGCTCGAACCCTGGACCTACTGATTAAAAGTCAGTTGTTATCCTGTTGATAGCTGTCACTAGCTGTATCTGAGCGTTACCAACCACCTTCAAACACAACGCTTTTTCCGCTATGCCTGTTACTGGGTGTCACTTGGTATCACCAAAAATGTTGGTGCCCCGGTGGTGCCCCGGAGAATTTCCCGCAGGTGAGGCATTGGCTGAGACACTGACAGCAGAGACGGTCAAAAGGGCAGAGCCGAGAGAGGCCCGATACGTCTTGTGGGACAATCAGGTCGTAGGGTTCGGCCTTCGAGTGACACCGAGCGGTTCGAAGTCATGGATATTCAGTTATCGGGTCGGCGGCGGTCGTCGAACGCAAAAGAGGCGCTTCACTATCGGCGACGCCAAGCCGACCAAGGCTAATGCACGGGACGCACGGAAAACCGCTGAGGAGCTTCAAGCGAAGGTAAGGCTTGGTCAGGATCCGCAGGATGAAAAGATGGCCGGGCGCGGCGAAAAGCAATTGGGCGAGGTGATCGATGAATACATTAAACAGGAGCTTCGCAAGAAACAGCCGCGCACAGTTCAGCAATACACCGACTGCCTGAATCGACTCATACGACCGGAGATCGGTGCGAAGAAGGCGAGGGCGGTTACCGTGCAGGACGTGACCAGCCTGCACAATAAGTGGGAGCATCGCCCGTATCAGGCAAACCGTGCATTGTCAGTTATTGGCAGTCTATACAAGTGGGCCTGGGGCAGGGGATACGTCCCTCAGGGGATGAACCCAGCGAAGGGTATTACCCGCTTCAAAGAGCAAACCCGCGAGCGCGTTCTGACCTCCGCCGAATTGATGCGCTTGGGTGACGCCTTGCAGGAAGCCGAGACGGACGGGCTTCCCTTAATCATCGATCCGGCTAAGAAGTCGAAATACGTATCCAAGGATCGGCGCAACGTAATCAACCCTTATGCGGTAGCCGCGATCCGGCTGCTATTGTTCACTGGTGCGCGTGTGTCGGAAATCCTAAACCTCAAATGGGACCAGGTCAGTTTCGAACATGGCCTGTTGCTTCTGCCGTCCTCGAAGACCGGGAAGAAGGAGGTCATCCTGAACGCCCCGGCCCGTGAGATCCTTGCCGATTTGCCGCGTGCTGGCGTTTATGTCATCGCCAGTTCATCAGCGGGCACGAAGGAGGAAAAGCCGCGCCGCGATCTCAAGAAACCCTGGGCGGCCATCAGCCACCGTGCGGGCCTGAACGATGTCAGAATACATGATCTACGGCACCATTTTGCGACGGTAGGGGCCTCAGGGGGAAAGAGCCTACCCATCATTGGCAAGCTTCTCGGCCACACTACGCCGGCAACCACAGCGCGTTACAGTCACTTCCAACATGACCCCGTGCGACAGGCGGCGGAGTCCATAGGTGCGGATATCGCAGCGTCCCTGGGCCAGAAGAAGGGACCGAATGCGGATGTGCCAGACATCGACGAAGAGCGAAGGCGGCGGCGGTGACGGGAAAGGTGTTTTCATCGGAGGACATCGACAAGATCTATTCGGACGTTGTCGGAATGCCGAAGTTCACGCCTCCATCCGATCCGGAAGCCACAAAGCGCGAGATGTGGGATCAACTTGAGTATTATTGGGTGGACTACAAGGCGCCACCAACGGAACTGACGGACTCAACAGTAGCGGCAGATCTGAAATCCGACCTTAAGAAAGTGGCGACTGCAGCAAAACGCCTCAACCAACTGTTGTCGCAGGACGACGTGTACGCAAAGCTTGCGGGTACTTTCCCTCCACTGCTCAAGCATGATGTCATTACACCAGAGTGGGCAAGTGAACACCCAGAGCCCTCAGAGAGTGTGCATGGCCGGTTGTCTGACCGCTTGCAACCAGACGCTCCAAGTCTGGCGATACTCAAAGCCGGTCTGTTACAGCTGGAAGGCGTTGCCGACTGGAAGGCGAAGACATCGACCGGCACGCAACTGCTGATAGGCAAGTATCGCATGACGCAGTACCAAATGTTCCTTTTGCACCTTGGTGTCGTTTACGAGGACGTGTTTCGGAGGAAATTGACCCGCACGCCGACCGGGCAGAGTGCATACTTCTCCTGCTTCATGGAGTCGGTTTTTGAGACACGCGGGGCGACCGAAGGGGTTTACAAACCCGGTAGCCTAATGGCGCGCTACTGCGAAGCCGCTGACCCTAAGCCACGGAAAAGAAAGCTGAAACGCTGAATAAGTAGCGTTTTTCCCTCTGACTTACTGAGAAAGCGCTATTCGGTCATTGATAGCTCCTGATTAACCGGGGCTGTACCGCTACCCCTGTCGCGCAATCGCTACAGGGATATTGGAAAATGACTATCGAAACCACGGCAACCGAACTCACGTCAAAGACGGACACGGCGGAAGCCCCAACCCTCCATTTGGTCACCGAAGAAGGCTTGAGCGAGCGCTGGAACGGCTCACCGACAGCCTCAACGCTGCGTAAATGGCGCAGCGAAAAGAAGGGACCTCCTTTCCTGAAGATCGGTTCATTGATCAGATACGACGTGCGCCGTGCTGACGAATGGTTGCTCCAGCACCTGCAAGTGCCGGACGCCGCTTGACCGCTCCCCGAACAACCGGAGGGCGGGTGCCGCCCTTCATCTCATCACTGACAATGGAGGTTCGATGGCGTAGCCATGTCCCGAAATAGAAACGGCCCACCGCTGGGCTTAGAGGAACAGCGGCAGGCCGGTGAAAAAGAAGCGTTTAGCAGCAGCTTCAACAACACCGGCAATATACCCACTACCGAAGTCGCTTACAAGTGCGAGAGCTTACCTGTCGCACGACTTATGCGCGATTTCGGGCTATCTCGCCACTTGGCGCAGACCGTTGCCGAACTGGCTGGCTTGCGAGGTTCGGCACGATGAAGAACCTCCATAAAATCCGATCTAGTACCTCACCGGATACAGCAATCGAAACAGCGGCCCGCTGGTTCGCCAAACACGGCCGTGACGGCTCAAGGGCGATAATCCCGACAATCAAAAGCCGGTTTCCAGACCTGTCAGCACGCAACGCCATCGCGGCCGCGAAGCTGGCGTCGGAACTCAATCGATCGAACGAAACCCAGAGAGGTACCCAATCCAATGGCTGAGCTTCCTTACTTCCTGCTCGACGTCGCCGATTACGAGGCCGATACCGTGCACCTGTCGATCGCCGAGGACGGTACATTCATTCGCTTGCTGCGCTTGTGCTGGCGCCAGCCCGGACACGCTATGCCGAATGACGCCGAGTGGATCAAGCGAAAGATGCGGGCTTCTGATGAGGAGTATAGCCGCCTCATCGAGCCGATCATCGCCGAGTTTTTCGCGGTCCAAGATGGGCGCATCTTCTCCGAGCGGTTGCTCACAGAAGCCGACGGAGGATGGCAAGAATGACCGATAGACCTTGGATGAAATTCTACATCGGCGACTATCTCAGCGATACCGGTCACCTGACCGCCGCACAGCACGGTGCCTACTGTATGCTGATCTTCCACTACTTTCGAAGGGGTGGATTACCCGACGAAGACGGCCAGCTTTCTCGCGTCGCCGCCATGACGCCGGATGAGTGGGAAGAGAACCGATCCACCATCAAAGAGTTCTTCGACGACGACTGGCGACACGGCCGGATCGATCGCGAAATCGCCGCTTTCGAAGCCAGCCGGGAACGAAGCTCAAACAACGGCAAAAAGGGTGGAAGACCGCGCAAGAAGCAGCTTCAAAAGCCAAAAAACCCGCAAATTTCGGCCGATAACCAGTTGGAAAAAAACGACAATCGCTCGAAAAAGCTAAACGAAAGCAAGTCAGAAGTCAGAAGTCAGAGTCAGAATCCAGATATCAGAGGTTCAGATTCAGAGGTGAGAGACCAGAGCTTTTGTAGGATCGAGGGAAAAGATCCTACTGAGTCTGAGTGGGAAAAGAAGGGGCGGCTGAGTGTCGTCAAAGGGGGTAAGTCTGCATGACCTACTCTCAGCGACAACCAGTCTGGGAACGTGCTCGCGGACGGTGGCATGGCATCCTGTCCGGCCTTGGCGTCGATGCCCGATATCTGACCGGGAAGCCTGGACCATGTCCGATCTGCCGCACCGGCCGTGACCGGTTCGTGTTCGACAACCGAAACGACGACGGCACGTTTCATTGTCGCCGATGCGGCGCCGGAACCGGTACGCAGTTCGTCCAGCGGCTGAGAGGTGTTCCGTTCCCGGAAGCGAGCCGCCTGATCGATGAACAGATCAACACGGCACCTGTTGAGGTTCTGCACACACCTGCCACCTGCAAGCCGGATCTGGCTGCCATCGATCGACTGTGGCGGTTAGCGAAGAACGTAACGCCGAGCGATCCGGTTTGGTGGTATCTCGAGCGACGCTTGGGTCCGATCGATGCGCCGGCCGATATCCGCTTCTGCGAACGGTGCTGGCACAGCCGCGGTGAACAGCATACAGCGATGCTGGCGCTTGTTCGGGATATTGACGGCAACCCGTGCCAGCTTCATCGAACCTTTCTGACAGACGACGGGCACCACGCGGCGGTCGATCCGGTTCGGATGGTCATGCGGGGCGAGCATCCTGCCGGCAGTGCGGTAAGACTGTCACCCTTGGACGACGGGACTACACTTGGCGTCTCCGAGGGCACCGAAAACGCTCTGGCCGCGCACAAGCTGTTTGGCATGCCGGTGTGGGCAACCCTGACGCGGGCGCGCCTGCAGGCGTGGGAGCCGCCGCGGTCAGTCAAGCACGTCGTTATCTTTGCCGACAATGATCAGAACTTCGCTGGACAGCTGGCAGCCAACGGCCTGGCGCATCGCATCGCCGATCGCGTGTCCGTCGAGATCTTGGAACCACCACACAGGGGCGACGACTGGAACGATGAATTGCAACGGCAGATGAAAGGATCTCCGTCATGAACACACTCGATTACGACACGCTGAAGAAAAACGGCGCCAAGCTTTTGGCTGAGCGAGATGCATACGCGTTGTTTCGTCAGCCGAAGCCGGCGTCGAGAGGCTGGAAACGGTTTACGGTCGTCCTGACAGATGTGCCGGAAGGCTACACCAAGCGGCGCGTTTGGTGGCTCTCACACTTCGGTGAGCATGTGGCATCCGATACCGATAGCCAGCACTTGGCCGAGCACTTTCCTGATGCGTTCGAATGGGCTTGTCGGGAGATCGCCGATGATTGGCAGGCCACACAGAATCCGAGTGCCGTCCAGGTGCAGCGAGCAGGCGCCGATTGGTCGGTTGAAGTGGCGGGTGAGACTGTTGCCGATGGCTTGACGAACGCGAAGGCATGGCAGATCGCGGACGAGCTGTCAGCACGGGATATGAACATGGAAGAGACGCGGCGGCGCGTCGCCTACCACGTCGGGCAGCGGTGAGCATTGCGGAAATCCCGCGATGAATCCGAATTTGGCGGAGCATTGGCGAATTTCGCCAATGGACCACCGATGTCTATCGGATGGGCATGCGGATTGCACAAAAACCGGATTCATCCCAAATGCGAACGCAAATAGGATAATTTATCTGCCAAAGCTCCTCTGGACGAAAAGAACATCATGAACGAACCAAGAAACTCCGGTCAGATGGTTTGAACAGGAATACCGAAAATGGTATCTTCCATGCCACGATTTGAACCGCCGACAGGCGACCGCTCAATAGCAAGGGAACACGTTCGAATGAACATTCAAGGAGCACCATCTCCACGGCTGATCGAGGCGTTGATCGCCGCTGGCGAGAAGCCGAAGAAGAAGCGCGAGCCAAATTCGCTGGCTCGTGCTCTGTGGCGGGTAGGAAGCGACGTTCCCGCACCACCGGAGCCGCCGGAGCCACCCAAGCCAGGCGCTCGTGATGAACTGGCGCTGACGATCGCAAACCGCAATCTCCCCATCGGCGAACTACCGACACCAGCCGCCGGCACCGGTCCGAAGGTCCGGACGGTAGACTTCGACGCAAAGTCGGTGCCGTCGAAACAGAGCATTGCCGACAGCGAGGCACTCGCTCGATCTCTCATGGTATCCGGTGCACGCGCAGCTGCTCAGCCGACCTCACACCCGATGCAATCTCTACCGCCGCTTGGGATGCAACTCGGTGCAGCTATCCAGCGAGCACGGGCAGCCGGCAAAGAGCGCGAGCGAGCCGATCATTTCCGAAACGCCGCAACGTCGATGGAGGCGCCAGCCGGTTGGGATCCGCAGTCCTGGCAGACTGCCATTGAGGCCGATCCGGAAGCCGCATGGGGTGCCGGCGTACAAGCGGCGCAATCAGCCTACGATGCACAAGTCACGGCACAGCAAGCTGAACAGGAGCGCCTGCAGAAGATCGCCGACGACAAGGATATGGCCCGCTTCGAGAAGGAGCTTGAGGCTCAGTTCGCAGAGCCGCGGTTGAGGGAGGCCGCAGACGGCCATGTGTACGTCGTCGGGCAGACCAACCCAGACGGATCACCGGTGCGAGCGTTCCCTGGCGTTGAGAAAGCTCCGGACCTGACCACACTGCAAAGGAACTACGACGCTGCTGTTGGGCAAGGTTACAAGGGCAGCATCCTGGACTATCAGTTGGAAACATCACGAGCGGGCGCGACCAAGGTAAACGTCGGCGCCGAGGAATCCTCCTACGCGAAAGAGATCGGCAAGCAGAATGCACAGTGGCGGGGTCAAATTCGCGATCAGGCGTATGCAGCCCAAGACGCACTGAATGCACTGAACGTCATGGAATACACCATGAACCAGCCGGGCTTCTATTCCGGTGCGGGCGGTGAGCAAGTCGCAGCATTGAGGCGCTTCGGTGCCGCACTGGGCATGGATATCGAAGGCATCGACAGCATGGAGGCCTTCAATGCGCAATCTAAATCCCTTGCCCTCGCTGCCATGGGCGGTTCGCTTGGGACCGGCTTTTCGAACGCCGACCGCGATTTCGTCCTGGATCAGGTTCCCGGCCTTGGCGTGACGCCAGAAGGCAACCGTATGCTGATCGAGATCCAGCGCCGTTTGAACGGCCGCAAGATCGAAATCGCGCAGTTGGCCGATGAATACATCGCCGAGAACAACGGTCAGCTCGATACCGGCTTTGACGCTGTGATGAGGCGCCACGCTGAAAACAATCCGCTGTTCGCCGACCTGTCGGAAGCTCTTGGTAAGGAACCGCTCGCCCCGGATGCTGGTGCTGCAATGAACAGTCAACGGGGATACACGCCGACCGACGAAGAGCGCGCACGCCGCGATAGGTATCTCACCCAATGACCGAGCTGGAGAAATACTACAGGGCGCTTGAGAACGCCGACAGGGCCGGCGATGTGGAAGCCGCACGTGGGCTGGCTCAGACGATCCAGAAGCTTGAAGCGTCACCGCCACCAGCGGAGCTCCGCGCCTACAACCCATCGGCACTGGAGCGTGCCGGCAATGCGACTTTCGACTTCTTGAAAAGTGTTGGCCTCCCTGCAAGCCGCATGCGCCGAGATAATACGAATCTGGACAACTTGGTTCGAGGCGCGGCCGATGTCTTCACAGGCGGCTTTTCGGACGAAATAGTAGCCGGTGCAAATGCTGCCCTGGGCGGCAACTACGAAAGCGAACTTGAGAAGCAGCGTGCCATCGATCGCTCCGGCGGGCCCGCGCGAACCGTCGGGCAGGTCGTCGGTGGTGGCGCCCTTGGTATCGGCATGGCTCGTCGCGGGCTTTCTCCAGCGTTCAATGTGGCGAAGCGCGGGAAAGGACTTGGCTTCGTAGCTGGTACATCGGCCGCAGAGGGAGCCGCACTTAGCGGCGCCTACGGTTTTGGTTCTGGCGAAGGTGGCTTCCAAAACCGACTGGAAACCGCTGCGCCTGCCGGCCTGTTTGGTTTTGCGGTAAGTGGCGCTGCCCCCGTGGCCATGCACGGCGCATCCACCATCAAGAATTGGGTTGCACCCGGTAGGAAAGTCCCGCCAGAACTTGCCCGACAGGTAGGGAGGCTCAAAAAGGAAGGTGTACCGCTCACAGCCGGCCAGCAGACCGGATCGGAACGCCTGCGCCGGATGGAAGCGAACCTTGGCGGCGCAGCAGCCGAAAACATCTTGGAAGATCAGGGTGAGGCATTCACCCGTGCCGCCCTGCAGCGAATTGGCGTGGATGCGTCACGGGCAACACCGGAAGTAATCGACGCCGCAACAACCCGCATTGGCCAGCAGTTCGATGCTCTGGCCAGCCGCAACCAGCTTGTGCCCGACCAGTCATTCGTTGAAGACATTGCAGCGGCTGTCCGCGACTATGAAGGCCGTGTTCCGGCAAGTGCCATCGTCCCGCAGGTCCGCAAGCTGGCCACCGATATCTTCCAATCGGCTCGTACCGGCATGACCGGTGACGTTTACCAGTCGTTCAGGTCGCGGATTGGCAAGTTAGCACGCCGGGCGGCAAGGGACCCGGAACTGTCCTTCGCCTACAATTCGCTCAATGACGCGCTCGACGATGCGATGGAGCGCAGCATTGGCGCCAACAACCCGGCCGACTTAGGCGCATGGCAGGCAGCGAGAAGCCAATATCGCAATCTGCTGGTCATCGAACGTGCCGCAACCGCTCCAGGCTCCGACACGGCGCTTGGTATCATCTCGCCGTCGCAATTGCGCAACGCGACAATCAGCCTGCAGGGCCGCCGCAACTATGCTCGCGGTCAGGGCGAATTCGCAGATCTCGCCCGGTCTGGTGAGGGTGTCATGAAACCGCTGCCGAATCCCGGCACCGCTCCGGCGATATCGAGCTACCTTCCGGGCGGTATCTCCGGCACCGGCGGTGCACTCGGTGGCGGCGCGGCTGGTACGGCGCTTTTCGGACCTGCAGGAACCCTTCCGGGGGCGGCTGTCGGTATGATGACACCCAAGGCAGCGGGTGCCGCTCTGATGTCCCGTCCAGTCCAGAACACCCTGGCGGGCAATCCACCGATCAGAAAAGAGCTTGTTCAGGCCCTTATCCGGTCAGGGGCGGTGCCGGCAAGTCCGAAGGGCGGCCGGTGGCTTGTCGGTCCTCGCTAATCCCCGTCGCGCTTGAAATGGTCAAGATACGGCTTGTTAGGATCGGTGTTCACCATCACCCAGCCGTAAAGAACGAAACAGGTGGCGAAGCCAAGTGCGATCTGTTCCCAGTCGAGCCAATCAAATCCCTTTGCCGCGATGTAATAGGCCCAAAAGCAGACAACCACTACAGCACAAACTGCATAGATCCGATTGCCAAGCTTTCTATTCTCAGGCGTTGGCTCTGCAGGGTTGTGCTCGATGGTCTTTCGGTCATCGTCTTCCATCCCCCGAAATGTAGATATTGGAGCGAAGCATGTCCACCGACGACACCCAGGTGAAACCAGAGCTCCCGGAGATCGGCGAGGCGGAAAGGGCAGCGCAGCACTTCAACGCGTTGCGGTGCCGGATAGCCGCTGGAGAGGACGTGACGCAAGAGGAATTGCGGGAGGCGTTTGTGGATCTGGCGGAGGCGCCGTGTGAATCGAATCGCGATGCGTTGTCGCTTCTGGCTTACGCGCGGTTCAGCCATCAGACGGCGGTTTCGGTGTTGGATGCGGGCGATCTTGCGTCCGCTATGACCATACTCGATGACGGTCAGGTGCTTGTCTCTCGAGCCTTGGAATATCTGGAAAGGGATACCGGCGTATCTGCATGGGACTTTCTGGAACCGGAGCAGCGCGCCAAGATCCAATGATCGATTCTTCGTCGTCAACCGCACTTGTAATTGCCCAGAATTCGCCGCCGAAGACGACCGTATTGCAAACTGGGCGGTTTCCAGTCGTTCGCTGCGCTTTGGCATCCTTTTCTTGAGCGTAGCTCTAACGGTCTGATCAAAAGTACTCCCACTCAAGTGGCATCCAAAACGATGTTGCTCCAGTCACCATCAGCGGGCATACCCTCAGTAAGCATCTTAATTAAAAGACGCACGAGCAAGGCATCGGCTTCGCGAATGCACTCTTGTTGTTCTCGGTATTTGTCCACGCCCTTAGCCTTTGGCATCTCACCGGTGTGAACTGCGATCGATCGTAAACCATACAGCGCCCTAAATGTTTTGAATGTTTTGATCCTTTGAACTGCGCCACCATTCAAAAACCACGCCGATCGCAAACCAACTTTCATCGAAATTTCGTTGTTGTCACTGGATTTGTTCATCAAAAGCACTTCCGCGCAGGTGCCAAGATCAATCACCTTTTCTGTTGCTTCAAACTTCCTCCGCCGAGCCTTTGCCAACATTCGGAGCGCGAGCAAGAGGCCCGGACTTGCTTTTCGAAGTGGTTTGAAAACGTCTTTCGCAATAGATGCGTCAACCGACTTAACAACATCTACAGGACCAAAGTGATTGTCACCTCTGCCGCTACCAATTCGTGTCATCCATATCCAGCCTGGGTCTTTGATAAACTGATACTTAAGCCCCCATTTGGGGGCGCCTTTTCCGGCAATGATTATGGCATTGAGTACAGCATCCCAATCCGAACCGGGTGTAGCATCAGGGGGTAATGGTTCATCTTCACTTGGTGGAGTCTTACTGATTCTCAGCTTCAACTCTCTTTGTCGAACTATTGGTGTCATTTGCTCCGGCTTTAGTGAACCAATGTTCATGAGAAGCGCGGCTTCCAAATTAGTTGGAGCGTATTCCTTGGGAAGTGCCAACAACGGTATCGCAGAGAAGCCGTCCTCGAAATCAATACGGTGACTTAGCTGGCAGTACTCCAGGAAGTGGACTTCCACCCAAGTATATGTTCGGTCAGCCACCAGGCGGATCAGATCTTCGGAAACGATTCGTGGGTCCACATAAAGTGATCGTTCTATGAGAAAGCCCGCTACCCTTCCGAAGTCTAACTCAGTAGCACCTTGCGCCGTATAGCAGTATTTTCCTTCCAACTCCGCAATTTCTGGTTGGGCGCGAAGGGCGGCCACCAGTGGTTCGATTGCAACCGGAGGCAGTCGAGCCCAAATTGCACGATTGTCATTTGGGTTTCGGTCCAATTCCTTCAACGCTGCGTCTTTCCCAGAAACGAGCGCTGAATGAATACTCCCTTCATGCATAGATGAGCTCACTCTAGAACGATTGGTCAGTGGCATGGGCTAGGCGATCACACCTGCAAGTGATGCCGTCTTGTTGAAAGGTAGAGCCCATTCGGCACAATAGTCTATGGAAACGGGGTGAATCTTGTCAACGCGGCTATCTTGCCCCCTTGAGCGTCCGCATTAAGCTAAGTCTTTGACGATACATGCGGCCTGGGTAACCTGCCATTCAGACGACGGCTCTAGGACTAAGTGCTGTTATCTGCTGCAGTTGACATGAACAGCAGCAATGGGCCGGATTACCCAAACGACTTGAGAATCGAAGATCTCAAACGGGCTCAATCCGGATCTTGCGCGCCTCAGTCCATCACGAGCGACCGATAGTGTCAGATACCGCCTGTTTCGGCCACAGGGCGCCGCCTGAGTCGATGAGCGAATTTCAGACGCCACACCCCCGTACCTGATAATAGAAACGGCGCTGTATGAGTCCTCATGACGGCTAGTAGCACTGTCTGGGCGACGACCGACAACCAGTCCGCTCTTCTCAATGCCACCAGTAAGCCTGCAGAAGAACTCCGGGGGATCAATCTGGGATGAATAGCCAGTCCAGTGGCTCAAAAGTGTGGGGAGATATCAGCTGGCCCTCACTAATGTCATCAAAAACGTGAATGAGTTTCCGGATACTGTCGTTAGCTGCCAATGCGCATTCGTGGCGCATGACCACCTTATACGCATTGGCTCGGCGGAACTCCAATACCGTCTGGGTACCGTCAGCACACATGTGTTCGAGATCATTCAATACCGGTAGTGTAGCATCGCTCCATGGATCGATTGCTTCCAGCGTTGTAAATACTCGGCTCGCATCGCCCTCATTTACCGTACCCGTCAGGTGAACAATCAGATCGCCTGGCTCATAGCCTCCCGCTCCGCTCAACAACTTAAACTCGAAAGAAACGTTCCGCTTGTCATCGTACGAGAGCCTTAGCATCGTCCCATGTGTAAATGTCGGAAGAAACAAAAGGCGAATCTCCGACGATGCTTGTTCAGAGCTGTCAAGATACGCCAACGACCGCTCATTCATTGCAGATAGCTGACCGCCAAACCTATCTTCAAAGAACTGAGATCGCTCTGCCTCAGTCCATGCGCCATGGGGTTTGCCCCAGGCGCCGGGTGGAAAGTATCGCTCGACAATTTCTTCGGCATTGCCCGGAACGAACGGATTTGCAGTCTCATCACCGCTAGGAACGAGCCGCGACGTGAATTCTTTTTCAATACCCAGTACTGCATTGGAATTTAACAAGCTGGATACGGCGAAAATCATGAGCAATAGGAGTTTTCTCATGTCAGCTCCTGTTTTAGCCTAGCCAGTTTTTAATCTCATGGTCCACAATCAGCCCCTAGTATCTCCCCACAGTCTGCACCACACTGCTGCCCCTCAAGAGGCCCACTTGGGGACTCCGCCACCTTTCTCTACTCCCTGCCTGCATCGATACTACGGGGTCTGTTAGGCCGACAAGGCGTGTAGCGACAGATTCTAGACGTTCTGCAGCCGATCAGTTGATGGAAAATCGCGCGGTTTTTCCTTTTTTCCAGATATTGTTTCGATTGCGAAACACTGTACTGCCGAGCCGTAAGTGATAGTCTGCCACCACAAAATCGAAGCAGTGGCAGAGGCAATGAACAACCCAATCAGATACCCGCTTGACCCGCGTACAATGGCCGCTTATCGGCAGGCTGGACATGGTATGCAGATGGCCGGTGTCCGTGGCTTGCCGCCATGACAATTTCTGCGCCGTATATCGGTATTGTCGCTCGCTGTGATCTAAACTGGTCCCAGCACTAATCACCTCTACATTTAAATTGACGAGCAACTGTGTTATCGATGTTGAAATTACTGCGGTTTTGGCGCTACGCGCTTGGTCTAATTTTGTCCGGCGAAATTGAAACTACATCTTTGATGCAGAAATTACCTCTTTTGGTAATGGTAATTGCCGGCTTGATAGTGCTTCAATTAAATAATCCATACCTGATACTGGGCTACTCAGTCCTTTGTGGGATAATTGTCATTGCTCGCAACAGGCTTCATCAGAGTCGGTTAGATACTGCTGCGAAACGACACCTGCAAAGCAATACGAGCGAAGGCTTCGCCCTTTATCTTCGACCATTTGTAGAAGACAATCGTATGCGCAACAAATCACTGTCAGTTGTGCATCTGCTGTTTGGTGGGTTTGCGTTCATCGCGGCTGACAGGCAATTCGGAAACTCACTCAGTGACGAACAATCGCTTGAAGATCAAATGCGTGAGCTCAAGCTTGATTTGGTCACCGTACGTGAGCCGGGAGTCGGACGGAGTGAGGGTGCCGGAACTGTCACCCTAGAAAATGAGTGGAAGGATCGTGTTCGCGATTTAATCGACCGCAGTTCGGTGGTCTTGTATGTTGGCGGCGCAACGCCCGGTGCACAATTTGAACTTTCATTGATCCTCGAAGAGCGTAGTCGTACGGAAAAAACCGTATTTGTCGTTCCGGGTCCGTTGCGGCGCCAATCGCCCATCGATCCATCCCCGCTCAAGGCCGTGAAGCTCGCGTGGGAACACTGGGGTATAGAAGACGCAAGCGGAACACCCAAGCACAGTTTTGCAACACGTCTGCTTGGAGGATCGGCTGTCTTGGTCGCATGGGAGAGCCGCCGAAATCGCACGCTGTCGACTTTTGAGATACAGGCTGTTGTCGAATCAATTATTGGGGATGTTGGGCGCGCGTCCCTAAATCGAACAGTGGGTATGCCAATGGCCTTCTGCTTTTCCGCGCTGAAGGGTGATGACTTAAAGCTTGCTCAGCGAGAGTTCGATGAATCGTATCCAGGGAACTGGTTACTGGATGAGTCGTTCACAGGTTACGATGCCATGTCTTGCGTCATGATCGAACATCTGGATCGGATGTTTCCAACGCGGGAGCACGGCATGCTTCTCCGATTTATGCAGCTTCAATCCTTCGATGAGACGGTCGGAGAGGAGGGTGCTGTCACAATTCAAGATCCCCGAAAAGCCTCGTTGGCTGCAGCCTGTTGCTATCACGGCTTCATGGTGCCTGAGACAAAGTGGTCACCTGATCTGGAGTTTATTGAAGGCAATGCCCGCTTCCTGCTTACTTCCCTCGGTCGAGTATCCGCTGGCGCGGCCCACTACCGATTGGCCATTCAGGAACAAGTGCGCAAAAAACCTAGGCAAATTTATCTCCGAGACGATTGGAAGACTGTAGGTATTGTAGATTAATGCGATGCGACGGTTAGGAAGGTGCGGAACGGTGGCGCAACGATTAGTCTGCGTCGTTTCAGTAAAATGGTATGCATAATTCAGTTCTGATCGCCCACGACACCAGCAAGTCTGAGAGGCCAACCTGTCCCGAACCAGCTGGCAGTGGCGCCCGGGCCCGTTGCGCCTGCAGGTCTGTTCGCCATGGCACCGGCGCCTGGCGAGGAAAGTGACGAACCGGAGAAGAAGACATTCGGTGATGCGTTGGGCGAGGGCCTGAACGCCTTGGCTGAAGGCTACGGTCAGGTGCGCCGGCCGCGGCGCTCGACGCCGGTGCCGCAGAATGCGTTTTTCAGCGCACAGGCAGTCCCATGGCTGGCGTCTTTGGGATAGGAGCGCGCCAGGGGCTAAATCCGCTTCAGATGGTTGCACAACGGGCATTCATCTTCTGCCGCCATGTCTAATTCTATATCGATTGCCTCCACAACATCTTTCCGCATGTCGTACAGGCGTTGCCATTTGAGTTGCTGTGTCGCACTGGCATAGGCGTGCCGCTCTGCATCGTCGTCGTATACGCGGATCAGAACATCGGTATGCACGGGACAGACCTTGAGGGCGCCCGTACGCAATGCGGCATCGCGGGCGATCTCTTCGACTTCATCACAATAGTTGTTGATTGACACACACTTCTCCTGACTATTTAGCGGAAGGTAAAACGCCCAGCCACAAAGGCTCGCGTCTGAGCCGACAGTGTTACCCAATAGAGTTATCAAATCGCCAACACCGGCACGAAATGAACCATGCGGTGCGTAGCCTCCGCCCCGCATCCATAGACCCCGAGAAATCTAGCTTTTCGAGGCTTGTGCGCGTCAGCCGATCGTCCTATGCCAGTTATGCAACGGAGGCAGCCGGAAACATCGTAGGAGGTAATTGACGATGATCCGATATGGAAGCTCCGCGCAGTCAAGCAAGGCCGTTGCCGTTTCGATCGTGGGCGATCTGAGCCCGGACCAGCGTACCAGGCTGAGTCAGATCACCGAACGCATCCGGAAACGCCACAGGGCCCAGATACAGTCCATTCTCGACACCGGCACGGACTTGCTCAAGGTCAAGGGTATGCTGGCTCACGGGGCCTTTGTTAAGTGGCTCGAGGATGAGTTCGATTGGACGCGCCAAACAGCATTCCGGTACATGAATGCGGCAACCCACTTCGGCGGCAAATGTAACATAGTGTTACATTTGAGCCCGACGACGATCTACGAATTGGCAGCACCATCGACGCCGGATGAGGTTCGCGACAAGCTGGTTAAGCGTCTGGAGAAAGGCGAGCACGTTACATCCGACCAGGTGAAAGAAATGGCCTCCACGGCAAAGGCGAGCGCCAGCCAGGACGAGGATACCTCCTCGCAACGGGAAACAAGCACACCAGACGCACAGGAAGGTCAAGTCGAGATGATGGACGAACCGCGGCAACCAGGACTTGGCGACGATGGGAAGCCGCTGGAGATCGACGGCACGGCGGAACTGATCTCGTCGAGTGTGGTGCAACCGGATCCGCCGGCCGAAGACGGCGATGGATCCTCGCACGGTGCGGTCGATGACAAGGTTTCGGTTCAATCTGATCTCGTTGACGACTACGAGGAACCAGCACCGCCGCTCGATGCCGCCGAAGAAGTGGAGCAACCGGAGCCAGCCGAAACCAATGTCACCGACGTTGCCGAACGCATCCGCCAGCGGCGGCAGGACAAGATCGTGAGCCTTCTCGTTGCTGGACTGGGCGACAATGAAACCGAGCTTCTGAATCTGATGAGCGAGGGCCAGTGGTCCGCTCAGAGCGTGTTCGACGATCTGCTTGGCAGGCTGAAAGAGCGGAGCCGTTCAGGGCTGGCGTGGTGACTGGGAAACGAGCCGCACAAGGAGGAACTGGGTTGGTTTGGTTCTGGATATTCAATCATCGCGATGACACGCTTCCAGCGGCCAAGTGCCGGCGCACAAACGCTCCCGGAGAAATCACCGGATCCCAGATAGTATATTACCCCGGACGCCTGAAGGACCGCGATGACTCGCCGATGCTGGAACTTCATGGGCCGAACAAAAAGCGTATCGAAAAGATCGTGTGCCTGCCGACATATACAACGTGTCCGTTGGTCGATCACACAGTCCAGAAAGTGCTGAGCGAAACCGTTCCGTCAGAAGAGATCCAGTTCTTAAGAGCGCACGTCAGATGGGGTGACCGAATCGTGGAAGACTTTTCGTTTGCCCGACCGCTCAACACAGTGGATTGCGTCGACCTCGACAAAACGCAAATCACGTATTGGGACGCTGAAGGCGAACTGTTCAGCAATTTCGAGAGACTGGTGCTGAAGCCGAATTGCATGGACGGCAAACACTACATTCGAACAAAGTATTTTATTCAGGTGTTGATTTCGGATGAGGTCAAGGCGGCTCTGGACGAGGTCAATGATGGCTCCATGCTGTTCGTCCGACCGGAAGAAATAGTGCCTTGGTACAAAGATACATAGGGACGGCATTTAGAAGCCGGCGGTTCCGTCAGGGTGCGCTCTTATCGAACAGTGATGCGATTATTGTTCGATAATCTGAAACAGCTTTGAAACTTTACCGCGCACTGAGCAGAGCAACAGCTGCTGAGAGACCAATGCGAGGCCGCCGGCAAATGTTGATTTTTGGTTCTCTCCTCTTACTCAAAATCTATGGTAGGTGCAAAGAAGGTATTGCATTTACTATACGAATTAATTAAAGGTTGAGCGCGGGCGGCACCTCAAACGGCGGAAGTTTTCGATGGTTATTCACGCGCCTGCCGCCGCAGAGAAGCGCGCTCTCAACATATTCCGATACTCGAAAAAATCACGCTAAGTCAGGATGTTAGCATCATGACCAGAGCCGTGTTCTTCGTTAAGAGAGCGACATTATTGTTGCTGGTTTTCGCAGTAGTGGCCTGTGGAACCGGCCCAAATACGCGCAACGAGTTTCGAAATTCACTTTCCGGCTTGGAAAACTGGGGGGCTCCTCGTGGTGCGCCCGGTGGCAACCTGGGTTCAATAGGCACTTCTGGCGGGAGCACAGCTTTTACGGGTACCGTTCAGCAGGGAACCGGAACGTTTGTTTCCTCGAGAGCACCGGCGATTGCGCCTGGTCAAACACGGTCCGGGGAGGACGGTTACACACTCAACCTTGTCGATGTTCCGGTTCGCGACGCAGCCAAGACGGTTCTAGGTGACACGCTAAGTGTCAACTACGTCATTGACCCACAGATCAACGGGACCATGACCGTGCAGACGAGCGCACCGGTGTCTCGGGATGCGCTCATTGACATCTTCGAAACGGCCCTAGCCGTGAATGGCATTGCGTTGGTACGTAAGGCCAACACCTACGAAATCCTTCGCCATGCAGATGCGCTTGGCGCGACACCGGCGGTCAGCGTAGCGAGCGTATCACCCCGCGGGCCAGGCATGAAAGTGCAGGTCATTGAACTGCAGTACATCGCTGCAGATGAGATGAACAACATCCTTCAGCCAATCAGCCGTGAGGGATCAATCCTGCGCGTCGACGAGAAGCGTAATCTGATGATTCTGGCCGGCACCACTTCGGATCTGCAGGCGCTGCGCGAAGCGATTTCTGTATTCGATGTGGACTGGATGCGCGGTATGTCGGTCGCTCTGCATCCACTGCAAACCTCACAGCCAGTTGCCATCGCCGAGGAACTTGATCAGATATTCGGTAATACGGGAGAGGGTTCGAAAGTCGTCCGATTTGTCCCGAATGAGCGGCTGAATGCCATTTTGGTGATCACTTCGAAGCCGCGATATCTGACGAGGGCGGCCAATTGGATCGACAAGCTTGACCGGCAAGCGCGTTCCAATGAAGAGCAGCTTTTCGTCTATCAAATCCAAAACCGACCGGCTCAGGAACTGGCTGAGATCCTGCGTTCAGTTTTGGCGCAACAGAACGCCACCATCGCACCGTCCGAGGGTGATGTTGCCCCACAGTTGACGCAGGTCGAAGTCTCGGACGATGGCATGGCTTCTCAATCAGGTATTGAAGGCGCCGGTACCCCTGTGCATGCGAGTTCGGTCGTTGCGGATGTCGAGAACAACGCTCTGCTGATCTCCACCTCGGCGCGGGAATATGAGCGTATCGAGCGCATCTTGAAGCAACTCGACATCCTGCCCACGCAGGTGTTGCTTGAAGCGGTCATCGCCGAGGTGACGCTCAATGACGAGCTCAAACTCGGCATGCGCTGGTTCATCGAAAGCGGCAAGATGGACTTCGGCTTCACCGATGTTGCCTCTGCGTTCTTCGGTGCTGCGTTCCCGGGTTTCTCCTGGAGCTATGCGACCAACAACGTCCAGGTCACGCTCAACGCGCTCGCCAGCATCACGGACGTCAACATCATTTCGACGCCGACCCTGATGGCACGTAATAACCAGAAGGCCGTCCTCCAGGTCGGTGACGAGGTGCCGATCGTGACACAGCAGGCGGTGGACATCGCCAACACCGGCACGGTCATCAACTCTGTGGAAATGCGCGATACCGGCATCATCCTGACCGTCATACCACGGGTCAACCGATCCGGCCGGGTCATGCTCGACATCGAGCAGGAAGTCAGCTCCGTGGTGAGAACGACATCGAGCGGCATCGACTCGCCGACTATCCGGCAGCGCAAGATCACCACGCAGGTGACCGTGCACGACGGTGAGGCTTTGGCACTGGGCGGGCTTATCCAGGAGGAAAACAGCCTGACGCGCAGCCAGGTGCCGTTGCTCGGCAACATTCCGCTGCTCGGAAACGCGTTCAAGAACAAGAACGACAAGATCATTCGGACAGAGCTGATCATTTTCATCCGGCCCCGGGTGGTGCGCAGCATCCAGGAAGCCAGAAGCGTGACTGCGGAGTTTCGCAATCAGCTCAATTTGGAAAGCCCGATAGACAAGCGTCGTCAGGGCAAGACGCGACGTGCGCGGGACATCAACAGGCTGGTGTATTGATCATGATGGTAGGAAGCGTCATCTGGCTGTCCGGCGCTATGCTGGTCGGCTTGGTGGTAGCCATATCGGTCGTTGACCTGCGCGCGCTTACAATCCCCGATGGCTTGAATGCTGCCCTGGCGTTCAGCGGATTGGGATTTCAGGCCTTCATGCTTCAAGGCGTTCCGATCTGGCCGCTCGTCGGCGGGCTGGTGCTGGCACTTGCTATGTACGTCATGCGGCAGGTGTATCTCAACCGAAGCGGCGTGGTCGGGCTGGGTCTTGGTGATGTCAAGATGGCAGGTGCATCGGCCATATGGCTGCACCCCGCAAACTTGCCGGTCTTCGTCTTTCTGTCGAGCATCATTGCACTGGTTTCAGTGTTGGCGTTCGGCCGAAGGGACCGGCGTTTTCGCGAGACCGGTCGGTTTCCGTTCGGCCCCTTTCTGGGCCTCGGTCTGATCGCATGCTGGAGCCTTGAAACCTTTTTCGGATTTGGATTGCTGGCTGGATAGAGGTGTAAGCGGATATGACAGTTGCTGGAAATCAAACCCGCGGCAAAGCCGCCAGTGCCGGCGACGCGGGCTTCACGATGGTAGAACTGCTGGTGGTGCTCGCCATCATCGGCTTGGTAAGTTCTTTCGCCGTGCCACAGGTTCTGCGCTATCTGGGATCGGCAAAGGAAGATGCGGCGAAAGTCCAGATCCGCAATCTCGAAGCCGCCCTCGAACTCTACTACATCGACAATCTCAAATACCCGGATCCCGATCAGGGTATCGCCGCGCTGGCACTTCAACCGGTCGGGGAGGGCCGTTGGAACGGACCCTACCTCAAGGGCGCTGATAAGCTCGAAGATCCGTGGGGCAACGCCTATACCTATGATATCGACGATAAGACAGGCGAAATCCTGATCAGCTCGCTCGGCCGCGATGGCAAGGCCGGCGGTGATGGTGAGGACGCCGATATCGTGAATCGTGAGTAAAAAATCAGTACGCTGGACGCGCCATAGTGAGCCGGGCGATAGCGGTCCCGAGCAGAGTCCGGCCTTGTGTTTCGAGCGTGATTGTGACGCGGATCGCCGCCGGTAATTGTCGTTCGCGCTCCCAGTTGTCCAGCCATACCGGCTCGGTGGAGTCCACCGCTTTGTCGAGATACTCGAACCGGAACGTCTCCACTCCCTCAAGTAAAGTCACCGTCAGCGGCTTCTCTGCGGTGCGGGTGAATCGTCGCGGCTTGATGGTCATATCCAGCGTGTTCCCCTCAGTGTCCGCGATAAGCCGGATCGACTTGGTCCGCAACGACGCGGGGCTGACGCCCAGTCGCGAGGCGCTCACAAAGCTCACGACATCGGAGGTGCCTGACAGAAAGAAACGGTCTCGGCTCTGGTTCATGTTGACCGGTAGAGCCAGGGCGCCTTCAAGCGACCGTTCAAGGTAACGCGTCACGCTATCCAGTTCCTGCTGCACGCTTTCAACGGACTGCAATTCGGTGACTTTGCGCAATTGACCGAAAAACACGGTCACCATTCCGCCGATCATCGCGAGGATCGACATCGCAACCAGAATCTCAACAAGGGTGAAGCCGGCGCAGGCCGACCCCTCGCCGTGTTCGGCACGGCAAGTCATCGCCGTCTGCCCGCCGGTTCGAAAGTGACAAATGTCGACGACATCTTCGGCGCGGTCTCATGACTGATTTGCAGCGAGACGACCTGTATCACCCCTGGGCCCACGGGCTCGACGGTCAAGCGCCATGTGTGATGTTCGCCCCACTGGCCAGTCTCGGTTGTCCCACCTGAGCGCAGCGGCAATTCTTCGGACAAAACCATGCGGGCGATGTGCCGCATCTCCGTCTCCACCTGTGCGCGCTGCGCATTGTGCAGGCTCACGCTGACAGAACGGACGGCAATCGTCAGTGACAAAGACATGATTGCGAAGGCGACGATCGTTTCGATCAGCGTGAAGCCATCCCGGCTCTCGCTCGCTGTCTCAATCCTCGGCATTGTCCAGCACCGTCGTACGGCCGGTCAGCCAGTTGGTTCGAAGCCGTGCCACATCGCCGCGCGTATCCTTCACGGTGACCTCGACGCCGGTCGAGCCGCCTTCGCCATAGAAGATGACGGGCACGCGCCCCTGTTCGGCAATCAGCTCCAGCCCGGTCAGCATGGTGATCTCGAAACCGTCCGGGATCGCCTGGATGCCGTCGCGTTCGACATAGCGCACCGTACGGGCCTCGAGGTCGAACAGGATCGTGCGCGGCGTGCCGGTCGTCATGGCATCCAGGTGGGCGCGCAGCGACAAATGATGCAGGTCCTGCACAAATGTGGCGGCGCTTTCCTGTGTGTGACGGCCTGACAGTGCGATGCCCGCAACGCCAGTCGCCAGCGCGATGATCGTCAGGCCCACCAGCATCTCCATGAGGGTGAAGCCCTCGGCCGCCCGGTTTTGATGTATGTGCCGATGAATGGTCATTGCACGGCCAGCTCGTTGACACTGAGCAGTGTGCCCATGACCGCTGTCACCAGGCCGCCGATCATTAATCCGATACCGATGGTAATCGCCGGTGTCAGAAATTTCATCAGCCGGTCGATGCGCAGTTTTTGTCTGTGAATCAGCGAGGCGGCGCCGCGCTCAAGCATCGTCGACAGGTTGTTTGACTCTTCCCCGATCCGGATGTGCGCAATGAGTGCGTGGCTGAACCGGCCCGTTTGCTCCAGCGCCGCATGCAGCCGCGATCCGGAGGCGACGGCTTCTTCGGCCTGCGCGAATTCCGATTTCAGCAGACCGCCCGGTATGGCGTCGGTGGCCAAATGCAGGCTCTCCTTCATCGGGACCCCGTTGGACAGCAGCAGATGGAGAGCGCTCAGGTAATTGGCCAGGGCGTTCTGCCGGCGAAATGCTCCGACAAATGGCAGATGGTCAATCGACGCCGAGAGCCGTTGTCGCAACGGTTCCGAAAGAACCGCCAGTCCGGCCACCAACAGCGCCGCGGAGATGATCCATAGCCCATAGCGGCTCAGCATATCGCGAATGCCGGAGAGCATCGCCACGATAAAAGGCTTACCCTCGGGCCGCCCGTCGAAAATCGGTTCGATGGCCGGGACCAGGTAGAAAGCCAGGATCAGGATTGCGCCGATGAGCATGACTATGAGGAACGCCGGGTATAGCAGCGCTTCCTGGACGTCAGAGCGGCGTTTGGCTGCTAGATCGAAACGGCCGGCAATGGCCGTCATGACCTTGGGCAGGCTACCGCTGTTTTCCCCGGCCGCGATCAGTGCGATGACGTCATCGGGAATGCCCTCAAGTTGAAATGCCTCGGCGACCGATCCGCCCTCCTGCAGCCGCTGTAAGATTGTTGCGAGCCGGTCCGCCTCGGCGACATTGTCCGTGTCGGCCTGCATGGCGGCAATAGCCTGGTTGAGGGTGAAGCCCGATTGCAGCAGGATGGCGAGTTCGGAGAAGAACCGTGCGTCGTCCGGTGCTTGACGCAGCAAGCCAAAGCCGATTGAGCGCTGCTTCTTGTCCGACCGGTTGTCGTTGGAAGCCTGTTTCAGATCAAAGGGAATCTTTCCCGATCGCGACAGCAGTTGATAGGCGGCCTGCTCGCTGCCTGCGGTAATCGTGTCGCGGTCGATGCTGCCGTCAGGACGATAGGCCTGGTATCGGTACTGCGGCATCTATCCGCCCTCGTCATTAAAGACTCGCAGCACCTCGGCTCGATCGGTGACCCCGCGCTCCACCAACTGCTGCGCATACCGTGACAGGGTTGAGTAGCCTTCCCGCCCGGCGACGGTCAGGATGTCGGTTTCGGTCGTGGCTTCGCCGATGGCGGCGCGCACGGCCGGTGTCACTCGCAGGATTTCGTAGGCCGCGATCCGGCCACGATAACCGCTGCCGCCGCACCTGCTGCACTCGGTTCCCGGGCATGCATCGCAGCACCGCCGCAGCAACCGCTGGCCGATGACGGCCCGAACGGTATCGGCCAGCAGATAATGGTCGACACCCATATCAATAAGCCGGGCAAAGGCGGCTGCCGCGCTGTTGGTGTGTAGGGTCGACAGCACCAGGTGTCCGGTCAAAGCCGCCCGAATGGCGATCTGCGCCGTCTCCCGGTCGCGGATCTCGCCGACCAGAATCACGTCCGGATCCTGGCGCAACACGGTTCGCAAGGTACGCGAAAAATCCAGATCGATCGCGGCGTTTACCTGCACTTGGGTCACGTCCTGCATCTGGTATTCGACCGGATCTTCCACAGTGAATACCTTAAGGGCCCGGCAATCGATCTCGCGGATCATCGAATAGAGCGTCGTGGTCTTGCCGCTGCCGGTCGGTCCGGTCACCAGCACGATGCCTTCGCTGAGCCGCGACAGATGGCGGATGGTGTCGACATCAGCTGGCGCGTAGCCAAGCGAATCGAGATTGAGCGGTACGGTGCTGCGGTCGAGGATACGCAGCACAAAAGTCTCGCCATGGACCGACGGCAGCGCCGAGACGCGCAGATCGATCTCCTGGCCGCGCACCGCCATGCGCATGCGTCCGTCCTGCGGTTGCCGCCGCTCGGCGATGTTGAGCTGCGACAGGATCTTCAGCCGCGTCGCGAGACCCGCGTGCAACTGGCCGGACACACGCTGGTCCACCGACAACACCCCGTCGCATCGTAGCCGAATGGTGACCGCATCGCGTGACGGTTCGATATGGATGTCCGTGGCGTTGCGGTCGACCGCCCGCTGAATCAAATCGTTGACCAGGCGGATGATCGGCGCCTCGTTGGCCACATCCTTCAGGCGGTTGATGTCCTGGATCTCGAGTTCGGCCGCATGATCGGGCTCGGTCGCTGTCTCCGGTGCGGTTTCGTTGAGCAGCTTCCATTCCTGCAGCACCTCGACGATGCGGCTGCGCGGCGCGCAGGAAAGTGCGAGAGACCTGTCCAGGAAGTAGGAAATCATGCCGGTGTCGCCTTGCGACAGCGGATCGGCGACGACGAGTCGGATGCGATCATCGTCCGCCTTTACGGGAGCTATGCCGGCGCCGATCAGGAAATCGATACCGACCTGCTGGATGGTCATTTCGTCGAGGTCGGCGACTTCAGGCGGCTGCTGGTCGAGTTCCAGATAATCGGCGAACAACTGCGCGAGTTTGTCTTCCGGCACCAGACCAAGCTCGATCAGCACTGTGTCCACCGGCTGTCCGCTGGCGCTCGACGCATTGATCATGCGCGTGCATTCGCTTGCACCGAGCACCGAACGCTCCTTCAGGAACGCACCAAAATCCGCAACCTGTGTGCCACTGCCCCGCGACATCCTACTCGAACGCCTCCAAGGCCGCGGTGATATCCATACCGAACAGATCCGCGCAGCGCTGGCCATCCGAATCCGCAGCAGCCCGCGCATCGTCGTACCGCCAGGTTTCGACAGGGTAGGGGACGCCTCGCGTGCTCGTCTCGAAGATACCGTTGAACTGGCCGAGGATTTCGCCGCGGCGTACTTCCACCGAAACGGTCTGATAGGCCGAAGAACCGCCTGTCGCACTGCCTTCGAGTCCGTCGAACCGCCGGGCCGCATCTGCCAGATGCTTCGGTGTTACAGGCAATGCAAGCGTGTTCGACGTGGCGTGGGCGGAGAAGGTGCGGTGCAGATCACGATAGGAGGCTGAGCGCAAACCGGTGATCTCGAACACTTCCGACACGGATTCAAACGGGGCGTGTTTCGGCCCGCCATCAATGTCGGGCGCGGTTCGGTTGTTCGCCGGCCTGTAAGATCGGTTGGTAATCATCGCGTCTGCAAGAGTACTAGCGTTGCCATTGTCGCGGCCAAGTGCGGTCAAAGCCGCGGTGAGGGCCGGTTTTAGGGCGTGGTTGAGGCTCACCAGACCGGCATGGTCCTGCACCGCAACGCGGATATCGAGAACTCCGGCCGAACAGCCGACGGGCGTGGAATTACGCGGCAACACAGAGCCTCCGGATCTGTTGTCCGCCAATCGCGCGACAAGCACGTTGGCGATGCCGCGGGCCAGCAGGTCGAGGCGATCGATCTGCATCACCGAGGTTGTGTGCAGCGCCTGCGTGCGTGCCCGAATGGTGATCGGCGCCAGGATGGCCGACAGGGCGACCAGGATCCACAACACGGTCACCAGGCTAAACCCGGCGTCAGCTGCGCCTGTTTGCGGCATATTCGCTCCCTCAGCCATCTTCAATTCCGGTCCTTGTACAGGCGCAGAGAGACCTCGCGGCTATCATGGGTGAGAACGATGCTGTTGGATCCGATCTGCTTGACGGTCCAAGCCGCGATCACGTCACCTTCGGACACCCAGACGTTTTCGCCACCGCCCTGGGCCAGCAGTGCGCTGGCCTCGCCCTTCCGAAGACTCACGCCAATCAAACTGATCTTGGGCGGTGGTGTGGCCGGTTTCGGCGGTGGCTTTGGCGCGGCACGGAGTTTCGGAGCTGGCCTCAGCGCCACTGGCTTCGGTTTTGCGGGCGGCACGAATTTACGCCGGCTGCGGCTGAACAGCGGCCGGGTGACTGTCTCAGAAAACGAGATCTGGCTCAGATCCAGTGTCTCCCCGTTCGGCTGTTTGTCGACGTCGGTGGTGAGGTTGAGCCGCCCGGGTTCCGGCCAGATCGCCGAAATCTCGACCGGGTGGCTCACCAACAACTGACCGGCCAGCACAAACGCCGCGGCGACAACGGTGAGTGTCAGAGCGAGGGCACCCACCTTCATTGCGTATCCCCACTTGTTTCCACAAGGTCGGGACGCAGCGCACCGTAGACCCGCAGTTGGGCGATCAGCACTGGTTCGGCCGCTGGTGGCCGGTTTCCCAACGCATCCGGTGAGCGAACCGTCAGGTGGGTGACGAACAGCATCGGCTGTGCCACTTCGAGCGCCAACAGCATGCGGTGCATGCTCTCGACTGTTCCGGAAACGTTGGCCTGCAACCCGGCGTAGGTGACGTCGTTCTTGACGAAATCCGGTGCCTTACCCACGGACATGACGGTGACACGCTGCGCGCCGGCAATGGACTGGAACTGCTGCTGCATGCTGGCACGGATCACAGCATCGCTATCGCCCCGGAGGAAACCGTCATCCAGCGGTGTCTCCGGAGTTGCGGCCTCCATGGCGCGTGGCAGTTGCGCAGTAATCGCCTCCAGCCGCCCCAGCATCTGTCGCTTCTCGTCGATGCCGCGGTGGACTTGCATCAGGTTCGCCGACGCAGAAGCCGCGAGCAGGGCGAGGACGAGGATCGCCACCGCCATTATTGCGATCGCAATTGCCCTGCGTGTTGCCAGCGGACTGTTGAGAAGCCACATCATGATTCCGGCGCCGCGTTTTTCAAGCGCATCTGAAGCGTGAACCGTTCTACCTGCTGACCAGGCACCTTCATCACTGTCGACTGGAACTCCGGGGCTTCGAAAGCCTCATCGGCTTCGAGCAGCGGGATGAGTTTTGCCGCCGAGGCCGAAAGACCGGTCAGCGTTATCGTTCCATCCTCCACCGTCAGATCGCTCAGCCAGCTGTCGTCAGGCAGGGCACGCGACAAACGCTCCCAGGCATAAACGGTTGATCCAGAGAGTGTTTTTTCGTTTCTGAGTGACGACATCTGTCGGTTACGGCGGCTGAAAGCGTCGAAGGCGCGACGCGCCTCGTTGGCGCTCTGTCGCGCGACAGTGATCTTCTCATCGAGAGCCTCTTCAGCAAGCCGGAGCCGTTCGTCCGCGAGCAGGTAAAGACCCGTGGTGCCTGATGCGACGACCAGTATCAGGCCAGCCGCAAGCCACTGTCTCACCCTGTCGGACAGACGTGTCGGATTAAGCACACCGAGGCTCACCCGGTCAGCTTTCAATAGACGACCGGGAGACTGGAACTCGAGAGCGTCGATCCGTCTGCCGCCGGTGCAAACCGTTTCGACAATAGGGTCGAGTTCAGCCCTCTTGATCAGGCAGTAGACAGTTTCGGGGTTTTCGCCTTCGGATCGGCAGATCACCGTGTGAACGTCTGTTGGGGAAAACGGTGTATTAGTCGCCACGTCGACTTGCGCCATGGTGCGTGCACGGCTGTCCGGAAGTCGCAACGCGGCAAGCCGCCGCTCGATGAAACAACCATCGGCGATGCGGATCCGGCAAGAACCTGTCCACTTGCTCCCTGCATTGGCAAGCGCCGCCTTCAAGTCGGTGAGTGATGCGGGAGTATCCCCTGTCTGGGAAGCCGTCGTATGCAAGACGGCGGGAAACAACCGTCCCTCATTCCCCAACGTGATATCGATTGCCACACCGACGGGCTTAACCAATGGCAGTCGTCGAAAAACGTCCAGCGTTTCGTCGACAAACCACTTCCAAAAATCCAGTACCGATGTTGTGACTGCTGTCATTGAACGCGACACCTTAACCAAGGCATTTTTCAGAAGCGCAGTGGCTTCCAGCGATTAGTCGTGCTTTGGGGCGTTCAGAACTTCGGGCGGCAAGACCGACAGGCTCGTGCCGCATCGCAAATCCGTCCGCTACAAAGCCTGAGCGGCGGCGAATTTCGGCTTGGGAAATCACACCCAATCCGGAACCAAAGGAGCTCACTCCCGCAGTTTTGTCTGCTTTGATTTTAGGTAACCGGAGCGCCGTTCCGCCGCTTCAGCAGCGGCGACTAAGCAAGCCTTGCCAATCGTAATCTAAGCCTCTGTGGGCCACCCGCAGTTCACTCATAGTCAGGTTGTACAGTGAATGCAATATCCGGCCTCTATCTACCGCAGGTCTGCCTTCGAACCGGCGACATCGGCAGCTTAAAGGTTTTCCTCGCACGGTCGGTCAGGCGCAAGGAGATGCTGCTCGATGTCACTGGTTTTATTGGAAAAATGAGTTATCGCGTATCAGTCGTGGGGCGATACAGTGTAAAAAACTATAAATATCATATAAAAAAGTATTGCGTTCGCTGTATGAAGCGACTATGAGTTGAATCACGGGCGGCCCACGGGGGTCAATCTTGTTCAATGTCAATTCACAATCGCGTCACTGCGCATTGCGCAGCACGACGACGTAAGTCTGGTCTGAGAGGATCAGCCAGACTACGCCAGCCAAGAGTCCCGAATCTATTTTCACAATCTTTTCCTGAGGATAGGCGTATTGTATGCGGTCTAGTCTCTCGGGAAAAGCTTGGGAGCGGGCTAAGGCCGATTTCACTACAATAACTGTTCGAAGCCACCGCCAGCTGCAAACGGACGCAGTTCGAGCGTCGGGTGCGCTGTCTGCGGCGTAGGCGGACACTTTCAAATATATTTACTCAGGGTTGTGAGGCGATGTTGATCGATTCACTTAGACAGGCTCGTATGTTGTGTTCACAGGAACAATACTTGAAACTAGTGCGGGAAAGCTTAGATTTTTCAAGCGTTTCAGTAGTGCGGGGCTTTTCAATCCTCGCGCTGGCTGCATTGATTACTTTATTCGGACAGGCGGCGCTCGCACAGTCGGCGACCGAAGCGGTTCCGCAGGGGTATGCGTTTCCGGAGGCCTCAAGTCGTGGCAGTGCGGAACAATCCTATGCGCTTGATCTGCCCAAATTTCGCGGCCTCGAGCCAAACATCGTTCTACGCTACAACTCTGCCCGAAAAACCAAGCGACATGGCCTCTATCAGGGCTGGCTCGGATACGGGTGGGGTATCGACGGCTTCACTGTTATCGAGCGGGCCAGCGAGGGCCGCGGCACGCCCAAATATGACAACTCAGACATTTACCTATTGAACGGCTACGAGTTGGTCGAGTGCGACAGCAGCATTTCGAGCCCGTCCTGCGATCACGGTGGTACGCATGCAGCACAGCATGAGGACTACAACCGGTATCACTACCACGGCATGCCGGGGCCTTCCTGGTACAACAGCTGGAACATTAACGGACGTGACGGCACAGAGGTATTCCTGCGGGCAGCAGATTACTTCGGTTCGGTGAGTACCGCCGGAACCGACTCCTCTGAGTTCTACCGATACCTGGTGCAGCGCGTCAGCGATAATGACAACAATGAAGTCATCTACGATTATCATTGCGACGAATCCCCGGCCTGCTACCCTAAGACGATTAGCTACAACAACGTGGTCGTCACGTTCCATCTGGAGACACGTCCGGACCTGATCCTGATGGCCAATGGCGAGTCGCTGACGCGCTACGAGAAGCGCATCAAGGCCATCGTCACCAAGGTCAGCGGAGCGATGCATTCGGCCGTCGTTCTGCAATACGACGAAGATCCATACTCAGGATCGTCCCGGCTAACCGGCATCGACCGCTACGGCACAGATGCAACCTTCGATGCTAGCGGGAACCTCACAGCTGGCACGGCCCGTCCGCCTGTGGCGTTCGACTACTACGAGGTCAATCCGACTTACGTCGCCAGCGGAAGTACGTCGACATATACTTCGGGGGACTTTGTCTGGAAGGGGACTGATACGGCAGCGCCGACATGGGTCGGTCAGCCGAATGACGTAGAAGTGACACTCAAAGTCGACCGCAACGGTGACTACACCAGGACGCAAGAACTGCACGGTGTCGACCACCATGGGATCATCGGTACCGGCACCTTCGACGGAAGCGACCGCGAGAAGCCATTCATTATCTGGTCAAACCTCCTGGAGGTAGACTACGACACAAATTACTCCGTGCAGCTTGCGAGTCCTCGATCCACTCTGCGCATGAGCGGACGCTACGTGCAGGACTTCAATGCCGACGGATTAACCGATTTTGCCGAGATTTCTCAAAACAGTCTTCTGCTTCATCTGAACACCGGCAAGGCGTTTGTCAGGGTCGATAACAACGCCCTCTCGCTTCCATATTGCGGCACAACGTTGGGAGGCGTGACGGATCGATGCGTTCCAACACCCATGGACCTGAACGGCGACGGTCTGATAGATTTCGCGCTGCAGGATGGTGGTCACGACACCGACTCCGCCGGAACTTTTCTCAAGTTCAGAACGGACAATAACCACCTGCTGGTGCGCCACTCCGGATTTTCGTTCGGTTCCGACAAACTTTATGTCAGGGACCTAAACAGGGACGGTATCTCCGATACGGGCCGGCTGGATCAAGAGATTGAAGAAGTCTGCACAGGGAGCGGAAGTCGCAGTTATGCGCGTTGGGAGCAGGGAGATGGCGACAACGACCACCAGATAACCTGCACATGGCAGGTCACCAGCAGCACCTTCAATGCGACCTCTCCGATCTCAAGCTATCCCGACGGGACGCCTGGTCTCCTGAAAACGGTGACGAACCAGCTTGGCGGCTCGATCACGATGAAGTACTCGCCATCGTCGCAATTCAGCAATGGTTTTGTACCCTTCATCATTCCGGTTGTGACATCGATCACCCGAGACAACGGCCGCGGCGATACGGACGAGACGGCCTACACGTACGAAGGTGGCGAATATCACAAGGGTCTGCGGCGCTTCCTGGGCTTCGGCAAAATCACCGAAACCAAGCCGAAGGCGCATGGCGAGACAGCTAATCCAAAGGTCATACGGGAATACCGGCTGGACATCGCCAGCTATGGCAAACTCGGCAGGGTCTTTCATCGCGATGGCGCCGGCACCATACGCAAGCGGGTGACCCATGGCTACGACGTCGATGCGACAAGCAAGCCTTATACATCGCTGCGGGAGTCGACCGAGACGGAGATCTGGGAAACCGCGCTGAGCGGTGGCGCAACGTCGCTGAAGACACGCGTCAACTACATCCATGACAGCTTCGGCAATGTCATCGAGGAGCAGGATTTCGGTCGCACCGATGTTGCCTACGATGAGGTCACCACCTATCGCGGTTTCGTGGCCAACACATCGGAGCACATCGTGTCGTTGCCGGCGACAGTGTCGGTGCATGAGGGCATCGGCACAACCGGCACGGTGCTGGCGCAGGAGCGTTTCTATTATGACGGCCTGGCACACCGTATCGCACCGACCAAGGGCCATGTGACCACCCATGTGGCGCTGACGGCACCGCTGGACGGCGGCTATGTGCCGGTAAGCGGCTTCAACAGTGAGCTGTCGGACGAGGACTTCATCACGTCGCTCTATCTGCTGTTGCTGGAGCGCGAGCCCGACGCCGGCGGCTATACCTATTGGCTATCAATACTGCAGGGCGGGCATTCCTCTCGTGATGGCATCTACAACGCCTTCGTCGGTTCCAACGAGTATGAGGCGATTCTGGCCGATCGGCAGGCGGGCGGCGATCCGAACCTCAGCGACGAGGATTTCCTGATACTGCTCTATGAGGAAATCCTCGGCCGCCCCGCTGATCCGGGCGGCATAGAGTATTGGCTGGGCCGCATGCAGGCCCCGGTCAATCCGGCGAACCGATCGCAGGTGCTGGAGTCATTCCTGTTGTCGGACGAGGACTTCGTCACCTCGCTCTATGTCAATATCCTTGAGCGGGATCCTGATCAGGGAGGCTACGATTTCTGGCTGTCCGAGCTGACAAGCGGTGTGCGGACGCGCGACGAAGCGTTCAACGCCTTCATCACTTCGGACGAATATCTGAACTTGCTCGAGACGCAGTCGCAAGCCGCGCTTCAAGCCGATGCAATCATCACAACCTACACATATGACAGCTACGGCAATGTCATCGCTAAGGTGGATGGGTTGGGCAACCGGACAGAATGGGACTACGACACCACCTACAACCTCTACCCGGTGACGACACGCAACCCACTCTACTTCGCCGGTGACACCCGGCATGTGACCACCAGCACCTACAATACGGTGTGTGGCACTCGCGAGACACATACCGATCTCAACGGCACGTTGCACACATTCAGCCAGGACACCTTCTGCCGATCCACCGGCTCAACCAGCGAGGTACCCGGTGCCGGTGCGCCTTATGCCGAGGAATCGATTGCCTACAACAACGAGGGCAATGCCTCTTCACAGCACATCAGGAAGACACGAAAGCTACCGGCGGGCGGCGAGTTTGCCGAGGAGGCGTATTTCGATAGCCGCGGTGTCTGGCGGACGGCAACTTGCTCGGCGGACTGTACGAATGCTGCCGATTTTGTCGAAATGTCGATCGATGCGCGCGGCAACGTCTGGCGCAAATCGCATCCCTTCCGCACCGGTGGGACCGCATACTGGACAGAGCATCATTTCGATTGGGCGGACCGGCCGGTGAAGACCATCCATCCTGACCTGACCGAACGCACTATGTCTTACCTGCTGGCGCCGTCCATCGAAGCCGGCAACACGGTCGGGAATGTGCCGCTGACGGCAGTGCGTGTGGCTGACGAAATGTCGCCGAGCCGAACAACAGTCGCGGTGACGAGCACGCGTGGAAAAGTGATCTTTATCGACAAGGAGACGGCACAGGTCAAAGAATGGCATTCCTATGACGGCGCCGGCCGCCTGGTCGGAGTCAAGGACAACATCGGTGCGGAGTGGTCCTACACCTACGACCTCGTCGGCAACCGATTGACGGTGAGCGATCCGGATCTTGGCGACTGGTCCTACACCTATGACGCTGCCGGTCGACTGTCGACCCAGACGGATGCGCGCGCAAAGACGATCCTGACAAGCTATGACGCCCTCGACCGTGTGACCAAGCGCGAGGTCATCGCTCCCGTGGTGCCGGATTCGGTCTTGGTCGAGAACACCTATGACGAGGAGAGGGCCAACCACTTCAATATCGGTCAGTTGACAACAACATGGAACAACCAGGCGACCCGCACGCTTGACTATCACGCCTCTGGCAATGTTGCGAAGGGGACGACAGATATCGGGACCGTCAGTCATTCGACGCAAACAGGCGAAGGGCTTGGCGCACTGCCGGTCTGGAAGCTCTATGACCCACACGGGGTCGCAGCCGGAGGCCCGGAAGTTGCGGAATGGGTCTACGGCGATGATGGCCGACTGAAGTCTATCCCCGGATTGATCAACAGCATTACCTATGAGCCGGACGGCCAGACGGCACAAATCGCTTACGTCAACGGCGTGACGACGGACTTTACATATGATCCGGAACGCCGCTGGCTCGACCGCATCGTCACGAAGAAAGCAGACAACACGGTGCTGCTGGACAATGACTACACTCGCGATGCGCTTGGTCGCATTACGGCGATTAATGGCCAGACCACCACGGACAGTTGGACTTATCTCTACAATGATCGTGATGAACTGATTTCGGCCGACAACAGCGGTGACGATACGCTTGACGAAGCCTTTAGCTATGATAACGGCGGTAATCTCGTCACCCGCGGACGGCTCACCGACAGCTTCGTGTATCCGGTCGGCACAGCGGCTCGCCCGCACGCACCACTAAGTCTTGGTGCCAACAGTTTCACCTATGACGATAACGGCAACATGCTGAGCGATGGCGTTCGCACGTTGAAGTGGGACAACGCCAACCGGCTGAGCGAGGTGACAAACGGGGCTGGTGCCAAGATCGTCTTCACATATGGCCCCGACAATGCACGAGTTTCTAAATACGGCGCTGGCACTGATATGCTCTACCCGTCGAAGGACGCAGAGATTGATGCCTCAGGTTCGACGGTTTCAAACGGCGTTTATGCGGCGAATGCGTACACGCGCTATCCGCACTTGGATATCAAAATGGTCGGTGCAGACCCGATGTTCATCCACCGGGATCATCTGAACTCGACGCGCATCGTAACGGACCTTTCAGGCAATGTGGTCGAGAGCACAGCCTATGCGTCCTACGGCGAGCCGACGAACGCGTCGATGACCACGCAGAAGGGCTATATCAACGAGCGGCATGATCCGGAGACGGGCCTACTTTACCTCAATGCCCGCTACATGGACCCGGCCTTCGGAAGGTTCATATCGCCCGATGACTGGGATCCGACACTGACAGGAGTGGGCCCGAACCGCTATGCCTATGCACTAAACAACCCAATCAACCTGGCAGACCCCAACGGACATAGCGTGGGTGACAATAACTATGGTGACGAAGAGTATGAAGGTGGTTGTTGTGATAAGGGAATTGGCATCGGTGGAAGAGGTGGTGATAGTAAGGACCACTCAAGCAGTGGTTTGAGCTACAACCGCTCCACATCTGAATTGAAGGGCCCACGAGTAACTTGGCACGTTCCTCGAACTCCTTTGGATGCACGTAGGGATGCCGTGGCGATGGCAATACTTGAAGAACTTAATCCAGAATCAAAATTACGTAATAGAGAGGTGGGTGGCTTCATTATGTATAACTCAAAAACCGGCAAGTTTGAAATTGTTGGTCATATCTGGGGTGGAGATAGCGATGTTGACTTACTAGATTTATTTAATGAAATACCCGATGAATTTAGAGCAGATTTGGCGGGTTACCATACGCACGGAGACTATGTTGACCTATTCGGCCGGCGAACAACCCGTGAATTTGATGAAGTCGATTCCGATTGGTTTTCAGATAGAGATATCGAGACTAGCGATGACAAAAACTTGGACAGTTACCTTGCGACACCTGGTGATATGATGTTTCACTATGACCATGAGACGAAAACCTTCACCCGATTGAAGTAGGTAGCAAAATGATGCGTGATCCGGGAGGTCTGGCCGTCAGGCTCGTATGCAATGCTGCCCATGTAGCATCGATTTCAGGCAGTCTCTTTCGGTGTCTTTGCGGAGGTTTCCCTATACCCGCCTCCCACACATGGACATCAAGCTACTTGGCGAAGAATCCCTCGACCCTCATTGAGCCGGGAACTAGAATTGGGAACGAAGTGAAACGACTAACCTTGCATCATCGATGGACGACATGTGGAGGAATGGCTTTGCTCAAGGTGTTCATTCTCGCGGTACTGTTTGCCTTACAGACCGTTCCGGGCGGTGCCGATGAAACTGTGGGGCGGTATTTTCCCGCCGACGCCTGGGAACTCCTGGGCACTCGGACGCAGGAAGAGCAGTCTCAGTTTTATGAACGATGGTTTGGCCGTCGGCTCGCCGCGATGAAGGAACCGTCTCTGGCATTCGCTGACAGCTCTGAACTTGGGCCGAATGAAATACGGCTTTTGTTTCTTCCATCCAACGCTCGTGTGACGATGCTCAGGATATCGTACAGCGACAAACAAGAGGTTTCGTTTGAATTCAAAATGCTGAGTCGAGTGGGAAGCGGTTATCCCGGTGACTTGATCGTTCACACGACAGGGACAGTCGATGAAGCTGATGCCGACAGGATTTTTGCGTTGCTGGAGGCGATCGCCCCATGGAGTGATACCGCAACTCCTGTAGAAAGGGGCCTATGCTATGGTGGTACAAAGACGTTATTGGAGTTCCGCAAAGGTGATGCCTATCATTTGATCGATCGCCATGAATGCGACTTGGCGGCCGACGACAACATCAGAAAGCTCATTCACGCCTTTGATGATGTCAGTGACGGACAAGTAATCGCTCCCCACACCAAATTTAAAGTACGTGACTGAATGGAAAAAACGAGATTGATTCACCGTGTTTCCGGTGTAGGCGGCTGTCTTACTTAGGCTGCGACCATGGCCCGTATCGCTCGTCTCGTTGTGCATGATCTGCCACATCATGTGACCCAATGGGTTAGAAGTAATCGGCTGGAAAAGACCTTCTTCGAAGAGTGTGTTGAGGATGCAATTCCGCGCTGTGCCAAGTAGCGCATGGCGGTATCCAGAAGCATGGCGCTGCGATAGGTAACCGGGAAAGGGACGCGTGTTGTGCTCACCTCCATATTTCAAAGAGTTAAGAACTGGACGTAGAGCTCTTCCCCAGCTTTATCCATCATTTTCAGTCAGTGCTCCGTAGAAACGTTTGAGTTGCATCGGAGCCTTAATACACGTTTTGATCCCAATCATCGAACAATGTTGAGAGACCTGTTCGAAAAACAGAAACAATTAGTTCAGGAGGAAATCCACCAAGGTGGCTCCAGCCAGTCCGGCCGACAGGGCCGTATCATATTATCCAGCTCGCCACCGGGTATCGTCTTGCGCTCTTCAAGCATCCTGGCGACGTTTTCGATCGTTTCCCGGTGATGGCGAACCAGCTTGCGGCAATGCCGGCGGCAGCGCTGTTCGTGGTGCTCCATATCCGCCTGCGGATCGCCCGTCCGCGACGGCCATCCGAGATTGTCCAGGATGCGGTCGACTACCCGTCTGTCGGCGCCGTCACCAACTTGGCAGTAGCCCAGTATCTCTATCTCAGCTTCCGCGCCAGCCATGGCGTTCAGAAGCTGGCCAATGAGGGCTGTTCTCTCTTCGCGAAACCTGCCCTGCATCTCCCAGGCCTGAATTGTCTTCGATGGATCATGCGTAATTGAGTACCCGGCTTCCATTTCCTCGAAGTTCGGCACGATGGTGACTTCACCACAAGACAGCCCGAGGGCACGGCCGATCACGGCGTGAAACCTGCTTCATGGATCGCGACATGGCGTTCGCCATTCAGCACTCCCGGGGGCATCATCCCGACAAGTCCTGGTCGGATTCGTGGTTCGTTTTTGAGTCCTCAGTTTGCTCAGGCAGATTGAGCATCTGTTTTAGGTCCGAGGCAAACTGGCCGGCGCGGCGCGAGCGGAGTTTCCCTACCATCATGAACAGGACTTCTTCTGGCCGATCCTTTGATCCTGTCTCTTTGTCGTCGTGTCGGGCTTCTCTTTCATCCTTGCTTCTCAGTTCCAGGTGCATTCCTTTGTCGCCCGAAAAGTAGATCGAATCGTCGAGTGTCCACCCTTTGCCCTTGATAAACTTAAGGTGTTTCACCTTGGTCAGGTCAACCGTGGGTGTCTTGCCGTAGTAGAGCGTTCCTTGTCTCACTTCGACAAACTCCGGGAAAGCCAGATTTCCAAGTGCCAACAGTATTAGCGACAAAACCAAGCAAATCAGCCAATTGGCTGATCCGAGGAAAATCCAAGAAAGCAAAGCCAGGAAGAGCGTTATCAACACCGAGAGCATGAAATACTGGCGTGGAAATGCCGGCAAAAAGCGGAGCTCTGCGTCTGATTTTCCCATTTTGAGCCTGAATACCCTTACCCTGTCATGTCCCGGCCGGCTTGGTCCCGGATGATATCCATCCCAGTGCAACGCACGGTTATCTTGACGTGTGCCGGCATCCGGCAGCCCATGCCGTTGACGCGAGCCTCGATCGCATCGAAAAGCGCGATCATTTGTTCGGTGACCGTTCGCTGGTCGAGCCCTTGTGCCACCATCTGCTCCGCGGTCCTGTTCATCTGATCCGACAAAAAAGCGATCGCTCGAGAGTGAATTTCGGCACGGGCAACATAGCCCACGGCCGTGTCCAGAAGCACAGCAGTGCGGGAAGTCACGGGGAACGGGATGAGTGTCATCTTGAACAAGTCTCCATGTCGTTTGTCGCTGTTTTCGACGTGGTGGCACGGCATGTCACTCACAACCCACTTGTGTGACTTTAGTCTTCCTTTCCGGCTTAGTATCTGATTTTTAACGCGTAAAACCGCGCTACGGTTCTGGATCAATCCCACCAAAGCCGAATTGCCTTCGACGTGTCAGGGTGTCCGAGCGCCGACAAATACTCAGCGTCGTCCTCTTCGAAGACTTCATCGGGCGGATATTTTTCAAACCACGAACGGACTGTCATTCCGCTCTCATCTGTCACAATCACGACGGAGTCAGAGAATGGCCATTCGCCATCTTCAACCTGTATGACCCGAACAAGGATGTCGGCAACATCGTGCCTTTCGCGGATCGACCTCAAGAACCTGTAGGTTTCATCGGCCGTGTCGGGTGGTTCATCGAGATTGCACCACATTGATCCAGGATCGTCGTTGCCGTCAAAGAACGCCTCAAGGGACACATAGTCGTTGTAGTTATCGGGTGCATCGAGATCGCCTAACGCGACCACGAGCGCATTTCTCTTCTCGATATCCAATGGCTGCGACCTCAAACTAGTCGTTCAATTCGGAGCCGGCGCTCAATGCGTTCGATCCGGTCGCCGACCTGATCGGATACGAATTGGCCCATGTCGCGGCTGATGCGGGCCACGATGGTTTCTACGGCACCGAGGTGGCACAACATTTCGTCGTCACGGTCCCGTGCTGCCGCCAATTCGGTCTGAATGGTCTTCAACCGCACGAATATCAGTTCGTTTGTGACGTTGTCGGTCATGGCTGCAGATTACCTTCTGTCATGTCGCTCGCCAAGGGTGTCAGGCAGCGCCGTTCGGGCTCCAGTCCAAGAACGTATTGCGTGGTTCTGCTTCTGGCACCGGATAGTCAATTGGAAATTCGGTGATCGCCCAATGCGTCGGCGCGTCGATGTTGCTGCCGGTCTGTGTCGCAACGATAAATCCGCGATCTTCCAGTTCGAAGATGGCCTGCGCATTGTCTTCTTCACTCACATCGGAAGCCCATCCGGTCTGAAAACGGCTGAACCGGATGCGGCCGTTGTTCCTGCCGTCATACAGCGCCAGGAAATGCAGGTAGAGTGCGCGGGCGCAAATATCGAGCGAGCAATAAGCCGGGCTCTCCATGACGAACTCGTAGAGCCTTATGCAGCCCTCGTTGTCGTTGGCCGCAACGTCGGCCAGCATGTCGGTCACCATTCCCATGTTCAGGCTGCGTCATCCGGCACACCAGACTGGGTGTGATCGGAGCTCTGACAGGCACGGCGGTTCAGTTCGCCGACAACGGCGTTGCGGAACGCCAGAAGCTGGCCCTCGATTTCGCTATCGGCCAGGCCAAGTCGTCGCAGGCCCTCGCCCAAGGTTTGGATCGTTCGGAGCCAATACGCGTCCCTCTGGCGTTTGGTCCTGCAGCCGTCCAGCTTGTCGGCGGTGTTGCGGATCTTGCCGGCCCGCGCGGCCAGCGGGAACGGGATGAACTGGCGAGGGGCTTCGTAATCCAGCAAGCTGAGTTGTGTTCCTTTCATGGCTTCAATCTCCCTCCGCTTTCGCATGAGTATGATCAACTATCGTTTCCGGCGCCTGCCCTAACACAACTGACGCCTTCCCAAGCTGATAGCCGGTAGGTGTTCCTAATAGGTAGTTCATTTCAGGTGTTACGGTGAAGCAGGGTTCACCACAGGATTTCGCAGTTTTGCACCACGGGAAGTCATTTCTTTCACCACAGGCCGGTTTTTCTGTGGTGAAGTAGGGTTCACCACAAGAATGGTCCGGTAGCCCGTCCTTGCGACGCTCCCGTGCCTGCACACTTCGTTGCCGGAGACTGTGTTGAGCGAGGCCAATGCGGTCCTTGCGGATGCGCAAATGTAATCGCCATCTCCTCCGCTGTGGTGGGCTTCAACTTGGTTACAACATTCGGCTGAAGCGGGAAGTCCGTCTCGTCAACGGGCTGTCCGAATTGGACAAGTGTTGTTCGAATTGCCTTGGTGGCCTCACGTTCGGTCACCTCGAATAGATCGTCAACGATGCGTTTTGACTTCAATCTATCGTGGACGGCTGCAACGACTTTGTACCCGAATCGATCCACCGGAAACGAATGCTCGCCCGTCACTGGTCTGCCGGACTGGGCCGCCAGTTTGCGCAAGCACCTCGCGTCTGAATCCGATAGAGCGATCTTCCTCACGTGTTTGCCGAAGGCGGCAACGATGATCCGATCATCCATGATATTGGGGTGCTCCTTTTCACTGAGGTCATTGCATGACGAATGGGCGCCGTGACCCAACTAGTCTTGATCACTCAAGACGGCCCATTTCCCGCTTTCGGTTCGGATCATCGCCCGGTTGTCGTCGTCAAATTGAACGTCTTTCCCAAGCCTGACGCCAGCCCCTCCGCCGTTCTCATCGATCAGCACTATTCCTGCAGCTTCTAGAACTGACCTGATCAGTGAGGCGTTGCTTTTTCGGACCGACCCGCCTCGTTCGAAAGCCGCGATTGAGGTCACACTGAGTTTCCCACCTCGAATCAAAATTGCATTTGAAAGATCCTTTTGGCTCCACCCTAGAAGCCCTCTGGCTGCGCTGCATTGCCTCGCTTCAATCATCTCTAACTTTCATTTTTTGCAAGTTACGCCTTGACGATCATTGGTCTATAACTTACATTATTAGCAAGTTATAGAGACACTTTCAAGAAAGGCACAGCGCAAATGTTCGACTACCAACATCATTTCGAAGAGCTTCCGATCCGCATCGACGGCAAGCCGGTAGCGTTCGTCAACGGAGTCGCATCGCTTGAGCACGATCCTGGTTACGGCTTCGTGGTCGTTGGCATCGATGTCGAGGTACTTGACGGTGGGGGCGTCATCCGCCTCAACGAGCGGTGCGACGATCCTGCCATGGTGAAGTGGTTTCGCGAGTTGGTCGCGGAACTGATGGAAGACACAAACACACAGGAGAGATTTGACGAAGCACTGGCCGACTACCAGCAAGCGGCCTGAAAGCAGCGGACCGGGTAAGCGCTGGCACGCTTGTCCCGGTCCTGATCACGTTCAACCAATGGAGGCGAGACATGACTGTTGAACAACATACCAAGGACGAGAACCAAACCGCAAACGCAAACGACGGCATTGCAGATGACGGCGCCTGTTTCCGGCCTGATCTGATGCCGAAAATCTACGCGCTCAAGCTCGAGGGCGACTGTATGGTGCCTTACTTTCAGGGAGGCCACTTCGCCGTTCTGTCGCCGCTGGTGCCTTATCAGCCCGGTGATTTCGTTTGCCTGTTCTTCAAGCATCGGTTGCCGCAGAACCACAACAGCAACATCCTTCTCAAGCGGCTGGTGTTGGCTCCCTGGCCCGGTTACCAGTTCGGCGGGACGATGAGGGGTGATGTAACGCCGATCGTTATCGCGGAGCAGTTGAACCCAAAAATGCAGTTACGCATCGACTGCAATGACCTGCTTGCGGTGCACAAGGTCATCGGCTCTTACGAGCCTGGGCAACAGCATATAGTCAACATTTCGGAGGCTGACGCGCGGCTGATCTACGGACATCGGGACGCCGCGTAGGTCACGTCATTTTTCTCATTCAGTTGGTTCCCGCGCCCTCGGCGCGGGAACTGCCCAACTGATCAAGCCAATCGAAACGCTAGTGTGAAGTTGAACGGTCCCTGTTTTTACACCTATGCTCGAAGGATAACGGTTAATCCATCCGAACATTACCAGATCACAAAGAAACCGCCGCGAAGTCAGCCATTACTTAAACCGCCAATATTGTTTGAGCATCACATTATCAATGGCAAAGTGCGTTACATAATGTGCCACCGCGGGAAATCTCCACGCCCAAAGCTTGGTCTTACTTCCCATAGAAGCAAAAAACTCGCGACAGTTTTGCGGCCACCAACTAGGCTTAGACAAAAACAGCAACCATCAAAGTAAGAGGCGAAGGCAGCCGATACCCGCCAACCCAATAACTATCACTGAGCGGAAGATGAAGCGCTTCGCGACCTTATCCCCAAGGGCATTGGTTCGTTTGAACGAGGGGAGGGATACTCCGAGTATTGCGCACGCACAGTCATGTTGTGGGAAAAGGCGCGATCGAATTCGGATCTCATTTGCCAACGATCAGAAAAAAAACTCGCAAAGGTCTTTCGTCAAATCGCCTGCCGACCAAACGATGATAATTACGAGGGAGCCCCCATGCCGCACGTGGTATCGTTATCGATCGACTAAATGAATTAACTCACGAACATAAAATCAACTTCTCAAACGTGTTACTATCTCCAAAGAACGGCCAATGTTCTGGGGCGATTGGTCTTGGCGAGGGAATTGTTGCTACCTTGAAGACAATCGTCGGTGAGCAGCGGGAAAGTGGCCCGGCAAGGCGGCCAGTCAGAGAGACAACAAAGGAATCGTTACCGTCTTCTCCGCACCTAGATCATCTGCGATGAAATGTGCAGTTGAAATCACTGTATGATATGAGATACGGTAGGTTACGGGCGGCCCATTGACGGCCTTTGCAAGAGCACCAATTGCGCAATTCTCTGCGGCAAACACCCGGTTTAGCTATATCGCAACATTTGGCATGGACGCTGGTTTTTCTAGCGGGACTGATCCCAGTCCTGTTGCTTTCAACCACGGCCCGTGCCTCTGAGACGGTATCCTATCGCTCGGCGGAAGTCATCCGCTCGCTGTTGGAGAACGACTCAGCGGCGACCGATTACGCAAACGCAAAGCTGGCAATTGACGCGCTTGTCGATCCGACTATCGATCGTGATGCCGTTCTGGCCGAAATCGATGCGATGGTCGCCACTGTTCGACGCATGTTGGATACTATTCCGGCAGCGGAAGCCGACAAGAGCATCGAAAAACTGAAGGCCTTGCAGGCGTTCGTCTACCGACCAGGGCGCTGGAATGACGAGCGGCCGTTCCAATACAACATGAACGATCCAATTGGACAGGACCTCAGGGCCAAGCTTCTGACCTCCTATCTGTCGTCGCGCATGGGCAACTGCGTTTCCATGCCGATCCTGTTCCTCATTCTCGGGGAGCAGCTCGGACTGGATATGAGCCTATCGACTGCGCCACTACACGTATTGGTCAAATACACGGATGATACAACCGGCGATACCTACAATCTGGAAGCCACCTCCGGTGCCGGGTTCACGCGCGACGGCTGGTACCAGAAGAAGTCTCCAATGACCCAGCGCGCTATCGAGAATGGCGTGTATCTGAAACACTTGAGCCGTAGGGAATCATTTGCCGTGATGGCCACACTGGTTTCCGATCATTTGATTGAAGCAGAGCGATACGAAGAGGCCATTGCTGTCCTGGACGTGATCCTGGAGGCCTATCCACAGATGGCCTACGCGCATGTGAAAAAGGGTACCGCCTTCTACCATCTCTTGCAGTCGGAGATTGTTCTAAAACACCCTGATCTAAATGCACTGCCGGACACTCTCAGGAAGCGCGCGGATTATCTTTTCAACCAAAACCAGCTGGCGTTTCGCAAAGCAGAACGACTCGGCTGGATTGAACCCACAACGCAATGAGGTCTCCATACTATGTTTTTGAAATTCCTCAGTTTCTGTTCCAACAAGGTGTTGGCTCTGGCATTAGCACTTGCGATGAGTGTCTCTGGATCTCTTGCGACCTTCGCCTCCACAACCAACGACATTTCAGGTGGACGCCACTTCAACGGGTTTCAGGCCCGCTTTGTCAGTCCTGACACCTATGATCCGATCCTGGATGGCGTTGGGACCAATCGATACTCCTATAGTTTGAACGATCCAATAAACAAAAGCGACCCTAACGGGCATTTTGCGATCACCGCTGCCATCGCTGCAGTCGCGCTGGCAGTTACGGTCGCGGCAGCACTGAACGCCGATAGAAATGTTGACCTTAGCGATGATGGCATGGTCAACGGATCCTACGGTCCCGGTATGAATGCCGCTTTGACCAACACGGCAAATGCCGCGGCTGCGGCTGTTGGAGATGTGCTCTTTAACGAAGACACAAACGACGCGGAAGATGACCCAGACGCATCCAAATTACCAACGGGCGCTGAAGTTAACATTGACGGAAAGATCGGTAAGCAGTTGAAGGGACGGGGATGGACTGAACAGGAGGTTCGCGATCTCACAGAAACCGAACCGACCGGCAAGTCTGTTGACATCACAAACAAGAATAACGACCCAGCAACTGTCTATGGAGATCAAGACGGTTACGTCGTGGTGAACGATAAAACCGGTGACGTCGTTCAAGTAAGCGATAAAACAGACCGCGGCTGGATTCCTGACGACCGCATTAAGTGGAACTAATGATAACTGAGTACAAAAAGCGCATAGTCCTAACGCCAGATTTTTTCGCACATGACTTTTTTGGGCATGAGCGACTTAGCAGGTGGGCTGCCTACAATATTGCTCTTCGAGCTGTTGAGCATTCCTCGCTTGTGGCGATGGTTGAGGGTGGAGTATGGCAGGACCCAGGCTTTATGCCGAGGACCGAGTGCATTTGGAAGTCTCTGCTCGGCCAGGATTTTTCTCTCGAAGAGGCGCGTAAATCAAACATCGACGCTGCCAATTTCATTGCTCAGGCCGATATGGAAATCGATACATTTGTGCTGACCTATTTTCGTTCGGCGCTCGAATGAAACCCGTCGTCACAGTTTTGATGATCTTGGTTTTCACCACCGTTCTCATTCACACAGGAGACGGCTGCGGATTGCCTGAACCGTTGGGTCCAGAACGAGACAAAAGCAACCCGATATTTCATGAGTACTATGATCACTGCTGATCCTGCGGGTGGTACGGGCGCTCACTGTTATGCGTACCTGGGCTGACGAGTTGTTTCTAGATCATGTCGGGTATCCGATCAAATGCCAACCATAACGCTCCCGATACGAACGTTGTTTTACAGGGCGTAAACCGATAGAATCCTGCCCATGCAAATCACCTTGTCGACAACGACAAGAGGGACTGACATGGAACAGACAATCGAAGCCGAAAACCTGCGAGACAGCGCAACGCTTACCCGTCTTCGTGCCGGCGCCATCCGCAAGTGTCCGCAGCATGAAGATGTGTTCGTCTCAGCATTGGACAGGGACGCATCACGCAGCGCTTACCGCTTAGGCGCGGCCATGGTCGCCGACGATGCCGTCGAGGCAACTGAAGAGGATATGGCGCGTGCAATAGCTCACATCATCAGCGCTGCTGCCCTGGAGTGCCCGCTGTGTGAAGTGGATGTCGCGGCCTGACCATGCGGAATCCGTTCACACGCCGCTCAGAACGCTCAGAGAGCGCCATGCCCGTATATCGATGGGTGGTTGACCGTGGATGGCAACACGAAGATGAAATCAATCAGGGAAAATCAGAATGCGATCGATCCTGAACAGACTTGAGAAGCTCGAACGCCGGATAGATCGCCCGAGCAAACCAGGCCATTGCGTCTTCATGCACGGTTGCGCAGACGAAGCGAAGAACCGGGCTGCGTTGCGATCGCATGGGGTGGATCTCGACAATCCACACAATATTATCTTCAATACGCTCTATGAGACTGAAGACGGCGGCATAGAGCACAAGGAACCAGTCATCACGATGTGCGAGGTTCGGACATGGTGACACGCTCGATACAGTCCAGATTAGACAGGCTTGAGCATCAGCTGGAGACGGATGCTGGCGGAGAAAAGGTTTTCGGCAGACCCAATCAACCGCGGCTCCACATTGTCGTCCAAAGCTGCGCCAACAAAGAAGCCAACCACGTAGAGGTAAGGCGATATGGCTTCGACCCGCATAGCCCGGAGGTAAGGGTCTCGCCCATCGAGATCATGATTGTATCGCCCGATCCCCAAGTGCCGGATAGGCCGCTCCATCCTAAGCCGGAGCTTGTATCCGTCACCGACCTGACGACAAAGAGGCAGATATGGCCAACGTAGGTGGCGCCCGCCCGGGGGCTGGACGGCCGAAAGGTAGCGTGAACAAAAGATCCGTCGAAACGCTCGCCGCGGCGGCTGCCGAGGGCATCACGCCTGTCGAGTACATGCTCAAGGTTCTGCGGGACGAGGAAGCCGACGATAAGGCACGCCAATGGGCGGCCGAAAAAGCTGCGCCGTATATACACCCGCGACCGCAACCGGTTGCCCGGCCGATCGAAATCGAATTGCCCGATACGAGCACATTGGAAGGCATCGTCGATGCCCTGAACAAGATCACGCAGGCCGTAGCCTCCGGTGCCATTACAACGGTCGAAGCACAAGGGCTCATGTCCATCGTCGAAGCGCAGCGCAAGACGGTCGAGACGGGCGAGATACTGCAACGCATCGCGGACCTCGAGGCTGCACTCGAAAAGCGCAATGCGGCATGACGCGTATGCGAGTTCGGTAGCCTCCCGGTCCCAATAGCTGTCATTCGTTGAGTTTGCAGCGAACAGCTTAATCGAGCCCAAAGTTCTGGATGCTGCAGGGCACATGAATGTCTGCTTCGGCGATTGAGTACGTCGAGGGCTACAACAAGTCCGCGCAATTCAAGTCCTCATACGCGAGGAACCACCGTTCCAGGTGTGACCACCAGCTTGCGTGCGCGTTTCCGACGGACTGCTGAAAAATCGGGATAGCCGCGTTGCAGATCAAGCCAAGCCGATACTCGCTCCAAAGTTCATTCCACGTCACCGGCTCTTCGACATGCCTGTTGAAGTGGGAGAGGTAGTGCTCAAGGAGGTCACGTTCGTGCCTTGCCCGTCGATCAGGATACCAGTGCATTGCGATCAGCAAAGCAAGGTCGGTTCCTGCGAAGTCTACGCGCCAATCCTCCCAGTCGATCAGCAGTGCTTCGCTCTGAGATGAACTTCTTGGATAAAGCACGTTCCAAAAATGTGCGTCGCCATGAACACGGGTTACGGTCTTTTTCGACTTATAGAACACGGATTTCAGTGCGGGTGTCTTCTCACATGCTGCCACCAGTGTCTCTGCCCTGTCCTCGGGAAGTCTGTCGCCCAACATTGCGATAAACTGTGGAAGCATTTCGGAGACATGACCACCGAGGAGCTTTTCCCGGGCGTCTAGGTCTGATCCTGCGTGCTGCCGCCAGAATGCGTGAACCTTCGCAAGCGAGGCCAAAGCCGCTTTGCATTGATCCATGCTAGGTGGAAGTGGCCACTGCGCAGCGATATGCGAAGTGCGTAGGTCTTCAAGAAGCACGCATGTTGCGCCGGTTTCATTATCGGCGATTGCCGCAAAACAAGGCGCAATCGGAACATCGGCATTACGCGCATCTTGGTAGAAGCGTTGTTCGCCGGGGAAGATATCTGAAAGCGGGTCTGGTTCGCTTCGCAACTTAACAAAGAACCTAGTGGGCAGGCTGGGTTCATCTTGCTCATATTGGATGCGGACAAAGGCGGTTTCGGCTTGGTTCCATTTCACGGCTGGTTCGATATGGAAACTTCTAACTTTCAGTTTGCCGGTTTTGGCAACTGAGTTGGCCAAAATACCTTCGAGCCAAGTTGCCGTGATCTTGGCGGGTTCGGAGGGTACTGAAAATTCCATACTTCAAGCTACCTCGCCCTGGAGCGAGAGAACACTCCTATTCAGGGCTGAGCGGACATTGGTTGTCACGCGGCGAACGGCAGGAATGTCAGCATTGCGTGAGTTCGCTCATTGTGCAGCGAATGCCTGGATTGAGGCCACCGGAACCGGAGTTTTTTGAAGCACCTATGCGTGCGTGTGCATGAGTTTTCAGAAGCGCCATCGAGCGAGGGGGCGATGGTTTTCATCACTTTCTAAAGTCGCCGATTGTAGGTTCGCGTTTCTTCCTGATGTTGCCCTCACATCTGTGCCCGCCATCCTGCATCGAGCGCGTCCCGCTCCGTGCCTCTGCGTGTTGCGCAGATGAGACTTTATTTTGCCAACGCAAGCAACCTATGGTTAATTCAATTATTGGTGGAGGTTCTGGGGAAAGCAACCTGAATGCGAGAAATAGCATACTTTCTGATGTACTCGGTATTGTTGCTGGTCTCAATGTCAGTAATGGCCATCTTGGCGGCCGCCGCACCAGAAACAGCCGAACTTCTGGCAACTGGCGTCCTCGTCGTTTCGGGCTTGGCCGTAATCCGTCCGTTCAAGACATTTGGCTTGTCAAACAGGTTCTTCAGCCTCTTGCTTGCTATCTTTGTTGGTGGCTTTGGCATGTTGATGGCGCAAGCTGACTTGGACAACGTTGAGACCGCTACGAGTGTGCGGCATACGACAGAAACGCCTCAACAACCGCCGTCACCCGCACCAACAACCACCCGAGTCACCGTAAGCACCCCAACACACGAACGCCCCCGTGCTACCCTGCCAATTGAGCGGCAGGCGAAGCTGGAGGCTCCAAAACCAGAGCCGCCGTCGACGGTTGTACCGGTCCCGGAGCCGGTGTTTCAGCGCCGGGTAATGTACGTCAACGCGTCGCGATTGAACGTTCGCGGAGGGCCAGACACGAGCTTCTCCAAGGTCACCTCGCTGGAGCGAAACGAGAAGGTTCTGGTAACCGGCCGGGAAGGCGACTGGTTGAAAGTTCAGACCGGCCGGACGGAAGGCTGGGTGTTCGGTTCCTACTTGACATCCCAGAAGCCACCGGAGAGGCGCAAGGTGGTCAGACAGCAACCGGTGAAACCGGAGCTGACGACGGCAGAGATCAAGCAGATCCTTATTCGGCAGTCGCGAGCATCCTACTCTGGAAGATGTCCATGTCCATACGACAGGAAGAGTAACGGACACCGCTGCGGTCGAACCAGCGCATACTCAAGGCCGGGTGGTGCTTCACCACTGTGCTTTGAGCACGACGTCACCGACCAGATGGTGGCAAGGCTCCGGGCTCGACAATAGGAGTAACCCATGAAAGCTCTGGTATTGGCGTGGTTGTTTGTGCTGTTAAGCGTCTCGACCGGATATGCGGCAGAACAAAAGATGTGGGTGGGTTCCGATTCGCTCCTTCGGTACACCTGCCCATCAACCGAGTGCGGCTCGGTCGGCAGGCTGTATTTTCGTGAGGCGGTCACCGTCTTCGAAAGCCGAAGGGGTTGGGCGCGCATTACCGGATATTATGACGCTTCCTGCCAGAATGGTAACTCGCAATATGTCGACTTCGGTTGGAGGGCGTGTTCGCCCGAGAACGGAATCGTCAACGGGCAAATGGCCGAATGGGTCAATCTTAGTTCTCTAGCGGGGACTCGACCGGCCGATCCAGGCGCGTCGGCAACCGGTTATGCCAAACTTGTTGCTCAGTCTGACGACTTTCGGAATTACGCCAAAGAGTTTGAGGAAGCAGCCATCCAACTAATCCAGCGGGGAAGATGCAGTGAAGCCGACTTTCTGAGTGTGGGCGGCTGGATCCGCTCCACCCGCAAGGGCCCAGGAATGTACTTCACATATTGCGGAGGCGGAGCTGACCAGGTTTATCTCAATGTCAGGACAGGACGCATTCAGTAGAGGCGGGGAGCTGGATAAGGGCAGCCCGACAACCTGAAATGATTCAATGACTCGTAGTGGATGGAGGCAGAAAGCACAATGATACGCCAAACCATTGCAGCCTTACTGGGTATGATCGGAGTAGCTGGCGCCGCTGACAACGTCGGAGCCATGGATGAACGGGCTTTCTGGTCGCTGATCGAAAGCTCACGGCAGAATGCGGAAAGCAACCAAGACAAGCAGTTCAAGCAACTGAAAAAGCTGTTGTCACGGTTGTCGCGAGACAACCTGGTCTCTTACTACCAGATCTACCAAGATCATAAAGACAGGGCCTACCATCAGGACTTGTGGGCCGCGGCCTATATCATCAATGGCGGCTGCTCAGACGATTGTTTCGATTACTTCAGGGCATGGCTTATCGCGCAAGGAGAGGCGGTGTACACCGCCGCGCTGAAGGACCCGGAGTCGCTGGTCGGAAAGGCGGTACCCTACCAGACAGAATTTGAGGAGTTGAACTATGCTGCAGTGGATGTCTTCGGGCAGAAATTCGGCGGAGATATTCCCTTTACGCCGACGACTGTAACACTCCAGGGCGAAGACTGGGACGAGGGTAGCGTGGACAGCAAGTACCCGAAACTAGCTGCCTGGATTGCTTCGCAATGAACGCTAGGGTTTCGCACGTTGGGTTGCGCGAGCTCTGACCGGTTTACGGTGCTGGCACAATAAAACCCGAAACCTGCCCGAAAATCATAGGGTACGGTGCCCCGGTGGTGCCCCAGCGCTCAAGCTACAACGCATCGTTGTTGACTGAAACTGCTTTTTCTATGTTTTTCAGGAAGTTATATGGTGAGCCGACAGGGGCTCGAACCCTGGACCTACTGATTAAAAGTCAGTTGCTCTACCAGCTGAGCTATCGGCTCCCTGCGGTGCGCTGACGCGCCGCGAATTTGGCGCGGACCATAGGCATGCGGTCTTCCGCGGTCAACTGCAAATTTCTGCCACCGGACCCTTCGTTTCGGAATTCTCCGCGTCGCGCGAAAAGGTGACTGGCGTGTGAACGTCGCGCCACTTATGTAGGGACGGAGCAGTCAAACGGGTTCGACGCGTGAGCATAGCCGACATTTCGATTTTCGTGGCGATTTTCGCTGGGGCACTGTCGTTTCTGTCGCCCTGCGTGCTGCCACTTGTGCCACCCTATCTGTGCTACATGGCCGGCGTCAGCGTCGAAGATTTCCAGACCGGTGACACGGATGCCGGCGTGCGTCGTTCGGTGATGCTGGCATCGCTTTTCTTCACCCTTGGCTTCTCGACCGTTTTCGTGGCGCTCGGTGCCGGCGCCTCGACCATCGGCGCCGTTCTGCGATCCCATATGGACGTGCTGGCGCAGATTGCCGGGATCATCATCATCGTCATGGGGCTGCACTTCCTCGGCTTTTTCCGAATAGGTTTCCTCAATCGCGAAGCGCGTTTTCAAGGCGGCGGCACACCGGCGACCGTGACCGGGGCGTACATTATGGGGCTGGCCTTCGCCTTCGGCTGGACACCCTGCATCGGCCCGGTACTCGGCGCTATTCTCGGCGTTGCCGGGAGCCAGGAGACGGTCGGGCAGGGCGCGTTTCTGCTGGCGGCCTACTCGCTGGGGCTGGCCATCCCGTTCTGGATCGCAGCCGGTTTTTCCGGTGTCTTCATGCGCTTCCTGCATAACTTCCGTCGCCATCTCGGCACGGTGGAACGCGCCATGGGCGGCCTGCTGGTCGTCACCGGGGTGCTGTTCCTGACCGGCGGCATGCAGACCATGGCGTTCTGGCTGCTTGAGACGTTTCCCGTTCTCGCGCAGATCGGCTGACGGCAGCGCGTCTATCCGCGCGCACACCGGGGCTTCCGCACACGGCACAATTTCTTTAGACGTCGCCTGTAGGTTTCCACGAATCCAACAGGGAGATGACGATGGCGCGCACATGTCTGGCGGTGGTGCTGGCGGCAGGCGAAGGCACTCGCATGAAGTCCTCCGTGTCGAAGGTGCTGCACACCATCGGCAACCTGCCGGTGATCGCGCATGTGATGCGGGCCGCATCGGGTGCCGGAGCCGACACGGTTGCTCTCGTAGTCGGCCGCGAGGCCGATGCTGTCGAAGAGGTGGCCGCAGCCAATGCGAAGCATCTGGCCGTCCGTCATCAGCAGCAAAGGCTTGGCACGGCCGATGCCGTGCTCGCCGCAGCGGATGTCATCGATCGTGGTTTCGACGACATCCTGGTGATCTTTGGCGACACGCCGCTGATCGGCGATAACACTTTGCGCAAGGCGCGGGCCGCCCTGGCCGACGGCGCGGAAGTCGCGGTGATCGGCTTTCGCACCGAAAATCCGCATGGCTACGGTCGCCTGATCGAACGGGACGGCGAACTGGTGGCCATCCGGGAGCATCGCGAAGCCAGCGAGCAGGAGCGGCAGATCGATTTCTGCAATGCCGGTCTTATGGCGATTGCCGGAGAGCGGGCGCTGACCCTTTTGCGGCGCATCGATGCCGACAACGCGAAGGGCGAGTTTTATCTGACGGACATCGTCGAAATCGCCCGCGAGGAAAGCGGGCGGGTGGTTGCGGTCGAGGCGCCGTGGCACGAGGTGATGGGCATCGATACCCGCGCCGGACTGGCGGAGGCCGAGGCCGTCTGGCAGCGCGAGCGCCGCCGCGACATGATGCTGGCGGGCGTCAGCATGATCGCTCCGGAGACGGTTTTCGTCAGCCATGACACGTTGATCGAGGCCGACGTGCATCTTGAACCGAACATCGTGATCGGAACCGGTGTCACCATCCGTTCAGGCGCCACCATTCGCGCGTTCAGCCATCTCGAGGGCGCGACCGTCGGGGCAGGCTGTACGGTCGGTCCCTTTGCCCGCCTGCGTCCGCAGGCGGAGCTGCTGGCCGGTTCCAAAGTCGGTAATTTCTGTGAGGTCAAGAAGGCGCGTGTCGGCGAAGGCGCCAAAATCAATCACCTGGCTTACATCGGCGACGCAGACATTGGCGCCAAGGCCAACATCGGAGCCGGCGCCATCACCTGCAACTATGACGGGGTCAACAAGCACCTGACGCGGATCGGCGAGGCGACGTTCGTCGGATCGAATGCGGCGCTGGTGGCGCCGGTCACCATCGGGGCCAACGCCTATGTTGCGTCGGGCAGCGTGGTGACCGAAGACGTGCCCGACGACGCCATGGCCTTCGGTCGCGCCCGGCAGGTCAACAAACCGGGGCGAGCGGCGGAGGTTCGCCGCCGCAACGAACAGGCGAAATCAGGTCGGCAAAAACAGCCCTAGCCGGCTATTTGCACAGGTCGACGGGGCGATTTGGCAGCGAAACGCAACAGCGCCTGTCAAACGAGACAAAGCTTGTTGCGTTCGCGCGAGGCGGTCCTATATGGTTGCGGAGTTGGCTCCAAATGCGGCTCGGTGAATGACGGAAAACCAAACGCGCCTTTCAGCCTCCACCCGGATCAGAAACTACTTTTTGACCGGGTTGATCATTTGCGCGCCCGTCGCCATTACAGCCTATATCACCTGGTCGTTCATTCAGTGGGTGGATGGTTGGGTCAAGCCATATCTTCCGGCGGTTTACAATCCTGACAACTATCTGCCGTTCAGCATTCCCGGTTTCGGACTGCTGACCGCGCTGGTGTTCATTACACTGGTGGGTTTTCTGACCGCCAATCTGATCGGGCGCACGATCATCGCCTATGGCGAGGCCGTCCTCAATCGCATGCCGTTGATCCGCGGCATCTACAAGGGCCTCAAACAGATTTTCCAGACGGTGTTGGCGGAGCAATCCAACTCCTTCAACCGCGCCGGATTGATCGAATATCCGCGCAAGGGAATCTGGTCGATCGTGTTCCTGGCCACCGAGACCAAGGGCGAAGTCGACGCCCGCCTGCTCGACGTTGGCAAGGACACCATGTCGGTGTTTTTGCCGACCACCCCCAACCCGACATCCGGTTTTCTTCTCTTCGTTCCGCGTGAAGACGTTGTCGTGCTCGACATGACGGTGGAGGAAGCCGCCAAGATGGTGATCTCCGCCGGCCTGGTCGCACCGGAATACCACCGACAGACCGAAAAGCTGGCCGCAGAGGCTCTGGAGCGGGCCAAGGCCAAGCAGCCGGAAACGGCGGCTTCCGACAGCTGATCCGTTGCTCTAAGCCCAACTACCCCGCACGAGCGTACGATTCATAGCGAATATCGCCGGACCAGCGCCAGGCCGCAATGGTCGGCAAATGGCGCGTTTCGCTTCGATGGGGAGCCCATGACGGGTGAAACACGATGTCGCCCGCTTTTTTCAATGCCGGCTGGCCTCCCGCGCTACTCCAGAAACCTTCGCCTCCCAGAATGACATAGGTTTCCTCGGCGCTGTGGGTTCGGGTTGAATAAAGCAGATGTGGAAATTGAACGAACAATCCGACCCGCACCCGTTCGTGGAACACCATGCCATCGGGTCCAACCAGCTCACACACCAGCATTTGACGGCCCATCTCCAGTCCGATGGGACCCAGGTGCTCGGTCACATCGAGCCAGCGGATCAGCGGCAATGCGACGGCCACGATGCCAGCTTGCGGGTGTGGCCGGTGCGTCAGCGCCAACTCTGCGACAGCAAGCGATGTGCAGTTGGGCTCTGGCAAAACGCCGGGGAAATTCATCAGGACGGTCCTCAGTGCTGCCGCCGTCTCGTCCCCGCCATCCCGGCCTTCCATCGCGTAAAGCTGTGCCAACAATGCAAGCAGATCCCGTATCGCAAGGTTGTTCCGCATCGAAGCATTCTCCCGGAGCAAAATCCGGATGGCTGTTAGGACGGAACACAGTTGCCGGGCACGTTCGAAACCGACGGAAATTGTCGGTCTTCGGTTATTCGCAACCGGCGCTAATGTGGTGGATTTGAAGTTCCTATCATTATTTGCGGCGCGCTCGGAAAGGAACTTCAGATCCAGGACGCTTGCCTAGCCAGCGCGCAGCAGTCTGATGGCTTCATCGCGGCGCCAAATGTAGAGAAGCAGGCGTAACGCTAAACCGCGATCGGAGGTGAGTTCCTGATCCGTCTCGAGAATGTAACGCGCATCGTTGCGTGCCGTTTCGAGCAGGTCGCCATGCGCCTCCAGATCGACCAGGCGAAAACCGGGCACACCCGACTGGCGTGTCCCGAGAAGTTCCCCTTCGCCGCGCAGTTTGAGGTCCTCTTCAGCGATGCGGAACCCATCCTCCGTTTCCCGCAGGATGGACAGACGCGCCTTGCCGACCATGCTCAGCGGCCCCCGATAGAGCAGGATACAGGACGACGCTTCCCGGCCGCGCCCGACACGGCCGCGCAACTGGTGCAATTGTGCCAGACCGAACCGCTCGGCATGCTCGATGACCATGATCGATGCATCCGGGATGTCGACACCCACCTCCACCACCGTCGTGGCCACAAGGATCCGTGTCCTTCCGGACCGGAAATCCTCCATGGCCGCGTCCTTTTCCATGCTGTTCATGCGTCCGTGCACCAGGCCGACCAGCGCGCCGAATTCCGTCTGCAATTGTTTCTGGCGCTCCTCCGCTGACGTCAGGTCCGACGCGTCGGAATCCTCGACCAGCGGGCAAATCCAGTAAGCTTTGCGGCCTGCGGATACGGCGTCTTGCAGTCGGCCGACCACCTCGACCATGCGTTCCATGTCGACAAGCGCCGTCGTCACTGGCTGACGTCCCGCAGGTTTTTCCCGCAATTTCGACACGTCCATGTCGCCGAATGCCGTCAAAACCAGTGTGCGCGGAATCGGCGTCGCGGTCATCACCAGCATGTGGGGCGCCGTGCCCTTGGCGGTGAGGCGCAGCCGTTGATGCACGCCGAAGCGGTGCTGCTCGTCCACCACTGCCAGCAGCAGATCCCGGTAACTCACCGTTTCCTGAAACAACGCATGGGTCCCGATGATCAGATCCGCTGCGCCGGTCTCGATGCTGTCGAGGATCCGCTCTCGTTCACGCCCCTTGATACGGCCGGTCAATAGGACCGTCTCAAGGCCGGCGGCCGCGGCGAGCGGTGCGATCATGGCATGGTGTTGGCGCGCCAGAATGTCGGTGGGAGCCATCAGCACAGCCTGCCCACCGGCCTCGGCGCAGGCGGTCATGGCAGCCAGCGCCACTGCGGTCTTCCCGGACCCCACATCGCCCTGCAACAGCCGCAGCATGCGCTCGGGCTTGCCCATGTCGGACAGGATGTCGGCGATGGCCTGATTCTGACTCGCGGTCAACTGGAAGGGCAGGGCGGCCACCACTTGGCTGCGCAACGATCCGTCGCCATTGACGGCATGGCCTTTCAGACGCCGCACACGTTGCCGCACAAGAGCCAGTGACAACTGACCCGCCAACAATTCGTCGTAGGCCAGCCGGCGGCGCGCCGGTGCTTGGGGCTCCAGGTCGATCGCGTCCTGCGGCGCGTGCAGGGAGGCAACGGCTGCGCCAAACGCCGGCAGCCCGTTTCGGGTGACGAATGCCGGATCCAGCCATTCCGGTAATGCCGGTAGCATGTCCAAGGAGCGGTCTATGGCGCGCTGCATCAACTTGGCCGACAATCCGGCTGTGAGCGGATACACCGGTTCGATCATCGGAAAATCGTCGAGATTGCTTTCAAGGGCAATGCGGTCCGGGTGTACCATGGACGGCCGTCCCTTGAACCACTCGACTTTGCCGCTGACCAGTACGGTTTCGCCGACCGGCAGGGCTCTGTCCAACCAGTTTCCGCGAACGTGGAAGAATGTCAGCGCGATCTCTTCCGTGGCGTCGTGCGCATAAACGCGATAGGGCAGATTGGGTCGGCCGCGCGGCGCGGGCTGATGCCGGTCCACATGAAGCTTGAGTGTGACAATGGTGTCTTCCGGTGCGTAAGCGATGCCGGGCTGGTTGCGGCGGTCGATGAGCCGATAGGGCGGCAGGAGCAAGAGGTCGACCACACGTGCATCGTCGTCTCCATCGCGGCCCAAGGCGCGGGCAATTAGGGCAGCCGTCTTCGATCCGATCCCTTCGAAACTGGTGACCGGAACGAACAGCGGATCAAGCAGACTGGGTCGCATCAGGACACCTTCGATCGGCCGCAGCCGGGCGGATCGCACCATATGGCGGCGCTGCGCCAATCCGTCCCGTGGTGTCGGCTGACAAGCACCACGACGTTCGCTATAGAAACGACCGCCCCTTTTGACAACGACACTATTCATGACCGGCTCGACACGCACAAGTGCAGACCTGGATCCCCGGCGCCGCCGATTGCTGTTTCGCGCCTGGCATCGGGGGATTCGCGAAATGGACTTGATTCTGGGCACGTTCGCCGACGCAACCATTGACTCCCTGGATGCCGAGGAACTCGATGAGTTCGAGAGACTGATCGAGATCGACGACCGCGACCTTTACAAGTGGATCACCGGCGAAGTTGCAACGCCGGAAACCTTTGATACGGCGCTGTTCCGGCGTATCCGCGCCCACAGTCAGGATGATCTTGGATGTTGAACACGCTGCCGAAGGATATGTTGACGCGGCGCGACCTGCCGATGACCCTGGCCAACGTGCCGCCAGGTGCCGAAGCGCTGATCCTGGCCGAGGCGGCGCAAGCCGGACAGTCGGTGGCCTATGTCGTTTCCGATGGGCAACGCATCGCCGATCTGGAGCAGATCCTGGGCTTCGTCGCCCCGGGCATCCCGGTCCTGAGCGTGCCGGCCTGGGATTGTCTGCCCTATGACCGTGTATCGCCGAGCGCAGAGGCAGCCGCCCGTCGTATTTCGGCGCTTGGTGGGTTGACGGCGCATGCGGTGAATCCGCATCCGGCGATCGTTCTCGTATCGATAAATGCGCTTCTGCAGAAGCTGCCGCCAAGGTCGGTTTTGCGAGATCTCGGCTTCCGCGCCGCGGCGGGAAATCAGATTCGCATGGACGATCTGGCGCAGCGTCTTGCCGACAATGGCTTCGAGCGCGTTTCGACCGTGCGCGAAGTGGGCGAGTTCGCGGTCCGCGGTGGTATCCTGGATGCGTATGTTCCAGGCGAAGCGGAACCGGTGCGTCTCGACTTTTTCGGCGACACCTTGGAAAGCATCCGCAGTTTCGATCCGCAAACGCAGCGCACCACCAGCCAGCGCAAAACGCTGGAACTCAACCCGATGAGCGAGGTGTCGCTGGATGACGCCAGCATCAGCCGCTTCCGCAGCAACTATCTGTCGCTGTTCGGCGCGGCAACACCCGATGATGCCCTTTACCAGGCGATCAGCGAGGGAAGGCGCTTTGCCGGTATGGAGCATTGGCTGCCGCTCTTCTACGAGGAACTCGAAACGCTTTTCGACTATTTGCCGGAGTTTGTTTTTTTTGCCGACAGCCATGCCGGTGAGGCGGCAAATGCCAGACGAGCCCAGATTTGTGATCACTACGAAGCGCGTTTGCGATCGGCCGGCGAGGGCGGCGCGACCCATGGGACACCCTACCATCCGGTGCCGGTCGACCTGCTGTACCTGGATGCGGCCGCCGTGGAGCAGCGCCTCACGGATCGAAATGTCGTACGTATCTCTTCTTTTCGAGAGGACGATGGCGGTGCCCGACGCATTGTCAATATCGATGCCCGGGCCGGGCAACGCTGGGCGAGGACTGGCGAGCAAACCGACCGTGAGACCGACCGGGTCAACGTGTTCGATCAGGTGGTGGCCCATGTCGCCGCAAAACGTTCGGCCGGTGACCGGATCCTGATCACCGCCTGGACCGAAGGATCGCTTGACAGGCTTTTGCAGGTCTTGGGCGAGCACGGGCTCGAGGCAACAAAACCGGTGACCTCCCTCGCCGAGGCCGAGACACTGCCGCCCGGGGCGGTGGCGACGGCAACATTGCATCTGGAAAGCGGTTTTGAAATCGATTCCGTGGTCGTCATTGGCGAACAGGACATTCTGGGCGACCGTCTTGTTCGACGCGGGCGCCGTCGCAAACGCGGCGCCGATTTCATATCCGAAGTTTCGGCCATCGAGGAGGGCGACGTTGTCGTCCACGCCGAACACGGCATCGGACGGTTCGTCGGCCTGCGCACCATCGAAGCTGCCGGCGCGCCGCATGCCTGCCTGGAACTGCAATACGCCGAACAAGCCAAACTGTTTCTGCCGGTGGAGAACATCGAGCTGCTTTCGCGCTATGGATCGGACGCCACCGAAGCGGTCCTCGACAAGCTTGGCGGGGTTGCCTGGCAGTCGCGCAAGGCGAAACTGAAGAAACGCCTGCTGGACATGGCGGAGGGCCTGATCCGCATTGCCGCGGAACGCCAGACGCGTCACGCGCCGCCGCTCAACATCCCCGATGGTCTCTATGACGAGTTTTCCGCACGCTTTCCCTACGAAGAGACCGACGACCAGTTGACATCGATCGAGCAGGTCCTCGACGACCTGGCCGCCGGTAAGCCGATGGACCGTCTGGTGTGCGGCGACGTCGGCTTTGGCAAAACGGAGGTGGCGCTGCGGGCAGCGTTCGTCGCCGCGATGAACGGCGTGCAGGTGGCCATCGTCGTGCCGACAACACTGCTGGCTCGCCAGCACTACAAGACGTTTGCAGAGCGGTTCCGCGGCTTCCCTATCCGTATCCAGCAGGCTTCCCGGCTGGTCGGCGCCAAGGACCTGGCGCTGACCAAAAAGGAACTGGCTGACGGCAAGACGGACATCGTGATCGGCACCCACGCACTGTTAGGCAAAGCCGTTACGTTCGCCAATCTTGGATTGCTGATTGTCGACGAGGAACAGCATTTCGGGGTCAAGCACAAGGAGCGGCTAAAGGAGCTGAAATCCGATGTCCACGTGCTGACACTGTCGGCAACACCTATTCCGCGCACCCTGCAACTGGCGATGACCGGCGTGCGGGAACTGTCGTTGATCACCACACCGCCGATCGACCGCATGGCCGTGCGGACCTTCATTTCCCCATTCGACGCATTGGGCATCCGCGAAACGCTGCTGCGCGAGCACTATCGCGGCGGCCAGAGCTTCTATGTCTGCCCGCGCATTTCGGATCTGGAGGAGGTGCAGGCCTTCCTCGAGTCGGATGTCCCGGAGGTCAAGGTCGCCGTGGCCCACGGCCAGATGTCGGCCGGCGCCTTGGATGACGTCATGAACGCCTTCTACGATGGCAACTACGATGTGTTGCTGTCGACGACGATTGTCGAATCCGGCCTTGATGTCCCGACCGCCAACACACTGATCGTCCATCGTGCCGACATGTTCGGGCTGGCTCAGCTGTATCAGTTGCGCGGCCGCGTCGGCCGTTCGAAGGTGCGTGCCTTTGCCCTGTTCACATTGCCGGTCAATCGCACGCTGACGGCAACCGCCGACCGGCGCCTCAAGGTTCTACAGTCCCTGGATACGCTCGGAGCCGGCTTCACGCTGGCCAGTCATGACCTCGACATTCGCGGCGCCGGCAACCTGCTGGGCGAGGAGCAGTCGGGCCATATTCGCGAGGTTGGTTTCGAACTCTATCAGCACATGCTGGAAGAAGCGGTGGCGGAATTGCGCGGTGAAGAGGAGGTCATCGATACCGGCTGGTCGCCGCAGATCACCGTCGGCACCTCCGTCATGATTCCCGAGCCCTATGTGCCGGACCTGCATTTGCGATTGGGGCTTTACCGGCGGGTCGGCGAGTTGGCGACACCGGAGGAGATCGACGCCTTTGGCGCCGAACTGATCGATCGTTTCGGGCCGTTGCCGGACGAAGTCCAGCATTTGCTGCGCATTGTATACATCAAATCGCTGTGCCGCACGGCCAATGTCGAAAAGCTCGATGCCGGACCGAAAGGCGTCGTCGTGCAGTTCCGTAATAGCGAGTTTCCCAATCCGGCGGGTCTTGTCGCCCATCTCAGCAAGCTTGGCGATCTGGCAAAGATCCGGCCGGATCAGTCGGTCGTGTTCAGCCGCGATCTTCCGTCGGCTCAGAAGCGTCTCTCCGGAGCGGCGGTCATCATGACGCGACTTGCAGAAATCGCTGAGGCCGCTTGAGACAGTCAGGCGTGTTCTTTCTGCTGCGCCACTTCAGCAATGGCGTCTGCCAGGACTTCGGCCGGCTGGGCTCCCATGACGACGTATTTGTTGTCGAGGATGAAACATGGCACGCCGGTCACGCCCATGCGCTGGGCGATGGCAATCTCCTCTTCCACTTCGGTTCGATCGGCATCGCCTTGCAGCAGGCTTTCGGTGATGGCACGGTCCATGCCGGCTTCCTCGGCTGCGTCCAGCAGTACAGCATTGTCGCCAATGTTGCGCCCCTCGGTGAAGAACATGCGGAACAGGATTTCCACCAGCCGGTTTTGCACGCCCGGTGCTTCGGATGCCGCCCAGCGGATGATCCGATGCGCATCCAGAGTGTTGGGCGAAACGGCGATGCGGTCGAAAGCGAAGGGGATGTCCTCAGCGCGCCCGGCATCGTCGATAGAATCATAAATCTGCTTAACGCGGTCGGAGTCGCCGAATTTTTCGGTCAGGTATTGCCGGCGGTCTTTGCCCAATTTCGGCAGCCGCGGGTCGAGCTGATAGGGCCGCCATCGGACGTCGACCTCCACCCCTTCCGGAAGATTGCCCAGCGCGCTTTCAAGCTTGCGCTTGCCGATGTAACACCATGGGCACATGACATCGGAAACGACATCGACATTGATGGTGGTCATCGGATTGACTCCTGTATTGCCCTAATGCGCGTCACGGTCCCACCAGGTGGGCAACTGATAGCCGTAGATGGGTGTCTCCTGCGGATGTGCAAGCCGCGTTTGGTAGGCAACGCGCTGTCCGGGCAAGTAATAAAGCGGCACCACATAATGACCTGAAATCAGAACCCGGTCAAAAGCGCGCACCGCCGCCACGAACTCCTCCTGGGTCCGGGCATCGAGCATGGCCTGGATCATCGCATCGATGGCCGGATCGGCGGTTCCGGCATAGTTGAAGGTCCCCGGAGCATCGCGAGACTGGCTCCCCCACCGCCAGATCTGCTCGGTACCGGGCGACAGGGAGGAGGTGTAGCGTTTGAGGATCAGGTCGTAGTCATAGATCTCGCTGCGTTTCTGATACTGGGCATCATCGGCTGTGCGGATCGACAGATCGATGCCCATGGCGGTCAAGCTCCGTTGGTAGGCCAACGCGATCTTTTCCTGACCCTCGTTCTGGGTCATCACTTCAAAAGCCAGGGGTACACCCTGCTGATCGACAAGTTTTCCTTGCTCGATTGAATAGCCGGCTTCATTGAGCAGATCGAGGGCCGCCCGCTGAACCCGGCGGTCACGCCCCGATCCATCGGTAACCGCCGCCCGGTAGGTTCCGTCCAGGACATCGCTATCGATGGAGCCAAGATATGGGTCCAGCAGTTGCAGCTCGCGCTCGCTCGCCGGCCTGCCGATCGAAGAGAGTTCGGAATTGTCGAAATACCCGTCTGTCCGCTTATAGGCATCGTTGAACAAGCTGCGGTTTAGCCATTGAAAATCCAAGAGCATCGCCAGACCTTGGCGCAGCTTGCGGTTCTGAAACACCGGGCGACGGGTATTGAACACGAAGCCGTACATTCCGGCCGGCGTTTCCGTATCGAAGACTGCTTTGTCGATCTTGCCGTCGTTGACGGCGGGGAAATTGTAGTTGCGTTCCCAGCTTACTGGGTTGCCTTCGGCATAAACGTCAAAGACGCCTTTCTTGAAGGCTTCGAACTGGGCGCTGTCGGACAGGAAATACTCGACGGATATCTCGTCGAAATTGTTGAAACCCCTGGTCACCGGCAGATCCTCGGCCCAATAGTCATCGCGTCGCTCGAATACGATGCGCTCGCCCGGCCTGACCTCTTTGATACGGTAGGGTCCGCTGGTCACTGGAGGCTCGAAGGTCGTCGTGTCGAAGGTCTCGGCGTCGGTGGCGTGTTTCGGCAGAATGGGCATCAGGCCGAGGATCAAGGGGAATTCGTAGCCGGCATCGGCTTTCAGGTCGAAGCGCACGCTGAGCTCCCCGACCTTTTCCATATTCTCCACCAGATCGAGCCGGTTGGAGTAGGGCGGCCGGCCCTTCTCCTCGAGAAGCTCGAAGGTGAATACGATATCATCGGCCGTGACCGGCACACCGTCCGACCAGCGTGCGAGCGGATTGAGGTTGAACTGGATGTAGCTCCGGTCTTCGTCGACCTCGACGGTCTCGGCCAACAGGCCGTAAAGGGTGAAGGCTTCATCGCGCGAGCGGCGCATCAGCGCTTCGTGGGTCAGTTGTCCGAATTGAGGATCCCACATCCCGCGTGCGGTGGTACGCATGCTTTTCAATATGAACGGATTCAGATTGTCGTACGTGCCCACGACACCATAGGAAATTCGTCCACCCTTCGGCGCGTCGGGATTGACATAGGGGAAATGCGTATAGTCAGCCGGCAATGCCGGTTCGCCATGCGAAGCGATTGCGTGCTGCGGCTCGGCCTGAGCGCTCCCGGCGGCACAAGCCAATCCGGCGAGGGCGGTTACCGTGAAAGCAAAGAGGGTCGAACGCATCTCTGGTTCCTCAACTGATTCTGCATGCAAATTAACATGCGATCCGCCTTGTCCCTATCGCCCAAAACAGGCTGAAACATAGCGATTCCGGGTAAAACTCGCCCTTAAGTGAGACCTTCTGACGCTAACGGGGTGACAGAGGCTTCGTTTGTGCTTAGACAAATGAGCGAGCCTTGCAATGGCCTCAATTTGGCGACAAGGAGGGCCAGCTGTGCAATTGGGGAGGCGATGAATCGAACGCTGCGGTCGACCGCAGTGATGACCGATTCCTTCCCCGACGACGATACGGAACACACAGTTTCACCCAGGAGACATGAGACGCATGACGTTCAAAACCTCAAAAACCGCTCGGATGGCAATGGTGGCCGCATTCGCCGGTGCTGCCGCGGTTTCTTTCACAGGCGCCTCCAATGCGCAGGCGCCCGGACAGGGTTGGTTCAAGGTATGCACCAAACAGGAAGACAATGATGTCTGTGTTGTTCAAAACATCATATCAGTCCCCGACACCGGACAGCTGCTGACTGCCGTCGGCCTGATCATGGTCGAAGGCAAAGTCAACGAGCGGCTCCTGCAGATCACCGTTCCCTCCGCCCGCAGCATCCCGCCAGGCGTTGCCATGCAGATCGACGGCGGCAAGGCACAGCGTGTTCCTTTTGCGGTTTGCATGCCCGACAAATGCGTTGCCACCGTGCCCTTGACGGATGCGATCGTGAACTCCTTCAAGCGCGGCGGCGAGGCGGTGTTCACCTCCGTCAATTTCCAGCGCGCGCCAAATCCCATCAAAGTGTCGTTGCAAGGCTTCACCAGTGCCTTCGATGGCGAACCGGTTGCTCAGACGGAACTGCAGGAACGTCAGCGGCTGTTGCAGGAGGAAATGCAGCGCAAGGCGCAGGACGCACGCCAGCGTCTGGAAGAGGCGCAGAAGAAAGCCTTGGAAGAAACAAACTAAGGCGCAAAAACTGCGCCTTCATCAGCATTCAGGGCCGCACAGGATGTGCGGCCTCAGATTGCTGACAAACCCCGTCATTTTGGCGGGGTTTTTCTTTATTGGATCGGATTTGTGGCGTTTGCAGCGTGTTGGGTCTGCCCTATGTGGCGCTTGTTCGCGGTCTCTGGGTCAATGCGTTGGCGATTTTCTTGATATTTTGTGCGGTGGCGGCGAGCAGGCATTGCGTCGCGACCGCGACGAGGCCTCGGAAGCGAGCGTATCGGTGACCATGCAGTTGCTTGGCATCGGCGAATGAGCGTTCGATGGTCTCCTTTCGCCGCTTGTAGATGGCCTTGCCCCATGAGGTCAGGCGATGTGCGTCGGTGCGTTCGCGGCTTTCAGCCCACACATGACGGGTAATGGTGCGTTGCGCCTTGGCGTTTGTGGTGCAGGAGGCCAACAATGGACAGGTTCTGCAGATGGCCGGATCCGACGTGTAATGGCGATAGCCGTTGCGGGCGGTGGTGGCATAGCCCAACAACTGGCCCTGCGGGCAGCGATAACCGTCGTTCTGCGGCTCATAGATAAACGTGCTCTTGCGCATCATGCCGGCTTTCGGCGGCACCGGGTTGCGATAGCCCGTCACGCCGCGGATCTCCCTGTCTTCCAGTCCCTTGGCAATGCCGCTGGTGGCATAGCCGGCATCCAGGCCGACGATCTGGGTGTCGAAGGCGAAGCGGGCCCGCTGCCGGTCGAGGCGATCCAGATAGACAATGCTGTCATGGACATTGGCCGGTGTGGCATGGGTGTCGGTAATGATGGCCAGTTTGCCGTCGACCGTGCGGTGATCGAGATAGAAGAAGCCCTTGGGCTTGCCGTCGCGCACCATGTAGCCGGCCTCGGGGTCGGTGCGCGAAACCTTGGTTTCCTTCTCAACCGGCTCGCGATCCTGCTTCTTCAGCGGCTTCTTGCCATGAGCGGCGCGATCCGCATCGATGGCCGCATCCAGGTCGTCCCAGTAGTCAGATCGCGACTTGGCAATGACCTGCTTGTTATAGCGGTTCTTGTTGGCATTGGCCTTCAGGTGGGTCGAGTCGGTGTAGAGAACCGTGCCGTCCACCAGACCATGGGCAATGGCCTGCTCAACGATCCGGTCGAATATCGCCTGCGCCACCGTCGTGTCGCGATAGCGGCGACGGCGGTTCTGTGACAACGTCGAGGCGTCGAACACTTTGTCCGTCAGCTTCAGGCCAAGATACCAACGATAGGCGACATTGACTTCGATCTCGCGAACCAGCTGACGTTCCGAGCGGATGCCGAACAGGTAGCCGATAAACAGCGATTTGAACATCACGACGGGATCAAGTGCCGGACGGCCGTTGTCCGGGCAATAGAGATCCTCGACCAGTTCGTGGATAAAGGAAAAATCAATCGTCGCATCAATTCGACGCAGAAGATGATCGCTCGGGACAAGCGTCTCGAGCGTCACCATCTCGATCGATGTCTGCTGGGCTGTCGGCTTCTTCAACATAGCCCAATGAATCAAAAACCTCCGGCCAAAGCCAGAGGTTTGTCAGCAATCTGAGGGCCGCACAGGATGTGCGGCCTTTTGGTCAATGCCCTACCGGACCGCGCAGCCGGTACACGCCATTGTCGGGTCCTTCGAAAACTTCCAGCACCTGAGGATGCTGAACCGGCTGACCGCTGTCGTCGGGAACAAGATTCTGTTCCGAAACATAGGCGATATAGTCGGTTTCCTCGTTTTCGGCGAACAGATGATAGAACGGCTGCTCCTTGTGCGGACGCACCTCCTCAGGAATCGACTCGTACCACTCATCCGTATTGCTGAACTCCGGATCGACGTCGAAAATCACACCGCGAAAGGGATAAATGCGATGCTTGACCATTTGCCCGATTTGAAACTTCGCGGTACGGCTAATCATCATCTGGAAACACTCCTTGCCCTCGAAACTGGTGGAAGGCGGAAAAAAAATCAACGGCTTTCTTTCAATTCCGGAAAAACAAGTCTAATGCCGAACCCGATCCTCTGAAACACCGGTCCGCGACATTCCCGTCATCAGCGTTCCCTCGACGAAGCCCGCGTACCTTGGGACAGCGCTAAATGGCCGATATTACAGCCCTGATACTGCCTCTGTTCGGGTTGATTTTTCTGGGCTATCTGACCGCGCGGATTGCCAGACAGCCGGTCGAGGCGTTGGGTTGGCTTAATATCTTCGTCATTTACCTGGCCCTTCCAGCACTGTTTTTCAAACTGCTGTCACAGACACCGATTGAACAGCTGTCACGGCTTGACTTCATCCTGGCCAACCTGTTGACGACCTACACGATCTTTGCGCTGGTGTTTGCCGTCGGCATTGTCATCCGTCGTGCGACGATCGCAGAAGGGACGATCCAGGGACTGGCCGGTGCCTACGGAAACATCGGCTATATGGGACCAAGCCTGGCGATCCTGGCTTTCGGTGAAAAAGCTGCCATCCCGGTCGCACTGATCTTCTGCTTCGAAAACATTATGCATTTCACCCTGACGCCGATGCTGATGGCCCTGTCAGGCGGGCAACCGGGTGGTATCGGAAGTTTGGTCGTGCAGATCCTCCGCAGGATCACGCTACACCCCTTCATCCTGGCAACGGCCGCCGGTGTGTTGGCGGCCTGGCTGGACGTCACGGTACCCGCTGCCCCGCAGCGCCTGATCGATTATCTGGCGCAAGCGGCGGCACCCTGCGCTCTGTTCGCCATGGGCGTCACACTGGCGCTCAGACCGTTGCGTCGCGTGCCCGTCGAGCTCGGCTACATCGTTCCCGCCAAGCTCATCGTCCATCCGCTGCTGATGTATCTGGCGCTCGGGCTGATTGGCGATTTCGATCCGGTTTGGATCTATACGGCCATCCTGCTGGCAGCCCTGCCGACAGCCACCAATGTCTTTGTGATGGCACAGCAGTATAATTGTTGGGTCGAGCGGGCATCCGGAACCATCCTGATAACCACCACGCTTTCGGTGCTGACCGTGACCGCGCTCCTTTACGCCATCACCAACGGATTGCTGCCGGCTGATGTTTACCCGGGCAGTTGACGATGCAAACGCAGTGGCAGGCTCGAGCCCGGGCTGATGCCCTCACGCATGACCGCATGCCGCAACGGCCCGACATGGCTAAGCACGGATAAGCCGGCGCTGCGCATCAGTTGGATCGGCAAAAAACTGCTCAAAAGGGAACGGTTCAACAGGTCGACACCGAAGGTCCGCGACGACACGTCGATGCGGCGCAGTCTGTTATATCGGTTGGCTACGTCGGAGGGGCGGTGAATGCTGCCAATCGTCCGTATGACATCGACGAAATCCACCACATCGCGCAACCCAAGATTAAGGCCCTGCGCGCCGATCGGCGGAAATGCGTGGCCGGCTTCACCGATCAGCAAAACCCGGTCACGGGCGAAAGACTGCGCGATCATGCCGCTGAAGGCATACTGTTGGACCGGGCTGTCAATTTGCACTTTACCGAGCATCGACTGCATGCGTTCTTCTACGGCACGGGCCAGTTCCGCGTTTGGAAGCGCCGACCGGATCACAGCCTCGGTTGGTTTCATGGCCCAGACGAGACTGGATCTCAGCCCCGGTAGCGGGACCTGGGTAAACGGCCCGTCCTCCGTGTGAAACTCGTTGGAGGTCTCGTCGTGGCTGAGCTCATGTGAGAAATTCAGCACGATCGCGGTCTGAGGATAGTTCCACTGACGGGCATGAATGCCGGCCGTTTGTCGAAGCAACGAGTTGCGTCCGTCCGCTGCCGCCACCAGCAGGGCATCGATTTCGGAACCGTCCGCCAGGCGCAGCATAACTCCGTCCTGACGAAGCACCGCGCGCTCCACCGCCTGTGGGAAGTGGTCGATTGCGGCTGTGTTTTGCACCGCGTCGTTCAGCGTTTCCAGCAAGGGCGCGTTCGGTATGTTGTATCCGAAGGCATCCAGATCCAGTTCGCTTGCATGGAAAGTGACCGTTGGAGCGCGCAGCAGGCGCCGTGTTCCGTCGATGATGCGCATGGACCGAAGCGGCGCAGCGGCGTCCTGCACGTTTTCCCATACGCCCAACCGCTCGAGCAACGCAATCGAGGGGTTCATCAGCGCGGTGGTCCGCCCGTCGGTTGCCTCGTTTCCTCTTGCCACCAATGCGGTGCGGTATCCCGCATCGGCTGCCGCCAGCGCCGCGCAAAGACCGGCAAGCCCGCCTCCAACCGTGACGACGTCGTAAAGCCCGTGCATTGGAACCACCTGTTTTTCAGTCTCCCGCGCCAGACTGGCGGGATTTCAGATCGATAGATAGTGCACGAAAGGTCTCACTTGCACGCCTATTCGATATTTGCCATCATTTTTGCGCTGCACAATGAACAGCCGCTCTTGCTTGGTAGCAATCCAGGCCACAACCATGGCGGGAACAGAATTATGCGTCAAAAATTTGAAGCTCTTTCTCGACGTTGGTTGTTTCCGAATTCCCGACACTACGCCTAGAATTTTAGTCGATTGAACCGCGTCCAAGCGGGGGAGGAGATCGTGTCGAAAAACCAACCGGGGTCGAATGACTGCCTGCTCGAGGTGCGGGGTTTGACCAAAATCTTCGGCGAACTGAAGGCCAATGACGGCATCGACCTCGAGATCAAATCCAGCGAGATTCACGCCTTACTCGGCGAAAACGGGGCCGGCAAGTCTACCCTGGTGAAGATGCTCTACGGATCGCTGGAGCCAACCGCCGGAGACATACTGTGGAAAGGCCAAACGGTGCGTATCGGCAGCCCAGGTGAGGCGCGCACCCTTGGCATCGGCATGGTGTTTCAGCATTTTTCTCTGTTCGAAGCGCTGACCGTCGCTGAAAACATCGCGCTGTCGATGGACAAAAGCGAGTCCATGGAAGGCATTTCGGAACGGGCGGCTGTCCTGTCGCATGAATACGGACTGCCGCTCGATCCCAAGGCGCATGTGGCCGATCTGTCGGTCGGTGAGCGCCAACGCATCGAAATCGTTCGCACCTTGCTGCAGAATCCCGAGTTGATCATTCTCGACGAACCGACTTCGGTGCTGACGCCGCAGGAAGCGGACAAGTTGTTTGAAACGCTTGAAAAAATCCGCTCAGAAGGCCGTTCGGTCTTATATATCAGCCATCGCCTGGAGGAGGTGCAGCGGATTTGTGATCGGGCGACGGTCTTGCGCCATGGTAAGCTCACCGGCGATTGCGATCCACGCTCCGAAACACCGGCCTCTCTCGCCCGGATGATGGTCGGATCCGATGTCAAGACGGTATCGAATACTGGAAGCAACATACAGGACGAGGTTCTGCTCAGAACGGAGGGTCTGTCGGCACCCGCCCGTACACCCTTTGCCGTTGCGCTGAAAAACATCAACCTGTCGGTCCGCCGCGGCGAGATCATTGGGATCGCCGGAGTCGCCGGTAACGGCCAGAGCGAATTGTTCGAGGTGCTTTCGGGCGAGGTCCTGGCCAGCAGCGCCGATAAGATTGAGATCTGCGGTACCGCGGCGGGTCGAATGGGCATATCGGCGCGGCGCTTGCTGGGCGCCGGCTTCGTGCCGGAGGAGCGACATGGCCATGCGGCGGTTTCCGAAATGACGTTGTCGGAGAACATGATCCTGGCACGCCATGCCTCCGATGCAGGGGTTTTTCTCGCAGGAGGGCCTTTGAAGGTTATTCGCCGCGATTCAGTTCTGCAGGCGACCAATCGCATCGTTGAGGAGATGGACGTACGCAAGTCCGGAGAGGATCCGGACGCGGAATCGCTTTCCGGCGGCAATCTCCAAAAATTCATCGTCGGTCGCGAGTTGGACCGCAAACCGTCGGTCATTGTCGTCAACCAGCCGACCTGGGGGGTCGATGCAGGCGCCGCCAGCCGTATCCGGCAGGCGCTCATCGATCTGGCCGAACAAGGGTCGGCCGTGCTGGTCATCAGCCAGGATCTGGATGAGATCTTCGAAGTGGCGACCAGCATTGCCGTCATCAATGAGGGTGCGCTGTCACCGGCCGAGCCTGCCGGCGACATGTCACTTGAGAAGATCGGACTGCTGATGGGTGGAATCCACGGCGAAGCGCCGGATGAGGAGGTTACCCATGCGCATTGAACTTGAACGCAGGCGCGAGCACTCCGCACTGTTTTCGGCTCTGTCGCCGTTTATCGCGCTGGGTCTGACGATCATTGCCGGCGCCATTGTCTTCAGCTTGCTGGACAAGAACCCGATCGACGCGCTCTACAGCTTCTTCATCGAGCCTTTGATCGAGGTATGGTCCCTTCACGAACTCACGATCAAGGCGGCACCGCTGATTCTCATCGCAGTCGGTCTGTCCATATGTTTCCGGTCGAACAACTGGAACATCGGCGCCGAGGGTCAGTTCATCATCGGTGCCATTGCCGGATCGATTATCCCGCTTGTCTTCTATCAGTGGGAATCGTTTCTGGTGCTGCCGCTGGTATTGATCATGGGTATGATCGGGGGTGCGGCCTATGCCGCGATACCGGCCCTTTTGAAGACCCGCTTCAACACCAACGAGATCCTGTCAAGCCTGATGCTCGTCTACGTCGCACAGCTGTTTCTCGATTGGCTGGTGCGTGGCCCCTGGCGCAATCCGGAGGGCTTCAATTTTCCGGAAACCCGCGATTTCAATGCCAGCGCCATCCTGCCGGAGCTGCTGCCCGCCTCGGGCCGGGCCAATTTCGGGTTCGTTTTTGCCATCGTCGTGACGCTGCTGACATGGTTCATGATGCGCCATATGATGAAGGGTTTCGAGGTCTCCGTGCTTGGCCAGTCATCGAGGGCAGGGCGGTTCGCCGGCTTCTCGGCCAACCGGATGGTTTTCTTTGCCTTCCTTTTCTCCGGTGCATTGGCCGGACTGGCAGGCATTTCGGAGGTTTCGGGGGCGATCGGAGAGTTGCAGCCGGTGATCTCGCCCGGCTACGGCTTTACCGCAATCATTGTCGCGTTCCTGGGGCGTCTGAATCCAATCGGCATCTTCGCTGCCGGTCTCGTCCTGGCGCTGACATATCTGGGAGGCGAGGCGGCCCAGATCTCCATCGGTCTGTCAGACAAAGTCGCGCGTGTTTTCCAAGGCATGCTGCTGTTCTTCGTCCTCGCCTGTGACACGCTGATCCACTATCGGATTCGCTTTAAGACAGCTCCCCAAACGCCACCGGAGCCGGCTCCGGCAGCCCAAGTCGCGGAGGGCGCGTAATGGAACTCACAGAAGCAATTCTCTTCACAGTCACCACGGCGGCCACACCGCTGCTGCTGGCGGCAATCGGCGAACTGGTCGTTGAACGCTCCGGTGTTCTTAATCTCGGCGTGGAAGGCATGATCGTCATGGGCGCTGTGCTGGCCTTCATGGGTGCCCAGCTAACCGGCTCGGTCTATGTTGGAGCAATTGCCGGTATCCTCGCCGGATGCGGTATGGCTCTGCTGTTCGGTTTCTTGACGCTGACGCTGGTAACCAACCAGGTCGCAACCGGCCTGGCGTTGACCATTCTCGGGCTTGGTTTGTCCGGCATGATCGGCGAGGCTTTTGTCGGCGAGGCCGGCACCAAGATGGAGACGATCACCATACCGGTCCTGTCGTCCATCCCGCTGATCGGCAAGTTGCTGTTCGACCAGGATTTGATCTTCTACATCTCGATCGCCGCAATCTTCGGCGTCAGCTGGTTCCTGTTCCGGACCCGCGCCGGCCTGCAGCTGCGCGCCATCGGAGACAGTCACGGTTCCGCCCACGCGCTTGGAATCTCGGTTATTCGCACGCGCTATCTGGCTGTCCTGTTCGGCGGCGCCTGCGCCGGGTTGGCCGGTGCGCAGCTGTCGCTGGTCTATACCCCGCAATGGGTGGAAAACATGTCGGCAGGCCGCGGCTGGATCGCGCTGGCGCTGGTTGTGTTTGCCAGCTGGCGTCCCATGCGGGTGCTTGTCGGCGCGTATCTGTTTGGCGCCGTCACCATTGGCCAGTTGCATGCGCAGGCCTTCGGTTTCGACATCCCGTCACAGTTCCTGTCGGCGCTTCCCTATCTGGCGACGGTTGTGGTACTGGTCCTGATTTCGCGTAACCGGCGCCTGACACTGATGAACACGCCGGCCTCGCTTGGCCAGTCCTTTGTCCCGGATCGTTAATCTCCAACCAAACATCAAAGAGGTGAGCACTATGAAACAAACACTACTGGCGCTTTCTGCGGCAATGGTAATCAGCTTGGCTGCCGGGGCAGCACAGGCGGCGACCAAAGTCTGCTTCGTCTATGTCGGCTCAAAGACCGACGGCGGCTGGACCCAGGCACACGACATTGGTCGGCAGGAGTTGCAGAAACATTTTGGCGACAACGTCGAGACGCCTTACCTCGAGAATGTCGCCGAAGGGCCGGATGCCGAACGCGCGATCGAGCGTTTTGCACGATCCGGCTGCAACCTTATCTTCACGACGTCGTTCGGCTTCATGGATGCGACCATCGACGTCGCAAAAAAGTTTCCTGATGTGAAATTCGAACACGCGACCGGTTACAAAACGGCAGACAATGTTACCAGCTACAACTCGCGTTTCTATCAGGGTCGATACATCCAGGGTCTGATTGCCGGTAAAATGTCGCAAGCCGGGGTCGCAGGTTACATCGCGTCCTTCCCGATTCCGGAGGTCGTCATGGGCATCAATGCATTCCTGCTGGGTGCCCAGTCTGTCAATCCGGATTTCGAAATCAAGGTCGTCTGGGTCAACTCATGGTTTGATGCGGGCAAAGAGGCCGACGCCGCCAAAGCTCTTATTGACCAGGGTGTCGACGTTTTGACCCAGCACACCGATTCCACCGCACCGATCCAAGTCGCCGCCGAACGCGGTATCAAGGCCTTCGGCCAGGCCTCCGACATGATCGAGGCAGGCCCGGAAACACAGTTGACCGCAATTCTCGACACATGGGGACCCTACTACATCAAGCGAACACAGGCTTTGATGGACGGTACGTGGACGTCGCAGTCGACATGGGATGGCCTTGCCGATGGTATTCTTGCCATGGCGCCGTACACGAACATGCCTGACGATGTGAAGCAAATGGCCACGGAAACGGAAGCAAAGGTCGCGTCGGGCGAACTGCATCCCTTTACCGGTCCGGTTAACAAGCAGGATGGAACGCTGTGGTTGAAGGAGGGTGAGGTCGCTGATGACGGCACGCTTCTCGGCATGCTGTTTTACGTTCAAGGCGTCGACGACGAGCTGCCGCAGTAATCAAGGCATAGACTGATCTGCAGGGGCGCGGCCGATCGGTCGCGCCCCTTTTGCATGGAAGCCGTTCCGAGAAGCCAGTTGATCACAAATTAACTTTTATGTTAATTAACGATCAAGCACATAACTGCTGAAACCGGAGGCTTGCCGCAGTGGGAGAGTTGTTCAACGGCGTAAACTTCATCGGCGTGGTCGTTGGCGCCGTAGCCGCGTTTCTGGTCGGCTGGCTCTGGTATTCACCCTGGCTGTTCGGCCCAAAATGGGCGCAGGGAGTAGGCGTCGAAATGGGATCGGCGGACACCATGCCAGCCGGCGCGATGATCAGCCAGTTTGTGGGTTTGTTGCTCGTCAGTTGGCTGGTTGGCGTCACCGCTGTTTCCAATGCTTTGTTGACCATTTTACTGGCCGCAATCGCCTTTGCCGTGCTTGGCTATGCGGGTGGCATGTTCCGCAGGAACAGCACATACGCAAGAATGACGGACGCCGGATATCTGATTGCCAGCGTCATCGTGATGATCATCTGCCAGGGTATTTTCCGAAGCATCTGACGCCGCCTATGCTTGATGCGGCGCCGGCGCGGTGCTAAGCAACGGTTGCCGTCGAGGCGGCAACCGGGTCCGCGGAAAGCGCACAGGCACCTCGATCTCAGACAGCCATCCTATCGGTTTTTCTCCATTGGCTCAAAGCAGCGGACCCTTGGGCAAAAAGGGGAAAGCCATGTCTTCCGACATCGATCGCCTGCGTCGTTCTGCCCGGCAACTGAAGAAAGCCTTCGCAAACGGCGACCCGAATGCAACCCGCCGTCTACGTGACTATGTTCCGGAACCGAAACAGCCGCGACACGCGGATTTCCTTCACGTCATTGCTCGCGAAAACGGCCATCGGACTTGGCCGGAACTCAAATTCGCCCTGGAGGCGCGCGAACTGACACGAAGCGAGCGTGCCGAACGATTAAGGCGCGCCCTCTATTTCGGCCAGCTGTGGATTATCCGAAAACTCCTGGAAGACGACCCGGCTTTACCGGCGCAGAGTTTCGCGCTGCAGCTCGCCACCTACGACATCGAAGCGGTTCGCGCCGAAATAGCGCGCGATTTGACGATGGCGACACAACCCATCGACGGCCGTTCTCCGATCCTGCATCTTGCCTACTCGCACTATTTTCGCATAGCGCCGGAAAGGCACCAGGCGATGACGGATATAGCCGACCTACTGGTGTCTAATGGAGCCGATGTCAATGACGGGTTTGCTCCCGAACCGGGCAGCGACCATCGGCTCTCCGCGCTCTACGGGGCGCTTGGCCATGCCGGCAATTTGGTATTGGCCCGCTGGCTCCTGGAGCATGGCGCAAGTCCCGATGACAATGAGAGCTTGTATCACGCCACGGAACTCGGGCACCGGGAGGGTTTGAAGCTACTCATCGAGTTCGGGGTCACAACCACCGGCACCAACGCGTTGCTGCGAGCTCTCGATTTTGATGATTTCGAGGCGGTCCGGCTGCTCCTGGAACACGGCGCGGATCCCAACGAGGCTGTCACAGGCCATCCGAGCGGTCAGCCCGTCGATTCGACTCCGGCGCTGCATCATGCCGCGCGTCGGCTCTGCTCTGCCGCGGTCGTAAAACTGCTGCTCGACCATGGTGCTGATGGTGAAGCCGTGTGGGAAGGGCACACGCCCTATGCGTTGGCATCGATCTACGGCAATCGCGATATGATCCAACTGCTGGGGCAGCGTGGCTTTGCCAGCGCCCTGTCGCACCCGGAAACGATCCTCGCCGATTGCGCCAAGGGAAGGGCGCCATCGTCGCCGCTGGATCCTGGATCGCTTCCCGCGACTGATCGCAACCTACTGACCCAACTGGTATGGCGACCCGGTTCACTCGACCATGTAAAGGCACTCGTGGCTGCCGGTCTGGATCCCAGAGAAACCGATGCTATGGGCCTCACCCCGTTGCATGTTGCCGGATGGGAAGGGCTGCCCGAATATGTCGCTTTTTTCCTAACGCTCGGTCCGGATTTAAGCTACCGGAACCACTTCGGCGGCGATGCACTGGAAACCGTGATTCACGGATCCGAATTCTGTCCAAACGCCGACAGTCGCGATCATATAGGGTGCGCCCGTCTCATCCTCGAGGCCGGTGGTTACCTCAATCCAGCGTGGATCGACAGTTGCGGTAACGAGGCGATGGTTCTTTTCCTACAGGGATGGAATGACGCATAGTCGGCCTTCGCGAACCCCGACATCACGCGAATTTCACGCGATGTTATTGGGAACACATGGCTTATTGGGCGGTAAGGTGCTAATTTCCGGACTGGGGACGATGTGCAACACGCGGTTCGCCGGGGGAATCGCGCCATGAAACCGGAAAGCGCATGCCGTCCGATTTGCAAAAAAACCTCCGTTTGCTTTGTAGCCGACACGATTCGGTTGCCGAAATCTGTCGGTTGATGGACATGAACCGATTGCAGTTCAACAGGTATCTCAACGGCCGCGTTCGCCCCGGTCCGAAAGTCGTGGGCAAACTGTGCGATTTTTTCGGAATTGACGAAACGCAATTGTTCATGCCGCACCAACAGTTCCGTGAACTGGTCAGGCAACGCCGCGGTACCGTGACAGCATCCATCGCGCGTCCGTCCTACAACGGCCAGCCCAGCGTTTGATAGGCTATTGATACAAGATCAGATGCAAGCGCCGATAGTCGTCATTGCGGCGATGGCTACAACCCCGTATTTGGGCTCATATTGACCACGTTGTTACCGTGACGAATGGTGGCATGAGTGTCTGTCTTGCGATAGTCACGAGACCTCTGAGTTGGTGTAGCGGGCTTACCGTCCCGCACATGTCGCAATCTTACGGTTGATGTCGTCGCATCGCGATACGCGAGAACCGCTGTACCGTTACCGATGTTTTCTTTGACATGATGCCATATCATGTCCCGAACCGGACCGCTGCATCGACTGACATAGACGCCGCCGCGAACCTCGAGAAGTCTCAATGCCAGGCGCCGCTTGAGGAATTGCGGCGCATCTTGGAGCACCACGACCATCATGTCCGTGACCTCGCCCATGAAGATCGATCATGCTTTCGTGGCCCCCGTATGATTGCGATTGACGCCTTACCCCAGGCGGCGAGATCCCGGCAGAGAGGCATTATGGATTTTGCGTACACTGTAATGAGCCTTCTCGATCCGCCACGGGCAGTAGAATCGATACCGAAATAAAGAACAATAAATACAGAGATTTACGGTTCTCTCTTTCTGACTGTCTCATCTGTATGGGAGTCTATTTCAGCTCCCGGAAATGTCTTGTCTATCCACTGCTTTTCCACAGTTTATGACAAAAATCAGAAAGCTCTGCGCAGTGGGGCTCGCATGTTCGCGCCCGTTGCTCTAACCGCTGGCGCGATCACATCGATGCGCCGAACGGCTCAATTCGGTCGACCTGCCGCGGCACGCTACGCCGGTGCCGGACGGGCAGCCTCCGCGTGTGGCAGATGGTTCTTTGCCGATATGTCGTGGGAGCAGACCGTTTTGCCTCTTACCGCGAGGATATGAAGGGCCACGAAAGACACAACGTTGTAACCCAGCAGAACAAATGGGGCCGATGCGAAGTGCAGCAGGTTGCGACCCAGCCCGACTTTTCGATCCGGTGCCTCAAAGTGACGGATAAAAACGGCATCGATAACGAAGCACCAGGCGATAAACAGCCAGGGAATGATGTCCAGGATGTACCATATGATGTGATCCAGCTGGTCACGATAAAGACTGGTGTGCCACACCGGCGCTGCGATCAGTGTCGAGGCAAATAAAATGCTCTGAAACAAACCGTATAGAACAAGGATCGTTGTGAGCAATCTTATGGTCACGATTGGGCCGAGTCTTGGCGCTTGACTGAAAACGTAGTGGAAGATTTCAAAGGCGCCGATGCTCCATCGTTTTGCCTGCAGCGCCCATTCGTCCAACTCGCCGGCGAAACTGTGTCCGGATGTAGGACCGCAAATCAGCGGAAGATGGATGGTTTCCAGCCTGACCTTGCCACCTCGCGTGGCCATGGACTTCGCAAAGTAATGCATATCGTCCATCTGATAGGTCGGATCGAAATAATCGTTGTCTTGGCAGAGTTTCAGAGACGATGAAAAAACGCTCATGGGATGGACTTGCAGAGGGATGTTGAAGCCAATCATCCAGACCGTTCGAAACAGCGCGGTCACCCGTGTAAAGAAGAACGAGTCGGCGAGGCCGTAATTGTAAAAAAGCCCGCCCTGCCACACGGTTGCATGGCGCGCTCTCTCGCTGCTTTGAAGAAACTTTTCGCCCAAAACCTCGAAATAACGACGATGAACGATCGTATCGGAATCCATGGATGTGAGGGTCGTCGTCGCCGGATCGAACACGGTGCCGAGAGACGCGGCCCGTTCAAGGGCAGCCTTGATCGCCCAACGAACGTTGCTGCATTTACCGCGTATTTCTCCTGGCAGGCCGGCAGGATGCACGGTGACACCAAAATCACGGAAACTCTCGGAATACCTGTCTTTCAGAAGCCGCGCGGTCCTCTTTTGATCCGGGGTTTTTTCCTCAAGACTGACAACAACGGTGATCTGTTCCGAGACCGTCTGTGTGGCCAGCGAGTCGAGGGTCGCCATAACAACTTTCACGGGCTCGTTGTAGCAGGGAAGCAAAACCAAATGATTGAGCTGATTGAAAAAGGGATGCTTCTCCTTGGTTGTATTCGCTTGTTCGCTGATCATGCGGCGCATGAAAACCGCACTCAGGCCGATCATCAGCAGCATGACGATCGCCTGGCTGGTCCAAAGCAGCATCGCGAACGCATCACCGAAACCGAAGCCGATGTTCCATGAATAGAATGAAAGCAGCAAAATGCCCCACAGCACGGGTAAAATAAGAAGATAAAACCGGAATATCTGTCGGGTGTTGAAAAAGTGAACCAAGTCGCGAAGCATTCTTGTCCCTCTATCGTGCCGACAGGAAAAACAGTAATATTATCATATTCTTAATATTGGGATTAACCGCAACCCAGCGTACGTCATGATACCTTACCTTGGCAAGTCGGATGCTATGCTGGAAGTGCCGGCAAAGGAGCGATATGGTTCCCTGGCAGTGATGATGGATTCGCTACAGATCGGTGACGGATGGTCACAACGTCAAATCGCGGATCAGGCAACGGCCGATTTGAGTTCCGTCGCGTCGCAGCGGTTAAAGAAACCCGTGCGCCGACTTCGCGGGCCTCAGCCGCCAGACCAACCGGACCGGGAGATGAGGGGATTCATGAGATCATTGCTCCTGATTGCCGCCATGGTGATACCGACATGCGGTGTGGGTGCTCTGGCGGCCGATTCGATCGCCGCTGAGCCCATAGCGGACGCGACACAAGCAGCCGACAGCCACTGGTCGGGTTCGCTTATGATATATGGATTGTTGCCGTGGATCGACGGCGACGCCGGTGTCGATGGGCTCGGACCAGTTGCGGTTCATCTGACCCCCACCGAGATTCTAGACCATCTCGACGCGACGTTTATGGCGACCGTAACCGTTGAAAGGGGCCGCTTCGGGCTTTTCGGTGACCTGGTCTATTTCAAGATTTCCGATGCGTCAGCTACCCATCGACTGCTTTCGGTAGAAGCACGACTGGATGAGGCTTTCACCGCCGGAACATTGGCCGCCTCCTACCGACTCTACGAGAACCATTCATCATCGATCACGGGATTGGCCGGTGTTCGACTCTGGTCGTTCGACACGTCGATTGCATTTACCGACAGACGTTTTCGTCCGGTTTCTGCGCGCGACACAATCCAATGGGTGGACCCGGTTTTTGGCTTCACGGGCAGGCGCGATCTGACCGAGAAACTGTTTGTGACCGCAACCGGCCTGGTTGGTGGGTTTGGCGCGGGCGCAGAGTTTTCCTGGGATGCATTCGTAGGAGTCGGTTACGAGTTCAATGACAGCATCTTCATGACGCTCGGCTACCGCGGGCTCGGTACTGACTATTCCGACAATGACGATCTAATCGATCTGACGGCCCACGGTCCCCTGTTGGGTATCGGCTTGAAGTTTTGAATCCTGCAGCGTATCCAGACCATCAGGTTCGCACCCGCCTGGGCACGAGGCGGCCGGCGCCAAGACCCAGAACCGATATGGGCACCGGCGTTTCCATAAAGGCTTTAATGTCATGCTGGGAAAAAGCCCGGTACCGGCTTCGGCGCGGTTGTATCTCAACCGGTGTTTTCTAAATCTCGAGAGAGCGGGATCTGATAGCGGATAATATGCCCAGCAACATCACCAAAACGAAAACCCTTGAGGGCGGCTGCCTGTGCGGCGCGGTTCGGTTTCAGACAACAGGCACACCGCAAAATCCGCATACCTGTTCCTGCACGATTTGCCAGCGCCATACGGGAGCGCCCACAGCGGCATGGGTTGAGTTTCCTCGTGACGCCGTCAAATGGATTGGGCCGGCTGGAGCGCCGGCGGTGTATCGCTCATCCGGCCAATCGAGCCGCGCGTTCTGTCCGACCTGCGGCAGCACCATCGGCGCGATCGACGATGAGCCGGTAGTCGCACTTCTGGTCGGCAGCTTTGACCGTCCCGGCGCGCGCGACCTCATGCCGACGTCCGACAGTTACCGCTCGGCTCGCCCACGCTGGTGGCGGGTCGAAATTGCCTGGCCAAACAAGAAGCAAACCACATAGTCTCTGCTGCGTGCATCTGCACTCGAGTGCTATGTGACCATTGCAAAAACGCCCTGCAGCATGGAAATGCCCCAGACAGCTGTATAGGGTGCATCGGCCAACAGCCTGCCGTCGGCAGCCAAGCGTCATCGGCAGATTCTCGAACCGAATACCAGGGGGCCGTCACCCACGGGAAGCGGCACAGGCAACCCCGAATAGCAACGGGAAAACAATGGCTAACATCGGATTTTTAGGGCTGGGTAAAATGGGCAGCGGTATGGCTTCATGCCTACTGGCCGCGGGGCACCGTCTGACAGTTTGGAACCGCTCGCCTGAGAAGACCGAGGGATTGATCGGGCAGGGTGCTCTACCGGCGAACTCACCGGCAGAAGCCGCAGCGGATGCCGACGCCGTGTTTGCCATGGTCGCCGATGACGCGGCTTCGTCGCGCTGCTGGCTGGATGGTGACGGCGCAATGGGCGCACTCCATCCCGGTGCCTTCGTCATTGAATGCTCGACCATCTCGCACGGACACAGCGAGATCCTCGCAAAGGCGGCAGCAGAAAAAGGCCTGGCTTACATCGATTGCCCGGTCAACGGCCCGCCATCGGCCGCGGCAGCGGGCGAGTTGATCCTGTTGGTCGGCGCCGACGCAGGCGATCTGGAACAGGCACGGCCGTTTCTGGAGGCTATTTCCAGCACGATCCTCCACTTCGGTGGCACCGGTACGGGAACCGCTTACAAGTTGATCAACAATCTCCTCGGCGCGGTGCATGTGGCGTCGATAGCCGAGGCAGCGCATCTGGCGCGGAAACTCGGGCTCGATGTCGACACCACGGTCGCGGCGGCCGAAACCGGCCCGATCGGCAGTCCCCATGTAAAGCGCATGATCCGGCCGATGTTGGAAAACCGTGCCGCCGACACATTCGGTCTCGCCATTGGGCTGAGAGAAAAGGATTCACGCTACTGCCTGTCTATGGCGCACGCGATGGGCCTTTCGATGCCGGTTGGCGAGCAGGCTTATGCTTGGTACGAAGCTGCCGCTGAGGTGCATGGAGCCAAAGACGACAGCGCCATGCTTCAGACGATCGCCGCGTATGACGGCAAAAAGCCGTCCTGATCAAGTGGGGCGTTTACTGCAAGGATAGCTGGATCAGCAACGATCCACGTCCAATAGATGAGCTCTTCCACCGGCACAATTGCAACGTCAGGAGAAACGAACAGAGTGTGGTCCGGGATCGCCTGTGCGTAGACACATTTGCAGCCGCGACCGCCGTGTGCAGTTCAACGAGCAGTGTTTTTGGAGTTTTTATCCGGCATGCCGCACCAGGAATTGGCATCAATAGCAAAGCCGAATCTCGCGGGCTTCGTACGTCGATTGATCATCAAATGAAATGTCCTGATCTGCCATTGTCAGCTTGTACCGGCGCCGTCGTGGGTGCCGAGTTTGTGGTATTGGCTTGAGAAGAAAACGAGCGGATCGGCGTCCGCATGTTCGCAGCGTTGGACAGCCCCGATCAGCAGCGTATGGTCGGCGACAACAACGGATTTGTCGACGACGCAGTCAAAGTAAGCCATCGCCTCGATGAGTTTGGGGCTGCCGCCGATTTCCTCGAACTCCGGCGCCAGACCCGGGACCTGTCGCCCGGCGAAATGGCCGGAAAGTTCCCTGGCCGAGGCAGGTAAGACATTGATCCCGAAACGGCCACCCGCCTCGATTGCCATGAGTGTCCGCCCGTGCATGACCGACACGAGGACCATCGGAGGCGCCAGGCTGACAGAGGTGAAGCTATTCGCCGTCATGGCCACGATCTGACGATCATGGTCGTGAGAGGTGACGACGGTTACTCCGGTTGTGAAACGGGACACCGCGCGGCGAAAATCCGCAGGATCGGGCGGTTTCATCACGATGCCGTCGCCGGGAAATGCACCACTTGCGCACCTTTCGGCGAGTAGTTCGGCACATCCGCAGCCACTTGCTGGCCAATCTCCGATTCCATCGCGGCTCCCATGGCGGCCCCGTCCTCGAAATAGGCCTGGAAAATGCAAAAGACATCGCCCGGACCAACCGCAGCCGGATAGGCAAAATGCATTGTCTTCAAGCCCGGCAACCGGGCGGCCAAAGGCACATGCTTTTCTTCATAGTAGGACTTGAACGCGGCCTCATCGTCCGGACGCGGATAGATCACCGTCAGGCAGTGCATGGTGTGGGTCCTTTCATTCAGCCGCCTGCGCCTGCGCGCTGCGTTCTATCCAGGCGCGGATACGGGCGGGAGAACCGAGATTGTCCCATTGCCGTTCCGGCCAGTTGAAATTCTCGGTAAACTCGTCGCAGAGCGCTTTGTTCTGGCTCATGGCGCCCAGCAGCATCTGGATCTCCTCAGAGGGCGGCGGCATCATCAGGTTGGTCCACCGCGCCGCCGCAAGGCAGCGATCCTTGCGGGCTAGATCCACCCGCTCGACGAATCGACGGTCCAGTACCGGCGCTCTGACGATTTCTTCGCCCAATTTGAACGCCGACCAGGATGCAATGTTGGCGCCCTGACCGTTCACCGGATCGACGGTGACATGAACGTCACCAACGGCGACAGCGAACTTGCCGTTATCGAACTCCACGCAGGTTTTGCGTACTGTCGGCACCACACCACCCTGCATCGAATCCATCGGTTGACAGAGATCGAACCTGGCCGTGTCCACACGGTCGTAGACCGAGGGATGGTATCGCTCCAGGGCATCCAGGATGACCTGCCGGAACGCCGCCGGATCATCATCGTATTTGGTCGTCACAGTGGGCTCGAGCGGACCACCCGGGACATTCTCGAAAAGCAACGCGGTACCGATACCGTCGAAGGTAATGGTCGGAATAACGATGAGCTCGCCAGCGCCGGGGGTCAGAGACAATGTCACGTTCATGGGATTTGGGTGAGCAACACCCGCATAGAGCCCGACACTGAGCCTACGTTGCGGCTGCTGGAACGGACACTCTGACGGATCATGCTCGAACAGGGCGCCGAGCGGTCCTTTGCCCACGGCGACGACCAGCAGGTCGAAGCGGTCGACCAGCGGTTGGATGTCATCCTCCTCGATCCGACGGTATTCGATCGTGCCGCCGCGTTCGGTGAAATCATTCATCAGTGTCGGCAGGTAAATCCGATAGTCGACGGCACGGGACGGCTTCTTGAAATGGCCGGAGAATTGCAGCGGTGTCTCGGGGATGTTCAGCCAGTGGTCATGGTAGTGGTAGTGGTCCTTCATCTCGGTCCAGTGGTTCACGCCGAGTTCCGTCTCGCGTTCCAGCGTGGTGTTGTGATGCGCCACCGTGTTGAGCAGCCGAGAATTGCGGTAGGCGTCAGGCTCACGATCGGTGATGATGGTGGCGCGGATGCCCCTTTGCTGCAGGTAAAGCGCCAGATGCAGGCCGGCGATTCCGGCGCCGACAATGCCAATGGTGTGCATGCGTTCTCCTCCTCTTGTCATGCTGCAGATTATTGAATCCTTATTCCCTTCGGAATAGCATGTATCGAATATCATCTATTCGCGTTTGGAATGAATATGGACCGCCTCGACTGCCTGCACACATTCGTCCATGTCGTGGAAAGCGGCAGTTTTTCAGCGGCTGGCCGACGCTTGGGCGCCAGCCAGCCCACCGTCAGCAAACGCATCGCGCATCTCGAGGAGGTATTTGGCACCACACTCTTCCTGCGTACGACGCGCAGTCTGTCGCCCACCGAAGAGGCACGTCGGATCTACCGTCAGGCCCGCGATATTCTCGAAGCATATGATCAGGCCCGCGCGGTGGCGCGCAATGCCCAGCCTCAGCCGACGGGAACGCTCGTCGTCAGCGTGCCTTCGTCCCTCGGGCGTCACCTATTGATGCCGCTTGCCTCCAGTTTCCTGCGCCTGCACCCGGAGATTTTACTGGATCTGCGTCTGTCTGAGAGGCAGGTGAATTTGGTCGAGGAGGGGGTTGAACTCGCCCTGCGCATCGGTGAGCTGGCCGACAGTTCGCTGCGATCGCGCACTTTGGGACGCGTCAGACGTTTCGCCGTGGCAAGCCCGCAGTATTTGCATGAACGCCCGACTCCCCACGATCCGAGCGAACTGGCCGGTCACATCTGCATCGGGTATTCACGCTTCGGTTCACCGTCCCACTGGATCTTCGAAGGAGAACACGGGCGTCATGTCGTCAATGTCGAGTGCAAGATCAAGCTGGACGATGCCGACACCCTTCAGGCCGCCGTCTGCGAAGGGATGGGGATTGCCATCCTGCCCAACTGGCTGGTCAGGCCCAAACTGGCTTCCGGCGAACTGGAGGTGGTTTTACCGGACTACACAGTGCCAAGCCTGCCGCTGAGTGCCATCTATCCGGATCCCGGCCCCTTGTCGCTGAGGGCACGCTCTTTCCTCGATTTCATCATCGAGCGAAAAGGGCAGCTTGTATGATTGCCTATGTTCTGCCGCTTGGGATAAGTGAAGCCGGGAACATGCTTCAACCAACGAAATCTAGTTCATGAGCCTCGCCGACCGTTCACCGCCCTATGCGGCCCGCCTCAACGCCTTTCGTGTCGGCGCTTCGGCACAGGTGCCCGGCCGCAACTCCGTCACGACACGAGACCTGGTGCGGCGGGCCGCATCGGCCGGTTTGACGGCTGCGGATCTCAACTATCCGGATCATTTCCAGGAAGACGGCGCAGCCGACCTTACCGCTACTCTGCGCGATCACGGGATGGCGCTGAATGGGCTGGCCATGCGCTATTACACATTGCCGGAATTCAATCTCGGCGCATTCACCCATCCCGACCGAACGGTACGCGCTTCCGCAATCGACCTGACACGGCGCGGCATCGATACGCTGGCAGAGATGGGCGGCGCGCTGATGACCCTGTGGCTGGGTCAGGACGGGTTCGACTACTCGTTCCAGATGGACTACGGGCGCGCATGGGACGACACGATTGATGCGATACAGCGCGTCTGCGACCACAATCGTGCGGTTGACGTGGCAATCGAATACAAACCCAACGAGCCGCGCGCCTTTGCTCTGATGCCGGATCTGGGCGCCACGCTTCTGGCCATCGGCGAGGTTGATCGGAACAACCTAGGCGTTACCCTGGACTTCGCCCACGTACTGTACGCCGACGAAATGCCGGCTTGGGCGGCAGTGGTCGCTGCGCGCCACAGCCGCTTGCTCGGCGTCCATCTGAATGATGGCTATGCGAAGCGCGATGATGGTCTTGCGGTTGCCAGCGTTCATCCGATCCAGACGCTTGAACTGTTGGCGACGCTGGTGTCCATGGACTTTGGCGGCGCCATTTATTTCGACACATTTCCCGACCATTCCGGCGTCGATCCGGTCGAAGAGGCAAGGCTCAACATCGCAACCATGGAGCGGCTTCTGCCGATCGCGCGCCGGTTGGCCAACGATCCGGCCCTAAATGAGGCCATTTCCCGTCAGGACGCGCCGACCAGTATGGCAATCGTTCAACGCGAATTGATCGGTCGCGGCGATGGCTGACCCGTCAATTCTGGTCGCTGGATCGCTGCATTTCGACATCGTCATCGAAGCACCACACCTTCCGACGGTCGATGAAACAGTAATGGGCGGACCGGTTCGCTTCGTCTGCGGCGGCAAGGGCGGCAGCGGCTGCCCGGCATGGTGCAAGCGTCGCCATGGCCGGCCGCATCGGAGATGACTGGTTTGGTCGCGAGCTGCGGCAAAACCTTGCCGCAGCCGGCATCGACACGTCGCTGTTGCAGCACGATGGTACAACGGCCAGCGGCATGAGCGTGGCGATCGTCGACCGGCAGGCAGACTACGGCGCGGTGGTCGCGTCGGGTGCCAACCAACTGCTCGATCTCGAAGGCATCGCACTTCCCGACGGCACCGGTCTCGTCCTGCTGCAAAACGAAATCCCGGAACCGGCTAACATCGCGATCGCGCAAAAGGCGCGCGCCGCGGGAGCGACGGTCGTGCTGAATGCCGCTCCGATGCGGGATATGCACCTGTCACTACTGGCCTGTGTAGACATCTTGATCTTGAACCGGGTGGAGGCATCCGCCTATTTCGCCACGGAAGAAATGGACTACCGGCAAATCGCAAACCAAATGGAGGACCGGGGCAGTGGCCCACGCTGGATAATCGTGACCCTCGGCTCCGACGGTTTGATCCTGCACCAGGCGCATGAAGCGCCGCAGAGACACCAGGCGTTTCCGGTCAAGGCGCGTTCGACCCACGGCGCGGGCGATCATTTTGTCGGTGCCCTGGCCGCCGCGCTCATTGCCGGTGCAACTGTTGCCGAGGCTGTACCATACGCGCAGGCCGCGGCGGCATTGTTCGTCGAATCGGATCCGTCGATGGTGGGAAAGGGACCGGATGTCACCCGGATCGAGACAATGCTTGCCGAGCAATCTGCGGTTCCAAGCAAATCCCGCAAACAATGAGCATTGCGGTCTGACACATCGATGCCGGCTGGCGGAATGTGATCTTTCCCACAGACGCAAAAGCCTGCGTCCTGCACAAAGGTCGCCGATCTTTCCACACAAGGGGGCGATCATGACCACGCGCTTTCTGGTAGCTCTTTCTGTTTTGACGCTGTGTATCGCTTTGCAGGCCTGGCAGATATGACCATTGCTGAGGTTTGACCGCAGGCGAGCCATGCCCGTCTCAGAACCCGCATTTCGACGAACATAATCAAGCACCGCATTTTTGTCTGGATCGTCGTCCGGAAACGCGCAACTTGCCTATCGCGCTCACTGACGGCATCTTAAACTGGGGTGTACGAATTAAGGAAATGCGGGTGAAGCGTTTGTTTCGAGTCGTTACGCTGGTGTTCGCCTGCTTGTTTGCCGCGCAGCTTCTGTTCATCCTGGTTACCTATCTCTACTCCAGGTATCTGGTCGAGTACGAGTATGAGATGGTCGGATGGCCGGACAAGGAGGACCATAAACCGCCGATAGCATGGCAACCGGACGATCCCAAGAGAGTACGCATCCTTGCCATCGAAGGCGGCGCAATGCTCGGGCTTGCCGATCTTGAGGTGTTGAAGGCAATCGAACGGCGGTCAGGCAAGCGTATCCATGAGCTGTTCGATTTTGTGGCGGGTGCTTCAACCGGCGCCATTATCTCAACATTGCTCCTTTATCCTCAGGATGCGACAGGCAGACCGATGACGGCAGCCGATGCCGCTGACGTATATCAGAATATCGGAGCGCAACTTCTCTCCGCTCCATTGTATCACCGTATCCTCACCGGCAACGGCTTGTTCGGTCCGCGCATGGTCAACCATGCGCGCATTCTCGAAGCCCACAGCAAGTTCAAGGAAGGAACCTTTCGGGACCTGCTGCGCCCGGCCATGTTCCCGTCGTTTTCCCAGCAGGAGGGTGGCCTCAAGCTGTTTCACAACTGGCACCCGCAGCAGTCCAACCTGTATCTTGCGCCGCTTGTCTCCGCCGTCACCAGCGCGCCCACCTATTTTCCAGCGGTCAAGCTGAGAGGTGGCGATCAGGATGATGATTTCATCGTCGACCCGGCACTTGTTCTCAATTCGCCCGGTGATTTCGCCTATCTGCACGCGCGCACCAATGTCCCCAATGCCCGCGAATTTGTCGTCGTTTCCATGGGCACCACCTGGGACATCGACATATCGACGTTTACCAGCGTCCGTGGTGGCCTGTTTGAGTGGGCGATGCCGATGGTAGCGATGATCTTCAACGGGCAGTCGAGCGTCAGCCGGTTGTCGCTGGAGCGCCACGCCCTCATGAAATCGGATGTCGAGGTTGCCACCTTCAACCTCCACGTTAAAGTGCCACGCAGCGTCGATGGTTTCAGTGCTTCCGACGACGAGGTCGCATTCATTCGTGATGCCGGAAAGGCTTATGCACGAGACCATGCGAAGCTCATCGACGCGATCATTGAACTTCTGACCAATCCGGATGCCAGCCTGACAAGGAAGACGGTGGCGAACTGATGCCGGCCGCATCGGAGGGCAATCCCCGAGAGCGGCCGGTACACGGCAACTTATGTTGACCACCCCAATTAAACGGACTATGCAGCGTTCCCTGCGGATAACGCGGCCGACAGCGGCTGTCGGCATCGGACGAGGTAGGCGTGGCACGGGTATTTCTCATTCAGCCGGAATGCATGAACGAGAGAGGACACTTCTATGCCGCGTTGTGTTCGCTGTCGGAAGCCATCGGCGGCGACCCGTGGTTCGTGATTCATCGCGACGCTGACAGCGACCTGTCCTTCCCGACTGACCATGTCCACCGACACTTCAGCGGCAAACCGGTAGCGCCTTATGATCCGTTGACTGGAGCCGATGAACCATCGGTTCCTCCCTCAGCATCAAGAAACGCCTTCACCGGTGAATTGCTTGCGCTCTTCGAACGTTTTCAACCTGTTGCGGACGATCATCTGGTGTTTTGCAGCGCCTGCAGCGCCACCGTGGAGAGCCTGAAAACTGTCATCGGCAGTATCGATAGGCAGGACTGGCCGCACATCCATGTTCGCTTCCTTGGCGCCGATCGGGGCCTCGACATGGAACAATCGGCACATCATTGGCTTTCACAGGTTACGGCACAATGCGACAGGGTCCATGTCTACGCGGAGGTCCACCGCAATCTGGGCTCATTTGAACGGCTTTACCGACCGGATACCGTAACGTTGGCGCCGATCCCGACCCAATGGCCCTCTTCGTCGGAGAAGGTTGCGGGCGGCAGCGACGTCTACACAGTCGGTCTGCTTGGGGCACCGAGAAAAGACAAGGGCATGGCTCACCTGCCCGCCATCTTGCGTGAATTCAACCGGCTCAGCGGTGCGAAACGGAACATCCGCATTCTCCTGCAAAAGAGGCCACGTTTCGATCACCGGATTAAGTTCTGGCTGAGATTGCTGGTGGGACTTGGCCCGGCCATCCGCAAGATTGAATTTCTCCCGGTCTCCATGTCGAATGAGGAATTTGCTTCGCACTTGCTGCGATGTGATGTCGTTCTGCTGCCGTATGTGGTCGAATACTATGTCAATCGCGCGTCCGGAGTCGCCGTTGACGCAGTGGCAAATGGAATTCCGATCGTCTGCCGCAAGGGCATTGCCGCCGAGGAACTGATTGCCTGGGGCAACGGCCTCTCGGCGGCAAGTGATGGCGAGCTCGCAGAAGCGCTGGACGTTATTGCGGCTGATCGCGATAGCTTCGACGCCAAAACGCGTGCTGCGGCGGCAGCAGCCCGGAAATGGCGAACCGCACCGCTCATGCGCCGGCTATCGGAAGCAGCCAAGTCGCCGGAAGAGGCGTCCCAGCGGCGCAACACGGCCGATGTTTAATCGGTCTTCGCCGGTTGATAACGGGAGAACGACGTGAAAAGTGCATTAGTGCTCGGAGCAGGCGGATTCATCGGCTCCCACATGGTGACCTATCTGCGCCGGCGCGGATATACGGTGCGTGGCGTGGATCTGAAATACCCGCAATTCTCTCCCGTCGATGCCGACGATTTTGTTATCGGCGACCTGCGCGACCAACAGCTTGTTGCCGGTGTGCTCGATGCCGGCAAATTGGACGGATCCGATTTCACGTTTGACGAGGTCTACCAGTTCGCGGCCGATATGGGAGGCGCCGGATACATATTCACCGGCGACAATGACGCCGATATCATGCACAACTCGGCCACCATTAACCTCAACGTCCTGGATGCATTGCGCGCTCAGAAGAGAAGCGTCGGCGGCAGCAAGACTAAGATCTTCTATTCCAGCAGCGCCTGCGTCTACCCGGAGCACAATCAGCTCGATCCAGGCAACCCGGATTGCCGCGAGGAAACCATCTACCCGGCTCAACCCGACAGTGAGTATGGGTGGGAGAAGATCTTCTCGGAGCGTCTTTATGCCAGCTATGCACGAAACCATGGGATACCGGTGGCGGTTGCCCGCTACCACAACATCTTCGGACCCCAGGGAACCTTTCAGGGCGGCCGCGAAAAGGCGCCCGCTGCCATTTGTCGCAAAGTAGCCGAACTGGGTCCCGATGGCGGCGAAATTGAGGTGTGGGGCGATGGTCTTCAGACGCGCTCGTTCCTCTATGTCGACGAATGCGTAGAGGCGACCTACCGTCTGATGCAGTCCGATTTCGCCGATCCGGTCAATATCGGGTCGGAGGAGATGGTCACGATCAACGAGCTTGTCGAGCTCGCCGCAAAGGCGTCGGGCAAGACCGTCCGTCGTCGCCATATTCTCGATGCCCCGCTCGGTGTGCGCGGACGGAACTCCAACAACGATCTGATCCGCAAGGTCCTTGGCTGGGACTACGCGCAACCGCTCGCCGAGGGCATTGCACGCACATACCGCTGGATCGACGCGGAGCTGGCTGCGCAGAACCGCAAGGAGCAGGTTTCGCAGAAGGCTCAGGTTGATTAGAGCCTGTTGAGGATGATCAGGCCGGAGTCCGGTTCTTTACATTCTCGGCCACCATCGAGATCATCTCGAACATGATGGCCGCGGCGGTGAGCGCGGTGATCTGATTGGGGCTGTCCTTGGTCGGCATCATGCACACGATGTCACCGCCGACGATATTCATCCCCCTTACCGCGTGCAGCAGAGCAATGGCCTCATCGATGTCGAAGCCTTTCTCACCGGCTTCGAGGTTGGAAACGCCAGGCGCGATGCTTGGGTCGAGGCAGTCGAGATCGAACGTGATGTATACCGGCCTCCCGGCCATCACCTGCCGGATCTGCGTCACGACATCTTCGATGCCGCGTTTGCGGAATTCCTTCATGGTCACGACGTTGTAGCCATAATCGTAGGACGGCTGCAGCCAGTCGAGGGTGCGCGCATGACCGCGCAATCCAATCTGCATCGAGTGGTGTGGATCCGCCTTGTCCATGTCGGCAAGATAGGCACCCCAATGGGCAGCGGATTTCTTGGCACCGAGAAAATGGTCGACCTTGGTGAAAACGTCCGTGTGGGCGTCCAGATGCAGGAAGCAAACCGGTTCTCCACCGGTCAACCTACCACGCCCAAGCGCCTGCACGATACCTCCAGTGACCGAGTGATCGCCGCCTACTGAAATCGGCCGGGCGCCGGCCTGGTCGATTTCGGTATAGAACCGGGTGATCTGTTCGATGCAGTGTTCGTTGTCATTGGCGCGCGGGAAGGGCACGTCGCCCAGATCCGCGACCCGGGCGGCTTCCCAAGGATCTAACCGGAACTCCGCGTGAACACGCCGAGCCACGGAAGACACGTTCCGCAACGCTCGCGGGCCCAGATGCTGGTCGCGCTCCGTGGTGCCGTTTCCGGTGGAATGGGGCACGCCGACCAGCGCAATATCCTGACCTTCCGGCCCCTCGTTAGGACAGCGGAACAGCGTCGGGATACCCCACCAGTAGAGGTTCTCCATCATGGATTTCTCATACACGTCGTCCATTCGCGATCTCCTGTTCGAAAGAGCCAAGCAGCAGGCGAGTCCGATCCGTTTCCAATGCGACGTCACCTGGTGTCTGAGTTTAGCACCTCGGAGCACATTGAGGTGCATACCCGGTGATTGGAGAGACTGAACAAATACGGTTAAAACTGGCTATGGCTTGGCGGCTCAACTGTAAATCAGTACGGATGGCAGGCCCGCACCTTGCGCGGATCGCTTTGGCACTTGCCCTGATCGCCGCTGTCCCGGCTCCGGCCCGGACCATCGAGGTCGAGTTGGAACTGGTGTTGGCCGCCGATGCTTCTTCGTCGATCCGCGGCGACGAGTTTGCGTTGCAGGTCGGCGGTTACGCTGCCGCATTCCGCGACCCAAGCGTGGTTGCCGCAATCGAGCGCTTGGGCGGAAACGGCATTGCGGTCACCTTTGTGCATTGGTCGGCGACGTTTCAGCAGGTCGATGTCGTCCCCTGGAGGCTGGTTCGCAATCGCGCTGATGCAGAGCGCTTTGCAGCATCGATAGAGCAACAGGCGCGACGTTTCACCACTTTCGGGACCGCCACCGGCTCTGCGATCGAGTACGCCGCCGGGCAACTCGATACAAATGCGTTCTCCGGCCGGCGCCGCGTGATCGACATTTCATCCGACGAACGCGCCAATCAAGGTCCTCATCCAGGCGGTCTGCGAGAAGCAATCATTGCCCGCGGTATCACCATCAACGGACTTGTGGTCCTCGACGACGATGAGGATCTGCTTGCTTACTTTACCGACTACGTTATCGGAGGTGACGGTGCCTTTGTCATGTCGGTTGAGGATTACGGCGACTTCTCCGATGCCATAAAGCGCAAACTGATCCGCGAAATCCAAGCGCCGGTGGCCGGGCGAGGGCGGGGCAGGTATGCAGGGGTGAGGAAGACCTCATCCTTCCAATGACCAATATGTCCGGAACGGACTTATGCGGGCTGTTCCCTCGGAACGCCGCCTCCATCCGAGGCTTCAGTCGAGTGCAATGTGAAGCCGGTGTTCGCGACCGATTCGACCCTGGTAAAGCGGACCGCTATCCGTCATTCCGAAGCTTTTATATAGAGACAATGCGACTTGATTCCCCGCATCCACGGAAAGCGCCAATTGCTTGGCGTCGGGCCAAATCGACTGACACAGAGCCATTGCGCCGGAAAATGCGGCTCTGCCGTAGCCTTTGCCCTGCCAACGCATGTCGATCTTCAAACCGTGTAGCGTTGCCATGTCTTCGGAGGCCCAGGCAGGCGAGAGCGGTGGACGCTTTAAGACCACCAACCCTATGGGTGAACTGTCGATCAAAAGGGCAAGGCCGCGGATCGCATTCGGTGAGCCGGACAAACACTCATCGACGGATCTCCTGAACGATCCACCGAACTCCACTTGCTGATCGGAAATCTCGAGCTGCTTGAGCCGACGAATTTGCTGACCGCTCAACTGCTCCAGCTCTTTCAATTTCAAACCCGAGTTCATCGCTTAGCAATTCTCACTGTGTCGACGACGAGCCGCGGAAAGGGTTCGCCGCCTGGTAGAGCGCAATAGCCAGCAAGCCGCTGATGGCCAATCTGCACATCGTCCGGTGCGTTCGCGGTCCATCATAGCCCGACGAAACCTACCTCCCAGCCCTGAGCCGCACTTGATTCCAAACCCGCGCACGCGCAGGGTGTCGCCATCAATGCACCGTATCAGACGACCCCGTTCTGCCCTTTGCAATACCGCATACGCTGCGAGTGACGGGTACACACCCGATCCGGCCAACCACAACAAACCAGGCGCTGCCCCGTATCCGCGCCACAGACAAAACGGAGTTTCCCATGAGCCTGACCCCCTGGAACGAAAGCGCCGCCCGGCTGATCGACGTTGCAATGGGGCGCACTCCGGCCGAGTTGGTTGTTCGTAAGGGCAAATGGGCCAATGTCTATTCCGGCGAGATCATCGATGCCACGGACATCGCCGTAACAGCCGGGCGTATCGCCTATGTCGGCCCGGACGCCTCCCATGCGATCGGTGACGAAACGCGGGTGATAGAAGCCGATGGACGATACCTGGTGCCGGGCCTGTGTGACGGACACATGCATGTCGAAAGCGGCATGGTCACGGTGACGGAATTCGCCCGTGCCGTCATCCCGCACGGCACGACCACCATGTTCATCGATCCGCACGAAATCGCCAATGTGCTGGGGCTTCGGGGCGTCCGGCTGATGCATGACGAGGCGGCCGGCCTGCCGATCAACGTGCTGGTGCAGGTGCCGAGTTGCGTGCCTTCGGCGCCCGGGCTGGAGAATGCCGGCGCCGAGATCTCCGTCGACGACGTGGTCGAGGCGTTGTCCTGGCCGAACACCTGTGGGCTCGGCGAAATGATGAACTTTCCCGGCGTCGCCAAGAACGACCCCAAGATGCTGGATGAAATCGCCGCCACCCAGGCCGCCGGCAAGACCGTGGGCGGCCATTTCGCCTCTCCGGAGCTGGATCTGATGTTCCATGGCTATGTGGCCGGCGGGCCGGCCGACGACCATGAGGGCACCCGCAAGGAGGATGCCATAGCCCGAGTGCGCCAGGGCATGCGCGTTATGTTGCGCCTGGGGTCCGCCTGGTTCGATGTCGCCGCTCAAGTCAGGGCGGTGACGGAGGACGGCCTCGATCCGCGCAATTTCGTCCTGTGCACCGACGACAGTCATTCCGGCACGCTGGTCGAGGAAGGCCACATGAACCGGGTCGTGCGCCATGCCATCGAACAGGGGCTGAAACCCATCACCGCGATCCAGATGGCGACCCTCAACACCGCCCAGCATTTCGGCATGGAGCGCGAGTTCGGGTCGATCGCACCCGGCCGCCGTGCCGACATCATTATCACCTCCGATCTGGCGACGCTGCCGATCGACATGGTGATTGCCCGCGGCGAGACGCTCGCCGAACACGGCGCTCTGACGGCCGATATCCCGCAGACCGACTATCCCGATTTCGCCAAGAACACGGTGAAGCTCGGCCGGCACCTGGCAGCCGCCGATTTCGACATCGCCGCGCCGGAAGGCGCAAACAGCGTGCGCGCCCGGGTGATCGGAGTGATCGAGAACCAGGCGCCGACGAAGGCGCTGGAGGCCGATCTGCCGGTCAGCGACGGCATCGTCCAGATGGACGGCCCGAACGACGTCTGCCAGATCGCCCTGGTGGAACGGCATCGTGGGACCGGCGATGTGGTCAACGGCTTCGTGTCCGGGTTCGGCTACGACAAGCCCTGCGCCGTCGCCTCGACCGTCGCCCACGATAGCCATCACATGATCGTCATCGGAACATCGAAGGAAGACATGGCGCTTGCTGCCAACCATCTGGGCGTGGTCGGCGGCGGCATCACGGTGTTCAGCGAGGGCAGGGAACTGGCGACGGTCGAACTGCCGATCGCCGGGTTGATGTCGGACGAACGCTCGGAGATCGTCGCCGCCAAGGCCGCTGCCATGGTGGCCGCCATGGAAGCCTGCGGCTGCCGGCTCAACAACGCCTATATGCAACACTCATTGCTGGCGTTGGTGGTGATCCCCGAACTGCGGATTTCGGATCTCGGCCTGGTCGACGTCACCAAATTCGAGAAGACCGACCTATTCGTCTGATGGCTGACCCGATAACCACCGCGCCCATCGGACGCTGATTGGGGGAGGCCAACCAGGAGACTGGCAATAGAAGAAATGGCGTGTACGGCGGCGAGAGCGCCTATGCCGCTTTATCCCGGCGCATTTAGCTTTCTTTTCGCCGGGTGGCTTGTCAAAAGAGTCGGTCAGTTTGTCTGATCAGGAATACAGACCACTGAATGAACAACGGAGTAACTGGTTTGCAGTTGTTTACTAGCTTCCGTTCCGGCCTTGGTTTTCTTAGGAGGGTTTATGGCATTTTCATAATGGAACGAGCCTACAGCAAATTGGCGCGAGGCGATGCGATCGGAGCTGAGAAACTGTACGAAAGGGGAGAAAGACTGGCGAGAAGTCCACCATTGATCTACCGTATTATGAAAGGAGTAATTAAGGGGCATGTCGAAAAATATGACGAAACGTACAAAATATTCAAAGACTCATGGCATGATATCAACGCAAATAGAAAATTAAATGAAGAAGAAAAGAAATACATTAAATTGTATTTACTGGAAACATTGAGTAATTATAAGGATTATGATTCCAATAAGTATCCAATCGATTTTGTAGATGTTTCTGGCGAGATTGAGATAGAGATGGCAAGGGTTAATGATGGCATTAAAAGAGATTTCCCGTTGGCTGTGTTGAGAGGTTTAGAGTCAAAGGATCTATAGATAGTTGTGCAGTATGATCAATTAGAAGTGTTGTTTGGTGGATATTTCCATCAAGACTATCAGATATTTGCCGATACGTGGGAAGGAGTAGTGCATGTTTACATGCTGGACAGTGATAAAGAAGATATTGAACACTTGATTACACAGATTGAGGACTTGAAAGAGAGGCTTGAATCTGGGCAATGCAATAGCAGTATTTTGGAAAATATGGGGTGTGCATTTGATTCTGAAGCTGATGACATGTCGGCTGGAGATTGGTTAAATGGAATATTGAGCATTCTACGAAAGGGCTAGTTGGTCAATTTGGACAAATCGCTTCAAGCGATAGCGTTCAGGCTGCTGAAAAAGTGAAACGACTTTGTGTAGAGAGAGGTAATCACCTGACAGTGCCGCTTCGGGCGGCTTGATCGGGTGGCTTGTTTGTTAGCGTCTTTTTCCATTTCTGTTCTTTCCTTCTGCTGCCGCGGTTTGGGTAGCCCTGAGAGGGACAGTTGGAGTTGCGGCTTTATTTCGTCCAGATCCCGCCGCCCAGAAGCGTCCAACAAAATTGGATTACTTTATGACCAGCAGTGACACTGAAATGTATGCCTGCCGTGTGTGTGGGATGATTCAAGATGATCCCACTTGGGGATTCGATGGAAAGAGTCCGAGATTTGAATTCTGTCCTTGTTGCGGAATCGAGTTTGGCTATCAAGACCATACGGTTGAATCAACAAAACAAGCCCGTCAAATCTGGATGGATGGAGGTATGAAATGGGACAGGCCGGAAATGATGCCGAACAACTGGAGCAGTGAGGAACAACTTAAGAATGTACCGATGCGGTTTAGGTAGTGTCACCGAATCGACCACATAGGACAATTACCTGGATTAAAGCTGACAGTTTGTACGGAGAGGGTAATCACCTGACAGTGCCGTTTTGAGCGGTATGATCAGGCGCGTTGTGACACGAACAAATTGATGTCTACAGGATTCAGAATTGTAACAGGATTTCCGATCCATGAGCGCAGATTTGGATCAATTAGAGCATTTTTTCTCCGCCTATTTTCATGAAGATTGGGTTTTGGAGGGGGATAATTGGGAAGATATAGTAAAGCTTTACATATCTCATAATCAAAAAAGCGACATTGAGGCACTGTCAGATCAGATTGAGATTCTAATTTCTGAAATTGCTTCGAAAAAATACGACAGTAGCGTATTGCAGAAACAACTTGGGTGTTACAATCTACCTGAAGTTGAGGACCTGTCGGCAACCGATTGGCTTTCGGGAATTTCGCAGCTTCTACGAAAAAGGTCGAACCTTTAATTCCTCCTTCAACTGAAAACCGGCTTGCAACTATCTGGAGTGTACAGAGAGGGTAATCAACTAACCGCGCCGCTTGGAGCGGCTTGATCAGGCGGCTTATTGGTTCGCCATTACCGATAACTGGCTGGCCGGAAGCCATCACCTTCGACCACGTGGGTGTCCGCCCCCTCAACCCGGTCGGTGTTCTGGCAGCTCACGATCTCGAAGCCTGACGGCATCCGTCGGGTGACCATTGAAATGACCGCCACGCGCCGACCGGCTTCCGAGCCGTCCACGCCGGACTGACCGTCAAGTGTCGAAACGGTGTGGACGATGTGAATGTCCGGCGTGAGCGCACGCGTAACCAATTCGGTTATCTCGACCCCGGCGTTTTGAAAGATGCGCTGGAAGCCATAATCATGGGCCTTGCGAATGGCCTTGCGGTTGCGCCACCAGAGGCCGACGACATTGACGAAGTCGGCATCTTCGGCGAAAAGCGCACCGATCCCGTCGGCATCGCCATCGTTCCAACGGTCGAAAAAGGCGCGGGCGACGGCTTCTCCGCTCTCGAACATGGATTGCTCCCTCTTACTGTGCCAGTGGCGGATGGGTCGTCGCCGGGGTCGGGTCACCCGGTCGCTGTCTTCGCATCCCCATCCCAACCGGCGCCTTGCAGATAGGTCTCGAAGCTCATCGCATCGGGGTTGAAGCGGTGCATATAGGCCGGTGCGCCATCCATGCCGAACGTGTCGAAATAGCGATACATCTGCATGAGTTCCTCACCCTGTTCGGCAACGCATTGCGCCCAGCTCATCTGCTCATAGCGTAGCGTTTGGCCCGTGACGTGAGACAGGGTTGCGGTGATCTCCGCCATGCTCGACACGTCGCCGGCGAGCGGCATGATCTGCCCGGCCCAAATATCCGGGTGCTCGAAGGCGGTCACCACCATGGCGGCGATGTCGACGACGGCGACCTGCCGGTAGAGCGTATCCGGTCGGATCGGATAGCGCACGACGCCGGTTTCCAGGATCGTCTGGCGATCCCATTCCCAATTGTCCATGAAGGCGGCGGGCCGGAAGATGGTCCACGGTATGTCGAGCGCGCGGACCCGGGTTTCGACCCGCCATTTGCTCTCGAGATGCGGCACGCCGGTGTTGCGATCCATGGTCGAAGCCCCGCTATAGAGGATGTGTTCGATGCCGGACGCGGCGGCGGCTTCCGTTAGGTTGAGACCCTGGCGCAGCTCGGCCTCGACACCAGCTTCCAGAAAGTCCTGTACCGAGAACAGCCCGACAGCATCGGCGAGCGCGCGATCTAGCGACACGCGGTCTTCCAGATCAGCGCGGACCACTTCCGCCCCTTTCGCGGCCAGTGCCTGGGCGGGCGGTTTGTCCGGATTACGTGTGAGTGCCCGGACCTTATGGCCGCGTGCAAGAAGACGATGAGCGACGGCGCCGCCCTGCTTTCCGGTCGCGCCAGCAACGGCGATCGGCCGGTCATGGATCTTGGTGTTCGGCATGGTGAATGACTCCCTGTGTTGGCGTTACAGGGAAGATAGATGCTGCAAATTAGCAGAGAAGATCGCCAATTGCGCACGGAGCGCGCATTCATGCAGCATTAGGCGATGACGCGCTTCATCGTCGTCACAAAGGCCTGGACCTTGGCGGAACGATGCAGATCCACATGGGTCACCGCCCAGATCTGTTCATGCCAATCGTCTTGCGGCGCTTTTAGTCGCACCAGCCCGGCGTTCTCTGCCATTTTGTCTAGCATGAAGCCCGCGGCACAACCATAGCGCACAGCGGCCCAGAGCGCGGCGACGCTGTCACTGGTGATGACGATCTGCTCCGCAAGCACGTTCTCGCGCATCCAATTGTAGTAGGGCGTGGACGGCGCATGCCGGCCCGGCCCGGCAAACCGGTCGGCATGGGCTGTCGGTCCATAGAGCCCGACCGGCAGACGCTGTACCGGCAGGACGACGTTGTCGGGATGCTCCGGCTTGGGGCCGATGCGGAAGGCGATGTCGGCCTCGCCATATTCCAGCTTCAGCACCCGGTCGCTGCTGATCAGATGAACCCGGACACCGCTGTGTTCGGCCTGAAACGCCGTGATCATCGGCACGATCATCGGGACCAACACGTCGACGCAGGTGACGGTGAATGCGCCCGTCAGGTCGCCCATGCCACCGCGAGCGAGCCGAAACAGCTCGCCAAACTGCGCGTCGGTCGCATCCGCGATGCGAAGCAGGTGGCGGCCAAGTTCCGTTGTTGAAAAGCCGCGGGCATGGCGCTGGAAAAGCTTCGCACCGAGCGTGGCCTCCAAGGAATCGATATGCCGGGTCACCGTCGCGCGGTGCACGCCCAGCGCTTCAGCGGCGGCGCTGATGGTGCCAAGCCGGGCGACCTGAGCGGCCGTTCGAATCTCGTCCCAATTGTCTATGTTGCATGAACGCGCATTAGACGCGCGATCCCCCTTCTTGTGAGCATTCACGCAACAATATGTATCAGGGCCCGGGGTTTCAATCCGAAGCCCATCCGTGTTCAGCACAGTCGCCGCTTGGCAGCCTGGCCTGCGCGTCATCTTCTTGGAAATTCCCCCACTCCCGCGGCTCGCCATCCCCTTGATCGTCGGTCTTGTTTCCGGCATCCTGATGGGGGTGGTCGACACGCTGATGGTCGCTTGGCGATCGGAGGGAAGCGATCGCCCTGCTGGTGTGTCCACCATCTGCTACAGAGTTTCGGTGGATTTCTCTGGGGTACCGCTTCGTCCATTTCCGATGACGTTCCTCTGCTGTGCCGGCGCGATCCCCGGACGGCAAGTTGCCCACTCGCACCTTTTCGATATTGAGCGCTCGCGGTCCGCTTCCTGCGAGCTTCCCCAGGCCCGTTGTGCGACGCTTGCATGGCTCTCTTCTTGTTGACGCTGCGTATGGAACCGCCCGTGAATTGGTATAACTATATCCAGGCGTGGGTTCAGCCGCGGCGGCTTCCGGCAGGGCTGGAAGAACGGTACCGCAATTTACGGAACGGGTGCGTCATTTTGCAAAAGAGAAGGAAAACGGAGTGTCAGTGTATATAAGAATAAGGAAAGAAGATGTTGTTTGGAATTGGTTTACAGAGGACGAGCAAACGGAGCTTGCTGAGCAATAGCACAGTTCAGCTGCGGTAAGACATCAGAGGTAGCGCGATGATGTACGCCGGATTGATCATTTCTTTTGGTATTGTCATATATATATCCAATATTGCATATTTGGCGTTCAGATATGGAATACATGCGGATAGGGAAAGAGTAAAAAAACTGACACAATATTATGCAAATCGCAATTTAAAGTGCCCTGGCCTGGTTTATTTTTCAGATAGATATAAGCAAGTTGTAGTTGCCAGCCAGGAACCTAATGGAAAGATCCGAATGAAGTATCGTGGCAAAATTGAGACTATTGATGGCAACAAATTTGTGGAAAAGATTGACAAATTGTATGAAGAATTGGGTAATTCAAGTTTCGCAAACGTGAAATACGTCTATAGAAAAGACCGCTTGGGTAAATATTTTGGAAATAACTAAGTCAGGGTCGTTGAGAATCAGCGCCATGGGTCTTGAAATTGCACCGGATCTAATAGACCTGCTGGCGTAAGTAGCCCATCACCTTGGAGGCGCGGCTGACATTGGACATTTCCTGCGTGTACAGAGAGGATAATCACCTGTCAGTGCCGCTTTGAGCGGTCTGATCAGGCGCCTGCTTGATGTCGCTGCTCATGTGGTTGCATTTGGTTGAAACAATGGGACAAGCGACAACTCAGCACCGCACCTAAGGTACTTTCGTCCCGGCCAAGATCGTTGTGCTTTATGACGTATGGTAGGGTGCATATCGGGGTCGCGTGGTTTTATCTTCAAACAGTCGACCACACCCCAGTTACACCGTTCGAATGGCAACTATAACGATTTAGACGCGACCGATGCGTGTTATAGCGAAGCGAATTGACAACGTTATCAGAGCCCAATTGGCTCCCATGCTCAAAAAGGCCGGCTTTAAAAAACAGACACGGAACTTTCGCCGTGAGCATTCTGATCACACCGATGTTATCAACATAGAGGCAGATCGCTACAACGATGGGCACCTGGAAGGTAAGTTTAGGGTGAACCTCGGCGTATACTATCCAGCAATTGCCGATATTACGGAGGCGCTACCGGTAACTGGAGCCCCGAAAGAGTATAATTGCACGGCACGTACCTCGATTGGTTATCATCGGGGCCGAGATAAGGACTACTGGTGGAAAATTGACCCATTAAGCAGCGACGCTGAGACTGCCGCCAACCTAGCACAGATGGTGGAAGAATACGGCCTTCCATGGCTAGACAGCCTGTCGGATTTGAATGCTCTCAAATTATACATGGCTGACGCGGGAATGCCGTTTATTGCGGCAGGGATCGCCCTGTATCAAGATGATCGAAGCGCCGCGCAGGAGTATGTTAACCGCTCAATTGCAGAGGCCAACCGTTACTCAATTCATAAGGTGATTACATGGGCCAAGAAGCACGGCTTCAGAGTGCCTGACGACTACAGTCGGTGAATGATACCTCTCTGTGAGATCTCGAAAGGACGGTCGGTATGTCGAATAGTAGCCATTCCGATCACATTTGTCCGTTTCGGCTACTTGTTCCATGCTTTTATCTATTGGAGTAGCCGACGGGTGATTGTCGATCCGGACTTCAACACCCGGTCTCCGCATCGGTTCCGGGTCGGAGCGGAACTGCTGCAGAGCGAGCTTTTTGGGACGCTGTTAGCCAAATGCCTGGCAAGTCGGCGCCCGAAATACTGTAGGGCAGAGATTCTACTGTGGTGCTGCCATGAGTCCATGAGGCAAGAACATAGGTCTTGAAACAAAGTCAGGATCTGCGACAAAATCCAATGCTCAACGGACACTTGACTCCGGCGTGAACACCCACAATCCAGCGATTGGCATAGGCAGTCACAAGGACTCAGGATCGGTAGAACGTCGGAAATCAGGCCAGAATAGAGATGCGAGAAAAAAGGGAAATTAAGGCAGACTTGCTCGCCGCGCTGGATTCGTTGGGCGACGATGCGTTCGACAAAATGGGCTTCAGACGCAGGAAAGGATCGCTTGATTACGTGCGTACTATAGGCGATGCCCGGCAAACCGTCGCATTCGCCGCACACTATTCGCCCAAATACCAACCAGACGAGGAGTTGCACATTTGTCCAGCGATGCGTCTGGCAATGAAACCGGTAAATCAAGCGGCGCTTGAGATTGTTGGCGGAAATAAAGTGCTACTTGCAAACGCTCCCGAGATCATCGTAAATCAACCAATCGAGTTCACAGCACCAAAAAGCGCTAAAGAGTCGTTGGTTCGCGACCGGTCTCGGCCAGATACAGGATCGAGTGATTGAGATCATTGCTTTCGTGGAAAAATGGGTCAGACCATTCTGAGATGAGCTAACGACACCAGACGAGTTGATCAGTGTCCACAAGAACGCTGACAATAGAATGATGAGGCAACGCCATTGGTATCTCTATATTGCTGCGGCATATGTATTGGCAGACAGGACCAAAGAAGCTTTGGGTGTGTTGGACGATAACCTTGGTGCGCCTGGACTGAGGAAGTATTACGCTATCGCTTTTCAGAATTTGAGCGCTGCCAGAGAGACAACCAAATCACACACACCAACGCAATGATGTAACCACACTGGGTAACGGGGCGCCGATAGCCGCGGTGTGTGGCTGACGGCGACATGCTCAACGGACTGCGCGAACGCTGCCGATTTCGTCGAAACGTCGATCGATGCGCGTGACAACGTCTGGCTGCAGTCGCATCCTTTCCGCACCGGTGGGACCGCATACTGGACAGAACATCAGTTCGACTGGGCGGACCGGCCGGTGAAGACCATTCATCCGGATCTGTCCAAACGCACCTTGTCCCTTGTCCTACCTGCTGGCGAATCGAACGACGCCGGAATTACAGCCGGCAATGTGCCGCTGACAGCCGCGAAAAAACCCTCACAGTGAGGCCTACTCGGTGGGGCCGGACTAAGGGAGTAGCACCAGTGCGAAAAACGATATCAGTATTAGTTGTTGTGCTCGTCTCTATTGCATTTGGTGCGTTTGCTATGAATTTCTACAAGAATGAACAGATAAGGCGCTTAACTCAGTACAAACAATGCCCGATTCCAAGCGTGGAATCGTTGGAAGAAAAACTGAATGCTGGATGGAATATTAATAGCCGAGGGGGCGATATATGGAGTGGCCGAAGTTATCCGGTCGTATTAAGTTCCATAAATGATCCATGTGACTTTAAGCAAGATGTCTGGATTTATTATCTGCAACACGGCGGATTTTTCAATTATCAGGTTCTTAAAGACGCATACAAAGCGATGGATGTTAGTGGCAAAAGGGAACTCAAAAAAATGCTCCTGGAAGAACTCGAGGAAATTATTGGACCGGCTGATCTTCAAAACTAGGATCTGTTAGGACACTCAGGATTCCTATTTGGATCAAGAATGATTCAAGCTCCGAAGAGAGACTTGAAATGGATCGATTCGTTCTGACGGACGCTCAATAAACGAGATGGAGCCGCATTGTCCGGGCAAGCCGAATGACCCCGGTCGGTCGGGCGAGGACAACAGATCTGCGCTGCGGTCCGGTTCATCTGGCCGAAAGGTAGGCGATCGCCCAAGATTGCGCCTGCGCACGCGCGATGCAGCTGGCGGCGCGTGTCAACAGCCGGATTGGGCACAACAGTAGGGTTTTTTTGGCTGGGAAAATGGCCAGGCTGACCAGTCGCTTGTTGCCGCAGTGGCGATGGGTGGGATGGCTGTTGCGAGCGTGCGAATAGTGAGCGCTGTTGTAGCTCTTAAAGGCGAAGCCCGACAACAGGCCACGGAGATTGCATCAGGCTTTACAGTCGGATTATCGGATGCCACTTTGAGCGCCGACTCGCCAACTATCAAGGATGCGGCAAAAATCGGCTGAATATGCGTATGATGTTGGGTCTCTTGTTGAATATTTTGAAACTTATGCTGTCACCACGGATGCTTTAGGCTTTGAAGCAATTACTAGGAGTAGAACAAAAAACAGAGTTAGCGCGATGATATACGTTGGATTGTTTTTACTTTCGCTGCTAGTTGCGTATGTATCAAGAACATTATATTTGGGGATTAGATATGGTATGTATGCAGATATCCAAAAAATCAAAAAGATGACTGAATGGTATGCAAATCGCAAATTAAAATGCCCTGGTATTGTCTATTATTCAGACAAGCTTGATCAAATTGCGGCAGCCAGCCAGGAACCTAATGGCCGAATCCGAATGAAATATAGCGGAGAAACAGAAATTATTGATAGCGATACCTTCATTAAGAAGATCGACAGATTACATCACGAATTGGGTAAAGCCAATTTTATGTACGTGAAGCTGGTGTACAGAGAAGAACACATAGGTAGATATATCTGAGAAATTTTCTAAGTAAGAGCCCTTCGAACGCTTCTGTTCAAACCGGGCGACGGTGCCGCGATTGCGCGATGGCAAATCGCCATGATTCTCGAAAGACGCGATTGTTGAATTGCAACTAGGTGGCAAAGACGATTTTAACAAAATGAATCGACTAGAAAGAAATGCTAATAAAATTATCGGTTTCCCAAATTCAAAACTCAGTTAAAGAATTACATGATGTTGCAGTGATGCATAGAAATACGATTGGCGAACATAATGTATGAGAGATTCAGCAGAAAATACAAATCAGATCCCGGAGAAATTGCTCATGCGGATATAGATATTTTAATACGAATCGGTTTGGAAAATCGGATTGATTTCTTTGAACGATTTGGCGGGTTATCTTTCAACAATGGTATATATCGTGTTCATATTGTATCAAATATCGAATTTTGGACAAAAATGGTGGATTATGCTTACCCTAATTTTTCGGGAAGTGCGATTTGCTTTGGGTATGATTGGTTGGGTAACCAATTTGGTTTGGATAAGAAATCTGGGAAAATCTGGTTATTTGAATTGGGCACTGGAAAAGTCTTAAGGATACCTTGTACTTTTGATCAGTTTCACGAATCAGAGCTGATCGATAATGACGAAGCCGCTCTAGAATCGGACTTTTTTAAGGAATGGATCGATTCCGGAAACTTAGCACCAAATACTATGGAATGTGTCGGATACAAAATTCCTCTATTTTTAGGAGGAAAAGATGAAGTAAGTAATTTGGAGTTGGTTGACATGGATGTTTATTGGGAGTTAACCGGCCAATTAATCACAAAAACCGAGTCGGTCCCTGAGGGTACTCGCATTGATGTTGGAAAGGAAGACTAGTTGAATGAATGGGGTGCACGGAGATTTTCGTAGTTGGTGATTTGTGGGCAGGGCCTAATCTGGCTGTTTAGCAAGGGCCAGCTCCAAAGGCGATGTGCAGCCTGTTGGTGTCGATCATCCTGATTCATGGAATAAGGGCGTCCACGTTGGTGTCAAAGACATCAAAGGTGTGAGCGGCACCATAGAGGTCGGGATCTCAGCGGGTAAAGAAGGTGAGTGGGTACTTAAAGGTGGCCGCTCGAAAGAGCGAAAAAACAAAGACGTGGGGAAAGCTATTGGTGCGGTTGAGTGCGGTTGAAGACTGGCTTGATACTGAACGGGGATTGGCGGATTTGGCTGATAAGGCTAGGAAAGCGGCAGACTCATTAAAGGGGCGAAACACTGGAGTAGAAGGCCTGCTCGACGACATAGGAAAAGTCGACGACAAGGCAGAGAAAGAATTAGAAAGCCTCAGTAATAATAGTAACATGGACAATCAAATAGAGTCCCAGCGTTAGAGACGTAAAAACCATGAAGAGGTCTTTATTTGGAATTTTGACACGCGAGTATCCAATCGAACTTAATCTGAATTCCAGTGTCGAAGACATATTACAATCGCTAGGTGAACCAGAGGAAGGGTGGGAAGAAGACGATCTTCTTTGCTATGATGATCTTGAAATAGCAATCAGCGTGTCAGCAGAAAGGCGCCAGATAAAGTATTTTGCACTATACCCTTCAAAAACAGATGGCAATAATCTGTTAATAAAAAATTATTGTAAACAAAATATGAACGAGATAGAAACTCATATTGAGAATTTTTTGGAAGAACTATCAAATAAGGGAGTAGAATATATTTTTGATAACGATAGTGAATACAAAGATGAGCAGAGATGCATCATAACAGATATTGGTGATAAAATATATTTCATGAAAGAAAGAAATGGTGATGTCTTAAGTGAAGATCTTTTTCTAAGGTCAATATTCATGGAATGGATCTGAAAAAGAAATGCCTGTATCTCCAACAACTATTATTGTTTTGCTCCTCCTTTTTTCACGGTCTCTCGATTGTGTTGCTCGGCAAAGGAACCAGTGCGCCTCTAGTCGTTGATTGAGCCATTCCAGCAATGGTCGCTTTCGAAGCACACACCATTTATAACCCGGTTTGCCACGACGGCATCCCGCCACCGGGGCGACAGCAAGGCGACAGGCGGGAGTGCGGACTATGGCCACAGCCAATGCATCTTACGGCGAGCAGACGAATGCGTCGACGACCACTCAAAGGGTTACATCAACGAACGGCATGATCCGGAAACGGCTCTGTTGTACCTTAATGCCAGGTACATGGATTCGGCATTCGGGCGCTTCATTTCACCTGACGATTGAGTACCCTCAATTCAAGGGAGAACAAATGGAAATTGAAGCACACAGGATTCAGGAATTCGATGATCTGATTCAAATGTGCATCAATGGAGATTCGAATTCCCGTTCACCTTTAGATTCAATAGCGCAGGAATTAGGTTTTGCAGAGTTAGAAAAACTCATCATCTGGTTTAGTGCGCACAAGAAATATCAGCATGTGCATTATTTTATTTGTGAAATGTATCAGCGATTTGACAAAATTAGTGCTGTAAAGCTCTTTTTAATCAACGGCGAAAATTTTGCTCCATCCTTATATTGGGCCGCCTTGCATTATAGTAAAAGACAGGATTATGGGAAATCCAAAGATATTTTTGAGAAAGGTTATAGGAAACATCACTGGTTTTGCGGAAAGGAGCTCGCAGATTTGTACATGTATGGTGATCTTTTTGCAAAATTAAGGGGAATAAAATTGAAAATCAAGCTTGGGCGTGAAATAAAAACTGTTCATAGAGGAGGGCATTATAATGAACGTTTTATCTTTCAACGCTTTTTCTACGAGATTGATACAGTACCGCCTTTAGGTTTCTCTAGGTTTACAGACAGGGAAAACGCCTGACAGTGCCGCTTCGAGCGGCTTGATCAGGCGGATTATTTGTGGATCGTCATTTTCCGTTTTTGCGGTTTGCGTAGCCCTTCGACGAAGGGCCTGGTGCCGGCCCCACTACTTGCCTTTCGCACGGTCGAGCACACCCTGTCCGTTGTCATTCAGATTGTCGATGGTCATGCGAACCGCTTTCTGAGCCGGCCCGATCTCGAAGGCTACACCGGACGGCACGTCAGGCGTTTCCGCATCGGGATAGTAGATGAACACGTCCCGATCGAAGTGCTTGAGCGGAAACGATTTGTCCGCTCGCGGTCCGAGCTTCAATACAAGGGTGTCATTCTGCTCGACGACGATGGCGGTGCCCAGGTAATCGTTGTGGAACGTTCCCGTATAAGCCGGAAGTGCCAAGGCCGGCGAGGGCGACGCGGGAGCTGTGCCATAGGTTGACTTGGCTGCCTTGATCGCCGGGCCGACGATCGAATCGTAAAGTGCGTTCCATGGAGAGACCCAGTCGCGTGTCACCGCTTCGGTGAACACAAGATCGAAAAACGAGTCTGCCAGGGCATCCGGCACGCCCGTCGGAAACGCATTGGAGAGCACCACAATGCCGAGCTGCTCGGAGGGCATCATGCTCGCCACGGTGCGAGCACCTTGACTGAAAGCGCCGGCGTGCGTCCATACGGTGCCATATCGGCCGTAATTGATGCCCCACCCAAGTCCATAGAACGACGGCGCTTCGACGACCGGATGCGTGCCACGTTCCATCAGCGGCAAATGTGTCTGGGCGAGGGCATCTTTGCCGATCAGCTGCCTTCCCTCGAACTTGCCCTGGCCGAGTTGAAGCCGGACCCATTGAGCCAGATCGCGTACGGTCGAGCTCACACCGCCGGCCGGAGATTGAGGGTCGGGATCGCGTGTCACCAGCGGCGTCCATTTTCCGTTTACACGCACATGAAGTGATGCACGGTTCGCATGTTTGACAAAATCGGCGTGGCGGGAACTGGTTAAATCCATGCCAAGTGGTTTGTAGAGTTTCTCCCGGGCCACGTCCGCCCAGGCCATGCCAGTTGGCTTGGCGGCCGCGACCGCTCCCTGGGTGAGGCCGAAATTGCTGTAGGCATAGCCCGCCCGGAAGCTGCTCGTCGGCCTGAGATAGCGTAGCCGGTGCAGAATTTGGGCGCGCGAAAATCCGAGTTGCTCCAGATCATTTCCTGCGTTTCCAGACAGGCCGCTACGGTGAGCAAAAAGATCGCGGACCGTGACCTGCTCGGTCGGATAGGCTTGGTAAAGCTCGAAGCTGGGGTCGAGATCGGCTTGGAGAGAGAAGCGAGCTGGAACACCGTGTCGGCCTCGACAGGGTCGGGTTTGCCTGCCTCCCGAACTCCGAAGCCCCCGAGATACACAACTTCGTCTTTGTAGACGACGGCAATGGCAAGGCCGGGAACGCGCGCATCCGCGATGCTGTCCTTCGCCAGCTGTTCCAGCTTCGGAATGGCGGCGGCAACGTTCTTCCTGCTGATCGTCTCAGCCACTGCATCCGAGGCGAGCGCGAATGCAAAAACAGCAGCCAATAGTGCGATGATTGCCAATCGTAGTATCTGGAGGCGTTCTATTTCCTTCTGGGTGGTCTGTATCATCAGTTTCTCCCAAGCCGGCTAGACAATGCTCGAAGTTACGATTGTTTGTTCCTCGGTTACCACCCTTTGATTAACACGGCTGCAATCACTCAATCCTATGTCAGGGTCGCCAGTGGACAAGCATACGCTGCATCGTCAACGCTGTTCTTGGCGTACTTGTTTCCGGATCTTGAATAGGAGAGCTGAATTCCGCGTACCCACCCGGTACACCGCGGGCATGCTTTGAGTGCGCGTCAGCTTCCCGTTACGCATGGTGCGATGACCCTCATTCCATCTCATAGGCGATGAAGCGAACGATCCGCCACTGGCCATCGGGCTGCAGGCTGAAGACGTCAATACCGCGATCGGATGATGTCTCCGCTGCGCCGGTCTTCTTGTCGGTGACGGTCAGGTGCCAGATCAGCCGCACCACCGCCATGTCGCCGGAGACCATGACCTCGTTCAATTCAAGGGCGTAGCGGTAGTCGCGCTGGTCCGTGGCCAGGCTCTGCCGCAACCCCGAACACAGCGCATCGAAGCTCTTTTCCGGCTGACCACGATAATTCGCGATCAGATCGGGGGCGAACAGGTCGCACACCGCCTCGACCCGGCCAGCATTGAAATCTTCGGCCCATTGCCTGAGCCGCTGCTCTATCGCGGCCGCGTCGTCCCCCGCACGCGGGGCAACGGTGTAGAGCATCATCACCACGGTGGCGACAGCAACGCGCAGCAATATCGAAAGGATCATCAAGCGGCGCCTCTTTGCACAGCGTGCGCGCACGATCAGGGAGGTTGTGGACCGTGTCAAGACGGGGCGGCATGGCGACGTCCTGAGTAGTTTGCTTAGCGCTCGGGCCTGCGGGCGTTTCAGGGATCAAGAACGGTACGGAACGAGAAGCCCGCGTCAGTTTGACCCCTAGTTACGCAAGTGCGCCATGACTTGACTGTTGACATTCGGAGGTTTGCATACACCCGCCACCCAGTTATGGACATCAGGCTACTTGGCGAAGATTCCCTCGACCCCATTGAGCCGGGAACTGGAATTGGGAACGAAGTGAACGACTAACCTTGCATCATCCATGGACGACATGAGGAGGATTGGCTTTGCTCAAAGTGTTCATTCTCGCGGTACTATTTGCCTTACAGACCGTTCCGGGCGGTGCCGATGAAACTGTGGGGCGGTATTTTCCAGCTGACGCATGGGAACCACTGAGCGCTTGGACTCAGGAAGAGCGGTCTCAGTTTTATGAACGATGGTTTGGCCGTCGGCTCGCCGCGATGAAGGAACCGTCTCTGGCATTCGCTGACAGCTCTGAACGTGGGCCGAATGAAATACGGCTTTTGTTTCTTCCATCCAACGCTCGTGTGACGATGCTCAGGATATCGTACAGCGACAAACAAGAGGTTTCGTTTGAATTCAAAATGCTGAGTCGAGTGGGAAGCGGTTATCCCGGTGACTTGATCGTTCACACGACAGGGACAGTCGATGAAGGTGATGCTGAAAGGATTTTTGCGTTGCTGGAGGCGATCGCCCCATGGAGTGATACCGCAACTCCCGTAGATAGGGGCCTATGTTACGATGGCACAATGACTCTATTGGAGTTCCGTAAAGGTGATGCCTATCATTTGATCGATCGCCATGAATGCGACCTGGCGGCCGACGACAACATCAGAAAGCTCATTCACGCCTTTAATGATGTCAGTGACGGACAAGTAATCGCTCCCCACACCAAATTTTAATGGACGTGACTGAATGGAAAAAACTGCTGATTCACCGTGTTTCCAGTGCCGGCGCGTGCGGCTGTCCTGAAGACCACCCCAGTTCCGGGAAACGGTAAAAGCGGAGTGGACAATACTATGACACAAGTTCGCCCCACCATGGTGACTTACTGCGATCCAAATAGAATTCTGATAAAGTTATCGAGTAGCGACGATGAAAGTAAATACATGAAAATTGGGTTCAATATTGAACCTGGATATCAAGATTTATTAAGCTATGAAAGTAGCAATGAGAATATTATCACGATGTGTGAAGCGCTTAGAGATATAGGCATTCCATTTGCAACGCATCGAACAGGTGGCGCTGACTATTTTATTGAGATGATGCGAGACAAGGGTCATCTGAACCGTAAATTCAAAAGGATTGATTTCTTTGGCATGGACGGTGATCCGCAAGCGCCCTTCCGGATAGAGGAGTTTTAGGGAGTCGGGCAAGACTGGGTATCCAGGCAGGATAATCAACTAACAATTCCGCTTTGAGCGGCTTACTCAGGCGGCTTGTTTGTGGATCATCATTATCCGTTTCAGTTCTCCCTTCTGCTGCTGCTGTTTGGGTAGCCTTTCACAGTTGGGGTTGCGGCTTCAAAGGTCGCGGCAATTTGAGATGTCGATTTTGTAACCCGAAAAAAGGAACTGAATTCGCGACGGGTTTCGCGCTAAGATTCTCAGACGCCATCATGAGTACAGATACCGCTGGTATCAAAGACCTCTCAAAAGCGGCAGAGACAGGGTACTATGCTGGATGACTTATTGGATACGCGGCTTCATACGCCGCTGCGTTGGGTGTCGCCGCCTATCAATACGCAACGAAAAATAAAACACCAATACAGATGGTAGAATGATATACGTTGTTGTAATTGTAGCAGTATTGATAACTGCATATGTTACAAGAATTTTATACCTGGGATTTAGATACGGTATTAACGCGCGGGCGGAGAAAATCAAAATGCTGACCAGATATTACGCGGAACGCAAAATAAGATGCCCAGGTATTGTGTATTATTCCTCCAATCTAAAACAGATTTTAGCTGCTACGCAAAAACCCAGCAATATGATTAAAGTAAATTATATCAGAAAAACAACTGAAATAAGCAATGATGAATTTGTAATGAACGTAGATGATTTATGTAATGAACTGAAGGAAGATGATTATATGTATGTCAAATTTGTGCGTAGAGCAGATCGTTTAGGTGAATACATATGACAAAATAGGTCTCATTGGCGACTGTCCAGAGAGGGTAATCACCTGACAGTGCCGCTTTGAGCGGCTTGATCAGGTGACTTGCGCAGAGTCTTTTCCGTTTCTGTTCTTCTTTTCGATAACACACTGCTGAAAGATCCGACTGGACTCCTTCCTATCATTGACCGGCGAATGCGTCGCGATTTCAGGGAGCTTTTTGGACGGCCAGATCAGATATGCCAACCCGGCCGCAATGAGAAGTGTCGGGGCGATCCAACGTCGCATTTCCTTTAGCTCCGCAAATGTGCTTGCTTTACTCTGAACTGTCGGCAAGCGTCTTGCTGGCATTCAAGCGCGCGTCTCTGTCGGCCAAAGCTGACGCCGTAACGGCGAACTGATCGTAGATGCGATGTTCAATGAACCATCTCCCGTCCTTCTTGATCAGACGGTCACGGACGACGCCAAGCGCCAGTATTTTGGGGAATGCGGCTGCCGTCGCTTCGTCGGTCGGGTGGGCATTGACGACAAGGACATAGCTCAGGGCCTCGGCTGAATCGGGGCCGGTCGCGCGGGATACGATATTCAGTGCGATATGCCGATAGCGATCAAATGCCGCCGGATTGTCGAGCACCCATTGCGCAAACGCTTCATTGCCTTTGATCTGGCCGTAGAGCGCATGGTCTTGCACAAAGTCGTCCGTCACGAGGTTTTCGAGCGCTTCGGCGTTTCGCGAGTCCTCGGCCAAATAAATGCGCGTGACCGTCTCGTGAACAGCCATCGCATCAGCCGTGGCCAGTGGTGAGGCCGTCGCCGGGTCGACGATGCCGGCGGGAAGATCGGTGGTCGTCGGAAAAGACTGGGCAAGCACCGGGACAGCTACTGATAGGGTCATGGCGGCAGCGAGAAGCGAATTTCGGATCATCAGATGGTTCCTTGTTGGATTGGCGGGTTATCTTTCTGGTGCGGCGAGTGTGGCGATGCCAGCACATGAGATACCGATTCGGCACCGGTGTTGGTATCCAAACCGATGAGATGGCGATCACGCTTTAGGGGAGGGCATCGCTGTTCTGACGCCTCTGGCGCCTTATACAGCACGCTCATCCCTGCTGATCTTCAGTGCCCGCGATAAAATCGCAGGCGCGCGGGAACAAATCCAATTCCTGTCCGTTTTCCCTTCTGGAGCGAGCATGAATCTGCCTCGCAGGGCGATCCTAAAACCGCACGTCTGAAAAGGAGGCAAAGATCAGATGAAGATCGCAATGCTAACCAACCGGAACGGACACAACACACAGGACCGGCTGCGATGGACTGCCGAAAACCGTGGTCACCAATTGGATGCCATCAATCCTCTGCGCTGTTCGATGGATATCACCGGGCAAGGGCCGCGCCTTTGTCACGAGGGCAAGCCGTTGACCGGTTATGATGCGGTGATCCCGCTGTTGACGGCGTCTACGACAGAATTCGGAATGGCCGTGCTGCGCCAGTTTGAATGTATGGGCGCGCTTTCACTCAACGCCTCGTCGGCGGTTGCCGTGGCGCGCGACAAACTCCATTCGTTGCAACTGCTGCACCAGGGCGGGGTGGCGGTTCCCGAAACCGCTTTTGCCCATGAGCGCGCCCGCGCTGAAGAGATGGTGGATAGCGTGGGCGGTACGCCAGCGGTGATCAAACTGCTGCAGGGGCGGCAGGGGATCGGCGTCGTTCTTGCCGATTCCAAGCAGTCGGCCCGTTCGGCCATCGAGGCGTTCCGCAGCATCAAGCATTACGTGATCGCGCAGCGGTTCATCGAGGAGGCCGCCAGCTGCGACATCCGGGTGATCGTGATCGACGGTGTGGTGGTCGCGGCCATGAAGCGCTCCGGCCAGCCGGGCGAGTTCCGGTCGAACCTGCACCGCGGCGGCGATCCCGAACCCGTCGAGATCACATCGGCCGAACGGACGGTGGCGTTGCGGGCAACACACGCCGTCGGTCTCAACGTTTGCGGCGTCGATATTCTGCGCTCGAAGGACGGACCACTGGTGATCGAAGTGAATTCGACACCCGGCTTGAAGGGCGCCGAACAGGCGTCCGGCGGGGATATCGCCAGCCGGATGATTGCGTCCCTCGAACGTCGGCTGGAACGGGCGAAGGCCGGCGCCTCAAAGGTTTCGATACTGGCCGCCTGACGCTCCTGCAGCCGGATGCGGTGCAGGGTCGCATCGCCATCAACGACGATTTGTTCGTCCAGCCTCACCAATCATAGACTACTTCGCCGTCCATGGCGGCCGGTTGTCCGGGGGGCGGTCAACCGCCAGTCTCTGTTAGCACCCTATGTAGCCGCACATGGATTCGTTATCGTCAATCACGAGCGTAACCCCGTTCATTTTGCTCGGCATGCTTCCTGATAACACCTTGGCATCGTATTGCAGACCGCCAGCCGACGTACGGAGCCTTTGTAGTTCCACAATCACCGGCGCTGCTCCATCTGCTATCAACGCCGCATTGGGCGGGTCGTCCTGAAAGCTCTCCATACCTTGTGACCATCCGCTTACAAAACGGCTGAGCTCGATATCTTCGACGAGCCGATTGGGCCGATCAGCAAATGCGGTGACGGTGGGCTTCGGATCGGTGAGCGTCAGTGTTGTTCCGTCGAAGGTCGCACTTGATGCCTCCTGCACAAACAGGAACGACTCCTCGCTGGCAGCGTAGGTTGACGGGATGAGAGTCAAGCAGGCGATGCTAACGGCGGTAACGGTGATTCGGAGCATGTCAGTGTCCTCGAAAATTGCATGCAAGACGACAGCTTAGAATTCGAGTGTTTAATTTTCGTCAAGTCCATAAAGTTCTACTGCAAACAATGCTTTACACGGCGTAAAACTATAAAATCCAGTCCATGCAAATGACCCGCCTAAATGGCAAAAGAACGCGCACTCTCTTGTCTTCGCACGATACACAGCCGACAAAGTGAGGGCGGCTTGTGTCATCGACAGGGAGTAAACTCTGGCAGAATAAGACCGTAAGTTCGATGTATCGAAGACCCCGGTGTCGCCAACGATTATTCTCAGAGCTTGCCGTGGCGGCTGCCCTCCTGTTCCTGTGTAGCGCGGCGCCTGCCAATGCACATGCTCCTGTTCCAGGGATCGAGGGATTCTATGTCGGGCTGCTCGATCCGTTTTCGGCTGCGCCTCAACTCGTGCTTCTCTTGGCCCTTGGGCTACTGGTTGGTGGCTTCGAAAACCGCAAGGTGATGTGGCTTTTGCCTGCTTTCCTCTTGGCGAACCTTGCAGGGATTGTATTCGGTGCGGGGATTCCGCAGGTTGAACCTGCCGTTTTGGGAACAGCTGTGTTGTGCAGTGCAGTCGCCGTCTCTGCGCCGGGTCGATATTTTGTATTCGCGGTGGTGGTGACGATCGCGGCGGGTTTGCTGATTGGAGCCGTCTCGATACCGGACCCTGGTCCGGTGCGCGACCGCATTATGACCGTCCTCGGATCCTTCGTTGGAGCGAATGTCGGGCTTCTCTACCTCGCCGGTGGTGGTCTCGTTTTTCTCGAAAAGTACCCCGCGCGTTGGGCGGCTGCCTTACTCCGATCGGCATCAGCCGTGATGTGTACCATCGCGACCGTTTTGCTGGCTCTCCGTCTCGGCTCAGGCGTGTAGAGGGGTTTTCTTGACCGGCAAGTCGGCATCGCCGCTGAATGGCGGGCAGCACAGAGGGTTGCGCATTGCCAGTATAACACGTCGCTGACGTATGCTACTGCGTTTCAGAATTCCAAATCCAAACAGTTTCTGCCCCTGGTCTGGAATGAGTGATACGAAGCTGAAAATCGCTCTGGGAGCGGCGGTACTGCTGTTGGCGCCGTTGCTGTTCTGGGTCGCGGCCGGGTATGTCCGGTCGCCTGACGCTGGCGCATACACCGCACCCGGGCTCGAACCGATAGGGCCAGAGGCGGCTGAGGACGAGCTCTTCACCCTTCTCCCGGCGTTGCTCCTTGTGGTTTACGACGCCTTTGGGCGCACCGAAGAGGAGGAGGTCTACGACACACTGGCGGTCGTTGCCGCGGGCGCGGCGCTCCAGACCCTCTACCTCGAACGGGCCGGGGCCATGGTCGGCGGCGGTCTGACAGAAAGCGACCAGGCGATCCACGAAATGCGCTTGACCACGGCGTCCTGGCGCCAGTCAGGCGAGACATTCCGCCTCGACGCGCAGTGGGAGGTCATCGGGTCGGTCGGGCACAGCGAGCATCTTCATGTCCGCGGCAACACGTACAGTGCAAACCTGACGATTGCGCCTGTCGAGGGCGCCTGGAAGATAACCGATTTCGAGCTTACCGATGTGAACAGGCAGACAGCCGGTGAATTCGTGGAGACCGAGCGCTCTTGGTGGAACTAGAGGACATCGAGTTTGCCTATCCAGAGGGCCGCTTCAGGCTTCGCGTGCCGGAGCTGCGCGTCACGTCGGGCGAGCGGCTGGCCATCGTCGGCCCAAGCGGCACGGGCAAGACGACCCTGCTCAATCTCGTTGCAGGCATTTTGCAGCCCGAGCGCGGCACCGTCCGGGTCGCCGGCACGGATCTTGGATCGCTGACCGAAGATGGGCGCCGACGTTTCCGGGCAGGCACGATTGGCTTCGTCTTTCAGGATTTCGCACTGCTCGACTACCTGACGGCGCGAGAGAATATTCTCTATCCCTACAGGATCACGCCGGCGCTTACGCTGAACACGGAGGTTCGTGTGCGGGCGGAGGCGCTGGCCCGCGCCTGCGGGCTCGCTGACAAGCTTGACCGGCACCCGGGCGCGCTGAGCCAGGGCGAGCAGCAGCGTGTCGCCATCTGCCGTGCGCTGGTAACGCGTCCGAGGCTGGCGATATCCGATGAGGCGACGGGCAATCTCGATCCCGACAACAAGGCCCTCATCCTCGACCTGCTCTTCGAGCAAGCCCGCGCGGCCGAAGCCAGCGTTCTGGCGGTGACGCATGATCATGCGTTGTTGCCGCGCTTCGACAGGGTTATTGACTTTGCGTCGTTGCGAGCCGGGACCACGGCATGAACGCGGCGTTCCTCGCCTTCGCCTACCTTCGATACCATCGGGCGCGCAGCCTGATTCTCGTGCTGGTACTGGCACTGATCCTCGCTGTGCCGGTTGCCACGCGGATCCTGCTCGCCGAAAGCGAGGCGTCACTGACCGCCCGCGCCGAAGCAACGCCGCTTCTGCTCGGGCGACGGGGCAGCGCGCTCGATCTGACCATGGCGGCGCTGTATTTCTCGGACGAGCGGCCGGACGCGCTGCCGATGGGCGAAGTCGAGACCATCTGGGACAGCGGCCTTGCGATGCCGATCCCGCTCAACACCGCGTTCGAAACCAACGGCTTCCGGATCGTCGGGACATCGCTCGACTATTTCGACTTTCGGGGCCTGATGCTGGCACAGGGCCGCGGTCTGGCGATCCTGGGTGAGGCCGTGGTTGGTGCGACCGTCGCCCGCGAATTGGATCTTGCGGTCGGCGACACGCTGGTCTCGGCGCCGCAGAATCTATTCGACCTCGACGGCGTCTATCCGCTCGAAATGCCGGTCGTCGGCATCCTCGAGCCGGCTAACACGCCCGACGACGACGCCGTTTTCGTCGACATCAAGACGACGTGGGTCATCTCGGGCATTGGCCACGGGCACGAAGATGTGGTCACCGCGGCCGATGTTGCGGACGGCGCCGATGTGACGGCCGCAGCCAGCATCGTGCAGTACCAGCGCATCACGCCCGAGAACATCGACAGCTTTCATTTTCACGGTGACACAGACGACTATCCGGTTTCCGCTGTCATTGTGGTGCCGCCGGACGCGCGATCCGCGACCATCCTGCAGGGACGCTATCTTGATCCCGATGGCACGTCTCAACTCGTTCAGCCTGCGCAGGTCGTCCAGGGCCTCGTCGAGCGGATATTCCGGATCCGCGCGGTGATCGATGCGGTGACAGGAATCATTGCGCTTGCGGCGCTTGCGGCGCTCGGCCTTGCGATCTTCCTGTCCTTCCGTCTGCGGGCGCGGGAGGTCGAAACCGCCGTCAAACTCGGCGCGCGGCGCGGCATGATCCTTCAGCTCTTGGCAGCAGAGACTGTCATGATACTTTGCGCATCATCGGTTATTGCAGTTGCGGTGGCGCTTGTCGTGCGGCGCAACGCGCATGCTTGGGTCGGCTGGCTGCTGACCCTTGGAAGCTGAAATCACGGAACAGAACAGGGAATAGCATCATGTCTGGAAAAACTCTGACCGCTTTCCTGGCCTCGGCGGCTCTCGTGGCCTCGACGGCTCTCCTCTCGCCCGCGATGGCACATTACGGGATGATCATTCCGTCCGACCCAATGATCAGCCAGGAAGACGGGCGCAGCATCGCGCTGACGCTGTCGTTCTCGCATCCGTTCGAAGGGGACGGGATGGTGCTGGAGCGCCCCGTGGCCTTCTCGGTCACCCATGACGGGGAAACGACCGATCTTCTTAGCATGTTGGAAGAGGCATCGGTCATGGAAGAGCCGGGCTTCACCCTCAATTATCCGCTGGAGCGCCCGGGCACCTACATCTTCGCGATGGAGCCGCAGCCCTATTGGGAGCCGGCCGAGGACGCCTTCATCGTTCACTACACCAAAACCTATGTGACCGCCTATGGCGATGACGAGGGGTGGGACAGCGAGCTTGGTTTGAAAACCGAGATCGTGCCGCTGTCGAAACCGTTTGGCCTGTGGGAGCACAATGTCTTTCAGGGCATCGTCAAGCTCGACGGGGAGCCGGTGCCATACGCCGAGGTCGAGGTTGAGTTCTACAACGACACCGCCGGAGCGACCGCACCTGATGCGCTGATGATTACCCAAACCGTCAAGGCTGACGTGAACGGTGTATTCACCTACGCCCCGCCGGCGTCGGGCTGGTGGGGCTTTGCCGCGCTGAATACCGCCGACTACACCCTGCCGGTGGATGGCGAAGACAAGGCAGTGGAACTCGGCGCCGTGATCTGGGTGCATTTCGAGCCCTGGACGGGACAATGACGCGGCGCGCTACCACTCTCATGGCGGCTGCTGCGCTGACCGTTGGCGCGGCCTCGGCGGCATTCGCGCATCAGCTCAACGTTTTTGCGTCGACCGACTGTGAAGTGGTTCTGATCGAGGCCAAGTTCTCGACCGGCCGTATCCCGGTGATGGGCGAGGTACGCGTTCTGGATGGAGAAAACACCCTCCTGCTGAATCTCGAACTGGGTGAGGACGGAACGGTGAGCATCCCCCTTGCGGAGCTCGACGCCACAAGCGGGCTCCTGATCGAAGTCGACACAGGCAACCATGACGACTATTGGATCCTGACCCCCGAAGACATTACCAGGAAATGTCAAAGCTGATCCTGCAACCGCTTGTGCATCGCCTGGTCGGTGTTTTGGCCGTGTTCCTTGTGGCAACAAGCGCTCCTGCTCAGGCGCAGGAACGACCGACCGTCGTGACCGTGAACTACGCCCTCAGTTATTTCGCAGAGCGCTTGGGAGGGGGTGAGATCGACGTCGTCTTTCCGGTGCCCGACGGAGTCGATCCGTCCTTCTGGCGTCCCGGCATTTCGGACATCAGCTCGATCCAGACCGCCGACCTCATTATTCTCAACGGTGCCGGCTTCGCGAACTGGACGGCGAAAGCGTCGTTGCCGCGGTCGCGCATTGTCGACACGTCGCGCGGCTTTGAGGATCGGTTTATCGCCACCGAGACCGTCACGCACAGTCATGGCCCGGACGGGGAACACTCGCACACCGGCACCGCGTCTTTCACCTGGTTGGACCAGCAGCAGGCCATCCTTCAGGCCGGCGCCATCGCTGACGCCTTGGCGCAGCGCGGTCTGGTCGAGCCGGACATGATCGACACGCGGTTTTCGGCGCTGGCTGAAGACCTCCGGACCATGGATGCCGCGGCCGAGCGGCTGCGTCCGCTTGCCGAAGGCAAGGTGCTGATCGCCACGCATCCAAGATATCAGTATTTCGCACGCGCCTATGGCCTGGACATTCGGTCTCTCGAGTGGGAGGCAGGGGCGACGCCAGACGCCGACCAACTCGCCGAGCTCGAAACGCTGTTGCATGACACAGGAGCGCGGGTTCTGCTGTGGGAAGCGCAACCGCGACAAGAGGCCCGAGCCGCCATCCGCGATCTGGGCCTTGCCGACGTCGTATTCCCGACGCTGGCAACGGCACCGGAAGGATCGGACTATACTCAGCGGTTGAAGCTGGCCTTGGACGAGTTGCAGGCAGTCCTCAACACCGTCGATGGTTAGCTCTGACACGCTCTAGCGGGAACAAAACGGGCAGAGCAGGCGTACGAACGTTGTGGGATTCCAAATACGTAGATGGGGATCTAAGGAGATTATGACATATCGGCTTGTTGATGCAGAAGCCAGAAGTCCGGCTTACCCTTTCACCTTTGAAGTGCCGGAACTGTCAGCCATCGAGAATGTTGTGTTAGCAACAGATGAAATAGATGGTAGGCGCCCTGGGAATTGAACCCAGCCGTGCACGCTTATCTGGCGCTTTACAGGGGTATAAGCCCCGCCCGCACAACCAGTGCTGACGCCCAAGATTGGGGCAATCAACGTATTCGGTTGAACGTGTGCTGGGGCCTGTCCATGATGGCTTCCTAGCCCTCAAGGCGGTCATTGGCAACCGAATTCGCGCGGGCGGGTGCAAGCCGGGATGTACAGGGGCTTATCGCTTGAGAGTGGAATATCTTCCAGATGGATCTCCCGACTGTCCGCTGATTCGAATTTTCGGGACAGAAAAAGCAGAGTTTGTGTGCCTGCTGGAACAGGTCAGGTTACTGACGAGCGGCTCTGTGATGCCTGCATCAATTGTCCGACTGCTTCCCGCTGAACCTTCCAGCAACTGCGACCTTATCTTATGTTCGGTCGTTACCGACCGAGGTCCCCTGGGGCCTTCGGAAGACGGCTTATTCTCATGGTCTCTCACAGCGAAGGGTTGGGCGGAGATTGCTGAACTGATTAGGCCGTTTGCCGAGAAACCCTCGCTTGGGATGTATCAATGGATTGGCGGGGAAGAAGTCGGGGAGATTCCCGTTTTGGTGAGCTACTCAGAAGGGTGGCATTGGTAGACACTCTCCTGATCCGCCCTGACAAGCACAAAGAAGCGTGCTAGGTCCCATGGAAAAACAATATGGGTAGGGTAGGAGGTTTTGTCACCTGATTGGCATTTGCAAGCCAGAACTGAAGCCGCCTGTACAAAAAAATTGATTTAATATCAATGATTTAGAGTTCTCATATGGCGGAGGAGGTGGGATTCGAACCCACGAGACGGTTGCCCGCCTGCCGGTTTTCAAGACCGGTGCCTTCAACCACTCGGCCACTCCTCCGGACACGCTTTCTTGCGACAAGTCGGGACCATTTGCAAGCCGATGCTTTTCCATCCCCAAAACGTTGGTTGCCATGGTCTGGTAGCGGGCTGTATCTGCAGAAACGAGTCACGATCGCCGTTAACCATAACTTATGCATTTTAATCAAATGCCGCTCAAAGTGCCTGTTTGGGATCGATTTGCCGACTTCTCTCAAATAGTTGCAACATATTTTTGTAAGTTATCGGGGGCATATTGGGAATTCGGCTAAGTTGTTGTATGACGGTTGCCGGCAGGTCGCCGCGGGGATGAAAAAGACGACGCATGATTCACTGGACCACCCAGGGGAACTACCAAGAAAACTGTGACCAGACGCAGCCGACGGCGAGAGCAACCGCTGGCCGCATCGGATTGCTTCTGCTGGTCGGCTTTGCCGTCAGCGCCTGCGGCTCCCCGCAATCGATGAAACCGGCCGATATCAATACCGAGACCAAGTTTTCATCAAAGGATTATGGCGTCAGCGCCAGCGAGCGCGTCACCACCTCCAGAAACGTCAAGAAGGGCGGCGGTACCTACAAGATCGGCAAGCCCTACAAAATCCGTGGCAAATGGTATTACCCGAAAGAAGAAATGGGCTACGACAGGAAGGGCTACGCGTCCTGGTACGGGCCGAATTTCCATGGGCGGAAAACCGCTAACGGCGAGATTTTCGACCAGTACCACCTGTCAGGGGCGCATCCGACATTTCCACTGCCGAGCTATGCGCGCGTCACCAACATGGAAAACGGCCACTCCGTCGTCATCCGTGTCAATGACCGCGGACCCTATGCAAAAGGCCGCATCATCGACGTGTCCAGCAAGACGGCCGATCTGCTCGAGATGAAGCGGGCAGGAACAGCCAAGGTACGTGTCCAATATATCGGCAGGGCGCAGATGGACGGTCGCGATATGAAGTACCTGACCGCGTCCTATCAGCGCAACGGCAAACCACACAGGCTGGAAGAGCCCTCCGACGGCAGCGGCGCGAGCGGCGTGATGCTGGCACTCGCCAAGCCCGGCAGGGCGATAGCGTCTGTTTTCTCTGGCGGTACCAGGACCGCATCAGTCGAACAGGAGGAACGCCGGCCGCAACCGTCTCAGGTCGGCACCGCGACGAAGGGCGGCCGGCTGGTAGCCGCCAATCCGCAGCCACTCCCGTCCGTCGGTCCGATTCCGCAGGACCGGCCGTCCCGGATCAACGGTCTTGCGGCCGCTCAGACCTCTTCCACGGAACTGTCGTCCTACGTTCAGCGACGCATCGATCAACATTCGGCCGAACCGTTCGCCGCCATTCTGCAGGACCCGTCAACCCTGACGGAAGCCAAGATCGTGCAATCCTGGCACCGGCGCCTGCGCTGATCAACGCCCGGCGGGTGCACATTGCACCACACACCACAAACCGCCAATTCAATTGATCGCCCGTATCGGCATTGCTACCCTTGGATCAAGTAGTTTGGTTTCCGAAATGGGAATGCCTGATCGATGTTGTACCGGACGCGTATTGTTCTTGCGGCCCTGTTGGTCCTGACCGCCGCGCTGCCCCTGGCGGCCAGAGCCCAGTTGTTCGAGACAAAGGCCCAGCAGGCCTACATGATCGAGGCTGAAACCGGCACGGTTCTGTTCGCCAAGAACGAGAATGAACTGGTACCCCCAGCCTCCCTGGCCAAGTTGATGACCATGGAACTGGTCTTCGAAGCGCTTGCGGCCGGCCGTCTGAAGCTGGACGACGAATTTCAGGTATCCGAGAACGCCTGGCGGACTGGAGGTGCGGTTTCCGGCACGTCAACGATGTTCGCGGAACTCAATTCCTCCGTGCCACTCGCTGATCTGATCCGTGGCGTCATCGTCCAATCCGGAAACGATGCCTGTATCATCATCGCCGAAGGCATGGCCGGTTCCGAAGAAGCCTTCGCCCAGTTGATGACGCAGCGCGCCCGGGAACTCGGTCTCGCGACATCGGTCTTCGGCAATTCCACCGGCCTTCCGCATCCCGATGCCGGTGTGAGCATGCGTGAACTCGCTGAATTGGCGCGTCATGTTCAACAAGCCTACCCGGAGTACTACCCGATCTATTCCGAGGCTGAATTCACCTGGAACGGCATAAAGCAGCAAAACCGCAATCCTCTGCTACGTCTCAATATCGGTGTCGACGGGCTGAAGACCGGCTACACGGAGGCATCCGGGTACGCGATCGTCAGTTCCATCGAACGCGACGGCCGCCGCCTTTTTCTGGCAATGGGCGGCATGGGCAGCGTTCGCGAACGGGCCGAGGAAGCCCGCAAGATGCTCGAATGGGGCCTTCGGTCGTTTCGACGCCGTGAACTGTTCAGCGTCGGCGATATCATCGGTGAGGCCAGCGTCTATGGCGGGCACCAGTCGGCGGTACCGCTTGAAGCCAAGGGGCCGGTCGATATTTTCGTGCCGATTGCCAACGGGGACCGGTTGAGAGCCAGAATCGTTTATGATTGGCCGCTCAACGCGCCGGTACGGCAAGGACAGGAAGTGGCCACGTTGAAAATTTGGATTGGCGATACGCTCAGCCAGCAAACGCCGCTTTACGCGGCCGCTTCCGTCGACAAGGGCCCGTTGCACAGAAGGGCTTTCGACGCGCTCCAAGAGTTGCTGCTGTTCTGGCTCTAGGGTCTGTTGAGTATCAGTCTTGTGGCGTCGGCGCAGTCCATTTTGTTGCTGGCCAGGCGCGGAACGCGCCGTAGTGTGAGCCACTTCAAGCGTTTCGCAACGACGTCCAGCGGCGAAATGGGCTGCGTCCCGAAGGGATTTGGCCAGATTTGCCCACTGACGCTTCCTTCGTCGTTGAATATGCGCTGCATGTCCTGCCTCCTCAGCAAACGTCAGTGAACAAATCTGGTCAAACCGACACCATAAGACTGACACTCAACAGACCCTGGTGTCTGGGGAAGAATAACCCCTGCCGACACCGGGAACACCTGCGCCTACACTCATTCACCGTCAGACGGGATCGCGGCAGCGCTCGACACGCCCGGCCAGAGACCAAATTCGCTCGGTCTGATGCTTCAATCTGACCATGAAAGGGTCTAAACCAGATGCCGGACGTCAGGGGGCATCGCATATTGAAAGGCCTGTTCATAACCTTCGAAGGCGGAGAAGGCGCCGGCAAATCCACCCAGATTCAGTATCTGGATGAAAGCCTTCGCGCGCGCGGCTACGAAACGGTTGTGACCCGTGAGCCGGGCGGATCGCCTGGCGCCGAGGCGGTCCGTCACGTGCTGCTGTCAGGCGCCGCCGAGGAATATGGAGTCCGCATGGAAGCGATTCTGTTTGCCGCAGCTCGGATCGACCATGTCGAAGAACTGATCCGCCCGGCGGTCGAGGCCGGCAGGATCGTTTTATGCGATCGTTTCATGGATTCTACCCGCGTCTACCAGGGCGTTACCGGCAATCTCGAGCCGGAATTTATCCGCACTCTCGAACGGGTGGCGATCAACGGCATGATCCCCGACCTGACGATCATTCTCGATCTGCCCGCCGAGGTCGGCCTGGCCCGGGCCCAAAACCGGCGTGGCACAGGGAACGGGGAGCCTGATCGTTATGAACGGGAAGCGGTATCGGTGCATGAAAAACGACGTGAAGCGTTCCTGGACTTGGCCCGTGCGGAACCCGATCGTTGCAGGGTGGTAGACGGTAACCAGCCTGCCGACGCCATCGCCCGTGACGTTGAAAAACTGGTTCTGGACCTCATCCGTCAAAGGGGCGCCGTCCAGCATTCGGGCATTGGAGCCCGACTGATATGAGCGACCTGACGGGAACTTTAGAAGGCGCCATACCGCCGTCGGAGAATACGCGGCTGTTCGGACACGCGCGCGCACGGGATTTTCTCACCGAAACCTACCGCCAGGGTCATATACATCACGCCTTGCTGCTGGAGGGGCCGCGCGGCATCGGCAAGGCAACGCTGGCTTTCCATTTTGCACGTCACGTGCTGCGCTACTCCGAGCCTCTGCGGGCACCGAAGACCATGCAGGAAGTGCCGCAGGACGATCCATTGATGCGACAGATAGCAAGCGGCGCATCGCATAATCTTTTGCATCTCACGCGGCCTGCCGATCCGCGGAGCGGACGCTTGAAAACTGCCATCACGGTGGACGAAGTCCGCAGGGCAGGGCACTTCTTTGCCCAGACCTCCGGTACCGGCAACTGGCGTATCCTGGTTGTCGACCCGGCCGATGACATGAACCGGTCGGCGGCTAACGCCATCCTGAAGATCCTGGAAGAGCCGCCGGCCCGCTCGTTGTTCCTTTTGATTTCCCATACGCCCGGCGCTCTGTTGCCGACCATTCGCTCGCGCTGTATGCCGGTTCGGCTGGAGCCGCTGAGTGATGCGGATATGCGGCTTGGTCTTGCCCATCTGGGGCTGGACGCAGGCCAATCGCCCGACGCTGTAGATACCGTCATCGGGATGTCGGAAGGCAGCCTGGCAAAAGCTATCCTGTTGCTGCGTTATGGAGGTCTCGAAATCGCTGAGGCCGCTGAAAACATCCTGCGGGAAGGTCCGGCCGCCTCGAAGCCTGCGGTGCACGCGCTGGCCGATAAACTGACGGGCAGAGACCGCGAAACTGCATTTGATTTCCTCACCGATTATCTGTTGGAGCGCTGCCGGGCCACAGCGCGGCAGGCAGCGCAGCGTGGCGATGTTGCGACGGCAGATCGCTGGGCCCGTCTATCGGCGGAACTCGACGACAGTTTGGCGTCCGCTCGGATCTACAACCTTGATCGCAAGCAGACCGTTCTTACCTTGTTTTCTTCGATGTTTCGATTGCCAGCGGCATAGCCATCACCGGCAATATGCCGTAATACGGCGCCGACTATCGCCAATCCGAGACAATGAAGAATGAGCGACAAGCAACGGTTTTACATAACGACGGCTATCTCCTATCCGAATGGGGCACCGCACATCGGGCACGCCTACGAGTTGATAGCGACCGACGCCCTGGCGCGCTTCCAGCGTCTGGACGGCAAGGACGTCTATTTTCTCACAGGTACCGACGAACACGGCCAGAAGATGTTGCAGACGGCGCGCGACGAAGGTTTGCCCGTCCATGAACTGGCCGAACGAAACACAGCCGAATTCGAGCGCTTAACCCATTACCTCAATGCTTCGAACGACGACTTCATCCGCACCAGCGAGGAGCGGCACCATGAGTCGAGCCGGGTTATCTGGGAGCGTATGGAGGCGGCCGGCGATATCTACAAAGATACCTATTCCGGCTGGTATTCGGTGCGCGACGAGGCCTATTTTCAGGAAAGCGAAACTGAACTGCGGGACGATGGTGTACGCTATGGGCCACAGGGCGCGCCGGTGGAATGGGTGGAAGAGGAAACTTACTTCTTCAAACTGTCCGCCTATCAGGACCGACTGCTCGAACACTATGAACGGCATCCCGATTTCATCGGTCCGGATGTGCGACGCAACGAGGTGGTTTCCTTCGTCAAATCGGGTCTGAAGGACCTGTCCGTCTCGCGCACCACCTTCGACTGGGGCATCAAAGTCCCGGGCAACGATGCCCATGTCATGTATGTGTGGGTCGACGCGCTGACAAATTACATAACCGGAGTTGGCTTTCCGAATGAACAGGATCCGCTGTGGCCCTATTGGCCAGCCGACGTGCACGTAATCGGCAAGGACATTATCCGCTTCCACACGGTCTACTGGCCGGCATTTCTGATGTCGGCCGGTATCGCATTGCCGAAACGGGTGTTTGCGCACGGCTTCCTTTTCAACCGCGGTGAAAAGATGTCAAAGTCGGTCGGCAACGTCGTCGATCCGTTTGCCATGGTCGATCACTACGGCCTGGATCAGGTGCGTTACTTCCTGTTGCGTGAAGTTCCCTTCGGCCAGGACGGCAACTACAGCCACGATGCCATCGTCGCCCGCACCAATTCCGACCTCGCCAACGACCTCGGCAATCTTGCCCAGCGGTCGCTTTCAATGATTGCGCGCAATTGCGACGGGTGCATTCCCAAACCCGGCGTGCTGACGGAACCCGATCAAACGATGCTGGCCGCCGCTGACGGTATCCTCGAGAAAGCCAGGACGGCGATGCAGGAGCAGGCAATCCACATTGTCCTGGCGACAATCTTTGCCGTGGTGTCGGAGGCGAACCGCTATTTTGCGAGCCAGGAACCGTGGGCGCTGAAAAAGAGCGATCCGGAGCGCATGGGCACCGTTCTCTACGTGACCGCTGAGATCATCCGCCAGGTTGGCATTATGTGTCAGCCGTTCATCCCGGAATCGTCCGGCAAGCTTCTGGACGGATTGGCCGTGGCGCAGGACCGTCGCATGTTCGATCAACTGGGCGAGACCGGTCGGCTGTCACCTGGTACCGTCATTGCCAAACCGCGACCGGTGTTTCCGCGACACGTTGAGCCCGAGACCGCAGAGCAGGGCGCCTGACATGCTGGTGGACAGCCATTGCCACCTCGATTTTGCCGATTTCGATGCCGAACGGGACGACATCGTCGCGCGCGCCGTCTCCGTCGGCGTCAAACGCATGGTTACGATCTGCACCCGCGTCGAGAAGTTTCCTCAGATCCGCGCTCTGACTGAGCGCTATAACGAGGTCTTCTGTTCCGTCGGAACGCATCCGCATAATGCCGATCAGGAACTGCACATTGGTGTGGAAGATCTGATCGCCCATACCGACCACCCGAAAGTCGTGGCCATCGGGGAGGCCGGGCTCGACTACTATTATGACAACGCGCCGCGCGATGCCCAGGCGACCGGCCTGCGGCGGCACATCGCCGCCGCGCGACTGACCCAACTGCCGCTGGTCATTCATGCACGAGATGCCGATGAGGACATGGAGGCCATATTGCGCGACGAGTCGAAGTCAGGCGCATTCCCCTTTGTTTTACATTGCTTTTCCTCCGGTGAGAGACTGGCTCGGACAGGCATCGATCTCGGCGGATATGTGTCCTTTTCCGGCATCCTCACCTTCAAGCGTTCCGAGGCGTTGCGGGAGATAGCCCGTGGCTTGCCGCGGGACCGGCTGTTGGTCGAGACGGATGCGCCGTATCTGGCACCGGTGCCCCATCGCGGCCATCGCAACGAACCGGCCTTTGTCGTGAACACCGCCGATACGCTGGCAGAAACGCTTCGGACCGACCGCGAGACGATCTGGCGAGAAACGACGGAGAACTTTTTTCGATTGTTCTCCAAAGTGCCGTCCCCGGCCGACGCGGCAGTCGGATCCGGCGCATGAGGACGGCAAACCAGCGCATCACATTATTGGGGTGCGGATCATCGCCCGGCGTGCCACGCATCAGCGGTGACTGGGGTGCCTGCGACCCGGCCAATCCGAGAAATCGACGGCGCCGCGCAGCTCTTCTGGTGGAGCAGTTCACGGAGGATGGCGGCAAGACCACGGTTGTCATCGACACGGGTCCGGATTTCCGCGATCAGATGATCAGCGCCGGTGTGGAACGCATCGATGCGGCTGTCTATACGCATTCCCATGCCGATCATATCCATGGCATCGACGACCTGCGCGGCTACGTCATCACCCAGCGCATGCGCATTCCGATTCACGCGGATCGCTCGACAATGAACCGGTTGCGGGAGGCTTTCCGCTACTGTTTCGAAACGCCGCCGGGCAGCGGTTACCCGCCGATCGTCGATGCGCATATGATCGAAAACACAGACCATCCAATCGTGATAGAAGGGGCAGGGGGACCGATCGCCCTCCTGCCCCTTGAACAGATGCACGGCGACATCACCTCACTCGGATTTCGCATTGGCGATGTTGCCTATTGCTGTGATGTCAGCGGGTTTCCGGACCAAACGGTCGAACGCCTGTCCGGTCTCGAGACGCTGATCATCGATGCGCTTCAATACCGCACCCATCCCAGCCATTTCTCCTTGGGCGAAGCGCTCGAGTGGATCGAACGGCTGCAGCCGGCACGCGCGATTCTGACCCACATGCACACGCCTCTGGATTACGACAAGGTGCAATCCGAGACACCGGACCATGTCGAGCCTGGCTATGATCTCATGTCGGTCGAGCAGAAGGTTGCGATACCGTGATGAGCGCATCCACGCGCAAATCAAGCATCGATCGGGTGCGAGAAGACGCCGAACGGCTTGGTCTGTCGATCGCCATTATGCGAATGAACCGGCCAACACGAACGGCCGAGGAAGCCGCGCAGGCTTGCGGCTGCTCGGTGGCCCAAATCGTCAAATCCCTGGTGTTTGAGAATGCGATGGACGGATCGCTCGTCCTGTGCCTGATCTCGGGACAGCACAAACTGAATACGGAATTTATTTCAAGCACATACGGTATTGACTTGAGACGCTGCGACACCCGTCGCGTGCGCTCCGAAACCGGATTTGCGATTGGTGGCGTCGCGCCAATCGGCCATCTTGCTCCGATCTCTATTCTGATGGACGAGTCATTGCTGCGGTTCCCGGAGGTCTGGGCGGCTGCTGGACGGCCCGACAGTGTCTTCAAGGTCGAGCCTCGGCAACTGGCGAAAGCGACAAACGCCAGAGTTCTCGATGTGATCGGAGATTGATGGCCCATCAATGGCGGTTGCTTGGATTGCCATAAAAACTAGTTCCATAATCTATCTTATGCGATCTTTCTCTGCCAAAAACCAGCACTAGGATCCACCTGGCCGGCCGATATCGGTTACGCCTTCAAACAGGATCACACCAGACCGTGTACCGCTGCAAACGGATCCCAATTCGGATCGCTGCGCCAATCGTATTCCGCGATCTGCGCGACCTTCTCCGCCATGTCCTGACCGTGGAGTTTGGCAATCACCGCAAGGCTCATGTCGATACCGGCCGATACGCCCGATGACGTGAAGAATTTGCCGTCTTCCACCCAACGGGCCTCGCGCTGCCAAATCACATCGGGCCCGTGGCCGGTCATGGTATGAAACGCCGCTTTGTTGGTGGTGGCTTTACGGGCGTCCAAAACCCCGGCCCGCGCTAGCAAGGCACTGCCGGTGCAAACGCTCAGCACCAGCTCGGCTTTCTCCGACGCGCTTGCCAGCCACTCGGTCAAAACGGTGTTGTCGACTTCGCGTCGGGTTCCGGGGCCGCCCGGGACAAGGACAATGTCAAATGCCTCTCGCGCCTCAAAGCTGTGGTCGGCGAGCGATCGCGGGCCTTGCCGACTGGCGACGGACCCAGCGGTCTGGGCAACCAAGCCGATCGAGAATTCCTCGCGCATCATCCCGAACATTTCCAGCGGACCAAATAGGTCGAGGAGTTCGAAGTCCGGAAAGATGACGGCTCCAATCGTTCTCATCGGATCCCGCCCGAAATCGTTATTCTCGAACTCTGACTTCCGTCATTCACGGTCTGCTCTCCGCGTTGAACATAGGTGGGAATTCTGTGTGGAGCCGGCTTTGCAGATCGGCAAACTGAGCAAAGACCATTTCCGACCCGGCCTCTCGGAGTTGACGTTCAAGGCCCTCGCTCGCATGTCCGCCACCGATAAAGCCCCAGACCTTCATACAGGCCGCGCGCCCTGCCGAGACGCCGTTGACGCTGTCTTCGATAACCAGGCATCGTTCAGGCGCGACCCCGATCCGGTCTGCCGCGTGCAGAAACAGATCGGGAGCCGGCTTGCCGCACGAGACCTCCTCGCCGGAGTAGATATGCGGATCGAACCGGGCGTGCAGTCCTGTCTTGTGCAGTTTGGCGTGCAACAAATCCGGCGCGCTGGATGAGGCGACCGCGATGCTGCCGGTAAACGTGTCCAACAGAGCTTCGACGCCCTCCATACTTTCCAGCTCGGCAAGCAGTCGTTGCCGGCACGCCGCATCCAGTCTGCGCTCGAAATCGTCCGGCAAATCGCGGTTTGTCCGAGCCATGCAATCGGTCTTCAGCAAACGCATATAGTCGCCATTGCTCAGACCCAAGAACCGGCTCTGATAGTCCTCAATGTCATAGACAAGCCCAATCTGGGCCAACATGTCGAGCTCGACGGCGATATAGATCACTTCGGAATCGACCAGCACGCCATCGCAATCAAACAGAATCGCCGATAAGTGCATTGTCCCAACGGCCTCCAACGGGTTGCCCTACTTGCAAAGCCGGCTTGACGCAAAACCCTCCCGTGGTTCTAGCTGCGCACACACGATTTGCAACCGAACAAGCGAGAGCAGATTTGAGCACTGGACACCAGACGGCAGCTTTCGCGAAAACCCGATACCGATTGTTTGAGTGCGGCCTTGTCTTGCTCCTGGGATTCTGCGCCGGCATGCAGCTCGGCAAGATCGCACCGATCGTCGGCTATTTCCGCGACGTCCATGCCTACAGCCTGACGGTCATCGGCTGGCTGACAGCGCTCATCGGAGTGTTTGTCGCCCTGGCCGCTCTCCCAACCGCCAGACTGATCGATCGGATCGGATCCGTGCGCGCGCTCAAGACCGGCGCCATTATCCTGACGTTCGGCGCTTTGCTGCTGGCCTTCGTCGATACATTGCCGTTTCACCTGATGGCGAGAACGATCGAGGCGGTTGGTTACGTGCTTTTGGTGATCGCCGCACCTGCCTATCTGGCCACCCATGCCCTGCCCCAACAGCGACCGACTCTGCTTGCCCTTTGGGGCAGTTTCGTACCCGTGGGGTATGCGCTGGCGAACATCCAGGCCGGATTGGTGACCGGCGCTTTTGGTGCAGCAGCATCCCTGCCGAGTGCGGCCATTTTGCTCGCGGCCGTTACCGCGGCAACCGTTGGGTGGGTGCGAGCCTCCGGCGTCAAAATGGCGACCGATCATCGTCAGGACCATGACGTCGAGCGTGCGGACGCAACCGGTTCGTTACGCAACGCCGTGTTGCTGGCCATAGCGTTCGGCATCTACGTCGTCCTGCAAATGGGATTTTTCACCTTTCTTCCGACATTTATGGAGACCGCGACGAGGCCACTATCGCCAGCGGTAATCGCGCTTTTCGTTCCAGCGGGAAACCTGATTGCAGCGTTGCTGCTGGCTATCCTGCCAGCGGGCTCAGCCGGCAGACTTGCTGCGCTCGCCATGGCGTTGTCGGCGCTATCGGCTGTGTTCCTCTTCCAGCAGAGTAGAGCACCCGAATTGGCGCCCTATGTCGCCTTCTCCTTTTTAGGCGGTGTCATCGCATCAAGCGTGTTCGCCAGCGTGCCGCTTGCGACGTCGGCACGGCTGTCGGCGGCCATGGTCGTTGGCTTCATCGCCCAGGGTGGCGGCATCGGGACAATCGGCGGACCACCACTCGCCGGTTTTCTGCTGGACAATTTCGGCTGGAGTGCCCTCACCTGGCTGCTGGTCGTGCTGTCCGGTCTTGGAGCACTGGCACTGGTGCCGACTCTGATGATCGCACAAGCGCGCAGCCAGCGGTCTTGAAGCGCAAGCCCGATTGTGGGATGCATCGCCCACCACCTCCTCCCGAGTGCCTATCGTCACAATCGGATTGTCCCCATGGAACCATCGAAAGATATCGCGCGGCTCATCGAAATCATGGCTGCCTTGCGGCATCCGCAAACCGGCTGTCCGTGGGACGTCGAGCAGGATTTCCAGTCGATCAAACCCTATACGATCGAAGAGGCTTACGAGGTCGCAGACGCCATAGAACGTGGCGACCTCGACGATCTCAGCGACGAACTGGGTGATTTGTTGCTGCAGGTGGTCTTTCACGCACGCATGGCGGAAGAGGCGGGCGCATTTTCCTTTGACGATGTGGTCTATGCCATCACCCGCAAAATGATCCGCCGGCATCCCCATGTTTTTGCTGTGTCCGACGCCGACACGGCTGACGGCGTCAAGGTTCAGTGGGACCAGATCAAGGCCGTGGAGAAAGCTGAACGGGCTGAGCGGCGCCTCGCCAGAGGTCAGGATCAGAAACAAGGACTGTTGGATGACGTTCCGCGCGCCCTGCCCGCGCTCACCGAAGCGATCAAGCTTCAGGAAAAAGCCGCGCGGGTTGGATTCGACTGGAGCAACGCCGAGCCGGTCCTCAGCAAGATCGAGGAAGAAATCGGCGAACTGCGCAGCGTTCTGCAGGATGGTGACGCGGAGCGAATCCGAGATGAATTCGGCGATCTGCTGTTTGCCCTCGTCAATCTCGGCCGCCATGTGAAGGCGGATCCGGAAATGGCGCTGCGGGACACCAACACCAAGTTCCGCCGTCGATTTGCCTTTATCGAGGCGGCTCTGGATGCCGCCGGAGAAAACCCGGCCGATGCGTCGCTGGAGCGTATGGAAGGCCTGTGGGGCGAGGCCAAAAAACACGACAGGTCGTCGCCGACTGACTGAGGCCGATCAGCGCAACCTCGGATTCAAAGCGTCGCGCAGCCAGTCGCCCAACAGGTTGACCGAAAGCGCCAGCGCCAGAAGCGTCAGAGCCGGAAACAGCAGAATCCACCATTCGCCGGAGAACAGGAAACCCTGCCCGATGCGAATAAGGGTACCGAGCGACGGCCGGGTCGGCGGCGCGCCAACGCCGAGATAAGACAATGTTGCTTCGGCGATGATCGCCAGCGCCAGACTGATCGTGGCGATCACCAGCACGGGTCCGAGCACGTTGGGCAGGATGTGCCGAACCATAATCGAGACCGGATTGCGGCCGATCAGGCGCGCCGCCTGCACATATTCCTTGTTCTTTTCCACCAGTGTCGCGCCACGGACGACCCGCGCGAACTGCACCCAGTCCGACAGTCCGATGGCCAGAATCAGGACCCAGATCGCCATCTGGTCGCGCATCTCCACAGGCGTAACACCCTTGGCGATACCGAAAATCAGCATCGCCACGAGCAACGCGGGAAAGGTCAATTGAATGTCGGCGATACGCATGATCGCGGCACCCAGCCAACCGCCCACATAGCCGGCAAGCAGGCCGAGCGTCACACCGAGCACCAGAGCGAAGAGCACCGCCATGGTGCCGACGAACAACGAAATCCGCAATCCGTAGAGAATGGTCGAAAGGATGTCCCTGCCCTGCCCGTCGGCTCCCAGCCAGAAGACATCCCCGGTAAACGCGTTCGGCTCCATCGGACCGGTGAAACCGTTCATCAGGTCGACGGAGGCCAGGTCATACGGGTTTTGTGGCGCCAGCAACGGACTGAACACGGCGCCGAAGACCAGCAGCAACACCACGATGGTTGAAATCATCGCAAGGCGCGAGCGGCTGAACGACCAGACGAAATCAGAATCCAGGACCGTCGCCAGCCGCTCCATATCAGTGACCCTCCGACGCCGATACCTCGCCGTCGATACGCGGATCCACGGCGAAATACAGCAGGTCGACGATCAGATTAATCGCCACGAAGACCACGGAGACCAGCATCAAATACGCAGCCATCACCGGAATGTCGACAAACTGGATCGCATTGACGAAAAGCAAACCGATGCCCGGCCACTGGAACACCGTTTCGGTCACAATCGCGAAGGCGATGATCGAGCCGAGTTGCAATCCGGTGATCGTGATGACCGGAACGAGGGTATTTTTCAGCGCATGGTGAAAATGCACGGCACGCTGGCTCAGGCCGCGCGCCCGGGCAAAGCGGATGTAATCCTGGCGCAGCACCTCCAGCATCTCCGACCGCACGAGGCGCATGATCAATGTCATCTGGTATAGGCCAAGCGTGATGGCTGGCAGAATGAGCGCCTTGAGGCCGGAAGCTGTCAGGAAACCGGTCGTCCAGCCGCCGACCTGCACGACTTCCCCGCGCCCGAAGCTCGGCAACACGTCGAGTTCCACCGAGAATATGTAGATCAGTAAGATGCCGATCAGAAATGTTGGCAGCGAGACGCCGATCAGCGAGATCACCATCACGGCATTGGCGGCGAAGCCATGCCGGCGAATGGCGGTGAACACCCCGAGGGCAACGCCGATGCTGATCGCCAGCACACCGGAGACTCCGGCCAGCTCGAGCGTCGCGGGCGCCCGCTCGGCGATGATGTCAAATACCGGCCTGCCCTGCTGGTAGCTCACTCCGAAGTTGCCGCGCACCGCGTCACCCAGGAACCGCGCATATTGAATCAGGAAAGGCTGGTCCAGGCCAAGCTGGCTGCGCAGCCGCTCGACGTCTTCAACGGTGCGCTCCTGACCCAGCATGTTGTCGATCGGGTCGCCGACAAACCGGAACAGAGAAAACGCAACGAGACCGACGACGAGCAAAACGACGACGGATTGTGCAACCCGGCGCAAAACGTAGGCGATCATCGTTTCACCGAACGGTCGGCGTTGCCCGAACCGTAGTCCCGAAGGTCAATTGACGTTGATCCAGCGCAGGATCACGAAATTGTCCGGACGCTGCGTCAAAGCGACATTGTCGCCGGTGCCCCAGACCAGCGGCTGTACATACAGCGGCACATAGGCCGTTTCGTCCTGAATGATCTTGGCGCTTTCGTCGAGCATCGCCTGCCGCTTCCCGTCGTCGATTTCCGACTGGATCATCGGCAACAGTTCGTCGATACGGTCGTTCGAGAAATCGCCGAAGTTCCAGCTGCCAAGCTTCTTCTCCGCGTTCGGCGTTGTAACCAGAAAGCGGATCGGATGCTCCGCGTCGAATGTGCCAGGCGACCAGCCAAGCAGATACATGTCGAAATTGTCGGCCCTGAGTTCGGGCCAATAGTTGCGCACCGGCATGGCGTCGAGCTGCGCGTCGATACCGACCTGAGCAAGCATTGACACGACCCCCTGGCAAACCGCTTCATCGTTGAGATAGCGGTCGTTCGGACATTTGAGTCCAAACGAGAAACCATCCGGGTAGCCGGCTTCGGCCAGCAGCCGTTTTGATAACTCCGGGTCGTAGGTCGGACGATCGGCATTGGCGTCGGAATAACCGCGCATGGCAGAACTGACGAGTTGCGAAGCCGGTTGAGCAGCCCCGCGCATGATGGTTTTCAGTATCGCATCGACATTGATCGCGTGCGCCACGGCCGCCCTTACCCGCGGATCCTTGAACGGATTCGCCTTGCCGGCATCATCACCGTATTTCAGGTTCTCCGCCTGATGCGGGAAACCCAGCATGATCACGCGCGCCTCGATGCCGTCGATGACATTGACGCCGTCACGCTGGTTGAGCCGCGCCGCGTCTTGAATCGGCACTGGATTGATCATGTCGACGTCGCCCGAGAGCAATGCGGCGACCGCGGTTGCGGGATTCTGAATCGGGGTGAACTCTGCTCTGCTGATATTGTGCTCCGGTGTACCCCACCAGCCGTCAAACGGTTCAAGCACCGTTTTCAGACCCGGTTGCCGTTCGACCAGTTTGAAAGCGCCTGTGCCGTTGGCATTCAGCGTCGCATGGTTCTCCTCTTCTTTTGACGGCAACTGAGCGTTGTTCGCTTCCGCCCAACCCTTGTCCAGAATCATGAAATTGGCGATCGAATCGGGAAAAATCGGATTCGGTGCTGTGGTCATGAAATCGATTGTGTGGTCGTCGACGACGACAACCTCCGAAATCGGCGCGAACCATGAAGCCGTATCCGCCGCTTCACTGGACGCACGCTGGTAGGAGAAAAGCACGTCCTCCGCCGTGAAGTCCGACCCATCATGGAACTTGACGCCCTTGCGCAAATTGAAACGCCATCCCCTGTCGTCGATCGGTTCCCAGCTTTCGGCGAGTGCGCCTTCGACGGCCATGTCCTTGCCGCGACGGACCAGTCCCTCATACACGTTGTTGAGGAAACCAAGGACCGGTGCGGAGTTGACCGCGTGCGGATCCATCGTCTGCGGATCGGTCGTGGACGCCCAGCGGAATGTCTCCGCCTGCGCGACTCCGGCCATCAGGCTCACGGTGACCGCCGCAATACTCAAACTTCTCAACATGTGATGCTCTCCCGGCTGCAGATTGTGCGGGGATCGTCCCACCCGGAGGTTCGGCGGTCAAGAGCGGTCCACCCGGCGACGGCCGATGCCCACGGTGCTGAGTGAAAAGTGAAGCGTTGGCAGAGCCTCATCTTGATCGATGGCGGCGCGGTTCGAGTCACCATGCGGCAATTAATCACATGATTTTTATCAATAGTTTCAACGACGAAACCGTGTATAGTTTGAGAATTCTTTCGCCGGCTCTAACTTTGAAGCGAAGGCCAATAAAGAAAGGTGGACAATGAATGAAGGTTGATCCTCAACATGCACCGCCAACAAAGTATTTAAGTAAAAGTGAAGAAGAACAGCTGCGACATGGCCTCGCGCAGCTTTTGGAGATTGTCAAATCTTACCCGCCGAAGCTTCCCAGCCAGGGAAGTCTCGAAGACTGGGCCAAATCCGAGGAATGGGCACGACAGGCAATGCGCTCGACTCACGAAATCGTCGATCAACTTGGATCGATCCAGTCACGATCACCGGAAACACGCAGTGCCTTTGTCAGTGCCCTGACCGCATTCGATCGCATAACGAGCGTTCTGGAGGGCCGTTACCGCCAGCAAGTTCCCGAGGATTACGCGGCCGCCAAACTGGCGGTTCAGACATGCATCGAGTACAGCAAAAGACTGCTTTAGGGTACCGTCCTTAATCCTCGATTCTCGGTATCGAAGCGGACAGATCCGGTCAACACTTCGGTAAACACAGTGTGCGATGTTATTTGGCACGACAAGTGCCAGGCTCTATGGATGGCGACATGTGACAAACCACCATAGAGTCATTCTGGAACCACGCATCGTATGCCTGACCGGCCCGAAAGAAGTCTACCGAAACAACTGAGCGAACAGGACAGGCAAATCCTGTCTGAGCGTTTGAATACCTTAGGCACGATGCTCGACGTGTTCCCTGAAACACCCGTCGATGGAGTTCCGAATCCGCACCTCCTGAGCAAAGCCGAGGCCTGGGCGAGAGCCGCTGTCATCGTTATTTTTAATACCTTCAATACCCTGGTTGCCACACCGTATCGCACCCGTCAGATGGATGCGGCAGTCGACACCATCAAACAGGCATTTCACGCGGTGTTCGAACTGGCATTCTCGACAAAACGGCGACCGAATGAGGCCGATTTTCAGCGAGCCAGAACAGCGATTGAAGATGCTCTGACCGCTTGCCACAGACTGGTCTGATTACCGGCACTAAAAGTGCACCCAGCCAGTGCTTGTCAGCGCAATGGGCCGGCCAGTATCATCCATAACTCGAATTTGCCGGTCGGACGATTTACGCGACGTCATGTATCCTATTTCGGTGATCGGAATACCAGTTTCCTGTGTTACCCGGTCAATCGCTCCCTGCGCATCTTCTGGCGCGGTAAACAGAATCTCATAGTCGTCACCGCCCGAAAGAATCACCTCGACCAGACCGGGATCCAAGGCGGTTGCGACCCGAGCCGCCGAAGAAAGCGGAAGCGCGCTGCATCGGACCACCGCATTCAATTCCGACACATCGCAGATGTGGCCGAGATCGGCGATCAGCCCGTCAGAGATGTCAATTGTTGCGTTCGCGTGGTCAAGCAGTCGCGGTCCAACTTCGACGCGGGGTCGGGGCAACCGATAGCGGTCGACGAGTGCCGCTGCGGCGTCGGAATCGAGTTTTGGGAGGGAACCCTCGAGAAAACGAAGCCCCAAGATCGCGTCGCCAAGCGATCCGGTTACGAAAATCCGATCATTTACGCGGGCACCACTGCGCCGCAACATTCGGCCGGTCGGCACCTCGCCGAATGCGGTGACGGCAATCGTCAACGGACCTGGTGTCGCATTGGTGTCCCCGCCGATCAGGTGGATCCCGTACCGGCGCTGATCAGCTGCAAGACCGTCAGCGAAATCCGAAATCCAGTTTGCTGATGTTGTCTTTGGCAGAACCAGCGCGAGCATGTAGGCGCGCGCCCTGCCGCCCTTGCTCGCGATGTCCGAAAGATTGACACGCAACGCCTTGCGCGCAACGAGATCAGCCGGATCATCTTCGCGAAAATGCACCCCAGCAACGATTGTATCCGCCTTGACGAGCAGTTCATGCCCCTTGGTTGGCGTTAGCAGCGCGGCGTCGTCGGTCAGGTCGAATGCGCCGGGAAATCCTCTCGACAGGGGCGCCAGATAGGTGGCAATGAGTTCAAATTCTGCCGGGAGCGAAGTGCTTTTGTCAGTCATAACTCATTGTCGCATGTCGGTGTCGGGATGTCGCCGCCGGTCGACGGATTGACAGCACCGCAACGAACATACACTCATAGCCCCATGCAGCAGCGGCAATCGGACATCCTCGACTACGATCACAGCCTCCTTCTCACCGACCTCTATCAGGTCAACATGGTGGAGGTTTATTTGGCGACCGGTATGCAAGACGTCGCCGTGTTCGAATTGTTCATGCGCAAAATGCCCGAATCCAGGGGCTTTCTGGTCGCCGCCGGCCTCGAGCAAGTGGTCGATTTCCTGATCAACGGACATTGCAGCGAACGTGAGTTGTCATGGCTTCGTGCCACCGGCCGTTTCTCCGAATCGCTGATTGACTATCTTGCCCGGTTCCGTTTCGAGGGCGATGTCGACGCAATGCCTGAAGGCACGGTGTTCTTTCCCGACGAACCGCTCATCCGGGTGACCGCACCAATCGCCCAGGCTCAGTTGGCCGAGACGCGCATCATCAACTTCCTGCACTATCAGACGCTGGTTGCCAGCAAAGCGGCACGCATGAAGCTGGTGGCACCAGATGCCAGACTCGTCGATTTCGGCCTGCGCCGCGCGCAAAGCGGCGAAGCTGGGCTCCTGGCAGCGCGCGCCGCTTACATATCAGGCTTCGATGGAACTGCGACCGTCCCGGCGGCTGACTATTTCGGTATCCCTATCTACGGGACAATGGCCCATTCCTTTGTCCAGGCCCACGACCATGAAGCAGACGCCTTTCTGGATTTCGCGATCGCCAGACCGGAGGAAACGGTTTTCCTGCTCGATACCTATGATACGGAAAAGGCGGCGCAAAAGGTGGTCGAACTCGCGCCCAAACTGGCCGAGAAGGGTATTTCGGTTCGCGGTGTCCGGCTGGATAGCGGCGACCTCGCCGATCACGCGCGAAAAGTGCGCAAAATCCTGGATGACGGTGGACTGCATACGGCGCAAATCGTTGCCAGCGGCGGTCTTGACGAATACGCGCTGCAAGAGCTGGTCGCAGCCGGGGCCCCAATCGATATCTACGGAGTCGGCACCAGTCTGGTGACAAGTGAGGACTTGCCGGCCCTCGATTGTGCCTACAAGCTGAAGTCCTATGCCGGCACCGCCCGTCGCAAGCGCTCAGAAGGAAAGGCGTTCTGGCCCGGCCCGACCCAAGCATTTCGGCGTTACGATGCTCAAGGTCTCCTTTTGGAGGATGTCCTTGGGTGTGCCGATGAAGCAGTTGACGGCGCACCGCTGCTGCATCCGGTCATTCGAGGTGGTCAGCTCGTGGAACCGCTGCCCGACCTCGATCGGATCCGCGCACATGCCGACGCCGAATTGGCCCGTTTGCCGGACGACTTGAGACGCCTGGAGCAACCGGCAGGCTTCACGGTGTCGATCACCGGAAAGCTACGAGAGCTGGCGGATAGGGTGGATCGCCGGTTGGGCCTTGATTGAACGGCACCTCTAAACCTCTGCCACGATGAAGCATCCGGCATCAGCGGCCAAGATCGGCGACGTTCTGTTCGCGTGCCGCCCTCACTTCGTCCAGTCTGCGTACCGGAGTCGCGTGTGGTGCATTTAGCAGCTTCTCCGGGCTGTCCCTGGCCTCATCCGCGATTTGCAGCATTGCGGCTGCAAACCGGTCCAGCGACTGCATGCTCTCGGTCTCGGTTGGCTCGATCATCAACGCCTGTTGCACGATCAAGGGAAAGTAGTTGGTCGGTGGATGGAAACCAAAATCCATGAGCCTTTTGCTGACATCGATCGCCCGCACACCGGCCTGCCCGGCGTCCCCTTCACACACGAACTCATGCATGCAGGTTCTATCGAATGGTACCCGGAACGTCTCGCGCAATCGGACGCGCAGGTAATTAGCGTTGAGGACGGCATGCTGGGCGTTGGCTCGCAGCCCGGCGGCGCCGTGCATAAGGATATAGGCGTAGGCGCGAACCAACATGCCGAAATTGCCGTAAAACGTGCTGACCCGGCCGATCGACCGCTCCGGACACAACAATTGATAGGGTTCGGCCGGGTGTGCAGTGTCATTGCGCGATATCAACGGACCGGGCAGGTAAGGCGCGAGGTCCTGCGAAGCGCCGATCGGGCCGGATCCGGGCCCGCCTCCGCCGTGCGGTGAGCCAAACGTTTTGTGCAGGTTGTAGTGCATGATATCGACGCCGAGATCGCCCGGCCGCAGGATGCCGGTGAGTGCGTTCATATTGGCGCCGTCGCCATAGACGAGGCCGCCGCAATCGTGAACCATGCCGATGACCTCTTCGACCCTTTGTTCGAAGAGGCCGAGCGTATTGGGATTTGTCAGCATCAGACCGGCAACATCCTCGCCGCACGCTGCAGCAAGGGCATCGAGATCGATGTTCCCGTCGCGGTCCGTAGGGATTTCAGTGACACCGAGACCCGCCATGGTGACCGATGCGGGATTTGTGCCATGTGCCGAGTCCGGGACGAGAACCTGCGTTCGGGCACTTTCGTTCCGGTCGTTATGATAGGCCCGCATCATCAGCAAGCCGCTGAGTTCACCGTGGGCGCCGGCTGAAGGCTGGAGCGAAACCGCGTCAAATCCACCGATTTCGCGCAAACAGTCCTGCAATCGGAACATGAGCTCCATATTGCCCTGCACATCCGCCGCGGGAAGCATCGGGTGCGACCGGCAAAAGCCCTGCAAGGAAGCCACCGCCTCACAAACCCTTGGACTATACTTCATGGTGCAGGACCCGAGCGGATATAAGCCGCTGTCGACGCCAAAATTGCGTTGCGACAGGCGCAGATAGTGGCGCGAGACATCAAGCTGCGACAGTTCCGGCAGGCCGTTGTCGGACCGCAGCATATCCTCGGGCAGCGTCGTCTTCGGCACATCCGGGTTCGGTGGCGCAAGACCGGTGCGACCCGTTATGCTCTTTTCGAAAACCGTCTCCTCGATCATCGGATGACCCGCCGTAGGGCTTCGGCCAGCCGATCGATCGAACCACGGGAGTTCGTTTCGGTCACCGCCACAAGCAGTTGATTGGCGCGAGCCGGATCGACCTGTCCCAGATCGTAGCCGGCAATGAGACCGAACTCATCGGCCAGGCGACGGCATACCGGTGCAGCCGGGCATCCAAGATCGACCACGAATTCCTTGAAAAAGACCCCATCAGGTGCCTGAGGATTGATGTTCAGCCCGGCGACCTCCCGGATACGGTCCGCGGCGTAATGGCTCTTGTGGTAGCACAACTCAGCCACCGAGCGCAGGCCGTTCCTGCCCATCGCAGCGAGGTAAACGGCCGCAGCCAGAGCGGTAAGCGCGGCATTGGTGCAGATGTTGCTCGTAGCCCGGGCCCGGCGGATGTGTTGTTCGCGCGTGGCGAGGGTGAGCACAAAACCCCGGGCCCCTTCGGCATCCACCGTTTCCCCGACCAGCCGACCGGCCATCTTGCGTACCAGGGCGCCGCGCGTGGCAAAGATACCGAGATGCGGACCGCCAAAAGACAGGGCGATGCCCAGAGACTGTCCTTCTGCCACGACGATATCCGCCCCGAATGCGCCGGGCGGCTTGAAAAGCCCCATCGCGATGGGATCGCCAACCACAACCAGCAGAGCGCCGGCATCGTGGACCGCCTTTGCCAGACCGTCCAGGCATTCGAATTGGCCGAAGAAATTCGGGCTCTGGACCACCACCGCAGCGGTATCATCATTGATGGTCGAGGGGATTGCCCTGACCGAGACTGTCGCGTCCTGTCCCCGCAGATAGGTGCTGAGGATTTGCCGGTACTGCGGATTGAGGCCCGGAGATACAATAATGGTTTTGCGCTGCGGCCGGCCGAGATTGAGTGACAGGAGCACCGCTTCGGCCAACGAAGTGGCGCCGTCATAATGACTGGCATTGCTGACCTCCATCCCGGTCAGCCGACAGATCATGCTCTGATACTCATACATCGCCTGCAACATCCCCTGGCTGAGTTCCGGTTGATACGGAGTGTAGGCCGTATAGAATTCGGCACGCCGCAGGATGTCGCTGACAATCGCCGGTACATGATGATTATAGGCACCGGCGCCCAGGAAACTGTCGCTTTCGGGTATCGGGCGATTGCGATCGGACAGGTGCCGCATCTCCTGTTCAAGCTCAAGCTCGGAGAACGGTTTCGGCAGATTGAGTTGCGGAAAACGGTGCCGGTCGGGGACGTCGATGAACTGGGCGTCGAGGGATTGAAATCCCACGGCTGCAAGCATCGATCTCCGCTCGTCATCGGTGTGCGGAATGAATGTCACGCTCTAATACTCAACAGACCTAGCTTCCTTCGGATCGACAGTGTCATTTCAGCCCAACACCGCGGCCGCCGGCTTGACCCAAATCAAGCGGTTGAATGTGCGGAGACCTTGACCATGCGTCGCTTATGATAGCCCGTGATGACCGGCCAAAAACCCGGCTCGGCGAGCTGCCGATCGAGCGAAAAATCGCCGGTGTCGAAGCGCAATTCGGTGGTTCTTGCAAGCTTGGCGGGTGTGGCGATAACCATGATGTTTTGATTGCCGATTTTACGGATGAGTGTGGGACTGATCTGCAGATTGCCGCGACCGAGTACGAACCCCTGAACGCCGATTGGGCTGAGAATGAGGCTGGCGGGAGCGCCGGTGTCGAGGATCTTCAACAGATCCCGCTCATTGCAGTCGCGGGCGATCAAGACGCCATCGAGAATGACGTCAACGCCGAGCAGCGTCTTTTTGATGCCCAGCCGTTCGGCGATGAAGCGGGTTGTTCCGCCAGGACCCAAAATGAAAAGCCTGTCCCGATGCTGTCGCATTTCTTCATCGATCTGCAGTGCGATTCCCTCTTTGACTTCGCTGTCAGCCTGCGGATCGAAGATCGCCTTCGCCATCTGGGTCATGGTCGGTTCGAACGGCGTCTTGGCCTGATGGTACAGGCGCACGACCCATTCGCCCTTCCTGTATCGGTCTTCGTCGAGATCGAGGATTTCCGCATCAATCACGTCCACTGCACCGCCCAGAAATCCCAGAATCAGTGACGCCGTGCGCTGCGGACTTATGCCGAATACCCCGGAATACATCTTCACCCCGGCAGGGATGCCGATGATTGGCACTTCCACGCCCGTCTCGCGGCAGACATCCCGGGCCGTCCCATCGCCGCCGCAAAAGACGATCAGATCCACCCCTGCGTTCAGGAAGGTACGGGCCGCACCACGGGTGTCCGTCTCTGATGGTGGATCTTTCGGACGAAATGTAACGTCGATGTTGTCGAAACCGGCTTCGCGCAATGCCACTTCGCCCATCGCACCGCCACAAGTCAGCCAACGGAAGGTCGGTGCGGTGGTCCGGTCCAGCAGTGTTTTCAGTGCGGTCAGCATTTCCAGTGCCCGCGTCTGCGACGCCGGTTCAGCCCCGCGCCGGCGTGCCTCGTCAACGACTCCATCCGTTCCCTTAAGGCCGACCCTGCCGCCCATGCCGGCGATCGGATTGATCAGGAAGCCGATCGATTTCATGGCATTCCACGGCCTGGTCTAAACGTTTCCACTCAAGTGGGTGATCATATCCACAACCATCGCTTCGATGTCGAACTCCGGCACCCATCCCCATTCGCGACGCGCGGCCGAGTCGTCCATCGATCGCGGCCAGGAATCGGCGATCGCCTGCCGCACTGGATCGATGTCGTAGTCAACGACAAAATCGGGAAGGTGATTCTGGATCGCTGCCACCAGTTCACCGGGGGTGAAGTTCATCGCGGTCACATTGTATGCGTTGCGATGCGCGAGCCGTTCACCGTTCGCAGCCATCAGCTCAAGCATCGCTCGCACGGCATCGGGCATATACATCATATCGAGAAGAGTGTCGGGTTTCAGATAGCAAGTAAACCGTCGCTCACGCACGGCGTGGTGGAATATCTCCACCGCATAGTCGGTGGTGCCGCCACCCGGCGGCGCGCTATACGACATGAGTCCCGGCAAGCGCAAACCCCGCGTGTCGGTGCCGAAACGGGAATGATAGTAATCGCACAACAGTTCACCGGCTGCTTTGCTGATGCCGTAGATGGTCGACGGCCGCTGGGTGGTGACCTGCGGCGTTGCCACGCGCGGGGCCGCGGGCCCAAAGGCGGCAATCGAACTAGGAAAGAAGACCGCACAGCTATGCTGCCGTGCAGCTTCGAGAACGTTGAACAGGCCCGTCATGTTCACATGCCAAGCCGCCTGCGGCGCGTCCTCTCCGACGGCCGACAGGATCGCCGCCAGATGATAGATGGTGCCGATCTCACGCTGCTCGACCATGTCCAGTACCTGACCGTGATCGGTGCAGTCGAGTGGTTCGTATGGGATGGCGCGACCATGGCTGGCCGAGACATGGCGTATGTCCGTGGCGATCACCGAATCGGGACCGAATGCCTGCGCCAACGCCGGAACGAGCGCACTTCCGATCTGGCCCAGTGCTCCTGTGACCAAGACAGGGCGCATTCCCGGTAGACCTCCTGTATCGATGGTTTCGGGCCAGCCCACCACAACGCAGCGTGAATCCGTTGACGCAGATCAAGCGGACTGTGGTTGCCACAAAATGCATGCTTAATGCGTGGGCATAATCGGCAAAAGCGAGCATCGCTTGCCGATGACAGCGTTCACGCCGCAATTGGAGCAGCACCTTGACTCCGTGCTTGCAGAGCCGGCGCTTATCTAAGCGACTAAGCCTGTTCGGGGTTCGGTACCGAGGCGGGTGCACCCAGGCGCCAGGGACGCAGGTCGAGATGTTTCACCACCAGCCAGACATAGACGAGGCTTCGCGCGAAACGCATCGTTACGAAAGATACGAGCACGCCTTCCAGCCCGGCCAAAAGGGCCGCGGCAACCGTGACTGCAGCGTTCACACCAAGGATCGGGGTAGCCCATTTTGCTGCCTGTTTATGCAGCCCGCCGAAGCGCACGAAGGGCGACGCCAGCTCCAGTGTGGCATTGATGGTCGCTCCGACACACAGGAAAATAAGCCACGGCCAGTAGTCCTCGATCTCGGGATGGATCGTTGCCAGTATCGGTCGGGCAAAAACGATGAGCACCAGGGCCGTGGCAGCGTTCGCGCATAACAAAAAGATGCCGGATCGCCGCATAAGGCGCTGCAATCCTTCACGATCTCCCTCGAGTGGGGCGATACGGGAGCTGATCACGTTGCTGACCGCCGTGTTGTTCACCCATATCAGGGAGGCGACAAGGACGAGCAATGCAAATGTGCCGACCGCTTTCGGCTGATCGTCGAACATATGCAGCGCCAGCATGTCGATGCGTAAAAGCATGGTATTGAGGACACCGCTGTAAAGAAGGGGCAGACCTACAGCGCGCCAGGACGGCCAATCGACCGCAAAATGCTGTTGTCGCCAGGCAAAAGGAAGCGCGGTCGCGTACCAGATGAATTGCACGATTACGAGAATTGCAAACGCCGGGGCGTAAACCATAAAGGCGTTTTGGGTTATGGCGAATGGTGCCAGTTCGATCCACAGAAACACACCCGCCAGCAACAGCAGCGGACGCATAACCTGATATGGAAAAACCGCTCCGATCGGGTAATTGATCGACTGCATGCAGGAGCCAAGCAACGTCGAAACGGCGATCAGCGGCGACATCACCAAAACAAAAAGGGCTTCTGCCCGATAGCTGGAGTAACCGAACTCGGTGACAACCAGCACCAAACCGGCTGCAGCAAGCGCGGTAATCACGCTGATCGCGCAATAAAAACCCATGAAACCGTTCATCAGCGGGTAGTTCTGGTCGCGCAGATAAATGGGTAAAAACTTACGGGCAGCCCCCTGGCCTCCCACCAGAAGAACTCCCGCCAGGATCGAGGCCGCTCCCATGGCGACCATCACGTCACCAAATCGTTCGAGCTCAAGCCCGCGCGCCAGAAAGCTATGGGCCCAGTAACTCGAGGCGAATCCGGCGTAAAGCACAACAAGTGAACCGATCAATTGCATCGCCTATTCATGTCACAACCTTTGACGAAGGCAAGCTACTTGCTGCCGGCGCAACCTCACGGGACGGTAACCGTTGCCGGCGGGCTTGACCCTTGGTCAGGCAGAACGGCCTCAGTTATTCAGGTGTCCCTGCTTGCGCAGGTCGTTGAAAGTCATGTCGAGTGTCGACCGAGCTTTGTCGATCAACTCATCGACCTCCTGATGGGTGATGACCAGCGGCGGTGCGACAATCATCCGATCACCCACCGCACGCATAATCAGCCCGTTTCGAAAGGAATGCTCGCGACACATCATGCCAACACCAAGCCCGCTCGGGAAATCCCGGCGCCTGGCTTTGTCTGCAGTGAGTTGGATGGCACCCACCAGCCCGGTCATCCGAGCTTCGCCGACCAATGGGTGGTCGAGCAGTCCCTGCCATTTGTGCTGCAGGTAAGGCCCGATGTCGTTTGCAACCCGGTCCACGATCCGTTCTTCACGCAGAATCGTCAGGTTGGCGACGGCAGCGGCGCAGGCGGCCGGATGTCCCGAATAGGTAAATCCGTGGGCGAATTCGTCGCCCCTTTCGATCAACACTTCGGCAACCCGATCGGACACGGCAACCGCGCCCATGGGCACGTAACCGGATGTCAGTCCTTTGGCCATGGTCATGAAATCCGGCTCGGTGCCATATGTTTCACATCCGAACCAACGCCCGGTGCGCCCGAAACCGCAGATGACTTCGTCGGACACCAGCATGACCCCTCTTTCCTTGAGACCCGCGTAAAGCAAGGGCCAGTAGGTGTCCGGTGGGATGATGACGCCACCGGCACCCTGGATCGGTTCGCCAATGAAGGCCGCCACGCGGTCTGCACCAATTCCGTCGATGAGCGCCAGGGTGTCGACCGCAACCTTGCGCCCGAATTCGGCACGGGAGAGGTCTCCGCCGCCATGCCACCAGTTCGGCGCCGGCGCGTGGTAGATATTCGATACCGGTACGCCTCTTTGCCTGTGCATGGGGTCGAAGCCGCCGAGGGCGGCGGTCGCCACGGTCGACCCGTGATACGCCCCCCGACGCGAAACGAAGATATTGCGTTCCGGCTTGCCCACCAGGGCCCAGTAGTACGTCGCAAGCCGCAGGATCGTGTCGTTCGCTTCCGAGCCTGATCCGGTAAAGAAAAACCGGTTGAATTGTGGCGGCGTCAACTCTGACAGCAGCCTGGAGGCTTCGACGGCCGCAGGATGGGTGGTGTTGAAGAACGTATTGTAGAACGGCAGCGTCTGCATCTGGCGCGTCACCGCGTCGACGATTTCGGACCGCCCGTATCCCACCGCGGTGCACCACAGACCCGCCATTGCGTCCAGGATACGATTGCCGTCGCTGTCCGTCAGGTGGCACCCTTTCGCCGATACGATCACGCATGATCCCCTGGCATTAAGATCGCGCGTATTGGTGAAAGGATGCAGGTGATGGGCCGCATCCATCCGCTGCATGTCTGCGGTGCTGTCAAGATGCGTCATTTCCGTGTCCTTCTTTGTCGTCCGGATTCTAGCGATCCGGGTGGAGCAGGTGTTGGTTGGACAACAAGCCACCATGACAACATGCCCTTTCCAAACCCATCTTCACACCGGCAATATCACACCGGCGATTTGCTTTGACGGGCCCTGAAGCCGGCCAACCGATCATCGGAAAATTCGAATCTGGCGCGAATCCAAAAAAACACGTTTCCAGGCACCGGCGAGCCCTGCGCGGTAACCAATCATTAACCACGATTCAAATACACATTTCACTACCGAACGTTAACGAAGATGACCAAAGTGCTAACCGACACTCAGCCCATTCGACTCAAAGGCCGCTCCTTCCTGGCGCTCGTGCTCAGCCCGGAGGCTCCATACGACGAGTGGCTGGCGCGGCTCGACAATTTGGCGGCCCGCTCCGCCGGATTTTTCCTGCGGCGCCCGATCGTGCTCGATGTCGATGGTCTGGAAATCGACAACCGGCAATTGCGGGATCTGGTCGATCAGCTTAGCCAGCGAGATGTAAGGATCATGGGCATCGAGGGCGCCCACCCCTCCCTGCTCGATAGTGACATGCCGCCTGCCATGGCCGGTGGTCTTGCAGTCTCGGACCTGCAAACGATCCAGGATCAGGATCCTGTGCCGGCGGCCTCCGAACAGCCGGCAAACATGCCGGTGCCGTCACTCATGGTCGCCCAGCCGGTCCGGTCCGGACAATTGTTGACCTCGCAGGGCGATGTCACGATTGTCGGGTCGGTCGCATCGGGCGCGGAAGTGATCGCCGGCGGATCGGTTCATGTCTACGGCACCATTCGCGGTCGCATCCACGCCGGTTCCATGGGTGACACTCAAGCGCGCATTTTCTGCCGCAAGCTTGAGGCCGAACTCATCGCGATCGCAGGTTACTACAAAACTTCCGAGGATTTGGAGCCCGAGCTGCGCGGAGAGGCTGTGCAGCTCTGGCTGGATAAAGATTCGATATTGGGGCGCACATTGACATGAGCCGACGGGCGGCAACACGAGGAGAAGCTTATGGGACAGGCAATCGTTATAACATCGGGCAAGGGCGGCGTCGGCAAAACGACCTCGACAGCGGCGATCGGCGCGGCATTGGCACAGCGGGGCGAAAAGGTCGTGGTTGTCGATTTCGACGTCGGCTTGCGCAATCTCGACCTTGTTATGGGTGCCGAGCGACGCGTCGTGTTCGACCTGATCAACGTCATCCAGGGTGAAGCCAAACTGTCGCAGGCTCTGATCCGCGACAAGCGGCTGGAGAAACTCTATTTGCTGCCTGCCTCCCAGACGCGTGACAAGGACAAGCTGACGCCGGAAGGCGTGGAACGTGTCGTCGAGTCGTTAAAAAAAGCCTTCGACTGGGTCCTGTGCGACAGCCCCGCCGGCATCGAACGTGGTGCGACTTTGGCGATGCGCCACGCCGACGCGGCGATCGTCGTGACCAATCCGGAAGTATCTTCGGTGCGCGACTCCGATCGCATCATCGGCCTGCTCGACGCCAAGACCGCTAAAGCCGAACGCGGTGAGTCCATGGAAAAGCACCTGCTGCTGAACCGCTATGATCCAAACCGTGCGGCCAGCGGCGACATGCTGAATGTCGACGATATGCTTGAAATTCTGTCGATCCCGCTTCTCGGCATCATTCCCGAGAGCAAGGACATATTGCGCGCGTCGAATATCGGCGCGCCGGTGACACTGGCCAGCAGCAACAGTGAAACCGCGCATGCCTATGTCGACGCCGCGCGTCGACTGACAGGCGAAGCGGTTCCGGTTGTTGTTCCGGGTGAAAGGCGTGGTTTCTTCGATAAGATTTTCGGAAGGAAGGCTGCATGAACATCCTGAGTATATTTGGTAGGCGGAAGTCGGCGTCGGCGGCCCGCGAGCGGCTACAGGTGCTGCTTGCGCACGAAAGAGCGTCCATTGGTGGCACCGACCTTGTCGAGATCCTGCGCAAGGAGATCATGGCTGTGCTCTCCAAGCACGTAAAAATCGACGGCCGCAAGGTGCATGTGAAAATGGAGCGCGGGGCCAAGGTTTCGACGCTTGCCGTCGATATCCAAATTCCGTTCGACACCGGCGCGAGGGCGGCCTGAATCAGGTCGCCCCGCGGTCAGCTATGATCGCCAGGCATGAGCGATCTGGCGGGTCCGACGGAACGGTCGAACAAGGCCACCGAAGCGCGACTGATGACTGGGGCTCAACGTGACCTCCACACGCGCAAAACCTATGTCTTTCAGCGCTTCCACAAGCCAAGACCGGTTTGGAACAAAATAGTTGGTCGGATCGTTGTTGAGGCCACGTGCCGGGTAATACCGCAGCAACGGTGATCCAACCCAATCGAAGACGCACTCTGTCTCGATGACAAGTCGCTCGCGCGCCATGCGTGCAACCCGCTCCAGTCCCTCGAGCGGATTTTTCAGATGATAGAGCACACCGAGGAAGAGAACGATGTCGTGCTCACCTTCGACGCTCGGATCGAGCGCGAAGACGTCGACCTCTTTCGACTGGGCTCTGGAACCATAGGTCTGATGCGCGAAATCGTAGCCGTCCTTTGTTCCCCAGCCAGGACCGCCCCAACAAAACCAATCGGTTGACAACACGGCTGCCGCGCCCCGTCTCTCTGCTTCGAACGAAAAGAAGCCGTCCCACGCCCCGACATCCAAAACCGTCTTGCCGGCCACCGGGTAGCGAAAGATGCCCTCGGCCTCCCGCTTCAACGTTTCGAGTTCTTTGATACCTTTCGTGACAGATCCGCCGGGTAGTTCCATCGAGTGGAACCAATTGATATCGGCTGCTTGCATTCATTGACTCCACGGCGGTTACGCACGAGGCGAATACCCCATTTCATCGCCGATGTCAGCAAGCGGTAGCGGCCAGCGACGTCGGTGGTGCTTGTCTTGTGGGGAAGATTTGGTGCGGTCGAGAAGACTCGAACTTCCACGGGTTGCCCCACAGCGACCTCAACGCTGCGCGTCTACCAATTCCGCCACGACCGCACGTGGTAGAAGCTGTTTCCAGCGCGCCGCATGTAACAAATCGACCTGTGGCAGACAAGGGCCCGCGTGGCTTTTTTGACGATGCGTCCTCCGGGATCAGAAGGCTGTCAGCCCTTGCGTTGTGCAACGTGCTGCGCCACATAGGCCATCGAGTGACAAGACGCAGATCGACCATGTATCGGGACGATATCAGAACTGGCTTTTTTGCCGACGCAGGAGCAGCTCCTGTGGAATGGCGGGTCGAACAGGGCCTAGTGGACTATAACAAGGCCGTCGCCTTTATGGAGCACCGCGCCGCGGCAATCCACGACGGGACCGCTGGCGAACTGGTTTGGCTCGTGGAGCACCCCCCGCTCTACACGGCAGGCACCAGTGCCAACGAAACAGACCTGATCGATCCGCAGCGCTTCCCGGTTCACCGCAGCGGACGCGGCGGTGAATATACCTATCATGGTCCGGGTCAGCGGGTCGCCTACACAATGCTCGATCTCAGGCGCCGGAGTCGGGACGTGCGGGCTTTCGTAACAGCGCTCGAGGCATGGATAATCGACGCACTGGCCGACATGAACATCCGCGGCGAACGCCGCGAAGACCGGGTCGGTGTCTGGGTGGTGCGACCCGAGCGCCCTCCCCTGGCAGACGGACAGCCGGCCGAGGACAAAATCGCCGCAGTCGGCATTCGGTTGCGCCGTTGGGTGAGTTTCCACGGCGTGTCGATCAATGTGGAACCGGATCTCGAACACTTCTCCGGTATCGTCCCTTGCGGCGTCAAGGGGCATGGCGTCACCAGTCTGGTCGACCTGGGACTTCCGGTGACCATGGAAGACGTCGATCTCGCTTTGCGCGGCAGCTTTGAGAGGGTTTTCGGACCGACCCGTGCCTAGAGCAAGTTGCGGCCAGAATGAATCATTTGATGGCGGAAAATCGGTTCACTCGGCAAGGCGCGTCGCGCAGCGCGATGTGGTGCATCGAGCAAGCGGCGCAACGTAGCCGATGGGCCGATTTACCGCCACCCTGGAGAGGTCGATCATGTTGAAAACATGCGGTGAATGGGCCGGGCGATTTTGCCCCCTGGCGTCGTTGGCTCGCGCTTGTGGTGGGGTGGCACCACGACGCGCGACCCGCCTAGCCCGCGACCAAAATCACCGCGGTCAAATGCTTCATTCTGGCCGCAACTTGCTCTAGTCCTCTGCATCAATCAAATTGATATGTTGCGCTTTTCGTTGAGGCCTGATTCCCTGTTTTCCGATTCGTGCGGAGAGGAGGCAGTGTTTTGGCCAATATCAAATATGTTGTTGAGCTAACGTTGGACGAACGCGAGGCGCTTTTGTCGATGATCAGGAAAGGCAGACTTGCGGCCCGTGCGAACTGCAAGGCGCGCATTCTTCTGAAGGCCGACAAGGGACCTCATGGCGAGGCTTGGACGGATCGCAGGATTTGTCAAAGCCTCGAGACCTCCGGCTCGACAGTCGCCCGGGTGCGGGAGACCTTTGTGACGGAAGGGATGGATGCGGTGTTTGCCCGCAAACAGCGAGCCCATCCCGCCATCAAGCGCATCTTTGATGGCGAAGCCGAAGCCAGGTTGATTGCCCTTGCGTGCTCGCCGCCGCCGCAAGGCCATGCGCGCTGGACCATTCGGCTTCTAGCCGACAAGGTCGTTGAGTTGAACATTGTCGAGGCAGCCCACTTCAACACTGTTGGGCGCGCGCTTAAAAAAACGAACTTAAGCCTCACCGAAGTCGGTATTGGGTAATCCCACCCGAGCAGAACGCAGCCTTCGTCGCCGCCATGGAGAACGTGTTGGCGGTGTATCAGCGCCCACGTGATCCGAAACGTCCGCTGGTTTGTCTGGATGAAGCGGCCAAACAGCTGGTCAGCGCCACGCGTCTACCGATCCCCATGACGCCGGGGCACGTTGCTCGGCACGACTATGAATACAAGCGCGCAGGTACGGCCAATCTATTCATGGCCTTTGCCCCGCTTGAAGGCATGCGGCACGTCAAGGTCACCGACCATCGTGGCAAAACGGACTACGCTCACTTCCTTGAAGAGCTTGCCGACCGGCATTTCGCAGATGCAGACAAAATCGTGCTGGTTCAGGACAACTTGAATACACACAGCCAAGCATCACTTTACGCGACCTTTGAACCGGCCAAGGCAAGGCGCATCGCCGAAAAGTTCGAGTGGAACTACACACCCAAACACGGCTCCTGGCTCAACATGGCCGAAGCCGAATTGTCCGTGTTGTCGCGACAGTGTCTGAAAGAACGCATCGGGAGCAAACAAGACCTTGCCCGGGACGTCAATGCGTGGACGACAGAACGAAACGATAAGCGGTGCATCGCACAATGGCAGTTCACAAACGAACACGCACGCATCAAACTCAGAAAACTCTACCCATCAATATGAGTGATTCAGAGGACTAGATCCGGAGCCCCGCTACTCGTCTTCGCAGGGCCAGCCCGCCGACGGCGCGAACCCTTCCGGTAGTATGGTTTTGTCGTCGCCGCAGCTGATATCGATTTGACCCTGTTCCAATCCCGTTGCCTGACTCAGATCCACACCTTCAAATCGGGTGCGGTACAGAAAAGCCATGGTCAGGTCGAGCGGGCCGTCAATTTTGGCATCTCGGAAATCGGCCCGGGCAAGGTTCGTGAATTCGAAATTCGAGTTGCCGATGCGGGCGCCGTTGAAATTCGCCCGTGCCAGTTCGGCTTTGGAGAAATTGGTATCCTCTAACGTTGCATTGGTGAAGTCCGCCCTCTGCATCTCTGATTTCTCCAGATTGGCGCCCGTTAGATCGGCATCGTCGAAATGCGTGCGGTACCCCACGGCCTTGTCAAAACTGGCGCCGGTGATGGTCGAGCCGTTCATATAGGTTCTGAGCAGCGTCGCCTTCTGGAAATTCACATCATCCAGTTTGGAGTCCCGCAAATCCGTCGAGGTCAGGTCGGCACCCGACAGATTGGCTCCGGTCAAGTTGCTTCGCGACAGAATGAGATTGCGTTTCCGGCATTCAGACCAATCGACGCCCTCGCTGGGTCCGCGAGTGCAGGACGCCGCAGCCGCCGGCGCAGAAATTCCCGTCCAGGTGACCAGCGCGATCGCCACCACAAACGGGGCGGTCAAAACGGTTCCGGCTCTTGCCATCGAAACTCCTCCAATTGGATCCTTTTCGGATTGTTGTCGATTTGATGTAATGTCTCTTGTCCGGAAAAACCACGGTTCGCCGAACTGTGCGTATTAAAAATCCTTGCCAGCCTCGAATGGCCCGATCCTGGTTGATGCAGCAACCAGATAAGCGGTGGACCAACCGATCAACAGAAAGCCGCTAATCCCCTCAAGACCTGCCAGAAGTTGCCATTCATCATCGAGTAGAGCATCGCCATATCCAAGTGTCGAAAAAGTGATCGCTGAAAAATACAGGGAATCGGAAAAATCGCTCACGGCACCAGTGATAAAATAAACGGCGGCCCAGATCCAGATTTCGACCGCGTGTACAAGAAAGAGTCCGTGAACAACGGTGACCATCGCCGTCACCTTCCGGCGATATCCGTGCAGTGGATAGCGCTCGGTAATGGTGTTCATCACATTGGCGACGATGACCAGGCCACCGGTGTGAATGACGACGGTCAGCGATATGACAAGAGTTCCGAGGATCAGATTGTTCAGCATGCGAGAGTTCCGGATTGATGTCGCGTGAAGGATCCGATTGCGATTCGCACGAACGCCGCATCGGCATTACAAAGGAAATCGGCGGTAAGTACCCACCAAAGCCGCGACAATACCATTTCGATGGCCGGACACCATCAGGTATCACCGGGTGGGAGTTGTTTCGCGATTGTGAGAGCCCGCATTCTCGGTCGCACCACCAACGCCGGCCCGCAACCTTGCGTTTTGACGTATTCGGACAGGCACTTGGCTAATTCTGCCCAACCATCATTCAGAGCTTGAGCCAATCAACCGGCTCTGTCAGTCTAGCGACCAAATGATCCATCAAAGCTGATATCTGGGGAGACAGACATGGACGTTCGTGCAGCCGTCGCGGTGGGAGCAGGCAAGCCGCTCGAGATCACCACTGTACAGTTGGAGGGACCGCAGGCCGGTGAGGTGCTGGTGGAAATCATGGCGACAGGTATTTGCCACACCGATGAATTCACGCTCTCCGGCGCCGACCCGGAAGGCATCTTTCCGGCTATTCTCGGCCATGAGGGCGCGGGTATCGTGCGCGAGGTCGGTGAGGGCGTAACCTCGGTCAAACCGGGCGACCACGTGATACCCCTTTACACGCCCGAATGCCGGGAATGCGAATACTGCCTTAATCCGAAAACCAATCTCTGTCAGGCAATCCGCACCACGCAGGGCCAGGGATTGATGCCCAACGGCACCAGCCGTTTCTCCCTGGATGGCGAGAAGATATTCCACTATATGGGCACATCGACATTCGCCAACTACACGGTCTTGCCCGAAATCGCGGTGGCCAAGATCCGCGAAGACGCTCCGTTCGACAAGGTTTGCTATATCGGTTGCGGCGTCACCACCGGCATCGGCGCTGTCATCAACACGGCCAAGGCCGAACCGGGGTGCCGCGCCGTGGTGTTCGGGCTTGGCGGTATCGGGCTCAACGTCATTCAGGGCCTGCGGCTGATCGGTGCCGAAATGATCGTCGGTGTCGACCTCAACTCCGGGAAAAAGGAGTGGGGCGAAAAGTTCGGCATGACCCATTTTGTCAACCCGAATGAAGTGGAAGACGACCTCGTCCCCTATCTGGTGGACCTGACAGGCGGCGGTGCCGACTACTCATTCGAGTGCATCGGCAACACCAAAGTGATGCGCGACGCCCTGGAATGCTGCCACAAGGGCTGGGGCGAATCGATCATTATCGGCGTCGCCGGCGCCGGTCAGGAGATTGCCACACGACCCTTCCAGCTGGTCACGGGCCGCGTCTGGCGCGGCACCGCGTTTGGCGGCGCCCGCGGACGCACCGATGTGCCGAAGATCGTCGACTGGTACATGCAGGGCAAAATCGACATTGACCCGATGATCACACACACCATGGATCTCAATGAGATCAACAAGGGCTTCGACCTTATGCATGCGGGCGATTCGATCCGTTCCGTCGTGATTTATTGATCCCCTGATGGTCGATCGGCCGAGTATCTACGTCGACGCGGACGCCTGCCCCGTCAAGACGGAAACGGTGCGGGTTGCCGAACGGTACGATTTGCCGGTGGTTTTCGTCGCCAATGGCGGCCTGCGCCCATCGCGCGACCCGATGATTCGCAATGTCGTGGTCTCCGGTGGATTCGACGCCGCCGATGATTGGATCGTCGACCACATCGGGCCGTCGGATTTGGTCGTCACTGCCGACATTCCGCTGGCCCGCCGCTGCGTCGAAAAAGACGCACTGGTGCTCGGGCCGTCGGGTCGTACCTTCGACACGGCCAATGTCGGCATGGCGTCGGCGATGCGTGATCTCAATCAGCATCTACGGGAGGCCGGCGAGATCAAAGGCTACAATGCCGCTTTCACGGGCAAGGACAGGTCCCGCTTCCTCGAGGCGCTCGATCGGCTGGCTCGAAGAGCCCTTGGCGCCGGTCACAAGGCCGGATGAAAGTGCAATTTTTACAGTAGGTTGTCCGCAAACATGAAGATTGTTTCCGAAACGCGCTCCCACAACGGCACCCAAGGGGTCTATTCCCATGATTCCGAGGCCTGCAACTGCACGATGACGTTTGCCGTCTTTGTGCCCGACGCCGGCGAAAAGGAACAGCTACCGGTGCTCTGGTATCTGTCCGGACTGACCTGCACCCATGCCAACGTCATGGAAAAGGGGGAATACCGCCGTCTCGCCGCGGAACTTGGTCTGATTGTCATTTGCCCAGATACCAGTCCGCGTGGAGACGGCATCGCCGACGAACCGGACAATTGGCAGATCGGCACCGGTGCCGGCTTTTATGTGGACGCGACCGAAGCACCCTGGTCGAAACACTACCGGATGTACGCCTACCTGACGGAGGACCTGCCGAACCTCGTCGCCCAGCAGTTTCCAGCCGACATGTCCCGGCAGTCGATTTTCGGCCACTCGATGGGAGGCCACGGTGCGATGACCATCGCGCTCAAGAACCCCGATCGGTTCAAAAGCTGCTCCGCCTTCGCGCCGATCGTGCAACCGATGACCGCGGACTGGTCACAGGGAGCCTTTCGGGCGTATCTCGGTCTCGACCAGTCGGCGTGGAGAGCCTATGACACATGCGCACTCATCGATGACGGCGCACGCTTTCCCGAGTTTCTGGTCGACCAGGGATCGGCGGATGGTTTTTTGGAAACCGGTTTACGCCCGTGGCTGCTTGAGGACGCGTGCACAAAGGCCGGAATCGACCTGACGCTGCGCATGCAGGATGGCTATGACCACTCCTACTACTTCATATCCAGCTTCATGGACGATCATCTTCGCTGGCACGCGACCAGGCTTGGATAGAGCGCACCCGTGTCAGACGGGCGCGATATCACCCGCTTCCCAGCGCGTTTGCGTTTCCGCGGTGAACACCTCGAAACGACCCTGCTCAATGGATTCGCGGATCCCGGCCATCAGCGACTGGTAATAGGCTACATTGGCCCAACTCAAGAGCATGCCGCCAAGGGTTTCGTTGGCGCGTACCAGATGGTGCAGATAGGCCCGTGAGTAATCGCGCGCCGCCGGACAGTCGGACCTGTCGTCCAGCGGACGCGGATCGTTGGCATGCCGGGCGTTGCGAAGATTGACCTTGCCACGACTGGTGTAGGCGAGACCGTGGCGACCGGCGCGGGTCGGCATGACGCAATCGAACATATCAATGCCGCGCGCCACCGACCGGATGATGTCGTCGGGAGTTCCGACGCCCATCAGATAGCGCGGGCGGTCTTCCGGCAACAGCGGACAGGTCAGGTCCAGCATATCGAGCATAACCGCCTGCGGTTCTCCGACAGCCAAACCGCCAATGGCATACCCTTTGAGATCCATTGCTTTCAGAGCCAGGGCGGAACGCTCACGCAGCGCCGGTACATCGCCACCCTGAACAATACCGAACAGCGCCCGCTCCGGTTGGTCTGCGAAAGCGGTCCGGCATCGCTCGGCCCAACGCAGCGACAGCTCCATGGCGGCTTCGATGGCAGCCGCCTCGGCCGGCAGTTTCACGCACTCGTCGAGCTGCATTTGGATGTCGGCGCCCAACAGCCCCTGGATCTCGATGGAACGTTCCGGCGACATGTCATGGCGGCTGCCATCGATATGCGAATGAAAGATCACACCCTCTTCGGTGATTTTGCGCAATCCGGCGAGTGACATGACCTGAAATCCACCGGAGTCCGTGAGAATGGGATAAGGCCAATTGGCGAAACCGTGCAGGCCACCGAAGCGGGCGATCCGTTCGGCGCCGGGTCGCAACATCAGGTGATAGGTGTTCCCCAAAATGATGTCGGCACCGGCATCGTGTACCTGATCCATGTACATGCTTTTGACGGTACCCGCCGTTCCCACCGGCATGAAAGCGGGTGTTCGAACATCACCGCGGGATGTCGAGATCAGGCCACGGCGCGCATCACCATCACGTGCCGACACCGCAAAAGAGAAACTGACAGTCATTGAGCATCCCGATCCGATTTGAAAAGAAGGCTCGCGTCTCCATAGGAGTAAAAACGGTATCCGTTGGCTATGGCGTGCGCATAGGCGTTGTGCATGACCTCACGACCACAAAATGCCGATACCAACATGAACAGCGTCGAGCGCGGCAGGTGGAAGTTTGTCATCAGAATGTCGATGAAACGGAAGCGGTATCCGGGGGTGATGAAGATATCGGTGGCGCCGCGCCACGGGGCCAGCCGACCGTCCTCATCGGCAGCGCTCTCAAGCAGCCGCAGGGACGTCGTGCCAACGGAGACGACGCGTCCGCCCCGTGCCTTGACGGCATTCAGCGCCCGCGCGGTCGCTGCCGAGATCTCCCCTGTCTCCGAATGCATCACATGGTCTTCTGTGTCATCGGCTTTCACCGGGAGGAACGTGCCGGCACCCACATGCAGGGTCACGAAATGGCGCTCCACACCAGCCCGCTCCAATTCCTCGAACAGCTCCGTCGTGAAATGCAGCCCCGCTGTGGGTGCGGCGACCGCTCCCTCTTCGGCGGCGTAAATCGTCTGATAGTCGGTTCGATCTCTTTCGTCGTCGGGCCGTCGCGAAGCGATATACGGCGGCAACGGCACATGCCCCTGAGCGGCGATCGCCGCATCGAGCGCCGCCCCCGAAAGGTCGAACCGCAGCGTCGCTTCGCCATTGCCGCCGCGCTCTGCGATGACGCCGGTCAACCCCGCGTCAACTTGCGCCCCGAAAATAAAGCGGTCGCCCGCCCGCACCCGCTTTGCCGGACGTAAAAACGCTTTCCACACATCCGATGCGGTTCTCTGATGCAGCGTGGCCGCCAGGCGTGAGACCGCCTCCCCCTCCTGTCCGACCCGTATACGAATTCCCTGAAGCTGAGCCGGAATGACCTTTGTATCATTCAACACGAGGGCATCGCCGGGCCGCAACAGGCTTGAAAGGTCATGGACGCGACAGTCCCTCAGTTCACCGGTCGAGCCGACGACCAGCATCCTTGCACTGTCACGCGGCGAAACCGGCCGTAAGGCTATCGCTTCCTCAGGAAGCTCGAAATCGAAAAGATCGACGCGCATGTGTGATCCGGCAGTCAGAAACGGCGCCCGTATCCTTCGATACGGGCGCCGGGAGAGTGTCCTCGGTTTCGATCCTACAGATCGGCGGCAACCCGCATGGTCTGGATCGTGTCCGGATCCTTGACCGGCTCGCCACGTTTGATCTGATCGACAGCATCCATGCCCTCGATCACCTGACCCCAGATGGTGTACTGCCGGTCGAGCCAATTCGATTTGTCGAAACAGATGAAGAACTGGGAGTTGGCCGAATTGGGGTTTTGTGAGCGGGCCATCGAACAGGTTCCGCGGACATGGTTCACATTGGAGAATTCGGCCTTCAGGTCGGGTTTATCGGAGCCGCCCATCCCTGTCCCCGTCGGATCGCCGGTCTGCGCCATGAAACCGTCGATGACCCGGTGAAAAACCACCCCGTCATAAAACTTCTCGCGTGCCAGTTCCTTGATCCGCTGGACGTGGTTAGGAGCCAGGTCGGGAAACAGTTCGATAATGACCTTGCCCTTGCTGGTGTCCATGACGATGGTGTTTTCCGGATCCTTGTAATCAGCCATGATCGATTCCTTTTCTCGCCTGTTTATCCGCCGATGCGCAGCTTAATCATACGATCGGGATCGGACACCGCGCCGTTTGCGGACTGATCTCCGCGCTTGATGTTCATGACGTGATCCATGCCGTCGATCACACGGCCAAACACGGTGTATTGGTTGTTGAGGAAGTGTCCTTCGTCGAACATGATGAAGAACTGCGAGTTCGCCGAATTCGGATCCCGTGCCCGGGCCATACCCACAACACCGGCGTCAAACGGAACGTCGGAGAATTCCTGGCCCAGATCTGGCTTGGAAGACCCGCCGGTACCCACCCTCTGTGCGCTGTAGCTTTGCTCGAGGTCACCGAACTCGACATCTCCGGTCTGTGCCATGAAGCCATCGATGACGCGATGAAACGCGACGTTGTCATAGGCGCCTTCCTGCACAAGCTCCTTGATTCGTGCCACGTGATTGGGCGCCACATCCGGCAACAACTCGATCACCACATCACCATCCTTGAGCGTGATGATAAGCGTGTTTTCCGGTTTGACGTCAGCGGCAGCCGAATAGGCCGATCCGACAGCCATCAGAACCGCCACCACAAGCGTTTGCATCAGTTTCATGTGAGCTCCGTTTCTATCGGCATACTGGGCACTTAGCCCGTGCCTTGTCATGGTTGACGTTTGTGAAGCGCCTTCAGCACCGGACCTGGGACAAAAGCGCTGACATCTCCTCCCATAGCCGCGATCTGACGCACCAATGTGGCTGTAATGGGCCGGTTCAAGGGACTGGCGGGAAGAAACACGGTCTGGATTTCCGGAGCCATCTGACGGTTCATACCGGCCATTTGCATCTCGTAGTCGAGATCGCTGCCGTCGCGCAGTCCGCGCATCAGCATTGTTGCGTGGTTCTCACGTGCGGCATCCACTGCAAGATTGTCGAATGCAACCACCGTCAGCCGGTGCTCTTCGCCCGGAAGCTGTTCGGCGAGGGATTTTGCAATGAGTTCGGCACGCTCCTCGAAGGAAAACAACGGCTTTTTCGAGACCTGTACTCCGATACCGACCACCACACGGTCTGCAACGTTCAACGCCTGAATCAGCACATCCATATGGCCGTTCGTAATGGGATCAAAGGAACCCGGATAAAACGCAACCGTCATATCTGTCTCAACTGTCTTTTGCCGCAGCGGTCAGCGTGCCTTTTGTCACGGGCCGCAACCACGTGCAAGCGAAACAACGACATCGCATGCACGACCGCCAAAGCAATGAACGTCACATGAACAGCTTTTTCAGCAAGCTTTCAGACGCATTTTCTTAACGTAATCCCGACAATTGCAGGAGATCCCCAAATGATTGCTTTAGCCCTTGTCGGTATGGTGTTTACGACGATGACCGTTGTTTCGGCGTGCCTGCTGGCTGCACCGCTCAAGAGGCCTCGTCAGAGACGCGTCATCGGACAAAGAGGGTCGAACGCCGCGCGGCGTTGACAGCCAGGGAGACATCACGAAGTCGTGCGCAAATATTAACTTTCGTTCACGCTTGTGCGGCGCGCATTGAACTGATCCCGGGCAATTCCCATATGCCGATCATCAGAGTGCACTGTAGCGTAGACAAATAACCAGCATTGCCGAAAAGGTAAAACCCGGGAGTCCATGATGATTACAGCGCTCACAATTCTGGCGGTACTGATCGCTTCCATGTTTCTTGCGACGATGGGCGCAGCAATGCTCGCGATGAACCGCGAACAAGCCGAAGCAACGGAAAAAGCGCGCGCCCGCAGCCGGCACTGATCCAACGGTTTTTCAGGGACCCTTTGACCTCCAATCAAGTCCCCTGAGTGTCCGGGTGGCCTCGCGCCATCCGGATTTTTGCATGAAGCGGCAGATCAGGTCGGCGATCCATCCACCGGTGGACCGCCATTTTCTCCTCTGTCTCCACCATCGGCAGCGCCGTTCGGTTCGCTCCCGTCGCCGTTGCCATCCTCCGTTTCCGGTTCGTTGATACGTTCGACGGAGACCACCCTTTCCTCCCCCGATGTCGAGAAAATCGTAACGCCCTTGGTGGCGCGACTGGCGATGCGGATCTCCTCAACCGGTACGCGGATCAATTGTCCGCCGTCGGAAACAAGCATGATCTGATCTTCTTTCTCGACTGGAAAAGCGGCGACCAACGGTCCGATTTCGTTGACCTTTGCCGTGTCGGTAGCGCGAATGCCCTTGCCGCCGCGTCCGGAGATTCGAAAATCGTAGGACGAGGAGCGCTTGCCGTAGCCTTTTTCGCTGACCGTCAGCACGAATTGCTCGTGCTCCTGTAGCTCCAGGGCTCTTTCTTCGGTCAGTTCTCCCAGGCCCTCGGCCGTGACGTCCTCTCCAACCAACTCGACATCATCGGCGCGGCTCCGCTTGATATAGGCGGCACGCTCGGCCGGAGTGGCCTCCACATGCTGAAGGATGGCCATCGAAATGACCTGATCTCCCTTGGCCAGCGTTATGCCGCGCACGCCCATCGAACTGCGTCCGGCAAACACCCGCACGTCGGTGACCGGGAACCGGATGCATTGTCCCAACGCGGTGGTCAGCAGCACATCGTCATGTTCGTTGCAGGTTTCGACATTGAGGATTTGGTCGCCCTCCTCATCGTCGAGTTTCATTGCGATCTTGCCGTTTCGATTGACCTGGACAAAGTCCGACAGTTTGTTTCGCCGAACGGTGCCCCGGGTCGTCGAAAACATCACATCGAGATCCGCCCAGCTTTCCTCGTCCTCAGGCAGCGGCATGATCGATGTGATGCGCTCGCCCTGTTGCAACGGCAGCATGTTGATCATGGCCTTGCCGCGTGCCTGCGGAGAGCCGACAGGCAGACGCCAGACCTTCTCCTTGTAGACGATGCCGCGTGATGAGAAAAACAGCACCGGGGTATGGGTGTTGGCAATGAACAACCGCGTGACGAAATCCTCGTCGCGGGTCGACATCCCGGCACGACCCTTGCCGCCGCGCCGCTGCGCGCGATAGGTCGTCAGCGGAACACGCTTGATATAGCCCGAATGGGAGACCGTCACGACCATGTCCTCACGGGCAATCAGGTCCTCGTCTTCCATATCGGCGCCGCCTTCGACGATCTCGGTGCGGCGTGGCGTCGCGAATTCGTCGCGGACGTCGGTCAGTTCCTTCTTGATGATCTCGAAAACCCGCACCCGCGAAGCCAGGATGTCCAGATAGTCCTTGATCTCGGTGCCGATCGTGTTGAGTTCTTCACCGATTTCGTCGCGGCCGAGTGCCGTCAGCCGGGCCAGGCGCAGCTCAAGGATCGCACGCGCCTGCTCCTCGGAGAGATTGTAGGTGCCATCTTCGTTGATTCGATGCCGCGGATCGTCGATCAGCACGATCAGTGGCTCGACTTCACGGGCCGGCCAGCGCCGTTCCATCAGTTGGCTACGCGCTGTGCCCGGATCCGGCGCATTCCGAATGAGGCTGATGACCTCGTCGATATTCGCCACGGCGATGGCAAGACCGACCAGCACATGGGCCCGCTCGCGCGCCTTGTTCAGCAGGTATTTGGTGCGGCGGCTGACGACCTGTTCGCGAAAGGCGATGAAAGCCTTCAGCATATCCATCAGCGTCATCTGTTCGGGCTTACCCCCGTTGAGGGCGACCATATTGCAGCCGAACGACGTCTGCAGCGGCGTGAAACGGTAGAGCTGGTTGAGCACCACGTCGGGAACCGCGTCGCGCCGTAGTTCGATCACCACGCGGTAGCCCTCACGGTCGGACTCATCGCGGATATCGCTGATGCCCTCGATCCGCTTCTCGCGGACCAGTTCCGCCATCTTCTCGATCATCGAGGCTTTGTTGACCTGGTAGGGCACTTCGGTGACCACCAGGGCTGTGCGATCGCTACGGATTTCCTCTGTGTGAACACGACCACGCATCATCACCGAGCCGCGCCCGGTATGGTAAGCCGAGCGGATCCCGGAACGTCCCAGAATCAGCGCACCCGTCGGAAAATCGGGACCCGGAATGATCTCCATCAAGTCCGGCAGATCGATCGACGGGTTGTCGATAAGTGCGACACAGCCGTCGATAACCTCGCCAAGGTTGTGCGGCGGAATGTTGGTGGCCATGCCGACGGCGATGCCGCCCGCTCCGTTGACCAGCAGATTCGGAAACCGCGCCGGCAGAACCCTCGGTTCGCTTGCTGACGCATCATAGTTTTCCTGGAAATCGACCGTGTCCTTGTCGATGTCTTCCAGCAGCTCGTGGGCAACCTTGGCCAGGCGCGATTCCGTGTAGCGCATCGCGGCCGGCGGATCGCCGTCGATCGAACCGAAATTGCCCTGGCCGTCGATCAACGGCACGCGCATGGAAAAATCCTGCGCCATGCGCACCATGGCATCGTAGATCGCCTGATCGCCGTGTGGGTGGTACTTACCCATCACATCGCCGATGATGCGCGACGACTTCACATATTTACGGTTCCAGTGGAACCCGCCCTCGTGCATCGCATACAGAATGCGCCGGTGAACGGGTTTCAGTCCGTCTCTGACGTCCGGCAGGGCACGGCTGACGATCACGCTCATCGCGTAATCGAGATAGGAACGCTGCATCTCCTCCATGATCGAAATGGGCTCAATGCCCGGCGGATCGGAAGGAGGCGTCAGGGAATTATCGTGTTCTGACAAAAGTTTCGCTCGCTGCGGATAAAGGAATCATTGCGGATTGTTTATAGACGATCGGTGTTGCAAAAGCCAATTCGCAACCAATCCAATTTGGCACTAATTATGTATATATTTCAAAAGCTTAACCCAAGCATACCGACGCCCTGACCTGTGCCGTGCGCCAGCTTGTTCAAAATCGCGACATTTTTGTGAAACGGCGGCCAATTTGCCTCGAGCCGGGAACCGATTTTGCGGCTTGATTGACCGGCTCCGGCAGTCGATCAGTGCTTAGCCCAGCCAGGCAGCCAGCCGGTCTAGCGCCTCTTCCATGTGCGCTGTCGAACCGGCGTAGGAAAACCGAATGGTCTTGTGCCCGTCGACCGGATCGAAATCGTGTCCCGGCGTTGCGGCAACATCAATCTCGGTCAGCATTTTTTGGCAGAATTGCATGGAATCATTGGTGAATCTGCTGGCATCGACATAGGCATAAAAAGCCCCATCCATCGGCGAAGCAATCTCAAATCCAATCTCCGGCAAGCGCTTTTTCAGCAAGGCGCCGTTTTGCCGATAGGTATCCTTCACGGCCTCCAGCTCGTCCGTCGCATCAAGCGCCACGCTGGCAGCGATCTGGGATAGCTCGGAGGGGCTGATGTAGAGGCTTTGCGCCACCCGCTCGACCGGCCGCACCGCGTCCGGTGGCAAAACCATCCAGCCGACCCGCCATCCGGTCATGCAGTAGTATTTGGAGAAAGAGTTGATCACCACCGCAGACTGGCTCAATTCAAGAGCCGTGGTCTCCTCACCCACATAGGTGAGGCCGTGATAGATCTCGTCCGACAGAAACGTGATGCCGGCTGTGTCGCAATAATCGATCAATGCTCTCAGGGCCTGACGTTCCGTGACCGTCCCGGTCGGATTGGCGGGACTGGCAAGCAGCACGCCGGCAATCGGCCCCGCGGCAGCCGCCGCCTCCAGAGCCGCCGGTGTCAGCGTGAAACCGGTCTCGGGTCCGACTGCGATTTCGACGGCCTCAAGGCCCAGCATCGCCATGATGTTGCGGTAGGCTGGATATCCCGGTCGCGTAATCACCACACGGTCTCCAACATCAAAAAAGGTCAGAAACGCCAGGTTGAAGCCGGCCGAAGAGCCGTTGGTAACCGCGACCTGTGCGCTGTCGATTGTAACATCGTAGCGGCGTTTATAGTGCGCCGCGATAGCGCGCTTCAATGCCTCGGTTCCGAGCGCGTCGGTATAGCCGATCCGACCGTGTCTCAATGCCTCATCGGCGGCGACGCGGACCGCCTTGGCCGCTGGGTGTGCCGGCTGACCCACGGCCATCGAGATCACCGGACGACCTTCTAGAAGGCGCTGTGTTGCCATGGCCAGTACGTCCATAGCGTGAAAAGGCTCGACCGCACTGCGCTTGGAGATATTGATCAACGGGAGGTTCCCACATGGAGCGACGGCCGCCATATCGAACGTGGCCAAGCTGTTCGGCTCATTAGCGATGCCACACAAATGCCCGATTGCGATGGCGATCACAAGCCGGTAGTTGATATCACATTCGTGCGATGATCCGTCACCGGCGGTGGGCAATCGACCCCGGTGACTGCTAAGACCAAGGAAACGAATTCCTTGGAAATGGATTCCTAAGGAGCGTCCAGATGAGTAAGCGACGAAGCGGACTCGCCTTTATGATTGTGCCTGGCAGACGATTGGTGAGTGCGGTCTTCGCGATCCTCGTGGCAATTTCGATCGCCAGCGGTTTGCATTCCCCGTCCCATGCGCAAGGCTTACCGGTTGTCCGCGATGCTGAAATCGAAGGATTGCTGGTCGACTATGCACGGCCGATTTTTGGCGCGGCCGGCATCAGCAACCGCGGTATCGATATAATCCTGCTCAACGATCTTTCGTTCAATGCGTTTGTCGCCGGACGCCGGATCTTCATGAACACCGGCGCCGTCGCACTGGCGGAGACGCCGAACGAGATCATCGGGGTCCTGGCACATGAATCCGGTCACATCGCCGGTGGTCACCAGGAAAGGCTGCGTGAACAGATTGCCCGTGCCCGGACCCTCGCCGTCGTCGGCAGTCTGCTCGGTATCGGCGCTGCCGCCGCGGCCAGCGCCGCGGGATCGGACGCCGCCGCGATCGGTGGTGGACTTGCCACCGCAGCGCCGGGAATCGCTCAGCGTTCCCTGTTGAGCTACCGGCGCACCGAGGAAATCACCGCCGACCGCGCCGCCATCGATTACCTCAACGCAACCGGGCAGTCCGCCCGCGGCATGTTGACGACGTTCAGCCGTTTTTCCCAGCAGGCGGCACTTGCCGGTGTGCGGAGCAACGCCTACGAATCAAGCCACCCGCTCCCGCGCGAGCGCATTGCGCTGATGGAGGAACTGGCCAGGAAGAGCCCGCATTTCGGGAAGAGGGATTCCAAATCCCTGCAGCGCCGACATGACATGGCCCGCGGTAAGATCGCCGCCTACTCCGGCGGCGCGCCCGCGGTGGGCCGCGTGTTCGGTAACAATTCAAACAATGTCGGATACCGCTACGGCATCGCTATTTCATCGTTCCTGCGGGGTGATACGAGACGCGCGCTGTCTGAGATCGACAAGCTGATCGCTCAGGACAGGAACAATCCGTATCTGCACGAAATGAAAGGCGAAATACTGCTTGCCGCGCGGCAACCCAAACAGGCGGCCGCGTCCCTTGCCCGGGCAGTCAAGCTGGATAAGCGCAATTCCAGCGTCATGCGCGGCCGCTTGGGATTTGCCTATGTTTCGACCGGAGATCCACAGGATGCGCGCAAAGCAATCCGCGAACTGTCGGCAGCGATCAATTCCGATCCGGACAACTTCAGCGCTTACACATTCCTATCCCGTGCCTACGCGCAGTCCGGCGATGTTGCCAATGCTGAACTGACACAGGCACAAGGCTATTTTCGCGCCGGCAACGTGCGCGAGGCCAAACGCTTTGCCGCACGGGCTCAGCAGAAGATGCAAAGGGGCACGCCTGGCTGGCAGCGTGCCAACGACATCATTAAGTACAGACGCAACTGACAGGATGAACCGCGGTCAGGCCGCAATGAGAGGACGTGATGCTATCGACGATGAGAAAAAGCCTAATGGCCACTGCGATCGCCTTTGCGATCGGGATTCCCGCGGTACCCGCCTATGCGCTCGACGACACGGAAAAAGAAGAGCTCGGCGCTTTCATACGGGAGTATCTGATAGCAAACCCGGAAATCCTGTTTGAAGTGCAAGAAGCCCTACAGGTCAAGCAGGAGCAGGAACAGCGCGAGCAGGCTCGCACGTATATTGCCGGTGCGAGTGAAGCGATTTTCCAGTCGCCGCATGATCTGGTTCTGGGTAATCCGGAAGGCAGCGTTACGATCGTCGAGTTTTTTGACTATAACTGCGGTTTTTGTAAGCGGGCCATGAGGGACATGCAGGAGATGATTGCCGTTGATCCCGATGTGCGCTTCGTTCTCAAGGAGTTTCCGATCCTCGGCGACGATTCCGTCGCGGCTCACCGCGTCAGCATGGCTCTGCAGCGCATCGCACCCGAGCACGCGACCGAATTCCACATGGAATTGCTTGGTACGCGCGGTCGGGCCGATGGCGATCGCGCGATTGAACTGGCCGTCGAAATGGGGGTGAACGAAGCCGAGCTGCGCAAGGCAATGGAGGATCCGGCCATCTCGGAGATCATTACGCAAAATTACCAGATTGCGGACAGTCTCGGGATATCGGGCACACCGTCATACGTTGTCGGTGACGAGGCTGTTTTCGGAGCAGTGGGCGTCGGACCATTGACCGCGAAGGTCGAGAACATGCGCACCTGTGCCAGCGCCACCTGCTGAGGTCGGTTCATTCATCCGCGACGTAACGTCGTCGGATTACTTCCAGACGCTACTATGTGGCTGCGGTCCAAAGCCGTAAACACCGGCCTCCTCACGGCTTTTTACGGAAAGATTTGTTAGCCAGATTTAACAAGAATCAGCTTGACGGCTCGTATGCGGGTCTTTTCCTGCATCACCGCGCCGTCTATATGTCGGTCAACTTGAATCGCAGCAGGCCAGGCCAAGGTGCGCACAGTATTCATCCTGAACGGCCCCAATCTCAACATGCTGGGCAAACGTGAGCCCGGGATCTATGGCGCTAGGACACTCGACGACATTGCCCAGGATTGCCGGACCTACGGAAAACAGTTGGACTTCGAGATTGATTTTCGCCAGAGCAACCATGAGGGCGTCCTGGTCGACTGGCTGCAGGAAGCCGACGACAGGGCCGATGCGATCGTTTTCAATCCGGCGGCCTACGGCCACACCTCGATCGCATTTCACGACGCAATCCGCGCCATCCACGTTCCGGTGGTGGAAGTGCATCTGTCCAATATTCACGCACGCGAATCGTTTCGGCACAAAACAATGGTCGCGCCGGTCGTCGTCGGTCTTATATGCGGATTTGGTCCGACCGGTTACCGATTGGCACTTCAGGCGCTCGCGGATCACCTGCAAGATCCGCCACAATCCCAAGAGGCCCAGTAAAAATGGCAGATAAGAAACCCAGAATCGATCATGACCTCGTGCGTGATCTCGCCAACATTCTGACGGAGACGGATCTGACCGAAATCGAGGTTGAACAGGACGACCTGCGCATTCGGGTGTCCCGTGGCGGCGGACCGGTGCTGCCCGCCCTCTCGGTCCAGGCGTCCCAGGCTGCCCTGTCACCGGCGCCTGCCGCACCGGCATCGGTTCCTGCGACCGATCCGGTCGGGGAAACAGCGTCGAATATGAAAAACGCTGTCACATCGCCGATGGTCGGCACGGCCTATCTGGCGCCCTCTCCTGACGCCAATCCATTCGTTCAGGTCGGACAAACCGTATCCGAAGGCCAGCCGGTATTGATCATCGAAGCGATGAAGACGATGAACCAGATCCCAGCGCCGCGCGATGGTAAGGTGACGGCGGTTCTGGTTGACGATGCTCAGCCCGTCGAATTCGGCGAACCGCTGCTGATCATCGAATAGGACAAATTGATGCTGTCCAAAATCCTCATAGCCAATCGCGGGGAAATCGCCTTGCGGGTGTTGCGTGCCTGCAAGGAACTGGGCATCAGCACTGTTGCCGTGCACTCGACGGCGGATGCCGATGCCATGCATGTGCGCCTTGCAGACGAAAGCGTCTGCATCGGTCCGCCCGCCTCGCGTGAGAGCTACCTTAACATTCACCAGATCGTGGCGGCCTGTGAGATCACCGGCGCCGATGCAGTGCATCCGGGCTATGGCTTTCTTTCCGAAAACGCCAAATTCGCCGAAATCCTCGAAGCCCACGGCATCACCTTCATCGGACCGACCGCCGAGCACATCCAGGTCATGGGGGACAAGATCACCGCAAAGAAAACCGCCGAGAGCCTTGGTATCCCGGTCGTTCCGGGTTCAGGCGGTGCTGTCGATGATGAAGACCAGGCTGCCCGCGTGGCGGCAGAAATCGGCTACCCCGTCATCATCAAAGCGACGGCTGGCGGTGGCGGGCGCGGTATGAAGGTCGCCGCCAATGAAGAAGAATTGGGGCTCGCCCTCGCCACTGCCCAGACCGAAGCGGGTTCGGCGTTCGGCAACAGCTCCGTTTATCTGGAAAAATTTCTTGGAAAACCCCGCCATATCGAAATCCAGGTGATGGGCGACGGCCAGGGTGGTGCTGTGCATCTGGGTGAGCGCGACTGCTCCCTGCAGCGGCGCCATCAGAAAGTCTGGGAAGAAGCCTTCTCACCCGCCCTGAACCAGGAGCAGCGTCAAAAAATCGGGGAGATCTGCGCCCAGGCGATGCGCGATCTCAATTACCGGGGCGCTGGCACTATCGAGTTCCTGTTCGAGAACGGCGAGTTCTATTTCATCGAAATGAACACACGCTTACAGGTCGAGCATCCGGTGACAGAAGCGATTACCGGAATCGATCTTGTCAACGAGCAGATTCGGGTGGCCTCCGATGGCGGCCTCTCCGTCACCCAGGAGGACGTGACCTTCAACGGCCACGCCATCGAATGCCGCATCAATGCCGAGGATCCGAAACGATTCACCCCATCGCCCGGCTTGATAACGCATTATCATCCGCCGGGCGGGCTGGGCGTCCGTGTCGATTCGGGAGTCTACCAGGGCTACTCGATCCCTCCCTACTATGACAGCCTTATCGGCAAGTTGATCGTTCACGGCCGGTCGCGAGTGGAGTGCATGATGCGACTGCGGCGTGCCCTTGACGAATATGTGATCGACGGAATCCAGACGACAATCCCGCTGTTTGTCGATCTGCTCGCCAATCCGGACATTGCCTACGGCGATTACGACATCCACTGGCTTGAAAAATATCTCGAAGAGCATCACCCTTCCAGTTGACCTCGTACAACGGGAAACGGAGCCATGCGGAGGAGCGACGATCGGCTGAACATAACGCCGCAGCTCCTGCTGAAAGCGTACAGTTGCGGTCTGTTCCCAATGGCAGACTCGGCCGAGGATCTCGATGTCTATTGGGTTGAGCCGGAACAGCGCGGCATCATTCCACTTGACGACTTTCATGTCCCCAAAAGCCTGTCAAAAACGGTTCGCCGGAAGCGCTTCGATATCCGTGTGAATACCGCCTTCTGTGCAGTGCTGGACGGCTGTGCCGAACCGGCGCCGGGCCGCACCAAGACCTGGATCAACCGGACGATTCGGGAACTTTATACGCAGCTACACCACCTCGGACACGCGCACAGTGTCGAGGCTTGGCGTAACAACCGGCTTGTCGGTGGGCTCTATGGCGTGGCGCTGCGTGGCGCATTCTTCGGGGAAAGCATGTTTTCGCGCGAGACCGACTCATCCAAGGTCTGTCTCGTGCATCTGGTGAAGCGTTTGCGCGATCATGGATTCATCCTGCTCGATACGCAGTTCACGACAGACCATCTCGTGCGTTTCGGTGCCGTGGAAATCCCGCGCGAAACCTATAACACGCTTCTTGACGAGGCTTTGCTCATCGACGCCCGCTTCGCATAACCTGCCGCGACACAAGTCGTTCCCGAATGGAAGACACGCGGCAGAATCCCGCGTTTAACGGGCCGACGATCGGGTCGGTTTTTGCCGCTTGTGCCGGTCAATTTGACAGTATTGCTGTCAATTTTTTGTTTCGGCACCTGTATATTCGCACAGTTTATTTCGTCTCCTCCAACGAAAAACAATGGCCACGGGACAGGCGTGATTCGTCGATTGGGGCGACTTGAAACCGCCTGTTGACGAGGGGACAGACGGGCATGAAATCGAGAAGTATCGATCTTTCGCCTGCGGCGGATGTAAGCTGCAGGTTCTCCAAATGCATCAATCAAACAGCGTCGCAGAATAGCCGAAACGGGACGTTCCTGGCTTCGGCCAAGACCGGCTTTGTCGGCAGCATCGCTGATCTGGATGCTGCACGATGAAATCCGCGGTTCGGGTGTTGGTGACAGGCGGCGCCGGATTTATTGGCAGCCACACCTGCAAGGAGCTTGCGCTGAGCGGCTTCGAGCCGATCAGCTATGACAATCTCTCCACCGGAAATGTCAAAGCGGTGCGCTGGGGCCCGCTGGTGGAGGGTGACGTGCTGGACGACGCACAGTTGGACAGGACCGTAAAGGAGTTTCGCCCCAAGGCGGTCCTGCACTTTGCCGGATCGGCCTATATCCGCGAATCCCTTGAGAATCCGGCGAAGTATTATCGCAACAATGTCGGCGGCATCCTGTCGCTGCTCAACACGCTCATCCGATTCGACATCAAACCGGTGATCTTCTCAAGCACCTGTGCGACGTACGGCATCGCCCAAACGCTGCCGATCCTTGAGGATTTCCTTCAGCATCCGATCAACCCTTACGGTCAGACAAAACTGTCCGGAGAGCGGATGCTGCGTGACTACGCCGCGGCTTACGGATTGAAAACGGCGATCTTGCGCTACTTCAATGCGTGTGGGGCCGATCCCGCCGGCGAAATCGGAGAGTGGCATTCCCCGGAAACGCACATCATACCGCTTGCACTGAGGGCGGCATCGGGAGTTGACCGGGTTTTTCGCATCTATGGTGACGACTACGAAACGCCGGATGGAACCTGCATCCGCGACTTTATTCACGTAACCGACCTGGCCCGTGCCCACGTGCTGGCGCTGCAGCATCTGCTCGACGGCGGGGACAACATCGCCGTGAACCTGTGCTCCGGTTCCGGCCATTCGGTCCTGGAAATCCTCAAGACAATCGAGAGATCGACGGGACGTTCGGTTCCCGCGGTCACATTGAAGCGACGGCTTGGCGATCCGCCGGTCCTGTATGCGGATCCGAAAACCGCCAAGGATGTCCTTGGATTTACCACCGAATACTCCGACCTCGAGACAATCGTAGCAACCGCTGCGCCGTTTTTTGGACTGCGTGCTCCGATATGACACATGGAGCATCCAGGAAACGAATTCGGCGTGGTCACGGACACGGTGAACAAAACCGCTCGGCTCAGTTCGTACCGCTGTTGAGCGCCCGGCGGCGCAGCCGGTATCGCCTGGCGGTCGGCGCCTGGGTGTTGGGACTTGGCTATTTCTGGACCTGGTGGCTGCAACCGCAACACAACAGCGAGGCCTGGGGCTTCCTGCTTGTAACAGCCATCCTGGCTTGGATCTGTTTTCTGCCGCTCTACTATCTGTTCTTCTTTTTGCGGGCTCGCGAACCCGCCCCGGACAATCCCGTGCCCGACGGTCTACGCGTCGCCATGGTTGTCACAAAGGCGCCGTCAGAGCCGTTCCGGCTTGTGCGCAAAACACTGGAAGCCATGCTGGCACAGGACTATCCGCACGATACCTGGCTTGCCGATGAGAAGCCGGACATCGAAACCATACTCTGGTGCAGAGCCAACGGCGTCCGTGTTTCAACGCGTTTCGGCCGACCGGACTATCATCGCGCATCCTGGCCGCGTCGAACCCGCTGCAAGGAAGGCAACCTGGCTTTCTTCTACGACCACTTCGGATACCGGCATTACGATTTCGTGTCGCAACTTGACGCCGACCATGTTCCGACACCGAATTACCTTCGCGAGATGCTTCGGCCTTTCGACGACCCTTCGGTTGGCTATGTTTCGGCGCCAAGTATCTGCGATGGAAATGCAGCCCACAGTTGGTCGGCACGCAGCCGGTTGTACGCGGAAGCGATGTTACACGGCACGCTTCAGGCCGGATACAACGGGGGTTGGGCACCGATGTGCATCGGTTCACATTACGCCGTACGAACCCGGGCATTGCGCGAGATTGGCGGACTTGGACCCGAGCTTGCCGAAGACCATTCGACCTCGTTGATGATGAACGCACATGGCTGGCGGGGTACGCATGCCATCCGGGCGATTGCGCATGGAGACGGTCCGCAAACATTCGCCGATCTGGTGACGCAGGAGTTTCAGTGGTCACGAAGTCTCGTGACCATCCTGTTGAAATACACCCCGCGCTACTTCGCTGGTCTACCGGCTCGCCTCAAGTTCCAGTTCCTGTTCAGTCAGCTTTGGTACCCCATACACTGCACCATCATGGCGCTGACATTCTTCCTTCCCATTGCTGCGCTTTTGCGCAAGTCAAGTTTTGTCGATGTGAACTACCTGCAATTTCTGCTGCATTTTTTGCCGATGGGATTGGCGCTCGTCTTTCTTGCCTTTCAACTAAAGCGGGACGGGCTTTTACGTCCGGTCGATGCGAAGATCATCAGCTGGGAGCGCTCGTTGTTCTTCTTCGCCCAATGGCCATGGGCTTTGGCCGGCTGTCTGGTGGCGCTGATCGATTACTTGCGCGGCCGTTTCGTCGATTTCAGGATCACGCCAAAGGGTGGCGAGATCATAGACCCGCCGCCCTATCGCGCGTTGCTTCCCTATTTCGCTCTCTGTCTCGTCTCTGCGTCCGCAGTGCTGCTCCAGCCTCATGTCGGTGATGCCGCGGGCTTCTATCTGTTTGCGGCGACAAACGCGTCGATCTACGCCCTGCTGCTCATCGTTGTGCTGGTGCGGCATGGCATTGAGAACCGTGGCGCCCGGCAGACAATTCTGATGCGGAATGGTCTCCGTGGCGGTTTTGTGGCGCTGGCGACCACCCTGTCGATTTGTGCCGTTGGCTGGCGCGGCACTGAAGCTCTGGACGCGCTTAGCCGTGGCGCAGGACCAATTACGCTGACGACGGTCACCTACTCGGTGTCCGGTGCGGGATCAGAAAATCGCGGGATTCGTCACGTCCGGCTGCAATTTGGATGGGACTGGAGCCGCCTGTGAAACCGATGATCAACACTCGCAAAGGCCCACACGCATGACATCGCGAATCCAAACGAGGAAACTGTCCAATATGATCCGTGCATTTTTGGCGGCAATTTCGCTGGCAGCGAGCGTTGCGCCTGTCGCAGTCGCTCAGAGTCCGCGTTCTCTACAGTTTGGTGCCTACGACCCTGGTGGTGTGTTCAGCAACGACCCGAACCTAGAGATCGAACACGTTTATCTGCCTTGGCGGGATGTGGATCTGTCGAGCCTGTATGACGTGGACACCTACGCCCGGAAACGCGGACGATCGCTGCTGGTAACGATTGAGCCCTGGAGTTGGGAGCCGTCAGTCCGCGGAACGTCGGATCAGCTGCAAGTCGACATTCTTGTTGGCCGACACGATTCTCGTATGAAGGCGACCTGCCGCATCCTCGGGGATCTTTCCAGTTACGTCACGGTTCGCTTCGCCCATGAAATGGATGACCGATCGGGTCAGTTCATCTGGGCTCACTGGGAACCTGACGCGTACGCCGAAGCGTATCGGCGCATGATTGGCGTTTGCAAGGCGGTTGCGCCGCATCTGCGCTATATGTGGTCGCCGCTCGGTTTTGACACGCTCCAAGCGTATTATCCCGGCGATGACTATGTCGATGTGATCGGCCTGTCGGTGTTTGGGCTGCAGAACTACGACAGGTCTGTGTTCGGCCGCGACCGCGGTTTCCAGGACGTGTTTGCGCCTGCATACGAGCTTGCGGACAACTTCGGTAAGCCGATCGTTATCGCCGAGCTCGGCTATCTTGGCGACGCCGCCTACGTCGCAGCCTGGGACGCGGCCGTGCGCCGTGCGCAGTCAGATTTTCCAGCACTGGTCGGCATCGTCTATTTCCACGACAGGGAGGTTTATCCCTGGCCCGACGGCTTCGACCGGCCCGACTGGCGAGAACGCGGCGATCGGATCAACGCCGTTCTCACGGGGGAAGCACGATAAAGATCGAAGATTGACATGTTTCTCGCACCGCTCCGATGACCAGGCGATCTGCCGGCACACGGAACCGGATGGCGAACGGTTCTTTTTTTAATGACAAGCTGGCGATACGTAGCGACGAGTACGCCAGGTTCGTTGTCGGCGACCCTGATACAGATCAGGAACCGTTGGTTTCCGGTGGCGGCACGTCGGATTCCATCGCACAGTCCTTCAGCCAGACATCATAGACGGCATGGTCGACGGCGTTCAGCCCGGGAGAATCGGCGAACATCCATCCGGTGAAGATACGGCGTATCTTGCGATCGAGCGTAATCTCGTCAACCTCGACGAACGTGGTCGTTTTGGGCGTCTGGGTTTCGTCGCGCGTATAGCAGACACGGGGGGTGACCTGTAGGGCACCGAATTGCACCGTCTCATCGATGTAAACGTCGAACGTAATGATCCGACCGGTAATCTTGTCGATTCCGGAAAACACGGCGACACGGTTTGAAATGCGTGGATCCTGTGCCGGTGCCAGCGTGCGCATCTCGACACCAGCGTCGGGCGTCACACCATCTTCAGGCGTACCGGTGTCCTGGGCGTAGGAAACCACCGAATGGCCGATCATTATCGCCAGCATTGCGCAGGTCAGGCACCATCTCAGCAGACTGTCACTAAACCGCGGCATGGCCGTCGCCCGTTCAGTCGCCGGGAGTCCAGGCATCATAGTCGCCGGTGACCGTTGGCCGCTGCGTCTGAGTCAGGATGGAACCCTTTGGCCGATAAGCCTCCGCCGTGCCGGTGAGGTTTGGAAGGTGGGGCTTCTGCCATTCTTTTGCTTCGTAACTCTCTTGCGTCGGCGGCGTGTCGGTCCGGTGATGCATCCAGCCGTGCCATCCGGGCGGAATGGCGGACGCCTCAGCAATACCGTTGTAAAGGACCCAGCGCCGGGTTCGGCCTTCGCTGTCGCGATCGCCTTCGTAATAGACATTGCCCAATTCGTCCTCGCCGACCCGCGTGCCTTTGCGCCACGTGTAGAAACGCGTTCCCAGGGTGGCTCCGTTCCACCAGGTAAACATCTGCAGAATGAACTTGTTCATCGATACTCTCGTGGGCCGAACGGCAATCGTCATCGCCTTATGCCGCGCCGCAACAGCCTTGTCCAGTCTCCGTTGAACACCGGCAATGCGGCCGGCCTATGGCCTATCGAATACGTTTCTCAAACACCAATGCCGGAATGCCGGAAGTGGGCTCGCCGCAATTGGCGGTCCGCCCGACCTGCGCAAATCCGTTGGCCTCGTAAAAGGCAACGGCTTTTTTGTTTGCACCCTCCACTTCGAGCCGTATGGCGTCGGCCTGTGGAAAGCAGCCCTCTATTTCGGTCAGCAGTGCCTTGCCGGCGCCCCTGCCCTGAGACTGCGGATTGACGTAGAGCTGATGCAGGTCGACCATGCGTCCGTCGGCGGTAGAGGCAAAGGCTATACCAAGGATCGTTTCCCCGGAATCGGCCACGACGAATTCCGATTGCGGCTTTGACAGGCGTTGTCTGAGGGCATCAATCGAGTGCCATTGCGACGTGATTTTGTCGACTTCCTCGACACCATAGATTTGGTCATAGGTGTCGTGCCAGGTATCGACCAGCAGCGCCTGAATCGCCTCGAGATCCCGTTCGTTAGCAGTTCGGATCCACATGACGGACACCAGGATTACTCTTCAATGCCCAGTTTTTGTCTGACCAGAGCGTTGACGGCCTGCGGATTGGCCTTACCCTGAGTGGCCTTCATCACCTGCCCGACAAACCAGCCAGCCATGGCGGGTTTCGCCTTGACCTGCTCAACCTTGTCAGCGTTGGCGGCAATAACCGCATCGACCGCGGCTTCTATGGCACCGGTGTCGGTAACCTGCTTCATGCCGCGTTGCTCGACGATCTGCCGCGGATCGCCGCCTTCCGACCAAACGATCTCGAATAGGTCCTTGGCAATTTTGCCGGATATCGTACCGGTCTTGATCAGGTCGAGAATACTGCCAAGCTGCTGTGGGCTGACCGGTGTTTCCTCGATCCCCTTGCCGGCCTTGTTCAACGCGCCGAGCAGATCGTTGATGACCCAGTTCGCTGCCAACTTGCCGTCCCTGCCTTCGGCGACGCGTTCGAAGTAATCGGCAATCGATTTTTCAGCAACAAGGATGGACGCATCATAGGCCGACAGGCCCACATCGCGCATCAGGCGGCTTTTCTTGTCGTCCGGAAGTTCCGGAAGGTGTGTCTTCAGATCGTCGACATAGGCGTCGTCGAACTCCAGCGGCAACAGATCCGGATCCGGGAAATAGCGATAGTCATGCGCGTCTTCCTTGCTGCGCATCGATCTTGTCTCGCCCTTGACCGGATCGAACAACCTTGTTTCCTGGTCGATCTCGCCGCCGCTCTCCCGGATGCCGATTTGCCGGCGTGCCTCGTGCTCAATCGCCTGACCGACAAAGCGGACCGAATTAACGTTCTTGATTTCACAGCGGGTACCAAACGGCTCGCCGACCCGCCGCACCGACACGTTCACGTCGGCGCGCATCGACCCCTCGTCCATGTTGCCGTCGCACGTGCCCAGATAGCGCAGAATGGTCCGCAGCTTGGTGAGGTAGGCTTTTGCCTCGTCAGCGGAGCGCAGATCCGGTTTAGACACGATCTCCATCAGTGCGACACCGGACCTGTTGAGGTCGACATAGCTCATCGAAGGATTCTGATCGTGCAGCGATTTGCCGGCGTCCTGCTCAAGATGCAGTCTCTCGATACCGACCTCAATATCCTCGATATCGCCCTTTTTGTCGGGTCCGACGGAAACCGTGACTTTGCCCTCGCCGACAATCGGATCTTTGTACTGGGAGATCTGATAGCCCTGCGGAAGGTCCGGATAGAAGTAGTTTTTGCGGTCGAAAATGGAACGGTGATTGATCTTTGCTTTCAGGCCGAGACCGGTTCGAATCGCCTGACGCACGCACTCTTCGTTGATAACCGGAAGCATGCCCGGCATGGCCGCATCGACCAGAGACACATTGTCGTTCGGTGCGCTGCCGAATTCGGTCGATGCGCCGGAGAAGAGCTTCGATTCGGAGGAGACCTGTGCGTGCACCTCCATTCCGATGATGACTTCCCAGTCGCCGGTCGCACCAGGAATAAGGCGTTTGGGGTCGGGCGTACGTGTGTCGATAATGGTCATGTCAGTGGCACTTGGGCTGATGATCACGTTGCGCCCTGGAGCGGGCGGACGCTCCGCTACGGGTTAAAGGAATGGCCAGGGCGGTTCAAGTGTTTCACACAAGACAGACGCCGCGTCCCGAGAGCTCTGCGTCACGGGAATTCTGAGTAATCCCTTGATTTAGATCAAACCGGCCGTTCGGCCGGGCACATATCTTTGCCCTACGGTTTACTCCGGACTGAGGACGGCCATGATGATCCCCGACATCTTGAAACGTATCGCGCGCCACTCTGAGCTTTTCGACACGATGGCGAACAAGCTCAAATTGCGGGAAACGCTGCTCAACGTGTCGGAAAACGCTGGTGTCTATCGGCGGGCCAACATGCGTTGTCTGTCGTGCCGTAGCGCCGATGCGTGCGAGCAATGGCTCGCCTCGGCGACCGATCCGGAGGAAGCTCCCGATTATTGCAGAAACAAGGCGCTGTTTTCGCGTTTGGAGCGCCTGAAATCCAGCGGTGACGGTCTTGATAGTCATGGGTCAGGATCGCACCACACCGAGCAGGCGCTCTGAAGAAGCTCCCCCAAGGGAGAGTACCCCCAGAGCATGCTCTGGTTGCCCCGGATTGCGGAAGCGATTCGGGGCCTTTTTTGCCAAACCGGATGACCAGAGAACGGATGCGCCAGCATCGGATTTCATCTCAAAACCGTTTGTGCAGCGATTTGTTTAGCTTTTTGAAATGTGTATGGGAAAAACCAACGGCCACGGCTTGTCAACGACTGGCCTCAACGTAAGATACCCCCATCGTCGGCAGTGGGCATATCGGCTGCACCCGATGCAGCCAGGCAACAGGGATCGATCATTGAAACACCGTCCTGGCTCCCGTTTGATCCTCGGTTGCGCGTTGCTGTTGCCGCTGCTGCTGCTCGCCGGGTGCGGTCTGAACTCGGCGCCGGTTTTGAACCCCAAAGGACCTATTGCACTGGTTCAGCGGGATCTGTTGTTTACCGCCCTCGGTTTCATGATGATCGTTGTCATTCCGGTATGGCTGATGGCCGCCCTGTTTGCCTGGCGCTATCGCTCGGGAGGCGGGGGAAAGTACACGCCGGACTGGACCTACTCAGCCGGTATTGATGCGGTCATCTGGCTGGTACCGGCAGCCATTATTGTGATTTTGGGCTATTTGGTATGGACCTATACGCACCGGTTGGATCCTTACCGGGAGATCGAATCGTCGCAACAGCCTTTGCAGGTCCAGGTGATCGCCCAGGATTGGAAGTGGCTGTTCCTTTATCCTGACTACGGCATCGCCAGCGTCAACGAGCTGGCATTTCCGAGCGGTCGACCGCTATCGTTGACCATCACCTCCGACACCGTCATGAACTCCTTCATGGTCCCCGCACTCGGCGGCCAGATCTACGCCATGGCCGGCATGACGACGCGGTTAAACCTGCTGGCCGACGCGCCGGGTGAGTTTCGCGGCCACAACACCCAATACAGTGGCGATGGATTTCCCGACCAACATTTCATGGCGCGGGCTTTATCCGACAACGATTTCGCGGCCTGGATCGAGACCGCACGTCAGTCGCCCAATCCGCTCGATGCACAGGCCTATGCGGAACTGGCCAAGCCAAGCATCGGTCACCCGGTCGAACACTATTCGGGTTTTGAGCCCAACCTCTTCCACACCATTCTCGCCAAATACGCCGCCAGCCCACGACATTTGGACGCTATGTCCGGACACCAGGGAGGACAATGAATGTTCGGTAAGCTGACCGTTGATGCGCTTCCCTTCTACAGCTGGGTGGCGATGGGCGGCGCGGCAATCACCGTGGGCGGTACACTCACCGCCATGGCGGTGATTACCTATTTCGGCCTGTGGCGGTACCTTTGGCGCGAATGGCTGACCAGTGTCGATCACAAACGCATCGGCATCATGTATGTTGTGCTGGCGCTGATCATGCTGCTGCGCGGATTCGTCGATGCCATCATGATGCGCGCGCAGCAGGCGGTCGCGTACAATTCAGACGGATACCTTCCGCCGGAGCATTTCGAACAGATCTTCAGTTCCCACGGCACCATCATGATCTTTTTCATGGCTATGCCGTTTCTGACCGGACTGATCAATATCGTGGTGCCGCAACAGATCGGCGCCCGCGACGTGGCCTTCCCGTTTATGAATTCCGTCAGCTTGTGGCTGACTGCCGCGGGTGCAGCGTTGGTGATGGTATCGCTGGTGCTGGGCAAGTTCTCGGAGGCCGGGTGGACCGCCTACCCGCCCTATTCCGGCATCGAATTCAGCCCGGGCGTCGGTGTCGACTACTGGCTATGGGCGATTGTCGTCAGTGGTATCGGATCAACCCTGACCGGCATCAATTTCATTGTGACCATCCTCAAGAAGCGGGCGCCGGGGATGCTGCTGATGCGCATGCCCTTATTCTCCTGGACGGCACTGTGCGTCAGCATTCTGATCGCCTTCGCATTCCCGGCCCTGACCGTCGTCGGGGCCATGCTTGGGCTGGACCGCTACCTCGGCTTTCATTTCTTCACCAACAGCGACGGCGGAAACATGATGAATTTCGCCAACCTGTTGTGGATCTGGGGTCATCCGGAAGTCTATATCCTGATCCTGCCGGCCTTCGGGATCTATTCAGAGGTCGTCGCCACGTTCTCAGGCAAACGGTTGTTTGGCTACGCATCGCTCGTTTACGCCACCGCCTGCATCGCGATCCTCTCGTTCACCGTGTGGCTGCATCACTTTTTCACCATGGGATCGAGCGCCAGCGTCAATGCCTTTTTCGGCATCGCCACGATGATCATTGCAGTACCGACAGGCGTCAAGATTTTCGACTGGCTGATGACCATGTATCGCGGCCGCATCGTATTTCATCCGTCGATGATGTGGACGATGGGTTTCATCGTCACCTTCGTCATCGGTGGCGTGTCGGGTGTCCTGCTGGCGCTGCCGCCGGCCGACTATCTGATGCACAACTCGACCTTCCTGGTTGCGCATTTCCATAACATGCTGATACCCGGCGCCCTGTTCGGCTACTTCGCCGGCATGCACTACTGGTTCCCCAAGGCGCTCGGTTTCAAGCTGAACGAGACTTGGGGCTACCGCGCCTTCTGGTTCTGGATCATCGGGTTCTATCTGGCCTTCATGCCGCTTTACGTGCTCGGTTTCATGGGCATGTCGCGGCGCATGGAGCACTACAACGTTGCCGAGTGGCAACCCTATCTGATCGTTGCGGCCCTTGGCGCCGTGTCGATCCTGATCGGGATTGTCTGCATCGTGGTCCAGGTACTGGTCAGTTTCCGAGACCGCGCAATGGCGATGGACACGACCGGGGATCCGTGGAACGGCCGCACCCTCGAATGGGCGACGTCATCGCCGCCGGCGCCCTACAATTTCGCCGTCCTGCCACAGGTCGAAGACATAGACGCTTTCGCCGATATGAAGAGGCGCGGTGTGGTCGGCGCACAGCCGCGACAATACGAGGACATTCTCATGCCCAAGAGTACCGGAATGGGTGTGGTTCTTGGTGCCGTCGGATTCCTGTTCGGGTTTTCCATGGTTTGGCACATCTGGTGGCTGGTGTTGCTTTGCCTGGCGGTCGTAGTGGTTTCCCTGATTATCCGGGCCAGCGACGACGACACATCCTTTGTGTTTCCCGCAAGCGAGGTTGAGGCCATTGAGCGAGCCCGGCTCCATTCGCAGCGGCAGATCCCAACGGATGACAATCCTGAAGTCGACGTCCCAGGCGCCCAGCCCTTAGCGGAGCGAACCTGATGTCCTCCGTCGTCTCCGAACAACCCAATGACGGGCTGAACCCGACAGCCGGACACGCACATCCGCCGGGCGGCGAAGAAGAGGCGGAACTGGCCGAACGCGAATTTGGTTTCTGGGTCTACCTGATGACGGACTCGATCCTGTTTGCCCTGCTGTTCGCGACCTATGTGGTGATGGCCGGAAACATCGCCAGCGGTCCGTCAGCCAACGAATTGTTCAGCCTTGCGCACACTGCCGGCGAAACCCTGCTGCTGCTTTGTTCGAGCCTGACATTCGGCTTTGCGACGCTGGCGGCGCTTGACCGTCAGAACGGGCGGGTCGTGCAATGGCTGCTGGTAACGGTCGTCCTTGGAGCAGGCTTTCTGGCCATGGAGATCAGCGAGTTTGCCGGAATGATCAGCGCCGTTGCCGGTCCGGGCACCAGCGGCTTTCTATCGGCCTTTTTCACATTGGTCGGCACACACGGGCTGCATGTCACTGTCGGCATCCTTTGTATCCTGGTGATGATCGGCCAGGTCATGGTCAAGGGACTGACGCCGCCGGTGCTGTCCAGGTTGTTTCGCCTCGGCCTGTTCTGGCATTTTCTCGATATTGTCTGGATCGGTATCTTTTCCGTTGTCTATCTGCCGGGAATAATGGGATGAACCGCACCGAAACCCACACCCACAAGTCCTATCTGACCGGTTTTGTTCTAGCCTTGATCCTGACCGCCATTCCGTTCGCTTTGGTGTGGATCGGAGTGCTGCCGGCCAGCGCCACTTTTGTCGTGATCGCCATCGCTGCGGTCATACAGGTCTTGGTGCATCTTCGCTTTTTCCTGCACCTGAACTTTACGACGACGCCGCGTGAAAACCTGCTGGCAATCGCCTTTGCCGCCGTTCTTATCTTCATCATGGTTGGCGGCAGCATTTGGATCATGTTCGATCTGCATTACCGCATGATGGGATAATCGTGTCAGGAGTGTAGGCGCCGCTCCAGGCCGGACATGTCGTGTTCGGTGATGTCCACGTTGAGAACAACGCTGCCGTCCTCCCGGTCTTCGCGCTGATGTACTTTGGCGTGGTCGTAGATCCAGGAAAGGTGGCTCATCTGGTTGGCATGCAAAACCACATCGCGATTGAGCAGGTGCCCCGAGAGCACGTTTTCGATTGCATCCATAAGCCTCGGCAATCCCTCGCCGGTAGCCGCCGAGACGACGACCGTGCTATCGCGCTCGCAGGCTTGGTGACGCAACGCCGCGGCGGTGGCATCCGGCAGCAGGTCGACCTTGTTCCAGACCTCAACAATGTCGACCGGGCCTCTTTCAGCATCGTTGACACCGAGGTCGTCGAGGATTCGCAGCACATCGGCCGCCTGGGCCGCATTGTCCGGATTGGAAATGTCGCGGACATGCAGGATCAGATCCGCCTCCACCACCTCTTCGAGGGTGGCGCGGAACGCCGCCACGAGATGTGTCGGAAGGTCGGATATGAAACCAACCGTATCGGACAGGATGGCCATTCGGCCGTGCGGCAGTTTCATGCGACGCAGCGTTGGATCAAGCGTGGCAAACAGCATGTCCTCGGCAACCACGTCCGATCCAGTAATGGTGTTGAACAGGGTCGATTTTCCGGCGTTCGTGTAGCCGACCAGCGCAACCACCGGATGCGGTACTTTTTGCCGTTTTGCGCGGTGTAGATGGCGGGTCCGCCGTACCTGCTCCAGTTCCTTTTCCAGCTTGACGATCTTGTCTTGCAAAACGCGCCGGTCAGCCTCGATCTGGGTTTCGCCCGGGCCGCCCATGAAGCCGGCTCCGCCACGCTGGCGCTCCAGGTGCGTCCAACTGCGCACCAGCCGCCCCTTCTGATAGTTCAGATGCGCGAGATCGACTTGCAACACACCCTCGCGGGTCGACGCACGCCGTCCGAATATTTCAAGGATCAGTCCGGTCCTGTCGATGACTTTGGCCTGCCAGGCCTTTTCCAGATTGCGTTGCTGCACTGGGGAAAGCGGATGGTCGACAATCACCAATCCGGCTTCCAGACCGATCACCAGATTGGCGATCTCGGTGACCTTGCCCGAACCGATCAGGGTCGCCGGCCGCGCCGTGTTGACCGTAACGGTGCTTGCGTGAACCACCTCGAGATCGATGGCTTCGGCGAGTCCCACTGCTTCGGCCAGCCTGGTTTCGGCCGAACGGTCTGTCTCCCCCTGCGCAGACGACTGCGACCTCAATATCGGAGCGACCACGACGGCTCTGGCCGCGTCAGAGGTCGTGTCCCCGCCGGAGTATCGAAGACCCTTGCTTTTGCCGGTCTGGTTTCCGTCAGCCTTCACGGCTCGTTTCTTCGCCTTCGAACATCTGGATCGGCTGTCCGGGCATTATGGTGGAAATAGCATGCTTATATACAAGCTGCGAGTGCCCATCACGCCGCAACAACACGCAAAAATTGTCGAACGACGTGACCACGCCGGTCAATTTGACGCCATTGATCAGGAATATTGTAAGGGGTGTTTTTTGTTTTCTAACAGTGTTGAGAAATTGATCTTGCAGGTTCTGTGAACGCTCCGCCATCGCGTCAATTCTTCCTTGTCCTTGCCGGTTTTTTCTTATTTCGCGGCCTTGCCGTCGTTCATCGCCGGACTGTCTCGCACGGCGGTCGCGGCCCGCCAGACAAGCGCGTACCGCAATTGGTTATCAAATCGACATCCCTTCCGCAATCAAAAAGCATGAACATTACGGCCGGTAGGTCAGCTAAACCTCGGTAATCCAATCACCGATTGTACCAGTATTTAATGTTCAGCAGTGCAAAAACAACAAGGACTTCAAGACGCCCAATCGACATAATCAAAATGCCGATGAGATAACTGAACTGACTCGGCAAGGCTGACAAGGGCGGCCATTCCGAATCCGCGGCAAGCGGCTGCAGGGCGTCATAGACCGGGCTCGCATTTGCAAACAGCGAAACCGCAAGAACGATCGCCGCCTCAAAACCGGTCGCAGTCAGGGCGATCAACAGGGCGCCAACCCCGATCACCAGCACCGCGATAATGAAATAGGTCCAGATGGCCTGCATGGATTCGCGCCGCAACGGCGTGTCACCGAATCGCATCCGATCGACGCTGTGGGGATAGATCAACCGGTTGAGTTCGGCGATCGCGTAGATCCACATCGCACCGATGCGAAAGATCTTCACACCGCCGGACGTCGAATAGACCCCGGCGCCGACGAATATCACCGCCAGCACAAGGATGTTCGGAAGCAGCGCAATAACTCCCGGACGGGTTTCAATGCCACTGGTGGCGACGAGTGAAGAGGCCGTAAAGAACCCCTCCCGCAATGCCGGCAGCAGATTCTCCGCCACATCGCCGCCGGAGACATTGGTGATCCTGGCCGCATAGGCGATTGTCAGAACGGCAATCACGGCCAGCAGAATCTGCGCTTCCAGGTTGTTCTGGAACATCCGGTTCGGTCGGCGCAGGATCTGTCGTCGCCAGAACACACTCATGGTTCCGGCGAACAACCCGGCGGCCATCACAACCACCGCACCGGGTCCGATCTGATCCTCCAGCGGCCCGGCAAACGGCAGAAAACCGCCGGTCGCCGCTGAGATCATGCCCAACATAACGGCGTCCAACGGTCTGACGCCGAAAATGATCAAACCGAACAAAATGAAAGCCGTGATCAAACAGTACTGCAGAAGCAGAATGCGGTAGGAAGCCACCCGAAACAGGCTGTCGTCCGCACCGCTGGACATCAAGCGACTTCCGGTTCCCTGCAAGCCACCGAAGCCCGCTGGTGCGAGCACGAACACAATCGAGGCGAGTGTCAGGAAACCCCCGTACCATTCCAGCGTTGCCCGCCAGAACAGCAAAGCACGTGGAGCTGTCTCTTTCGACAGTACCGATGCTCCGGACGTCGTTAAAGCACCAACCGCCTCGAACCAGGCGGGCATGAAAGGCACATCGGCCAGCACCACCAAGGAGACCGCGCCAAACAGCGGTGTTGTCAGCCACACGCAGACCAGCGCCAGAAATGTGAAGGCACGTTCGGTCTTCCGGGGCCGACCGGTTATCGCCGACAATGTTGCAAGGGTCAGGAAAGTCCCGATCGCGCCCATCAACACCATCTCGCTCGCCAGCACCGTTTCTGAATTGGCCAATGCCACCAGGATCGCCGGAACGAATAAAGCGAAGAGGCCTGCGGCGGCGAGCGTTATCAGGAACAGAGGCCCGACCATGGCGATCAGAAGAACTCGAGGCTCACGCGGAACAGCTGCTCGACATGACGCACGGCATCGGCCCTCGCCAGCAGCACGACGCGGTCACCGGTCTTGATTTTGCTGTCACCGTCCGGCCGCAATACCTTGCCGTCCCGGTATATGCCGCCAAGCCGGATGCCCTGTGGCATCTCGAATTCACGTAACATCGTTCCGACAATGGGTGATGTGTCGAGCGCCTGTGCTTCGATAACCTCCGCCGCCCCGTGCTCGACGCTGTAGACCGCCAGAATGCGCCCGCGACGCACATGTTGCAGGATGCGGGAAATGGTAACCGCGCGCGGATTGACATGGGCGTCGATACCCATCGTGTTGGTGAAATCCATGAAGGCAGAGCTGTTGATCAGCGCCAGGTTGGACTTGCAGCCGAGGCGTTTCGCCATCACGCTGGACAGGATGTTCACCTGATCGTCGTTGGTCAGCGCCACCATAAGGTCGGCGTCCTGTATGTCGGCTTCGACCAGAATCTGTTGATCCAATGACGATCCGTTGAGGACCACGGTCCGATTGAGCGTATCGGCGATGCCGACCGCCCTCTCCCGGTCATTTTCGATAATCTTGACCTTGGTGCGGGGCTGCCGTTCCTCGATGGTTCGGGCAACGAAATAACCTATGTTGCCGCCGCCGGCGATCACAATGCGGGTCGCTTCAGGCTCCTCGTGGCCGAACAGTCCCAACGTTCGTCGGACATGGGTCCGGTCGCAGATCACATAGGCCAGATCCCCAGTCACCATCTGGTCGCCCGAGTGCGGCACAATCAATTTGCCCTCCCGCCAGATACCGGCAACGGTCGCCGTTAGATCCGGAAACAGATCGCTGAGCTGCTCGAGCGGCGTGTTGACGACCGGACAGTCTTCAAGGCATTCGATCGCGACCATGGCGATGTTGTCGTCGGAAAAGCGCACCGCGTCCTTGGCGCCGGGCAGCGCAATGCGCCGCAACACCATCTGGCCGACTTCCACCTCCGGAGAAATGATGACGTCGATCGGCATATGTTCGCGCGAGAACAGATCCGAATAATGCGACTGCAAATAGCTTTGAGCCCGAATGCGCGCGATTTTGGTCGGCACGTTGAACAACGAATGCGCCACCTGGCAGGCGACCATATTGACCTCGTCATAGAGGGTCACGGCGATAATCATATCGGCCTGATCGGCGCCGGCCAGCGCAAGCACGTCCGGGTGAGCACCGTGGCCCACATGGCCGCGCACATCCAGTGTTTCCCTGATGGCATGGATCAGCGAACGCGACGTGTCGATGACCGATACGTCATTGTCTTCGGTCGAAAGCCGTTCGGCGATGCCGTAACCGACCCGCCCGGCACCGCAGATGATGACTTTCATTGGGTCCCCTCACCGCCCTGCCCGGAGCGATACGACCACACGTCACAAGCCAAGCGATTTGAGCTTTCTATGCAATGCGGAGCGTTCCATGCCCACGAACTCGGCGGTTTTCGAAATGTTGCCCCCGAAGCGGTTGATCTGCGCGACCAGGTAATCGCGCTCAAACATTTCACGTGCCTCACGCAATGGCAAGGTCATGACATGGCTCTGTTCGTGATTGCCGACGCTTGGCAGCATCTCACCGATTTCCTTCGGCAGCATGTCGGCATTGATGACGTTGTCGGCGGCTTCGCCGCGCGTCAGAATCATCAGCCGTTCGATATTGTTGCGCAATTGCCTGATATTGCCGGGCCAATCGTGCGCCTGCAGAACGGCCATGGCGTCGTCCCCGATTGGCCGCACCTTGATTCCGGCCTGTTCGCCGATCTGCCGCATGAACTGGTCGACCAGAAACGGAATATCCTCCCGCCGCTCGGCCAGGGACGGCACGCGGACCGGCACGACGGCAAGCCGGTGATAGAGATCCTCGCGGAAATTGCCCTGTGCGATGAGTTGTTCAAGATGACGGGCGGTAGAGGAGATCACCCGCACATCGACACGGACGCGCTTGCTGCCGCCGACGCGTTCGAATTGCTGGTCGACCAGGACCCGCAGGATCTTGCTCTGGGTCCCGCGGGGCATGTCGGCAACCTCATCGAGGTAGAGAATACCGCCATGCGCCTCCTCGAGCGCTCCGACCTTGCGTTGCTGGCCATTGCCGCCTTCGGTTCCGAACAGCGCGGTCTCCATTCGGTCTGGCGTGATGGCTGCCGCATTGAGCGCGACAAAAGGGCCTTCGCAGCGATTGGACTGCCGGTGGATCATCCGCGCCACGAGTTCCTTGCCGGCGCCGGAGGGACCGAGAATCATGACGCGGCTGTTGGTCGGTGCGACCTTCTCGATTGTCTGGCGCAGTTGTGAGATTGCGACAGACGTGCCCGTCAGATCGGCCGGCTCTCCGGACCGGCGCTTCAGCTCGTCGACCTCGCGTTTCAGGTTCGATGTTTCCAGAGCCCGGTCCGCAACAAGCACCAGACGATCGGCCTTGAACGGCTTTTCGATAAAGTCATAGGCACCGCGTTGGATCGCCGACACGGCTGTCTCGATATTGCCGTGACCCGAAATCATGACGACCGGAAGAGCCGGATGACGCACCTTGATTTCGTCCAGCAGCGCCAGACCGTCCAGGGTGCTTCCATGCAGCCAGATATCCAGGAAAACGAGTCGCGGAACGCGCTCTGAGATCGCCTGTAGGGCGCTATCACTGTCCTTGGCGGTGCGTGCTTCATGACCCTCGTCGGACAGGATACCGGAAACGAGTTCGCGAATATCCCCCTCGTCGTCCACAACCAGAATGTCAGACGCCATCTAACTCACCTTCTCCCACAGATTGTGGCTCGTCCGCCGCTTCACCCACAGGGAGCCGGACGCGGATCATCGCACCGCCACCCGCGTCGAAATCGGTTGGTGCGTCATGCAGTTCAAGGATTCCGCCATGCTCGTCCACGATCTTCTTGACGATCGCCAGCCCCAGGCCCGTGCCCTTGTCGCGCATTGTCATATACGGCTCGAATATGCGATTGCGGTTCTCAACGGGAAGTCCTTTGCCGTTGTCAATGACGTCCACCACATAGTCGCCGCGCTCACCCGCACGGGCGCGTACGAGAACACGTTGACCCTGCCGTTGTTGATCGGAGGCAACCGCATCAATCGCCTCCGTGGCATTTTTGATTAGGTTTCCGAACGCTTGGCCAAGCATCCTGGAATCGAAGTAACCCTTCAGCGGCTCATCCCCGAACTCGCGGATGAATTCGATATCGCTGCGGCTGACCTCGCGCAGAAAAACGGCATCCTTGAGGATCTCGCGCAGATCATGCCGCTGTTTGGTCGGTTTCGGCATCCGAGCAAACGCTGAAAACTCGTCGACCATACGACCAATGTCTCCGACCTGTCGCACGATGGTTTCCGTGCACTGATCGAACACCTCCCGATCATCATCGGCGATTTGCTTCCCATACCGGCGCCGTATGCGCTCCGCGGACAGTTGGATCGGCGTAAGCGGATTCTTGATTTCATGGGCGATGCGGCGCGCCACCTCGGCCCACACGGTCGACCGCTGCGCCAGAACCAGGTCGGTGATGTCATCGAGGGTGATGACATAGGATTCGACGCCCTGCTGCGGACCTTCAAGGGTCACGCGAACATTGAGGGTCCGCTCCGAACCGTCGCGCATGACCGAGATCTGGCTCATGTGTTCGCTGCGATGCCATCTTGTGGTACTGACCAGGACATTGGCGATTTCCGGCGCCACATCGGAGAGCAGCTTGCCTTCCAGGCCGTTCGGTTCGCTACCGAGCATGATCTCGGCCGAAAGGTTGGCAATCGAAATCAGTCCGTCGTCCCGCACCCCGATGACACCGGCGGAAACGCCCGACAGAACCGCCTCGGTGAATCGGCGGCGCTCATCCATCTCGTCCCGCGCCGAAATGATTTCATCGCGCTGACCACGCAATTCCGCGATCATATTGTTGAAGGTGTGGGACAGGTTGCCGACATCGCCATCCGATGCCTTCACCGGCACGCTGACGCCCAAGTTGCCGCTGGCGACGTCGTCGGCGGCGCCGATCAACTGCCGAATCGGCCTGACGATGCGGTCGGCAACCGCGATGGCGGTCCAGATCGCCGCCAACAACACAATCAGGGCAAACCCGATGTAAAGGATGGCGAAAGCCAGCTGGATCGGTCCGCGATCTTCCTCCAGTGCCCGGTATTCGACAGTGTTCTCCTCCACCAGACGCATCGAGCGGATCACCGTGGGATCCACGGCCCTGATCGTATACAGAAAGGCGTCAGGAATGTTCTGCAGCTTCATCACCGCGCCGACGAGATTGGTCGGACCTGGCGGTATCAACGTCGGTTCGTCATTGGCGGCCGCCGCCAACGCTTCTTCCGGAACCGACGGCAGGGGTCCGTCGGTCGGAATCTCGGCACGCGCGACAACCGTCCCATCCTCTCGCACGATCGACGCGGCGAGCAGACCGCGACCGATAGCCTGTCGCGTCACCAGGACTTTGAAGCCGGTGCGGTCCAGGCTGTAGAGCGAACGTGCCTTGTCCAGGTCGTTGGCCATCGAAACCGTCTGGCCCTGCAGATACCGGGCGTTTTCATTGACATAGGCCTGGGCGACACTGAGCGACGAATTGACGATTTCCTTGGTGCGCAGCGAAAACCAGCGATCGAGGCCAACGTCGAGGGTGATACTGGCAACGATGGCCACCAGAATCGCCGGCAGAATAGCGACGACGCTAAACAGGCCGATGATCCGCACGTGCAAGCGAGAGGCGGCCTTACCGCGACGGCGCGCCGCCAGCACATTGGCGATCTCGCGGACGATCAGTCCGACGAGGGCGGTGACGAATATCAAGTTGACGATGACAGCGACCAGCACCACGTCGTTGCGTGGTGCAATCGGCGTCAGCCCCATCAGAACGACAAACGACAGGATCGCGCACACCAGCGAACTGACGACGATGACGATCCCTGGCAGGGCAAGCAGTTTGCGGCGGTCGCGGCTTTCGGCCAACGACCCGGCTTCGCCAGAGCCAACCGATGAAAGGCTTTCGCCGACCGTCATTCCGTCTCCGATAAGGTTGCCGCGATTGGAGCGGGATGGTTTCGGCCTCCCTGGCCGACCCTCCTGTAGGACTCGGTGCGTCAGTGCGTTGCCATAGTGCAACGCTTTGTGGCGAAATTGCAACGCATTCGAAGATTGGTCAAGTCGTTCGCGGTGACCGGTAAACCGAAACACCAAGCTCGCGAATTTTTTTCCGCAGGGTGTTCCGGTTCAACCCAAGCAGTTCAGCCGCTCGGATTTGGTTGCCATGGGTGGCGGCCAGAGCCGCGAGAATTAGCGGATACTCCACTTCCTCGATGACCCGGTGGTAGAGTCCGGGCGGCGGCAGCTCGCCACTGAACTCGGCGAAATAGCGGCGCATGTTGTCTTCCACCGACTGGGCAATGCTCATGGTTCCGCCGATCGTGTTCACCGGAGTCGTTTTGGAGCTTTCACTGTCCCCTTTGAGTTCGGATTCGACGATCTCGGCTGTCATGACCTCTTGGGGATAGAGCGCGGTCAGGCGCCGGACGAAGTTCTCCAACTCTCGGACGTTGCCCGGCCACGGATACTGCTTCAGGCGATCGAAAGCGGCGGCTTCGAACTGTTTGGGCTGCAGGCCCTCTTTCTCCGCTTCATTGCAAAAGTGCCGAACGAGATCCGGAATATCCTCAGCGCGGTCTCGAAGCGGCGGTAGCCGTAACGGCACGACATTCAAGCGATAATAAAGGTCTTCCCTGAAAAGGCCCTGATTGATTGATGTTTTGAGGTCCTTGTTGGTCGCCGCGACAATCCGCACATCGGTGCGGATCGGCGTGCGGCCGCCTACCGTTGTGTATTCTCCCTGTTGCAGCACCCGCAGCAGGCGGGTTTGCGCGTCCATCGGCATATCGCCGATTTCGTCCAGGAACAGTGTACCGCCCTCGGCCTGTTCGAAGCGACCGGTCGACCGGGTTTGGGCCCCGGTGAATGCGCCCTTCTCGTGACCGAAGAGCTCCGATTCGATCAGGTCGCGTGGAATGGCAGCCATGTTGATGGCGACAAACGGACCATTGCGGCGCTTGCCATAATCGTGCAGCGCTCGCGCCACCAGTTCCTTGCCGGTTCCGGACTCGCCGGTGATCATAAGCGTCAGGTCCGTTTGCATAAGCCGCGCCAGCACCCGGTAGATCTCCTGCATGGCGGCCGATCGTCCGACCAGCGGCATGCCCTCGCCGAGATCGTCGTCCTGGTCGGTAACTGTTTTCTTCGGCTCCGACAGCGCCCGCCCGATGATCGAAATCATTTCGGTCAAATCGAACGGCTTCGGCAGGTATTCGTAAGCACCCCTCTCAGACGCCTTGATCGCCGTCATGAAGGTGTTTTGGGCGCTCATCACCAACACTGGCAGGTCTGGCCGCGTCTTTTTGATGCGTGGCAGCAGGTCGAAAGCGTTTTCGTCCGGCATGACCACATCCGTCACCACCAGATCGCCGTCTCCGGCGGCCACCCATCGCCACAGGGTTGCCGCGTTGGAGGTAATGCGCACATTGTAGCCGGCGCGCGACAGGGCCTGGTTGAGAACGGTACGAATCGCCGCGTCGTCGTCGGCAACAAGAATCGTGGCATTGCTCATCTGCTGTTCTCCTGGCCGACATCGGTTTCTTTCGATGCCGGCATCAGGACCCTAAACGTTGTCCTGTTGGCGTGACTGTCGCATTCGACGATCCCGCCGTGGTCCCCGACGATCTTGGCAACAAGGGCCAATCCCAGACCGGACCCATTGATTTTCGTCGTGATAAAGGGGTCAAAGAGATGGGCATGAATATCCGACGGTACGCCGGGACCATTGTCCTGCACGCAGAATTCCAGTGGCAGCGACACACGTTCCTTGGCGCCGGGTATCGATAGACGGATGCCCGGACGGTAGGCGGTGCTCAGGGTGATTTCCCCGCCCGGCTGGTTGCCCAGCGCCTCGCTCGCATTCTTCACGAGGTTCAAGAACACCTGCACCAGTTGATCGCGGTTGCCGAAAACCGGCGGAAGCGAGGGATCGTAGTTTTCGGTAATCTTGATGTTGCTTGCGAAACCGGCGCTGGAGACGGCTTTGACCTGATCGAGCACCGCGTGGATGTTAACAGGTTGCCGGTCGACCGGTCTCTCGTCCGAGAAAATCTCCATGCGGTCGACCAGCGATACGATCCTGTCGGTTTCGTCGCGGATGAGCTGGGTCAGAGCTCGATCCTCGTCGGTCACGGAAGCCTCGAGCAGTTGCGCAGCGCCACGGATTCCCGACAACGGGTTCTTGATTTCATGCGCCAGCATGGCGGCCAGTCCCGTGACGGATCGCGCGGCCGCCCGGTGGGTCAGTTGTCGGTCGATCTTGTCGGCCATCGACCGTTCCTGAAAAAGCACAACCACCGATCCAGCCTGATCCGGAACCGGCGCAACATAGAGATCGACAAGCCGCTCATTGCCAAGTTTGGGCGAACTGACGTCTACCCGGTACTCGTTGACGGGGGCGCGACGTTCCCGAACTTGTTCGATCAGCGCCAGCAGCGGGCTGCCAAATGGGATGTAGGTATTCAGTTTTCGTCGCGACAGATAAACACGGCTCGCCCCAAAAAAGGACTCCGCCTCCCAATTGGCAAACGTAATGCGGCCGGCCTCATCGACCATGATGACCGGATGCCGTATCGCATTGAGAACCGTATTCGCGGCTTCCGTCGACTCGTCCGTGCCCGGGGCTCCGACCGTGTTCATGCGGCAACCTGCTGCGGCGATATATCGGGTTCGAAAGCGTTGAGTGCTGCAACGGCATTGGCAATCACCACATCGGGGTCGGTACCTGTCATGATCGACGCTTTCAGCTCTCCCGGACAGGACGGTGCGAACCGCTCCAGATACCACCCGAGGTGTTTGCGGAAATGGCGCACACCCACATTGCATCCGTAATGGGTCAGGTTCATGTCGTAGTGCTCCGCCACCAGATTTGCGATCTCTTGCTGTGTGACTGGAACCTGCTGAAATCCTGCTAATTCCCCAACAAGCCAGGGCCGGCCCTGCGCCGCACGTCCGATCATCACCGCATCGGCGCCACTCGCCTTGCGGATCGCGATGATATCGTCACGCGTTTCGACGTCACCATTGGCAACCATTGGGACCGAAATCTGCTCGCGCACGGCTGCAATGGCGTTCCAATCGGCCCGACCCTTGTAGAACTGGCAGCGCGTGCGGCCATGAACGGTGATCATGCGAACACCAGCCGCTTCGGCGCGGCGCGCGAGTTCCGGAGCGTTGATGCTGTTCCCATCCCAGCCCAGACGCATCTTGAGGGTGACCGGCACTTTGACCGCTTCAACCGTCGCTTCGATCAGACCCAATGCGTGATCAAGGTCACGCATCAGCGCCGATCCGGAATAACCGCCTGTGACCTTCTTCGCCGGGCAGCCCATGTTGATATCGATGATGTCGGCTCCGTTGGCTTCAGCGATAACCGCACCTTCGCGCATCCACCTGGCCTCGCGTCCCGCCAGTTGCACCATATGCGGGGTTATGCCCTCGCCCTGGAGGCGAACCCTGGAATTCTCACTGCCGCAGGCAAGCTCCCTGCTGGCAACCATTTCCGTAACCACGAGCCCGGCTCCGAAACGCCAGGCGAGCCGGCGAAACGGCAGATCGCTGATGCCTGACATCGGCGCAAGGATGGCGCGGTTGCGAACCCGAACCGGTCCGATCTGGAAGGAAGTGTTTATCATCTCGCTGGTGCACTCAAATGAGGCATGCATTTACCCTGCTATATTTTTAGGCAGCTGCTAGAGAATTTCAAGCCATTTCGAGCCTTGCCGTCCTGACACCGTCAGGAGTGAACTGAAACGGCGCACGGGGCATTTGCCGGGAATAATGTGTCTGGTACAGGGACACTATGGCAGAATCAAAATCCATCTTTGTGATCGTCGTCGCCGCCGGCAGGGGCGAACGCGCCGGTCGACCGGAGCAAGGCCCCAAACAGTACCGACTGATCGGCGGCAAACCCGTGCTCCATCACACCTTGGCGGCGCTCATCGGCAGCGCATTGGTGGATGGCATTACGGTGGTGATTCATCCTGATGACCACGATCTGTACCGACAGGCGGTCGCCGGGCTTGACGCCGAAAAGCTCCGAGCGCCGGTTGATGGTGGTGCAACGCGCCAGCTTTCGGTGTTACGCGGGCTTCAGGCGATCGCGCCGGACAATCCCGACTTCGTGCTCATTCACGACGGCGTACGACCGTTCATCGACGGCAGACTGCTTGCCTCGGTTATCGAGCCATTGCTCAACGGCGCCGCCGCTTCGCTTCCGACACTGCCGCTGACAGACACCATCAAGAGGGGGACGTCTGACGGCACTGTCGAAACGACGGTACCGAGGGCCGGCTTGTTTGCCGCCCAAACACCTCAGGGTTTCAAGTTTCAATCCATTTATGAGGCGCACCGTCGCGCGGCGTCGGAGACTGGAACGGATTTTACCGATGACAGCAGCATCGCCGAATGGGCCGGCATTGATGTGAATATCGTTTCTGGCAACCCGGACAACGTAAAGCTGACCGTTGCAAGGGATATCGACATGGCCGACAGAAAACTGGCGCACCCATTGCCTGACCTTCGCGTCGGCAACGGATACGACGTCCACGCGCTGATGCCCGGCGATTCCGTCACACTCTGCGGGATCCGGATCGACCACGACCAATCACTGCTCGGCCATTCGGATGCTGATGTCGGCTTCCATGCCCTGACCGACGCGCTACTTGCCACGTGCGGTGCCGGAGATATCGGCGACCATTTCCCTCCATCTGATCCGCAATGGAAGAATGCCGCATCTCATATCTTTCTGACGTATGCGGCGCGCACCGTAACCGAAGCCGGTGGCACCATCATGAATGTCGACGTGACGCTGATCTGCGAGGCACCAAAAATCGCTCCGCATCGGGACGCCATGCGTCGCGGGCTGTCGCAGCTCCTGCAGATCGACCTGGAGCGGTGCTCCATCAAGGCGACCACCAACGAAGCGATTGGTTTTGTTGGCCGTCGCGAGGGTATCGCGGCGATCGCCACGGCATCGGTGGTTTTCGGGAACCAAAAACCATGATGGACGAGACTGCACGTGCGGCCCGCATTGTCGCCGCCTATGCGGCCCGGAGATGGCAGATTGCGACGGCGGAGTCCTGTACCGGTGGCATGATTGCAAGCGCCATCACCGACGTGCCCGGATCGTCGGCGGTCCTGGACCGTGGCTTCGTCACCTACTCCAACGATGCCAAACGCGAGATGATCGGGGTATCTCAGGCAACCCTCGATGCGTACGGCGCGGTGTCACGGCAAACGGCTGTCGAAATGGCGCAGGGTGCCCTCGCCCGCTCCAACGCCGACGTCGCCATCTCCGTGACGGGTATCGCCGGGCCGGATGGCGGCACCGAGGAAAAACCCGTGGGTCTCGTCCATATGGCTGTCGCCATGCGCGCATCCGACGTGATGCACCAGGAATTGCGGCTGGGAAACATCGGCAGAGACGTCGTCCGCCAGAAGACGGTGGCCCAGGCCTTGCAGTTGCTTCTGGATGTGGTTAGCGAACCTGACTGAGGCTGCCGTCATGAGTGAATTGTAAAACCGGCTGCAAATCAGATATGGAGGCCCTGTCCAAGTGCCAGATGGGCGGCCTCCTGGATCGCCTCACCCTGCGTCGGATGGGCGTGAATCGTGGCGGCGATATCCTCCAGCCGAGCCCCCATCTCCAGGCTGAGCGCGAAAACCGATGCGAACTCAGAGATGTCCTTGCCGGCGGCTTGGATACCCAGGACAAGATCGTTGTCCTGGCGCGCAACCACGCGGACAAATCCGAGTTCCGAACCAAGCGTCATGGCGCGGCCGTTGGCGGAAAGCGGGAATTTGCCGGTCTTGATGTCATAGCCGGCGTCCCGCGCCGCCTCAGGGCTGAAACCGACCGACACAATCTCCGGATCGGTAAAGCAAACCGCAGGTATGGCTGCCGGATCGAAGGCCCGTCGTTTGCCGGCAATCACCTCCGCTGCAACCTGGGCCTGCGCCATCGCCCTATGGGCCAGCATCGGTTCGCCCGTGACATCGCCGACGGCATAGACATCGGTCATCGACGTGCGGCATTGCGCATCGATACGAATGAACGCACCGCTCATCGCCAGACCGAGTTCCGAGAAGCCCCAGCCGTCCAATTGGGCGCGGCGCCCGACGGTGACCAGGAACTTGTCGGCTTCGAGGTCCGTAACGGTGCCGTCCGACCGCTCGACCTGTAAGGCGGTGCCGTCGTCGCTCAAGCCGCGCGCGCGGCTATCCAAAAGCACATCCACACCCAGGGACTTCAGACTCTTGGTCACCGCGGCGGACAATTCCTTGTCATATTGCGGTAGCAGGCGGTCCGTCGCCTCGACAACGCTCACCACGGTTCCCATTTTGGCAAAGGCGGTGCCCAGTTCCAGACCGATATAGCCGCCTCCGACGACGACAAGCTGGGTCGGCAAGTCTTCCAGAGACAGTGCTTCCGTCGAGGAGATCACCGGCCCGCCAAACGGCAGGTCTGTCAGCTCGACCGATTCCGAGCCGGGCGCCAGGACGACATGCCGTGCCTGCACCACGACCGGTTCGCTGCCGTCACCAGCCTCGACGACACAGGTCTTGCCGTCGCGCATGCGGCCGGTGCCAGAAATCGTTGTGACGCCCGCTTTTTTGAGCAGCGACCCGACCCCGGCGGTCAACCGGTCCACAACCCCGTCCTTCCAGGCCAGCGCTCCCGGCCAGTCAACGGTGGGCGCTGTCACCCGCAGGCCGGGCAGCTTCTGGCGTGACGCCTTGTCCATGTCCTCGTAGAGATTGGCGACATGGATGAGCGCCTTTGACGGAATACATCCGACGTTGAGACAGGTGCCACCGACCGCCTCTTTTTCCACCAAAACGGTGTTGAGCCCCAACTGTCCCGCCCGAATGGCCGCGACATAGCCTCCCGGCCCGCCACCCAGCACCAGAACCTCACAGTCTTGGGTCTTCATCTACCGCTCCATAAACAGCGTTGCCGGGTTCTCCAGGGATGCCCGAATATGCTGCATGAACTCGGCTGCGTCCCATCCGTCTATGATACGATGATCGAAGGAAGAAGACAGGTTCATGATCTTGCGCGGCACAAAATCGTTGCCCTGGTAGACCGGCCGGACGGCGATCTTGTTGACTCCAACGATCGCCACTTCCGGGCTGTTGATCACCGGGGTCGATACAATGCCGCCGAGCGGACCGAGACTCGTCAACGTGATGGTTGATCCGGTCAGTTCATCGCGGGTGATCGAACCGTCGCGGGCGGCCGCGGCCAGGCGCTGCCCCTCAGCCGCGAGATCCCAGATATCGCGGGTTTCGGCATGCCGGACAACGGCCACCACCAGCCCGCCCGAGGTTTGCACGGCCATGCCGATATGGGCGGCCCCGTACTGTCGTAAGACACCGGCTTCATCATCGAAATGGGCGCTGAGTTTCGGGTAGGTTTTCAGGGCCCGGGTCATTGCCAGCATGATGAACGGCAGCAATGTCAGTTTCGGCTGGTCGGACCGCCGGTCCAGATTGAGCCGCGAGCGCAGGGTTTCCACCTCGGTGACATCGACCTCCTCGACATAGGTGATGTGCGGGATCCGCTGCTTGGCGTCCTGCAGTCGCTCGGCAATTTTGCGGCGTAGTCCGATGACCTTCGTTTCGATGACGGATGTGTCCGGTTGCCGCATATCGACGACGGGACCGGCCTGGCCGCTGAGATAGGCATCGAGGTCACCGTGCAGGATGCGTCCCGCCGGCCCTGTGCCGCGCACATAGGCAAGATGCACGCCGGCCTCCATCGCCCGACGGCGCACGCTGGGCGCCGCCAGCGGCTTCTCGCCCTCGGGTCGCGGCGGTCCGGGCGGTACGTGCCGTTGAGCCGGCGCTTGCGCTGCCACCGGCACGGGTTGCACCGGCTCGGGCTGCGCCATCTCCTCGGTCGTCTGTGGTTGCGCCGCAGGGGCTTGTACTGGCTTGGACACCGGCTGTGGTATGTCTGCCTCCTCGGCAGTGCCTTCGCCTTCGACTTCGATCGTAATGATGACCGATCCGACGGCGGTCATCGCGCCGATCTCCCCCTCGACGGAGGCGACCGTGCCCTCGACAGGGGACGGAATCTCAACCGTCGCCTTGTCGGTCATCACAGCGCCAAGGATTTCATCCTCGCGCACAGGGTCGCCGACCGCGACGTTCCATTCGACGATTTCCGCTTCCGTGATGCCTTCGCCGACGTCGGGCATCTTGATCCGGTACAGTCCCATCAGACGACCTCCATCAGCGATTTCAGGGCACGCCCCACCCGCGCCGGTCCCGGGAAGTAGTCCCATTCCTGAGCGTGTGGATACGGCGTATCCCAACCGGCCACCCGTTCGATCGGCGCTTCCAGGGAATAAAAACAGCGCTCCTGCACCTGAGCGACAAGTTCGGCGCCGAACCCGGAGGTCAGCGTCGCCTCATGCAGTACCATGCACCGCCCGGTCTTGTTGACCGACGCCGCGATGGTTTCGATGTCAAGCGGCAAAAGTGTGCGCAAATCGATGATCTCCGCATCCACACCCGTTTCGGCGGCCGCCGCTTCGGCAACGAAGCACATGGTGCCGTAGGTTATGATGGTAACTTCCGAACCCTCGCGTCGAACCGCGGCTTCGCCGATCGGCAGCGTGTAGTGCCCTTCCGGCACGTCGCCGAGCGGATGGCTGGTCCAGTTTTGCGCCGGTCGTTCGTGATGTCCGTCGAAGGGTCCATTGTAAAGGCGCTTGTGCTCGAGAAAGATCACCGGGTCGTCGCATTCGATCGCTGCGATCAGCAAACCCTTCGCGTCATAGGGCGTCGACGGAACGATCGTCTTCAGGCCGGATACATGCGTGAACAGCGCTTCCGGGCTTTGGCTGTGTGTCTGGCCGCCGAAAATGCCGCCGCCGCACGGACTGCGTATGGTCATCGGCACCGTGAAGTCGCCAGCGGAGCGGTAGCGAATGCGAGCCGCTTCGGAGACGATCTGATCGTAGGCCGGGTAGATATAGTCGGCGAACTGCACTTCGACGCATGGTCGCAATCCATAAACCGCCATGCCGATACCCGTACCGACAATGCCGCTTTCGTTGATAGGGCTGTCGAACACGCGCGACCGCCCGTACTTCTTCTGCAAACCGGCCGTGCAGCGAAACACACCGCCGAAATAGCCGACATCCTCGCCGAAAACCACGACGTCGTCGTCACGCTCCATGCAAACGTCCATCGCACTGCGGATGGCTTCGACCATTGTCATCTGAACCATCGATCACACCCCGGCTTTCTGGCGTTGATCCAGAAGGTGCGGCGGCATCTCCTTGTAGACATCCTCGAACATGTCGCGGGTGCGTGAGCCGCCGCCCATCACGCCGTAGGATTCTGCCTCCTTGGTGGCGACACGCATTTCCTCATCGAACTCTGCCTGGGCCTGTGTGTGACGTTCTTCACTCCATAAGCCGATCTTGATCAGGTGGTTCTTGAGCCGCAGGATCGGGTCGCCGAGTGGCCAGGCTTCCGATTCCTCGCGCGGTCGGTAGCGGCTCGGGTCGTCGGATGTCGAATGCGGCGCGACCCGGTACGTGACCCATTCGACGAGTGTCGGTCCGAGATTGCGCCGGGCCCGCTCTATGGCCCATTTCGACACCGCGTGCACGGCGATGAAATCATTGCCGTCGGCGCGCAGCGAAGGAATGCCGTAGCCCAGGGCCCGTTCGGCGAACGTCGCCAGATCCCCGCCGGCGATGCCCTGGAAGGAGGAAATCGCCCACTGGTTGTTGACGATGTTGAGGACCACCGGCGGCTGATAGACCGACGAATTGACCAGGGCTGCGTGGAAATCGCTCTCGGCCGTCGATCCATCGCCGATCCAGGCGGTGGCAATCTTGGTGTCGCCTTTGATCGCCGAAGCCATGGCCCAGCCGACCGCGTGCACGTATTGCGTGCCGAGATTGCCGGAAATCGTGAAGAAGCCGTGCTTTTTGGATGAGTAGAGGACCGGCAGCTGACGGCCGTGCAATGGATCGCGGGCGTTGGACAGGATTTGGCAGACCATATCGACGACCGGATAATCCTGACACAGCAGCAGACCCTGTTGTCGATAGGTCGGGAAATTCATATCCCCCTGTGACAGCGCCAGTTGTTGGCCGATGGCGATCGCCTCTTCACCGGTGCATTTCATATAGAAGGACGTTTTTCCCTGGCGTTGCAGGGTCATCATGCGTTCGTCGAAAGCACGGGTCCGCATCATCGAGCGCAGCCCGTGCAGGAGCAGATCGTCTTCGATGTCGATCGCCCACGGGCCGACAGCCTCGCCGTCGCGGTTGAGCACCCGGATCATCGTCGTCGCCAGATCCTTGATATCGTCGGCATAGGCGTCGATCTCGGGTCGGCGTACTGTCCCGGCGCGCGGCACTTCGAAATCGGAAAAATCCGGTTCGTCGCCGGGGCGTACGGGAGGTTCGGGAACACGAAAGGAAAGGGATCCGTATTCGGACATGTCTGTCTCGCTTTCTGGCTGATCGGAAGATCGGCCGACATTACGACAACAATACTGACCTATATGATGCGCCTGTTTGCCACCTTGGACAAGACGGGCGTTCCAATTGGACCAATTATATCAAGGGGCTGGCAAAAAGGCTTCGGCTCGTTGCGCGACCGGGGGCTTTTTTGAACGAACCTTGCGGACCCTGTGGACGAAGTTCCGCCGCGTTCAGGCTACACGGCCGTAGATTGTATCGGCCCGCTTTTCAAAAGCCTCCGAGAATTTGTGGAACGCACGGTCGAACATCGACCCCATCAGCATCCCAAGCATACGGTTTTTAAAGGCATAATCGATGGCAAAGCCAACGTCGCACCCGCCGTCGGAACGACTGGCGAAGGTCCATCGATTGTTGAGATAACGAAACGGACCGTCGACATATTTGACGTCGATAATCAACTCCGCCGGATTGAGCAGAACCTGACTGGTGAACGTCTCGCGGATCGCCTTGTAGCCAACCGTCATGTCAGCGATCAGCAGCGTCTTGCCGTTGCGTTGACGGCGCTCGCGTATTTTTAACGCTTCACAAAGAGGCAGAAATTCGGGGTACTTTTCGACATCACCGACCAGGTCGAACATGTTGCTGGGCGAATGCCCGACCGCCCGCGTCGTTTCGAACTTTGGCATGTATCAATGGCTCGGGACATCACCGCTGCGTGCGGCACGGGCGGCCTGCAACTTGGCGAAATCGTCGCCGGCATGGTGAGACGAACGGGTCAGCGGGCTGGCCGACACCATCAGGAAGCCCTTGGCATAGGCAATGGTCTCGTACGATTTGAACTCTTCCGGCGTCACGAACTTGACGACCCTGTGGTGTTTACGGGTCGGTTGCAGATATTGGCCGATGGTCAGGAAATCGACATCGGCGACCCGCAGGTCGTCCATCAACTGCAGCACCTCATTGCGCTCTTCCCCGAGGCCGACCATGATGCCGGATTTGGTGAACATGTTCGGGTCGAGTTCCTTCACACGCTGCAACAGCCGGATCGAATGGAAATAGCGCGCACCAGGCCGTACGGTTAGATAGTTCGAGGGAACCGTTTCAAGGTTGTGGTTGAAGACGTCCGGTTGAGCCTCAACCACCCGTTCCAATGCACCATCCTTGCGCAGGAAGTCGGGGGTCAGGATCTCGATCGTCGTGTCCGGCGAGGCTTCGCGGATCGCCGTAATCGTATCGACGAAGTGCTGCGCCCCGCCATCCGGCAAATCATCCCGGTCGACAGATGTGACAACGACATGCTTCAGACCCATTTGCCTGACGGCGCGGGCGACATTTTCAGGCTCGTTTTCATCGAGCGCGTTAGGCCGTCCGGTAGACACATTGCAGAAGGCACAGGCGCGCGTGCATATTTCGCCCATGATCATGAAGCTGGCGTGTTTCTGCTGCCAGCAACTGCCGATATTGGGGCAACCGGCTTCCTCGCAAACCGTCACAAGGTTGTTGCTTTTGACGATGTCGCGGGTTTCCTGATAGCCCTTTGAAGTCGGCGCTTTGACGCGGATCCAAGCCGGTTTGCGCGCCACCTCATTGTCGGGTCGGTGCGCCTTCTCAGGATGGCGAAGCCGTTTCCTTTCCGCGAGCGTATCGACAACGGTGACCATGAATGATGCTTCCCAGTTACGTCAGCGACCGGCCAGCAGGGCAAACAGCCACAGCACGACGATTGCGCCGACTGTCGCGACGATCAGGTGACCGACAAATCCAAAAAAGGCGATCCCGAACGCCGTCGCGATGATACCACCGACATAGGCACCGACCACACCGACGACAAGGTTCTTGATCAGTCCGTGGTTACGCCCCATGATTTTTTCAGCGAGGAAGCCGGCCAGCAGCCCCACCAACAGAAATCCGATCCAAGTCACAGCATTACCCTCCGATATGCCTGGAGATAACCCCAGCGCCGTCAAGCATTCAGCACACGGCCATAGGCGTCAAGCACGCTTTCCTTCATCATCTCCGACAATGTCGGATGCGGGAAAACGGTGTGCATGAGTTCTTCCTCGGTGGTCTCCAGGTTCATGGCGACCACGAAACCCTGTATCAGTTCAGTCACCTCGGCGCCCACCATGTGCGCACCCAGCAACTCACCGGTTTTTTTGTCGAATATCGTCTTCACCAGGCCCTGGTCCTCACCGAGCGCAATGGCCTTGCCGTTGGCGCTGAAGGGGAACCGACCGACCCGAATGTCGTGGCCGGCTTCCTTGGCCCGCGCCTCAGTCAGGCCGACGCTGGCCACCTGCGGATTGCAGTAGGTACAGCCCGGAATCTTGTTCTTGTCCATCGGATGTACGCCGGGAACGCCTGCGATTTTTTCGATGCAGACGACACCTTCATGTTCGGCCTTGTGAGCCAGCATCGGCGGACCTGCAACATCGCCGATGGCGTAAATCCCTTCCACATTGGTCTTGCCGAAACCGTCTATCACAATGCATCCGCGGTCTGTTTTGACGCCGAGCGACTCCAGACCGAGGTTTTCGATATTGCCCTGGACGCCGACGGCTGAAATCAGCCGGTCCGCGGTGATCGACTGCGTTTTCCCGTCTTTGGTCTCGACATGGGCCGTTATGCTGGTCTTGGCCTTGTCGACTTTCGACACTTTGGCATCGGTGATGATTTTCAGCCCCTGTTTTTCCAGCAGCTTGCGGGCCAGAGCCGAGATCTCGGCATCCTCCACCGGCATGATGGTCGGCATCAGTTCGACCACAGTCACATCGACACCCATCGCGTGGTAGAAGCTGGCGAACTCGATGCCAATGGCACCGGATCCCATGACCAGAAGTGACTTCGGCTGGGTTTGCGGCACCATTGCCTCGAAATAGGTCCAGATCAGCTTGCCGTCCGGTTCGATGCCCGGCAGCACACGCGGTCGCGCTCCGGTGGCCACGATGACGTGTTTGGCTTTGTAGGTGCCCTCGCCCAGAGTGTTCTTGGGCGCCGGATGCTGCGGTTCCATAGCCTTCTTGCTGGTTTTTTTGACGACGACCTCAGCCGGCACGCCACCTTTGGCAGCCTTGCTGATCTGCGCCTCGCCCCAGATCACATCCACCTTGTTTTTCTTCATCAGAAAGCCGACACCGGAGTTCAGCCGCCCCGAAACGCCGCGCGAGCGCTTTACCACCTCGGCTATGTCGGCGCTCACCGAGCCCTCGAGCTTGAGGCCATAGGATTTGGCACTCTCGGCAAAATGCAGGATTTCAGCCGAGCGCAGCAGGGCTTTTGTCGGGATGCAGCCCCAGTTCAGGCAAATGCCCCCGAGATGCTCCCGCTCGACAATGGCTGTCTTCAGACCGAGTTGGGCGGCTCGAATCGCCGTCACATAGCCACCCGGACCGGAACCGATGATGATCACATCGTAGGTATTGGACACGTTCGTCTCCTGATCTCGCGGCCGTCAATGACCGCTGCTAAGCCATTGCCTGCCCATCATGTGGCGTCAGCTGTTGCGCAGGGACCATCCCGTCATCAACAGCATGACCCCGTTGAAGGTCAGTTCAACACCGAGGAACAACCCAAGCACGGTGACTGCCGCCCATGGAAAATTGGAGAAGATGAGGATCCCGAGTACCACCGACAGGACCCCCGAAAGCAGCACCCAAACCCATCCGGACGCCGGTCGCAGCGAAATCGAATAGGCGATCTTGGCGCCGCCAAGCAGAAACAGCAGCACGCCGACCAGCAGGGTCAACGTGGCGGCACCCTGAACCGGATTGGCGATCAGGACTCCGCCCACCAGCAGGGTCAGCAATCCGACCGCGACCGTCCACAGAAAACCGCCCCATCCACGAATGGAAAAGGCTTGCACGATCTGTGCGATACCCAGCACCAGGAAGAAAAACCCGGCCAGATAATCGGCGGTGATCGTGGCAGCCAACGGATTGGCAAAGCAGAGAAAACCGCCGATCAGGGAAATGACGCCGAAGGCCAGCATCCAGCCCCAGGAAGCCTTCAGCTTCTCCATGATCTCGTCGAGTTCTTTCTGATCGATCTGATTTGCCATGACGTCCGCCTCCTCGCATGGTCCCTTGCCGGTGACGCCCGTTAGACGAGCATGCTCATCGGATTCTCTATGTAGCCCTTGAACGCGTCGAGCAACCGTGCACCAAGGGCGCCGTCGACGGCCCGGTGGTCGGTCGAAAGGGTGACCGACATGATGGTTGCGACGGCGGGTTCACCGTCCTTGACAACCACCCTTTGCTCACCGGCGCCAACCGCCAGAATCGTCGCGTGCGGCGGATTGATGACCGCCGAAAACTCTTTGATCCCGAACATGCCGAGGTTGGATACAGCGGTGGTACCACCCTGATACTCCTGCGGCTGCAGTTTGCGGTCCCGTGCCCGCGTCGCCAGATCCTTCATCTCGTTAGAGATAATCGATAGCGGTTTCTCCTCGGCGTGGCGGACAATCGGCGTGATCAGACCGCCTGGTATCGAAACGGCCACACCAACGTCGGAATGCTTGTGCAAGACCATATTGGCATCCGTCCACGAGGCATTGGCTTCCGGAACGTCACGCAAGGCGAGCGCCATGGCCTTGATCACCATATCGTTGACCGACAGTTTGTAAGCCGGCTTGTCATCGCGCAATGGCGCTGCTTCGTTGAGCTGCTTGCGCAACGCCAGCAGGGCGTCCAGTTCGCATTCGATGGTCAGATAGAAATGCGGTATGGACTGCGTGGATTCGACCAGTCGCCGGGCGATGGTCTTGCGCATGTTGTCATGCGGAACCAGTTCATAGGAACCGTCTTCGAACAATTTGAGCGTCTGCTCGTCGGTCGGTCCGGTGACAGGCGGTGCCGCTGTCGCGGCAGCCGCAGCGGGTGCGGCGGCCGGCGCTGCCTTGCCAGTACCGGCTGCTATGGCGGCATCCACGTCACGACGGATGATCCGGCCGTGCGGACCGCTGCCGGTGAGCGCCGAAAGCTCAATTCCCGCGTCGGCTGCGAGCCGGCGCGCCAGCGGTGATGAAAAAATCCGAGCCCCGTCGATGACCGGCGCCGGTGCGGGCGTTGGTGCTTGAGCTGCAACGGGTTGCGGACCCGGCGCCTTGTCCTGGGTTGGTTCCACCGTCTTTTCCGGCGCGGGTTCGGGTGCCGCAGCGGCCGCGCTGCCTCCTGCGGCGGCGGCCGCTGCGACATCCTCTCCCTCTCCGGCAAGCACGGCGATCGTGGCATTGACCTTGACGCCTTCGGTGCCTTCCGGCACCAGGATCTTGGCGACAGTACCTTCGTCGACCGCTTCGACCTCCATGGTCGCTTTGTCGGTTTCGATCTCGGCGATCACGTCTCCGGATGTGACGCTATCGCCCTCCTTGATCAGCCATTTGGCCAGCGTGCCTTCCTCCATCGTCGGGGAAAGTGCCGGCATAGTGATATCGATCGGCATGCTTCAACTCCCCTCAGGCGGTATAGGTCACGGCTTTGACAGCGTCGACAACCTCGGCGACGCTCGGCAGGGCCAGTTTTTCCAGGTTAACCGCATAGGGCATCGGCACGTCCTTGCCGGCAACCGTCAGCACCGGCGCATCGAGATAGTCGAAGGCCTGCTGCATGACCCGGGTGGCAATCTCCGTCCCAACCGAACTTTGCGGAAAGCCCTCTTCAACCGTGACCATGCGGCCGGTCTTTTTCACCGACTCGATCACGGTCGGCAGATCCATCGGCCGCAGCGAACGCAAATCGATGATTTCCGCCTCGATTCCCATGCCAGCCAGTTCGTCCGTCGCCGCCTCGGCGTACGTCATGCCGATACCGAACGACACGATGGTGACATCCTTGCCGGGCCTATGGATGCGCGCCTTGCCGATCGGCAGAACGAAATCGTCGAGTTTCGGCACCTCGAACTTATGACCATAGAGAATTTCGTTCTCCAGGAAGATCACCGGGTTCGGATCGCGAATGGCTGCCTTGAGCAATCCCTTGGCGTCGGCACCGCTGTACGGCATGACGACCTTGAGGCCGGGCACGTGGCTGTACCAGGACGCAAAGCATTGCGAGTGCTGTGCGGCGACGCGGGCGGCCGCTCCATTGGGGCCGCGAAAAACGATAGGCGTGCTCATCTGCCCGCCGGACATGTAGCGCGTCTTGGCGGCCGAATTGATGATCTGGTCCATCGCCTGCATGGCGAAATTGAAGGTCATGAATTCGACGATCGGCTTCAGACCGGCCATGGCGGCACCGACACCGACACCGGCGAAACCGTGCTCGGTGATCGGCGTATCGACGACACGCCGCGGCCCAAACTCGTCGAGCAGCCCCTGTGTCACCTTGTAAGCGCCCTGGTACTCGGCAACCTCCTCACCCATGACAAACACGTCGCCGTCGGAACGCATCTCCTCGGCCATGGCATCGCGCAACGCCTCACGCACCGTCACTTCGACCATTTCGGTCCCTGCCGGGATATCCGGATCAGACGGCACTTCGGCCACCGCCGCTGGCTGCGGCGGCGGACTTTCGACAGCCGCTGCGGGTGCGGGCTGCGCGGGTGCCGGGGTCGCGGCCGGCGTCTCGGTGCCGATCGCATCCGCGGACTCACCGTCGGTGAGCAGAACCGCGATGACGGAATTCACCTTGACCTCTTCGGTACCCTCGGGGACGACGATCTTACCGATCTTGCCCTCGTCGACGGCTTCGACCTCCATCGTCGCCTTGTCGGTTTCAATCTCGGCGATCACATCGCCTGATGCGACGGAATCCCCTTCCTTTTTGAGCCACTTTGAAAGCGTCCCCTCTTCCATGGTCGGAGAGAGCGCCGGCATGAGAATATCGATTGGCATCATGTCCCCCCGAGTTTACGCAAGCACATCTGTATACAGTTCGGACGGATCCGGCTCCGGATCCGTTTGGGCGAATTCGGCGCTGTCGGCGACCACGTCGCGCACGCCCTTGTCGATCGCCTTGAGTTCGTCTTCCGTCGCCCAACCCTTCTCCAACAATCGTGCCTTGACCTGCTCAATCGGATCGTGCTCGGACCGCATTTTCTGGACTTCGTCCTTGCTGCGGTATTTCGCCGGATCGGACATCGAATGGCCGCGATAGCGATAGGTCAGCATCTCCAGGATGATCGGTCCGTTACCGTCTCGGGCAAACGCAATGGCACGGTCGGCGGCTGCTTTCACGGCCCTGACATCCATGCCGTCAAGCTGATAGCCTGGAATGTTGAAAGAGGTACCCCGTTGCGAAAAGTCAGTCTGCGCCGAAGCGCGTGCCACCGATGTCCCCATGGCATAACGGTTGTTTTCCACAACGTAGATGACGGGCAACTGCCACAACTCCGCCATGTTGAAGCTTTCGTAGACCTGACCCTGGTTGGCGGCGCCATCGCCGAAAAACACCACGACAACACGACCGTCGTCACGGTATCGGTTGGCGAATCCAATGCCGGTACCGAGCGAGACCTGGGATGCGACAATGCCGTGGCCGCCGTAGAAGTTCTTTTCGCGGGAGAACATGTGCATGGAGCCGCCCTTGCCGCGGGAATAGCCACCGCTGCGACCGGTCAGTTCGGCCATCACGCCGCGCGCCGACATGCCCATCGCCAGCATGTGCCCGTGGTCGCGATATCCGGTGATCATCTGGTCACCGTCCTGCAGCGCCATCTGGATCCCGGTAACGACCGCCTCCTGTCCGATATACAGGTGGCAGAAACCGCCGATAAAACCCATGCCGTAAAGCTGCCCGGCCTTTTCCTCGAAACGCCGGATGAGCAGCATCTCGCGGTACAGTTCCAGCTCTTCTTCTTTACTGAACTCAGCCAACTCCTTGCCGATGGCCGGCTTGGCCGACTTCGATGATTTGGCGGATTTGGATGCGGCGGTTCGCCGACGGGTCGACGCTGCACTTTTGCGCGGAGCCATATAAGTCCTCCCGGGATTGAGTTGCGCGGAGTGTACGGAAAGCTCCTACCTTCAGCAAGGCCATAAACGCATAGCTAGTGTGAATCGTAATCCTATGATTTTAATACAAAAAACTGCTATTAACTGAAAAACGATTAATTCAAGTCATCGTGGAAAATGACTATCTCGTTCGAACGCGAGAGATTGAGCGTCTCACGCGCCCGTTCGTCCAGCATGTCTTTAACCACCGGGCCTTGCGGCGGCAGCAACAGGACCCGCTTCTGCAGGCGTTCACGCTCCTCGACAAGGGCTTCGAGGCGCAGCTCCAGCTCAGCGGTTCGTTGTTGGAAAGTCTGTTTTGCGTTGAGTCCGCGATTGCCGTTGATTGAATGAAATCCGAAGTAGGTGATGACCGCGACCGCCAACAGAGGAACCACCAACCGGCCGGTCTTGCGGATTTTTCTTTGCCGTGTGGCCATGAACGCACGCTACTTGGAACCCGACTGAGCCGATCGCAGGCGGCGACGGTGACCGTTGCAGACCGGCTCTGCCTTTCTGTCACGACATGTTTAATATCGGGTTATCGGCGGGGCGTGCGACACCGCAACAGCCGCCGCCAAAACGGTGCCCGGAAGCGCTGTTTAATCACTGGGCTTACGACTTCAGGATGTCCCGACCCGCGTAGCGCGCCTGCGACGCGAGCTGTTCTTCGATACGCATCAGTTGATTGTATTTCGCCAACCGGTCGGACCGCGCCAGGGACCCGGTCTTGATCTGCCCGCAATTGGTGGCGACGGCGAGGTCGGCGATGGTGGCGTCTTCAGTCTCGCCGGAACGGTGCGACATGACGGCAGTGTATTTCGCCTTGTGCGCCGTTTCGACGGCGTCCAGCGTCTCGCTCAGGGAACCGATCTGGTTGACCTTGACAAGGATGGAATTGGCGACGCCCATCTTGATGCCATCACGCAGACGTTCCGAATTCGTCACGAACAGGTCGTCGCCCACCAACTGACACTTGGTGCCAATCAGGTCGGTAAGGATTTTCCAGCCATCCCAATCATCCTCGGCCATGCCGTCCTCGATGGAAATGATCGGGTACTTGCCGGCGAGTTCCGCCAGGTATTCAGCCATTGCACCGGCCTCGAGCGTCCGACCCTCCCCTTCCAGTACATAGTTGCCGTCCTTGTAAAACTCGGACGACGCGCAATCGAGCGCCAGATACAGATCCTCCCCCGGCCTGTAGCCCGCCTTTTCGATCGACTGCATGATAAAGTCCAAGGCTGCGGGGGCGCTTGCCAGCCCCGGAGCAAATCCGCCCTCGTCGCCGACGTTGGTGTTGTGGCCTTCTGAAGCCAGCTCTTTCTTCAACGTGTGAAAGACTTCGGATCCCATACGTACCGCATCCCGCATGGTTTCGGCACCGACCGGCATGATCATGAATTCCTGGAAATCGATCGGATTATCCGCGTGTTCTCCGCCGTTGATGATGTTCATCATGGGAACCGGCAGCACATGAGCATGCGAACCGCCCACATATCGGTAGAGCGGCAGACCGGCGGCATTGGCGGCCGCCTTGGCCACGGCAAGCGACACGCCGAGGATGGCGTTGGCGCCAAATTTGCTTTTGTTCGGCGTACCGTCGAGTTCGATCATGGTGCGGTCGATGAGGATCTGGTTTTCCGCTTCATGACCGTCCAGCGCCTGCAGCAAGGGGCCGTTGACCGCTTCCACCGCCTGGAGAACGCCCTTGCCAAGAAAACGTTCGCCGCCGTCACGCAACTCCACGGCTTCATGCGCTCCGGTGGACGCGCCGGAAGGCACTGCGGCGCGGCCGAAAGAGCCGTCCTCCAGCAGCACATCCACCTCGACGGTCGGGTTGCCGCGACTATCCAGGATTTCGCGGCCGATAATGTCGACGATTGCGGTCATGTCAGTGATCCTTGTGGTTCGGGAACGGGAGGCTGAGGTTTATTTATGCAACGCCGCGAAAAACGCAACGGCGCAAACCAATCAACCGTCGCTGCCCCATGCCGTTTCGAACACCAAGTGGAGGCCCTGCCCCGGCGCAGGTGGCACGATAAGACGTTTTCCATGGCTTCTGAAGACCACGCCGTCACGTTCAAACCGGCTTGAAAGCTGATCCACCCCATCGACCGCAAGAACCACAGCCCGTATGCGCAGGCCACGCTCGGTAAGTCCGTCGTCGATCCCGAAAAAGCCCTTCAGGCCGGCTGTGTTGAAAACACAGATTTCCCCGTTGTCGGCAGCGATTTCGAGCCCGAAGGAGTGGGCGTTGACATCACGCTGTCCAGTCACGGCCTGCAGCAGGTATTGAAAATCGCTCGGATTGTGCTCCGACAGGATCACCTGACGGATGCCGGTCACACCATTGACATGCTTCAAAAGCGCGGCACGGTTGATATCGAGTGGGTTCAGTCTCTGCACGGTGAAGAAAAAGATGTCCGGTGCCCTGAGGTCGGCTGCAAACGCCAGTTCGAAGGATGCCTCTGCGGTTTCCCCATTCGCGGTCGTATAGGGACGGGAAAAACGCAGATTGTCTCCGGCGCTGAGACCCGAACGCAAGAACGACTGACGATCCTGTGCAGCGTCCTGTGTCCTTAGCACCAACGCAGAACAGCCGTCCTCGCCACGCCGGAACCGGAATGCCAGGTCGCGCGCAACAAACACGTTTCCGCTGAGCGCCGCCTCCTCACAGGTTTCACGTTGCGCGACCGCCAACGGCTCCAGATACGTCCCATCGGCAAAATAGACGCAGGCGTTCTCGGTCCCAAAAGGATGTCGTGCGTTTTCGGCAACGGTAAAGCCGAGCGTCTGCAGCCGCTCCCGGCTGACGGTGAGGTCAGCGGTTGGCAGCACCAGATGATCGATACGACGCGCGGCCTTGTCGGATGGTGAAACCATAAGCGGCGGTGTGCCTCACTTGAACTCGTTTTGCAAGCCGCTGACGACGCCATCGGGATGCCGTTACCGCAGCAGCCCAAAAAGCCGAAACAGGATGAGTTGCAATCCGCCAATCACCACCAGCACACCGCACACGATCACAAACGCCCAATCGTCCGTCGCTCCTGGTATGCCTGCGACATTGATCCCAAGCAGGCCAGTCAGCAACGTAAGCGGCAGGAACAGGGCCGCCACAACGGAAAGGACCAGCATCCGGCGATTCATCGTTTCCGCCCGCTGGTCCATGATCTGGTCTCGCATGACTTGAGCCCGGTCGCGGATTGCATCAAGCTCCTCACCAAGTCGCGTCACTCGGTCGGCAGCCTCGCGTATGTGGCTGCGGTCGCGGTCGGAGAGCCAGTCCAGGTCTTCGATTTCGAGTGACAACAAAGCGTCCCGTTGCGGGGCCATATATCGTCTCAGCCCGATCGATTCGCGACGGATATCGGCCAGTTGGCCGCGCACTTCATCGACATCGTCTTCCAGGTCCAAATCCTCCAGGTCGTCGATGCGCTCGTTGAGGGCGGCAACAGTCGGTTCCGCTCGGTCAGCCAGTCGAAATGCGATCCTTGCTACCAGATCGCCGACCGAGACCGGAGCCCGATTTTCATCCATGGCATCGAATATGTCGCGTATGGCCAGCAACGGCTTGACCCATATACCGATCATGCGGTTCTTTTCGATCCACAGACGCACCGACACCATGTCTTCAGGTTCGGCGCCTGGGTTGAGGTTCACACCCCTGAGGAAAAGCAGCGCGCCAGCGCCGTGTACGGTGCACCTTGGCCGCGTTTCCGACGCCGTCAGCGCATCGACAACGTAGTTGTCCAAAAGGCTCTGCTCAAGAATCTTAGATGTGTCCGGTGCATCTCGGCGAAGGTGGACCCAAACAAAGCTTTGGGGGGTCTTTTGAGCCTGTTGAATAGCCTCAACGTCGCATCTGCTGACCAAACCTGTTCCATCAAACACAAAAGCGGCACTGTCCGGTAAGACCTGGTTTGGCGCGTGTGATCTGACCATTGTTTTCGAGCCATCGTGACCTCGCTGGGTTCGGTCGCAATCGCGCACCAAGCCCTGCGAATCAGCAAATCGGTCCGATCATGTCACCAATTCGATCCAAGCTGAACACATCCGATCGAAACAATGGCGCGGAACGCTGACCAAAAATCCCTCGATCATCAGGTTTTCTGCGTGGCCGCCGCTCGTTCAAGAGCAAAATTGCAGTGGTTGATCATCTCCTTAAGGTAGCGCTCCTGGACCCGCGGATCCGGTTCCAAAAGCAGAACGTTGGTCATGATCGTGAGGATATTGGCGGCGACGGTTCGCGTAACCATCAGATCCTCCTTATCGGTATTCGGCGCCCGCACTGAAATAAAAAGACTGATCAAATGGCCAATGAAATCCGATGCCGTCACCTCCGAATGGCGGGTTGTTTTGTGGAGATAGGAGTATTTGAGCAATGACAGATATCCCGGGTAGGTTTGCGCCTTTTGCACAAATAGGCGAATGGCCCGATCCGCGGCATGGCTGTCCATAATGTCAAGGGAGGTGACGCTGTTGGTCAAGTCCGTCGCCAGGCGCGACAACAGACGGTCGTGCGCCGCAATCAGAAGATCCTCTCGATTGCCGAAATACTGATAAATCGTGCCGACCGCTACACCGGTCTCCTGGGCCACCAGGGTTGTTGTCACGCAATCGGATCCATGCAACGCAACCAGCCGCTCGACAGCATCGAGGATCAACTCGAATTTCTCCATCGATCGCCTTTGCGCCGGTTTGCGACGGATATTAACCGCAGGGTCCGCGGTGCCGGACTGAGACTTGTCACCCATCTGTGCTCAGTATAATCCCATCCAGATCCATCGACCGAAGCCACCATGGCTTCACCGCAAATCCCAGTCGAGCAATGGCCCGTAGGCCAAACGCCCTACTGGCGAGTCCGCACTCTCAAGAAAAAACACCTTCGTCAGATCCTTTTCGCGCCCCCAACAGGATCCCGTCTCAGTCTTCCCCCTCCACCCGGTTCAGAGCAAATCGGCAGTGCGCAATCATTTCAGTTAAGTATCGCTCCTGCAAGCGGGGATCCTGTTCGAGAAGCACGATATCCGTCAGCGCTGAAAGCAGATTGACGACAATGGTTCGACTGATTGCAATCTGCAACGGGCAAGCCTGGGGCGCCCTGGCCAAAACAAAGTAGTGAACAACGTCACCAACAAAGGCGTCGATGTTGGCGCCGCTGTGTTCCAAAGACTGGTTCACATGGGCAAACTTGAGCAGTGAAAGGTATCCAGGCACCGATTGGGCTGTTTCCATATAAAGCCGAATCAATCTGTCGACCGATTCATCATCGGCCAAATTCAGTTCGGCGGCCGCCTCGGCAACCTTTGCCGCCATACGCTCGAGCATGCGATCGTGCGCAGCCATCAAAAGATCGGTGCGGTTGGAGAAATACTGATAAACCGTTCCGACGGCGAAACCGGTTGACTCAGCAATCTGAGTCGTGGTGATCGACTCGGTCCCGTCGGCGACAACAAGCGAATCCACGGCGTCCAGAATACGCTCCACTTTTGCGATGGACCGTTTTTGCTTAGGTCGACGCCGCGTCTCAGTTCGGTACATGTCTTCTCCCTACGCGACGCCCGCAATGCGTCCACGGGGCTGTGCAGCCTAATTCAACGGCTGGATTTCGAAGCATAAATAAATATGAATGGTTTTCATGTTTGTTGCCAATCGGGAAAACCGGTGTTATCGTCTGCGCATTGTCCGGTGGTGATCAATCCAAATGGTCAATAAGGCACAGCCTTCACGTTGTCCATGGTCGGCCATTACCGGATGCTGCAGAGTCGGATTGGCTGGGGGCGGTCAACGGAAACTGCAACTACTTGGCCGGGGGCGGCCATCAGGCACTTTTGTCGGCGTTGATGAGCGATGCTTCGTCACCCAGACACCTCACTCGTTGACGCCGGCAAAAGTGCTCTTCTCTAAAATACATATGTAGCGGATGTAATGGCTGGGTCAGACCAGCCGAGACTGCTCGAGTGCTGCTTCGATGAAGGATGCAAACAGCGGATGCGGTTCAAGCGGCCGGGATTTTAGCTCGGGGTGATACTGCACACCAATAAACCAGGGATGGTTGGCATATTCGATCGTTTCCGGCAGCACGCCGTCCGGTGACATGCCGGAAAACACCAAACCGTGCTCCTGCAACCGATCGATATAGGTATGGTTGACTTCGTAGCGATGCCGGTGCCGCTCCGAGATCTGCGTGCAGCCGTAAATGCCGGCAATGCGCGTGTCCGGCTTCAAATAGGCGGTGTAGGCGCCGAGACGCATGGTGCCACCAAGATCTCCCGCCTGGTTCCGACGTTCGAGCATGTTGCCCTTCAGCCATTCAGTCATCAATCCGACGACCGGTTCGGGCGTTTCGCCGAATTCGGTGGAGGAAGCCCGCTCCAAACCGGCCAGTGACCGGGCGGCATCGAGCACCGCCATCTGCATGCCGAAGCAGATGCCGAAATAGGGAACCTGGCGCTCCCTGGCGAAGCGCGCGGCCAGGATCTTGCCTTCGGCGCCACGCTCGCCGAAGCCACCCGGCACCAGGATTCCATTGACCTTTTCGAGCCACGGTGCCGGATCCTGTTTTTCGAAAATCTCCGATTCGATCCATTCGAGATTGACCTTGACCCGGTTGGCGATACCACCATGGTGCAACGCCTCGATCAGCGATTTATAGGCGTCCTTGAGGCCGGTGTACTTGCCGACGACGGCGATCGTCACCTCCCCCTCAGGCGTGCGAATACGGTGGACAACATCTTCCCACGCCTCCATCCTCGGCGCCGGTGCCGGATCGATACCGAAGGCTGCCAGAACCTCATCGTCCAGGCCTTCCTCATGATATGACATCGGGACGCCATAGATGTTATCGACGTCGAGCGCTTGGATCACCGCGGATGGGCGCACGTTGCAGAATAAAGACAGCTTGCGCCGCTCTTCCTCCGGAATGGACCGGTCAGCGCGCACGAGCAGGATATCCGGTGCGATGCCGACTGATTGCAACTCCTTGACGGAATGCTGCGTCGGCTTCGTCTTGAGTTCTCCGGCGGCCGGTATCCATGGCATCAGGGTCAAATGAATATAGACTGCGGATCCCCGAGGCAGATCATTGCCCAACTGTCGAATGGCCTCGAGGAAAGGCATGGCCTCGATATCGCCGACGGTGCCGCCGATTTCGCATAGCACGAAATCATAGTCGTCGTTGCCGTCCAGCACGAAATCCTTGATTTCGTTGGTCACGTGCGGAATGACCTGCACAGTGGCACCGAGGTAGTCGCCCCGACGCTCCTTGTCGATGATGTTCTTGTATAGGCGTCCGGTCGTGATGTTGTCGGACTGGACGGCCGAGCGTCCGGTGAACCGTTCGTAGTGTCCCAGGTCGAGGTCCGTTTCCGCGCCGTCGTCGGTCACGAAGACCTCGCCGTGCTGATAGGGGCTCATCGTGCCGGGATCTACATTAAGATACGGGTCCAGTTTTCGCAGCCGCACCCGATAGCCACGCGCCTGCAACAACGCTCCGAGCGCCGCCGACGCTATGCCTTTTCCGAGGGATGAAACCACGCCGCCAGTGATGAAAACGTATCGCGCCATGGGCTTGTATCGATACTCCGTTGCGACTGATTCCGCCAGCCCGAATCCGGTCTGATGCCCAGATTTTTGTCACCGCCCGAAAGACTCCTCGGGCTACTCTCGCCATGAAAAAAGCCGGGGCAACGATCGCCCCGGCTCGGAATATCAGTGTGGGTTCCGCTACTGTCCGGTTGGAACCTGCGAACCGTCGGACGATTCGGATGGAGCGGAATCGGTTGGTGCTTGCGCGTCCGACGACCCGCCAATCTGATCCAGGATGGATTGACCGCCGTCCGGCGCGCTTTGTTCGATGCGCTCAAGAATATCCGTCGGTTGCGCTTCATAGCGGGCGAGAATGCCCAGACCGATGGATGTCGCAAAGAAGGCCGCGGCCAAAATCCCGGTTGTCCGCGTCAGCGCATCGGCCGCGCCGCGTGCCGACATCATGCCGCCGCTGCCGCCTCCAATTCCCAGTGCACCGCCCTCGGAGCGCTGCAGCAGAACGACACCAACCAGTGCCACAACGATCATAAGGTGAATAACGATCAAAACCGTTTGCATAGAATAGTTCCTGCAATCGAGAGTAACTGCAAATCCGCGGCTGTGTACACGAGGCCAGTGCGCTTTCCAAGCCCATTCCCGGCGAACGTTGCCCGTGACCGCTATCGATATACCCCACAAATGGCGAGGAAGTCGTCCGCTTTCAAGCTTGCGCCCCCGACCAGCGCACCATCGACGTTTTCCACGGCCATCAGTTCGGCCGCGTTACCGGGTTTGACTGAACCACCGTAGAGCAACCGCATGGCAGCACCTGCTTCGCCCAGCCGCGCCTCGACATTGCGACGAATGAAAGCATGTGCTTCCTCTATGTCGGAGACGGTGGGCGTCAGCCCGGTGCCGATCGCCCAGACCGGCTCGTAGGCGATAACCGTGTTACGCGCGTCGGCGGCATCCGGAACCGATCCGTTCAACTGCCGCTCCAGCACGTCCAGGGTCCGACCGGCCTGCCGTTCCGCTTCGGTCTCGCCGATGCATACGATGGCAACCAGGCCCTGCGCGTGGACCGCCTCCGCCTTGGCCCGGACCTGCGGATCCGTTTCACCGTGATCGGTCCTGCGCTCCGAGTGACCGACAATGATATGGCTTGCATCGGCATCCCGTATCATGGCTGCCGACAGATCTCCCGTGTGAGCACCGGACTCCGCCATATGACAATCCTGGGCACCGATCCTCACATGCGTATCCAGCACCGCGGCCGATGCCAGGTAGACGAGCGTGGCCGGCGGGCAGATCAAAACGTCGATCTTACCGCCGAGTGCATCATCGATGCCGCTTGCGACGGCCGTTATCTGTTGTATGGACGAACGATAGCCATTCATCTTCCAATTTCCGGCGACCAATGGTTTGATTCCAGGTGTCATGACCTCTCCCCTTGCCTTTCCTCTGCCTCTAGCAAATCACCGCGATAAATCAATCATCGCGAAAACGTGAAATCGGCAGGGTCACGCAGACGCACGTGGCAGCGGTGCTCACCTTGCGACGGTCGCATTGGATGCTTAAAACACTGCCGAAACGGATTAAAAGGCGCTCTGCGGCAATCAGCGGAGCGCGCATGGGAGCGAAATATTCATGCTCAACGTACTTCGCGATAGCGCCAAGTCATGGGTCGTAAAAGTTCTGCTTGGCTTGCTTGTCATTTCGTTCGGTGTCTGGGGGATCTCCGGCACGATGTTCCAGGGGACTGGAGACACGGTCGTCGAGGTCGGCGATACCCGGGTGACGCCACTGGAGTATCGGCTGGCCTACAACCGGCAGATGGCCATTGTGTCACAGAGCCTCGGATCCCGGCTCACATCCGAGCAGGCAAGGGCTTTCGGATTACCGAATATGGTTCTCGGCCAGGTGGTTGCAGACGCCGCGCTGGATGAGCAGTCACGCCGCATGAATCTCGGTCTCTCAAAGGACCGGCTGGCCAGCATCATTGCCGAGGATCCAGCCTTTCAGGGTATCAACGGCCGTTTCGATCGTATGGTGTTTACCAATATCCTGCGCAACGTCGGCATGACGGAAGAGGATTTTATCGTCAGCCAGGAAAATGCTGCGGTTCGCTCGCAGATCGTGGAGGCATTATCTGACGGATACGAGGCTCCGGACACACTTCTGGGCGCTATTTACACGTTTAACAATGAAACACGGACTTTGGACTACCTGGTGCTCAATGCGGGCGCTGTGGATGCGGTCGAAGATCCGGACGACGCAACATTGAGGTCCTATTTCGAGACCAACAAGGCGCGCTACCGGGCACCGGAATTCCGCAGGGTCGCTTACGTCACGCTTCTCGCCGAAGACATTACCGACCCGGCGACCATCGACGATACGACCGTGCGCGCCGACTACGAGTCGCGGATCGACCGGTATACCACCGGGGAACGGCGCACTGTCGACCAACTCCTGTTCGCCGATTCAGATGCAGCCCGCACCGCGGCGGATAGACTTGCCGCCGGCACCAGTTTCGAAGACCTTGTGGCTGAGCAAGGCCGGACCATGTCCGACGTTCGGCTCGGTACGTTCCAGAAAACCGATATTCCGGACCCGGCCATTGCGGACGCGGCCTTCGCGATAGTGGGCGCTGGTGGTACCAGCGGTGTGGTTGATGGGAGTTTCGGTCCCGTGATCCTGCGCGCCGCCGAAATACAACCGGAAAGTCCGCGCAGCTTTGATGATGTGAAGGAAGAGATCAGAGCCGAACTGGCGCTCGTCGAAGCCGAGTCGATCCTACTCGACGTCCATGATGCCTATGAGGATGCCCGAGCGGGTGGCGACACGCTGGAAGAGGCGGCACGAAAACAGAGGCTGACCCCGGTGATCGTCAATGCGGTCGACCGGACCGCGCAAACGCCGGAGGGAGAGATCCTGCGAGATCTGCCGGAATCGCAGCAGCTGCTGGCGCAAGTATTCGATACCGAAATCGGCGTCGAATCGGCACCGATCAATATCGGAGCGGAGGGCTTTCTCTGGTACGAGGTGCAGGACATCATTCCCGAGAGGGAGCGTACCTTCGAAGAAGTGCGCGACCGAACCCTTACCGACTGGAGGAACGAGCAGACAGCCCAGGCACTCGGGGTTCTCGCGACCGAATTGAAGAAGCGCCTCGACGACGGTGAGTCGATGGCGGCTATTGCGGAGGAGTTGGGGACGCCGGTGGATACCAAATACGATCTTTCGCGCAGTGATCAGGATGCTGTATTTGGAAACGCGGCGATCGAAGCCGCGTTTTCCGGCCCGCAAGGCCTGGTGGCGGTTGCCGACGATGCCGGTGGCCAATCCAAAATCCTGCTGAAAGTCAATGACATCTCGACGCCGGACCTGTCAGGGGGTCAGACTGAAAACCTCGCCGCCGCCGTGTCGCGAAGCATGGGCAACGATCTGCTCAACCAAGCCGTCGGACTGATGCAATCGGAGTTCGGTGTCTCCTATAATCCCACCGCCGCCGAGCTAGCGATCAGCCCCGGCCATTGATCGCCACGAGGCACGCCACAAGCAGTACGATATGTCCGAACTCAAAAAGTATATCGCCATCGCCGCCAGCGGCCGGCATCTCACCGTCGAGGAAGCGCGCGAAGCCTTCGGCATCATAATGTCCGGCGAAGCCACCGCCGCCCAGGTCGGCGGTTTTCTGATGGCGCTCAGGGTTCGCGGTGAGGCCGTCGCCGAGCTCACCGGCGCAGTCAGCACAATGCGCGCCAAGATGTTGCCGGTCGCGGCGCCGGATCGTGCCATCGATATCGTCGGGACCGGCGGCGACTCTTCCGGTTCCTACAACGTATCGACATGCGCAGCCCTGGTTGCGGCCGGTGCAGGGCTGATCGTGGCCAAGCATGGCAACCGGAATCTGACGTCCAAATCGGGCGCAGCCGACACATTGATGGCATTGGGCGTCAACCTGGATCTTCCGCCTGAGGGAATCGCCGCCTGTATCGACGATGCCGGGATCGGCTTTATGTTCGCGCCAAGCCACCATGCGGCGATGCGGCACGTAGGGCCGGTGCGTGTGGAACTCGGCACCCGCACGATATTCAACCTGCTCGGGCCGTTGTCCAATCCGGCCAGCGTCAAGCGGCAATTGCTGGGCGTGTTCGATCCGATATGGATCGGGCCGCTCGCTGAGGTGCTGAGGGATCTGGGATCGGAAACGGTTTGGGTCGTGCACGGCGACGGACTAGACGAGATGACTACCACCGGAACGACACATGTTGCAGCGCTTGAAAACGGTAAGATCAGGCGCTTCGACATCAATCCGGAGGATGTCGGCCTGGCACGGGTCGACCTCGATCAGTTGAAGGGGGGCGATTCCGCCCACAACGCGGCAGCGTTGATGGAGGTGCTGCGCGGTGCCCGTAACGCCTACCGCGACATTGTGCTTCTGAACACCGGCGCTGCACTGATTATCGGTGGTCTGGCCGAGGATTTATCCGAAGGAATCGAAAAGGCCGCCCGCGCCATCGATGAAGGCGCCGCGCTCGCAGCCCTCGAGGTACTCGTCAAAAAATCCAACGCGTATGCCGCGGGCAAGGACTCAGACACGTGACGGACATTCTTCGTAAGATCGAAGCCTATAAGCGCGACGAAATCGCCGCGGCAAAATCGATGCGACCGCTCGCCGATCTCAAATCAGCCATTGCCGATGTCGATCCGCCGCGCGGCTTCCTGCGTACCCTACGGGAGCACGAGGCCGGCAAACGGTTTGGCCTGGTGGCGGAGATCAAGAAGGCCAGCCCCTCGCGCGGCCTGATCCGCGAGGATTTCGATCCGCCGAACCTTGCCAGGGCTTATCAAGCGGGCGGTGCGTCCTGCCTGTCGGTGCTGACGGACGCGCCCTCTTTTCAAGGGGCTCCAGCCTATCTGACCGAAGCCCGCGCGGCCACCACCCTGCCCGCGCTGCGCAAGGATTTCATGTTCGAACCGTACCAGGTTTTCGAAGCCCGGGCCTGGGGCGCGGACGCCATTCTCATCATTATGGCCTCGCTCACGGACGACGCGGCCAGAGCCCTTGAGGAAGTGGCTTTTGAACTCGGCATGGATGCTCTGATCGAAGTCCATGACGAGGCCGAAATGGAACGGGCATTGTCGTTGCAGTCCCGTCTGCTCGGCGTCAACAACCGCAATCTGCGTACCTTTGACGTCAGCCTGACCACCAGCGAAAGACTGGCTGCACTCGTCCCGGAAGACCGTCTTCTGGTCGGCGAGAGCGGCATCTTTACGCATGAGGACTGCCAGCGGCTGGCACGATCGGGCATCCGTTCGTTCCTGGTCGGCGAGAGCCTTATGCGGCAGGATGATGTGGAGGCCGCGGCGCGTGCACTCCTCAACGGCAACACCGGATAAAGCAAACGATGGCAGGCGACAAGCAACTCACGCATATTGACCGCGATGGGGCGGCACACATGGTCGACGTCGGGCACAAGGCGGAAACCGAACGGGTCGCCAGCGCCGAGGGACGGGTGCGGATGAGGCGCGAAACGCTTGACCTGATCAAACGCGGCGCGGCCAAAAAAGGCGATGTCATCGCGGTGGCAAGGCTGGCCGGAATCATGGCGGCAAAGCAGACATCCACCCTCATTCCGCTATGCCATCCGCTTGCTTTGTCCAAGGTGTCGGTGGACATCGATGTGGATGACGACTTGCCGGGACTTCGCGTTGAGGCGATGGCCAGGCTGATCGGCAAGACCGGTGTGGAGATGGAAGCGCTGACCGCCGTTTCTGTTGCCTGCCTGACCATCTACGACATGGCCAAGGCGGCAGACCGCACCATGGAGATCGGTGACATCCGGTTGCTTTCCAAATCCGGTGGGCAATCCGGAGATTGGACGCTGCAGGGCGCCGGGGAGTCCTGATCGTGTCGCTGCTGCCGGTTGCCGAAGCGCGTGCGCGGATTCTAGCCGGCTGCGTACCGGTTGACGACACGGAAATCGTGCCGCTCGAGCAAGCCGCCGGACGTGTGCTCGCCGCCGACATCCACGCACTTCGCTCGCAACCGCCCTTCGCGTCGTCGGCGATGGACGGCTACGCCGTGCGTGCCGCTGACATTGTGGCGCTTCCCGCCGAACTCGAAATTATCGGCGAGGCACCGGCCGGGCACGGCTTTACCGGACGGGTCGGCGCCAACCAGGCGGTCCGCATCTTTACCGGTGCTCCAGTGCCGGATGGCGCCGATACAATCGTCATCCAAGAGAACACCGAACGCCTCGATGCGACGCGGGTCCGCATCAATGAAAAGACGCAACCGGCCGCCTTCGTTCGCCCGTTGGGTCTGGACTTTGCCGAGGGTGACCTGGTGCTGAAGGCCGGCGACAGGCTCGACGCGGGCCGCATCACGGTGGCGGCCGCCATGAACCAACCCCTGCTCCCGGTTCGGCGTGCTCCGCGTGTCGCGCTGCTGGCCACAGGAGACGAACTTGTCTTACCCGGTGCGACGCCGGCCGACGATCAGATTATCGCTTCCAACAGTTTCGGTGTACGCGCCATAGCCGAATCCTTCGGCGGCGTCGTGTCCGACCTGGGGATTGCGGCGGACCGGCAGGACGTCATCGAAGCCGCCATCGACCGGGCTGTCGCCGCGCGTGTCGATGTGCTGGTGACCCTCGGCGGCGCTTCGGTCGGCGATCACGATCTCGTCCAGCAGGCGCTCACAGCCCGCGGTATGGCGTTGGATTTCTGGCGTATCGCGATGCGCCCCGGAAAGCCATTGATGTACGGACGCCTTGACCGCCTGCATGTGTTGGGGTTGCCCGGCAATCCGGTATCCAGTCTGGTCTGCTCGCATCTTTTCCTGCGGCCGCTCATTGCGGCACTGGCCGGCACGGTTTTACCGGAGCCGCTGCAGCGGGCCGTTCTGGGTGCCGATCTTCCGGCCAACGATCAGCGCGAGGATTATCTGAGGGCGCGCGCCAGACGGCGCCAGGATGGCGTGCTGATAGCGACCGCCTTCGATAAGCAGGACTCGTCAATGATGCGGGTGTTTGCCGAATCCGATTGCCTGATCATCCGCGCGCCGTTTGCCCAGCCGGCAGCCGCCGGAGATGCATGCGATGTTTACATGCTGCGCGAGCCGGCTGGTCACACATCGTCGTAGTCGAGCACGACCTTGCTGGTCAGCGGTCTCGACTGGCAGGTCAAAACAAAGCCGGCTTTCAGTTCCCATGGCTCCAGTGAGTAGTTGTGCGCCATCTCCACCTCGCCCTCGCGGAGCTTGGCGCGGCAGGTGCAGCACATGCCGCCTTTGCAGGAAAACGGCAATTCGATACCCTGACGATGCGCCGCATCGATAACATTGTCGTCGTCTTCCCCCATCGTGAAGGATCGCACCGCGCCGTCCAGGACAGCGTCGATCGATGCCCCCTCACTGGCTACGCGTTTTGCCTGCTCGGACACCGGCTTGATGTTTTCCAGCCCCTCGCGACCGGTGGTGAACAGTTCAAAGCGGACCTGCTCGGGCGCAACGCCCAGGCCTTCCAGGGCTTCCCGTCCGGTCTCGATCATATTGCCCGGCCCGCACAGGAAGAAAGTGGTCGTGGCGGCCGGGTCGAACAGGCCCCTTTCGGCAAACAGGCGGATTCGGTCGGCATCGAGCCGACCGTGCAGAAGGTCGACGTCTTGGCCCTCTCGGCTCAGTATATGGACCAACCGGAAACGCTGCAGAAACCGGTCCTTGAGATCCTCCAATTGCTCGCGAAAGATCACCGAATTTCGGTCGCGGTTGCCGTAAAACAACGTAAAGGTGCTGTCCGGTTCGCGTATCAGCAGCGTCTTGACGATCGAAAGGATCGGGGTGACGCCGGATCCTGCCGCAAAGGCGACATACTGGGCACCAGCGTTTTCGCCGGGCTGCGCCGTGAAACGACCGAGCGGCGGCATCACCTCAAGCTCCATACCAGGCTCGATATTGTCGTTGGCAAAATTCGAGAACACCCCGTCATCGACGCGCTTGACCGCAATGCGCAGTTCGCCGTCGTCAAGGCCGCTGCAGATGGAATAGGTGCGTTGCTGCGGCGTGCCGTCGATGCTGGCGCGTACGGTCAGGTACTGACCGGGCAGATAGGCGAACGTCCCGTTCATATCTTCGGGAATATCAAAGCCGATCGAGACGGCATCGTCCGTCTCACGCTGAACATCCTTCACCTTGAGCTGATGGAATCGAGCCATGGGATTTCCTTAAAAGCACTTGAAATAGTCGAAGGGTTCGCGGCAGCTCAGGCACCGATAAAGCGCCTTACAGGGCGTCGATCCGAATTCGCTGACCCGCTCCGTCGAGGCACTGCCACAGTGCGGACAAGGCACCTCGGTTTCGCCGAACAGTGCCCGTTTGGAACCGGATGCTTTTTGTGGCGGTGCGATGCCGTATTGCCGCAGCTTCTCGCGGCCCTCTTCGCTGATCCAATCGGTTGTCCAGGCGGGGCTGAGCACGGATTCAACGCGCGCATCCTCGAAACCTGCTTTCTGCAATGCTTCCAGGACCATCTGTTCGATGAGCTGAGTCGCCGGACATCCGGAATAGGTCGGGGTCACCTGGGCCAGCGCCCTGCCCTCCTCATCGATCTCGACCGCCCTCAGGATCCCAAGATCGAGCACCGTCACCACCGGGATTTCGGGATCCGGCACGGCGGCAGCAGCGTCCCATGCCTTCTGCCGAAGGCTTTCGCGGGTCATATCGAGGGTCAGAGGCCGCGCCATCTCATTACCACATCAAGCCGGGATAGGCGCGCTGCATGTATTGCAGTTCGCTGAGGATGTGGCCGAGGTGTTCGGTATGAATGCCATCGCGACCACCGGTCTGCATGTGGTTGACCTTCGGCATCTCCAACGTGGCTTCGGCCAACACGGCATCGACCGTCGCCTGCCATTCACCCTTAAGGGCCGCTGCGTCGACACCGATGCCCTGCTCGACCATGGCCGTTGTTACGGCATCCATTTCAAACAGTTCACCGGTATAGATCGCCATGTCATCAAGCGCTTCCGCCATCCGCCGCCGGCTTTCGTCCGTGCCGTCGCCCAGCCGGATCACCCATTCGGAAGCGTGTCGCAAATGATAGGTCACCTCTTTCAGAGCCTTTGCGGCGATGGCTGCGAGAGTTGCGTCCGCAGACTTCTGCATTTCCCGCCAGAACGGTTTCATGAACGCGGCAATGAACAACTGTCGTGCGATGGTGCAGGCGAAATCACCATTGGGCTGTTCGGCTATGAGTGTGTTGCGGTACTCACGTTCGTAGCGCAGGAACGCCAGCTTGTCCTCGTCGCGCCCGGCGCCCTCGACATCCGCCGCGTGACTGTAGAGCGCCCGCGCCTGGCCGATCATGTCCAACGCGGTGTTGGCCAGAGCCAGATCCTCTTCCAGGGTCGGTCCTGACCCGCACCATTCGCCGAGCCGCTGCCCGAGGATCAGATGATCGTCGGCCAGACGGATTAGGTACTCGAAATGCGTATTGTCGGTGGTCATGGCCGCCTCACATGTTCCCGACTTCATCGGGGATGTCATAGAATGTCGGGTGCCGGTAGACCTTGGAGGCCGTCGGCTCGAACATCATGTCCTTATCGACCGGATCGGACGCGACAATGTCGCTCGACCGCACCACCCAGACACTCTGGCCCTCGCCGCGGCGCGTATAGACGTCGCGGGCGGCCTGCAACGCCATTTCGGCGTCGGCTGCGTGGATCGAACCAGCATGCTTGTGGCTCAGCCCGTTGCGGGCGCGAATAAAGACTTCCCAAAGCGGCGTTGCTGCCTCTGTCATCATCCTGTCCTCGAATATTGATCGATCGGATCGGTTACTCGGCCGCGATGCGGCTCGTGCGGTTCCGCTCAGCCCGTTTTTCGGCATAGGCCATGGCGGCTTCCCGCACCCAAGCGCCCTCTTCTTCAACCCGCCGCCGGTGTTTCATGCGCTTGCGGTTGCACGGCCCGTCGCCCTTGACCACGCGCCAGAACTCGTCCCAGTCGATATCGCCGTGGTCGTAGCCTTTCGTGTCCTCGTTCCACTTGAGTTCGGGATCGGGAACCTTGAGGCCCAGATAATCCGCCTGCGGCACAGTCGCGTTGATGAACTTGTCGCGCAGGTCGTCATTGGAGAAACGTTTGATCTTCCAGTGCATCGATTGGTTCGAATGCACCGATTCGCCCTCCGACGGCCCGAACATCATCAGCGCCGGCCACCAGTATCGGTCCAGCGCATCCTGAGCCAACTGCTTTTGTTCTTCAGTGCCGTTGCAGAGCGTCAGCATGATTTCATAGCCCTGGCGCTGGTGAAAACTCTCTTCCTTGCAGATGCGGATCATCGCCCTCGCATAGGGCCCATAGGAGCATCTGCACAAGGCGATCTGGTTCATGATGGCCGCGCCGTCGACCAGCCAGCCGATGGCACCGATGTCGGCCCAGGTCAGCGCCGGGTAGTTGAAGATCGACGAGTATTTCGCTGCACCGGTCAGCAGTTGCTCATAGAGCTCCTCGCGGCTGACACCCAGGGTTTCCGTCGCCGAATAAAGATAAAGGCCGTGGCCGCCCTCATCCTGCACCTTGGCCAGCAAAGCCGCCTTGCGCCGCAATGTCGGCGCACGGGTGATCCAGTTGCCTTCGGGCTGCATGCCAATGATTTCGGAATGCGCATGCTGCGACATTTGCCGAATCAAGGTGCGCCGATACCCTTCCGGCATCGGATCGTTCGGTTCGATCTTCTGCTCGGCATCGATGCGTTCCTGAAACGCTGCCAGAAATGCTTCGTCTTCGTCGGTGGCGCCATCGGCCCCGATCAAACCCTGAGAATACATGGCCCGTCGATCTCCAGTTATGCTTCTTATTTATGTTACGAAACGTAAAAAGTCAATCTATTTTTCGCAACATATTAGGCGTTTTCAAGCTGCTTTTCGAACCGCTGACCAATGTCGAAATCCGGCCTGGCGATCGGTTTTCCACGTGCATCCGGGCAACCGTCGAGCCAGCGTTCGCTGGGTTCCGCGAGATGCCGATAGATCATCGACACCAACTGCCGTGCGGCATCGCCTTTCCAGTCGGCCGGCCGCAAGGTCGGCGGAAAATGCGGATCGCGCAGGGCCGCCCGGCGGAAATTGTGGATCAGCAGGCTGCGTGCCGCCATGGCCGACAACGGATCCGGCTGTGCACCGGCCGCAAGGGTATCAGCCAGTGGCGAAAAAAAGTCGATCAGCCGGACGTAGCTCGCTTCGATCGTATCCATCGGCCAGGCATTGGCGATCAGCGAGGTCGGTGCGTCGCCGTTATCGAGGCGCGATTCAAAGACCAACTCACCACCGGAATCAGGCAACCCAACGCGCGGCGGCCGACCCGGTCGCACGAACGTCGTCGGAGACAGCGATCCGAAGCCCCCCGCCCGCAAGGCGGCGCGCCGCGCATCCCGTTCACCGCCCGCCTCACCGGTTAGCACGACGATCGTCCACACGTCGGAAACAGAGGGATATTGCGGCGTGTATATCTTCTCCGTTCCCGCCGCGAATTCCGCTTCGCCTGCCGGCGCCAGCCTGTAGTAGCTTTTGCGGCCCACCTTGCTACGCGTGAGCCAGCCGTCGGCAGTCAGACGTGACATGGCGGCGCGCAAGGCGTTGGCTTCGACGCGCATACGCTGCATCAATTGCTGCAAGGAACCCAGCCAGATCTCGCCGCCGCGCGGCAGTACGGCATCACCAAAGACGGTGATGACCAGCGACCAGATACGCAGCCGTTCCTGCGCGTGAAATCCGTCGATGAGGATTTCCAGTTCTCGATCAAACGACTTCGACATGCGACCTTTATCGCGTCACTGTCGTGGCCGATCAAGCTTTGGCGAGTCCCCTGGCGCCGTCGATCACCAGGCGGCTGGCGATACGTGCATAGTCTTCCCGACCTATTTTTCCGTCCGGACGGAACCACATGTAGTGCCAGTTGAGCATACCGAACAGCGACATGGTCACCGGTTTCAGATAACCGCGGCTGTCCCCGAGCGCCGGTTCGACGGCGTGCAAGGCATCGGCAAAACGGTTGACCAGGCGGCGTTCGAGATCCTTCAGCTCTTCCTGCCGCTCCGGCGGCAGGAATTTCATGGCGTTGATCTGCACCTGGTGCTGGTGATCGGCCTCGCGGTAGGCGTCGAGCAGCGCCTCGACCAAGTTCTGTATACGCGCCTCTGGTTCGCGCTGCGGGTCGTCGACCGCTTCCACCTGTGCGCACAGATCTTCCAGATGTTCACCGATCACGTCGTAAAGCAGAGCGTCCTTGCTCGTGTAGTAATGATAGAGCAGCGCTTTCGATACCCCGCAGGCCTCCGCCAATTGCGACATGGAGGCCCGATCGAAACCGGTTTCGGCGAACAGCTTGGCGGCGGCGCTCAAGATCGCCTGCCGCTTCTGATCATAGTCGTTCGCCTTGGTGCGGGCCAAATTGCTCTCCCGGTTGTTCCGGTCTGCCGCTCAGTCCTTCTTGCGCTTGTCGATCACCCGACGGGCTTTGCCAGCCGAGCGCTCGACGGCGCCCGGCGCGTGCACGGTGACCGTGGCCGAAACGCCGATGGCGCTCTTGATATGGTGGCTCAGTTCGCCGCTGCTGGCGTCACGGTCCGCGTCGCGGGCCGCATCGGCGGTGGCCTCCACGAAAACGGTCATCCGGTCGAGCCGCCCTTCCCGGGTGAGCTCGATCTGATAGTGCGGTGCCAGCCCGCGACATTTTAGGATCAGTTCCTCGATCTGTGTTGGAAACACGTTAACGCCGCGCACGATCATCATGTCGTCGGTGCGACCGGTCACCTTTTCCATGCGGCGCATCGAGCGCGCCGTTCCCGGCAGCAATCGCGTCAGGTCGCGCGTGCGGTAACGAATGATTGGAAACGCCTCCTTGGTGAGCGACGTAAACACCAATTCGCCCTTTTCGCCGTCCGGCAACACAGCTCCAGTCTGCGGATCGATGATCTCAGGATAGAAGTGATCCTCCCAGATGTGCAGTCCGTCCTTTGTCTCGACGCACTCATTGGCAACGCCCGGTCCCATCACTTCCGACAGGCCGAAAATATCGACCGCATCCATATCGAAGGCGGTTTCGATTTCCTGGCGCATGGAGTTGGTCCACGGTTCGGCCCCGAATATGCCGACTCGGAGCGTCGCCTCGGCCGGATCGAAACCAACGCGGCGAAACTCATCGAGGATCGACAGCATGTATGACGGCGTCACCATGATAACGCGTGGTTTGAAATCGATGATCAGATTGACCTGCCGCTCGGTCATGCCGCCCGATACCGGAACGACCGTGCAGCCGAGCCGCTCCGCCCCGTAATGGGCGCCAAGGCCACCGGTGAACAACCCGTAACCATAGGCCACGTGAATAAGGTCGCCGGGTCGGCCGCCGCTGGCATAAATCGACCGGGCGACCACCTGCGCCCAGGTTTCGATGTCGCTCTTTGTGTAGCCGACGACCGTGGGTTTACCGGTGGTGCCGGAGGATGCGTGGAGACGCGCCAGCTTTTCACGCGGCACTGCGAACATGCCGAACGGGTAGTTGTCGCGCAGGTCCTTTTTCACGGTGAAGGGAAATCTGCCGAGATCCTCCAGACGGACGAGGTCATCGGGGTGCACGCCATGGGCGTCGAAGTGGGCTTTGTAGAATGGCGAATTGGCGTAGGCATGGTTCAAAGACTGGCGCATCCGCGTCAGTTGAAGAGCTGCGATTTCATCCCGCGACGCGGTTTCGATGGCATCGAGACCGGCGTGCCTCTTCGGCGCGATCGTCTCAGGCGCCCCCGGCGTGCTTCCCGTTGTTGCCTGCATGATGGCCTCCCTGTCTGTGTTGTGCCCGCCGATCAGTCGCCTTCCGGCAGATGGGTTCCCTTGACCGTGCGCGAATGACCGCGAAATTCGGCGACCGGTTCGCCGCCATTACGGGTCACGTGGATGTCGTATATGCCGCCGCGGCCGCTTCGATTGACCTCGCGCGCGTCGGCCGTCAGCCGTTCTCCCTCCATGACCGGCGCCAGGAAAGTGACCGAGCAGTGCTGGGCAACCGTGTTCTGGTTGTAGCTGTTGCAAGCGAAGGCAAACGCGCTGTCGGCCAATGTGAAGATGTATCCGCCGTGGCAGATCTTGTGGCCGTTGGTCATGAAATCCTGCACCACCATGGACAGCCGCGCCTGTCCGGGCATGACGTCTTCGATGACGATGCCCAGGTGTTTCGTGGCGTTGTCCCGCGCCCACATGGACTCCGCACAGGCTTCGGCGAGTTGCTGGGGCGTCAGCGAGTTGGCGTTGGCCGAACCGTCCGGCATAACGGCTATCTCCGGCCGCCGTACTTTGGCGCGCGTTTCTCCAGAAAAGCGCTGACGCCCTCCTTGTAGTCCGGAGTGCGACCGGCCTCGCGTTGCGTGTCGCGTTCCAGATCGAGCTGTTGATCGAGCGTGTTGGTCGCCGCCTGCTGGACGATTTTTTTGGTAAGCCCCAGACCAACCGTTGGTCCCTTGGCAAAGCGCGCCGTAAGCTCTCGCGCCGTTGCGCCGAGAGCATCGTCGTCAACTGCCTGCCAGATCATGCCCCACGCTTCTGCTGTTTCAGCCATCACGGGTTCGCCGGTCAGCATGATCGCCTTGGCGCGCGCCTCACCAATCAGATGTGTCACCGTCCAGGTGCCGCCGCTGTCCGGCACCAGACCGATCTTGCTGAAGGCCTGGATGAACTTCGCCGACCGCGCCGCCAGGACAATGTCGCAGGCCAGCGCAACATTGGCGCCGGCGCCAGCCGCAACGCCATTGACGGCGCAGACAACGGGGATTTCCATCGCTCGGATCTTGCGGATCAGCGGGTTATAAAGCGTATCGAGCGTCACTCCGAGATCGGGCACGCTGTCAGAAAAATCACGGTCGCCCAGATCCTGGCCGGCGCAGAAGCCGCGCCCCGCGCCGGTGAGCATCACCGCGCGGCAGTCGGGATCGGCGTCCGCTTCCTCCAGCGCCACCCGCAGCGTCGCGTGCTGCGTTTCGTTGAAGGCATTGAGTTTGTCCGGACGATTGAGAGTGATGACCATGAACCCATCGCCCTTCTCCACAAGCACCGTTCCATCGCCCATCCACATGTCTCCCCGGCACGCCGACATCGTCGGCCATTTCCTACACACAATTTCGCATAAACCGGCCGGTTGGTCAATTAATCGAGCCAGGACCGCGGCAAGACAAGATTATCATGATCGGCCGGCCCGAACTCCACAACGCAAAGCATCCATGCGTGATTCGAACGGAGTCGACCCAAAGGCCCGGTCATCCAGAAACCGCTGTCTTACCGCTATGCGGCGGAGCAGCCCGAAACCGACACTGCCGTAGCCGCGTTCGCCATCGCAGATAAGGTTAGCGATCGTCAGCGCTTTGCATCATCGGATAAGCTCAGGCTTTAGCGACTACCCGCATCGAATTGTATCTGGGCTCGTTTTGCATCTGCAAAGCGGGTCCGACACGTTTGGCGGTTCAACAGAAGGTGACGTTCGCCGTCTGTCCAACGGTTTTGCCATCGCATCACCGTCGCAGCTGCCTGCGTGAGCGCCATGAAATGCATTGTCGACCTTCACCAATCCTTCACCATTTTCGCAGACACTTGCAGAACACAACTGGAACATATAGTGTATGTTCTGTATTTGTTTCTGCTGAGTCGGGAGCCGGACATGCTGACGCGCAAACAACACGAATTGTTGCTGTTCATTCACGAGCGAATGAAGGAAAGCGGCATTCCGCCGTCCTTTGATGAAATGAAGGAAGCGCTTGATCTGGCTTCAAAATCTGGCATCCACCGGCTGATAACAGCGCTCGAAGAGCGCGGCTTCATTCGCCGCTTGCCGAACCGGGCGCGGGCTCTAGAGGTGATTCGCCTGCCGGACACGATTGCTCCGGGCCTGCAACCGCGCCGTGGCTTCTCCCCCAGCGTGATCGAAGGCAGTCTCGGCAAAGCCCCGCCAAAGCCGCAACCCGCGCCGGCATCAAGCGAAGCTGATGCCCCTGTAAGCGTTCCTGTAATGGGACGCATTGCCGCCGGTGTTCCGATCTCAGCCATCCAGAACAATACGCACAGCATCAGCCTGCCACCGGAAATGCTTGGAAGCGGCGAGCATTATGCGCTCGAAGTCAAGGGAGATTCGATGATCGATGCCGGCATCTTCGATGGTGATACCGTCATCGTTAGGAATACATCGACAGCCAATCCCGGTGAGATCGTCGTCGCCCTCGTTGACGATGAGGAGGCGACGCTCAAACGATTTCGTCGCAAAGGCGCGTCGATTGCGCTGGAAGCGGCTAACCCGGCCTACGAAACCAGGATCTTCGGTCCCGACCGGGTCAAGATCCAGGGCAAGCTCGTCGGGCTGATTCGCCGCTACCATTAGCGTTTTTCATTTCCGGCCCAGGATGGAGTTTCAAAAATGAAACTCCTCGTTCTCCAGTCATAGTGGCGATGCACGGACCATGGACGCCGAACCTGGGCCATGGCGGTCGTTATCTTTGGCTTACCGTCTTTATCCGCGTATATCGCCACGGCGCCCGTCTGGCGCAGCATCCTGCCGGTCACCAACAACGCACCGGAACGGCAGGCGTTCATGGCGATACGCCGTCTGGTAATAACCACGTCGGCACGGTCGCAGGCAGCACCAAGCAGCGTCAGATCGTCGATCACCGCAACCGTACGGCCGGACGCGGTGCGGGCAAGGCACAGCTCACCGCGGCGGCAGAAAAACAGCGGTTGCCCGGCCGGATCGAGCCCCGCGAAATCCCACTCGCCCGTTAGCGGCTGCGGACCGAGGTGAGTCGGCCGTCGCAGCGCCCGTTGCCACTGTTCGAGTAAAAAATCCGATGGTCGGGTGCGATTGGTCGCCAGCGACCGGGTGTTGACCAGACTCACCAACCGACCATCCTCGGATATCAGCACCTCCGGCTCAGGGGACGGTGGCAGCAGGAGCGGCGCCATCAGGGCCGTCAGCACAAACGGCAGGCCCAGCAATCGCAACCAGCTGCGCGCCAAAATCAGCAACAACAGACCCGCCACCAACGATAGGAACATCCATTCGGCAACCTGCCCGGTGACGACCATGCCACCAAGGCTCTCGACCGCCTTGGCAACGGCGAGCACCAACTCCAGTCCAAATCCCATAGTCTGCAACGGCAGATGATCGATGCCTACCGGCATAAGGATGAGGGCTATGAGGCCAAACGGCATAATCAGGAAGGTGACGATCGGCATAGCGAGAAGGTTGGCCATCAGGCCCAGCGACGCTATGCGATGGAAATGATAGGCCGCGAAAGGTGCAGTCGCCAGCCCCGCCACCACGGCGGTGATCGCCAGTCCGGCGATGAAGGCCAGCAGCAGACCGGATGCCCCACCCGGCGATCTGCCAGCGACGCCCAGCGTTCCACCCCGGTGACGCCACGCCGAATACACCGCCACCAGGGCCGCGGTCGCCGCGAAGGACATCTGAAAACCGGGACCGACCACCGCCGACGGCGTCAGAACAATGATGCAGATTGCCGCGAGCGCCACGTTGCGCAATGTCAACGCCGGTCGATCGAGCAATACGGCGACGAGCATGATGGCAAGCATCAGCCAGGCCCGCTGGGTGGATACGCTGGCGCCCGACAGAAACAGATAGGCCGTCGCCACAAGCAATGCGACCACCGCCGCCAGTTTCTTGACGGGGAACGACTGTGCCGTGACTGGGAACAGACCGAATAGGATCCGCACACCGACAAAAACGGTGCCCGCGACCAATGCCATATGCAATCCCGATATCGCCAGCACATGCGCAAGACCACTGGCCCTTAAGGCTTCGACGGCTTCCTCGCTCATGGCGCGCCGGTCGGCGACCGTCAGGGCCGCGGCGAAGGCACCCGCATCGCCAGGTAAAAGCGTCCGAATGCGGTGTGAGATGGCTTGTCGCAACCGAGCCAGCTGCAGTCGAGCGCCCATGAGCAATGAATTGTCTTTCGCCGCCCCCGCCGTTTCCAGGCGCTGCGGCGCGCCGTAAAAGAAGCCATAGGCGCCAAGCCCTTGAAAATATGCGTTGAAAGCAAAATCGAAGGTGCCCGGAAGAGCCGGACCGGATGGCGGCTGCAGACGCGCCACGCCGCTGATGCGGTCTCCAATTTCGATCGGATCGTGTCCGTTTCGGGCCAACACACGTATCCGTTCCGGGGGCCGCCTTATGGTTGGATCCTCGGTTTTCTCCAGAACGATGGTGTAACGGCGGCGGTCGCGGGCATCGATATCACGGTGAACCACTGTACCGAAAATGCGCGTGGTGACGCTGTCGTCGAGCAGTGTCGTATCGTGCCGCCATGTTTCGAACGCGGCGGCTGAAATCCCTGCCGATCCCGCGCAGATGAGGACCAGAGTGAACCGCAGGAACGGGCGGTGCCTGCAGAAAAATGCGCCGAGACCAGAAACCAGGAAAAGCACCACCATGGGCCAGATCGCAAAACTCTGCTCCGCGGCGAACCAGAACGCCGCACCGGCAGCCATTGCCACCGGCACCCACAGAAATCCGTGCCCGTATTTGGCTTCCTCCTGCAACGCGGAAACAACGGAAGCTCCGAAAGCCATTCCGAGATCGTGGATGCGCGCAAAGCGCGGTCTCTGGGTTACAACGGTTTCCTGACGCGTCCCCTGCCCCTGCCCGTTTCGTGCAGCTCCGTCGCTCATAACCCGGCATCTAAGCACTTTTTATCGCTCGGGGTTGATAAAAGTGCACCGATGTTTCATGACCCGCCACCGAGGCACCAATTGTATCGGCCGCACCGCATCGGCACTTACAGCCATACGAGGATCCTCCATGAGCGGAGAAACAATTACCCGTTTTGCCCCCTCGCCGACCGGCTATCTGCATATCGGCGGGGCGCGCACTGCCCTGTTTAACTGGCTGTATGCCAAGCACCGCGACGGCCGCATGCTGCTTCGCATCGAGGACACCGACCGCAGCCGCAACACACCGGAAGCAGTGGACGCCATTCTGGACGGGCTGCAATGGCTGGGTTTGACCTGGGATGGCGAACCGATCTCGCAGTATGCGCGGGCCGAGCGGCACCGCGAGGTTGCCGAACAGCTGGTGCGGGAAGGCAAGGCCTATTACTGCTACGCCACGTTGGCGGAGCTCGAGCAAATGCGCGAGCAGGCGAAAGCCGAAGGTCGACCGACGCACTACGACGGTCGTTGGCGCGATCGTGATCCGCGGGAAGCGCCGCAAGGCGTGACGCCCGCCATCCGCATCATGGCCCCCTTGGAAGGCGAAACGGTCGTCGACGATCTGGTCCAGGGCCGGGTTACCTTCCCCAACACCGACCTCGACGACTTCATCATCCTGCGCTCCGACGGAAATCCGACCTATATGCACGCGGTCGTTGTCGACGACCACGATATGGGAGTCACCGACATTATTCGCGGCGACGACCACCTGACCAATGCCGCCCGGCAGACCATCATCTATCAGGCGCTGAGCTGGCCGGTGCCCCGCATGGCGCACATTCCGCTCATCCACGGCGCCGATGGCGCCAAACTGTCCAAACGCCATGGAGCTTTGGGCGCCGAAGCGTACCGTGACATGGGGTACCTGCCGGAGGCTTTGTGCAACTACCTGGCGCGTCTCGGCTGGAGCCACGGCGATGACGAGATCATGTCGATGGACCAGATGATTTCATGGTTCGACATCGCCGACGTCAACAAGGCTGCCGCGCGGTTCGACATCAAAAAACTCGACGCGATCAACGGGCATTATCTGCGCAACAGCGAAGACCATGTCCTGGCCGATGCGCTCATCACCCGGTTTCCGGACATGGAAGGTGGTGCCTCAATGGCAGAGCGCCTTGACAGTCATGTCCGCGATAAACTCATCAGGGCAATGCCGGCTTTGAAAGAACGGGCCAAAACGCTGGTGGAGCTCGCCGACGGCGCACGCTTTCTGGTTGCGGAGCGACCGCTGCCCAAAGAGGACAAGGCGGAACAGATCCTGGCCGATGGTGGCCGCGAGGTCCTGGCGCAATTGCTGCCTCAACTGCGGGCCGTCGAGGACTGGCGGGTTGAGCCGCTGGAAACCGTACTGCGCACGTTCAGCGAAACCCACGGCCTTAAGTTCGGCAAGGTCGCGCAACCCCTGCGCGCTGCCCTGACCGGCCGCACCACATCACCGAGTGTGGGCGATGTTTTGGCTGTGCTCGGAAAGGACGAAGCGCTGGCACGGATCAGCGACCAACTTGCCTGAGACGACACGCTCTGGAAAACTTCCGCCGTGCGTAGTACACATGGATGGATGCCAACCCTCGATAACAACAGGTCAGATTCGCACTGCATAAGACACTTGAATAAGCGGCTCTTATCTGTTTGATTTTTCAACCTAAAACGTTGTGTTGGCTGGTGTGGCCTCAGGAATGCACCTGTCAGGACCCGCGGACACGAACCACCCTTGTACCGCGGCGCAGCATTACACTTATGCCTGACTTGGCAGCGTCCTTTAAATCGGCTAGCAACGGCGCACCCACTTTCTTCAGTCCGGGTTTCACCTCGGGTCTGACGACATGATTGCTGAAAGGGATGAGTATGACGGAAGCGAAGGCGAATCTCACAGTCGACGGTAAAAACATCGACTTGCCGGTAAGCCACGGAACGGTCGGACCGGACGTGATTGATATCGCGAGTCTGTACAAGGATACCGGCACGTTTACCTACGACCCGGGGTTCACCTCGACGGCAGCCTGTGAATCAAAGATCACCTACATCGACGGAGACGCCGGCATTCTGCTGCATCGGGGATACCCCATCGACCAGCTTGCCGAACACGGGGATTTCCTGGAGGTCTGCTATCTGCTTCTTTATGGTGAACTTCCAACCAAGGCCCAGAAGGCGGATTTCGACTATCGTGTGACCCGCCACACGATGATCCACGAGCAGATGTCACGGTTCTTCACCGGCTTTCGCCGTGACGCGCATCCCATGGCGATCATGTGTGGTGTAGTCGGTGCGCTGTCAGCTTTTTATCACGATTCGACCGACATCACGGATCCCTATCAGCGCATGGTGGCAAGCCTGCGGATGATCGCCAAGATGCCGACCATCGCCGCCATGGCGTACAAATACCATATCGGGCAACCGGGAGTTTATCCGAAGAACGACCTGGATTACGCGTCCAACTTCCTGCGCATGTGTTTTGCCGTGCCCTGCGAGGAATACGAGGTCAATCCGGTACTGGCGCGCGCCATGGATCGGATCTTCATTTTGCATGCCGATCACGAGCAGAACGCATCCACCTCCACCGTACGGCTGGCCGGTTCTTCCGGCGCCAATCCTTTCGCCTGCATCGCTGCGGGCATCGCCTGCCTGTGGGGTCCGGCGCATGGCGGGGCTAATGAAGCAGCGCTCAAAATGCTCTCCGAGATCGGCACTGTCGATCGAATCCCCGAGTTCATCGCCCGCGCCAAGGATCATGACGATCCGTTCCGGCTCATGGGTTTTGGCCACCGCGTTTACAAAAACTACGACCCGCGCGCCAAAATCATGCAGAAGACAACCCACGAGGTCCTCGCCGAACTGGGCATCAAGGATGACCCGCTGCTCGATGTGGCGATCGAACTGGAGCGTATCGCCCTTACCGACGAATACTTCATCGAAAAGAAGCTGTACCCCAACATCGACTTCTATTCCGGCATCACGCTGAAAGCTCTTGGCTTCCCGACGACGATGTTCACCGTGCTCTTCGCCCTGGCGCGAACCGTCGGCTGGATTGCCCAGTGGAAGGAGATGATCGAGGATCCGCATCAGCGCATTGGCCGGCCACGTCAGCTCTATACCGGCGAGACGCAGCGGGACTATATCCCGATCTCGAGCCGCTCCTGACCGTGTCAGTGACAGGATCACCGTCAATCGGGTTCGCCGGTTCCTGCTAAAACTCGCAACGCATTGCGAATTCTGGCAGAATCGGCGAGGCACGAATCACTTGTGGAGCTCTGTCCTGGTCGCCGGTACCCGGTGTGCTCCGCCACATCGATCGGATGACGACCCGCTTTATGGATGACACGACTGACCTTTTCTCCGGCCTCGACAACGCAACATCGCAGACAAACCGATCGTCCGGAACGAGCAAACCGAAACGTTCCAAAACCAAGGGTGCGGCGATGACCTCCGGCGCGGAAGGACAATCCTACACCGCAGCCGATATTCAGGTGCTGGGTGGGCTGAAACCGGTTCGCATGCGCCCTGGCATGTTTATCGGCGGTACGGATGAAAAGGCGATGCACCACCTTTTCGCCGAGGTCATTGACAACGCGATGGACGAGGCTGTTGCGGGTCATGCGAATTTCATCGATGTTGAACTCGAAGCCGACGGCTTTTTGACCGTAACGGACAATGGGCGCGGCATTCCGGTTGATCCGCATCCAGATCCGGAAATGAAGGGTAAGTCGGCGCTTGAGGTCATCATGACCACTCTCCACGCAGGCGGTAAGTTCGATTCAAAGGCATATGCGACCTCCGGCGGCCTGCACGGCGTCGGGGTGTCGGTTGTCAACGCGCTCGCCGATCGGCTGGAAGTCGAGGTTGCACGCAATCGCCGCCTCTACCGCCAGACATTCTCGCGCGGCGTCCCGCAGACCGGACTCGAAGACCTCGGCGAGGTGCACAACCGCCGTGGCACACGCGTACGCTTTCACCCGGATGCCGAAATATTCGGCGCCGGCTGCCGGTTCAGCCCGGCCCGTCTGTTCCGGATGGCGCGCTCGAAGGCCTATCTATTCAGCGGCGTCGAAATCAGGTGGACCTGCGACCCGTCGCTGATCGGCGGCAAGGACGACACGCCGGCCAAGGCGGTCTTTCATTTTCCCGGTGGGTTAAAGGATTATCTGGACGAAACGATCGGATCCGAACACAAGGTCACGCGAGAGATCTTTTCCGGTCGCTCCGAAAAACCGGGCGGGCACGGCACCGTCGAATGGGCAATCACCTGGTTTACCGGCGATCCGTTCGTCAACTCATACTGCAATACGGTGCCGACGCCCGGTGGCGGTACCCACGAGGCCGGTCTGCGCATGGCCATGACCCGCGGCCTCAAGGCCTATGCGGAGCTGGCGGGTAACAAGCGCGCCTCGATCATCACCCCAGACGACGTCATGATATCGGCTGCGGCCATGTTGTCTGTTTTCATCCGTGAGCCGGAGTTCGTCGGCCAGACGAAGGACAAACTGGCCACAGTGGAAGCACAGCGGTTTGTCGAAAACGCCCTGCGCGATTCCTTCGATCATTTCCTGGCCGATTCGCCGCAGGATTCGGCCAAGCTTCTCGACTGGGTGGTCGAGCGCGCCGATGAACGCCTGCGCCGGCGCAAGGAACGTGAGGTCAGCCGCAAGACCGCTGTACGCAAGCTGCGACTGCCCGGCAAGCTGGCCGACTGCTCGCAAAACGCCGCGGCCGGAGCGGAGCTGTTCATCGTTGAAGGCGATTCGGCCGGTGGTTCCGCCAAGCAGGCGCGCGACCGCGCCACCCAGGCGATTTTGCCGCTACGCGGCAAGATCCTCAATGTCGCCAGTGCTGGCCGGGACAAATTGAATGCCAACCAGCAAATCGCCGATCTCGTACAGGCGCTTGGGTGCGGAACGCGGTCGAAGTACCGCGAGGACGACCTGCGCTATGAGCGGGTGATCATTATGACGGACGCTGACGTCGACGGCGCCCATATTGCGTCGTTGCTCATCACCTTCTTTTACCAGGAGATGCCCGATCTCATTCGCGGCGGTCACCTTTACCTGGCCGTGCCGCCGCTTTACCGGATCAGCCAGGGCGGCAAGACCATGTATGCCCGCGACGATCCACATCGTGTCGAACTTCTGGAAACCGAGTTCAAAGGCAAAGGCAAAATCGATATCGGACGCTTCAAGGGCCTTGGCGAAATGCTGCCGGCGCAGCTCAAGGAAACGACGATGCATCCGGACAAACGCACTTTGTTGCGCGTTGAGATCGACGATGCCGATTCCGATGATACACGCAGGGCCGTCGACAGGCTGATGGGAACCAAGGCCGAGGCACGCTTTCAGTTCATCCAGGAACGCGCTGAATTCGTTGACGATCTGGATATCTGATCGGCAATAGCTGTGTCATGCAGCCGGGCGCGACAGCGTCACCGCATAGTTCTTTGCCATCTGCCGACGGAATGTCAGATTCAGTTTTTCGACCAACAGCAACAATTCCGCCACCGTGCGATCCGTGTCGGACGCATAGCGTTGCATGAGTGCCTCGGTGATCCTGACAGCACAGGGATTCTCCTTGCCGCGACTGGCCTGCCGCCACAGCAGCGTCGCACTCACAAACACGTCACAAATGCCGGCGTCGAGGCCGCCCGAGCGGTAAAGTGCCTCGATGGCGTTTCGCTTTCCGTCTATCAGCAGGCTGCGTACCCGGCGGGGATCGATTCCAGACACCGAGGCAACTGCCGCAGCGAAGAAATCGACATTGCCGACGCACAAGACATGTATCAGAAAGGCCGGTGTCAGCTTGCCGGAGATCCGCAGGTGTTCCACCAGTGCAGGGATCTCCTCGGCGTCTATGATGCCGGCCAGTTCCAGTGTCGCCAGTTGACAGGCGTCGTTGGTAACAGAGCGGATCCTGCCGCTGCCGACAATGCGAGCGACGAAAGGAGCATCGGCTAGCGCGTCGCCGACCTCGAGGATCAGCGTATGGCGGACATCCGGCGGCAGATCCGACCGCCCTAGCAGGCGCGACCTGATGTCGCCGCAGGACCCGAAACGCTCCATGATCCGGCTGAGCGTCACCCGGGCAAGGCGAGCCGTCGCATTGTCCAGCAGCTCGATCACTGCAAGCTGCCCGCCGACTTCGGCCAGCGCTGCGCAGACGGCCGGGCTCAGCCGGTGACGCATGGCAATCGCTCTTTGCAGGCCAGCGCCGCCGTCAGCGGCCAGCTCGACAAGGTCGGCTTCCCCCAGAACAGGCGAACAGCAGGCAATCAGGCCGGCGATATCGAGCTGATCTCTGACCAGGGTATGGATCACCGCCCGCGGGGCGTGCTCGGCGGTGGCAAGCGCCTCGGCCAGTGCCAGCCGGACCAACGGCGAAGGATCGTCAAGTAGCATGGCCATCGCCGCCTCGGCGGCCCGCGTGTCCTCGTCCGTCAGCTCACACATCGCGTAGGCCTTGCCAAGAGCGCCGGCTGCACGCGCCCTGTCACGCGCACTGGCGGTTTCGGACCATTGAAGAAATTTCCTGATGATCATGCCGGTATACTCGCTGGCTCCCTTATCGCCGGAACCAACATAGACGCCAAATGGTTTACGATCGGTTCACCATGTCTGTTAACGTTCCTGTTGGCCGCGCTCTGCCCGGGACAGCGGGAACTGGCTGGATATCTGGTGGTGATTGTATAAGTTGCCGGCCGAACAGGAGGTTTCGCATGCCCGGATTGTATCTGCAGGAGTTTACGGTTGGCCAAGTCTTTGAGCACAGTTTGCGCAGGACCATAACCGAATCCGATAACATGTTGTTTTCCAACATGACTCTCAATCCTCAACCCCTCCACATCGATTTTGATTTCGCAGCCGGCACCGAATGGGGAAAGCCTCTGGTCAATTCGCTCTTCACACTTGGCTTGATGATTGGGATATCGGTCAATGACACGACTATCGGTACGACAATCGGCAATCTGGGCATGACCGATGTGGTGTTTCCGCATCCGCTATTTCACGGCGACACGCTGCGCGTTGAAACCGAAGTGGTGTCGGTGCGCGAATCAAAATCCAAACCGGACCGGGGGATCGTCGAGTTCGAGCATCGCGGGTTTAATCAGGATGGCGTACTGGTCGCCAGATGTCGCCGCCAGGCGATGATGCGCAAGAAACCGGAGTGAGCCATGCGTTCCTATCTCTTCGTACCCGGCGATTCAGAGCGTAAATTGGAAAAATCGGTTTCCAGCGGCGCCGACTGCCTGCTCATCGACCTGGAGGATTCAGTCGCGGTGTCACAGAAACCGGCCGCCCGGGAGCGCAGCCGGGCGTTTCTGCAGGCGCACCCGTCCGATGCGCGCAAACAGGGGCTGGTGGTGCGAATCAATCCCCTTGCTTCTGGTTTCGCCGACGACGATCTGGCCGCGGTGGTTACCGGCAGACCGGATGGAGTGCTGCTGCCGAAATCGCAACACGGCGCTGACATCGAGCAGCTGTCCGCGATGATCGCCGTTCACGAAGTCGAGGCAGGGATCCAGGAAGGATCGACCGATATTCACGCGCTGATTACCGAGTCGGCCATAGGCGCCCTGAACGCGGCCACCTATGCCGGCGTGTCCTCGCGGCTGCGGTCGCTTTCGTGGGGTGCTGAGGACTTGTCGGCCGATGTCGGCGTCGAAACCAACCGCGACGAAACCGGCCGGTACACCGACCTGTTTCGGTACGCCCGCACCGTCACGCTGCTGGGCGCGGCGGCTGCGGGTGTTGAGGCCGTGGATACGGTGTTTGTCGATTTTCGCGACGCGGAGGGACTGAAGCGGGAATGCCGTGCCGCCCTGCGTGACGGTTTTGCCGGTAAAATGGCGATCCATCCGGCACAGGTCGACATCATCAACCGGGTTTTTACCCCATCACCGGAGGCGGTGGACCAGGCCAACCGGATTGTCGCGCTTTTCACCGATGCCGGCGACGATGTCGGTGTGTTGAGCCTCGATGGAAAGATGATCGATCGGCCGCATCTCAAACAAGCACACCGGATCCTGGAACGGGCCCGATCGGCTGGCTCGGTGGTTTAGGGTCCGCGCATTTGGCTAATGCGATGCGATCGCATGGGGTTTGTTGCCGCGGGCCAGCAGAATGCAAACCGCGATGACGATGCCGCAACCGACAATGGTGCTTAGATCCGGAACATGGTCATGCAGGATCCAATCGAGGCCTGCCGACACGATGACGGAGACGTATAGGAAGGGCGCCAGGATGTGGGTGGGGGCGAAACCGAACCCATGCACCACCAATGCGGTTGACAGAGCTCCACCGACGCTGGCCAGCGCCAGCATCGCGATGGTCTCCGGCGTGGGCATCTGCCAGGTCCACGGCGCAGGAAGCGCACACATCAACCAACCGAGGACGAAGAGGAGCGTCAACGTGCGCAACATCGGTTCCTGCAGTTCGACAAGGCGGCGGTTCAAGATATTCTGAAAAGCAAAGGACACTCCGGCAAACAAGCCGTAGGCATAGCCAATGGTCAACTCGCTCCTGACCGGATGCAGGATTAACGCGATGCCGACAAAGCCGACGCCGATCAACAGCATGGTGGGACCTGGAATCCGTTGTTTCCAGAACAGACGCAACAGCAGCGGCACCCATACCGGCGCTGCGGCGCGCAGCAGGATCGCATCGACCAGCGGGATGGATCGCAGCGCCAGAAAGAACAGCGCAATCTGCAGGACGCTGGTCACCGCTCGTGCCAGCTGAAGCGAGAAAGGCGCGTGGGCGTCGAACAGCACGCCTTTCGCCAGCGCAATGGGCACCAGTAGCAAGCTGCCGAACGCATAGAACCAGAACAGGATCGTAAAATCGCTGACGACACGGGTCTGTTGCTGGATGATAAGGCCGACAACAGCCATGATCGCCGAACCGCAGGCTATCGAAAGGCCACCCCGTGCCGGCTGATCGCGGGTGCCGGGCAAAATCACAGACGTCCGTTTGTCGCGGCGCGTCGTATGTATGCGATTGTGATCACTGACCTCGAACCGGGACAGGTTTCGGAAACGAACCGCTGCGCGGGGGCGTATGCACTATAGGAGGTTGCTCAAAGCAACCGCAAGACATCCGCTCGACCGAAATGAAAGAAGCAATCGAGGCAGCAAATCGCCGGAAGCCTGCGTTGTCCGGATCTATCCTGATCTGGACGTTGATCTGATGACCAAACATCGGACCGGCTCAATCGTCCCATTGCGGACGGATCATCTCGAACACCTCCGACACGTGACAGTAATCGCGATACCCGAGCCGGGCGATCGGCGCCGCCGATTTCATGTCGATCCTGCCGGATTTGATGATCGACGGATCAATGTGAATGCCCAACACCTGGCCGATCACCATGTAGTTGGCCGACAACGTCCCATCCAACGCCTTGGGGCGCAGGATATCGACCGCCTTGCACTCGAGCGCCGCAAATGCCTCACCGACGAAGGGCGCGTCGACAAGTTCGCCCATTTTGGCGGTCAGGCCCACATAGGCGAACTCGTCGACATGGTGCGGTGCGTCGATCGAGCTCTTGTTCATGTGCTCGGCGACATGCAGGCTGGCGAGGCTTGCCGTGAAATCGCCGCTGACCTCGATGTTGGTCACGCTGTCCTTGTGTCCGTCGGACGAGAACATGATCATTTTCGGATGATCGCTGACCGCATTGAAGAAGGAATAGGGCGCCAAATTAAAGGTCCCGTCGGCGGCCCTGGTACCGATCCAGCCGATCGGCCTTGGAGACACCAGCGCTTTGAAGGGATCGTGCGCCAGACCATGCGCATTGCTATCGGTTGCATAGAACATGCCGCGTATCTCCGCTTGCCAATGGCGTAACCGCCTGTCACTCGATCCAGGTCGTGATCTCGTTGATGTCCGGGCGCACACGGTCAGCAGGAGCAGCCGTGGATGTCCCGATATGGAGAAAGCCGGCTATTCGCTCGGTCTCTTCAACGCCGAGCAGGTCTTGCGCCTCGCGATCGTAAGCCATCCATTCCGTCAACCAATTGCAGCCGAAGCCGAAAGCGTTGGCAGCCATGTACAGGCAGGTGCAGACGGCACCCGCCGACAGGACCTGTTCCCATTCCGGGATTTTCGGATGCGCCGCCGCTCGGCTGACCACGGCTATGACGACCGGAGCCCGGTTGAGCCGGGTCTGGTCCTGTTCGAGCCGCTCACCGGAGAGTTGCGGATCCCTCGCCACGGCAATCTCGCCCAGTTGGGCGCTCAGCCGGTCACGCGCTTCGCCGGACAAAACGATAAATCGCCACGGCGCCAGTTTGCCGTGATCGGGGACCCGGGTGGCGATCCGCAGGATCTCATGGACGGTGTCGCGATCAGGCCCGGGGGCGATCAGCAACTTCGCCGGCACGGTTCGCCGGGTTTGCAAATAGGATTTCAACGCGTGATTCATCGGTGTATCGATTGCTCCGTCGGATATTTTGACCTTGAAATTGCCATGTGCATGGGTTTCAAACAAAAGACAAGATTGGGGACCCAATGGAATCGGTTTCGCGCTTCGCGCTGTTTGCCTTGGCAGGACTGGCTTTCAGCCTGATGCAGACCATATCGCATGCTCAGAGCCTGCAGGACACCAATCCGCTCACGCGTCTGGATATCGAGACGCTGACACCCTTTGTCGCACCCAACACAGACGCCGCGTCGGAAGCAGCCGACGAGATGCTGCGCAGCGTGCGCATGGATGCACTGCTGGTCGAAGGCGGCGAACCACTCAAGCACGGACTGGTCTGGCGGGTGTTCGATCCGATCGCTGATGAAAACGGCAAGCTGCCGATGCTCGCGTCCTCGGAAGGCGGTCAGGCTTTTTTCGAGTTCGAACCCGGCGAGTATTTCGTGCATGTGGCTTTCGGACTGGCCGGTGTCACCCGCAAGGTCGTTATTCCCGAGACGGCACCGATTGACCGTCAGGATTTCATCCTCAATGCCGGCGGGCTGATTCTCAATGCGGTCTCCGGCAACGACGTTCGCATTCCCGTCGGCAAGCTGCGGTTCTCCATCTTTTCCGACGAACGTGACAGCAACGACCAGCGACAGCTGATCATCGCGGACGTCCGCCCCAACCAGGTGGTACGTCTCAACGACGGAATCTATCACGTTGTTTCCGAATATGGGGCCGTCAACGCCGTCATCCGCTCCGACATCCAGGTGGAAGCCGGCAAAATGACGGAAGCGACCATCCAGCACCGTGCGGCACAACTGACACTCAAACTGGTTGCCGAGGCCGGTGGCGAGGCTATCGCCGACACGGCCTGGTCGATCACCAATTCTGCCGGTGACCTGATCAGCGAAAGCGTCGGCGCGTTCCCATCGCTGGTGCTCGCGGAGGGCGACTATACCGCAATCGCCCGCCACAAGGAGCGGCTGTTCCGCCGTGACTTCAGTGTGGTTGCCGGACGCAACGCCGATGTCGAGGTGCTGCTCAACTAACCCAGTCGAGCAGCCTCCTCTTGCATTCCCTTGCGCCGCACATCCGGCGGTGTCGCCTCGTCGGTGAGCAATGACACGGCCTCTTCCAGCGTCATCGATTGCTGATCACGGCTGCCCAGCCGGCGCATGTTCACCGTACCTTCCTCGGCCTCACGCCGACCGCAGACCAGGATGACCGGCACCTTGGTCAGAGAATGCTCGCGGACCTTGTAGTTGATTTTTTCGTTGCGAAGATCGGTTTGAACCTCAAGGCCTTCCGCTTTCAGCCTGGCGGCAACGGCCAGCGCATAGTCATCCGCCTCGGAGGTAATCGTGGCAACGACCACCTGCACCGGAGCGAACCAGAGCGGCATGTTGCCGGCGTGGTTTTCGATCAGAATGCCGAGAAACCGCTCCATTGATCCGCAGATCGCCCGATGCACCATCGCCGGGCGTTTCTTTTCGGAATCGCTGTCGATGTAAAAGGCGCCAAACCGTTCCGGCAGGTTGAAATCAACCTGCGTGGTTCCGCACTGCCATTCGCGCCCGATCGCATCGCGCAGGGTGTATTCGAATTTCGGACCGTAAAAAGTCCCCTCACCCGGGTTGACCCCGGTCTTGATTCGGCCGCCTGATTCCGCCTCGATCTGCTCGAGAATCGTCGCCAGAACCTCTTCGGCATGATCCCACATCTCGTCGCTGCCGACCCGCTTGTCCGGGCGCGTCGCGAGCTTGACGGTGATTTCGTCAAAGCCGAAGTCCGCATAGGTGGACAGGATAAGATCATTGATACGCAAACACTCCGAAGCGAGCTGTTCTTCGGTGCAGAAGACATGCGCATCATCCTGGGTGAACCCGCGCACGCGCATCAGTCCGTGCAGCGCGCCGGACGGCTCATAGCGGTGAACGCTGCCGAATTCCGCCATCTTCACCGGAAGTTCCCGGTATGAGCGCAAGCCGTGCTTGAAGATCTGCACGTGACCCGGACAGTTCATCGGCTTGATTGCGAAAACCCGGTCGTCAACCGTCTCGGTGACAAACATGTTTTCCCGGTACCAGCCCCAGTGACCGGATGTTTCCCACAGAGCCTTGTCGAGGATCTGCGGGGCATTGACCTCGTCATAGCCGTGTTCGTCGATGCGCCGGCGCATGTAGCTCACCAGCTTTTGAAACATCTTCCAGCCCTTGGCGTGCCAGAAGACCACACCCGGACCCTCTTCCTGGAAATGGAACAGGTCCATCTCACGCCCCAGCCGCCGGTGGTCGCGTTTCTCTGCCTCGGCGAGCATATGCAGATAGGCGTCGAGTTGCTTCTGATCGGCCCACGCCGTGCCGTAGATGCGGGTCAGCATCGGATTGTTGGCATCGCCGCGCCAATAGGCGCCGGCGACCTTCATCAGTTTGAAGGCGTTGCCGATCTGTCCGGTTGACGCCATGTGCGGTCCGCGGCACAGGTCGAACCAGTCGCCCTGACGATAAATCTTGAGGTCTTCGCCCTCCGGCACGGCATCGACCAACTGAACCTTGTAGGTCTCACCCATATCGGAAAAGGTCTGTCGCGCCTGGTCCCGCGACCACACTTCCTTGGTGAAGGACGCGTTGCGGGCAATGATCTCCCGCATTTTCTTTTCAATGCGCGGCAGGTCTTCCGGTGTGAACGGTTCATTGCGGGCAAAATCGTAGTAGAACCCGTTATCAATGACCGGGCCGATCGTCACCTGTGTGCCGGGATAGAGTTCCTGCACGGCTTCGGCCATGACGTGCGCCGCATCATGGCGGATCAATTCAAGTGCGCGCGGGTCGTCGCGAGTGACGATTTCGATCGCACCGTCGGTCACCGGATCGCTCAGATCACAAATCTGCCCGTCGATGGCCATCGCCACCGCCTTTTTGGCAAGTGATTTGGAAATGCCCTCGGCGACCGCACGGCCGCTCGTGCCGGTGGGAAACTGCTTGATGGATCCATCAGGGAATCGAAGGGAAACGGCGTCAGCCATCAGTCATGCTCCTATCCAGTCCCGCCAACGAATGCGGGTGGTTGCTGATTTTTGCCGGCATTGCGCCGGGCGCCGGCCTTTTAAACCGCGCCTCGCCTGTTTGCAACGGTAAAGAGCCTGCCGTCAGGTATCCTGCGCGTGCCGGATGAAATAGCGCCAAGGGAGATACCACTTCATCCGATGGGGCAACTGTTCGGGCACCGGATCGAATCCGTGCGTGCCGCCGGGGCCGCAACGGATGACCCGAAAAAAGGACAACCATCCGCCCGGCCACAACCCGTGGCGGGCGATGGCTTCGTAGGCATATTCGGAACAGGTCGGCAGGTGTCGACAATGATTGCCGATAAAACCGGACAGTGTCAGCTGATAGAGCCGTACCAAGCCCATCCCGAACAGCCTGTCGGGCGTCTTGCGAAACGGACCGTCATAATTGCGGCCTTTGGGCTTCATGGGTTTGCACGTCGGCCCGGCCAATGTCAGGCGGCGGCCGTATCAGCCCGCTTGCTCTCGATCTGGTCAATCGCGTCAACGACCGCGTCGAAGGTCAGCAATGTCGATGCATGCCGCGCCTTGTAGTCCCTGACCGGTTCCAGGAATTTGAGGTCGGCGAACCGGCCCTCGGGGGGTGGACCGCCGTGCTTCAGCATGGCGATCATCTGCTCGCGCACCGCCCGCAACTCGGCGGTCGAGGCGCCAACGATGTTGTTCGCCATGATCGAAGACGACGCCTGGCCCAGCGCGCAGGCTTTTACCTCATGTGAAAAGTCGGAAACAGTGTCTCCGTCCAACTTGAGCCACACCTTCACGGTGGAGCCGCACAGCTTCGAGTGGGCGCGCGCCGTGGCGTCGGCGTTTTCCAGCACGCCGATTCGGGGGATGTTGCCGGCAAACTCGAGGATTTTGGCATTGTAGACTTCGTCGATCATCGGTCACATCCTGGCCATCCGGAAACGGGAGTTGGCATGCGCCAAAATCCGACACCATCACATCGCCAATAAATTGGAAATTTCGTCATATTTACCCTATTTTGGAGCAAGGCGACATTATTGCAAGTGTTGAAGTGTCGTGCGATTTCGTGCAGTGCAATAGTGAACTGCCGAAATGACCGCGCCGTATAGGCCCTGCACACGTGGCGACAGCCACAGACAACAGGAACAAACGGCGCCTCGGCGACCGCAAGGATTTGAGATCAAAATGGACGCCATCATCAAGAGCTTCCCGAACGGAACCGCCGACAATCCCGATGCCGACAAGGTTGGCTCAGAGCGACCGACCGAAGAAGAGGCCCGTGCTGCGGTCGAAGTCCTTCTGCGCTGGATCGGAGAAGACGTCGACCGAGAAGGCTTGAAGGATACGCCGACGCGCGTCGCCAAGGCCTACCATGAGCTGTTTGCCGGCTATGGCCATTCCGCGGAGGAGGTGCTTGGACGCACCTTCGAGGATGTCGCCGGTTACGACGAACTGGTGCTCGTGAAGGACATTCCGTTCTTTTCGCATTGTGAGCACCATATGGTGCCGATCCTCGGGAAGGCACATGTCGGCTATCTGCCCGACGGCCGGGTGCTGGGCCTTTCCAAGATCGCCCGGGTGGTCGACCTTTACGGTCGCCGTCTGCAGACCCAAGAGGCGTTGACGGCACAGATCGCCGATGCCATCGACACGACGCTGAAGCCACGCGGTGTGGCGGTGATGATAGAAGCCGAGCACATGTGCATGGTCATGCGCGGCGTTCAGAAAATCGGCTCCACCACGCTTACGTCTACCTTCACCGGCCAGTTCAAGACTGATCCCAAGGAACAGGCGCGGTTCATGTCGATGCTCCGGCGCGACTGATCGAACGATGACCGATCCCTCGCCACCGGCGGTTGGCTTTGCGCCCCCGCCGGAAAACAAAGCCGATCTCGAAGAAGGCTCGCTTCTGGCACCGCGTTTTGACGCCAACGGATTGGTAACCGCCGTGGTCACCGATGCCGATGACGGCGTCGTGCTGATGCTGGCACATATGAACCGGGAAGCGTTGGCGCTGACGATCTCCACCCGGGTGGCGCATTTCTACAGCCGGTCCCGCAAAGCCATCTGGAAAAAGGGAGAAAGCTCCGGCAACGTCCTGAGCGTGCGCGAAATCCGCGTGGACTGCGATCAGGATGCGGTGCTTCTGAAGGTCCATGTCGAGGGATACGGTGCTGTCTGCCATACGGGTCGCCGCAGTTGCTTCTACCGCCACATTGCACTATCGGATAACAACCCGGTTCTGCTGATGGACGACGACAAGCCGCGTTTCGACCCCGATTCGGTCTACGGTTCGCAGTCCTGAGGGCGGCTGACGCCGTCAATCGAAAATCAACATCAATGGTGTAGGATCGGCCCGAGACACAACGGTGCGGAGGGGGTGACGGTGCTGCGCAAACCCGAAACCAAAATCGCGCTCGCACTGGGCGGTGGAGCCGCCCGAGGATGGGCCCATATTGGCGTGCTGCGCGCCATTGATGAAGCCGGTATCGATGTCAGTATGGTGGCCGGCACCTCCATCGGAGCGCTGGTCGGCGGTTGCTACCTGGCCGGCAAGCTGGACGAACTGGAGGAGTTCGCGCGAAGCCTGACGATGCGCCGCATCGTCGCGCTGCTCGATCTGGCGATTGGCGGCAGTGGGCTGTTCGGCGGAATGCGGCTCAGTAAACGCATGCAAGAGCACCTGGCCGATATCCAGATCGAAGACCTCGACCGGCCCTTTACGGCCGTCGCGACCGAAATCGCCACCGGACACGAGATCTGGATCCATAGCGGCAGTCTGACGACGGCCATACACGCATCCTACGCGCTTCCCGGCATTTTCGAACCGGTCGTGTGCAATGGCCGGACACTGGTCGATGGGGCGCTCGTCAATCCCGTTCCCGTTTCCGTTTGCCGGGCGCAGGAGGAACGACTCGTCGTTGCGGTCAATCTCCACTACGATCTCTACGGCAGATCCGCAGTGGTCAAGTTCAGCGCATCGCAACAGGAGACCGAGGAGGTCTCGGAAAGCGGTGACGACAATGGCAAGGAAAAGAAACGCAAAGCCGCGCGCATGGGCGTGGCCAATGTGATGGTCGAATCCTTCAACATCATCCAGGACCGTATCTCCAGGGCTCGCCTTGCCGGCGATCCGCCTGACGTCTTGATCATGCCGCGCCTGTCCGACATCGGCCTATCGGAGTTCCACCGCGCCGACGAGGCCATCGAGCGCGGTTATGAGGAGGCGCGTTCCAAGATCGAACACATCACCCGCCTTCAGGAGGTTCTCGTTTGAGAGGACGCTACGGCGCGCTGATCAGGGGCGGTTTGCGCCTGAGCCCCGACAGCGCGTTGGCGGCAATCGCCAACAGCAGCACTGAGCCGCCGATGAGCGTGTAGGCACCGACTGTTTCACCCAGGAAAAGCCAGACCCAAAACGGGGAAAGCAGCACCTCACCGAGCGAAAGAAGCGTGAGCTCCGCCGCGGGGACAGACCTGGACCCGAGCGTATAGAGCACAAGCCCTGCGCCCAATTGAAACACGCCCAGCGCCAGTGCGATGGCCAGATCCTGTGGCGGCACGGTCAGAGACAAATCCTGTGAGACACTGAGAAGCGCGGTCAGGGCGATTGTCAGAAGGCCTGCGAGCAGCACCGAAGGCAGCATGTCCGATCCACTGCCCCAGCGCAGTGCCAGTGTGAATACCGCAAATCCTAGCGCCGCACCCAAAGCCGCCAGATTGCCCATCAACGCACCTTGTTCGGAACCGCCGGCAACCATGATGGCGATTCCGACCACCGCAAGCAGCGCAGAAACCCCAGTCGCTGTTCGCACGCGCTCACCAAGCACAAGCCTGCCAAGAAAGGCTGCCATCAAAGGGGCCGTGGCAAACAGAAGCATGGCATCCGCGACGGAGGTCGTCTGTATTGCGAAGACTCCGCCAAAATTGGCGACGACCAGGGCCGATGCCGCTATCAACATCGCCCTTGAGATGTTCCGAAGCATCATCAACGGCCGACCGGGCGCGCGAAACCAGAAAAAAAGCAGCAGAAGCAGATGGATCACGCTGCGCTCCCCACCCCACGTTGGGCCGGACATTAAGCCCGGTCAAGGGCCTGTGGAGTCCTCCATCCCACACCAGGCTCTACAGAGCCAGTTGCCCGGCCAAAAGCACCGCCTCGCTCACCAGGACGCCGACAACGACCCTGCGGCCAGTCACCAGAAATGCTGCAAAACCGATAGCCGCGGCAGTAACGCGCAAGGCCGTAGGCGTGGCCTCCAGTGCGCCTGTTGGATAAAGAATCAGCCGGGCAATCACTGCCGCAACCAATGCCGTCGCGACGGCGCGAACCCATATCATGGCAACCGAGTCCTCCACCAATCGGTTGCCCAAAAGCACACCCAGCCAGCGCCAGATGTCGGTCGCCAACCAGCCGGCTATGGCGATGAAAACGTACGGCCACCAGTCACCGAACGCCGGGTTAACCGCCATCCCCTTGCCTCCGCGACCGGCTCATCAAGCGTTCGACGGCAAACGCAAGTGTGCCGCCGACGATTCCGGCAAACAACAGGCCCAAGGTCGGATCCGCCATGTGGAACAACGGTCCAAGACATATCCCGAAGATCATGGCGTACTGCACCTCGGGATTGCGCGCTGTTGCCCAGATCGATGTCAGAAAATAGACCGGCGTGAGAAAGAACAGCGCACCCGCTAGCATGGCTGGGAGCTGGCTGATCATCCCGTACCAAACTGCCACAAGCAAAATGTTCGCAGCCGAAACCGTCAACGCAAAGCCGGCGAAGAATGCAACGCGGGCCTCCCTTGGTACCGTATGAATGTTCTGCATGGTGAAGACCCATGCGGTCACCGCCACGAAGTGCGACAAAAAAAGCAGCAGCCAGGTGGGTGTCGATGGGGTGCGAATGACCGGAATGAGGGACGCCACCATCGGCATCAGCCGCATCGACGACAGTGCAACCGCCAGCGCGGTAGCTGGCAGAGAAGCACCGGCAAGGATCGCACCGATCAGAACCAGTTGCCCGGGAAGCGCCCAAATGGCGGCCGTCAAAAAAATGGTCTGCCCGAGCGGGATTCCCGCTTCGAATGCGAAGCCGCAAAATCCGACAAAGGCACTCATCAGAATGAGGGCTGGCGGCGAAAGAATACCGCGCACGCCGCGCAGAAACCACGGCCATTGACGAACGGGAAGATCGGTTTTCATAGCCTGTGGTAGACGGGCATGGTTGAATTGAAAAGCGGCGCTTTCAGCTGGGCGATGAATGAAACCGATTCACGACTTGAAGCCAACCGCTTTTGCGAGGTTGCGGGCACGCGCCGCCAGGGCCTTTCGCTCCGAGGCCAGCGCGCGATCAAGCGCCGTCCGCGCCAACTCCCGATCGATGCGACCATCCCTGGTAAGATCGACGATTGCCTGAAGCGAGCAGGCGGCGACAATGTTGGATCGGTTGTCCAGATTGTCGGTAAGGATCTGCGCCAATCGGGCACATTGGCGCGCAGTGAGTTTCGACCGGACCAGAATCTTCGGCAACTGTTCGCCAATCTCCCAGATGGTCGGCGATTTCAATCGCGATATCAGACCTTCGACGTGCGCATCGAAAAGAGATGGTTTCCGACCGGACAGTTGCATGGCCGCGTGGGCTGCATGGGACACCACAACCGGATCGGTATCGTCCAAACATACGATCAGATCCGGTAGGCGGTCCGGTCGCTGATCAATCAAATCGGCAATCGCACCGGCTGCACCGGGGGTCCGGCGATCGCCTTCAGCGAGGCGATCGCGGATCCGTGCTGCCGGTTCAGGCATTATTTCTTGCGCGGGACCTTGGGAACGGCGCTACCGCGGGGTTTCGCTGCACTCTCCGCCTCGGCCGGCGGGTCTTCCGCCGGCTTCGGGTCGGTTCGCGGTTTGCGCTTCGAGGCCGTGGTCTTTTCGTCGGACGCGGTCTTGGCCTTGACGGTGACCTTTTTGCGTGGCGCAGGCGCTTCCTTGGCCGGTTTCACCGGCTTGTCGGGAACAGCCTCGAGCTTCAGGCTGCCCTTGCCGTCTTTGTCCTTCTCGACCGTAACCTTGACTGTCCCGCCTTCCTTGAGCTTGCCGAACAGAACCTCGTCCGCCAGTTTCTTCTTGATATGCTCCTGAATAACCCGCGCCAGGGGACGGGCTCCCATGCGTTCGTCGTAGCCTTTGTCCGCCAGCCAGGCGATCGCTTCGCTCGATAGATCAAAGGTCACACCGCGTTCGGCCAGTTGCGCTTCCAGCTGCATGACGAATTTTTGCACGACCTGATGGATCACCGGCGTCGGCAACGAGCCGAACGCAATGATCGCGTCCAGGCGGTTGCGGAATTCCGGCGAGAACATCCGGTTGATCGCTTCCATATCGTCGCCTTCCCGCTTCGACGAACCGAAACCGATCGCCGGTTTGGCGAGATCCGCGGCACCCGCATTGGTCGTCATAATCAGGATGACGTTTCTGAAATCGATCTGTTTTCCGTTATGGTCGGTCAGCTTGCCGTGATCCATCACCTGCAGCAGGATGTTGAACAGATCCGGATGTGCCTTTTCAATCTCATCGAGAAGCAGCACACAGTGCGGATGCTGGTCGACTCCGTCGGTCAAAAGGCCACCCTGGTCAAAACCGACATAACCGGGAGGTGCGCCCAATAGCCGCGACACGGTGTGCCGTTCCATGTACTCCGACATGTCGAAGCGCAGCAGTTCCACCCCAAGCGCGCTGGCCAGTTGCCGGGCGACCTCGGTCTTGCCGACGCCCGTCGGTCCGGAGAACAGATAACTGCCGATCGGTTTGTCAGGCTCGCGCAAACCGGCGCGCGCCAGCTTGATTGCCGATGCCAGGGCATTGATGGCGTCGTCCTGTCCGTAAACAACCGAGCGCAGTTGCTTGTCCAGATTGGCGAGCACCTGCTTGTCGTCCTTCGACACGGTCTTCGGCGGGATGCGCGCCATCGACGCGATGGTCGCTTCAATCTCCTTCTCGGTGATCGTCTTGCGGCGCTTGCCCTCTTCGACCAGCATCTGCGACGCACCGGTCTCGTCGATGACGTCGATCGCCTTGTCCGGAAGCTTGCGGTCGTTGATGTAGCGGGCCGACAGCTCCACCGCCGTCTTAATGGCATCGTTGCTATATTTAACCTTGTGGTAGTCCTCGTAATAGGGCTTGAGGCCCTTGAGGATCTCCACCGCATCGTCGATGCTCGGCTCGTTGATGTCTATTTTCTGGAAGCGGCGTACCAGCGCCCGGTCTTTCTCGAAGAACTGCCGGAACTCCTTGTACGTCGTCGAACCGATGCATCGGATGGCACCCGTCGACAGAGCCGGTTTCAAGAGGTTCGAAGCATCCATGGCGCCGCCGGACGTCGCGCCGGCACCGATGACCGTGTGTATCTCGTCGATGAAGAGAACCGCGCCGGGCATCTCTTCGAGTTCCTTGACCACCTGCTTCAGGCGTTCCTCGAAATCGCCGCGGTAGCGGGTACCGGCGAGCAGCGATCCCATATCGAGTGCAAAAATCGTGGCATCCTGAAGAACCTCTGGCACCTCACCCTTGATGATGCGCCGGGCCAAGCCTTCCGCAATCGCCGTCTTGCCGACCCCGGGATCGCCAACATAGAGCGGGTTATTCTTCGAGCGCCTGCAGAGAACCTGAATGGTACGATTGACCTCGTTCTCTCGGCCGATCAACGGATCCACCTTCCCGTCCTGCGCCTTCTTGTTGAGATTGACGCAATAGGCTGAAAGCGCGTCTTGATTTTTCGGCTTGCCACCCTCCTCGCCTTCAGAGCCGCCTGACGAGCCGTCCGCTTCGGAGTCCTCGGCACCGCGTACCGGCCGGCTTTCCGATGCGCCCGGCCGTTTGGAGATACCATGCGATATGAAATTGACCGCGTCATATCGCGTCATCTCCTGCTCCTGCAGGAAATAGGCGGCGTGACTCTCCCGCTCCGCAAATATGGCCACCAGGACATTGGCGCCGGTCACTTCGTCGCGCCCGGAGGATTGCACGTGAATGACCGCTCGCTGAATGACGCGTTGGAAACCGGAGGTGGGCTTTGAGTCCTCGTCGTAGCCCGTCACCAGGTTGTGTAACTCATTGTCGATATACTCGGTAACGGTCGAGCGCAGCGCCTCGAGGTCGACGCCACAGGCACGCATCACGGCGGCTGCGTCGGAGTCGTCCATCAGCGCCAGCAGCAGATGCTCAAGCGTCGCGTATTCGTGGTGGCGATCGTTGGCAAATGTCAGTGCCTGGTGCAGCGCCTTTTCAAGGCTTGGAGAAAATGTCGGCACGTCTAGATCCTCATTTCTTTTCCATCACGCATTGCAGCGGATGTTGATTTTGGCGCGCGAAGTCCATCACCTGAGTCACCTTAGTTTCCGCCACCTCATAGGTGAACACCCCGCATTCACCGACACCATGATTGTGCACGTGCAGCATGATGCGTGTGGCTGCTTCCCGGTCCTTCTGAAAGAACCGCTCCAGAACATGCACGACGAATTCCATCGGTGTGTAGTCGTCGTTCAGCAACAGCACGCGGTACAGGCTCGGTTTCTTGAGCTTCTTCTGCGTGCGCGTGATGACCGAGACGCCGTTGCCACTTCCGCTCCCGTCCCCAGTCTTATCGTCGTCCGCAGCTGCCCTTATCGGCTCAGCAACCATTCTGTCCTTGTCCCGTTTCCCGATGCGGCGCCTGTCGGCACACCGAACCCGGCCTCTTCAGTCTACCCTAATCTAGTCCTCTTTTGAGCAATGTTAAGTCCCTCAAACAGGCCCGATGAGTTCAAGTTTGCGGCGCTCGTCGGAATGGAGGGCTCGCAGGCCCAATTTGCCATGAAATGGCAACTGTCGGCACACCGATTCGTGACATCCTACCGCCAAAAACGCAAAACCCGGCGACCATGGCCGCCAGGCTCTCAACTTGTGCTAGTGAAGCGTTGACGAGGGAGCGTCAGGCAGCCTTCTTAGCTGGCGCAGGTGCCGGCGTCTGAGTGGCGACCATGGTTTCGTAGGGCTCGTATGCTTTGCGTGCGGTATCGGTGTAGATTTCGCTCATTTTGGTCGCTTGAGCAACAAACGCTTCGTAAGCCGATTTGGCGTAGTCGCTCTGGATCTCGAACGCCTTTTCGAAAGACTTAGCGCCAAACATTTTCTCCATGGCAGCGGCATTGTGTTCGTAAGACTTTTTCGAGAAGTCGGTGGCCTCGCTGGTGAGAGTCTGCATGCCTTGGGCAAAAGCCGAGTAGCTTTTCAGCATGTTGTCCATGGCATCCTTGCCATACTTGCTGGCGTCGTCGAAGGAGAACATCATCATTTCCTGTTATCGCGGGTGAGCTGGGGTTGGCATTGGCCGCCATTGCGCGAACCGAAACCGCCCATGTTTTATATGCACCGCAACAGATTGTCAACAAAAATTGTGCAGTGCAACACGCCGGACCTGACGTGTGGCGTCTGCAATTTGAAGGGTCCACGAAAGAATCTCGAAACCATAAACGGATTGGTAACGCTGGACGAACTACCGTGCGCCAAACCGGGCATCACCAGCACGATGACCGATCCTTGCAGCTGCGTCATTCGATGGGACCATAACAGTGAACAATGCTTCAATAAGCTGTTTCCGTGTCGCCCGGCCCCGACTTCGTCTCGCCCTGGCTCTCAGTCACCTGATACTGGCTGCGGCGATAGTCACCAGCTTGAGCGCAGTGGCGTTCGCGAATCCGAAATATGCCGGTGTCGTCATCGATGCGAAGACCGGAAAGACCCTTTATGCATCGAGCGCCGATGCGCCGCGTTATCCGGCATCCCTGACAAAGATGATGACCCTGTACATGGTGTTCGAGGCACTCGACAGCGGTCGGATAAGCAAAAAAACACGCATACGTGTGTCGAAGAACGCTGCGGCCGAACAGCCGTCGAAGCTTGGCCTTAAGCCTGGCCAGACGATCTCCGTCAACCAGGCGATCCAAGCGCTGGTCACCAAGTCGGCCAATGACGTGTCCACCGCTGTCGCGGAGCACTTGGGGGGATCGGAGTCGGCCTTTGCGCGTCAGATGACCCAGAAGGCACGCGCGCTTAAGATGAAAAAGACAACTTTCCGCAATGCCCACGGATTGCCCAATTCGAAACAGCGGACAACGGCCCGCGATATGGCCCGCCTGGGCATTGCTCTGCGCGAGCATTTCCCGCACCACTATCACTATTTTTCAAAACGCAGCTTCCAATACGGCAAGGCCCGCTATGGCAACCACAACAGGCTGCTCGGAACCGTGTCGGGAGTCGATGGCATCAAAACCGGCTACATCCGTGCGTCAGGCTTCAATCTTGTCACGTCCGTGCGCAAGGACGGGCGTAGTATTGTCGCGGTCGTTATGGGTGGTCGCACCGGTGCCAGCCGCAACGAACACATGAAAAAGCTGATTGGCCGCTACCTCCCGAAAGCATCGCGCCGCGGTGGCGGCAATCTGATCGCCAAAGGACCGGCGACAGCGACAAGGATCGTCCTGCCGAAGACCGGTCCGGTGCCGCAGTTCCGGGATGAGAATGAGGTGCGCGTCGCGCTGGCCTATGCCCGGCCGCAGAAGGCGACGTCCTTTCCCATACCCGCGGACCGACCGTTGGTGGGCAGGGACGCACTCATTAATGGTTTGAAGAAACAGAGGGCAATGGCAGCGCCAGCTCCGCGTCCGGTCGAGGAGATCGGCAACCGTGCGGTCGACACAATCGTCACGGCCAGCACCGGCCTGCCCTCCGGCTGGGTGGTCCAGATCGGCGCGACCCCGACGCGTGAGTCGGCCGAGTCCCTGCTGTCGGAGGCTCAATCGAAAACCGGCGGACTGATCGCCAAAGCAGAAGCATTTACGGTTGTCACGCAGCGCGGCGGAGAACAGCTCCATCGCGCCAGGTTCGCAGGTTTTTCGGGCAAATCACAAGCCTGGAGCGCCTGCAAGCAGCTCAAAAAGAAGGGCTATGGTTGCTGGGCAACACAACAATGACACCATGGCCGGTCAGACCGAGGAAGCATCCTCTTTAGTGTATTGTAGTGGGGATAGATCAATGACGACGCAAGAGAACATCTTTGGCCTCATTGATGCGGGTCGCCAAAAAGACCGAGCCGCCGGTATCAGGGTGAACGCGCTTCATCAGGCGGCGATGCGCCTCGCGGATTTCCGCCTCGGTGGCACCAGCAGAAAGACCAAGGATCTCGTAAGCTTCCTCCTTTGTCATGGGGCCCGAAGCTGGCGCTGCGCCCAACCCGCTGTCCGTATCCGCATCAAAGCCGTCTCGCCAGGTGGGTATACGCCAGTTAAGATACGCTTCTAGCACCTGGGTGCTTTCCGGATCTTGCTGCAGTTCGCGATAAAGAGACAACAGATCGGCTTCGGACATGTCGTCCAGATAGCGACCTTCAAACTTTCCGGCCAGAACCAGACCGTTCATGGCTCCGGAATCGAGATCCAGTTCCATCTCAAGCGCCGCGGTTCGCACATGCGACGTCTGGTTACGGCTTTTGGTGCCGCGTGAACGTGCCCTCGCCCGACCGAACAGGATGGCCGCTAGCCCAAACAGTCCGAACGCGACGCTGGCGCGACCCAGAAGCGTCAGGATGACCCCGATGACCGTGAGCGTCACAGGCAGCGCATAGCGCAATACCGTGGCGACCTGCCTGGCATCCATGCGAACGAAGGGTACTGAGAGAGCCGCCAGCAGCAGCGCTATCAGTACTATGTAAAACATCAACGTCACCGTCGAACTGCCTCACCGTCCTGAAAGTTGTTCAAGAAGCAACCGCGATTCGCGGCTGGTATGCCGTTCCAAAGCTTTCAATCCGCCCGATGCGTAGACGGCCACTGCCTTCAAGAGGTTGAGCAGCGCACCGGCAGCGCTGCTGTCGAACCGCAGGTAGGCGCCGGAGGACAGTCGGGCGATTTCCCGGAAAGCGGTTTGGGCGGCCGCATCATGCCCCTCCTGAAACATGAAACACGGTACCTTGCGCATGCCCAGTTCGCCGGCCAATTGACAGAGCCGATCGATGTTTTCCTCCATGGCGTCGCCGATATAGACCAGAGCACTGACCGGTTTGCGCAGCGTCTCTTCGCGTGTATGTTTGAGGACCTTAGCGATCTGTGTGTGGCCACCGCGGCAGTCAATCCGCGTCATGAGATCGCGCAGCTGTGTGGTATCCGAAACCCATTTGGACGCGCGACACTCGCCGAAGCCGCGAAAATACACCAACTGCACCTGGAGGCCACCCGCTCGGCCGACGGCGTTGAACATCTCGCCCTGCAGCCGACAGGCCGCATCCCAGGTAGGCTGTCGGCTCATTGTTGCGTCGAGTGCGAACACAAGACGCCCGGACTGACCGCCCGGTTGCGGGGCGATTGACTGCGCCGCCTTCAAGAAATCGGCGACATCTTTTTTCGAAGATCGCGCTTCGCTATCGCTGGCGATCTCGCGTGTGTCTTTCTTTGCCGTGACATCACGTCTCTGCATGGACCGCTCCCAATTTTGCAACCACGCAGCCGGCAACGCCTTCGTGCGCGGTTCCACTAAGATAGGATAACTAACACGATTTGGGAATCTAGGGCACGGTGAAGTGAATTGAAGCAATCAATAGAGCGGAATTCAGTTGCCCCGTGCCGCAGCAGGCTGACATTGAGGCCGACTAGAGAAGTCCGAGATCGGCGAGTTCGCGACGTAGTTGCGGCGGCAGCGACAACAGTCCCTTATCGCTTCCCGAAAGATCCTGCGGCGCATCTTTTGAAGGCAGATACCGCCATCCCTGAAACGCCCTTCGTGGCTGCCACTCGGTCATGACCAGCCTCGGTGCAAGAACAATACGGCATCTCGATATGCCTGCGTCGTCAGTAAAGGGTCGGATTTCCTCGATCTTCTGGCGCACTTGTATATTGCCCCGGATGACCCAATAGAGCGATCCGCCGTCGATCAGCTCCTCGGCTCGTTTCGGTATCATGCGCGTGGTGTGAAACTGGATGACTTCCTGGCCGAGTCTACGCTTTTCCGACAGGCTGAAATCGATATAGGCCTGAAGCTCCTCGACGGCGTCGACACCGACACACAGTTTGACGAGATTGAGGGTCATAGTTCTCAGGTAACCGAACGGGCTTACCGGTCAAGGGACGTCGTGCGCCTTTCCACAGCGGCGATGCAATCCATCAACATGCAACCACATTGACAGCCAGACCGCCCTCGCTGGTTTCCTTATAGCGCTCGTTCATGTCCAAACCGGTCTGGCGCATGGTCTCGATGCAAGCATCGAGCGGCACGAAATGTTTGCCGTCGCTGCGCAGTGCCAACGACGCTGCAGTGACCGCCTTGACGGCGCCGAGTGCGTTGCGTTCGATGCAGGGAACCTGGACAAGACCTGCCACCGGATCGCAGGTCATGCCGAGATGATGTTCCAACGCGATCTCAGCAGCATTTTCCACCTGTTCAGGCGAGCCACCGAGCGCCGCCGTCAGCCCGGCGGCGGCCATCGCCGAAGCCGAACCCACTTCGCCCTGACAACCGACCTCGGCGCCCGAGATCGACGCGTTGTGTTTGATAATTCCGCCGATCGCGGCGGCCGTCAGCAGGAACTCGTGAACGCCCTGCCTGTCAGAGCCATCGTGAAACTGCAGATAGTAGCGGATGGTTGCCGGTATCACCCCGGCCGCCCCATTGGTTGGCGCGGTCACGATACGGCCACCGGCGGCATTTTCTTCATTGACCGCCATTGCATAAACGCTCAGCCAGTCATTGGCGAGCAAGGGATTGGCTTTGTTCTGCTTCCATTCGTCCTGCAGTTTTTCATGTATCGAGCGGGCGCGACGCCGGACGTTGAGACCGCCGGGCATGATGCCATCAGCAGCCAGACCGCGGTCGATGCAGTTTGACATGGCGGTCCATATACCATCGAGACCGTCGTCGAGTTCTTTGCCGGTGCTTTGCGCCTCTTCGTTGGCTCGCTTCATGGATGCGATGCTCATCCCTGACTGCCGGGTCATAGCCAGCATTTCGGCGGCAGTGGCGAACGGATACCGTACATCGTTCGCGACCGGCTTTTCCGTCGACGCCTGCAATGCATCCAACTCAAGATCGGTGACAACAAAACCGCCGCCGATCGAGTAGTAGATACGCTTGAGCAACAGCCGCCCATCGTCGTCGAATCCGCTGAATGTCATGCCGTTGGCGTGTCCCGGAAGCGGATTGGAGCGGTCGAAGACAAGATCGGTCTGCGGGTCGAAACGATAGGCCGGATGGCCCGCCGGGTGCACTAGGGAAGTGTCCTCGACGGCTTGAATGATTCCATCCATCGCATCGGGATCGATCGTATGCGGTTCATATCCGGCCAAACCCAGAACGACCGCGCGCCCCGTCCCATGGCCGATACCGGTGAAGGCGAGCGATCCGTGCAAGCTGACCTTCAGCCGGGTGACGGACAAACCGGAGGGCCGCGGCCAGTCGCCGTTCAACACTTCGTCAAGAAAACGCCCGGCGGCGGTCATCGGGCCCATTGTATGGGAACTCGACGGACCGATACCGATCTTGAAGACATCGAATACCGAAAGAAACATTCCAGACAGTTCCGACAGTGCCAAACTCACTGTCGGAATTGTAGTCCAGAACCGGGGTCAGATACAGGCGCTAACCGACACCGGTTACACCGACAGCGACACATCCGCCGCACCCCAAAAACAGAGCAGCGCGGGTTGGAGCCCACGCTGCTTCTATATCAAAAATCGTTCGGATCAAATCCCGCCGAACAGATACACCAATGCAAGCAGTCCCACAAAACCAATCACTGCACGAACGGTTACGCCCCAGCAGGATTTTTGTACGGTGTCTTCCATTTTGGCTCCACTATCTGCCCCAATCAACACCACCGACGCTCGGTCGGTCATGGTGGTAGGCGGAGCTTCTAATCCAACGTTAATCATTTCGCAACAGCGGATCTGCCGACGCCCATCGCCCGGAACCGGCGGGTGGAAAAAGCAGCAAATCTTTTCAGATATTTGTCAGGCTTACCTGGTGCAAAAAAAAGTGTGCATTTGTGTGGGAAATCACACAGACGCCACGAAGTTCACCGTAACAATCGGCTGCGAAACATCGATTCGATCAGCAACGAACGGATCCAATTGCGACACCGATCGATCCAACCTGGGCGCCAAACACACCATCGCTTCGCGATGACTTGATCCGGTGTGGGTTCGCGATCAATAGTGCAGGCGCGAGGTCGTCAACCATGACCAATGCGGAATAGGTTGGCTCGAACTGCAACCGGAGGATCGGAGCCAGTCCTGCTGACACAGAACAACCAAAACCGGCCGCCGCGCCGCGTTCCCTTTGGCCTACCATGGCAGGTTTGACCAACCACTCCAAACGCATCGCCATGGTCGATGTTGCCCGCGGCCTAGCCCTCCTGGCCATGGCTATCTATCATTTTACCTGGGACCTGGAGTTCTTCGGCTATGCCGCACCCGGGCTGACGACGCAGGGCGGATGGCGGCTTTTCGCGCGGTTGATCGCCGGCAGCTTCCTGTTTCTTGTCGGTTTCAGCCTCGTCCTGGCGCACAGTCAAGGCATTCGCTGGCGTTCCTTTATGAAGCGTCTGGCTCAAATCGCAGTCGCCGCGCTGGCCATAACCGTGGTGACGGTGTTCGCCACACCCGATCGCTACATTTTTTTCGGCATTCTGCACTGCATTGCGGCCTCCAGCATCATCGGCCTGCTGTTTCTTCGGTTTCCTCCCGCTGTGACTGCGCTTGTCGGTGCAATCGTTATCGTGGGAGCGCCGTATCTGGCTTCACCGCTGTTTGACCATCCGGCATTGCTTTGGCTTGGTCTTTCCGTCGCGCCGGTTCGATCCAATGATTTTGTACCACTGTTTCCATGGATCGGACCGGTTCTGCTGGGCATGGCGGCTGCCCAATTCATGATGCGGCGACGGCTGCTGGAACCACTGGCGGCGTTCTATCACGGCGACGGCGCCGTTGGATCCAGTCTTATGTTCGCAGGGCGCCACAGCCTTGTCGTGTACCTACTGCATCAGCCTGTCCTCGTTGCAGCAATCTACGTGTTCAGTCTGGTTGCTCCGCCCGGCCAAATCGATCCGGTCGATGTGTTGCGCAATTGCACCCTTACCTGCCAAGAGACAAGTGATACTGAATTCTGCCAGCGATTCTGTTCCTGCGCCGTGGATCGTTTGATCGAGGAAAATCTATTGCAGGCAGCCCTCACCGCGAGCCCGGAGGCACAATCAACACCTGAGGTGCGGCGTGTCATACAAAGCTGTCAGGCCGACGCACTGATGCAGCCATTGAATGAATAAGACTCCGGTACATCCCCAGGCTCACCTTCAGTGCTTTAACGCGTCATTCGTGAAGCCGATTCTATAATTCGAATCATGCTCGATTCACTACTGACGAATCTCGACTGGTCTGTATTCGTGCGAACATTCGGCACACTGTTTGCGGTTGCCAGTCCGATCGGTGCTATTCCCTTTTTCCTCGGTTATACGGCCGGGCAATCCAGTGTCCAAAGGCGGCACTCGGCCAGGGCGGCAACGCTGACGATGCTCATTGCACTTGTCGTTATCATCGTCTTCGGCACCAGTTTTCTCAATGTCTTCGGTATCACGGTGGACGGTTTCAAGGTCGGCGGCGGTTTCGTCATCCTTTTGAGCGGAATAGGCATGGTGCGCGCAAAAGTTCAATCGATGAAGGTTGAGATCAAAGCCACCGAGGGTACGGAACACTCAGCGCTTTCAGTAGTTTCTCCGTTCGCCATTCCGCTCGTCATCGGACCCGGTGCTTTCAGCGCCATCGTCCTCGGGATGCACGAATTGCCCGGACCGAGCGGCTACCTCGTTGTATCAGCCGCCTGTGTCGCACTGATGGTCATTATGTTTCTGGCGCTGCGACTTGCGGACCCCATTTTTCGATTGCTTGGCGATCTCGGTATGAACATCATGGTCCGGCTGATGGGCCTTGTGATCATCATCATTTCGTTCGAAACGATCCTCTCCGGCGCAAAGGCGCAACTGCCCGGCCTCGGCTGAAGGCGAGAGTCTTTCGGCAGGTCAATTCTCACGCACGGGTTCTGGCGCTTCCGCTGGACTGGTCTCCGTTCGCAGATGCGGATATGCCGATTCCATGACATCGGTGCCCATCAGCCTGTCCCAGAAGCGGAAATAGAGGCCATAGTTCACCCGGTAATTGGTGTGGTGCAGATTATGGTGAGTCGCGGTGATGACGTGTCGTCCGAGAAACCCGCGCAACCAGCTTTCCGGAAAGACCTCCCAGCCGGCGTGATTGAGAACACTGGCGATGGTCATAATCATCAGAACCAGCAATGCCGCACCCACATGCAGCGGAATGAAAAACACCAGTATCGGCAGAAATGCAGCGGTTAGAAGGGACTCCCAGGGATGAAAGGAAAACGCCGCCCACGCCGTCGGATTGTTCGACATGTGGTGTGTCTTGTGCATCGGCGCGAATAGCTTTGGATGGTGCATCATCCGATGCGTCCAATAGAAGAACGTGTCGTGCAGAAACAGGTACAGCAGAATGCTCACTGGCAGGTACCAGTAGCCGTGCGCCGAAAGATCGGTGTAGAGCGCCGTACCTCCGGCTTTCCAGGCCTCAATGACGATGGCGCCGGCAAAAGCGTAGATTGCCGAAGACACCATCGACCAGGTGATTTCATGTGCAATGACACGCCGCTCGGGCGCTCGCCGGACGAGCCGTCGGGCAGCCACCTGATGGGCATCACGTCCCCATAGGAGCCAATAGAATATGCCGGCCACGGCAAAGTACCGAACGGCGATGATAACGAACAGAGCAATGAAACTGATGAGAAAATCGGCGCTGAGAATCATGCCGCTTAGTGACCTTGCAATTGTGGCAGGGTCAAGGGAAATGGCGCGACTCACGGCCTATTGATGGACATAAGCACACACTGGCCAGTGGTAATCCAAAAAAGAGTCAGGTGCCTACTCTAAGTTCAGCCAAACGTGCAAGACAGGCTTCATCCACATTGTCGAGTTCCGCCAGGGTTTCCTCGATATCGCGCATCTTCTGGCGAAGCTGTTCGCGTTTTTCCGCCACCCGCTTCATCATCAGCTCGAGTTGACCCAGCTCACCCGGTGGCCCTTTGTAGATTTCGATGATTTCCCGTATTTCGGCTATCGTAAAGCCGAGCCGCCTTCCGCGTAGAATTTCCTTGATCAGGTGGCGGTCGGAGGCTTTGAACAAACGCGTCCGTCCACGGCGCTCGGGATGAATCAGGCCTTCATCCTCATAGAAACGCAGCGTGCGAGTCGAAACGCCGAATTCGCGCGTCAGCTCGGTTATCGTATAGTATTTGCGCACGTAGAATCCCGGTGAATCATACGGAATTGTAGTCTTTCCTTTACGTAAAAGTCAATTTTGCGATCCTCCGGGCGGCAGGCGGTCGCTCGGGTGTTACGCCGGACGCGAACGTCCATAGCGCGCTGCCCTGCGGGTAAAAAACAGCGTTGATAGTTACAAACGAAACAATTACACTTTCAACTATCACAACATGCACGCATGCGGCGAAACCGCAAAAATGAACGGACAGAGACCATGAAAATTGAACAAATTCACCACGTTGCCTATCGTTGTCGAGACGCCAAAGAAACCGTTGAGTGGTACAGGGACAAGCTCAACATGGATTTCGTTCTGGCGATTGCCGAAGACCACGTCCCGTCAACGCATGAACCGGATCCCTACATGCACGTTTTCCTGGACGCTGGAAACGGCAACGTGTTGGCGTTCTTCGAACTGCCGACCAAACCGGACATGGGTCGGGATTACAATACGCCGACATGGGTTCAGCATATCGCCTTCAAAGTGAAGGATCGGGCGGAGTTGCTGAAATACAAGGATCACCTGGAAGCCGAAGGGGTTGAAGTGCTCGGTGTCACCGACCATTCGATCTTCCACTCGATATACTTCTTCGACCCCAACGGCCACCGCATCGAACTGGCCTGCCCCGATCCTGAAGAGGAGACGATGCTGGCACGCCTCGACAAGGTCAAGTGGCAAATGCTCGAAGAGTGGTCGAAGACCAAGCGCGCGCCGAAACATGCTGAATGGCTGCATGCCAAAGAATTGTCGGACACATAGTTCGATAGGACGTCGGGGGGTTCGGTACGCCGTCAGTAAATACCGAACCACCAACCGGCGAGACCGAGAAAGGCGAAAAACCCGACCACATCGGTGACCGTCGTCACGAAAACAGCCGAGGCGATGGCCGGGTCGACTCCCATTCTGTCGAGCATCAGCGGCAGCAGGATTCCAGCAAGTCCGGCGGCCAGCATGTTGATGATCATGGCAATGCCGATGACATAACCGAGTTGCACATTGCCGAACCAAAGATAGGCCAACACCGCAACAATTACGGCGAAGATCACGCCATTGACAAAGCCGACCATGCATTCGCGTCGGATAATGCGGCCGGCATTGTAGATATCGATATCCCTGGTCGCCAGCGCCCGCACCGCCACTGTCAGTGTCTGGGTACCGGCATTGCCGCCCATCGAAGCGACAATGGGCATCAGCACGGCCAGCGCGACCATCTGCTCAATCGTTGCGTCGAAAAGGCCGATCACGACCGAGGCGAGCACAGCCGTCGCGAGATTGACCACCAGCCATGGAAACCGGGAACGCACGGTGTTGGACACCCGGTCCGACAGTTCCTCGTCGCCGACGCCGGCAAGGCGCTTGATATCCTCATCCGCCTCTTGGTGAATGACATCGACCACGTCATCGATCGTCAGTACGCCGACAAGCCGGTCGTTTTCGTCGACGACAGCAGCTGACAGAAGGTCGTACTGTCCGATCAACTGTGCCGCCTCCTCCTGATCCATCGTAGCCGGAATCGGATGGCTGGTTTCGTGCATGATGTCTTCGATCTTGATTTCCCTGCGACTGCGCAGGATCCGGTCGAGATCGACGGCACCAAGCAGGCGGAATGTCGGATCGACGACAAACACCTGAGCGAAGGAATCCGGAAGATCCTCCTCTTCGCGCATGTAGTCGATGGTCTGCCCGATGCTCCAGAACGGAGGAACGGCCACGAACTCCGTCTGCATGCGGCGGCCGGCGGTGTCTTCCGGATACTGCAGCGATCGGCGCAGGCGCACACGTTCGACGAACGGCAACTTGGAGAGGATGTCCTGCTGGTCCTCCTCGTCCATATCCTCGAGAATGTAGACAGCGTCGTCGGAATCGAGATCGCCCAGCGCTTCGGCGACCGTCTCGTTCGGCAGGTCTTCGACAATCTCAAGCCTGACGGCTTCGTCGACCTCAGTTAGCGCCGTGAAGTCAAAATCGTTGCCCAACAGCCTGACCAGGGCGCCACGCTGTTCCGGCTGTAGCGATTCCAGCAGATCGCCGAGTTCCGACTCGTGCAGATGATCGACATGGTCCTTGAGAAACAGAACATCGCGATCTGCGATCGCGGCTCCAATACGGGCCAGGTAGTCGGCCCGAATGACGCCATCTTCGTCATAGAACTCCGGAACGTCACGCTGTCCGTCGTCGTGTCTCTGTGCGCTTTGTTCATCCATGGAGCCGGAATCCGAAACAAGTTTTTCCGCTGGCGGACAAGTCGGGCGGACTTTAGAACAAGTGCCTTACAAGCAAAATATCGGGTGAAAAAAAGCCGGCTGGCCGCTGCCGGATTCACCCATTGGACTGGCGCTCATGCAAGAAGCGGAGAACCGCATCTGCGGTGCTCGGATTGGTCGCGTGCGGCAAATCATAGACGATGGCAAGTCGGGTCAGCGCTTTCACATCCACATCATGCGGCAAAGGTGACAGGGGATCGACGAAGAAGATCAGGGCATCAAGACGTTCCTCCGCGATCATCGCACCGATCTGCTGATCTCCGCCCATTGGACCGCTTTTGACGGTATGCACATTCAATGCCGGATAGGCGTCGCGAATGCGTCCGCCGGTGGTGCCTGTGGCGACAACGTTCATGTCGACAATCCGATCCACATGCCGGCCGACCCATTCGACAAGCATGTCCTTGCGTGCGTCGTGCGCAATCAACGCTATCGTCATGTTCGACACGTTCCCCTCTGGTTGCCTTCGCCATCGCCGCAGCCCATTGATGCATTACATTATCATCAACCGAACGTCCGCCTGTAGGCTGTGCGAGTACTTAACCGACAACGCGACACCCCGATAGCCGGAATCTCAAGGAAGCCATAGCCGATCGGTCGCCCAGGGGTTTAGCAAAGCGCAGGGAGATGAACCCGAATATTGATTGGTATCGCCGCGGGCGCCGTATTTTAAACCTGACCGGCCAGTCCGGGTCGTGCCATTCCGATCGTTGCCTGGTGCCCGATTGTTTATCGGTGTCGGCCAAACTATAAGGGGCACCCCTGGGTCCGACCCCCCGCTCCATCAATAGGGCATTGCAGATCCGGACATGGTTGCACAACAGACCTCTGTGTTTATCGATGCCGCGCCGTTGGCTGTGTTTTCAATTCTGGCAGATCTGGAAAACCGCGCCCGGAACATCAAACACGTGCGCAGAACCAGTTTGCGCACGCGACCGCCGGTCGGCGCCGGAACCCGGTTTCGCGAGTGGCGCTCATCGCTGATTCCACACTGGGGCGAGCGCCAAAGTGTTGGCGAGTTCACGCCTCCGGAGCGAATATCCTTCTTGCGATGGCCGGCCGGCATTCGGCTGGAAGCCACGTTCCGCTTGCATGCGGATCATGGCGGCACACGGCTCGATGTCGCGATCACCGGCCGCTGCGCCTACTGGCCATGGGTACCGATGACATGGATCGCCGACATGTTTGCACGCTTCTGGCGCCGCCGCTTGGAATCGGACCTCGCCGACATTAAACGGTGCGCGGCGAAACGAGCCAACCCCGTCTGGCGGGAGAGCCTACAGACGAGACTACCCCTACGGGATAAGAATACCGATGTCGGCCGTTAAGAAGCAGGTCGTACGACCGGGTCGCCCTTTTCGGCCAGAGCCTTAAGGTCTGCCGGTTTCAGTTCAACCGATTCGCCGCAGCCGCACGCCGACGTCTGGTTCGGGTTATTGAAGACGAAGCCGGAGCGCAATGTGGTCGTTTCGTAGTCCATTTCTGTCCCCAGCAGGAACAGGACCGCCTCCGGCGCCACATAGACACGGGCACCGTTCATCTCCACCAGATCGTCCTTGTCGTTCGGCTCGCATGCAAGGTCGACCGTATACTCCATGCCGGCACAGCCACCCTTTTTGATACCGATACGCAAGCCAACCGCCGAATCGTCGGCCGCAACAAGGCTCTTTACCCGTTCTGCGGCCACTTCCGTCAGTGTCATGACATCAAATCGGCCCATTATGTCGCTCCGCTGAGAAATCTTAACTCAAAAAGTAAAGATAATGGCATTTTCTGGAACTTCAATCAGTACCATCCTACTGCGATCTGCGCCTCTTCGGACATCCGGTCCGGTGTCCAGGGCGGATCAAAGGTCATATTGACCTCGACACCCGACACACCCTCGACCGTGTTGACCGCATTTTCGACCCAGCCCGGCATCTCTCCGGCCACCGGACAGCCCGGCGCCGTCAGTGTCATGTCGATCTTCACAGTGCGGTCGTCCTCGATATCGATGCGGTAAATCAGTCCCAACTCGTATATATCCGCCGGAATCTCAGGGTCATAAACTGTTTTGACGGCGGCAATGATATCGTCGGTCATGCGCGCCAGTTCGTCCCGCGGAATGGCAGTCGCGGCAAATGTGCCCGAATGCTCTGCGTCGTTGCCGGTTACTTCATTGCTCATCGGATTCATCTTATCATCCTCATGCGAAGAAAGCGCGTGCCTTGAGAAGAGCGTCGTACAATACATCGACTTCATCGCGTGTGTTGTACATACCGAACGATGCGCGGCAGGTCGATGTTACCCCGAAACGCCCAAGCAATGGCTGCGCGCAATGGGTTCCGGCGCGCACCGCGACACCGGAACGGTCAATCACCATCGATATGTCGTGGGCGTGAATGCCTTCGAGTTCGAACGATACGATAGATCCCTTGCCCGGTGCTTCACCAAATATCCGCAGCGAATTGATTTGGCCCAGTTTTTCGTGAGCGTAAGCACGCAGATCAGCTTCATGCGCAGCGATTGCATGACGGCCGATATTGTCAACATAGTCCAAGGCGGCGCCCAAACCGATCGCCTGTACGATCGGCGGTGTTCCCGCTTCGAACCGATGCGGCGGCGCATTGTAGCTGACCGCGTCTTCGGTAACGTCGAGAATCATCTCGCCACCACCCTGGAACGGTCGCATCGCATCCAGCATGGCCGCCTTGCCGTAAAGAACGCCGATGCCCGAGGGTCCATAAATCTTGTGACCCGTGAACACGTACCAGTCGCAGTCGATGTCCTGCACGTCGACGAACGAATGTACGGCCGCCTGGCTGCCGTCAATCAATACCGGGATACCGCGTTGGCGGGCGATTCGACATATCTCCTTGACCGGCACCACAGTCCCAAGCACGTTCGACATGTGGGTAATGGCGATCAGCCGGGTACGCTCTGACAATTGCGCTTCGAATTCCGCGATATGAAAGGCACCGATATCATCCACAGGGATCCACTTGAGGACCGCACCCTGGCGTTCCCGGATGAAATGCCACGGAACGATATTGGAGTGGTGTTCCATGATGCTCAGGACGATTTCGTCGCCTTCTGAAATGGCCGGCATACCGTATCCATAGGCCACGGTGTTGATGGCTTCGGTCGCCGATTTCGTGAATACAATCTCGTCCGCGGAGGCTGCGTTGATGAAGCGACGCACCTTTTCGCGAGCCGCTTCGTAAGCCTCGGTCGCCGCGTTCGACAGATAGTGCAGCCCTCGGTGCACATTGGCGTATTCGTTGGCGTAGGCAGCGGTTATCGTGTCGATCACCGCCTGCGGTTTTTGCGCCGAGGCGCCGTTATCCAGATAGACCAGAGGCTTACCATACACCTCGCGCGACAGGATCGGAAAATCGCGCCTGATCGCGTCCACATCGTAGGGCTTGAGCGCGTCGTGCGGCGGGGTCATGGTTTGCTGAAGCTCAGCCATGGGCGTCCAACCATGCTTCGAAGCGTGTTTCGAGCGCTTCGACAATCGGCTCGTGTTCCAGCTCTTCGACGATCTCTGCGATGAACGCCTTCACCAGCATGGCCCGTGCTTTCCTCTCGTCGATGCCGCGCGCCATCATATAGAACAATTGGTTTTCGTCGATGTCGGCAACCGTAGCACCGTGCGCACACTGCACGTCGTCGGCGAAGATTTCCAGTTCGGGTTTGGTCGAGAAATCACCGGTATCGGAAAGCAGCAGGGTATTGCAGGCCATCCGCGCGTCCGTCTTCTGAGCAATCTGCGCGACCCGTATCTGTCCCTGAAACACACCGTGCGCCCGGTCGAACACGACGTTGCGGAATGTCTCCGTTGACGTGCAGTTCGGTACCAGGTGATCGAGCGTCATGGTGACATCCGTGTGGGTGCTTCCGCCGAGCAGGTTGACGCCGCTCAACGCAAGTTCGGAGCTTTCGCCATCGGCAGTCACGTGAACCTCCTGGCGTACCAACTGGCCACCGGCATTTGCGACAAACAGCGTCAGTTTTGCTTCCGCCCCCAACCGAACATTGACCTGCCCGAAATGGGTATCTGATAGCCCCTGCTCCTGCAGGATCACCCAGACCAATTCGGCACCGTCCTCGACTTGCAGGTCGGTGATCGAAGACACCAGCGCAGGTCCTTCTCCGGCTGCCACATGTCGTTCGATGATGACGCCATTGGCCCCGGCGCCCACGGCGACCGGAAATCGTGTGTGAGCCTGGCCACCGCCATGCACCACCTGGATCTCCAGAACGGTGTCCAGTTTGGTCCCGGGCTCGATCGACAAGGCCAGTCCGTCGGTGACGAAAGCGCCATTTATGCGACCGATCACGTCGTCATCGTTTCGCGACCCAATATGAGCAACGCTGCCGTCTTTCAATTGATCCCGGAAAGGGACGCAGGTGATCCCGTCCGTTGCCTGGCCTCCGCCGGCCTCGCCGTTGACCACCGATAGGACATGCGACCCGCTCACCAGCGGAGCGATGGCTTCTGGCACCAGTGCCGGCTGCGCCGACGGCACTGATTTTAGAAGCGTACGCAAGTCAGTGTAGTGCCATGCTTCGACACGGCGTGAAGGCAGACCAGCCTTGCGAAGCGCTTCCACCTGTTGGCTGCGGATGGTTGATACCCGTTCGTCTCCGGGAAGCGCCGTCGCGAGATCGGCGTAACCGTCGACAAGCGACTGTTCGGCAGCGGTCATGGGTCTTGTGTTTTGGATATTCATCACCAACCGCCTAAGCCGCCTGTTCAATGAGGTTGCCGTAGCCGTTTGTTTCGAGCTCTACGGCAAGCGCCTTGTCGCCGGACTTGATGACCCGGCCCCGATAGAGGACATGCACGCTGTCGGGAACGATGTATTCGAGCAGGCGTTGATAGTGGGTGATGACGACGATCGAGCGATCGGGCGCCCGCAGCTTGTTGACACCATCCGCAACAACCTTGAGCGCATCGATATCAAGACCTGAATCGGTTTCGTCCAAGACACAAAGACTCGGTTCCAGCAGCGACATCTGGAGGATTTCGGCCCGTTTCTTCTCGCCGCCGGAGAAGCCGACGTTCAATGGCCGCTTGAGCATGTTCATGTCAATGTCGAGTGCACCCGCGGCGTCTTTGACGCGGCGGATGAAGTCCGGCGTCGTCAACTCGTCTTCACCGCGCGCCTTGCGCTGTTCGTTCATAGCCACTTTCAGGAACTGCATGGTGGCGACACCGGGGATCTCCACCGGATACTGGAAAGCCAGGAACAGGCCTGCCGCAGCGCGTTCCGACGTATCCATCTCGAGGATGCTTTCGCCGTTGTAGAGGATGTCACCCTCGGTGACTTCGTAATCCTCCCGGCCGGTCAGAACGTAGGAAAGTGTCGATTTGCCCGAGCCGTTCGGCCCCATGATTGCTGCCACCTCACCGTCCTTGACGGTCAAATCAAGGCCGCGAAGGATTTCCGTACCATCCTCCGCGATGCGGGCGTGAAGGTTTTTGATTTCAAGCATATTTCAATTCATCCAGCTTTAGCTGCGCGTCCTTGGACTGCAGGTGATCTGCGGTCCGGCCGGCGCATCGGGTCTCATTCTGCTCCGGGTCGGCTCCTAGCCAACACTGCCTTCCAGGCTGATGCCAATCAGCTTTTGTGCCTCTACGGCAAACTCCATCGGCAGTTCCTGAATCACTTCCTTGACGAAGCCATTGACGATCAGCGCAATAGCCTCCTCTTCGGGAATGCCACGCTGCAGGCAGTAAAACAGCTGGTCCTCTGAGATTTTCGAAGTCGTCGCTTCGTGCTCGAACTGAGCCGTCGAGTTCTTCGCTTCGATATAGGGGACCGTATGAGCACCGCAGTTGTTACCAATCAACAGCGAGTCGCACTGTGTAAAGTTACGGGCATTGGCTGCCTTTCGGTGCGCCGATACTTGGCCGCGATAGGTGTTGTCGGAGTGACCGGCCGAAATGCCCTTTGAAATAATCCGGCTCGACGTGTTCTTGCCGAGATGAAGCATCTTGGTGCCCGAATCGATCTGTTGGTGGCCGTTCGACACGGCGATCGAATAGAACTCTCCGCGCGAATTGTCGCCGCGCAGAATGCACGACGGATATTTCCAGGTAATGGCCGATCCCGTCTCCACCTGAGTCCAGGAGATTTTTGAATTGGTGCCGCGGCAATCGCCCCGCTTGGTCACGAAGTTGTAGATGCCGCCCTTGCCATCCTTGTCGCCCGGATACCAGTTCTGCACCGTCGAATATTTGATTTCGGCGTCATCCAGCGCAATCAGTTCGACCACCGCTGCATGGAGCTGGTTTTCATCGCGTTGTGGCGCGGTACAGCCTTCCAGATAAGATACGTAGCCACCCTCGTCGCAGATGATCAGCGTGCGTTCGAACTGGCCGGTGTTCTTCTCGTTGATACGGAAATAGGTGGACAGCTCCATCGGGCAGCGCACGCCCTTCGGTATGTAGACAAACGAACCGTCGGTGAACACTGCGGAGTTCAGGGTCGCATAGAAGTTGTCAGAGACCGGGACGACCGAACCCAGATATTTACGCACCAGGTCCGGATGCTCGCGAATCGCCTCAGAAATCGACATGAAGATGACGCCGGCCTTGGCGAGTTCCTCCTTGAAGGTGGTCACCACGGACACGGAATCAAAAACTGCATCGACTGCAATCTTGGATTCCTGAACGCCGGCCAGAATCTCCTGCTCGCGCAGCGGAATGCCGAGCTTTTCGTAAGTTGCCAGAAGCTCCGGGTCCACTTCGTCCAGAGTCCGCGGCCCGGTCTGATTCTTCGGGGCCGCATAATAGTAGATGTCGTTAAAGTCGATTTGCGGATAATCCACGCGAGCCCATGACGGCTCCTGCATGGTCAACCACCGTCGATAGGCGTCCAGACGCCATTCCAGCATCCACTCCGGCTCTTCCTTTTTGGCCGAGATGAATCGGATGATGTCTTCGTTCAGCCCCTTGGGGGCTTTGTCCATTTCAATGAGGGTTTCGAAACCGTATTTATACTGGTCCACATCGATCCGGCGAACCTGATCGATCGTCTCCTGCACGGCAGGCATTGGCGCTCTCCAATCTCGCCGGGGTCAAGGTCCGGCAGTTGTCAACGTCATATGTCATGTGGGTCCGGCGCTCGGCCGCACCACCATCTCGGATCTAGTGCCGCAATTCGCCGATTTCCATAACCCACTGCGCCTGTTTAAGCGGTTTTTTAGAATATTTCCAGACTAGGAGCCGATAATTCATGATTTTTTGTGTCAATTTTATCCAAGCGAACCTCAAACGGCTATCGTTCGGGGCTTTACACCGTCAGATGGGATGGCCATAAATCCGCATGCCTTCCGTTCCACTCAACAACATCGATCTGTTTTACGACACCGCCGGCGACGGACCGCCCTTGCTGCTCATTGCCGGCTTCGGCAGCGACAGCCAGAGTTGGGCACCCGTGATCCCGTTGTTATCGGCCCATCATCGACTGATCATGCCCGACAACCGGGCCGCGGGCCGGACCGAGCCGCCGGACGCCGAAACCAGCGTAGAACAGATGGCGGCGGATTGTGTGGCCCTTCTCGATACCCTCGGCCTTGATCAAATCGATGTCCTGGGCCACTCCATGGGCGGTATGATCGCCATGTACCTGGCAGCTGAATGGCCGCAGCGGGTCGACCGTCTGATCCTCTCTGCCACGCAACCCGTGCGGAGCCACCGAACCGACTCACTGTTGGATACGCTGGTCGCTTTGCACGAAGCCGGCGTGGACGACGAACTCTGGTTCAAGACCCTGTTTCATTGGCTGATGTCGCCGCCGTTTTTTGACGATCCCGCTGCGCTGGAGGAAGCCATACGGCTTGCCCGAACATATCCCCACCGCCAGAACAGCGCTGAGATGCGGCGTCAGGCCAATGCGATCGCGCGTTTCGACTTCGGTGATCGCGCTTCCACCATCCAGGCTCCGGCGCTCGCCATCCTGGGAAGCCGCGACCTTCTGCTGCCACCCGCCGATTCGGCGGCCGCCTTGAAGGCCATAAGCGGTATCCGCATAACAGAAATCGCCGATGCCGCGCATTCGGTGCATTGGAACAACCCGCAGGCCTTTGCGGGCGAAGTGCTGAGCTTTCTCAAGGATCGTTGAGGCCGTTTATTGAGCGGCTGAGGTTGTTTGTGAAAGGCGCTGCCGGTTGACCTTTTCGAATACCCCAATGAACGTCTCGATATCGTCTTCAGTTGTCTGAGCGCCCAGGCTGACTCGCAGCCCTCCCTGTTCGGCATCGAAACCCATCGCCGCCAGCACATGGCTAGGGCCGACTTTTCCGGATGAGCAGGCCGATCCCGCCGAAACCGCGATACCTGCAAGGTCAAACGCGATTTGCGCCGTTTCCGCCTTCATGCCAGGCAAGGCGAAGAAGCTGGTATTGGGCAGGCGCGGCACGTCGCTGCCGTAGATGATGCAATTGGGACAGCGCAGCAATATGGCGGCCTCCAGTCGATCGCGCAGTGCTGCGACCCGCTCGCTGTAGGTATCGACATCGCGACCAACGGCTTCAGCAGCGGCCCCGAATCCGGCAATTGCCGCCGGGTTCTCGGTTCCCGATCGGTGCCCCTTCTCCTGACCACCGCCGGGTATCAGCGGTGACGGCATCATGATCTCGCCGGCCGAAACCAACGCTCCCGCACCCTTGGGACCGCCAATCTTGTGCGAGGACAGAATGAGGAAATCGGCGCCTAGGGTTTGCTGGTCGACTGGAATACGGCCAACCGCCTGGACAGCGTCGATGACAAGGATGCCGCCATGCGCCTTGATCATCTTGGTCGCCTCGTCAATCGGCTGAAGAATTCCGGTTTCGTTGTTCGCCAGCGTCAGGCAGATCATCGCCAGTCCCGAATCCCGGTCGTGCTCGGACAGCACGCGATGCAACGAAGACAGATCGATCCATCCGTTCCGGTCGACACCGATGCTGCTCACCTGGCCTTGATCAAAACGTCCGCCGGCCAGGATGCACGGGTGATCGGCGGCACCGACATAGAGATGCCCCACCTCGAGATATGTCCGGCCCATCCTGAAACGCGGTGTAAGAACCGTCGCGGCCGCCTCGGTGGCGCCGCTCGTGAACACGACACCCGACGGCTCTGCGCCAACCAGCTGCGCTACCTGCCGCCGTGCCCTGTCGATCAGCGCCCTCGCGGCGCGCCCTTCGCGATGGACGGAAGACGGATTGCCAATCAGTTCCAGCGCCTCGAGCATGGCCGCGCGGGCCGCCGGCAAAAGAGGCGCTGTCGCATTATGGTCGAGATAGAGGCGTCTTTTGCTCATAGGATTGCCAACTGCCGGTCGGCAAGGCTTCATTTTCCTTGAAATTTTGAATGCCAATGCCTTATGACACCCGGTAATTATCCGCAAGGATAAGCAAAAACAACGATCAACCAATGTAAATTGAGTTGGCGGCAGGCTCATTCGCCGCACGCGTAATCGACCTGTCTCCAGATTCTCACATTTGCGCCGGAGACACGATGCCTGAAGTTATTTTCAACGGCCCGGCCGGACGCCTGGAAGGCCGCTATCAGCCCGCAAAGGAAAAGAACGCACCGATAGCGATTGTCCTGCACCCTCACCCGCAGTTCGGCGGGACCATGAATAATCAGATTGTCTATCAGCTGTTCTACATGTTTCAACAGCGTGGCTTTACCACGCTGCGCTTCAACTTCCGCTCGATCGGCCGCAGTCAAGGCACCTTCGACCACGGAACGGGCGAGTTGTCGGACGCCGCGGCAGCGCTGGACTGGATCCAGGGATTGCATCCGGACAGCAAGAGCTGCTGGGTCGCCGGCTATTCGTTCGGCTCGTGGATCGGCATGCAACTGCTGATGCGCCGACCGGAAATCGAAGGTTTCATGTCGATCGCTCCGCAGCCCAATACATACGATTTCGCGTTTCTTGCGCCGTGTCCCTCTTCGGGTCTCATCATTCACGGTGACGCCGATCGGGTCGCGCCGGAAAAGGACGTCCAGGCCCTGGTTGAAAAACTGAAGACCCAGAAGGGCATCATGATCACCCAGAAGACGCTTCCGGGGGCCAACCATTTCTTCACCGGTCAGGTTGATCAACTCGTTGCCGAGTGCGCCGATTATCTGGACCGGCGGCTTGCCGGCGAACTCGTCCCCGAACCGGTCGCCAAACGAATTCGCTGAGGGGAAAGGCGGTGCCGGGTAATGGACTGAACGCCCTGTGTGCCGCCCTCGCCTGCAGCCTGCTGGCATTCTCCGCTACGGCGCAATCCATGGACGCGCTGGTCCAGGTCGTCACGGTGCCCGCCGGCCCCTTCGTAATGGGATCGTCGGCAGAAGAGCGGGAAACCGCCTACCGGCTCGATGAAGCAGCCTATGGGCATAGCATCACACGGCAGCGGGGCTGGTATGAACACGAACCGCGGCGCACGGTAGACCTCGAGGCCTTCGACATCCTGCGGACGCCGGTCACCAACCGCGCCTATGCGCAGTTTCTGGCCGATACCGGACACAGGCCGCCCAACGTGACGAAGCGGGTTTGGGACAGTTACGGACTGATTCACCCCTATGCGCGCGCCCGCCCTTACATCTGGACGTCTGCACAGGCGCCATCGGAGCGCCTCGATCACCCGGTGGTCATGGTCAGCCATGACGATGCCACCGCCTATGCCGACTGGCTGAGTAGCAAGACAGGATCCCGTTGGCGGTTGCCGACCGAGGCTGAGTGGGAGAAAGCCGCCCGGGGCAGCGACGGTCGGCTTTTCCCCTGGGGCAACAACTACGATCCACAGAACCTCAACAGCCATGACGCCGGCCCGTTTGAAACGGTTACGGTCGGCTCCTACCCGCAAGGCGCCAGCCCCTATGGAATGCTCGATGCCGCCGGCCAGGTCTTCGAATGGACTGCAACGGAAGCGGGTCACGACAGGCACATCGTCAAGGGCGGATCGTGGGACGATCGCGGATGCGGCGTCTGCCGGCCAGCCGCCCGCCATTCACGGCCCGATGACATCAAACATATTCTGGTAGGCTTCAGGCTGGTGCGCGAGCCGGCGCCCATTGATCGATAAACCGCTTGCCCGTGAATGATCATTAGCATCGTTGATCGATGCGGTCACAACAAATGGCGTGAAGTCGGCGACAAAGGATGATACACGCCCCGCCGAACCTTCTGTGCCAGACAAGCCGCGGGAAAAGCGCCAACATGTTCGCCTTCAAGTCCGACTTTCTTCGCATTCTGCAGGAGCGCGGTTTCATCCACCAGACGTCGGATGATCCCGGCCTGGACGCACTTTTGTCGAAGGAAACGGTCACCGCTTATATCGGTTTCGATCCGACCGCATCCAGCCTGCATGCCGGCAACCTGATCCAGATCATGTTGCTGTACTGGCTGCAGCAGACCGGTCACCGGCCGATCACCTTGATGGGTGGCGGAACCGGCATGATCGGCGACCCCAGCTTCAAGGACGAAGCACGCCAGCTGATGACGCCGGAAAAGATCGAGCAGAACCTCGCCGGAATCAAGCGCAGCTTTTCTCGCTACCTGAGTTTCGGGGATGGCAAAACCGACGCACTGATGGTGAACAACGCCGACTGGCTGATGGACATCAACTATGTCGAGTTCCTGCGCGACGTCGGCCGGCATTTTTCGGTCAACCGCATGCTCACCTTCGATTCCGTCAAGCTTCGCCTGGATCGCGAGCAGTCGCTGTCTTTCCTGGAATTCAATTACATGATCCTGCAGGCTTACGATTTCGTCGAACTGAGCCGGCGCTACGGCTGCCGGCTGCAGATGGGCGGTTCAGATCAATGGGGCAACATCATCAACGGCATCGACCTTGGCCATCGCATGCAAACCGATCAGCTTTACGCGGTGACGTCGCCGTTGCTGACCACGTCCTCGGGCGCCAAGATGGGCAAATCGGCAAACGGCGCCGTTTGGTTGAATGCCGACATGTTGAGCGTCTACGATTTCTGGCAGTACTGGCGCAACACGGAAGACGCCGACGTCATACGCTTTCTCAAACTCTACACGACCCTGCCGATGGACGAAATCGCCCGGCTTGCTGCCCTGGGCGGGTCGGAGATCAACGAGGTCAAGAAGATCCTGGCCACCGAAGTCACCGCCCTGCTGCATGGACGCGCAGCGGCCGGTGAGGCTGAGGAAACAGCTCGAAAAACCTTCGAGGAGGGAGCGTTTGCCGAAAACCTGCCGTCAATCGATGTTGATGCCGCCGAACTCCACGCCGGCATAGGTTTGCTGACCCTGTTCGTAAAGGCCGGGCTTGCAGCTTCCAATGGTGAAGCGCGCCGTCACATAAAAGGCGGCGCTGTCCGGGTAAACGACCAGCCGATCACTGATGAAAAACGGATTGTTGATGACGCGGACGCAACGGTTGCCGGCGTCGTCAAACTGTCGCTTGGAAAAAAGAAGCACGTGCTTGTGCGTCCGATTGCCTAACCGATCCGCAGTCCTACGGACTAGCGATGGCTTTCGATGACGGCGTTGCGCGGCTTGGCGCTGCCGTCGCCGGTGTGGAACTGAAAGATGCTTCGGAAGATCCCCGGCGCGATGACCGAAATCGGGTTGATCTGCAGTTTCGGATCCTCAAAGCTGCCAGTGAGCCGGAACGTGATACCGATCAGGCCGCGGTCACGGCCGTTTCCGAGGATGACGCCGAGAATCGGTATCTCACCAAAGATGCGATTGAGCCCGTAGGCCGGCATGAACGTGCCGGCGATATCCATCCCGGATCGAGCATCATAAACGGTGCCCTGAAAGGCGAAGCCGACCAGCGGGCCACGGGCAATCCCGTCACTGAGCTTCAGATACCCCTGTCCTTTGTCGACACGAGCCGACGCCGAGTTGAAGTGGACACGCCCGACGTCGATATCGCGGCGTACGGCCTCATTGAGGCTCTTACCGCCTTCCGGACGGCTCGAGACCAGCGATTGCAGGTGCTCCTCACCGACGATATCGAACTCCTGCACCTCCAGCGTCCCGGTGTAAGGGCCGTCGCCGGCCCGGACAAGCTGGGCGTCCACCGTGCCACCTTCGAGTTTGTCGTAGATATCAAGAAAGCGAGCCGTGCTGCCGGCATCGGCGCTTTTGAGGGTCAGCGACAGGCCCGACCCCTCCTGTTTGGCCTTGGCTTCGAGCGGCAGCCCCTTCGGCGTCGAGGCCGAGAGGTCGAGCGCCAGGATCGTCGACCCCTTGCCGCTGTAGTCCACATCGAAACCGCTCAGCGCTTCGCCACCGAAACCCAGAGCCCGCTGCACGCGGACCTTCAGGTCAATGCGCTCGTTATGTCCCTGCTTGGCATCGCCTCCGGAGGTCTCGGAAAGGAACTCCTTGATCGATGAGCGCATGTCGATTGAGCGCCCGTTGACGGAGATACGGTAGCCGGAACCGTTGCGATCTATTTTGACGCTGAAATTGTCGTTCCGGTTGAGCGTGACCTGGCTGAAATCGGCCGATACCAACTCTCCCTTGTCAAACTTGAGGTTTCCCTTGGCCGAGAAGCCCTCACCGGTGAGAACCAGATCGCTGACGGTGATGTTCTCAGGCAGGCGCGGTGCATCGTCCTGCTTCTTTTGCCCGGGATCGCTTTTGGCGGTGAGGACGAATGTCGCTTCCGCTTTGATTCCCTTTCCCTTGGACCAGCCGATCCATGGCAGCATGAGCCTGGCGCGCGTCAGATCAGATGTGATTTGCTGTCGGCCATCGCTGTGGAGCCTTGCCGATACGTCGACCGTGCCGTCGATGAAGGTGTTCAGTTGCGGCGCAAGCTGCGCCCTGTCCTTGTTGTCCATGATGAGATGGGCGACACGATCCGCTTCCTTACCGCTGGAGGCATCCAACGGCTCGGTGAAATCCAGGTGACCGGTAATGCCGTCAAGCGACGCGTCGGTGTCGAAGACGATTTTTTCCGGATCGACGAACATCTTGCCCTTCGCGTCCGCTACCTTTACGCCTTCGATCCTTGGTCCCACATCAACCCCGCCGAGATCCACTTCGACCTTCCAATCGGGTTTGGGTGGATTCTGTGTCTGTATCAGGCCAAACGTCATGTCCAGTTTGGAGGTGACGGGACCTTTGAAGTCATCGGGCTTGTAGGGTGTCCGAGAAAGGGCGTTGATGGGCTGGTAGGACGCCAGTTCGGCAACCGCTGCGGCGTCACCCTCGACCCCAATGTCAAGAGTCGCCATAAGAGGCAGAGCGTTTGTGTCCGGGATTGCAAACGTGCCACTCGAAATCTTGACGGTCCGTCCAGTCGGAAAATACGACTTTCCCGATTTGATGTTGAGATCCATGCGGGTCCCGCGCAATTCCAACAGACCGTTTGCATCGCGTACCGGTGGGATATCGCCGGCGACATCGAACCGCGCATTCTCGACATTGAATGCGATTTGAAGCTGGTTGTGATTGAGATTGAGCGGGCGTGGCAGCATTTTCGCCATCCGTCCCTCGGGAATAAAGATACGAATCGATCCATCTGTGACGGTGCCGCCGAAGACGTTGTTCAGAACCCAGTTGCGCGGTGCTTTGGCGATCCAGTAGGGCCAAAGCTGCTTGAGGGTTCTCGTATCCATTCTGTCGATATTGGAGACAAAACTGATTTCCGGACTGGTATCTGAGAGCTGCACGCTGGCCGAGGAAAAGATCGTCCCAGTCGCACTCGAAATGATGAAGTCGTCGATATACAGCCGCCTTTCGCGCTCGACATAACGCGCAAAGGCCTTCATGCCGATCTTCACCGGGGCTTCGTTTGAGTCCGTTGGAGCGATGGTGGCTTCATTGACCAGAAGATCGAATCCAAGTCCTTTTTCGCTTTGTCCCGGCAGGTTGTCCAAATCAATGATGGCGCCGTTGAAGTCGTAGGTGGACGCTCCGATTTCCAGCTTCGACGGCATGAAGTCCAGCGTTTTACGCTGAGGATCGAGCGCCAGGCGGACAAGGCCTTTCTCAAGCTCCGCGGCCACGCCGCCCATGTAGAGTTCGCCGGCACCCAGCCGCACATCGGCTGTCAGGGATGGTGCATCGGCGCCACTATCCTTGGCCACAACATCGATTTCGGCACTGCTCTCCAGCCGGAAATTCTGTTTTGGATTGCTGGAAAACTCACGGATGAGGCCACCGATCTGAACACCGCTGATGCGACCTGTCAGCTGCTCCCCGTCGCTCGCGCCCTGCCCATCCGCCATCCGCGCATCCATGCGGATTTCCTGTCCGGAAAGTCTTAGTGTGGCCTCGAACTCCAAGCCCTGTTCGGGGCTTTCCGAGATCTCCGCAGAAACCACGTCGATCTCGCGCACCAGCGTCTTGTCGCCGCTTTCCGCCTGACGGTGACCAAGGCCGGTTATGACCGCATCCTTGATGACCACCCGGCGTGTGCCGCGCTTGTCCATCATGTCGGCGGTTGAGCGAAGCCCGGCAAATGACTGTTTGACCAGAGCCGGGATGTGTTCGATCCTAAAGTCTGCAGGCTGCTGCTCTCCGAGCAGTGTTGGGTCCAATTGCGCCAGGTCGAGAAAAACGCCATCGATTTCGATGTGTGAGACTTTAAGCTTGCCAGCCAGCATCGCACGCGCCTGCAGGGCTATCGTTACCGAAACCGCACTGACGACTTCGTGGCCCTGATCCGGGTCGTCCAGTTGAACGCCCTTGGCCTGAATGGCGATCTGACCACCATCGGCCAAACGCAGGGCGGCACCGTTCACTTTTGCCACGAACCGGTCACCGGCTGCATCCTGCAGCAGTTGTTGCGCCCGATGCGCCAGCGGCATATCGCCGACGCCGCCCTCCATGAGAGCGACCGCGGCTCCTATCAGCAGGAGGATCGCGACGCTGATCGCTGTAAATAGCCTGGCGCAATGGTGAAGCACCCGCGACGGCTTTGGCGTGTGCACGATGATCGGATCTTCGCATTTCGCGGAAGGCAGTGTGTGAAGCACCGTTGGCTTGCTGGTATCGCGGCGATCAACTGTCATGAGGCAAGGTTCCGATCCGACGGCGCCGATCCGAAAAGGGTCCACGACGACCCGATTTCCGCTCTCCCGGCCTTTTTTCGCCGCGCCCATGGACGATTCTTCATCAACTTATATATAGCACGCGGGCAGTGTGTGAAGCCCAACCGGTTATCGAAAGGAGACTCCATGACAACCCTCGCCGAAGGCATGAAGGCACCCGAATTCAGCTTACCGCGGGATGGCGGTGGCACAGTGACTCTCTCTGATTTCGCCGGCAACAAGCTGGTGCTGTTTTTCTATCCCAAGGATGACACGAGCGGTTGCACGGCTGAGGCAAAGGCCTTCACAGAGTTGAAATCCGAGTTCGACAGCGCAGGCGTCGCACTGCTCGGGATGTCGCCCGATAGTGTCAAGAAACACGACAAGTTCATTGCCAAACATGAGCTGGCCGTTCCGCTGGCCTCCGACGAGGAAAAAGCCATCCTGGACGCCTATGGCGTTTGGAAAGAAAAAAGCATGTATGGTAAAAAATATATGGGCGTGGAGCGCACAACTTTTCTGATTGACGCATCGGGTACTATTGAGAAGATCTGGCCGAAGGTAAAGGTTCCCGGACATGCAGCCGCGGTCCTGGAAGCAGCGACCAGCTAAAATGCCGGCCGCAGCCACCGGGTCAGCGGCCTACTCGGTCGACACCCTGCGCGCTGCGGCTATTTCGGCAATCTTGGCGCGTGACCTCGACGAAAAGACCGGCATCGCTCAGGTTGCGGCGAAAAGATGGTTTGAAAGACGCCTGTCGCTTCGATCCCAACTTGATCCGCCCCTGCCAGACCGTCCCGGCCGTCCCGATAAACCGGATCTCTTGCCGCCGCGTCTGGTCCCGAAACGCAACCTCAATTCGCTTGCCGGGCGCATCGCGCTACTGCACGCCATAGCTCATATCGAACTCAATGCGGTGGATCTGGCTCTCGACATCGTTGCCCGATTCGTCGGCGAACCTGTTCCGCGGTCTTTTTTCGATGGCTGGATGCAGGTGGCTTTTGAGGAGGCGAAACATTTCAATCTGGTACGAGACCGCTTGACATCCCTGGGTTCGCATTATGGAGCCCTTCCCGCACATGACGGCCTTTGGCAGGCCGCTCATGATACGCGCAACGATCTGTTCGCACGTCTTGCCGTTGTGCCGTTGATTTTGGAAGCACGCGGTCTCGACGTGACACCGGCCCTGCAACAAAAGATGCGGGATACGGGTGACACCGAAAGCGCGGCTGTTCTTGACGTCATCTATCGCGATGAGAAGAAACACGTCGCCATCGGTGCGAAATGGTTTCGATTCCTGTGTTTCCGGCAGGGTCGCAATCCGGAACGGGCCTTCCACCAACTGGTCCGCGCCAACTTCCGAGGTCAGTTAAAAGCGCCTTTCAATGATATCGCGCGCGCCGAGGCCGGTCTGACACCGTCGTTTTATCGCAACATCACCGCGTCAAACGCCTCTTGACCGCCGACCCCTATAAGAATTGTTAACCTTAACAGAGTCTAATTGCAGCACACTGTTAATCCACATCTTCAGGGGTACTGTGTTGCAAAGTTCATTAAGCCGCGTTTTCGGCAGGCGAGCGAAACAGCACACGATCATTTTGGCCAGCGGTGACACGGTCCGTCATTGGACCGTTCGGCCGTGGATACTCGGACTTATCGCCTGTTTCTTAACTGTCATGGCCACGGGATACTTGTTGGCGACCTCATATCTGGTTCTGCGAGACGATCTCATGGGTGCTGCCATGGCGCGTCAGGCTCGCATTCAACATGCGTACGAAGATCGGATCGCCACGCTGCGTGCTCAGGTCGACCGAATCACCAGCCGTCAATTGCTCGACCAGCAGGCGATGGAAACCCGAATGGCCGAACTCCTGCAACAGCAAGCCCGGTTGAGTTCCCGACACGGACATCTCGACCTCTTGCTTCAGAACACCGATGTTGTGCAGTACGTTCCGGCCCGAATCCCGGTTCCGACGGCCCGTCCGGACAGACCCGGCGAAGATGATTCGGAGCAGAAGGCTGCGTCCGAAGCCGAACCGCAAACCGAAAAGAAGGCGGCGGCACCCTCACCGCCCGCCGAAACGAGCTTGGCGTTCGCACCGGCGGCTGCTGCATCCGGCGGCGGCGCTGTCGGCAGGGTATTCGAGGACCTCTTGCTGTCTCTGCAGACGATGGAACAACAACAGGTCGACCGGATCCACAGCCTGACGTCGAATGCGTTCCAGACCGCGGATTCCATCAACGCCATTCTACGCCGAACGGGTATCCCCACCGGTTTCGAGACGGGCGTTGGCGGCCCGCTCGTGACCGCTGACGATCCGATGAGGTTCGAGACCTCGCTCGATGTTCTGGGCGACGCGTTGAACCGGCTGGAGAAAATGCGCGACAAAGCGCGCAAGCTTCCCGTCAGCCATCCCGCGCCGAACCATGCCATATCAAGCGGCTTCGGAAAGCGCCGAGATCCCTTCCTCAATCGGATGGCGCATCATGCCGGCATCGATTTCAGAACCCGCCACGGTGAATCTGTGTTCGCGGCCGGTGAAGGCAAGGTGATCGGTGCCGGTCGTAAAGGAGGCTATGGCAAGATGGTGGAAATCGACCATGGAGGCGGCTTTACGACGCGCTATGCGCATCTGTCCCGCATCTCGGTCAGGGTTGGACAAAAGGTCCAGACCGGTGCCCGCATCGGAGCGTCCGGCAACACCGGCCGCTCGACCGGCCCGCATCTGCACTATGAGGTCCGGTACAAAGGCCGCGCGCTCAATCCGAAAAAATTCCTGGATGCCGGCCGCAAACTGCAGCCGCTCCTCTGAATCGATTCGCTTTATCACCGAACGCCAGGAGCAGACCGTGTGGTTTACCCAATACGCTGTGGACCGGGACATCCAAGCGTCATCCTTAACAAAGGGTAATTAACCGTAATTGCCATAAAACACCCACATTTACAGGCGAACCAGCGCATATTCCCCGATTTTCTTGACTTGGCGGAGTGTTCGGACTAGTCGGGGCACACGATGGACGGGGCCGCAGCCCCGCTTGGTTAACCGCTTCAACGGAAACGACGCTCCCCTTGGTAACCTTTTCAGATCTGGGCTTGAGCCAGAAAGTGCTTTCGGCCGTCGCCGACGCCGGATACACAACTCCAACACCGATTCAGGCCGGTGCCATTCCGCCTGCCCTTGCCGGTCGCGATCTGCTGGGCATAGCCCAGACAGGGACCGGAAAGACAGCCGGCTTCGTTCTTCCCATGCTCACCAAGCTGGAAAAAGGGCGCGCCCGGGCGCGTATGCCGCGGACACTCATCCTGGAGCCGACCCGCGAACTGGCGGCACAGGTCGCGGACAATTTCGTCGCCTATGGCAAGTACCACAAGCTCAACATCGCGCTACTGATCGGCGGCGTCTCGTTTGACGAACAGGATCGCAAACTGGAGCGCGGTGCCGATGTGCTGATCGCCACGCCCGGGCGATTGCTTGACCATTTCGAGCGCGGCAAGTTGCTGCTGACAGGGGTCGACATCTTCGTGATCGACGAGGCCGATCGAATGCTCGACATGGGATTTATTCCGGACATCGAACGTATCGCCAAGTTGATCCCGTTCACCCGGCAAACGCTTTTCTTCTCAGCTACCATGCCTCCGGAAATCCAGAGTCTGGCGGATCGCTTTCTGCAGAATCCGGAAGAGGTCAAGGTCGCGCCACCATCGACCACGGCCAAGACCGTGGAGCAGCGACTGGTCGCCTGCCAGGCCAGGGATTACGAAAAGCGCGCCAGACTGCGCGATTTGATTCGCAGCCAGACCGACCTCAAAAACGCGATCATCTTTTGTAATCGCAAGCGTGACGTTTCCGACCTGTTCCGCTCGCTCGAACGGCATGAGTTCTCGGTCGGCGCCCTGCATGGCGACATGGATCAACGAGCACGCATGGCGGTCCTGCAGAGTTTCAAGGATGGCCATTTGCAGTTGCTCGTCGCCTCCGACGTGGCGGCGCGCGGGCTGGATATCCCGGATGTCAGCCATGTGTTCAATTTCGATGTGCCCATCCACGCCGAGGATTATGTTCACCGAATTGGCCGTACCGGTCGTGCCGGGCGATCTGGTGCCGCTTTTACACTGGTTACCAAGCGCGAGACGAAGGCCATCCAGGCTATCGAGAAGCTCATCGACAAAACCATCGAATGGCTGGACGGCAACGTGAAGGCGCTTGTGTCAAGCAAGGACGAGGACGATAAGCCCAGGACACGCGCCCGCAAAGGCTCGGCCAGCGAACGCGGAGACAAGAAGGAACGCACCACCGGCGCCACCCGCACGAAAAGTGACAACGGTTCCAGGAAGCCAGCGGAAAAGACCGCCACCAACGACAACAAAAGCCGACGCGGCCGGTCATCGCGAAACGGGGACGATGTCAACACTCCGGTTGGCTTCGGGGATGATATTCCCGCCTTCATGATGATTGGCGCCAAGCACTAGAGCAACCCGCGCGATCGGGCTATTTAGCCCTCAGCGCCGCGCCATAGGCGAGCCGAACCCATTTTGCCATTTCGTCCGGATCATCAAGTGCCGAATCCGGGATCGACCAATACGGCATCTTGGCCGGGCTCTTTTTGCCCTGATAGACCCATTGCCTGGAACCGGCCGCCTCAAATTCAGGGGAACTCTCGGCGTCGGCCTTGAGAAGGATCTCGCCATCGACCTCCAGGGCCAGAATCTTACCCTCGTAATAGATCCCCTTGCCGCCGAACATGCGTTTGATCGTTACCGGACCAAGCGAACCGAACATGTCGAGAATGGCATTGTTATCCATCAGCCCATACCCCCGCTACCCGGTGCGACGCTCGCACCAGTCCAGATAAAGCATCGCCAACCGGTAAAGCACCACGGAATTCAGAATGTGCCACAAGAAATGCGTTCCAAGCGGGATCGACCCACAGAAAGGTTCGTCGGCCATTCTGAAGCCGATCGAGATCAGAAATACCACTCCCGTCATCAGCAGACTGGAGGAAACAACATCATCGCGTCGGCGCATCAGGAAGCCGACAATGAAGATTGCAAACAGCGACGACAGATATCCTGCTGAAGAGCCAGCGACCGGTGACAATAGGATGGCGACCACGACGCTCAACGGCACAAATCCGACGATTATCGCGACCGCCGCCCAGAGAGGCAGCCCCAGATAGAATCGAACCGCAAGAAACAAGTAGACCAAGATGAATATAAGGATCGGGAGGCTGTCTGCCGCCGCTGCCCAACCGGTGGCGAAGGTATGCAACAGGAAGGAGCCGACACCGATGACGCCGATCCACACGCCGAGAAAAAGCACCATTGCCGATCGGCCGCTGTTTCGCCATGCATTCACCACCAGCAATCCGGCAATGATGAAAGCAAGATTGGTGATGGCATTGATCGGTTCCGACCAGAACGACGGGTCAAGCCTTTCGCAGTAGTTGTCGATTGCTTCGTTCATTCACTTGCCCGGTGTGTTGGTGGTTTCCAAGACGATGACGGATGTCGGGATGCTATGCCCGGCCTTATTAGATCAAACGTTTGGGATTGCATCCCCAAAAAGCCGCTTGGCCGCGTTGCGCGGCGCGCAACCGCCTATTTGCTCTTTTTGGCGCCCTTGGTCCGTAGATCGATTAAGTCGTCCAACTGCTTATGGTTCTGCTCAACGATATCACATCCGGATTGACGGATTGCTGCCATGCTCGCGTCAGTTGGATTTTGCTGTTGGAATCTGTGGGTACCTGCAACCCGCTTTGAATTGTGAGGACCGGAACCCCTCCCGGCACGTCCGCTTTTCAGCGAACCGGATCGGAACCAACCAATTTCGGCGGCCAAATGCCCAGCGCATGCCCATCGTTGGGAACACTCCTGTCGGGAAGTGATCGGGGTCTCGCCCAGGACGTGTGAAGAGTGTAATGGAATCTTATGGCATCAGTATTCGGAGCGGCTCAAAAGAATAAAAGAACGTTTAACCATCCTTTTGTTTACCGTTGCACATCCCTTCGCCAAGGAACTATTGCTTAATAATTCCCTTCTACAAAAGGCATCGTAACGTTGGATCCCGGAAAAATTCGCTCAGCACTCGAAACCTGTCCGGTCTGATCACACACGCGTTATGGCTAGGGGGCATGACAGATGCAAATCACCGATATCGACGGCGGTGGCGAATGGGATCCACTCCAGGATTGGCCGCTCATTGGCATTCACGCGATCCTCACGCAGGATCATGAGCTCCTCACGTTCGGGACCGACGAGCGCGGCATGCAGTCCGCCGAGACGATCTACGACGTATGGGACTACAAAACCGGTACCCATTACACGCTGGAAAACACCACAGGTACCGATATCTTCTGCTCCGTACAGGCATTCATCCCTGAAACCGGTGAGATCCTGATCATCGGCGGCGATGCCCGACCGCTCGGCAACAAGAACCGGGGCGTCGATGACGTCAATGTCTACAATCCGGAGGATCGCAGTCTGCGGCCGGCCGAAGACGGCGATTTGGCCAACGCGCGCTGGTATGCGACCGCAGTGACCATGTCGAACGGCGATATTGTCGTACTTGGCGGTATCAACGGCGCTGGTGCCGCTGTGCGCGTTCCGGAAGTCTATAGCGCCGAAACGGGCTGGCGGGAGCTTCCAGGCATCGCCAGCGACGTGATTGCCTCCGGCAACAACTGGTGGTATCCGCGCGCCTGGCCGACATCGGACGGCCGGATCATTGTCCTCGACGACAGAGAGAACAAGCTCTATCTCATGGACACCCACGGTAGCGGCTCGATCGAATACTATGCCGACCTGCCGTTTAATCACACCTTTGAGCATCCCGCGATCATGGTCGGTGAAGACCTGTTCCTTTTCGCTTCGGCCGACGATCGTGCCTATCTTGTAGACGTTTCGGGATCGACTCCGACGATCGAAGACGCCGGTTTCACCGGTGACCGGGTCTGGGGCGAAATGACGATCCTCGCCACGGGTGATGTGTTGATCACCGGGGGTAGTGCGGCTCCCAACAGCACAGAAGGCGAAAACAGGACCGCCATGATATGGGATCGTGAGACCAACACGATCCGCTCGACCGACGAAGCCGAAGATCACGCCCGGCTCTATCATTCCACCGCCATCCTGCTGCCGGATGGCAGTGTCCTGTCGCTCGGCGGCGGCGCACCGGGTCCTTACACCCACACCAACGGACAACGCTACGCCCCTGAGTATTTGTATGACGACAGCGGCGACCTTGCCGACCGGATTGAAATTCTTGATGCGCCACGGGACGTGGAACAACAACAGGATTTCTCGATAACCGTCGACGATCCAGCCTCTGTGGCACGCGTGACCATGGTGAAGCACGGCTCTGTCACCCACTCGTTGAACATGGAGACGCGATTTCACGAACCGGAGTTTACCGTTAACGATGACGGTACGATCGTCATCGATCCGACCGACAACGCCAATGTCCTGACACCGGGTCTATGGATGGTTTTCGTGCTGGACGAGAATGATGTCCCCTCCGAGGCTGTCAGTATCAATTTCGCGACGCTGGAAAACGATGGGGGCCCACACTTCCAGTCCGGCATTTTCGAGGACGTCCACCTCTCCGGCTCAGCCCGGGTTCTGTCGGACAGCGAGATCGAACTCACGTCCAACGCCGACAATCAATTCGGCACCGCGACCAGCCAAGACCGCATCGACTTCCGTCACGCTTTTGAAATGTCCTTCGAGATGTTCGTCGGGTCTTCTGAGGATGGCGCCGACGGTCTTGCCGTGGTGTTTCACAATGACCCGCGCGGTGAGAATGCCGTTGGCGCTTCTGGCGGCGGTTTCGGTGCGACGGGCCTTCAGAATGGCATCGCCATAGAATTCGATACCTACTCCAATTCCGGCGAAATGGCGGATGATCATACAAATGTCTTCATCACCGAGACCGGCGCCGCTTTGAATGAAGCGTCCAGCCTCGGTCAGTTGGAGGACTCATCCTTTCACCGCGTCATCATCCGCTGGGACCCGGAGACCGACACGTTGAGTTACAGCGTCGACGGCATCATGCAACCGAGCCTCACCATCGACCCGACAACGCTGGCATTCGACGGCGATTTCGCGCATCTGACAATCTCGGCGGCAACCGGTGGCAAACACAACCCGCATCTTATTCGCAACATCACGTTCAACGGTGTGACCGAGACTGGCGACATCGGGGCACCTCCGGAGCCGGGCAATACGATACCAGTGCGCGAGTGGCCGAACGGATTTCAGATGCTTGAGGCGGCGCGGCTATTGGACGATGGATCGGCGTTTCAGCTGACACCTGACGCCAACTATCAATTCGGAGCTATCGCCGCCAATGACCGCTTGAGTTTCGAGTCGAATTTCATGATCACGCTGAGCATTTATGCCGGCACCAACGAAGGTGGCGCGGACGGCATCGCGATAGCATTCCACAACGACCCACGCGGCCTGGACGCCGCCGGCGGTCGCGGTGACGGTTTAGGCGTAACAGGTATACAAAACGGCATAGCCATCGAGTTCGATACTTACGCCAACACCGGTGAAATGGCGGACGACCACACCCACCTGTTCCGCACTGACGATGCCGCAGAGATCACCGAAGCCACATCTGCGGGGCAGCTTGAAGACGGCGGATTTCACGCGGTGACCATCCGCTGGAACGCCGACTCGCAGACACTGATCTACACGCTCGACGGCGAAGAGGTCGGACGCCTGACCGGAGATCTGGTCGAGGATTACCTTGGTGGCGAGAGTGGTGCGTATTTCGTGGTGAGCGCGACAACCGGTGGGGCGTCGAACGAGCAACTGGTCCGAAATATCCGATTGATGAATGGCGAGTTCGACGAGGACGGGAACTCACTGCCGTCGGATCCGCAACCGGAACCCGCTCCGACCACGGACCTGACCCCCTGGCTTGCGCTGGACGGAGATGCGCTGCGTCTCAACGATACGATCCAGCTGACAGCCGACGAGGGTTACCAGGCGGGCTGGGCCACGACGTCACAACGGATTGACTTGAGTCGTGATTTCGATTTGAAGGCGCAGGTCCGGCTGGGCAGCAAGGACGGCGACGGCGCGGATGGCATGGCCTTCGTTTTCCATGACGATCCGATTTTGGAAGCTGCCGCCCCTGTCGGCGGCCGCTTAGGCGTCGTCGGCATCGAAAACGGATTCGGTTTGGAGATCGACACCTATCAGAATCCGGGTGAAATCGCCGAGGACCACTTTACCTTCATCGACTCCGCGAGCGGCGATGCCATCGGTGATACGGTTGGCCTTGGCAACATTGAGGACGGTTTGGACCATGAACTGCATCTGTTCTGGGACGCTTCCGAACAGACTCTCAGCGCCTGGATTGACGGCCGTCAGGTCGGCGTCGTCCTCGACGGCGATGCAACAGCGCCGTACCTCAGTGGCGGCAGCGCCTTCCTGACCATAGGGGCAGGCACCGGCGGCCTGAGCAACGAACAAACGGTGCAAGATATCGTGCTTGAGGGATGGCTGGTGACGTAGTCACCCAGCCGGGAGTCGGTAATAGGCACGGCAAAACCATGTCGGCCATGCCGCTGCTCCAAAGACCGTTGTTCGACGATGGTGATCGACCGGATCACTGCGGGAACTGTTCTCAATGCGGAGGATGGTCCGCGGGAGCCGTTTGCCGATGCAACCGGGTCACGATCAGCACTCCGCCAATGATCAGCGCGGCACCGACACCTTGATAGAGGTGAAGTTCGCTGCCCAAAAAGGCCACGGATTCGGCGGCGACGAATATCGGCACAAGGTAGGCGAACAGCGACGCCCGGGAGGCACCGACCTGATCGGTGCCGAAGTTCAGCAGGTGAAGGTAGATCGCACCCATGCCGACACCGACATATAGGATCGAAGCCCACACCTGCCAGGAATAGTCGAAGGGCTGCGAGGTGCCGATTTCGTAAGCGACGAATACCGGCAGCAGAAGTAGGACACCGACACCAAAAATTGCGAACAGCTCCCCTTCAGGCTTGGGATGCAGATCCCATTTCTTCAAAAGAACCAGATAGAGACCTCGGCAGGCGTTCGAGGCGATCATCAGCAGGAAAGCGATGTGCGGCTTGAAGTTGGTCAGATTCGAAAGGTCGCCCTGAAAGGCAAAAACCAGCGCGCCGGCGAGCGCAATGGCGACACCGCCATACTGCAGCAATCGCAATCGCTCGCCGAGCAGAAGCGCTGAAAACAGAATCGTCAGCAGCGGAACGCTGGTGTAACCGGCACCGAGATCGATCAAGTCGTTCGAACGCAGCGCCAGATAGACCAGCCAGGGACAGACGACCACGCCAACGCCGGCCAGCACCACTATGCGCAGCCATGCGCGGCGAAAATGCTTGATCGGATTGCTTTGCTTGCTGATTACGAAGGGCAGAACACACAGCGCGGCGATCAGGCAGCGCCAGAAGGTCAGCACCACCGGTGGGATCTCTTTGACGGCCAGATTGCCGAACAGGAAGTTGCCGGCGCTGATCAGCATCGCCAGGAGCAAGGCGCCGTAAGCCATCGCAATCCGATTCCTGCTCATGCCGGCCTAATCAATCAACGCTCCCGCGTCTCAACGCCGCTCGAGCCCGCTCAACATGCTATTCGGGGCGAAACTGTTGCCTATCTCTCCGGTATGCACCCCAATTTGTACCGGACACATGGGTAACACTTTTCGCTTTTGGGCGGGAGGTGTTGATGCCGTGGAAGGAGAGTTCGGTTATGGAGAAACGCCTACGCTTTGTAGCCCGCCTACCGCAAGGTGGGGGCATAAGCGCGGTGTGCCGCGAGTTCGGGATATCGCGCAAGACCGTCACAAGACCTTCAACCGTAAAAAGGAACAGGGCCCGGTTGCACTGTGCGACCGGTCGCGCCGGCCGGTGCGCTATACCAACCAGTTGAACTACCAGGTGTAACAGGCGATTGTTCGCCTCAAGAAGGAACAGCGGCACTGGATGCTGAGGCAGGGAATCAGATGGCGGCAAGTCCGCCTGATCGTCCATCTATCTTCAAAAAATCGCTGAATTGCGCTTCAAGCGATAAAATCGTCGACGGCGATGATCGTAACAACGACGTTTGCCGTATCGGTGCCGCCATTGCTATCGTCGACAGTGTAGGTGAAGCTGTCTGAACCATTGAAGTCAGCATCCGGGACGTAGTCGTAAACCGTGCCGATGCCGAATACAAAAGATGCGACAATAAGACCATCTGCCGGCTGTGAAATCGCATCCAATGTTAGCGCGTCGCCGTCGGGATCGGTCGCACCGGCAAGCAGATCCAGTCTCACAGAGCCATTCTCAAAAACGGAGTAGGCTTGATCCTCCGCCACCGGTGCATCGCTGGCAGCCACCGTACCAACCACCGTGCCAATCGGACTGTTTTCCTCGATCTGGGATGAGAGATCGACCGCTACTGGCGCATCATTGAGTGGATCGATCTCCACGCCATTGACGATGACCTTAAGGATTTCAAAGTCCTTGACCGTAAGATCCGTAAAGGAGAAAGAATACGCTTCGCTCCTTTCCAACCAGTGCCACCCCCAGCCGTTGGGACGCTCAGGTGCATTCTGAAAAAACGATGCGTAAGACTGTACATCAGCGCGTACTTCCGCATTGCCGGCCCACTCATCTGCGGTAAAATGCAGCTCAAGAGTATCGGTACCCGTGCCGCCATTATAGTAGTTTGTACCACCAGCGCCGATCTCCGACTTGAATATCGCAGTGTCGTCGCCGAACCCACCGAAGAACTTGCTGTTTCCTGAACCCGCGCTGTAGGTGTCGTCACCGGTGCCGCCAAACACCACAGCCTTTTCGACGAGATCGGACCCTTCAACGAGGTCATCACCGGGACCAGCGAAAACGAACGCGATATTTGCTTCGCCCAGTTCAGCGAGTTTGATTGTGTCGTCTGTTCGGTGAGCCAACAGCAGGAGAACCTGTTGGTCGTACAGGAAAAAGTTACGGAAGATGAGGTCTTGCAATTCCTTCAACCCCCTTGCCCGGCGCAATCTGTGCTGAAGCGAACTAGCAACATGCGCGACAACTAGAGGTAAGGGGAACTGACAAAACAGCCAGTGCCTCAGTAAAAGACTACCAGTAAGATTGCACGCCCCTTCTCCACGTTAGGTGCTCGCCACCATAAGGTATCTGAGCCAGGGGCGCAGTTCCCCCTCTGATCCTGTGCCTGGCCGGCGATGTACGTTGTCCCGGCCACCGGGACAGTGCCTGGGGTTTTCGATCGCGTGGTCTCGTCAAGCGCGTCCGTCAGCGACGACACAGCCAACCTTCGCAGCAGTTTAGATAAGTTTCCGATTGACGGAAAAGCCAATCACGCATCGAGTAGTCGAATGGGGCTACAAGCGGTCAGCAGATTTGGTTTTTATTCGCAAACCAAACGCAACTCATGAAAGCGACGTCCCTCTCCGTTCGAAGATGACGTTGCTGTTCCCCTTGCCCCGAAATACGCGCCTGTGCCACCCACCACGGAATAAATGAATTGCTGCTCTGTTTTCACAAGCTTGATCGCGGGATCTGGCAGTGTGTAGTGCATTGAAATCGTTATTGTGCCATCCGGAAGGTCGTAATGGCCATTTGCAAAAACTGCACTTTGTTGTCCTGGTTTTGCTGGCATGATTGTGCCAGAAAACGTGAAAGAGCCAAGTTCAGCACCGTCCTTATCACGGAGATCATAACGGCCCATCCTTCGGTCGCCTGGGCCGGTGCCATCATCGTTGTGGTCGACGAATAAGATTTGGGCATTATCAGTGAACACCTCGAAATCGCTGCAGACCTGTCCTTCGTCTTGTGCATTGGCAGAGCCTGCAAATGCAAACAGAATTGGACCGACGAAAACGGCAAACCTGAACGTTCGGTTTTTCTTGAAATCGCACATTGGAACAACACCTTTCCGGTTCATCATGCACTTAGGCCGTAGCCCTCCAGCCTTCTCCAGCCTGCACTCAACCCCGTATCACACTCAATGATGTTGGCTTTTCGACCAGATAACGCTCCCAAGTGTAAGAAAAATACATTCCAATCCGAAACAAAGATCAAATTGACAAGCAACCGCATTCGCGTCAAACCCGTGGTTGCCGGGTGGACGATCACCGACAAGCAAATAGAACATCACATAGAAAGAAGAGGGGCGAATAGACCATTGCGCAAGGTCAGCGTCTGCTCGATAGGGTGCAGCCAAAGGGCTTGGCAGCAGCCCTATATTTGGCCTCCGAACATGCCAGAATGATTACGTCGCGGGACATCGTCGTCAATGGGGCTGGACGTGAGCGTCCCAGCAGTTCCTAGCCGCGTCTTCATCACGGGCGGCGCCGGGTTTCTCGGCGCTTGGATTCTGAGGTTGCTGCATCAGAAGGGGATCAAGACCCGGATATTTGACCGGGCCGGAAGTCGCCACCGTGTTGATATGATCGCGCCCAAGGCGGGATCAGAAGCAGAGTGGGTAATTGGTGATGTTAGTGATTTCCAGTCAATGATTTCAGCGATGGAGGGCTGCGATGAAATCATTCACTTGGCTGGGATCATGACACCCGCGTGTCAAGCTAATCCTATCCTTGGCGCCCAAGTCAACGTTATTGGCACCCTCAACGTTTTCGAAGCTGCGAAGGCTACCGGCATCTCGCATGTCACTTACACCAGTAGCGGTGGGGTATTCGGCCTTGAGGATGACCGAACGCCATTTCCTTTGACTCACTATGGAGCATTTAAGCTGGCCAATGAGGGCAATGCTCGAGCGTATTGGGCGGATGCCGGGATATCGAGTTTCGGTTTTCGACCATTCGTCATCTATGGGCCTGGCCGAGACGCCGGACTTACCGCGGACATTAGCCTGGCTTGCGAGGCGGCCGCCAGAGGTGACGCCTACGTGGTCGGTTTCAGCGGCCCCATCGCCCTGGTTTACGTCGAGGACGTCGCCCGCGCCTATGTTGAGGCGATGTTGCAGAAACCGACAGGCGCAAAGACGGCCAATATCACTGGTCATGCCACCACGGTTGAAGCGGCGGTCGAAATCATTCGCTCGGCAACCGGAGTAGCCGACATCTCCATTTCGGGCGAGCCGATTCCGAGCCTGTCCACCGCAAGAAATGAGTGGAACGCATGCGGACTGGAACTGCCGGCTGAGCACAGTCTGGCTGAAGGCTTGGAAAAGACGATCGCCTTTGTTCGAGAGTGATGGACTATATTTGGACCGACGCGATGGCCGGTCATTGCACGCGACTCGCCAACGCAAAGAAGCTGGCTCAATCGGGCTCCGAGAAAATACCGGCAATCAGGCGGACTATTCAAGAGACCGCTACAGGATCAGAAAGTCGTTTTCGCTGAGGTCTGAGGTCTGAAAATCGAGCACCACGGCCAGCAAATCAGACCCGGCCAGAATCCGATTGCCGGAAAAAGACAGGTCATCGAAGGTCAGGTCATCCCTTAGGCCGAACTGGTCCTCTCCCTGCCGGAAATCGAGAACATAGTCCCATCCCGAGCCTTCGGTGAGGATAAACAGGTCCTCCCCCCGCCCTCCGATAACGGCGTCCTTGCCGGTCCCGCCGGTGATGTCGTCGGCGCCCTGTCCACCGAAGATGAAATCGCGCCCGCTTCCGCCAAGGATCACATCGTCGCCCTTCCAGCCGAAGATGAGATCATTGCCGCGCAGACCTTCGATCGTTTCACCCTCGCGGCTTCCGTACAGGATGTCACGACGATTCGTTCCGATAATCGACCCGGCTTCGAAAACATCAGTCACGGAAACGGTGACGATCCCCGAGCCGGTATTGCCCGCGGCATCCGTTGTTTCCACCGTCAGGCTGAAATCATTGGAGCCTGTTTCGAAATCGTTGGACGCCGCGGCTGCGGCCGCGCCCGCCGCCGTCAGCGAGATCTCGCCGGTTGCGCTGATATCAAAAAATCCGCTGCTGTCGCCGGCGGTGATGCTGTAGCCGGTCACCGCCACATTATCGGTAGCCAGCACGGTGCCGACCACAAATCCCGCGGATTGACCTTCCGCATAACTGAAGCTCTGACCCTGCGATATGACGGGATCCTCGTCGTCGATGTCGGAGACGAGGACGGTTACGATTTCGCTGGATGTGTTGCCGGCCGCGTCGAAGGCTTCGATCTCCAGGCTGAAATCATTGGGGCCTGTTTCGAAATCGTTGGACGCGGCGGCTGCGGCCGCGCCCGCCGCCGTCAGCGAGATCACACCATCGGTGTTGATCTGGAAGAACCCGTTGTCATTGCCGTTGAGGATCGAAAACCCGCTCACTTCCTGGTTGTCGCTGGCCGTCACGTTGCCGACCACAAACCCCTCGGATTGGCCCTCCGCATAGTTGAAGCTCTGACCCTGCGATATGACGGGATCCTCGTCGTCAATGTCGGTGAGGAGCACGGCCACGACTTCGCTGTATCTGTTGCCGGCCGCGTCTATTGCCTCAATCTCCAGACTGAAAACATTGGGTTGTGTTTCAAAGTCGTTGGAAGCCGCCGCCGCAGCGACTCCCGCCGCCGTTAGCGATATCTCCCCATCGGCGTTGATCTGGAAGAACCCGTCGTCATCGCCGTCGAGGATCGAAAATCCGGTCACGTCCTCATTGTCGGTGGCCGTGACAGTGCCGACCAAAAACCCCTCGCCCTGACCCTCGGAATAAGTGAACTCCTGGCCGGGCGGGATGAACGGGTCTTCCAGATCAAACACGCCCAGATCGTCGAGATTGGATCCATCCAGACCGGGTGTGTCTGTCAGCAACAGAAGATCCCCGTCACCTGGAAAAAGCGAGATGATCAAATTGATGACACTACCGGAAATGTCGCCGGCCTCGACAAGCAATGACCCGTCATTGCCCACACTGATGATTTCGACCTGCAGTCGGATGGTGCCGCTCTGAAAACCGAACATCCAGTCGATGATCAGCGTGGTTGCGACGCCCGGATCCAGACCATCTTGATCCTCGATCTCCAGGCTCGTGATCTCGGCAACGGCCAACCCCACAGAGGTTGGGAACGGTAAGTCGAGCGTGCGATCATCCGCTACATCGTAATAAAAACTGTATGGTACCGCCATTTTTACAAGCCCTATCTAAGATAAATCTTGAAATAAATGCTATGTTTGTCCGAATCGATCCAGTCTGTTTCCGCAGATCCGAGCATTCTAGGGAGAAAAAATTGGGTTGTCTGTTTGGCATTACACCCAATTTTGCTTCACCAAGCAGCATTTTCAGCATATAGGTAAAAAAGTAATTGATTATATACTGTCAAGATTATCAGGTATGAATTGAAAAAATGACAGTCAATTCAACCCCGCCGTCACTTTGCCTTCCGGCTCAGCTATTTGATCAGAATGACCTCGGCGCCGCGCGGCTGCTAAGTTAGGCCAGCGCAATGATCACGCTTGACATAGCAAATCAGCTCAACGCTCCTGAGGTTTTTGAATCCTTGGACGAATACCTTGCCCGGAGAAAGCAACAGGCATGCGCGTCGTTAGCGACCTGAAAGGCGTCCACAGTGTCTGTAGGTCGATGGCCGACGGCTGCATCAAGCAATATCACTACGCTTGGAGAGGCGGGCCCAGGATCAAAGCAATGCCGGGCACCGATGCCTATGTCGAGGAGTATTGGCGTCATGTCGAAGAGCGCGACGGCGCTCCGGCCAAAGAAGCGAAACTCCTCGCCGGATCGAAACGCGTCGCGTCCAATGTGATCATCGCGACGAGGACGATTATGATCGCGTGATCGCTGTCTGCACAGCCGACGGTATCTATCAATGAGGCCATGGTGCGTGAGGGTCACGCCTGGGCATTCGTCAAGTTCTCAGACGATTATGTTGATGCGGAGAGGGAAGCTCGAGCAGCAGGCATTGGGATCTGGCAGGCGCCGACCGAGACAGCTTGGGACTACTGGGCCAGGCGATGGCATGTGGAAGCTCAGGTCGCGTCGGAGGGTTCCCGATCAAGGGGAACATCTCAAAGCAAGGGATGATCTGCCACGTGCCGTGGTCGCCGTGGTACTCACGGACGAAGATCTCGACGGACAAAAGCGAGCGGTGGTTCCGTTCAGAGCGGGAGGCGCTGGATGCGGGATGTCGGGCGCCGATCTGGGGAAGGTAGAACTCTCGTAAAATTCGCTGCAGACAACAAGCCAACTAGACATCGAGACTGCCGGGTTATCTCACGAAACGGATCGTGAGTTCCAGTTCCGGCTATTCCAGGCCTCCTTGGATATGGCGGCTCTTGCGCTTCGAACCACGGTGATGATCTCTGGCGGCTCAGTGGTCGTATGTTTGGCATTCATCGCAAGCTTGGGCCAAGCGGGCCAAACAGAACTGGCGGAGAGTCTGTTTCTACCGGCTCTGGGGTTTGCTGCAACAGCGGCGATGAGTGGCCTTTCCGCTGGAGCAGGATTTGTGTCCCAAGCGCGGTTTTCCGAGGCAGCTGGTTATGAGCACTAAAACCTGGACGCCGCTCTCGTTCATGTACGTTTCGACTTCGCGGCGTCGCGACGTGCCAGCGGGCGGTCTCGGAAAGACAATTGCTGCGCAGACATTCGTTGCGTTTTGTTCCCGGAACTAATCCGCGTACCTCAGCACCTCGCGTCGACAAGAACTCATCAGCTTGCGCCGGTTCTTCGGCTGTATTCTGTCCCGGTCAGTCGCCTTAATCTCAAGCACGGTCACGAAGTTAGCAATCTGATCAACAAACACATCGACTCGGCTACGGGTCGCCAGTGACCGCGAGCACTCAGTTTCGAAGAGGTTTACGGCGGTAGTCCGGCCGATTTGGCCGCGTAAAGCAGTCGTTCAAACGCGCCCTCGTCGGTCCACATCGGGTTGCGCAGAACCCGGCTTATTGTGTAGTGCGGTGAGTGCTCAAGAATACCATTGACCTGATAGGCAGCTGCCTCTGTTTCTCCCAGGAATACAAGACTCGCGGCTTTCATTAGATAACCTTGCGGTATTGTAGGTCGCGTTTGAACGACTTTGTCGGCCCAGGCGCTTGCCTCGTTGTAGTCTTCCATGGCGAAATATGCATTTGCCAGACCGTGGTACCAGAACCAGCGAATTGGATCTCGCGGACTGCCGCGCAGCGCTCGTTCAAGAGCGTGCGTTCCATCCTTAGGGTCGCCCGAAACAGCCTGAGACGCCCCGAGTATACCATGAGCGTCGGTCATATTCGGATCAAGTTGAAGAGATTGTCGTGCGTATTCTTTCGCCATTTTCTGGTTTCCAACCCAAAACTCAGCAAAAGCCATCGCGCAGTAGGCCCGCGCATCGCCCGGATCAAGTTCTAATGCGTTTCGTGCGTGTAGGCGACTCAGCTCAAGGGCTTCCGAACCACTTCGATACCAGCCGTGCAAAGCCGCCAATGCCCAGCACCAAGCCAATGCCACATGAGGAAGCACAAAATCAGGATCGATCTGGATAGCCAGAGCAAGTTCAGCTCGAGCGGCCTCGTTCGCTTCGCGTTCCAATTTGCCCGAATGCGGGATCGCCCGAAGATAGTGTTCCCAGGCGGTCAAGTCACCGGGTCTTCTCTCGCGGCGCAATTGGTCGATCTCTGCCCTTGTGATCTCAGGCTCCATGTGACTGACGATCGCAAATACAATCTCGTCGTGAAGTTTGAAGACGTCACCGAGTTGGCCGCTGAAACGTTCGGCCCAAACCTGATGAGCGGTATCTGTCTTTGTTAACTGAGCCGACACGCGAAGGTCGCCCCCGGATTTGCGAATGCTGCCTGTCAGGACATAATCGACACCCAACTCCTCAGAAACAGTGCGCCAATCGGGGTGGTCCGAACCGTAGGAAAAGGACGAAGTCTGCGATATGACGAAAAGCCAGCGCAAACGCGACAATGCAGTGATGATTTCTTCAGTGACTCCCGTGGCCAAGTAAGCTTGGTCACTGTCTTCCGCCAGGTATCGAAATGGGAGAACAGCAATAGAAGGGCGTTCCCAAACTGCCTGCGGCTCGCTGCTTACAGGTTCGTTTGGTTCCTCGTGCTCCAGCACCGCTACAAATCTGAATCCACGTCTGGGATAGGTCCTTATGACCTGCTGCGCTTTCCCCGTGTCCCCGACAACTCTACGAAGGGAATTCATACGGCTGTTGAGCGTGGCATCGGACACAATCCTGCCATTCCAGATCGACGCGATCAGTTCATCTTTGCTGATCACCCGATCACGGTTCTCGATCAAATAAAGAAGCAAGCTAAATACCTGCGGCTCAACTGAAACCGGTTTACCCTGCGACCGTATCTCCAATCGATCTGTATCTATTTCAATGCTCTCGAAGCGATACACGGCTCTATCTCCAATTCGGGAGCTGAAGCATAAATGAACGAAAAATGGAGTGTTTCTTCAAGCGCGAATTTGCAGCCGACCTAGAGTGATGTTGGAAGCATAGGGAGCTGGAGGATCAACACAGTGAAGCACGACAACCGATCCTATCCAGATACCGTGCTGTCGAGTCTGCCGGACGAAATCTCTAACGATGAGGCGACCGCATGGAGACCTGAACCACTCTGTGCTCCGCTCGATCGGTACTATTTCCGTCCGGTGAAGAATACCGATCACAACCGGCATCGCCGCGCTCTTGATATGTTTAAGTTTGGCTTTGGTCACGGCTGACCGGTGTTCAACAGCTGACGATTGCCCTTAGCCGGCATCCAAGAAAGAGTTACGTCCTCATGGAATGATCTGTAGGCAAGCCGGCGGCTTGTGCTTACTCGTGAATATACCCAGATCATGGGGACTGGAAGGAAGTCGACCAAATGAACAGGATTGCACCGTATTTCGTCTACGCAAGCGGTGGCTTGACTGCTCAAAAAGAGGCGAGTAGGGATTTGCGGTCGATGCAGGCGGGCGTTTATGACCTGGATCAGTCGCGTACAAGCCTTGTCTGTCGCTTCCGTCACCTCGGTCTGTCGACCCACAGCGCACGTTTCACCAGCATGGCCGGTACGCTTGTCCTCGACCCTGCTGATCCGGCCAATAGCTTGATCTCTGTCAGCATCGATCCCGAGTCAATCGAGACCGCCTTTCCTTTCGACTTTAAAGACTCGAAACAGGATCCCTCTGAGATCACATTCAAGTCCAAATTGATCTACGAAACCGGTCACCACACCGGCATGGTCGTGGGCGATTTGACGCTTCTGGGTATCACTAAGCCAATCAGCTTGGATATTGTTTTCAATGGTGGTTTTTTCGACGTACCGGTTGTCTGGTATTCCATAACCGGGACTGTCATTCTATCTCAGTACGGTATGTCGGTGGTCGTCCCCTATATTGGTGATGAAGTGTCCCTGCATATCACCGCAGTGTTTGTAAAGAACAATGACAGGCTACCATGAATGGCGCACCGAAGTCGGCGTCAAGCAACCGTATCTGATCCACCTGCCCAGCGACCCGCCGACCTTCGATCCTTCGCCTTGCCGGCACGTCATCGCCTGGATACTCGCGAAGACGCTGTCGCGCCAGGCACGCTGTTGTGCCGGCGTGACGCCTCTAAATGCCGCAAGGCTTCTTTAAAAAAATCAAGGTCCAACTGTTGCTGGCCGATCTTGCGTTCCAGATCGGCGATCCGCCGCCGCGCCTCGACCAGATCTCGCGCTTCTTGCGACGGATGGTGCGCGGTTGCCCTCCCGACAGTCTCAGGCAAGACAGGACGGCCGCGTCGGTTACGCAACGCCCGTTTCCCGCCGGACCGAAACGCGTCGCGCCATCGGTACAGCAACGGACGCTGAATACCCAATTCACGCGCAAGGCCCGCCACGTTCTCGCCGGCCTCCATGCGTTCAACAACTTTCAGCTTGAAATCCCGGCTTAAACTGCGGGGCTCCTTGGTCGGAAACATCAATCCTCCTTACAGAGAACTGTAACCTGTTTCCCTGACTCATCTATGGGGCTCAGTCCAAATCTGTTACCTATGTCCCAAAAACGGTTGGCGACCCCTGCAGGATTCGAACCTGCGACCATCGGCTTAGAAGGCCGGTGCTCTATCCAGCTGAGCTAAGGGGCCACTTGCACGCTTAATGCGTCCATGGCTGACGTCTGTCAAAGCGAAAATTGTCGGCATAGGCGACGCGGCGGCGTTTGGGATCGTGCGGCTCGATGACCCGGTAGGTGATCTTGTTGCGATCGGCGTAACCAATGGCTTCCTCACGAGTCTCGAACGTCAGGCGCACCTGCTGCTTCATATCGCCCGAGGAGGTGTACCCCATGATCGGGTCGATCGTGCGCGGGCTCTCCTGATCGAACTCCAGCACCCATTTATGGGATTTGGCCTTGCCCGACTGCATGGCTGTTTTTGCCGGTCGGTAGATTCTGGCCGACATGCCGATGTTCCTCTTTTCTGCCGTAACCACGCGGCAACACTGCTGAATACAAGCAATCGAAGCGGCCTCACGAAAACCGGTCGACCTGCCCGACATGCCCGTTTATTGAGGGTTTTTGGCCCAAACGCAAGTGGAACATCCGATGATCCGACAAGAGAGCGGCGGGCGCCGCTGATCGGCGCCCCACCGTGATTGCTGGATATGGCCCGACGAATCGCGCCCGCTCCAGAAGGGGCAGACGTCAATCCCGGTGGTGACGGCAATTTGATGCTTGCTTTCGCCCGGCATGGTGTTGGAAACCAGCCTTGCGTGACGATCGCTGGACCGTGCCCCATGAGCTTGTCGCGTGTTCCCAGGCACAGGAACGCCGGAGCAATTCGTAAACCATGACATGTCCCCTCATCTGTTGAGGCCATAACACGCAAGTCACAGTGCTGCTGACACGCGCTTTCGTTCGTCACTGCTTTTTTGCCACAAGAGCGTCAATAGTCTGAATGGTTTAGCACGTGTAACTGGCAAATAGGCTAGGAATAGATGGCGAATTGGAGATGTCATTTCGGAATTTTTATAACATTAACAAATTTTAATAATCCTCTACTTGAACAGTTCTGGGGAGATGGTATTTAGCTATTCTGTATATATATGTGTATTTGGAATCCAATCCGCCAAAAATCTTGGGGTTTTGGTGTTTGGAACCTTGACTATTTGGAGCCATGACAATGGATAAAGCAGTTGAAAAGCCACAAGAAGACCTATTGGCAGAACTCACGGCCGAAGTTGTGGCCGCGTATGTAAGCAACAACGTGGTACAAACCGCTGACCTGCCGAACTTGATCGCAGACGTACATTCAGCACTGGGAGCAACGTCGACGGCGGAACCTGCACCGGCTGAAAAACCGAAATCCGCAGTACCGATCCGCAAATCCGTCAATAAGGACTTCATCATCTGTCTTGAGGACGGCAAGAAGTTTAAATCACTGAAGCGTCATTTGATGACCTCCTTTGGCATGACGCCGGAGGAATACCGTGAGAAGTGGTCTCTGCCGGCCGATTACCCGATGGTCGCACCGGCCTACGCCGAAGCGCGCTCGCGTCTAGCCAAGGAGATGGGCCTTGGCCAAAAGCGCAATCGGCGCAAGTAGAGTGGCTTAGCCAGGTCGCCGATGTCGGCCAGCGGCCTGCCAAATGCTCTGAACCGGGCGTGGCATCTCAAAGCACGAACTATCGGCGATGCTCGAACTTTGTTGTATGTCTGCACCGGAGTGGTCCGGTGCAGATAGTCGCCGTCTTAGTCTAGACTAGTGCCCATCCATAAAGTCTAAATCTTTGAAATTATTTGTGTAATCGGCCCTATAGAGGGGAATTCTCCGGCGGTTTTTGCTATGCTTTGGAAGCAAGCCATTGATTCCATTGCGAAACAACAACCACCGGAGACGACGAATGCGAGCGAAACGCACCGTCCAGATGAGTATATTCGATTTTTACGCGCCGCACGAGATCGGTCGTGAACTCAAGGCGATGTCACAGTTGCTGGATGCCGACGGCGCCTTGACCGATCTGGTCGCAGCCGATCTGAGTGGTCACGAGGTCAAGCCGACCGGTCGCCGAGGGCTGCCTGCCGAGAGCGTTCTGCGGTGCGCGGTGCTGAAGCAATACCGGCAACTCAGCTACGAGGAATTGGCCTTTTACCTGTCGGACTCGATGTCCTTCCGCGCCTTTGCCCGACTGCCGGTCAACCAGTTCCCCAAGAAGTCGGCCCTGAACAAGACGATCAGTGGCATCCGGCCGCAGACGTGGGAAGCCATCAACCGTCATCTGCTCAAGACCGCCGCCGCTGACCGGATTGAAACCGGTCGCGTGATACGGCTCGACAGCACGGTGACCCTCAGCCCGATCCACCAACCGACCGACAACAGCCTGTTGTGGGACGCCATGCGGCTGATGGTTCGGTTGCTACGGCGTGCGCAAACCGTGCCTGGCGTGCCGAAGCTGAAATGGCGCAATCGCAGCCGGCAGGCCAAGAAACACAATCGCGCCATCGAATACAGCCGCGGCCAGACCCAGCGGCTGCACCACTACAAGGTCCTGATCAACGCATGCCGCGCCAACCTGCAGGACCTGCATACGGCCGAAACCATGCTGGACGGTCTGCCCGCCGCCGACAGATGGCTGGCGCAATACCGCACCGATATGCCGCTGATTTGCCGCATCATCGAGCAGGTCGAACGCCGGGTTCTGGAGGGCCAGCAGGTGCCTGCGGCGCAAAAGCTGGTCAGCCTGTTCGAGCCGCATACCGACATCATCCGCAAAAGCGGTCGCGATGTTTACTACGGCCATAAGCTCACCCTGACCACCGGCAGAAGCGGATTGATCCTCGATTTGATCATCGAAGACGGCAATCCGTCTGATGCCGAGCGCTTCATTCCCATCCTCGATCGGCATATCGAGCTCTACAAAAAGCCGCCGCGGCAGATGGCGCCTATGCCAGCAACGACAACCTGCAGCAGGCCAAAAGCAAGGGGGTGCGCGATGTCGCCTTCCACAAGAAACGCGGCTTCGCCGTCAAGGACATGGTCAAAAGCCATTGGGTCTACCGCAAGCTGCGCAATTTCCGCGCCGGCATCGAAGCCGACATCTCCTGCCTCAAGCGCGCCTATGGTCTGGGTCGCTGTACCTGGAAAGGGCTTGACCGCTTCAAGGCTTACGTCTGGTCTTCCGTGCTGGCTTACAATCTCGCCCTGATGGCCCGCCTCAAATCCGCATAAAGCGGGACAACAATCCAAGCGATCAACCCCGCCAACGATCCCTCTCGTCCAGTTGACACCAAAATCGCAGCTACCGGGAATAGAACCCTCCAAGGCCTCCGGTCTTCCATGAAATCATCACGACCAGAGCAAAATCAACCTGATTGCCACAATCAAATCAGTGCTTTATGGATGGGCACTAGACTAGACACCGGTCTGAAATATCACCCGCTCACCGCAATTGCCGTGGAGCGAGCTTCGCAGCTCGGGTGAAAGCTGGCCGAGGCACTGGCTGGTCACAGATAACAACGCTTGGCGTTCGCCGAGCATAAGCCGTGCAGTCTGCCCTTACGACAATGCCATGGTCGAAAGCTTCATGAAAACGCTCAAGGCAGAGGAGGTTCAGGCCTCCCGTTACAACGACTTGGAGCATGCACGATCTGCCATCGGCGCATTCATCGAGACCGTGTACAATCGTCAGCGATTGCACGCCGCATTGGCCTATCAGTCGCCGGAAGAATTCGAAGCCTGTTCACGGGGACAACTGAGAGGTTGAATCCTGTGACCCAACTGAACTGTCACCAATTCGTGGCTCAAAAAAGGGGTTCAGTTCAAATCTGTTACCTATGTCTTCGGAACGGACCTTTGTGCTTCCTGAGACACAGCTGACAGTTTATTCCGGACACATGGTTTACACCTTTTTGCATTTGGGGAGGCCCCAGATGCCATGGAGAGAGTGTAAGCTAATGGATGAACGCCTCCGTTTGCTAGCCCGCCTTATCGAGGGCAAGAAGATGGCCGTGGTGTGCCGGGAGTTCAACATCTCGCGGGTCACGGGCTACAAGATTTTCAACCGGTACAAGGAATGCGGACTGAATGCGTTGCATGATCGCAGCCGACGCCCATATCGCCAGGCGAACAGACTGCCGTTTCAGGTCGAACGCAGCATTCTCGGCGTCTTCCGGGTCGATCTTCTCAACACGCATCGGGCCGTTGTCCCTCCTGTTTCGACATCTAGATTGGTGCGTCCCGTTTCGCTAAATCTTCCTAGACTGGCTGGTAAGAGTGCCCGATGCTTCGCCGAGTACCTTCACCATCAGCACCGCTTCTGTTGGCTCTTCGCCAAAGCGAGACAGGTCGAAGGGTCGTCGTGCGCGCTCGGCGTACCCAGCCCGCCGGTAGACGTTTATGGCGTTCTCGTTTGTGGCGGCAACGATCAGCGCGAGACCTGGGCAAAAGCCTTCTCGAGCCTGCTCCTCAGCCTTGTTCAACAAGGCAGCGCCCACACCTTGCCTTCGCACTTCAGGCACAGCGGCCATAAAATTGATGTACCAATGACCCGGTACGAGCTGCGCGAGTTCCTCGACACCGACAAATACCTCGGGAACGTCGGGCCCTACTGGATGCGGCGTTGTCGGAAGGACGTAGCCGATCAGTCCTCCCAATTCGGCACCATCGCATTCGGCGATGAACCCGTTTCGATAGCTGAATTCACCGTCCTTTGCGGCAACCATCGCGAGCCCGACGCCGATGCCGTCCATGTTCGAAGGAGCCATCTCAGCCCAGAGCGTAGGCACCACTCCGTCACTTGCCATATCGACGACGCGCACAAGTAAGGGCGCATCGTTCGGCGTCGCCTTTCGGATCGTCAGTGTCATGGGCGTGCCTCCCCTTCGTTAACAAGGAATTCCGCCCGTTTCGTCTTCAGCCCCTCGGGCGATTGCAATCCGTCTCACCCGTTGCCGGTAACCGATCCGCAATTCCGATCAAACCCAAATAATCATGCATCTCCAGATCACCTGTCACTGGTGCAATCTAGTAAAACTGATCCAGATCGTTGTCGATGTGATCAAACCGGTAATTGTCCACCGGTCGAAGATCGGCGAAGTGCTGGTCATCCCATCACATGATGTATCGATTCGCCCCTAGATCGACAATTGTGACCAGGGCTGTGGCGGTGCGGTCTTCATCGACAGCCACCCGCCAATACCATCGGCCAAGCAAGCTGTCTGATGCCGCGGCATCACCCGAAATAAGCATGCAGAAGGCCAGCGCGGCACCGAATTTGTATAGTCCACATGCTGCTATTTCGCCGAGCCGTCCCTTTCGTTACGCAGCTTAAAACGGTCATTCAGCGCGCAAATGACTACATCAAGCCCCTAGCCGCAATACGCCTAAAGTGTCGATCATGCGGCGTTTCGTACAGCAGTTACTTCAGGCCTCTTATAATCCGGCGATAAGATGTTGGGCTGCGACCAAAGCGTTGCCGGAATGCCGAAGAGAAGTGGCTATGATCAGAAAAGCCGCATTGCAGTGCGATCTGGATGATCGACGTGTTGCTCCCGGCAAGCAAATCCAACGCGGCGGTGAGCCGGCGTTCGCGGACGGTAGCCATTGGCGTTTGCCCGTAGTCCGCCTTGAATGCCCGAAGAAAGTGAAATTTGCTCAGCCCAGCTGCATGCGCCAGATCGTCAAGGCTGATCGGCTCGTCAATATGGGTCTTGATGTAGCTTTCGACGCGTTTTTTGCTCGTTGGGCTCAAATGCTGTCGCTCCTGATTGTGCCAAGGCCCAAGCAGCACCGAAATGAGATCAATCAGCAGATCGTTTGTCGCGCGGTCCACCGCCAGTTCACGCAAAGGCCCGTTGTCAGCAACCGCATGTTCAAGCGCCACAGCAGCGCTCGACATGGATCCCTCCATGAATCCGCCAACCCGGTATACCGCATGGTCGGGTGGTGTGAATTGCAGGTTATACGCCTCACAAGTCTCAGCGACCAGGGATTTGGGGATGTAGACATGCAATAGGGAAAATCTGCCCCTGGCTTCTGCACGGGGTCGCCCGGCGGTATCGACCAACATCCAAGAGCCACGCGGCAGGGCATCCGCGCAGCGTGTACGTCCATCAAGCTCAACACTCGCGTAGTTGAAACCGGACAGATGCAGCGAATAGATCAGATGATCATCCCCCAACCCGCAGCCCAAATTGACCGTATCAGATGCCTTCTGATCCCATAGCACAGCTGAGATGCCGTTTCGGGAGGTGATGTCCCATCGAGTAGGAATATCCCAGGAGGTTGTCATTGCATCGATTGCGCCCGATGGCACGGGAGCGGCATGGGTTCGGTTGGGATACATCCTCAAAAACTAGCAATCTGATACACGCAAGGCAATTTCTTCCAAGTTGTGCATATCAAAATGGTCATCCTGTCTCCGTCGACAAATTGGGAGGACCCGACATGAACACACAAAACACCCCTGACGTGACATCTGCTATACAATTGACGCAGCATGAGCGCCCGGCCTTCATCAATCCACAAACCATCCCTTGGACTCCATGGGTCATGCCTGGCACACACTACCGCCTTATGGATGTTGATATCAGGTCAGGCGGTTTCACCCTATTTCTCAAGGTTGATCCAGGCGCGGAGGCGCCACCGCATGGGCATGTCGGCGCTGTCGAAGGTGTAATCCTGGAAGGCGGGTTTGCCTACGAAGACGATGCGGGTTCGGAAGGTGACTATATCTGTGAGCAGGCAGCTGTGATCCACCAGCCAGTATCACCTGATGGGTGCCTGATGTTCGCAATCGTTCACGGGCCATTGGTGGGATACAACGAAGATGGCTCGATCGCGGGTATCATAGACGCCAAGGCGATGTACGAGATGGCAACGGCGGCAGGTGTCGCCGATCATATCCGTGCCGATTTCGGATAGAGTCGATGTCTTCTATTGTATTCTGCGGCGGTCCTGATGGATGTCATGGATACTGTGCAGCGATGCAGATATGACGTTCGCTGCTAGGCAGAAAACAGTCAATAAGGACGCGATCCTGGCATTCGCTGCCACCTCAACGAACGGCCGCTGTCAAAACGATGTCCCATTCGTTACACCGCTTAAGCGGTCGTTCAGTTCGACTGATTTGAATGCCGGCTCAGCGAGACGGAGCCGCCGTTCGGCTTGTTGAAGCGAAAGGCCGCTTTGCCCCAACAGGTAGATGATGGTGCTCCTCATAACGCTCTGGCCCTTCCGTCTGGTCGCGCCCTACGACCCTAACGCGATCGAAGCGTTTTCAAATATGGCATTCTTGCCTAAGCTGACATTCACGCGCATCGCGTTCGTCCCTTTCGTTACACAGCATAAAACGGTCATTCAGCTCGGGCGGATTCAGGTCGATCCGGACTACCTCGAAGGCCCGATGCGGGTGACCGAGGAGATCATCCGACAACTCGACCCAAAGACGTCAAAATCCCTGATTGCACCCGCAAGCCACATTGCGGATTGTCGGAGCCGAGAATAATAATTAATGAAATCAGCGCGTTAATTGGTCGGAGCGGCAGGATTCGAACCTGCGACCCTCTGGTCCCAAACCAGATGCGCTACCAGACTGCGCTACGCTCCGCACTCTTATAAAGCATTGAATTCTATGGCCGATTTGGTGTTCCTCTTGGTTGTTGACCTCTGCCCGGTTGGACAAAAAGGGGAACAAACGAACCAAACAGCCACGGAATACAACCAAAAGCCCCACGGAAATCGCCACGGGCATTACCACCCCGCTGACATCCTTGCAATAAAATAGTTCGCACCAACTCACCCCTTCTATTTGCCTTGATCATCGAGCTACCGTTCGACGGCTTGGTGGTGCGCGCTCGGCCCTTCGCTGTAGATGATCGCAACAACTTCGCTGCCATCTTCAAAGGTGCAAAGGCAACATTGTCCGCGATAGGTCAGTTCGAAGTGTTCCGAATATTGAGCCCGCGGCGAAATGTCCGGTTGGCGGGCTGCAGCGGCAGCATTCAAGCAGACTGCTCAACCCCGGCTACGGGCCGATCAAGAAAGTATCGCGCGGTCAATGCGTTAGAGGCTCCCGGTCTGACCAATGTCGTGGTCGTGCACTCCCCCTATCGGCCTCACAGGCACAACAGAAGGCGAAGTTGACCGCCAGATTCTTGGCTGCCCAGTCGATCACCCCGGAATGGACGATTTTGGCAAGGAAGTGTCGCCGGCCTCGGTTCCGCCTTATGCACGCCGCGTGAAGCACTTAAGTTTTGGACATGTTGGATCGCTTCACTGTCCACAGCAGCCGTCATCTGTCGCAGGCCCAAGCCTTTCTCAACGAGAAAGACCTGACGCTTCGGGCTCTCGGTCGGGGCGGCGACCGAGATTTCCGATCACGGATCAACGCCGTTTACGGCAAGGCATCCTACGTCGGCCTCATCGAGTATAGCGGCGAGGTCATCGTCGAGACACCGGCGGGGCGCCCGGACTTCGGCATATCCTTCTTGCTTGGTGGACAGCTGGCCTCGCGCGTCGGCGATGACATGGTGGCCTCGAACGCCCGGCGCACCGTCATCAGCTCGCCCAGTGACCCCGCCGTCCAGGTGCTCGAGCGATCCCGCCGGCTGACCCTTTCACTCTCCGAAGCCCTTCTCTCGGCCAAGCTGGAACTCCTGAGCGGCAACCCAGCCAAACGCAGCTTGCGGCTTGATCCCATTCTGTATCTGGAATCGCCTGTCGGCGCGGCCCTTCTGGCGCACACGCACATCCTTGTGGACGCCGCCGAAGCCGCTGGCACGCGGCCCGTCGACGCGCGGCACATGGATCATTTCGAAGATGTAGTGTCATCGCTGCTGCTGCTGCACCACCCGCATTCCCACAGCTCCGCGCTCGACCGGCCAGCGCCCGGCCCGGCGTCCGCAGATGTGAAGCGCGTCATCGACTTCATCGCAGCCCATCACGACGAGCCCTTGACCCTCTCCGATCTCGTCGAGATCGCCGGGGTACCGGGCCGGTCGCTCAATGCACATTTTCGGCAGTTCACCGGCCATTCCCCTATGTCGTATCTCAGGCGGGTCCGGCTGCAGTGGGCACGTGACCAGCTCGAAGCCGGCGCCCCGGTCAGCATCTCCGACATCGCGCTCGACTGCGGCTACAGCAATTTTGGGCGGTTCGCGCATCATTACCGGCGAGCGTTCGGGGAATTGCCGTCCCAGACCCGGGTACGCACCCAGCGGTTGTTGCGACCCGTCCGCTAAAGAAACATACCTGCCGAAACCGTCCAGCCCTACCAGAAGCGGCTATACCGCACGGTCCGGCCCTGAAAGATTTGCGGGACACGGCGCAATCCCGCAGTCAGGAGGATGGTTTGTTTTTCAATTCCAAGGCGAAACATCGCGGACTTATGGAAAAACTGGTCGCCGAGCGCACCCAGCAATCCGCAATCGAACGCTTCTGTTCCAACTATGACGCCGACATCGTCTTTGACCGGGCCGATTGGGTAAGCGCCCTGGTCGATACCCGCAATGTCATCCGCTTCCCAACGCAGAAAGTGACCGCGACGCGGGCCATCACGCTGCAGGGCAAGCTGATCTGGTTGATCCGGTCCGTGCATTACGCGAGGGCCTATCACTCGTCTGAACCGGATGCGACCTCCGCCACAAAGGACGCGGTTCGAGCTTGGACGCGCCGCTCCGACATGCGGCGCTATCGCGACGACGTCCGCGCCATCGTCAGCGACCTGCGCTGGGGCCGCAAACGGTTCCGCATCCATGTCGACGATGCCTATGCCTCCCCGCTCTGTAACGAAGGGGTGGACGGCTTCCTGCGGTCGATCGGCGTCGGCCGGTTTACCGACTTTCCGGGGTGGTTCATTGCTTGGTGCTTTGCGCTCGATCGACAGGTCGGTTTTGTCATCTGGGAGGCTTACAAACGAACCCAAGCCGAGGGCTGCATGCAGACGGACAGCACCGTCCGTTGACCGCGCACCGCGTGTTCACCGCGCAATGCCAGAGAGCGGATATGTAGGCCGCTGACGGCGCTGTGAGGGGTTTTTTCGCACGATGAGGACGTGGCCGCGCCTCTACGGACTGACCGAGTCTGACTCGACTGCGATGATGATGAACGGCACCGTCGCGAGGATCGCTGCGATAGCGCCACCATTCAGTCCCGGTCCGGGGCCAAGTGGCGTGAACGAAGCGATCTGGAACGGGTCCGGCAGCGGTCCGCCGGACGCCAGTTGCTCCGTCAGCCATTGGAACACGTTCGCATCCAGATTCTGCGGACCGGACACGACACAGTTGTTTTCGATGATGATGAAGTTGCCCTCATCGTCGCTGTTCTGTTCGTCCTGGGCGGTTATGTCGTAGAACGTGCACGGCAGAACCGCATTGTTGCCTTGCAGGCAGGCCTCGCGGAGCGCCTGCGACACCGGCGTCCCGAACGGCAACGGGCAGATGCGCACGGTGCCGTCTTCCATCAGCGCCGCGCACACGGGCGTCTCGTCGCAAACGATCGCCACATCGGTGCCGCGAATGCCAATAATGCCGACCGGCGTGCCGATGGTTGCGTTGCGCGTACGCCGGCCGCCGCTAACGAAACGCATCGCCCCTTTGGTCAGATTGAAGACAGCGTCCTGCGTGCCCTGGTTGGGATCATAAACGAACCGGTCGAGCACCACGGTCGACACGGACCCGATGTTCAAGCTGGAGTTATCCAGAAAGCGCAATGCCGCGGAGCTGGAGGTACCGGTCCGTACCGTCTCGTCCGCTGAAACGTCTGTCCCTACCGCAATCTGTCTCGCAACCGATCCCAGCTGGCCAGTAACGTCGTTGCGTGTTTCCGTTGCCTCGCCGATGGTCGCGGTTTGAGACAATACCGTTCCGGGCGACAGCACCATGCATGCCGCAGCGGCAGCAGTCATCAATCGCTTTACGATCGTCGCCATAGTACACCCCTATTACGGCGGCATAGTTACAGCGCACCAAAGCAATTGCAACAGTCTAGTATACCGTGACCGCGGCCAAAGACCTTTCTGGATGCTATATTTATGGCGGTTGTGTCAAATATGCATCTTGTGGTGGTTGAGGATCACGGGCCGGTATCTATCGCGAACGCTCAGGCAACGCGCGCCTCGTCTGGTTCAATCGCCGCCAATGACCGGATGGCGTATCCGATCGCCCGGCTGCAGGCCGATCCGCTCGGCTGTGCCGGCATTGAGTTCAAGCACGTACAGAACCGGTTCGCCGGATGTGATCACCGTTTCCGACAGGGGCACTGCATCGCGATGGATCTTGGCGACCGTGCCGTCGGCTCGGATGAAGATCATGTCGAGCGGAATAAGTGTGTTTTTCATCCACATCATCACCGGCTGTATTCTGTCGAAGCGGAACAGCATACCGGCATCATCGTCCATGTGGGGCCGATGCATTAGGCCGATCGCGCGCTGATCCCCGGTCAGCGCGAGTTCCACATTGAAGCTGTAGGTGCAGCAGTCGGTGATGACGACGAGCGGTTCGCTTTCACTGGCCTGGACGGATACTGCGAGACCGAGCATCATCCACAAAAACAGCGCGGCCCGAATGCGCGCGCTTGATATATCGATCAGACCCTGCACCACAGCACACTCCCTGAACACGTTCGATCGTACACGTGGTACGCCGAGCGTTGGCCGGATGAAACCATCAGTGGGATTTTGGGAACGTCACATCTACGTCCGGGTGGATTTCAGCCGCCATTAGGCCCTTTTCACCCTTGCCGAAACGCACCAGCACCACCTGACCTGGCCGCAATTCGGTCAGTCCGTAACGCCGTAGCGTCTCCATGTGGATGAAAATATCCTCGGTGCCGTCGCCGCGGGTGAGAAACCCGAAGCCCTTGGCGCGGTTGAACCACTTGACGAGCGCCCGCTCAAGCCCGCTGGTCGGCGTCACCTTGACGTGGGTGCGAACCGGCGGCATCTGCGACGGATGCACGGCCGTCGATTGGTCCATCGATAGTATGCGGAAGGCTTGGTAGCCGCGCTCCCGCTTCTGGATCTCGCACACAACGCGTGTACCCTCCAAGGCCGTATGGTAACCGTCGCGGCGCAGGCAGGTCACGTGCAGGAGCACGTCCGGCAGCCCATTGTCGGGCACAATGAAGCCGAATCCCTTGGCGACATCGAACCACTTGATGACGCCGGAGATCTCAATGAGATCGACCGCCTCGCCCGACACGGCAGCCTGGGCGGCTTCATCCTTGTCCGGAGATTTGTCCCCCATTCAGTCCGGCCTTTCAGCAACGCACGCCAATTCGAGATTCCTGATTCTTTAACGGAAGAATAACATCGGTTGCGTCCGGTGATGCAAGCCTTAGTTTGGCCCAGAATCAAAATCCTCGGCGCCTTGTTTTGGCCCGGCGATTGCCTATTTTCGGTCGTGTTCAAAAATCAAGGAAAGATCAATGCGTTATCTTCATACGATGGTGCGTGTGTCTGACGTCGATCAGGCGCTGGACTTTTATTGCAACAAACTCGGACTTGTGGAAATCCGCCGCATCGACAGCGAAGCGGGTCGGTTTACGCTGATTTTTCTGGCAGCGCCGAAGGATCGTGACATTGGCGAAAGCAACCGGGCGCCGTTGCTCGAACTGACCTACAACTGGGATCCTGAGACCTACCAGGGCGGCCGCAATTTCGGCCATCTTGCCTTTGAGGTCGACGACATCTACGCATCCTGCCGGAAGCTGATGGACGGAGGCGTCACCATCAACCGTCCACCGCGAGACGGCCATATGGCATTTGTCCGCTCCCCCGACGGCATCTCCATCGAATTGCTGCAGAAGGGCGAATCGCTGGCACCGCAGGAGCCCTGGTCGTCGATGGAAAACACCGGCAGCTGGTGATCGTTGCGCCGGTGACCCGGCAGTTCAGGCAAGTTTGACACAACTGAGGCGGCAGATCATGGTTCTGCCGCATTTCAGGCGCATCCAACCGACAGCGAATGCATTGCCGGCTATCTGGATTTTGCGCTCGCTGGCAAGAACCAGCTTCAGACTGGTCGCTGCAGGCAGGGGTGTGGCTTTTGGGGGCAATCGAGCGAGACAGGTTTACGGGCCGCGGTGCATCGATCGCCGGGGCTGTGCTGATCGTTTCGTTTCTCACGGGATGCATGAGTTCAGGCAGTGTTGGCGTGGCAGCCCGCACCGATACTGGCATGTCGGCGCCTGACGCGGAAACGGCCACTGCCGCGTCTGGAACGCAAGCCCCCTTGGCGGTCGAGATGCGCTTCGAGGATGCAGGCGAGCAAACCCTGCCATACGGTGACACCCGTGGCGCCGCAGAATCCGCGCGCCCGGAGCCGAGACCGCAATTGGCACTCGCCGTCGTTCCATCCGAGCCTTCCAAGCCTGCGGTAGAGGCGGTCAAGGCCGTCGCACCCGGATCCGAAGCTGAGGAAACCGTAAGCCCGACCGCCAGTGCATCACGGACGAGCGACAAGCGGCCACGCCTCGCCCGCCTGTTTGCCTTTGGGCAGCCGCGCCCGCGCATGGAGGTCGCGCGAGCATCGGGCAGCGACAATAACCCCCCTGCCCGCGGCGCGACATCTCGCAATGCAAGCTGGGTTACTCCGTCGGATACCACGGACAATGCACTGCCGGGCGTGCGCCTCGGATCGCTGTTCGGCATCAACACCGGCGATGAGTCCATCGCGGATGAGCCGGTGCGCGTGGCCTCGGCGGCCGGTCTGGCGCGGCTCGCACCGAACGGGCTGCGAGCCCAGCACGACAAAGTCGAAATGGCCTGTTTCAAGCCACAACTGGTGCATTTGCTCGACCGGGTGCGTCGGCATTACGGCCGCGAGATCATCGTCACCTCCGGTTACCGGTCGCCCAGGCACAATCGCAGTGCCGGCGGGGCGCGCGGTTCGCGACACACCACCTGTGAGGCGGCCGACATTCAGGTGCCCGGCGTCAGCAAGTGGGATCTGGCAAAATACCTCAGAACCGTGCGCGGTCGCGGCGGGGTCGGCACCTACTGCCACACCCAGTCCGTGCACATCGATACCGGCAGCAAACGCGACTGGAACTGGCGCTGCCGCCGCCGCTAAAGCCAATGCAACCGGCCCGTAATCGGCCGTCACATTTTTTTCAAAAACCCCATATTGGCGCTTGCTCAATGTCTGCGGTCTGACTATATAACCGACGCTGTGCGCGCCCTTCGTCTATCGGTTAGGACGCCAGATTTTCAATCTGGAAAGAGGGGTTCGATTCCCCTAGGGCGTACCAAACCCATCTATTGTTGTTTATTTCTTTCAATGTGTTGCGACCGGATTTGTTCAATCTCCGAACGGGGCTTGGATCCATTTTGCAGCTTTTGCTTGGCGGAGTCGCCGAGCTTTGCGCGGCTCGCATGCTTCACGTAAGTCCTGGCCTCGTCCGGTGTTCTGTGGCCGAGGAAGGCCATGACTTCGAACTCCGTTGTACCTGAGTTGGCAAGTCGGGTCTGAAATCAAACCTTCTCCAATCCTACTTCCCCGGCAACCCGTTGTTTAACCATTGCCTGATCTCGTCACCGATCATGGAGGCGGCGGCCGGCTGCATGAGATCAGCATGTTTGAATGGAATGTTAAGCGTATCAACCGTTCTGCACGACGGCGACCAGCCAAGCGACGGATCGGCATATCGCTCGCGACTCCCGGACGATCGAACCACAAGCGCGCTTCCCGGGAAGAAGCCGCTCGGCGGTCGATCTTGCATCAGTTTGAAGATGTGAACGATTGAGCGAAGGAGGTGGAGAATTGCCGCCGGCTCGTCCGGAACCCGGTCTCGATCGACTAGCCCCATGACAACAAGCGCTTCTGTGAGCTGACCAGCCTGGTCTTCGTCGAGATCCGGATCCTGCAGCCCGCTTTGATCGAGCTTGGCAACGGCGTCCAGCAGCGGTTGATGTTCCAGGCTCTGCATTGCCCCCAACGCTGCCTCAACATTGATCTCGTCCGTTCCATCAATTCGGTCGAGGATGACAATCCCATCGACCGGCCGCCCCTTGGCAACCAGACGGCAGGCGACGTCGTGACAGATCGCGCCGCCGGCCGACCATCCCAACAAGATCGTCGGGCAATCCGCCGGCTCGTCCAGCAGAGCCTCCGTATACGTGTCGACCAGATCGGCATAAGAGGCGAAGGGAAGATGCCCGGCAGTGAGGTCTGGCGCCTGAACGCCGACAACCTCGGCCACGTCGCCCATTGGACCAACAAAATTGGCAAAAGGCGTGGCATAGCCGGTCACATCGTGGAAGCAATAGATGCGCGCACTCTGGTTTGACTGAACCGCCGGGAAGCGCAGAAGCGGTTCATACACGCCGCTCGCTTCCAACGCGGCAGCGATCCCGGCGACTGTCGGTGCCTCGAAGAACGTCCTCACCGGCACGGTTTTGCCGGCCTCCGCTCCCAGCCGCGCCGCTAGGCGGACTGCCAGCAGCGAATGACCGCCGAGGCCGAAGAAGTTATCTTCGGCGCTCACCTGCTCAACACCGAGCAGGTCGGCAAAGACGGCGGCGACCAGCGCTTCTGTCTCGGTCCGCGGCGCCACATACTCAGCCCGCGCCACCGAAGCCCCGACATCGGGAAGGCCCCTGCGGTCGACTTTACCCGAAGCCATCAGGGGCAGCCGCGTCAGACCGACAAAACCGGATGGGACCATATGTGGAGGTAATGTCCGAGAGAGTTCGGTCCGAACCGCCTCAAGATCGACCACATCTGCAAGTGGGATCACATGGACGTCAGACCGGTGCCGATCGGTCAGGTCGGATCCGCCAACCCCGAGGCTTTTAGCCAGGACTGCGTCAGGCACGTCATCTGGTACCACGTAGGCGATAAGCGCAGTGCCGCGGTCGCCGTCACGTCGCGCCACAACGCCGGCCTGGGCGATTGCCTTACAGCCCGACAATGCCGCCTCGATCTCGCCAAGCTCGACCCGCATCCCGCGGATCTTGACCTGATGGTCGATCCGTTCGAGGAATTCCAAGGTCCCGTCCGGAAGCCAGCGAGCCAAATCGCCCGTACGGTAAAGCCGCGCCCCGGGTACAGTCGAGAACGGGTCGGCAACAAACGTTTCCGCCGTTAGACCCGCCCAGCTCAGATACCCTCGCGCGACCTGAATGCCGCCAAGAAGAAGCTCGCCAGGGATGCCTGGTGGCTGGGGCTCCAGGCGAGCGTTAACCACATATGCCTTCACATTCGTGAGCGGTGAGCCGATAGGAATGATGTCCTTGGCAACGTCGACTTGCCACGACACCGTCGTTACCGTGCATTCGGTCGGTCCATAGCTGTTCCACGAGGTCACAGCGGCAGAATTGAGTTCGGAAAGCAGGTCTGCAGATAGAACCTCTGAGCCGCAAATGATCTTCATCCCCGCCTTAGGGCGCCAACCATCCTTAAACAAGAGTTTGAGAACCGTAGGGGTCGTCTCGAAGAAGTCGATTCCATGGGTGTCAACCAATGTGTCCATGTATCCGGGTTCGCCTAAGCGGCTTCGGTCGCCGAGAACAAGTCGCGCTCCTACGGTCAGAGGCAGGCACAAGTCCTGCATCGACACATCGAACCCGATTGCGGTCAACGACAGAGCAACCGCATCGCCGTCAAGTTCGACGTCGTCTCGAACGGCACTCAGAAAATGAGCGAGGCTACGATGGACCACCGCCACCCCCTTGGGGGCTCCGGTCGATCCTGAGGTATAGATTACGTAAGCGAGGCTGTCGGGAGTATGTGGCGCAACGCGCTCGGCATCGCCCAACGCCACGTCAGACTGACAAGCGATGGCCGTCTGCGTTTCATCGGCGTCGATCAAAATCAGGGGATTGCAAATCTGTTTTGGATCCCATCCCGCATGACTGCCGAGCTTGGGCAGCTCGGATAAGATGGCCGCCTTACTCAGCAACGCCTTTGCACCAGCGTCAGCCAGCATGAAGACGAGGCGGTCTTCGGGGTAGTTCGGATCGAGTGGCAAGTATGCCCCACCCGCCTTCCAGATCCCGAGAAGTGCAATCACCAACTCTGGCGATCGATCGAGGCACACGCCCACAACGGCCTCAGGACCGACCCCGAGATCAATCAGATACCGCGCCAGACGGTTCGACGACGCATCGAGCTCCGCATAGGAGAGCTCCCGGTCGTCATCGATCACCGCAACCGCCTCGGGCCGCTCGGCCGCCTGCGCCACGAACAGATCCACAGCCGTCTTGTCCCGTGGATACTCGGCTGCCTTGGCGTTGAAGCTCGATACGACCAGCGACCGCTCCGCGCCGTCCAGCAATGGAAGATCGCCAATCGTAGTGCCTGGTACGGCATCGACGAGTTGGCCCGCGAGGAAAGCAAGGCGCTTGGCGTGTCCTTCGAGTTCGCTTTGGCTGTAGAGTTCTGGATGCCCATCGAGGTCGACACCTATGGGGTGATCATCGCCCCGATCAGAGAAGGCAATCATCGCGTCTTCGACCAGAGCACCATAGGAGAGGTTGTACGCCTCACCTCTGACACCAGCAAAGTCAAATGTATAATCAAAGGTCCCCAGATTGACGATTGGACCGAATTCATCTGGCTCACCGGGGTTCAGGCCAAGGTCACGCCTGAGATCCTCATAGCGATATCGCTGATGTCGGATACCTGACTTGAGCGCCCGCATGGAAGAGCGCACGACATCAGCGAACGTGGCGCTGTCGCCCCCGGCAATGCGCAGCGGCAGCACGTTGGCCAAAACCCCGGCGGTATCTCGCATCGACCGACCAATGCGGCCGTGGAACATCGCGCCGACGGTGATCTCATCACGATCATGGAGCCGCATCAGATATACCGCGACAAGCGCAAGCAGGCATGCCGTGCTTGTCGCCCCTTCCGTGGCGGCATAAGCGCGAAGTCGATCGGTCAGCCCGCTCCCCAGACTAACGCTGGCACGACGCGGCGAAGCGACCTGTCGCGTACCGCGCCCTGAGAGCGAAATCGCTTCTTGCCGATCTGCGGCTTGCGCAAGCCAAAATGCGCGATCAGTCTTATAGGACCGTGAACGACGATAGCTGGCTTCCAGCCGCCGCGGCGCACTTACCGGACGAGGCAAAAACGTCGGCGCCGGATGATCTTTAACCAGAGCGCTGTAGATTTCCGCAACCCGTGCGGCGCCAAGCTGACCGGTATACCCGTCGCTTTGAACATTATGGGCGCGGACAAAGTAGATGAATGTCTCTTCACCCAGCTTGAGCAGCGTTGCCGGCGAGTGCACCTGAAGGGTGGGTGTCGCAGGTTTCGCACGCGCCTGACTCATAAAGTCCAAGGCGGCTTCGTGCGGCGACGCCTCGCTGCTCAAATCGATGAACCAGGTCCAATCGGACGGCAGATCGCTTACGATGAGGCGCGGCCCGTCCGGTGTCTCAATGATCCCGGATCGAACGCACTCGAATTCCAAGGCCGCCTGTCGCATTGCGGCAACGAAAAGCTGCACGTCGATCCGTCCGCGCAGCGAGATATATTCAGCCTGGTGATAATCCGGGTTTTTGGGATCCAAGAGTTGGGCAAGCCAAAGCCGCCGCTGGGCGGCAGATGGCGCTCCAGCGACCACCATATCTTGGCGGGCCAATTCCGCCGTTTCACGCGATACAAGGAGGTCGAAATCTTCGATCAGCCGGTCGGGATCACCGATGACCGCCTCGAGAATACCCTGAAATCTCTCAGCTAGATCAACAATCGTCTGCCGATCGAAAAGGGAGAGATGGTAGCCAAGTCCACCGATCAGGCCGTCTTCGGTCTCCGTAAACTGGAGCCCGAGTTCAAACGGAAGTTCTATTTGCTCTCCTCTGAAGGGTGCAGCGGTCATCCCGTCAAGCGAAAGCGATTCTGAAGCGTCCGGCGTGTTCTGAAGGACAATCATGACCTGAACTAGAGGCGTATGCCTCATACTACGCACCGGCCGAACGGCCTCGACGACCGCTTCGAACGGGACCGAACCATGCTCAAAGGCCGAAAGCGTCACATCCCTCGTTGCCCGCAGATGCTCGCGGAACGACGTCAGGCCATGAACCCGGTGACGCAGGGCAACCGTATTGACAAAGAACCCGATTAGCGGCTCGAGCTCGACCCGAGGACGACCCGCAACCGCCGTCCCGACAACCAGGTCCTCATCGCCGCCCATGCGGTGCAATAGCGCAACAAACGCGGCCTCAAGAATCATGAACAGCGTCGCTCCTTCAGACGCCGCCAAGGCCTTTAGCCCGTCAACAACGTCCTTGGAAACGTGTATCGGAACCCCGTCGCCACGGTAGTCCACTCCCGCGGAACGCGGACGATCGAACGGAAGACTGATTGCCTCAGGAACACCGGCAAGTGTGTCACACCACCATGCTGTTTCCGCTTCCAGCCTCTTAGCCGACAGCACCTGGCGCTGCCACGCCGCATAGTCGGCATACTGGACGGGAAGTTCGGGAAGGTTGGCCTTGGTTCCTGTGACTTTAGCGTGGTAGCGCGCTGAGACTTCCTTCAACAGAAGACCGACGGACCAGCCATCCAAGACCGTGTGGTGACCGCCGACGACCAGAACATGCTCGTCCGGGCCGACACGCAACAAATGAGCTCGAAACAGCGGCCCTTCAGCTAAATCGAACCGGGTCGACAGAAGAGAGCCGACCCGCGCCGCCTGCCCAGCCTCGCCGATGCCCGAGACATCCTCTTCGACAAGCGTGAAGCCCGAGTTGTTGACCGGTCGTATGACCTGAAGCGGGCGACCGTCCGTCTCCACAAACACGGTTCTAAGGCTCTCGTGACGTCCTACCACATCGCAAAGCGCGATAGACAGGGCGGACACATCAAGCCATCCAGAAAGCCGTACCGCGGCAACGACGTGATAGACTGATCCCGCCGCCGGCTCCAGACGATCGAGGAACCACAACCGCTCCTGCTGGAACGACAACGGCAGAGGACCAGACCGATCGGCCACCGTAATCGGCCGCGCCGCGGTCCAATCGGCTTCGATACGATCAAGGGCCGCTGCCACACCTGCGACCGTTGGCGCTTGGAACATCGCCCGCAACTGCACGCTCTTGCCGGTTTCGGCTTCCAGCCGCGCCGCCAGACGGACCGCCAGAAGCGAATGACCGCCAAGATCGAAGAAATTGTCCTCGGCGCCAACCCGATCGACACCGAGGAGGCCGGTAAAAGCAGCAGCAACCAGCGCTTCCATCTCGGTCCGCGGCGCAACGTAAGCCGCACGCGCCACCGACACACCCACATCGGGAAGCGCCTTGCGGTCGACCTTGCTGGACGCCGTCAACGGCAAACGCGTCACGCCGACAAAGCCGGCAGGAACCATATGTGCTGGCAACGTCCGCGAGAGCTCGGTCCGCACCGCCTCGAGATCGACGACACCCTCGAGCGCAACCACATGAACATCGGACCGATGCTCGTCGGTCGGTTCGTGTTCCGTGAGCTTTTCAGAGAGCACCTCATCCGGCACCACATAGGCAGCCAGCCGCGTGTCTCCCTCGCCATCCTCTCGCGCCACCACCGCCGCGTGGGCGATCCCGTCACACCCCGACAGCGCCGCCTCGATTTCGCCGAGTTCGACCCGCATGCCGCGGATCTTCACCTGGTTGTCGATGCGCCCGAGGAATTCGAGGGTGCCGTCCGCCCGCCACCGGGCAAGATCGCCTGTGCGGTACAGTCGTTGTCCCGGTTCATCGGAAAACGGATCCGCGATGAAGGCTTCAGCTGTCAGACCGGCTCGACCAAGATAGCCGCTTGCCACCTGAGCCCCGCCGACGAGAAGCTCGCCCGCAACCCCGACAGGCTGCGGCAGGAGACGCTGGTCGACCACGTAGAGCCGGTTGTTGGCCACAGGACGGCCGATGCCGAGATCATCGCCCGGCGTCAGCCGCCCGGCCGTCACGCAGATCGACGCCTCGGTGGGCCCGTAGCAGTTCACCAGGCGCGCCGAGACGCCGAACCGGGCCACAAGCTCGTTGTCGCAGTGGTCGCCTCCGACGCCAATCACCTCTGGTGCGATGGCGACTTCGTCAAGCTGGCGAAGGATGCCGGGTGTGAGAAAAAGATTGTTGATCGCTTCACGAGCAATCGCCTGCTGCAGGTGCGCAACGTCGAACTGATCCTCACCATAGACCACCAGGCGGGCACCGACGCAGAGCGCCGGCAAGCACTCGAACAAGGAGGCATCGAAGCCGATCGAGGCGGTCATGAGTGCCGTTTGGTCCGCGGTGAACCGGCGGTCGTTGATCGTGGCCAGCGTGCAGTTGCACAGGCCGTCATGGCTGACCAACACGCCCTTCGGGCGTCCGGTCGAACCGGACGTGTAAATCGCATAGGCGTGGTTGTCGGGCGAGAGCGGAGCAGAGCGTTCAGCATCTGAAATGGGGGCATCGGAAAGAGCAGCCAGTGTTGTGTCCGTCGCCAAATCGCCAAGCACGATCGCAGCGCACGGAACTGGCCCACCGGGTAGACCATCGACCGAGTCAGGCATCGGCAACAATTCCGCCTGGCCCCGCGCCTTGCTCACCACAGCAGCTGCTCCGGCGTCCCCTAGCATCAGGCGGAGACGTTCGGCGGGGTACTTCGGATCAAGAGGGAGATACGTCCCGCCTGCCTTCCAGATCGCCAGCAACGTGACGATCAGTTCAGCCGACCGATCCAGGCACACCCCGACCACCGACTCAGGACCGATCCCGAGACCGATCAGATAGCGTGCCAGACGGTTCGATGCCCGATCAAGGGCACTGTAGGTCAGCTCGTGGTCACCATCGACCACAGCCACTGACTCCGGCCGCGCGCCAGCCTGCGCACCAAACAGATCGACAACCGTCTTGTCCCAAGCATAGTCCGCCGCCGTCGCGTTGAAGGTCTCCACAACCAGACGCCGCTCCGCCGCATCCATGACAGGCAGATCCGCAACCGCCGTCATCGGCGACGCGGCGACCGCCGAAAGCACCCGTTCGAGCATCCGGGCCAGTCGCACCGCCGTCTCCCGATCGAACACCTGTGAGGCGTAGCTTAGCTGCCCTTCCAGTCCTTCCGCCGTCTCCGCCAGGCTGAGGCTCAGCTCGAACTGTGCCGTCGCCGCTTCATCGCCGAAGGGACGGCTCGCAACCCCGGCGAGATCGACAGCAATCGCGTCGGGTGTGTTCTGCAGAACCAGCATGACCTGACACAACGGCGCGTGGCTCAGACTGCGTTCCGGCTGGACGGCCTCGACAAGGGCCTCGAACGGAACCGCCTGGTGCTCGAAGGCCGACAGGATCACGGCCTTCGTCCGCCGCAGATGCTCAACGAACGCAACCAGACCATCGACACGATGGCGCAGCGCCACCGTGTTGACGAAGAAACCCGCCAGGGCCTCCAGCTCAAGCCGCGGACGACCCGCAACCGCCGTCCCGATCACAAGATCCTCGTCGCCGCCAACCCGCGACAGCAGCGCCGAAAACGCCGCGTCGAGAACCATGAACAGCGTCGCCCCTTCCGCCTCGCCCAAACGCTTCAGACCGGAAGTCACCGCAGCCGAAACCGAAACCGGGACCGAACCGCCCCGGTAGTCCATCACCTGCGGCCGCGCACGATCAAACGGCAGGCTGATGGCCGCCGGGATCCCGGCAAGCGCGTCCCGCCACCACGCTGTCTCCGCTTCAAGCCGCTCGCCCGACAGAACCTGCCGCTGCCACGCCGCATAGTCGGCGTACTGCACGGGCAGCTCCGGCAGAACAGCCGGCTGCCCCGCCATCTGCTCGCCGTAGAGTGCCGATAACTCCTTCAACAGAAGCCCCACCGACCAGCCGTCAAGCACCGTGTGATGCCCTCCCAGCACCAGCACGTGATCCGTCTCACAAACTCGCAAAAGCGTCGCCCGGAACAGCGGACCCCGTGCCAGATCAAACGGCGTGCGCAAGAGAGTTGCCACCCGCTGATCGAGCACCGCTGCATCCGAACCTGCATCCTCGACGGCCAAAACACCACCAACCGCCTCGGCCGGAGCGATGACCTGAACCGGCCATCCGCCGACATCGGCCAAGCTCGTCCGCAGAACCTCATGGTGGACCACTATGGCATCGAACGCCGCCGCCAGCGCCTCCACGTCCAGCCGACCGCTCAAACGCACCGCCCCTTCGATGTGGTAGGCCGCCCCCGCAGCAGCCTCCAGACGATCCAGGAACCACAACCGCTCCTGCTGGAACGACAACGGCAGAGGCTGATCTCGGTCAGCCACCGTAATCGGTCGCGCCGCGGTCCAATCGGCTTCGACACCTTCAAGGGCCGCTGCCAGGGCCGCCACCGTCGGCGCCTCGAAGATCGTTCGGACCGGTAAGGTCTTGCCCGTCGCGGCCTCCAACCGAGCCGCCAGACGAACCGCCAACAGCGAGTGGCCGCCAAGATCGAAGAAGTTGTCGTCAATTCCGACCCGCTCAACGCGCAGGAGGCCGGCGAAAGCAGCAGCAACCAGCACTTCCATCTCGGTCTGCGGCGCCACGTAGGCTGCACGCGCCATCGATACACCCACATCGGGAAGCGCCTTGCGATCGACCTTGCCGGATGCCGTCAACGGCAAACGCGTCACGCCGACAAAGCCGGCTGGAACCATATGTGTCGGCAACGTCCGCGAGAGCTCAATCCGCACCGCTTCAAGATCGACGACACCCACGAGCGCTACCACATGAACATCAGACCGCAGCTCGTCGGTCAGTTCGTGTTCCGCGACCCCGAGGCTTTCAGAGAGCACCCCATCTGGCACCACATAGGCAGCCAGCCGCGTGTCTCCCTCACCATTCGTTCGCGCCACCACCGCTGCCTGGGCAATCCCGTCACACCCCGACAGCGCCGCCTCGATCTCACCGAGTTCGACCCGCATCCCGCGGATCTTGACCTGATGGTCGATCCGGCCAAGGAACTCCAAGGTCCCGTCCGAACGCCATCGGGCAAGGTCCCCCGTCCGATAGAGGCGCGATCCAGGTTCAGGTGCAAACGGATCGGCCAGGAACTTCTCCGCCGTCAGACCAGGACGCCCAAGATACCCACGCGCAACCTGAACACCGCCTATCAGCAGTTCACCGGCAATCCCAACCGGTTGAGGGTCGAGATGATCGTCAACGACGTAAACTTGCGTGTTCCAAACCGGCGAGCCGATCGGAACAATCGATTCGTCGCCCCGCAAACGCTGTCGGCTGACGTGCACCGTTCCCTCAGTCGGACCATAGAGGTCATCAAGCTCGACCTCTGATCCCCCAAAAACCTCCCCAAACTTCCGGACCGTTGCCGATCCCACCGCTTCGCCGCTCGACGCAAGGAAGCGCAATCCCCGAGGTATGCCGTCAAGGGTCACCCGGTCCAAGAACGCATCCAACGAACTCGCCACGAAGTGACAGTAGGCCACCCCTCGCTCTTCTAGTGTCTGCCACAGTCTTCCTACGTCCCGCTCTATCGAGACTGGAAGACACACGACAGATGCGCCCGAGAGGCACCAGCCAAACAGCTCCCAAAGAGAAACGTCAAAGCTGTAGCGGGTCTTCAGCAACAGAACATCGGACGGCCCTAAGTCATAGAGCATATCCGTCCACTGTAGATGGTTCACCAGGCCACTATGCCGGACTGCGACACCTTTCGGCTTTCCGGTCGAACCGGAGGTGTAGAGGACATAGGCGAGACTGTCGGGGATAAGCGGTGCAAGGCGCTCGGCTTCGGCTATCGCAGCCTCGGACTTCGCGGCGATCGCGGCGCGTGTTTCCGGTTCGTCGAGCACCATTATGGGTCGCTCGGTCGGAACCGACATCTCGGTCATTATCGCCGCCGTCGTCAAGACGCCGGCAGCACCAGCATCCTCGAGCATGAAGCCAAGACGCTCTTGCGGGTAGTCTGGATCGAGCGGCAGGTAGGCCCCACCCGCCTTCCAGATCGCCAGCAACGTGACGATCAGTTCGGCCGACCGATCCAGGCACACCCCGACCACCGTCTCAGGACCGATCCCGAGACCGATTAGATGGCGTGCCAGACGGTTCGATGCCCGATCAAGGGCACCGTAGGTCAGCTCGTGAGCGCCATCAACCACAGCCACTGACTCCGGCCGCGCGCCAGCCTGCTCACCAAACAGATCGACAACCGTCTTGTCCCAAGCATAGTCCGCCGCCGTCGCGTTGAAGGTCTCCAACACCAGACGCCGCTCCGCCGCATCCATGACAGGCAGATCCGCAACCGCCGTCATCGGCGACGCGGCGACCGCCGAAAGCACCCGTTCGAGCATCCGGACCAGTCGCACCGCCGTCTCCCGATCGAACACCTGTGAGGCGTAGCTCAGCTGCCCTTCCAGTCCTTCCGCCGTCTCCGCCAGGCTGAGGCTCAGCTCGAACTGAGCCGTCGCCGCTTCATCGCCGAACGGACGGCTCGCAACGCCGGCGAGATCGACAGCAATCGCGTCGGGTGTGTTCTGCAGAACCAGCATAACCTGACACAACGGCGCGTGGCTCAGACTGCGCTCCGGCTGGACGGCCTCGACAAGAGCCTCGAACGGAACCGACTGGTGCTCGAAGGCCGACAGGATCACGGCCTTCGTCCGCCGCAGATGCTCAACAAACGGAACCAGACCATCGACACGATGGCGCAGCGCCACCGTGTTGACGAAGAAACCCGCCAGGGCCTCCAGCTCAAGCCGCGGACGACCCGCAACCGCCGTCCCGATCACAAGATCCTCGTCGCCGCCAACCCGCGACAGCAGTGCCGAAAACGCCGCGTCGAGAACCATGAACAGCGTCGCCCCTTCCGCCTCGCCCAAACGCTTCAGACCGGACGTCACCGCAGCCGAAACCGAAACCGGGACCGAACCGCCCCGGTAGTCCATCACCTGCGGCCGCGCACGATCAAACGGCAGGCTGATGGCCGCCGGGATCCCGGCAAGTGCGTCCCGCCACCACGCTGTCTCCACTTCAAGCCGCTCGCCCGACAGAACCTGCCGCTGCCACGCCGCATAGTCGGCGTACTGCACGGGCAGCTCCGGCAGAACAGCCGGCTGCCCCGTCACCTGCTCGCCGTAGAGCGCCGACAACTCCTTCAACAGAAGCCCCACCGACCAGCCGTCAAGCACCGTGTGATGCCCTCCCAGCACCAGCACGTGATCCGTCTCACAAACCCGCAAAAGCGTCGCCCGGAACAGCGGACCCCGCGCCAGATCAAACGGCGTGCGCGAGAGAGTTGCCACCCGCTGATCGAGTGCCGCTGCATCCGAACCTGCATCCTCGACGGCCAAAACACCACCGACCGCCTCGGCCGGAGCGATGACCTGAACCGGCCATCCGCCGACATCGGCCAAGCTCGTCCGCAGAACCTCATGGTGGACCACTATGGCATCGAACGCCGCCGCCAGCGCCTCCACGTCCAGCCGACCGCTCAAACGCACCGCCCCTTCGATGTGGTAGGCCGCCCCCGCAGCAGCCTCCAGACGATCCAGAAACCACAACCGCTCCTGCTGGAACGACAACGGCAGAGGCTGATCTCGGTCAGCCACCGTAATCGGTCGCGCCGCGGTCCAATCGGCTTCGACACCTTCAAGGGCCGCTGCCAGGGCCGCCACCGTCGGCGCCTCGAAGATCGTTCGGACCGGTAAGGTCTTGCCCGTCGCGGCCTCCAACCGAGCCGCCAGACGAACCGCCAACAGCGAGTGGCCGCCAAGATCGAAGAAGTTGTCGTCAATTCCGACCCGCTCAACGCCGAGCAGGTTGCTCACTGCCAGCGCGACAGCCCGCTCGGCATCACTGCGCGGCGCAACATAAGCCGCCTTCGCCAGCGTCACGCCCGAATCCAGAAGCGCCCTACGGTCGACCTTGCCAGCCGCCGTCAGCGGCAGCCGTTTAAGCGCAACAAAAGCCGACGGAACCATGTGATCCGGCAACTGACGTGCCAATTCCCCTCGTAGTGCTTTGATATTCTCTGAGGTTAGCCTCACATCGCCCGGCTGGTTGCTCAAGGCCATGGCCCCATTCCGGGCAGGTGGCGAAATCCATAGGTCATTCGAATTGTCGACGGGAGGAAAAGTGAGACGAATAACACCTGGTCGTGCCGACAAGCCGATCGCCACCTGTCGACCACAGTCCCGGGCGACTGCGGTCAGCTCCGATAAATCGACGGCCGAAGCCATCTGTCCGTCATCCTGTCGCCGCGTGCTGGACCACCGCTGGAAAGACGCCCAGAGGCGCCGATCGACTGCGGTGATGCCAAAAGGCCGCTCGGGATGGGCCACCAACTGTGCCGTCAGCCAGTTCTCCGCCTGTTCACCACCGTCCTGGTTCCACCAGACCGTCTCTTCGGCCACGGTCGGCACCGACCGTCGGAACAAAGCCACGTCGTACCGATAAAGCGCCATCTCGGTCGGGTACCGATCCAGCCGCGGTGCCGCTCCTACCCCACCGATGTGCGAATCCATCTCTCCATAGAGGCTGAACCAGGCGGGATCGATCAGCAGTTCTTCCTCTTCGTCAATGCCGTGCTCGACGTAGCGAGCCATCTCGTCAAACGACAACCGGTCACCGAAGCGATGGGTCGCTACTTCGGTGCGGAAGCACTCCAGAAGGCGCAAATCGCGCACGTCGCCAACAAACAAGCAGCCGTCCGATGACAGGCGCGACGTCAACGAAGACAGCACGGTATGGAGGTAGTCGGCATTCGGGAAATACTGAACGATCGAGTTTAAAACGATAAGGTCAAAGGGCCCCTCCGGCAAACGGTCGCGGTCGTCAGCCGCCGCTTGCAACACACTGACGTGCGACAGCTCAGGCATACTGATGATCAACCGGCGACAGGCCGCCACAGCCGCCGCGCTGAAGTCGACAGCAACATACCGTTGCGCCCTGGGCGCCAGCCCGGTCATGATCAGGCCTGTGCCACAGCCCACTTCCAGCACCCGTGTATGGGGCAAAGACTCTAGACGCCGCAGCGTGTTGGCCCGCCAATCCTTCATTGCTTCAATAGGATATGGTTCACCCGTGACGCTGCTATTCCAGCCGGAAAAATCCAAGATCCCATCGGTCGTCGCGTGTTCGTCTCCATAGACGCTTTCGAACATACCCTCCCAGGCGCGGATCTGATCCGCGGCGTGTGCCTGTGGCTCACGGTCCTGAGCCGGAACGATATGACCGATTAGGCGACCCCCGTCTTCGTCCGGTCGAACGACCACGGCAGCTTGCGCGACCTCAGGCGAACGAGTAAGCGCCGCCTCGATCTCGCCGAGTTCGACCCGCATGCCACGGATCTTCACCTGGTTATCGATGCGCCCGAGGAACTCGAGGGTACCGTCCGAACGCCACCGGGCAAGATCGCCCGTGCGGTATAGTCGTTGTCCCGGTTCATCGGAAAACGGATCCGCGATGAAGGCCTCAGCCGTCAGACCGGCTCGACCAAGATAGCCGCTTGCCACTTGAGCCCCGCCGACGAGAAGCTCGCCCGCAACCCCGACAGGCTGTGGCACGAGACGCTGGTCGACCACATAGAGCCGGGTGTTGGCCACAGGACGGCCAATGCCGAGATCGTCGCCCGGCGTCAACCGCCCGGCCGTCACGCAGATCGACGCCTCGGTGGGCCCGTAGCAGTTGACCAGGCACGCCGAGGCGCCAAACCGGGCTACAAGCTCGTTGTCGCAATGGTCGCCTCCGACACCAATCACCTCTGGTGCGATGGCGACTTCGTCGAGCTGGCGAAGGATGCCGGGCGTAAGAAAAAGATTGTTGATCGCTTCACGAGCAATCGCCTGCTGCAGGTGCGCAACGTCGAACTGATCCTCACCATAGACCACCAGGCGGGCACCGACGCAAAGCGCCGGCAAGCACTCGAACAAGGAGGCATCAAATCCGATCGAGGCGGTCATGAGTGCCGTCTGGTCCGCGGTGAACCGGCGGTCGCTGATCGTCGCCAGCGTGCAGTTGCACAGGCCGTCATGGCGGACCAACACGCCCTTCGGGCGCCCGGTCGAACCGGACGTGTAAATCGCATAGGCGTGGTTGTCGGGCGAGAGCGGAGCAGAGCGTTCAGCATCTGAAATGGGGGCATCGGAAAGAGCAGCCATTGCTGTGTCCGTCGCCAAATCGCCAAGCACGATCGCAGCGCACGAAACTGGCCCACCGGGTAGACCATCGACCGAGTCAGGCATCGGCAACAATTCCGCCTGGCCCCGCGCCTTGCCCAACACAGCAGCTGCTCCGGCGTCCCCTAGCATCAGGCGGAGACGTTCGGCGGGGTACTTCGGATCAAGTGGGAGATACGTCCCGCCGGCCTTCCAGATCGCCAGTAACGTGACGATCAGTTCGGCCGACCGATCCAGGCACACCCCGACCACCGTCTCAGGACCGATCCCGAGACCGATCAGATAGCGTGCCAGACGGTTCGATGCCCGAGCAAGGGCACCGTAGGTCAGCTCGTGGTCGCCATCGACCACAGCCACCGACTCCGGCCGCGCGCCAGCCTGCTCACCAAACAGATCGACAACCGTCTGGCCCCGGGGATAGTCCACTGCACTTTCGTTGAACCCGGATACGACAAGCGCATGGTCAGGGGCCCGAAGCAGCGGAAGATCGGCAATCAATGTTGAAGATGACGACAAGATGGTGTCGAGGACCTGGCCGAACATTGAACCGAACCGTCCGGCGGTTGTGGCGTCGAAAATGTCGGTCGCGTACTCAATCCAAACGCGCACGCCGTCCCAACCGGGATTGACGTCAAAGGCTAAATCGTACTTGGCGATTGGCGGCTGTTGACCGAGGGACTCGAACCGCAAACCCTCGCGTTCGAGCGCCCTTTCGTCCAGGTATGCGTGCATAACCAGCATCACCTGAAACACCGGCATGGCGTTGCTGGGCTTTGTGCCCAGAGCCTCGACTACCTCCTCAAACGAGACATTCTGGTGTTGGTACGCCTCGAACACCGTCCGACGGACCCGAGCGAACAGATCATCGAAACTCTCAAGCCCATCGACCGATATGCGGAGCGCGAGTGTGTTGCCGAAGTAGCCAAATTCGGGCCATAGATCCGCATCCGGTTTAGCCACATGTGGCGTCCCAATGAGAATGTCCTCCGATCCGGTAGTCCGGTATAGAAGCGCAGCCAGAGCGGCTACGAACACCATGAATGGCGTCGCACCGCGGGCAACGGCAAATCTCTCCAATGCACGCCAATCGTTGGCCGGCAACCGGGCGCCCTCCAACCGGGCACCAGCATGGTCGCGCGATGGTGGGCGCGGACGGTCCGAGGGAAGATCGAGCGACGCTGGAATTCCGGCGAGTTGGGACTGCCAATACTCAAGCTCGGCCGCTCGAATGGTCATCATCGCGGCGGAACGCTGCCAGGCGGCATAGTCCGCATAACGAAGGGTTATTTGAGGAAGATCCGCGTTCCGACCATGAAGATGCGCTTCATACAGGGCGAGAAAGTCCGCTGGCATCACGTGGCTCGCCGACCAATTGTCCCCAGCGATATGGTGGGTGGCAAAACACCAGGCGTGTGCCTCCTCTGACAGTTTGATCACCAGTACTCTGCACGGATACTCGGCGGAAAGGTCATATGGCGCGGCGATCAACGCACTCGCTCGTGCCGCTGCTTCTGCCTCCAGGTCGGAACCCTCGCCCGCTCGTGTCGACCAATCCTCGAATGCAACCTTTTGCGATCCTGGTGGATCTATCACCTGAAACAACTCACCATCGGTCCAAACGAGCCGGGTTCTTAAAATCTCATATCGATCGAGGATACCTTGAACCGATGCCAACAGCGCCTCAGTGTTCATCCGCCCGCGCAACACCAACGGCAATCCTTCATTGTAGACCGGCCGACTCTCATGCATTTCGTTGAGAAGCCACATCCGTTCCTGCTCGAGGGACGCCGGGATCGGCCCCGATCGGTCGACCGGCACTACTGCCGGCAGGGTCACTGTTGCTGCGCTCTCCATGACAGCCAACTGGGCTGCCATCGCCCGCACCGTCGGTGCCTCGAACACCAGCCGTACCGGTACTGACCGCCCCAGGGCCTTCTCCAATCGCGCAGCAAACTGTGCGGCGAAAATCGAATGTCCGCCGATGTCGAAGAAATGGTCGTCGATCCCGACCGCGCCGAGCTCGAGTCGATCATGGCTGATCACCTCGCGCATCAGTGTGCACATCAGCGCTTCGATCTCGGTCCGCGGCGCAACGTAAGCCGTACGTGCAACCGACACACTCACATCGGGGAGCGCCTTGTTGTCGACTTTTCCGGACGCCGTCAACGGCAAACGCGTCACGCCGACAAAGCCGGCTGGAACCATATGTGTCGGCAACGTCCGCGAGAGCTCAGTCCGCACCGCTTCAAGATCGACGACACCCTCGAGCGCAACCACATGAACATCGGACCGGTGGTCGTCGGTCAGTTCGTGTTCCGCGACCCCGAGGCTTTCAGAGAGCACCCCATCTGGCACCACATAGGCAGCCAGCCGCGTGTCTCCCTCGCCATTCGTTCGCGCCACCACCGCTGCCTGGGCAATCCCGTCACACCCCGACAGCGCCGCCTCGATCTCACCGAGTTCGACCCGCATCCCGCGGATCTTGACCTGATGGTCGATCCGGCCAAGGAACTCCAAGGTCCCGTCCGAACGCCACCGGGCAAGGTCCCCTGTCCGATAGAGACGCGATCCAGGTTCAGGCGAAAACGGGTCGGCCACGAACTTCTCCGCCGTCAGACCAGGACGCCCCAGATACCCACGCGCAACCTGAACACCGCCTATCAGCAGTTCACCGGAAACCCCGACCGGCAGAGGGTCGAGGTGGCCGTCAACGACGTAAGCTTGCGTGTTCCAAACCGGCGAGCCAATCGGAACAAAGGCTTCACGGAAATCCTTGGGCACCACAAACGCGGTGGCACACACCGTTGCTTCCGTCGGGCCATACCCGTTTATATGGCGAAGTCGTTTGGCGAGCGACCCTGCCGCTTCTGCTGAAGCCGCTTCCCCTGCGCTTACAATCACCTTCAGGCTCGGGACTGCCTGGTCGCAAAGGCCTGCCACAAGTCGGGGCGGTAGCGTGATCCCTTCGATTCCGTGCCTGTCGATCACTTGAACCAGGTCGTCGATACCTTGGCGACTGTCCGAAGGGATGACGACCAGGCGCCCGCCGACGCCGAATGACATCAACATCTCCCACACTGACGCATCGAACGATACCGAAGCGAAAAGACCGAAGGCTTCGCAGTCGGCCGCCAAAAGTCTCCCTTTCTGGAAGAGCGACAGACGAACGGCGTTGCCATGCCGTACTGCGACACCTTTCGGCTTGCCGGTTGAACCGGAGGTGTAGAGGACATAGGCGAGACTGTCGGGGATAAGCGGTGCAAGGCGCTCGGCTTCGGCTATGGCAGCCTCGGACTTCGCGGCGATCGCGGCGCGTGTTTCCGGTTCGTCGAGCATCATTATGGGTCGCTCAGCCGCAACCGACATCTCCGCCATGATCGCCGCCGTCGTCAAAACAGCGGCAGCACCGGCATCCTCGAGCATGAAGCCGAGACGCTCTTGCGGGTAGTCCGGATCGAGCGGAAGGTAGGCCCCGCCTGCCTTCCAGATCGCCAGCAACGCGACGATCAGTTCAGCCGATCGGTCCAGGCAAACGCCGACCACCGTCTCAGGACCGATCCCGAGACCGATTAGATAGCGTGCCAGACGGTTCGATGCTGCGTCGAGGCCGCCGTAGCTGAGCGTGCGCTCGCCATCAACAACCGCAACCGCCTCCGGCCGCGCGCCAGCCTGCGCACCAAACAGATCGACAACCGTCTTGTCCCAAGCATAGTCCGCCGCCGTCGCGTTGAAGGTCTCCAACACCAGACGCCGCTCCGCCGCATCCATGACAGGCAGATCCGCAACCGCCGTCATCGGCGACGCGGCGACCGCCGAAAGCACCCGTTCGAGCATCCGAGCCAGTCGTGCCGCCGTCTCCTGATCGAACACCTGTGAGGCGTAGCTTAGCTGCCCTTCCAGTCCTTCCGCCGTCTCCGCCAGGCTGAGGCTCAGCTCGAACTGTGCCGTCGCCGCTTCATCGCCGAACGGACGGCTCGCAACCCCAGCGAGATCGACAGCAATCGCGTCGGGTGTGTTCTGCAGAACCAGCATAACCTGACACAACGGCGCGTGGCTTAGACTGCGCTCCGGCTGGACGGCCTCGACAAGGGCCTCGAACGGAACCGCCTGGTGCTCGAAGGCCGACAGGATCACGGCCTTCGTCCGCCGCAGATGCTCAACAAACGCAACCAGACCATCGACACGATGGCGCAGCGCCACCGTGTTGACGAAGAAACCCGCCAGGGCCTCCAGCTCAAGCCGCGGACGACCCGCAACCGCCGTCCCGATCACAAGATCCTCGTCGCCGCCAACCCGCGACAGCAGCGCCGAAAACGCCGCGTCGAGAACCATGAACAGCGTCGCCCCTTCCGCCTCGCCCAAACGCTTCAGACCAGATGTCACCGCAGCCGAAACCGAAACCGGGACCGACCCGCCCCGGTAGTCCATCACCTGCGGCCGCGCACGATCAAACGGCAGGCTGATGGCCGCCGGGATCCCGGCAAGCGTATCCCGCCACCACGCTGTCTCCACTTCAAGCCGCTCGCCCGACAGAACCTGCCGCTGCCACGCCGCATAGTCGGCGTACTGCACGGGCAGCTCCGGCAGAACAGCCGGCTGCCCCGCCACCTGCTCGCCGTAGAGCGCCGACAACTCCTTCAACAGAAGACCCACCGACCAGCCGTCAAGCACCGCGTGATGCCCTCCCAGCACCAGCACGTGATCCGTCTCACAAACCCGCAAAAGCGTCGCCCGGAACAGCGGACCCCGCGCCAGATCAAACGGCGTGCGCAAGAGAGTTGCCACCCGCTGATCAAGTGCCGCTGCATCCGAACCTGCATCCTCGATGGCCAAAACACCCCCGACCGCCTCGGCCGGAGCGATGACCTGAACCGGCCATCCGCCGACATCGGCCAAGCTCGTCCGCAGAACCTCATGGCGGGCCACAATGGCATCGAACGCCGCCGCCAGCGCCTCCACGTCCAGCCGACCGCTCAAACGCACCGCCCCTTCGATGTGATAGGCCGCCCCCGCAGCAGCCTCCAGACGATCGAGAAACCACAATCGCTCCTGCTGGAACGACAACGGCAGAGGCTGATCTCGGGCGGCCACCGTAATCGGTCGCACCGCGGTCCAATCGGCTTCGACACCTTCAAGGGCCGCCGCCAGGGCCGCCACCGTCGGCGCCTCGAAGATCGTCCGGACCGGTAAGGTCTTGCCCGTCGCGGCCTCCAAATGAGCCGCTAGATGAACCGCCAACAGCGAATGGCCGCCCAGTTCGAAGAAGTTGTCGTCAATCCCAACCCGCTCAACGCCGAGCAGGTCGCTCACTGCCAACGCGACAGCCCGCTCGGCATCGCTGCGTGGCGCAACATAAGCCGCCTTCGCCAGCGTCACACCCGCATCCGGAAGCGCCTTACGGTCGACCTTGCCAGACGCCGTCAGCGGCAGCTCATTAAGCACAACGAAAGCCGACGGAACCATATAGTCTGGCAGTGACTGCGACAGCGCATACCGCAACGCTCCAGGATCGAGAGCCCCCGCGAGCGGCAGCACATGCACCTCGTCCCGGTGCTCAGCCGTCAACTCCTCGGGTGCGATGCTGAGCTCCGACGCTTCATCCGGCGCATTAGACGGGGCCAGATAGGCAACCAGCTGACGGTCGCTCCGCTCGCCCACGGCAACGACAACAGCGGCACCCACACCGGGATGGGCTAGCAGCTTCGCTTCAACTTCACCAAGTTCCACCCGGTTACCACGAATCTTCACCTGGAAATCCGCGCGACCGATAAACTCGATGTCTCCGGATGGCAGGTACCGCCCAAGGTCACCGGTGTCGTACAACCGGCAACCGGTTCGAGGGTGGGAAACGAACTTTTCTCGCGTCCTCTCACGATCACCCAGGTAGCCATCCGCGAGGCCAATTCCGCCGATGTAGAGCTTGCCAACAACGTGCATCGGACAGGGTGTGAGGTCGTCCATCAACACATGGAACGTCTGGTTCCTTAGCGGCTTGCCGTAGGGAATACTTGTCCAAGACGCATCCACTTCCGCAATCGGATAGATGATCGACCAAATCGCCGCCTCCGTCGCACCGCCGAGGCTGGCCACATGACAACCGGGGACCAGTATCCTTGCCCGATCCGGCAACGACACCGGTAGCCAGTCGCCACTCAGCATCATCAGCCGCAAGCTTTGCAGGCCTTCCGACCCGATTGCGCCCTGCCGCTCCGCCGCAGTCACCATCATTTCTGCCAGCTGCGGCACGGAGTTCCACACCGTCACCTTGTGCCGGGCCACCATTTCGGCCCATAACGCCGGCTCCTGTCGACTGCCCGGAGACGGGAACACCACCGCACCGCCCGCTCCCAATATGCCGAACAAGTCGAAGATCGACAGGTCGAACGACAGCTCCGATACCCAGAGCACGCGATCCGACGGACCGAGCGCGAACCGCTCCTCCAGATCGAGCAACGTATTCAGCGCCGCGCGATGGGAGATCATCACTCCTTTCGGTTGCCCGGTGGAGCCGGAGGTATAGATGACATAGGCAAGATCACTCGGTGCAGCGGATTGCGATGCCGGTGCACGCGGCGGGACCGAGCCGTTCGTTGCCGTCGTCTCGCTCACTTCGATCAGGGTCAATCGGCCGTCGGTTGCCGCCTCAAACGCCCGTACACGTTCCGCGAGTTCGGGTGTCGTCAATACGATCCCGGCATGGGAGTCGTTGAGGATCGTCTCGATCCGCCCATCTGGCTGTTCTATGCTCACCGGCAGGAATGCGGCCCCGGCCTCCAGCACCGCCATCGCCGCTGCCAACTGCTCCCAGCCCTTGTCCATAACGATCGCCACCAGGGGATCATCCCGACCAAGGCTTGCCCGCAGCTGATCGGCGATCACCAGGATCCGAGCGGCGAGAGCGCCGAACGAAAGTGTCGTCTCTGCCGCTGACTCGAGGCCCAGTAACGCCGGCCGGTTTGGGTCGGTGGTCGCTACTGCGAAGAACTTGTCCTGCAGCCGCCCTGTCGGCAGCGTCCCCTCCGTCGCATTGGCGGTCGCGATCACGGTTTGCTGCCAATCCGGCAACGCGACCGGATCATTGGCGCTCCATAGTGAGTCCGACTCGGAAAGACCCTCCACCAGGGCTCGATAGGCTCCAAAAAGGTCATCCAGCAGGCCGCTCGGGTAAATCGCCTCGGGCGCGTCCCATGTGACCGTCAGACCGCCGGGTCCTTCGGACACCTGGCAATCCAGCAGCACCTGTGGCGTTTGTGAAATCGCCTCAATCACCGCCACCCCGTTCGCCGTGGCCGGAGCCAGGGCCTCGTCCACACCGCCGGCCTCAAGCGTACCGGTGAACACCACCTGTGCCGTACCCGGCGTCCATCCGGCTGCGGCAAGCGCACGCAACACCTCGATCCCCGTAAAGTCGAGATGGTCTAGATCCTCCGTCAGCTGTGCCTGGAGCCGCCGCGCCCGCTCGAGGAACGTGCCTGTCCGCGCCGCCCGCACCTCCAGAAGGTTGATCGTCGTAAAGTCGCCGACAACCGATCCGATCTCCGGGTGAAGCGGCTTGCGGTCCATCACCGTCAGATTTATGACGAACGCATCTGAGCCGCACCAAGTCGCCAGCACCGCCCCATATGCCGCCAGAAGCACGCTTGTGGGAGTCAGCCCCGACGCCGCCGCTATCCTTTTGGCCCTCCGCCATGCCTCAGGCCCCAGCGTGAATCGGCGCCGCTCGAACACCGTTCGCTCAGGCATTGAAGACGCCGCCACCAAAGGCAAGGCAGGCGGCCCCGGCAACGCCGTAAGCCTTGCCCGCCAATACGACTCGGCGCGCCGGTAACGTCGGCTGGCTCGCTGTGCCTCCCGGTGGAGAACCACATCGCGAAAAGTCAATGTCGGCGATTTGACCGTCGATAGGGTGCCGAAATAGAGCCCGAACAGCTGCCGTGCAATCAACTGCAGGCTTACCGCGTCACCGATCAGAAGGTCGATTCCAAACGCCAAGCGCCACTCCGCCCCAGGCATCAGGACGGCCCGCAAATCGAAGAGCGGCCACCGATCGGCCGGCAAAACCTGGTGCGACAGCTCCGCCACCATCGCCGACCACATCGATTCGGCCGCGGCCGGCGTCTCCGCTGACAGGTCTGTGACCGGCACCTTTACGGGTGGCACCTGATCGAGCACCCGCTGGCTCAGGTCGGACGCAAAAACTGCCCGCAACATCGGGTGGGCCGCCACCAGTTGATCCAGAGCCGCCTCCAAGCGCGCCACTTCTAGATTCGGGAACGATAACCCCACGAATCCAAAGCATGACACACCCCCGAACATCCCGTCGGCCTGTCGGCCGAGGTAGTAAGCCACCTGCACGTCGGTCATCGGGAAAGGGTCGTTCAAACCCTCTGTTGATGGTACCAGTGGCTGATAGGCCGGCCCGTCATCCGCGATCTCTTCGATTCCCCTTGGCTCCTCCCGCATCCATCGGGCCGGGGCGTCGATACGCCCCAGGATCTCCAGGGTCTCGTCTGGCCGCCAGCGGGCAAGATCGCCAGTCCGGTAAAGTCGCGCTCCCGCTTCAACTGAAAACGGATCCGCGATGAACTTCTCAGCCGTCAAATCGGGACGGCCGAGATACCCTCGCGCGACCGAGACGCCACCAATGACCAGCTCCCCGGCTACGCCAATGGGCTGCGGCTCCAGGCGGGTGTTTAAGATGTAAACGCGAACGTTGGGCAGAGGAGTGCCGATCGTCGGGCGACCGGATCCGTGTGTAATTCGCGTGAGAGTCGCAAAGCCGGTTGTCTCGTTCGAGCCGTAAGCGTTGTAAAGGCGTCGGTCGACACTCAAGACATTCGCGGCCGGCTTCGAAAGCGCTTCTCCGGTGGCGACCAGCCGGGTAACTGACGAGAGCTCGACCGTGTGTATGGCCTCCAACAACGAGGCAGGCGCGGTCAACGCGGTCGGTCGGAATCTCTCCGCGACACCAGCAACAGTTTCCGGCGGATGCCTGCCGTGCTTTCCAATCAGAACCAGGCCTGCGCCAGAGGTTAGCGTCGTGACAACATCTGTTATCAGTTGCCTGTCGGTAGACGGCGTGAGTTGAAGAACGCGGTCGGAACTACTCACGCCGATCTCGGCGCTAATCGTTCGGCATGCGTTGTAGAGACTGCCGTGCGAAATGCAGGCTGCCTCCGGTTTGCCAGTAGAATCACGACTGGAGATTACGCAGGCAAGCGTCTGGGACGTTGGAGCCGCGATCTGCTCCTCCAACACCGCCGAACTTTGTGACAGCGCCTCTAGTGACGCTACGGTCTCATGATTATCGAGGGCGACCACGCGGCAACCAACCGGCGGCACCCGAGCGACAGGGCCCTTGGTTACCATCGCCGTGGCGCCAGCACGGTCAAGCGCGAGGGTGCGCCGCTCTTCCGGATCGTCCGGGTCGAGCGGCAGGTACGCTGCACCCGCTCGCCAGATCGCAAGCAGCGCTACGATTAGCTCCACCGAACGCGGCAAGCTGACTCCCACCACGATCTCAGGACCCACACCGAGATTGACCAGATGCCGCGCCAGACTGCCCGACGCCCGGTCAAGTGCCCCGTAAGACAGCGTTCGCTCGCCGTCAATCACGGCCACCGCCTCTGGTCGCACGACTGCCTGGTTGCAGAACAGGTCCGCCACCGTGAGGTCCGTGGGATGGTCCACCGCCGCGCGGTCGAAGTTCGACACAACCAGTGCCAGTTCCCCGTCATCGACCAGCGGCAACTCCGCCACCGGCCGCCCCGGCGCCGCCACCGCGGCCACTATGAATTGGCGGAGCATCGCGCCTAACCGCGCAACGGTCAGCGCCTCGAACATGTCGGTTGCGTAGTCTATCGACACCGATACGCCGTCGGAGCCCGGGTTAATGTCGATGGTGAGATCGCATTTGGCGGTTGCCGGCCGCTCGCCAAGCAGATCGATTGCAAAATCGTCGCGCTGAAACGCCCGCTCGTCCAGGAAGGCATGCATGACAAGCACGACCTGGAGCGCCGGCGAATCGTTTGACGGCGCTATCCCCTGTGACTCCGCCAACTCTTCGAACGCCACATGCTGGTGTCGGAACGCTGACAGGACCGCCATACGCGCTTCTTTGAGCAATGCGTCGAACGGAGAAAACTCGTCCACGCGGATCCGCAGCGCCAGCGTGTTTCCGAAATAGCCGAACTCCGGCCACAGCGCCGCATCGGGCTTAATCACGTGCGGCGTCCCAATCAGGATGTCGCCTGTCCCCGTGACTCGCGACAACAACGCGGACAGCGCAGCGGTGAACACCATGAACGGGCTGGCTCCGTGAGCGACCGCAAGCTGCTCGATCGCCCGCCACTCCGCTGCGCTGAACTCGGCAACAGTAATCCGCTCGGCGCGATGGTCCCGGATCGCCGGCCGCGGCCGATCCGACGGAAGATCGAGCGCCGAGGGAAGGCTATTCAAACGCTGGCGCCAGTAGGCGAGATCCGCTGTCCGCACAGCTGCCAGCGCATCTGACCGTTGCCAAGCCGCGTAGTCGATATAATGCAGTTCTATGGCAGGAAGATCCGCCGGACGGCCGGCCACGTGCGCATCGTATAATGCCAACAGATCGGCAGGCATCACGTGGCCTAACGACCAGTTGTCGGCAACGACGTGATGCGTTGCAAAACACCACACATGCGTTTCGGCCGACAGCTTGATCACCAGCGCCCGACACGGATGATCCTGCGTCAGGTCATACGGCGCGGCGATCAATGCGGCCGCGCGGTTCGTCGCCTCCAACTCAAGCGATTCAATAGGCTCAACGCGAGCCGACCAATCCTCGAATGCCACGGCAAGCGACCCGATTCGATCGATCGTTTGCAGCAGCTGTCCATCCGGTCCGACGGAAAGCCGCGTGCGCAATACCTCGTAGCGATCCAGTATCCCCTGCACAGCCGCCAGCAGAGCAGTCGTGTCTACCTGCCCGCGCAGAACTAACGGTAGGCCTTCGTTGTAAACGGGTTGTTCCTTGTAAATCTCGTTAAGGAGCCACATTCGCTCCTGCTCGAACGAGGCAGGCAGCGGACCTGACCGATCCACCGGCACCACGGGTGGCAGGTTGGGTCCGTCCCAGTCCGCGGACTCGGCAAGCTTGGCAGCCAGCTGCCGCACCGTCGGGGCCTCGAACACCCATCGCACCGGCACCGTCCGATCCAACTCCTGCTCGAGCAGTGCCGTTAACTGGGCCGCAAAGATCGAGTGTCCGCCGATGTCGAAGAAATTGTCATCGATCCCGACACGCTCCAGATCAAGCCGGTCATGGGCGATCACCTGGCCGATGACCATGCAAAGAAGCGATTCAAGGTCACTGCGCGGCGGCTCATACCTGGCCTGTGCCACCGCCGCCTCGACCGACGGCAATGCCTTGCGGTCGACCTTCCCCGACGGGGTCAACGGCAAACTCGTCAGACCAACGTAGCCCGTCGGAACCATGTGACCAGGCAGCGTCCGCGACAGCCCCTCCCGCACCGAATCCAAGTCGACAACACGGTCCAGCGGAACCACATTCACACCCGGTCGCTGCGCTGCTGCCCCGTCTGCCGACGCCACCGCAGAGCCTTCCGCCGGCGCTGCATTCGCGACCGACGATGGCACCAGATAGGCAATAAGCGTCTTATCTCCGCTGACATCGTCCCGACGGGCGACGACCGCTGCCTCGATGATCCCGTCGGCACTTGCCAGCGCCGCCTCGATCTCACCCACTTCGACCCGCATCCCCCGGATCTTTACCTGATCGTCGATCCGCCCGAGGAATTCCAAAGTGCCGTCGGCACGCCATCGGGCCAAGTCTCCCGTCCGGTATAGCCGCGCCGCAGGCATATCCGAGAAAGGATCGGCAACGAACCTCTCGGCCGTAAGACCCGCTCGAGCGAGATAGCCACGGGAGACTTGGCCGCCGCCAATCGCAAGCTCTCCGGCGACTCCGATCGGAACAGCCTCCAAGCGGTCGTCGACGATATAAACCTGCGTTGTCCCCATCGGCTTGCCGAGAGGAAGCACCGCCGCGCCCAAATCAAATGTCTGGAGCCCACCCAATACTGAATAAGTAACGGTCTCCGTAGGCCCATAGGCGTGGACCAGGTGACAACAATTCGATCTGACAAACGGCTTGGCGAGGATGCCACTGTTCAATGTTTCGCCGCCAAATATCAATACTTTCGGACAATATGCGTCGTCCGTCCCGGCATACCCTTCAAAGAGCTTCGTCGTCAGGAAGGCTGCATCAACTTGATGGCGGCGAAAGAAGCTTGCGATGTCCCTGCCTTGCAAAAGCCTCTCGCGACAGACCACGATCGACCCGCCAAACGCGAGAGGCGTCCAGATCTCAAATGTCGCCGCATCGAATCCAATATTTGCAATGTGAGCAAAGACACCCCTGCGTACTTCAGAAAAATGGGTATCGCTAACAAGACAAACGATGCCGACGTGATGAACGGACACCCCTTTCGGCTTGCCGGTCGAGCCGGACGTATAGATGACATAGGCAAGGTGATCGGGGTCAAGCGGGATGCGGCGTTCCGCATTGGTCACTGAAGCGTCAGATTGAGCCGAGATCGCCGCAGATGTCTCCTGATCGTCGAGGACCACCAGAGGGCGCTCCGCCTGCTCGGCCAGCACCGGCGCTTCGACGACAATCGCAGCGGTCGTCATGACCGCCACAGCGGCGGCGTCCTCAAGCATGAAGCAGAGGCGCTCGGCCGGGTACTCCGGATCGAGTGGCAGATAGGCGCCGCCCGCCTTCCAGATGCTGAGCAGCGCCACGATCAGCTCCGCCGAGCGATCGAGGCAAACTCCGACTACGGTCTCAGCACCGACCCCGAGATCAATCAGATACCGCGCCAGACGGTTCGACGATGCATCGAGTTCCGCATAGGAAAGCTCGCGGTCGCCATCGATCACTGCAACCGCCTCAGGCTGTTCGGCCGCCTGCGCCACGAACAGATCGACAGCCGTCTTGTCCCGTGAATAATCCACGGCGGTGGCGTTGAAGCTCGACACGATCAGCGAACGCTCCGACGCGTCCAACAACGGAAGAGCGCCAATCAACGTCTCCGGCGAAGAAACAGTTGCGTCAATAAGACGGCCAAACATGTCGACAATCCGCTCGACCGTCGCCCGATCGAACACCTGGCTGGCGTAGCTCAACTCCCCTTCCAGGCCGCCCGCTGTCTCCGAAAGGCTCAGCAGAAGCTCGAACTGCGACGTCTCGCCTTCACCGCCGAACCGGGTGATCTCAACCCCGTCAAGTTCAAACGCTTGCTCAAGGCTGATCTCCCTCTGGTTCTGAAGAACAAGCGCCGCCTGGACCAAAGGCGCATACCCGAGGCTGCGCGCTGGCGAAACCGCCTCGACGACCGCCTCGAACGGAACCAACTCGTGCTCAAACGCAGCAAGCGCCACATCCCGGCTCTTCCGCAGATGGTCCCGGAACGAGACCATTCCGTCGACAGGGTGCCGCAGCGCCACTATGTTGACGAAAAAACCGACCAGAGGCTCAAGTTCGACCCGCGGACGCCCGGCAACCGCCGTCCCGACGACAATGTCTTCGTCCCTGCCAAGACGGTGCAATAAAGCTACAAACGCCGCCTCGAGAACCATGAACAGCGTCGCACCTTCTGACGCCGCCAGGGCTTTCATGCCAGCAAGCGCCGGGCCGGGGATATGAACCGAAACCGCCCCACCCCGATAATCTATTGCCGCAGGACGCGGACGATCGAACGGAAGACTGATCGCCTCGGGCGCACCGGCAAGCGTCTCGCGCCACCACGCCGTCTCCGCTTCCAACCGCTCACCTGAAAGCACCTCGCGCTGCCACGCCGCATAGTCCGCATACTGGATCGGAAACGACCGAAGATCCGCCTCGGTTCCCGTCACTCTTGCCCGGTACAGCGCAGACACATCCTCGAGAACAATAGCGTCCGACCAGCCATCGCGAACAATGTGGTGCCCGCCAGCGATAAGGATGTGATCGGTTTTCGAGACTGTAAGAATGACGGCCCGGAACAGAGGTCCACCAGCAAGGTCAAACCGTGCTCGGCAAATTTCTTCCACACGACTTGCGAGCTCTGCGCCATGGAGTGCGGCAACGTTTTCGACGGTGACGTCAAATGAGTATTCTTGCGGTGGTTCGATCACCTGAACAAGTTTGCCGTCAATCATCGAAAAATGCGTGCGCAGGCTCTCGTGGCGCGCGACAACCTCTCGCAACGCGTCGCAGAGGGCGTCAACATCGAGGCGCCCAGCAAGGCGTAAACTGCGCACCTCGTTGTATGCGATGCCCGCGTTTTCTTCGAGACGATCAAGGAACCACAGACGCTCCTGCTGGAACGAGGCTCGCAGCGGCTCCGTCCGGCCATTTGCCAAAATGGGATGAATGGAGGCGTTTGTATCCGTCGCCTCGACAGCACGGGCGAGGCTCTCGACGGTTGGGAAGTCGAAAACCGCGCTGACCGGAACGTAGCGTCCGGTTTCGTCTTCGAGCCTGGCGATCAGACGGGCGACGAGTAGCGAGTGGCCGCCACGATCAAAGAAGTTGGTCTCGCGGTGAATATCGTCCTGTCCAAGGACAGCAGCAAACGCGTCCGCGACGATGCGCTCCTCGGACGTCCGCGGTGGCGTACCAGACGCCGGCGACACGGGCATCATGACCATAAGACGTGACGCAAGCGTCTGACCTTGTTCCTGCCGCGTGACATGGACATGGACTGGCACGCCGGGCGCGGCAGCTTTGACGCCCGCCGCAACCCGCAACGGAAGAACGCTTTCGACATTGCCGGGATGCCTTTCCGCCGCCCGGCGGCACAGCGCATCGAGTTCGAACAGATAGTGCATATGGGACAGCACATCCTCATCAGGGAGGCCGAAGTCCACCAGACAGGCGATTTCGTCGATGCCCAACGACTGCCAGGCTTTGACCCGTTCCAACGCCTCCGTCGGAGAGCTGAAAAGCCCCCGCGTGCCGAGAAACTGGCGGACAGCGTTGTCGACTACCGCCTCCGAAGCGCCGGAAATCCCGGCCTCGCCAACTCCCGCCCCCTCGGCAAGTCGCATCGCCTCCTCAACATAGCGACGCATGGGACCTGCGACCTTGTTTCGGGCCTCTTTCGAGCTTGCCGCGAGGAATGTGTGGACCATGACGGTCGCATGCGGTTTCGTCCCGAGGTTCCGGGAAAGAGACGCCTCCTTGAAGAGCGAAATCTTCTCTGCCAAAGCCTCCGGCGAGGTCTGAGCCATGAAAGTCAGCAGATTGAGGCCCTTCTCACCAGCCTCTCGGAAGGTCTCCGGGTCGCCCGCGGCCGTCAGCCAAACAGGGATCTCCTCCTGTAGCGGCCGAGGGCGGATGGCAATCGAATAGGTCTCCTCGCCGTTGGAGAAGGTGACTTCTTCGCCGCGCCACAAACGGCGTACCGTATTGATCCCCTCCATCATCCGGATGCGACGCTCGTTATGAGCACCAGGCATCAGCACAAAGTCGCGAGCGTGCCATCCGGAAGCAAACGAGACACCCACCCGGCCACCCGAGATGTTGTCGATCACGGCCCAGTCTTCAGCCACCCGGATCGGGTGATTAAGCGGCATCACCACGCTACCGGCGCGAATGGCAATGTTCTTTGTGCGTCCGGCAATCGCGGCGCTGGTCGCCACCGGGCTTGGATATTGCCCCCCAAAGACACCGAAGTGGCGCTCCGGCGTCCAGATCGCCTCAAGGCCGGCAGCATCGGCCGCCTCAGCCGCCTTGAGGAGAAGGTCGTAACGCGGCTCGTCTCCAGCAGCAGGATCATCACTGCCAAAGAAGAACAGCCCGAACCGTATGCGCCCATCGGCTTCTTCCGCGCGCCCGATGGTCGCCGGAGCACTTTCGTCCGGGACCACCAACACGTCTAACGCGAGACCTCCATCGGCTTGCAAACTGTATGCCGCCGCTGCGTCGCCAACGCCGGGGATTCCTTGGGCCAGAGTAACGATATCCTCCAGCCCGGGAAGCTCGGGGCCTTTGAACCTGCGCGCAAGGAACGACGTATCACGAACGATCACCGCATTCGAAGCCGCCCGCCATTCGGCAACGACAGCAAGCTCGCCAGCTCGGAAGAGCTCCCTCGCCTTGCCGCGTTGCAGTTTGCCGGAGGTGGTACGGGGAAGGTGCACCGGCTTGACGAAAACGATCGCGGTGACGTCGATCTCGTGCGCCTCGAGCACGGCCTGGCGCATCGCCGACGCCACCGAAGGAGCGTCTAGCGACCGCAGCGACGACCGGGTCAACTCATGGGCGAGGACAACCCGCTCCTCGCCGTCTTCCTCGAGGCCAAAGGCAATCGTCCGGTCGTGACCGAGCATCGAATCAGCCGCCTCAGCCGCCGCCTCCAGATCCTGGGAATAGTGGTTGCGCCCTCGGACGATGATCATTTCCTTGATCCGGCCCAGCACATAGAGCTCGCCGGCGACCAAAGCTCCGAGATCCCCGGTCCTCAGCCAGGGACCGCTATCCGGATCGTCGGCAAGCCGGGACCGGAACGTCGCCTCGGTCTCCTCGTGCTTGTCCCAGTACCCCGACGCTACGCTCGGACCCGAAACCCAGATCTCGCCGACAGCGTCCACAGGGCATTCCCGACGGTTCTCCGGGTCGACAATCTTCAAATCGTGACCGTCAATCACAGACCCGCACGACACGGCAAATCGACCACCGCCCGGCAATCGATCAGCCCTATCTTCGCTCCGATCTTTGGCCGCGACACGATCGAGGATGGCGATGCGACCAGCCGAAAGAGCCTCATGATCGACGATAAGCGCCGGCGAAGTTTCGGCTCGCACCGTGCCCGTCGTCAGCAGGACCGTCTCCGCCATCCCGTACACCGGCACGAAACGCTCCAGTTGGAACCCGCAAGCAGAAAAGCGGCGGCCGAAGGCCTCAAGTGTCTCGAGCCGAACCGGCTCGGCGCCAGACAGCGCGTGCCGCAAACACGACAGGTCAAGTGTTGCGACGACGTCCTCACTCACGTCGTCGACGCATAGTTGCCAAGCAAAATTTGGAGCTGTGGTGAGCGTGGCATTGTATTTCGAAACTGCCTGCAGCCACCGCACTGGCCGTTGAAGAAACGACTGAGGAGAAAGAAGGACACTTTGGAAGGACGCGAAGAAGGGAAACAGGATGCCTCCGATAAGCCCCATGTCATGAAAAGGGGGCAACCAAAACACGGAGGCGCGTTCTTGGCCAAGCAGTCGCCGAATAGAAGCCAGGTTCGTCAACAGTTGCCCGTGCGTGATCATGACCCCCTTGGGCCGCCCGGTGGTACCGGATGTGTATTGGAGGAAGGCGAGGTCGTCGGGCTCAACGCATGGCGGATCGAAAGCTTCTCCGGCCGCCAGTTCGATCCGGTCGACAGGTACAATCGGCGGCAGCTTGTCCAGACCGCCGGCCCAGTCGACAAGACGATCGGTCAGATCGGAGGTTGTAAGGATCGCCGCAGCACCTGCGTCCTCGAGGATCGCCTCTAACCGGCTCATGTGTCGGGCGTTGCGCGGAGGATAAGCCGGAACCGCCACAAGCCCGCCCATCTGACAACCGAAGAACGCAGCAATGTAATCGAGCCCCGGCGGACACAGGATCAGGATCCGATCGCCCTTGCTGCAATGCTCCGGCAGCATCGCGGCAACCGCCAGCGAGCGTTCCAGCAACGCGCCGTAGGTGAGGTCCTCGGCCTCCGGTGCATCGCCACTGCGGTAGGTGAGAAAGGTGAAACCGATCCGGGCGTGATCGGCTTCGCCACGCAACAGCAGAAGATCGGCAAGTGTGGATGGTTGGCGCTGAAGATCCTGCTCTTCAGCGGTTTCTAACGATGCCGACGACCCATCAGCCACAAGCAACCGACGGTGGGTACCGTGCTCCAATACCAACCTCCAAAATCAGACGTCACGCCCAAAATGACGACATTACCTGACGGCACCACTCGAAATACATTGCTAAAAGGATCCCTTGAACTCAAGACATTTCGGACAATAGCAACGTTGCCAAGGTCAATAGAGGTTTATTGGGGACTAAGCATAACTTGCCCGACTGCCAACTCCAGCGGTTCGATTTTATGAAGATCCGGCGTCGTTCGTAGGACGGTTGTCCAATAGATTTCAAGCATCGTCGTCGGGCGACCAATGCTTGGATCACTTTGACCGGTAACGAAAGAGGATTTCAGCGCTTTGCCTGGCGGCACCTTTCGTTCGACACTTTCTCTTGTCGTCGACCGCCGGTGCGCAACAGACGCGGCGCTCTACGCCGGCGCGGCGTCAATCACCCGCATCTGAATGCGCCGATTGCCCTGCCAGTGATCGATCGACAGGGTTCCGGCGATGTGGAAGACCTGTCCACGTCCATTCAACAAAGCCACACCCATTGTGGTTTGCGCCGACCGGAAGGCAATCGCCGGCAGACGGCCGCCGGCAGCGTCCGCCAGCGCGAGCCGAACATGGTCGTGACCCACGACACGCGCGTCGGTCAGCCTGTGTTGTGGCAGTACGAAGACCGGCTGCGGATGCCCGGCACCGTAGGGGCCGGCGTGTTCCAGCGCGTCCAGCAGCTCCAGTGAGGCGCCGCCGGCGGCCAACGCTCCATCGATCTTGAGTGTCCGGTTGCGTGTCAATTCGCGGACCGCCTGACCGGCGTGCTCCTCGAAATAGGCGCGAAGGACGCCGAGCCGGTTGCGCTCGACGGTCAGCCCAGCGGCCATTGCGTGCCCGCCGCCCCGGACGGCAAGCCCGGCCTCGACGGCACCGCGCACCAAGCGCCCGATATCGAACCCGGCGATGGATCGCCCCGAACCGGTTCCATGGCCGGCCGGATCAAATGCGATGACAAACACTGGACGGTGCAGCTTTTCCCTCAGACGCGCCGCGACGATTCCGACGATTCCCGCGTGCCAGCCCTCGCCGGCCGTGACGACAACCGCTGGTCCCTCCCTGTCGCCGAATTCGGCCAGCGCTTCGGCTTCAGCCTCCGCCAACACCTGCTTTTCCATAGCCTGGCGTTCCTGGTTGAGGCGGTTGAGCGTTTCGGCGATCTCCATCGCCTGGCCGTCATCGTCGAGCGTCAGCAAGCGGCTGCCGAGGGCTGCGTCGCCGATCCGTCCGCCGGCATTGATGCGGGGGCCGATCAGGAACCCGAGGTGAAACGGCGTCAGCGGTCCGTCGACACCGGACACCCGCATCAGCGCTGCCAGTCCGCGATTGCCCATGCGCCGAGCCGCCTGCAGACCGCGTACCACATAAGCCCGGTTGAGACCCTTCAGCGGCACTACGTCGCAGACGGTCGCCAGAGCAACCATGTCGAGCATGCCCATCATGTCAATGCCGGCGACCCGTGCATCAGCGCTCTCGCGCAGCGTACGCGCAACCGCAACAAGCGTCAGAAACACGATGCCGGCCGCGCACAGGTGCTCCTGGCCCGACAGATCATCCTGCCGGTTGGGATTGACCAGCGCCGTGCAGGGCGGAAGGGTTTCGCCGAGTTGGTGGTGATCGAGCACGACCAGGTCGATTCCGCGTTCCCGTGCGCGGCACAGCGCCGCTTCGCTGGTGGAGCCGCAATCGACCGTGACGATCAACTGAGCACCCCTGTCGATCAATTGGTCGACGGCAGCCGGATTGGGACCATACCCCTCGAAGATCCGGTCCGGAATGTAGATTTCGCAGGCAACGTTGAAATGATCGAGAAACCGTTTCAGCAATGCAGACGCGGCAGCACCGTCCACATCGTAGTCGCCGAAGATCGCCACGCGCTGTCGGCCGGAGATCGCTGCGACGATGCGCGCCGATGCCGAGTCCATACCGCTGAGTGTCGAAGGATCCGGCATCAGCTGCTTGATGGTCGGTGCCAGAAACGCCTCCGCGTCGTCGACGGCGACACCGCGCCCGGCCAGAACACGCGAAACCAGATCATCGATGCCATGGGTTTGCGCAATCGCCAGCGCGCGGTTGAGACCGGCGGCATCGAGGCGGTGCACCCAGCGCTGACCTGACAACGACGTTTCCACATTCAGAAAAGCTGGCAGGGATGTCGTCACGCTTGCGGTCAAGCCGCACTCCTCACTTTCGCCGGTCGAACCTTGGCGTTCCGGCGCATCCCGTCACTCGGATTCGGCTCAGCCGAACTTGCCGAGATCCTGGTGCCGCGCCTTGATCTCGCGCACGGTCCGCGACGATGACCGCATGACGATGGTATGGGTGACGATGGCGTCGCGGGCAAAGCGCACGCCACCAAGCAGGTTGCCGTCGGTCACACCGGTCGCCGAAAACAGCACGTCGCCGCTGGCCATCTCCTCCATCGTGTAGACCCGCACGGGATCCTCGATGCCCATCTTGCGCGCCCGCGCCACCTTGTCTTCCGTATTGAGCTGAAGCCGCCCCTCCATCTGCCCGCCTATGCAGCGCAACGCTGCGGCGGCCAGAACGCCCTCCGGAGCGCCGCCTATGCCCATATAGATGTCAATCCCGGTCTCATCGGGATCCGTCGCGTGGATGACGCCGGCAACGTCGCCGTCGCCGATCAGCCGTATGGCAGCGCCGGTGGTGCGCACTTCCTCGATCAATTTCGCATGCCTTGGCCGGTCCAGGATGCAGGCCGTGACCTCGTTTACGGGCACACCCTTTACCTTGGCAACGGCGTCGAGGTTTTCCGTCGGAGTGGCGTCGAGGGAAACCGTTTTGTTTGGAAACCCGGGACCGATGGCGATCTTTTCCATGTAGACGTCCGGTGCGTAAAGCAGACTGCCCTTTTCGGCAACCGCAATTACCGACAGGGAGTTCGGCAGGTTCTTGGCGCAGATCGTCGTCCCCTCGAGGGGATCCAGGGCGATGTCGACCGCCGGCCCCTTACGGGTTCCTACCTCCTCGCCGATGTAGAGCATCGGCGCCTCGTCGCGTTCGCCTTCGCCGATCACCACGGTGCCGGCGATCGGCAGCCGGTTGAGCTCCTGGCGCATGGCATCGACGGCCACTTGGTCGGCCTGCTGCTCGTCACCGCGCCCCCGTAACCGCGCGGCGGCAACGGCGGCGCGTTCGGTCACCCGGGCGATTTCGAGTGTCAGGATACGGTCGAGGCCGGTGCGCGATTCCTTGGTCGCCATAGATGCTGTTCCCAGTTGCTCCATCGACGCTCTGATATCGTGTCGATGCGATCGATGGCAACGGCATTCGACGCAAATGTCGGCGAAATCGACGCTGTCTATCCGATGATCACAACTAAATCGATTAGCGCCAGTCTGGCTTTGTCATCCTGCCGCCGGGCGCTCGATGCGTATGACCTGTGGCGTGTCCAGCAGATAGCCTTCTTGAGTGATGGCATCGACGGCGGCACGGACGGACGCCTCCATTGTCGCATGGGTCACCAGTATGATGGTTTTACGGTCGCCATTACCGTTGGCACCGGTAGTGGAAGGCCGTTGTACGATCGATTCCAGAGAGATGCCGTTGTCCGCCATCTGCTTGGCGAGGCTGGCGAACACCCCTGCCCGGTCCTGCACCGACAGACGGATGAAGTATCCGCCCTCGTGGCTGCGCATGCGCGCCCGGCGATAGGGCTCAAGATGCTCAGCCGGCCAGCCGAGCACCGGGCCGTGCTGGTGTCCGGGGCGGCTCTTGGCGATATCGGCAATGTCACCCATCACGGCGGAGGCCGTCGCGTCGCCGCCGGCACCCGGGCCGGATAACAGCAACTCTCCCAGCACGTCGGCATCGATCGCCACGGCGTTGGTCACGCCGTCCACCTGAGCAATCACCGAATCGACGGGAACCATGGTCGGATGCACCCGTTGTTCGATGCCCGAATCCGTTTTTTGGGCGACACCCAGCAACTTGATGCGAAATCCGAGATCTCGTGCCGCGGAGATGTCCTCAATGCTGATGTTAGAGATGCCCTCCAGATAGATATCGTCGGGGGCAATCTGCGTGCCGAAAGCGATGCTGGTGAGCAGTGCCAGTTTATGGGCGGTGTCGTGCCCGCCCACATCGAATGTCGGATCGGCTTCCGCATAACCCAATCGCTGTGCCTCTTTGAGACATGCCTCGAAGGAAAGACCACCCCGCTCCATTTCGGTCAGGATGTAATTGCAGGTACCGTTGAGGATCCCGAAGACGCGCGAGATGCCGTTGCCGGTCAGCGATTCACGCATCGCCTTGATCACCGGAATGCCGCCGGCCACCGCAGCCTCGAAGTTCAGCAGAACGCCATTGGCCTCGGCGATGGTCGCAAGCTCCACACCATGGCGGGCCAGCAACGCTTTGTTGGCGGTCACCACATGGCGTTGCGCCTGCAACGCGGCGCGCACCGCGGCCAACGCTGGATCGCCGTCGCCGCCGATCAACTCGACAAATACGTCAATATCCGCCTCGGCGGCCAGTTCCACGGCGTCCGAATAGAATGTCATCGATGTCAGATCGATGTCCCGGTCCTTGTCGCGATCACGGGCACTGACCGCCACGACGTCGATCGGTCTGCCACAGATGTCAGCCAGCCTGTTGTGGCGCTCGATCAGAATGCGGGCCAGCGCCGCACCGACCGTGCCGAGCCCCGCAATGCCGACCCTGAGGGCGTCTGCCATGGTTGTGGTCATCCGTTTCTAGTGAGGGCCGAACCAGCGCTCGCATGTGTGCCGACGGCCATCAGACAATTCCATTACGTCCGTGCGGATCCTAACGCCGCGTATTCAGACGGACGACGTTTTGCATGCTTTCGTCACACGAGGCAAGGAAGCGTTTGATGTTACGTGCGGCCTGACGGATGCGTTGCTCGTTCTCGACCAATGCGATGCGCACATAGTGGTCGCCATATTCGCCGAAGCCCACGCCGGGCGCCACCGCGACATCGGCCCGTTCGATGAGCAGTTTAGAGAATTCCAGCGATCCGATATCCCGGAACCGCTCCGGTACCGGCGCCCAGGCAAACATGGTGGCCTGAGGTGCCGGGACCGGCCAGCCGGCATTGGCAAAGGCGTCGACCATCGCGTCACGACGCCGTTTGTAGGTGGCCCGTACCATGTCGATATCGGACCCGTCTCCGTTAAGCGCCGTGGTCGCGGCGACCTGGATCGGCGTGAACGCACCATAATCCAGATAGGATTTCACGCGCGACAACGCCCCAATCAACCGTTCGTTGCCGACGGCGAAGCCCATGCGCCAGCCGGGCATGGAAAACGTCTTCGACATGGAGGTGAACTCCACCGCGACATCGACGGCCCCGGGCACTTCCAGAACAGACGGCGGCGGGCTGTCACCGTAGTAAATCTCGGCATAGGCCAAGTCCGACAGGATGATGATGTCGTGCTTGCGGGCGAACTTCACGACGTCGCGATAAAAATCAAGGCCCGCAACATGCGCCGTCGGATTGGACGGATAGTTGAGGATAAGCGCCAGTGGCTTGGGAATGGAGTGACGCACCGCGCGTTCCAGTGAATAGAAGAAGCTGTCGTCAGGATCGACGGTCATCGAGCGGATGACACCGCCCGACATGATGAAACCGAAGGCATGGATCGGGTAAGTCGGGTTTGGACATAGGACAACGTCTCCCGGAGCCGTGATGGCCTGCGCCATATTGGCAAAACCTTCCTTGGAACCGAGTGTCGCAACCACCTGAGTTTCCGGGTCGAGTTTCACACCGAAGCGCCGCCCATAATACTGGGCCTGGGCGCGACGCAGGCCCGGTATGCCGCGCGATGTCGAATACCGGTGGGTGCGCGGGTCCTGAACCACTTCGCAGAGTTTGTCGACAATGGACTGCGGCGTCGGCAGGTCCGGATTGCCCATGCCAAGATCAATGATATCCGCACCCGCCGCGCGCGCACTGGCTTTCAGGCGGTTGACCTGTTCGAAAACGTAGGGCGGCAGGCGGCGGACTTTATGAAATTCTTCCATTGTCGTTGACTTCCGTTGGGCGGGAATTCGTGGCCATTATGGCACATTTGCGATGATTTTGCGGTAGGCGGAACACTCAGTTGCGGATTTGCCGTTCGACATCGCTGGCATGGGTGCGCGCCAGCGACTCCAATTCCCGCATACGGGCGCGGTAATCCGCTTGGGAGATCGCGCCGGAGCCATAGGCGGCTCGAATGGCATTCATTTCAGCCTCCAGCTGCGACTTGTCGGTTTCGCTGAGCTGTTCTGTGGCGGCAACCGGCGTCCGCTCAAATGTCGGGAACGCGTCGTTGCGCAAGGCTCCCTCCTGAACGAACCTGTTGTCCGTCGCCTCGCCACCGGCGCTCTCGGATGCGGATGCGGCCTGCGTGTTTGGCGATGATGGCGCTGCGTCCTCAAGCGAAGGCGATACGCATCCGGCAAGGGACGTTCCGGCAATCACAATGGCCGTTGCGCACCGGAAATGCCTGCGCTGCTCATCGCGCCCAGCCGCTGCGTTTTGTGCCATGCAATATCCTACCAAAGAACACCAAGCCGTTTTAAAAATGCCTATATCTCCATTCGCAAAGCTTGCATAATGCGATATGCCGACGCATTGCGCGCGAGTATTAGGCCAATAAACCGCAAAAGAGAACCGGGAGGCTCAATTGGCGGAAAAAAAACGTCACAAGGGTGGAAACAAGGCTGGTACGGAGAAATCCGACAAGGCCCCTGATACGAAGCGCGCGCAAAGCTCCCGGGAATCGACCGAGTCGTCGTCGATCGAACCCTTTGTGGTCAAGGATCCCGAAGCCATGGCCCGCAACATGGCGCATGTCTTCGAGGAAATGGGCAAGGTTGCGGCCGCCTGGGTGGAACCGCGCGAGACCGGAGAGAAGAAAGATACCATCTCCGGACCGGCGACGGATATCGTAAAGACCTTCTCAAAGCTCTCCGAGTACTGGCTTTCCGATCCCAGGCGGGCCATCGAGGCGCAGACGCATCTGCTCACCAGCTATTTCGACATCTGGTCCAATTCCGTGCGCAAATTCGCCGGCGAGGACTCAAAAGACGCCGCAGAAAACCTGTTAAGAGACCGCCGTTTCTCCGACGAGGATTGGCAAAACAATGCGTTTTTCAGCTTCCTGCGACAGGCCTACTGGGTCACCTCCGACTGGGCCGACAAACTGGTCAAGGACGCAGAGGGGCTGGATCCGCATACAAGGCACAAGGCGGAGTTTTACGTCAGGCAACTGACGAGCGCACTGTCGCCAACCAATTTCATCCTGACCAATCCGGAAGTCTATAAGGAAACGGTCGCCGAAAGCGGTGAAAACCTGGTGCGTGGCATGCGCATGCTCGCCGAGGACATCCGCGCCGGTAAGGGCGACCTGCGGCTGCGCCAGTCGGACTACAGCAAGTTCGCGGTCGGTGAGAACATGGCGATAACGCCGGGTCGGGTTATCGCCCAGAACGACATCTGCCAGATCATTCAATACGAGCCCAAGACGGAACAGGTGCTCAAGCGGCCCTTGCTGATCTGTCCTCCCTGGATCAACAAGTTCTACATCCTCGATCTCAACCCGAAAAAGTCCTTTATCAGATGGGCGGTCGAGCAGGGCCACACGGTGTTCGTCATTTCCTGGGTCAACCCGGATGAGCGTCATGCCGACAAGGACTGGCAAGCCTATGCCCGCGACGGCATTGGTTTCGGTCTCGATACCGTCGAGAAGGCCACCGGCGAAAGCGAGGTCAACGCCATCGGCTACTGTGTCGGCGGGACCCTGATGGCCGCCACCCTGGCCCTCTTCGCGCAGGAGGGTGACGATCGCATCGCCTCGGTGACCTTCTTCACCACCCAGGTCGATTTCGAGCATGCCGGCGACTTGATGGTGTTCGCCGACGCCGAAAACATCGACACTATCGAAGAAACCATGAGGGAACATGGCTATCTCGAGGGCTCGAAGATGGCGACGGCCTTCAACATGCTACGTGCCTCGGAACTGATCTGGCCCTACGTCGTCAACAATTACCTGAAGGGCAAGGAACCGATGCCCTTCGATCTTTTGTACTGGAATTCCGACGCCACCCGCATGCCGGCGGCAAACCATTCCTACTACCTGCGCAATTGCTATCTCGAAAACAACATGTCGCACAACCGAATGGTTCTCGGCGGCAAGACCATATCGCTCAAGGACATAACCATTCCCGTCTACAATCTGGCGACGCGGGAGGATCATATTGCGCCGGCCAAATCAGTGTTCATTGGCTGCGGCTGCTTCGGCGGCGACGTTACCTACGTCATGTCCGGATCGGGCCACATCGCCGGCGTGGTCAATCCGCCCGAATCCAAGAAGTACCAATACTGGACAGACGGCAAACCCACCGGCCCGTTCGAAGACTGGGTTGCCGGCGCCAAGGAGCATGCGGGGTCCTGGTGGCCGCACTGGCACAAGTGGGTGCTGGCAAAGGATGACGCCATGGTCGACGCGCGCGCACCCGGCGGCGGCAAGCTCAACGCGATCGAAGATGCGCCGGGCAGCTATGTCCGCGTGCGGGTCTGATCCAAGTACCGGCGTTTCATGGAGTTCCCCTCACCTCTTGTTCCAGCGACGCTGATCCGTCGCTACAAGCGGTTCCTGTTTGACGCGACCCTGCCGGACGGCGAGGCGATCACCGGATCCTGCCCCAACACCGGATCCATGCTGGGGCTTACCGATCCGGGCTCACGAATCTGGATGTCGCAGCACAACAGCAAAACCCGCAAGTATCGCTACGCCCTGGAACTGGTGGAAGCCGACGGCGTGACCGTCGGTATCAACACCAGCCTGCCCAACAAAATCGTCGAGGAGGCCATCCATGCGGATGCCATTATACCGCTGCGCGGGTATGGTTCGCTGCGGCGCGAGCAAAGATACGGCCGCAATTCACGCATCGATATCCTGCTGACCGAAGGCCACGGGCCAGACGCCTACGTGGAAGTCAAGAACGTCCACTACATGCGCACCACGGGGCTCGCCGAATTTCCCGACAGCCCGACAAGCCGTGGCGCCAAGCATCTGGACGAACTCGGTGACATGGTCGAGGAAGGTCATCGCGCCGTGATGGTCTATCTGGTGCAACGCCCGGATTGCCAATCGTTGAAAATCTGTCGCGAGCTCGACCCCAATTATGCTAAGGCATTTGACCGGGCGATCGCGCGCGGGGTTGAAGCACTGGCGGTTCGGTGCCACATCTCCCCGGTGGAAATTCGTTTTGACAGTCTGATACCGGTCGACGAGCCGGGTTTGTGAGGAAAAACACTGTGGTGAGCTATATCGAAGCCGTCGCGGCGCCGCAAAAAAACACCGGTCAGATCAAACTGCATGATGCCGAGGGGTTCGCCGGTATGCGCCGGGCCTGTCAGCTCACTGCGCGCTGTCTGGACGAACTGGTTTCCTTCGTCCAACCGGGTGTGACGACAGCGGCGATAGACCGCTTCGTCTTCGAATACGGCATGGACCACAACGCCGTCGCCGCGACACTCAACTATCGCGGCTATACCAAATCCTGCTGCACATCGATCAATCATGTGGTGTGCCACGGCATCCCCAATGAAAAGCCGCTTCGTGAGGGCGACATCCTCAACATCGACGTCACCTTCGTGCTCGACGGCTGGCACGGCGATTCCAGCCGCATGTATCCCGTCGGCGAAATCAAGCGCGCCGCGCAACGGCTGATGGAAGTCACCCACGAAGCTTTGATGCTTGGTGTCGCCGCTGTCCGGCCAGGCGCTCGCACCGGCGCGATCGGCGAAGCGATCCAGCGCTATGCCGAGTCACAGCGCTGTTCCGTGGTGCGCGATTTCTGCGGCCACGGCCTTGGCCAGATCTTCCATGACGTGCCTAATATCCTGCATTATGGCCGAGCCCATGAGGGTGTCGAATTGCGCGAGGGCATGATTTTCACCATCGAGCCGATGATCAACCTGGGCAAGCCGCATGTAAAAGTTCTGTCGGACGGCTGGACTGCGGTCACCCGCGACCGGTCGCTGACGGCCCAATACGAGCACTCCGTCGGCGTAACCGCGGACGGCTGCGAGGTGTTCACCCTGTCACCCGCCGGTCTGTTCGCCCCCGGATTGTCACGAACGAGCATCTAACTTCCTTTCCCTCCAAACGATCGGTTGGAGCCAAACTCTTGCGTGACCGCGGCGTTGATAATCCCGATGTAAAGCCGCCGGCGGCCGATCAGGCGAGAGACGACCGGCACGGCCACCGCGACCGGCTGCGACATCGCTTCGAAACCGGTGGCGACACCGCGCTGGCCGACTACGAACTGCTGGAATTGATTCTGTTTCGGCTCATTCCGCGCAGGGACACGAAGCCGATCGCCAAAGCGCTGCTTAAGCGTTTCGGTTCACTGTCGGGCGTGCTTGGCGCACCGGCGAACCTTTTGCGGGAGGTTCCGGGCGTCGGCGCCGGAGTTGCCACCGACCTTCAGGTCGTCGCGGCGATCAACCGCCGCATGCAGCGAGCCGACGTGATCGGCCGCAACGTGCTCGACTCCTGGTCCGCCGTTCTGGCTTACTGCCAGGCGGCCATGGCGGAGCAACAGCGCGAACAGTTCCGCATCCTGTTTCTGGACAAGAAAAACGCGCTCATTGCCGATGAGGTACAACAGAGCGGCACGGTCGATCAGCCTCCTGTCTATCCCCGCGAGGTGGTGCGCCGCGCCCTGGAACTGTCGGCGACCGCCGTCATCCTGGTGCACAATCACCCGTCAGGCGACCCCACGCCGTCACGCGCTGATATCGCCATGACTCACAAAGTGGTGGAAGCCTGCACGCCGCTCGCCATTACCGTGCACGACCACATCATCATCGGTCGCAATGGCCACGCCAGTCTCAAGGCGCTGTCTCTGATGTGAGCTTGCTTTCGGTCCGTGCCGAGGAAGAAGCAGATATACACGTTAAATAGTGTGATGAGACCGAATTCCTTCGAAGCACGTTTTCGTGGCAAACGATTGAAATTTGAAGCAACCACCGGCAGAATTTCGAAACAATAATAACAATTTCTTTCATATTGAGGCACCCATTTGCAAAATATAGCTCAAGAATTGGCGCATTTTCGAATTTGGCTCCACCATGAAAAAGACACTAGTAAGCGGGCCGAAATATATCTTCATATTGCCAGACTGCTGAGATCAATTGGTTTGTTCGAAGATGCGAAATCAATGTTGGATTCTGGATTATCCGATTGCCCTGAAAATCCTCTATTACTTCGAGCCATGGGTTTGGAGCTGTTCAGAGACGGACGTATTGCCGAAGGATTGTCAATTTATGACAAAGGACGTTGGCAATTAGAGTCATTTGATAAGTACAGGCGCCCTTTCCAGGCACCTTTCTGGCGCGGGGAAAAACTGGCCGGTAAAAAGCTGCTCGTCTGGGCTGAGCAGGGAATTGGTGATCAGGTCATGCAATCGCGTGTTTTGCATAAACTTCTGCAGATGGGCGCAGAGGTGACGCTGGAGGCGGACCAGCGATTGCACGACCTGCTGAAAATACGGAAGCACATTCGATGCTACCAGCAATTCGTGAAGCCTCACCAAAGTCTGATGGCTGAGGATTTCGATTTCCAAACTTCGATGCTGTCTGCCTGGCGCTTTGTCCCGTCGCCATTATCCCATAGCAATGCGATAGAAGCAGACCCTAAGCTCACAGCCCGTTACAAAGAGATCTGGAATCAAATCGGCGAAGCGAAAAACGTGGGTCTTTCCTGGCACTCCAAGGCCGAGGCTACAGGCCTTGACCGCAGCATGGACCCGGCGCTTTTGCGCCCTTTCTCCAATTACAAGAACACTCGCTTTCACTCTTTGCAATACGGAGACGTCGATTTGAGTGCGGTTGGTAAAGCCATTGGTGTAACAATATTCAATGACCGGGAATGCGACCCGCTAAAGGAATTGAATGGACAGGCGGCACAGATCTCCGCCCTTGATCTTGTTATCACAATCGACAATGCGACGGCGCATATAGCGAGCGCACTCGGAACTCCCTGTTGGGTGTTGCTGCCAAAGGCGAGCGAGTGGCGCTGGGGAACAGTACAAAAACCCGTACAGCTATATCCATCGGTTCGGACCTTTAGAGCTGATGCGGTTGGAGACTGGAGCGCAGCCCTTTGGCAATTGTTCAAAACGTTCGACGACTGGTCAAACGCCACTTTGGGGGGCTGAACACGCCCGTTGCCCTAAGACATTCCGAGCGTTCAGCGCTTGCAGATCGACCGATCCCATATTCCGTCACGGTCTCGTATGCAGGTGAGAGTCTATGCGCGCGATAGCATTTTGACCTATGTGCATGTCGCCGGGCAGATCAAATTCGGACGGGATTCGGTGCGTCGCATTGAACTCGAAGATAGGATCGTGACAGCATGCACGCCCTCGCGTCAGGGGCCAGACAATCTCTTTAAGAAACTGTTGGTCAATTGATCTGTCATTCACCGTTCTGCCTCTGCCGCGCAGAAACGCGGCGACCCGGTCTCCCACAAAGCCAATATTGCCCCGATGAGCACCCCACATTCCCGCAAGGATCAACTCGGAGTGACTCAGAAAGTCGCGCATGATGTGAAACGGCTGACCTGATCCAAGCCATTGCCCGACCGCCACTCTCTCTTTGATATTGATAATCGAGTCCGCGTCGCGCACCACGTAGATATCAATGGTCTCATCATCCTCGATCAGAAATCGCCAAAACAGGCCGCGGGTTGCGGACGACTGGTTGGTGACCCTATAAACCTGTGCGCCCTCGTCGACGAGCTGCTTTAGCGTGGCCTCGGGAACGGAACTATCCACGTAAAATCGCACGCGCCATCCCGGATACAGATGCCGGGCAATGATGGCATTGCGAATTGCCCCCTTGAGATATCTTGGATTTGATCCAAAAAGCGAAAACGACAGCGCGCTTCTTTCCGGTTGATAGGCGTGTAATTTGGCTGGTGGGCGATCTTTTGGGCTTGCAGGGGCGGCAGCATCCTTGAGAGCCAGCGCCTCGCGACCAAATCGAATAGCACGCTCCCGATCACCCCTATGAGCGCAGATTTCAGACTTTTTCGCTACCGTTTCCAGGTGATCCAGGAACTCGGCATGTTCGTCCAGTGCGTCCAGAGCTTCGTCATAGCAATTCGCCCTCACGAGCGACGATATCAGGTTATTGGCGGCCTCTGGAGATCTCTCGTGCTTCAACACTTGCCTTGATCGACGGACAGCGACCTCATAGTCACCAGAGTTAAATGCATGCGCGGCAAGAATTTTTTGCGCCAAGACATGAGAGACAGGCGCCGCTTGGAGTTGCGCAAGTTCATCCTCTGTGGGGGAAATGTGCCCTCGTGCGATAACGGTTTTGACAACCTCGTCAATGGACATCCTCAACTCCGACAATGGCTCGGCTTTATCCGACATGCCTCAGGTGGCCTGGCGTCCTGAGCGCAAGATCAATTGGACCTACGGTGTGATTAAGCTGCCTTCCCGCAATGGGTGTACAATGCTAGTCCGCAGCCCAGTGAGGGCCGCAACCAATAGGCGGAAATAAATAACTATTTTCAATACTTTAACAAATAAACCTGAGCCAGACTGAACACGCCCCACAGACGACCTTACACCATCGCGCCCGACATCGCCATGACCTACCGGGTTATGGAGGCCCTCACGCCTGTTACTGCCGTGCTCCGCAGCGTTCAGGCCGGTCTCAAGCGCTTGCGCCGATGGCGCCGCGTCGGTGCCTGGTTCGGTGCTGATCAGTCGCAGTCGATCTTGAACGAGAACGTCGGATCATTACCGGCCGCCACTTCGACGGTGCCGGTCGCACCTTTGTAGATGCCGCTGCCACCGTTGACGACGATGGTCACCGGTTGGGGATTGGCCTGAACGCTGTCATTGGCCCGCTCATAACTGGTTTGCCCGACCAGCTCGCCATCGCGGAAGACGAAATGGAACGTACCCAGGAACGACACTTGATCACCGCCGCTTCCCGGCCCAATGACTGTGGAAACCGCCTTGTAGGCGCCATATTCAACGCCGCGCTCGTCAAGCAACGGTCTTGTCAGGATCCGCAGGCCGCCGGGGCTGTCGCCCTCTTCTGTTCTTTTGACGAATGCGACGCTCTTGTCACCACCAATCAGAGTGAACTCTTCACATTCCTGTTGCGCACCGGCGGGGCTCACCGCCACCACCAGAGCCACAGCGCATCCAAGCAAAAACCCGTTGACGGGCGTAACGACGCGGTCATTCATCGGTCAGATCTCTCGATTGCGTTTTGCGCGCCGCGAACGCGTTCAGGATCAGCGCGGCGCTCCGATCCTAATCGAGCCGACAACAGCGCGTCCACCGCCATCCGGACGAGGCGGTGAACAAATCGAAAAACTCGGGTGGGACGACCGAAACCTATTCGTCGTCGGTGGCCTTTGATGGATCTGCCGCTTCCTCGGCAGCAGCCTTTGCCTCTTCACCGTCAGACTTGGCCTTGCTCTTGGAGGCCGCCGCCTTCTTCTTGGCCGGTGCTTTTTTCTTGGCGGACTTCTTGGGAGCATCCGCCTTGGCGGCGGTTTCGTCTTCCTCGTCGTCGGCCATCAGCTCTTCCTTGCTGACCGTCTTGTCGGTCACGTCGGCCTGACTGATGATGTGGTCGATGACCTTCTCCTCGAAGATTGGCGCCCGCATTTGCGCCACCGCTTCCGGCGTGTTGCGCAGATACTCCATGATCTGCTGCTCCTGGCCCGGGTGCTGTCGGACCTGGTCGTAGACGGCCCGCTGCATTTCATCTTCGGTGACGGTCACTTCGGCCTTTTCGCCGATCTCGGACAGCACCAGGCCGAGGCGCACCCGCCGCTCGGCGAGCTTGCGATAGTCGGCACGGGCCTCCTCTTCCGTTGTGTCTTCATCCTCGAACGTCTTACCGGCCTGCTCGAGGTCGTTGGTGATCTGGCCCCAGATGTTGTTGAACTCGACCTCGATAAGGGACTCGGGCGTTTCGATCTTGTAGTCCTCGTCCAGTGCGTCGAGAATCTGGCGTTTGACCTTCTGGCGCGTGAACTGCCCGTACTGGCTTTCGATCTGTTCGCGGACGATTTCGCGCAGGCGTTCGGCCGACTCCAGGCCCAGCTTCTTGGCCAGTTCATCGTCGATGGTCAGGTCGTCCGGGGTCGCCACTTCCTTCACCGTGACATCGAAAACGGCTTCCTTGCCGGCCAGGTGGGTGGCTTGGTAATCCTCGGGAAAGGTTACGGTGACTGTCTTTTCGTCTCCGGCCTTGGCGCCAATCAACTGGTCTTCAAATCCGGGAATGAAGGTGCCCGAACCCAGCACAAGGTTGGCATCGGTATCGGCGCCGCCCTCGAAAGCCTCTCCGTCGATCTTGCCGACGTAGTCCATAGTGACGCGATCGCCGCTTTCGGCCTTACCGTCCTTTGTCTCGTAACTGCGCGCACTCTCGGCGACACGTTGCACCTGCTCCTCGACCTCGTCTTCGCCGATATCGACGATCGGACGGGTCAGTTTGATGGAGCCGATCTCCTTGACCTCGATGTTCGGAATCACCTCGTAGGACATCGAGAACTCGAAATCCTTCTTGGCGGCGAGGATTTCGTTGGCTTCGGCCTCGTCCTCGGTCATGGTGATCTGCGGGCGCGTCGCCGATTTCTCGCCGCGCTCCGACAGGATTTCGGTGGGCTTCTCGTTGATGTACTCGTTCACCAACTCGGCCATGATCGACTTGCCATAGACCTTGCGCAGGTGCGTAACCGGGACCTTGCCGGGGCGGAAGCCGTTGAGCCGAACCTTGCCCTTGGCGTCCTGTAACCGCTCGTTCAGTTGGGTTTCGAGATCCGCAACCGGGACCACCACCTTGATTTCACGCTTCAATCCATCGGACAGCGTCTCTGTAACCTGCATTGTCAAACCTTCATTTTTCCGGCACTGCAGCAAACCGAGAGGTCCGCTGCTATTCGCCAAGGATGCCAGCACATTGTGGCAGCGACCGGACGCCGTACCATGGATGGGCGTACGCCGGTACTGCGTCCTTGTAATTATTGACTTTTTCCGCTGAGTCCGACTGAACCACGGCGTTCTGTTTCGGTGCCAGCGGCGGCCGCCAACAGGCGTTGCGCGCGGCAATAGCAAATTGGCCGCCTCGCCGCAACTTTCTTTGCAACGGAACCGCCTGCATTTCATCATACCGCGACCAACGAGGGTATAAGAACGGCGTCTGCATTATCCCGTTTGCCGCTCCGTGCCATTGGTGGTCAGAATGCTATACCGTCCTGAAAGCTTTCATGACCAAGCTTCTGAATCCAATTGTTTTTCGGCTGTTGCGTCCGCTCGGCGGGCACAAAAACCAGATAGGCGCTTTCGCAGGCTTCAGCGCACCCGGCATGACCTCGACAAGCTGGCCATGGGCGAGTTCCTGCGCCACCGCCAGCCTCGATTTCACCGCCAGACCAAGCCCCTGAACCGCCGCATCCGTCAACATATCGGAATTGGACACTGTGACGTTTCGGGTCAGGGTCAGTCGTCGTACTGCGCCGCTGCCGGCACGGATCTCAAACTGTGCCTGCCATGGCAGGCACACCCAAAGGGCCTGTTGCAGATCCTCAACGGATGCCGGAGTGCCGAAGTGTTCGAGAAATCCGGGGGCAGCGCAGATGATCCGGTCATTGTCGCAAAGCTTGCGCGCGATCAGCGATGAATCCGCCAGGTTGCCGACCCTCACGGCACAGTCCTGGCCCTCTTCCACCAAGGGCACATAGCGATCCACCGTCAGAAATTCGAGCGTCAAATCAGGATGCTCCCGCCGAAACGCCGCCAGATGCGGCATGATGAAGCGCGACAGAATCCACGGTGACATGGTCGCGCGTAGATGGCCGCGCAAGCCGCCCTGTCCGCCACCCACCTCGGTCTCGGCCTGTTGCAGTTCGGCCAGGATCGGCTCGATCCGCTCCAGAAAAAGCAGCCCTTCGTCGCTGAGGACAAAGTTGCGTGTATCGCGATGGAACAGCTTGACGCCGAGTTTGGCCTCAAGCTTGGCAATCCGATGACTGGTGGTCGCCGCTGAAATGCGCAGCGATGCTGCACCGGGGGTGATCCCTCCTCGGCGAGCGACAGCGACGAAGGTTTGCAGGTCCGGAATGCTATACATTTCGAATTTTTCGAATACTCGTTTCGGAATTCGGCCCCTTTATACAACTTCTTTTGTCCGCCACCTAGACAGCGACGTCAATGGATGGAGGATGATATGAAGGGTTTTTTGCTCTCGACTGCCATGCTTTTCGCCATGGCCGGCGCTGCAATCGGCGACGGGCTGGAGACTTTTGCCGAATTCGACAAGAGCATGCCGCCGGGCAATCTGGCGATCGGCCCCGACGGCCGGATGTTCATGTCGGTCCACGAGTTCTACGGACCGGAATTGCGCATGGTCGAGGTGTTTTCCGACGGATCGACACAGCCTTATCCGACCGAAGACTGGGCCCGTGCGCCCAACGAAGATGGAGACGGTCTGAACGGCGTCCTCGGGCTGCAGACGGACCGTGAGGGCATCTTGTGGATGCTCGACGGTCAGGGCGACAGCCAGACCGGTCGTCTCGTCGGCTGGGACACCAATACCGAGACGTTGCACGCGGTCCACTACATCGGCCATCCGGTGGCCCGCCCGACGTCGTTTCTGAATGATCTGGCGGTGGACCGCGAACACGAGGCCATCTACATTTCGGACACAGGAGATGGCACGAACTCAGCACTGATCGTCGTGGATCTGGAAACCGGCCGGGCGCGCCGGGTCCTCGAAGGATCACAGTTCACCAAGCCTGAAGACATACCGATGATCATCGATGGGCGCGAGATTTCCCTGGGCGGCAATCCGGCCAGGATCGGCGTCAACCCGATCACGGTCGACCCGACCAACACATGGGTTTACTTCGCACCGATGACGGCCAGCGCCATGTACCGCGTGCGCACGGCCGACCTGCTCGATGAGAGCCTCGGCGATGCGGAGCTTGCCGCTCGCGTCCAACGTTATGGCGACAAACCCATTTCCGATGGTTCGACGGTAGACACCGGCGGCAACGTTTACATCACCGCGATGACTGACAACGCAATTGGTGTCACCAGGCCCGACGGCACCTATGAAGTTCTGTTCCAATCGGACACCGATCTGCCCTGGCCGGATGGTTTTGCTATCGGCGTGGACGGCTACGTATACGCCACCATCAACGAACTGCATCGTTCACCGGTGCTGAACGGCGGTCACGACGCCTCGCTTGGCACCTACCGCATCGTTCGCTTCCCGGCACTCAGCAACGCGGTCAGCGGTCGGTAAGCTGTGCCGTCCCGACAGTCACGGCTGCCATACGCGGCAGTCGTGACCTTGCGGTTTGTCGGCACGGAAACGAGACCTGCGATCCTACGCATGCCGTGCCAGCACGTTGTCAACCATTTCGCCACACAGTCCGAGATAATTGGTCGGATCGACCAAGGGCGCCAGTTGCTCGCGGTCCATGTGCTGCGCGACATCAGGATTCTCCGACAACAGGTCGAGGAACGGCCGACCGGTCGTGATGACCTGGCGGCAGACATCATAAACAACGTCGTGTGCCTTCTGGCGGCCCAGGGCGGGGCCCAGCCCCATCATCACAGCTTCAGCGACGATGAGACCTCCACTAAGGTCGAGGTTGCGCTTCATGTTTTTTGGGTTGACCTCCAAACCCTCGACAACGAACCGCGCCTGTGCCAGTGCGCCGGCGGCCAGGCAGAAGATTTCCGGCACCACCGCCCATTCGATTTCCCACGGTCCGGACGCCCGCTCGTGATCCTGAACCATGGCATCGAGCAGGGTTGCCACGTGCTGGCGAACCATCGCCGTACAGGCAATGATCAGTCCGGATGACAACGGATTGCGTTTCTGCGGCATGGTGCTGGATGAGCCGCGCCCTTCGGCGAACGGCTCAAACACTTCGCCGACCTCGCTCTGCATCATCAGTTTGACGTCCAGCGCAAGCTTGCCCACCGTCCCGGTGACCAGCCCCAGAAAACAGCCGGCTTCGGCGAAACGGTCACGCATCGTGTGCCAGGTGATTTCGGGCTGGCCGAGACCGAGGTCTTCCATCAGCGCCGCCTGGACCTTCAGGCCGTCATGTCCAAGAGACGAAAGATTGCCGGCGGCGCCCCCGAACTGACCGACCAGCAACCGTGGCTTCAACTGCCGCAACCGCTCCAGATGACGACGGATACCGGCGAGCAGCACGGCCGCTTTGTAGCCGAAAGTGATCGGCACCGCCTGCTGCAGTTTGCTGCGCCCGGCAATCGGCGTGTCGCGGTGCTTGCGCGCCAGACTGGCCAGAGCGTCGGCGATTGCCGTCAGGTCCTGCTCTACAAGTTCGAATGCATCGCGCATTTGCAGCACTGTCGCAGTATCGGTGATGTCCTGCGTCGTCGCGCCCCAGTGACACCATTGGCCAAGTTCCGCTTCGCACAATTTGGTCAGTTGCTTGACCACGCCGAGAACCGGATGGCCGATCAGCTCTGTCTGGCTCTTGAGGGCCGCCATATCGATTTCCTCGACCCGGCAGTGGCGACCGATCTCGTCGGCGGCTTCCTTCGGAATGATGCCGAGCCTTGCCTGGACACGCGCAAGTGCCGCCTCGATATCGAGATAGTATTGAATCCGTTTTGCATCCGAAAATATATCGCGAACCGCCGCCGTACTGAACATATCGGCAAATACCGCGGAGTCGATCACCGTCGCTGCCATTGCGGTTTCCCCCATTCCACCGTCCTCGCAAGAGCCGACAGTAGGTTCTGAAACGACAATGTCCACTCCCTCACCGCAATCAACCGGAATGGACCACCGATAGGCTTAAGAGTCGGTTGCTACTTGATCAATGGATGTGCGGAACAACTGGACCGTCATATACGGACGCGGCAATACCGATATTGACTCAAGTTGATAGGGATTGTCGTGAATGGTGCGGGCGGAGGGACTTGAACCCCCACGCCTTGCGGCGCTTGGACCTAAACCAAGTGCGTCTGCCAATTCCGCCACGCCCGCATCATGCGAACGGGACAGATGCCACAGCGAACGGTATAGGTCAACGCCGCCCAAGGACGCCAAGGCTCTCGCGCAAGCCGCCTCGGTCTTGCGACGCCAGATGGGCGCCGCCGCGGTCCTCCACATCCAAACCGATCTCGCGCGCGGGGACCTGAAACCCATGTCGTCCGGCCATTTTGCAAGCTATGCGTTTGGTGCATGGCTCCCATGCATATATTGCGCTGCACAATGAGGATTCCCAAACCTATATTCGAAGTCATGTTGATGACACCGCTGATTTGGTCGGCGTTTAAATCGGTTCGAAACAGCAGTCGTCGTCGATAAAAGTTTCGCAGGGGCATTATCCTCCTCCCAATGCACCTGTGATGTGGCTGACACTCCTCCTCCTCCCAAGTGTCGGCCTTTTAGAGTGGCGCCCGCTGGACCTCCTCCCCCAGCGGGCGTTTCTTTTGCGCCCCGCACATTCGCCGCAACGCCACTTCAAGCTTTGCAATTACGCATAACAAGCTTGCATATATTGCAGTGCACAATGCGCGATTGAGACCCTATGTAGGGGCTGCAAGAAATTGCGGCTTTAACAAACTTCTCTTGCAAAGGATGACAGACATGCCCACTCTGAGACAATCTTACCAGAACTGGCGCAAATACCGGAACACCTGTGCCGAGCTTTACCGCATGTCGGATCGTGAACTGAACGACATCGGCATCGGACGGGGCGACATTCCGTTCGTCGCAAGGCGCGCCGCTGGCAACTGAACACTAAGGAGTTTCCCGGACTTTCCTCCTCCCAGAGTCCTGGAAAAGGTCGGTTGTTTTCCTCCTCCCAGATAACCGGCCATTCATACGACGCCCGTCGGGATCATCCCGGCGGGCGTTTTTTATAGCCTTTTAAAATTACGGTTTAGCGTCCTGCCGGGCTGGAGAATAATAGGCCAATCGAAATGCAATCGCTGCATAGCTGGATTGTGAAATTTGCACTCATATTTTCACCAAAGATCACTACATAGCGATCATCACGGAACATCCAATCGCACAAGGAAGGAGGAAAAAGATGAACCTGATCAAAGACTATCGCAACTGGCGCAACTACCGGCGTACGGTACGGGAACTCAACAACCTGTCCGACGGCACCCTGCAGGATATCGGTGTCGACCGCTTCGCGATTGATGCCTATGCACGGAGGTCCTCCGGACACTGATCATATGGAAACGTCGTCAAGAGCGGCGTCGAAACTGTAACGCAGGCATCGAGCCATCCAAGCGTTCAGTTTCGGCGCCGTTTTCATATCCAGAGATACCGCTGTTCCTTGTACCTACACGCCTCGCCGGTATCGTCGACATTATCGGCTGTTCCATATTGCCCGCGGACACTCTAAAACGCAGAACATGAAAACATCCCACGATCCGATCCATATCATCGGCGGTGGACTGGCCGGTTCGGAGGCCGCATGGCAGGCCGCGGAAATGGGCGTACCGGTGCATCTGCACGAAATGCGCCCGGTACGCGGCACCGAGGCTCACAAGACCGACGGTCTGGCTGAACTGGTCTGTTCCAACTCGTTCCGCTCCGACGATTGCCAATCCAATGCGGTAGGCGTCCTGCACCAGGAAATGCGCCACGCCAATTCCCTGATCATGGCTGCCGCCGACTGCCACCAGGTCCCGGCGGGCGGAGCGCTCGCGGTTGACAGGGACGGCTTTTCAGCGGCGGTGACAGCAGCGCTTGAAGAGCATCCGTTGATCACCATCCGGCGCGAAGAGGTGAACGGCTTGCCGCCATCCGAATGGGACCAGGCGATCATCGCCACCGGACCATTGACCGCACCGGACCTCGCCGACGCAATCCGGCGGGAAACCGGCACCGAGTCGCTGGCCTTCTTCGACGCCATCGCACCCATCCTCCATACCGACAGCATCGACATGGACATCTGCTGGTTCCAGTCCCGTTACGACAAGGTCGGTCCGGGTGGAACAGGCAAGGATTACATCAACTGCCCGATGGACGAGGCGCAGTACTACGGCTTCATCGACGCCCTGCTTGCCGGTGAAAAAACCGAATTCAAGCAATGGGAAGGCACGCCCTACTTCGATGGCTGTTTACCGATCGAGATCATGGCCGAACGTGGCCGCGAGACACTGCGCCACGGCCCCATGAAGCCGATAGGCCTGACCAATGCGCATCAGCCGGACGTCAAGCCCTACGCGGCGGTGCAACTGCGCCAGGACAACGCGCTAGGCACCCTTTACAACATGGTCGGCTTCCAGACGAAGCTCAAATATGGCGTCCAAAAGGACATCTTCCGGATGATTCCCGGACTTGGGAGCGCCGAGTTTGCCCGATTGGGCGGCCTGCACCGCAACACCTATATCGATTCGCCACGCCTGCTTGATCCGACCTTGCAGTTGAAGACCCGCCCCGGCCTACGGTTTGCCGGTCAGATCACCGGCTGCGAAGGTTATGTCGAATCGGCATCGATCGGGCTTTTGGCCGGCCGGTTCGCGGCCGCTGAACGACTCGGTCGCGCGCCGTCGGTACCGCCGCGGACAACCGCATTCGGCGCCCTGCTTGGCCATATCACGGGCGGACATCTGAGTGCCGACGATGAGCCCGGTAAACGCTCGTTCCAGCCGATGAATGTGAATTTCGGCCTGTTTCCACCTGTTGAGATCGTCAAGCCGAAGGGCGTCAAGCGGTTTCGCGGCAAGGACAAGGCTCTGGCTAAGAAAAGGGCGATTGCTGCCCGGGCGCTTGCCGACAACCGCGCCTGGTTGGGGCTCTCTGAGACAAACGCGAACGCCGCAGAGTAGGAGACTGTCTTGCCCGATATCACTTCTCCCTTCTTTCTTATCGAGCAGGACGATGCGGTGGCGCGGGTTTCCATGAACAGGCCCGAAAAGGCCAATGGTATGACGCCGGAGTTCTGGACTGAACTGCCGCGCATCCTCGGCGTTCTGGAAAGCGACGAAGCCGTGCGCTGCGTGGTTCTGACCGGTGAAGGCAAACACTTTACCGGCGGCATGGACCTGGCCGCCTTCAGCGCTATCGCCGGGCTGTTCGAACAGGAGGCCGCACGGGCAGCCTATGCGTTCCGCGACAAGATCCTGAAACTGCAAGACACCTTTTCGGCGATCGAACGGGTCCGTTTTCCCGTCATTGCCGCCATCCATGGCGCTTGTGTCGGCGGTGGTATTGATATGATCACCGCCTGCGATATCCGCATTGCCAGTCCTGACGCGTTCTTTTCCATCGAAGAGATCAACATTGGCATGGCCGCCGATGTCGGGACGCTACAGCGCCTGCCGAAGCTGATCGCACCGTCGATCGCCGCCGAGCTCACCTATACGGGGCGCCGATTTGACGCCCAGGAGGCCAGGCAGATTGGTCTGCTCAGCCATATCACCCAATCGCGCGAGACGCTGGTGGACGAAGCGCTGGATCTGGCGCGCAAGATCGCGGACAAATCGCCGCTCGCCATCGCTGGCATCAAACGTAACCTGGCCTACAGCCGCGATCATAGCGTCGCCGACGGACTCGACTATATCGCCACCTGGAATGGCGGCATGCTGCGCAGTGAAGACCTGACCCGCGCCGTAACGGCCGGCATGGCCAAGAAGCAGGCCACCTTTGCCGACCTGCTGTCGGATAAAGCTCTCGACATTTAGCTAATTTGAGGCCTGCGGCGGTATCGATCCGCTGACCAGCCACAGAGAGACTTCGGCCGTCTCGGCTTCCGTGGCGAAAGTGAAGATGCCATCGCGCAGGTTCGGTGCGGCCATACGTAGCCTGAGTTTGCGATCGTGTTCGGCCGTTTCCAGCCGGATGTCGCTCGGTCGCAGGATCGTGGCGACCGGCTCGTTTTCCGCCGTCTGCACCAGGCCGATACGGCCGTCAGCCAGGCGCAGGAAGGCATGGGAACGATCCTCCGTCTGCACGACGTCCCGCACGGTAATATCCGGATAGGCATTGGCAAACACCGCCAGCGCCGGCCTGGTATCGTCGCTATCAGCCGCGGATTGTCGTCCCATCCGACGCAGATAGACGCCCGCGCCGAGCCCAACCAGAATCACCGCAATGAATATCACAAGTCCGATTGTCACAGCGGGCGCCTCCATCGATTGTCACCACTATGTCGCCCGCTCCTGTGAAGAGCAAACGGCGAAGAGCCTGTATGCGTCAAATGCGATGGCGTCGAGCGGCATTCCAGAATCGGATCTGGCGACGCCACTGAGCTACATGCACCGGTGTGTCGAGCACCGCCGGACCGGCCGTCTCAGCCCGGTCGAATACCATATCGGTGATTGCGACCGGCAGGAAGGCGGCAAAGCAGGACGGTGCGATGGTATCGATGCCCTCCCGCGCCTTTTTCAGATGTTCACGACCGACGGCCGCGAAGGCTTCGACAACAGCAGCCACGGCACTTGCGTTTTTGCATTCCAGAAAAGAGCCGCGATCCAGGCCGGCGGCCGTGAGAATCTCCGCTGGGACATAAAGCTGACCGCGGGTCCGATGCCGCGGCATCAACTGCAATGTCCCGGCCGTCAGTTGCGCGACGCCTGCGTGTCCCGCAACGGCAGCCGACGTCACGCTGTTTTCGGCGTCGAGGATGAGCGTTGCCAGTTGTATCAATGCGCACGCCGTTTCGCCGGCATAGCCCTCGAACGTATTGCGATCAGGCATTGGATCGTCATACAGGTCGAACTGTCGCGCTTCGATCATGTTGATCAGAGTCTGTCGCGGCAACGCATGGTCCTCGATCGTCTGGACCAAAGCGGCAGCGACCGGATGACCCGCCGAATCGCCCTGTTGCTGCCCGCCGATGAGGTCTTTCCACCACTGCATGCGGATCTCGCCCATCATCGGCTCGCTGACAAGGTCACGGATGCGGGCGATCTCGAGATTGAACGCATAAAGCGCCGCAATCGGTCCTCGACGCGTTTCCGGCGTCAACAGTGCGCACAGATAGCGGTCCCGATCACCCTCGCGAAGCAGCGAAAGACACGCCTGTTGATTGCTGTCCATGCGGCCGTTCAAACGGCGATCAGTGCGGCGGCAACGGCACGCGATTCGGCCAGCATCACATTGTAGGTCCGAACAGCCGCACCGGTGCTCATCGGATCGGAGATGATGCTCGCTTCACGCAGTTTCGATTTCAGCTCCGGCGGCAACATCCGTATTTCCAAGCCGGTGCCGACAAGCAACACCTCGATATCCGCTGCTTCCTCCAGCACCGGATCGAAAAGGCTGGGGTCGAGATCATCACCCTCAGCCGCATCCCAGCCATGGACACCGGACGGCAGGCACAGCAAGGAGCCGCGATGGGACATGTCGGCAAAGCGGAACCCGCCGTTTCCATAGGCGTCGATCGGTGCCCTGCCCGGAAAATGCGCCTCGCGAATCTCGATGCCCCTGCGCATCAATCAAGCGACGCCCGGCGCCGGTCCCTTGTCCTGTTTCTCGTCCGGCTCCTCCTTGTCGATGCCGGCTCGGAACGTCTCGCCGCGCAACTTGAACAGGATCAGCACAGGTGCGGCGATGAAGATCGACGAATAGGTACCGACGATGACACCGAATATCATCGCGAAGGTGAACGATCGAATCACCTCACCGCCGAAGATAAACAGCGAAAACAGGGCCAACAGCGTTGTCACCGAGGTGAGAATGGTGCGCGAAAGCATCTGGTTGACCGACAGATCAAGCAGCTCCGGCAGGGCCATCTTCTTGTATCGTCGCAAATTCTCGCGCACGCGGTCGTAGACCACGACAGTGTCGTTGAGCGAATAGCCCACAATGGTAAGCACCGCCGCGATACTCGACAGATTGAACTCCACGCCGGTGACCACGAACATGCCGATCGTCAGTACGACGTCGTTGACCGTCGCGATGATCGCACCCAGAGCGAATTGCCATTCGAACCGGAACCAGATGTAAATCAGGATTGCGAACAGTGCTGCGAGTACGGCGATTGTACCGGCACGCGCCAGTTCTCCGGACACCGTGGGACCGACGACCTCGACGCGTTGTATGGTGTAATCAGTCTCCAGATCGCCGCGCACCTTGGCGATGACCGACTGCTCGGCATTCGCACCGCCTCCCTGCGCCTGGACCCGGATCAGGATATCCTCCGGTTGGCCGAACTCCTGGACCTGCACATCGCCGAGGTTGAGTTGCGACAGGCGCGCGCGGACGTCGCCGATGTCGGCATCACCTTGCTTTGCCTGTGCCTGGATTATTGAGCCGCCCGTGAAATCGATGCCGTAGTTCATGCCGAATGTGGCAAACAGCGCCAGCGACGCGATCGCCGCGGCCGCCGAGAACAGGAACGTAACCTTACGCAGCCACATGAATTTGTAACGCGTTTGGGTGAACAGATCCGCCAACAGTCCCTTGGGCAGCGCTTTCGGACGCTGGCGGCGTACCCATTCGGCGATCATCCACCGGGTGATGGTGAACGCCGTGAACACCGTCGTGACGATACCGATGGCGAGTGTTACGGCGAAGCCGCGCACCGGACCCGAGCCGAGATAGAACAGGATCACAGCGGCGATCAACGTGGTGATGTTGGCATCGAGAATCGTTGCGAAAGCGCGCTGGAAACCTGCGTCGATCGCTTGAATGAGCGAGCGGCCGCCGCGTCGCTCCTCCTTGATCCGTTCATAGATCAGCACGTTCGAGTCGACCGCCATGCCGATCGTCAAAACGATGCCGGCAATGCCCGGCAGTGTCAGGGTCGCGCCGATCAACGATAGCAGTGCAATGATCATCGTAACGTTGAAGATCAAAGCCAGATTGGCAATCACACCCAGGAAGCCATAGGCCACAAGGATGAATGTAACGACCAGGACCGCGCCGATCATCGCCGCCAATTGGCCGGCGGCGATGGAATCGGCGCCAAGGCCCGGGCCGACCGTGCGTTCCTCTTCGACCGTCATGGTGGCCGGCAGTGCGCCGGCGCGCAGCAGGACGGCGAGATCGTTGGCCGAATCGACCGTGAAATTGCCAGAGATCTGTCCGGAGCCGCCCAGGATCGGTTCGCGAATGACCGGTGCTGTCAGAACCTGATTGTCCAACACAATAGCGAATGGAAAGCCGACGTTCTGTTGGGTGATCTGGCCGAAGCGCTGAGCGCCCTTCGTATCGAAGCGGAATGTGACGATCGGTTCGTTGGTCTGCTGGTCGAAACCGGCCTGTGCATCGACCAGATTTTCGCCCGAAACAAGTGCCCGTCTTTGGATCAGGTAAGGTATGGGCGGATCGTCGTTGGAAAAGAGAACCTCCGAGGTCGCAGGCGGTCGGCCATTCAAAGCCTCCTCTGCCGACATTGATCTATCCACCAGATGGAAGGTGAGTTTTGCCACCTGGTTCAACAGCCGTTTCAGCCGCTCGGGATCATCGACACCGGGCACCTGGACCAGGATACGGTCATTGCCCTGGCGTTGGATTACCGGCTCCGTGGTGCCGAGCTCGTCGACACGGATCCGGATCACCTCGATAGCCTGGGTCACCGCGGATGTGATCCGATGCTCCAATCCGTCCTGCGTCAGGGTTACCTGCAACAGACCAGGCTGCGGCTCGCTGATCACTGCCTCGCGGATCGAAGTGCTGCCGAGCAGTCCGCCGGCCACCGGCAACGTCAGCTCCGACAGTGCTTCACGCGCCCGGTCCACGTTGCCGGGATCGCGAATGCGCACCTGCGCGACCAGACCATTGCCGGACAGGCCCGTATAGCCGATGCCTTCGTCCCGCAGCAGTCGACGCATATCGTCAACGACCGCCTCCAGACGCTCCCTCTCGATGTCTTCACGCTTGATCTGAAGCAGGATGTGCGACCCGCCCTGAAGGTCGAGGCCCAACGTCACCTGACGTTTTGGCAGCCAGTCCGGCAACTCGTTCAACTGTTGTTGGCTTAGCAGGTTCGGGAACGCAAAGACGATGCCGGCCAGCACAGCGAGCCATATCAGAGTTGTCTTCCAGCGGGAGAAATAAAGCATCGATATCCCAGTTCGTCAGACACTACCGCCTCGAAGCGGCAGACAGGTTCGAAAGGCAGTGACGGAAAGCTGCCCGCCCGTGCCTATTTGTTGTTGGCCGCCTCCTTGACGGGCTCGCCCTTCACCTTGACGTCGGCCAGCAGAGAACGGACGACGCGTACGCGAATCCCGTCGGCGATTTCGACTTCCAGTTCAGTATCATCGACAACCTTGGTCACCTTGCCCGAGATGCCACCGCCCGTAACCACCTGATCGCCGCGCCGCACGTTGTTCAGCATTTCCTGGCGTTTCTTCATCTGCTGGCGCTGCGGCCGAATGATCAGGAAATACATGATCACGAATATCAGTATGAAGGGCAAGATCGACACGAGTATGTCGCCTCCGCCCCCGCCGGCGGCTTGGGCATATGCCGGTGTTACGAACATGTATGGCTCCTTCAGGGAAACGTCAGGTAATGCGTCAGGGCGGCGAACACCGGCCTTTTGGTGAGCGGAATATAGTAGTCGGGGCGGTGAATGCAACAATTGAGACGGCCGCCCTGCCCTTTTCGTACCCCTTGCGGCGTGCTACCGCACAGCAAGCCGGAACAAAGGAAATCAGGCCTTGCAGGACGTGTTGCTTAAGAAACTGGTTGAGGAAATCAAACGGCTGACGGTCGCCGTCGAGGCATTGGCGCCTCCGCCACCGGCTCAGAACGATCTTGGTGGCGCTGACTGCTTCATCTGGGATCCGGCAACGCGGCATCTGCAACCGGTGCCGAACCCGAATCGCATCGATATCGGCTTGATCCGTGGTGTCGACCGGGTTCGCGATATCCTCCACGACAACACCGCACGGTTCGCCGAAGGGCTGCCAGCCAACAACGTGCTGTTATGGGGTGCCCGCGGCATGGGCAAATCGTCACTTGTCAAGGCAACACACGCAGCGGTGCTGGCGGAATGCACCTCCGGTTCGCGGCCATTGAAACTGATCGAGATCCATCGGGAGGATATCGAGAGCCTGCCACTGTTGATGGCATTCGTGCGCGACTGCCCCGAGCGGTTCATCCTGTTCTGCGACGATCTGTCGTTCGATCACGACGATACCACCTACAAGTCCTTGAAGGCCGCGTTGGAGGGCGGGCTGGAGGGTCGGGCCGATAACGTCGTGTTTTATGCCACGTCAAATCGTCGCCACCTGATGCCGCGCGACATGATGGAAAACGAGCGATCGACCGCCATCAATCCGTCGGAAGCCGTTGAGGAGAAGGTTTCACTTTCGGACCGTTTCGGCCTTTGGCTCGGCTTCCACAAATGCAGTCAGGACGAATACCTGGAAATGGTGAACGCATATATCGACCACTACGGCTTGCCGGTCGATGCGGACCAGACCCGCAACGAGGCGCTCGAGTGGGCGACAACACGCGGTGCACGTTCAGGCCGCGTTGCCTGGCAATTCATCCAGGACCTCGCCGGACGTCTCGGCAAACGCCTGCCCGACTGATTGAGCATCGACGTTAGTCTAGCAGCAGCAAACCGGGCTTTACTTGGAACGCGAAACAACCCGGTTTGCTGCAAGAGACCGGAGGGTCTCTATTCCAGATAGGAGATCGGATCGACCGGCTTGGCGTCCTTGCGCACCTCGAAATGCAGCTTCGGCCGGTTGGCTTCACCGCTCATTCCGGACACCGCAACGACCTGGCCGCGGCTCACCTTGTCGCCGCGCCGAACGATCAGTTCGCTGGCATGGCCATAGACTGTGACAAGACCGTTGTCATGCCGCACCAGGACGGTGTTGCCATACTCCTTCAAGCCATTGCCGGAATAGATGACGATGCCATTTTCCGCCGCCTTGATCGGGGTGCCTTCAGGCAACGAAATATCGATCCCATCATTTGAAGATCCGTTCTCGCTCTCCCCGAAATTGCGCATGACCTGCCCCTTGGCCGGCCAGCGCAGCTTTTCGATACCGGTGGCTTTCGGTGCCTCTGCCTGAACCTTAGCCTGTTCTGCGACGCTCGCGGACCGCGGTGTTGCTGCATTCGGTTTTGGTGTCGCAGTCTGTTTCGGAACGCTCGCGGTCTGGACGGTGTCGACGCTGCCGGAGGATGCCGGGATAACCAGTTGCTGGCCGACCCGAATGACGGAGCTGTTCAGGCCATTCGCCTTCTTGATGGCAGACACCGAAGCACCTGACCGCGATGAGATCCGATTGAGGCTGTCGCCCGGCTGCACCGTATATACGGAGCCGGTCTTCGCAGCGGTTTGCGGCTGCTGCCGCGAGCTTGCCGGTGTCGCCCCGGGTGCCACGGTCGTCGTTGAGACGACTCTGACCGTCGGCTGGCCGGTATCGGTTGGACGGTTGACCGCCGTGGTTGGCATCACCGCGAACTGACGGTCTGGTCTGGGGTTGGGAACCGGGACATTGTTCGGATCCGCCTGCCCTTCAAATCCGGTGGAAGCGCGCGCAAAGCGCGTTCTGGGATTGTTGTCGGGTGCGGAAACCGGTGCTTTGCGCGAATAGACATAAGTTGGAATGACGAGGACTTGGCCGGTTTGTATCTTCGACGGGTCGTTGATGCCGTTCGTCTTGAGAATTTCGCGCACCGGCACACCATATCGGCGCGACAGGTTATAGATGGTTTCGCCGGGAGCTACCGTCACCCGGGTACCACCCGTTGACGTCCACCCCGCGACTTGGCCGTTCGGAGGGACGGATCTGCCTGTGGTGCTTCCGGTGGTAGCGGCGTCCGGTTGACGTACCGGCGGCGTCAGCTGACGCGACTGGGCAGGGGTGGCGGCAACCTGTGGCGAATTCACCCTGGCCGCCTGCGATGGCGCGGGAGCACCAGCAGTGTCGCCGGCGGTGTTCGGTACCGAAGCTAACTCAACACCGGGATCGGGCTCGATCGGCGGCGCGCTGCGCAGCGGGCGACGCTCGACCTGTGACGGCTGGGAAGCCGGAGACTGCCGGTAGGTCGGCGCCTGCTGATCGAAACCAGTCCCGGTCGGGCGTTGATAAACCGTGCTGACGGTACTTGGCGGCGCCAGCCGAGCCCCGTCTTGCGGTGTTGAACCAGTGTGCGTCCGGTCAATCGTCTGGTTGCCTTGGAAGGACCCGTTGACCGACGTGTTTTGCGGATCGCCGACCGGAGCCGGAACCGAGCCGGTAAACATATCTTCATTGAACCGCGACACACCGGAACTGCAGCCGGCCACCAGAGTGGCGACACAAACGGCACCGGCAAGTCGAGCAGTCTTTCGGGAGAGAACAGGTAACCTGATACGCATCACATGAGCCCATAACTCAAACTGGATGGACTTTATTTAACAACGTTAAGGTTACTGGCGGGTTAAACTCAAAAGCGGATTTTTCCCGAACCGTGTTCAATTCCTAAAGCACAGCGGCTGCTCCGGCACGGAGTGGCTGAAAACGCACGGGAAACAGATCCTCCCGCTCGAACCGACTGCCGATCTTGGTCAGCCTGACCAACGTCTGGGCTTCGTCCGCGGCACCGATTGCGGCAATCATCCGCCCACCTGAAACCAGCCGGTCGGCAAAGGTACGCGGCATATCGTCGAACGCAGCGGTGACCAGGATGCGATCGAACGTGCCGTTTTCATCCGACCAATCACGACCGTCACCGGTTGCCAGAACGATATTATCGAGGCCGAGATGGGCAACCCGCTGGCTCGCCAGTTGTGACAGGGTCCGGTAGCGGTCTATCGTGACAACCCGGTCAACGAGATGCGCCATGACCGCGGCGGTGAATCCGGACCCGGTGCCGATCTCAAGCACGCGCTGGCCGGGCTTCAGGTCCAGCAGGTAGAGCATCTGCATGCCGAGATCGACGCCCTCCATGACCTCTCCGCACTCGATTGGAATCGAACGTGTGGAATAAGCGGCATCGACATATTCAGTTGGCACAAATAGGCCGCGCGGCGTCTTCTCTACCGCCGTCAGCAGGTCTTTGTCCGAAATCCCTTCTGCGCGCAATCGCAGAACCAACGCGGCAAAGCCCTCCCGATCGGCGTGTCGGATATTCACCTCAGCGCCTCCGTCAGACGCTCCTGAACATCATAGTCGGTAAGGTCAAGCTTGAGCGGTGTCACGGAAATCAGTTGCTCGCCAAGCGACGCCAGATCGCTGCCTGGTTTCTGTTCATGCATCCGTCGTTTGAAACGCAGCCAATAATACGGGAAACCCCGACCGTCCTCGCGGCCTTCGATCTCGATTCCATGGGTGAGTTTGCCTTGCGATGTCACCGCAACACCGGCGACAGAGTCGGGATCGCAGTAGGGGAAGTTAACATTCAGAAACGTACCCTGTGGAAGTTCGGTGTCGACCAGCTTGCGTAACAGGTCCGGGGCATGGGTCTCGGCCGTTTCCCACGGCAACACCCGACCGTCTTGCCAGTTATAGGCCTGGCTGAGCGCGACCGAGCGGATGCCGAGCAGCGTTCCCTCGATCGCACCGGCAACGGTTCCTGAATACGTGACGTCATCAGCGATGTTCTGACCGGCATTGATGCCGGAGAGCAACAGATCGGGCGGTGCGTCCATCAGTTCCCGAACCCCCATGATGACACAGTCGGTCGGCGTCCCGCGCAACGCGTAGTGCTTTGGGGTGATCTCCCGCAACCGAAGCGGTTCCGAAAGGGAAAGGGAATGGGCCAGACCGCTCTGATCGGTTTCCGGCGCGACGATCCATACGTCATCCGACAGGCCACGGGCAATCCGCTCCAGGACCGCCAGGCCTTCGGCATGGACCCCGTCGTCATTGGTCAGCAAGATACGCATGGCTGCCTTTCCGTTGTCAGGCCTCAATCGGCCGTTTCGATGCGCGTCAGGCCACCCATATAAGGTTGCAGCACACCGGGAATTGAAACCGATCCGTCCTCATTCAGATAGTTTTCAAGGACGGCAATCAATGCACGGCCAACAGCGACGCCGGATCCGTTGAGCGTATGGACATATTGCAGCCCCTTCTCATCCGTCGGGCGATACCGTGCCTGCATACGCCGTGCCTGGAAATCGCCGCATACTGAGCAGGAGGAGATCTCCCGGAACGTGTTCTGACCCGGCAGCCAGACTTCAATATCATAAGTCTTTCGGGCACCGAAGCCCATGTCACCGGTGCACAGGGTAACGATGCGGTAGTGGAGTCCCAGCCGTTTAAGCACCTCCTCCGCACAGGTGGTCATCCGCTCGTGCTCGTCAAGCGAACTCTGTTGATCCGTGATCGACACCAACTCCACCTTGTTGAACTGGTGTTGCCGAAGCATGCCTCGAGTGTCGCGGCCGGCCGATCCGGCCTCCGAACGGAAGCAGGGTGTGAGCGCGGTAAACCGCATCGGCAGGGAGTCCTGTTCCACCACAGTCTCACGAACCAGATTGGTCAGCGGCACTTCCGCCGTGGGAATCATCCAGAGACCCTCGGTGGTCTGAAACAGATCCTCCGCAAACTTCGGTAGTTGCCCGGTTCCATACACGGTTTCGTCGCGCACCAGAAGCGGTGGAACCACCTCCTGATAGCCGTGCTCTGTCGTATGCAAATCCAGCATGAACTGCCCGAGCGCACGCTCGAGCCTCGCCAGTCGGCCGCGCAGAACCACAAACCGGCTTCCTGACAGGCGTGCCGCCGTCTCGAAATCCATTTCACTCAGCGCTTCACCGATTTCGAAGTGCTCGCGTGCCGGATGGTTCCAGCCAGGGCGATTTCCGACCCGGCGGATTTCGACGTTGTCCGCTTCGTCACGGCCGATCGGAACGTCGCCCAACGGGACATTCGGAATGCCTGCGAGCGCTGCCTCGAGGCGTTCGTCGAGCGTCCGCACACTGTCTTCGGCAGCCTGCAGCGCACCCTTGATTTCGGCGACCTCGGCCTTCAAGCGCTCTGCCGTCTCGGTATCTTTGCGACCCATCGCTGCGCCGATTTCCTTGGAGGCGGTGTTGCGGCGGGACTGCATGTCCTGAAGTCTTTGGACCTGGCTCCGGCGTTCCTCGTCCAGTTCCAGGATACCGGCGGCCGCCGGCTCGGCGCCACGGGCCCGAAGCGCGTCATCGAGCGCGCCGGCGTTTTCCCGAATCCATTTGATATCAAGCATCAGTGCAGGACCTGTTTACACCCAAGACAGACAACCGCGACCGCGTCATGCCTGCCGCGTCCGGCCTACCCAACGAGCGTAGAGCAAGTTGCGGCCAGAATGAAGCATTTGACCGCGGCGATTTTGGTCGCTGGCTAGGCGGGTTGCGTGCCGTGGTGCCTCCCCACCACAAGCGCGAGCCAACGACGCCAGAGGGCAAAATCGCCCGGCCCATTCACCGTAGAATTTCAACACGATAGACCTCACGTGGGTGGTGGTAAATCGGCCCATCGGCTGCGTTGCGACGCTTGCCCGATACACCATATCGCGCTGCGCGACGCGCCTGTCCGAGTGGACCGATTTTCCGCCATCAAATGGTTCATTCTGGCCGCAACTTGCTCTAGGACGTTGACGCCGTTGAATCGGTCTTGGCCTCTTCCGACGAGGAGTCCTCGGAGTCCTGACTTTCAGCGCGGCGGCGTTCGACGAGTCGGGCCGCATAGATGGCGATTTCGTAGAGAAGGATGGTGGGAAGCGCAAGACCGATCTGGCTTGCCGGATCGGGGGGCGTCAGAATGGCGGCGGCGACGAATGCCGCGACGATGGCGTATTTTCGCTTGGAGGCCAGCCCGTCGGCAGTCACCAGGCCGACACGCGCCATCAGCGTGGTGACCACGGGCAACTGGAACACCAGACCAAACGCAAAGATCAGGGTCATGATCAGGTCGAGGTACTCCGACACCTTCGGCAGCAGTTCGATCGCCACCTGACCATTGCTGGCCGGCTGTTCCATGGACAGGAAGAACCAGAGCACCATAGGCGTGAAGAACATGTAGACCAGCGCGCCGCCGAGCAGGAACAGAAGCGGTGATGCGACCAGGAACGGGAAAAAGGCGGCACGCTCGTTCTTGTAAAGGCCCGGCGCGACAAACTTGTAGACTTGCGCCGCGATCATCGGAAAAGCCAGCACAAGACCGCCGAACATGCCGATTTTGATTTGCGTGAAGAAAAACTCCTGCGGAGCCGTGTAGATCAGCTCGATCTGCCGGCCTTCCATGCCGGCGAGGCTGACTGCCCAGGAAAACGGCACAACAAGCAGGTTGAAAATCGGTTTGGCGAAGAAGAAGCAGATCAGAAAGGCAACAAAAAAGGCGGCGACTGCCCATAGCAGACGCTGTCGTAGTTCTATCAGGTGGTGCAGCAGGGGCTGGGGCGTATCGTCCAGTTCTTCGTGTGTCACGCGGCATCTCCGCTGGGCTTGGCGGATTTTGACGCGGCCGGCTTACGGCGTGACGTTGCCGCTGTTGTCTTGTCCTTGGCTGACGACTTGCGGGCACCTGCGGTCTTGGCAGCTGTCGACCTCTTGGCCGCCGGTTTGGCAGCGGTCTTGGAGGCGGATTTGGCGGCCGTTGATCCGCTCTTTTTCTGTGCCGCACCGTTGGCGCGGCTTGGCGTCGGTTTTTTTGCCGTTGCACGCTTGGGCGCCGATTTGGCCGGTGCGGCTTTGGTGGCACCATTGGAGGCCGGTTTGGTTTTGGCAGCCGCCTTTTCGGACTTCGCCTGCGCTTCGACCGCGGCAGGCTTTTCGGCAGCCGGTTCATCGGACGCCGCCGGCTCCTTCATAACCTTGTCCAGATCCGACTTGAGCTCCCGTCCGACCTCGGCAATAGGGTCAACGACTTCCTTCAACATGTTGCGTGGATTGAGTTTCTGAGCGTCGTTCAGAGTCTGGCGGACATCGTCCAGCTCAGCCTCCTTAAGCGCCTCGTCAAACTGGCTGCGGAATTCGCCGGCCATGGCGCGGAGCTTCTTCGTGGTCCGTCCGAATGTGCGCAGCATCGCCGGCAGATCCTTTGGTCCGACGACCAGGATCAGGACAAGCGCTACGACCATCAGTTCCGGCCAGCCAAGATCGAGCATCAATACGACTCCGCGACGCTACCGCGACGGCGGCATCCATTACGCGACAATGAATGCACGGCAAAGGGTTAGGTCAGCTTTTTTCCGGTTTTTCGTCCGACTTGTGCTCGACCGTCTTGGCTTCCTTGGAATCGTCTTCTTCGCTCATTCCCTTGCGGAAGTTTTTGATACCCTTGGCAACGTCACCCATCAATTCCGGTATCTTACCGCGGCCAAACAGCAATAGCACGACGACCAGAACGATCAGCCAATGCCAGATACTAAAACTACCCATGCCAGTCTCCCTTGGAATTATGGTGTTGATGTAGGTCTTTTCGACTTGCTTTCAAACATCAAGATGTCCTGCTCGTTAACGCAAAGCGTCACGTCGCGCAATCCGGACTTAAGTCGCCCGGCCCTTGTGCGCGCCTGAATAAGCTGCTCGGTCCCTGGGATGGCGAGGCCGAAATGCTCGGCCACACCGAGGAATCGGCGAAACAGGATACGCGCGGGAATAGCGCCTCCCGTTTCCATGACCTCGACACTGGGCAGTCTTATGGCAACGGAGTAAGTTTCGCCCTCGACGGCTTGTTTTGCCGGGAAAACCCCAAGAGGCGTCTCGACCGCTCCCTGGTGGGCAACGCATTCGAAAACGTTTAGCTCGGAGAAAAAGGCGGCGGCGAACAGGTTCACCGGGCGGTAATACATGTCCTCCGCCGTACCCAGCTGCACCAGTTTACCGTCCCTCAGCAGGGCAATGCGATCACCCAGACGCATCGCCTCCTCCGCATCGTGTGTGACCACAAGCGCCGTTGCCCGCGTTTCGCTCAGGATCGCCAGCGTTTCGTCGCGCACCGTATCCTTGAGACGGGAATCCAGTCCGGAAAACGGTTCATCCATCAGCAAAACGGAGGGGCGTGGCGCCAATGCGCGGGCCAGCGCGACGCGCTGCTGTTCACCGCCGGACAGGGCATGCGGGTATTGATCCCCGTAGTGGGCCAGGCCGACACGCTCCAATGCCGCCCGCGTTTCACGATCGGCATCCTCATCGCTCAGGGCGGTCAACCCGAAGCGCACATTGTCGAACACGGTCATGTGCGGAAACAGCGCAAAGTCCTGGAACATCAGCCCCACGCCGCGCCGCTCCGGCGGAACGAAAACGCCGGGCCCGGAAATCACTCGGTCGTTGAGCCGGATGGATCCATGACCAGGCGCTTCCAGACCCGCTGCCAGTCGCAACAGAGTCGTCTTCCCCGATCCTGAAGGTCCCAGAAGACAAAGAACTTCGCCCGGTTCGGCCGTCAACGACACGCCGTTCAGAGTTGCCTGTCCGTGGTAGTCGTGCCGGATATCCTCAAACGTCAGACGCGCGGCAAAACTCACGCCGGCGCTTCGCTGTCGCTCAGCCGATATCGCGTTGTTGTGTATGGCAGACCGCAAATGTTGCCTTTACCGTAGCCCGTCGAATTCCAGGCTACTACTCGTCTCCATCACCCATTGGTGTCAAGAGCCCGAGTTCTTCCAGGTCCATTTGTGTCATCGGATCCTCGTCGTCGGCCAGATCGTCGTTGGCCGGTGGCACCGGCACCTGGAAGTTGGAGGGGATCCGAGAGGAGAGCAATCCGGCACCCTTGAGCTCCTCAAGACCGGGCAGATCACGCAGATCCTCCAGTCCGAAATGGTCGAGGAAATCCAGTGTGGTGCCATAGGTCACCGGCCGGCCCGGTGCGCGGCGTCGGCCGCGCATCTTAACCCAGCCCGATTCGAGCAGGACGTCTAACGTTCCGCGCGACGTTGCAACCCCGCGGATCTCCTCGATTTCGGCGCGTGTGACCGGTTGGTGATAGGAGATGATCGCAAGCACCTCGAGTGCCGCTCTCGACAACCGGCGCGATTCCGTCCGGTCGCGGTTGATCAGGAACGACAGATCCGATGCGGTACGAAACGCCCAGTGATCCCCTACCCGCTGCAGGTTTACGCCGCGCATGCTGTAGAATCCGGCGAGCCGCTCCATCACGACGCGCACATCGACCTCGTCGGCGATTTTGTCTTTGATTTCCTTCTCCGAAACCGGATCGGCTGACGCGAACACCAGGGCTTCGGCAACGCGTTCAGCTTCTTCATAGGCGCGGCCGTTAATGGGGGATCCCGTTTCATCGTCCTCAATGCCGCTGGCTTCTGCGTCGAAAGGTACGACCTGTGCATGCAGCGTTTCAGCCATTATCAGTACTCTCCCGTATAGACCGGTCCTCGGGAATTTGCTTTCCGCGTCTCAGATAGATCGGTGCGAATGCCATCTCCTGTCTGATCTCGAGTTGGCCTTCCCGAACCAGCTCCAGCGACGCAGCGAAGGAACTGGCGATAACAGTCTTGCGTTCCTGCGGATCGGACAGGTAGCGAACAAGAAACTGATCCAGCGTCGTCCAGTCCGGCAGGTCTCCGATCATCCGCTGCAGAATCACCCGCGCATCGGTAAGAGACCACACGATCCGTTTTGAAATGGTTACTTCCGTGGTCGCCTGCCGCTGCCGCATCGACGCATAGCTGTTCAATAGGTCGTAGAGCGATGCTACGAACTCCGACTTACGCCGAATGATCACGGGTTCCGGGTCGCCGCGCGGAAACAGCTCGCGGCCAAGGCGGTCGCGGTTGATGAGCCGAGTGGCTGCGTCGCGCATGGCCTCCAGCCGCTTCAGCCGGAAAGCCAGCTGCGCCGCCATCTCCTCGCCCGACGGCTCCTCGTCTTCGTTCTTCTGGGGGATCAGCAGTCTCGACTTGAGGTAAGCAAGCCATGCCGCCATGACGAGGTAGTCCGCCGCGATTTCGAGCCGCAAACGACGGGCGTTGTCGACAAAGTCCAGATACTGCTCCGCAAGGGCGAGGACGGATATGCGCGCCAAATCGACCTTTTGGTTACGTGCCAGGTGCAATAAAAGATCGAGCGGTCCCTCGAAACCGTCGATGTCGACGACCAGCGCCGGATCGCCGAGCGCCCGAGCATTGTCGTCGCCGTCGTCCCATAGTGAATCCATGGGCGCCTTGGCGCCAACGGGAGCATTCGGGATTTTCCTGACCGAACCCGACATTCAGTGGCTCCGTGGCCGCGCTTGCGGCGTGCTTGTTGCGACCAATTCCTGAAATTCGGCCGCCAATCCGTCTATGTCGCTATCGTCGGCATCGCCAAACATCGACATCACCGTCGCCGACCTCTGGCCGGATTTACCGCTCAACACCGGCGTATTTGCGGCGACTTGCCGCATCTCATCCAGGTTTCCATTGCAATGCAAAATGACATCGCATCCGGCATTGAATATTGCACCGGTCTTTGTCGCGAAATCCCCAGAAAGTGCCTTCATGGACGTGTCGTCGGACATCAGCAATCCGTCGAACCCGATCCGACGCCGTATGACCTCATTGATAACGTCCGATGAGATGGTCGCCGGCTGATCCGGGTCGACCTGCGAATAGACAATATGGGCTGTCATCGCCATCGGTAACGATGCGAGGGCCTTGAACGGCCTGAAATCTGTCGCCTCCAGCTCGGCAATGGATGTTTCCACGACAGGAAGGTCCAGATGCGAATCCACCCGCGCTCTGCCGTGGCCGGGTATGTGTTTCATGACCGGCAGGACGCCACCGGCCATTTGTCCCTCCGCAACCCGGCTGCCCAACCGGATAACTGTGTCCGGCTCGCCGCAAAAGGCACGGTCTCCGATGACGTCGTGTCCTTGAGCCACCGTGACATCAAGAACCGGCAGACAGTTCACGTTGATCCCGTAGCGGGACAGGTCCGCAGCGTGCAGGCGCCCCAGCAGCCAGGCGGCGCGCAAGCCGGCGTGGCGGTCCTCGGCATAGAGCGCCCCGATCGCCTTGGCTGGAGGATAGGCCGGTACCAACGGCGGGCGGATCCGCTGCACGCGCCCGCCCTCCTGATCGATCAGAACCGGTGCATCCGACCGTCCGACGCACGTCCGCAAATCGGAAACCAGATCGCGCAGTTGGCTCGGTTCCGCCACATTGCGGGCAAAAAGGATGAATCCCCACGGACGTTCCTCCTCAAAGAAGGACCGCTCCGCATCTTCAAGCGCCAATCCGCCGCATCCAAGGATCATCGCTTTTGATTCGCTCATAGACGAATCATACACGCTCGCCAAGGAATGGGTAGCGGTTCTAGCGCGCCACGAAGCAGCTGCCGCCGGCGGCCTTGTACTGATTGCAAAGGGCCGTCGCCTCTGCCCTGGTACCCACAGGAATGCGGACGCGATAAAACACGCCCTTGTTGGGGATGTCGGCTCGCTGAATGTTGTAGTTTCGCCCGCCGAGGATCGATGCGTAGCGACTGGAAAGATCCTGATAGGACTGGCGCGCGCCGGCTTCGGAAGGCTGCGACGATATCTGCATACTGTAGTCGCCCGGCCTACCGGCAGATTGGCTGCCCGCCAAATTGCCGCGTTCCGTGACAGCTTCAACGATATTGACCGGCTGATCGGCCGGCCTTGCGGCGGGCACTGGTGCGTTCGCCTGACCGGCACCGGTGGAAACGGTACCCGTATCGTTGGCTGTTGCCACCGTCTGAGGCTCGCTGTTCTCGCTTTCGGGCTTCGTTGCTGGCACGGGTAAGGCACCGGTATCGCGGATATTTTCGTCAATCGGAGGCAGGCTGGACTGCGCGCCCACGGCAGGGACGGTCTCGTTTGTCGGACTATCGGGGGTGGTCGAGGCCGCCTGAGTCTCGGATTGCGTTTGGGTGGTTTCGGCAGCAGCGTCCGTTGCCGCGGGCGGAGTCTGGACCAGGGAGGTCGACTCGGCAGGCGCCAGCGCGACGGTTTGGTTGGTCGTGCCGGCGCCTTGCCCGGCATTCGCATTTGTTTCGGTCGACTGCTCGGGGAGCGACGTGCTTATGACACGAGGCGTCTCCGGAAGGTCTCGCGCAACAATCGTTCCATCCGGCTTGACCACCAGTGTCCTCACCTTACGGGGTGAAATGCCCGTTGGCTCACCGTTGGTGTCTTCAGCGGCCGGCGCGGCGTTATCAGTGCTGTCGGACGCCGCCAATCGTTCTTCCGACTTGACGACGGGCTCGGCAACCTGGTCGCGCCCCTCAAGAGGCAAGGCTTCCGGGTTCAAGGTTCGCTGAACCACGTCGACCGGTTCCTCCGCGGTCGTCACCAGATTCTGATCTGTCGGTTCCGCGGTACCATTGCCTGCGACACGGTCATAGACCGCAAGATCCTGATTGGGCACGGTCGTACCGCCCGGGTCCGCCGGTTTCACCTTCACGGGCTCGGTATCGGCAACGATAACCGGTGGCTCACCGCTCGCCGAATCCCCGCCCAAACTGCTGTTCCAAAAATAAAAGCCCGCGCCGCCGGCAACTGCAACACAAACGACGACAAAGGCCGCTACCAGCCCCCTGCCGCGCGAACGTCCATGGTCGGTCTCTTCGACCCCATCATATTCGGGTACGGAAAGATCGTCGTCGAGATTGAAACCGTCATCCTCAGGTGCACCGTCACGAAGCTCATCAAGAGTTTCCTCGGGCAGGTCGAGTTGCGCAGTCGCCTTTGGGCTCGTGTGCAGCCCTGTGTCCTCGCCTTGTGCTTGTGGCGTCGCCTCTGGCGGCACCTCCATCAGCGCTTCGACAATGCTCTCACCCGGCTCACGATGGTCGTCTGCAGACCCGGCCGCCTCCGAAGCAAGTGCTTCAAGTTCCTCTTCGAGCGGCAATCCGAAATTGTCATCCGAGGTCGCGGCAGGCGCCTTGTCTTCCGAGCGAATGTCCGGAACGTCCAACTCCGCCATGCGCTCCGGTACTTCATCGGATTCGGCAATGCTTGCGGGATCGAACGGCATGTCCTGTTGCTCGGCAGTGGTGCCCGAAGCCTCAGCCTCAACTTCCGCCATTTCGGCCAGCAGCATGTCGTTGACGTCGTCGAGCTGCTCCTCCAGCGTATCATCGAGTGACGCGGTCTTGGGCATCGCTGCCCGAACGTCGTCTTCGAACTTGCGGTAGGCGGAAGCCAGTTCGTCGCTCTCCTCAACAGCCTCGGCGGGCGGCAATACGGCTTCAACTTCTCGACGCGCGTTTTCTGCGGCCTCAGAGGAAGTGGTGCCGCTTTCCTCCAACGCCGAGAACGCAGCCTCGAGTTCCGCCTCAAGGCTGGCATGCGAGCCACTCACGGACTGACCGGCGCTTGGCCAAGGATTGCCGTCGGGTGCGGTACTTGGCTTCGGCTCCGACACTGCTTCGGCGGTCGCGTGGGTTTGCGGCGGAAAATCGGGGGCTGTGCCGATGGCCTCAGCCGCATCCCTGGATTGTTCGGCGGCGGTCGGCTGTGGATCAGACACCCCAGCATCCGCACCCGTCACGGTCTGAGAGGCGTCGCTGGAACCACCACTTTGTTCGGCGCCCGGATGGGACGGGCTCGGTTCGTTCGCCGTCTCTACGTTTTCACGCATGGCGCGCAGGAACTCGGGCAATGGATCAGGTGTCGAATCCGGTTCCACCGACGATGCCGGCTGGACTGGGGAAGCGGAGGCGACTTCCGGGGTCGCCTGTTGCCCAAGCGGCGGTGCTGCAAACGGATCAGTGGAGGCAGGCAGCGCGGGATCCGTCGTCGCTGGTTGCCCGGTCGGTATTTCGCCGGCGCGTTGTGCCTCCGAAGTCGTGTGTGAAAAGCCGGTTGGCTCCGACCCGGACGCCGTTTCACGCGACACGGAGGTCTGCGGCACGGGTGCAGCCGCCGGGGGTGTGTTTGACGACTGGATCGTGGACGGTTGAGGCGGCAGATCTACGGGCTCTTCAACGCCGATGTCCAACTCGCGCAGCAATTCGGTTTCCAGATCAAGCCCCTCGTCAACTCGGGGCTCCGGCAAGGGTTGTAACGGCGACTGTTGTGGCAAGTCCTGCGGCCTCTCCGAGGACATGCCCGGCACGGGCGATGGTGGCTCTTCCGGCGATTGAGCGGCCGCAGCTTGTTCGGCCTCATGCTTCGGCGGCTTATCGTCCTTATCGTATCCGACGATGCGGGCCAGCTCGGCGAATGGATCGTCGTCCTTCGGATCCGGTTCAGCCGGTCGGCGCGGATTCTTGAATTCGTTATCGGCCATACGGTTCACTCGCCTGCATACAGCATTAAAACATGCCAATACATTGTGGGCAAAAGGTGACGTTTAGCGCATCTCCAACGGCGCCTCGGTGCCCGTGATGGTCAGTCCCGACTTCAAAACTGATGCAACAGCTTTGACGAGCCCAAGCCTGGCCAGGCTCAATTCTGGTTTTTTATGATTAACAAACCGTAACTGCTCGAAATCCTTACCTTTATTCCAATGGGCATGGAACGCACTTGCAACCTCATAAAGGTAGAACGCCACCCGGTGTGGCTCATGCGTTGTCGCTGCGGCTTCCAGGACTCGTGGATACTCCGCCAGCTTGGCCACCAGTTGCAACTCGCTCTCGTCGGAGATGCGGTCTTGCACCATCTGCGCCAGATCGACCGAATCAATGTCGATATCCGGCATGGATTCCCGGGCCTGCCGAAAGACCGAATGACAGCGCGCGTGCGCGTATTGGACGTAGAATACCGGATTGTCCTTGGATTGCTCGGTGACTTTGGCGAAATCGAAATCGAGCGGTTCACTGTTCTTTCGGTAGAGCATCATGAAGCGGACGGGATCGCGGCCCACTTCGTCCACCACATCGCGCAGTGTGACGAAATCGCCCGCCCGTTTCGACATTCGAACGGGCTGCCCGTCACGGAACAGCTTCACCAACTGGCACAACAATACGGTAAGTTTCGCCTCGCCGCCGGACACCGCCCTGGCCACCGCTTCCAGCCGCTTCACATACCCGCCATGGTCGGCCCCCAGGACGTAAATCATCTCCTCGAAACCACGTTCATATTTGTCGTGAAAATAGGCGACGTCCGCAGCGAAATAGGTATACGAACCGTCAGATTTGATCAGGGCGCGATCCTGGTCATCACCGACGGCCGTCGACTTGAACAGAATCTGCTCGCGATCCTCCCAGTCATCCGGAAGCTGACCTTTTGGCGGTGGCAGTTTGCCTTTGTAGACATGGCCTTTGAACGTTAAATCGTTGATGGCTTCGCGGATCGGTTTGCCGCCATTGGCGTGCAGGTCGCGTTCTGAGAAGAACACATCGTGTCTTATGTTCAAAGCGGCCAGGTCGTCCCGGATCATCGCCATCATCGCGTCGATCACCCGATCCCGAATGATCTCCAGGCGTTGCTCCTCACCCATGGCGCGCAGTTGCGGGCCGAACTCCTCGACCAGCGCCTGACCAACCGGAACAAGGTAATCCCCCGGGTAAAGCCCTTGCGGGATATCACCGATCTTCTCGCCGAGGGCTTCGCGATACCGCAGATAGGCAGACTGCGCGAGCACATCGATCTGTGCGCCGGCGTCGTTGATATAATACTCGCGGGTCACGTCGTAGCCGACATAATCGAGCATATTGGCGAGGGAGTCGCCGACCACGGCACCGCGGCAATGACCCACATGCATCGGTCCCGTCGGATTGGCCGAAACGTATTCAACATTGACCTTCCGGCCAGCGCCCAGATGACCGCGGCCAAAATCCTCGCCGGCGGTGAGGATCGACGCTAGCACCCGTTGCCAGTAGTTCCGGGACAGTTTCATGTTGATGAAACCCGGGCCGGCAACCGAGACTTGCTCGATATCCGGATCGCCTTCCAACATCCTGCAGACCTCTTCGGCAAGCGCACGCGGATTGGTGCCCAGCGGCTTGGCCAGGACCATGGCGGCATTGGTCGCAACGTCACCGTGACTGGAGTCTCGCGGTGGCTCCACGCCGACGCGCTCGAAGCTGATCTCCTGGCCGAGCGCTTTCACACGGTCGAGCCTTTTCAACGCGTCCACAACACGTGCCTGGAAATCTTTGAAAAGATTCATTTCTTTCTTTCCGGAAGGACTGATTGCCGAGGTGTAAGTGTACCGGCCCGGCAAGAGTTGCAGGCTGACTAGCGCAAATCAGGGGTGCGGTCAAACAAGCTGCGATGCTGCTCGACCGCAAACGTGTCGGTCATGCCGGCCAGATAATCGGCAACCCGGCGGGCCAATCCAGCTGAATCAAGGTTGGCGGCATCGTCCGCCCACGCTTCACCCATCAATTCAGGCCGCTGCAGATAGGCCAAGAAGAGCTCACGGACGATCGTGGCGGCGCGTTCGCGGACGCGCATGACCTCCGGATGCCGATAGAGATTCGCATAGAGAAACGATTTGATGCTCGCATCGGCCTGCGCCATCGATTCTGAAAATGCTGCCGTTGCATGCCCTGCGTTCCGCAAATCATCGGCGCTCCGTGGTTCGACCGCCGCAATCGCAGCTTGAGCGTTGGCAATGACGTCCTCGACCATGGCGGTGATCTGCCGTCGCATGATCTCGTGAATCATACGGGCCGGTTCCAGCTGCGGATAACAGGAGCGCACCTCGCTCAAAAGCATGCTGAGGAACGGTACCTCTTCCAGCATGTCGATGGTCAGCAGACCGCCGCGCAATCCGTCGTCGATGTCGTGGGTGTTATAGGCGATGTCGTCGGCAATCGCCGCGACCTGCGCCTCGAGGCTGGCAAACAGCGATAGCTGCAAATCCTGAATGGCATTGTAATCGGCTATCGGTCGCGGCACCGGCCCTTTCAATCCGTTGCCTTGCCCGTCGACGAGCGGGCCGTTGTGCTTGACCAGACCCTCCAGACACTCCCATGTCAGGTTGAGCCCATCGAATGTCGGATAACGCCGCTCCAGTTGCGTAACGATGCGCAGCGATTGCGCGTTGTGGTCGAAGCCGCCTTCCGCTTCGAGCAGGGAGGCGAGCACCTCCTCGCCCGTGTGGCCAAACGGCGTGTGGCCGAAATCATGGACCAGCGCGATGGCTTCCGCCAGATCCTCGTCGACACGCAACGCCCGGGCCAGCGCACGGGCGATCTGCGCCACCTCAATGGTATGGGTCAGTCGCGTGCGGAAATGATCGCCCTCATGGGCGATGAACACCTGTGTCTTGTGCTTGAGACGGCGAAACGCCGTACTGTGGATGATACGGTCACGGTCTCTCTGGAATTCGGACCGGGTACGGCTTGGCGCCTCCGCATGCAGGCGGCCGCGACTCGCCTGCGGATTGCATGCCCACGGCGCATGGTTTCCGGACCCGAAGCCAAGCTTCTCCTCGTCGAGTTCCATGGCATCGCCTTCCCCGTTGACGCCGCCTGTCGATATTCATACCTATAGGGCAATCGTACGAAATCAAAATCTCTCCGGATCTTGACCCCGGGCAGGAGGTTGCAATGGCAAACCATGACGTGACTTTATCGGACGCTGCGGCTCGGCGGATTGCCGACATTTTGGCAACGGAAAGCGGCAAAACGGCATTACGGGTATCGGTCGAAGGCGGCGGTTGTTCAGGTTTCTCTTACAAGTTCGACCTGGCCGAAGATGCCGAGGACGACGATATCGTGCTCGAAAAAGGCCAGGCCCGGGTGCTTATCGATTCGCTGTCACTGGTCTATATGGGCGGATCGGAAATCGATTTCGTCGACAACCTGATGGGACAGTCGTTTCAGATCAACAACCCGAACGCTGTCGCTTCCTGCGGCTGCGGCACCAGCTTCACGATCTAACGGCAGTTGATGAAGATCGCCACCTGGAACATCAACGGCATTAAGGCCCGACTCGACAATGTGCTGACCTGGCTGGCGGAGTGTCAGCCTGACGTCGCGTGTCTGCAGGAGATCAAGTCAATCGACGACAATTTCCCGCGGTTCGAATTCGAGGCGGCGGGCTACCATGTGGAGACCCACGGTCAAAAGGGCTTCAATGGCGTCGCGCTTGTGTCGAAGACGAAGCCGGAAGAGGTCCATCGCGGGCTGCCGCAGTTGAGCGGATCGAAGGAAACGGACGAGCAGGCACGGTTCATCGAAGGTGTATTTGGTGTTGAGGGCGGCGTTGTGCGCGTCGCCTCGCTCTACCTGCCGAATGGAAATCCGGTCGATTCGGAAAAATTCCCTTACAAACTCGGTTGGATGGACCGGCTGGAAGCCTGGTCTAAAGAGCGGTTGCAACTGGAAGAACCGTTGGTGCTTGCCGGAGACTACAACGTGATTCCCGACCCGGTCGATTGCTACGATCCGGCCGATTGGGAGGGCGACGCGTTGTACAAGCCGGAAACCCGGGCTGCCTTTCGCCGGCTGGAAAACCTTGGCTTCACCGAAGCTGTTCGTAACGCGACCGACGCGGCCAAAACCTATACGTTCTGGGACTATCAAGCCGGGGCGTGGCAAAAGAACAATGGCATTCGCATTGATCATCTGCTGCTGTCGCCGGAGGCGGCCAATCGGTTCGTGTCCTGCAAGATCGACAAACATGTCAGGGCCTGGGAAAAGCCGTCTGACCATGTACCGGTGATTGCTGAGCTGGATTTTGCACCTGCCCAGGGCACTATGCGGCGCCAGCAGGCCGCCTGACCCGCCTGCTTAACCGCGTCGCCCGCGTCTTGCGATGACCTCAATTCCAGTGCATCATGCCGCATCGTCAATTGGGATTGTGACGTGAAGCAGCGCCCGTGCATCAGGATCGCCGCCTTAAGCATTTCGGCTTTCATGGCCGTCGGCGGATCGATCATCGGACCGGCAAACGCCGGCGAAAACATCAACTGTTCTTGCGTCGCCAACGGACAGCGGGTCGAGATCGGACGCCTTTTCTGCATCAGGACCGCGTCAGGCAAGCAGTTCTTGGCCCGTTGCGAACGCGTCTTGAACAACACATCCTGGAAACGTGTGGGCGACGAGTGTCCGACGGCGCAGAACGACGATGCACTGCCGTTCGGGTAGCTGACACAATCACTTCAGGTGCTCAAACACCACGCTGCCGAGCCTTCTCCGTATCCACGAGCGGTCGATCTTCGCCGCCGACCACGACCGGATCATAGGGTTCGCGTGCAAACACCCGCCGCACCATCGGCGCAAAAAACTCCAGTGGCAGCGTGTCATAGTCTGGATCGAAGCTGGCTTGATCCCAGCGTTCGCAGAACGTTGCGCAATCGTCAAAATATGCATGGCCACGATGGCGTTCGCGCTTGTGACGATCGGCGCCAACGTGGTGACCGTAATAAAGCATCTGAAAGTCGCCGTGCTTTTCAACCACCCATCGGCATTGCTCTCTGACGAAAGGTTTGAGGATGGCTGCCGCGTATTCGTCGTGATTGTACGGCGCGAAAATGTCGCCGATATCGTGGAGCAGCGCAGACACAACCCAGTCGATATCCGCGCCGTCCCGCCAGGCGCGCGTCGCCGATTGCAGAGAGTGACCGAGCCGCGTGACCTGGTAGCCTGACAGACTTTCATCGAGGTCTTGCAGCGCCCGCAACAACCTGTCGGCGGTTCCCCGCGTGTAGGCAATTTCGTGCTCGGTCAGGAAGGCATATTCTTCTCTGCTGCCATCTTTCATCTGCTTGAAGCGTACACGGTCCATAGAACTGCCTCCGGTCCGCCATTATTGATAGAGCGCAACGGTTCTGGCACCGGCAGCCAGCGCCTTTGCCTGATCCTTGCGGATCTCGTCGTAAAGCGCCAGGCTCTCCGGCGCAAACAGCGCCGTCGGAGGCGCATAGTTGATGAAATGCCCGGACCTGTCGACCCCACGGGCCAGCATCGCATAGTCGCGTTCGGCGACCCTCTGCTGCACGTTCGGATTGATGTAGCGGATAGCAAAACCGATCCGCCGGTCCGACGATCGATTCGGTCCGGACCCATGGATCGTCAGCCCGTGGTGCAAGGACATCTCACCCGGTTGCAATGGGACTGGCGTCCGATCCGCCGCCTCGACATCGACGACCACTTCCTGGCCGCGCGACAGGAGATTGGTCTCGGAGAAAGTATCCGCGTGCGGAAGAATTGGGTTTTGGTGGCTGCCGCGGACAAATTCCATACAGCCGGAGGCCACCGTCGCCGGCGATAGCGCCACCCATGCCGTAACTTGGTCGGAAGTGTCGCCGAATCCCCAGTAGGTCAAATCCTGATGCATCGAAACCACCTGCTCGCTATGCGGTTCCTTGATCAGGAATTCCGCGGACCAGATCAAGATGTCCATTCCCAGGATCCCTTCCACGGCATCGAGTATCGCCGGATGCATGGCCAGCCGTGCGGCAAAGGGCATGACGCAATGAGCATTGACCCGCTTATACTGAAGCAGCGGACGTGGAAGGCCGGCGTTTAAAAAGCCGACTTCCATACGCTCCAGTTCGTGCCGGTAAAGGAGCGCCTCCTGCTTCGAAAACACTCGAAGCGGAAACAGAAATCCGTCATGCCAATAGGCATCCAGCTGCGCCTGTTCCAGCATGGAATCCTCCTCGTCCAAAGCCACGTCAGGATAGCGGAACCGCCTGTAACCACAGCACGAATTCGCTTGCCCCTGAGACTAAGAAAAACTTATGCTCCCCCTATGAGCGAACGCCGTATACCCTCATTGAACTGGCTGCGCGTTTTCGAGGCCGCCGCGCGCTGCGAGAGTTTTGCCAGGGCCGCAGACCAACTGAACATCAGCGCACCGGCCGTCAGCCAGCAAATCAAAGCGCTGGAAGGTCATCTCGGGACGCCCCTCTTCACCCGCAGCGCGCATTCCGTCACGCTGACACCGGCGGGCCGGGCGTTTCTCCCAAGCGTTCAGCATGCGATCCTGTCCGTCGAAACCACGGCAGACGGGTTGTTCGGCAGGGTCCGGCAGGAAACGCTCTACGTGCAGAGCGTGCTGGTTTTTGCCATGGGTTTCCTGAGCTCGCGTCTCGCTGCCTTCCGGCGCGCCCATCCGCATATCAACATTCAGTTATCGACAGGCAACACGATCGAAGACTTTGCCAGGGGTTTTACCGACCTGCAGATTGTTTTCGGCAGTCCGGCGACATTCGGCAAGCAAGGCGATCGACTGCTGGGGGAACGGCTATACCCGGTCGCCAACCCTGATATCGCGGCCCTGATCGACAAGGCTGAAGACCTCCTGTCGCATCCGCTGCTGGAGGTGGCCACGCACCAGGCCGGTTGGCTTGGATTTCTCGAAACACACGGATTGAGTAACAACCGGGCCGAATTGGTATTCGTCGACTCAACACCCATGGGCCTCTCAGCCTCGGCGCACGGCGCCGGTGTGGCACTGGCAAGGGCGCCGGTCAGTGATGTCATGGAGCAAACCTTCGGACTGATACCCTGCTTGCCGGGTACAGCGATGGTCGGTGCCGACCACTACCGCCTGATCTACGATCGCAGCACAACGCTGCGATCCGCCGCACAACGATTTCGTGAGTGGTTGCTGATGGAAATCGAAGCCTGGCCGGAACGAAATACTTGATGGCGGCAAATGGGCCGGTGTTTGAGCCCGTTGTTGGCGTTGGCCTACGCTTATGGTGAGAGAAACCACAGCGTTCTGGCCGCAGTCTGATCTAGTTGATGCCCTTGGCGATCATTTCTTCCGCAAGCGCAATCGCATTTCGCCGATCAGCTTCTTCAGCCACGGAGAAGGCCCGTTCCTGTATGGGCCGTATCCAGTCGCGGTCGGCCGGCGCCGCGCGCTCCAGTGCCACCGTCAGATAGGCCAGTCCACGCACGGTTTGCCCCTCCTGGAAGATCGCGTTGCCAAGCAGCGCTGACGCACCCGGATGCCCCGCCTTGCGAGCCCGGTTCAGCCACTTCTTGGCCTGGCGAAGGTCGTTCCTTCCCCCCTCGCCCAGCAGGATCATGCGACCCAGTTGAAATTGGGCTTCCGGAACGCCGAAAGCCGATGCGGCGTGAAAATAAAGCTGCCGGGCCTGCGCCAGATCGGGCCGAACCGGGCTGTTCGGAATCCCCAGCCGGTAGTAGCCGGCGAGCGACACAAGCGCATGGACGAAGTAGCCGGTGTCGCGCGATCCCGGCTCCACACCCTGGCGCGCAATCTGGTCGTAGATCTTGAAAGCCTGGTAGTCGTCCTCGACGACTCCGTCGCCGGCTGCGTACATATTGGCGAGCGCCCATCGGGCGCCGCGGTGGCCCTGCTCCGCGGCATGCCGGTAGGCCTCCACCGCATCGTCCTTCTTGCCTTTTTTGTAGGCGGAAAAGCCAAACTTGAAGAGGACACGCGGACCGGATTTTTCATTGACGCCCGAATCGGGATCAAAGGCCAGCGCCGGGCTGGCAGCGCCAACACACATAGCCACGACACAGGCCAACACGCGCCCCGACATCAGTCTAGATATCTGCATAACACTGTTTTTCTTTTGCACCGCCAGGATGGGTGACCGCCCCCAATTGCGCCGTACCCACCGTCTGAGCGTATTTCCACAGCACGCCGGATGTATAGTCCGTTTCACGCTCCTCCCAGGCTTTACGCCGTTCGGATAGCTCATGGTCTGAAAGCCGCACTTCGATTGTGCCGGCCTCTGCGTCGATTTCGATGATGTCCCCGTCACGTAGCAATCCGATGGGTCCTCCAACAGCGGCCTCCGGTCCCACATGACCGATACAGAAACCCCGCGTCGCGCCTGAAAAACGGCCATCGGTGATCAACGCGACCTTGTCGCCCATACCCTGTCCGTATAGTGCAGATGTTGTTGCCAGCATCTCGCGCATGCCGGGCCCGCCCTTGGGGCCTTCGTAGCGGATGACCAGAACTTCACCCTCCTCGTATTGACGATTGTGCACCGCCTCGAAACACGCCTCTTCGGAGTCGAAGCAGCGGGCCGGTCCTGAGAACTGCTGGTTTGCCATGCCGGCGACTTTGACGATGGCACCTTCCGGCGCCAGGTTGCCTGACAGACCGACTACCCCACCGGTCTGGGTTATCGGATCGCTCACCGCGCGCACGACATCCTGCTTATCGTTCCAGGCGACGTGCTCCATATTCTCGGCCAAGGTCCGGCCGGTCACCGTCATGCAATCGCCATGCAGATAACCACCGTCGAGCAGCGCTTTCATCAAAAGCGGAATGCCACCCGCTTCGAACAGGTCCTTGGCGATATATCGACCGCCAGGCTTGAGATCAGCGATGTAAGGCGTCTTCCGGAATATCTCGGCGACGTCGAACAAATCAAAGGCTATTCCGCATTCGTGGGCGATCGCCGGCAGATGCAGCGCCGCGTTGGTGGAGCCACCCGAAGCGGCGACCACTGCCGCCGCATTCTCCAACGCCTGTCGTGTCACGATATCGCGTGGCCGTATGTTGCGGGCAACCAGGTCCATGACTTTTTCGCCCGCGGCGAAACAAAACCGATCCCGCATCTCATAGGGTGCCGGCGCGCCGCAGGAATAGGGCAACGCGAGACCGATCGCTTCGGCGACCGTTGCCATTGTATTGGCGGTAAACTGTGCCCCGCAGGATCCCGCCGACGGACAGGCCACACGCTCTATTTCATCAAGATCTTCGTCGGACATCGTCCCGACCGAATGCTGCCCCACCGCCTCGAACACATCCTGAATGGTGATCTCGCGGCCCCTGAATGTTCCGGGCAGAATGGAGCCGCCATAGATGAAAACGGACGGTACGTTCAAACGCACCATGGCCATCATCATGCCCGGCAACGACTTGTCGCATCCGGCAAGACCGACCAGGGCATCGTAGCAGTGGCCGCGCATGGTCAGTTCCACCGAATCGGCGATCACTTCACGCGATACCAGGGAAGACTTCATACCCTGATGGCCCATGGCAATGCCGTCGGTGACGGTAATCGTGCAGAATTCGCGTGGCGTGCCCTTGCCTGCGGAAACGCCTTTTTTGACCACCTGAGCCTGGCGCATCAGCGCTATGTTGCATGGCGCGGCTTCGTTCCAGCAACTTGCCACGCCGACGAGGGGTTGGGCGATCTCCTCAGACGACAAACCCATTGCATAGAGATAGGACCGATGCGGTGCCCGTTCTGGTCCCACCGTTGTATATCGGCTTGGCAGCTTGGATTTGTCGAATGCTTTCGCGTCCATCAGGATCTCTCAACCGGCACTGTGCGACACAAAACCCACGCACGCACCAGCATGACCGATGCTCCGGTTTTGTGGCTTTAAATGGGCAGCCCCAACGTCCTGCGGTCATAGCAAACCTTTCCGAAAAAAGTGTTGCGCATTGGCCACAAATTGCAACGGCGTGTACCCGCAAGGATAAAAAAGGACCGGAAATCACGTCCCGGTCCGATCCATCCGCTTCGGCCACAGAAGCTGTTGACTATTGGGCTTCCTCGACGTGCCGCAGCGCTGCCTCCAGTTTGCTGTGTTGGTGTTCCAAATCGCTCAGCTTTTGTCGTTCTGATTCAACGACTTCCGGACGAGCGTTGGAGACAAACTTCTGGTTTTGCAGTTTCTTGCTGATTTTGTCGACGTCGGACTTCAGTTTGCCGAGCGTTTTCTCCAGTCGGGCTTTCTCGGCCTCAAGGTCGATCAGGTTGCCCAGTGGCAGGCAAAAGGTGGCCTCGCGCACCACGAGTTGCGCCGCACCCTTTGGCACGGCACGTTCGAGGACGATGTCTTCCACCCGACCCAGCCGCTTGATCGCAGGATCATGCCGCAACAGCCATTCGGCCGTCTCGCGGTTGGCACCGACCACCACCAAAGGCGCCTTTGCCGATGGCGGGATATGCATTTCGGCTCTGACGGACCGTAGGCCCGAGATCAGGTCGACGAGCCAGTTCATTTCGCCCGCAGCTTCTTCATTCTCATACGCCGGTTCAGGCCACCGTGCATGGCACAGGAGGCTATCGCGATCCGCGCGGTGATCCCACAGATCTTCCGTAATGAACGGCATGAACGGATGCAGGAGCTTGTAAATCTCATCCAGAACGTAAGCCGCGCAGGCCCGCGCCTCTTCTTTGGCCGGTTCGTCTTCCCCGTCCATGACGGGTTTCAACAACTCAAGATACCAGTCACAGAACGTGTTCCAGACAAACCGGTAAGCGGCCGCCGACGCGTCGTTGAACCGGAAGGCCGCTATGTTCGAGGTGACGTCTCGAATGGTGCGCGACAGCTCCGTCAGGATCCAACGGTCAATCGTCAGATAAACCGACGCGGGATCAAAACCGTCGCGTGGTGCGACGCCATTCATCTCTGCAAATCGGCTGGCATTCCATAGCTTTGTTCCGAAATTGCGGTACCCGGCCACCCGCTGCGGGTCGAGTTTCACATCCCGGCCCTGGGCTGCCATGATGGCCAGCGTAAACCGCAGGGCGTCTGCCCCGTACGCGTCGATCAGCTCCAGCGGGTCGATCACGTTGCCCTTCGACTTCGACATCTTGGCACCGCTCTTGTCGCGGACCAGGGCATGGACATAGACGGTGTGAAACGGTTCGATCGGCGTTCCGTCTTCGTCCTTCATGAAATGCAGGCCCATCATCATCATCCGGGCAACCCAGAAGAAAATAATGTCGAACCCGGTCACCAGAACATCGGTCTGGTAGTATTTTTCCAGTGCCTCTGTCTTGTCCGGCCAGCCCAGCGTCGAAAACGGCCAGAGAGCCGATGAGAACCAGGTGTCGAGGACGTCCTCGTCACGCACCAGTTTATGCGGTTTGCCGTAGTGGTTCATGGCCGCCACCTTGGCCTCGTCTTCGGAACGTTCGACAAAAACGGTGCCGTCCGGTCCATACCAAGCCGGTATCTGATGTCCCCACCACAACTGTCGCGAAATGCACCAGGGCTGGATGTTCTCCATCCACTCGAAATAGGTTTTTTCCCAGTTTTTTGGAACGAATTCGGTACGTCCGTCGCGAACCGACTGAATCGCCGGCTGGGCCAGCACCTCGGCGTTCACATACCACTGATCGGTCAGATACGGTTCGATCGGCACAACACTGCGGTCACCATGCGGCACCATGTGCGTGTGGTCTTCAACCTTGTCCAGCAGTCCGAGCTTTTCCATTCGCTCGACAATGGCTTTGCGTGCCGCGAAGCGCTCGACGTTGTCGTAGGCCTGGAGGGTCTCGTCCAACATCTCGGACGGCGGTACGCCGTCAAGGAACCCCTCGTTGTCCTTCAGGGTGATGTGACCGTCCCGCGTCATGATGTTGACGGCCCGCAACCCGGCGCGCTTGCCGACATCGAAGTCGTTGAAATCGTGCGCCGGCGTCATTTTGACGGCGCCGGTGCCTGCCTCCGGATCGGGATACTCGTCTGCGACGATCGGCAGCTTTCGACCCACCAACGGCAGGATTGCATGTTTGCCGACAAGTCCGCTGTAGCGCGCGTCGTCGGGATGCACTGCAACACCGGTATCGCCAAGCATCGTTTCGGGACGGGTTGTGGCTACGACAAGGTAGTCGCGGGTTTCCCAATCGGTCGGCTCGCCCGCATCATCGAACGCGATCGGATGACGGTAGGTCAGCCCATCTTCGAGCGGATACCGGAAGTAGTAAAGCTTGCCCTTGGTTTCGATCTGTTCGACCTCGAGGTCGGAGATCGCGGTATGCAGTTTTGGATCCCAGTTGACCAGACGTTTGTCTTTGTAGATCAGGCCTTCCTTATAGAGCGCGACAAACACTTCGAGCACCGCCCGAGACAGCCCTTCGTCCATGGTGAAACGTTCGCGCGACCAGTCGCAGGAGGCGCCGAGCCGCTTCAGCTGGTTGAAAATCGCCCCTCCGGACTCCGCCTTCCACTCCCAGATCTTTTCAATGAACTTTTCGCGCCCGAGTTGACGACGGTGCTGCTGCGATTCCATCAGTCGTCTTTCGACCACCATTTGCGTCGCGATCCCAGCGTGGTCCATTCCAGGCTGCCAAAGCACGTTCTTACCGCGCATGCGCTCGAAGCGTACAAGGATATCCTGCAGCGTATTGTTGAGCGCATGCCCCATATGTAGGGAGCCGGTCACGTTGGGCGGCGGGATCACAATGCTGAACGTCTCGGCATCGGGCTGCGCACCGGCTCCTGCTTTAAAGGCTCCGGCCTCTTCCCAGCGTTTGGCGATTTTCGGTTCGCTGTCGGCAGCGTTGTAGGTTTTTTCGAGCATCCGATTTGCCAGTTGTATTCGGGAAATTCGCACAGCGGTGTAAACGCACTGCCCAGTGCATTCAAGCCAAATTCCGTCACCCAAAGGACCGCGATCGGCCGACCTCTGCCGGACGTCGCACCTTCCGGTCACCGAAAAGTGTGACGGACGCCGCTGCTAGGATCCGCCGTCGGCACCCATGGACGCACCTACTGGCCGCGCGCGATCCGCTCGATTTCCTCGCGCACCAGGCGTTCCACAAGCGTCGGCAAATTGTCGTCGAGCCATTCCTGAAGCATCGGTCTCAGCATGTCCTCGGCGATCTGATCGAACGACCGCGTGGGTCCATGGCTCACCGCGTGGTTCAGATTGTCGAACGAGGCAGCGACCCGGGCACCCGCCGCCGGTGACACCAGGGCACGCGCCTCTTCGTCCTGAAGTGTCGCGCCCACATCAGAATCCGCAATGGGCTCGGTTGGAAGTTCGACATCGGCCTCGTCTGACACCGATGCCTCCGGCTCGTTCGTGGCTGAGAGCGCCACGACTTCCCTGACCTTGGACGTCAGTCGTTCGCCCGGTTCGCGATCTGCCGCTGTGCCGGCCGGTTCAATTTCAGTGAGGGGCGATGGTCCGTCCCGGTCACCGTCCTCAGAACGCATCATTTCGCTCATGCCTCGCTCCTCGCCTTCGATACTGGATTTGTCAGCGTCAGCCTTGTCCCCAGTGCGAAGCGGCTCCCCTGTGCGAAGCGGCGTTGCATGGAACGACGCAAAGCGCTGTTCGACCGGGCCCACACCAGCGTCCGGTTGGACCGGCGCCGCTTCCTGCGCATCCGCTTCCGTCTCTCGATCCGATTCAGCCAACCTGTTCAGGAGAGAAATCGGCTGCTCAGTAACGACTGTTGATGGTCGCTCTTCGACAGGCGTTTCCGCCGCTTCCGCTTGACCGCCCGGGTCCTCGGCGGTGTCATTGCTTTCGATGATCTTGCGAATGGAAGCCAGAATCTCTTCCATGCTCGGCTCGCGTGCCGCATTAGCCTGTGCCATGGCGTTCCTCGAATAGTAGCCGCATCATTTCCGGCCACGGATAACCGCCATCCGCAACCGAATCACAAGCCTAGTCTATGCCATTGAATTGCGAATGAGAATCCCGGTTGCACCACAACGGCCTGTCATGCACAGAATGGGGCTGTGCGCAGACGTCGCAACACGGGCACTCGACCGGGCGGTCGCCGCGACCAAAACCGATCGTCTCGAAATACATTGCTTGATTGGCTCGGCCTAACGACCGTCCACCGTGCGCAGCCCGAACCACTTGTCCTTGACCGCCTCATAATGTCTTTCCGGCCGATACTGGGTGACCTGCAAATTGAGGCGTGGTACCCGCAGCCGGCCGATCGCATTGAGCAGGCTGTAGCTGTTTACCACCGCGTCGCGCTCCGATTGTGCCAGCGACTCCTGCGCGTTCAGCACGTTGGACTGCGTCTCCAGCACGTCGAGGGTCGTGCTCTGTCCGACATTACGCTCTTCGATCACGCCCTGCAGCGCCAGCTGGGCGGCGGAAACCTGTGCGCGGTTGGCGGCGATCGACGCCTTGGAAGCCTCGAGCAGCGCCCAGAAGGTCAATACGTTCTGCTCCACCTGACGGCGCGCCGAATCCACCAGGATGCGAGCCTGTCCGAGTGTCTCTTTCGACTGCCTCACCCGCGCGGATGCCGCACCGCCCTGGTAAATCGGGATGGACAGCGTGGCCGATACGCTGCCGGTATTGGCACCGCCATCGTTGTGGGCGACGGAACCCTGCAGCGAGACGCTGGGCAACAATGCGCCCTCGAATGCCTTGACCGTGAAGGCGGCCGCGTCGGCGGTGTATTGCGCGCTCAGAATCGTCGGGTTCTCCCGCAAACCGATCTGCACCGCACTGCCCGACGATGACGGAAGCAGCGAATCGATGGGTTGTGGCTTTTGCAGATTGTCGGGCTGCGTGCCGATAATCTGGACGTACACCGCGACACTGGACTTGAACTGCGCCTGGGCGGCCAGCAACTGTGCACGCGCCGATTCCAGCTGTGCCTGCGCCAGGGCGATGTCGGTTCGCGTGCCCTCACCCACGTCGAAACGGGCCTGGGCGGCATTGCGCTGTTCGATCAGGAACTCCAGGTTCCGCTGGCGCACCCTGACGATTTCCGCGTCGCGAATCACATTGGCATAAATCTGCGCCGCTGAAAGTAGAATGGTCTGTTCCTGGTCGACCAATTCCTGGCGGCCACCCAACACGTCGGCTTCCGCGGCCCTGACGTTGTTACGGGTTTGGAAGCCGTCGAACAGCGACTGGGTAAAGGTGACGCCCACCGACGCATCGAGCGTATCGGTGGTCAAGTTCGAACCGCCGAGCGCGGTTTGCGCGGCAGAAGCGGTGGCGTTGGCGGTCACGGTAGGCCGTTGACCAGATTTGGCGATCGTCACACCCTCGTCGGTGGCGCGCAGACCGGCCCGCGCCGCGTTCAGATCAGGGTTGTTGTCGTAGGCCTTGGCCATGGCCCCGAAAATCGTTTCTGCCGATACCATTGCCGGATTCAGGGCTGCGATACTGAGTACAGCCGAGAGCAACAGTGTCTTACGCATGCTGAACAAGGTGAACATCCCCACTTAGCGGTTTTCGGCATTCCCATGACAGCAGCCCCGCCGCGACCGTCACAGCCGCTGATTTTATTCTTATCAGGATCGGTTACAATGGTGCCTTTTCCCGCAGCATCACATTAAGCGGTGCTGTTACCAAGAAACCACAATCTCATTTACGCACTCTTAATCAAAACTCGAACACAGGGCTTTTCTCAAAGCCCGGCAAGGGCTTGACCGAGGTGTTGAAGCCATGACGAGCCGCCGTATGTCCGCCGTCACGCACATACAGGTTGGCGCGAGAGGCGTTTCCATGACCCTCAACCACCACAAGCCGCCCACCGTCGCGCAACTGATCGAACAGCGGCTTGGGCAATTCCTCGACCGCGCCGCCCAGAAAAATCACATCGTAGGGTGCCTCAGGCTGATACCCGTCCACCAGCGCGCCGGTGACCACCGCGACGTTGTCGTAACCCAGGCGGGACAGCCGCTCGGCCGCTTCGTCGGCAAGTTTCTGATCGCATTCCAGGGCGACAACGGAACTGGCAAGCAACGACAGGAGCGCCGATACATAACCGGTGCCGCAGCCGATTTCCAAGACGACGTCGTCCTTCCTGACATCGGCAAGCTGCAGCAGTTTGGCCAGCGGTGACGGCTCCATCAGAAACCGTTCCTTGGCGGCATCGTCTTCCGATGTCACCGGAATATCGTCGTCGATGTAGGCAAGCGAGCGATATTTGGGTGGCACGAAATCTTCCCGTGCCACGGCAAAGAAGGCTTCCAGCACGGCATGAGACGTCACATCGGTGGTGCGGATCTGATTGTCCACCATGCGGCTGCGCGCAAGCTCAAAATCGATGCCCATTCAAACCCTCCGGTCCGTTTGAATAAGCGTCATAGAGCCGAGATATCGCAAGTTCAAGCAGCCACCGCAAATTCCACATGGCCCATGAGATGCGACCGGTAAGAACCGTGCGGCAGATCCCTGAACCAAATGCGCTTGCGTTTTACGATCTGCACAGACACCGGGTACCGGTGATTCGGTTTGTGGCGTTAGGGCCATGGTCTTGATTTGTGCCGACCGGGGCGATCGCCCTCAAACCTCGCGCAGACGCCGCCACAATTCCAGCGAACTGGCACCGGCGCCAGCGGCGATCGCAAGCCCGGAAACAAGAGCGCCGGCAAAGGGAATGAGCGCGACAAGCCCGACGAGAACAGCGCCCAGCAACGTCCAGCCGATGAGACCGCCGGTCCCCAATGCGCCTGTGCCCCTGTGGATCCGGGCCCGGATGAACAGGCCGATACAGGCACTCACGGTCACCAGACCAAAGAGAACCAGAAGCGCAATCAGCAGGCTAAGCAGCCCGCCAATCGGGATGCCGATGATAGAGCCGAAAGCCATGCCAGCGACCACCACAGCAATCGCTAGAACGACGATACCAATGCCGAGATTGGCCCAGGTCCGCTCTCGCAGCCGATCGGATGAAGCCGTCACCATGGCCGGAAACAGCCCGACGACGGCCGCTGTGACGACGAGCCCGGCAATTGCCCACATCAGCATCAGAAGCAGACCGATACCGATCAAGGTCCATATGAGCGTCCTGATGTTGGGCATGTCGATTTCGATTTGTCGCACCTCACCGGTGATCGTGGCGCCGCCGGCGATGTCCGGTGTGTTGCCACTGCGATAGACGACGTCACCATTGATGACCGCGCTCGGACCGATGACGATCCGCTCGGCCAGCAAATCGACCTTACCGTCGATCTCGCCGGCAATGGATATCCGGCGTCCGGCGGCTCGCACACTGCCGGACACCTTTCCCTCTATGTCGACGCGCTCCGCCGCGATGCGGACATCGCCGCCGACGGAAGCGCCGGAGGCGATTCGCACGGTCCGGCCGACGGCGATGACGTCGTCATTGACCGTGTCGCCGATCTCAATGCTGTTTGCCGCCACGATGAAGTCGGAGACACTGCCACTGCGCTGCTCCACATCGTAACCCGCTACAATCGCATTACGGGCCGTCGCACCGTCGAGCACCACCTCGCGCCCGGCCGCAAACACATCGTCGCTGATATCGGCCTTGATGGTCACCGTTTCGCCAGCCACGAACTGAACATCTGTCAGATTGCCTTCGAGCACGACATTGTCACGATCGTCGTCTGCCCCCTGACCGTATGCACCGGCGAACACGCTCACCAACGCGGCAATGAGGATCACGATGAACAGCCCGAGCATCAGTGCGCGTCGGGTCAGCGTGGGTTTTCGAGTATCATCACTTTTCACCAAGGTTCGATCTCCCGCGGGGCGGCTTGCTGCTTTCTGTCGCGACACTTTCATAGAATCTCGACAAGCGCTTTGCGCTCTATCAATAATGCCGGATTTAATAGCTGCCGCGGCGCAATGTGATCCGTCTGAAAAGGGTGTGGTAAGAATGCGGCGCGGCGCGTCATCACGTGGTCGAACGGCAGGAATGAACTCTCTAACCGGGCACAACATGCAGTCCTTTGGCCAGAACATATGGACGATGAAGGGTGACGATGTCCGCATGTTCGGCATGCTGCCGTTCACGACACGGATGACCGTCGTCCGATTGGAAACGGGAGGCGTGTGGCTTCACTCTCCGGTTCTGCCGACGCCGGAACGTCAGCGCACCATCAACCAGTTGGGTCCGGTCGAGCATCTCGTTGCACCCAACAAGATCCATAGCCTCGGCATCAAGCCGTGGAAGGCGTCCTATCCTTCAGCTAGCGTGTGGGTTTCGCCGGAGTTCAACCAGCGTCACCCCGATATCGCCGTTGATGCGGTGCTGACCAATGACGTGAAGGCGCCATGGAGCGATGAAATAGGCCATTGCGTGATTGAAGGACATGCCGTTTTGGATGAGGTCGAGTTTCTGCACAAACGATCCAAGACGCTCATCATAACGGATTACATCCAGAAGCATGAAACCGCCGGCGAATCATGGGTTTGGCGCGGCGTAAAGCGCATGGCGGGCATCCTGGGAAAGGACGGCGGAGTCCCCCGTGATATCCAATTCAGCGTTCGGGACAGGACGGCGATGCGGCGGAGCATCGACACAATTCTCGCCTGGGATTTCGACAATCTCATCATCGCGCACGGCCACTGCCTTCACGGAGACGCAAAAGACCATGTCACCCGAGCGTTCGATTGGATCGCTGATGCTTAAGCCCTGGCGCCCGATCGCCGACGATCGCTTCTAACGCATATCGGATAGTGGAGGCCTCGCCCGGAATCGAACCGGGATAGAAGGATTTGCAGTCCTCTGCGTAACCATTCCGCCACGAGGCCAAGCCGCTCCAAATAGAGCAACGGAAGGCGTCACTTAGACCTGATTGGATCACTTCGCAAGAGGCGCGTTCTGAAAAAGTATTCTCTTTGCATTCTGAAAAAACGTTCAGAGAATGTTCCAGTGCGTGCCTGCGTTTCGGATGTCAGCCCGATGCGCCACCAATCCAGATGTCCCCTCTTATCCGCCTTGATCATTGAATTGCCACCCGACGGCTTCTTGGTGCTCGGTCAGACCATTATTGTAAATGATCACGATAACTTCGGTGCTGTCTTCAAGGGTGCAAACACGGGCGGAACAAGCTGTCATATTTGCTCATCCGTCGACTATTCCCTCGGCGTCTTCGGGGTCGATCTTCTCAACACGTATCGCCTTTGTCCCTTTGGTTACAAGCGAACCTTGGATTGATCTCATGCTAAATGTAATGCCCGAAGCGGAATCTCAGGGTGTGCTGATAGGGCGCGTAGAATGATTGTCGTGTTGAACGGGTATCCGGGTGTCGGGAAATTGACTATTGGCAAGGCGTTGGCGACTGCACTCGATGGTCGCCTGCTGGATATCCACACAGTCTACAACGTGGCATTTGCGTTAACGGAATTTCGCTCGCCAGAGTTTTGGGAAACGGTAGAACAGATCGAAGCCATTGCTCACGGGCTGGTATTGAGGCTGCCAAAACAAGAGCCTGTTGTTTTTACAACGGTTCTGACTGGGAAGAGCAAACGAGAGCAGCGTGAGTGGGAAAAAATCGCTGATCTGGGGCGGGCGCGTCCACCCTTTTGCGTTGTCCATATTGGATGTGAGCTGGATGAGAACATCCGACGCATTACTGCCAAAGGAAGAGAGGCGAACCGAAAGCCGCGCGATGCCGAGATGGCCCGAAGAAATCAAAACCAAAATGAGCCACTCGCAGGTTTAGACGAACAGTTCTTATTGGAACTGGATACGACCAATATGAAACCAGAAGAGGCCGCCGCCACGATTTCAAGGTGGTGTCGCGAGCTCTAGATTGCGATAAGTATGAGTTCCTGTTTGCTAGCGCGGGGACGCCTTAGAAGAGAAGCTGCGGCGGAGTATAAGGGCGGCCGAAAAACGGCCATAAACACTTCGTTTGTTGATTAGGTTATTGCGGCTGTGATGTTGTCCAAGCGTGAACATGTTGACCATGGCCGCAAGGTGCCAAGACTGCGGCTTGTTCTCATAGAACACGATTGGCTTGTCCTCTGGAAGAAACGCAACCGCATATGCTCAGTTCAACGGTGGCTCGGTCGGCCAAAGCATTTATGGGTATGCCGATTGAGGTAAACCGATTTTTTACTCCGACCAAAGCGGCGAAATGACGTTGTCTACCTTCAGTTCGGGGGGTGCCAGTCAAGTTGGTGGATTGGGCGCTCTGATTAGCAAAAGACCGCTTGCCGCCCATCAGAAATCCGCACCCGTGAACTATAGGAGCAAAGCATGCTGAAAACGACCGGACTGGCCTTAGCCATCTCGGTGTGCCTTTGCGGGAATGCCGCCGTCAAAGCCGCCCAGACTCTTGATGGCTGGGAGGTTGCCATGATTGTCGGGATGCTTGTGGGCAGCGAAGAAGTTTGCGGCCAGGTGTATGACCGCGAAAGAATCGTCGCCTTTTTAGCGGCCAATGTGGACCCTGACGACGAGGAATTCGACAAACTGCTTACACAGTCGATTGAATGGGGTGAAGACATCTTTCGTGGGCTGAAAGGCAGGACCGAGGAGAGCTGCGCAGAGTGGCGAGAGATCGCCGGTAGATTCGGCATTGAGTGAGGCAGTCAAGAATATGGACGGCAAACAGAAAAGCGGACCGGATCGCCCCATGAATGCGATGCGTCAAGAACAATCGAACAGCAAATGAATGGAGGCCCTCGCTTCCGTTACGTGGGTGAAACCTCATCGGAATGACGGACGATCCCTTAGGCTGATCGACTTTCTCTGATTCCCACTCGGGGCTCGGTCCAGGCATCGCCGCGATCTCAATGAACGGCCGCTGATAAGACGATGTCCGCTCTCAGTCACTGACGATAAGTAGCGATCTTATATGCTGCGAAGCTGAAGAAGACGCCGAGCGACCCTTCAATCCACCGACGAGATTTCTGGTAGGCCATAACCACCGGCGTTGTAGAGAACGTAACCGCATAGAGAACGTGAACAGCCAGTGACAATGTCGTGGCAATCACAATGAGTGCAAGACCAATCCACAAAGGTGCTTCATTGCCAAGGCCGATACCAACAATTGCGATCCACTGAAGCGCAGCTTTCGGGTTCGTAAGCTGGATCGCAACGCCTTGGAGATACAGGTTCTTCCCGCGGGCGGCCTTTGGTTTGTGCAAGTGAGATGGTGTCGCCGCTGACCGAAATGCCTTGAATGCCAGCCACATGAGATATGCGGCTCCGAATATCTTCAGAAGCGTCACGACACCAGCATAGGCTGTTATGAGTGCGGTGAGACCCGCAACAGTGCATGTGGCCCAAACCGCCGAACCAGAGCCCACGCCGAGAGCTAATTCTACTCCGGCCTCGCGTCCCCGTTCCATCGAGGTGCCGATAATGGCGAGTATGTTTGGGCCGATGCTGACAAAGCCGACAGCAAAAATACTCAAGGCCAAAAGCAAACTCGAAATGTCAGCGCTCATTGGGGTTCTCCTTTCGGCATCTATATCACTCTAGCAATCTGGCCCACCTAGGGAAGCAGCCATTCGCTGCGATCTCAACGAACGGCCGCTGTCAAAACGATGTCCCTTCTATGTGCCCTCGGTCTGCTTTTCTTTGGAGACCTGAGGGCCTTACGGCCCCCAAGTGACCGAAAACATGGTTGTCGCGTGGAAAGAGCGGCAGGCCTATCATCTGCCGTTTATGGAGTGTTACGGTGCCGCCGGTTTCACGGAAAAACTCAGATAGCGCCTCATGGAATCACGGATCGACCACTTTCTTTGGGGAGCGCCCGATCTCGAGGACGGGATGCGGCAGATTGAGGCTCTCACCGGCGTTGCGCCGCGCTTCGGCGGCACGCATCCTGGTGTCGGCACCCGCAACGCGCTTATGTCGCTGGGAGAGGATATTTATTTCGAGGTAATTGCGCCCGACCCGGCGCAGTCGCTTGAGGGCAATCTGGGTGGGGAACTGGCCGGCCTTCCCGAACCGCTTCTGCTGACGATGGCATTGCGCGCCGACGATCCGGATACGGTGGCCGAGATCTACGGCGCGCATGGGATCGAGACGATGGCAGTTGACATGTCGCGCGACGCGCCCGAAGGCGACCGGCTTGCCTGGAGCCTCTGCATTCCCGCTGATGAGATCACACCGCTCGACCCGCGCCGGCCGTTCTATATCGACTGGAAGGACACGCCGCATCCCGCCGGCGCCGCGCCGGGCGGTTGCCAGTTCGCCGGCGTGCGTTTCATAACGCCTGACGCCGAACAGATCGCGCCTCTCTGGGAAGCTCTGGGACTGCCGCTGCGTCCCAAAGAGGGCTCACGGCACGCGTTGATCCTGGACCTCGATACGCCCAATGGGCGGGTCACGCTTGAGGGTGAACGTTAGGGTCTTTTCCTACAATCCTGTAAAGCAGCGCGTCTCGTAGCCGGGCATTGAAGCTCTCGGGAAAACCGATCCCCCGAACAGAGCCGGCTCGATACAGGCGGCGGTCCCTTTCATCATACCGTCAATGACGGTCGTTCGGTTGGCCTACGTCAGATGTCGGCTCGCCAGACTAAGCGACCAGGGTTCGTTTCCTTGAACTTGTCCCCTGGCGTCATGATGCATGCATGACGCCCCGGCTTGCGCTTGATGAAACGACAACTACGTTCCGATCATCATGGATCGTCGACTTGCACTTGAGTTTCTCCCTGGCGTGGCCTTCTTGCTGGGAAATGCCTATGGTGGGTTGCTGTGGGCAGCCGCCGCAACTGTTGTTGCGACCGCGGTAGCTGTTGCACTTCGTTGGCGGTGGGACGGATCAATTCCCTGGCTCGCTGTCGCGACCCTTATCCTCGCGGTCACCTTCACTGCTTTTGGCCTTGCATTAAACGACGAAACTTTCGTCCTCATCCGCCCAACGGTCGGAGGTACCGCATTTGCGGCTATTCTAGCGATCGGCGCCGTTGCGAAACCAAGTCTTTTAGAGCGCACACTAGGTTATCGCCTTCAGCTGGAAAAAGCGGGTTGGGTCATCCTACACGTCGCTTGGATTAGCCTTTCCTTGCTGTTCGCGCTTGCCAACGAGTTCGCCAGACGGCTCCTGTCCACCGATCATTGGGCGTTTTACAACGTGGCTTCCGATCCAGCTCTGTTCGGCCTCATTTACATTGCAACGCGCATTGTTGCGGAGCGGTATTGGGTCGACGACTGAGCAGACGAATGCGATCGCCCTCCACTGTGGTGGCGCCAAACGGTCGATGCCCGCAAAGGAATCATGTCACGCGGATAGGAGCGCTCACCCCCTCATACTATGTGGCCGAAACGTAAACCGGCCGCCGAGACGCCCACATGCTTCACGGCGCAACCGCCGCTGAATGCGCTCATCACCGATGATAAAACGGCCCTCGCCCAGCCGATCGATCAGCCGTTGCACCGGGGCCTCTCGACCGCGGCCGGCCAACCGCAGTTCGCCACCATCACCCACCCAGCGCGTTGCACGTCACCGAGTGTCCGGCCGGTAATGGTGGTTGTCCGAGGCAAGTGTCATCCAGATCGCCCCGACCTGATTACTGACAGATACCACGCGGCAAGTAAGCAAGAAAAAGCTCTGCGACAGTGTCGAGTTTGGTCAGCCGCGTGTTAGGCTGGAGAAACAACCCCGCAATACCTCAATCCTGCAGGAGGGATGTTATGCCAGTGCAAAAGATAGGTGCATCGTCGATTGCGGTGTGTGCAACTCTCATGTCAGTGGTTACTTCCGATATGGGCCGCGCTGAGGAACAGGCATCACTGCTGTTCGTTCAATCAGCTGAGGCTTTTTCTTTTGATGGCAAGACGATGACGTTGACCGGCCTGCCATCCAATATGACCTGGTTCACAAATCGACCTGAACACAAGGCCGGCCAGCTAACGCTTACAAAATTTCAAGAAGTCTGGTCGTCCGGTAACGACTCCTTCGCTGCAGACCCGCCCAACGCTGTCTTGCATATGGATGGAAGTGCGCCGGCAATTGTGGAGCTTTCCAGTTTCACTTTGAGTGATGATGCGATCAGCTACGACGTCATCGAAGTGCTAGACGGAAGTATCCCTGCTAGTGGCAGCGGGCCTGTTCTTATTCTTGATAGTTATTGGCCTCTAGAGGTGCTGTGATCGAAAACAGGCGCGACGACTTCGCGAATGATGGGAGATGGGGACTGTTGGAAAGGTTCGTCAACACAGGGTCGTGGGCGGAATAGCAGCGGTATCTGGCGATCCTGACGTCAGAGGTCGATTCCAGGAATGGACCGGAGCCGCACTACAACACGGCGCCGACCGCCGAGTTGGAAATCATCACACGGCATAAGGGGGAGATCGGCATAGAAGCCGTCGGTAGGGACTGATCCCTCTTTGGGCGAAGGATGGCAGGGCGCGGATATAGATCAACGCGCGAGGCGAAACGGTTGCCGAGAAGCCTGCATTCCGAACCGTATTCGAATATACCGATGCATCGAGCCCGCGACCGGATGTTACGAATGGCGCACCGAGGACGGCGTCAAACAGCCATATCTGGTCCACCTGCCCGGCGACCCGCCGGCAGTCGAGCCGTTCGGCGTCGCCGGCGTCATGTCCTACAACAAGTTAACGTGAAGATCTCCTGCTTGATCGCCGTCTTTGCTGACAGCATAATCTCCCAATTTAAGAGATTGAGGAACACCAATGACATTTTACCGTTCACTTTTTGCTGCCACTCTTGTCGCCGTTTTCACGACCGGCACCGCCGCCACCGCTCAAGACCCGGGTGCCTGCGAGCCCTTTACGCTGGTGACCGCCGGCGGCAACCGCGCGGTCGAGTTTGTCGATGTCGGGTCCGATGGTCCGGGACCGGGCGACATGCGCATCGGTTATCGCAGCTTCGTGGACCAAGCCGGCAATCCGGCCGGCCATCTTCGCTGGATCACGACGGTGTTGAACGAACCGGGAGACGACGGCACGCCCGGCGAAAGCTACGAAGTCAATGTCGCCTTGCTGGACAATGGGCATATCGGCTTTCACCGCCTGATCCAGACAACCAACCCAGCCCAGGACACCGGTCAAATCGTCTGGTCACCTACGGAACTGGATTCGGGATTCATCACCGGCGGCACCGGTGCCTATGCCGGCGCCCAAGGCGTTGTCAGGCTCATCCGTGACGGCAGGTCGGTAACGGCGGAGTTCGACCTCGACTGCAATCGCTGACCCGAATCGTGAAAGCTGCCAGACTATGAGCCTCGCCGGTCAGGCCACAGGCTGCAGAGGCGCCGGTTATCGCCACCCAGCCAACGCGACGAAGCGATGATTGCCCGCAACGTCGACGAAGGTTTCGTGTCAGAGGACGCGGCCCGGGCGGTGCATGGGCGATAGGGAACTGGACCCGGCAGCAGGTCGCGCCGGGTCCATGTTGGAGAGTCACAACGGTATTGGGGGGCCCGCATGAATGTTGAAGCCGCTGTCGCAGCAGACTTTGCGAACGAGCCGATCCACGGCAATGGAGGTGCCGGCCTGTATTGCCGAGGCTTTCACTGGCAGCTAGGGCCTTAGAACCAGAGGCAGCGGAGTTACAAACCCGCCTTGTTGCGGCGGCCCGAAAAACGGAGTGTCAGCCGACGGCGCCAGCGGCGGACGCGCCCTATGTCGTGCGACAGGATCAACAGCCCGACCGGTATCATCCAGAACCCGACGATTGGCAGAAACCCGACGAGCCCGCCGAGAATAAAAGCAACGCCGATCAACATCCGCAGAGCCCTGCTCTGTGGCAGCCGAAACCGCCACTTGCCGACCCTTAGGAGCTTGCCCGGCCCACCGATAGCGTCTGTTGTACCGGTATCCGATTCTGCCGATGTGTCGTTGTTCACGACCGTCCTTTCAACCTGTCTGGCCCGTCATTTCGGGTTTTGGCAGTCAGAGTTCAATGTACAGCCACTTTTTTGATAAAATCGCTTGGCAACGCCGAATTTCATTTGTTATACGCCCTCCCACCACATCGACGTGACCTGTTCCCCGGTAGCTCAGTGGTAGAGCAGTTGACTGTTAATCAATTGGTCGCTGGTTCGAATCCGGCCCGGGGAGCCACTCTATTTCCTTTTAAATTACTGAAAAATAACAAGAAATTGCTCACCATAGGGTGCGTTTCTTGACCTCTGCCATAACTCTGTCTGACACGATCAAACCGGGCTTTGCGGCACGCGTCATGTGGCCGGACACCATCCCCCGTTTCAAGATTTGATGCAAAATGACCGAGCATTCGCCAGCGCATGCACCTCAATCGGCTGCTGTAAACGAGCGTTTCATGCCGATACAAAAGCGTGATGGCAGCCAACGTCGCTCCCGATGCACGTTCGTTGTAGACTGCCGGCGATGACGGGACACCGGAGGCACGCATGTCGGAAGTTCTGGTCGGAATCGTTCTGAACGGCATCCAGCACATCATCGCCATCCTGGTCGGGCTGACTTCGGTCTATCTCGGGTATCGGCTGTTTCTTGAGTTGCCGAGGCGACGCGAGGGCGAAACCAAGCTCGACCTGCCCGGTGGCATCTCGATACTCCTGTCGCGGATCGGCCCCGGCGTGTTTTTTGCGCTCTTTGGAGTCGGAATGATCATCTACTCGATCACCAAGCCGATTGAGATCACCGACATTGCCGAACAGGTTGCTACCGCGGAGGGCGCCACGACGATCAAGCGCAGCCGTTCGCTGACCGGTCTTTCGCAGCAAAACGGCAGCCCGGTCACCGACATGGCCTTCGCCGCCATCGACCGTGCCACGATCATTGCCCGCCTGAACCGCATCTCGGCGACGGCCGCGCAAACACAATCCGGCCCCGCGCTGACGGATACGAACATCGCGCTGCGCGAAGCCAAGCTGGCACTGATGCGGGAGGTGTGGAGGGTCGAATGGGGTGACTACACGGTCTTCCATCTCTGGGTGACCGAGCAGTTCGAACAGGATCCGCCACCGGAGGGATTCGAAGATGTTGCAGCCTACTACCGGCAGGAAACCTAAACTCCGGCACTGTCCCGCTCAGCCTGCGGCATGGCTTCTTGTGTTTGTCGCAGTGTTCGCACTGACGGCACCAAGCATCACCCGTGCTGCCGGGTTGCCAGACTACAGCGACGCGCAACTCGCCGAATGGCAACAACGGTATCCGCGCGGGATTCTTTACAATTTTCGCGAGGTGATGCTGCCGCGCATGGATGCGGAAGAGCGGCGCATACTTGGCAACGTCGGCTTTCGTTTCCCGCTACGGATACCCGGCCGAGAGCCCTTTGGTTTTGCCGCCGATTCCGCCAACCGGACGGTTTTCATGTCGATCCAGTCACTCAAATTCCTCGATGACTTGAGCATTGCGTTCGCCTGGCTCGATCGCAACGGCTATTCCCAGGAAAGCGCCTACCAGTACCTGACCATGCTGAGAAACTGGCAGGCCCCGACGCCGCCTCCCGCGATTTTCCAAACCCTCTGTGTCCCTGCGGATGCGACTGACGATGCGGACGTGGACTCGCTGTCTCAAAAGACCTTCAGCACCGCCGTGGTATTCATCATTCTGCATGAACTGGGTCACATCCACCTCGGCCATGCCGGCTATGACGGCATTAGCGCCGCCCAGGCACGTTCCAATGAACGGGACGCCGATGTCTTCGCGCTGCGGATGCTGGCCCGCATCGGCGATGTTCCCCTGGGCGTCGTCAACCTGTTCATGACCATGTCGTATCTGCATGAGGCCCGAACCGATTTTTCCTCGGAATCGGCCCACGCCATGCGGCTGGCGGCCCGCACACATCCACTGTCTGCGGAAAGGCTGACCAGTTTCGCCGACGCGCTCGAGGCAAGTGCCGATACCTACTCCGGCAGCGGGCTGACACAATTGGAGGTCCTGACAACCGCCGCCCAGATCCGCATCATCGCTCGCAATTTTCTCGATATTCAGCGCCTCGTCGCCTTGGTGGGGCCAACGATCCGCCCAGAGGATCTGGGGCCGGTTCGGCACGGTGAAAAACTCGGACAGGCTTGCCAGGCGACAGCGGTGATGGCTGGCGCTTTTTCAGGGCTTTTTGCCGGCTCGATAACGGTTGCCGGGGTCGAGTTTGACGTCGAAGCGGAGATGCAGCGGACCGGCGACACCGTAACGGGCCGATCTTCCTACGGCCTGGGCGTATCGCAGTTCGAAGGCACGGTCGACGGCGAGACCTTGCGGTATCGCTGGTGGCTCGCCGGCAACGCCGGCCACGGTGTCCTGACGCGCACCAGCAATGGGTATGAAGGCACTTGGGGCAACGGCACGAGCGAAATCGATGGCGGCCTTATGCGGCTCCAGCCGAAATGAAGCCTGTGTGCCCCCGCTCCTGCCGTCGCGACACACGGTCATGGTGTTTGGCGTAGCGCCCATCAACCCATAAAGCCATGACAAGCATGGCCCGACCTGCTTTGATGCCGAAATCGGTCTTGGCGGGTGGAGACGGGCGCTTGCAGGCAAACCATCGCGGGACACCCCTGCTCTTCGGATTCGTGGCGGCATTTTTTTGGGGCACGCACAGTGTCATCGTGCGCTATCTGACCACCGATATGCACGGCATCGTCATCGCCACGTTGCGGCTCTACATCGCCGCCCTGGCGCTTTTCGCCCTGATGAGACTCCTCAACTATCCGGTCTCGACACGTTTTTCCGACCGCAATCTGCAAATAGCGGTGGCCGCAACCGTCATAAACTACATCTGTTTTCACATCGGTCTCGAGCACACGTCGGCGTCGAACGCCATGATGCTTGAGAATACGGCACCCTTTTTCGTCCTGCTCATTCTGTTTTTCGTTGTCGGCGACAGGATCACCCGGCGCGATCTGATGGCAACCGCCATTGCCGTTTCCGGTGTTTTCCTGGCTGTCCTCGACGACTTCAAACTGGGCGGGGAGCAGCTGCGCGGCGACCTGTTCGAGATCGCCGCGGGCTTCAGTTGGGCCGGCTTCATCATTGCCAGCAGTCGCGCCCTGCGCACATCGGCCAACACGGCCGAACGGCTCAATTTCCTGCTCAACGTTTTTCTCTGTTCGGCCGTCATCCTGACACCGCTGATGCTCTTCGACAGCTTCTCGGTGACCGTCAACGATGCTGTTTTTCTGATACTGCTCGGTCTGTTGCCGACCGCGCTCGCCTACTACCTTTGGTACGAGGCCGCCGCCCGGGTATCCGCCGTTTCGGCGGCCTTGTTGTTTACGCTTTCCGTTGTTTTCACATTTGTGAACGCGGCACTGTTTCTTGGTGAGCGGATGTCGATGACGACTCTGGCTGGCGCCGTGCTGATCGTTGCCGGCGTGGTGCTGACCTCGACCGGCAAGACCGCCAATTGACACTTGCACGTCGTCACTCGGAAGCGACCCCGGCCGAGCCCAGCATCGCCCGCAGCAAGACGTTGCAGCCGGCTTCCAGGTCAGCAGCGGAAGCACTCTCGCGAACGTTGTGGCTGATCCCGTCCTTGCAAGGGATGAAGATCATTGCCGTCGGCGCGATTGCTGCAATGTTGCTGGCATCGTGCAAGGCGCCGCTGGGCATCCGCATGGCCGCGTATCCAAGCGACTCCGCGGCTCGCGCAACACGCCCGACACAATCGCCGTCAAACGAGACGGGCGCGACCGCGACGCGTTGTCGAACCTCGGCGGTACAGCCCTGGGCCTGCGCCTCGGTCAGGCACAGATCGCGGCAGGCATCGGTGATCCGCTGAAGCACGACGGCTTCGGGGTGACGGATATCGATAATGAAATCCGTCCGTCCGGCGATCGTGCTTGCGGCTTCCGTCTGCGGTTTCAGATAGCCGACGGATATTCGAGCGTCGGGTTCATGCCGGCGACCAAAATCGTTAATCGCCACCAGCATGCGTGCGCTTGCCTGTATTGTGTCGCGACGCTGATCCATGGGTGTCGTTCCCGCGTGGGCATCCATTCCGAGAACCGAGACGTCGAGCCAGCGCAGGCCCTGCACGGATTCGACAATGCCGATCTGTTTACCGCTTTGCTCAAGAATCGGCCCCTGCTCAATGTGCAGTTCGTAGAACGCAGCGATGTCGAGTTCGTCAGGCCGCATCGTCCCAAGATAGCCGGCTGCCTTCGCCGCGTCCGAAAACAACGCGTTTGTGCTGGACACGGCGCCCAGGAGCTCATCGTCCGGGAGGCGGCCGACGAACCAGGAAGATCCCATAAGCCCTGGCGCGAAACGCACACCCTCCTCATTGGTCCAGTTGACGACGGCAAGGGGTGCGCCGGTTGCGACCGAGGCGTCGTTGAGGGTTTCGACGACTTCGAGGGCACACAACACACCCGACACGCCGTCAAAGCGGCCGCCGTGCGGCTGCGTATCGAGATGGCTGCCTGAAGCGACGATCGATCGATTCGGGCTCACGCCCGAACGTATGGCAAACATATTGCCGGCCATGTCGATCCTGACGTCAAGACCGGCTGCTTCGCACCAGGATCGAAACAGATCGCGAGCGGCCGCATCTTCCGGTGTCATTGCAAGCCGGCAGCACCCGCCACCCGCTATGGCGCCGATCCGGGCCATTTCCATATGCCGCCGCCACAGGCGCTCAGGATTGATCCGCAGTGTCTCCAAATCTGCATCTCCTTTTGATGGCTTGACGCCGACCGCCAGGCCCTAATCGCCTTTCTTCGATCGCTTTGAGCAATCCACAAGTCGTGTCCGTCCATGCGCGGTGACGCGACACCAATTCTTGTCTGTTGCTTTGCACACCTTGCGCGATTTATTTCTCTATGGACAATAGAATGCCGGACCGGCCGCGACCGGTCCACATTGGGTGGCACGACGTGTCGGGAAACCGCGTGCAGGGACATACATGAGCATGACGCAAAACCAAAGAAATGAGCAATCTGGTCAGGTCGTCGCGGCCTCCGACCTTCACGCCCACATGACGGATTTGCCCTGGCACGTGAGGTTCATTGTGCGTCACCTCGGTGCTTTGCGCTACGGTTCGCTCAATCTCACCTTGCCGGATGGCAGGGTATTCCATATCGATGGCGAGGAAAGCGGCCCGGAGGCCACGGTGATGCTGAACAACTGGCGGCTTCCCGTACGTGCGTTCCGACGCGGCACGATTGGTGTCGCGGAATCCTATATGGATGGCGACTGGACCAGTCCCGACGTTGCGACCTTCCTGGAGCTGTTCCTGGCCAACACCCACATAAATCAGGATCTAGGCAACAAGGCGAAAGGTCTCGCCGCCATCATGGAAAGGCTGCGGCACCTCTTTCGGGACAACAGCAAACGTCGCGCCAGGCGGAATATCTCCGCCCATTATGACCTGGGCAACGCTTTCTACGAGCAATGGCTCGACCCGAGCATGACCTATTCCTCCGCCCTGTACGAGACCGGCGCCAACGACCTGCAGAGCGCGCAAAAAGCCAAGTACCAGGCGCTGGCCGAATCGATCGGCATCCGCAAGGACAGTCACGTGCTCGAAATCGGCTGCGGCTGGGGCGGCTTCGCCGAGTATGTCGCCGGAACGATCGGCGCCCGGGTCACCGGTCTGACGATCAGCCGCGAACAGCTCGACTATGCGCGGGACCGGATCCAGAAAGCCGGTCTCGAAGACCGGGTCGACCTGAAGTTCCAGGATTATCGGGAAGAAAAAGGTGTCTACGACCATATCGCCTCGATCGAAATGTTCGAAGCAGTCGGTGAGCGTTACTGGCCGGGCTTTTTCTCAAAACTTCACGAGTGCCTGAAGCCGGGTGGCCGCGCCGGTCTGCAGATCATCACGCTTGACGAATCGGCTTTTGACAACTACCGGCGCAATCCGGATTTCATCCAGCGATACATCTTTCCGGGTGGCATGCTGCCGACCTATGAAATTCTTCAGGACCTGGGGCGCAAGACCAACCTGGCAATGATAAGCCAGCATGCCTTCGCCCATGACTACGCCAGAACCCTGTCGGAATGGTGCCACCGTTTCTGGGAAGCCTGGCCACGGATCCAACCTCTTGGCTTCGATGAACGCTTCAAGCGCCTTTGGGAATTCTATCTGCAATACTGCGAAGCCGGATTTCGGGACGGCAACATCAATGTGCGACAGATCGTCTACGAGCGGTGAAGTCGCCAGAGCCGTGCGCGTTGGGTGAAATATCGTTTCTTTGCGGTACCCGCTTTGCGAAAGACGTTTCCTGTCCAGCCGCGTGTTGATAAACCATAATCGCCGAAATACTGTCACCGACAATCAATCGAGGCACAGCCATGTCCGTATTCCCCTCCGTGATCGAGTGCATCGGCAACACGCCGCTGATCAAACTGAAGAAAGCGTCGGAGCTGACCGGCTGCACCATCCTTGGCAAGGCGGAGTTCTTGAATCCGGGCCAGTCGGTGAAGGACCGGGCGGCCCTGTTCATCATCCGTGAGGCGGAAAGACAGGGAACGCTGAAGCGTGGCGGCGTGATTGTCGAGGGTACGGCCGGCAACACGGGGATCGGTCTTTCCATGGTGGCCAAGGCGCTCGGCTATCGCACGGTCATCGTCATCCCCGAGACCCAAAGCGAGGAAAAGAAGGACGCGCTCCGCCTGCTTGGGGCCGAACTCGTGCAGGTGCCCGCCGTGCCCTACAGGAATCCCAACAACTACGTGAAATTGTCCGGGCGCCTCGCCGAGCAGATGGCCTCAGAAAGCGATGCCGGCGCGATCTGGGCCAACCAGTTCGACAACGTGGTCAACCGACAGGCTCATATCGAAACGACAGCCCCGGAAATCTGGAACGATACGGACGGTAAGGTCGACGGCTTCATCTGTGCTGTCGGTTCCGGCGGCACACTCGCAGGCGTCAGTGTCGGTCTCAAGGAACGCAACAGCGACGTCAAGATCGGAATCGCTGATCCCGGCGGCGCCGCACTCTACAGCTTTTACACGTCTGGCGAACTCAAGGCAGAAGGGACTTCGATCACCGAAGGCATCGGCCAGGGGCGAATCACCGCGAATCTTGAAGGTTTCACACCGGATTTCGCCTATCGGATCCCGGATGCCGAAGCGTTCCCGATCGTCTATGACCTGGTCCAGGAGGAAGGCATGTGCCTTGGCGGGTCGTCGGGCATCAATATTGCCGGCGCGATCCGCATGGCGCGCGACATGGGTCCTGGGCATACGATCGTGACGATCCTGTGCGACTACGGCAACCGCTATCAGTCGAAGCTGTTCAACCCTGAGTTTCTGCGATCCAAGGATCTTCCTGTCCCCGAATGGATCGAAGAAGAGATCGACATTTCGGTTCCTTACGAGGAGGTCTAGCCCGTGTCTCAAACGCAGCCGCTGTTCATCGACGATTCCTATCTGTCGACCGCGGAAGGCGCGGTGGTGGCTGTCAACGAACGCGGTGGCATCCTGTTGGACCAGACGTGTTTCTATGCCACTTCAGGCGGCCAGCCGGGAGATACCGGGTTTCTGGAGCGCGCCGACGGGACGCGTATCGACATCGCAGCGACCGTCAACGGACAGTCCAAAGCAGAGATCATCCATGTCCCTGCCAATGGACAGCCGGTCCCGGAGGTCGGCGAGAAACTTGTCCTGCACATCGACTGGCCGCGCCGTTACCGACTGATGCGCATGCACACCGCATGCCACCTGTTGACGGTTCTGTGCCCTTTCCCGATTACCGGCGCCGCGGTTGGCGAGGAAGAAAGCCGCATAGATTTCGACATGGGCGAGCCGGTCGACAAAGCCGATATCAGCGAACGGCTGATGGCGCTCGTCGACGCCAATCATCCGGTCTTTACCAAATGGATCGAGGAAGAGGAACTCGACGCCAATCCGGATCTCGTCAAATCAAAGAACGTGCGGCCGCCGCGTGGCAGCGGGCGCGTTCGACTGGTGTGCATCGGTGACGATGCGGTCGTCGACAGTCAGCCCTGCGGCGGCACCCATGTGAGCGAAACCGCGGAAGTCGGAGCGATCCATATCGGCAAGATCGAGAAGAAGGGTCGCGAGAACCGAAGGTTCCGTATCCGCTTCGGCGAACCATCTGCTTGAAAAAGGAGCGCAGAGCAAACGACATGAGCGAAAAAAGCCCCTTTGTGGTGTCGGCCGATTGGTTACAGGCCAGGCTTGGTCCCGACGGGCCGAAAATCGTCGATGCGTCCTGGTATCTGCCGATGCATCAGCGCGATCCGCGTCAGGAATACCAGTCTGCTCATATTCCGGGTGCCGTCTTTTTCGATCAGGACAAGGTCGTCGACCCTGGCTCAGCCTTACCGCACACTCTGCCCTCGCCATCGGTGTTCGCCGAACACGCGTCGCGGCTCGGGCTGTCGGATGGCGACACCATCGTGGTCTATGACGCTATGGGCATGTTCACGGCACCGCGTGTCTGGTGGATGCTGCGTACCATGGGTGCCGAAAACGTCTTTGTGCTGGATGGCGGCTTCGACCGCTGGAAAGCCGCCGGCAGGCCGGTGACCGACAAACCGACCGAACCGGGCGTCGGCAGGTTCCGGGCGCGGTTCAATGACAAGGCCGTGGCGCGGCTCGACCAGATGCTCAGAATTGTCGATACCCAGGCCATGCAGATCGCAGATGCGCGCAGCTCCGGTCGGTTTACCGGCGCAGAGCCGGAGCCGCGCGAGGGCATGCGTTCCGGTCATATGCCGGGAGCCCGTAATGTGCCCGTCACCTCCCTTTCCCGCGACGGCGAACTGAAATCGCTCGATGAACTGCGCGCCGTGTTCGCCGAGGCCGGAATTGATCCGTCGTCTCCGGTGGTGACGACCTGCGGCTCCGGCGTCACTGCCGCGGTTGTTACTCTGGCGTTGGAATCTCTCGGCCACACGGACAACGCGCTTTACGATGGTTCCTGGTCGGAATGGGGTGGCTTGAAGGACACACCGGTTGCCACCGGGGATACCTGATGGCACGTCGGCCAGCACCCTTAAAGGCTGTTGTGACCTACCTCGAACAGCCCGAACGGCCGAAGATATTCGAGCCGATGCCCGTTAACCTGCATGTCGCCCTGATGAAGCAGACGGAAATACCGTTGCATTTTTATCGGTATCTCCAGCAACGCACTGGGCAGGGATATCATTGGGTCGCCCGGCTACGGCTCGACGACGCGGCACTTGCGAAGATCGTCCACGCCCAGACAACGGCGATCCACGTCCTCTATCTGAACGGCGCGCCGGCCGGTTTTTTTGAACTCAGCGCGGCAGATCCGCAGATCGTCAGCCTCGAATATTTCGGTATCATGGGTCATGCCCGAGGTCTCGGTCTCGGGCGCTGGTTTCTGGCACAAGCCATCGAAGCGGCCTGGAACTTCAATCCCTCGAAACTGAAGGTCAGCACCTGCTCGCTCGATCATCCGGCCGCCTTGCCGCTATATCAGAAGCTTGGTTTTGTTCCGATCGGCCAAAGCGAGACCTTCATTCATCCGCTCAACGACACCGATATCCTTCGCATCAACAGAGCGGACTAGGACCTTCTGATATCCGTCTCGTGGTGTCGGCTCTGATTACGCCACCCGAAGCGCGGTTTCCGCTTCGGCCAGTTCATAACCGAGGGTATCGGCGACTGCCTTGTTGGTGATACGGCCGCGATGAACGTTCAGACCGGCCCGCAGATGCCGGTTCTCTGCGATGGCATCTATGCCCTTGTCGGCCAGCATAAGCCCGAAATACAGCGTTGCGTTGTTCAAGGCATCGGCTGAAGTCACCGGGACGGCGCCGGGCATGTTGGCCACGCAGTAGTGCACGACGCTGTCAACGACGTAGGTCGGATCGGAATGGGTGGTCGGGCGCGAGGTCTCGAAGCAGCCGCCCTGATCGATGGCGACATCGACGATGACCGATCCCCTCTTCATTCCCGACAGCATATCACGGGTTACCAGCTTGGGTGCCGCAGCGCCCGGGATCAGGACGGCGCCAATAACCAGATCGGCAGAGAACACTTCGTTTTCCAGCGCCTCGATCGTCGAAAAACGGGTGCGCACCCGGCCGTTGAAGATGTCGTCGAGCTGACGCATGCGCGGGATGGAACGGTCTATGATGGTCACCTCGGCTCCAAGGCCCACGGCCATCTTGGCGGCATTCAGGCCGACGACGCCTCCACCGATGATGCTGACCCTGGCCGGCAACACCCCGGGTACGCCGCCGAGCAGCACGCCGCGTCCGCCATTGGCCTTCTGCAGGGCCGTGGCGCCGGCCTGAATCGACAGCCGGCCCGCCACTTCCGACATCGGCGCCAGCAGCGGCAGACCGCCCTGATCGTCGGTCACCGTCTCATAGGCGATCGCCGTGCAGCCGGATTCCACCAGGCCTTTGGTTTGTTCGGGATCGGGCGCCAGGTGCAGGTATGTGTAGAGGATCTGGTCCTCGCGCAACATCGCCCATTCGGATGGCTGCGGCTCCTTGACCTTGACGATCATGTCGGACTGATCGAACACCTCTTTTGCGGTTTTGACCACCTTGGCACCGGCCGCCTGATAAGCACCGTCATCGGCGTCGATACCGGTTCCCGCGTTGGTCTCGACGATGACATCGTGTCCATGCGCCACATATTCGCGCACCGCACCTGGTGTCAGTCCGACGCGATATTCGTGGTCCTTGATTTCCTTCGGGCACCCCACGCGCATCTGTGTTCTCCCACTTGGCCTCGCTCAGCTTGGTGGCCTGATAAGACCACAGACGCCCTGAAATGTCCTTGCGAATTGCAGTAGCCGGTTCATGTCCTTTCGAATAAAATTGCAAAATCCGCGTCTTTTTCGGAGAATCCTCCAATGGATAAACTCGATAGCATCGATATTGCGATTCTGAGGACACTTCAGGAGAACGGTCGGATCTCCAATGCCAGTCTCGCGGAACGGGTTGGCCTCTCCGCTTCAGCCTGTTCGCGGCGGCTCGATATTCTGGAGAAATCCGGTGTGATCCGCGGCTATCAGGCACGCTTGTCCAACCGGGCCCTGGACTATCAGATGACGGTCATCGTCCACATTTCGCTGTCGGGACAGTCGGAAAGAACGCTGAGTGAGTTCGAAGTGGCTGTCAAACGCTGCCCCAATGTTCTTGTCTGCTACCTGATGTCCGGTGAATACGACTATATCTTGCGTGTTGCCGCCAAGGATTTGCAGGATTATGAACGCATTCACAAGGAGTGGCTTTCCGCCTTGCCGCACGTGGTGCGGATCAATTCCGCCTTCGCATTGCGCGAGGTGATCGACCGCCCCAACATAGACATTGATATGGCGTGAGGCTCCGAGCGCAAAGGCTTGGTTGGATAATGGCCAAAAGTAAAAGAATCCGACGCACCCTGTTTACCATACTGTTTCTTGCCGTCATCGCAGGAGGAGCGTTTCTGATGGGACCGCAAACGGACGCCAGCACCAGCCTGTCCTTCAACGGCGCATCGATCGGCGATGACATCGACTCCTATCTGGCTGACCATGAGGCTCGCTTTAGCGACATCAGAGACGGTCTGAACAAACGCGTTGTCTGGGCCTTCCCGCAATCGAAAGCCAAAACGCCCCTGTCGATTGTCTACGTTCATGGGTTTTCGGCCTCCCCGTACGAGGTACGGCCGCTCGTCGACATCATTGCGCAGCGATTGGATGCGAACCTGTTTTACACACGGCTCACCGGCCATGGACGGACTGGAGACGCCATGGCGGAGGCATCGATCAGGGCCTGGGCGGACGATATGGCCGAAGCCCTGGAAATCGGCCGCCGCATTGGCGAAGAGGTAATCCTGATCGGCACATCGACCGGCGGGACGCTGAACACCTGGGCGGCCACACGACCGGAGCTCATCCAGGGTGTCGCAGGCATCGTCAACATCTCGCCCAACTTCGGCATCAACGCTTTCGGAGCTCGCCTTTTGACCATGCCCTGGAGCCGTCAAATAGCGGAACTCGTGCTCGGCAAGCGCCGCTCGTTCGAGCCACAAAATGATCTGCACGCCCACGCCTGGACTTATGAATACCCGACCGTTGCATTGCTTCCAATGGCAGAACTCGTTCGGCTGACCAGCCGTGGCGCCATCGACGCCATCCGCGTCCCGGCGCTTTTTGTATACTCACCGAAGGACACGGTGGTCCGGGCAGACATAACAGCATCCCTGGTCGAACGCTGGGGCGCCGACACGGAGGTTGCTCTGATCAACGACAGTGACGATCCCGACAACCATGTGATTGCCGGCGACGCGCTGTCGCCCTCCACCACCGGGGAGATTGCCGACATCGTCGTCAACTGGATCGAAGCATTGCCGGCGCGTTAAACTGTCGTGGCATGCGGTTTCTTGTCGGCGATGAACAGGTAAATGATCAGAGCCAGCCCAAGCAGCACGGCGTAGGTGGCAAACAATGTCGAGTAAGCATTCGCAGGCGCCAGTGGGTCGAACGTCGATGTAACGACACGGCCGGTGAAGAACTGCATCAAGCCGACGCCGCCGATGGTGAAAAAGTTCATCAAAGTCACCCCGCGACCGGTGAGATGCGCGGGCGTGAAGGCGCGCGCATGGGCCATCAACAATCCGTAGCTAGCGCCGAACAGGCCAACGGCAAAAACCAGGACCGTGATCTGCCACAGCGGTTGAATCGGGTAGAAAGCCAGAAGAACCAGCGCCGCCACCGATCCGGCATTACCGACAAAGGCAATCCATTTGCGTGTTCCAAAAAGCGTATCGAGAGGGCCGTAAAGCAGGCTCCCGAGAATCATCGAAATGGCCATGATGAGGGATATGTCGCCAATGACCTGGATCGAGGCGCCGAAGACCTCTTCCAGGTAGCGGCCGATCCATAGCCCACGGATCCCGGCCGCCGGTGCATAGTTCAATGCGATCAACGGAATGATCAGCCATAGGACCGGTTGCTTGAGCAACTCGAGATAACCGCCGAAACCGGCGCTTGAGCCGTGTTGTCTCGGTTCATCGGGATCCCGAACGACAAGCAGGATCGCAACGGCGGCGACCAATGTGACGACTCCCAGCGCGATCATGCTGGCTCTCCAGCCAAACGCCTCGACTGCGATGGCCAGCGGCTTGGCCCCGATCACGTTGCCGGCGGTCCCGACGGCGACGAACCAGGAGGAAAGAACGGCAAACCGCGCAGGCGCGTGGAGTTTCGCGAACAGATAAAACGCCGCCATGAGAACCGGTGAACAACCGATGCCGATCATGCCCATGGATATGATGATTTCGAGCGGCGAACTGGCCATGCCAAAAACCACGGCACCGCCCCCCGCCCCGACGGCGAATATAAACGCCGCCGTGCGCCGTGGACCATATCGGTCCAGCGAAACGCCAACAACGAACTGCATCAGGGCAAATGTCAGAAACCAGGCACCGGACGCCATCGACAGGTCGGCGTCGTCGGTGCCGATGTCAGTCGTCAAAACCGGCGTCAGAACTGCCAGGAACGACCTGTAGAACTGCGAAAAGACATAGGCCACGGCCAGCGCTGCGATTCCGGCCATAGCTGCCAGTCCCCTTCCGATAGAGCGCCCTGTTTAGCAGCCGACCCGGTTGGCCGCCACCCGTTTCAGACCGGGACGTGTCGACGGAACGGAAGTCGGTACCCGGGCTTGCAATCCGGGCCGGGATAATTACCAGTATGGCACGGGCCGCCTTGCGAAATTGGCATAGGCGACAGACTTAAATTCTGTCCCCCGCAAGGGCTTGCCGGTTCAAGTCCGGCAGGGGGCACGAGCTTCAATAACTTCTGGTTGTTAGTGTAAGGATGGACCGTCATGACCAAACTGATCTTGACCCGCCATGGCCACGTCGAAGGCATAGATCCGCCCCGTTTTCGGGGACGCGCAGAACTCGAACTGACCGATCTTGGGCGGGCCGAGGCGCAGGCGGTCGGGGCGCGGATTGCCCGCGATTGGTCGCCGGCCGCTATCTATTCCAGTCCAATGGGGCGCTGTCGTGCAACCGCTGCGGCGATAGGAGAGGCCTGCGGATCGAAGGTCAACGTTTATGAAGGGCTTAACGACCTCGACTACGGCGACTGGCAGGGCCACAGCCATGAGGACATCAAGTCACGCTTTGCCACCGAGTTCGCGGCCTGGTTCGCGACACCGCAACTGGTGCGGTTTCCCGGTGGAGAGTCGTTACAGGATCTGATAGCGCGCACGGCCGACACGCTGCGGATGGTGGTCGAACGGCATTCGCAGGAAGATGAGACGGTGGTGCTGGTCGGTCATGACAGTGTGAATCGAGCGCTTATCTTGCAGCTTCTCGATATGCCGGTTGCAGCCTACTGGCGCATCACCCAAGCGCCCTGCACGGTAAACGAAATCGATTTGTCCGGTGACAAAGTACGCGCGCTGAAAATCAACGATACCGGCCATTTGGACGGGCTCGTCGTTTAGCGGCTGTCCAACAGCCTGCCAGTCGACAGTGTAAGGATCCCATCGTCGATGCTGCTCGAGGCAAGGCTAGGATCGAACCGGGCTGGAAAAGCCAATAGAACGGAATTCGGAACCCGAGGCTTGCAATCCTGGCCGGGATAATTACCAGTAAGCTGCGGGCCCCCTTGGCGAAATTGGTATACGCAACAGACTTAAAATCTGTCACCCGCAAGGGTTTGCCGGTTCAAGTCCGGCAGGGGGCACCAAAATCATGCGGACCAGGGGCGGGTCTAAACGAGGTACCCGATTCCAGCGTCAGGCAACACCGTCCGCCAGTCGCCGCTCAACGTCCTCCAGCGGAACACCTTTTGTTTCCGGAGCCTGAAACCACGAATACCCAAATCCGAATGCGCAAAACGCGGCGAACAAGCCGAACGTGATGGCCGCTCCCAAAGCCGATAGAAATTCCGGAAAGAACAGCACAACCAAGAAGTTCATGAGCCTGTTCCCGCAGACCGCCAGCGCCATGCCGCGCGCCTTGAGGCGCATTGAAAACAGTTCCGACACGTAAAGCCAGGGCAGCGGACCAAGCGCGACCGCGTAGAATGCGATGAACAGGAACAGCCCGGCGAGCGCAACGACCGCGTCGTCGAGGCTTGGCGTTGCAAACGCAACCGCAATCAGAGTCAACGATGCGGTCGCTCCGGCGAACCCTGCCAGGAGGAGCGGTCGACGGCCGGTTCTGTCCACGACGATCATGGCGACCACGGTCATCAGGACATTCAACATTCCAAGGCCGAATGTCGCGGTGAGCTCGGCCACAATACCCGCCAGACCCGCAGCTTGGATGATCTGCGGCGCATAATAAATCACGGCGTTGATGCCGGTCAGCTGCTGCAACACGGAAATGGCGATTGCAAACGCAATCACGGGACGCACTTGCGGCGCCAGGAAGGCCGACCAGTTCGGTGTCTCTGGCGTCCTGGCGAGGCTCGTCTCGAGGTCCCGTACAGCCGTATCGACGCTCCCGGCTGAGCTATTTGGCTGCCGTGAAGCCACGACCGACCGCGCCTGCTCGATGTGACCCTTGAGAACGAGCCAGCGCGGGCTTTCCGGACTGATCAGGATGCCCAACAGAGCGAAGGTCACCGGGACAGCGCCCAAACCGAACATCAAACGCCAGTTTTCGTACGGCGCAAGACCGAGACCGGCTCCATAGGACATGAGTATGCCCACACTGATCCCCACTTGGAAGGAACTCACAACCGCGCCACGACTGGATGCCGGTGCGAGTTCGGCCACAAGCATGGGCGCGGCCGTGGATGTGGCGCCGATCGCGATACCGATCAGAAAACGCACGAGCGTCAGCAAAACGACTCCGTCCGCCAGCGCGCAAAGAAGCGAGCCAAGCAGAAAAGCCGTGGCGCAGCTGACCAAAACGCGCCGACGGCCCCAGCGATCGGAGAAAAGACCGGCCAGGATGACGCCTGCGAAGGCACCGAGCGGTACCGCTGCCGTCATTAAGTCGGCCGAGGCCGGGGTCAGGCTGAACCTTTTCTCTACAAACGGCAGCGCACCGGCAATGATCCCGATATTGAAGCCAAATGCCAGTCCGTACAAACCGGCCAGACCCGCCAGGAAGATCAGAGGTTTGCTCAGGTTCATATTTGTCGCCGTGGAAGGATAAGGCGGGATATGACACTGCACGGCACGCTTTGGTCCGGTATCCCCATTTGCCGACCGCGGCTATGGCCTATGTCCGGTGTTTGGTTTGTCTCTGCGACCTCAGCTGACTGAAACTGTGCCGACGGTCCGGCGGGATGATCGACTGAACCACCGGCATCACCATTGCTTTCCGGCGATATCCTTGAGCCCGTGAGCCAGTTGGTCGAACACAATTTTGATCTTTCGGCTGGTCCTCAATTCGCGATGGGTGACGAGCCAGATCGGAAACTCCGGCGACGGCAGGTCCGGCAGCACTTTCTCCATGTCCGGCTCAGCCTCACCCAAAGGCTCGGGTTGCATCGAGATGCCATAGCCGGATTTCACCAGTTCCCACGCTACCACACCGCTTTCGGTGGACATGACGAAATTCTCGGGCCGGAGGGGAATGCCCTGAGCATGCAGTGGGGCCATGAGGCGCTCCGGATCCGCGTTGCCGACGAAGGCGTGGTCCGCCACCTCGCGCGGCGTGCGCGGCCGGCCGGCCCGGTCGAGATAGGCGCTGGCGGCATAAAGACCCGCCCGGAAGTTGCCGACATGGCGCGCGATCAGATCCGGTTGGTCGGGACGGGCATGCCGGATCGCGATATCGGCCTCGCGCTGCATCAAATTGTGAAGATCGTTCGAACAGATAAGGCGCACCCGGATGCCCGGCGCCGTCTGCCGCAGCGGCGCGAGGACCGTAGGCAGGATCGCGGCTGACAACAGGTCAGTCGCTGTGACCGTGACCTCGCCCGTGATTTCCTGAGACTGCCCTTCGGCGGACATCGAGATCAGTGCCGCCGCCTCACCCATGGACCGAACATGGTCGAGCACATCACGGCCTGCTTGCGTCAAGACCAGGCCGCGGACGCTGCGCTCGACCAATGTGATGCCAAGCGATGCTTCCAGTGCCGCGATCTGCCGGCCGATGGTTGGCTGGGTTGTTTTCAGCGCGCGCGCTGCACCGCTGAAAGACCCCTCCTCAGCGGTCGCAAGGAACGCCCGCACCTGATTCCAGTCAAAAGACATTGCCTGCCAATTCATGCGTGCACGTATAGCAGACAGGCATCGTTCGGCAATCGACGGTGCGCCAGCCGGAAGTTCACCCGCCAGCAAGCGAACTATGACCACGGCAACCATGACCTAGACGCGAAGTGGGGATCTAAATCGCCCCGTTTTGCCGCTACCCCGTCTGAAATCGCCTGATTGATGCAATTGACCAGCATCCAATCGGTCGGCTAGACCCGGCTGAAACGGTAACGCTAAGAATGTAGGAGACTATCCACATGAGATTTGTCGAGCTAACCCAGGAGAAGTCGAAGGAAGCTGTCTTCGTCAATCCCGACCTTGTGGGCACGGTTGTCGATGTTCCCGACAAACAAAACGTCGCGTATGTGAAAATAGCCGACAAATATGGGTTCGAGGTTGCCGGAACGGCGCGTGAGGTTGTGGCGCTGCTGCAAGGTGAACAGCTCGGGACGGCGCATTAAAGCGTGTGTAGCCGGGAAACAGATCGACCACGTTAATAGTCGCATCCTTTTGGCCGCAACCTATAAGTGGGCTGAACAATCGGCCAATGAGCACCATTTTAAAGGGCGGCGCGTGTCACCGGCGCCGCCCCATCCCCCTCAAAACCCGATATTGATCAGCTGAACGCGTCGGTTCACTGCCGCGTCCGGATTGGCCGGATCGCGCAGTTCCTCTTCGCCGAGACCCGCCGACAACAAGCGAGCCGGATCCACCCTGAACGTCGTCGCCAGCGCGTTGCGGACTGCGTCGGCGCGCCGCTGCGACAATTCGAGATTGTACTCCCGGGTCCCGCGCGCGTCGGTATGGCCGATGATCAGGAATTTCTGGCCGAGCAGATAGGGCGTATGAAGCGCGTCGGCGATCGCCCCCATGGCCACATAGGAACTGGGGTTGATACGGTCGGAATCGAAATCGAAATTGATCTCGACATTGAACTGGCGCAAGTTCTCCATCAGGTTGGCCATAGGCACGCCCTTTGGCGCGTTTTCGCCCGGGTTTCGTTTGATGTTCTCCAACGCCATAGCGCGGATGTCCTGGGGATTGAGCGTCGCTTCCCGCTGCACGCCGCGGAGCGATTCGACGATCTGCTGCGTGGAAATGATGTTCTGGGCGCCCGCGGTCGCCGCCGCCAGCGTTACGGCCAGGGCCGCAATCGTGAGTCTGCGCATGGCAATACCTTTCAATTACGCAAGTTTGTGAATCACCGGTAGCCGGCGTCAGTGATGGCCTGGGAACAACGCCGGCTCAGGCGCCGTTTGTTGAGCAGGCACTGCAGCGTGTACCCTTTGCCCCGAGTAATGTCGGGACAGAGATTTTTGACGTCGGCGCCGCACAGTTTGGGAACCGCCTCCTGGGCGGCGAAGCGGGCCTGAAGCATCACGTAGACCTGCGCGTAATCCGCCTTGCAGGCCGCCGACACGTTGGCGGCGTTGTCGGCCAGGCAACCCTCGATACGTCCGTTTCCGAGGTTCACTTTTTTGCAGTACTTTTCGATGTCAGGACCGCAACTCTTGACGAGAATGCCCATGGCGTCCGCATAACCGATGGTTTGAGCCGCTGCCGGCCCGCCTGCCACAAGGACAACGAGCGCGATAAGCGCATTACGAAGTTGATTTTGCATGTCGTGAAAGCTCCCTTCGCGCGCACTATCACTTAACCACCAAAGCGATTCAACTGTCATCGGCAGCACTTCTACAACTTTGTTAAGACTTCCTTTTATCGATCATGAATCCGTGGTCCCGAGGACGATTCATCGCATAACTGACGACGTTTCAGATGGCGAAAAACCAAGTTCACAATTATTATAAAATGCCCGGTTCGGTAGTTTATAAGTTTCTATAAGCCAACCTATATAAACAACGAATTTTGTATTGGATTGTTTCAGCAATCCGCCAAACCAGTCCGATCTCGGTCCAATAAGAGAACCGAGAACAGGCGTAGAATCTTGCTGCGGCGGTTTAGATACTGTCAATCATGACGATGAAAGCTTTCGAACCATTCAGCGGTCGTTAAACCCAGCCACTTATCGTGCGCCTCATGCCGCGGTTGGGGGCGGCGACAACATGCTGAAATCGACGAAGAAAAACGCCGTCCTGATTCCGATTCTCATTCTGTTCGGGATCAACATGGTCCTGTCGGCGGTCAACATCACACATTGGATGGCTAAGGATAACTTCCGCACGTTCTCTGAGAGCAACGCGTCCGATCTGATAAAGCAACTGAAGCCACGGGTGAGTGCGGCTGTCGCGATGCTCCCCGGAAATGCCTCTCCAGCGGATATCAAATCGACGCTGGACGGCGTCATCCTATCCACAAATCCTGTTGCCTATGAAGTGCTTGATCCATCCAGCAACTCGATTCTCTTCAGCAGCGCACCACCGCGGACCGAAGCGGATACCGGCGGGTCGTCGGATCACACCGGCGTGCAGATCGTCGATGGCAGAGACCGATTCACAGACAGCGGTGCGACGCGGCAATACAGCCATGCGGTGTTCGCGTTGCCTGAGAACGATGCCGCGTTGGCGCAGGTTCGCATCTTTATCGACCAATCGAACGCTCTTGCACTGTTCTATGCAACCCACAAAAACATCGCCATCGTATCGGCAATGTTCCTCGCAGCAGCCCTATCGTTGCTCATTTATGTTGTCTGGTCACGTTTGAAGGAACAATGGCAGGCGGACGAAAAGATCCGCCGTCTGGCGCACTATGACGGGCTCACCGATCTGCTAAAGCGCGAGGCGTTCAACGAAAACCTCGACTATGCGATCAGCCGGCTGGAAGCTGATCGGACCGTTATCGCATTGCTGTGTCTCGACATCGACAATTTTAAGCGCATCAACGATACGATGGGCCACGCCACCGGCGACGCCCTGCTGCAGCAGTTTGCCGACCGTCTCAAGGACAGCACACGCAAGACGGACCTGCTTTGCCGGATGGGTGGGGACGAGTTCTGCGTCGCACTGCGCGACCTTAAGTCGGCCGAACGGGTCCTGCCATTCTCCAACCGCCTGTGCGAAAAACTGGGCGAGCCATATGTCATCGACGGTCGCGAGATTACCACCACCGTCAGCATCGGTGTCGCCATCGCTCCGTCTGACGCCAATGATGCGGCGACGATGTTCAAATGCGCCGACCTCGCGCTTTATCGGTCGAAGTCGGAAGGTCGCAACACCGTACGGTTTTTCGAGACCGAGATGGACACGGCTTTCCAGCGCCGGCTGCAACTTGGCGAGGAGTTGAAAGAAGCGATCGACGCCGATCAGTTTGTACTGCACTACCAGCCGCAATTCGATCTGAAGACGGGCGCCTTGACCGGGCGGGAGGCACTTCTGCGCTGGATGCATCCGGCCGGCGGGATCGTGAAGCCCGATGCGTTCATTCCCGTCGCGGAGGAAACCGGTCTGATCATACCGCTGAGCCGTTGGATTCTGGAGCGCGCCTGTCAGGACGCAAAGGAACGGCGCTGGCGGGGCAAACTGGCAATCAACCTGTCGCCATTGCAATTCATGTCCGGCAACGTGGTCGAGCTGGTCGCAGAGACGCTGCAAAAGACCGAGTTTCCAGCGGAGCAGTTGGAACTCGAAATCACTGAGACATTGCTGATGAGCAACATGGTCCGGGTGACCGAAGCGCTGGGACAACTCAAGGCAATGGGTGTCATTATTGTTCTTGACGATTTCGGCACGGGCTACTCCAGTCTGTCTTATCTGACCAGCTTTCCATTCGACAAAATCAAGATCGACCGTTCCTTCGTCGGCAGTCTGTCGACCAATCCGACCGCACAGGTCATCGTGCGCGCCATCATCGGCCTTGGTCACGACCTCGACATGTCGATAACCGCCGAAGGCGTGGAAACACGCGCACAAGAGGCGCTCCTGCGCTCCTGGGGCTGCGACCAGGCCCAGGGCTTCCTCTACGGTCAACCGGATGTTCCGACCGCCGATGAGACCCTGACGGAGCATACCGAAGCGGTGGTTTATCCGGCTTTTTTAACCGGCTGACCTAGCTAGAGCCCCATCCGCCGCCGCCCGGCGTCTTCATGGCGAAGACATCACCGGGTGCCACTTCCGTGTGGTCGTTGCCGGCGAGCCTTTGCCGGCTTCCGTCGGCCCGCACGATGCTGTTTTCGCCAGGCGCGCCGTCCTCACCGCCCGCCACCCCGAAGGGTCTTGTGTCGCGGTGCGACGTCAGCGTGGTGACGGTCATACGGTCGAGAAACCGCAGCTCGCGAACGATCCCGTCACCGCCTCGGTGTTGACCGCGCCCGCCCGATCCTTCACGGATCGAGAACGTGTCGACCCGCACGGGAAACCTTTTTTCCAGCACCTCCGGGTCGGTCATACGGGTATTGGTCATGTGCGAGTGCACGGCGCTGGTACCGTCGAAATCGGGTCCCGCCCCGGTTCCGCCACAGATTGTCTCATAGTTTTGCAGGCGGTCGTTGCCCCAAACAAAGTTGTTCATCGTGCCCTGTGAACCGGCGATCACGCCAAGTGCGCCGTAGAGACAATCGGCTATGGACTGGCTCACCTCGGTATTGCCGGCAATCACGGCAGCTGGATAGACGGGATTGATCATCGACCCTTCGGGAGTGACGATCTTCAATGGCTTCAGGCAACCCTCATTCATCGGAATGTCGGCACCGACCAACGTTCTGAACACATAGAGCACCACTGCCGTACAGACCGAAGCCGGAGCGTTGTAATTGGTGCTGTCCTGCACGGACGTGCCTGTAAAGTCGATGACCGCCTGGCGCGCCTGACGGTCCACCGTGATGGTGACGGTGATGTGCGCGCCGCTGTCGAGCGGATAGGTAAATCGCCCGTCCTGCAGTCTGTGGATGACCCTGCGAACCGATTCCTCGGCGTTGTTCTGCACGTGCCCCATGTAAGCCTGGACGACGTCCTGCCCGAAATTGCCGATCATCTTCTGCACTTCGCGAAGGCCGGTTTCGTTGGCCGCGATCTGCGCCTCCAGGTCGGCCATGTTTTGATCGACGTTGCGGCAGGGATATTTGGCAGACGACAAGAGTTGTCGGGTTTCCCGATCGCGGAGCCGACCGTGCTCCACCAGCTTGAAATTGCTGATCAGCACGCCCTCTTCATCGATATGGCGGCTATCGGGCGGCGCCGATCCCGGGGTCCGCCCGCCGATGTCGGCGTGGTGGCCCCGCGAACCAACGAAAAACAGGATCTGTTTGCCGGCGGTATCGAAAACCGGCGTGATCACGGTGACATCCGGCAAATGGGTTCCGCCCTCGTAGGGATCGTTCAGCATGTAGCTGTCACCGGGACGGATCGTGTCGCGATTTTTCTCAAGCACGGTCCGCACGCTCTGGCTCATCGAACCAAGGTGAACTGGCACATGCGGCGCGTTGGCGACCAGTCCTCCGCTGCTGTCGAACAAGGCACATGAGAAATCCAGCCGCTCCTTGATGTTGACCGAGTATGCGGTGTTGGCCAGTGTCGCGCCCATCTGCTCGGCGATCGACATGAACAGATTGTTGAACACTTCCAGCATAATCGGATCGGCCGACGTGCCGATGGCCGTTTCCCGCTGTTTGGCGACCACCCGGTCGAGCAGAAGATTGCCCTGGCGATCCAGCCTGCCCCGCCAGCCGTTTTCGACAATGTTGGTGCCGGTGCTTTCAGTGATGATTGCCGGCCCATGCACGGCCTGGCCGACGCGCAGGGTTTCACGTGCGAAAAGCGGCGCGCGATGCCAGACGCCGTCGCTGTACAGCGAAACAACGTCCAGCGGTTCGGCGCCACCGGTACCATCCGGTTCGTCCGCCGCGGCCACTGGTTCCGATTTGCCCACGGCTTCGACGGACACCATGTCGACGATCAGGTCACGGCTCGGCGATGCAAAACCAAATCGTGCCCGGTGGGCCGCATCGAAGCGCTCCCGCATCTTCTGTTCGGTTCCGAACAGGACATCGAGGGTCTGATGCGATCCGGCATAGCGGACATGGACGTGACGCTCGACGGTAATATCCGCTCGATCGATACCCTGCGCGCAGACCTCATCCATAGCCTCCTGCTCGAGGGGTTCGAGCGCCCGGCGGACCGCGGCAATGTTGCCCAGAGCGCCGTCGAACTGCTCCTCGCGCAGCGTCCGGATTTCTGCCAGCCCCATGCCGTACGCGGAAAGCACACCGGCAAAGGGATGAACGAAAATAGACTTCATGCCGAGCGCATCGGCGACGAGGCAGGCGTGCTGACCACCGGCACCACCGAAGCAATTGAGTGTATAGGCGGTCACGTCGTAGCCGCGCTGGACAGAGATCTTTTTGATCGCATTGGCCATGTTCTCCACGGCCACACGCAGAAAGCCCTCAGCCGTCGCCTCCGGCGACAGCGGCGGCGCTCCCGCCTCCTCAGCGATCTGAGCGGAGAGCCGTTCAAACTTCTGGCGAACCACCGCAGCGTCCAGCGGCGCATCGGCGTTGGGGCCGAACACCTGCGGAAAATGCGCGGGATCGAGTTTGCCGAGCATGACGTTACAGTCGGTCACCGTCAGCGGCCCACCACGCCGATAGCAGGCCGGCCCCGGATTGGCGCCGGCGCTTTCCGGCCCGACCTGATAGCGGCCATCACGAAACGTCAGGATCGATCCGCCGCCGGCCGCCACCGTATGGATGCTCATCATCGGCGCCCGCATCCGCACGCCGGCAACCTCGGTTTCGAAACTGCGTTCGAAATCGCCCGCGTAGTGACAGACGTCTGTCGACGTCCCACCCATGTCGAACCCGATGAGCCGGTTGAACCCGGCCGTTTCGGCCGTCTTGACCATGCCCACGACGCCGCCGGCCGGTCCCGACAGGATGGCATCCTTACCCTGAAACAGGCGCGCATCGGTCAGGCCGCCGTTCGACTGCATAAACATCAGCCGCTCGCAGGCGCCGTTGTCGACATCCAGCGCATCGGCAACCCGATCGACATAGCGGCGCAGGATCGGCGTCAGATAGGCATCCACCACCGTGGTATCACCACGCGACACCAGTTTGATCAGCCGGCTCGTCTCATGGCTGGTGGAGACCTGGGTGAATCCGATCTCGCGGGCCAGTTCCGCCACGGCGTTTTCGTGCGCCGGATTGAGATATCCATGCATAAAGGCGATGGCGACGCCTCGGATGCCTTCGGCAAAGGCCGAACGCAACGCGTCTTCCGCGCTTGCCAGGTCGAGCGGCGTGACCACGTCGCCTCGGGCGTCCAGCCGTTCGGTCACCTCGCCAACCGCACAGTAGAGCAGTTCCGGCAATACGATGTGCAGATCGAAGAGCCGCGGCCGGTTCTGGTATCCGATGCGCAGCAAATCGCCAAGACCGCGTGTGATCAGCAGCAGCGTCGGGTCACCCTTGCGTTCCAGCAACGCATTGGTCGCCACGGTGGTGCCCATCTTCACCGCCGAAATCGACTTCCGCGGCAACGGATCCGCGCGCTTCAGCCCGATCAATTCGCGCACGCCCCGAACGGCGGCATCATCGTAGTGTTCCGGGTTTTCAGACAGCAGCTTATGCGTCAGCAATACGCCGTCCGGGCGCCGCGCCACGACATCCGTGAAAGTCCCGCCGCGATCGATCCAAAATTGCCACATTGCACAGTCCACCGTTTATGAAGTCTTTTAGTCTCTTGTACTGCCGTTCAGTAGACCAGCGACGGAAGCCATAGGGCCAGTTGCGGGAAAGCAACAAGCAGCGCGATCATCGCAAACATGGTCAGCACGAACGGCGACGCCCCTTTCATCACATCGACGATGTCGCCGCCGGACCGAATTCCCTGCACCACGTAGAGGTTGATACCGATCGGCGGCGTAATCAAAGCTGTCTCGAGCAGCACCATCAACAATATGCCGAACCAGACCGGATCGTAACCGAGCGCGATGACAATGGGCGTAATGATCGGTGCAGTGGTCAGCAGCATCGACAGCGTCTCCATGAAACAGCCGATCAGCACCAAAACGGCGATGATTATCAGCATGGTCTGCAGCGGTGTGAGCCCCAATCCGGCGATGAACTCGGTCAGTGCCGAGGTCAGCCCGATCACCGACAGCACGAAATTCAGGAACACGGCGGCAAGGATGATCAACATGATCATTGATGTGGTGCGCATCGTGCCTTCGACCGCATGCCGCAGCATGTCCCAGGTGAGACGGCCATTGAATGCAGCCAGCACCATCGCCGCGACAACGCCGAGTGAGGCCGCTTCCGTCGGCGTCGCCAGCCCGGCATAGATCGATCCGACCACGACCAGAAAGATACCGATGGGTGGCACCAGCGCAGGCAGTGCGGCAAGCCGTGCCGACCAGTCGACGCGAATGGCCTCGCCACCCCAGCCCCGGCGCAGCATGCAAAGAATAACGATGGTCGCCATGAACAGGAGAGCGAGCAGGAAGCCGGGCAGAAAGCCGGCAAGGTATAGTTCCGGGACCGAGGTATCGGTCAGCAGCCCGTATAGGATGAGATTGATTGACGGCGGGATCAGGATACCGAGCGTACCGCCGGCGGCGATGGTACCGAGAAACAGCGGTTCATTGTAGCCGCGTTTGGCGATCTGCGGCACGGCAACGGTGCCGATCGTGGCGGCGGTCGCGACCGATGAGCCGGAAGTGGCGGCGAACAGCGCACTGGAGCCGATATTGGAGTGCATCAGACCGCCTGGCAGCCAGCCGACCCAGCGCACGATGCCCTCATACATGCGCTCTGTTATTCCGGCGCGCAGCAGGATCTCGCCCAGGAGCACGAACATCGGAATGGCGACCAGCAGAAAATCGGTGCCGGTCTGCCATACCATGTCGCCCAGCGCCCGGTGCAGAGGCATCGGGCTGTCCAGATACTGCAGGGTCAGCCCCAGCCAACCGAGCGCCGCCGCGACGGGAACTGCCAGCGCGATCAGCGCGATCAGGATAAGCAGCGTTTTGACCAGCATCTCAGGCCACCTCGTCCTCGATCAGTTCCTCGACGGACTTGACGCCGATCAGCCTGTCAGCACCGGCCGTATCGCCCGCCAGCATGCGCTTCAACGCCACCAGCCCGACCAGCACACCGCAGAAGACGAAAAACATCCAGCCGAACAGCCACGGGACCTGTGGCAGAGCCAGAGGCGTACGCAGCGGCGTGATCGAGCGGGAGCCATGGGTCAAGGTGTCGGCGACGAGGTCCCAGGCCATGGCCGTCACCACGAACGCAAAGCCCACGAGCAGGAAAAGACCGAGGAAGTTGGCGCCGATGCGCAGCCATCGAGGAAAAAACGGAAACAGCGCATCGACACGGATATGGGCACGCTCGAACAGGGCGAAGGCGAACCCGAGAGTCGTGGCGACACCGAAGGCATAGCCGGAGATCTCGTCGGCGCCGCCGAGACTGACAGTGAACAGCTTGCGCAGCACAACTTCGAGTGTGACCATCAAGGCCGAGCCGATGATCAGGATCCCACCGATCCACACGAGCACGCGGCTGATCCCTTCCGACACGACAAGCGTCTTCTCCAGCATTGCCTTTATCCCCTGCTATAAATTATTGATATCAATCAAAAAAGGCCGGCATCGCCGCTATGCCGACCTTGGTTTCGGGATACCGATTTGTCGTTAGCGAGCTTGTGCGGTCAGCCCCAGCACCGAGCCGACCGTCGCATTCCAGGCGGCGGCACAATCGGCGCCACAACGATCCGCCCATCGGGCAAGCACCACATCGGTGGCGATCGAGTCGCGCTTCTTCAGGTCTGCTTCGCTTGGCTCGACCAGTTTCATGGCACCCGGCTCGCCGATGTCGCAACTCTGGCCGGTGATGCAGGCGATCGCGACTGTGTCCTCGGTCGCCGTTTCAGCCCACATGGCATCGGTCAGCGCGTCGAGTTCGGAGGTCAGCATGGCCTGTTGCTGCGGCGTCATGGCATTCCACTTGTCGAGGTTCATCGCACCGAAGGCCAGGCCCCAGCCGACGCGCAGCGTATAGGCATGAGTCGCGACCTGATGCCATTTGGCTTTGTAGGCGGACATGGTGCCGGTAATCCCGCAATCGACGACACCTTTTTCGAGCGCCGGTATCACCTCCGCAAACGGCACGGTTACCGAGGTGCCGCCGACACCTTCGACAAAGTCACCCAATGTCGTGGCATAGACACGGATCTTTTTGCCCTGCAGGTCGTCCAGGCCGTTGACTTCGGCGTTGCACCACAGGGTCTGACTCGGGAACGGATAAAGCTGCAAGAGCTTGGCGTTGTAGATCTCCGCAAAGGCTTTTTCGAGGACCGGAAAGTAGGCCTCGGCCACCTTGCGCTGTGTCTGGATATCCTGGGTCAGCGACGACAGATCAGCGCCTTCAAATACCGCGTTTTCCGCCGCCACATATCCGGGCAAACCGAAGGCGTAGTCGAACACGCCGTTCTTGACCAGCCGCATGATTTCGAAACCTTTGAGGCCGAGCTCGGTCTGCGGCCGGATCTCGCCGATGATCTGCCCGTCCGTCGCCTCGGCGATATGCTCGTTCCAGAATGGCCCTTCGTGTTTCTGGTAGTTGGTGAGGCTGCCCCAGGTGCCGACCGCCTTGATCGAAACCGGCCTGTCCGCGGAAAGCGCCGGTGAAGCCGCCGACAGCGAGAGCGCCACGGCCGCGGCGATTGAAGATGCTCGAATCATTGTGTGTTCTCCTTTTTTGTCTGTGTCATTCGGTTGCTTGAAGTCGGCATGCCAGCATCACCGATCACCGGCACCTGCCGCATTTCGTCGACATCGGTAATCAGCATGCAGCCGGGCGTGTGGGTAATGCATATCGGCGGTCGCGCCTGCAGCACCGCATTCTGGGGCGTGACGCCGCATCCCCAGAAGACGGGGACTTCGTCGTCATCGACGCGACAAGGCTCGCCCCAGTCCGGTGAGTCCAGATCCGTGATACCGATCGCCGCCGGATCGCCGACATGGATCGGTGCTCCATGCGCGTGCGGGTAAAGCGCCGAGATCTCCACGGCCCTGTCGACATCGCCGAGCCGTATCGGCCGCATCGACACGACGAGGCCGCCGCCGAATGGTCCGGCCGGCACCGCCGGCAACTCGGTGCGATACATCGGAACGGTGACGTTTCGTTCTATGTGCTGCAACCGGATGCCCTCGGCCATCAGCGCATTTTCGAAGGTGAAAGAACAGCCCAGCGCGAACGCAACCAAGTTCTCATGCCACAGATCGACAATATCGCTGACGGTCTCGGCGGCCACGCCATCACGGTAGATGGTATAGGCCGGCACGTCGGTACGGATATCGATGTCCCCGAGGGTATGCATGATGGGACTGGCCCGATCGGATACTCCGACCAATGGGCACGATTTGGCGTTGCGCTGACAGAAACGCATGAAATCGACGGCAAAGCTTTCGGGCAGAATCACCACGTTCGCCTGGAGACGGCCCGCCGCCAAGCCGGCGGTATGGCCTTGATATGCGCCCGACCGGATGATGCCGCGAACCTCTTCGACGCTTAATGTGCGCAGAACGGCATAATCGGTTTCTGACATGGCAGGGCTCATCGGAGACATCCGTCAATGGATTGGATGCCGTCGATCTTTCGCCAATTCAGTGATCACGTCAAATCGTATATTTCTTTCACCTGTGATCCAAAATACTGATCATTTCATGTATGCATTCGCGACGTCGCGGGCGATCGAGGCGGCCTTTTCCGCCAACGCGCTTTTCGGTTCTCCCACAAAGGATGCGGTGAATCGCAGGGTCTCGGGGCGCCAACCCGGATCGAAGCTCACGAGTTCACCGCGCTCGATGCCGTCGCGAACCAGAAGCGCCGGAAAAGCGCCGACGCCGAGACCCGATGCAACCATCTTGATACAGGCCGAGAGCGAGGACGACGGAAACAGCCGGGCGTCCGTGCCATAGTGTTCCAGCAGCCGTGCCCGCACATCGCGGTAGGGCCTTGTATTGCGGGCGTAGGTGATGACCGGTGTATTGCGTGGAATGTCGTGTTCGTCCGCGTTGACCAGCAGGTCAGGCGCCCGAACCCAGACCAGGTCGAAGGCCGGCAGATCGACGTTGTTGATGCTGTATTCGGAAATCGGTCCCATCAGAATGGCGAGGTCGAGCGCCCTGTTGATCAGCGCATCGCGCAGGTGCGTGGACACGTCGACGGTGATTTCGACGTCGACCATCGGATACTCGGCGTTCAAAGCGGCGACGAAGTCCGGCAGCCAGGACTGAACGACGGTTTCGGAGACGCCCAGCCGCAGCAGCCCTTCCAGTCCGGCAGGATCGACGATGTTGGCCTTGATGTCTTCCTGAACCCGGTGGATCTGTTCCGCGTAGCCGAGCAGTTTTTCGCCGCGTTTGGTCAGCCGCATGCCGCTCTGCCGACGCTCGAACACGGCCGCGCCAAGCGCTGCTTCAAGCGCCGCGATACGGGCCGATACGGCCGGTTGCGACAGATGCATCTGCTCGGCTGCCCGGCGTACGCCACCCAGCCTGGCGACCCACAGGAAGGTTCTCAACTGCTCAAAATTCATCGCCGGCAAACCTCGGACAGGTCAGTTCAGGCCTATCAATGGCCCACCAGCCGGCCGATGGCAATTCGGCGCCCGCCTTGCGGCCTGGCGCTGGCCGCGCTACCTGTCGAGGCGTTCGCCTGAAGGAAGTCACATGCCACATTCCGTCGTCACCGCAGCCATGATCGCCATCGGTGACGAACTGCTGTCCGGTCGCACGAAAGATAAAAACATCGCTCACCTCGCGGACATGCTGACGACGGCCGGCATTGACCTGAAGGAGGTGCGCATCGTCGGCGACGAAACTGACGCGATCGTACATGCCGTCAATGAGCTGCGCCGGCAGTTCACCTACGTCTTCACCTCCGGCGGCATCGGTCCGACCCATGACGATATCACCGCCGAAGCGGTGTCGGAGGCTTTCGGCCTGCCGTGCGAATACGACGAGCAGGCGATGGACATGATGGCGGCGGCCTATCGCGAACGCGGCATGGACTTCACCGAGGCACGGATGCGCATGGCGCGCATGCCGCGCGGCGCCGTCCACATTCGCAATCCGGTCTCCACCGCGCCCGGGTTCACCATTGGAAATGTCCATGTCATGGCCGGTGTGCCGTCGATATTCCAGGCCATGCTCGACACGTTGCTGCCGACCTTGGAAACGGGTGTGGCCATCCAGTCGCGGGTGGTCGATTGCCCCTTTGGCGAAGGAACCATCGGTGAGGGCTTGGCGGTGGTTCAGGACAACCACCCGGATACCGTTATCGGCTCCTACCCGCGCTTCGACGGGCAAACCTATTCTACCCAGATCGTGGTGCGCGGCCGCGACATCGAGGCAATCGATGCGGCGGCCACCGAAGTGCAGGCAATGCTGGATCGAATCCGGGACGCCAAATCCTGACGGCTAATCTTCTAATGTGAGCCCTGGCGGCTTGGAACACCGTCCGGTCCCCTGAGCAGGATGTAAATCGCCGGAATGACCAGGACCGTCAGTGCCGTCGACGACGCCAAACCGAAAAGCAGGGATATGGCCAGGCCCTGAAAGATGGGGTCGGTGAGAATCACCGCTGCGCCGATCATGGCCGCCAGCGCCGTCAACAGGATCGGTTTGAAGCGAATGGCACCAGCTTGCAGGAGGACGTCATAAAGCCGCATGTCTTCCTCACTGTTATGGCGAACAAAATCGACCAAAAGGATCGAATTGCGCACGATGATCCCCGCCAATGCGATGAAGCCGATCATGGACGTTGCTGAAAACGGTGCACCGAACAGCCAATGTCCGAAAACGATTCCGATCAGGGTCAGTGGAATAGGCGTAAGCACGACAAGCGGTAGTTTGAACGACCCGAACTGTGCCACGACCAGAATGTAGATCCCCAGCAAAGCGACCATGAAGGCCGCCCCCATATCTCTGAACGTCACCCAAGTGACCTCCCACTCGCCGTCCCATAGGAGGGTCGGTGAGCTTTCATCCGCCGGCTGGCCGTGCAAGCGGATGTCGGGTTTGGGCAGGTCGCTCCAGTCCATCGCATCCAAAGCCCTGGCGACCGCGATCATCCCGTAGACCGGCGCCTCAAAGTCCCCGGCGAGTTCTGCTGTGACCATTTCGGCCGGCAACATGTTGTGCCGAAAAATCGGAAAGCTGGTCGTCTCGGGTCGAACCGACACGAGATCGCCCAATTCGACGATCCCGCGGTCTCCCGGCAGCAGATTGGCCGGCACCGGTGTGGAGAGCGCCCGCTCGTCCATCACACGGTCTCTTTTGGCCAGGGCGATTCTGATCGGGATAGGATGCCGGCCCTCGCCCCGATGCGAATAGCCGACCGTCATGCCGCCGAAATAGGCGCCCACGGTCTGAAACACATCCGAGTGCTCGACGCCAAAAAACTCAAGCTGATCCTGGTTGACGTCGATCCTCAGTCGCCGGGTCGGCGTCCCAAAGGAATCGTCGACATCGACGATGTAAGGTACCGATTCAAAGGCTTCGCGAACCCGGCCGGCAACCGCCCGCCGCGTGTCCGGATCCGGCCCATAGATCTCGGCCAGCAAGGTCGCAAGAACAGGCGGCCCGGGTGGCGGTTCGACCACCTTGACCGACGTGCCTTCGGGCATATCCAGACCCTCCAGGCGGCGACGCATGTCGAGCGCGATTGCGTGACTCGGCCGATCGCGCTCGGCCTTGCCAAGCAGGTTCACCTGGACATCACCAAGATGCGGCTGGCTCCGCAGGAAGTAGTGCCGCACGAGACCGTTGAAGTTGAATGGTGCAGCCGTTCCCGCGTAGGTTTGGAACGAAACGATCTCGTCGACCGCGGCGAGACGCCGACTGACAGCCTTCAGCACGCGGTCCGTGTCCTCCACCGAGGATCCCTCCGGCAGATCGACGACGACCTGCAACTCCGTCTTGTTGTCGAACGGCAGCAGTTTAACCGTGACGGCTTGGGAGTAGAAAAGCGCCGTCGAGCCCACGGTGGCGGCTCCGACCAGAATCAGGAACAAAAGGGAACGCGCCCGGTTTTTCAGGATCGGCCGGGCAACCGCCACATAGACGCGGCCGAGGATGCCGACAGTTTCCTGCGCATGTCCGCCCGCACTGGAGAACTTCACCATCAGCCACGGCGTTATCGTCACCGCCACGAAGAAGGAAAAAATCATGGCGGCCGATGCGACGGCGGGGATCGGGCTCATATAGGGACCCATCAGTCCCGACACGAACAGCATCGGCAGCAGAGCCGCGACGACGGTCAAGGTCGCAACGATGGTGGGGTTGCCGACTTCCGCGACGGCTTCGATGGCCGCTTGAACCCGCGGCCTGTCATCATTCATGGCCCAGTGACGGGCGATATTCTCGATCACCACAATCGCGTCATCGACCAGGATGCCGATCGAGAAGATCAGGGCAAACAGACTCACCCGGTTGAGCGTATACCCCATGACCTGTGCGGCAAACAGCGTCAGCAAAATGGTCGTCGGAATAACGATGGCGACGACGAACGCCGCGCGCCAACCGATCGACACGGCAACCAGCGCAACGATCGACACAGTTGCCAGCGCCAAGTGAAACAGCAGTTCGTTGGCCTTTTCGTTGGCCGAATCGCCGTAGTTGCGGGTGACGATCAAATCGACATCGGCAGGGACGATCGCTGTCCTCACCAGTTCAAGGCGGTGCAGGATTTCTTCGGCAATGACCACCGCATTGGTGCCCGGTCGCTTAGCGAAGGCAATCGAGATGGCCGGTACCGAACGCAGTGTACCGTCCCGCCGGTCGATATGGCTGACCCTGGTTTCGTTGGGGGCGGTTTCCAGGGCAATGGTTGCGAGATCGCGCACATATACGGGTCGCCCGTCCCGAGCCGTCACCAAGAGATTGCCGATCTGGTTTCCGCCCCGCAGCGTTTGCCCGGCGACAACCCCGATCTGCTGTTGCCCGTCGCGAACCTGACCCGCCTGAAAGGACCGGTTGGCCCCGGTCACCTTGGCTGCTAGCTGTTGCAGTGTCACGCCGTAGAGCGCAAGTTTTTCTGGATCCGATCCGATGCGCAGCTGTTCCGGTTGCTCACCGACAAGGTAGCTCAGGCCAACATCATCGAGCTTGGTCACCTCGACCAGCACCTCGCGTGCCAGACGCGTCAGATCATTGGCCGACCACCGGTCCGAAGCTCCGGATTTCGGCGCCAGCGTGACGGCGACGATGGCAACATCATCGATTCCCCTGCCAACGATCAGCGGTTCCGGGATGCCGGTGGGGATGCGATCATAGTTGGCTCGGATTTTCTCATGGACACGCACGATGGCGTCGTCCGGATCAGTGCCGACCAGGAAACGTGCCGTGACGAGCACGCTGTCGTCCAGGGTTTGTGAATAGAGGTGCTCGACGCCGGAAATCGATTTGAGGATGGTCTCAAGCGGCTCGGTGACGAGTTTCACCGCATCCTCAGCCTCGAGGCCATCAGCCTGAACATGGACATCGACCATGGGCACCGAGATCTGCGGTTCCTCCTCGCGCGCCAGCGTCAGGAGTGACACCAACCCGACGGCAAACGCCGCCAGCAAAAGCAGCGGTGTCAGCGGTGACGTGATCGACCCCTTGGTGATCTGGCCGGCTATGCCGAGTTTCATGGGATGACCACCACATCACCAGCGCGAAGACCGGTCAGAATCTCGACGAACCGGCCCGCGTCGGTATCGACCATCTCGCCCGGAACAACGGTGATTTCCAGCGTGCCGCCATCGCTGCGGACGGTGACATAATCGCCGCCATAGCGTGTGCTGATAGCTTGTGGCGGAACGATCATTGCCCGGCGTGTGGCGACCGGGATGGACACCAGCGTCCGTTCCCCAACGAAAAAGTCACCCAGACCATCGACGTTGACGTCTGCCGTGACGCGACCGTCAATGATTTCCGGGTAGATCTTGACCACCTTCCCGGAGATGGCCGAAGCGTCGTCGCTCGGCCCCTCGGTGCGGCCGGCAAAAACCACACGCTCACCGACGGACAGACCGGCGGCGTGGCGTTCGGGCAATCGCAGACGAAGGAAATAGCCGCCGCCTGCAATGCGGGCAATCGGTTCTCCGGGAAGCACGACCGAGCCGACGGTAACGGGTACAGACAAGACGCGACCGGAAGCAGGCGCGATCACGACCCCCTCCTCCGTCTGCTGGTCAATCACGGCTTTTTCCGCCTCGAGCGCGACGATCTGGTTGTTCAGGACATCGACCTGCGTACGCAGTTCATCGACCCGCGTCTTGGCGATTGTTCCGCGGGTCAGCAGTTGCTCGGCCCGCTCAAGGTTGGTTTGCGTGTTTTTCAGTTGTGCGGTCAGTGCCAATTTTCTGGCTTCGATCGCTTCCAGCTGCGGGGCGAGTTTATCGTCGACGATCACCGCCACCGTATCGCCGGCGTTGACCGCGTCGCCTTCATCGACATTGACCTGCGCGACTGTGCCGCCAATCCGGGCTCGCGCCGCCAACGTATCGCGGCTCTGCACCTGACCGAACACCGGTTTCATGACGGGTACAAGCGCCGGGACGACCTCATAGTCGTCCGCCGCTGCCCATGGGACAAGAGCCAGGAACAACACCACAAACAGAAGGTTTTTGCGAAACGCGATCATGATCCGGTTCCTCCCGTACCGACGGGCGGAGGGCAGTAGATCTCCTTCAGCGCCGACAACAGTCGCTCAACCTGATTGTCGGCAAGCTTGTAATGGATGGACTGACCATCCCGCCGAAACGCCACCAAACCCTCCGTCCGCAGCTTTGCTAGGTGCTGCGACAGCGCCGATTGACTGAGCCCCACAGCCTCCGCCAACTCGCTGACCCGACATTCGCCTTCCGCTTCGAGTGAACAAAGAATAAGAAGCCGCTTCTGGTTCGACAGCAGCTTCAGGACATTCGCCACCTCATGCGATTTTTCGATGAGACGGGCGACTTCCATCGCCCGAACATCGGGCAATTGCATCCGATCCATGTGCTTCCTTAACCGACTTGGACATCGCGGCGCGCGTGCCAGTTACATTAGCGTCTTCTAAATTAGCACTATCTAATATAATGTTCGGCTCCTCGCAAGCCCGCTTGACGCAGGTCAAGGCGCCGGTTTCCGATCTTTCCGAAAAGTCGGATGGACAGGGTGCCGGTGTCGTTGCATGTTTCGACCCACCCCGCAGGCATAGACGGAGCGACAGATGTCCTACAAAACCATTCTCGCGGTATTGCGCAGCGAAGAAGATATCGAGCGCGTTCTCGCGCATTCGGTTTCCATTGCCAGCAATCACCAGGCCCATCTGATCGGTCTCCACGCCGAACCATCGGTCAAGATCTCCTTTGCGGCGCCGATGGAGATCCCCGACACGACAGTCGTCGATGTCGAGGATGAGGATATTCGCGAGCGCTTCACGCAGATGCAGAAAATCTTCGTCAGCCGCTGTGAAGCCGAAGGCATTTCCTATGAATGGCGCCCCATCAAATCCATGTCCGGAGACAGCGCGCTCTCGGCGCTGTCGAGCGCCCGCTGCTCTGATCTGGTGGTGTTGCAGCAGGAGCGTCCGGGCCAGGAGTCCGACTATGACGACCTGGAGGCCCTGGTTTTTGAAAGCGGCCGGCCTGTCCTGTTCGTGCCCTATGTGGCGACCGAGGCAAAGCCGATCCGCCAGGCCGTCGTCGCTTGGAACGACACCCGCGTCGCGGCGCGCGCGGTTTTCGATTCACTGCCGCTTCTGCGGTCGGCCCAAGCCGTCGAAATCCTGACTGTCGACGCCGAAGACAACATCGAGCAAAGCGCCCAGACCGCCGGAACCGAAATCGCGTCCGCCCTGACGCGACAGGGAGTCAACGTGACCGTCAATTCGGAAGTATCCTCGGGGATCCCCGTTGCCGCGGTTATCGAGAACAGGGTGAGCGACACACAGGCGGATTTGCTGGTGATGGGCGCTTTCAGTCACTCACGCCTGCGCGAACTGCTGTTCGGCGGCGTCACGGACACCGTGCTGAAGTCGATGCCCTGCTTGACCCTGATGTCGCGATAGCGGCCGTTCTTGGGCTCACATTGGGACTGTTGGACGGGATATTGGGGGTAAGTGCGCCATCCGGCTTGCCGGTGGCGTCCATGAAGCGGTAAATCCGCACGCACTTCAAATCGTTTGAGGCCAGTGTTGGCCAGGAGTGCGAGCATCCATGACCCTTCCGGAAAAAGCCTTCCCCGTGTCCTGGGATCAGTTTCACCGTGACGCACGGGCCCTCGCCTGGCGCATCGCCGGCCTTGAACAGCAATGGAGCGCCATCGTTTGCATCACGCGCGGCGGCCTTGTGCCGGCCGCAATCGTCGCCCGGGAGCTTGATGTCCGAAAAATCGAGACACTTTGTGTTGCGTCCTACCACGACTACAGCAGCCAGGGCGAAATGCAGGTGATCAAAGAGGTCAGCGCGGAAATGATGACCGGAGGCGGTGAGGACATCCTGGTTGTCGATGATCTTACCGATACCGGCAAAACCGCCGAACTCGTCCGCTCGATTTTGCCGAAGGCACACCTCGCCACCGTTTACGCCAAACCCAAGGGACGGCCGCTGGTCGACACCTTTGTGACCGGTGTCAGCCAGGACACCTGGATCTATTTCCCATGGGACATGGGTTTCACCTACCAGGAGCCGATCAATAAGGGTATCGATGGCTGACGCGGCAGCCGGCCGATCAGCGGTTGACTTTCACCGGCGACATCCCTGAGATGCGTCGGACCTTTGACGCAGGAGAAGACCCATGGACAGTACTGCCATGCTGCGCACGCCCGACGAACGCTTCGACAACCTGTCCGACTACGGTTTTGAACCGCACTACCTCGACATTGAGGATCCGGTCGGACCCCTGCGCATGCACTATCTCGACGAGGGGCCAAGGGACGGCGACGCCGTCTTGCTCCTACACGGTGAACCGACCTGGTCTTACCTCTATCGCAAGATGATTCCGCCACTCGCTGCAGCCGGATTTCGAGCCCTGGCTCCGGATTTCATCGGCTTCGGCAAGTCGGACAAACTCACGGACCGCAAAGCCTATTCATACCTGTCGCACGTCAACTGGATGAAGCAATGGCTGGACAAGATCGCCGTACGCGACGTGACCCTGTTCGGCCAGGATTGGGGCGGCTTAATCGGGCTGCGCCTGGTGGCCGAGGATCCGGACCGATTCGCCCGTGTCATGATCGGCAATACGGCCCTGCCCACGGGCGATCATGATCTTGGCGAAGCATTCAAGCAATGGCGTGAGTACAGCCAGACCACGCCGACCTTCAACATCGGCGGCATCGTGCATCGTGGCACCGCGCGCGGATTGACCGAAGCGGAGATCGCGGCCTACGACGCCCCCTTCCCCGACGAGGAATACAAAGCCGGCGCCCGGGCGTTTCCGATGCTGGTTCCCGCCAGCCCCGAGGATCCGGCCGCGCCGGCGCAACGGGCCGCATGGGAAGCACTACGTCGTTTCGAGAAGCCGTTTCTGACCTGCTTTTCCGACAAGGACATGATCATGAAGGGCGGTGAAGTGATTTTCCAGAAACGGGTACCAGGTGCCGCGCAGCAACCGCATTTCATCACTGAAAACGCCGCTCACTTTCTGCAGGAGGACGCCGGTCCGCTGCTGGCCGAGAAGCTGATTGAATTCATCAAAGCGGGCTGAGCGGCGCGTCGCACTGTCGTGCCGATTCGGCTGACAGCATTATGACAATTTGTCGATCACCGTGGCGCCACAGGACACAAATTAATTTTTGGTGCCATCATTTTTTCCATTTATCGGCTTGACCGTGCTGCAAGTTCAGCGATTTCAGGGCTTCGCGGTATCCCTGTTTTCCACACCGACGACCACTACATTTGGTGTTCACAAATCTGTAGCAATCTACCCCTTGACGGTGGAAAACGAGTCGCGTTGTACTGTGTCGGCGTTGTTTCAGCGACGTGTTTCTTCGAGTTGTTGCCAGCGTTCAATCAGTTAGTAAGCAGGTGCAGAGATGCGGTTCCAATGGGTGTGATTCACCCTTTGGGCACAGTTTTTTCTGCGTCTTGTCGGCAGCATGGCCTGCCGAAAAATTGATTGGCGTAAGGAAGCTGTTAATACTATCTTTAGTGATTGCAGCGAGTGTGACTACAAGATATAGCGTTTGAGCAAGGGGCATTGCAATCAAACGCAACCTTGGTGATCGATCCGCTGCTTCGAAACATGCAGCGGAAAAGGGGAATTTGTGCCTGGCCGCAGGGTTGTCAGGCCGAGGCGATAAAGAGGGATGGATATGCGCATTGAGCGTCAGTTTACGAAACCAGGGCAATCGCCCTACGCGGAGATCGAGTTTCGCAAGGCAACGAGCGAAATCAAGAATCCTGATGGCTCCGTCGTCTTTCGTCTCGACAACATTGACGTTCCGACACAGTTCTCCCAGGTGGCCAACGATATCCTGGCCCAGAAATATTTCCGCAAGGCCGGTGTCCCCGCCCGGCTGAAAAAAGTTGAGGAAAACGCGGTTCCGTCGTGGCTGTGGCGTTCCGTCGCCGACGAGGAGGCCATGCAGGCGCTCCCCGAGGAGGAGCGCTACGGCCCGGAGACCGATGCCCGTCAGGTGTTCTCACGGCTTGCCGGCACCTGGACGTACTGGGGCTGGAAGGGCGGATATTTCGACTCGGAAGAAGACGCCCGCGCCTTCTTCGATGAACTGGCCTACATGCTGGCGACCCAGCGTGTCGCACCCAACAGTCCGCAATGGTTCAATACCGGTCTGCATTGGGCCTATGGGATAGACGGTCCGAGCCAGGGACACTTCTATGTGGACGCGTTCACAGGAAAACTGGTGCAGTCGCCGTCGGCTTACGAACATCCGCAGCCGCATGCCTGCTTCATCCAGTCGGTCGAAGACGACCTGGTGAATGAAAGCGGCATCATGGATCTATGGGTTCGCGAGGCCCGCCTGTTCAAATACGGCTCAGGAACGGGCTCCAACTTTTCGCGACTGCGGGGCGAAGGCGAATCTCTGTCCGGCGGCGGTCGTTCGTCTGGGCTGATGTCGTTCCTGAAGATCGGCGACCGCGCCGCGGGCGCCATCAAATCCGGCGGCACCACGCGCCGCGCCGCCAAGATGGTGGTCGTCGACATCGATCATCCGGATATCGAGGCCTATATCAACTGGAAGGTGAAAGAGGAGCAGAAGGTCGCAGCCCTCGTGACCGGTTCCAAGGTTGTGGCCAATCATCTGAAGGCGATCATGAAGGCCTGCATCAATTGCGACGGGCCGGATGGCGACTGCTTCGATCCGAAGAAGAATCCCGCCCTCAAGCGTGAAGTCCGTGCCGCCAAAAAAGCGCAGGTGCCGGAAAACTACGTCAAGCGGGTTATCCAGTTCGCACGCCAGGGCTACAAGGACATCGAATTCACCACCTATGACACGGATTGGGATTCGGAAGCCTATCTGACGGTCTCCGGCCAGAACTCCAACAACTCGGTCTCCATTCGCGACGATTTCCTGCATGCCGTCGAAGAGGACCGCACCTGGGACCTGATCGGCCGCATCGACGGACGGGTCACAAAGACATTGCGTGCCAGGGAACTGTGGGAGAGCATCGGCTATGCCGCCTGGGCCTCCGCCGATCCGGGACTGCATTTCAACACGACGATGAACGACTGGCACACCTGCGCCGCCGCCGGTCCGATCCGCGCGTCCAATCCGTGCTCGGAATATATGTTCCTCGACGACACGGCGTGCAATCTTGCCTCGCTCAACCTGCTGCAGTTTGCCGACCGGACCAGCAACGCGTTCAGAATAGGCGAGTTCGAGCACGCGGTCCGTCTGTGGACCATCGTGCTTGAAATCTCGGTGATGATGGCCCAGTTCCCGTCGCGCCAGATCGCCGAACTCTCTTACAAGTACCGCACCCTCGGCCTCGGCTACGCCAACATCGGCGGCCTGCTGATGACCTCCGGCATCCCTTACGATTCGGATGCCGGACGCGCCATTTGCGGAGCCATCACCGCCGTCATGACCGGCGTCGCCTATGCGACATCAGCGCAGATGGCCGGCGAACTGGGACCGTTCCCCGGCTATGAACCGAACCGGGACAACATGCTGCGGGTGATGCGCAATCACCGCCGTGCCGCCTATGGCGAAACCTCGGGCTACGAGGACCTGTCGACCAATCCGGTGGCGTTGCTCCACGACGACTGTCCCGACGCGGCGCTCATTGAACATGCCCAAGCGGCATGGGACCAGGCCGTCGAGCTCGGTGAGAAACATGGCTATCGCAACGCGCAGGCCACGGTAATCGCACCGACCGGCACGATCGGCCTGGTGATGGATTGTGACACAACGGGCATCGAGCCGGACTTCGCACTGGTCAAGTTCAAGAAACTGGCCGGCGGCGGATACTTCAAGATCATCAACCGGGCGGTGCCGAAGGCGCTGCGCACGCTGGGCTATTCGGAAAGCCAGATCGCCGAGATCGAGGCCTATGCGGTCGGCCATGGCAATCTCAACCAGGCACCGGCGATCAATCCCGGCGCGCTCAAGGCCAAGGGCTTCACCGACGAGAAGATCGACGCACTGAACGCCGCCCTCGCCTCAGCCTTCGACATCAAATTCGTTTTCAACCAGTGGACGCTGGGCGAGGAGTTCTGCCGCGACACGCTGGGCATCGACGAACAGCAGCTGGCCGACATCGACTTTAACATGTTGAGTTTCCTCGGCTTTTCGCGCAGGGACATCGACGCCGCCAACATCCATGTCTGTGGCGCCATGACCCTGGAGGGTGCACCGGCGCTCAAGGACGAGCACCTGCCGGTTTTCGATTGCGCCAATCCGTGCGGCAAGATCGGCAAGCGTTACCTGTCGACCGAAAGCCACATCCGCATGATGGCGGCGGCACAACCGTTTATCTCGGGCGCCATCTCCAAAACCATCAACATGCCGAACGAGGCGACGATCGACGACTGCCAGAGCGCCTACATGCTGTCCTGGAAACTGGGACTGAAGGCCAACGCGCTCTATCGCGACGGCTCCAAACTGTCGCAACCGCTCAACGCCTCGCTGATCGAGGACGACGAGGAGGAAGAAGATGCGGTCGAGGAACTGATCGAGGCTCCGGCAGCGGCCAAGGCGGTGACCGTCTCCGAAAAGGTCGTCGAACGGGTTGTCGAAAGAGTCGTTCGGGAACGCGAGAAGCTGCCCAACCGGCGCAAGGGCTACACCCAGAAAGCGGTTGTCGGCGGGCACAAGGTCTACCTGCGCACGGGCGAATTCGATGACGGCCGTCTCGGCGAGATCTTCATCGACATGCACAAGGAAGGCGCTGCTTTCCGGGCGATGATGAACAACTTCGCCATCGCCATCTCGCTCGGCCTGCAATACGGCGTGCCGCTTGAGGAATATGTCGAAGCTTTCACCTTCACCAAGTTCGAGCCGGCCGGCATGGTTCAGGGCAACGACGCAATCAAGAACGCCACGTCGATCCTCGACTATGTCTTTCGGGAACTCGCGGTCTCCTATCTGGAGCGTCACGATCTCGCCCACATCGATACGTCCGACTTCAGCAACACGGCGCTCGGCAAGGGCATCAAGGAAGGCAAGACCGAACCGGTGTCGAAAGGCTGGACACGCGGCCACAAGCTGGAACTGATCGCCCCGGGCGGTGGTCAGCCTGTCGGTCCGACGCCGTCCGGCAGCAACGTGACGGCTTTCTCCGGCGGCGCTGCGCTGGCTGCGGCGGTCCCGGTCTCACAGGAAGAGGAAACCCGGGCGTTCAAACGCGACTACGAGGAGCGGGCCAAGCAACTCAGTGAGGAGATTGCCAGCCAGGAAGTCGAAGACAGCCAGCTTTTCGACGAGGCCGCCAAAGCCGCCGATGCGCAGAAGATAGAGGCCGACCGAAGGGCCCGCGCGATTATGCAGGGCTACACCGGCGACGCCTGTTCGGAATGCTCCAATTTCACCATGGTCCGCAACGGCACCTGCCTGAAATGCGACACCTGTGGCGCCACGAGCGGCTGCAGTTGAGTATTCCAGGTAGTCTCCAAAACAAACGGCCTCCGGTAAAAACCGGGGGCCGATTGTTTCGGATCAACCCTTCGATCAGGTGGACGAGCCGATCACGCCCTCAACCACAGGTAATCGGTCTTAATGAGTTCCGTCGCGTAAGACCCTTAGCTCACCCCCAATCCCGCTGATGGCCGATATAGACCATGCCCACCGTCAGAGTTGGTTCAGCACGCGCCGTTGTGGATTCTGAAACAAGACCGGTTGCCGCAAACGCGGCTCCTCCCCCGAGCAGTCCGCGTCTCGTCAATCTGGTCATCGGCACGGTCCTCCGTTCAGTCACCGCCCAGAACGTTTGGCGCGGAGCCCGGCGAAGCCATGACCTCACCGAGTTCTACCGCCCGTAACTCGCTCGATTTGGTATCGGGCCGGACAAGATCGTACTTTCTCACCCGCACCGTCTTGTCTTCCGACAACACTCCGCTCACCAGCAAGTCGGCTCCGGTCGTCGTGCTTGTGGTCGCGACACGCACCCCGGATACACCGGCAAAGGGCGTGAGGTGTGTCTCTTCCCGGAACTCGGCCAGGCCGCCATGTTCGACCGGACTCTTCAGATAGAGCTCCGGACCGGCCTGCAGAGCCGAACCGGTGGAAAACACCTTCACAGCACCCGGGCCGGTCAGCTGCCCGACAACGACACGCTCGGCGCCGCCCAGCTTGCCGTACAGCCAGCCGGTGGCCAGTGAGACACCTCCACGGTATTCGCTGCCGAAGGGTTCGAACTCGGCGATCATCGATGGCTGCCCATCTGTGCTCGAGCACATTTCCAGCGGCACATTGCTTTCCGCGATGCGGATGCCGGTCGGCTTCATCAGCCAGTAGTCGAAAACCCGAACCTTGGCGACACTGCCCGGACCAGGCGCAGTAACAATGCTGTTGCGCCCTGACATGAAGCTGACAAAACCGGCCGTGACGGAGACACCCGATGTGTCGTCCTCATAGGGCGTAAAAGAAGAGAAGAGCGTCGGCGGCCCGCCGGTTCTGTCAAGCGCAAACACCTTGACCTCGCTGGAGATTCCCGGCGCCGAGCCGACAATGATGTTGTCGGCGACCGCACCCTCGCCGGAAACCTCTCCGTCAATTTGCGCAACCGCCACACTGATGCCGCCGTCGGCTGCTCCGGCAAACGCCGAGAACCGGGCCAACTCGGTTTCGAAGGGCCCTTTGTCACCTGCCGATTTGCCCGAATAGGCCACCACTTCCGGTGCATGGCCGGGTCCGGCACCGACAACGAGATCATAGACACCATCGCCATCAACGTCGCCCATCGCGACGCTCGGAACACCGTCGAAAGCGGCAAAGGGCACCACCGTTGCAACGAGACGATCACCGTCGCCGTCATAAATCTCGACCTTCGTCGGATTGCCTGCCTCGCCGGGCCTGGCCACGCCGTACGTCGAAACGGCGGGAATGATGTTGACCATGAGCATCAGACCATTGTCCTCATGGTTCAACCGATGGCAGTGCATGACGAACAGGCCGGTGTAATCCCTGAACTTGGTTCGGATCGACAGTTCAGCCGGTATAGCGACATCCTCGTCCGGATCGTTGATCTGCGCCGGTTGCGGCAGATTGTAGGTGTCGGACGCGAAGATATTCGGACCCGCTCTCTGCCCGGTGGTCGGATTGAAGTAGCGGGTCATCTGAAAATCGTTGACGTGTACGTGGATCGGGTGGCCGTCATTGTTGTAGTTGTAGAACGTCCACTCCTCGACCGAACCCAGGCGTGGCTGTAGCAGCGGCGCGTTGGGAAATCCGACGTTGTTGAAGGCATAGACAAATGCCTTGGGATCATTCTTGCTGGCAAGTTCGTTGATAAAGCCACCGGTGACGTCGAGTTTGCGCGTGACGTCCGGCGTAACATTTAAAGTATCCTCGAACCCGGTGTGAGCGTTCAGCGGCTGCCCCTCATTGAAGGCGGTCGTCGTGCCTTTCTCGTCTGACGGCACGGCCCTGGCGAGAACCTGGGTTGGAAACAGAAAAAAGCCGTCGTCGTAGCTCACGGCCGACGGCAACACTGTCAGGTTGCCAAGGATGGCCGGCGGGTTTTCGCTTCCATTGTTGGTGTATAGGATGCCTTTTTCACCAAAGGTCTTCGCGCCACCGCCGACGGATGGCATTTCCAGAATCAGGTCGCCTTCCTGCGGCATAGTCACCGCGATCACATAACGTGTCGCAGGCGGGATGAGCAGCCGCGTGCCGTCGTCGGTGGTTGGATATGTCACCGCCGGGCTCGGATTGCCGTCCATTCCGAGGATAGCGATTTTCGGATGGTTTCCGGTGGCCGTCTCCGTCAGCTGTACGTTCATGTAGGCCATGTCCGAAATGTTCGACAGCACCCAGATCTCGGTTTGTCCGGGCCTGCTCTTCACCACCGGCTGAAACTGGCCGTTGACGGTAAACTGGATGTCACGCTGGTAATCGGGAAGTGACGGATCGGCGGGAATGCTTCGCGCCTCGGGGTTCTGATCGGCCGTGAATGTTTGAAGGTTGCTCGGTATGAACTGCACACGACCGCGATTGTTGTACAGTCCGAGCTTGCCGGCATACCAAACTGTGAAGTGTTCCGTTCCCTTCTTCGACTGCTCGAAATTGACCGGCGTCAGGAGCGGCCTGTAGGTGCCTGATGCAAGTTCGTCGCCCTTTGGCGGTGTCAGAGTGCTGACATATTGCGGCCAGTTGGGGTTTCCGAGGCGGGCAAGTCCGCCCTTGCGATCGAAAACATAGTTGTACTGCAGCACCATATTGCGGATCGGGATGTCGTTTTGTACGACCAGCGGAATATTGCCGTCGAGACGACCGATCTGCAGGATACCGGCCAGTCCAAGATAGACCTGCGGCGCCGTCAGCCCGTGCAGGTGCGGGTGGTACCAGAACGCGCCCTCCGGATGGTCTTCGCGGATATGGTAGACATAGGTGTTGGACAACCCGGCGCCGATATGCAGAAGCACGTTGTCGGAGTTACCCTTGGGGCTGACCCGCAGGCCATGCGTATGGAGATTGATCGGCGCCTGGGTCAACTGCGGGGGATAAAGCGGCACCTCCTCGTTGACGCCACTGAATGCCGGATCGTAGTAGTCGCGGATGCTCAATCCGGCCAGCGAATTCTCAAGATGGACGATCAGCCGGTCACCCGGATCGACCTTGAGCGTCGGTGCCGGATATTGATTGTCGCCGGTCGTCTGGCCGTCCGACGCGGTGCCCTGGATCACCTCGTAAGCAAAAACAAGAAAATCCTCGACCGGCGTCGCCACCGTGTCCAGCGTCGCGTGTCCCTGATGGGCGGTCAGGCGAACCTCGAGGACGCCGTCCTTGCTCGACAGCACCACCGGTTCCTTCAGCTCGGCTCGCACTGATGGGTCAATGACTGTTGCGCTGGCGGCACCCGCACTTCCGACATTCGGCGTCAGCCCGAGTTTCATCGCCAGCAGCGTGCAGAAAGCCACAAGAAGAACTGAAGCCACCACCACCAGAAATTGTGTGGTGACCTGCCCGTTACCGTCCCGCACACGCAGCCAGTTTCCCATGTCTTGCCCCCTTAAAGCGTTGGCGATCGACCCCTTGCCGACTTCACTTCGCCTGATCCGTTCTGTGCCACCATGAAGCAACCGCTCACTAGGTGCCGCTTACTTCAAAGGACGGCAATTGACCGCGATCGTCTTCATGCTCCGACCCGCCTTGCCGTCGCACCCCAACCGGAACTCAGCCCCAAAGGGCGGATCCAGGTAGTATTCGAAGTCGTCCGGATCGTCGTGCTCGATAATGCGGTACAGTTTATAGGGGCCGCTGTCGCAGATCAGTTCCTGACTGTCGACGAAAAGAGTGGCCGGAAGAACCAACACATGCTCCGACGTCGGTTTTGCCGCACAAAATTTCTCGTTTAGATCCTCGTGATCACTTGCCACAATAATACTGGGACCTGAATCAGCATGGGCCGCTTGCATCAACGTCAGGCAGATGGCGATGGCAATTACAAAGACGGTTTGAGAAACGATCTCAGCCCCTTGTCCGATCGGTCCCCGTTCAACATTGAGCCGCCGCCGCATCTGAATCTCTCGCCACACGAAGCTTCACCATTGGCCATAAACTGACACCCGTCGATTTAATGTAATGACAACGTAAACGAAAAAATGCGGTACAAACACACGCAAAACTGACAGGCACGAACAATTCCCCACGAAGTCACAGTAATGTTTTTGTCTTCCTTGGAGATATGGTGTTAAGGCTGATTCTCCCCTGAAACGCTGCTGCGCACCCCCGACGCCGCAAAACGTTGCGCAGACCGCCAAGCCGACAACTACGGCATCGTCAACACGCGTGTCGCCTCGGCAGGCGCCAACTTACGCTGTTCCCGCACTCACACACCGCCAGCTCCATTACCAGTCTTGAAGCACATAGCCACAACCGACGGCAGCCACACCTTGCATAAGAGACACGATTAGGCTCATAAAGACTTATGATGATCACACCAGATATGCCAATAAAGCGACGCAAGCTCTCGGATGACGTTCAAGACCGGCTCCTTGAGATCATACGTAACCAAGATATTGGTCCAGGAGATCCGTTGCCCTCCGAACGGGAGTTGATGCGCGCGTATTCGGTCGGCCGGCCGGCGATCCGCGAGGCTATGCAGAACCTGGCGCGCATGGGGTTGATCGAGATCCGCCACGGAGAGAGGCCAAAGGTCGCGGAGCCTTCGTTTAACCGGACAGTGGAGGAACTTGGCGATACCATGCGGCATCTGCTGCGCCATTCGCCGGCAAATCTGACTCACCTTAAGGAAGCCCGAGTGGTATTCGAGACCCAGATGGCGCGTATCGCCGCTGTCAAACGCCAGCCTGCCGATGTCTCGAAACTGGTTCAAATCGTTGACGAACAGGAAGCGGCGAGCGCCGATTCGCGGGTCTTCCTGGAGCGCGACGGAGCATTTCACCGGACGGTCGCGGAAATCTCGGGCAATCCCATTTTCTCTTCCATGAGCGAGGCTATGTTCGGGTGGCTGGCACATTTCCATGTCGATCTGGTGCGTCGGCCGGGCCTTGAGAAACTGACGATCAAGGAGCACCGGGACATCGTCGCGGCGATCACCGATAAGGACGAGGAGCGCGCGGCACAGGCAATGACGGATCATCTGAGCCGTGCCAATGCCCTTTACCACAGAAACCACGATCGGCCCGCTGAACCCAGCGACTGACATAGTCGGCGCAACCGCAACGCTTTAACCGGAACCAGGCCCGTCCCATCCAAAACGATCCGTAACGTCATGGATCGGGCGATTGACGCTTTTCATTAACTGGTATAATCATTAAACCAATACATAAATTCGGGGAGGAAGGCGTGGCAGGCGAATCCGCCCGTGCGGCGCTGTTCGGGACGTTGGAAGAAACGGCACAGGGGTCGCTCGTCGAGGTCGGCGCCCTCACCTGTCGGCTCGATGGCGAGTCCGTTCGAACGGTTGCCTGGAACGGCATAGAGGTCGTCCGCGCCATTGCCTGGCCCGTGCGGGATCAAAGCTGGATAACGCTGCCCCAGAAAACCGAATCCGAGTCGCTTGACGTTGTCGGCAACGAGGCGCGCTACGAGCTTGCCTTTTCAGTTGCCGATGGTGGACTTCAATGCCGGCTGTCAGCCGTATTCGCCAGCACGGGATCGATCCGTGTTGACCTCAATATGATCGCCACCCGCGATTTCGACACCAACCGTGCCGGCTTCACCCTTCTTCATCCGGTGGAAGGCGTCGCCGGCGAGAAGCTGGACATACTTCATTCAGACGGCGCGCTTGAACACTCGCTGTTTCCCCGTCTCATTTCGCCGGCACAGCCGGCTATGGATATCGCCGGGCTGCGCCACCGAGTAGATGGTGTCGATGTCGATATCGCGTTTGGCGGCGAGGTCTTCGAGATGGAGGACCAGCGCAATTGGACCGATGCTTCCTTCAAAACCTACTGCCGGCCGCTTGTCGTTCCATTCACCTACAGGATCGCCGCTGGTGAGACGATAAATCAAACCGTCGCAATCACCTTAAGCGGTGAGAACGGCACCAAGACCACCGTCGAGGCCTCGCGTCCGAGGCTGTCGGTGAACGGTACGATGCCGGAAATCGCGCTTGCCGTCGAACCCGGCTGGCTGCCGGGTCCTGGTCGCGTCGATTTGATTGAGAAGACCGGCGTCCGGTCTCTGCGGGCAAGGATCGATACCGCAATCGATCTTGATTTCCTGCGAGAGACCCGACAGCTCGCATCGGCGCTCAAGGCATCCGTCGATCTGGAGATCGTGGTTCCGCAGGGCGGCGACCCACCGCCGCACCTGACCGAGATCGACGCGGCAACGGACGCCGTGAACATCCAACCCGAGCGGGTTCTGGCTGTTCCAGAGCCCTATCTCAAGAGCTATCAGCCTTCAGGACCATGGCCGGATGGGGCCACGCCCGCAGATTGCGTCAGGGCAGCCCGCGATGTCTTCGGCAGCACGTCGGTTGGCGGCGGAGTTCTGACGAATTTCACCGAATTCAATCGCTGTCGGCCCGATCCGGCCCAATGCGATTTCGTCAGCCACGGAACAACGGCAGTTGTGCACGCGGCTGACGATCTCTCGGTGTGCGAAACGCTAGAAGCCCTGCCCTTCGTCTTCGAAAGCGCGCTGCACTGGAGCGAAGGCAAGCCCTACCGGCTCGGTCTTGTGTCGATCGGAATGCGCTCCAATCCCTACGGCGCCGGCGTCGCGGACAATGCGGAGCAGATCCGTCAGACGATGGCGGAATTCGACCCGCGCCAGTGCGGGATTTTCGCGGCCGCGTTTGCTGTCGGCGTATTGCACGCCACCCAGGATTTCGCCGTCCAATCCCTAGCGCTGGCCGCTCCCGCCGGTCCGTTTGGTATCGTTTCCCAGCCGCAACCGGTGAAACGTGCCTACTTTGATGAAAGCAACGATGCGGTCGTTTATCCAATCTTCCACGTGGTGCGCGCCGCTGCCGCGATGACCGGCCGAACCCGCATCGAGCTCTCCGGCCTTCCGAACGGCCTGTGTGGGGTCGCGTCCGGTACGGAAGATGCATGGGACATGATCCTGGCCAATGTAACTGTCCGGCCGCTTCGCCTGCCATTACCGGCCCCGGCTGCGGTCCGTCTGCTTGATACGGCAACATTCCAGGACGCGGTTCGGGACCCTGAATGGCTGGACAATGCCGAGCCGACGGTGTGTGAAGACGTCACGATCCCGCCCTACTGCGTAGCGTTTGTGTCCGCCGGCGGGGCCAACACATGACCAATCCTTCCGCATCCAGGACGGCTGAGCGCATTGAGGCCGACTACCTGATCGAAACCACGGTAGATCCCTTGTCGGCCGTTGAGGCCATGGCGGGCGAACAATCGTCCGGCACCTTTGTTCCGATCCCCGGCGAGACGCCGGAACTCAAGGAACGGTCGGCGGCACGCATCGAGGCATTGCATGAAACCGACTATCGGGGATCACCGTCGCTTCCCGGTGCTGTCGACGGCGGCGGAACGGCCCGCCGCGCCCGGGTGACCCTATCCTGGCCGCTCGACAATATCGGACCCTCGCTGCCCAACCTGCTGGCAACCGTTGCCGGCAATCTCTTTGAGCTCAAACAGTTCTCTGGACTGCGTATCGTCGACCTACGGCTTCCACGGGCATTTTCCGACAGGTACGCGGGTCCCGGCTTCGGGATTGTCGGCACCCGTCAGTTGACCGGTGTCTTCGAAAGACCTTTGATCGGTACCATCATCAAGCCCAGCATCGGCCTCGACGTCGCGGCAACCGCGGACCTGACACGGACGCTGCTGGATGCCAACATAGACTTCATCAAGGACGATGAGTTGCAGTCCGACGGAACGGTATGCCCTTTCGCTGAGCGCGCGAAAGCCGTTCTGATCGAGGTCGACCGCGCCGCTGACCGGTCCGGCCGCAAGGCGATGTTCGCGCTCAACATCACGGGCGAACTCGACGAAATGCGTCGCCGACACGACCAGGTGGTCGACCTGGGCGGCAGCTGCGTGATGGTCAGCCTGAATTCCGTCGGACTGGTCGGTTTCATCGAAATCGCACGCCACAGCCAGCTACCGATTCATGCCCATCGCAACGGCTGGGGCTCCCTCTCCCGCCATCCGATGCTCGGCTGGTCCTATGTGGCATGGCAGAAGATCTGGCGGCTGGCTGGCGCCGATCACATGCATGTCAACGGCCTCGACAACAAGTTCTGCGAATCGAACGACAGCGTCGTCGAGGCCGCGAAAACCTGTCTGACACCGCTGTTTGCAGACAAGCCATGCCTGGCGATGCCGGTGTTTTCTTCCGGACAGTCGGCGAAACAAGCGCCCGCGACATTTGCCGCCTTGCAATCCACCGATCTGATCTATGCCGCCGGCGGTGGAATCATGGCTCATCCGGACGGGCCGGCCGCCGGTGTCGCCAGTCTCAGGCAGGCCTGGCAGGCAGCCATCGACGATGTGCCGCTCCCGGATTACGCACGCGGCCGGCCCGAACTTGCGCGGGCGCTGGAGGCCTACTCGGCATGAGTACTTTGGCCACCAATCAACTTCCGGAAGGCCCGCTGGTGACGTGGTACGGCGACGACTTCACCGGCGCCGCGGCGGTGATGGAGGTGCTGACCTTTGCCGGACTGCCGGCGGTCCTGTTCCTCGATGTTCCTACCGAGGACAGCTTAAACAGGTTTGCCGGTTATCGCGGTTTCGGAATCGCGGGTGCAGCCCGCGCGCAATCGCCCGATTGGATGACCGGTAACCTACCCGAGATTTTTGCGGCGATGGGCAACATCGGCGCACCGTTAAGTCACTATAAGATTTGCTCCACACTGGACTCTTCTGCGACGGTCGGTTCGGTCGGGAAGGCCATTGAAATTGCCCTGCCGGTTTTGGGCGGCGTTTGGCATCCACTGATCGTCGCGGCGCCCCCGATCGGACGTTATCAGGTCTTCGGCCACCTCTTTGCCAGTGCCGGCAGTCAAATATTTCGGTTGGATCGGCATCCGACCATGAGCCGGCATCCGGTGACACCCATGGACGAAGCCGATGTTCGTTTGCATCTCGCCCGCCAAACCGAGCTGCCGATGGGCCTGATCGACATCACCGCCTTCGGCGCGAATGCGGCGCAAGCTGCCCTTGAGGCCGAAAGATCGAAGGGCAACGCTCTGATCGCGCTCGATATTCTGGACGAACAGTCTCTGATCCGGGCCGGCAGGTTGATTTGGGAGAACCGCGGCGAGCGCCTCTTCACCGTCGGTTCGCAAGGGATCGAATATGCCCTGACAGCCCATTGGCGCGACGCCGGCCTTCTGCCGGAAACGCAGCAGGTGACACAGGTCGACAAAGTCGAACAGATGGCCGTGGTGTCCGGGTCCTGCTCGCCGCAGACGGCCGAGCAGATCTTCTGGGCGGAACAGCACGGATTCACCCCCATCAGGGTCGACGTCGTCCGCGCCGTCGATGAAGGGGAATGGCATAGCGAGATCAACCGTGCGGCCGACAAAGCACTGTCTGTTCTTGGCAGCGGCAGCGATCCGATCGCCTATACGGCGGCCGGTCCGGCGGATCCCGCCAGCGCTGCCTATGAGCGGGTCATCGCGGCAACCGGCCAGACACGGGAACGGATCAACACCAGGGTCGGTGCCGGATTGGGAAAGCTGATGCGTCGCTTGTTGGACGAGGCGGGCATTGAACGGGTCGTCATCGCCGGCGGCGACACGTCGAGCCACGCGACGGTGGAACTGGGGCTTTGCGCTCTGACCGCAATCGCTCCGATCTCGCCCGGCGCTTCGCTCTGCAGAGCCCATCGCGAGCAATCGGAATCCGGTTTCGAGCTGGCGCTCAAGGGCGGGCAGATGGGCGAACCGGACTTCTTCGGGCAAGTCAGGACCGGCGGTTTGCAGCATTAGGAGGTGCGTATGAATAAAGTCGCGTTGTTGGGCGCTGGTGGAAAAATGGGTGTTCGACTGGCAAGCAATCTGATGGATTCACCTTACGCGGTGGATCACGTCGAGGTGTCCGCCGAGGGTCGAAGCCGGCTGAAAGAAACGGTCGGGGCAGATTGCGTCGACCTCGAAACGGCCGTCGACGGAGCGCAGGCGGTTATTCTCGCGGTGCCCGATCGGCTGATCGGCACGGTCGCTCGCAGCATCATCGATGACCTTGACCCCGGCACTGCGGTGATGGTGCTCGACGCGGCCGCGCCGCACGCCGGAGAGATGCCGGCGCGTGAGGATGTCACCTACTTTGTCACCCATCCCTGCCATCCGCCGCTCTTCGGCTTGGAGACCGGCCCTGATGACGAACGGGATTTCTTTGGCGGAGACCACGCCGTCCAGCATATCGTCTGCGCGCTGATGCAGGGGCCGGATGAGCACTATGCCCAGTGCGAGGCCATCGCCCGCACCATCTATGCGCCGGTCGACCGCGCCCATCGCTGCACGGTGGAACAGCTCGCGATCCTGGAACCGGCGTTATCGGAGACGATTGGTGCAACGCTGGTTCTGGCGTTGCGCGACGCTGTGGGCGAGGCCGTAAGGCGAGGCGTCCCCGAACAGGCCGCCACGGATTTCATGCTGGGTCATCTCAACCTCGAACTCGCCATTGCCTTCGGGGCGTTTCCCCAGGGCAGGTTTTCCGATGGCGCACTGTTGGCCATCGAAAAGGCCAGACCTTTGATTTTCCGCGAGGGTTGGCTCGATCGCATATTCGATCCGGAGGCAGTCAGAAAGTCCGTCAGGGACATATGCGATCCACAACAGGCGGCTTGAAGAGCCGTTGCAAAGAAGGAGGAGACAATGACGACACTCTCGATGGTGCGAAGGGCGTTTCTGGCCACTGCGGCCGGCGCTTTCGCAATAATCGCAGGCGGCGCGCCGGTGCTTGCCGAAAGCGCCGCGGATCGCGCGGTTGAAGCCGCCAAGCAGTATTCCGGTACGACCATAAACGTCTTGTACGAGGCCGGGCTGCAACCCTTGGATCCCAAGAACTTCACCGGTCCGATGTGGGAGGATTTGACCGGCATAAAGGTCAATGTCATCGAATCCCCGCTACCTGAGATCTTCACAAAGATCATGCAGGCGCACCGTGCCGGTACCGGGGCCTATGATGTACTCAACGTCGTACCGGCACAAATGCCGGACCTGGCACTCGCAGGCGCTTTGACGCCACTTGACGACATGGTCGAGAAATACGGTTTTGCCGGCGACCTGCAAACCATCGCGCCGGTATACCGGGACAATCAGATGAAAGTGGAGGACACCATCTACGGCTTCCCGGACGACGGCGATGTCCTGGTCCTCTACTACCGTAAGGATCTGTTCGAAAACCCGGACAACATGGCCGAATTCAAAGCCAAACACGGCTATGATCTGGCACCGCCCAAGACCTGGCAGGAATTTCGCGACATCGGTCAGTTCTTCACAGACAAATATGCGCCCGATCTGTACGGCGCTGGCGGTATTCATCAGCCCGGTAACGCCCATTACCTGTTCCAGGAACGCTTTCGTGTGGAAGGCGGTAAGTTCTTCGATCCGGAAACCATGAAGGCGACCGTCAACTCCGATATTGGCGTGCGTGTGTTGACGCAAATGCGCGACGATACGAAGTTTATGCCGCCGGGCGTCGAGAGTTGGGGCTTCATCGAGCCGTTCAACGCCTTCCTGGCCGGCGATCTGGCGATGACAATATCATGGCCGCCGGTCGGCCGCTGGGCCGCAGGCTACGGAAAGGGAACCGAGGCCTTGAACTGGATCCCGGAGACCAAGGTGGCCGACAAGATCGGATATGCGCTGCCGCCGGGCGGCAGACCGCAACTCGCCGCCGGCTTTTCGCTCGCCGTCGCATCCGGCAGCAAAAACAAGGAAGCGGCCTATCTGTTTATCCAATGGATGAACAGTCCGGAGATCAGCCTGCAGCGGGTGCAACTGCCCTACGCGCTTCGCGATCCGTTCCGCGACAGCCACTTCACCAGCGAAGAATATCTCAATCGCTGGCCCAGCGCTCCGGAGTACCTCGCGACACTGAAACAGGGTGCCGAGACCGGCCTGCTCGACCTGTCGCTGATTCAGGTCGACCGCTACGAGGAAGGCATCCGGCAGGCTCTCGGCAAGCTATGGGCCGGGGACGACCCGCAGCAAATCGCCGATGAACTGGCGGCTCAGTGGGATGCGCTGACCGAACGGATCGGTGTCGACAAACAACGACGCGTCTATCAGGACTGGGCCAGCAAACCCAACGCCTATCCCAACTAGGATAAGATACGGGCCGCCCTACAGGGCGGTCCGGTTTTGACGGTGGGGAACGAAATCAATGAAGCGCCAGGCCAAGAGCCCCGGTTTTGCCGACAATGAGCGAGCGTTCAAGTATCTGCTCATCGCGCCGGCGATTCTGTTCCTGCTGCTGATCGGCCTGTATCCTTTCATCAAACTCATCATCGTCAGTTTCCAGAACATCTCGATGTTCGACGATGTCCGCAGTTTCCAGGGTTTCATCCACTACACCCGTCTTTTCGAGGACATACGGCTGTGGGAATCACTGTTGCACACGGTGCTGTTCACCGCGGTGGCGTTGCCGATTGAGTTGGTTGCCGGCTATTTTCTGGCGCTGCTGTTTCTCCGCAACATACCGTTCAAGCAGGTTCTGGTCGGACTTATTCTGCTTCCGACCGTGATTTCGCCGATTGTCGCCGGCTCAACCTGGCGCCTGATGCTGGACCAGCGTTTTGGACCGGTGAACCAGGTCATAGGCTGGTTTGCCGGCGGTGACGTCAAGCTGTTGTGGACCGTTGACCCGCTCCTGGTTTGGCCGGCCATTCTGATCGCCGAAGTTTGGCAATGGACACCGTTCATGTTTCTGATCCTGCTGGCGGCGTTGTCCAATGTCGATCAGGAACAGCTTGAAGCCGCCGAGATCGACGGCGCGTCGCGATGGATGACGTTCCGCAAAATCGTGCTTCCGGCAATCGCGCCGGTGATGGTGATCGCTGTTTTGATCCGGGCGCTCGATCTGTTTCGTCTGTTCGATGTCGTCTGGACGATGACCCAGGGCGGCCCCGGCACCCGCACCGAAACGATCTCCATCTACGCCTACCAAATGGCCTTCCGAGAATTCGAAATCAGCTATTCGGCGGCGATCGCCTTCCTGGTGATCGTCCTGCTCACCGTTCTGGTTGTGCTGGCGCTGCGACGTGTGGAGGTTGCGCGATGAACCGATGGGACAAGGGTTGGCGCCTTTGGCTGTGCGCCGCGGTCGCTGTCGCTGTCGCGATCCTCTTCATCTTCCCGATCTACTGGCTGGCCGCAATCTCGGTCAAATCGCCGGAGGAGATCTTCGCCTATCCACCGGTGTGGATTCCGGCCGGGCTCAACCTGTCGTCATACGCCACGTTGTTTCGCGACGGCGACGCCTGGTCGGTGTGGCACAGCTTGGTGACCGCCGGCATCTCGACCGTGCTTGCCATGGCCTTCGGCACGTTGGCGGCCTACTCGATCGTCCGTTATCGAACCGGTGGCGACAACCTGGCAATCTGGATCATTTCGCAGCGCATGATACCGCCGATCTGCATTGCATTTCCGGTTTTTCTTCTGTTCGTCGGCCTTCGACTCGTCGACACCTACACCGGACTGATCGCTCTCTACACCGCATTCAACATCCCCTATGTCACCTGGATGATGCGCGGCTACCTTCAGGAAATACCGCTCGAACTCGAACAGAGCGCGTTGGTGGACGGACTGTCGCGCTGGCAGGTCCTGTGGAAAGTCGTCCTGCCGATGGCGCGTGCCGGGCTTTTCGCCACTGCGGTGTTCACATTCGTATTTGCCTGGAACGAATTCCTGTTTGCGCTGATCCTGACCCGCTCGGAGGTCGTCACCTATACGGTGAAGGTCACCGGCTATTTCGGATCGCAGTCGACCTTCTGGTCGAAAATCGGCGCAATGAGCATGCTTGGCGTGCTGCCTATGATGCTCGTCGTCGGCACCATGCAGCGCTTCATCGTCAGAGGCATCTCCATGGGCGCGGTCAAGGGATAACGGAATGTCTGAACTGAACATCGATCAGGTCAACAAATACTACGGGCCGGTTCACGCTGTGCGGGACATCTCGTTGTATGTTCCGGAGGGAGAATTCGTCGTTCTGGTCGGGCCGTCCGGCTGTGGCAAGAGCACGTTATTGCGCAGCATCGCCGGCCTCGAAGAAATCTCCAGTGGCGATATGATGCTCGGCGACCGCTCGATCGCCAATCTCGCACCACGGCAACGCAACATCGCCATGGTCTTTCAAAGCTACGCGCTCTACCCGTACTTGAACGTTTTCGAAAACATCGCTTTTGGTTTACGGGCAAGAAAGGCGTCCGGATCCGAAATCGAACGGCAGGTCCAGTGGGCCGCGGACCTGCTCGATATCAGCGACTATCTCCAGCGCTTCCCGCGGGAGCTTTCCGGAGGCCAGCGACAGCGCGTCGCCATCGGGCGCGCCATCGTTCGCGACGCTGACCTGTTCCTCCTCGACGAACCGCTCTCCAACCTCGATGCCAAACTGCGCGATGGCATGCGCGAGGAGATCAAGCGCTTGCACGCCAAGTTGGGAAAGACTTTCATCTATGTCACGCACGACCAGATCGAAGCGATGACCCTGGCCGACCGGATTGTGCTGATGCGCGACGGATCGATCGAACAGCAGGGATCTCCGCTCGATCTGTTCGAGCGGCCCGCAAACACGTTCGTGGCCGGCTTCCTCGGTTCGCCAAGCATGAATTTCCTGCCCATCACGCTAAGCGACGGGCGACTGCGATTGCCGGATGGACAGTCCATCGCCTTCGATCCTGCCGGGCACGGCCACAACGGCCTGACGGACGGCCAATACCTTTGGGGCGTGCGGCCGGAACACTTCGCTCGCGATGATGACCCGGACCAATCGTTCCGGGCGACAATCGAGGTGGTTCAGCCAACCGGTTCACGAACCTATGGCAGTTTTTACCAGAACGGAACGCACATGGTCGCCGAACTCGATGCCCACGCGGTGGACGTCGCTAATCGTGAGATCGGCCTTACCGCAGCGGTCCAGCGGACCGTTTTTTTCGATTCCGAGACACATCAAGCCATTAGCCCAGGGCGGTAGACGGGGCGAACAAGCATCAGGGAGCGAAGACTTGGCCAGCTTCACCGATTTGACGAAAAACCGCGACCTCAAGCTCGGCACCTATATCGGCGAGTTCTCATCGCCTGGAATTGGCCGCATCCTTGCGGCCGCGGGCACGCAGTTCGCCTTTGTCGACATGGAACACAGCGGATTCGGCTTCGAAACCGCGTCGGCTTTGCTGCGTGGACTGCATGATGCCGGTATCGCCACCGTGCTTCGCCCACCGAGTCAGGAACCGCATCATCTGGCGCGCGCCTGCGATATCGGTGCGCAGGGCGTCATCCCGCCAATGATGAGCACCGTCGGGCAGGCACAGGCCTGCATCGACGCGGTCAAATACCCGCCAATGGGAAAGCGCGGCTGCGCCTTCGGGATTGCCCATGACGACTATGCCGCACAGCCGATCGTCGAGGCAATCGACAGCGCCAACGCCAAGGTCGGTTTCGTGGCGCTGATCGAAACCGCCGAGGGTGTTGCCAATTGCGATGCCATCGCTTCGCTGGAAGGCGTGGAGTGCCTGTGGATCGGACATCTTGACCTCAGCGCCTCCCTGGGCATCGCCGGTGAGTTTGACAATCCGACATTCACCGCTGCGGTGGCCGAGGTCATGGCAGCTGCCAAACGGCACGGAAAGAGCGTCGGCCGGCTCGCCGGCTCCGCCGAAGAAGCTGCGAGACTGTGCGCCGAGGGATGTGATTTCATTTGTTATCTCGGCGACATCTGGCTGCTGGGGCGAGCCTTGAAGGAGGGTTTTGCCGAGATCCGCAGCAGGACGCAAGCACAGGAGGATTGAACATGGATATGTTCCGGGTTGCCATAAGCCAGGACTTCGTCAAACCCGACGGGACGCCGGCTTTTCCTTCCTTCGACCTTTCGCCGCTCACCGACGATCCGTTGATCGAGTGGACCTTTGTCCCGGTGACCGATGGCCGGGTCGATAAATCGCACATGGCGGATTTCGACGCCCTGATTCTACTCGGCGCGAAATTCGATGCGGACAGTTTTCCAGGCGATAACCGTCTGTCGATGGTCGCGCGTTTCGGCGTCGGCTTCGATAACGTCGATATCCCGGCCTGCAACGCAAACAACGTGGCTTTGGTGATCACACCAAGCGGTGTGCGGCGTCCGGTGGCCGTGGCGATCCTGACGTTTGTCCTCGCTCTGTCCGGACGTCTGCTGATCAAAGACCGGCTAACCCGTCAAGGACCACCGGGCTGGGAAAAACGGATCGACCATATGGGGCAAGGTCTGGTCGGGTTGACTCTCGGGTCAATCGGCATGGGTAACATCGGAGCAGAGATGTTCCGGTTGGCCGTACCGTTCGCCATGAACTGTGTCGCTCACGACCCGTTTGCGTCTCCCGAGGTTGCTCGGTCGCTTGGGGTCGAACTTGTCGCCCTCGATGAGGTTTTCAAACGCTCCGACTTTGTCTGCGTGAATTGCCCATTGAGCCCCGAAACCGCCGGCCTTGTCGACGCGGAAAAGCTGTCTCTCATGAAACCGACGGCCTTTCTCATCAATACGGCGCGCGGACCGATTGTTGACGAAACAGCGCTGATCGACGCTCTAAAAAGAGGTGAGATCGCAGGCGCCGGCCTCGACGTTTTCGAACAGGAGCCCTCGTCGCTCGACAACCCGCTTTATGCGATGGACAACGTCATTCTAACCCCCCATGCTCTGTGCTGGACGGATCAGTGTTTTGCCGAAATCGGCGCCGCCGATGTCCGTGCGGTGAGGACCCTCATGATGGGCACTCACCCGGAAGGCATCGTCAATGCTGAAATCGCCGACAACCGGGCATGGAAGGCCAAACTGGCCGGTTACAAAAAACGCTTCGCAGGGTCCGCTTGACGCGAACAGCGGAAGCCGCCTCACCACCACTTCTCGGCGTCGAAGTGTCCTGCTGCCTGCTCGATCACGTACCCTGTCCTGAACAGCGTCTCCTCCTCGAACGGACGGCCGATCAATTGCAGCCCGAGCGGCATGCCCTGATCATCCAATCCGCCGGGCACGGCGATCCCGGGCAGCCCCGCCATGTTGACCGTGACGGTGAAGATATCGTTCAGGTACATCTTAATCGGATCAGCGGCCATATCCTGATCGGCAATGCCGAACGCCGCTGACGGCGTCGCCGGTGTCAGGATGGTATCGATACCGTCCGCGAAAACCCGCTCGAAATCCCGCTTGATCAGTGTCCGCACCTTCTGGGCGCGCAGATAGTAGGCGTCATAGTAACCGGCTGAGAGCACATAGGTGCCGATCAGAACGCGACGCTTGACTTCGGCGCCGAACCCTGCGGCTCGTGTCTGTTCGTACATGTCGACGATGTCTTTGCCAGGCTTGCGCAGGCCGTAGCGCACCCCGTCATAACGGGCCAAATTGGAGGAGGCTTCGGCGGGTGCCACAATGTAATAGGCCGGCAACGCGTATTTGGTGTGCGGCAACGAGATGTCCACGATTTCGGCACCGGCGTCCTTCAGCCAGGCAATGCCCTTCTGCCAAAGGGCTTCGATTTCACCCGGCATGCCATCCATCCGGTATTCTTTGGGGATTCCAACCCGCATGCCCTTTATCGACTGGCCAATCGCCGCCTCGTAGTCCGGGACGGGAAGATCGGTCGATGTCGTATCCTTCGGGTCGCCCGATGCCATCGATTTCAGCATAATGGCAGCATCGCGTACATCCCGGGCGATCGGGCCGGCCTGGTCGAGCGACGAAGCAAAAGCCACGATGCCCCATCGCGAACAGCGTCCATAGGTTGGCTTGATACCGACCGTGCCGGTGAAAGCGGCCGGTTGACGGATGGATCCGCCTGTATCGGTACCGGTCGCGCCAGCGCATAGATGCGCGGCAACCGCGGCGGCCGATCCGCCGGACGATCCGCCCGGAACGAGGGCCTTATTGTTGTCTCTGCCGCGCCAGGGGTTGGTCACCGGACCATAGTAGGAGGTCTCGTTGGACGAACCCATCGCAAACTCGTCCATGTTGAGCTTTCCGAGCATCACCGCGCCATCGGCCCAAAGATTGGCCGTGACGGTCGATTCATAGCGCGGCTTGAAGCCGTCCAGAATATGGCTGCAGGCCTGGCTATGGATACCCTCGGTGCAGAACAGGTCTTTGATGCCGAGCGGAATTCCTTCCAGCGGTCCGCTTTCGCCGCGTGCCAACTTCTCGTCCGATCGCTTCGCCATCTCGACCGCTTTCTCCGGCGTCACCACCACATAGGCGTTCAGCGCGGCGTTGGCTGCGTCAATGGCTTCCAGATAGGCGGTCGTCAGCTCGGTTGACGACACGTCCCGGCTTCGCAGGCGCGTGCGGGCTTCGGCAATCGTCAAGCGGGTCAATTCACTCATGGTACGTCCCTTGGGGGAAACAGGCAGCTGATTGCGTGATCCGCGGATCAGCGTGCCAAGGTCAGGCGGGCGGTTATTCGACCACTTTTGGCACGACGAAGAAGTCGTCGTCACGTTGCGGCGCATTGGCAACGATATCATCGGCCTTATGCCCATCGGTCACTGCATCAGGGCGTTTTTTCATGTCCATGGGCGTGACCGAGGTCATTGGCTCTACGCCCTCGATGTCAACCTCATTGAGTTGTTCGACGAAACCGAGAATCGTATTCAACTCGCCCTCCATTTTCGCCGCTTCGGCGTCGGAAAGCGCGATGCGGGCGAGATGTGCCACGCGCTTGACGGTCTTCAGGTCAACGGACATGAGGTTGGCTCCGGCAGAAGGTATCGACGACGCTGGCTATAGCCGCGCAGTTGCGCCAGAGCAAGCCGTCAGCCTGGTTGGTGATTCATCGAAACTCCAACACCTCACCGGCCGCGGGCGTACGAACCAGGTTGGCGTCGGCACCCATAGCTTGGATCAGTTTGTCCGGTGTCTGGTCGATGATTGGGAATGAGCCATAGTGGCACGGCAGGATGGTATTGAACTCAAAATAGCGCTGACAGGCGACGGCGGCCACGGCGCCGCCCATCGTGAACCGGTCGCCGATCGGCACAATGCCGATCTTGGGTTTATGCAGCTCGTTGATCAAGCCCATGTCGGAGAAGATATCGGTATCGCCCATATGAAGCAGGGTCGGTTCGTCATCGAAATGCAGCACCACACCGTTGGCATTGCCAAGGCAATGGGAAACGCCGTCTTCGGTAATGTGTGCCGAGGAGTGCAGCGCATTGACGAGCGTAACGGTGAAACCATCCTGGTGCAGTGTCCCGCCCGTGTTGCCGGGATCGAACTTCTCCAGCCCGCCGGACTGTCCAAGCCACATGCACAGGTCGTAGTTGGTGATCACGGTCGCGCCGGTCTCACGGGCAATCTCCACCGTATCGCCGACATGATCCGCGTGGCCATGCGTCAGCACGATGTGAGTGACGTCACGTATGGCGTCCTTTCGGTCGAGCCCCTCGAATCCGGGGTTGCCCGTCAGGAAAGGATCGATAAGGATGGTCGCCTTGGCGATTTCCAGCCGATAGGCCGAATGACCCAGCCACTGTATGTTCATGCGCCTGCCCTCCTGCGTCTAGAGTCGGCGGCAGCTTATGGCCAGACAGGGCGGCTGAAAAGAACGAACCCCCGAAAAAGTTGCAGAAGGTCGGGCAATGAACGTCAAATCACTGGAGCAACTGGCCTCGGGGTTGCAGCACGGCCAGGTGCTGGCAGGCCTCGATCTTGGATCGAAAACCATTGGTGTCGCGGTGAGCGATACCGGTTTAACCCTGGCGATCCCCCGCGGCCTCATCCGCCGCCGCAAGTTCACGACCGATGCCGAGGCACTGCTCGAGATGCTTAGGCGAGAACAGGTCGGTGGCTGTGTGATCGGACTGCCGATCAACATGGACGGATCGGAAGGCCCGCGTGCTCAGGCAACCCGCGCTTTCGTCCGCAACATGGCGCAGAAGTCAGACATGGATTTCGCGTTCTGGGACGAGCGTCTTTCGACGGTCGCAGCCGAACGTGCGCTGCTGGAAATGGATGTCTCGCGCCGCAAGCGCGCCGACCGGATCGACGCGGCCGCCGCTGCTTTCATTCTTCAGGGCGCCTTGGACAGGCTTTCCTCGCTTTCAGCCGACACCTCGTCGTAGGTCGACGGCCGCCGACGCATCCATGCGGCAATTCCCTTGCGGTAACGGATGCCAACAATGCCAAGCACGATGAGGCTGTCGACAAAAATAGCCTTGATCACCAGCGGTGGAATATCCTCCGGCGGCATGCCCAGCATGTTACCGTAGATCTGGAAAACCAGGTCATGGGCGCGACGCGACAGGAGCACAAATCCGAAATGCAGGTCGTGGTAGGACAGCCCGTACCAGCCGCCCAACAGCACCACTGGGATCAGCCATGCCAGTAAAAACCACTTCATGCAGTCGACCCCCAGAACGCGTTGTCGGTCTCGGCCAAATGTGTCGCCAAATCCGTTTTGACAACCGGACGGAGCGTTTTCCAGATTGGAGAGGAAGACAAAGCGTGGCAACGTAAACCAAATATTAAGGTTAACAAATGGTTAACGGCATACCTTTTGTCGCCTTGTGACCTCCGATGCGAGGCGGTATGAACCGACGCACGCATCCCTCCTCACCGGGCCTCCCCACCGGCATTCATGATCCCAGTCTTTGAGAGCTCGCTACCGATTTTTCTGCTCGTGGTTCTTGGCGTGGTGCTCAAACGTGCGCCGATCGTCGATCGCTCCGTCTGGCATGGCCTCGAGGAAGTCGGCTATTTCGTACTCTTTCCCGCTATTCTGTTCATTACACTCTACCGGGCCGATTTTTCCGGGCTGACCATTGGCGAAGTGGCGTCCGGTTCTCTGCTGACCGTGCTCGTGATGTTTGCGTTGGTGTACATGTCATGGCCGTTGTTTCGCGCTCGCGGTGTATCGGCACCCGAATATACGACCGTCATGCAAACCACGACCCGCTGGAACGGGTTCTTCGCCCTGGCCGTTGCCGATAACCTGTTCGGCGAGCCGGGGCTGGCGCTGACGGCGTTGGTCATGGCGCTCGTTATCGTGCCCATCAATTTCGGCAACGTCGTTTTGATGGAGTGGTTCCTGAGCCCCAATCGAAACCCGCTGGCGTTCTTTCGCCGCATTGTCAGTAACCCGCTCATTCTGGCCGCTGTTGCGGGCCTGACCCTGCGCCACCTTGGTATTGAGATCTACCCACCGATTGAGCAGGCAATCGGTATGGTCGCCAGTGCAGCGCTCGGCATGGGCCTAATCATCGTTGGTGCTGGACTGCGCATCCGCGACACGATCCGTCCCCGATTCCTTGCCCTGTTCTGCACTTTTTTCAAATTGCTGGTTTACCCGCTGCTGCTCGCCGGCGCCTGCTGGGTGTTTGGTCTACGCGGCGAGGGACTGGTGATCGTTGCCCTGTGCGGTGCGGTACCGACCGCGATGAACGGCTATCTTCTGGCGCGCCAACTGGGTGGTGACGCACCGCTCTACGCCACCATCGCCACGCTGCAGACCGCCGCGTCATTCCTGACCGTGCCGTTGGTTATCTATGCGGCGACCCTCGCCGCATCGGGGTAAAGCAGATCGACGATCTGAGCGGCATTGAAGCGCAAATCGAGCATGCCGTAGGTGTGCCTGTAAGCGCCGGCGAGCCGAGACTCCGAGAATGCATCGGCGATCCCGCCGGCTCCCAGCCGATGCAGTTCGGCGGCGGCCGCCGATATCGCCAATTGCTCCGCCAGCAGCCGCGATGCGCTTTCGTCGCGCTGGCACAGCGCCGCCGCGGCAGCCAGCACATCCACGGTCCGTTTCGCATAGGTGCCGAGATCCCCGGCCAGGGTTGCGACCACCGTTTCGAACAGACGCGGGTCCTGACGCAGCGCTCGCAAAAGATCGAGTGCCATGACGTTGCCGGACCCCTCCCAAATGGCGTTGACCGGCGCTTCACGATAGTGTCGGGCCAGGGCGCGCTCTTCGACATACCCATTGCCGCCCAGGCTCTCCATCGCCTCGTAGATCAGCGACGGCGCCATCTTGCAGATCCAGTATTTCACCACCGGCGTCATCACCCGCACATAGGCGGCCTGGCGTTCGTCGACGGCCGCCCGGTCGAAGGCGGCGGCCAGCCGCATCACCAGCGCCGTCGCGGCCGCAACGTCGAGTGCCATATCGGCAAGCACACGCGTCATCATGGGTTGTTCCATCAGCACCTTGCCGAACACCTTGCGATGACGACAGTGATGGACGGCCTCCGCGAGCGACGCGCGCATGATCCCCGCAGACGCCAATGCACAGTCAAGGCGGGTCAGCGTGACCATCTCGAGAATGGTGCGCACGCCCTTGCCGGGTTCGCCGAGAAGCTGGCCGTTGGCATTGACGAACTCGACTTCGCTGGAGGCGTTCGATCGGTTGCCCAGCTTGTCCTTCAGTCGTTGGAAATGAAGTCCATTGCGCTCACCGTTTTCGAGAAACCGTGGCACCAGAAAACAGCCGAGGCCTTCCTCCATCTGAGCGAGCATCAAAAAGGCGTCACTCATCGGTGCCGACATGAACCATTTGTGGCCGGTCAGCCGAAAACCTCCGTCGGCAGCCTTTTGAGCGACGCTGGTATTGGCACGGACGTCTGTGCCCCCCTGCTTTTCGGTCATGCCCATGCCGATTGTCGCACTGCTTTTTCCTGAGACCGGCCGCTGCGACGAATCGTATTTTCGCGACAGGATTTTCGGCGCCCAGACGGCCTCCACGGCAGGTGTCGTCTTGATCGACGCCATGGATGCGCTGGTCATGGTGATCGGACAAAGATGGCCGCACTCGAGCCCGGCCATCAGAAAAAACCGGATGGCGCGCGCCTGATGGGCGATTCCGGCCTCCTCCGGCAGGTTCTCCCAAACCGAACAATGCAGGCCGCTGGCAAACGATCGGCGCATCAGGGCGTGGTAGGCAGGATGAAAGTCGACCTCGTCGATGCGGTTTCCCTGCGAATCGAAGGCTTTCAGCTCTGGCGTTTCGCGGTTGGCGATTCGCGCCAGTTCCTGTGCCTCGGGTGTCGTGGTAAAGCGACCGAGAGCTGTAAACCCGTCGCGCAGCGATCGCGGCATTTCCCGGCCCACCTCGCTCAGGATCGGATCGGCGTTGTAGGCGTTGATGCCGGCATAGGGCGCCGCCTGATTGAACACGTCATGGGTGCTGCGGATCGGCTTTTCGAGAGGCATTGGTGTCGGGTTCCTGTAGGGCTCGGCCGGGAGGTCGTTGGCGGGAAACTGGATTATGGCTGGTGCGACACGAAGGCTGGGGATCAGCCGTGACGTTATCCCCGGATTTCTTGCCGTCCCCCCTGATCGCGCCTATAGAAGCGCCAATTGATGAAAGTTGCGAGTGCCCTCCATGGTTTTTTCCCACCGCCATTTGCTCGGCATAAATGGTCTGACGGAATTGGACATCTCGTTTCTTCTCGACAAGGCAGACGAAGCTGTCAAGCTCAGCCGCCAGCGGGAAAAGAAAACCAGCACGCTGCGCGGACTAACGCAAATCAATCTGTTTTTCGAGGCATCGACCCGCACGCAAGCGTCTTTCGAACTGGCCGGCAAGCGGCTCGGTGCAGATGTCATGAACATGTCGGTGGGCACCTCGTCGGTCAAAAAGGGCGAGACTCTGATCGACACCGCGATGACTCTGAACGCTATGCATCCGGACCTTCTGGTGGTGCGTCATTCAGCCGCCGGCGCCTGCGCGCTGCTCGCCCAAAAGGTAGGCTGCTCTGTGGTGAACGCGGGCGATGGCGCCCACGAGCACCCCACCCAGGCGCTGCTCGACGCCTTGACCATCCGCCGCAGCAAGGGATCCATTGCCGGCCTTACCGTGGCGATCTGCGGTGACGTTCTGCATAGCCGCGTCGCCCGGTCCAACATGATCCTTCTCGGAGCTCTGGGTGCCCGGCTGCGCGTGATCGCACCATCCACCCTGTTGCCGGCCGGGATCGAACAAATGGGTGTCGAGGTTTTCCACGACATGAACGCAGGACTTCAGAACGCTGATGTGGTCATGATGCTGCGCCTGCAGCGCGAGCGCATGTCCGGATCCTTTGTCCCTTCGGTACGCGAATACTTTCGCTATTTCGGGCTCGACGCGGAAAAGTTGGCCTATGCCCGTGCAGACGCGCTGGTGATGCATCCCGGACCGATGAATCGCGGTGTCGAGATTGCATCGGAAATCGCCGACGGACCCCAAAGCGTCATTGATGCACAGGTCGAAATGGGGGTTGCCGTCCGCATGGCTGTGATGGAAGCGCTGATGTTATCCGACCGTGAGAGATCGGGCCCATGACCCGGTCGGTTCTCGCCAACGCCCGAATTGTCGATCCGTCGCAAGATATGGATCAGCAGGGGGCGCTGATCATCAACGGCGGCCGTGTTGAAGGGTTCGCCGGCGTTTCGGATCCGCTCCCGGCGGATGCGACGATCGTCGACTGTGGCGGCAGGTTGGTGATCCCCGGCCTTGTCGACGCGCGTGTGTTTGTCGGTGAGCCCGGGGCCGAGCACCGGGAAACCATCGCATCGGTCAGCGGTGCGGCGGCGGCCGGCGGCGTGACCTCTCTGATCATGATGCCCGACACCGACCCGGTAATCGACAACGTGGCGCTGGTCGAATTTGTCATGCGGACGGCGCGTGAGCAGTCGGACGTGCACATTTACCCGTCCGCTGCGTTGACCAAGGGTCAGAGTGGAGGAGAGCTTACCGAATTCGGTCTGCTGCGCGATGCCGGCGCCGTGCTGCTGACCGATGGCCGAAGAACGGTTTCCAACACACTGGTTCTGCGGCGCGCTTTTACCTACGCCCGCGATTTCGGTCTTGTCGTGGCCTGCGAGACCCAGGATGACACACTGGCCGCTGAGGGTGTGATGAATGAGGGTCTGTTCGCCAGCTGGCTGGGGCTCGAAGGTATCCCCCGGGAAGCCGAGATCATTCCGCTCGAACGCGACCTCCGCCTGGCCCAACTGACCGGCGTGCGTTATCACGCGGCCAAGATATCGACCGCCGATTCCGTTGCTGTGATAGGCGCGGCGCGCGCTCGCGGCGCGGATGTGACATGCGGTGTTTCGATCAACCACCTGTCTCTTAATGAAAACGACATCGGCGAATACCGCACCTTCTTTCGGCTCTCGCCTCCGCTGCGTTCAGAGGACGACCGGCTGGCGATGGTGGCGGCATTGCGCGACGGCGATATCGACATCATCGTCTCATCCCACGATCCACAAGACGTGGATACCAAGCGCCTGCCCTTCGCCGATGCCGCGGACGGAGCTGTCGGGCTGGAGACCATGCTCGCAGCGGCACTACGGCTTCACCACAATGATGAAGTGCCGCTGATGCGTTTGATCGATGCGCTGTCTACGAAACCGGCCGGTATCTTTGGTTTGGATGCCGGTTCCCTGGCGCCGGGATCCCCGGCCGATCTCGCCATCGTCGATCTCGACGAGCCCTGGATCGTCGCCAAGGACAGTCTGCGTTCCCGCTCCAAGAACACGCCTTTCGAGGACGCTCGGTTCCAAGGCCGTGTCACCGGCACGATGGTTGCCGGGCGGCTGGTTTTTGAAGCGCCATGATCAACAGTATTTGTCAGTGGAAACACCGCAGCCTAATATCGGTTTGTCCCGACGGCTAGACGAGTGAGGCGGCACCGTGCCCGATCCGATCAGTTGGCAGCAAAGCCTGCCGTTCTTCTCCGCGGCCCTCCTTCTCGGTTATCTGCTGGGCTCCATTCCCTTCGGTTTGCTGCTGACCCGCATGGCCGGACTGGGCGATGTGCGCAAAATCGGCTCCGGCAACATTGGCGCGACCAACGTATTGAGAACCGGGAACAAGGGGCTGGCTGCGGCGACCCTTCTGCTGGATGCCCTGAAGGGCACTGCGGCTGTGATGGTCGGTTGGCGTTACGGTCCCGATATCGCGGTCATCGCCGGCTTCGGGGCGTTTCTGGGTCATCTGTTTCCGGTTTGGCTACGTTTCCGCGGCGGCAAAGGGGTTGCTACCTATATGGGCGTGCTTTTGGGCCTGCTTCCGCTGGGTTTTTTGATCTTCGTCGTTGTCTGGCTGGCGACGGCGTTTCTCACCCGCTATTCGTCGCTGGCGGCACTGATATCCGCAATCGTCGTCCCTGTCGCGGTTTTCCTGCTCGGCTACGCACAGATCGCCGAACTGCTCACCGTGATGAGCGCCATTTCGATTTTCAAGCATCGCTCCAACATCGCCCGCCTTGTGTCCGGCGAGGAAAGCCGCATTGGTGACAAGGGATGAATCCCGTTGAGGGCGCCCTACCGAAGAAGTCTCTGACCCACGAAGAGAGACTGGCATGGCTGCGTCTCGCGCGCACCGAGCAGGTCGGCGCGATTACCTTTCACAGATTGATCGAGCGCTATCAAAGCGCGCAGGCGGCTTTGCAGGCGCTGCCTGAGCTGTCACGCCGTGGCGGCGCCCGACGCCCCTTGCGCGTTTGTGATCTGGACAGTGCCGAACGCGAGCTTGAGCATGCCGCCCGGCATGGTTGCCGGTTCATCGCCGCCTGCGAGCCGGAATACCCGATTGCTTTGCGGTCGGCCGACGGCTGTCCGCCTCTGCTCGCCGTGCGCGGTGATGTTTTGGTTTTGCAAAAACCGTCGGTTGCCATCGTCGGTTCGCGCAATGCTTCCTTCAACGGGCTGAAGATAGCCGGCATTCTGGCGACTGGTGTCGGGAACCGGGGTTTTTCCATAACATCGGGTCTTGCCCGCGGTATCGACGCAGAGGCGCACCGCGCCGCGGTAAAGACCGGCACAATCGCTGTCATCGCCGGAGGTTTGGATCGGCCATACCCAAAGCAGAACGTTCCGTTGCTCGATGAGATTTGCGAAACCGGCGCCGCGGTCAGTGAGATGCCGTTCGGATGGGAACCGCGGGCTCGCGACTTTCCTCGCCGCAATCGCATTATCGCCGGTCTCGGACTGGGTCTTGTGGTGGTTGAAGCAGCCTTCAGGTCCGGTTCGCTGATCTCCGCCCGGATGGCCGGCGAACTTGGCCGACTGGTTTTCGCAGTGCCCGGTTCGCCGCTCGATCCGAGGGCCAAAGGGACCAACGCGCTCATCAAAGATGGGGCCATCCTGACCACCGATGCGGCCGACGTCGTAGGTGCATTGACTCCGCTCCTGGGAGACACCGCAAGCGATCCGCGTTTCGTGGAGTCAGGGGATCGGGTCGAGGCGACCACCGTTGCGTCCGCTCGTATCGACGATACGGGCCGGCGCCGAATCGTCGATGCCCTCGGGCCGGCACCCGTCGAAATCGACGAAATCGTAAGACTGTTGAACCTGCCGGCATCGGAGGTTTATCTCGTGTTGCTGGAATTGGATCTGGCCGGACGGCTGGAACGGCACGCCGATGGTTCCGTCTCCCTTGCGATGTAAAGAACAATCACCGGGCTGCCTCCTCTTGGGGGCTGAAAAGCGGCTTTGTGTTTCGGTTGACACGCCACTCGCGGCTTGTCCACATTATGTGTTGCAAACAGGTACTGCTGCGAAAATTTCAGGCATAAACCCTTGACCCGCGGCTCATCGATGTTCATTTCGGTGCGTGGTCCGGCCGCTTTTTTGCCTTGGTCGACCGTTTGATATGTCGTTGCCCAAAAGGATACGATCAGAGTAATTGCGAATGAACGTTGTCGTTGTCGAGTCACCGGCCAAGGCCAAAACCATCAACAAGTATCTCGGATCTGGATACAAGGTGTTGGCGTCTTTCGGGCATGTCCGCGATTTGCCGGCGAAAGACGGCTCGGTCAAGCCGGACGAAGACTTCGATATGACATGGCAGGTCGATTCGGCCTCCAACAAACGCCTGAAAGAGATTTCCGATGCGGTGAAGCAATCGGACGGCTTGATCCTCGCCACCGACCCGGATCGGGAGGGCGAGGCGATCTCCTGGCATGTGCTGGAAATTCTGCGTTCGAAACGCGGTGTGCTGGGCGACAAGCCGGTCAAGCGCGTGGTCTTCAACGCCATCACCAAGAAGGCCGTTCTCGATGCGATGGCACATCCGCGCGAAATCGATGGTGCGTTGGTCGAAGCTTATCTTGCCCGCCGAGCCCTGGATTACCTGGTCGGCTTCAACCTGTCTCCGGTTTTGTGGCGCAAGCTGCCCGGCGCACGTTCGGCCGGTCGTGTTCAATCGGTTGCTCTGCGGCTTGTCTGCGACCGGGAAGCCGAAATCGAGCGCTTCGTTTCCGAGGAATACTGGCAAATCGTCGCGCATCTGAAGACTCCCCGCGGGGACGGCTTTGAGGCGCGTCTCGTCAGTGCCAACGGCCACAAGATACAAAAAACAACCATCGCCAATGGGGATCAGGCCGGTCAGCTCAAGGCGATGCTGGAAGACGCCCTCTACGTTGCCGATAGCGTCGAAGCCAAGCCGACCAGACGCCATCCATCGCCCCCCTTCACGACGTCGACGCTACAACAGGCCGCCTCCTCCAAGCTTGGCTTCAATGCCACCCGCACCATGCAGGTTGCGCAACGCCTCTACGAAGGCATCGACATTGGCGGAGAAACCACCGGGCTGATTACTTACATGCGGACCGACGGCGTTCAGATGGCTGCCGAGGCGATCGACGGTGCGCGCATCGCCATCGCCGAGCAATTCGGCCAGCGCTACCGCCCCGAGAAACCACGCCACTACGCAACGAAGGCAAAGAACGCCCAGGAGGCCCATGAGGCCATCCGCCCGACCGATTTCCGTCGCTCGCCGGGCTCGCTTCGCGACCATCTCGACAGCGATCAGTACCGCCTCTACGAATTGATCTGGAAGCGCGCCATCGCCAGCCAAATGGCATCAGCGGAAATCGAGCGCACGACGGTCGAGATCTCGGCGCATCGGGGACCGCATCATGCCGGTCTGCGGGCCACCGGTTCGGTCATTCGCTTTGATGGCTTCATCGCCGCCTACACGGATCAGAAAGAAGACGGCGAGCAGGCCGACGACACTGACGACGCCAAGCGGCTCCCGCCAATCCACGCCAATGAAGACCTCGAGCGGGAAAAAATCGACGCCACGCAGCACTTCACGGAACCGCCGCCGCGCTATTCAGAAGCCTCTTTGATCAAAAAGATGGAGGAGCTTGGTATTGGCCGGCCGTCCACCTATGCCGCGACGCTGTCGACACTGCGCGACCGAGAATATGTGGCACTGGAAAAACGCAAGCTGATCCCCCAGGCCAAGGGACGGTTGGTGACGGCGTTCCTTGAAAACTTCTTCGAGCGTTACGTGGAGTACGATTTCACCGCAAGCCTTGAAGAGAGACTCGACCGCATTTCAGCCGGCGAACTACAATGGAAGCAGGTGCTGCGGGATTTCTGGAAAGACTTTCTGACCGCTCTCGACAACACCAAGGAACTGCGTGTCAGCGACGTGCTTGATGCACTCAACGAAGAACTGGCACCGCTGGTGTTTCCGGCGCGCGAGGACGGCAGTGATCCGCGGATTTGCCCGAAATGCGGAACAGGCAAACTGTCGCTGAAGCTGAGCCGCTACGGTGCATTTGTCGGCTGCTCCAATTACCCGGACTGCGGATATACCCGCCAGCTCTCGGCCGATGCGGCTTCCGATACGACGGCATCGACCGAGCCCCAGGATCTCGGCAAGGATCCGTTGACCGAAGAGGCCATCACCCTGCGCACCGGCCGGTTTGGGCCCTATGTTCAGCGTGGCGAGGGCCGCGGCGCCAAGCGGACAAGCCTGCCCAAGTCCTGGAAACCGGGAGACATCGACCACGAGAAAGCGTTGGCTCTGCTGTCACTGCCGCGAGACGTCGGCCCGCACCCGCAGACCGACAAAATGATCTCCGCCGGACTCGGTCGCTATGGACCGTTTCTGTTGCATGACGGAACATACGCCAATCTTGAGACCGTGGAAGAGATGTTCTCGGTCGGCCTCAATAGGGCCGTGACCCTGCTGGCGGAAAAGCAATCCAAGGGTCCTGGCAGACGAGCTAAACCGGCTGCCCTCAAGGAGCTCGGCGAACACCCGGACGGCGGTACCATTACTGTGCGCGATGGTCGCTACGGACCTTATGTCAATTGGGGGAAAGTCAACGCGACGTTGCCCAAGGACGCCGATCCACAGTCGATTACCGTCGAAAAGGCACTCGAACTGATCGCTGAAAAAGCGGCCAAGAGCGGCAAGAAGCCAGCAAAGACCGCCCGCAAGAAAGCTGCGCCAAAACGTACCGGTAAAAGCAAGACCGCCAAAGCCGTGAAAGCAGAGGATTGATTTGGCCAAACACCGCGGTCGCCGCGGCGCCGACAAGCAACCAACCGTCTTGCCCGACCGCGAGACACTGCTTCGGTTCATTGCCGAGAACCCCGCCCGCAGTTCCAAGCGGGATATTGCAAAAGCATTTTCAGTACGCGGGGACGACCGTATTGCGTTGAAGGAAATGCTGCGCGAGCTCGAAGATGACGGTCTCCTGCAGCGGCAGCGCAAACGCCTCGTTCGCCCCGGCGCCTTGCCGCCGGTGACGGTGCTTGACATCACCTCAAGGGACGCCGATGGCACCCTCATCGGGCGACCGGCCGAATGGCCGGACGACGGGACCGCGGCACCGGCGGTATCGATCCGTCAAAGCCGGCCGGCTAGTGGCCGCAGGCGTCCGCCGGCGGCCGGAATCGGCGACCGCGTGCTGGCCCGTACCTTCGACGCCGACAGCGCGGTCGGACCCGCCTACACCGGCAAGGTCATCAAGGTACTGGACAAAGGTCACGCGACGATCCTTGGCGTGTTCCGAACCACGCCCGGAGGTGGCGGCCGAATCGATCCGATCGAACGAACCGGCAAGGAACTGATCATCGATTCGAGCGATGTCGGCGATGCCGAGAGCGGCGATCTGGTGGAAGTCGAATCGATCCGTTCCGGTCGCTATGGCATGCCGCGCGGCAAGGTCCTGTCCGTCATCGGATCGGTTGCCGGTGAAAAAGCCATCTCGCTGATTGCCATTCACGCCCACGGAATTCCCAACCGTTTCCCGGACAAGGTCCTGAAGGAAGCGGCGGCCGCAAAGCCGGTCGACCTAAACCGGCGCGAGGACTGGCGGCATCTTCCTCTGGTGACGATCGATCCGGCCGACGCCAAGGATCACGATGATGCGGTCTATGCCGAAGTGGACGAATCGGACGGCAACACCGGCGGCGTTATCGTCTATGTCGCCATTGCCGATGTTGCACAATATGTCAGGCCCGGATCGGCGATGGATCGGGAGGCCCTGAAGCGCGGAAACTCGGTCTATTTTCCGGATCGTGTTGTACCGATGCTGCCGGAACGCATTTCCAACGACCTGTGCTCGCTTCGGCAAGGGGAAGATCGCCCTGCCCTGGCGGTTCGTATGCGATTTTCCAAGGACGGCCGCAAGATCGGCCACACATTCCATCGGGTTTTGATGAAAAGCGCGGCCCGACTATCCTATCCGCAGGCACAGGCGGCGATCGACGGCAGACCTGACGAGCAGACCGATAATCTGCTCGAGGGGGTCTTGAATCCGCTATGGGACGCTTACCGCGTACTGGCCCGCGGTCGCGACCGCCGTCAGCCGCTCGATCTCGATATGCCGGAAAGAAAGCTGCGTTTGAAAGCGGACGGTACGGTGGATCGGGTCATCGTTCCCGAACGTCTTCAGGCGCATCGGCTGATCGAGGAATTCATGATCCAGGCCAATGTCGCGGCCGCCGAGACCCTGGAACGCCGGCAACAGGCCCTGATCTATCGGATCCATGAGGCGCCGACCCTGGCCAAGTTGGAAGCATTGCGCGATTTCCTCAAAACTCTCAACATTCCACTGGCCAGAGGTGGGCACCTGCGCGCCAACAGCTTCAACGGGATCCTGGCAAAGTCCAAGGGGAAGCCGCATGAAACGATGGTCAACGAAATGGTGTTGCGGACTCAAAGCCAAGCGCTTTACAGCCCCGGCAATATAGGACATTTCGGTCTCAACCTGGTGAAATACGCCCATTTCACGTCGCCGATCCGCCGCTATGCCGACCTCATTGTCCATCGCGCTCTTATCGCTGCGCTCGGTCTCGGCGAAGGCGGCATGACTGCGGAGGAGGAAGACAACCTTGAGGAAGTCGCTGCCGAGATCTCGACATTCGAGCGGCGCGCCATGGCGGCGGAGCGTGAAACGGTCGACCGGCTGATCGCGCATCACCTGTCGGATCGGATTGGTGACGAGTTCGACGGTCAGATATCCGGCGTCACCAAAGCCGGGTTGTTCGTGACGCTGCAGCAATTTGGCGCAGACGGCTTCATACCGGTTTCCACTTTGGGGCTTGACTATTATATCTTCGACGAAGCCCATCGGACCCTGGTGGGCGAAAAAACGGGCAAGGGCTACCGACTAGGCGATGCGGTCGAAGTCAGACTCGAAGAGGCCATTCCGCTTGCCGGGGCTTTGCGATTCGAGATGCTGAGCGAAGGACGCAAGCTGCCGGCTGCCGTGCGTTCCTTTCACAAATCGGGTCGCGCACCATCCAGAAGACGAACAGGAAGAAGATAGGCCAGCTGACGATGAACACCCCTCAGACCTTCGACGGACAGGCCGTTTCGCGGCACCCGAAACGCAGTCTCTGGACCGCGATCCTGCGTGGCTGGTCCGGACGCTGCCCGAGTTGCGGCGAAGGGCGTTTGTTTCGCAGCTTCTTGAAACCGGTGCATGCCTGCACCCATTGCGAAGAAGAATTGCACCATCAACGGGCCGACGACCTACCGCCATACCTCGTCATTTTTGTTGTCGGCCATATCGTTGTCGGTGCTTATATGATGGCGGAGGGTGTCATAACACTCAACAGTTGGCAGCATCTGGCAATCTGGACCCCGATAACGTTGATCATGGCGCTGGTCCTGCTTCAGCCGACAAAGGGCGCGGTCATCGGATTGCAATGGGCGAACTATATGCATGGATTCGGCGGCGATGAAGCCGAGATCGACACGATCCTTCGGGATTGAGTTCCAATAGCATTGCGAGCGGCGCGGACAGCCTGTAGGTCACGGTGACAGGCGTTTTGCCGGGAAGTTAATCTGAGACATGAACAACAACAGCGTTCGCACCGTGGATCACCCAACACCCTCCAGCCCGGAATTGAGCGGCCGGCACCCGTTGTTGCGCCCACGCGACGCGGCAACGCTGATCCTGATCGATCGCTCACGGGACGAACCGACCGTCTTGATGGGTCGCCGCCATGGCGCTCACGCCTTCATGCCCGATACTTACGTTTTTCCCGGCGGACGTCGTGACCGCGGCGATGGACACGTGCCGGTGGCCGATGAATTGAACCCTGTCGTCATGCAAAAGCTGTGCGCACGGATGGCCAAACCTGCAACGGCGTTTCGCGCCCGCGCGCTCGCCATCGCAGCCATTCGTGAAACCCATGAAGAGGTCGGCATTTTTGTTGCCGGTACAGGCAAATCGAGTCCTCAGCCGCAATGGAAAGCCTTCGGCGAAAGGGGCCTCGCCCCGCGACTGTCACCTTTGCGCTTTATCGCGCGCGCCATCACCCCGCCGCGCCAGAAGCGACGCTTCGACACCCGGTTTTTCGCTTGCTTTCGTGACGAGATTGGAGAAACCGAGGCAGAAGAGAGCAACGAATTGCTCGATCTGAAATGGGTACGACTGTCGGATGTAGGCGAACTGCCGGTCCCCAGGATCACTCAGGTCGTGCTTCGAGACCTGCAATTTGAACTGCAAAACGATCCTTCCCTTCCGTTCGGTCGCCCGGTGCCGTTTTACCACGTTCACCATGGACGATTCGCCCGCGACATCCTGTAGAAGACCCCAATTCGCCCCGGACCATGGATACGCAAACGCCAGCAGCCTCCAAAGGGACCGGAACGAAAGAGCCAATTCACTGGCTGTCGATCGGCGCGGCGATCGCATCGATCAGTGCCGTCGGGATCGCCCTGGGCCTTGGACTGCCGCTGCTGAGCGTGGTGCTTGAGAAAAACGGTATCTCGGCGACCATGATCGGCCTGAACTCCGCGACGGCGGGTATCGCCTCGATTGCAGTAGCTCCTTTTTGCACACCGGTGGCGAAGCGTTTCGGTGTGGCCGATACGATGCTTGTGGCGATTGGTGTCGCTTCAATTTCGGCAATCGGTTTCTATCTGGCCCCGCAGTTCTGGGTTTGGTTTCCGCTGCGCGTCACATTTCATGGCGCCATCACCGTCCTGTTCATCCTGTCCGAGTTCTGGATCAATGCGGTGGCACCTCCGGCCCGCCGTGGCATGGTTCTTGGCGTTTATGCAACCGTTCTTTCTCTCGGCTTTGCCGCCGGACCGCTGTTGTTTTCATTGCTTGGCAGCGACGGAAGCCTGCCCTTCATTGTCGGCGCTTTGATTATCGTCACAGCTGCTATCCCGGTAATCATGGCACGCCGCGAGAGCCCGGCGATCTCCCGCCACCCAAGCGGTCCGTTCCTGAGATTCGTATTCCTGATTCCGACCGCAACGGCGGCGGTGTTCGTTTTCGGGGCCGTGGAGTCCGGGGGCTTCGCTTTGTTTCCGATCTACGCCAAACAGATCGGGCTCAGCGAGACCGACGGAGCGTTGTTGCTGACCATGATCGGACTCGGCAACGTGCTGTTTCAGTTTCCGATCGGTATTCTGTCAGATCGGGTCCGTGATCGCCGAACCCTGTTGTTTTTGTTTGCGGTCGTCGGAATGGTCGGATGCCTTCTGCTGCCTTTGCTGACCGCGAACTGGTGGTTGCTGGCCAGTGTTCTGTTTGTGTGGGGCGCCGTCGTTGCTGGTCTCTATACGGTCGGGCTCGCTCATCTCGGTTCCCGCCTGGTTGGGGCTGATCTGGCGGCGGCAAACGCTGCCTTCGTTTTCTGTTATGCGGTCGGCATGATGGTCGGGCCACAGTTGATCGGGCTGTCCATGGATCTGTTTGGTTCTTCCGGTTTCGCCTTCAGCCTCATGTTCTTCTTTATTCTTTATGTCGGCCTAGCGATCGGTCGCATCTTTTACAGACCCACGCCCCCCTGACCCCTTCGCCGTCCCTGCAGATTACGCTTGACATTTGATGCGCGAACAGTAGTTTCCGCGCAGATTTCGGCCGCGGACGCAACGCGCAGTCCGCGGCTTCGCATTTCAAGGCAGGTAACGCAATGGCCAAGGCAACAACCATCAAAATCAAGCTGCTGTCCACGGCAGATACCGGCTACTTTTATGTGACGAAGAAAAACAGCCGGACCATGACCGAAAAAATGGTCAAGACAAAATACGATCCGATTGCTAGAAAGCACGTCGAATTCAAGGAAACCAAGATCAAATAAGTCTGACGACGGTGCCTATGAACGAGGAAAAGCCGCTCCAACCGGAAGCGGCTTTTTAATTGGGGGCTGGCCGGCCAAGGCTGCGGTACGAGGAGGCCACATAACCTTGAGCCGACCAGCCAACCCCACGACCCAGGAGATGCGGCGGACCTGAGCACCATGGGGTAGTCGAATCAGCGTGGGCGGAAGAGCACTGGGTGCTCGCCCATTGCCTCTATCCACAACATTTGCTCATCAGAGGAAAAAAATCAACGATTTCTTAACCGTTTTGCCCGACGGCGTTGCAAAATGGTAAACGCGCCGGTGGTCGGTCGCACGATAGCCCTTTAGAATCAAATAATTGACTGCTTACAATCTGGGCGCGCAATCGCCTGCACTGTCAAGTGGAAATGTGATCTGAAGGGGTCAAATCAAGCCGCCATTTTTGCAACGACTCGGTTGCGCCCGGATTTCTTCGCTTCGTAAAGCGCTAGATCGGCTCGCTTGAGCAAGAGATCTGGCGTTTCGCCGGGACCGGACAGAGCCGACAACCCGATGGATGCCGTGATCTTCAGATGCAAGCTGGATCCAACAACTTCAAACGGCGCCGATACGACGCGCTCACGGAGACGTTCGGCGATGACTTCGGCGGTTTTGGCGTCGGTATCCGGTAGCACCACAACGAACTCCTCACCACCGTGCCGACAGGCCAGATCAATGCCCCGAATGGTCATTCGAATGCGTTTGGCGAATTCGCGGATCACGGCATCGCCGACGTCGTGACCGTGGGTATCGTTGACGGTTTTGAAGCGGTCGATGTCGATGAGCAGGACTGAAAGCGGCCGGTCGCGCGTGATGCTCCTCTCGATCAACAACTGCATGTGATTGTCCAGGTAACGACGATTGTAGAGACCCGTCAGCGGATCGGTCACCGCCATCTCGATCGTATGTTCGACACTCGATCTCAGCCGGTCGTTATACCGCTTGCGGCGAAACTGCGTGTTGCAGCGCGCGATCAGTTCATTCGGTTCGATCGGGCGAATGACATAGTCATTGACGCCCAGTTCGAGCGCACGATTGACGATGTCGTTCTGCCCCTGTTCGCAGATAATCAGCAGTGGAATAAACCGGGTGCGTTCCAGAGAGCGCAACTGCGAGCACAGCCGGAGCGGATCGTAGTCGGGCAAATTGGTACTGATAACAACCAGTTCGTAGGGTGTTTCCGCAGCCTCGAAAAGCGCCGTCTGCGGTTGCGGCACAACAGTAATGTCCGCCGTCTTGCGCAGGATCTGGCAGATCCGGTCCTGCGAACTTGGCCGTGCATCGACGAGCAGCGTGCGCCCCTTGCTGTTGTCCTCATTACCGTAGGCATTCAACAGGTTTTCCAGCCCGATGTCTTTGGCAGTCTGCGCCCTGATGCGCAGTTCGTCGGTAAGGCGCTTGAGGCGCACCAAGCTCTTGACCCGAGCCATTAACTGCAGGTCGTTGACGGGCTTCGTGAGGAAATCATCTGCGCCAGCGCGCAATCCTTCCACACGATCGGAAGGCTGATCGAGTGCCGTTACCATAACCACCGGTATGTGCATGGTAACCTGGTTCGCCTTGAGGCGCCTGCACACCTCAAATCCATCCATACCGGGCATCATGATATCGAGAAGCACGAGATCGACGTGCCCATCCTTGCATGCCTCCAGCGCTTCTTCTCCGTTGGCGGCCGTCAAAACCTCGAAATACTCGGCCAGAAGCCGTGCTTCCAGGAGTTTCACATTGGCTGGTATGTCGTCGACAACCAATATACGGGCAGTCATCCAATTCGTCCCTAACTACAAGTCGCCCAGATAGGTCTTTATGGTTTCAACAAATTTCGGCACTGAAATCGGCTTTGACATATAGGCTTCGCATCCGCCCTGCCGAATCCGCTCCTCGTCACCTTTCATCGCAAACGCCGTTACGGCAATGATCGGTATCGTGTGCAATTCGTCGTCTTCCTTGAGCCATTTTGTGACCTCCAGCCCCGACACCTCGGGCAACTGGATGTCCATCAAGATGAGGTCCGGATGGTGTTCGCGTGCTAAATCGAGCGCCTCCAGGCCATTGCGGGTCTGAATCGTATCGTAACCGGCGGCCTCGATCAGATCGCGGAAAAGCTTCATGTTGAGCTCATTGTCCTCGACAATCATGACCCGCTTTGCCATATCCCGTGCTCCACACGCGCTCGAACCTTGTCCTGATTTGGACAACCATTATGGTGTCCCATCAGGCGATGCCCCATTGACCCACACTAATCCGATTTGGTTGAAGAAAAGCAAATTCGTGGCTGCAAAAGAAAACAACTTGTCCGCGTCTGATGAGGCCGAAGCATTGACTGCAGACATCCTCGGCTGGATTGCTGCGGATACGACACGAATGGGGCGTTTCATGGCCCTGTCGGGCCTGACCGGCGACACCCTGCGCGAGGCAGCCATGGCGCCGGATTTTCCTCTTGGGGTCCTGAATTTTCTGATGAGCCACGAACCGACCCTTCTGGCTTACTGCAATGATCGCGGTACCGACCCGCAGCGACTTGCCGATATCTGGCACCGGTTGGAAGCCGCATCGCCGCATGAGAACGCCCCATGAGTGGCCCGTATAAGACCGTCGGCGATCGTGAAATTATACTCACGGAGCGTCCGCTGATCGTCTGTGACGTTGATGAAGTCGTGCTTGAGTTCGTAACCCCGTTCAGTGCGTTTCTGGAGGCCAACGGATTTACCCTTTTGCCGCGTTCGTTCCGCCTGACCGGCAACGTGGTGTCGGCGACGGACGGCGCCGAAACACCTGCCGGACAGGTTCATGATCTGCTGGAGAGCTTTTTCACCGAGCAGGCCGAATGGCAAACCCCCGCCAAAGCGGTTGCGATGACGCTGAACAATCTTTCGGCCGCCGCAGACATCCTGTTTCTAACCTCCATGTCGCCGCGACATTACGCAGCACGGCGCGATGTTCTGGACCGCCACGGCCTCGCCTACCCGCTCATCGCCACCGAGCACGCCAAAGGACCGCTGATCCGCGACCTGCATGACGGGCGCCCGCATGCCCTGTTTTTCATCGACGACCTGCTGTCCAATCTGCTTTCGGTAAGACAGCACGCTCCACAAGCCAGAACGTTGCATTTCATGGCGAATGAGGTGTTCCGCGCCATGGCTCCGGACCCAGGCGAGGAGGTGACAAGGGCAGAAACCTGGCCGGACATTGAGGCAATCATCCTCAGCCATATCGGCACTTGATCCTGCAAGGGATCGGTCGTAGATGGTAGGTGTTCGACCTTTGTTCTTTCAAGCCGTGGCTGTGCCATGACCGCCAGTGAACATGATCCCGAACTCGGATTTTGCCGCGATTGTCTGACCTATCAGACCGAAGCCTCCCGGCGTTGTCAGGTCTGCGGCAGCCCGCGTGTTCTGCACCATCCGGAACTCTATCGTTTGACGGTCGCGCACATCGACTGTGACGCCTTTTATGCAACGGTGGAAAAGCGCGATAATCCTGAACTGGCAGACCGGCCTGTGATCATTGGCGGCGGCAAGCGCGGCGTTGTTTCCACTGCCTGCTATCTTGCCCGTATCAATGGTGTTCGTTCGGCCATGCCGATGTTTAAGGCGTTGAAAGCCTGTCCGGAGGCCGTTGTCATCAGGCCGAATATGGACAAGTATGCGCGAATCGGACGCGAAGTCCGCGCCATGATGGAGGAGCTCACGCCTCTGGTTCAGCCCATATCGATTGATGAGGCTTTTCTCGATCTGTCCGGCACCAACGCCGTGCACCGCAATCCGCCGGCTCGAACGCTAGCCGATTTTGCCCGGCGCGTTGAGGCCGAGGTCGGCATCACCGTATCGGTCGGCCTGTCCTACTGTAAGTTTCTCGCCAAGGTTGCATCCGATCTCGACAAGCCTCGGGGATTTTCGATCATCGGCGAAGCTGAGGCGCTGGACTTTCTTCGCACCCAACCGGTGACGCGCATATGGGGCGTTGGTAAAGCGTTTGCAGCAGCCCTCGAAAAGGATGGCATCACCACCATCGGGCAGTTGCAGGAAATGGAAGAAAGCGACCTGATGCGGCGATACGGAGTGATCGGCCAGCGCCTCTACAGGCTGTCGCGCGGCCAGGATTCGCGACAGGTCCATACACGTGACAACGCCAAGAGCGTTTCGGCGGAGACGACCTTCGAGGATGATCATGGAGACCTTGCGACTCTGGTCCCCATCTTGCGTTCACTCTCCGAAAAAGTGTCAAGACGACTCAAAAAAGGCAGCATCGCTGGTCAAACGATCGTCCTCAAACTGAAGAGCGCCGATTTTAGAATCAGGACGCGCAACCGACGCCTTGAAGATCCGACCTGCCTCGCAGACCGGATATTCAGGACGGGACTGGCACTGCTTGAACGGGAAATCGACGGCACCCGTTTCCGGCTCCTTGGCATTGGCGTGTCGGATTTGTCGAACGGCGATCTGGCCGATCCGCCGGATCTGGTGGATGTCGATGCGACAAAACGAGCTGTTGCCGAATTGGCAATGGACCAGGTTCATGACAAATTCGGTCGCGAGGCACTCGAGACAGGCTATACCTTTGGCCGGCGATCCGCCGCCGTGCCGAAACAGGACGGCGATGCTGACGGGACGGAGCCTGGATAACCTGCCCTAATATGAATCTAGGGTCGAATTATTGGCCAGATGTTGGTATCGGGATCTGTCGAGACCGCGGCAGATTGCCGAACAGGGGAATTAGCTGGTGAGACGCAGGTTTTCTCTATTTGGAAGCATTTTGCTTACCGGACTGGCGATCGTGCTCGGCTCCGTCTGGTGGTTCACGGTTCACAGCAATGCAAGCCGGTTCATCGTCGCCACCAACGGGCGTATCGAGGCTGTTGAAGTTCAGGTCGCCACACGACTGGCGGGCCGTGTCGAGGAAGTCATGGTTCGCGAGGGCGATGGTGTAAAGGCCGGAGAAACAATCGCTCGCATGGATACCGAAACGCTGGAGGCCAGGCTGCGCGAAGCGATAGCCCAGGTCGAACGATCGGAGAGTGCGCACATGCAGGCGCAATCGATTTCCGATCAGCGGGATACCGAGTGTTCACTTGCCGAGAAGGAACTTGACCGGGCGACACGGCTCTACGAAGAAGGTCATGTTTCTGAAAACATCGTCGATCAGCGGCGCACTGCGCTTGAAGCCGCCGACGCGGCTTGCCGGGCGGCCGAGGCCGATATCAGCCAAAGCAGGGCAGCCGCCGCCGCATCGGAAGCCGTTGCCGACCGAATTCGGTCCGATATCGAGGACAGCACGCTGCTTTCGCCGGTCGACGGACAGGTCCTCTATCGGCTTGCCGAACCCGGTGAGGTCCTCGCCGCCGGAGGGCGGGTTGCCACGATTGTCGACTTCAACGAATTCTACATGACCGTTTATCTTGCAGCGCAAATCGCCGGTCGTCTCGCGGTGGGTGAACCGGCACGGGTCGTGCTCGACGCCTTTCCTGACAATCCGTTGCCGGCAGTCGTGTCGTTCGTGTCGCCGCAAGCCCAATTCACACCCAAAGAGGTTGAGACCGTCGAGGAGCGACAGAAACTGAGTTTTCGGGTCAAACTGTCCATCCCGCCGGATGCGTTCGAACCCTGGCTCAAGCCGGGTATGACTGGGATGGGTTATGTGCGGCTGGACCAGAACGAAGCATGGCCGGCTTCATTGCAGTAGAGTCCAGCAACAGCGCCACCACGGTAAAAGCCGTCGGTCTGACGCATCGTTACAACGGGACGGTCGCGCTCGACGCAGCCAGCTTGACGGTGGGCGCCGGCGAGATCATCGGTGTGGTCGGACCAGACGGTGTCGGCAAATCAACCCTCCTGGCGCTGATAGCCGGTGTCCGTCGCATTCAATCAGGATACATAACGGTACTCGGCGGTGACCTTGCCAGCGAACGCGAACGCCGCATGGTGTATGCCGGGATAGCCTACATGCCGCAGGGTTTGGGGCAGAATCTCTACCCCAGCCTGTCGATCTATGAGAACCTGGATTTTTTCGCTCGGCTCTACGGTATCAGCGACACTGAGCGGCATGGTCGCATCGAAGAACTGCTGGAAGCCACTGGCCTTGCCCCGTTTCCGGATCGCGCCATGGGCAAACTGTCCGGCGGCATGAAGCAGAAGCTGGGATTGTGCGCCGCGCTGATCCACGATCCGGACATCCTGATCCTCGACGAACCGACGACCGGAGTCGATCCGCTGTCCAGACGACAGTTTTGGACGCTGATCTCCGAAATCCGGCGTCGCCGTCCGCACATGAGCGTGATCGTGGCGACGGCTTACATGGAAGAGGCCGAACCGTTCGACCGGCTGATTGCAATGGATTCGGGCCGGATCCTGGCCACCGATACGCCGGAAGCCTTGAAAGCGAACACCGGGACACGAAGCCTCGACGACGCGTTTGTGGCACTTCTGCCGCCCAGCCGTCGCGGCACGCAGAATGGATTCACCATTCCGCCACCGACCGAGTTTGATGACACACTGTCGATAGAGGCGGTCAATCTGACCCGACGGTTCGGTGATTTCACCGCCGTCGATGATGTCAGCTTCGCCATTCCGAAAGGCGAGATCTTCGGTTTTGTTGGATCCAATGGCTGCGGCAAAACCACCACCATGAAGATGCTGACAGGCTTGCTTGCACCGACCTCCGGAGAGGCATTGCTGTTCGGCAAACAGCTCGACGCGTCGGATATGCGGACCAGGCAGCGTGTCGGATATATGTCGCAGTCTTTTTCGCTGTATCGCGAATTGTCGGTATTTCAAAACCTCGTCCTGCACGCGCGGCTTTTTCATGTTCCGGCGGCCGAGCGCGAAGACCGCGTGCAGCAAATGATGACCCGCTTCGATCTGGGAGCCGTCGCGAATGATCTTCCCGACCGCCTCCCACTCGGACTGCGTCAGCGCCTGTCGCTGGCGATCGCTCTCATCCACGGACCGGAGCTGTTGATTCTCGATGAACCGACATCCGGCGTCGATCCGGTGGGGCGCGACGCCTTCTGGCGATATCTCATTCAGCTAAGCCGGGAAGACGGTGTCACGATCTTCATCACAACCCACTACATGAGTGAGGCGGAGCGCTGCGATCGTGTTTCGCTAATGCATGAGGGCAAGGTTCTGGCACTCGGAACCCCTTCGGAACTGAAGGATTCGTTTGCAGTGGACAGCCTTGAGGAGGCCTTTGTGCAATGCCTTCGGGGAACGTCCTCGCAGACCGACGAACCGGCGAGCGACCTCAGCCTGGGCACAGCCGAACGTCACATCGTCGGCAACGCGCACCATGAAAGTGCGTTCGACATAACACGACTTTGGGCCTATGGACGCCGGGAAGCGATGGAACTGCTGCGGGATCGCATCCGGCTCGCATTTGCGTTGCTTGGACCGCTGCTGCTTCTGGTCACGTTCAGCTACGGCATATCGTTTGATATCGAAAACATGGATTTCGCTGTCCTGGATCTGGACAGGACGCCACAAAGCCGCGAACTGATCGCGAGCTTTGAGGGATCCCGCTACTTCCAAAGACAAGCCGATCTGGGAAACACCAATGACATCGCGCGCCGGCTGCGTAGCGGCGAACTGCTTCTGGCGATTGAAGTACCGCCCGGTTTCGGTGAAGACTTTATTCGAAACAACGGTTCCGAAGTTGGCGTCTGGCTTGATGGCGCCATTCCGTTCCGAGCCGAATCCGCACGTGGATATGTGAGGGGCGTGATCGAAGCTTATCTGCGGGATCAAGGTGTCCAGTCGATCGACGGCGGTCCGACGTCGACGCCGTTCGAAATTGAACCCCGCTTCCGTTACAATCAGTCATTCAGAAGCATCAGCGCAATGGCGCCGTCGACGATCATGCTGCTGATGATCATGATACCCGCGATGATGACGGCTGTCGGAGTGGTGCGCGAGAAAGAGCTCGGCTCGATCACCAATCTGTACGCCACGCCCGTAACCCGATTGGAGTTCCTGCTCGGCAAGCAGTTCCCTTATATCGTCCTCGCTCTGGTGAGCTTTACCTCGCTGATTTTGTTGCAGGTCACCCTGTTTCAGGTGCCGGTAAAAGGCAGCCTTTTGTCACTCGGCCTCGGTGCCCTCGCTTTTGTCGCGGCAACGACCGGTTTCGGTCTGTTGATCTCAACATTCGTTAATAGCCAGATTGCCGCGATCTTTGCCGCGTCGATCCTGTCGGTCATCTCGACCATCAACTTTTCCGGCTTTTTTCAGCCGGTTTCCGCGCTGCAGGGCATGCCCAGGGTGATGGCGGTGACCTTCCCGGCCAACTACTTTCAAAAGATCAGCGTGGGGACGTCGACCAAGGGACTCGGTCTTGGCGAACTGTGGCCCAATCATCTGGCCCTTGCCGGCTTCGCCGCCGTTTTTCTGATCGCGGCGCTGCTGCTTTTGCGTAAGCAGGAGACGTGAGTCATGCTCCGGTCTCTCAGCAATATCTGGCAGCTTGGCTTGAAGGAGTTCCAAAGCCTGCGCGCCGATCCGGTGATGCTGGTGCTGATCGCCTATACCTTTACGCTGGCCGTCTTTCTGGTGACGCGCGGTGCCAATTTCGAGGTCAACAACGCGTCGATCGCTATTGTCGACGAGGATCGCTCAACCCTATCCCGGCAGATCACGTCTGCATTTCAACAACCCTATTTCCAGACACCATCGGTCATCACTGCCGCTGATATCGACCGTAAAATGGATACCGGTGCGTATACGTTCGTCATCAACATCCCGCCGGGTTTCGAGGCCGACCTGCTCAAAGACCTCAGGCCGGGCGTTCAGGTCAATATCGACGCAACCGCCATGACCCAGGCCGGGAATGGTGCCCGTTACGTATCGAGTATCCTGACGCGGGAAATCGAAACGTTTGCCGGCGGCAGCGCCGATCGGCCGATCGAACCGGTAATCCGCGCGCTATTTAATCCCAATCTCGAAGCGCGCTGGTTTACCGCCGTGATGCAGGTGATCAACAGCATCAGCATTCTGGGCATATTGCTGACCGGTGCGGCGCTCATACGCGAGCGAGAGCATGGAACCATCGAGCATTTGCTTGCGATGCCGGTATCACCGTTGGAGATCATGCTATCCAAAATCTGGGCGACCGGATTGGTGATCCTCGCAGCCACAGCTTTTTCCCTGATCTTCGTCGTTCAGGGTGTGCTGGATATCCGGATCGTCGGTTCCGTTCCGCTGTTTCTCGCTGGCGGCGCGCTCTATCTGTTTGCCGTCACCTCGCTTGGGATATTCGTCGGCACCCTGGCCCGTTCGATGCCGCAATTCGGTCTGCTGGCGATCCCGATCTTCACCACCATGATCTTGCTGTCCGGCAGTACGACGCCGCTCGACAGTATGCCGCCGGTGCTACAGACGATCATGCAAGTCTCGCCGTCTACCCACTTCGTTTCTTTTGCGCAGGCGGTTCTGTATCGCGGGGCCGGACTGGACATCGTCTGGCCCGACATCGTGTTGGTTGTCGTTCTCGGCACGTTGTTCTTTGCCGGCGCACTGCTGCGTTTCCGGCGTATGCTCGCGTCAGTGGGGTAGACCAGGTCTTTACTTAGGCGGCCGTCTCGTCGGCCGCGCTGACGTCAGCCGGTGGCTTCTTACTCCGGCGTTCGCGCAAAGACTGGATTGCGGTGTACAGCACGGGGATCATCAAAAGTCCAATGGTGCTGTCCACGATCATACCGGCAAAAACCGGCAGGCCGATTGAAATACGGCTTGACGAACCGGCGCCGCTGGCAAGCACCAGGGGAATGACCCCAATGATGAAGCATAACCCGGTCATCGTCACCGGACGGAACCGGGTATGGGCGGCGCTGATCGCTGCCTCCGTGATGCTCATGCCTTCATCGCGGCGATTCTTGGAAAACTCGACGAGCATGATGGCTTTCTTGGCGGCCAGCCCGATCAGTAGGACGATCCCAATCTGCGCATAGATGTTGTTGTTCAGCAGATCGATGAAGTAAAGCGGAAGAACGGCCCCGAACACGGCGAACACGGTCGAAAACATTACCGATATCGGCAGTGTCCAGCTCTCGTATTGGGCCACCAGACACAGATAGGCGAATGTGAAGGCCAGCAGGAAAATATAGATGACAAAGGCACCGGCTTCGATTTCCTGGTAGGAAACGCCGGTCCATTCGATGGAATACCCTTTCGGCAGACTTTCGGCCGCAAGCTTTTCAAGCGCCTCGATGCCCTGGCCGGTGCTGTGACCCGTCTTTGTGAGACCCTGAACCGAGGCCGAGCGCAGCAGGTTGTAACGCGTGACCGCTTCCGGTCCGAGAACCGGCTCTGTGCCGACCAGTGTCGCAAGCGGGATCATATCGTCGGAGGATCCCTTAACGTAAATCTCGCCGATGGCGTCGAGCGACTGCCGGAACCTGGCTTCCGCCGCCAAAATGACCCAATACACCTTGCCGTCGAGCAGGAAGTTGTTGACATACATCGAGCCGAGATTGGCCTGCAATGCGGTGTAGATGTCACTGATCTCGACACCCAGCGCCTCCGCCTTGTCACGGTCTATCAACACCGAGAATTGCGGCGATCCCGTCGCAAGCGAACTGAACACCTGCTGAAAGACCGGATCGGCGTTGGCCGCAGAAAGCAGGGCATTGGTGACGGAGCCCAGTTCTTCCACGCTGGAACCGATATTGTCCTGGAGCTGCGCCGTCACGCCCCCGGAGATACCCAGACCATCGATCGGCGGAAGCGGAAACACAAAGGAATCTGCCTCTTCGACCGTCTGCATGACACGGTCCAGCTCAGTCAGAATGTTGTACCAGACCGTCTGCTCGGTGGTTCTTTCGTTCCATGGCGCCAGAATCGGAATGAGGGTGGCGTAGTTCGAGCCGTCGCCGGCAATAATGCTGAAACCGGAAACGGCGATGACATCGCTGACACCGTCGACTTGCCTCGCCAGATTGGTCATGCGGCGCGCCACGGCGTCGGTGCGCTGCAGGGATGCACCGGACGGCAGTTGCACGTTAATGAACAGGACGCCCTTGTCCTCGAGCGGGATGAAGCCCGTTGGCGTTTCGCGCAGCATATAGACGACGCCGGCGAAGCAGGCGACGAAAATCAACAACGAGACACCGACATGTCGCACCATCCGCTTGACCAGCCAGACGTAGCCGTCACGCGTCTTGTCCACCACCTTCGGAATGAAGCGAAACGGGCCGCGTGGTTTTCCGGTCGATTTCTTGAGCAGGATGGAGCAGAGGGCCGGTGCCAGGGTTAGCGCATTGACCGCCGAAAGACCGAAGGCAATGGAAATCGTAAGCGCGAACTGAAGGTAGATGCGCCCGGTGATGCCAGGGAAGAAACACACCGGAACGAACACGGCGGCAAGCACGAAGGTCGTAGCGATGATCGGACGTGTCACCTGCCCCATCGCCTTCAGCGTCGCCTCGCGCGGCTCGAGGTTGTCCTCCTCCATGATGCGTTCGGTGTTTTCGATGATGACGATGGAGTCGTCGACCACTAGCGTGATCGCCAGAATGATGCCGAACAGCGTGATCAGGTTGGCGCTGAAGCCAATCAGGAACAGGATGCCGATTGTACCCAGCAGCGAAACCGGGATGGCGATCGCCGGTACCAGGACTGCCCGCCAGCTCTGCAGGAACAGGAACACCACTGCAATCACCAGCAGCGCGGTCAGGCCGAGGGTGAACATGATCTCTTCGATCGATGCGCGGACCGCCTTGGTGACATCGTAAAGCAGCTGGTATTCGACGCCTTGCGGGAAGCTCTCCTTCATGACCTCCAGTTCGGCATAGACGGCAGTGGCGACATCGAGCGCGTTGGCGCCCGGCGACTGATAGACCGCAATCGCCGTGGACGGTTTGTTGTTCAGAGCCGCATAGGCTGCATAGGATTCGGAGCCGAGTTCGACGCGGGCAATGTCCCTGAGCCGGACCAGTTGCCCCGATGCGTCGCCCGAGACGATGATGTTCTCGAATTCCTCGACCGTGTCGAGAAGTCCCTGCGACTGCAGGGTGAACTGGAAGGCCGTCTCGCCGGCGAAGGGCGGGCCGCCGATTTGTCCGGCTGTCGCCCGTACGTTCTGAGCCTCGATCGCATCCGCAACATCCGACGCGGTCAGTCCAAGCGCCGTCATCTGGTCCGGACGCATCCAGACGCGCATGCTGTAATTGAGAGGACCAAACTGCGACACGCTGCCAACGCCTGGGATGCGCGCCAACGTGTCCTGCATGTGAATGTTCGCGTAGTTGCTGAGATAGAGTGCGTCACGCGACTCGTCGGGCGAAATCAGATTGACCACCAGCAGCATGTTGGCGGACTGCTTCATGGTGGCAACGCCCAACTGGGTCACTGCTGACGGAAGGATCGGCTCCGCGAGATTGACGCGGTTCTGCACGTTCACCGACGCGATATCAGGATTGGTTCCCACCCTGAAAGTGATGGTGAGCTGATAACTGCCGTCGTTGGAGCTTGTCGACGACATGAACAGCATTTCGTCGACTCCATTGACCTTCTCCTCGATGGGAATAGCCACCGATCTTTCGATGAGATCCGCATTGGCGCCCGGATAATTCGCTGTCACGACCACCTGCGGCGGCGTCACATCCGGATACTCGGCGATCGGGATGAGGTAGATCGCGATCCCGCCGACCAGAGAGAAGATGATGGCGATGACCAGCGCGAATTTCGGTCGGTCGATGAAGAACTCGGAAATCATCGCGACCGCCCGGCTTAGCTCTGCTGCTCGGTCGCGTTGACGACCGTCCCGGGACTGACACGCTGTAGACCGACCGTGACGACCTTGTCGCCCTCCTGAAGACCCGACGCAATTTCCCAGACCGCCCCCGTCTGACTGCCCAGTGTCACATCACGCCGCTCTATCTTGTCGCTGCCGTCGACGACATAGACAAAGTGTCCTTTGCTGTCGAGCTGCACCGCCGCCTGCGGGATGACAAGGACCATGGTCGGCTTCGCGTCGACCAGGGTCACATTGACGAATTGATTGGGGATCAGGATGTTCTTCGGGTTAGCGAACGTGGCGCGCAACTCGATTGTATCACTGCCTTCCTGAATCGTGGTGTCGACGTAAGTGATCGAGCCTTCGGTCGCATAGGGTGTACCGTCGGCAAGGGTCAGCTTTACTTTGAGGTTGGCGTCGTTTTCTCCGATCAAACCCTGTTCCCGGTCGCGGATCAGGTCCTTCTCACCAACGTAAAAGCTGACATAGATCGGATCGACACTGGTCACCGTCGCAAGCGTCCCGGTGTTGGAATTGACCAGGTTGCCGACATTGACGTTTGTCTTGCTGATGCGCCCGTCGATCGGACTGTAGATATCGGTATAGCTGAGGTTGATGTTGGCGGTGTCGAGGTTGGCTTTGGCCTGGTCGACGCTCGACTGATCTGCACCGACCTGCGCCTGCGCGCTGTCGACAGTCGATTGTGGCACATCGCCCTGCCCCAGCAGGACCTGCTGACGTTGCAGATCGACCTGAGAGTTTTTCAACGTCGCCTGCGCCCCTTCGAGCTGGGCCTTGGCGCTGGCCACGTCGGCCTCGTAGGTTCCCTTTTCGATCTCGTAGAGAAGATCGCCCATCTTGACCAAGCCGCCTTCGGTGAAATTACGTTTTTCCAGATAACCCTCGACCCGGACCTCCAGATTGACGGTGCTCACCGCCTCCACCCGACCGATGTAGCGGCCGCGGTCTCCCGCCGGCTGGCTCTTGACTGTTGCGACCGTGACGTTTGGTCGGTTATCAGCCGTGTCCTGCGCAAACGCCGCCCCACTGAGGATCAACAGGGCTGCGAACGCCGTATGGAAGACTGCCTTCATCCCTACCGCCATTTCGAATCCACCGATCCCGCTGCCACGCAATCTGCCGCAGTTTGCTGCGAATTGAAACCGGCAACATCCGCGATGCGGCTGTTCGCCGCCGAGTGCACCGGGGGCAGTGTTGCGGCCTCGACCAACCGTACCGTCAAGGAATGAGCACCGTGCAACCGGTGGTTTTGCGACCCTCCAACGCGGCATGCGCTGACGCCGCATCGGCCAGATCGAAACGCTGATTGATGTGGACCACTATTTTGCCCTCAGCGATAAGACCGAACAGGTCGGTGGCAGCCTGGTCCAGCCAACCCGGCAGTGCCGTGAAATGAAACAGGACCGGCCGCGTTGCATGGAACGATCCGGCCCCCAGGTCAGCGAGCTTGAATTCCGATGGCACGCCGGAGGATTGGCCGAAGCTGACAAGGGTTCCGTGGTTCATTAGGCAGTGGAACGATCCCGGATAGGTATCCTTGCCGACGGAGTCGTAGACGACATGAGCACCTTCCGGATGGATTTCACGGAATCGATCGACAAAATCCTCACGACGATAGTCGATGACCGCGTCATAGCCGTTCTGCGTTGCGGTGGCGCATTTTTCCGGCCCGCCGGCGGTCCCGACCGCCCGGACGCCCATCGCCGCCATCCATTGCCCGGCTATGAGGCCGACCCCGCCGGCTGCCGCATGAAACAGTACATGGTGATCGCTTTTCAGCGCAAAACTGTCATGCAGCAGGTACCGCGCCGTCAGGCCTTTGAGAAAGCCGCCTGCAGCGACATCATCGGCAACGCCATCCGGCACCTTGACGAGGTGCTTGGCGTCGATGGTACGGTGTGTCGCGTAACCGCCATGGGCTACCGTATAGGCAACTCTGTCCCCCGTTGACACGCCATCGACACCGGAACCCACAGCCTCGACCACCCCGACCGCCTCCGACCCGAGAATAAGGTCATGGTCCGTCGGCCACGGATACAAACCGGAGCGAAAATAGGTATCGATGAAATTGACACCTATGGCCGTATGGCGGATCAGCGCCTCGCCGTCCCCCGGCTGCGGAACACTGAATTCCTGTTTCTGCAAAACCTCGATTCCACCGGGCTTGGTCGCCACGATCCTGTAGGGCATCAGCTTTTTTCCTTGTCAAAAGTCGCGTCGACTGGAATTTGCAATCCATTGAGCAGCGCATTGGTGCGGGCCGCCGTGGAAACCACCCGAAGAAGATCGGCGTGCTCGGCGTCCGTCATGCCCTTCGCTCTGGCAGCGGCGGTATGGGAATGAACGCAGTAGCTGCACGAATTGGCGATCGACACCGCGATGTAGACCAGTTCCTTGGTCAGCGGGTCCAGCGCCGACGGAGTCGCCATCACCGATTTTACATCACCCCACACCTGTTCGAGCAACTCCGGATCGAACGCCAGGTAATACCACAGCGCGTTGACGAAATCGCTGCCGCGCGTCTGTTTGATGTCGTCGAAGACGGCTTTCACGCGCGGATCGGATTCCGGATCATCCGGACGTCTGATTGTGGCCATTGGCAAATCCTCGTCTGTGGCAACAGATTAGCGTGTGCAATGGCTTACACAAGCTCGACATCGACCACACCCTTGGCCGTTTTAAGCGCCGAGGCAATTTGTGGCGATATGCGGTAGCGGTCCGGAAGTTCGACCTCGATTTCTCGCCGGCCGTCCTCTTTGATCACCACAAAGGAGACAAGTCCCTCGCCTTTGGCATTCAGGTGGTGGACGACATGGCTTAAAGGTCCGCTGTCGCGAACGAAGATTCTCAGTGCCTTTTGGGTACGTGCCGCCTGATCCTCAAGGGATTGGACCGTCTGGATGCGCAGATTGATCCCCTCCGGTCGTTCCTCGGCATCGACGGTGATCACCAGGGCGTTGCCCGGTTCCAGCAGGTCGCGATACTGCGCTAAACCCTCCGAAAACAGAACCGCCTCGAATTGCCCCGATGAATCGGAAAACATGACGATTCCCATGCGGTTACCGGTCCGGGTCTTGCGCTCCTGTTTTGACGTCACGGTCCCGGCAAGCCGGCCGGCGGTGGCACCTTGGCGCACCGCGCCGGCGAACTCCGCAAAGGTCTGAACCCGCATCCTGTCGAGCATATCCTTGTACATGTCCAGGGGATGCGCCGACAGATAGAAACCCAGGGCCTGAAACTCGCGATGGAGTTTTTCCGAGGAAACCCAGAGGTTTACACTCGGAAGCTGAACCACTTCCGGTTCCGAGGCCGAGCCGGCGCCGAACATGTCGCCCTGCCCGATCAGCCGATCGTCCTGTGTCCTTTGTGCAAAGCCCAACAAACGGTCAATCCCGCCAACGAGTTCAGCCCGCTCGCGACCGAAGCAATCCAGCGCACCCGCGCAGATCAGGTTTTCCAACACCCGCCGATTGATCAGCTTCGGATCGATGCGCAGGAAAAAGTCTTCGAGGCTGGCGAACGGCCGGTCGCCGCGCACGGTGACGATGTGGTCGACCGCCGCTTCACCGACGCCCTTGATGGCCGCAAGCGAATAATGGATTCTATTATCCCCGGTTTTGAAGATGCGATGTGACGTCTGCACCGAGGGCGCCAGCACGTCGATACCCAGACGCTGGGCATCCTGACGGAAATCATTGAGCTTGTCGGTGTTTGACATATCGAGCGTCATCGAAGCGGCGAGGAACTCAACCGGATGATGCGCCTTGAGATAGGCCGTTTGATAGGAAACGATGCCGTACGCGGCCGCATGGGACTTGTTGAAGCCGTAGTTGGCAAACTTGGCAAGCAGGTCGAAAATCATGTCGGCCTGCGGTTTTGATACGCCGCGTTCCACTGCACCGCTGACGAAACGGCTGCGTTGCTGATCCATCTCAGCCTTGATCTTCTTGCCCATGGCGCGACGCAAGAGGTCGGCCTCCCCGAGCGAATATCCCGACAACACCTGGGCGATCTGCATTACCTGTTCCTGGTAGACGATCACCCCTTGCGTCTCCTCCAGAAGGTAATCGATCTTGGGATGGATGGACGCAACTTCCTCCTCGTTGTGCTTGCGGGCGTTGTAGACCGGAATGTTCTCCATTGGTCCGGGCCGATAAAGCGCCACCAATGCGATGATGTCCTCGATCCGGTCAGGCCTCATGCCGATCAGCGCCTTGCGCATGCCGGTACTTTCCACCTGAAAGACACCGACCGTTTCGCCGCGTGACAGTTTTTCGTAGGTCAGCGTGTCGTCCAGCGGCAATGCCTCGAGATCAACGGATACACCGCGTTCCGCCAGGAAGTTCACGGCCAGCTTGAGCACCGTCAGAGTCTTCAGGCCAAGGAAATCGAACTTGACCAATCCCGCCTTCTCGACCCACTTCATATTGAACTGGGTCACCGGCATGTCGGACCGCGGGTCACGGTACATCGGCACCAGTTGCGAAAGCGGCCGGTCGCCGATAACGATCCCGGCGGCATGGGTCGACGCATGCCGGTAGAGACCCTCGATCTTCTGGGCTATTTCGAGCAGGCGGCCGACGACCGATTCTTTCTCCGCCTCCTCCTGCAGCTTCGGCTCCTCTTGGATTGCTTTCTTCAGCGGCGTCGGATTGGCCGGATTGTTGGGCACCATCTTGCAGATGCGATCGACCTGGCCATAGGGCATTTCCAGCACGCGGCCGACATCGCGCAGCGCCGCGCGGGCCTGCAAGGACCCGAATGTGATGATTTGGGCGACCTGCTCGCGTCCATATTTTTCCTGCACGTAACGGATGACTTCGTCTCGCCTGTCCTGGCAGAAGTCGATGTCGAAGTCAGGCATCGATACGCGCTCGGGATTGAGAAAGCGCTCGAAAAGCAGGGAGAACCGCAGAGGATCGACGTCGGTCACCGTGAGCGCATAGGCGACAAGCGAACCGGCACCCGAACCGCGGCCGGGTCCGACCGGAATGTCATGTGCCTTCGCCCACTTGATGAAGTCGGCGACGATCAGGAAGTAACCGGGAAAGCGCATGCCTTCGATGATTTCCAGTTCGACCTCAAGGCGATCGCGATAGTCTTTTTCTTCGAACCCCTCAGCCATTCCGAGGGTCGACAGTCGTTTGGTCAGACCCTCTTCAGCCTGTTTGCGCAATTCGATCGCCTCCGCCTTGTCGGCATCGACGGATCCATCCTTCGCTTCGGTGAAGCGCGGCAGAATCGGGTCGCAGGTTTCCAGGACAAACGAACAGCGGCGAGCGATTTCAATCGTATTATCAGTGGCTTCCGGCAGGTCGCTGAAAAGCTCCACCATCGCGGCGCGGCTTTTCAGAAAGTGATCTTCGGTAAGCCTGAACCGATCATCGTCCGACACCATGGCGTTGTGCGCGACGGCCATCAGTGCGTCATGTGCATCAAAATCATCCGGCGCTGGAAAATAGGCCTCGTTGGTTGCGACGATCGGCAGGTTCAGATCATACGCCAGCGCGAGCATGCGGTTTTCATGGTCGGCGTCAAATCCGCCGGGGCGCTGCAACTCAACATAGAGCCGGTCTGCGAAAACCGCCTTCAGCGCCTCCAGCCGTTGCCGGGCCTGCTTGCCATGGCCGGCTGCCGCGGCCATATCCACCGGCCCCTTGGTGCCGCCGGTCAGGCAAATCAGTCCGGCGCTGTCGTCCGCCAGCCAGGACAAGAAGATATGCGCGGTGTCATGTCCAGTGCCGGTGAGATAGGCTTGGCTGATGAGGTGCACCAGCCGCTCATAGCCGCGCCGGTTGGCGGCGATGAGCACGATGGACGGGCGCTCGGCCAGGGCGTCTTTCGAATTGCGCCGCTCCGACCCGTCGTTGTCTTCCATGTCGATATCCAACTGGCAGCCGAGAATGGGCTGCAGACCGGCATCCACCGCCTTGACGGAGAACTCGAGGGCGCCAAACAGATTGTTGGTATCGGCGATGCCGACGGCCGGCTGTCCGTCGGCGGCCGCCATGTCTATGATGGTCTGCAGCGGCAAAGCGCCTTCCAGTAACGAATAGGCCGAATGGACCCGGAGATGGACGAAACCCGGACTCAATGTGCCGTCCTCTGTCGATTTTGCCTGATTTTCCGACATCCCTATCCTTCGGTTGTCCTGTGCTGCCAGCAGCTGTCTTCGGAATCACCCAAGTGTGTCGCCTCCGACGCGCCAAGTCCATCTCGAGAAAGCACCTCTTGGGCAGCCTGTGGACGAATTCCGGGCTGGTGTAACGCCATCAATCTGTCTAGCGTCGCGACATCGGATGAAGGGGGGAATCAATGCGTGCATCCGTTGTTATTTCAGCTCTGATCGCGGTCCTCGTGGGCTTTGGCAGCACCATCCCGATCGTGCTGGCCGCGGCTGCTGCTGTCGGAGCCGACCGGGCACAGTCGTCGTCGTGGGTCGCCGCGCTTTGCCTGTCCATGGCCGTGTTGACAACCTATCTGAGCGTACGTCACCGCATGCCGATCGTCACAGCCTGGTCCACGCCCGGGCTCGCGTTGATCGCGGCGACGCACGGCGACAGTTTCCCCTCTGCTGTCGGCGCCTTCTTCCTTGCCGGTGCGCTCATCGTGCTCACCGCGGCATTCAAACCGTTGGCCGCGCTGATCGCCCGGATTCCGACGTCGATTGCCTCGGCGATGCTGGCCGGCGTGCTGCTCAGTTTTGTGCTCGCAGTATTCGATCACCTGCATGAAGCCCCGCATCTGGTGGTTCCCATGCTCGTGGTATTTGTGCTGATACGGCTTGTGTCGCCGATCTGGGCGGTGTTGGCGGCACTATTCGGCGGAATCGCCCTCGCCTATCTGTTGGGCATGACCAAACCGATCGAGGCGCTGCATCTGTCCCGCTTCGTGTGGATCACACCGGCATTCGATCCGGCGGTGCTGCTCGGGCTCGGGGTGCCGCTTTATCTCGTCACCATGGCCTCGCAAAATCTTCCGGGCTTCGCGGTCCTCAAGGCGGCCGGATACGAGCCACCGACCCGATCCATCCTGGCGAGTACCGGACTGGCATCCGTGGCCACCGCGGGTCTTGGAGCGCATACCAGCAATCTGGCGGCGATTACCGCGTCGATATGCACCGGACCTGACGCCCATCCGGATAAAGACAAGCGTTGGTTGACCGGACCTGTTTACGCAGCCTTCTATGCCGTGCTGGCGCTTTTCGGCGCTTCTGTTGTTACCCTGTTTGCAAGCTTTCCCGAAGCACTCGTCGTCACCGTGGCAAGCGTTGCATTGATCGGTCCGCTGGCCTCGGCCATGAGCGCTGCCATGGCGGATGAACAGGACCGTTTCGCGGCCATCGCCACATTCGCCGTGACCGCCTCGACCCTCACCGCTTTCGGTATCGGTTCGGCGTTCTGGGGCTTGGCCGCAGGTCTGCTGGTCTATGGGTTGGAGACCGTCTGGCGATGGCGAAAGGGATGACCGCATGCGCACCGGCTACAGCGCCATCATGATGACCGTGACGCTGGAGACGAACAAAACGAGAGAAGCGAAAGCGGCACAATCCTTGGCAAAATCGAACATTTGTTCCTCCTAAATTCGGTTATGTTTTTACTTTGTTCCAGCAATGTTCTCGAGTCAAGCGAATTGCCCGGCTTCATTAAAGAGCCGTTAAACGAGAAGCCGCCGCATTAACGAAGTTGCCTCCAGCCACCGGCATATCCAATTCGACGCCGCATCACGCCACCGACGGCCACTCATATTTTAGTGAAAACAGGGTTTGACGGATCAGCTTCCAAAAGCACTGGAACCGCCTGCAGGCGGTTCACAACCCTCGGCACCGGACCGAACGAAATGTCGTTTGAGGCCAGCCCGCAGGGCTGAGTCAGAACGGCACGACCAGCCCTTCCTGGATGGTCACCCGTCGGTCCATCAGCGAGGCGATATCGTGATTGTGGGTGGCGACGAGGGCGGAGAGGCCCGATTGCCGCACCAGCGCGTCGAGCGCCTCGAAAACATAGCCAGCGGTTTCCGGGTCCAGATTGCCCGTCGGCTCATCAGCGAGAAGAACCAACGGCGCGTTGGCCACCGATCGGGCGATCGCCACCCGCTGCTGCTCGCCGCCGGAGAGTTCCCCCGGCCGGTGATCGGCACGATGTCCGATGCGCAGATAGTCGAGCAGTTGGCGTGACCGCGTCGCCGCTTCCGGCTTGGAAAGACCAGCGATCATCTGTGGCATCATGACGTTTTCGAGCGCTGAAAACTCCGGCAAGAGATGGTGAAACTGATAGACAAACCCTATCTCCTGGCGCCGAGTGGCGGTGCGCTCATCGTCGGACAATCCGCTGCTGGCCTTGCCGCCGATATAGACCTCGCCGGCACTTGGTTTTTCCAAAAGACCCGCAACGTGCAGAAGTGTCGATTTTCCCGCCCCCGACGGCGCGACGAGGGCAACGGTCTCGCCCTTCGAAAGGCTGAAGTCAGCGCCTTTGAGGATCGACAGGATGTTGTCGCCCTGCTCGTAGTGGTGCTGCACTTTTTCGAGCTGCAAGACCGTGTCGCCCATGCGAAGATTTCCTATTCGTAACGCAGCGCTTCCACCGGATCGAGACGCGAGGCACGCCAGGCCGGAAACAGAGTCGCCAGAAAAGACAGGCCAATGGCCATCAACACCACCGCAATGGTCTCTGCGGGGTCCATATCGGCAGGCAATTGACTGAGGAAGTAAAGCTCGGGATCAAACAGCGTCGTGCCCGATAACCAGGAGAAAAACTGGCGGATCGATTCAATGTTCATGCACACGATGACCCCGAGCAAGACGCCGGCAAGAGTTCCGACAATGCCAATGGCGGCTCCGGTCATGAAGAAGATCCGCAGAATCGAGCCGGATGTCGCCCCCATGGTCCGCAAGATCGCGATGTCGCGTCCCTTGTCCTTCACCAGCATGATCAGCCCGGAAATGATGTTCAGCGCCGCCACCAGCACGATGAGCGTCAGGATCATGAACATGACGTTGCGCTCGACCTCGAGCGCCGAGAAGAACGTCCGGTTCTGCTGGCGCCAGTCGGAGATGAACACCTGGCTGCCAATCGCTTGTTCGACCGCCCGTCGCAGAGCATCGATGTTATCGGGGTCGTCGACGAAAAGTTCGATGGACTGCACCCGACCCTCGGCGTTGAAATAGAGCTGCGCCTCGGCAAGCGGCATGAAGATCATCGAAGCGTCATATTCCGACATGCCGATTTCGAAGATCGCCGTGACCGGATAGGTCTTGATGCGCGGCGTCACACCGAGTGGCGTGACATCGCCCTCCGGCGATATCAGCTTCACGCTGTCCCCAACTGCGACGCCCAGATGCGTGGCCAGGCGCGAACCCAATGCGATCCCTTCCTGCGCCGCAAAGCCGATGAGATCGCCGGACAGGATGTTGTCGGACACGCCGCCGAGCTTCGACAGATCCTCGGCACGAATACCGCGCACCAGCGCACCGGTTCCGACGTCACGATATCCCGAGGCGAGCGTCTGTCCGTCGACCAGCGGAATGGCCGCACGAACACCGTCCAGGCCGGCCAGCCGTTCGGCCAGTGATTCATAATCATCGAACGGCTGATCGATGGGCTGAACCATGATATGGCCGTTGACGCCAAGGATGCGGTCGATGAGCTCCGCACGAAATCCGTTCATCACGGCCATCACGATGATCAGCGTCGCGACCCCGAGCATGATGCCCAGGAAAGAGAAGCCGGCAATCACAGAAATGAATGCCTCTTTGCGGCGCGATCGCAAATAACGCCAGGCTACCATGCGCTCGAATGTCGAGAACGGGCCACCCGTCGTCGGTCGCCCCGCTTTCGCCATTGTGATCGCGCTGCCTGTCTTTGCGATGTCACCACCCATGGTTCGCCCTCAGCTTCCTTCAGTCAGCCGGTTCATGACGGCCTCCAGGGACAAGCTCTCCCGACCGCCCGTCGCACGGTCTTTCAGCTCCACCTCGTTTGAGGCAATGGATCTGGGGCCCACGATGAGCTGATGCGGCAGTCCGATCAGGTCGGCGGTGGCGAATTTGGCACCGGCCCTCTCGCCGGTGTCGTCATAGAGCACGTCCGCACCGGCCGCCGTCAGCTCGCTATAGAGTTTTTCGCAGGCTGCGTCGCAGGCCGCATCGCCGACCTTCATATTGATCAGGCTGAGATCGAACGGCGCGACGCTGGCTGGCCAGACAATCCCGTTTTCGTCGTGTGACGCCTCGATGATGGCCGGCACAAGACGTGTCGGGCCAATCCCGTAGGAACCCATATGAACAACGTGTTCACGGCCGTCCGGTCCGGTAACCGTTGCGTTCATGGGTTCGGAATACTTTGTGCCGAAATAGAAGATGTGGCCGACTTCGATCCCACGGGCGGACAGTCGGTCACCGTCATCGATCTTGGCGAAAGCCGCTGCGTCGTGCATGTCCGATGTGGCCGCATAAAGCCCGGTCCATTTGTTGACCAGCGACTGGAGGCCAGAAACATCGTCGAAATCCAACTCCACATCCGGCACCGCATAGTCCAGATATTCCCGGTGACAGAACACCTCCGATTCACCGGTGTCGGCCAGGATGATGAACTCATGACTGAGGTCACCGCCGATCGGTCCGGTATCGGCACGCATGGGCACCGACTGCAGGCCCATGCGGGCGAATGTGCGCAGATAGGCGGCGAACATTTTATTGTAGGAATGGCGTGCGGCGTCCTGATCGATGTCGAAGGAATACGCATCCTTCATCAGAAACTCGCGTGACCGCATGGTGCCGAAACGCGGCCGGATCTCGTCGCGGAACTTGAGTTGGATATGGTAGAGATTGAGCGGAAGGTCGCGATAGGAGCGCACATAGCTGCGGAAGATATCCGTTACCATCTCCTCATTGGTCGGACCGTAGAGCATTGCCCGCTCCTGCCGGTCGTTTATGCGCAGCATCTCCCTTCCATAGTCGTCATAACGCCCGCTCTCCTGCCAAAGCTCCGCCGACTGAATGGTCGGCATCCAGATTTCGATGGCGCCGGCCCGGTTCTGTTCCTCGCGGACGATGGTGTTGACCTTCTCCAGCACCCGCTTGCCCAATGGCAGCCAGGAATAGATACCGGCCGCCTGCTGGCGGATCATGCCGGCACGCAGCATGAGCCGATGCGATACGATTTCTGCTTCCTTGGGGTTTTCTTTCAGTATCGGCAGAAAGTAGCGGGAGAGGCGCATGGTGACATCCGGTTGTGCAGCTTCGCCTAGGCCAGGAATCAGGCGAAATCACGATAAATCGCCCGCAGTGATAGCCGCTTCCCGAATGGAAGAAAAGCGAAAGCCGGCGACGGTCAAGAGCAGAGACGGCCAAGCCGGATGACAGTTTGATGACGCATGTACAAAAAAAACTCGACAGAGACAAATATGTCACTTTTCTGATGACATTGCCTAAAGTTTCGGCTAGTTTCCTGCAGCAATGAGGCAGGGGCAATTGATCTCTGTCCGCTTCGCGGTCAAAGTCTTGGGAGGATGGATCTAAGGCGCGGTTCAAAACCTGCGGCCGCCGGGATTACCCGGTTAAATGATCGACGCGATACCTGAATACAAGGCTTCGTGCCTTGTTTTTTTTTGCCTGCAGCCGACGGCCGGTCCCTCAAGATATCCCATGTCGAAACCGCGCCCCGCAACGCATCAAGACTTGGCCGCAATCGAGGCATGCGCGCGGCGGGCTTATGGCAAATATGTTGCGCGGATTGGCCGAGAACCGGCGCCGATGGTCGCCGATTTCGCCACACTGATCGGCAAGAAGCAGGTCCACGTTCTCGCAGATGAAAATGGCACCCTGTACGGCTACGTGGTTTTCTATCGCGTCGGCGATCACATTATGCTTGAAAACGTTGCCGTCGATCCGGCCCGGCATGGACAAGGACATGGCCGTGTCCTGATTGCATTCGTCGAAGAACAGACGCGCTTGGCCGGTCTGACCGCTGTCCGGCTCTACACCAATGTGCATATGCGGGAGAATGTCGGCTTGTATGAGGCGTTGGGATTCGTCGAAACGGACCGCCGGAGTGAGGACGGATTTGACCGGATTTACTTCGAGAAGCGCTATCCGGCGGACATGTCCGGAACGAACCGGGGGATCGAGTCAACCGAAAACCCGAACACCACGGTCAGCAAGACATAAAGTCCGAAAATGACGGCCGACACGAGGGTCGTAAGCAGCAACTTCCGCCGCATGTTGAGCTTCAGGGGCGCGCTTTCGGCGGTACCCAGGGTCACGTCGTTCTCGTCATGCTGCGTGCGCACACCGATCGGCAATACGGCAAACAGGGTGATCCACCAAATAATGAAATAGATTGCGAAAGCGGTTAGCGGGCTCATGGAAAGTCCGGGTTATATCTGTTCAAGTTCAACGAGCGTGCCGCAGAAGTCCTTCGGATGCAGAAACAGCACCGGCTTGCCATGCGCGCCGATCTTCGGTTCGCCGTCCCCGAGCACCCGCGAACCGCCTGCGACAAGCCGATCACGGGCGGCGGCGATATCGTCCACTTCGTAACAGAGATGATGCATGCCACCAGCCGGGTTCTTTTCCAGGAAGGCGGCAATTGGAGACTTCGCTCCGAGCGGCTCAAGCAGTTCGATTTTTGTGTTGTCGAGTTCGACAAACACCACCGTAACACCGTGTTCGGGTAACGGTTGTTGTTCCGAGACCCTGGCGCCCAGCGCGTCCCTGTAACGGGCGGTCGCCGCCGCCAGATCGGGAACTGCGATTGCCACGTGGTTGAGTCTGCCAATCATCCTGTGCCCCTATTGCAAATCGTCCGGCTATTCAGACCCGGCTGACAAATACCGTCATGACCGGTTTCTTTCCCCAGACATCGCGTGCAGCCGAGCGAACCGCTCGACGGACCGCTTCGTGCACGGTATCAAGATCCTTACGGCGCGCCCGCGGGATGCTGATGACCGCATTGGCCGCTGCTTCTGCCAGCCGCCCGACGATTGGATCGCCGTTATCGTCCTCCACCGGTATACCGTGCGCCGCGATCATTGGATCACGCGTGAGTTCGTGGCGCTTGTCGAGCAACACGTTTACGGCGATATGCCCGACAAAAGACAGTTTTCGCCGCTGCCCGATACCCAGATCGTCATATTCGCCAATGAGATCTCCATCGCGAAAAAGGCGGCCATGCGGCACTGTATCGAGGATCTCCGAAAGACCCGGTGCCAATCGCACCAAGTCGCCATTGCGAACCCGTGGCACATCTTCGATTCCGGACTGTTTCGCGAGTTCCGCGTGGGCTGTCAGGTGCGCCGCTTCACCATGCACCGGAATGAGCGTTCGCGGCCGCACCCATTCATACATGCGACGCAACTCGTTACGGCGCGGGTGACCGGACACATGAACCAGCGCCTCATCGTCGGTGATGATGTGCACGCCCTGGTCGATCAGACCGTTCTTGATATCGAGTATTGCCTTCTCGTTGCCGGGAATGGTTCGCGACGAAAACACGACCGTATCACCTGCGCCAAGCGCCACATTGCGCATTTCGTCGCGCGACAGCTTGGCCAGCGCGGCCCTGGATTCACCCTGGCTGCCGGTCAGAATGATCACGATGTTGCGACGCGGCGTATTGGCGAACTCATCCTCGTCCAGGAAAGGCGGCAAGCCGTCCAGGTAGCCGAGATCACTCGCTACCTGGACCACGCGCCGGATCGAGCTGCCCATCAACAAAACCTGGCGCCCGGCATCGCGGGCCGCCTCGGCAACCGATCGAATGCGGCCGACATTGGAGGAAAAGGTCGTAACCGCCACCCTGCCTTCAGCCGCTTCGATGATTTTGGCCAGACTGGCGCTGACCTCCTTCTCAGACGGCGAAACCCCGTCGCGAATTGCATTGGTCGAATCGCAAATCAGCGCCAGGACACCTTCGTCGCCGATGTCTCGGAAGCGTTGTTCATCGGTTAGCGGCCCCAAGGACGGCGCCTCGTCGATCTTCCAATCGCCGGTGTGAATGATACGCCCTGCGGGTGTTTCGATCAGCAGCGAAACCGGCTCCGGTATCGAGTGGTTGACGGGAATAGTCTCGATCCGGAATGGACCCAGTTCGAACGTGTCACCGGCGCGGAAGATAGTGACGGGAATTCCTTCGATATTGCCTTCGTAGGCACGCTTGGCCTCCAGCAATCCGGCGGTGAAAGGAGTGACGTAGACCGGTACCTTGAAAAAGGGCCATAGATCCGCGAGCGCACCATAGTGGTCTTCGTGTGCGTGGGTGATCACGATCCCTTTCAGATCGATCTGCTCGTCTTCGATGAAGCGGATATCCGGCAATATCAGTTCGACGCCCGGCAGATCCGCGTCCGGAAACGTCACGCCACAATCGACCATGATCCATTGGCGCCCGCCCCTCGGTCCAAAGCCGTACAGCGCCATATTCATGCCGATCTCACCGACACCGCCAAGGGGCACGAAAACAAGCTCTTCAGGTTTATTCATGATATGCCAATCATTGCGTGGCCGCTGATCCGTCAGTCGAAAAAGACATCGCCGGCGGCGATCGTCTGGATGTGCCCGTCATCATCGGCGACAACAAGGCAGCCGGCCAGATCGATATCCTTGAACAGGCCGGTAATCGTGCGATCCGGCAGGTTTACCGTGATATGCTTGCCGATCCCGGAGGCCACGGCCAGCCAAGCATCGCGGACGGCAAGGACATCCTGTCCCCGGTTCCAACGCTGCAACCACTCGGCCATGGCCTGGCAGAGGCGGGCAAACAGATCCTGGGGCGATACCGAAGATCCTGCGTCCCGCAACGTCGTCGCCTGGTAAAGCCCATTGCGCGGCGCGTGCACGATGTTGATCCCACAGCCGATGACAACCGCCTGCCGGCCATCGTCCAGGGCCTCGCCTTCCAGAAGAATCCCGGACACCTTTGCACCATCGATAAGGACATCGTTGGGCCATTTGATACTGGGTTGCCTTGATCCCGGCGGCAGCACGCTGCGTATCGCCGCGTGTACAGCAAGGGCCACGACTAGTGGCAGGCTGGCCAGCGCAGCGACCGGTGCCGGATCGATCAACAGCAGCGAGGCGTATAGATTGCCCGGTTCCGATACCCAATGCCGGCCTCGCCGGGCACGGCCGCTCAATTGCCGGTTCGCGGTGATCCACAGGTTTCCGGGATCCCCTTCGCGTGCTTTCGCCAGACATTCCAGATTTGTCGACTGGACGTCGTCAAGCGCAACGTGCCGGAAATCATCGGTGGAGATCAAACCAGTACCCGGCCTAGAAGAAGGTCTTGGCAGCCGCTTCGGCTGCCCTGCCAACAGGCCCACCGACCAGCACATAGGCGAGCACGAAGGCACCGGAGATGCCCATGACGGCCCGCAATTCGCCGGCCACCGGCATGAATTCGCCGCTCGGTTCATCGAACCACATGATCTTGACGATCCGCAGGTAGTAGTAGGCGCCGACAACCGAGGCAAGCACACCGATCACGGCCAACGCCACCAGTCCGGACTCGATGGCCGCCAGGAAAACAAAATACTTGGCGAAGAAACCCGCCAGGAACGGAATGCCGGCCAGTGAGAACATGAAAATCGTCAACACCGTCGCCATCGCGGGATTGGTCGTCGAAAGCCCTGCAAGGTCGTCGATCTGTTCGACATTGCCTTCTTCGCGACGCCGCATGGCAAGGATACAGGCGAAGGTGCCGAGTGTCGTGATCATATAGACCAGCATATAGATGGCGACCCCTCGCACGCCAACCATGGAGCCAGCCGCCAGTCCGACCAACGCATAGCCCATGTGGCTGATCGACGAATAGGCCATCAGGCGCTTGATGTTACGCTGCCCGATCGCCGCGAATGCGCCGAGCACCATCGATGCTATCGAGATGAAGACAATAACCTGCTGCCAATCGGGCGTGATCGGCTCGAACGCTTCCACGACGATGCGGACCAGCATGGCCATTGCCGCAACTTTCGGCGCCGCGGCGAAGAAAGCCGTCACCGGAGTCGGCGCTCCCTCGTAGACGTCCGGCGTCCACATGTGGAAGGGCACGGCGGAGATCTTGAAGGCGATACCGGCAAGCACGAAGACCAGCCCGAACACAACACCAAGCGATCTTTCACCACCGGCAAGCGCATCGGCGATCTCCTGGAATCCGACATGTCCGGTGAAGCCGTAAACCAGCGAAGCGCCGTACAGCAGCATTCCGGACGACAGGGCGCCGAGCACAAAATACTTCAGGCCAGCTTCGGTCGAGCGCGTACTGTCGCGATTGATCGCCGCCACCACATAGAGCGACAGGGACTGAAGCTCGAGACCGAGATACAGCGCGATCAGATCGTTGGCGGAGATCATCAGCATCATGCCGAGTGTCGCCAGAACGATCAGTACCGGAAACTCGAACCGGTCGATCTGTTCTTCCTGGGCATGCCCTACAGCCATGACCAGTGCAGTGATCGAGCCGATCAACGTGAGCACCTTCATGTATTTGGCAAAGGAGTCTTCCAGGAAAGCGCCGCCAAAGGCCGCACCCTCCCCGCTGAACACCAGCAGGATCACCCCGGCAGCGATGAGCAACGCAACGGCAAGACCCGTCACCAAAGACGACGACTTGTTGCCGGCGAAGACTCCGATCATCAGCAGCACCATAGAGCCGACGGCCAGGAAGACCTCGGGCGCCGAGAGCTGGAGGCTTGTTAAGAGGAGTTCAGCAGTCATGTGGCGGCCATCCCATCCCGGTACGTCAGTGCGCCATCGCAAGGCCGCGGGCGGCCTCCAGCGAAGCGTTATAGTTATTGATCAGCGCATCGACCGAGGCCGCGGTGACATCGAAGACCGGCATCGGGTAGAAGCCGAAGAAAATGGTCAAAGCAATCAGCGGATAAAGGATGACCTTCTCGCGGGTCGACAGGTCGAGCATCGATTTGAGGCTCTCCTTCTCCAACGCGCCGAAGATCACCCGGCGGTAGAGCCACAGGGCGTAGCAAGCCGAGAATACCACGCCGGTCGTCGCGAACAACGCGACCCATGTATTGACCTGGAAAACACCCATCAGTGTCAGGAATTCGCCGACGAATCCGGAAGTCCCCGGCAGCCCGACATTGGCCATGGTGAACACCATGAAGGCCACCGCATATTTCGGCATGTTGTTGACCAGGCCGCCATAGGCGGCGATATCGCGGGTGTGCAATCGGTCGTAAACCACACCGACGCACAGGAACAGGGCGGCCGACACGATGCCATGCGACAGCATCTGGAAGATCGCACCCTGAATGCCCTGTGCGTTGGCGGCGAAGATGCCCATCGTCACGAAGCCCATATGGGCGACCGATGAATAGGCGATGAGCTTCTTGATGTCCTCCTGCATCATCGCCACCAGCGAGGTGTAGACGATGGCGATCACGGACAGCGTATAGATGAGCGGCGCCAGCTCGGCCGAGGCCAGAGGGAACATCGGCAGGGAGAACCGCAAAAACCCGTAACCGCCAAGCTTCAGGAGGATTCCTGCCAGGATTACCGACCCGGCGGTTGGCGCCTCGACATGCGCGTCCGGCAACCAGGTATGGACGGGCCACATCGGCAGCTTGACTGCGAACGAGGCCAGGAAGGCCAGCCACAGCCATATCTGCATATCGGGCGGGAAGTCGTGTGCCAGCAGTTCCGGAATCGATGTTGTGCCGGCGTTCCAGTACATCGCCATAATCGCCAGCAGCATCAGCACCGAGCCGAGCAGGGTGTAGAGGAAGAACTTGAAGCTGGCATAAACCCGGCGTCCACCGCCCCACACGCCGATGATGATAAACATCGGGATCAGCCCGGCCTCGAAGAACACGTAGAACAGCACGATATCGAGCGCACAGAAGACGCCGATCATCAATGTCTCGAGGATCAGGAACGCGATCATGTAGTCCTTGACGCGTTTCTGCACCGACTCCCAGCTGGCCAGAATGCACAGCGGCATCAGGAATGTGGTGAGGATGACGAACAGCATGGAAATGCCGTCAACGCCCATATGGTAGGAAATGCCACCACCCAGCCACTCGGTCTTCTCCACCATCTGGAAGCCGAAGTCGCTGTTGTCGAACGCATACCAGATGCCAAGCGATAGCAGGAAGTTGAAGACGGTGGTGATCAGCGCCACGTTGCGGATGTTGCGCCGTTCGATCTCGCCATCTCCACGGATGAGCAGGATGAAAAGCGCACCGACGAGCGGCACAAAGGTGACCGTGGAAAGGATCGGCCAGTCGGTCATTACGCGGCTCCCCCGAGCATCATCCAGGTGACGAGCGCCGCAACGCCGATCAACATCGCAAAGGCATAGTGGTAGAGATAACCGGTCTGGATGCGCACGACCCGATTGGTGATCTTGATCACGCGAGCCGAGACGCCATCCGGTCCGAATCCGTCGATAAACCAGCCATCACCCGACTTCCAAAGGAACCGGCCAAGCCATTTTGCCGTACGGACGAACAGCACATCATAGAGTTCGTCGAAGTACCATTTGTTGAGCAAGAATTGGTACAGGCCGTGGTGCCGCGCCGCCAGTTGTTTCGGCGTCTCCGGTGAGCGGATGTAGAAATACCAGGCGACACCAAAGCCGATGACCATCGCCAGGAACGGGCTCAGCTTGACCCATGCGGGCACGTGGTGGAATTCCTCCAGCACCTGGTTGTCCGGCAATGTGAACAGCGCACCCTTCCAGAACTCCTCGTAGTAGTAGCCGAAGAAATCACCGACGAAGATCATGCCGGCGAAAAGCGCACCAAGAGCCAGCACGACGAGCGGTCCGAGCATCACCCAGGGTGATTCATGAACATGATGCATCACATCCGACGAAGCCCGCGGCTTGCCGTGGAAGGTCATGAAAATCAATCGCCATGAATAGAAGCTGGTGAGGATGGCGGCAATGACGAGCATCCAGAAAGCAAATAGCGCGGCCGGGTTATGGCCGACGAAGGATGATTCAATGATAATGTCCTTGGAGATGAACCCTGCCGTCCCGATACCCAAGAATGGGATGCCGAAGCCGGTCAGAGCCAGCGTTCCGATGATCATCATCCAGTACGTCACGGGAATATGGGTTCTCAGACCGCCCATGCGTCGCATGTCCTGCTCGTCGGAAACCGCGTGGATGACCGAACCGGCACCCAGGAACAGCAGCGCCTTGAAGAAGGCGTGGGTAAACAGGTGGAAAATGCCCGCGCCATAAGCGCCGACGCCGAGAGCGACGAACATGTAGCCAAGCTGCGAGCAGGTCGAATAGGCGATCACCCGCTTGATGTCGTTCTGCACCAGGCCGATGGTCGCCGCAAAAAAGGCTGTGATCGCACCGATCAGGGTTACGACGGTGAGCGCATCGACCGACAATTCGAAAATGGGTGACATGCGGGCCACCAAGAACACGCCGGCCGTGACCATGGTTGCCGCGTGGATCAGGGCGGAAACCGGAGTCGGGCCCTCCATCGCATCGGGCAGCCAGGTGTGGAGCAGGAACTGCGCCGATTTGCCCATCGCTCCCATGAAGAGAAGCAGACAGGTTGCCGTCAGGGCGGCGCTGCGATCCAGCTGCATGCCGAACAGGTCGATCACGACGCCGCTGTCGGCCGACGCCTCGCCCGGCATGAAATCAGCCGTTCCGGCGAAGATCGTATCCAGCGAAATCGAGCCGAACAGGAAAAAGACGCCAAAGATGCCGAGGGCAAATCCGAAGTCGCCGACCCGGTTGACGATGAACGCTTTCATCGCCGCGTTGTTGGCCGAGGGTTTTTTGTACCAGAAGCCGATGAGCAGATAGGACGCCAGCCCGACGCCTTCCCAGCCGAAGAACATCTGCGCCAGGTTGTCCGACGTGACCAGCATCAGCATGGCGAAAGTAAACAGTGACAGATAGGAGAAGAAGCGCGGCCGGTGCGGATCGTGGTGCATGTATCCGATCGAGTAGATATGCACCAGGCACGAAACGGTGTTGACCACCACCAGCATCACTGCGGTCAGCGTGTCGATACGAAACGCCCAATCGACCGACAGCGATCCCGACTCCATCCACTGAAGCACCTGAATCTGCAGTGTTTCGCCATCGCCGAGCGCCACCTGGAAGAAAGCAATCCACGACAGCAATGCCGCGATGACCATAAAACCGCACGTCAGATACTCGGCGGCTTTCGACCCGATCGAGCGGCCGAACAGCCCGGCGACGATCGCGCCGATGAGCGGCAGGAAAACGATGGCGTGATACATGGTCCGCTCAGCCCTTCATCATATTGACATCTTCGACGGCGATGGAGCCGCGGTTTCGATAGAAGACCACCAGGATGGCTAGGCCGATCGCCGCTTCGGCGGCCGCCACGGTCAGCACGAAAAGGGCGAATACCTGCCCCATAAGGTCGCCGAGATGCTCGGAAAACGCCACGAAATTCAGATTTACGGACAGCAGGATTAACTCGATGGACATCAGGATGATGATGACGTTCTTGCGGTTCAGAAAGATCCCGAACACGCCGATTGTGAACAGGATCGCGCCGACCGTCAGATAGTGGGAGAGACCGATTTCCATTGCGATTTCCTGATCCTAGTCTAGATGCCCTGGCCCGGCTTGACGTCGACCACCTCGATCGCCGTTTCCCGCGTGCGGGCGACCTGCTGCGCGATGTCCTGACGTTTGACATTCTCCTTGTGGCGCAGCGTCAGCACGATGGCGCCGATCATTGCCACGAGCAGGATCATGCCGGCGACCTGAAAAAAGAACACGTAGTCGGTGTAAAGAACATTGCCCAGGGCGTGGATGTTCGACACCTCATTCAGGTCCGGAATGGGCTGGCTCGCTGTGCCTGTGTTTTCAACCCGGAAGGCATTGCCGGCCAGAACGATGATCAGTTCTGCGGCCAGTACGATCCCGACCAGCGCGCCGACCGGTGCGTATTCCATGACACCAGCGCGTAGTTCGGTGAAGTCGATGTCGAGCATCATCACCACGAACAGGAAGAGCACGGCCACCGCGCCGACATAGACCACGATCAAAATGAGCGCCAGGAACTCGGCCCCCGTCAACAGGAACAGCGCCGCCCCGTTGAAGAAAGTGAGTATGAGGAAGAGCACCGAGTGCACCGGATTGCGCGAGGCGATCACCATCAGCGCCGAGGCCACCGCAATCGCCGAGAACAGATAGAAAAACAGAGCCTCTAGACCCATGGCAGGTGCCTTTTCTTCCCCCGAAGGCAGCGCTGCGCGTAGCCCCCGTTTGTGGCCGGATCCCCACCCGGCCTGTTACTCTCGTGCAGATCAGGCCGGCCAACCGGCCTGATCCATTGATATTGCCGGGCGCGCCTACCGATACGGTGCGTCCATGGCGATGTTCTGCGCGATTTCGCGCTCCCACCGGTCACCGTTGTCGAGCAGTTTGTCCTTGTCGAAATACAGTTCTTCGCGCGATTCGGCGGCAAATTCGAAGTTCGGACCCTCGACGATCGCATCGACCGGACAAGCCTCCTGGCAGAAGCCGCAATAGATGCATTTGACCATGTCGATGTCGTAGCGCACGGTGCGCCGCGTCCCGTCATTGCGGCGCGGCCCCGCTTCGATGGTGATCGCCTGGGCCGGGCAAATTGCTTCACACAGCTTGCACGCGATGCAGCGCTCCTCACCGTTCGGGTAACGGCGAAGCGCGTGCTCGCCGCGGAAGCGCGGGCTGACAGGGCCTTTTTCGAACGGATAGTTCACCGTCGATTTCGGCGCAAAGAAATAGCGCATCGACAGCACGAACGCCTCGACGAACTCCTTCAGAAATACAGATTTGGCAGCTTGAGCGAGGGACATGGATGTTTGCTCCTTTCCTACGCCGACCAGCCGGTCAGTTTGAGAACGAAAGCCACGATTGCCACCATGGCCAACGACAACGGCAGGAACACCTTCCAGCCGAGCCGCATGAGTTGGTCGTAGCGGTAACGTGGCACGAAAGCCTTGACCATGGAGAACATGAAGAAGACCAGGCAGACCTTGAGGACGAACCAGAAGATGCCGGGTATCCAGTTCAGCAGCCAGATGTCGACGGGCGGCAACCAGCCGCCCAGAAACAGGATCGTCGTCAGGGCGCACATCAGCACGATCGCCGCGTACTCGCCCAACATGAACATCATGTACGGCGTCGACCCGTACTCCACCATGAAGCCGGCAACGAGTTCCGACTCGGCTTCCGGCAGGTCGAAGGGCGGCCGGTTGGTCTCGGCCAGGGCCGATATGAAAAACACGACGAACATCGGAAACAGCGCCAGCCAGTGCCAGTCGAGCAGCGAACTCGGAAGCCCCAGCATCGTGCCGATGCCATCCTGCTGCGACAGCACGATATCCGTCAGATTCAGCGATCCGACGGCCAGCAACACCGTGATAATGACAAATCCGATGGAAACCTCATACGAGACCATCTGCGCGGCCGACCGAAGGGCACCAAGAAACGCATATTTCGAGTTCGATGCCCAGCCGCCCATGATCACGCCATAGACTTCCAGCGACGAGATGGCGAACACATAGAGAATGCCGACGTTGATCGAGGCGATGGCCCAGCCTTCCGAGACCGGGATGACCGCCCAGGCGGCGAGTGCGAGAGTGACCGAGACCAGGGGTGCCAGCAGAAATACGCCCTTATTGGCGCCTGCCGGGATGATCGGCTCCTTAAAGACGAATTTCAGCAGATCGGCAAACGACTGAAACAGGCCCCACGGACCGACGACATTTGGTCCACGCCGCATCTGGACCGCTGCCCAGATCTTGCGATCGGCATAAAGGACATAGGCAATGAAGATCAGCAGGACCACAAGCAGCAGCACCGATTGCCCGATAATGATCGCAGTCGGCCAGACGTAGGTTGAGACAAAGCTGTCCATTATCGGTTTGTCCTTCCCTTACTCGGCCGCAATCCGGTCCGCATCACGCGCCAGCGCCGAACATTCCGCCATCACCGCTGAGGCGCGGGCGATCGGATTGGTCAGATAGAAATCCGATACAGACGAGACGAATGGTGTCTTGTCAAAATCTCCGCCGCTTTGTGCCAGCGCTTCGACAACGCCTGCCTCGCCGACGGCGATCGCATCGACGTCCGAAAAATGCGGATGCGCTTCATAGAGCGTCGCCCGCAGTTGCGCCAGCGAATCGAATGGCAGTGTCTTGCCCAGCACATCGGAGAGCGCCCGCAGGATCGCCCAATCTTCTTTCGCCTGACCGGGCGCGAACGCCGCACGTTGCCCTAGCTGCACGCGGCCTTCGGTATTGACGTAAATACCGTGCTTCTCGGTATAGGTCGCTCCCGGAAGGATCACATCGGCGTGGTGCGCACCGACATCGCCGTGACTGCCGATATAGATCGTGAAGCCCGCCTTGCGCTGGGTCATGTCGAGTTCATCGGCGCCCAACAGAAACAGCACGTCCGTATCGGCCAGCATCTGTGCGGCCGATTTTCCGCCCTCGCCCGGAACAAATCCAAGATCGAGCCCTCCGACACGGCTCGCGGCGTTATGCAGCACGCCGAACCCGGTCCAGTCCGGACCGGCGGCGCCGAATTCGACCGCCAGTTTGGCCGCGGCCGCAAGCACAGCGGCGCCGTCGGGTCGCGCCAAAGCGCCCGGGCCGACGAGGATAATCGGACGCTCGGCACGTTTCAGCTTGGCCGCGAACTTATGCTTGCCCGCGCCCAGCTCGGCAAGCGTCTCCGGTCCGGCGCCGAGATGCTCATATTCATACCGAAGATCGAGCGGTTCACCGACGACGCCGATGGGAAACCCGCCCATGCGCCAACGTTTGCGGATACGGGCGTTGAGGATGGAAGCCTCATAGCGCGGATTGGCGCCGACGATCAGCATGGCGTCGGCTTCCTCGATGCCCTCGATCGTCGGGTTGAAAAGATAGCTGGCCCGGCCGGCCGCCGGATCGATGACCATGCCATCCTGGCGGCAATCGATGTTGGGGGAGCCGAGCGCTTCCATCAGCCGTTTGAGCGCAAACATTTCCTCGACGCTTGCCAGATCGCCGGCAATGGCGCCGATGCGCTCGGCCTTCGCCCCCTCCACGGCCGACTTGATCGCACCGAAGGCCTCCGCCCACGTCGCCGCCTGCAGCTTGCCGTCGCGACGCACGAAGGGGCGGTCCAGCCGCTGCGTTTTGAGACCGTCCCAGACGAAACGGGTTTTGTCGGAGATCCACTCCTCGTTGATCGCCTCGTTGACGCGCGGCATGATGCGCATAACCTCTCGGCCGCGGGTATCGACCCGGATGGCGGAGCCGCAAGCATCCATCACGTCGATGGTTTCGGTCTTGTTGAGTTCCCAGGGACGCGCCTGAAACGCATAGGGCTTCGAGGTCAATGCGCCGACCGGGCACAGATCGATGACATTGCCCTGCAGCTCCGACGTCATGGCGTGTTCGAGATACGTGGTGATCTCGGCGTCCTCGCCGCGGCCGATCAGGCCGAGTTCGGAGATACCGGCAACCTCGGTGGTGAAGCGGACGCAACGGGTGCAGTGGATGCACCGGTTCATGATCGTTTTGACCAGCGGCCCGATATATTTGTCTTCGACGGCACGCTTGTTCTCATGGAACCGAGACGCGTCCATGCCGAAGGCCATCGCCTGGTCCTGAAGGTCACATTCCCCGCCCTGGTCGCAAATCGGGCAGTCGAGCGGATGGTTGATCAGCAGAAACTCCATCACGCCTTCGCGGGCCTTCTTGACCATCGGCGTGTTGGTAAAGACTTCCGGCAGCTCACCATTCGGGCCGGGACGCAGGTCCCGTACGCCCATGGCGCACGACGCGGCCGGCTTGGGCGGGCCGCCCTTCACCTCGATCAGGCACATGCGGCAATTGCCGGCGATCGACAGCCGCTCATGAAAGCAGAAGCGGGGGATTTGCGAGCCGGCCTCTTCGCACGCCTGCAGCAGGGTGTAGTGGTCCGGCACCTCAACTTCTTTTCCGTCGACTTTTAATTTAGCCATTGCCCTTCCACTTTCGCGACCGTGCGCTGATTGTTTCCGCCATCCCGGCTACTCCGCCGCCGCCAGAGCCGGCTCGGTACCGGCACCGCGCGTATAGGCGTCGATCCGCTTCTCGATCTCCGGCCGGAAGTGCCGGATCAGCCCCTGAATCGGCCAGGCAGCGGCATCGCCGAGCGCGCAGATGGTGTGTCCCTCGACCTGCTTTGTCACGTCGAAGAGCATATCGATCTCTTTCTTGTGCGCATTGCCGCGCGCCATGCGTTCCATGACCCGCCACATCCACCCGGTGCCCTCACGGCACGGCGTGCACTGTCCGCAGCTTTCGTGCTTGTAGAAGTAAGACAGCCGGGCGATGGCCTTGATGATATCGGTGGACTTGTCCATGACGATGACCGCAGCCGTCCCCAGTCCCGATTTCAGATCGCGCAAAGCGTCGAAATCCATAGGACAGTCCATAATCTGCTCGGCCGGGACCAGGGGCACCGACGACCCGCCCGGAATGACCGCGAGGAGATTGTCCCAGCCGCCGCGAACACCGCCGCAATGGCGCTCGATCAGTTCGCGAAACGGCACCGACATCGCTTCCTCGAACGTCGCCGGCTGTTCGACATGACCGGATACGCAAAACAGCTTGGTGCCGTGGTTGTTCTGACGACCGAAGCTGGCGAACCAGGCACCGCCACGGCGCAGGATCGTCGGCGCCACCGCGATCGACTCGACGTTGTTGACGGTTGTCGGGCAGCCATAGAGACCGACATTGGCGGGAAACGGCGGCTTCAGCCGCGGTTGGCCCTTTTTGCCCTCGAGGCTTTCCAGCAGCGCGGTTTCCTCACCGCAGATGTAGGCGCCGGCGCCATGGTGAAGGAAGACGTCATAATCCCAGCCGCATTTGTTGTCCTTGCCCAGGAGGCCGGCTTCGTAGCACTCATCAATGGCCGCCTGGAGAACTTCGCGTTCGCGCTGGTACTCGCCACGGATATAGATATAGGCGGTATGGGCGCCCATGGCGAAACCAGCCACCACACAGCCTTCGATCAACGTATGCGGATCGTTGCGCATGATGTCCCGGTCCTTGCAGGTGCCGGGCTCCGATTCGTCGGCGTTCACCACGAGATAGTGGGGGCGGCCGTCGGATTGCTTCGGCATGAAAGACCATTTCAGTCCCGTCGGGAACCCGGCGCCACCGCGGCCCCTCAAGCCCGACTTTTTCATCTCCTCGATGATCCAGTCGCGGCCCTTGTCGACAATGGCCTTGGTGTTATCCCAATGGCCGCAGGCCATGGCCCCTTTGAGGCTCTTGTCCTTCAGGCCGTAGATGTTGGTGAAGATGCGGTCCTTGTCCTGCAGCATGTGCGCCAATCCTTTACCGCGGTTTCTTGCCGAACACACGGACGTATTCGTCGACACCGCCCTTGACCAGCGCCTCGGCCTGGCCGACCCAGTCGTCGCGGTCAATACGGCCCTTGAACTTCAGAAATCCATCCACCCATTCACGCTCCTTTTCGGTCCACCGGGAGATCTGCTCCCACTTGTAGATACCGATCGAGTTGAGCAGGCTTTCGATCTTGGGACCGACACCGGAAATAAGCTTCAGATCGTCGACCGCCTCCGGTTTCTCCATCGCCGTCGGGCGGTTTTCCTCCGATGCGACACGATCTTTGGGCTGTGCGCTGGATTTCTTCTTCGCCGGTTTGCCGGGAGCCGGTTTCGGCGCCGCAGGCACGGCTTGCACAGGTGCGGACACTGCGGACAGCAGTGCGATGTCGTCGGTCAGCGTCGTCAGGCCACCGATGGGTGTCGACAGGTGACGGCCGTTCTGCGGACCGGGTGTCACCGTGTGACCTTCCCCGGCTTCGAACTTGTCGATGATGTCGGCCAACTGTTCCGCCGTGAGATCCTCGTAGGCATCTTTGAAGATCATCACCATCGGCGCGTTGACGCACGCGCCCTGGCATTCGACCTCCTCCCAGGACAGCGTTCCTGCCTCGTTGGTTTCCAACGGCGACTCATGAATCCTTTCCTTGCACACCCGGATCAGATCCTCTGAACCGCGCAGCATGCACGGGGTTGTGCCGCACACCTGAACGTGGGCGCGCGTCCCGACCGGCTTCAGTTGGAACTGTGTATAGAAAGTTGCCACTTCCAAAGCACGAATATAGGGCATGTCCAGCATGTCCGCGACCGACTCGATCGCCGCCTTGGTGACCCATCCGTCCTGCTCCTGTGCACGCATCAGCAGCGGTATCACCGCCGACTGCTGGCGTCCCTTGGGATACTTCTTGATGGTCGCCTTGGCCCAGGCAGTATTCTCTCGCGAGAACTTGAACGTCCCGGGCTGTATGTCATCTTCGGCGAGACGGCGGACGGACATGCCTACTGGCCCCCCCTTCTGATCTCTTGGCACTGGGCGTTGGTGACGGTCACGAATATGCAGGCGTAAGCCCGGGTATCCTTCTGCAGAAACAAAACGTATTGATTGCCATTGGGAGCAGCCGCCTTGATCTCAAAACCATCCTGCAACAGCGTGGTCATCTGTACGTTGTTGCCGCCCGACGATTGCGCGTTGGCAACCGAAGCGCCGGTCAGAGTGAACCCGGCAACAGCCGCTGCCGTGACGAATGAGCCATATCTCATCGGTCTACCTCCCCGAAAACGATGTCCAGGGACCCAAGGACGGCCGAAACGTCCGCCAGCATGTGCTTCCTGCATATGAAATCCATGGCCTGAAGGTGGGCGTAGCCAGGCGCCTTGATTTTGCAGCGATAGGGCTTGTTGGTGCCGTCCGACACAAGATAAACGCCGAATTCGCCCTTCGGCGCCTCAACGGCGGCATACACCTCCCCCTCCGGCACGTGGTAACCTTCCGTGTAAAGCTTGAAGTGATGGATGAGCGCTTCCATGGAACGCTTCATCTCACCGCGCCTCGGTGGCACGATCTTGCCGTCGGTGGAATGCACCGGCCCGGTTCGCGCGTCTGACATCAAGCGCTCGATGCACTGCTTCATGATGTGAACCGACTGGCGCATTTCTTCCATGCGTATCACGTAACGGTCGTAGCAATCGCCGTTCTTGCCGATCGGAATCTCGAACTCGAGGTCGTTGTAACATTCGTAGGGCTGGGCACGGCGCAAGTCCCAACGTGCGCCGGAACCGCGAACCATGACGCCGGAAAAACCCCAGGCCCAGCAATCGTCCAGTTCGACAACGCCGATATCCACGTTACGCTGCTTGAAAATCCGGTTTTCGGTGAGCAGACCTTCGATATCGTCGCAGACCTTGAGGAACGGATCACACCAGTTGCCGATATCCTCGACCAGTTCCGGCGGCAGGTCTTGATGGACGCCGCCGGGCCGGAAGTAGGCGGCGTGCATGCGTGCACCGCAGGCGCGCTCGTAAAAAACCATCAGCTTTTCGCGCTCTTCAAACCCCCACAGGGGTGGCGTGAGTGCGCCGACGTCCAAGGCCTGAGTGGTGACATTCAGGAGGTGCGACAGGATCCGGCCGATTTCGGAGTAAAGCACCCGGACCAGTTGTCCGCGAATCGGGATTTCAATGTCGAGCAAGCGCTCGACCGCCAGAGCGAAAGCGTGCTCCTGGTTCATCGGTGCGACGTAATCGAGGCGGTCGAAATAGGGTACCGCTTGCAGGTACGTCTTTGTTTCAATGAGTTTTTCTGTTCCGCGATGCAGTAAACCGATATGCGGGTCGACCCGCTCGACGATCTCTCCATCAAGTTCCAGGACGAGGCGCAGGACACCGTGCGCGGCCGGGTGTTGCGGTCCGAAGTTGATGTTGAAATTGCGAACGTTGTGTTCCGTCATCTCACTGGTCCTGCTCGCCGGCAAAAAGGGCAAACACCTCCGCCCCGGTCATCTTCCGCGTGTCGTTGGCGAAATCGAAGTAGCCCGGTTTCTGATCGATGAAGATCTCCGTGGTGAAAACAACATCATCGATATCATCGAAAGCCGGGAGCGAGACGTGGTAGTCGCCAGCACCGTGAAGCCTCCAGAACAACGAAGTACCGCATTTCCGGCAGAAGCCGCGCTCCGCCCATTCCGACGACCGGAAAACTGCAAGATCGTCCGCGGCATCGAAAGCCACACTGTCCCCGCACCCGACGGCAAAAAAGGGTCCGGCGGCCCAGCGCCGGCACATATCGCAATGGCACACTGCGGTTTCGGCCGATGTCGGAACCGCCGAGAACTGTACGGCACCGCACAGGCACTTCCCGTACCGCCGCTGTTGTCCGTTGTCTGTTGCCTGACCGGCCATCTCGTGAACCTATGTGTTGCTTTCGCCTGCCTTTTCGTCGCCGGGTAGAACGTATTCCGCACTTTCCCAGGGCGACAGAAAATCGAAATTGCGGAATTCCTGTTTCAACTGCACCGGTTCGTAGACGACGCGCTTGACCTCCTCGTCGTAGCGCACCTCGACAAAACCCGTAGTCGGAAAATCCTTGCGCAGCGGATGACCGTCAAAACCGTAGTCGGTCAGAATGCGCCGCAGGTCGGGGTGACCGGTAAACAAAATGCCATAAAGATCATAGGCTTCCCGCTCAAACCAATCAGCGCCCGGATATACCGATGTTGAGGACGGCACTGCCTCGCCTTCGCCCACTTCGATCTTGACGCGGATGCGAAGGTTCTGCCGTGGCGATAGCAGATGGTAGACAACGTCAAAGCGCCGGGCGCGCGACGGCCAATCGACGCCGCAGATGTCGGTGATGTTGATGAATTGGCATTGCGCGTCGTCGCGCAGGAAGGTCAACACGCCGACAATGTCTTGCGCGTTACACAACATCGTCAGTTCACCGAACTTGATGTCCAGAGAAATGACTCCGCCGACATACCGCTCATTGATATAGGCGGCCAGTTCGCCCAAGGCTTCGGTCATGCGTGCCCGTTCATCCATGACTGGCCTTTCCTAGCGCTCGATCGTGCCGGTTCGACGGATTTTCTTCTGCAGCAGGAGCACGCCATAAAGCAGTGCCTCGGCTGTCGGCGGACAACCCGGGACATAGATATCGACAGGTACGACGCGGTCGCAGCCGCGCACGACAGAATAGGAATAGTGGTAGTAGCCGCCACCATTGGCACAGGATCCCATGGAGATCACATAGCGTGGCTCGGGCATCTGGTCGTAGACCTTGCGCAGTGCCGGTGCCATCTTGTTTGTCAGTGTTCCGGCAACGATCATGACATCCGATTGGCGTGGCGACGCGCGCGGGGCAAACCCAAACCGTTCCGCGTCGTAGCGCGGCATCGACATCTGCATCATTTCAACGGCGCAACAGGCGAGCCCAAAGGTCATCCACATCAACGAACCGGTTCGTGACCAGTTGATCAGTTCGTCGGTTGACGTGACCAAAAACCCCTTATCGGCCAGTTCGTTGTTGATGTCACCGAAATACGGGTCGTTTGACCCGACCGGTTTGCCGGTCGATGGATCGACGATACCACGCGGCTGGGGTGCGACCAGCGTCGGTGCGTTGTCACCTACTCCCATTCCAGCGCTCCCTTTTTCCACTCGTAGATAAAGCCGACGGTCAGGATGCCGAGAAACACCATCATCGACCAGAAACCGAACCATCCGAGTTCACCGAAGGATGCTGCCCATGGAAACAGGAAGGCCACTTCGAGATCGAATATGATGAACAGAATCGCGACGAGATAGAAGCGAATGTCGAACTTCATGCGCGCATCATCAAACGCGTTGAAGCCGCACTCATAGGCCGAGAGCTTCTCGGAGTCCGGGGCCTTGTAAGCAACGGCAAACGGGGCGATCAAGAGGGCCAATCCGATCACCAGGCAAATTCCGATGAAAATGACAATCGGAAGATAGGAGCTGAGCAGTTCGGTCATATCAATCCCTTGTCGCACCGCTTATGCTGCAGTCGCGAATTATTCCAAGGTCGGTTTACACAATCAGTGCGGTCAGTCAACGCAATTGGGTCTGTGCCGCCGCATTATTGCCGGATTGTTTGCAGGGCGGATCAGCGCTTCACTGATCGGGTCGAAGCACACTGTGCACAAGACGTTTCAGGCCGCAATCAGGGGTTTCGACGACCGACGATCGCATGAGAATCTAGTGTTATGGCGACGGAAAGCCATGGTCAGGAACCGAAGTCGATGCGACAATTGGACTGGCATTGAACTTTTTTATAATGGTGGGCGGTGAGAGACTCGAACTCCCGACATCCTCGGTGTAAACGAGGCGCTCTACCAGCTGAGCTAACCGCCCGCCCGCAAAATATTGGCACCGTTTAGGCGCTTCGCAACCGAAGTGCAAGGAAAAATCACCGCAAATATTCGAAAGAATACCGCACGCGAGTGCCCTTCGGCTCGGCCCAGATTTTTTGTCGCATGAATGTAGCAAAAGCGCCTGGTCAGTGCTTGACAGCAAATGGGGAACGGCTTAGATCACCGCTCACGTTTCGCTGTCGAGCGAAACCGAACGCGGGTGTAGCTCAGTTGGTTAGAGTGCCGGCCTGTCACGCCGGAGGTCGCGGGTTCGAGCCCCGTCACTCGCGCCATTTTCCAGGAAATGGCTCAATCGATATTCGTTAGTCTCTGCAGCGGTGCCGCTACGGTGCAGCATCGGGCAATACTGCAATATCCGCCTGCCCACCCAGTCGGTACGTTTCATGCCTCATGTGGTGAGCAAGATGGCGTGCGTCATCGAATTCCGGCAACTCCCGTGGCGAGACGGCTTTGCCGAACGCAACCTCGACTTCCCGTCCTCTGATATGCCGTACTTCATAGGCAGCGGCCGCATGATAGAGCAGCATGCTGACCGACATGCAAAGACGTCGAAGACGCGACATGCGAGCACCTATGAAGACGGGAACGATGGAGGCACGCACGTCCAGGGCCAGTTGGAAGATCGATTTCTTCCACTGGCCGTCACAAAGCATCCCGCTCTCGTGCATGAACGAGTTTGCTCCGCATGGAAACACGGCGACCGCGCCTCCCGTCCGGAGATGCTCTCTCGCTCTTTCGAACGCCGCCACGCATCGTCGGGGTGCATCTGGCCGACTGTTTCCGAACGGCGAGGCCAAACACAACGGGATTGCCGAGTCATTGAGCCCGGGGACGAAGTAGTGATGCCCGATCAAGACCAGCGCATCGCGACGGATCCGGGAATCGATCAGGTGACCAACAACAACGGCGTCCGGACCGCCCGTCGGATGGTTGGCGACGAACACAACCGGACCGCGCGTGGGCACCGCTTTACTATCGAGACCGCGGACTGCAAATCGCAGCTTGCTCATACGGACGTACGTAGACCATATCGATTCGCCAGGTTGTCGTTCGAGGTGCGCCCTTCGGTTCAGGTCGGCAAAGTGGTTTGCGCCAAATAGGCGCTCGAACATGCGAAACACCGTTCGCGCCACAGCGCCGTCTTCCGGCCCCACGAATGTGACCCGATACGGATCGTATGTATCGCGCGAGCTGGCCTCGGGTACCAGTGACACCATTGGAAAACTCTTGTTTCTGGCGGCCGGACCGGGCGGAAAAAAGAGTGCACGTTGTCCGGCGCCTCGCATTGTTCTCCAACGGGCGCGCGAGAAAACTGTCAGAAATGACGGTTCGACGGAAAAAAACGACCAGGAAGGCGGTTCCGCTTGATGCGGGAAAGGCCGAAACCTTTCAGAAGGTGTCAGGAGCGGCCGGCGACCAGACCCAGTCGCTCGCGGCGCAGATAGCGCCAGTTCATCAGGATCGCTGCAAACAGCAGACCCAGCGCCAATCCCCACCAGACGCCGACGACACCGTATTCCAGTCGAATGCCGAGCACGTAGGCGGAGGTCATGCCGATGCACCAATAGCTGAAGATGGCGATGACCATGGGGATCTTCGTATCGCTCAGACCGCGAAGAAGACCGGCGCCGATCACCTGCAGTCCGTCGAAGAGTTGAAACACAGCGGCGACGAACAGCAGCGGCACCGCGGTTGCCAACACCCGCCCGGCGTCGGGATTCTGTTTGTCGAGAAACAGGTTGATGAGGGTCTGTGGTATGGTCAGGAACGCCAGGGCCGTCATCAGCGTCACGCCGATCGACAGCAGGATGGCAACGATGCCGGCGCGATCGAGCCCGATCCAGTCCCGACGTCCGTAGGCGTTGCCGATGCGGATCGTGGCGGCGCTCGACAGCCCGAGCGGAAGCATGAAGGCGATCGCTGCCAGTTGAAGCGCAATGCCGTGCGCTGCCAATTCGATCGTACCGATCCAGCCGATGAGGATCGCAGCGCCTGCAAACAGACCGACCTCGGCCAGGACCATCGCTCCGATCGGCCAACCGAGCCTCAAGACGTCGAAGAATGCCTGCCAGTCAGCGCGCCAGAACCGGACCAGCAGTTCATAGCGCTGCAGTGCCGGCTTGCGCACCGCATAAAGCAACAGCGCCAGAAAGGTGATCAGGTTGGTCCCCAGGGACGCGACAGCCGCACCGATCACCTCCATCCGCGGCGCGCCGAAATTGCCGAAAATGAACATGTAGTTGAGGATCGCGTTGGCCACGGTGCCGAACAGGGTCGCCCATAGGATAATCTGAGCGCGTTCAAGGGCGCTCAGATAGGATCTGAAAATCATAATCATCAGCGCTGGGAACATCGACCATTGCGCCACCCGGACATAGTCGCCGGCGAGGGCCGCAGTGTCAGGCTCCTGCCCCAGGACCAGCAGTATTCGCTCCGTGTACCAGAGTGGCAGCATGATCAGCACGCTGTAGATAAGGATGACCCAAATGCCCATCCGGACCGACCGACGAACTCCGCGCACATCCTCTCGGCCGTGGGCCTGTGCCGCGATCGGCAGCACCGCCAGGGCAAAACCACCTCCGAAGATGAATGTCAGAAAGAACGTCTGGGTGCCCAGAACCCCGGCAGCAAGTTCGAACGCGCCAAGCCACCCGATCATGACCGTGTCGGTGACATTGATCATGATCTGAGCCAGTTGCGCACCAATCAGCGGCAAACCCAATGCCATGGTCGCGCGCGCGTGCCCGAGCCAGGTCAAGCCATGCCCGGCGCTCTCACTGATCGTATCGTGCGACGCGCTCATGGTTCCAACACCGGTTGCAATGTGCGGAGGCGCAAGCCTTTAGAACAAACACCCGGCCGAGGCAATCGTGCACGCTAGGTTCAAGAAACAATCAGCAATGGTGTGGCCGACTTGCCACCTCATCCAAGCGCCGGTGTTGTCCGCAAAACAAAGCCCGGTGTCACCACCGGGCTCTTTCATTCTCGGGCCGCATCTGAATTCAGATGGGCTAATTAGCTGTTAACAGCATCTTTCAGGCCTTTACCGGCCGAAAACTTCGGAACGTTGCGGGCGGGGATATCGACTTCTGCGCCCGTACTGGGGTTGCGGCCTTTGGAAGCTGCGCGGTGCGAAACGGAGTAATTTCCGAAGCCCACCAGACGAACATCACCGCCGTTTTTCAGCTCGGACGTGATGGTGTCGAACACAGCTTCTACCGCGGAGCCGGCATCGGCCTTGCTGAGGCCAGCTTTCTCCGCCACGGCGGCAACCAGTTCGTTCTTGTTCATTTTCCAACCCTCTCAATGTGAAGTGAACGACTCAATTCAAAGCCGTCGCTGATCTTACGACTCAAAAGCGGAATCACAATAATGCAACCCCGAAAAACCCCTGTTTTCCGGCGTTTTTTCGCGGTTTGGCCGCTTCAAATGCAAGAAGCGGGCATCAGCCCGCTTCTTTTTGTTCCAACTATTGGAAGTTATCGAGGATCAATGTGCAACCGAAGCGCCTGCTTCCTCGCTTCCATTGTCGGCGGGCAACGCCGCTTCGGTCTCATCCCACTCGATCGACGTCGGTTGGCTGGTCATGGCGTGTTCCAGCACTTCGCTCATCTGCGAAACAGGAATGATATCCAATTCGTTCTTCACATTATCCGGAATTTCGGCCAGGTCTTTGGCGTTCTCCTCCGGAATCAGGACCGTTTTGATCCCGCCACGCAAAGCAGCCAGCAGCTTTTCCTTCAGTCCACCAATCGGCAATACCCGGCCGCGCAGGGTAATCTCGCCCGTCATCGCCACATCCTTGCGAACCGGAATGGCTGTCATGATCGACACGATTGACGTCGCCATGGCCACGCCGGCCGATGGTCCGTCCTTCGGAGTAGCACCTTCCGGAACGTGCACGTGGATGTCACGCTTGTCGAACATCGGCGGCTCGATACCGAAATCGACCGCCCGCGATCGGACATAGGAGGCCGCCGCCGAAATCGACTCTTTCATCACATCACGCAGGTTGCCGGTCACCGTCATCTTGCCCTTACCCGGCATCATAACGCCTTCGATGGTCAACAGTTCGCCGCCAACTTCCGTCCAGGCAAGCCCGGTCACCACACCCACCTGATCGTCGTGCTCGGCCTCGCCATAGCGGAAGCGCGGAACGCCAAGGAAGTCGTTCAGATTGTCTTCCGTGACGTCGACCGATTTGACACCGTCCTTCAGGATGCGCGTGACGACCTTGCGGCTCAGCGACATCAGCTCCCGCTCGAAGTTGCGGACACCCGCCTCGCGCGTGTAACGCCGGATGACCTGGCGCAGCGCCCCGTCGGTGACGGAAAACTCATCGGCCTGAAGAGCATGGTTGCGGATTGCCTTCGGCAGCAGATGGCGCTTGGCAATCTCCAGCTTCTCGTCTTCCGTGTACCCGGCGATCCGAATGATTTCCATCCGGTCCATCAGGGCCGGCGGGATGTTGAGCGTATTTGCCGTCGTGATGAACATGACCTTCGACAGGTCGTATTCGACCTCCAGATAGTGGTCCATAAAGGTCGAGTTCTGTTCCGGATCAAGCACCTCCAGCAGCGCCGAGGAGGGGTCGCCGCGGAAATCCATGCCCATCTTGTCGATCTCGTCGAACAGGAAGAGCGGATTGGCCTTCTTGGCTTTTTTCATTGACTGGATGACCTTTCCGGGCATCGAGCCGATATAGGTGCGCCGATGGCCACGGATTTCGGCCTCGTCGCGCACTCCACCAAGGGCCATGCGTACGTATTCCCGGCCGGTCGCCCGCGCGATGGACTTTGCGAGCGAGGTCTTGCCGACGCCGGGTGGTCCAACCAGGCAAAGGATCGGTCCCTTGATCTTATTTGAACGGCTCTGCACCGCCAGATATTCGAGAATCCGCTCCTTGACCTTTTCCAGGCCGTAGTGGTCGGCCTCGAGGATGGCATCCGCCTTGTTGATGTCGACTTTGATGCGCGACTTCTTGCCCCACGGAATGCCGAGCAGCCAATCAAGGTAGTTGCGCACAACAGTGGCCTCGGCCGACATCGGACTCATCTGCCGCAGCTTCTTCAGTTCCGCCTCGGCCTTTTCGCGCGCTTCCTTCGACAGCTTGGTTTTGGTGATGCGCTCTTCGAGTTCGCCCATCTCGTCACGGCCTTCTTCGCCGTCACCGAGCTCCTTCTGGATCGCCTTCATCTGTTCGTTGAGGTAATACTCGCGCTGCGTCTTCTCCATCTGCCGTTTGACGCGCGAACGAATGCGCTTCTCGACTTGCAGGACCGAGATCTCGCCTTCCATGAACCCGAGCGCGCGCTCCAGCCGTTCCTTGACGCTAACGGTGCCGAGCATCTCCTGTTTCTCAGGAATTTTAATGGACAAATGCGATGCCACGGTGTCGGCCAGCTTCGAGTAGTCGTCGATTTGACTCGCCGCGCCAACCACTTCCGGAGATATCTTCTTGTTGAGCTTGACGTAGTTTTCAAACTCCGAAACAACGGAACGCGAGAGCGCCTCGATTTCCACCGGATCTTCTTCCGGCTCCGGCAACAGTTCGGCCTTGGCCTCGAAATAGTCCGGGTTGGGGGCAAACCAGGTAATGCGCGCCCTTCCCTTGCCTTCGACAAGAACCTTCACCGTGCCATCGGGCAGCTTCAGAAGCTGCAATACGTTGGCCACGGTACCCACTTCGTAGATATCGCTGGTGTCGGGGTCGTCGTCCCCCGCATTGATTTGGGTTGCAAGCAGAATCTGCTTGTCGGCACCCATCACTTCTTCGAGCGCGCGTATGGACTTTTCCCGGCCAACGAACAGCGGGACAATCATATGGGGAAAAACCACAATGTCGCGCAGCGGCAAGACCGGGAAGGTCTCCGAATTCTCCCACTGCGAAGTCACTTCATTCATCTTGTTTCCTTTCGACCGCCGGTCCGATTAACGTCGCAATCGAGATGGCAGGGTCTCCGATTTAGTTGCCCCCTAAGTGGAGTATTTGCCGAACGGTTTCAAGGTCGCGGCAAGCGCCGTTTGCGGCCTGGAGCACCTTGCAACTCAACGCGTGCCACGAATCGCTAGACGCAGAATCGACTGGGAATCTACGCCTCCCACTCGCTGACTGAAACATAGAATTTCGTATAGTCCGGCGTGGTCGACGGACATATGGACCGATCCCGACTTGGACCAGACGCTGAGCGCCTGCAACGCTACTCTCAGGCGGTCGCGTTGCCCTTCTCGTCCTCGCGTTCGGAATAGATGTACAGGGGTCGCGCCGAACCGGACACGACCTCCTCCGAAATTACCACTTCCTGCACGCCTTCAAGCGACGGAAGTTCGAACATGGTGTCGAGCAGGATTTTTTCCATGATGGAACGCAGGCCACGTGCGCCTGTCTTGCGGGCGATCGCTTTCCTGGCGATGCCGCGCAACGCATCCTCGTGGAACGTCAGTTCGACATCCTCCATCTCGAACAGGCGCTGATACTGCTTCACCAAAGCGTTTTTTGGCTCCGACAGGATGGAAATCAGCGCATCCTCGTCGAGATCTTCCAGCGTGGCGATGACCGGCAAACGGCCTATGAATTCGGGGATCAATCCGAATTTCACCATGTCCTCGGGCTCCAGCCCGCGCAGAATTTCGCCGACACGGCGTTCATCCAGATCCTTGACGGTCGCCGAAAACCCGATCGATGTGCCTTCGCCGCGCGCCGATATGATCTTGTCGAGACCGGCAAACGCGCCGCCGCAGATAAACAGGATATTGGTGGTATCGACCTGCAAAAACTCCTGCTGTGGGTGCTTGCGACCGCCTTGCGGTGGCACGGAGGCGACGGTGCCTTCCATGATCTTCAGCAGGGCCTGCTGCACGCCCTCACCCGAAACATCGCGGGTGATTGACGGGTTGTCCGATTTCCGCGAGATCTTGTCGACCTCGTCGATGTACACAATGCCGCGTTGGGCACGCTCGACGTTGTAGTCGGCCGCCTGGAGCAATTTTAGGATGATGTTCTCGACGTCTTCACCGACATAACCGGCTTCGGTGAGTGTCGTCGCATCCGCCATCGTGAACGGCACATCGATGATCCGGGCCAGAGTCTGGGCGAGATATGTCTTGCCGCAACCGGTCGGTCCAACCAGCATGATGTTGGATTTGGATAGCTCGATGTCGTTGCTTTTGCTCGCATGTGCAAGCCGCTTGTAGTGGTTGTGCACCGCCACCGACAGCACACGTTTCGCATGGTCCTGACCGATAACGTACTCATCCAGCGTGTCGATGATCTCTTGCGGAGTCGGTACGCCGTCCCGAGACTTCACCATCGAGGATTTGTTTTCCTCGCGGATGATGTCCATGCACAACTCGACGCATTCATCACAGATGAATACAGTCGGTCCTGCGATCAGCTTACGCACCTCGTGCTGGCTCTTGCCGCAAAACGAACAGTAGAGCGTATTTTTCGAGTCGCCGCCGCTTCCACCGCTGACCTTGCTCATATTTGTTTCCTTCCAGCGGCCCGTACCCCACCCAGGCCTACAAATCTCTACGCCAATTAGTTAGGCGGATATAACTGATCCGCCATTCTGCACACTTTATGACGGCAACGACACAACACAACCCCATTTCACTATACCGAGCGCATCATTCAAAGCTATGCGTGGGTCGTTCAAAATAACCTTAACACCCAAAATTAAAGCCTGGATTTGGCCGAACCCCGGCCGAATGCGCCGATATGTTGCCGTTTTGCCGCACAAGATCGGCCGTCAATCGGATTAGTCTCTTGCCTCTTCCTCCATGGCCAAACGTGACGAAATGACCTTGTCGACAATACCGAAATCCTTGGCCTCGTCAGCGGTCATGAAGTGATCCCGATCCAGCGTCCGTTCGATCGTCTCGTAGTCCTGGCCCGTGTGGGTTTCGTAAACTTCGTTCAAACGACGCTTCATCTTGATGATATCCTGGGCGTGCCGCTCGATGTCGGAAGCCTGCCCCTGAAAGCCGCCGGACGGCTGGTGTACCATGATGCGCGAGTTCGGAGTCGCAAATCGCATGTCCTTGTGCCCCGCGCACAGCAGCAAGGAACCCATGGACGCCGCCTGGCCGATGCACAGCGTCGAAACCGCGGGCTTGATGAACTGCATCGTATCGTAGATCGCCATGCCGGAGGTCACGATGCCACCCGGCGAGTTGATATACATTGCTATCTCTTTTTTGGGATTGTCCGCCTCGAGATACAACAGCTGCGCGCAAACCAAGGTTGCCAGGCCATCCTCAACCGGCCCGGTAATGAAAATGATCCGCTCCTTCAGCAACCGCGAAAAGATATCAAAAGCGCGCTCCCCACGGTTGGTCTGCTCCACGACCATGGGGACGAGCGACAAGGCGGTATCAACGGAACTGGACATATTGGGCCTTCTGATGCTGGCTCCGAAAGCGGACGAATCGGAGTGACGAATACGGACTTTTGCTGCTTACATAGGATGCAATGGCGTTGACGTTCAAGACATACACATGTCACCGCGACGTTGCCTGTCTGACGGTCGCGTCGGCCGGGCGGGGACACGCCGGTCGGCGAACGGTCGCCAGAACATAGGCCCGAAATGAAAAAAGACAAGCACAAGAGGACGGTTGATCTGGATCCGCGCGATCCGACCTTCTTCGATAATCCTTACCCGGTATACGAAGAAATCCGCGCCGATATGCCGGTTTTCTACTGGCGCCAATTCGGCATGTGGTGCTTTCTCGGGTTCGCCGATGTCAACCGGCTGCTGCGCGACCGTCGCTTCGGTCGCCAGATCCTGCATGTTGCGAGCCGCAAGGAACTGGGGCTGCCGGATCCGAAACCCCATCTGAAAGACTTCGACGATGTCGAAGCCCACTCGCTCCTCGAGCTGGAACCACCGGCTCATACCCGGCTGCGCACGCTGGTCAACAAGGCCTTTGTTTCGCGCCAGGTCGAACGATTGCGGCCGGACATCGAAGCATTGACCCACCGCATGATCGATTCCTTCGAACCAGATGGCGAAGTCGAACTGATCCGCCAGTTCGCGGAACCGATACCGGTCGCCGTGATCGCCCGCATGATTGGCGTACCGCAGGAACTGAACAACAGCCTTCTGGACTGGTCTCACCGAATGGTCCGCATGTATATGTTCCATAAAACTGAGGCGACAGAGCAGGATGCGAACGAAGCGGCGCGGGACTTTGCCGCCTGTCTTCGAGAGATCATCGCCGAGCGGCGCGCCGCACCTCGGGACGATCTGCTCAGTCACATGATCGTCACCGAACGCGACGGCGAACGGCTGACCGATGGCGAACTGATATCCACGAGCGTCCTGTTGCTTAATGCCGGTCATGAGGCAACGGTTCATCAGACCGGCAATACTGTGAAAACACTCTTGGAACTCGACCTGCCGGCACTCGAACTGTTCGCGGATCAGGCCAGAGTCGATGCGACCGTTGAGGAAGCTTTGCGGTTCGATGCACCGCTCCACATGTTTACCCGGTATGCGCTGGAAGACGTCGATCTGGGTGACGGCATCCACCTCAAAAAGGGCGAGGAGATCGGTCTCATGCTCGGCGCCGCGAACCGCGATCCGGGGCAGTTCCGCAACGCCGACATGTTCGATCCGCAGCGTATGGATCAGGCCAACGTGACGTTCGGTGCCGGGATCCACTTCTGCATCGGCGCGCCATTGGCCCGCCTTGAGCTGCAAACGTCCCTGCCGATCCTTTTCGAGCGGCTTCCGGGGCTGCGCTTCAAGACCCGCCCCCACTACCGGGACGCCTACCATTTCCATGGCCTGGAGCAGCTGGAACTGACCTGGAGCCGGGGCTAACCGTTGGTGCGCAAGCCCTCGATCAGCCGGTGATCCGTCGGTGACTCGGGGCAAACGGTCGGTCCGCACTCAACGAAGGCGGACATCGGCGATGCCCGCCCTTTCCAGAGGCTTACACCTTGTCCAGCGCTTGTTGCAGGTCGCCGATGATATCGGCGATGTCTTCGATGCCGACCGACAGACGCACGACGTCGGGACCGACACCTGCAGCTACTTGCTGTTCTGACGACAGTTGCCGGTGCGTTGTCGAAGCCGGATGGATCACCAACGACCGCGTGTCACCGATGTTGGCGAGGTGAGAAAATATCTCCAGCGCTTCCACCAACTTGATGCCCGCTGCATAGCCACCCTTCAGTCCGAATGTGAAGACAGCGCCAGCGCCTTTCGGCGAATACTTGAGCATCATGGCATGGTTTTCGTCATCTTCGAGCCCCGAGTAGGAAACCCACGCCACCTTATCGTGGCCCTTGAGCCACCGCGCCACTTCCAGCGCGTTGTCGCAATGGCGCTGCATGCGCAGCGGCAGCGTTTCGCACCCGGTTAGGATTTGAAACGCGTTGAACGGGGAAATCGCCGGGCCGAAATCGCGCAGACCCAGCACACGGCAGGCAATGGCGAAGCCAAAATTGCCGAACGTTTCGTGCAGTACCATACCGCCATATTCGGGACGCGGTTCGGATAGCATCGGATAGTTGCCCGAATGCGACCAATCGAATGTGCCGCCGTCGACAATCATACCACCCATGGAATTGCCGTGCCCGCCGATAAACTTCGTTAGGGAATGCACGACGACGTCGGCACCATGTTCGATCGGCCGAACGAGATAGGGAGACGCCATGGTGTTGTCGACGATCAGCGGTATGCCATGTCGGTGGGCAACGTCGGCGATCGCCGCAATATCAACGAATGTGCCTCCCGGATTGGCGAGGCTTTCGGTGAAAACAGCCCGGGTGCGGTCGTCGATCTGGCTTTCAATCTGATCCGGATCGGCGGGGTCAACCCAACGCACCTGCCAATCGAAGTTCTTAAAGGCCTGGCCGAACTGATTGATGGACCCGCCATACAACTTATTGGCGGAGACGAAGTTGTCACCGGACCGCATGATCGAATGGAAAACCAGAAGCTGCGCACCGTGTCCGGATGCCGTCGCCAACGCCGCGGTACCGCCTTCCAATGCTGCGATCCGTTCTTCAAGCACCGCCTGTGTCGGGTTCATGATCCGCGTATAAATGTTGCCGAACGCTTGCAATCCAAACAGGGATGCGGCGTGATCGGCATCCTCGAACACAAAACTCGTCGTTTGATAGATGGGTGTCGCCCGCGCCCCCGTGGTCGGATCCGGCTGGGCGCCGGCATGGACGGCAAGCGTGCTAAAACCCGGTTCGTTGTTAGCCATCAAGTCCCCCTTCGATAGGATTGGCAAAAAAAGTCGGTCATCGGTAACGGAAACCGAGCAGCAAAGGAAGCGGCGCCGCGACACCGGGCACCGCCATCCCTCTTCAAATAGCTGACGTTCGGATGCCGAGCGATTGGAAGCCGCCAGATCGTTTCGGCTTGCGTGACGAAATCACCCGACTGTTAACGCCGTTCCAGCCGATTTCGCCGGACAGGCGACCATATTCGATCTTCGGACAGCGATCCATCACGACCTTGATACCCGCCGCCTCCGCACGGCGTGCCGCCTCGTCATGACGCACCGTCAGCTGCATCCAAAGAACGTCCGGACGATCGTCAAGCGCCAGTACTTCGTCGACGATCGCCGGAACGAAAGTGGGGCCGCGAAAAATGTCAATCATGTCGATGTGACCGGGGACGTCGGCAAGCCTTGCGTATACCGTTTGTCCCAACAAACGCCTCCCGGCATGGCCCGGGTTGATCGGAATCACGCTATATCCCTTGCCCATCAGGTACTTCATGGCAAGGTAGCTCGGGCGCACCTCCTTGGGTGATGCGCCGACCATTGCGATCGTCTTCACCGAGTTCAGAATGCCGAGAATGTAGGCGTCCGGGTATTTGTCGTGCTGCATTGGCTGTCCTGAAATACATGCTCCGGCGAGAGCCGGCGTCGTCATCCGTGTGCGTTCCAGCGATGCCGAATTCGTGAGCCGCGGGTGTCGACGTTTCAACAGTTCTTGTGTTGCTGGCTTTCGCCACTATGGTCACCTTATAGACGGCCGTCTCACAAGTCGGCAATAAAAACACAATGGGGGTACCGGGGATGATGATGCGTTTCGTTTTGGTCTTGGTTTTGCTGGTTGCGAGCCTTCCTGCTCATGCGATTAGTCGCTACGCGACGCCGCGACTGACCTGCGACCGGATCCAGGCGATCATTCAAAGCGAAGATGTGGTGATCCTGCGCTATCCCTCACCACGTAATTCCCAGCTTACCCTCTATGACATGTACGCCAGCAACTCGCGGTTTTGCCCGGACGGCGAAATTGCCCGGCCGGCCACCGTTCCCACCAGGGACTCAAGCAATTGCCGGGTCCGCCGTTGCGAGCGCAGGACCAACAACGGCAACCGCTAAGTTCAAAAGCCTACCGGCCCGTCCACTTTGGGTCGCGCTTTTCCAAAAACGCATTGATGCCTTCCTCGGCATCCCGCGCCATCATATTTTCGGTCATCACCCACGCGGTGTATTCGTAAGCCTCGCCGAGTGGCCGCTCCAACTGCTGATAAAACGCCTCCTTGCCGATTTTCAGGGTCAAGGGCGACTTCGAGGCGATCACGTTGGCGTATTTGTCGGTGACTGTGCGCAGGTACTCCTTTGGCACGATCCTGTTGACGATACCGAATTCCTTGGCCGTGGAGGCATCGACCGGCTCACCGGTCAGCAGCATCTCCATCGCCTGTTTGCGATGGGCAGCGCGCGAAACCGCGACCATCGGGGTCGAGCAGAAAAGCCCGATATTGACCCCGGGTGTGCAGAAGGTCGACGTGTCCGTGCAAATGGCCAAATCACAGGTGGCGACCAATTGGCAGCCGGCCGCCGTCGCCAGGCCGTCGACCTCGGCGATCACCGGTTTCGGCAAGTGGGTTATGGCCATCATGACATGCGAGCAAAGACGCATGGTCTTTTCAAAAAATGCGCGACCCTGATCGCTGTCACTGCGGTGGCTGGTCATTTCCTTCAGATCATGGCCGGCACTGAATACCTTGCCTGTCGCGGCGATCACAACTACCCGCACCGCGTCGTCTTCGTCCGCAATCTGCAGTTCCTCGCTCAAACGCTGAAGCACGGCAATCGACAGGGCGTTTGCGGGCGGGTTGTTGAGTGTCAGACGCAGGACACCGTCAGCGATTTGCCGTACGACAAGTGCGTTGTCGTCCTGTTGGCTGACCACCAAAGCTTCCGACATGACTTTTCCTCCTAACCGGCCGCCGGCCGAGGGGGCCGACCGTGCGTTAGCACTGGTATATCGCGCTACAGGCGCTTGGCAAGCATTGCCCATTCTCTTACGTTTACGCTTACGTTAACGTTAGATCTGTTGACGCGGCATCGACGGTCAGGAGGATTTACATGACGCGAGTGCTTTACGAGACGGATGGTCGCATCGCGCGTATCACGCTGAACCGGCCCGAGGTCATGAACGCCATCGATGATGCGTTGCCTAATGAGCTCGCGGCAGCCGTCGAACGGGCGTGCCAAGACGATGGATTGCACGTGATCGTGCTTGGCGGTGCCGGGAAAGGTTTCTGTGCCGGCTACGACCTGACCTACTACGCTGAAGCGACCGAAGGCGCCGGCCATGAGCTGACCCAGAATATGCCCTGGGATCCGATGCAGGACTATGCCTTCATGATGCGCAATACCCAAGCCTTCATGGCTCTGTGGCGGGCCCGCATTCCTGTCATCGCCAAGGTGCATGGATTCGCGGTCGCCGGCGGCTCGGACATCGCGCTGTGCGCGGACATGATCGTCATGGCTGACAACGCCCGCATTGGCTATATGCCCACCCGCGTCTGGGGATGCCCGACAACCGCCATGTGGGTCTACCGGCTTGGTCCGGAGAAGGCCAAGCGCATGTTGTTCACCGGAGACACCATCGATGGTCGCGAGGCCGAGGAGATGGGCCTTGTGCTCAAATCGGTTCCTGAAGCCGACTTGGACGCTTACGTCGACAATCTGGCGGAACGCATTGCCGGCGTCCCGATCAACCAGCTGACCATGCAGAAGCTGGTGGTCAACCAGGCAATCGAGGCCATGGGATTGAACCAAACCCAGATGTTCGCCACCCTGTTCGACGGCATAACGCGGCATTCGCCAGAGGGTTTGAATTTCAAGGCCCGCGCCGAGCAGATGGGATGGAAGCAGGCTGTCCGGGAGCGCGATCTCGGCACTTTCGACTGGACCGCGAACCGACCGATCAATTCGGTACGGGGCAGCGGCTGACCGCCGACAACACAGCATACTGGATCAGAAATGAGTGTATCCCTGAAGCCTGTCATGACGACCGATGAGGTCAACGCCTTCCTGGGCAGTGTCTATCCACAACTGAATGAGGATTTTGCGGACTATCGAGTCATCGAAATCACACCAGGCGGGTGCGTCGTACGCCTCGATGCATCGCACCGTCACCTGCGTCCCGGCGGCACAGTGTCCGGCCCTTCCCTGTTCACACTTGCCGATATCGGTGGGTACACTTGCGTGCTCTCCCACACCGGTCCCGAAGCGCTCAGCGTGACCACCAATCTGAACATCAACTTCATGCGCAAACCGGAAGCAGGTCAAATCGATGCGGTGTGTCGCATATTGAAGCTCGGACGTTCGCTGATGGTCTTCGATGCCGAACTGGTCGCACGCAGGAGCGATCTGGTGGTGGCCCATGCAACGGGAACCTATTCCATTCCGCCACGACGTCAATCGCCCTCGTCAGATGTGGTATTATAATACCTTAAATGTAACCTACTGATTTTGCGTCACTAAATTTATGTCTGACGCGTGTTTTGAGGTTGCGACATTCCGATGTTTGGACTATAAGACGGCGCGATGACGGTCCCCTTCCGGGGGCCGATCTCTTTTGGTCGGTCGCATACTGACCGCAAGCAACAAGAAAAGCCTTCGATCCGAAGGCCCGATACAAGCGAGTGATCGTAATGAAAACTTTCTCACAGAAGCCCGCTGAGGTGGAGAAGAAGTGGGTGCTGATCGATGCCGAAGGTCTCGTCGTCGGTCGTCTTGCATCCCTGATCGCCATGCGGCTGCGTGGCAAACACAAGCCGACCTATACTCCGCATGTCGACGATGGCGACAACGTGATCGTCATCAACGCCGACAAGGCCGTTTTCACCGGCAAAAAGTATACCGACAAGAAGTACCACTGGCACACCGGCTATCCCGGTGGCATCAAAGAGCGCACGGCGCGACAGATTTTCGAAGGGCGCTTCCCCGAACGGGTCGTCCATAAAGCGGTTGAGCGCATGATCCCACGCGGCCCACTGGGCCGCCGTCAGATGAAGAACCTGCGGGTCTATGCCGGTGCAGAGCATCCGCATCAAGCCCAGCAGCCCGAGACCATCGACATCGCTGCGCTGAACGCCAAGAACAAAAGGATCGCCTGATCATGGCTGAACTCAACTCACTTGAAGAACTCGGCGCCGCAACGGAGGCAGCGGAGGTCCAGGCACCGGTCTATGTCCAGAAGCTGGATGAGCAGGGTCGGGCCTACGCGACAGGCAAGCGCAAAGACGCCGTTGCCCGCGTCTGGGTAAAACCCGGAACCGGCCGCATCACAGTCAACAAGAAGGACTTTTCCGAGTACTTCGCCCGTCCGGTGCTACAGATGATCCTTCAGCAGCCGATCATTGCGGCCCAACGCGACGGTCAGTTCGACATCGTCGCGACTGTCGCGGGCGGCGGACTTTCCGGTCAGGCCGGCGCTGTGCGCCATGGGATTTCGAAGGCCTTGACGCTTTACGAGCCGGGTTTGCGTACGGTACTCAAGAAAGGCGGTTTCCTGACCCGTGACAGCCGCGTGGTCGAACGCAAAAAGTACGGCAAGGCCAAGGCCCGCCGCTCCTTCCAGTTCTCCAAGCGCTAATTTCAAGTCTGGCTGTGAACGGATGCAGGGGCGCTGCCTTCGGGCAGCGCCCCTTTTGTTTTTTGGAACCTGTTACGGATCTTGAAGCAGATGTTCGTAGCGCGCGTCGGTCAGTGTCTTCAGAAACGCCACAAGGGCATCGATGCGCTTGTCGTCCAGCGCCGGCCCGTGTTCCAGCTCCTCCAAAGATAGCGTTTTCTCGAACTCGGTTTCGCCCCACGCCTGACCGGTTTCGGGATTGATCTGCGCGGCCGGATCCTTGGAATTGTAGCGATTGTAAAACAGCACCGCAGTGCGGAGCTCGGAAATCACGCCATTGTGCATATAGGGTCCGGTGACCGCGACATTGCGCAGCGTCGGCACCTTGAATTTGCCGGCTTCAGATGCCTCGTCGACCGCGCTGTTGGCCAGCAGGCCGAGATCCGCGAACCTGTCCGGACTGCCATTGGCACGACGCACCAGCTTGTTGATCGGCGTACCGATGTTGTGGAACTGGTAGTTTGTGAAGGTCTCGTTCGCGGCACCCGGAAGCGGCTGCAATTGGTGGCATTGGTTGCAGTTGGCGAATTGGTCCGAGAAGAACAGTGTTCGACCCAGTTCCTCCTGGTCAGTGAACTTTACCTCGCCGCGCAGGTACCGGTCGTAGCGTGAATCGAAGGGTGCAAAAACCTCGCTGCGCTCGAAGGCGGCGATGCTTTTGGTCATGGCTGCGTAGGCGGCGTCAGGGTCATCAAACACCGTATCGCCGAACAACCGCTTAAACGCGTCCACATAATCCGGGTTCTCAAGCAGGCGGTCGACCACCGCTTGTTTGCTCGGCATTCCCATTTCAGCTGCGCTGAGCGGCGGCCCCGCCGCCTGTTCTTCCAGATCGGCGGCGCGTCCATCCCAGAATTGGCCGCCGACGTAGACGCCTTCCGCGTTGCGGTGAAAACGCGGACTGAATTTCGCGTAGGACGCCGTTGGCGCGTTCCGGTCGCCGATCGACTGGCCGTCGTCGCCGAGCGACACCGCGTGCGAAACCGGGTGATCGTGGCCGTTGTCGCGTGGATCGGCGAAGCCGGAAGCAGGCGCATGGCAGGTTGCGCAGGCCTGAGTGCGGTTGCGCGACAGGTTCGTGTCTGAAAACAGAGCCTCACCCAGCAACTCTGGCGTCGTATAGCGGGTATCAGAGGCCGTCGCGATGCCGGTCGACAGCACGGCAGCAAAAATGATCCACTTCAGACGGCCATGGAGTGTCATTTGACCAACAATCCGGTTGAACACAGACACCGGTCAATCTATAGCTTCCAGGCTGACCTTGAAACACACCGAATGGTGACTGCGACACACGGACACGTAGTTTCGTTCGGCAGCAATGGATCAGACCAACGCAAACCAGGTAGACAGGACAATGAAACCGAAGATCTTCATCGATGGCGAACACGGCACCACTGGACTGCAAATACGCACCCGGCTGGCCGATCGCCGCGATCTGGATGTCCTGTCGATACCGGAAGCCGAGCGGCGCAATGAAGACATACGGCGCGACCGGCTGAACGAGGCCGATGTCGCGATTCTGTGCCTTCCGGACGATGCCTCCCGGCAAGCGGTTTCGATGCTGGAAAGCAGCAACTCGACGCGGGTGATCGACACCAGTTCTGCGCATCGAACCCACCAGGACTGGGCCTATGGCTTCGCCGAGATGGACAAAGCCCAGGCACGTCGGATCACCGATGCGCGGTTTGTCGCCAATCCCGGTTGCTATCCGACGGGAGCCGTTGCGCTGATCAGACCGCTGCGGCTGGCCGGCATTCTGCCAGCCGATTATCCGGTCACGGTCAACGCGGTGTCCGGCTACACCGGCGGCGGCAAGCAGCTGATCGCCAAGATGGAAGACGAAGCGCATCCCGAGCATATCCAGGCACCGCATTTCGCCTATGCGCTTCAGCTTCGGCACAAGCACGTGCCCGAAATGCAGAGCCACGGGCTGCTCGACAATCCGCCGCTGTTCTCACCGGGCGTCGGTCGGTTCCCCCAGGGCATGCTGGTCCAGGTACCGCTGTATCGGCATCTCTTGAACGGTGACGTTACACCCGACGACATCCACGCCGCCCTGGGCGATCACTACGCCGGCCAGTCCGTTGTCCAAGTAATGCCTCTGGACCAAAGCGTCACGATGGAGCGGATTGACGCCGCGGCGCTGGCCGGAACCGACATTATGAAACTCTATGTGTGTGGTCGTCCCGACAGTCCGCATGTCAACCTGATCGCCCAACTCGACAATCTCGGCAAGGGTGCATCTGGAGCCGCCGTTCAGAACATGGATCTGATGCTCGCCGGTTAGCCGATCGCCTGTTACCGCTCGGCTGCATTTACAGTCATATTCCGGAAGCGTCCCGCCGCGGCGTGGTGGGTCGCGCCCGGTCTGTCATAAGAACCATCGACAACAGGGATTCGACGCGGATCACGGAACGGCGACAGCCATCGGGTAGGCACCGGAAAACGCACGCCAGTGAGCGACCGCAAATCCGAGCACGATCAGCGCGAGCCCCTGATGCAGCAATGCCCAGAAAACTGGAACCTGCAGCAACAGTGTCGCGATACCGACGACCGCTTGCAGCGTCACCAGACCAAAAAGCACAACCGAACGCCTTGCGTGGGTCGTACCGGCGGCTCGGGAAAGGCTGTCGACCATATGCCAACCGGCGACCAGCCAAAGGAGGTAGCCGAACATGCGGTGGTCGAATTGCACGGTTTTGGCATTCTCGAAAAGGTTGGCCCATGCCGGTGTCATCGCAAGGAGCCCTGACGGGATCAGCGTCCCGTCCATCAACGGCCAGGTGTTGTAGGCCAGCCCGGCGTCGAGACCGGCCACCAGTCCGCCAAGATAGATCTGCACAAGGATCATCAGGGTAAGCAGGCCGGCCACCGATGCGGAAAAAGCCGACGGTGGCGGATCCGCGCTGTGCGGCGCAAGACCACGAGAAACCCACATGATCGCCGCGAATATGACCGCCGCAAGTGTCAGATGCGTAGCCAGGCGATATTGGCTGACATCCACACGGTCCACCAGTCCCGATGCCACCATCCACCATCCGATGAAGCCTTGCAGACCACCCAGCGCAAGGATCCCCAACAATGGCAGTTTCAGGCGGTTTTCCAGACGCCCCGACAGCCAGAAGAAGGCCAGCGGCACAGCGAACAGGATCCCTACCCCGCGCGCCAGAATGCGATGCGCCCACTCCCACCAATAGATGACCTTGAAGGCATCGAGGCTCATGCCCTTGTTGATTTGCTGATATTCGGGGATCTGCCGGTAGAGTTCCAGTTCCGCCTGCCATTCGGCCTCACTAAGCGGCGGGATGATGCCGTGAATCGGTTTCCACTCGGTGATCGACAGACCGGAATCGGTCAGCCGGGTCGCGCCACCGACGATGACCAGAGCAAGGACTGCTAGCATGACGACAGCGAGCCAAGCGCGCACCAGACCGCGGTTTGACTGCAGTTGATCGTTGATGGACGCGGTCATGACGCCTTTTCTCGTTTCTTTCGCGCCCATTTGGAACACCCGGAAACCGAACGCAAGGCGCATCTTGTCTCATGTTCGGCGTATCATGGGACTTGAACGGCGCGCCCAATCCGTTATGTGCGGCGCTGAGGATATGCCATGCCCGTTCGCTTGAAAAAATTCATCGGTACTTTTCTGATCGTCGCCCTGGTGGTGTTCTACGCGCTCATCGCAACGACCATCGCCAGCTACCGACTGGCAGAGTCTCCCTGGTGGGTGCATCTCCTCTACTTCCTGATCAGCGGTGTGATCTGGGTTATCCCGGCCATGTTCATCATACGGTGGATGGAGCGGCCGCCCCTGCGAAAAAAGCCCGAAGACCACACCAGTCCGGGTTAGCCGCACATTAACCCTCCCGGTAGGAAACCGCCTGCTTTACGTGGCACGGCAGGAAAACGTTAGCGGCGCTGGTCCAAGCTCGTTTCGGGACTGGGATTGATCTAAGCCGACCGTGCGGATCGAGCAATTCCCCAGGGTGTTGGAGTTTCGACCGATTGCTGGATCAGGTTCGTCAGGGCCGCCTTACGCTGCAGCTTTTTCGTGATATCGCGCCGCTGGAGGCGGAGTGGCGCGCGCTTGAGGAAGCGCCTCATTGCAGCATCCATCAAACCTTCGATTGGTGCAGCAGTTGGCTGAACCACGACGCGCGGCGGCCGCTTGTTATCGTTGCCCGCTTTACCGGTGGCGAACAGGAAAACCGCATCGCTTTCATCCTTCCATTGATAGTCGACACGCTCGGGCCAGTCCGTTTCGCCCGCTACATCGGTGCTCCGTTCGCCAACCTCAATTTCGGCGTTTTCTCTGATGCTTTCCTGGCTATCGCCGATGCCGACGTCATGCGCGATATCCGCAACCAGATCGAAGCACTGCCAATCGATGCCGATGTGATCGCGCTTGACCGACAGCCGGCCATGTGGCGCGGCCGCTCCCACCCATTCACCCTATGGCCGCGGATCAAGAATCAGAACCATGCGTTCCAGGTTAAGCTCGACGGTGGCATCGATGCGGTTGTTGCTCGAAGCGGCGGCAAACGACGCCGCAGGAGGGTGCGCAGATCCGAGCGGCGGCTCCGGCAAATCGGCGATTACCGCTTTGTGCGCGCTGAGAGTGCCGAAGACGCGCATGCTATGCTGTCGACGTTCTTTCAGCAAAAAACCGCGCGCTTCGAGATCAACGGAATTCCGGATGTATTCGCGCCCCCAGCGGTAAAAGCATGTCTGCACGAACTGGTCGAACGGAGCGTCGGCCGGGATCGCAAGCTGCTTGAAATGCAAGCTATCAGGCTGCCGGACGGTACACCCTGCGCGGTGTCGGCGCTGTCCAGCAAAGGCGGGCATGTGATTTGTCAGTTCAGCTCGATTAGGACCGGCGAGACGGAACCCGCCAGCCCGGGAGAATTGCTCTTTTATTATTCGATCCGACACGCCTGTGAACAGGGCGCCGCGCTGTTCGACTTCGGCGTCGGGAACGAGCAATTCAAGCGGTCTTGGTGCGATGTCGAAACGGCGCACTACGATACGATGATCGCTGTGACTTTCCTCGGCCAGGTTGCTGCGCTTGCAATGCGTATAACCGTTTTCGCGAAGCGACTGGCAAAGTCCACTCCGCTGAGCTTTCGTCTCGCCAGAGCCACTCGCCACCGCCTGCAGCGTTAGATCAACGGGCGCGTCAAGCGGCGCTGCGCCCCGGCCAGGTTGGTGTTCCGGCACCGGGACTCATCATCAGAACGTTGCCGAACCCTTCGGAAAAGAAGTCGATGAGGTACTCGGTGATCAGTTCCTCATCGGGCTGCACCACCGACAGGATCATCTCCACACTGTGCCGGTCGTCGAGCAGTTGCCTGACCCCATCGCTGTTGGCAGGGCCGCACTCGATGACCACAATGTCGTAGACGTCGGCCAACGCATCGATGACGTCGGGCAGTTCGGACGAATGCACCATCGCCTTGGCGGGGTCGGCGGAGCCACGCGGCAGTATGTGGGCGTTGGATAGCCGATCAGCATGCACGGCATTGGGGATCGAGCATTCACCGGCCAACACGTTGGTGATGCCCGGCAGATCGGACTGTGGCGCCATCATGCGACTTGGGCAGGACGATCCCGTCATATCGAGAAGCAGTGTTTGCCGATCTTCATTGGCGAGCATTCGCGCCAGCATGACCGATGTTGTCGAACCCTTGTCGCCCTCGGGAGATACGACAATAGCGATGTTCGTTTGCTTCGCGATAAGGTGTCCGGTGACTGCACTGACGCTGTACTCGGCATCCGGTTCGACGATGATCGCATCGGATTTGTCCACTTGATCCGGAGGTTCGAAAGCAACCGCTTCTTCAAACCTCTCATCATCGTCGCCCCGATGGGCTTGTGGCTCTACAGCGGCCTCGAGGTCATCGCGCGACACGGTTTCAGCGGCCGGCGCGTCAACGTGATGGACTATTGGCTCGGTTGTTTCTTCTGGCTCGGTGGTTTCTGCTGGCTCGGTGGATTCTTCTGGATGGGTTTCCGGCGCATCGGCGGCCTCGATCGGTTCCAATGCAGCATCGGTTTGCTTCACATCCAAAGCCTCTCTGGGCAGAGCAGGCGCCAATGCTGAATTATCCTCGGAGAAGTCAGCCGCAGGCATTGCGCGCAGCTGATCGGAATCGCCTGGCTCGACCGGCCTTAGCCCCTCGCCGGCAAACAATTCACGCAACATGATCACGATGGAAGACAACATCAGAGTGCTGAGCGCTGCGATGATGACGATTGCCAGTGTTTTGGGGAAATACGGTGTCGCCGGAACAATGGCTGTTGCGATGACTCGTGCGTCCGCGGGCAGGTTGCCGCGATCCGAACGGGATGCGGCTTCGCGGTATCGACTGAGGTAGGCCTCGAGCAACTCGCGCTGCGCCGTGGCTTCACGTTCGAGTGCCCGCAGTTCCACTTCCTCGTTGCCGGCCTGTGCCGATGCCGTTTTGAGCGCATCCAACTGTCCGGTCAGCTCGTCTTCGCGAATACGGGCGAGTTCTGCCTCGTTTTCCAGTCCGCGCAGCACCTTGCGGGTTTCCGCCGAGACCTGATTGTCGATTTCACGCAGCTGCGAACGCAGCCCCCTGATGCGTGGATGACCGTCAAGCATCGTGACGGACAGGTCAGCGATCGTCGACTGCAGATCCGCCTGGCGATCGCGCAAACGCTGTATGACCTCGCTTTCGAAAACGTTGGAAAAATCTCCGGATGTCTCGCCCCGTTCAACGGCGGATTTCACCACCGCGGTTCTGGCAAGCGCATCGGCTTTTTCCGCCCGGACGCGGGCGAGTTCCGTCGAGATATCAGCCAACTGCCGATTGATTAGGGTGGCATTCTCATCGACCAGCAGCAGTCCCGATTCGGCACGGTAATCGGCGACCTTTGCTTCTGCCTGACGCACGCGCTCACGCAACTCGGCAATCTCCGGCTCAAGCCATGCGGTGGCGTCTTCATTGGTCACCAGCTTGGCGCCGCTCTGCATGGCAAGATACGTCTCGGCGATTGTGTTGGCCACCGTTGCCGCCAGGCGGTTGTCCGTCGACCAGAATTCAACGACGATCACTCGGGAATTGGTCACTTGGTAGACGGTCAGATGTTCGCGGAACGTATCGATCAGCCGCTCGTCGGGCGGAACATCGCGCAGATCCGGCGCAAGACCCAGCCGCGCCATGAAGGTCGACAGGAACGACGGGCGCGCTGCCGAGACGAAGTCCGGTTCGTCGGCAAGATCCAGTTTGGCCGCGACAGCTTTGATCAGATCGGGCGAATTGATGATCTCGACTTGGCTGGCAACACCACGCTCATCCATTGGTTGTGCCTGGCCGGTTTCGCGTGCCGTGGTGTCGGAGTACACCGGCTCACGGCTTTCGATCAGGATCCGGGTCTCGCCCAGATAGCGTGGCGGAACACTACCGGATATGACAAATGCAGCTGCGCTGACGATCAGCGTCAGGGATAGGACCGCAAGACGCTTTTCCCACACGGCGGCAAAAAGGCGCGCTATATCGATGTCGGCATCTTGGCCGTTCTCGTGCCGGCGGGACATTGCAATCACTCCACATACTGCTCGGCCAAAAAAGTAAAGCGACATGGTAACGTAACGGTTAAGCGTTGCTTTACGGATCGTTTACGCCTTCGCCGTGCCGGCACAGTCTTAAGGTGCTTAAGTACGCATAAAGTCCGCTTAAAAACGCACGCAACAACCGCCGCAAGAGCCAACCAGCGACGCCTTCAAATACCTGTCGGCCGGCTTGTATCGGGGTTTCTGCTCCGTCTAACCGGATCATTGACCACTCGTTCACCGGGCTGCGCACAACTGCGTCCGATTGGGTGTGGTCAAACCATCCATTGCAATTGTTGCCTGCACTTTACCGGCCATTAACCTTAACCGGCCGATAAAGAGACCGGTTCAACGGATCACAACGGGCCGGGTCCAGACTGATATGGCGATGCGAATTGGAAATTTGGCGACAGCGGTGACGTTCGCCGTCGTGATGGCTCTTGGGGCGGGTTGCTCCGGTTATAGGCCCGCGCCCGATGCTTTCCATAAAGCGGTTATCGAACCCTATCGCCTCGACTCAGGCGACAGTGTCCGCGTGACGGTTTTCGAGCAGGCCGACCTGACCAACACCTATGCAGTGGACCAGGCCGGTTTCATCGCCTTTCCTTTGATCGGCTCCGTTAGCGCGCGCGGAAGCACGGTCCAGCAACTCGAAGGACAAATCGCCGGCAAGTTGCGCCAGGGCTTCCTGCGCGACCCGGATGTCAGCATCCAGGTCGATCAGCACCGCTCGATATTCATCATGGGCGAGGTGAATTCGGCCGGACAATACGCCTACGTGCCGGGGATGAATGTCCAGAATGCAATTGCCACGGCGGGCGGCTACACCGCCCGCGCCAACCAGTCGAATGTCGATATCACACGCAAAGTCAATGGCGAGGTTATTACCGGGCGCGTTACCATTTCTGATCCGATTCTTGCGGGCGACACCATATATGTGCGCGAGCGCCTGTTTTAGTCGAGGTCCGCATTGCGATGGCATCGGACAAACCCCTGCGTATCCTGCACTGTTTTCGCTCCCCGGTCGGCGGCATATTTCGCCATGTCCGGGATCTTGCCGAACAACACCACCGCGCAGGGCACCTTGTCGGCATCCTATGCGACAGCACGACCGGCGGCGCTTATGAAAACGCGCTGTTCGCGACCATCGAGCCCTATCTCGCTCTTGGGCTCACACGCACGCCCATTCGAAGGGCCATCGGTCCAGCTGATATCCTCGCAATCACGAGGTGCACCAGTGAAATCAAGAGTTTGCAGCCGGATATCATCCACGGGCATGGCGCCAAGGGAGGGGCGCTGGCGCGGTTGATCGGCTCACGGTTGCGGGTTTCAGGGTCTCGCGTAGCCCGCCTTTATTCGCCCCATGGCGGCAGCCTGCATTTTACCAGGTCGAGCCCCTCGGGGCGCTTCTACTTCCTGCTGGAACGCCTGTTGGAGCGCCAAACGGATGGCCTCGTCTTCGTCAGCGAGTATGAAAAGCAGGTTTATACCGACAAGATCGGTATGCCCCGCCCGCCTTCCTTTGTGATTCACAACGGGCTCATGGACGCGGAATTCGAACCGGTGAAACCACACGCCGATGCTGCGGATTTTCTCTACATCGGGATGATGCGGTGTCTAAAGGGTCCTGACATCTTCATCGATGCGTTGCAGCAGGCGGAGCGCCTGGTCGGCAAGCCGCTGCAGGCTGTGATGATCGGCGATGGCGACGAAAAACGGCAGTACGAACGGATCATTACTCAACGTGGCCTGTTGAAACGAGTGCGCCTCCATCCCGCCATGCCAACCCGCCAGGCCTTTCGCCATGGCAGGATCATGACCGTACCATCGCGGGCTGAATCGATGCCCTACATCGTGCTCGAGGCGCTGGCAGCCGGACTCCCGCTGATTGCCTCGGATGTGGGTGGCATACCGGAAATCCTGGGCGCCAGCAGCCCGGCGTTGGTACCGCCGAATGATGCCGATGCCCTTGCGCGGGCGATGGCGGCGGCTGTTGCGGATCCCGATGCTCTGCGGACCGAATTGCCAAGCGCCGCAGGGCTGAAAAGCCGATTTTCAGCTGCCACGATGGCGTCCGGAGTGATCGATGCCTACCGGCGTTGCGAGTCAGACCGCAGTGCGCCTGCACTCTCTGAGGTCAAACACTGTTAAGGGCTTTATGATAGTGTAATCGGGTGCTTGGAGGCGTCACTTACGTACTCTGCCCGTAGATGAAACGGCCGCTAGAATGAGTGCATCGGAATCGACACGCTCCGACAACGGAAGCGGGCGGCCAAACCGCCCAGCGGCATATAAAGTCGATCCGATGGAGGAGGCATCAGGAGGAGGTCACAACGTCAGCGATTTGGCCCGTCAAGTGGCGAGCCAGCTCGGTGACGAGAGCTATTCCCCCTCTATCATGACCGGCCTGATGCGGCTGTTTGAGTTCGCCGGACTGTCGCTGTGCGGCATTGCCATATCTCTGGCCTACGTCTTGCCGCGCGGCGGTTTCGGAACCGATTACATTCTGGTCGCGCTGGGTGGCGCGACCTTCGCCGTTTTGCTGCTGCAAATCAGTGATGCCTATCAACTCCAGGCCTTACGCTCGCCCCTCCGGGTGCTCCCAAAAATGCTGATCAACTGGGCGATCGTGTTCGCAACGATGTCCGTTGCGGCGTTCTTCCTCAAGATCGGTGCGGATTTTTCCAGGGTCTGGTTTGGCTCGTGGTTTCTCAGCGGCGCCGCCTTCCTTTTGGTCGGGCGCAACTTCGTTGCTTTTGCGATCCGGCGTTGGGCCCGCGACGGAACCATGGAACGACGCGCGGTGATCGTCGGCGGTGGCCCGGCTGCAGAGAAGCTGATCCGCGCGCTCGAACAACAGCCGGACAACGACGTCCGTATCTGCGGGATTTTCGACGACCGTGACGACCGCCGGTCTCCGCCCATTGTCGCCGGCTATCCGAAACTGGGCACCATTTCGGAGCTGGTCGAGTTTTCACGGCTGGTGCGCATCGACATGCTGATCATTTCCCTGCCGCTTACCGCGGAAAAACGGGTCATGGACATGTTGAAGAAACTGTGGGTCCTGCCGGTCGATATCCGGTTGGCGGCACATTCGAGCGAGCTGCGTTTTCGTCCAAGAGCCTACTCGCATATCGGCTCTGTCGAGATGCTGGATATCATCGACCGGCCGATCAACGACTGGGATTCGGTCGCCAAACGCTGCTTCGATATCGTGTTCAGCATTTTGGGTATCGCCCTCTTCTGGCCGATCATGCTGGTGACGGCCATCACTATCAAACTCACCTCTAAGGGTCCGGTCCTGTTTGTGCAAAAGCGGCACGGGTTCAACAACGAGATCATCAATGTCTATAAATTCCGCTCGATGTACGCGGACCAGAGCGATCCGACAGCCCGCAATGCGGTGACCAAGGACGATCCGCGTGTGACTCCTTTAGGGCGCTTTATCCGGCGCACATCCATTGATGAATTGCCGCAGTTTTTCAATGTCTTGAAGGGCGATCTTTCATTGGTGGGCCCACGGCCGCATGCGATTGCGGCACAAACCCACGATCGCCTCTATTCGGAAGTGGTCGATGGATATTTCGCGCGCCATCGGGTCAAGCCGGGCGTGACCGGATGGGCCCAGATCAACGGCTGGCGCGGCGAGATCGACGATGACGAAAAAATCAAGCAGCGCACCGCGTTCGATCTCTACTACATTGAAAACTGGTCGCTGCTATTCGACTTGAAGATCCTGTTTTTAACGCCACTCCGCCTCATGAGTTCGGAAAACGCCTATTGAAAACCGGCGCCCACACTTTACGGAGGTCTCCGGCAGTCGCAGCCCCGGTCATCGGCAAGACCAGCCTCGCCATTGGGGCGTTTCTGACCGGATTTGTCATCAATGAACCGGCACCCTACGAGCTGTTTATGGCCGTGCTGGTGCCGATCTGGTTCCTGTTCGGTCTGAGGATATCGGCAAACAGTGCATTTCTGCTTGTTCTGCTGGTGTTGTTCAACGTCGGTGGCCTGTTGTCGATGACGACGATGAGTGACATCGACAGCAATGCAACGCTGTATATCGCGGTTTCACTGTTCCTGGCTCTAACTGCGGTTTTCTTCGCCGCTGTCATCGAGGACGACGCCAGCCGGCTCCCGGTCATTTTCAACGCCTATCTGGCCGGCGCTCTGATCACCGCCCTCCTCGGGATTCTGGGTTACTTTGACGCGTTCCCGGGCGCCGATGTTTTCACCAGATACGATCGGGCCATGGGGGCCTTTCAGGATCCGAACGTCTTTGGCCCCTTTCTCGTCCTGCCGTGCTGCTTTCTCATCTACAGAATGCTGACGGGGCCGTTGAGCGCTATGCCATGGAGGTTGCTGGCTCTTGGCATCTTGAGCTTCGGGGTTTTTCTGTCCTTCTCGCGTGCGGCTTGGGGTCTTTATGTCATCTGCACGGCATTTGTTGTTTTCATGCTGCTGCTGAAGGAGCGTTCACAGCGCCTTCGCCTGCGCATATTTCTGATCGCCACCTTCGGTTTCACCCTCATTGTGCTGTCTGTTTTGATCGCCCTGCAAGTCGACCACGTCGCTGACCTGTTCTCCACACGGGCGCAATTGCAGGATTACGATACGGCACTATTCGGCCGCTTCGCCCGTTACGGTCTGGGCTTTGACCTCGCCGCGCAGAGACCGTTTGGCATCGGTCCGCTGGTATTCAGTCACCTCTACGGTGAAGATACCCACAATATCTGGCTCAAAGCCCTTCTCGACTACGGATGGTTGGGTTTTGTGGCGTTTCTGTCTCTCACGCTATGGACCGCGGCCATCGGTTTCCGCTGTCTGCTGCGCCAGCGCGCGTGGCAGCCCTACCTGGTGTGTACGTATGCGGTCTTTGTCGGCCACATCCTGATGGCAACATTTATCGATATCGACCACTGGCGTCACTTCTACATCATGCTGGGTATCATCTGGGGCTGCGTCGGCCTTGAGCAGCGCTACCAGCGCAAGCGGCGCGGCGTGACCTGACCGCGGGATTTCAGTTCGCCGGTGCCAGGTGTTCGAAACGGTCGACGTCGAACATGCCGCGGTCTGTGATCTTAAGATGCGGAATGACGGGCAACGGTAAAAACGCGACCTGCAGAAACGGTTCTTCGAGAACCGTACCGAGATCCCGTGCGGCCTTACGTAATGCGACAAGTTGTTCACGCACTGCCTCATAGGGCTCGAGACTCATCAGCCCGGCGATTGGCAGGCTAAGATCGGCCACCACTTTTCCCTTGTGCACCACGGCAAATCCGCCTTCGATCTCGCCCAACCGGTTGACCGCAACCGCCATGTCCTCCTCATTGGCGCCAACAACGCAGATATTGTGGCTGTCATGCCCGACTGTCGAAGCGATAGCGCCATGTTGCATTCCGAATCCGTGCACGAAGCCGACGCCAACGTTGCCGGTCCGGCCGTGGCGTTCGATAACCGCCACCTTGATCACATCCTGTGCGGTATCGATCTGCGGTCTGCCATCCACCACAGGAAGATCGAATTTAAGATGTTCGGTGATGATCCGGCCGGGCACGACGCCGATGACCGAAGTCGACCCGGACCGCGCCGGTGCGGCCAGATCCGCGGCGGTGATTGTCCGCGCCCGCACGCTGTTTCGGCCCACCGGCTCGACAATCCGACGTGCATCAAACCTCTGTGTCGTTACCGGACTGCCGCCGCAAATCACCTGATCGACCCTGCAATCCTCAAAATCATCCAGCACCACGATATCCGCGCGCCAGCCCGGAGCCAGAAGACCCCGGTCACGAAAGCCGAAAGCGCGGGCACCGGACAGGCTCGACGCCCGATATATGGCCAAAGGTTCGACGCCTGCGGCAATCGCCGTGCGGATCATGTGGTCCAGATGACCGTACTCGCCGATGTCCAGCGGATTTCGATCATCCGTGCACAAGGCGAGAAACGGTGAATTGCGTTCCGTGATGATCGGCAGCAGTGCCTCGAGATCCTTCGACACGGAACCTTCTCGCACCAGGATATGCATGCCTTTCGACAGCTTTTCTCTCGCTTCCTCGGCAGTCGTGACTTCATGATCGGTTCGGATGCCGGCCGCGAGATAGCCGTTGAGGTCCAGACCGCGCACTTGCGGCGCATGGCCGTCTATGTGCTCACCCTGAAAGGCCTCCAGCTTGGCCAGGCAGTCCACGTCTTTGTTGAGCACACCTGGATAATTCATGAACTCGGCAAGCCCCAGAACCTTGGGGTGTTCCTTGAACGGCAACAGATCCTCTATCATCAGTTCAGCGCCTGCCGTTTCAAACGGTGTGGCCGGGACGCAGCTGCTGAGTTGCACTCGAATGTCCATGACGGTGTTCTGGGCACTGTCGAGAAAATAGCTGATGCCCTCCACACCGATCACATTGGCGATTTCATGCGGATCGCAGATGGCGGTTGTGATGCCGCGCGGTAAAACACATCGGTCGAACTCGTAGGGTGTCACCAGTGAGGACTCGATGTGCAGATGCGTATCGACAAAGCCCGGAACCAAGGTTTTTCCGGTAACGTCGATTTCTACCTTGCCGCGATACTCGGCAAAGGTTCCGACGATCGTTTCGCCACAGATTGCGATATCCGTTTCGATCATCTCGCCGGATACCAGATCGAAAATACGACCGTTTTTCAGCACAAGATCCGCAGGCTCGACACCTCGGCCCTGGTCAATGCGATGCATCAAACGCTCACTCATGCCTCTCTCCTTCGGTCAGCCGGGTCTCACCACCGGACGCGGTGGACCGGTCGGCTGCAATATTGGTCTCGCGTATCATTGGCGAACGCGGGAAACGAGCCTGCGCCTAATAGTCCCGCTCGAAAAACACGCCGGCTTTGGTTTCGCCATCGGAGTCGGCCTCGCCCCTGAGCTTTACAGTGTCGGTCAGCTCCATCTCGATCACGACTCTATCGGTTCCGCCGGAAAGCCCCTTTTCGATATTGATATAGGTACGATCGTTGAGGTAGCTGCCGATGCCGAGTGCCGTTCCGTTGCCCTCCTCGTCCGGGATAAGGTTGAGATCGGCAAGACCCGTCAGATTGCGCAACGTTCCGAACAAACCCTCGCCTGAGCTGGTGCCGCTGAGCTGCGATACGGCATTTGCTAGCTGGGCGATCTGCAGCGGCGAGAGTCGGGAAAGGTTTCGGTTGAAGAACAGGTTGGACAGGATCTCGTCCTGCGGCATGCTTGGGCTCGAGGTGAAGGAGATTTCCGGCGACGAAGCGGTGCCTTCAATGACAATGGAATAGGATGTCCCACTGACTGTCGTGGTCGTCTGGAAATCCAGCGACGGATCCATGGGACCGGCAAAAACGATCGTGCCGCGGTCGAAATCAAACCGCCGGTTCAGCAGGTCGAGACGACCGCGGATCATGCTGAAGGTGCCCGATGCCCGCGGATTGCTGACCGCCCCGAATACCCGAAGGGACCCGCCGAACTCCGAGTCGATACCCCTGCCCCGGAAAAAGATGCGATTGGGCGCATTCACGGTTAGGTCGAGTTGCAAGCCGCCCTGGTCGGTGTCGGCGCCGTCAGGACTGCTCGGCGATATCTCTTCCGCCTGTTCGATGATGGTCCTTGACGCGTTTACGTGCCTGACATCGACGAAGGGTATGGACGCCGGAAGTCTTTCGGGAATGCTGATATCGGTACGTCTGAGCGTCACGGTGCCGCCAATCGCACCGGTCCGCAAAAGCGGGCCGCTAACGCTCAGTTCGGCATCATATTGGGCGCTGATAATCTCACCGAAGATGTACGTCCCGTCCGTCACGGCGATCCTCAGATCGGCTGGCAGCCCACTCGCCCGATCGACGTCAATCGAACCGGAAACCGAAAGCCGCCCGTTCGACCCGACACGCCCTTCAAGACGCGTGACCTGGGCCCGCGTTCCCGTAAAATCGATTTGCCCCGCAATGTCGCGAATGGTCAGCGCCGAGTTGGACTCGATGAATGTCGCATTGCTCGTCGTAAGCCGGCCGCTTAGTTGCGGCACATCGGGCGTGCCGCCGATGGTCAGCGCGATATTCACACCTCCCTCTATCAGGATCCCGGCCGATGACAGCGGTACGGCGGCAAACTCGAACGGCGCGTTGCCATCCACACTGAGATCCAGGGCTGGACCGGCGCCAAGGTCGACCGTTCCGCCGGCCCTCAGATTCATGCCGCCGCCCGTCGCCGTTGCGGTGGCTGTCAGGAGACCCGCCTCCAAAGTGCCCGTCGACACCACGCCAATGGAAGGAATTTGAGCTTCTCGCGACGCAGCAACGGATACATTGCTTAAACGAAGGTCATAGGAGACTGAGGGTTCGGCGGCTGTGCCCGAAATCTTGGCGTCCAATGTCATTGACCCGGCCGGGGCAAGATCGCCCCGTGCAACCGATCCCAACAGGGAGACCGGCGCGGTGCCACGCACAGTAAGGTCGACCGCCGGCGTGCCGCTGATATCGACCGTACCATTGGCCGCCATGTTCAGGCCGCTGCCGCTGCCGGTTGCCGAGGCGTTCAGGACACCGGATGAAAAATCACCCTTCGATGCAAGGGCGAAGGCGGGAAGCCGCGCCGCCCGTGTCGCGGCGACTGAAAACTGGCTGACACGAACGTCATAGGCAACAACCGGGTCCGCGGTCGTGCCTGAAACATCGGCATTCACTGCAATCGATCCCGAGGGCGCCATTCCCGCGGGCGCAAGAGGCTCAAGCAGCGCCACCGGAACCGAGCCGTTCACCGTGAGATCGAGAACCGGTGTATCGGACACTTGCACCGTACCGGCGGCTTTGAGATCCAAACCATCGCCGCTTGCGGCGACCTCGGTCTTCAGAATGCCATTCTCGAAGGTCCCGTTGGAAGCGATACCGATCGACGGCAGCTGAGCCGAACGCGTCGCGGAGACGGATACGTTTTGCAATCTCAGATCATAGGAGACCGATGGATTGCTTGCGGTCCCGTCTATCTTGGCGTCGGCATCGATGGTTCCCGTCTGGCCCAGCCCGGTGGGCGCGACCTGTTCAAACAGCGCCAACGGAAACGAGTTGACGGCGACCGTCAGCGCAAGCTGGTCTGAGGCGGTCCCGTCGATCGAGATCGAACCCTGGTCGGCGCGAAGTCTGACGCCGTCTATCTGCACCCCTGCCGCGGTCAGCGTGATCTTGGCCGGTTCCGTCAGCTCGACCGGAATGGAGGCGTATTCACCGCTTGCGTCGCTGATGTCGATGGATGTGCTTCCGTCGCCGGAGCTGATTTGCCCCGTGACTGACGCTGGTGCGTTCTCAAAGATCGCGTCAACATCGAACTGCAACGCATCCCGAGTTCCGGAAACGCGGGCGTTGACATCCTGAACGCCCGTACCCGACACACTTACCGCGTTGCTTGCCACTGTGGCATCGACGGTCAGAGCGTTTTGCGGATCGAGGATGATGGCCGAAGCTTGGGTTCCGGTCAGCTGAGCTGCGCCGAGGTCCAGCTGATCGGATGTCAGCGTCGCTTCAACCTTCTGCACCGCATCCTGGTCGGTAAAGACCACTTTCCCACTGAGGCTGCCGGACAATCCCTCCTGAAGCAGCAGAGGGCCCAGTTCGGCAAGCGAGGTTATGTCGACGTCTAATTCGCCAACCAGTATGCCGCGCGAGTCCGGCTTCAGGTTACCCTGGGCCTCGGCACCAGGCACGACCAAATCGAGCGTTTCCGCCAGCAGGTTGCCGTCGCTATCCGTCTTGATCGCAGCAGAAACCGAGATCGGTTGATCGGTGTAGCGGCCCGTCAGTTTGACGTCGACGTTCGGACCGGCCGCTGCTACGGAACCACTGGCCTCTAGGGCTAGATTCTCCAGCGGTTCGTCGAGGATTGTCACGTCCTTGCCGGCCGCCTCAATCGAGAACTGCGGCGTTTGCACGGTGCCGGAAAGCGAAACGGTGGCGTCGACGGCACCCGCCAGACCATCGTTGAGTGTACTCAGGGAAGTCAGGCTGGCCGTGCCGTCGAGTTGCAGGCTGTCAGGAGAAAATCCGCCGCTCACCTGCGCCTGCAGATTTCCGCTTTCCACCATGACATCGTTGAACCGGAGTATGCCGTCACTGCTCCGCGAGACCTGGCCGGAAATCCCTGTCGCCTGGCGACCAAGCAGCTGCTCCCAGGGACTCTGGTTCTGCTCGGCCACCGTGGCCGTCAGCGCGACATCGAAGTCGCCTGTCGACAGGTCCACACGGCCATTTCCGTCGGCGCCGATCTGGCTTGCCGTTACCTTGGCATTAGCAATCGTCAACACGCGCTCTGCGACCTGTCCGGTCACCGAGGCGCTTAGGGTGCCGGCGATCAGTTCGTCGAGCGCAGTTTGCCCGGAAGCAAGCGAATCGACCTGCAGTGTCAGGTCGAATGGGCCGGAGGCTGTGAGGAAACTCACAGCTGGCGAGCGCCCCGAAAGCCGGGCACCGGTAACCGACCGGCTGCCGTCCGATAGGGATGCCACCGAGCCCGATAACGACCAATCGGCCTGCTCCAGTGTTCCTTTCATGGATGTGGTCAGGTCCGTGTAACCAACATAGATCGTCGATCCATCCGGCAAATCGAAGGCCACCTGGCTGCCGTCGCGGCCAAACTCTACATCCGCGCTCAAATCGACTTCGTTGGCCGCAGGGAGTACGTGGCCGGTGGCGTTTACGCTCACAAGGGCAGATCTGGCCATAATCCTGTGCAGCCTGAGCGTGCGTTCGCCATCCCTTTCCACCGAAAGCTCTATTTGCGTTTCACCCGCAAAAAAGGGTGTGATCTGCGCAGGCACAAGCGGCGCCAGGAAGCCCCTGAGGCTGCCCTCGATCGACTGCCGCGCCTCGGTGATCGCCAACGAAACCGATCCGTCGACCGTTTTTTGCTGGTCAAGACTGACCTCCAGATCAGCCTGCCAATTGTTCAGGGTGCCGACGCCGTTCACCTCGACGTCGACAGCAGGCAACCCCTCGATCTGCAGCGCCCTTGCCAACAGTCCATCCTGCGGCTCGCTGGCCGAGAGCTTGAGATCCAGCGCATTGGTTTCCGGCGCGATTTTCCATTCAGACGAAATCTCGCCGGCTTTGCCGTCAACGCGCACGAGATCCAGAATCCCGGAAAGATCGAGTGGGTTCTCCCGCAACAGCAAGGAGCCGGTCAATTGCAGATCGGCCGCCTCTCCCAATACGGGTTCGTCCAGTGCGATGGCCTGAACAAAGATATTGTCGACTTTGGCGTTGATCCTCGGGAGACCGGCACTTCCGCCAGAGCTCTGGTCGCCCGCCGTCGGTCGGCGCGCAACATTGATTGCCTGAACTGAAAGCCGCGAGGCATCGATACGGCCGGTCAGGAGCGGCATCCGGGCAAGGTCCATCTCGACGCCGGTGACGGTGAGCCACACGCCGTCGGAATCCGAAATCGACACCTGGTCAACCACGACCGGACCGCCAAGCACCCCACCCAGTCCGGAAATCTCAATCCCCGTACCTGGTGAACTGGCCAATCTGTTGATGACAGACGTCGTCAACGAAAGCCCGGGAGCGGTTCCAAGCAGAACCCAGACGATCAGGACCGGGCTCAAAAAGACGATCAGGCAAATTGTCAGGACACGCCGCATGCTTTTCATATCATGTCTCAGTCCAATACACGCGCGCTGCAATAGTGTTCAGATAAGTCGCAAGCATCGCCGTTCATTCGGTACCGATTCTTCTCTCACAATCTTACCAGATGTTTGTGTCCGAGAGATGGACAATCAAAAGGCCTGCCCAAGCCCCAGATAAAAGGCAACGCTCGGATCGCCCGAGATTTTTCTGAGCGGAACCGCGACATCCACGCGAAGCGGACCCACGGGTGTCAGGTAGCGCACCCCGGCACCGACCCCGGTGTACCAAGTCCCTCCCTGTCCCGGTGTCGATGACTCGAATGCGCCGCCACCGTCGACGAAAGTGGCCAGACCGATCCGTTCCGTTACCAGGAAACGGGCTTCAAGTGAGGTTTCGATGAAGGACAAGCCACCCGTCGGTTGCCCGGTGGCGCTGCGGGGCCCGGCATTCTGGTAGGTATAGCCGCGGATCGATCCGCCGCCGCCGGCATAGAAACGGCGGTCCGCCGGAATGGAGTCCAGGCTGGATCCCAGAATAGATCCGGCAGCAACCCGTCCGGCCAACACAAACGTCCGGGCCTCGTTGACTGCCCGATAGGCGCTGAACGATCCCTGCGTCTTAAGGAACATGTTGTCGTTGTCGGTGTCGTAGGTCGGCTCCCCGTAGAACAAGACACGGTATCCGGTTGTCGGGTTGAGTTTGTTGTCGCGCGTATCCCACACGAGCTGTCCCGGCAGCGACAACAGCGAGGCGCGGTTCGGGCCGAAGCTTGTGTTCAGGTAGTCAGCGGTCTCGTATTTGAGATCGATTTCGCCGATCAGAGCATCGCTGAACTGGTGCTCGAAACCGATGGTTCCGGCCAGAGACTGCTTATCGTATGCATCGGTATCCTGCAGCAGCGCTTCAGCGCTCGCCCTGAAATTGGTCATCGGTGTGAATACGCCGGGCTTCTTGTATGTGGCGGTGATGTTGTAATCGAGGCCACCCTGGAAGTTGGACCGGCCAATGCCAGTGATACCGCCTTCTAAGCGAAAATTCTCGGCCCGACCGAAGAGATTGCGGTGGATCCAGAAACCTTCGAAACCAAGGCCATCGGTTGTTGCGGCGGTAACCCCGGCCCCGACGGTCCGCTTCTTCCGTTCCGCGACAGTGATGGTGATCGGCACCGCATTGCCGTCGACCGGATTGTCGCCCTCCTCGATCACCACACTGTTGAAGACACCAAGACCGCGTAGGCGTGCACCGGCATCGGCCAGCACTTTCGGACTGAATTGCCCACCACGGGGAATATTTGCCTGCCTCTCGATAAACTGCGGATCGACCTCTGAGGCGCCGACGACCGTGACCTCCCCGAACACCGCCAGAGGGCCGGGAGCCAATCGCAGCGTGACCTCAAGCGTATCGGTGCGGTGGTCCGCCGTCAGTTTGCTCTCGCTGATGCGGGCAAAGGCATAGCCATCGTCCCGCCAGGCGGAGACCAATTCACGACTGGCCTCGACGACGAACTCGGATTTGGCCGGCGCACCCGTGACAACGCCGAAAGGAGAAAGATCGATCGGTTCACCTGAAACGGTGGCGGCATCGGGGCGCGAAAAAGTAAACACCGGTCCCGCTTTGACGAAGATGACGACATTCGCCTTACCGCCGCGATCCAACACCGCGTCGATGGGTATCTGTTCGAATGGTCGCCCGTTGATGAGGATTGCCACGGTGGCGCCGTAGAGCGCCTGGGCATAGAGGGCGGCCACAAGGCGGCGCCTGTCGTTGCGTGCCCGGCTTAACAAGCCGACCGAACCGGAAGCCGGCTTTTCGACCTCGGTCACCAGAAGTGAAACCGACTCCAGGCTCTCCTTGAGTGCGGGATCGTCGACGGAAAGGCTGACGTTATAAGATACCGGATCAACAACATCCTGCGTCTCCGGTTCCGGCTCTTCGTCCCGCTTGCCCCACAATTGTATGCCGAACAATTTCAGGGCTGCGGCAGGCGTCGCGGGCATGGCGACGGCGATTGCCGCGACCATCACCGTCGCAATCCCTGCCCGGCTGACCCTGTCTCGACGGCTGCTCATCCAACTCGCTGCAGCGCCGGACCGGAGTTTATGCGCAGGCCCCCGCCCGCGCCGGGCGGTGAACCCGTGAAGCCATTCCAGGAGCCGGTCTGCAATACCCTTCCTTGCACAATGACACGGGACCCGCCCGTCAGCGGGTTACGCTAATCTTCATTAGCCCGGAAACAGCCTTTGGGCCAATACCCCGGAACGCAATGCTCATCCGTCTGGGCGCTGACGCCCAATCGACCTGCCACGATACTACAGCTCAATCGTCACTAAATCCTAACCAAACCGGGCAGGACAGCGTTAACCATGGGTTGCTGCCGTAACCGTGGGGTGCCGCGGTGGTCAGTCGAAAACGTGACCGTGCTGGTAGCGTTCATCCTTGCCCGCCGCCTCGGTCAGCGCCGCAACATTCGACTTGGTGAAGAACCCGTCGAAGTGCTTGCATCTCTCGATATACTCGGTGATGAGCAGGGTATGCGGTGAGTGTTTTGAGAAGATCTGCTTGAGGTCCGGTGAATCCTTGCACTCGCCAACGACGTGGGCGAGGAACGGAACGCCCTGGTCGTGCAGGATTCCGACGACATAGTCGACGTTTTTCTGCCCCGTGGCATGGTCGCCGTCCAGGACTTCAACAGCCATGTGATGAAGGCGCCGGCCGTAATTTCTGACGAAATCTTCCGTGGGCATCGGAAGTCCCTCGAAGGAGTTGACGAAGGATGGTGTATTGTTGGCGGTAAACACCTTGGCCGGCGATTGCTTGTCGTCGGAAACCGAAGGACAGCGGGTCACGTTGGTCGACGAGTTCATCTCCGTGATGTTGTAGGCGCCCCAGAAATAGTAGGGAACCATCGTCAGGAACTCCAGTATGGCATCCTCGCGCTCGCCGGCCAGAATGCGGGTCGCGAAATGGTCATATCCCAGCATGAGGTCGAGCAGCCCGTGCTCCTCCGAAAAGGCGACCGCGTTGGCCAGTGTCTTTTGTTCGTCCGCTGTCAATTCGAATTGGTCCCCCAGCCTCAGCGATTGCGGATCGCTGAAATCGGCGTTCGAGTAACCGACCCTGTTTCCGGTGAAGTCGGAAACGGCGGTGAACAGAACACCGTCCTGAGTGAAGAGCGGGTTCTCGGTGTCACCCTTGTATTCAAAGCGGATGTTCTGCGCCTCCAGCGTTTTGCGCAGGGTGTCGGGATCGGAGCAACCGAAGATCTCGCCGATGTACCGGGTGTTCGGTTTCTCCCGCGCCAATGGGTAAAGTGCGTTGAGACGCTTGATGTAATCTTCAAAATAGGCGGAGTTCGGTTCGATAATCAGGAGGGTGGGAAATTCGGGCTTGTTAAGCAGAACATGGTGCTTGTGCGTTTCGCCCTGATAGCTGGAATGATGCCGATAGGGCGTCATACGGTGCAATTCAGCCATCGTGGAGATGGCATCGCCGGACTCGACCTGAACGATCGTTGCTTTCATGGTGCCGACAAGATCCTCAACCCCTGATTCCTGTCGGCGCTCGTAAATCTTGCCTCGGTACTCCTCGAAAAACGCAGAGTTCTTCTTGTCGCCCTTCGGCGCATAGCCGGCATAGTCGAAAGCCATCTGGTCCGCTCCTTTTGGTGCTAGTCGCAACATGATTCTAACATGCACCGCAAATGACTAATATCTCAATCCTACAACGGATCGTTGAACTCGGCTGCGCTGCTTGCCGGCCCGTCTCGATCGTCCATCTGCACGCTTGACGGACCGACGCGAACAGGGCAAAGCCCCGAGTGAGCCGCCCCAGCCGATGAGAAGGGATCCTTATGCAATGACTGAACCCTATGACAACGACAATGTTTTTGCGAAAATCCTCCGGGGTGACCTGCCCTGCCATCGAATCCATGAAGACGACCATACGCTCGCCATAATGGACATCATGCCGCGCGGCGACGGCCATTGCCTTGTCCTTCCAAAACGGCAGGCGCGCAACATACTCGATGTCACGGCGGAAGATTTCATGCACGTCATGGCCACGGCAAGGACGGTCTCGAAAGCCGCCGTCAAGGCCTTTGACGCCGACGGACTGACGATCCAGCAGTTCAATGAAGCGGCCGGCGGTCAGGTGGTTTTCCATCTGCACGTCCACATCATACCGCGCTTCGATGGGATCAAACTGCGGCCGCACACGGGTGAGATGGCGGATCAACAAGTTTTGAAAGACCATGCCGAAAAAATCCGACAAGCACTTGAAAATTAGAGATTAAATATCATCGGCAGCGCACGCCGCAGCCCGCGCTGCCGTCTCGAGGGTTGACCGGTCAGCTGGCAATGTAGGCCTTGATTTCCTCAGCCTCTCGCTCCACTTCCTCGATCCGCGCCCTGACGACGTCACCGATCGAAATCATTCCGCCAATCTTTCCATCGACTTCGACCGGTAAATGACGAAAACGGTTCTTGGTCATCATCTCCATCAGCTCATTGACGGAGTGGCCTTCGTTGCACACCATGACCTTTGAGGTCATCACAGAAGTCACGGGCTGATCAAGAACCGGTGCACCTTTCGAGGCGATCGCCCGTACGATGTCGCGTTCCGACAGAATGCCGGAGATCCTTTCGGCCGAGTCGATGACCACTATTGCCCCGATCTTGTGTTTGGACAACAGCTTTCCGGCATCCGCCACGGAAATGTCCGCAGGCGCAGTCACCACATCGCGTCCCTTCTCGTCCAATATCGCCTTTACCGTCATACCATTCTCCTCTCGTTGGAGCACGGTTACCGCACCGGAAGCCGACAGCCGTGCTCCGCGGAGCTATGGTGCGCGCAGTCCGGGCGAATTGCAAGCACGACGAGCGCCCACAAAATAACACTATGCTAACGATGGACCGGCTGTGGATCGAACAGGGCAAAGGCCAGGAAACCGAAAAGAAAGCCGCCCATATGGGCTTCCCAGGCGACGCGCGCAGCGTCACCGGCACCCGCCGAAAACCCGAATGCGGTCAATGCGTTGATGCCAAACCAGATCGCCACATAGACAAGCACGGTCCGGTTGTTCAGTGCTTCGGGTATTGTATTGCGCGGTTGCAGGTGAGCGCTGAGGCGGTTGAAGCCTCCTTCGCGCGGAAACGCAAAACGGGCGGCAGCCCCCATCAATGCCGAGACCACTCCTGACGCGCCGATCATAGGAAGGTAGCTTTGCTGATGCAGCAGCCAGTAGGCAGCTGCCGAAACGACAGCGGATACAACCCAGAATACGATGAAACGCGTCGGGCCGATGCGACGTGCAACGGCAGCCCCGAAGGCGACAAGCCAGAGCGAGTTGACGATCAAATGGCCGTAGCCGCCATGCAGGAGCGAATAGGTGACCGGAGACCACAGCCAGGCCAAACCCTGATCATCCACGCCCACCGCATACCGAACCGGTATGAAACCGCCCTGAGCCAGCACCCACCAATTCTGCATCGGTGAAAGCACCGTGTCGCGAGCGATCTGCAACAACCACATGATCGCCAGCATCACCGTAACCACGGTCGGGACATTGAACATCGGCTCGCCTCGCGGCGGCCGACCACCAAAAGGTCGTCGATCGGATTCCCGGGGTAAGCGCTCGTAACTCATGCAAACGGCCTAGCATTTTCTCCACGCTCACAGTCAAGAAAACAATCCGCGCACAGAAAAAACCGCCTGGCAGGAATGCCAGACGGTTACGGTCGGACCCCACCGGTCCCGAAATGAATGCTGAAGTGCAAGGTCTTCTGACTTACCAAACCTGATGCCACAGGCGTTCATCTGTAACAACGTCAATTCTTTGTTAACCTTAATTGCACCTGGCCGCGGCGACCCGCAATCTAAGAGCTATGCGGTTTGGTCGTGCTCAATCAAAGGAAGTAAAACCCGGCCGCTTCAATGCAGACTAATGATTACCGGTTGTTAACCGACAATGATTATTTTGAAGAACGTCGGTAACGGTGGAACGAACTCGCCATGAAGATTGCAAAAAAACAGGCGCCAAAGGTTCATGAAGACTCGACCGAGGATGCCGCTTTTCAGAACGTGGTCGTCAACTTGCATGGCCGCTTGATGTGCGCAGACTTTAACGAATACGAGTGTATTGCGGTCGAAATGTCTCCAGGCGAAGTGCATTTCAAGTGTGGGGCTTTGCCGCGCATCAAGGAACGCATCGTATCCTACATCGATCACATCGGTCGCATAGAAGGCCGGGTCAAGAAACTCAACGGCAATGGTTTCGTTATCACTGTTAATGCCACTGAGCGCAAAAGACAGAAACTGGCGGCACAACTGACATGGTTTGCCAACAAAAACGAACTCGGCCTGCCGGAGGACCGGCGCCACGAACGCATCGTTCCGCGCAACCCGAACGGCGAGATCCGCCTGCCGGACGGCGATACCTATCCGTGTCGTATCGTCGATCTGTCCATGTCGGGCGCCGCACTCGAACTTGAAGCACGTCCGGATCTTGGCACGCAAGTGATTCTTGGCAGTATGCGTGCCCGGGTTGTACGCCACTTCGACGACGGCATCGCCATCGAATTTGCCACCATTCAGCCGCCCGAGTCACTTGAACACTACATCTGACGGTTCTGTCAAAAAACCGAACTGAGCCTCTCGGTGACGGCACTTGGCTGGCTGCAATCATCCATCACGTTAGTCCACGGGAGGCCTTGGCGATTGCTGACTCGGTGATCTCGAGATCCGCATCTGTCAGCGCGAGACAAGGGTAGGTTTTTCCCGGTGCCTTGAAAACCGCATGGCGACGTAAGGCATTGTTGAAGACCGTGTTTTTGGTGGCATCAGCCTGCAGCACATCCCGGTAATCGCGAATCGGACGATCACTGAAGACGATATCGAAAAGGGTCGGGTCCCCGACGATCTGATGGGGCTGTCCGGCATCGCTTAGATGCCGCGACAGCATGTCCATGATGCTGTGCCCGAACGCACGCAGTTTTTCATATTGGCCCGGTCGCCGCAGAATCTCCAGCGTTTTCAAGCCGGCGACCGATGCAACTGGATTGCCGGACAGCGTACCGACCTGCATAAGAAAGCCTTCGGAACCGACCCTACCAATATCGAAATGAGCCATGATGTCGGAGGAGGCCGTGATGGCGGCCAGTGGGAAGCCTCCGCCAATCACCTTACCCAGTGTGCAGATATCCGGGGTGACCCCGTAAAGCTCCTGGGCACCGCCATAGGCAATGCGAAAGCCTGTCACGATTTCGTCGAAAATCAGCAGAATGCCATTCTGGCTGCATTCGGCACGAAGCGCTTCCAGAAACCCAGGTTCCGGCGGCACGATCCGCTGCAACGGCTCGACAATGATGCCGGCAATGCCGTCTCCGTGCTCGGCGATCAGTGACTTGAGGAACGCAATATCGTTGAATGGCGCAACCAGGATGTCGTCGCGCACGGCCTGCGGAATGCCGGCCGAATCGGGAACCGGGAGCGGGAAATTGCGCAATTGTCTCGGAGCCAGACTCATCTGGGCCTCGGCCGACATGCCGTGATAACCGCCCTCGAATTTGACGATCTTGTCGCGCCCGGTATACGCCCGCGCCAGACGCATCGCATACATATCGGCTTCGCCACCGGTGCTGACAAAACGCACCTGCTCCGCACAAGCCATGGCACGGCAGATCTCCTCGGCCAGCTCGATCGCCGCACTGTTGTTGGCGAAAAATGTCATCCCCCTGGCGATCTGCTCCCGGACCGCTTCGAGCACCTCCGGATGCCCGTGCCCGACAAGCATTGGACCAGATCCGATCAGGTAATCGACATATTCGTTGCCATCCTCGTCCCAAACCCGCGCACCGCGGCCTTCGCGGATGATGACACCTGGGTCGAAGTTGCCGAACCCCCCGGCCGGCAATACCGCGTGTGCGCGATCAATCCACTCTTTTTGCATGATCCAACATCCTTAGCCGATAACCCTGGGCAGCCGTGCCCGACCCCTCATCGAGACGATACCGTGTCCTTGCTGTTGCCGTACAGGGTGACGATTCCCTCCATTTCCCTCTTCACCCGCCACACAACATCAGGCGTAGGTCGCAACCGGTTCACCCAAAACATCAATCTCCGGCACGACACCCAGACCCGGTGTTTCGGGCGGTGCAGCAAATCCGTCTTCGTTGCGCGCGCCCTGACCAGGCAGCGGATCGGTGGCCAGATGGGCATGACACAACCAACTGGCCAATCGGTATTGAGCCGGAACGGAGCTGGCCAGATGGATCGCCGCGGTATCGGCAAGCACGGTTCCGCCGACATCCTCGATATGCATCTGCCAGCCGACCGCTTCGCCAAAAGCACACACCTGCCTGGATCTGGTTAGCCCGCCCAGGCGGCCCGGTTTGATCTTGACGCCCTCGCAGGCACCAGACTTCCAGGCATCGAGATGATCCTGAAAGTCCCGCATGCACTCATCCAACATGATCGGGTTGTCGACACGTGAAGCCACATGGGCGCACTGATCGAGGGTCTCGCACGGTTGTTCGATCCAGCTGCGCCAGCGGACCGAATTGAGCACCTCAACGGCTGTCGCCGGCGTCCATGCCCGATTGATGTCGAAGGTCACCATTTCACCCCGTGGAAGCGCTTCGGAGATCGCTTCGATCCGATCAATATCCGCGTCGACGCTGTCACCGCCGATTTTGGCTGAATGGGCTCTGTAACCTGCGGCGCTCGCCCGCCGGATCGATGCGATCATCGCCTCCGGTGTACCCGTCGATATGGAGGAATTGACCGCCACCGGTTGACGTTCTCCACCACCCAGAAGCTTCCAAAGCGGCAGTCCGGCGCGCTGAGCAAGGATATCCCAGCAGGCGATGTCGAGCGCCGATTTGGCGTCCCGATGGCCCGGCAGCGTGACATCCATGAGCCGACAAATCGCTTCAGGCGCACAGGGGTCTTGTCCCAACAGAGCCGGCGCCAGCAGCATCAAAGCCGCCCGCAGGCCGGAACCGTGGGCCGGCAAATAGGAGTGGCCCCAGGGGCATCCTTCCCCCCAGCCGAACAGTCCTTCATCCGTGTCGATACGTAGCAGTGTGGAATCGAGCCGCTCGAACACGAGCCGGCCGCCGGAAAGGCGATAGGGTTCGATGAGCGGCAGATCAAGCCGCCAGACCGTGACGCGCGATATCCTCATGGAGTGTTGCCATATTGGGCGATCGGGTCGCCCAGGCTAGCGAAATCCGGTTCAACGCCAAGCCCCGGTACGTCGGGCGCAAACAGCCGTCCGTCTCGAACAGCCGGTCCGGGCCTTCCGGTCGAGCGGCTGTTGTAGTTGTGCAGGTCCGTCGCGTTGACAAGATACTCGGACGGCGTCGAGGCTGCGAAATGGGCGACCGCCGCAGTTGCGATTTCTCCGCCCCAGGTATCCTCGGCGACGACCGGAATACGGTTTTCGATTAAATAATCGCGGATTTTTCGAGATTTGGTCAGTCCGCCTTGCTTAGACACTTTCAGACAAACGATATCGGCACCGTAATCCTCAACCACACGATGTGCCATCCGCATGTCGGTGATGCACTCATCGAGTTTCATCGGCAGGTCAACCTTCCGCCGAACCTGCTGGCACTCTTCATAGGTGCGGCAGGGTTGCTCGAAGATATAGTCAAGATCCTGGGTGGCGCGCCCCACTCGGATCGCATGATCGACACGCCATCCCTGATTGGCATCGGCCATCACCGTCTCGCCGTCTTTCACAAGGGGCACAACGGCCCGGATGCGCTCGATGTCGGCCGCCCAGTCGGCACCGACTTTGATCTGGAACTGCCGGTATCCGGCTCGCCGGTGTATATTCAGTTCCGCAACTGTTTCATCCAACGGTCTCTGTGGCACCACCCGATACATCGGCGCGCCGTCAACAAGCTTGCCACCCACCAGCAACCACACGGGTTGCCCAACAGCCTTGCCCAGTATGTCCCAACAGGCGACGTCGACCGGAGACTTGGCGTAACCATGACCGCGCAGGACCGAATCCATCAAGCATTCGATCCGTGTCAGCTGCCGTGGATCCATGCCCAACAGGCTTGGCGCCAGCAACCGCATTGCGGCCGCCACACCTTCCGAATGGGCTTCCATGTAGTTCTCGCCGCAGGGACAAAACTCACCGCAGCCGGAAACGCCGGCGTCGGTATCGAGAACGACGACCGAGCTCATGGCGGTCCTGATCGCGTTCCCCGCCCCCCAGGCATAGACACCGTCGCGATACGGTAGCGGCGTCATGTAAACCCGGATGCGGGTGATCTTCATAGGTCACCCTCCACGGTAACGACGATGTTGCCGATGTGCCGCTTCGCCATAAACGCCCGCTGCGCTTCATGCAGCTCCTCCAACGGAAAGGTCCGCGCAAGGACGGGGCGGATTTCACCGCGCTCGATGTATCCGACCAGATCGGCAAACACACCGGGCGGTACGACGGTTGCCCCGGTGAACGTCAGGTCCCGCAGATACAAGGTTCGCAAATCCAACGTCACCATCGGCCCGGCGATCGCACCGGCGCAGACATAGCGTCCACCGCGCGCCAGCACGTCGATCAGCGCCGGCCACCCCTCCCCGCCGACCACATCGGCGACGACGGTAACGCTCTCCCTGTCCAAAGCCTGCTGCAGAGCAGCCCGCAGATTGTCCGGTGATCGTTCAAGCACGGCGTCAGCGCGAAGAGCACGAACCTGTTCGTGTTTGTCAGTACTGGCCATGGCCACCGTGGTCGCGCCACGGCGCCGGGCCAGTTGCACCAGTGCGGATCCGACACCACCGGACGCGCCGGGAATGAGGACGCTGTCACCCGCCGTCACCCGGGCGTGATTGAGCATGTTTTCGGCGGTGATGTAGGAGGTGGCGAACGTCGCCAGTTCCGCGTCGCTCAGACTGCTGACGACCGGGTGAACATTATGGTGGTCGACGGCCGTGTATTCTGCAAAACCGCCATCCTGCTCGGAGCCGAAAAATCGGTATTTGTCGAGGTTACCCAGATCTGCCCAATCGCGCATCCACGGATCAATCATCACCCGCTTGCCGATAAGCCCGGTATCCACGTGCGACCCTACCGCAATGACCCGGCCGACCACGTCAGCGCCCTGGATACGTGGAAAAACGATCGACGCGCCGCCCCAGGTGGCATCGTCTGACTCGGCATCGGCAAAGGCAGCGCCGGTGGTCGGTTCGCGAACGCCCTTGGAGTACCAAGCTGTCCGCGTGTTGACGTCCGTGTTGTTGAGTCCGCAGGCCAGAACGCGGATCAGAACAGCATCGGACCCGACCGATGGAACCGGCCAATCCTCACGATAAACGAGCTTGTCCAGATCGCCGTGACCGGTCAGGACGAAGGCCCGCATCGTGACTGGCGGCGTGCTCATCATGCCACCGTTTCGGCGATCGGCGCATCGGTCCGCGGCAGATGGTTTTCAGGATCATAGGCGGCTTCGGCAAGCACCCGGGCATTCCGGCGTTTTCCGGCGATCAGCACCTCGAGCGCAGTGCCGGGAGCGGCGGCATACGGCCTGATGTAGGCGAAGGCAAGGATTTTTCCGACCGAATGCCCGAAGGCAACCGACGTGGTGGCGCCGACGACGTCACCCGCATGAAGGACAGCCTCGCCGCCATGACCGTCGTCGACGCCGTCGGGTTCGATTTCCAGGTAGGCGCATATCCACGGCAGAGTGCCCTCTGTGCTGCGCAGGGTTTCGGCGCGACCTTCGAATTCGCCCTTGTTCAGCCTGACGAAACGCATGACATCGGCTTCCGGCAGGGTCACTTCATTGGTCAGTTCGCTGGCCCCCTTGAAGGCCTTTTCCAGACGCATGACGTTCATGGCGAACGATCCGTAGTCGATGATGCCGTAGGCTTCTCCCGACGCCGAGAGCGCATCATAGACAGCCAGCATGTGTTCAGCCGGTCCATGAATTTCCCAGCCCAATTCGCCGGCATAGGACATCCGCAACGCCCACATCCGATGGCCGGCGACGGCAATCTCCTGCGCCGTCAGCCAGCGGAACCGGTGATTGTCCAGCGGTGCATCGGTGTTGTCGGCCAGCACCGCCCGCGAATGCGGCCCCTGCAGGGCAATGGCCGCCCAGGTATCAGAGCGGTTGATCACATCAACGTCCTCACCATGTTTGTGCTGGGTGAGGTGATCAAGCAGCCGTTGCTCGAAGAACGCCGCACAAACGAGGTAAAAACGATCCTCGGCGAACCTGGCGACCGTCAACTCGATTTCAATGCGTCCGCGCCGGTTCAGCAGGTGGGTCAATACGATCCCACCGGTTTTTTTCGGCAATCGGTTGGCCACCAGCCGATCAAGAAAAGCGGGCGCGTCCCGACCCCGGACCTCGACCTTTGTAAAGGCCGTCACATCCATGATGCCGACGGCGGTGCGCACCGCGCGCACCTCCTCGCCGACGAGGTCGTGCACCGGCGTGCGGCGGAAACCGTAGTGATCCCATTGTTCGATACCGTGGCGGGCAAACCAACGCGGCCTTTCGTGTCCGTATACTTCCTCAAAGACCGCCCCTTTCGCCTTCAGCCTTTCGTAAAGCGGACTCGGCTTGACGGGCCTGCCGGCCAGCCGGTTAAAGTGCGGGAACGGGATCTCGTGTCGCAGGCAGTAGTCTTCCCTGGCTTTGACCATCTGCCATGGCTTGTCCGCGTAGGCACCGAAGCGGCGTGGATCGTAATCGCGCATTGAGATATCGGCGGCCCCATGCACCATCCAGCGTGCCAGTTCGCGCGTCAGGCCGGGACCCCAGCCAATACCGATCTGAGTGCCGCAACAGCACCAGTAATTGCGCACGCCCGGTGCCGGCCCGATCAACGGGTTGCCATCTGGCGGATGCGAGATGGCTCCATGCACCACGCGCTTGACTCCCCGGTCGGCCAACACCGGCATGCGCTCAAAGGCGTTTTCGAGCCAAGGCAGGATTCGGTCAAAATCGGCTTCGAACAGCTCGTTCTCCGCTTCCCACGGGCAAAAATCCTCCCACACGCTATTGGGATTTTCCTTTTCGTAGATGCCGATCAACCCGCTCTTCTGCTCCATACGGATATAGCCGGACACGCGACTGTCATCGCGCATCACCGGCAGCTCCCGATCGATCGCTGTGAACTCCGGCACGGTATCGGTAACGAGATAGTGGTGGGTCATGGACGTCATCGGCAACTGCAGCCCGCTCCACTCGCCCATCTGCCGGGCATAGGTGCCACCAGCATTGACCACGTGCTCACACTCGATCGTGCCCATCTCGGTCGACACGCTCCAGCCGCCGTCTGGGCGCTGGCGGATGTCCGTTGCCCGGCAGCGACGGATGATCCTGGCGCCCAGGTGACGGGCGCCGATGGCCAGTGCCTGGGTGACTCCGGACGGATCCGCATGCCCGTCATCCGGTGTGTGCAAGGCACCGAGGACGCCGTCGAGATTGTAGAACGCATGATGGCGGGCTATGAACGCCGGGTCGACCAACTCGATATTGAAGCGCAGGGCCCGCCCGACACTCAAAGTGTGGCGCAACCAGTCCAATTCATCCTCGGTATAGGCTAGCCGGAATGATCCGCATCCATGCCAGGTCACCGACTGACCCGTTTCGGCCTCCAGTTTTCCGGAGTAAAGCCCGATATTGTAATCGACGCACTTGCCAAGCCCGAATGACGAGGTCGATCGGGTGATCTGTCCGGCCGCGTGCCAGGTGGAGCCCGACGTCAGTTCGGCCTTTTCCAGCAGGACGAGATCTGTCCAGCCCTCGTGGGCCAAATGATAGGCTAGCCCACAGCCCATTACGCCGCCGCCGACGATAACGACCTTTGCCGTGGACGGCAGTCGCGTCCTGGTATTGTCTGACACCGCCGGCTCCCGTTCAGCCTGTCGAAAATCCGTAGACAGGCTAATCAAACATTTGTACCATCGTCAACTATGAATAACATGATCGTACCAGATGGATTAAGCCCGCAGCCGCAAGACCTGCTGCGTGGATTGGCCGATGAGCTCGACCGGTTGACACCGGAACTGCGCAAGGCGGCCGCCTATATTCTGGAGAACCCAAACGACGTCAGCGTCTCCTCGATCCGCCAGATAGCACAGGCAGCGAACGTCAAGCCGAATACATTTGTGCGTCTCGCCCGGTCTGTCGGCTTTGACGGATATGAGGAGTTTCGCGAACCGTTCCGCGAAGAAATCCGCAACGGCTCGGTGAGTTTTCCCGATCGTGCCCGTTGGCTGCAATCGCTGGCACGCGGCGGTAAGCTGTCCCAGCTCTACGCCGACATGGCCGCCAGCGCCATCCGCAACATCGAGGAAACCTTCGCCGCAACCTCGGACGCGGCGGTGAAGGCGGCGGCCGACGCCATTGTGGCGGCGCGGAGAACCTATGTGCTCGGCGTCGGAGTCAACAGCAGCAACGCCCGCAATTTCGCCTATCTCGCCGACATGGCGGTCGATACGATCGAGGCCATCCCGCGTCACGGCAGCGTGGCGGTGGACGATCTGGCGCGCGCCGGGCGCGGTGACGTCTTGATTGCGATGACCTGCAAACCCTATCGCACCGAGGTGGTCGAAGCCGTGGCGCTTGCCCGGCAACAGGGCGTCACCATTGTCGCCCTGTCCGACAGTCCCGCCTCGCCGATCGTCACCGGTAGCGACCATGCTTTTGTGATAGCGGCCGACACGCCGCAGTTCTTTCCGTCATCGGTATCGGTGATCGCGCTTCTGGAGACGCTGATGGCGTTTGTGATTGCAGACGCCGACAATGAGGTGATCGCCAGCATCGAACGGTTTCATGCGCGTCGCCACGAATTGGGCATCTATGCGAGCGAAAAGGGAGGCTGAATGGACGCCGACGCCAAACCGATCCGGACGCTCGACCCGGCATATTATACCGATCCGCAAATGTTCGAGCGCGAGCGCCAGGGACTCCTGGCGCGGACATGGCAGTATGCCGGTCACCGCTCGCAGCTGGAAAATCCCGGCGACTATTTCACTTTCTCGATCGCCGGCGAGAACCTGTTCTGCATTCTTGGTCGCGATGGGATTATTCGGGCTTTCTACAACGTCTGCCAGCACCGGGCTCATGAATTGCTGCAGGGGGAAGGCAATTCAAAGCTGATCGTCTGCCCTTATCATGCCTGGACTTACGAACTGACCGGCGCACTTCGGGGCGGCCCCAACACTGCTTCGGTATTGGGCTTCGACCGTCGCGACATCTGCCTGACCGAGGTACGGATCGAGGATTTCAACGGCTTTCTCTTCGCCAATCTGGATCCCGATGCGGCGCCGATGGACGTCTGGTTTCCCGATGTTCGACAGCAACTGCGGGAATATGTCCCGCAGATCGATGACCTGAAGCCGATCGAGTGGGTCGAAATCCACGAGGCATGCAACTGGAAGATCTCGGTCGAAAACTATTCCGAGTGCTATCACTGCGCGCTCAACCATCACGCGTTCGCCAACGGTATCATCAAGCCCGAGTCCTACGATGTTCAGCCGCAAGGCTGCTGCCTCCGTCACACGACGGAATGCCAGAACCTCGACAAGATGAGCTATCCTGTCGATCTGCAGACCAATGCCCGCGCCGGTGAGTATTCCTCCTGGTTCCTGTGGCCGATGTTCTCCTTCCAGGTCTATCCCGGCAATCTTCTCAACACCTATCATTGGCGACCGGTGGACGCCGGACAGGTCACGGTTTGGCGTGGCTGGTACGCGGCCGACGGCGAGGACACCGAAACACCGCGACGGCTGGCCATCCAGGATCGCGAAACCACGGTGGAAGAAGACATCCGGTTGTGTGAATCGGTGCAGCGCGGCCTCAGGAGCCGCGGTTACAAACCCGGTCCTCTGGTCGTCGACCCGCGATGCGGCGTCAACTCGGAACACTCCATACGGGTGTTGCAGCAGTGGCTGCGCGAAGCCATCACCGATGTCGATTAGGCTGCTCACCTTCAACTCAAGACTTCACGGGAAGATCATGGACAGGGAACGCTTCGAAATGGGCCTCGCCAAACGCAAATCGACGCTTGGCGCGGACTATGTGGAAAAGAACCTGGCGGCGGCGGACGACTTCACGCGACCGTTCCAGGAGGCGATGACCGAATGGTGCTGGGGCTTTGGCTGGGGCGATGAGACGATCGATGCCAAGACCCGGTCAATGATGAACCTGGCCATGATCGGCGCGCTTGGCAAAATGCATGAATGGGAAACCCATTGCCGCGGTGCGCTCAACAACGGCGTATCCAAGCAAGAAATCCGCGCCATTATCCATGTGGTCGGTATTTACTGCGGAGTGCCGCAGGCGCTCGAATGCTTTCGCGTCGCGCGCTCGGTGCTGGAGGAGGAAGGATTTCTATAACAGAATCGCTCGCACGCCGCGGTCTTCTCAATAATACCGCATCCTTTTTTTGAATCTGACGTAACCAAAGAATTGATAAATGATATAGAGAAAGCAAGCTGTAACCACAGTAACAAGAATAACCGATATTATGAAATCTGTTTTCAACAAATCTACTTTATCTGCAAAGGTGTATAACATTGGAAAACGTGGATTGAACACAACATCGATTGATTGACCGGATCTATAGTCGGAAGCGTCGTCAGGGCGGAAGAGCCTTACGCCTTCATGCCTATTGCCCTTCAAATCATCGAAGCGAAAAGCCAAGACACGACCGCCTTTGTAGGGTTCATCTGATCTAAGGTTGGTGATGACGACTCCTTCAACCTCCACACTGTCCTGCAGGACCAGAGCGTATCTCAACCCATTGCCAAAACTGATCACCAGCAAAATGCAACAGCCAACGGCAATGAGGACCGACAACGCAGCACCCTGAATAAACCTGTCCTCATGTGCTTCTTTCGGATTGAACATATCAGCCCATTCGATTCGCCTTGGTTGCGGACGATTTGAATCGTATCCCCTAATGCGTGCATATGCAATACACACTCTTTTTGGTTGCATATCACGATTGGGAGCGCTGTGAGAATAGAATCAATTTTAATCAAATTTGGTTTTTGTTTTATTTTATATTTGCCCAAATTAAGTACAGTTTTTACTGTGCGTTTTTGCGTCATATAAAAAAATAGATGACATAGTCTCTCTCATCGACGGGGAGATATAGTCATGAACAAAGCACGGGTAATACAGGGTGCACTACTTGCCGGTTTGCTTTGCCTGCCGGCAATGTCCATGGCTTCCTCGGGTAACATGGTGACCCTCGGCAAAACCAGCCAGCCGATCGGCCACTACAAATTCTGCCGGGAATTTCCGCGCGAGTGCAATCAGCGGTCCGGCAAGACGCGCCCCATGGAATTAACGCCCAGCGCCTGGAAAAAGCTCATCCAGGTCAATCATTCGGTCAATCGGGCGATCCGCCCTCTGACGGACCTCGAGATTCATGGTGTCGAGGAGAAGTGGTCCTATCCGCACAGTGTTGGCGACTGCGAAGACTATGTCCTGCTGAAACGCGATATGCTGATGCGCGCCGGTTTCCGGGCCGCTGATCTGCTGATCACCGTTGTCCGGCAGCCGGACGGCTCGGGGCACGCTGTTCTGACGGTACGCACCGACCATGGCGATTTCATCCTCGACAATATGCGCGACAAGATCCTGCTGTGGTCGGATACGGAATACACGTTCCTCAAGCGGCAGTCGTCGCGGCACACAGGCAGGTGGACGAAACTGAAACACAGCCGACCGACCGTCGTCGGCAGCATCGACTAGGCAGATCGTTTCGGCCGCATGACGGGTGGTCGGTCGAAGCCCTGCCGAAACAGCACAGACTTGGTTTAGGCCTTGGTCAGTCCCCACCCTTCCCGTCTCAGACCTTGGCCTAGGGAGCCGGTCCCCCGACCGGCTCCCGCCTTTTTTTGTCGGCGACGACCGATCGCTTAGAGTTCTTCCAGCTCCGCCGCGAACCGCCTGGCGTTTTCAATGTAATGGCCAGCCGACCATTTCAGCATCTCGATCGCCTTCTCGTCCAGCTGCCGAACCGGCTTCGCAGGAGAACCGATGACCAGACTGTTATCCGGGATCTCCTTGCCTTCAGTGACCAGAGCACCGGCGCCGATCAGGCAGTTGCGTCCAATACGCGCGCCATTCAGCACAGTGGCCCCCATTCCGATCAGACTGTTGTCGCCGATCGTACATCCGTGCAGCATCGCCTTATGGCCGATGGTACAGCCGGCGCCGATCGTCAGCGGATAGCCCAAATCGGTATGAAACACGCAGTGTTCCTGAACGTTGCTGCCGGCGCCGATGCTGATCGGCTCCGTATCGCCGCGTAGGACACAACCGAACCATATGCCGACATTTTCACCAATCCGCACATCGCCGATGACCGTTGCCGAGTCGGCGATCCAGCAGAAGCCGCTGGGCAATTCGGGTTGGCTCTTACCAAGCTTGTAAAGCGCCATGGACAGTCGTCTCCGTTGCGTCGATCGGGATCACAGGTAGCCGTCTTATCGGTCGGCAAAGGCCGTGGCAATCGTCGCGTTCGGTCGCAGATTTACCGATCGTTAACCATAATACCGGAATGATCCCATACCTGTTTGGCGCATCGTCCCACGGCGGTGCTTGGTGAGATGTGAGGACTGTGCTCCATGAGCGAACCGGCAGCGGCGCCGACCGGTCACTACAAACCGCTCATTTCGCCGTCGCTTATCCGGAAAACGACAATCGTTGCCCTTGGATTCGCGGCGTTGACCTTTGTCTTGAGCATGACCGGTCGTTGGGTGGGCGAGCGCATAGCCAGCGGCGGCCATAGCCTCGAAACGGATGTCCGAAGCTTCTTCATCGAAGATCAGGCGCTGCAGTTTCCGGCCAATGTCGTGCGGTTCGAGAACCAACGTCAGGGCGGCACCCTACCGTGGATCGATCTCTATCTTCTATTTCCTCAGATGACCGGCTACAGCGACACAGACCAACGCCACTTCAACGATCCGGTGGCATCAGACAAGCTGATTTTCCTGACCATCCGTGCCGCTGACATGCCGCTGGACATGTCCGGCCGACTTGAGCCCATCTATCGGCGGCTGACACACTCGTTGGGGACACCGGTATCTTCCGGACTGACGCAATACGCTTTTTTGGACGGAACCCGCTACGTGGATGAGGTACTGTTTGTCGGCGAACCCAAGGCGGGGCATCCGTTTGTCGCGCGCTGCCTGGAGCAGGCTGCACTTCCCGCCGGTGCACGTGGCTGCATGCGCGACGTTGCGTTCGGCGAAGCTCTTAGCGTTGAATATCGATTTTCACAGAACTTGCTGCCCCAATGGAAAACACTGGATGCGGCCGTCCTCGACTATGTGACCAGCGCCCTGTCGGATCCGAAATGATCCCGAAAACTGCAACGGACAAACGCTGCTCTAATGGTCGTCCAAATCGATTTCCAGGATCGCCATCGAAAAGTTGAATGACAGATCACCGTCTTCATCGTCGCGAAACAGGACGCCGAGAAACTCGTCCCCGATATAGACTTCAGCCGAATCATCCTTACGCGGGCGTGCGCGCACCTCCATTTTCGGATTGAAGGTTTGTTTAAAATAGGCGTCCAGTTTTCGCAGTTCGTCCCGCTTCAAGGCGCTCTCCACTTATGTCCTGATTGGCCGGCTTCTCGCACGGCAGTCTCCGGGATGTAAAGCCCCCGAGTCGCATGTATTATCGGACTGGGGCGTCCATCCCGGTTTTTTTGCCCACGGTAGGGACGGCCGCTGGATTATTCTTCGGCCAAAATCTGGTCCATCGAACGTGCCGGTTCCTTGCATCCGGCCTTGCCGACGACGCGCGCCGGAACACCGGCCACGGTGGTTTCGGCGGGAACGGGCTTCAGCACGACGGAACCCGATGCAATGCGCGAGCAGCAGCCGATCTCCAGATTACCGAGTATCTTGGCACCGGCACCGATCAGCACGCCGTGGCGCACCTTAGGATGACGGTCCCCCGGCTCCTTACCGGTTCCGCCGAGCGTCACGCCGTGGAGGATCGAAACATCGTCTTCGATAATCGCAGTACCGCCGACCACCAGACCGGTGGCGTGGTCCAGAAAAATGCCCTTGCCCATTCTGGCACCCGGGTGAATATCTGTCTGGAACACCTCTGAAGAGCGACTTTGCAGATAGAGCGCGTAGTCGCGCCGCCCCTGCTCCCAAAGCCAGTGCGCTAGCCGGTGTGCCTGAATTGCATGAAAGCCTTTGAAATACAGCACTGGTTCAATGAACCGATCACAGGCCGGATCGCGGTCGTAAACGGCCTGGACATCGACCCGCAGCACCGTTCCCCATTCCGGCCAGTCCTGCAGCATTTCCTCGAATGTCTGCCGCAGCAGATTGGTCGGCATGTCCGGATGATCGAGCCGCTCGCAGACACGGTGGATCACCGCATCCTCCAACGTGCGAAAGTTGAGGATGGTCGAGAAATGGTATGTCGCCAACACCGGATCATGGTCGACCGCCTGCTGGGCTTCGCTGCGAATGGCATCCCAGATGGGATCCATCGACTTTACCTGTTCCGATTTAAGGACTTTATCCGCAACCATTTTCATCCTCCGAAAAAGGGCCGGTTGACGTTGCCGCCGCGATAGGCTCAATCCACAGCATAACCATACCGCTTAAAGCAGCGACGATGTGTAAAAATAAGCCTGATGCGGCGAAATTCAATTGGAATGTTTGCAGATGAGATCACAACGTGCCTTCGCCGATGGTGCTATCGACGCCACAACCCTGGACCATAAGGGTTATCTGACCATTGAAGCTGCGGATCGAAAAAACGCCATAAACTATCGGATGTGGCGGGAAATTCCGCTGGCTGTCGACTGGTTGTGCGGCCACGCGGACCTACGCTGCATCGTTCTGCGTGGTGGCGGCGAACAGGATTTTTCAGCCGGAGCCGATATCACCGAGTTCGACACGTTGCGCGGTGATCCGGTCACCGCCCGGGATTACGAACACGCCAATGCCGCTGCCTTTCGATCGATCCGTCTGTGCCCGGTACCGGTCATCGCGATGATCCGCGGGGTCTGTTTCGGCGGTGCGTTCGGGCTTGCCGCAGCCGCGGACCTGCGCATTGCCAGCCACGACTCGCAGTTTTCGGTTCCGGCTGGCCGTCTGGGACTCGCCTACCCGGTCGAGGCGATGGCCGATATCGTTGAGGCGCTCGGCCAATCCATGGCGCGGATGATGCTCTATACGGCGCGCCAGATTAACGCCAAGGAGGCCTTGGCGACGGGACTGTTGCTGGCTGTTTTCCACGCCTCCGACCTCGCCGACGAAGCAGAGCGACTGGCCGATGAAATCTGCGGCAATGCTCCTCTGTCAAACCGCGCGTCGAAAGCTGCGATCCGCGCGACGTTGACGGGCGGCACGGCGGAAAGGCTGCAGGCGCATGAACTGGCCGAGGCAACCTTTTCAAGCGCCGACTACAGGGAGGGACGCCAAGCGTTCGGCGAGAAACGACAGCCGGTGTTTTCCGGTGCCTAACGTGTGATCAACGATCGTTTTCGCGCCGTCCGAACTCGTCGTCAAGAAACGCCAGGATCGCCGCCTGGAACGCGTCGTTGCGGTCACCAGCCACCATATGGCCAGCGCCCGACACGTCGGCCAGCCGGGCGTGCGGGACAAGGGCCTGGAATGCCTGTGCGTGATCCTGCGACACCAGTTCCGATTGCCGGCCATGGACCAGCAGTGTCGGGACGGTCAACGCCCGCGCCGCATCCATGCGAAATTCCTCGGAAGCCACGCGGCCGGAATAGACCGGATACGGCCCATTCAGAAAGGCGGGATCCCAGTGCCAGCGGAATCGCCCGTCATCGCCAAGCCGCAGATTCTTCGCCAAACCATCCAGCGATTTCGGACGGCTTCGGTTGGGTAGATAGGCCGTAATCACATCTGCCGCCTCTTCCAGCGTGGCAAAGCCGTCCTGCATGCGATCCGACATGAAGCCGAGAATACGTTCGACGCCATCACGCTTCATGCGCGGTGTCACATCGACCAAAATCACCGCGTCAAACAACGCCTGATCGGCTTCATATTGTGCGATGAGGGCTGAGATACCGCCTAGGGAAGCCCCCACAACAACAGGCTTGCGGCCGAATTGTTGGGAAACGGCCGTACCGACCCGCGCGACATCGTCGGCGAAGTCCCCGAAGGCATACTGCTTGCCGGCAATCCAGTCACTCTCCCCGTGACCGCGCATATCGACCGTGATGCTGGTCCAGCCGGCACTTTGAACCGCCTGTGCACTGGCATCCCAGGCATAACGGGTCTGTCCTCCACCATGAAAGAACAGCACCGGTGGTCCGTCGCTTTCAAAAACGGTCGCAGCGAGCTGGTTGTCGTGGGCACCCGTAAAGACGCTGGCAACACCGGCCTGAGACCCGTTTGGCGACAATTCGTTCATGCACCCAATCCCTCTTCAAAGAAAGCAAGAACACCCGCCTTGAAATGTCGGTCTCCAACGGTTCTCTGATGATCCCGGTTTTGGATATGCAGCGCACGTCCGTTCGGCAACAGATCGGCCAGCGCATCGGGCGAACCGGCGATGTCGTCTTTGGTTCCGACAGCAACCAACGCCGGCATGACCAGCGTTTTCAGGTCTTGCGGATCGACCACAGTGCGCGACGACTGAATACATGCGGCCAGCGCCTGCCTATCGGATTTGGTTTGGTCGGCAAAAGCCCGGAACATACGGCCTCGTTCATCGATGACGTCCGCCAAGGTCGGTGCCAACAGTGCCCTGGCGATGACATCCCAGTCTCCAACCCCGTTGACCATTCCGGCCCCCAGACCGCCGAAGACAACAGCGGTGGCCCTGGCCCTTTGTTGCAGCGCAAAGTACGCGCACAGCCGAGCGCCCATCGAGTATCCGATCACAAAAGCCCGATCCACGCCAAGATGGTCGAGCAGCGACGTCGCATCACTTGCCATGAGTGGCGGCGTGTAAAGCGCCGGTTCATGCGGTTTGTCACTTTCGCCATGACCTCGGTTGTCGAGCGCGATGACGCGGTATCCGTGCTCGGTCAGTGTCTGAACCCAGCCCGGGTAAACCCAGTTGATATGGGCGGTCGATGCAAACCCATGGATCAGTAGCACGGGAATGCCATCGCGTGGACCGACGTCGAAAAAAGCGATATTCAACCCCTGATTTGATATAACCGACATCGGTACAGGGTCGATGTTCATGCCGAAGGATCCAAACTCTCGATTGTTGATAGATGAACAAATATCTGGTTAGGGCAAATAAGCGACAACCACAACCGCTTTCACGCGCCGCCGGCCGAGTCGCGACGGCAGCGTCGATAGCGTCAATTTGACACCTGTACCGGGGCTGATCGGCCCCTTATTACCTAGGGTTGTATCTAGTGGGGGTTTTCAGTATAATTTTGAGTGAAACAAATCTGGAACAAAACACCTCCAATACTGTTCAAATCCAATGCAACTGTGACAAATCACAGGTGAAATATTGTTTAAACAATATTGCCTGTACATATCCGATGACCGGGCATATATGTACCGAAAAAGCAATTGAGGGAGAGAATGAATGGCCGGGCACACCGTCCCGCATTTCCAGAATGACGCGGGCCACCCAATCATCAATGTTGGTGTCAAGAAATTCATGTGCGTCGGAGCCAACGCTCCGTTCGACCACCCGCACGAGTTTCTCGATATGGGTGACGACAGCGAAATCGTTTGTCCCTATTGCTCAACGCTTTACCGGTACAGTCCAGCGCTTCAGGCATACGAGACGAATCCCGGCGGCTGTACATTCGAAGTCGAAAACACCTGATCCGCGTCGCCGGCGGTACAGCCACAACGCCCGGTTGGTCGCGCTGCAGCACCAAGCCATACACCTAGGCATTGAAGTGCAACGGCACTTTTCGAGGCCGACATGACTGGTGCACAACCTTTAATTGCTGTCGTTGGCGCAGGCATTGGCGGATTGACCGCGGCAATCGCATTTGCGCGCAACGGTCATCGTGTGGAGGTCGTCGAGCGTTCACCAGAGCTTCGGGATGTCGGAGCCGGGCTACAATTGTCCCCGAATGCTACCAACATCCTCAAAGAGCTGGGCCTTAGAGACCGCCTGGAAAACCGTTGGCGCGAGCCCCGCAGCCTCAATCTGATCTGCGGATCCACATTGCGGCCGCTGGCAGGCATTGCAGTTGGCGAAGCGGCTCGAAAACGCTGGGCCGGACCCTATGCCGTCATGCACCGAGCCGGATTGCAGCGTGTCCTGGCCGATGCTGCCGGAGCCTCACCCTTGTGCCGGCTGCATCTTGGGGTCGAGATCGAAGCCCGGTCAGAGGCCGAGATTATCCGGCAGTTGTCGGAGATTGCCGGGCAGGAACCGGATCTCATCGTCATGGCCGACGGCGTCTGGTCGAAGCATCGCAGCATCGGTTCGGGCGCTCAGCCGGCCCGCTTTACCGGCTATATCGCCTGGCGCGCGATGGCTGACAAAAACGCCCTGCCCTTTGTTTCGGAAAACGAAGATCTGAACGCGTTTCTCGGACCGAAGACACATTTCGTGACGTATCCGCTGGGCGCCAGCCAATTGATGAATGCCGTCGCAATCACGCCAGGCCAATTGGATAGTGCGGATTGGGACGCGGCGGGCGACGCCGAGGTTCTGAGTCGCCACTTCATCCGCTGGAACGGCCGGGTAGCTGAGACCCTTGCCGGTCTTGAGTGGCGGTACTGGCCATTGTTCGAGTCACCGAAAGACCAGTGGCGTTGCGGCCAGCGCATCGCATTGATCGGTGATGCGGCCCACGCAATGACGCCGTTTGCTGCACAGGGCGCAGCCATGGCCATCGAGGATGCGTTCGAACTGGCCACACAATACCGTCGGCTGAGCGGTGACGCGACTGAAACGATTGCCGCCTATGAGAGGCTGAGACTCCCGCGACTTGCCCGCGTGCGCAGGCGCGGCGCGTTCAATCGGTTTGCCTATCACGCCGTCGGGCCGGTACGTCTGGGGCGAGATCTCGTGTTACGCAGCCGCAGTGCGGAATCGCTGGCCACAGACTTCGACTGGCTTTACGGATACCAGGCCGGTCAGTGACCGAAGCCAAGTCAACGTCGGTCCGCATCACGCTGCCCTTTCCACCATGGCCGATAACGCCTGGAACAGGGGCGATCCCGGCCGACCGAACTCGCCGATGATCGAGAAATGGTCGTGGCCCGGGCACTCAAGTACCGACACATCGGCTCCCCACGCCTTACACAACGCTCCATAGGCGCTGGATTGAATTCTGAACGCATCGGATTCATCCGCACCAACGGCAATGACCGTCGGGAAGCCGGCGGGCAACGGCGCATGGATAGGGCTTGCCGCTCGTGCGCTTTCGCGATCCAGTTTTAGCCGTTCATTGAGTGAAAGGCCGAGCAATGGGATCAGATCGAACAGGCCGCTGACGCTTGTCAGGGAGGCAGGATACGGCCGACCGTTATCGCCGTTTGCAGCGGTAGCGGCCACCACAGCGGCGAGATGTCCACCGGCCGAATTGCCGGCGACATGCAGTCGTCGGGGATCTATACCCCAACCCGAACAATGCCGCGCAACATAGGCGAAGGCCGTTTGCGCATCGTCAATGATCTCCGCCATCCGAACGTCCGGCGCCAACCGATATTCGATCGGTATCCATGCGACACCCGCGGCTCGCCATGGCGATACGGGAAACCGGCGGCTGTCCTTCGATCCGGCAGACCAGTAACCGCCATGAAAGAACAGGATTGCCGGTGTGTTTGTGCCGGCGGGAAAAACGTCCAGCCGCTGACGGTCCTGACCTCCGTACGCCACGTCAAGCAGCGCACCATCAAGCTGCGAAGCGGACTGGCTCTGCTGTGCATACCCCCGCTGAAGGACGTCGACTGCCGGCTGACCGGTATCGAGATCATATCCCTGAACATGCCGGTCGTCGGCCAACGCAGCAAGTTCGATGCACAGCTTGCGGCCGTGTTCCAGCAATCGGTCCCGGTAGTGGGGGCGGTAGTAATCAAGCACGGCGCCGATGCTGTTTCGGGCCTTAAGCCTGGCATACCATCGCGCCACTGCAGGTCGGCGGCCCCACAGGAAGGAGAGACTGAGCAAGTCCAGGCGTACCATGTACGGTGTATAGGCGACATCGGCGATGCTGTAGGAACCGCACAGCCATTCGCGATCCTCCAAAGCCACCTCGAAATCGGCCAGCAGTGCGTCCATCCTGCGCAGAGCCGTGCGCAACGAAGGCGCGCCTGTGCCGTGGCACACAACGTCTTCGAGCCAGCGGGCGCTGTTGGCATTCATGAATTTGGGGATCGTCTTACGAAGCAATTCCGGATCATCGCCGCCGGCTGCCTCGACGATCTGGTGGCGATAGGCGATGCCGTAGGTCAGCACTGAAATGGCATGGTGAATCCCGTCGCTGCCCTCATCGAGCCGCTGCAACCAAAGACGCATTGCAGCCCGATCGCCCGGCGCTTCGGGGCGTAGCGTTGGACTGGGAAACGCATCCTCGAGATATTCCAGAATAACGTTGGATTCGACAACAACCGTGCCGTCATGAACAAGCGTCGGCACCACGGCCTTGGGGTTGAGCTTCAGGTAGTCGGGATCGAACTGATCCCCCTCGAGGGTCATCTCACGGCTTTCCCAGTCCAGTTGCTTTTCTTTGAGCGCCAGACGGATCTTGGCGGCACAGACCGATGAGTTGTGATGGTAGAGGGTAATGGTCATCGTCGGACATCCATCAGCGACGGCAGGTAGAGCGCGATATCCGGTATGGCGAGCATCAGCGCGAACAACAGCAAGCCGCAGGTCAGATAGGGCAAACCGGATGACGCTACCTCCCGCATGGTTGTGCCGGGAGGCGCCACGCCGAGCAGTACAAACAGGTTGAGACCAAAGGGCGGTGTGATGCCGCTCATCTCAAGCGACAGCAGCATGACGACGCCGAACCAGATCAGGTCGAAATCAAGTGCATTGGCAATCGGGAAAAACACCGGAATGGTCAACATCATGATGGATACCTGGTCCATGAACATTCCCATGAAGAGCAGGATCAGAAACATCACCACCATGATCATGACCGGCGCCAGGTCGAGGCCGTTGACGGCCTGAACCATGCCCGAGGTTGCTCCGGAAAAGGCCAGCAGCTGCGAGAAAGTCGAAGACGCGGTCACGATCAGCAGAACCATGCAGCTGACCCTGAGCGTGCCCTTCAACGAGTCGAAGATCGCCCTGAAAGTCAGGCTTCGGAACCCAATGGCGACAAGCAGGACACCGAGCACGCCGAAGGCGGCAGATTCGGTGGGCGTGGCAATACCGAGCAAAATGAGACCGATCACCATAAAGATGATCACCGACATGGGCAGAAGGTGGGTGATGGTAACACGAATCTTCAGCGCCAAAGCATGCGCTTCGCCGGAGTCGTCGGGCACGGAGTCCGGATTCAACCGGATCATCACAAAAACCAGCGCGGTGTAAAACGCTGCCAGGATGATGCCGGGCAGGATCCCGGCGATCAGCAGCCGTCCGATATCGATGCGAGCCAGACTTCCCAGCAGCACGGCCAAACCCGATGGCGGTATCAGGATCGCCAGTCCGCCGACTCCGAGAATAGGACCCATCGACATGTGCTTCTTGTAACCGCGCTTGGTCATCTCGGGCACCAGCAGCGAGCCGAGCATGGCCGTATTGCCCATCGATGTGCCTGAAAGCGCGGCAAACACCGTACCGCCGGCGATCGTCAGGTAAGACAGTCGGCCGCGCATATTGCCCATCAGGATGTCGATGGCGTCGAACACCCGCTTGGCAATGCCGGCGTGAAAGAAAAGCTCACCCATCAGCAGAAACAGCGGCACCGGCAGGAAGGCGAAATGCGTGACGGCCACGCTCGCATTGGCCATAACCTGCGACACGCCGGGAAACCCGGCGAGATAATACATGCCAACGAAACTGACCGCCAGAAAAGCGAATGCCACGGGCATGGACAGAAACATCAGCGCGATGATCGATCCGAGCGCCAGACCCCCGGAAACATACCACTCAGGCATGATCGCTCCCGGCAGCGTGAGAGCGGTTCAACCAAATCATGCCGTACCCGCCCCTTCGGCTGGATCGTCGGCGGATGGTGTAAAGCGGATGTCGGGGTGAAGAAACCGCAGGAACTCAATGGCGCATAGTGAAAATCCGACCGTCAGAGGCAGGAAGAGAAGCCATCGTGGGATTTCGATCGATCGGATATCGATCACCCCTTTCAGAAAGAAATCCAATCCAAGCTTGCCGCTGTAATAGGCGGCAATCAGGCAGAGCAGCGCACAAACGACAACCAAGATCCGGTCGACGAGGTTTCGAAAAACGATTGGGAAATAGGTGGCAACCGATTCAATCCTGACATGACCGCGTTGACGGACCAGCCACGGAGCAGCCAGCATGGTCATGTAAAGCAGCGCATATTCGGACACGGCGCTGACAAACTGAAAGGGTTTGAAGTCCAGTGTCCGCATCGTGACATCCACCAGAATGAATACGAACACTATTGCCGTCATGGCGCCGGCGATTATCGCCAGCGCCATGATGAGCAGGTTATAGGCTCTGATGAACAGCATGCCGTCGGGCACATCACTGTGAGGGTGGCAGCAGTTTGCGCAGGTCCTGATAGTTGTCCGCAGCCTTGGCTTCGACCTGGCTCCATTGCATGGCTTGTGCGTTGGCGACATAGGCATCGCGCGCACTGCCTGTCAGTTCGAACGATTTGACGCCGGAAGCCGCAACCTCCTGGGCCTCTTCATCCGCCAGGTTGGCGTAGAAGGCGTGAGCTTCGGGTTCAAAGGCGATGACCGAGTCGGTCAGCACCTTCTTCTGCTCCGGGGCCAGACTATCCCAGCGATCCTTGTTGACCCACAACAGGTTGTCGAATTGCCAGACCGGCGGATCGATCCGATAGTTGACGAATTTCTCGAAGCCGAAATCGGTGATCCCGAGTCCGGGCCAGGCGGCACCATCGACGATACCGCGCTCCAGCGAGGTGTAAATGTCCGGCGCTGGCACCGCCACCGGTGTTGCCCCCATCGACTCGAGCCAGGCATTGTAGAGACCGCTGGAACGGATTTTCATTCCGGTCAGATCCGGTGTGCCGTCTGGCTTGAGCGGCGGCTCGTCCTTCAGCCAGATATGGTATCCGACCCCGGCTGCAACCCAGCCCAGCACGTGTGCATTGGCGCGGTCCGAATAGATACCGTTGATCAGATCGATAGCGCCGTTTGCCCGGGCATCCATGGGCGAGATCTCGGTGCCGTAGAAGGCATACGCCTCGGGTACGGTGCCCACATAATATCCGGCCGCGCCAAAGAGCACGTCGATGACCCCGTTTGTGAGCGCTGTCAGCTGCTCGGTTGCCGGTGCGACCTCGGGACCGCCGACATATTGAATGGAGATATCCGCCGCCTTGGCCGCGTCGCTGGCGTTGAATGCTTCGACCCATTCGAGCGTCCGCGCGACCGAATAGACCGAGGAACCCCAGTTGGATGCCAGCCTCAGGGTTTCTGCCGATGCGCTTGCCGTCAATGCGAACAGCGTCGCCACGACCAATGCCGACGCTTTGCCCAGTTTCCCGTTGCGTTCCATCATCTTCTCCCTGTGAAATACACTTTCGTTTCGTTGGTTTGATCGCCCGCCTCCGGCCTCAGCCGACACCATCTTCAGGCTTTACGAGGAAGATGCCTTCCACCTCGACGCTCTGTCGTGCGACAAGCGCTCCCGCGCCGATGGCCGAACGGCAATGCCGACCCGTTTGCTCGCCAAAGACCTCCAGAAACAGGTCGGAAGCGCCGTTCAGCACCGCATTGGGGGCCTCAAAGTCAGGATCGCAATTGATAAAACCGGTGATCTTCAGGACCTGCGATACACGATCGAGACAACCCAAGGCCTGCTTCACGGTCGCCAGCATCTTGAGGCCCACCGCACGAGACACCGCGGTCGCTTCGCTCTGGCTCACTTCTGACGGGACCTTGCCAATGCGCGCTGGTCCGACACTGTCATCAAGCAGTGCCGATCCATGACCGGATAGGTAAAGGGTATTTCCGGTCAAGAAATAAGGGCGGCGATTGGCTGCAGGCATCTCCAGTGGGGCTGGCAGTCGCAGACCCATCGACAGGATTTTCCGTTCTATAGGATCCTTGGTCATAGCGTCTCCCCTCCCGTAGCAGGTCCGGTGTTCTCCGAAGCCGCACAGGGGTGGATCGGGTTCTGGCGAACGGCACTATTATCCACGCTTTTGTAAAGTTGTAAATACAACTTGGTTGGTTACCTGACGCTGGCGCTGGTGTCGAATGGGTACCGGTGCTGGACAGTGGCGGTGATCGTGTGCAAAACACAGCTTGCAGCCTAATGGCGAGAAAATGACCAAGCCCGAACCCGTCTATCTAAGCATCCAGCGCTACCTCACCGAAAAAATCAGGACCGGAGCGTTACGTGCCGGAGACAAAGCGCCTTCCGAAAATGAGCTTGCCAGCGAGTTCGGTGTCTCACGCCTGACGGTGCAACGCGCCATCGCCGGCCTTGTTTCACGCGGTCTCGTCACCCGTGTTCGTGGCTCGGGAACCTATATTTCGATCGCGCCCTGGCAATTCTCGCTTTTCGAAATCCGAGAGATGGCGGAGGAAATCCGCAGCCGCGGCGGCAACCCGGTACGTGATGTACTGAAGCAGGTAAAGCAGCCGGCAAGCGACGACGTCGCCGCCGTACTGGAAGTCGAAATGGGTGTCGAATTATTCCACGCGTCGGTTCTCGAATTGGACGGTTCGACACCGATGGCCATCGTCAACCGCTGGTCGGTGACGGATGTATTTCCCGATTTCCTCGAGCAGGACTTCAACCAAACGACGGTGTTTGCCTATTGGGCAAGCCGGACTTCGCTCGATGAGGTGGATCTGACAATCACGGCGATCCTGCCGGACGCGGATCAACGCAGATTGCTTTCACTCGGCAAAAATGTCCCCTGTGTGCGGCTGCATCGCACCAATCGCGTCAAGGGTCGCGTTCTGACCTACACGCAAATCACATTTGCCGGCGATCGCCTTTCGCTGAACAGCCGGTACCGACCGGCCTGATCGCTCCCCGGCACAATTCGCCGATTGTCAATTTCGTCTTGCATTCATCAACCAGTGGATTATGGTTACCCGCAAAGTTGTGTATACAACTTGGGACGCCGACACCGAGTGGGTTCGGGAGGAAGCAAGATGCAATACAAGGCCTACGCGGCAACGATGCAGGGTGTCTGGTTCAGCGAAGACGAGGGCCAGAGCTGGGCTAGGCTGCTGACTCCGACGGGCGGTATGTACAACGAGGCCAGAGTGTGGGCCGTGCATACGCATCAGGACCGCCCGGGCGAGCTGCTGGCCGGCACCGATCAGGGACTGTATCGCTATAGCGAGAAAACGGGTCGGTTCGATTACATTCCCTCGCCGATGGACAGCTTGCACATTCTGCGCATTGCCCAGGATCCCCACGATCCTGATTTCATCGTCTGCGGCACTCGACCGGGCGAGGTTTTCATTTCCGAAGACAACGGTGAGAGCTGGACCCGCTCCAACCTCGACGCCAGTACCGAATGCTGGTTTATCAACACATCACGCGTGACGTCGATCCATTTCGATCCCAACCGGCGCGACACCCTGTGGCTGACGGTCGAGATCGATGGCGTGTTCCGCTCCGATGACCGTGGCAAGACCTGGCAGCTGAAAATCAACGGACTGCACGACAATGACGCCCATGATCTGGTGTTCAGGGACACTGCCGACGGCCGCACGGTGCTGTGCTCGACGGAGGATGGCGTCCATCGCTCACGGGACAATGGCGAGACCTGGGAGCAGCTGACGATCCCGCAAGCGCAGTGGGATTATTTCCGCAGCTTGAAGCAGCCCGCGGAGGACAGCGACACGGTGATCGCATCGGTCGGCGACAAACCCTCGGGCGAGACCGGAATGCTGCTCATCAGCCGGGATTTCGGTACCAGCTGGAGCAAGGCGCGAATGTCCGACCGGGTCAACAGCACGTTGTGGTCGATTGGCACAAACGCCGCCGATACGAGCCTGCTGTTCGCGGCAACGATATTCGGACAGATCTTCAAAAGCACCGATGGCGGCGAAAGCTGGCACAAGATGAAGCGCGAATTGGGTGAGATCCGCATGATCACCTGGGCGCCCGTCTGATCTTGTCGGAGGAGAAACGATGGACCTTTTTTTGTTCAAGCCGCATGTCGAGGGGCCGTCGGGTGCAATGACCACCCCTGACATTGTCATCGATCGCCTGTTTCTGGCCAAAGATGCTCCGGCAAAGCCGGTCGCACTCGACCGCCTGACCATGTCGGTCGAATTCCAGGTCGAGCCAGGCTGTCCCATGCGGCCGGCCTACGCTCTCACCGCGTTGGGCGGCGGCGTGTTGATCGGACCGGCGCTGCTGGTTGGCAACCGCTTGTCGATTGCCCGCAAGGCATGGCGCTTGAAAAATCTGGCCGATCGCATCGACTCCGTGACGATAAACGGCACGCCGCTGCCTAACCTGGCGTCGCCCGACGGTCTGATAAAGCAACTGGGAGACAGCGATGAGGTCATGCCCCGAGGTTACATGGTCGTGTGTGCAGCCTCCGCGCCAGCGGATCGCGCGACTCTTGAGGACAGTATCAACGGACGGCTGCTTACCCACCGCGTTTCGACTGCGCCGGTCGATAAAGACCGCTGGCAGAAGCGCCCGAATCCGCGTTATTCGGTCGGCCCGACACAGCGGGACGTCGAGCATTTCATTTGATCGCCGCCGGAGAACAGCCTGTGCATTTGCTCATATGAACTGGGATTATATCGTTGTCGGTGCCGGCACGGCCGGGTGTGTGCTGGCCAACCGGTTGAGTGCGCGGGAACGCAACAAAGTGCTGCTGATCGAAGCCGGCGGCCGCAATCGAAATCCTTGGATCCGCATCCCGATCGGCTATTTTAAGACGATCGGCAATCCCGCATATGATTGGAAGTTCGAGACCGAACCCGAACCGTTCCTCGGTGGTCGCAGGCTCGCCTGGCCGCGCGGCCGCGGGCTGGGTGGATCGAGCGCCATCAACGGCCTGATATACGTGCGTGGCCAGCCTGCGGATTTCGATCACTGGGACACGGTCGCCAAGGGTTGGTCATTCGATGACGTGCTGCCGTATTTCCGAAAGTCGGAGCGCCAACAGCGCGGTGAGGATCATTGGCACGGCACGCACGGCCCCCTCGGTGTGTCGGACGGACGCGCCCGTTTTCGGGTAACCGACTTGTTTCGCGAAGCCGCGTTGAAGGCGGGCCTCGAGGACAATCAGGACTGCAATGGCATACGTCAGGAAGGCGTCGGCTATTATCAAACAACAACATGGAGGGGATGGCGCGTGAGCGCAGCGCATGCCTATCTCGATCACGTAGGCCGTCGCTCAAATCTCAAAGTAAGAACCGATGTTCGCGCAACACGGATCACGTTCGCGCAAGGCCGCGCCATCGGCGTTTGCGTCATCGAACCGGACGGCTCGCCGCGGACCATCCATTGTGACGGGGAGATCATTCTGTCAGCGGGGTCGATCGGTTCGCCGCACCTGCTGCTATTGTCCGGCATCGGCGACCCGAAAACCTTGACCGGTCACGGCGTTGAGTTACAGGCGGCCCTGCCGTCCGTCGGCCAAAATCTGCAGGACCATCTCAAGTTCCACAACACCTACCGCACAACAATTCCGACCCTGAACGACCGGATCAACAGCGTGGCTCAGCGTGTATTGATGGGTGCTGAATTCCTGTTCAGACGCACCGGACCGTTGACCATGGGCGCGGCGCCCGTATTCGCTTTTCTGCGCAGCGATGCGCATGTATCGCGCCCGGACATTCAGTTCCACGTCGTGCCCTGGAGCAGTGACGATCCGGCCGCAGGCTTTCACACCCATTCGGGCTTTTCGGTGTCGATCTGTCCGATCCGGCCAGAAAGCCGTGGCGAAATACGCCTGACATCGCCGGATCCGACAGTCCCTCCCGCGATCAAAGCGAACTATCTTGCAACCGACAACGACTGCCAAACCATCATCGCAGGCCTGAAGCGGGCCCGCGAGATTTGCCGGCATGCTCCGATCGCCGATGTGATCGCTGATGAAATCTGGCCGGGCCCGGCCATGAAAGAGGCTTCCGACGAGGCCCTGCTGGCAGCAATCAAACAAAGGGTCACGACCATCTTCCATCCGGTTGGAAGCGTCGCCATGGGCGATGCCGACGATGCACCTCTTGATGCCAGGTGCAGGGTTCGTGGCGTGTCCGGTCTGCGAGTCGTTGACGCCTCCGTCATGCCGCGGATTGTCTCTGGAAACACCAATGCTGCGGTTTGCATGATCGCCGAGAAGGCAAGCGACATGATACTTGACGATCAGAGGTCGGCACCACGATGATGCAGCTCGACGAAGCCGAATTTGCCAAACTGGCGCTCTGTTTCGCCCCGCGCTCCGCGGCGATTATCGGCGCATCAACGGATCCGGCGAAGTTCGGCGGCCGCGCCCTGAAGTTCTGCCTTGAACGTGGCTATCAGGGACGTCTCTATCCGATCAATGCCAGGAATGACATTGTTCAAGGCGTCAAAGCCTACCGGTCGGTATCGGAAGTTCCGGAGGCACCGGATATCGCCGTCATCGCCGTCCCCGCAGACCTGGTGCGCGACAACCTGATCGCAGCCGGCGAAAAGGGTGCCAAGATCGCGATTGTTTACGGGGCGCAGTTTGCCGAGGCCGGAGGCGACGGAAAAGTGCGCCAGGACGATCTGATCGCGATCGCACGCGACCATGACATGCGCATGATTGGCCCCAACTGCATGGGCGTCATTTCCCTCGCGTCGGGGTTTGTCGCGAGCTTTACCTCAGCGCCGGAGCATTATGACGGACACGGATGGCCGGATATCGGCACGATTTCCGTCGCCAGCCAGTCGGGCGCCGTCGGAATTCAGATGTTCGCTCAGTTGCGCGATCGCGGCCTCGGGTTGGCCAACTGGATTTCGACCGGCAATCAGGCCGACATCGACGTCGCCGATGCGATCGCCTACTACGCCGGCGATGCGGAAACTCGAACCATCGCGGTTTACATGGAGGACGCCGGCCGCGGCCTGAAACTGGTTCAGGCGCTGGAGCGCGCCCGTCGCGCCCGCAAACCCGTGGTCATTCTGAAGGTCGGCATAACGCCTCAGGGCGGCGTCGCGGCAGCCGGACACACCGCGTCAGTCTATGTCGAAGATCACGTCGTCGACGATCTCTTCGCCCAGTATGGCGTGCTCAGAGCCCGCTGTGTCAACGATCTGATCGATCTGGTTGCCGCCTGCAACGCGGGGGTCATTCCCGCTTCGCCACGCGTCGCCGCCGTGTCGGTTTCCGGCGGTGGCGCGGTCATGATCGCTGACGCCGCCGAGCGCAACGGACTTGAGCTTCCCGAATACCCGGCGGAAGCCCTGGCACAATTGAAGCCCACCAATGCCTTCGTTAACGACCGCAATCCGATCGACATATCCGCCCCGTCGATGACGCGCATGGATATCACTGGTGGACACATGAAATGGGGCCTTGAACGCGGCGAGCCGACAATGCTCGGCTACATCAGCCATATTCCCCTCGTCCCCCGCACCAGGGGGCCGATCATGGATCAGATGCTGGGATTCCGGGAAGCACATCCGGACCAGCTTATCGCGATCGCCATGAATGCGAGCCCACCGGACCGCAAGACGCTGGTGCAATCCGGCATCGCGGTGTTTGACGACCCGGTATTGGCAACCGAGGCGGTCGCCAAGCTGGTCAAGGCCGGGCAGGCTTTCGCGACGCCGCCGCAGGAACCCTCCGCGCCCGGCGAAACACGCATCACGTCACACGAGGTTCCGGCAGCCCTGGCCGAAGCCGGCATCGCCATGGCGCCGGAGATATCGGTTGCGACCGTGGCCGACGCCCTGTCGACCGCCAAAAGCCATGGATGGATCGTTCTCAAACTCTCGGCGCCGACACTGCACCACAAGACGGAATTGGGAGGTGTGCGTGCCGGGCTTACCCACGACCAAGCCGTCCGCGACGCCTTTGATGATCTGAGCGCGCTTGTTGCGCATCATGCCGACCGCTATCCCGGTCTGCGCATCACCGCGTCCCCGATGATCCAAGGAGTGGAGATGCTTGTGGGGGTGCGCAACGATCCGCATTTTGGTCCGTTGGTGCTTGTCGGTACCGGCGGTACGATGTGCGAGCTTTTCGATGATATCGTCTATGGAAAGGCTCCGGTCAGCGCTGGGCAGGCCGAGTCCATGATTAATCGCACCCGTGGATCCGGAATGCTCGACGGCTGGCGCGGTACGCCCAGGGTCGATCGCGCTGCGCTGATCCACGCGCTCAAGGCCCTGTCAGAGGTGGCGTGGCGGTTGCCGTCGCTTGAAATCAACCCGCTTTTCGTCACCGAGTCGGGCGTCACCGGCGCCGATCTGGTGATCGCTGAGTCACAGGATTAGCCGACCATGGAGCGGATCGGACACTGGATCGACGGCGAGGAAACAACGGGCAGTGGCGCAGTCATTCCGGTATGCGACCCAACGTCTGGCGAAACGCTGTGGGAACTCGCAGAAGCGGATCCGGGCCAGGTCGTGCGCGCCGTTTCAGCCGCGAGGCAGGCTTGTGACGAGGGTATCTGGGCCGGTACCGACTATGCCGGCCGTCACAAATTCCTGCGCGGGGCAGCTCAGGCCATTCGCGATCATGCCGGCGAGTTGGCCGACCTGCAAATCTCCGAAACCGGCATGACGGCCGCGACGGTGGCCCGGCAGATCGATGCCGCGGCCGGCTGGTTCGACTATTTTGCCGATTTCCTCACGGGTGAGACCGGTCAGACCTACCGGCAGATCCAAAACGCGACGACGATTGTCGAACGCGAGCCGATCGGCGTATGCGCGCTCTTCTCACCCTGGAACGTACCGATCGGCCTGACGGCGATCAAACTGGCACCCGCATTGGCCGCCGGCAATTCCGTCGTCCTCAAACCCTCAGAAGAAACGCCGGCGGTAACACGACGGTTTTCCGACATCGTCCGCAGTGCCGGTCTGCCAGCGAAGGTCCTCAATCATGTCAACGGCCGCGGTTCCGTGACCGGGGCCGCCCTCGCCCGTGCCGAGAATGTGGATATGATTTCGTTCACCGGCGGTCACCTTGGAGGCGCAGCGGTTGCGACATCCGCAGCGGCACGGCATGTGCCCGTTGTCATGGAACTCGGTGGAAAATCCGCCAGCATCGTGTTTGCCGACGCCGACATCGACGCTGCCCTGGCTGGCTGTATAGCGGCGGCCTTTGCCGCCAACGGAGAGGCCTGCCTGGCCGGATCGCGACTTCTGGTGGAGGAGAAGATTGCCGATGCATTCATCAACCGGTTTGCCTCCGCCGTGGCCGCGATGGAGATGGGTGACCCGCGCGATCCGAAAACCCGCATCGGACCGATGATCTCCGCGGCTCATCGCGACCGCGTCGTCGACTTCTACGAAAGCGCTGTAAGGGACGGAGACCGGGTCCTGTGCGGCGGGGCAGCCAATGATCACGTCACCGGCTACTTTGTGCGACCCGGAATCATTCACGTCGCGTCGACGGACAGCCGGGTCTGGCGCGAAGAGGTTTTCGGTCCGATCGTCGCCCTCAGCACGTTCAGGGACGAAGCCGACGCGATTCAGCTGGCCAATGACAGTGCATACGGTCTGGCAGGCTATCTGTGGACCCGTGACGTGGGCCGCGCCATGCGTGTCGCACGCGCCATCCGCACCGGCACGATGATGGTCAATTCCGCCTTCATGCGCGAGCTCAACGCACCATTCGGCGGTTACAAGGCGTCCGGTATCGGCCGCGAAGGCGGTCTGAGCAGCTGGCACAATTTCACCGAAGCGAAGACCACAATAATTCGGCACCTATAGGGATCGACATGCTGCAGGGAAAAAGAATCATTGTGACGGGTGCGGCACAGGGCATCGGCGCCGCGATGGCCGCCGGCTTTGCCGAACTGGGAGCCATGGTCACGCTGGCCGACATCTCCGATCCCTCGGAGACGGCAATGCAGATCGCGGACCGCGGCCATCGGGCGATCGGCGTAGCGACCGACGTTACGCTTCCGGATGACTGTGAAAGAATGGTTGCCGAGACCGTGGATGCCTTCGGCGGTGTCGATGGACTGGTTTGCAACGCGGCCCTGTTCGCGGAGCTGCCGGGCCAGCCGTATGACGAAATCGCGCCGGATCTGTGGGATCGGGTTATGGCCGTCAATGCCAAGGGTCCGTGGCTGTGCACGGTCGCGGCAGCACCCGCAATGGAACGCGCGGGCGGCGGATCGATCGTCATGATTGCGACCAACCGGATTTTTCGCGGCTTCCCGCAATTGCTCCACTACGACGCATCCAAGGGCGCGGTCCTGGCGATGACGCGTTCGCTGGCACGCGAGCTCGGGCCCAAAAACATTCGCATCAATGCCATCGCCCCGGGCTTGACCATGAGCGAAGGCGTGCTCGCCCGTGACGGGATTGCCGAACGGGCCGCCGAAATCGCCGCGGCACGGTCATTGGCCCGCGACCAGACACCGGATGACCTGATTGGCCCTGTCGCCCATTTGCTGAGCGATGCCAGCGGGTTCGTGACCGGTCAAACACTCATCGTCGATGGCGGCGGCATCGTCAATTAGGGGACAAACACTATGGCCATTATCAACGTAACCATCGCAAAAGGCCGCGACCAGGCGGTCAAGAATCGCATCATCGAGAAAATGACCGAGGTGATGGTCGACACCATCGGCGCCAAGCCGCAGCAGGTTCGCGTCGTCATCAACGAGGTCGAGGACGGCAACTACGGCGTTGCCGGCAAGCCGATCTTTCTCGGCCTGCACGATTGAGTCCAGGAGGATATGGGATGCCCCACGATACAAAAATACCCGACTACGTCATCGAACGGATCATGGCGAAACGCGGCAAGCTTGAGGTCTTCGACAAGTTCGCCGCCGACAAAACCGCCTTTCTCGTCATCGACATGCAGAATTTCTACGTTGCGGAGGTCGATACCGCCAAATCCATCGTGCCCAACATCAACCGCCTTGCGGCTGCCTGCCGGGACAAGGGTGTGCCGGTGATCTGGGTCATCATGACGGTGGCGGAGAAGGAGGGCGCGCCCAGCCAGTGGTCGCTCTATCACACCTATTTCTTCACCGAAGCGAAGGGCGCGAACCACCGGAATTCACTCTCCGAAGGGGCCTGGGGACACGAACTCTACGCCGATCTCGACGTCAGGGACGATGAGGCGATCGTTCACAAGAAGCGCTTCAGCCCCTTCATTGTCGGATCGTCGGACCTGCACGAACGGCTGCAGAAGATGGGGATCGAAAACCTGATCGTCGCCGGCACCGCGACCAACATGTGCTCCGAATCGACCGCCCGGGATGCCATGATGCTCGACTATAAGGTGGTCATGGTCGAGGATGCCAACGCCGCGCGGTACGACGACGACCATCTGGCGGGTCTCACCTCCTTCTACCAGAGTTTTGGCGATGTCCGTTCGACGGACGACGTCATCGCCATGATCGATTGACATGACCGACTTTTCGGAAATCGCAACAGCGGTATCGGACAAGGCCGGCGTAATCCGGTTCGCGCGGCCGCAGGCGCGCAACGCACTCACAGACACCATGCTGTCCGAAACGCGGGCTGCCATGGACGCGTGGGAAATGGAGCCCGCCGTCGCCGGCATCGTTTTGACCGGCGACGAGACGGCTTTTTGCGCGGGCGGCGATCTCAAAGGCACGGCGGGTTCGACGATGCAGCCTTTCGACAAATATCGGTATCGCTTCAATCAGTCGGTCTGGCACCGGTTCATGCGGTATCTCAGCGGCTACTCCAAGCCGGTCATTGCGGCGATCGAAGGCTACGCGCTGGGGGGAGGATTAGAGATTGCCCTGCGCTGCGATTTCGCCGTTGCAGCCTCGACGGCCCGATTGGGTCTGACGGAATCGAGGCACTCGCTGTTTCCGATCCTTGGCGGCGCCTGGCTGCTGGCTGATGCGATCGGCGTGCGAAAGGCACGCGAACTGGCCTACACCGGCCGCATCATCACGGGGGACGACGCTTTGACTCTGGGCCTGGTCAACGACCTGGTCGGGCCAGGGGAAGCGGCATCCCGGGCAACGGAAATCGTCAATGAGATCGGCGAAAGCGGACCGCTTGCGGTCATGGCGATCAAGCAGGCGATCAACCGGGCTCGCTCCCAGAGCTATGAAGAAGCGCTGAATGCCGGCGGCGACCTGTCGGCACTTCTGATGTTTTCGGAAGATCGCAAAGAAGGTCTGGCGGCGTTTGCCGAAAAACGCAAACCGGATTTCAAGGGCAAATAGGACGCGGGAACCGGCATGGCCGAACAATACGATGCGATCATTATTGGCGGTGGTCACAATGGCCTGACATGCGGCGCCTATCTGGCGAGGGCCGGTAAAAAGATACTTGTTCTTGAACAGAAGCCATATGTCGGCGGTGCATCCGTGACCGAGGAGTTTAGCCCCGGTTTCCGGGCCTCCACCTATTCCTTCATCATGGGACATCTTCATCCCAAGGTGATCGAAGAACTGGAGCTGCGAAAATACGGGCTGGAGGCAATCGAACAACCCAATGTGATCAATCCGACGGATGACGATTGCATCGTCTTTTCCAAGGATCCGGTCAAAACCCGCGAACAGATTGCCCGGTTTTCCAAGCGCGATGCCGACAACTACCCCAAATTCTTTGAGCGGTTGCAGTCGACCATCCAGATCCTGCGCCAGCTTCAGCTGGAAACGCCGGTTGACCCGTTTCGCAAGGACCTTGCAGGGTTGTGGCGCACGGCGCGGTTTGCCTGGCGATACCGCAACGCGGACAAAGAGGTCTACAACCTGCTGCACGCCCTGTCGATGAGCGCCCACGACTACGTCTCGAGATGGTTCGAGACGGATCTCGTCAAAGCGAAATTCATGTTCTGGGCGACAATCGGCGGCAATGTCGGTCCGTATTCTCCGGGAACCGCGTTCTATCTGGTGACACACCTGATTGGTCAGACCGGTATGAGTTTTGCCCGGGGCGGGATGGGTAGCATCGCCGATGCGATCGCCAAATCCGGCGAGGCTCACGGCATGGACATTCGATGCGATGCCTGGGTCGATGAAATCCTGGTTCGAGATGGCGCAGCCTACGGTGTGCGATTGAAATCCGGCGAGGAAATCCAGGCTTCGCGGCTGATATCCAACGTCAATGCCAAGCGCACTTTCCTGGATATGGTCAAACCGGACCACTTGCCGGAAGACTTTCGCGAGGACATCGAAGGGTATCGAGCCCGCGGTATGTCGTTCAAGCTGCTTTGCGCGATCGACAGACTGCCGCAATATAGAGGATTCAGCCAGGAAAAAACCGGAGTCGAGTATCCGGCCTATGCTCATATCTGCCCGACACCGGAGTTTCTCGAACAGGCTTTTCATGACGCCAAGTTCGGCTGGTATTCATCGGAACCGTTCCTGTCGCCAAGCGTGCCCAGCTACTACGACGACAGCCTGGCGCCGGAGGGCAAGCACGTCATCACCTTCCAGGGCGGTGTCACGCCCTATCAACTCAGAAACTCGGACTGGGAGCGCGAAGGACCGCAACTGGTCACCAACGTCATGAATGTGATGGACCGGTTCGCACCGGGTTTTTCGGATTCGATCATCGACTACAAGCTGTTCACGCCGAAAGACATCGAGGACGATATCAACCTGCCGGGCGGCAATTCGCAACACGGGGAGTTGGCGCTCGACCAGATGTTCTTCATGCGTCCGGCACCGCGCTATGCGGATTATCGCTCGCCTGTTCGCAACCTCTATCAATGCGGCGCCTCAACCCACCCAGGCGGCGCGGTCTCCGCGGTGCCCGGGCACAATGCGGCGCGTGAGGTCCTCAGGGACTGGCGCTGGCACCGGTAGGGCACCGGCAAAACAGAATTTTCAACGCAAGCGGCGTGAGGACAAATGCAAAGACCCTTTTCATTCGACCAAGTTGATAATACAACTATGGAGAAGAGAGGTCGCGGTTGGAACGACCCGAGAAGGTCATTCGACGCGATCCGCGTCCGTCGGCCGGCGCATCGTCTGAACAAAAAGCGAAAGACCAGGGAGGAAACCAATCATGGCGCAAACATCGCTGGAACAAAAACTCGGTGATTATCCGAATCCGGTCGACATGCTGCGCAATGCGCCAGCCGGCCCCTACGAGTTTCCGATCAAATCTGAATTCACCAACTGGCGCGATGAGCAGGAAGCGTGGCGCAACGGCGCCGTGTTGTTCGATCAGTCCTTTCACATGACGGACCACTACATCGAAGGACCGGACGTCAAACGTCTGATGGAGCGCGTGGCGATCAACTCGATGGCGAACTTCGGCAAGGACGTCGCCAAGCAGGTCGTGCTGTGCAATTTCGACGGATACGTCATCGGCGATGCGATCATGTTTATCCTGGACGATCACAGGATCAACATCGTCAACAAGCCCATCAATCGCAATTGGGTTCAATATCACATTGAAACCGGCGGATATGATGTAGAGGCCACAACCGATTCCCGTGCGCTCGACAACAAGGGACGGCGGATGGGTTATCGCTTCGAGGTTCAGGGCCCCAACGGCTGGCAAATACTCGAAAAGCTCAACGGCGGTCCGATCGAGGGCTTCAAGTTCTTCCGCATGGGCGAAATCAATGTCGCCGGCCGCCGGGTGCGGGCGCTTCGCCACGGTATGGCGGGTGCTGCCGGTCTCGAACTGTTCGGACCGTTTGACGACTACGACCGCATCCGCGATGCGATTATGGAGGCCGGACAGGACATGGGACTGCTGGCGGCCGGTTCAAAAACCTATTCCACGGTCGCCCATGAAAGCGGATGGTTCCCCTCCCCGCTGCCGGCCGTTTATTCCGGTGACGCCATGAAACCCTATCGGGAGTGGCTTCCGGCGGATGGTTTTGAGGCGACACTGTCCCTCGGCGGCAGCTTCGTCAGCGACAATGTCGAGGACTATTACATCACCCCATACGATCTGGGTTACGGCCATATCGTCAATTTCGATCATGACTTCATCGGCGGCGACAAGCTCAGGGATTTAAAGGATAAGCCGCATCGCCGGAAAGTCACCCTGAGATGGAACAAGGATGATGTGGTGCGCATCTTCGCTTCTATGTTCAGCGAGGGTGACCGATACAAATTCATGGATATGCCGGCGTCGCATTATGCGACGTGCCCCTATGATCTGGTGTCCAAGAACGGCAAGCCGGTCGGTATCTCGCACTATCCGGTCTACACGTCGAATGTCAGCAGCTGGATTTCGTTGGCGCTGGTTGATGAGAGTGTTTGTCAGCCCGGTACGGAGGTGACGCTGACTTGGGGCGAACCCGACGGAGGATCGGCCAAACCCAGCGTCGAGCGGCACGTGCAGACCGAAATATCGGCGACCGTTGAACCGTGTCCGATATCGATCACAGCACGCGAAAGCTACAAAAAATGGGAGTCGGCGACGTAATGGCGGCGGCTCCTGCTGCGTTCATGCCCGCCTACGCGATTGTTGAAGCATAGTCCGCCATGATCGAGTCGATATTCCAGGGACTGATACAAGTCTTCAGTTGGCCGGCGATCGGCTACCTGGGGTTCGGCATCATGCTTGGGGTGTGGCTCGGCGCCTTGCCCGGAATCGGTGGCGTGACCGGTCTCATCCTGTTGCTTCCGTTCACCTACACGATGGAACCGGTGTCGGCGTTTGCGCTGATGCTTGGCATGTTCGCGGTGACCACGACCAGCGACACCATCGCTTCGGTGATGCTCGGCATTCCCGGTACGGTCGCCTCGCAGGCCACCGTGCTCGACGGCTACCCCCTGGCCCAGATGGGTCAGGCCAACAGAGCGCTCGGCGCGGCCTATACCTGTTCGGCCGTCGGCGGTGTCGTCGGCGCCATGGTGCTGGTGGTGTCGCTGCCGCTGATCAAGCCGATCCTGACGCTGTTTTCGACACCGGAATACTTCATGCTCGCGCTGCTCGGCATCTGCATGGTCGGGTCGCTCTCCGGCCGTTCGGTTGCCAAGGGTCTGGTGATCGGTGCCTTTGGCATGCTGTTGGGCACCATCGGCGAGGAGACGTTCAACGCCCAGCCCAGATACTATTTCGGTATTGAATACATGCTGAACACGCCGCCGCTGGTGGGTGTGGTGCTCGGCCTGTTCGCCATTCCGGAGCTTCTGGAGCTGGCCACGAAAAACACCTCCATTTCGCGCGTTCCCGACGACCAGTCGGGCGGCGGTGGCATGACACGCGGCATCAAGGACGCGCTGGCGAACTGGTGGCTGATGCTGAAGAGCTCGGTGCTCGGCACCTATATCGGCATGCTGCCCGGCCTCGGCGCATCGATTGTCGACTGGGCGGCTTACGGCATGGCGGTGCAGACGACGAAAGGTGAGAACCGGTTCGGGCGCGGCGATATCCGCGGCGTCATCGCACCGGAAACGGCGAACAACGCACAGCGCGGCGGTGCCCTGATCCCGACATTGACCTTCGGGATTCCCGGCGATTTCGCCATGTCCATCCTGCTGGGCGCAATGATGATCCAGGGTTTGAGGCCTGGCATGGAAATGCTGACCTCCAAGCTCGACATCACCTTCGCCATGATCTGGACGGTGATCGTCGCCAACATAGCCTCCGCGCTGTTGTTGATGGCGATCGGCCGGCAGGTCGCCAAGGCGATTTTCATCGACGGCCACTTGCTCGTGCCCGTCGTCATTCTGTTCGTCTTCATGGGCAGCTGGCTTGGCGCCCAGTCCATGGGCGACCTCATCCTGATGTGGTCGATGGGAGCCATCGGTCTGTTCATGAAGCGGTCGGGCTGGCCGCGCCCGCCGCTGATCATCGCCCTGGTGCTGGGGCCCAATATGGAAAATGCGCTGGTCATATCCAATCGGGTTTACGGCACCCTTGGCTGGCTCGACCGCACACCCTCGCTGATCATCGGTGTCATCATCGTCCTGACGCTGCTGGGCACCACATTGGGCCTTGTGCGCGCCCGCAATCGGGCCACCACCAACACGGCGCTCGACGGAAAACTCTCGATAGAAGGCGCAGAAAAGAACGTCCTCGTATCGATTCCGCTTGCGCTGTTCTTTGCGGCGACGTTCCTGGCCGCGGCGATCCTGGCGATCGACTTTCACCCGACCAATCGCCAGTATCCGATTGCCGTGTCCGTTGTTGGACTGATGCTGCTGGGGCTCATTCTGGCAAAGGAGGTTCCGGCCGCGGTCCGATTGCGGGCTGAGTTCGATGGCTTTGGTGCCGCCTGGAGAGCCGCCGCGTCACAAGCCCAGTTGGCAATCGGCTTGCGTTTCCTGCTGTGGATCGCCATTGCCGTGTTCGGCTGCTGGTTGATCGGACAGAAGCTGTCCATCGCCGTCTTCATCGCGACCTATCTGATCTTTTGGGGCAAGCGACCCGTCGTCTTTGCGCTGTTCTATGCGGCTGCCGGCTACCTGTTCATCGAACTCTTCTACGACCGGCTGATGCACATACCGTTCCAGCATCCCTACATCCTCAAACTCATTGGAGGCGCCTGAATGACGAGACAAGAATTTCCCGCTGACCACGACGGGAAAGCGGCCGCCAGTCCGACCAAACCTGGCAGAAAAGTCACTCCAATACGGACCAGAACTGGAGGAAAGAGAACATGAAACGAGTGAGGAACCTGGCCCTGGCGGCGGCTGCCGTCATCTCGGTAACCGGCATGGCGTCGGCCGCGGACTACTACGAAGGAAAAACGATCACCTGCATTGTCCCCTATGCACCGGGCGGTGGCACCGACTCCTTCTTTCGAGTCGTCGTACCGCACTTGGCACGGCTGATTCCGGGGCAACCGGAAATCATCATCAACAACATGTCCGGGGCGGGCGGCATGAAGGCCAACAACTATGCGTCCAACGAAGCGCCGAACGATGGCTCGGAAATGCTCTGCGCACCTTGGCTGTCAATCGCTCAACTGACGCAGCGCGAGGGTGTTCGCTTCGACTATTCGAAAATGCGCCTTGTCGGCGGCGAAAGCGCGATCGACACGGCTATCATCTCGAAGGAAGTGGTCCCCGATGGCGACCGCAGCAAGATCGGTCAGGCTTCGATCAAGCCCGTCATCGCCGGTTTGAGCCCCTCTTCCACGCTGGACCTGCGGCAGCGCCTCGGAATGGACATTCTCGGTGTCGACTACGCCTACGTGCCCGGTTATCGCGGACAGGCCAAGCAACTCCCCGCGTTTCTTTCGGGTGAAGTGCATGTGATCGGCTCCAACTACGGCACCTACGCGTCGGGCGCGAAGGAGGCCTTTGTCGACAACGGACCGGGCATGTTGTGGGTGCACTATCCAAGTTTCGATGCGGATGGAAATCCGGTGCCAGCCAAGGTGTTGGAGGATCTTGGTGTGCCGCGTCTGGATGAGCTCCACCAGACCATGCACGGGTCTCCGCCCTCCGGTGAGAATTGGGAAGCTTTCAAAACCCTGCAGGCGCTTTCCAATATGGGACTTTCGGTCTGGTTGCCGGAAGGCACGCCGGATGCGGCGCTGGAGGCTCTGATGGCGGGTTGGTATGCGTTGCCGAACGATCCGGAGTTCATCGCTGCTCACGAGAAGGCCTTCGGCAAACCGGTGAATTTCCTGAGCCATGACGACGCGCTGTTGTCGCAGCAGGCTGTCGGTACCGTTTCGCCGGAAATGACCAAGTTCTTCCAGGACTACATCGCCAAGGGCGAACAGTAGGACCGCGTTGCGGGCCGGTTCGCCGGCCCGCAAAACAAGCGATTGCAACAAGAACTGGTGCCAATGCAAACGGAACCGCTGACAGACGGCTTTGGCCTCAGGATCACCGGCGTGGACGTGACGGCGCTGTCGGATGACCAACGCGACTGTATTGTCGAAGCCAGCAACCGTGAGGGGGTCCTCCACCTGCCGGGGCAAACCCTGACCGATGCCGAACAATTGGCTTTCACCGGCCTCTTTGGAGAGGTCCGCACTCTACGAGCCAACAGGCACCGCGCGTCAAAACGGCCGCCGGGTATCGTGGAGATCTCGAATGTCGATGCGGATGGCAATCTGATGGAGCCCGATGCAAAGACGCTGCAGTTTTCCAAGGGCAACCGGCTCTGGCATTCGGACTATTCCTACACCCAGGAAAGGGCGGCACAGTCTTTGCTCTACGCCGAGGAAGCCGTCAATGAGGGAGGCGAGACCGAGTTCGCCGACATGCAGGGCGCCTACGATGCGCTCCCGGAACGCGAGAAACAGCGCCTGGAAGGCCTGGTCGGCGTTCACGATCGCTTCCACTCGCGTCTTCGCTCCGGCTATACCGATTTTACCGAAGAAGAGCGGGCTGCCGCGGGTTCGGCAAAACATCCGCTCATCAGCGTCCATCCGGTCACCGGCCGTCGCTCCATTCTGATCGGCAGCCATGTCAGCGCGATTATCGGCATGGACGATGGCGCTGCCGAAGCGCTGCTCTCCGGGCTTTTGCAGCACGCAACACAACCGCAATTCGTTTATCGCCACACCTGGGCACCGGGCGACCTGATCATTTGGGACAACCGATCGACACTGCATCGCGGCCGCCCGGCAGACCCGGGACAGCGCCGTGTCATGCGACGCACCGCTGTGCACGATCCGGCAGTCACAAATGCCTCCACACCATAACGGGATTGGGCAATGACCATTCACAAACCAGCACCCTATCAGCGCAATGCATGGTATGCGGCATCCCTTGGCGCGGATGTTACGGAACAGCCGCTCCGCCGGCTGATCATGAATGAGCCGGTTGTTCTTTTCCGCACCAGCGACGGTCTGCCGGCGGCGCTGGAAGACCGATGCTGCCACAGACTAGCGCCGCTCAGCCCGGGTCAATTGATCGCCGATGAGATCGAATGCCCCTATCATGGTCTGCGCTTCGATCGACATGGTCACTGCACCCATGTCCCCGGACAGACCGACATCCCCCGAAGGGCATGCGTGCAAAGCTACCCGCTTGCGGAACGCTATGGTTTCGTGTGGATCTGGATGGGGAATCCGGACCGGGCCGACCTCGCTTTGCTGCCCGATTGGCACTGGGCTGAGGACGATGCATGGACCTCGCTGCATGGCGCCTTTCACATCGACTGCCACTACATGCTGTCCATCGACAACCTGATGGACCTGAGCCACATCGGCTATGTCCACAAGACGACCATCGGCAGCGCCAGCGACGGCGAGATGGCACAGGTCAATACGCTGTCCCAGAACGACCGCGTGACCGTGCGGCGCTGGGTTCCCGATCAGCCGCCGTCTCCGACCTATCGAAAGAAGCTGGGATCGGCGGATCCGATCGACCGTTGGCAGCTGATAGAGTTCCAGCCGCCCTGTTACATCCGCACCTTCAAGGGTCTTGGACACCGCATACACGGAAAGCCCGGATACGACTTTACCTCAGCCGACAGCGATCCGCCGGAGGGTGCATTGTCGGTCAGCCGGGGCAATACCTGTGTCACACCGGAAACCGATGCATCCTGCCACTATTTTACGGTGCACTGCCATTATCGGGAAACCGACAAGGATATGCTCGACATGATCTGGCGGCAGACGGTCGAAACGCTCAACCAGGACATCGAGATCCTGAAGCTCACCCAGGAGAACATGGAAACCAAGCCCGATGCATCCATGGTCTTCATTCATGTCGACGAAGGGGTCGAAAAGGCCCGTCAGCTGGCGAGGCTGGCCGCTCGACAGACGTCCGGCATCTGACGCCACTGGAGGCTGAGCGTCATCTGCGTTAATGCAGAATCTGGCTCAGGAACAGTTTTGTTCGCTCATGCTGCGGATTGTCGAAGAACTCGTCCGGTTCGTTCTGCTCGACGATCTGGCCCTGGTCCATGAAGATCACCCGGTTTGCGACCTGTCGCGCGAAACCCATTTCGTGGGTGACGCACAGCATGGTCATACCCTCCTGAGCCAGGCCGACCATGGTGTCCAGCACTTCTTTGATCATCTCAGGATCGAGCGCCGAGGTCGGTTCGTCGAACAGCATGATCCGAGGATTCATGCAAAGCGACCGGGCGATGGCCACGCGCTGCTGCTGACCACCAGACAGCTGCCCCGGATACTTATACGCCTGCTCCGGAATCTTGACCCGCTCAAGAAAATGCATGGCGATCTCATCGGCTTCCTTCTTGGGCATCTTGCGAACCCAGATCGGTGCCAGCGTGCAGTTCTCCATGATGGTGAGATGCGGAAACAGGTTGAAGTGCTGAAAGACCATGCCCACTTCACGGCGCACCTCATCGATCTTTTTGAGATCGTTGGTCAGTTCGATTCCGTCGACGACGATCTTGCCCTGCTGGTGTTCCTCGAGCCGGTTGATGCAGCGGATCATCGTCGATTTACCGGACCCCGAGGGCCCGGCAATGACGATACGTTCGCCGCGCATCACTTTCAGATTGATGTCACGCAGGACGTGAAAGTCACCGAACCATTTATTCATGCCGACGATCTCGACCGCCACGTCCGTTTTGGACACGGTCATCTTTGAGCGGTCGATTTCCACTTCCTGTTGTTCCTGTGCAGCAGTGTCCGCCATCATGTTTCCCTCTAGGTTCTGTGGCCCGTATCCAGGCGGCGTTCCATGTAGGCTGAGTATTTCGACATGCCGTAGCAGAAGAAAATGTAAACCAGCGCAGCAAACATATAGCCGGTGGTCGATTGCACCGGCGACGCCCAGGTCGGGTCGCTGTAGCTGGTCTGGATTTGTCCAAGAAAGTCGAACAAGCCGATGATGGAAACCAATGTTGTGTCTTTGAACAGTCCGATGAATGTGTTGACGATCCCCGGTATGACCAGGGTCAGCGCTTGCGGCAGGATGATCATCCGCATCATTTGCCAGTAACCCAGACCAAGCGCCATCGCGCCTTCGTACTGGCCTCTGGGTATGGCCTGCAGTCCGCCACGCACGACTTCCGCCATATAAGCGGCCGAGAATAGCGCAACACCAATGAGCGCTCTCAGAAGCTTATCGAAACTGACGCCCTCCGGCAGAAACAGCGGCAGCATGACCGAGGCCATGAACAGCACTGTAATCAGCGGGACGCCCCGCCAGAATTCGATAAAGATGACCGAAAAGAGCCGCACAATCGGCATCTGTGACCGGCGCCCCAAGGCAAGCGCGACGCCGATCGGAAGCGAGGCGACGATACCGGTAATGGCGATCACAAGGGTGACAAGCAATCCGCCCCAGCGCGGCGTTTCTATCTTTTCGAGTCCGAAATTGATCTCGGTCAGTACGAGAATCAATGCAATTGCTGCCATACCGATAAGCACATTTCTCATCGATGGGACCGGATCGGAAGCCGTGCCCCGTGCCATGCCGTATGCAATTGCCAGCAGGATGAGAGTCACAATGACATAATCGACCCAGAATTTGACGGCGGACGGTTCCATGATGCTGTTCGGCAACAGGAACCCGCCATATTGAAGATTACCGCCGGTCAATAGGATGAATGAGGCTACCGGCATCACCACAAGAAAAAACGCAATGTTGAACACCTTGAAGGGTGCAGCCGGTATCAGCATCGGAATGATGCTTCCGAAGAACAGCAGAAAGACTATGTTAACCCGCCATTGCTGGTCGTCTGGATAGACGCCGTAGATGAACTGGTTCAAGTTCGCACCGACGTAGGCCCAACAGGCGCCGAACCAGCCGTTCGGATGCACCCCATCCTGTGCGATGGTAGTACAGGCTTCCCGATCGCTGCCGGTCCATACCGCGTCGACCAGTGCAAAATTGATCAACGGCGGCACAACAACATAGAGGGCGTAGACCACCGCAACCGTCAAGATCGTGTTCATCCAGCTGGAGAACAGGTTGGCGCGAAGCCAGCCAACCAGTCCGACGGATGACACCGGCGGCGCCGTCTCGGGGACCATTTGCTCCCGGACGAACGAGGCTGAGGGGTTCTGAGTACCGTCGACCATGGCCCTACCTCTCCACCAGCGCGACGCGCGCGTTGTACCAGTTCATGAAAGCCGAGGTCAGTAACGATAGGGTCAGATAGGTCAGCATGGTGATCCCGAGGATTTCCACAGCCTGCCCCGTCTGGTTCAGTGCCGTCCCAGCAAACACTGAAACGAGCTCCGGATAGGCGATCGCAACCGCAAGCGACGAGTTTTTTGTCAGATTCAGGTACTGACTGGTCAACGGCGGAATGATGACCCGAAGCGCCTGCGGAATGATCACAAGGCGCAAGGTCGGTCCAGGCCGCAGTCCGACGGCGTAGGAGGCTTCCGTCTGCCCCTTGTCGATGGCCAGAATACCGGCACGCACGATTTCAGCGATGAACGCCGCGGTATAGGTCGAAAGCGCCAGCAGCAGGGCGATGAACTCCGGTATAACCGTGAAGCCACCGCTCGGCCGAAAACCGCCAGCTACCGGATGGTCGAATACAAGCGGCAGACCGGTAGCGAGAAATACCACAAGCGGCAATCCGACGATCAGACCCAGTCCGGTCAAGAAAATGGGAAACTGTTCGCCGGTCGCCATCTGCCGTTTGTGTGCCCACTTGGATATGGCATAGGTCAGGATGATACCCAGAACAAAGGCGATAACGGTTATAAAAAACAGCTCCTGTGGAATCGGTCTTGGGGCGAACCAGCCCCGATTGTTTAACAATCCGAAAAAGCCGAGTTCATAGCTTTCTCTTGTTTGCGGGAGCAGCCGCAAAACACCGAAATACCAGATGAAGATATGAAGCAGCAGGGGAATATTGCGAAAGATCTCGACGTAAAATGAAGCGACCAACCGCACCACGAAATTCGTCGACAACCGTGCCACGCCGACGATGAAGCCCATGATCGTTGCCAGAAAAATGCCAAGTACGGCGATGATGATCGTATTGAGCAGACCGACAAAATAGACCCTGCCGTAACTGGATTCGGCCTGGCTGTATTCAATCAACGACTGGCCGACGGCAAACCCGGCATTCTTATCAAGAAAACCAAACCCCGATGCGATTCCCTGGTCAGCCAGGTTCGCGAACATATTCATGACGCCGATGGTGACCAGATAAGCAATGACCGCCAGCAGAACGATCTGGTAAACCCAGCCCCGTACCTTGGGATCGTTGAATATCGCGACCTTCGGCTGCCCGACGTCCGGTGAAACGCCCTGAAGAGCCATTGTGCAAAACTCCTGCCCGAGCTGACGCCTGTTGTTCAGTTCGGGTTTGTGTCCCCATGTCCGCCTTTGGCGACGGATCTTATGTGAACCACCCGGCGCCAAAGCGCCGGGTGGAATAAATCGAAGAGGCTTAACGGATCGGCGGACCGTACTGGAGACCGCCCTTGTTCCACTGGGCGTTGATGCCACGTGAAATCCCGAGCTGCGTATCGGGACCGACATTACGATCGAACGTTTCGCCGTAATTGCCGATGGTCTTGATCACATTGTAGGCCCAGTCGTTGCTCAGTCCGATGGCGCTGCCGAACTCGCCTTCCGTTCCGAGCAGACGCTTGATGGCCGGGTTGTTGCTGTCCTTCATTTCGTCGACATTGGCCTGCGTCACACCAAGTTCTTCGGCATTCAGCATGGCGAAATGAGTCCACTTGACGATGTTCAGCCACTGGTCGTCGCCCTGCCGAACCACCGGTCCGAGCGGTTCTTTCGAGATGACCTCGGGAAGAACGACGTGGGCGTTTGGATCGGTCAGTTTGAGACGCTGTGCATAAAGACCGGATTGGTCCGTTGTGTAGACGTCACACCGTCCCGCATCGTAAGCCGCGACAACCTCGTCGGCTTTTTCGAAGGCCACCAGCTCGTATTCCATGTTGTTGGCACGGAAATAGTCGGCAACGTTCAACTCAGTCGTCGTGCCGGTGTTCGTGCACACCGACGCACCGGAGAGCTGCAGGGCCGAGTTGATGCCCATGTCCTTGCGGATCATGAAGCCTTGGCCATCATAGTAGTTGACGACCGAGAAATTGAGACCCAGCGCGGTATCGCGGCTCATCGTCCAGGTGGTGTTACGCGACAACAGGTCGACATCGCCCGACTGCAGCGCGGTAAAGCGCTCTTTTGCCGAGAGCGGGGTGAATTTCACCTTCTCAGGATCGCCGAAAACGGCGGCGGCAACGGCATGGCAAAAGTCAACGTCGAGGCCGGACCAGTTTCCGTTTTCGTCCTGATTGGAAAACCCTGGCAGGCCCTGACTCACGCCACACTGAATAGAATCCTTACCCTTCACGTCGTCCAGGGTCGCGGCGGATACAGCACCGGCGGTCAGGCCGAGCGCCGCTGTGCCGACGATCGCCGACAACAATATTTTTGTCATTTTACAACCTTCTCTGTTGTGTTTTGGTCACTCCCATAAAAGCCTTGCGACACGGTGACGACCGAAGCCGACCCTGCCTGTCCAAATGCTTTTGACGCCGGTATCACATTCTCAAATCAGCGCTTGGGTCAAGTGTTGATGTCCGATTTCCGACATTTCGATGCCAGAATGGTAAAACCAGCCGGTCAAAGGTCGTTTTTTGGCAGATATTTTCGAATTGCGCCGTCGTTGCCGGCAGAAACGGCTTTCATCCACACGCCGCCTCATTGTAGACCAGAGCCACACCTCACAGCACGGGATTGACTATGGCCGACCAAAACGACAAGCCGAATTGGCGCATCGCCACCACCCTCACCCATGCGGGCAACAATCCGCACGACTTCCATGGCTTTGTCAATCCGCCTGTCGTACACGCGTCAACGGTGCTGTTTCCGGACGCCGCCACGCTGCAGAATCGCAACCAGAGATACACCTACGGAACCCATGGTACGCCCACAACAGATGCACTGGCCGAAGCGGTCAATGCTCTGGAAGGGTCGGCCGGCACCATCATCGTTCCCTCCGGCCTTGCGGCTGTGACCGTACCGCTTTTGGCGTTTCTCAAGACCGGCGATCACGCACTCGTGGTCGATTCGGTCTATTTCCCGACACGGCGCTTTTGCGATCGCACATTGCGCGATCTCGGTATCGAGGTAACCTACTATGATCCGAAAATCGGTGCCGGTATCGAGCGCCTGATGCGCGACAACACGCGCGTGGTCTTCACTGAGAGTCCCGGCTCCAACACCTACGAAATCCAGGATATTCCGGCCATCACCGCCGTCGCCCACCGGCACGGAGCCGTCGTTATGCTCGACAACACCTGGGCGACACCGCTCTACTTCAAACCGCTCGATTTCGGCGTCGACATCAGTATCCAGGCCGCAACGAAATACCCGTCCGGACATTCCGATGTACTGCTCGGCCTGGTTTCGGCCAATGAGGCGCATTGGCAGCGGCTGAAGGAGACCCAGATGATTCTCGGTGTCTGCGCCAATCCCGATGACAGCTATCTGGTACTGCGTGGCCTCAGAACCATGGGGGTGCGCCTCGAGCATCATAGCAGGTCCGCGCTGACCATCGCCAATGCCCTGATCGACAAGCCCGGTGTGGCACGTGTCCTGCATCCGGCGCTGCCTGATTTTCCGGGCCACGCGCTGTGGAAGCGTGACTTCACCGGATCGAGCGGCCTTTTTTCCATCGTGCTTTCCGGAAATGGCGATTCTGAAAAGCGCAAAGCCCGTGTCCACGCATTTCTCGACGCGCTCGAGATCTTTGGACTGGGATACTCCTGGGGTGGTTACGAAAGCCTCGCTGTTCCGGTTTCGCTGGGCGACCGAACCATCGCTAAGGGCCCGGAGGAAGGCCCGGTCATTCGATTGCAGATCGGGCTTGAGGATATTGAGGACCTGTTAGAGGATATCGAGCGCGGTCTGGCAGCGGCCGCCGCGGTGCATTGAACCCGAAGCAAGAGGTGCGGCAGTATGCGAGGGTTAAGGCCCATCACCCTGAGTGTCGCGCTGTTGGTGGCTTCCGCCGCTCACGGCCAGACATCGGACGACTCGGCCGCGACCTTCCGCGCCGATTTTCTTGCCGGCAAACTGAGTTGGCAACAGGTGCTCGACCGGGCGAAGCAGGAAGCGAGGGTGAACTTTTTCTATTGGGGCGGCAACGATGTTCTGAACCTGTGGATGGACAGCGTTGCGGGCCAGCAGATGGCGGGACTTGGCATCGCCCTATATCCAAACCGGTTGACCGAAACCTGGGACGCGGTCGACCTCGTCATCGACGAGCACCAAGCCGGCAAGGCGATCGGTCAGGGCAGTGCCGACGTCATCTGGCTCAATGGCGAGAATTTTCTGGCTCTGGAGGACAAGGACCTGCTGTTCGGGGCCTTCGCCGAAAAGCTTCCGAATTCCGGTAACTTCGACTGGGACCCGAAGGACCCGCGGTCAAACTCCAACCGCTTCGATTTCGGCGTGGCAACCGGTGCGCATGAGATTCCCTGGTCAAGTGAACAATATGTGTGTGCGGTCAACCGACAATATGTGCCCGCCGACAAAACGCCGACGACATTTGCCGAGCTTGAATCGTATCTGGAGAGCAATCCCGGCCGCTTCAGCTATATCGCGCCGCCAGAGAAATCCGGTACCACTTTCGTCGTCGCGGCGCTGTACGCTCACAACCCCGACGGTACCGGTGTCGCTGCCTTTCAACGCAGCGCATCCGCCATCGGTGTGAGCGAACTGGCGCGCCTGATGGCGCCCGGTCTGGCGTTCCTCAGGTCGTTGCAGCCGCATCTTTTGCACGATGACAACGGCGACGTTCACTACCTGGCGGATGCAATCGCGGCGGACCGGCATTTCCGCGATGGAGATATCCACTTCACCTGTGCTTTCGGCACCTACAAGACCGCATCCCGGATCACCACGGGACGCTATCCAGACACCGCCGAAGCGATGATCTTCCCCAAGGATTTGATGATCAGGACGAAAACGTTCCTCGCCATACCGGCCAGTGCGGCCCATCCGGCGGCGGCGCTGGTGTTTGCCAACTATATGGCATCGGTGGACGCGCAGGCCAGCAAGTTGCGTGTGGTGGGCTATCCGCCCGGGGTCGATCTGTGGACACTGAAGGAAAGCAATTCGAAGGCAATTGAAGCGGCTGCACCGCCGCATGTCGGCGTCACGCAGAATGAACTCGATGCCAATGCCGTACCCGACGCCCACGCAACCCTGATCGACATTGTTGCCGCCGCCTGGCAAGCCCATGTGCTCGAGGGATCGACTGACGGGCTCGAAGACACCATCGCCGCAGCGATCGGTCGATCGGCACAAAAACCAGCGCAATAACGATTACGATCTAAGCACACCGCCGGCCGACAGGACCGCTTCGCGCGTATCGACGTCCAGCAGAGCCGCGTCGCCGATATCGACATCGACGATCGGTCGACCGCTTGCTGCAATCACTTGCCGAGCACCGACATCGCCCTCAAGCGTTGCCAACGCTTCGAACGTTTCGCGTGGAAGGATCACCGGGTTACCGCGCACATCACCACTGACCGCGCGCACGACGCAACCCCCGCCGGCTTGCTGGAAAGCATCGATCAGAGCATCGAGATGCGATGTGTCGACCGCCGGCATGTCCGCCAGCAGAACGAGCACGCCGGCTGCCCCGTTCTTGAGCGCCGCAACGCCTCTGCGCAAGGACGTCGCCATACCCTCGTCGTAATCCGGATTGTCGACGATCTTGACGTCGAGGCCGGCCAAAGCCTCCCGCATATCCGCGGCGCGATAACCAACGACGACATGGACGTCGCGAGCGCCGGCGCGCAGTGCAGTCTCGGCGGATTTGCGGATCAGCGGAACACCGTCGAATTCGGCCAGCAATTTGTGCGGTGCCTGCGGGTCGCTGCCCTCGGACGCTCGGTCCGGCTGAGCTTTCATGCGGCTGGCGCGCCCGGCCGCCAGCATGAGAATATCCACCGGCAAGTCCTTCGTCCGTGTGCTTTCGGGCCGATTTCGCGGCCGTGGTCGGCTTGGGATCTCCATCAGCAAACCGCCAACACCCATTTTCATAATGGTTTCAGCAGAGGGCGTCCGGCCAGCCAAAACGCGAGACAGAACCCAGTCGAATCCGTTTTCTTTGGGACTGCGGGCGCAGCCAGGCGCGCCGATCACGCTGACATCGCCCACATGGCCCAGGACGAGCAGATTACCCGGATCGACCGGCATGCCAACGTGATCGACGGCACCGCCCGCCAGTTCGATGGCCTGCGGGATGACATCGGCGGGATCGACGATGGCGGAAGCCCCGAAAACCACGATGAGGTCGCTATCGGCGGCCAGCTCGCCAACCGCCTTGCCGACCTCGGCAGCGCTGTGCGGTACACGTCGTTCTTCGACAATCCGACTTCCCGAGGCGTCGAGCCGGGTCTGCAACAATCTGGCTGTCTTGTCCATGACCGACGGCTTGAGCGACGGCAGCGTGGTCGCAACAAGGCCGACACGCGCCCCCCGATAGGGCCGGACCCGTAAGGCGATCCCCGATTCGACGGCGGCGATCGCTCGGTCCAAACTGGCGTCCGGCACCGCCAATGGAATGATCTTGATGGTGGCCACCATATCGCCGGCAGCCACTGCGCTGAACTCCGCCAGCGTGGCGATGGTGATCGCCGGATCGACCAGGTTGAAACGATCGATGGCGTCCCGATCGACTTCCAGAATCCCGTTGCTGACGGCAAACAGATTGACCCGACCGGTGGTTGCTTCCCCCACGCGTATACCGGGCGTATCCAGCGCCGAGGCAAGCTTGGCGGCGGCCGTATCCTCGTCGACATCGCCGGGGTCAAGCCGGGCTACGATCACCTCGTCGACGCCTGCTTCGGCCAGCCGATGCACATCGTCGCCGCTCAGCTGCCGGCCCTTGCGCAAACGCAATTCGCCGGCAGCCAGGGAATGGGCAAGCCGGGCGCCCTCTGCCCGCGATACCGGTACCGGTCCGAATTTCATGGCACGGACACCAGGTCCCGCTTGCGCAGGGCGGCAATCAGCTGGGCCAGGATCGAAACGGCGATTTCGGCCGGGCTGGCGGCACCGATGTCAAGGCCGATGGGCGCTGCGATCCGAGAAAGCGCGGTCTCGTCGACACCGGCCGACATCAGTCGGTCAACCCGTTTCGCATGCGTTTTGCGGCTGCCGAGAGCTCCGATATAGAAGCAGTTCGCGTCCAGGGCGGCGCGCAGCGCACCGTCGTCGATTTTGGGATCGTGTGTGACTGCCGCTAGCGCCGTGTAGCCGTCCAGCGGCTGCGCGGCAAGCGCCTCGTCCGGCCACTCCGCAACAAGGTCGATGCCGACAAACCGCTCTGGCGTGGCGAAGGCGGTGCGTGGATCGATCACCCGCACGTCGAGTCCCGCCATCGTCGCCATCGGCGCCAGCGCCTGGGTAATATGAACGGCGCCAATGATCACCAGCCGCGCCGGGGGCACATGCACATTGAGGAAGTATTGTCGCCCCTCCACCTCGATCGTGCCTGATTTGCCGGATCGGAGCGCCGCGTCGACCGCTTCGCCAAACGGACCGGCGATGGCGTCGCCCTCGCAGATAAGTCGGTTGTGACCATCGCCTAGGTCGGTGACAAGGACTGCCGCGCGCCGGGCGCTGCGTTCGATGTTCAGCTGTTTGAGCAGATGAGGGTCCACAGGTCAGCCTATCCAAGCCGTTCCACATAGACCCGGATCCGGCCGCCGCACGAAAGACCGACTTCCCACGCGGTCTCGTCCGCGACGCCAAACTCGAGCACCCGAGGTTCTCCGGTCTCGATGATATCCGTTGCCTCGGCGACGACCGCGCCCTCCACACAGCCGCCGGAAACGGAGCCCTGGAAATTGCCTTCCCGATCAATCACCAGATGACTGCCGACCGGGCGCGGCGCCGAGCCCCATGTTTCGATGACAGTGGCAATTGCCACGTCGCGCCCCTCGCCCATCCAGCGTTCCGCGATCGTCAAAGGATCGAGTGTTTCCGTCGTGTCATCCATGATCACTCCTATCGCCGCCTAGGCGGCGGGTGCCAGCAGGTAACGCCGTGGATCGGTGCGCGCCCTCGATTCACCATCGAGCGCAGCAACCAGATCGGCAATAGCATCCAGATTGTGTACGGCACGGAATTCGTCAACATGCGGCAGCATTATTCGTACACCCGCCGCGCGTGCTTCGAAGCCATCGAAGCGCAGCAGCGGATTGAGCCAGATTAGGCGGCGGCATGATTTGTGCAGCCGTTCCATCTGATATGCCAGATCGTCTCCGGTGTCGCGCTCCAGCCCGTCAGTAATCAACAGAACAACCGCCCCTTGCGAAAGCACGCGACGTGACCACAGATGATTGAACTCGCGCAGAGTCTCAGCAATGCGCGTGCCACCGGACCAGTCCTGTACCACCGTCGAACACTGCTCGATCGCTTCGTCCGGATCACGGTTGCGCATTTGCCGCGTCACATTGCTCAGGCGTGTGCCGAAAAGAAATGTGTGAACGCGACGCCGCTTCTCCGTCAGCACATGAAGGAAGTGCAGAAACACGCGCGTATATTGGCTCATCGAGCCCGAGATATCAGCCAGCACAACAAGTGGTGGCTGGACCCTCTTCGGTTCGCGAAAGCGCGGCAATATCAGGTCTCCTCCGGTCCTGAATGCCGTTCTCATGGTGGCTCGTGGATCGATGCGCCGCGGCCGAGATGACGGCCGATACCGGCGAGTGACAACACGATCAAACGGCAAAACAAGGCGCGACAGGGCACGCTTGGCCTCGGCGAGTTCCGCCGCGGTCATCTGGCCAAAATCCAGCTGCCTGAGCACTTCTGAACCGGAACTGGTGAAACGCGCGTCGACCTCGAGCTCCGTGAGTTCCTTTTGCGGCGGCCTGTCCTCAGCGCCCTCCATCAGGGCGTCGGCGACCCGCGTTTCGCCGGCACGCGGCTTTTCCCGCTCCCGGTTGTCCGGCACCACCGGAGAAAACATGGCGATCATCTTTTCGACCAGCTCGCGCGAACGCCAAAAAAGGCGAAAGGCCTCATCGAACACCGCGTGATCTTCGTGACGGCTGACCAGCACACTGTGCAGGATCCAGTAGAAATCGTCGCGGGACCCGACCCCGGCTACAGTCACAGCCTCCACGGTATCCGTAATCGCAGCCGGACCGACACGAATGCCAGCCCTGCGCAGCACACGTCCGAAATGAACGATGTTATCTGCCAACCGTCCGCCGTCGGCGACCTGTTTTTCGCTGCTGTCCAAGGGCCCGCCTATTCGGCCTGCGCCGTCTCCCGCTTCACTTCCTGCAGAATCCGATGACTGTCGCCCGACTCGATGCGGGCGATGTCGTCCTGATACTTTAACAGAGCTCCGATGGTGTCGGTGACAATCTCCGGATCGAGCGCCATGCAGTCCAGCTCCGTCAACGCGGTCGCCCAGTCAATGGTTTCGGCAACGCCCGGATTCTTGAACAGATCGATCTGCCGCAGCCGTTGCACATAGGCAACGATCTGTCGCGACAGCGTTTCATTGCATCCGGGCACTTTACGGCGAACAATTTCCAGTTCCGCCGCTGCGTCTGGATAGTCCACCCAATGGTAGAGGCACCGCCGTTTCAAGGCATCATGGATTTCCCGCGTCCGATTGGTGGTGATGATGACGATCGGAGGCTCGCTGGCTTTGATGGTACCGATTTCCGGAATGGTGACCTGATATTCGGCCAAAACCTCCAGCAGAAACGCTTCGAACGCTTCATCGGTGCGGTCCAGTTCATCGATCAGGAACACCGGCGCCTTACCGTCACTGCTGGATAAGGCCTGCAGGACGGGCCGCCGGATGAGGTATCGTTCGGAGAAGATATGACGTTCCATGCTGGCGCGATCTGTCTCGCCACTTGCCTCTGCCAGGCGAATTTCCAGCATTTGCGCGGGATAGTTCCATTCGTATACCGCCGAAGAGACGTCAAGGCCTTCGTAGCATTGCAGGCGGATAAGCGGCCGCCCCAGCCCCTGCGACAGGACCTTGGCGATTTCGGTCTTACCGACACCGGCTTCGCCTTCCAGAAAAAGCGGTCGCCGCATCTTCAGGCTGAGGTAAAGCACGGTCGCCAACGGCCGACCGGCGACATAGTCCTGCCCGATCAGCAGATCGAGCATGGCATCGATCGAGCCCGGTATTGAGGGGTCCGGTTTGGTCAAAGGGAAATCTCTATTCTTTTCTGTCACTCTGCCGGCAACCCTAGAAGCTGCGCCACTCGCGGTTCAAGAACAATAACGCAGGCGATGTGTTTCCGATACGCAATCCGACCACTTCCCCAAACAGCACCATATGGGTCGCCATGTCCTTATGCTCCATCAGGCGGCAGTCGAAAACGGCATTGGCATCCGTCAGGGTCGGCGCGCCCGTGGTGATGGTATCCCACTCCGCCATGGCAAACCGTTCATCGGCCGATTTGCCGTCGAGGCCCGCAAAAGCGGACGCCATGGCCTGGTGTTGAACAGCCAACGTGTTGAGCGCGAACACGCCGCTCTCGAGAAAAATCGCGTTCTTGGGATTGGAGCGATTGAGACAGACCAGAACGATCGGCGGATTGTCCGAGACCGAACAGGCTGCGGTCACCGTGACGCCGCGCTGGACGCCTTCGTGGGCGGTCGTCACCAACTGCACGTGGCCGGCATAGTGGGCCATCGCATCCCGGTATTCCTGCGGCGGAACACTCTTTCTTTCCAACACGCGTCATCTCCAACGGGCTTCGCCGGGTCGGCTGAGGCCATACATAAACGCATTCTTTCATTTTGAAAGTGCACCGGCCGATCTTCATCGGCTGCCGAGCGGCCGGCCCGCAAGGCGCGGATCCGATGGCCGATCCGCAGATAAAGCGTCCGCCCGGAATTTCAACCTCGCCTCTTGGATAAGCGCATGGTGAGCGCTACAAGGATGACGATAGAAGTCCGCAGATACAGCGTCCCTGCCCATGACAACGGTCAAATCGATTCTGCTCGCATCTCTGATTTGCGTCGCGGTATCCTTGACCTTTGAGCGCTCGTCGAGAGCGCAGCAGCCAGCCGAAGGCCTGCGGATCGGTGTGCTGGCGCCTACCGAAGGTTCCTACCAGGTCCTCGGCGATCAGGTCGTCGACGGCACTACAATCTTCGCGGTTGCCGCCGGTGCCGTGATCGCTGACATCGTCCAGGAGCCCGACACATGCGATGCCGAAGGCGGCGTGGATGCGGCCAGCGCCTTCGTCGAGGCCGGTGTCGATGCGGTCATCGGATTTCTGTGCATGGAAAGCCTGATGGCAGCCCTGCCCATTCTGTCCGATTCCGGCATACCGGTCATAACGGTAAGCGTCCGTTCCGCCATCGTTGCGGAGGATGCCGCCAACAACGGCTGGCTGTTCTTTCGGCTCGCGCCGAGGGCCGACGACGAGGCGGGCAAGTTGGCTGAAGTCATCGCTTCGGAATGGCTGGGCAAGCCGCTGGCGCTTGTGGAAGACGGAACGATCTACGGTCGAGATCTTTCGGAATCAATTCGCCTTCTGCTGGAAGAAATCGGCATAACACCCATCTTTATAGATAATTACCGGCCTGCACTGGACAAGCAGTTCGGCCTGGTGCGGCGACTTGAGCAATCCGGTGCCAGCCACATTTTTGTAGGAGGCGACCGACGAGACGCTGCGATCATCGCACGCAACAGCGAGGAAATCGGTCAAAGCCTGTCATTCCTCGGCGGGGATGCGCTCAACGCCGCCGAAGCCGATCCGGCCCTGCCGGACGGTTTCCTCGCCGTCACCATCCCGGATCCGATGCTGCTCGACAGCTCGGTAGCCGCGCAAGCGCAGTTTGAAGACTCCGGCCGTTCGCCAGACGGATACGCCCTGACGGCCTATGCCGCCGGAGAAATCCTTCTGAACGCCAAGCGGGCATCGGCGGCCGAGGGCATTACGCTGGCACAGGCATTGCGGGCAAGACCCTTCGAAACGGCGATCGGAACCATCGAATTCGACGATTTCGGCGAGCGCAAGGACAATCCGTTCCGCCTCATGGTCTGGCGCGACGGCGATTTCCGTCCATTCGAACAGCCCGGCGCGTTACCGAATAGCGAGCAGGAGCCTACAACGGAATGAGGTATCCGGGGCCGACCAATCTAATCACCGATGTGGAGGGATTGTCTGTGGGCAATGCCCAGGATGATCGGTTGAAATCAGGGGTAACGGCCGTGCTGTGCGACGCCGGTGCGACCACGGCGGTTCAGATCCTGGGCGGTTCGCCCGGCACCCGTGAGACGGATCTACTGGCGCCCCACAACACCGTCGAAACGGTGCACGCGGTCGTGCTTTCCGGCGGCTCGGCATTCGGGCTGGATGCTGCCTCCGGCGTTCAAGCGGCATTGCGCGAACGCGGCGTCGGCCTGGATGTGGGCCCTCACCGCATTCCCTTGGTGCCCGCCGCCATCCTGTTCGATCTCGCCAATGGCGGTGAAAAGAACTGGGGGCGATACCCGCCCTATCGCGAACTCGGCTATGAGGCCGCAACCGGTGCGGCACGCGGTTTCGGTACCGGCACTATCGGCGCCGGCACCGGCGCCCTGACGGCCGGTTTCAAGGGCGGCCTCGGGTCAGCCTCGCTTCGGTTGGACGACGGTACGATGATCGGAGCGCTGGTTGCGGTCAATTCGATCGGGACGGCGAACATCGCCGGCGGTCCCCATTTCTGGGCCGCGCCCTTTGAGTTGCAGGCGGAGTTCGGCGGCCTCGGATATCCGTCGCCGTTGCCGGAATCGATGGCCGATTTACGGATCAAATATCGGGGAACCGACGTTGGTATCACTGGCACGGATGCAGCGAACACCACCATCGGCATCGTAGCTACGGACGCCGAACTGACCAAGTCAGAGGCCAAGAGACTGGCCATCGCCGCCCATGACGGCCTCAGCCGTGCGATATGGCCGGCGCATACGCCGGCGGACGGCGATCTTGTCTTTACCATGGCGACAGGAAAGACGGGACGGCGTCCCGATACCGACCTGTTCATTGACCTGTGCGCCGGCGCCGCAGCCGTTACAGCACGCGCTATCGCACGCGGTGTCTTTGACGCCGTCCCGTCCGACAACGACATCATGCCTGCCTGGCGTGCCGCCCATGCAGATCTAGGGCAGTAGCCGACCCCGATCACGATGGTCACATAAATGGAGCAATCATGAACCGCCCTGTCACCATCGCGCCCTCAATCCTCGCTGCCGATTTCGCCCGCCTCGGCCAGGAGGTCGAGGATGTCGTCGCCGCCGGTGCGGACTGGATTCACTTGGATGTAATGGACGGCCACTTCGTCCCCAACATCTCATACGGACCGGATGTCATTGCATCACTTCGCTCGCGTACCGACGCTCTGTTTGACTGCCATTTGATGATCGCACCATGCGATCCCTATCTGGAGGCCTTCGCAAAAGCTGGCTGTGACATCATCACGGTCCATGCTGAAGCCAGTCCTCACCTCCACCGGTCTCTCCAGGCCATCCGTGCGCTTGGCAAGAAAGCCGGAGTATCGCTCAATCCGGCAACGCCCGAGAGCATGGTCGAATACGTCTTGGACAGTGTGGACCTGATCCTTGTGATGAGCGTCAATCCAGGCTTTGGCGGCCAACAGTTCATCGATTCCACGCTACAGAAGGCGCGCCGCATCAAGGCGATGATCGGTGATCGTCCCATCGACCTCGAAATCGATGGCGGCATTACGCCCCAAACAGCTCCGGCGGCCGCGAGGGCTGGAATTAACGTGTTTGTCGCCGGTTCCGCCGTATTCCGGGGAAGCGGCGCCGATGCATACCGTAACAACATCACCGCGCTTCGGAACGCCGTTGAAGCGGACGCGTAAGGGGCGGACAGGATCATCGATTCCGGGCGCCCTCTTATGGGGCCTGGCCATGGCACTTTGCGTCGCGGTCAGCCTGTACACGCGCGACGCCAGTTCGACACCGCACCGATGGACCATTGCCGGCCTGTATTTCACAGGCGGTGCGATAGCCTTTCCGATTTCGGTTTATGCTGTCCGGCGGATGGCTCGGAATCGTGCATGGGCGATCCGATTCACGACCGCTTTCGTTTCCCTGAGCGTGCTGACCATTGGTGCTACTGCCGGCCTGTTCGCACTTGCAGACTGGTTTGTCCACACGCCATGGGAGGGAGACTGGCTTTCTCTTAAAGCGCTGGGACAGTTTATCCTCACCGTCGCCTCAGTGTTCTATCAATTCGCGGCGATCGGTATGCGTTACTATCTGCCGCTCGGTGGCTTTTTGCTGCTGGCGGCCAGCCTGTGGCTGGCGCGCCGCACGCATTGAGATTGCCACCGATCTTTGCTAGCAGATGGCCGCCGAATCTCGGTGCCCACTACCATACGACCACCACGAGGCCAGTCGATGATCCCCCGCTATTCCCGTCCCGAAATGGTCGCCATCTGGTCGCCGGAAAGCAAGTTTCGGATCTGGTTCGAAATCGAGGCACACGCCTGCGACGCCCTCGCCGAGATTGGCGTTATTCCGAAATCGGCCGCTCAAGCGATCTGGGAAAAGGGCGGATCGGCAACTTTCGATACCGCTCGTATCGACGAAATCGAGCGGGTGACAAAACACGATGTCATTGCCTTTCTGACGCATCTTGCCGAGATAGTCGGACCAGAAGCCCGCTTCGTGCACCAGGGCATGACGTCGTCTGACGTTCTCGATACATGTTTCAGTGTTCAGCTGGCGCGATCGACCGACATTCTGTTGGCCGACATCGACGCCCTGCTCGCAGCACTCAAGCGGCGTGCGTTTGAGCACCGTGACACGGTGACCATCGGGCGCAGCCACGGCATCCACGCGGAACCGACCACATTCGGGATCAAACTGGCCCAGGCCTATGCCGAATTCGAACGCGCCCGCGATCGGCTCAAGGCCGCCCGTGCGGAAATTGCCACCTGCGCCATTTCAGGTGCTGTCGGTACGTTTGCCAACATTGACCCTCGGGTCGAGGAACATGTGGCAAGGGCCATGGGTCTGACGCCGGAGCCGGTCTCTACCCAGGTGATCCCACGTGACCGGCATGCCATGTATTTCGCAACACTGGCCGTCATCGCCTCGTCGATCGAGCGGCTTGCCGTGGAAATCAGGCATTTGCAGCGCACCGAAGTGTTGGAAGCGGAGGAACACTTTTCGAAGGGACAAAAAGGCTCATCCGCGATGCCGCACAAACGCAACCCGGTGCTGACGGAGAATCTGACCGGTCTGGCTCGGATGGTCCGCAGCTACGCGGCACCGGCGATGGAAAATGTAGCTCTTTGGCACGAACGCGACATCTCCCATTCATCGGTAGAGCGCATGATCGCACCGGATGCTACGATCACACTGGATTTTGCCCTGGCGCGGCTGACCGGTGTCATCGACAAGCTGCTTGTTTATCCACAGGCCATGGCCGATAACCTCGAGCGATATCGCGGGCTCGTCCACTCGCAACGTGTGCTCCTCGCTCTCACCCAGGCGGGTCTCAGTCGCGAGGACGCTTACCGTATCGTGCAGCGCAACGCCATGAAGGTGTGGGAGGAAGGCAAGGATTTCCTGGACGAGCTTCTGGCGGATCCTGAGGTGCGGGCCGCACTGTCTGAAACCGACATTCGCGAGAAGTTTGATCTCGCCTACCATACCAAACATGTGGACACGATCTTCCGCCGCGTTTTTGGCAGTGGCGGCTAGTCGAAAATCATCCAACGGACCGTTAATCGATGAAGGCATCTGAAGCCGACATTCTCATTGTGCCGGGGTACAAGAATTCCGACCCCGACCATTGGCAAAGCCGCTGGCAGGCCAAACTCTCTACGGCCCGACGCGTCGAACAGGATTCGTGGGAAAAGCCGGTGCGCGAGGATTGGGTGGCGCGCATCGCGGAGGCCGTCAACGCCGCCGACAAACCCGCTGTCATTGTCGCCCACTCGCTTGGGGCAGCAGCGTCGGTGCAGGCCATTCCAGCGTTTCGGAATAGGGTGGCAGGCGCCTTACTTGTGGCGCCCCCCGATGTGGCAAACCCTAAGATTCGCCCCAAACACCTCATGACGTTCGGCCCGTACCGAACCGACCCGTTGCCGTTTCCGGCCATCGTCATCGGCAGCCGCAATGATCCCTATTGCAGCGCCGAGGTTGCCGACGATATCGCCGCCTCCTGGGGTGCGGTGTTCATGGACGCCGGCCAAGCCGGACACATCAACAGCGGTTCCGGCTTCGGGCCCTGGCCCGAGGGCCTGATGGTGTTTGCCCGCTTTCTCAGCGGCCTGAAGGCTGAAACTTGAAATCTCCATCAAACCGGCGGCATTCATCGTTCCGGACGACCGTGCTCGAACGCTGTCGATCTGGCTTTTGCGTTTCGATCCATGGCTGCCGGAATGCTTCACTTGCCCGGAATGCGCTGGCCTGTGAAGTCCCTGCCGAACGATCTGACCGGCGGTTCGGTGGGATCGAGCGGATTCTGCCCGAACGCGAACTGCTGCCCGGAAAAGCTTCCAGAGAACCTATCGAACCGTCCCTGTTCAAGACCCTCGAATGTGATGGTGTAGACGTTCATCGAAGACCCGGTCGGAGCACCGCTATCGCGGTCAAAGTTGAAGTCGATGATCCGAGCCACGACCTCGTTGGGACCGGTCTGCTCCCACGTGCCCAGTCCGCTGGTGTAGCTGTTGTGCTGTTCCCCGCTGCCCACCTCTGAGACGGTCCCACCTCGCGTGAACGACAGGACCCGATGGAAATCGTTGTCCTGGATCAGCAGGTAGGCGCCCTCTACGGCAATCGCCGCACGATCGTTTGCCTGCGCTGTGGACAGACCTGCTGCGAGCACGAGGCACACCGCCGACATCAGCCACTTCATGACTGCACTGTCACGTCGTTTAGCCCGGGAACTGGTGGAGCGGATCGCTCGGTTGCCGGCAATCGGCGATTTTCGAGTTCGCATCAGTCGCGTTTTCATCCGACATTTCCAGACGAATCTTAAGCTCGGCCGCGATCATAGCCCGAGGGACGGTTCGGGAACCATACTCTTCACCCGGGCGAAGCGAGCCTTTACATCCGGTTCTGCGCGCTACTCGTTCAGAACCTGCTGCATGGCGGTCTGCATCAATTCATCCATGGTGCGCCGGATCTGGTGGTCGGACTGCTCAATGCCGGCCGCATCAAAATCACCGCGCACCTTGCGGAAAACATCCTGGTCGCCGGCCTCCTCGAAATCCGCAAGCACCACCTGCTTGGCGTACTCTTCGGCTTCTTCACCGGACTTGCCGAGAAGGTCGGCAGCCCAGAGGCCTAACAACTTGTTGCGGCGGGCTTCCGCCTTGAACCGCAGTTCCTCATCGTGGGCAAACTTGTTTTCGTAGGCTTGGCTTCGTTCGTCCATGCCGCTCATCATCAGTTCTCCTGAACCATCTCGTCAGCTATCAAAGCGGCATCTGACCGCTCCATTGAGTCCTGTAAACCAAAAGCGCGCAAAAAGATCAATTGCCGCTGATGCCATACCTAGATTATGGGGCGAAATCGGCAAAATTGAAGAGGCACGCCGATTGTGAAAGCGATCACTTTCAGCTAGAGCAACTCCAACGAAACACACCACGTGCATATGGAATCCCAACGCTGGGCCGCACAAACAGAGAAAACCATGAATCGTCGCCGCCGCATTTATGAGGGCAAGGCCAAAGTCCTGTACGAAGGCCCCGAGCCCGGCACACTGATCCAGTTTTTCAAGGACGACGCAACGGCCTTTAACAAGAAGAAACACGATGTTGTCGAAGGCAAGGGCGTCCTGAACAATCGGATATCGGAGTACATTTTCGACAATCTCAATCGCATGGGTATCCCGACCCATTTCATCAAGCGCATGAACATGCGCGAGCAACTGATCAAAGAAGTCGAGATCATCCCCCTCGAAGTCGTGGTGCGTAACATTGCGGCGGGGCAACTTTCCCAACGCCTGGGGATCGAAGAAGGCACCGTTCTGCCGCGGTCGATTATCGAATTCTATTACAAGGCCGATGCTCTTGACGATCCGATGGTCTCCGAGGAGCACATCACAGCCTTTGGCTGGGCCAGCCCCCAGGAGATCGACGACATCATGGCACTTGCCATTCGCGTCAACGACTTTCTGTCCGGCCTGTTTCTGGGTGTCGGCATCCAGCTCGTCGACTTCAAGATCGAGTGCGGCCGGCTGTTTGAGGGCGACATGATGCGCATTGTCATCGCCGACGAGATATCACCGGACAGCTGCCGCCTTTGGGACGTCGAATCCCGCGAGAAACTCGACAAGGACCGGTTCCGGCGCGATCTTGGCGGGCTTGTCGAGGCCTACCAGGAAGTCGCACGCCGGCTCGGAATCGTCAACCAGAACGAACCGCCGCGCGGCGGTGGGCCGGTGCTGGTCAAATAGGCAACGGGAGTTCGGTTTGATCAAGGCACGCGTGACGGTGACACTAAAAAACGGTGTTCTCGACCCCCAGGGCAAGGCCATTGAGGGCGCCCTTGATACGCTCGGTTTCGAGGGTGTCAGCGAGGTGCGGCAGGGCAAGGTCTTCGATCTCGAGCTTGACGGCGCGGACAAGGCCAAGGCCAAGGATGACATTACCCGCATGTGCGAGAAACTGCTCGCCAATACCGTTATCGAAGACTACGCCGTCGATATTCTGTAAACGGCATCACAGGTCCGTGCGGACGGCCCAGAGTTCCGGAAAGAAGGTCCGGTCGAGCGCCGTCTTCAGAAAGCCCACCCCCGAAGAGCCGCCCGTGCCCTTCTTGTGGCCGATGATGCGTTCGACCGTCTTCATATGGCGGAAACGCCACTGCTGGAAGTGGTCCTCGACATCCAAGAGTTCCTCGGCCAACTCGTAGACCTCAAAATACTTTTCCGGCTCCCGGTAGATTTGCAGCCAGACATCGGCAAGCGCCCGACTGTAGGTATGATTCTGCGAAAAATCGCGGTTTAACAGCGATTTGGGCAGGTCGAAACCATGCCGCGCCAGCAGGGCAATCGCCTCATCGTAGATACTGGGGCCTTCAAACGCTTTCCGGAGCGTTTCGTAAATCTCGGTGCGATGCTTATGCGGCATCAGCATGCGTGGATCCTTGGCGCCAAGCAGGATCTCCACCAACCGGTACTGGTGCGATTGAAAGCCCGACGCCTGCCCCAGTACACCCCGGAATGTCAGATAGTCGGACGGTGTCATCGTTGACAGCACATCCCAGGCGTTGATCAGCTGTTCCTGAATCCGCGAGATTCGGGCCAATGCCTTAAAGGCGATGCCCGCCTTGTCGCTCCGCAGATGGACCATGGCGAAATCGAGTTCCTGAATGATCAGATTCAGCCACAACTCCTGGACGTGATGCACGATGACGAACAGGCGCTCGTCATGTCTGTCGCTCAGCGGGGCCTGGGCCGACAGCAGAGTGTCCAGCTTGAGATAGTCCCCGTAGGACATGCGTTTTTCGAAATCGAGCCGGATGTCTTTCTCGACCCGGCTTTCTTCGCTGTTCATTGACCTTGCTCCTCCGGCTGACCGCCTTTTCGCAGTCGCTCGCCGAGATATTTTAAGCATAAACTATCGTCAGGGTAGTCCGCTTTGGATAGCTTGGCAACCGCTATCGCAATTCACCCGGACATGGGCTAAAAGAGCGCCATTCCTGCGACCCCCTCCGGTGACCGATCGATCATGAAATCAGCCGTCATTCTGCTTCCCGGACTCAACCGTGACAGGGATATGATTGCCGCTCTAACGACGATTTCCGGCACCCCGCCCCTGACCGTCTGGCAGACGGAAACCGACATCCCGGACGTCGATCTGATCGTCGTGCCGGGCGGATTCTCCTACGGAGATTATCTGCGCTGCGGTGCAATCGCCGCACGCATGCCGGTTCTGACGGCACTGCGAAAGAAAGCCGATCAGGGCGTGCGGATCCTCGGCGTGTGCAATGGCTTCCAGATCCTGCTGGAGGCTGGTCTCCTGCCCGGCGCACTGATGCGCAACGCATCACTCAAATTCGTCTGCCGGCGTGTCGAACTGGAAGTGACCAACGCAAGCACCGTTTTCACGAAGCGTTACACGCAGGGTCAGGTCATCGCCTGTCCGGTGGCGCATCACGATGGCAATTATTACGCCGATCCGGACACGTTAAAGCAGCTGGAGGACGAGGCGCGTGTTGTGTTCCGCTATGCCAATGGAACCAACCCCAATGGCTCGATGCGCGACATTGCCGGCATCATCAACGAAACCGGCAATGTGCTTGGCATGATGCCACATCCGGAAAACCTGATCGAGGATGCCCATGGCGGAACCGACGGACGGCCGCTTTTCGTCGCCGCCCTGGACCTTGCAGCCTGATGTAACTGCATACGGGAGACGGGCGTTTGAATAAAAATACGGTGGCCGGTGTGGTGGAGGCTCCGTTCAAATGGCTGTCCTTCTCCGCTCTGGTTTCTTTGGTATTGGCTATAACCGGCTGCCAGTCGGCGGCACCCGGCCCCGGAAGCCTGCAGGTTTCAGCCAGTGAGCGGGCATTGCCGGTGATGGAACGGATTTCGGTTTCCGCCAGCCGCTGCTGGTTCAAATCGGGAGACGATCGGTTCCGGGCGTATCGCATGGCGCCCGAACTCAGCTCCTATACAGGGCGGCCACGGCTGCTCCTGGTGCCGGCGGCCCGGCCGCAGGATCGCCCGCTTGCGGTCATCGAGGCGGAAGGCGATCCGGCGACGGTGCGGGCCTACGGGCCGCTCCTGTCGGCACCGGTGGGCAACCGAATCGCAGCCGATGTGCGCAGTTGGACGGCCGGCGGAACCGGTTGTGCCTGACGAGATGATCACCCAACCCGAGCTACGATGAGCATTCCAAACGACATCCCAATCACCGCGGACCTGGTCGAAGCGCACGGACTGAAGCCGGACGAATACGATCGCATCGTACAGCTGATCGGCCGCCAACCGAGTTTCACGGAACTCGGCATCTTCTCAGCCATGTGGAACGAGCATTGCTCCTACAAATCCTCCAAGAAATGGCTGCGCACGCTGCCGACCGAAGGGCCACAGGTGATCCAGGGACCGGGCGAGAATGCTGGCGTCGTCGACATCGGCGACGGCGACTGTGTGGTCTTCAAAATGGAGAGCCACAACCATCCCTCTTATATCGAGCCCTATCAGGGCGCCGCGACCGGTGTCGGTGGTATCCTGCGTGATGTGTTCACGATGGGCGCCAGGCCGATCGCCGCCATGAACGCACTGCGATTTGGCGCGCCGGATCATCCCAAAACACGGCATCTCGTGGCCGGCGTGGTGTCGGGTATCGGCGGCTATGGCAACGCTTTCGGAGTCCCGACGGTCGGCGGCGAGGTCGAGTTCGATCCGCGCTACAATGGCAATTGCCTGGTCAACGCGTTCGCCGCCGGACTGGCGAAGACCGATGCCATCTTCTATTCGAAGGCCGAAGGCGTGGGTCTGCCCGTAGTCTATCTGGGCGCCAAGACCGGCCGTGACGGTGTCGGCGGCGCCACCATGGCATCGGCTGAATTCGACGACGCCATCGACGAAAAGCGCCCGACCGTGCAGGTTGGCGATCCGTTTACGGAAAAGTGCCTGCTCGAGGCCTGCCTGGAACTGATGGGCTCCGGCGCGGTCATCGCCATCCAGGACATGGGCGCGGCCGGACTGACCTGCTCGGCCGTCGAGATGGGTGCCAAGGGCGACCTCGGTATCGAACTTGATCTCGACAGGGTGCCCGTGCGCGAAGCGGCGATGAGCGCTTACGAGATGATGCTGTCGGAGAGCCAGGAGCGCATGCTGATGGTCCTGCAGCCGGACATGGAGGCAGCAGCGCAGGCGATCTTTGAGAAGTGGGGGCTGGATTTCGCCGTTGTCGGCAAAACCACGGACGACCTGCGCTTTCGCGTCCTGCACGGTGGCGATCTGGTCGCCGACCTGCCGATCAAGGACCTCGGTGACGAGGCGCCGGAGTATGACCGTCCGTGGCGCGAGACCGGATCGTATTCGCCGCTCGCGGCGTCGCAAATCGACGAGCCGGAGGACTACGGCGAAGTGTTGCTTCAGCTTGTCGGGTCGCCGAACAACAGTTCGCGACGCTGGGTATACGAACAGTATGACACGCTGATCCAGGGCAACAGCCTGCAGTTGCCCGGCGGCGATGCCGGGGTTGTGCGGGTCGACGGCCATGCGAGCAAGGCACTGGCCTTTTCTTCCGACGTGACGCCGCGCTACTGCGAGGCCGACCCTTTTGAGGGCGGTAAACAGGCGGTGGCGGAATGCTGGCGCAATCTCACGGCCACCGGGGCTCAACCGCTGGCCGCGACCGACAATCTCAATTTCGGCAATCCGGAGCGGCCGGAGATCATGGGACAGCTGGTACAGGCGATCCAGGGCATCGGCGAAGCCTGCAAAGCGCTCGGCTTTCCGATCGTTTCCGGCAATGTGTCGCTGTATAACGAGACCAACGGCGAAGCCATCTTGCCGACCCCGACCATTGCCGGTGTCGGTCTCATCGCTGACTGGTCGGTCATGGCACGCGTCGGCGGCGCTCGTCAGGGCGACGCCGTCGTGCTGTTCGGTGGCGCGGGCACGCATCTTGGCCAGTCGGTATTCATGCGCGATTGGCTCGGACAAACGGATGGGCCGCCGCCGCCGGTCGACTTGTTCATGGAGAAGCGCAATGGCGATTTCGTACGCTCGGCGATCGGCAACGGCCAGTTCAGCGCCTGCCATGATATCTCCGACGGTGGTCTGGCGCTGTGTCTCGCCGAGATGTGCCTGGCTTCCGACCTCGGTATGGATATCGCGCTCGATCTACAGACGGGGCCGCTGCACGCTCGGTTGTTCGGCGAGGACCAGGGCCGCTATGTGGCAACGATTGCGCCCGACCTGGCCAATTTCGTATGCATCAACGCCGAGGCGGCGGGGGTACCGTTCCAACGCCTCGGGATCGTCAACGGTGACCGATTGACCATTTCGGATGCGCTCTCCATATCTGTAGGGGAATTGCGCGCCAGCCATGAATCATGGTTCCCTGACTATATGGAGCGGCGCAGCAACCTTTCTGAAGCCGTGTGACAACGCGGAACCAATATACGGGGAGATCGACATGCCGATGAGCGCCGGCGACATTGAAGACATGATCAAGGCCGCCATCCCGGACGCCAAGGTGACCATCCGTGACCTCGCCGGTGACGGCGATCATTATGCGGCCGAAGTGGTCTCGGAGCACTTTCGCGGCAAGACGCGGGTGCAACAGCACCAGATGGTCTACGAGGCCCTCAAGGGAAACATGGGCGATGTGTTGCATGCACTCGCACTGCAGACGAGTGCACCCGACTGACCGGATCGCCGGATCGGTTTCCACAACAGTTCTTGTAATTTCATAAGAATTCTCTTATCATAAGATATGTCTTATGATACGGTTCTCAGCGCGCTGTCCAATCCTGTCCGCCGCTCCATACTGGAGCGACTGCGGGATCAGCCGAGTTCGGTGCGCAGCCTGGCGGATCACTATCCCTACAGCCAGCCCGCAATCTCACAACACCTGAAGACGCTCAAAGACGCCGGTCTCGTCGAGGACACGGCTGAAGGCGCGCGGCGTATCTACCGTGTCCGGCCCGAGGGCCTGCGCGAACTCAAGACCTATCTGGAGCGACAGTGGCAGGACTTTTTGGTGTCGCTCGATGACGACCCGAAGGAGGAGAACGCCAATGATTGACCCTGTTGTCGTCGATGTATTCATCAAACGCGACCCGGCAACCGCGTTCGAACTGTTCACCGGCCGCATTGCTGACTGGTGGCCTTTGCAAACCCATTCGTTGGGGGCGTCGCGGGAGGACAATCCGGTCAAGACGGTCATCCTGGAGCCTCACGTCGGGGGCCGCATTTACGAGATCGCCCAAAACGGCCTGGAAGAGCCCTGGGGGGCGATCACCGACTGGCAACCTGGAGAATACGTTGCGTTTACCTGGCATGTCGGCCGCGATCCGGAGGCCGCAACCCGTGTATCGGTGCGCTTTCAGCCGTCCGACACGGGCGGTACCCACATCAAGCTCACCCACGACAATTGGCACGTCCTGGGTGATGAAGGCAGCAAGCTTCGCGAAGGATACGCCGCCGGCTGGCACGGTATTTTCAATGATGAGTTTGTTCCATACGCCGAAGGCACCGCACGTGTAGCCTGATCATCCTCAGTCCGTCGTAATGCGTTGTCCCGAAAAACGCACACGATAGGTTCGCAATGGCTGGGACTCTGTCGTCAACACGTCCTGGCCCCTGGCATGCTGCGCGCCATTAAAGACGCCTTCAACTTTCTGAAACTTGCCGTTCGCTTGATCAGCGAAACGCAGCTCGAAAACGGTGACGGTCGGTCCGACCGGTTTACCGTCACCTAGATTGTAGGTGAAGTCGATGATCTTGACGTTTGCCGTGTTGGTTCCGGTGGCCGCCCAATTCCCCTGCCCCGAGGTAAATCCGACGACGGTTTCCTCTTCGCTGACCTGCTGCGCCACGCCGCCTGCGCCAAGCGACAGAACGCGCTGGTACTTGTCGTTCTGGAACAGCAGATAGCTGCCTTGCATTGCTGTCGCCGGATCGTCGTCTGCCGCGGCAATCCCGCTCATGAGCGCAAGCAGCACGGCACACAGACAAGATAGAAGCGGCTTCATGGGGCGATCTCCCTCAGATCGTATTTTGCGCCTTCACAGCCGACCTTATAAGCGCCCTCGTTCGACCGCAATTGCACCAACCACACCCGCAGTATTTTTTCGCCAACGACTTCACGGTTCGGTGAACGCCGCGTGAACGCGGCGTTCCAATCGGGTTCAGGCGGCAGCTCCTATTGTTGCATCCGTCCACTAAAGGACACCAACCACAGGAGACCAAAATGAAGACCTTTGTAACCGCCGCCGCTTCTTTCGCAATGATCGCCATCGCAACGCTGTCGACGAGCGTTGTCTCACAGGCCACTGAACTCAAGCGCGCTACCCGCGCACCGTCGGTCAATTCCATGCAGATCACCGGCAAACCGAGCGCCGTACCGATCGACAATGAAGCCAAGGCATGGACAGCCGCCTGCTACGCGGAATTCGGTCCGAACGCCAAATATCCCGACGCCGCGTTGCTGGAAAAGTGCCTCAACTTCTGAACCATCCCGATACCAGCCCAGAAAGGCCGCGCCCAGCGCGGCCTTTCTGCTTTGAGGCCAAAGGTTTGATGCATCGCGACGGCTACACAAATCGCTGATAAATCTCAACGTCAGATTGATACAAGCGTGGCGCTGCCCGGGCGGATACCAAACAAGCAGGCCATTTGCGAGAAACGCGGCTGCAGCGCCACGCAATCGGCACTGGAAATACGACTGTTTCAGAGCTATCTACGGTTCGGAATGCAATAGGGGACGTAGGCCTTTCTGGTCATGCCCGCAGCGACAAGGAAATTGTAATGACGGCAATCAACGACTTTATCGACAACGAGGTCAAGGGCGGAGACGTCGTGCTGTTCATGAAGGGGACTCCGGATTTTCCGCAATGCGGCTTCTCCGGACAAGTGGTTCAGATTCTTGATTATCTCGGTGTCGAGTACAAGGGAATCAACGTTTTGGCAGACGACGATCTGCGTAACGGGATCAAGGAATACTCCAACTGGCCGACCATCCCGCAGCTTTACGTAAAGGGCGAATTCGTCGGCGGATGCGACATCGTCCGTGAAATGTTCCAGGCCAACGAACTGCAGACCCACCTGAATGAGAAGGGCGTCGCGGTGAAAGGCGCAGCATAGTGCAGCGCTGGAACGTCTACCTCTCCGGAGAGATCCACACGGACTGGCGTGAACAAATCGAGGCCGGTGTCAAGGCAGCCGGATTGCCGGTCGACTTCAGCGCGCCGGTCACGCACCACGAAGCCTCTGACGATTGTGGCGTTGCCATCCTTGGCGCTGAACCGGACAAGTTCTGGCATGACAACAAGGGGGCGCGGCTCAATGCCATCCGGACCCGTACATTGCTCGAGAAGGCCGACGTCGTGGTGGTGCGCTTCGGCGACAAGTATCGGCAATGGAACGCCGCCTTCGACGCCGGATATGCAGCGGCGTTGGGCAAAGCGCTGATCGTGATGCACGGCCCCGATCACCAGCATGCCCTGAAAGAAGTCGATGCCGCGGCGCTGGCGGTCGCGGAGACGCCTGAGCAAATCGTTCGTATCCTGGACTATGCCATTAACGGCAAGTTGTCGGGATACACGCAGTAGTCGCGTTTCTCCAGCTCAACGATCTTGACTGGCACCGTCCGTCTCGACAGTCTGGGCCGCGTTCGCCTGACAGGCGGGTGCGTCGCAAACGGACGGGCGAGCCATCATGGACCTGCAAAACACGGACAGATTCGGCCCGCGAGCATCCACCGAGGCTTCCGGTTTTGTCAGTCGCGCCGGCATCGGACTGACCGAGTTTATTCTGTTGGTCGCGGCCTTGAGTTCTGTCGTGGCGCTGTCGATCGATATTATGCTGCCGGTGCTTCCGGAGATCGGCGACACCTATGGAATCCCATTCGACAACGATCGCCAGGCGGTCATTGTGGCCTTTGTGCTGGGTTTCGGCCTGGCCCAGATCGTCTTCGGGCCACTTTCCGACCGGTTCGGCCGCAACACGGTTCTGATCCCGGCGATCGTGTTTTATGGCCTGGCGTCGGTGGCGGCCGCATTGGCGGACAACTTTACCTGGCTTCTCGTCTTGCGGCTCGCCCAGGGTATTGGAGCGGCGGCGGTGCGGGTGATGGTCAACGCCATCGTCCGCGATTGTTTCGGCGGACGGGAGATGGCGCGGATCATGTCCTACGCCTTTATGATCTTCATGATCGTCCCGATCATCGCACCAGCGCTCGGTCAGTGGATCGCCTTCATATCCTCGTGGCAGTGGATTTTTGTGGTGCTTGGCGCTACCGCCTGCACCCTTGCCATCTGGAGTTCGCTGCGGCTGAAGGAGACCCTGCCCTCCTCCGAGCGACTTCCCTTCTCTCTGAGTGCGTTTGCATCGGCGTTTCGGCAGGTAATCTCGAACCGGCAGGCCATGGGATATACGGTTTCGGGCACCCTGTGTGTTAGCTGTATGTTCAGCTTTATTGTCTGCTCTCAGCAGATCTTTGACACGGTTTACGGCCTCGGCGCCTGGTTCCCTTACGCCTTCGCCTCGGTTGGCGTCATCATGGCACTGGTCAATTTTGCCAACAGCATCCTTGTACGCCGTCTCGGTATGCGCTTCATTTCCCACAGCGCGCTGATCATCTTCACGGTGCTGGGGACACTGATGCTGATCTTGGTCACCGTTTTCGGTCACCTTCCGTTTTGGCTCGCTTACCTGCTTTTGAGCGCCAATATCGGAGCGTTTGCGCTCGTGCCACCCAATTTCAATTCCATCGCCATGGAGCCCTTGGGGCACGTCGCCGGCACGGCGTCGTCGGTTATCGGCCTTATCACGTTCACCGGCGGCGGCGTCCTTGGCGGTTTTGTCGGGCAGTCCTTTGACGGCACCCTCGTACCGCTGGCAACCGGGTTCACCGTGTTCGCCTGGACCGCCTTGGCGATCGTCCTGTGGACCGAGCGCGGCCGGTTGTTCACCCGATCGTCGGATCTGTGAACCTTGCGGGGCGCCGGAATCGCGAAGCCAAGATACCGGCCAAGGGAATGGCTCGCTGTGTTGCCGGCCGTTGCTCTAATCAACCGACATCCCGACAATCTCCCGGCGGATCAACGCCCAGCTGTCAGGGTCGGTGGCGCTGATCAGCCCACCGTCGGTCATGCCAGGACGATAGCGCGAACCGTCAAGTCGGGCTGAATAGCCGCCGGCCTCCGCGTGAATGAGCACCCCGGCCAGATGGTCCCACGGCATCAGTTTCTGGCCGCCGACGAAATGCACCTTGCCGGTTGCCGCCATGCGGTATTCCCACGCCGAGCAGCGCAGCGCGAAATTCATGCCGATTTTGGAAAGGTTGGCAGCCACGCGACTGCGCTGCGGTTCCCGCATGAAGCCCCAGGAGATGGTCCCGACCATGTCGCTGAGCGGCACCGTTTCGGCAACCCGCACAGGTGTCTGCGTACCAGAGCCGTCGACCAACCGGCTGCCGCCACCGGCCACCGCCATCAGGCTTTCGCCGCCGACCGGATCGTGGATGATGCCGGCAACGCATTCACCGTTGACGACCACGCCCAGCATGCAGCCGAAAAGCGGCATTCCTGACGCAAAATTGTAGGTGCCGTCGATGGGATCAATGACAAAGGCGAGTGACGCCGTTTCGAGACCGTTGAGCACCGACGGTCGATCCGCTGCCGCCTCCTCGCCGACGATATGCGCGTCGGGATAGCGCGCCTTCAAGAGAGCGGTGATACGGATCTCGGCGTCCCTGTCGGCCACTGTTACCAGATCGCGCGCCGATTCCTTTTCCTCCACCTCGGAGGCACGCAGTTTGCCGAAACGCGGCAGAATTTCCGTTTCAGCCGCATCGCGTAGAATTGCGTCCAGAGCGCCAAGATCGTGTTCGTCGAACCGCATCAGCTGCGATCCGCCGGTTCGAGCGTCGAACCGTTCGCCAGTCCGGCGAAATCGAACAGTTTGCGGTCGAGAAGATGCGACGGCCGAACATTGGTGAGCGCCCGGATCATCGTGTCTTTGCGACCTGGCATGCGATGCTCCAAATCGGCGATCATTGCCTTCATCGCATTGCGCTGCAGCCCGTCCTGCGATCCGCATAGATCGCAGGGAATGATTGGAAATGCCATGCCTTCGGCAAACCGCGCCAGATCGTTTTCCGCGCAGTAGGCGAGCGGCCGAAACACCAGCACATCGCCTTCGTCATTCAGCAGCTTGGGCGGCATGGCAGCCAAGCGGCCGCCGTGAAAGAGGTTCATGAAGAAGGTTTCCAGAATGTCTTCCCGGTGGTGGCCGAGGACCAGAGCCTGACACCCTTCCTCACGGGCGATGCGGTACAGGTGTCCACGGCGCAGACGTGAGCACAGCGAGCAATAGGTGTTGCCCTCGACGATCTTGTCGGTAACGATCGAATAGGTGTCCTGATACTCGATACGATGCGGCACGCCGAGCCGTTCGAGGTAATCGGGCAGTACATGTTTGGGGAAGTTCGGTTGGCCCTGATCGAGGTTGCAGGCCAGCAGATCGACCGGCAGCAGACCCCGCCATTGCAGGTCCAGCAGCAGCGCCAGCAGACCGTAGGAGTCCTTGCCGCCCGAAACGGCGACCAGCCAACGCGGTCGTTCGCCCGTGGATGAGCCGATCATGCCAAAATCGTCCATGGCCTCCCGCACATGGCGCAGCAATCGCTTGCGCAGGCGATTGAAGGCCACGGAAGACGGCACCTCCCGAAACATCGGATGGCAGCCGTCGCCCGACCCGTACGGGCTGCTGTCTGCCTCGGCGACGGTCGGCGTTTCTGTCTCCGTCAGGTTCATCTGATCTTCCCCAAGCTGTAGCCGCACGCGTTATAGCAAAAAAGCCGCCGGCGGGTGCGGGCGGCTTCTTCGAAAAAATCAGTGGAAACGGCAACCGTCAGCGCGAATAGAATTCGACGACCAGATTGGGTTCCATGATGACCGGATAAGGCACGTCGGAGAGCGCAGGAACGCGCGCGAAAGTGGCAACCATCTTGTTGTGGTCGGCTTCGATGTAATCCGGCACGTCCCGCTCGGCGAGCTGCGTCGCCTCGATCACCAGAGCGAGCTGCTTCGACTGGTCCCGCACTTCGATCACGTCGCCCGGCTTGCAGCGATAGGACGGGATGTTGGTGCGCACGCCGTTCACTTTCACGTGGCCGTGGTTGACGAACTGTCGGGCGGCAAAAATCGTCGGCACGAACTTGGCCCGGTAGACGATGGCATCAAGCCTCGATTCCAGCAGGCCGATCAGGTTCTCGGGCGTGTCGCCCTTGCGCCTGTTGGCTTCCTCGTAAATCTTGCGGAACTGTTTTTCGCGGATGTCGCCGTAGTAGCCCTTTAGCTTCTGCTTGGCGCGCAGCTGGACACCGAAGTCGGACAGCTTACCCTTGCGCCGCTGGCCGTGTTCGCCGGGGCCGTATTCACGGCGGTTGACCGGAGACTTTGGGCGTCCCCAGATGTTCTCGCCCATACGGCGATCGAGTTTGTACTTGGAAGATTCGCGCTTGCTCATCGCATTCCCTTTCAAAAAACAATGCCGGTCCGTTTGCCGGACCGGTTCAAGGAAACGCGCCCTCCTCTGCCGGCCATTTTTGCCAACTGACAGAATGCTCGCCATCAATGCGCGGCGATCATTCGCGGGACACGTTAAACCACGGGGCTTGCGCACCCGCAGTCGTCGGCGATGTAAGACAAACCGAACGGCATGTCAACGGTGTGACTCCGTCAGACCTGCAGGCCAAAGCCGGACATCAGGCGGCGTACGGCAAAATCCGGCGCGCCCGATGTGAACACCGCGCGGTCCGGTCCCTGTGATACACGATCGGCAAGACCAAGCAGGGATTGCGCACGGCGGGCAATCGCCTCTGCCGGGTCGAGCCAGTCCACCGGCCAGCGCGCCAGCGCGCGAAACCGGTTGGCGAGAAACGGGTAGTGTGTGCAGGCGAGCACCACGATGTCGGTGCGCCGCTCCGCCTGCTCGACGAAGCAGGGCCCAATCTCGGCCTGGATATCGGCGGCGTCCACGGGATCTCCGCGAATATAGTCTTCAGCCAGTGCCGCCAGGTTTTCCGATCCGACCAGCCGGACATGACATTGCGACGCGAAGGACTGAATCAGGTCGCGCGTATAGGCGCGCCGAACCGTCCCCGGCGTCGCCAACACCGAGACCAGGCCGGAGCGAGTCCGTTCGGCCGCCGGCTTGATGGCCGGCACGGTGCCGACAAAGGGCGTATCCGGAAATGCCTCGCGCAAGGCTTGCAGAACCAGGGTCGAGGCCGTGTTACAGGCAATGATGCTGAGCGCCGGTCGGTAGCTCTCGATCAGCCCGGAAAAAAACTCGACAATGCGCGCCGTCAGAGCCTCTTCCTCCCAACGCCCATAGGGAAACCCGGCATCGTCCACGATGTATACGAAGCGCCGCTCGGGCATCAGCACCCGTGCCTCTCGCAACACCGTCAGTCCGCCAATTCCGGAATCGAAAACCAGGATCGTCTCGTCGCTCATGGTTTTGCGCTCCGTCCGTCGCCCATCGGTCCATCGCTCCCGGGCGCTGTGCTGCCGCGCGGAGCTTTGCGGCTGAACCTGTCGAGCGACCGGATGACACCGCGCAGAAGGTGTATCTCGGGACGATAGAAACCAGGTCGGCTGAGCACGGCACGCAGATTGTCGACCATTTTGGGTTTCTTGTCCGGCGGCCGAAAGTAACCGCGCGCCTGCAGAGCCTCCTCGAGCTGGTCATACAGTCCGTGAAGCTCCGACTTCGTCGCCGGTTCCATCTCCGGTCCTTCGAATGGAAGCGCATCGGCGTCGTCCGATATCATCCATTCGTAGGCCATCAGCAGCACTGCCTGGGCGACGTTGAGCGAGGCGAACGCCGGATTGACCGGGTAAGTAACAATCTCGTCGGCCAGGCTGATCTCCTCGTTGTTGAGACCCCAGCGCTCCCGTCCGAACAGCACGCCGCAACCCTGGCCGGCATCGATGCGGGCGCGCAGTGTTCGTGCCGCATGTCGCGGCCCACGCACCGGCTTGAAGCCGTCGCGCGATCGGGCGGTCGTGGCGTAGACGAAATGCAGGTCGGCGACCGCCGCTTCCAGCGTGTCGAACACGGTAGCCGCGTCGATGACATGGTCGGCCTTGCTCGCCGCGGCCTGCGCCTTGGCGTTCGGCCAACCGTCCCGCGGGTTGACCAGCCGCAGCTCGGACATGCCGAAATTGGCCATGGCACGCGCCACCATGCCGATATTTTCGCCAAGCTGCGGCTCGACCAGGATGACCACGGGTCCTCCGGTTATCAGGGTCTGCTGTCTATCGGTTCCGGCCATATCAACCTTCGTTCGGGCGGCGATCGCCGCGCTCATAGCAAAGCTTTGCCGGTCGCCCAAGCGACTACGGTCTCGGCCACTTCGCCAGGGCGCTCGTGCAGGATCCAGTGCCCGGCCGCCGGCGTCTTGTGGATCGTCAGATCGGCCGCGTACCGTTCCAGGCCTCCCAGACAAGACGGCCGCAGCGCCTCGTCCCGTTCGCCCCAGATCACCAGATGCGGCACGCGAACCCGTACGGCGTCGGCCGGCAGGTCGAGGACCGGCACCTTGCCGGCCAGCGATTGCACCGGAACATCGGTCGGCGGAACGACGACCGGCGACGCCCGATACCAGTTGAGCATGGCTGTCATCGTGCCCTCGCCGCTCCAGGCCCCCCGATATGCCTGACGGGTTGCCTCTCCCATCCAGCCGGCCGCCGAAAAGCCTTCGATCATGTTGAGCGTCCGGGCGAAGCCGTCCTCCTGCATGCGGGCCTCGAAACCGTCCTCGCGCAGCCGCGACATGTACTGACTGGCCGCCCGCTGCTGCGGATCCTCGATGATCGCCCGCTGAAACGTCACCGGGTGCACGCCATTGGCGATGACCAGACCCAGCAGTCGGTCGGGGTACCGGAACGCATAGGCATAGGCGACCGACGCCCCCCAATCGTGACCGAAGAGCAGCAACGGGCGGTCCGGCGACAGATGGTTCGCCAAGGCCGCCATATCGGCCACGAGATGCCGGGTCTGATACGCCTCGACCCCCTCCGGTTTAGCGGATTTCCCGTAGCCGCGCTGATCCGGTGCAACGACACGAAACCGCTCCGCCAACAACGGCATCAGGTCGCGCCAGGCGCCCCAATATTCCGGGAATCCGTGCAAGCACAGAAGCAACGGCGCGTCTGCATCGCCCATCGCCGCATAATGCAGATGCATGTCGCCAAAGGTGAAGACGTGGTGCTCTGGATCCAACGTCGCGGCCCTCCTCTGCTGGCCCTCGAGCCCCATTCCGGCGTCGCCGAAATGGCTGTATTTGCCTTCGCGTCCCACAGTGTTATAGGAGCGCACACTTTCCCGATTTCTCCGCGAACGCGGGGCCGGTTCACACAAACGAGGCACTTCCTATGGCAAAGATCAAGGTCGAAAATCCGGTCGTTGAGCTCGACGGCGACGAAATGACCAGAATCATCTGGCAATTCATCAAAGACAAGCTCATCCATCCCTATCTGGACATCGACCTGAAGTATTACGACCTCGGGATCGAGAGCCGCGACGCAACCGACGACCAGATCACCGTCGATGCCGCCAACGCCATTAACAAGTATGGTGTCGGCGTCAAATGCGCCACGATCACGCCGGACGAAGCGCGCGTCGAGGAATTCGGCCTCAAACGCATGTACCGGTCGCCGAACGGCACCATCCGCAACATTCTGGGCGGGGTGATCTTTCGTGAACCGATCATCTGCAAGAACGTGCCGCGCCTGGTTCCCGGCTGGACCCGCCCGGTCATCGTGGGACGTCATGCATTCGGGGACCAGTACCGCGCCACCGATTTCAAGTTTCCCGGAAAAGGCAAGCTGTTCATGAAATTCGTCGGCGAAGACGGCAAGGAACAGGAATATGAGGTGTTCGACGCGCCCGGCTCCGGGATCGCCATGGGCATGTACAACCTCGACAAGTCGATCGAAGACTTTGCCCATGCCTCACTGAATTACGGCCTGCAGCGCAAGGTTCCGGTCTACCTGTCGACCAAGAACACCATCCTGAAAGTCTATGACGGACGCTTCAAAGACATCTTCCAAGACATCTATGAGAAGGAGTACAAGGCCGCCTTCGAAGAAGCCGGTATCACCTATGAGCACCGGCTGATCGACGACATGGTGGCGGCCAATCTGAAATGGTCAGGCGGCTATGTGTGGGCCTGCAAGAACTATGACGGCGACGTTCAGTCCGACACGGTTGCGCAAGGATTCGGATCGCTCGGCCTGATGACGTCGGTGCTGATGACGCCGGACGGCAATACCGTCGAGGCGGAAGCCGCGCACGGCACGGTCACGCGGCATTTCCGCCAACACGAGAAAGGCGAGGAAACCTCGACCAATTCGATCGCCTCGATCTTCGCCTGGACCCGCGGCCTTGCCCACCGGGCAAAACTCGACAACAACGACGCGCTCGCCAAGTTTGCCCACACGCTGGAAGAGGTCTGTGTCGCCACTGTTGAGGGCGGTCATATGACCAAGGACTTGGCGTTGCTGATCGGTCCGGACCAGCCCTGGCTGTCAACCACCGGTTTCCTCGACAAGGTCGAAGAGAACCTGCAGCAGGCGATGGCCGGCTAGGTGGGTTTCAGCAGGCGGCCATGACCGGTGTCGACCGGTGGGATGTTACCCCTGAGGATGTCCGCTGTCTGCTTCAATCCCAGTTTCCGCGGTGGGCAGACCTGCCGATCGAGCGTGCGGCCTATTCCGGTTGGGACAACCACACCTATCGACTGGGCCGCGATAAAAAAGTGCGGTTGCCATCTGCCTCGCGCTATGCCGCTCAGGTGGACAAAGAAAATCGCTGGCTGCCACACCTGGCACCATGTCTTCCATTGCCGATTCCGGCGCCGCTCGCCGTCGGCACGCCGGAGGAATGGTATCCGTGGCCTTGGTCGGTGCAGTGCTGGTTGCCCGGTGAACCCGCATCGCGCGGCGCAATCCGGGACATACGGGAATTTGCGCTTGCCATCGCCGGATTTCTGCGCGCCCTGCATCGGATTCCAGCCGCCGACGGACCGGTCGCCGGCCAGCACAACTTCCATCGTGGAGGATCGCTCGGCGCATATGACGACGAGACGCGTGACGCCATCGATGCGTTACGTGACGAGATCGATGCCGATGCCGCCGTGTCGGTGTGGGAAGCCGCTCTGGCGACCAGCTGGAACCGGCCGCCCGTCTGGGTCCACGGCGACATAGCGCCCGGCAATCTGCTGATCTGCGACGGAGCGCTCAGCGCCGTTATAGACTTCGGCTGCTGCGCCGTCGGCGATCCGGCTTGCGACCTGGTGATTCGGTGGACGCTGCTGGAGGGCGACGAGCAACGGGTGTTCCGCGATCATATGGATGTCGACGACGACACCTGGTCCAGAGCCTGCGGCTGGGCCCTTTGGAAAGCCCTGCTTGTCATGTGCGACCCTGCAGTAGATCCGTCGCTTCGTGACCAGGCCCGTCATGTCGTCGACGCGCTCATCGCCGACCTTACGGTGGGCTGATCAGGCCGCGATGGCACCCGCCACGGCATCGATCGCTGCGTCGGCATTCGCCGCATCCGGACCGCCGGCCTGCGCCATATCGGGTCGGCCGCCGCCGCCCTTGCCGCCCAGCGCGGCCGAGGCCTTGCGCACCAGATCGACCGCGCTGACCCGGTCCGTCAGGTCCGGGGTCACGGCCACGACGACACTCGCCTTGCCTTCCGCCACGCCGACCAGCGCCACCACACCTGATCCCAACGTCGCCTTGGCTTCGTCGGCCATTCCTTTCAGGTCGCGCGGCGCCACGCCGCTGACCACCTTGCCGAGGAACTTGACGTCGCCGACCGTGCGGGTCTCATCCTGCGCACCGCCGCCGCCAAGTGCCAGCTTCTTCTTAAGCTCGGTCACCTCGCGCTCCAGCTTGCGCCGTTCGTCCAGCAACGTGCCGACCCTGTCGACAAGTTCCGCAGGCTGCACCCGCAAGGTCGTCGCAAGGCTTTTAACGCGCTCATCTTGCTCGCTCAGGTAGTGTCGGGCGGCCTCGCCGGTCAGCGCCTCCAGACGGCGCACGCCAGCCGCCACAGCGCTTTCGCCGACCACCCGCACCAGTCCGATATCGCCGGTGGCCTGCACGTGGGTGCCACCGCACAGCTCCAGGGAATAGGTTTTGCCCTGCTTTTCGCCATGCTCGGCGGTGCCCATCGACACCACCCGCACCTCGTCACCGTATTTTTCGCCGAACAACGCCATCGCACCCTCCTCGATGGCCTCGTCGATGGCCATCAGCCGCGTGACGACCGGGCTGTTCTGGACGATGATCTCGTTGGCCATATCCTCGACCGTAGCGATCTCGTCGGCGCCCATCGGTTTCGGATGCGAAAAATCGAAGCGCAGACGGTCAGGCGCGACAAGCGAGCCCTTTTGCGCGACATGGCTGCCCAGCACCTCGCGCAGCGCCTCGTGCAGCAGATGGGTGGCCGAATGATTGGACCGCAGCCGGGTGCGCCGCTCGTGATCAACGGTCAGCACCACCTCGGCATCCTTGGCGACCGTGCCTTCGTCGACCATGGCGTAATGCACGTAGAGCCCGTCCGCCTTTTTCTGGGTGTCGGTGACGGTCAGCTTGAAGCCGTCGCCGCTGATCGTGCCGGTATCGCCGATCTGGCCCCCGGCTTCGCCGTAAAACGGCGTCTGGTTGACGATCAACTGGATCGTTTCGCCGGTCTCTGCCGATTCGACCTCGGCACCCTCGCGCACGATGGCACCCACCACGCCCTCGGCCTGTTCGGCATCATAGCCGAGAAAATCCGTAGCCCCTTCGCGGTCGCGCAGTTCCAGCCAGATGGTCTCGGTGGCCGCCTCGCCCGATCCGGCCCAACTGGCCCGGGCTTCCGCTTTCTGGCGTTCCATTGCCGCTGCGAAACCGTCCTCGTCCACCGTGATGCCGCGCTGCCGCAGGGCATCCTGCGTCAGATCCAGCGGGAACCCGTAGGTGTCGTAGAGCTTGAAGGCGGTCTCACCGTTGAGGACATCCCCTTCCTGCAACGAGGCACTGGCCTCCGACAACAATGAGAGGCCACGCTCCAGCGTCTTGCGGAAACGGGTCTCTTCCAGCTTCAGGGTCTCTGAAATCAGCGCTTCGGCACGCACCAGCTCCGGATAGGCGCGACCCATTTCCGCGACCAGGGCAGGCAGCAGCTTCCACATCAGCGGCTCGTGGGCGCCCAGCAACTCGGCATGCCGCATGGCGCGCCGCATGATGCGCCGCAGCACATATCCGCGACCCTCATTGGAGGGCAGCACGCCGTCGGCGATCAGGAAAGAAGAAGCGCGCAGATGGTCGGCGATCACCCGGTGGCTCGCCTGGGCCTTGCCCTCGGCCGGTACGCCGGTGAGTTCGACGGATGCGCCGATCAGCGCCTGAAAAAGGTCGATATCGTAATTGTCGTGCTTGCCCTGCAGCACGGCGGCGATGCGCTCCAGTCCCATGCCGGTATCGATCGAAGGATGCGGCAGGTCGATCCGCAGATCCTTGGTCTGCTGTTCGTACTGCATGAACACCAGGTTCCAGATCTCGGTGAACCGGTCGCCATCCTCGTTCTCCGATCCGGGTGGTCCGCCCTCGATGTCCGGGCCGTGATCGTAGAAGATTTCCGAGCACGGGCCACAGGGCCCGGTATCGCCCATCGCCCAGAAATTGTCGTTGGTCGGAATTCGCACGATGCGGTCTTCCGACAGTCCGCTGATTTTCTTCCAGAGATCGAAGGCCTCGTCGTCGGTGTGATAAACGGTGACGACCAGCCGGCCGGCATCGAGGCCGAATTCGCGCGTGATCAGGTTCCAGGCAAGCTCGATCGCCAGCTCCTTGAAATAGTCGCCGAACGAGAAGTTGCCGAGCATCTCGAAAAAGGTGTGGTGACGGGCGGTGTAGCCGACATTGTCGAGATCGTTGTGCTTACCGCCGGCGCGCACGCATTTCTGCGCCGTCGCGGCACGGGTATAAGGTCTGTGTTCGAGGCCGGTGAAGACATTCTTGAACTGCACCATGCCGGCACTGGTGAACATCAGGGTCGGGTCGTTGCGCGGCACCAGCGGGCTCGATGCAACGATTTCATGTCCGTGCTTGCCGAAATAGTCGAGGAAGGCGGTCCGGATATCGTTGACGCCACTCATGATCTGTCCTTCGTACAATGACCAGCGCGCCGGCGACAGGCACCGGCGCGGAAATTCCAAACGGCTTTTATCCGCCACCCGCTGGCCTGTCCAGCCGCGGCGCTTGCCGTGCCATCAACCGTTACGCAAAAGGACCGGCAACGGTTTTGCCCGCTGCCGGCCCGCGAAATGTGCTTCTTGTGCGGTTGGGAGGATTTACACCTCGGCCGCGTCTTCGTCGTCCGGCCGGCCTTCCTCCAGGAACTGCCCAGCGATGAGGCCGGCATTCTGCCGCAACGCCAGTTCGATCTCGTAAGCGATTTCCGGATTGTCGCGCAGGAACTGTTTGGCGTTTTCTCGCCCCTGACCGAGACGTTGACTGTTGTAGGAGAACCAGGCGCCGGACTTTTCGACGATGCCGGACTTGACTCCGAGATCGATCAGTTCGCCGGTTTTCGACACGCCTTCGCCGTACATGATGTCGAACTCCACCTGCTTGAAAGGCGGCGCCATCTTGTTCTTGACCACTTTAATGCGGGTCTGGTTGCCGACCACCTCGTCGCGGTCCTTGACCGAGCCGATACGGCGGATGTCGAGGCGCACGGAGGCATAGAATTTGAGCGCGTTGCCGCCGCTGGTGGTCTCCGGTGAGCCGAACATGACGCCGATCTTCATGCGGATCTGGTTGATGAAGATCACCATGCAGTTGGAGCGCGAAATGGAAGCGGTCAGCTTGCGCAACGCCTGGCTCATCAGCCGGGCCTGCATGCCGGGCAGCGAGTCGCCCATCTCGCCTTCGATTTCCGCCCGCGGCGTCAACGCGGCGACCGAATCGATGACCAGCACGTCGATGGCACCGGACCGCACCAGCGTGTCGGCGATTTCCAGCGCCTGTTCGCCGGTGTCCGGCTGCGAAATCAGCAGGTTCTCCAGATCCACGCCGAGCTTGCGGGCATATACCGGATCGAGCGCATGTTCGGCATCGATGAAGCCGCAGATGCCGCCGTCCTTCTGCGCCTCGGCGATGGTATGCAGCGCCATCGTCGTCTTGCCCGAGCTTTCCGGCCCGTAGATCTCGATGATGCGCCCTTTCGGCAAGCCGCCGACCCCGAGCGCGATATCGAGCCCCAGCGATCCGGTCGATACCGTCTCGATTTCAACGACATTCTCGTTGGAGCCGAGTCGCATGACCGAACCCTTGCCGAAGGCCCGCTCGATCTGTGAGAGCGCCGCATCGAGTGCCTTGCTTTTGTCCACCGATTTTTCCTCTACCAGCCGCAACGAGTTCTGAGCCATTCCGTCCACCTTTAGGTTATATAAGCATTGCTGGCAACGCATGCCGCATGCGCACAAATGTACTTGATTTGTTCCAGTTTGGCAAATGAGGCTTAAATATCTGTTAAAAAAGCTTAAATCGATGGGTGTTCTGTTTTTGTCCAGCCCTGTCTCTGCAACTTTCGAGGGTCTTTGGAACAAATCTGAACCCCGCCATCGCAAGTGCCGCGATTGCCGCGCTGGGTTCGATTCGATAACGAAACCAAATGCTCGAGGTTGGTCCTTGCGATAGATCGCCGTCTGGCAAAGCCACCTGTCTTGCAGACAACCCGGAGACGTCGAATTGCCAGCGGTGGATCCTGTGCGGTAGATGTGCTCCCGGCAGCGACTCGAACCCGGCAAAGGTCAGCACCCGGTCATGACCCGTTTTCTCGTCCTTGGCGGCGCCCATCTCGACCGGCGCGCCATACTCGCGACCGAAACCCGCCTGGGCGCCAGCAATCCCGGACATTGGCGCGAGGAACCGGGCGGCGCCGGGTTCAACGCGGCACAGACCCTGGCGCGCCTAGGCAACACCGTGCACATGGTCTCGCCGCGCGGCGGCGATGAGGCCGGGGAGACCGTCGCCCGGGCCGCGGCAGCGGCAGGCATCATCGATATGGCCCAGGTATTCCTCGACAGAAAAACACCCAGCTACTCCGCGGTGTTGGACAGCGACGGCGACCTGGTGCTGGGCATCGCCGACATGGACCTTTACGACCACTTCACCATGCGGCAGCTGTCGCGCAAGTCGATCCGCGAGGCCGTCGAAGCCGCTGACCATCTGCTGTGTGATGCCAATTATCCGGAACCGACCCTGACGGCACTGGCGCAAAGGGCCGTAGAGCTTGCCAAGCCACTGGCGGCGATCGCCATATCACCCGCCAAGGCGCCCCGTCTGGCCGGAGCACTGGCGACGATCGCGCCGCTGTTTCTCAACGCGGCCGAGGCGACTGCGATGTGCGGAACCGACAACGCCCATGCCTGGCCAGAGCGGTTGCGAGCGGCCGGTGTCTCCAGTGCGGTGATAACCCGCGGCGCCGACCCGGTGATTGCTTTCGACACACACCAGGGTTTCACCGTTTCACCGCCGAAGCCGGAAAACGTCGCCGATGTCACCGGTGCCGGAGACGCGCTCTGCGCGGCGACGCTCGATGCTCTGGGCCAGAACAAACCGTTGACGCTTGCGGTGCGGATGGGCATTGCCGCCGCTCTGATCAGCCTTCGGTCTTCCCATGCGGCGCCACCCGACATAACGCGCGAGGCGCTTGCGGCCGCATTGCCCGATATCCCCCAACCGAAGATGGCGTCCTGATAGACTTCAAGCCTCTGTACCGAGGAAATCCGAGATGACCCAGCCTTTCCCGGCACCCGTGCATTCCAAGGAAGTGGACGCTGCATTGCGGTCCGGGCGTCCGCTGGTCGCGCTGGAATCGACGATCATTACCCACGGCATGCCATGGCCCGGCAATCTGGGAATGGTCGAATCGGTCGAATCGGTCATCCGGGAGAATGGTGCCGTGCCCGCCACAATCGCCGTGCTGGAAGGCCGACTGCACATCGGGCTCGAATTGTCGGAGCTCAAGGATCTGGCTCGATCCACGGATGTCATGAAGCTGTCGCGTGCCGATTTCGCCTTCGCCATCGCCACCGGACGCACCGGCGCGACGACGGTCGCCGCGACGATGATTGCCGCCCAAGCCGCCGGCATCCGGGTCTTTGCCACCGGCGGTATCGGCGGCGTTCATCGCGGTGCCGAGACCAGTTTCGATGTCTCGGCCGACCTGGAAGAACTGGCGCGGACGCCGGTGATCGTCGTCTGCGCAGGCGCCAAGGCCATTCTCGACATCCCCAAGACGCTAGAGGTGCTGGAAACCAAGGGCGTACCGGTCGTCACCTACGGCAGTGACCGGTTTCCTGCGTTCTGGTCGCGCGATTCAGGTCTGCCGACGCCGCTGAGGTTGGACTCTGCAGCAGACATCGTCCGCTTCAACGCGGCCCGCGGTCATGTTGGAACAACGGGCGGTATGCTGATCGCCAATCCGGTGCCGGAGGAAGACGAGATCGAACGCGGGGCCATGGAGGCGTTCATCGATGCGGCGTTGCAAGAGGCCGAACTTCGGGGCATCGGCGGCAAGGACGTGACGCCGTTTCTGCTTGCCCGGATCGTTGAACTGACGGAAGGGCGCAGCCTGCAGACGAACATCGCGCTGGTCCGAAACAATGCGAAGCTGGCGGCGCAGATCGCCTGTGCCTTCGGCTGACGAGCGGCACCGCCTTTCCCTATCCAGGCAGTTCTCGCTACGTCAGTGGAACGATGGTGATTTCCACACGGCGGTTCTGCGCCCGTCCGGATTCCGACGCGTTGCTGGCGATCGGCCGGTCCTGTCCGAAGCCCTGAACGTACATGCGCCGCCGGTCGACACCCTGGGCACTCAGATAGGATGCCACCGACTGGGCGCGCCGCTGTGACAAGTCCAGATTGTATTGGGCCGTACCGGTCGAATCGGTGAAGCCGTATACGTCGATCAGTGTCTGATTGAATTTGTTGAGCACGATTGCCACGGAATTGAGTGTGCTGAAGAAACTCGGGTCGATCTGCGCCTGGTCGAGGGCAAACGTCACATTGGACGGCATGTTGAGCACCAGGTTGTTACCAACGCGGGTGACCGATACGCCGGTGCCCTGCAATTGCGCGCGCAGCTCGGCCTCCTGGCGGTCGACATAATTGCCGATCGCGCCGCCGGCCAATGCCCCGATGCCGGCGCCGATCAAGGCATTCTTGCGATCGCTGCCGCCGGCCAGCAGGCCCAGCCCGGCACCGATTCCGGCGCCCAGAGCCGCCCCGCCGGCGGTCCGGGAAACCCGCTGTTCCCCGGTGTAGGGATCCGTGGTGGTGCACCCGGCCAAAAAAGCGCCTCCCACAAGCGCCACAGCGATTTTCTTGTACATGCGTTTCAGTCCCCTCTCTCAGGTGCGCGGAATGTATGGCTGATTCTGCATCAATAGCAACATTGCGGCGCCAATGTGTTCACCCTCCAGACGTCCGCCGGGCGCTATCGAAAGTTCAGTAAAATCAATGATTCATATGGAATTGTGGAAGTGATCGCAGCAGTCAGCTTTCAACAACTTCCTTGACCGCCGTAGCCAGTTGCTTCAGCGAAAACGGCTTCGGCAGGAATCCGAACTTGGCGTCTTCCGGCAGATTCTTGGCAAAGGCGTCTTCCGCGTAACCCGAAACAAAAATGAACTTCAGGTCCGGATAGTCCTTGCGCAATTCGCGCAGCAGGGTCGGCCCGTCCATTTCCGGCATAACCACATCGGAGACCACGATATCGACCTTGCCGCCCAGTTCTTCCACGATATCGAGCGCCTCAACCCCGGACGCGGCTTCGTGGACTGTGTAACCGCGGGTTTCGAGCATGCGTTTTCCGCCGCGCCGCACCGCCTCCTCATCCTCGACCAGCAGCACCGTGGCCGATCCTGTCAAATCCTTGCGCTGCTTTTCGCGCGGCGGCGGCTTCTGGTCCTCCGGTGGCCGTTCCGCAACCGGTGTTCCGTCAATGACCTTCTCCGCCGTCGCCACTTCGGTGTGGCGCGGCAGATAGATGCGAAACGTGGTGCCCTTGCCCACTTCCGATTCGGGATAGATATAGCCGCCGGACTGCTTGATGATGCCGTAAACCATGGAAAGGCCGAGGCCGGTTCCTTTGCCGATCTCCTTAGTGGTGAAGAAGGGTTCGAAGATCTTGTCCATCAGGTCCGGTGCGATGCCGGTGCCCTCGTCGGCGACCTCGATCAGCACGTAATCGCCGATTTCCATGCCGCGGTGGTTCAGTGTTTCCATATCGGCGCTCGCAACATTCGAGGTCCGGATGGTAACCGTGCCGCCATTCGGCATGGCGTCGCGCGCGTTGACGGCCAGATTGATGATCACTTGTTCGAACTGGCCGAGGTCGGTCTTGACCGGCCAAAGATCCTTGCCGAATTCGATGTCGAGCCGGACATGGGTTCCGGTCAACCGATCGATCAGCATGCGCAGGTCACCGATCACATCGGTCATCGACAGGACCGAGGGCCGCATGGTCTGCTTGCGCGAGAAAGCCAGCAACTGGCGAACCAGAACGGCTGCACGATTGGCGTTGCGCTTGATCTCCATCAGGTCGGCGAAGCTGGAATCGGACGGGCGCAGCGACAAAAGCAGATGGTCGGCCGACAACAGGATCGCGGTCAGCACGTTGTTGAAATCGTGCGCGATGCCGCCGGCCAGGGTTCCCACGGCATTCATCTTCTGCGTCTGCGCCATCTGGCCTTCCAGCGCCTTCTGTTCGGTCATCTCGACGGTGTAGATGATCGCCGCTTCCTGGCTGTTCGGATTGTCGACAACGGCGGTGACGTAGAATCGCAGAAAACGCTCCCCGTCGGCCGCATGGCGTGCATCCACCGGATCGATATCGGCCTTGCCGTCACGCGCCGCGGCCAGCGCCTGTTCGAATTTCTGCCGGTCCGTACTGTGAATGACATCGGCAAAGGATGCACCCTTCTCCAGATCGTCTCGGGATACGACCGCGGAAAACATCTTGAGAAACGGGGCGTTGGTTCGAAGGATGTGCCCGTCGCCGTTGACCGAGGCGATGGCCATCGGTGTGCTGTTGAAAAACCGTGTGAACCGGGTCTCGGCGGCAGCTGTGGCATCCTGATCTCCGCCTTCGCCCGAGCGCATGAGGACGATGGTTCGGCTTTCACCGGGCGCCCCGTCCAACGTCGCGCTGACGCGGTGCACCAGACGCACCGGCAGGCTCGTTCCGTCGTGCCGCAACATGTCGAGATCCAGCGTCGCCGTGCGGTTCAGCCCGGGTGCGGCCTGCACGGATTCAATCAACGCCATCCCCTCGCCGGCGATGAGATCCTTGAGCGCGATCGACCCGGGCGTGAACGCCGTCAGGTCGAGCCCGATCCAGTCGGCCAGCGTGGCGTTGATATAGGCAACCTCACCGTCACGTCCGGTCGACAGAAACCCGGCCGGCGCGTGGTCGAGATAATCGATGGCGTGCTGCAGTTCCTTGAATATCCGCTCCTGGTCCTCGCGCTCCGCTGTGACGTCGGACAGTTGCCAGGCCTGCAGCGTTTCACCGCCGGCTCCGAGTTCCAACGGACGCGCCTTCAAGCGGTACCAGCGCGGACCGACCAGCGAACCCTGCTTGATGTTCAACGGATTTAGCAGGCGAAACTCCTCCTGCCCCTGCTTGCCCTCCCGGATCTGGTTGGTCAGCCGGTAGACCGCTTCCGCCGCCTGGTTGTCCTTGGTCAACAGAGCTTCGATCGACAGAATATCGTTGGCGCTGGTGGCTCCGGTCAGTTCCGCATAGGTGCGGTTGGCGTACACAACGCGCCCTTTCTGATCGGCGATCACCGTGCCCTCGGGGTGGCTGTCTATGAACAAACGTGACACCTCGTCGCCGCCGGCGCGTGGCATGATCTGAACGAAGCCGATGAACGTGGAAACCAGGTAGAAAATCCCGACCATCGACAGAATGCCGAGCATCCCGAGACCGAAATTGGCGTTGACCCTGCCTTCCAGGAGAATGAAGGCGATTGCGGAAACCACCAGCACGACTGCCAGGACAATCAGGCGGACGACCGTACCGGGACGAGAATGCCGGTCGATCATGGGAGTCGGGTAGTTGCCGCCCGACGGGTTCTTCCGCGCCATCATCCTTCCCTTGCAGCGAGATGATTCCCCGAAACGATGCCTGTCGTTTGAATCACATTCCTCCCCACAAGGAAAGGGAGGTCGGCGGGAACCAGGTGGAATGCACTGTTTTTTCGGGAGTTTGCGCCGCGCGGACCATGGCCGGCCGATCCGGCACTCCGCAGGTCAACAGCTTTGACGCGGGTCGAGCTTGCATGCTAATGCCGCGCTCTCTAACCTTTCAAGCGGTGGCTATCCGAGCCGCGCTGATGCAACGGGCGGGAAGTTGGGATCATGGGCGAAGTTCTGACCAACTCGGGCAACGTGCCTGTCTACGCGCTCATTGCCGCGGCCGTTCTCGTTGTGCTGGGACTGATCATCTGGTTGCTCCAGCGGCGCGGCCACATGGCCTTCATGCGCGGTGGCACCAACCGTCAACCACGCCTCGCGGTACTCGATGCGGCGGCTGTCGACACGCGCCGTCGGCTTGTGCTCGTCCGGCGTGACAATGTCGAGCACCTGATCCTGATCGGTGGACCGAGCGATGTCGTCATCGAGTCCGGTATTACCCGCTCGACCGGGGCGGCCGCCCACCCGGTTGTCGCACCGGTCCAGGAGGAGACCGCCGGCGTCGCCCGGGAAAGCGCGCATACGACTCCGGCGACCCCGGCGACCCCGGCGCCCGATGCGGTGAAGCAGCCGGCATCTCCTGCCGTTGGCACACCACACAAGGCGCAGCCCCATAGAAGGGATCATGCAGAGGTGTCGACAAAGGCCCCGGCCTCGCGAAGCCCCCGTCAGGAAACGCCGGCCCAACCAGAAAAACCGGCACCGAAGGTTCCGCCGCCTGCCCCCACGGAACCGGCTGCAGCAAAGACCGAACCCAAACCGCCGCAAGCGGTTGTCGAGACCGCTTCCACGCGATCGCCAAGCGACCGTTCGCGAACACAACCTGAAACCGCTTCGCATAAACCCAAATCGACACAGACCGTCAAAACGACGCGCCCACCAGACGGCTCGGGTTCCAAAGGATCAGTGCCGGCGGCCGTCGCCGGGACGTCCGATCAGATCACCCAGACCGCAACAGCGCCGAAGACGACGGAAACCAAGGACCCCCACGCGCCGGTTTCAGCAACAGCAACCGGGTCGTCCGATGCACCGCCCGACGCGGCGGCCGGTTCTGCCGCAACAGCGCAGGAGGAGCCTTCGAAAACGGAATTCGAGGACGCAATGGATGCGGTTCGCGAACTTGTCATGCCGGCGACGACGCCGACCGCCGAGTCGCCGCCGGCACCTGAGCCTGACTTGAATACCGCGGTGAGGAGTGAGACCCCGGCAGAACCCGTCCAGACCGTCGCACAACTGCAGCGAGGAGAAGCGCCGGTTGTCGACACACCGCAGAAACCGGACCAGCCGGCGCAAGACACGTCGTCAATTACGGCTGAGGATCTGATTGCCGATTTCGATCGCGTGCTTCAGGCCGAGATGGACAAAGTGGAAGCCAAACCGTCGTCGCAAGGCGACGAGACCAAAACGCAATCGACTAACGAGAAACCGGCCCCCGAAAAGTCGGATAGCGAAAACCCGAAAGCGGATGGGGACGACATTCCATCGCTTGAGGACGAAATGAAAAAGCTGCTCGGTGACTTTTCGACGAAGAAATAAAAATGGGCGGATAATCCCTCGCCGCCCTCTGATTGCTCTATTTCGAGCCGGTCTTATTCGTCCCTGTAGACTTTTTCCCGCCTTTCGTGGCGTTCCTGAGCCTCTATCGACAGCGTTGCTATCGGTCGGGCATCCAGCCGTCTCAGGCTGATCGGCTCGCCTGTCTCCTCACAGTAACCGTAGGTGCCGTCATCCAGGCGCCGCAACGCGGCATCGATTTTCGAAATCAGTTTTCTTTGCCGGTCCCGCGCCCGCAACTCAATGGCGCGGTCTGTCTCCGATGACGCACGGTCGGCGATATCCGGGTGGTTGGCGCTGTCTTCTTGAAGATTTCCCAGAGTTTCACGCGCCTCACGCAGTATTTCGTTTTTCCACGCGATCAGTTTTGCCCGGAAATAGGCGCGCTGCTTTTCGCTCATGAACACCTCGTCCTCGGAGGGGACATAGGAATCAAGATCAATCCGGTCTTTCATGGTGATTCCTCGATAGCAGTGCTTTTGCGGCGAGTGTATAGCCAGACCTTCGATGTGTTACAAGCGCGAAAAGCACCTCGAGATCAGTTTTTTGTGAGCGTCTCAATTCGTTTAAACGCTTAATTTAATTCGGATTTTTTGACAGTTCCGTGACAAAGACCACATAGGGTAGAAAAGCCGGCCCCGTGAAAGCGCCACCGTTGCAACCATTCTGGCTGACGGACGCCTTGTGCACCGACGGCTGCTCCTCTGCGCCGCACTGGGGTTCCGCAAAGCGGTGCGGCAAGGCACCTATCGCAGACGCCAACTTGTTGATAGACAGGGAAATCCGGCGCTCCTCGGGCTATTTCGCTTGCCGACTCGGCCTGTGACGGGAATTCTAAGCCGGATCGACAGCACAACCCGCAAACCGGCCCGACACGATTGAGCAAAAACAACAAAAACGGCCCGACCACCAGAATCCTGCTGCTGCGGCACGCGCATGCCGCCTGGGCCCGGCCGGGGCTGCGCGATTTTGACCGACCGCTGGACCAGCGTGGACAGGACGACGCGAAATTGATCGGTACGGTGATGGCCGCAGAGCAGCTCCGGCCGCAGATCGTCCTGTGTTCACCGGCTCGCCGCTGTGTCGAAACCGTCGATATCGTCGCCGCCGGTCTGGCCGATCAATTCGCCACCGACTATGTCGACGATCTCTATACCAGGAGCCACACCCGCTATATCGAGCTGCTTTCGAAGCAGGCTGCTTCGACGATCCTGCTGTGCGGTCACAACCCAATGATGGAAGATACGGCACGGGCATTGACGGCAAGCGCCGAATCCTGGGCCGGACACCGTTTGCAGAAGGGCTTCCCGACGGCAGGCCTGGCAATCATCGATATTGCTCAATCGCCCGCTGAATTGCGGAAGGGAGGTCATCTTACCCGTTTCCTGACGCCAAAACGCGTGCGCAAACAGCAGCGGGACCATCCGTAAGCGCACAATCCGGGAATACAGCGGCATGCTTGAACGGCAAGGCGCTGACTTCCTATATGGTCTGCAGACGTTCCGACAGGTGAATTTTGGCAACCTCGCTCGCCCGCTTTTCCGATGAAGCGCTGATCTCTCTCGACAATCTCGCCGACCGCGCGGGCGATCTTATCCGCCCGACCATGCGTTTCGGCGTGACCGGGTTGTCGCGCGCCGGCAAGACGGTTTTCATCACGGCACTGGTGCACAACCTTTTGCACGGCGGCCGGCTGCCGCTGTTCAAGGCCCAGCACGACGGCCGCATATCCGCGGCCTACCTCGAACCGCAGCCGGATGACGGGGTGCCGCGGTTTCAATACGAAAACCACGTTGCCGCACTCGTCAACGAGCGAACCTGGCCGCAGTCGACGCGCGCGATTTCAGAATTGCGCCTGACCATCGAGTTTGAACCGGCCAGCGCCTGGCACCGACTGTTTTCCAGCGGCAAACTCTCGATCGACATCGTCGACTACCCCGGCGAATGGCTCCTCGACCTGCCGCTGCTGAACCAGGATTACCGAACTTTCAGTGCCAACTCTATGGCGCTCGCACGCTCGCCGGCGCGCGCCGATCTGGCCAACCGTTGGCTGTCGGAAGCATCGGAACTCGATCTGTCCGAGCCGGCGCAGGAATCGGACGCGGCATCGATGGCGGCGTTGTTTTCAGAGTACCTGCAGGCCTGCCGCAGCGACGAACGCGCCCTGTCGACACTACCGCCGGGGCGCTTCCTGATGCCGGGCGACCTGGACGGCTCGCCCGCGCTGACGTTTTGTCCGATGCCGAACATTCCTGACGGACCCGCGCCAAAAGGCTCGCTTTGGGCGATGATGGAACGCCGTTACGAGGCCTATAAGAATCTTGTGGTCAAACCCTTTTTTCGCGAACACTTCGCACGCCTCGACCGGCAGATTATCCTGATCGACGCCATGCAGGCGATGAATGCCGGTCCCGAGGCCGTGCAGGATCTCGAACGGGCGCTTGTCGACATCCTGTCGTGCTTTCGCGCCGGACGCAACGGCCTGATCACCTCATGGTTCACCCGCCGGATCGATCGCATCCTGGTCGCGGCAACCAAGGCCGACCACCTGCATCACAAAAGCCACGATCGGCTCGAGGCGATCGTCAGCCGCCTCGTCGAACGGGCGACCGAAAAAGCCGGCTACGCGGGTGCTGAAATCGAGGTTTTGGCGCTGGCGGCGGTGCGTGCAACCCGCGAGGGCACCACGGGAAAGGGGCAGGACAAGTTGCCACTGATCGTCGGAACCCCATTGTGTGGCGAGACCATCGACGGCGCGACCTTTGACGGAAACACCAGAACCGGCATTTTTCCCGGCGACCTTCCGGAGACGGCCGATCGCTTTTTCGAACAGTTGACCACGGCATCTCCAGCAGACCGACCGCATCTGAATTTTGTCCGTTTCCGCCCACCGCTACTGGAAACGACGGCTGAGGGGATCACACTGTCACTGCCGCATATTCGATTGGATCGGGCATTTGAATTTCTGTTCGGGGATTGGCTCGCATGACGACCAAACAGCGCCGGCCCAAAGCCGTTACCGTCGACCAGGAAGATATCCGAACAGAGCCGCCGAAAGATGCGAACAAATTGCCTCGCAAACCGGCTTTTGTCGACGACACCGCGGCGATATCGGAAGAGACCAGCGACCCCTTCGTTACGGATCTCGACAATCCCGAGGATGATCAACGGGCGCTCGAGGAACTGACCCCGGCGGTGGCCGTGCCGCGGCGCCGCGGTCTGTCGTTTGTGAAGATCGCCCTGACCGCATTCGGTCTCGTTTTCTCGTTCGCCTTCGCCCTGTGGCTGGACGGTCTGATACGGTCGTTCTTTGCCCGGTCCGACATCCTTGGCTGGCTGGCGACCGGTCTGATCGCCGTCGGAATTTTGTCACTGCTCATCGTCGCCATTCGCGAAATACGCGCTCTGCTACGGCTGGAAAGCGTGCAGACGCTGAAAACAACGGCGGAAGCCGCAGTGCAGATCCGCGATCCGGCAAAGGCACGCCACGTGGTGGCGCGTCTCACGGCGCTTTTCGCAAGCCGACCCGAAACCGCCCGGGACCGGGCACGACTTGCCGAATATACCGATCAGATCATCGACGGACCGCATTTGATCGATCTGGCGGAGACCGAACTGCTCGTTCCGATCGATCGCCAGGCGAGGGATCTCGTCCTTGCCGCCTCCAAGCGCGTCTCCGTCGTCACCGCGATCAGCCCCCGCGCACTCGTCGATATTTTATATGTGTTCTACGAGTCGGTGCGGCTGGTACGCAGTCTGTCCTATCTCTACGGAGGCAGGCCCGGCACTCTCGGCATGATACGGCTGACGCGCGATGTCGTCGGTCATCTGGCGATTACCGGCTCACTGGCGATCGGCGACGGTGTCGTTCAGCAGTTGCTGGGCCACGGAATTGCCAACCGCCTTTCGGCCAAGCTCGGTGAGGGTGTCATCAATGGTCTGATGACCGCACGTATCGGAATCGCAGCCATGGACCTCTGCCGGCCGCTGCCGTTCCGCGCCGCCAAGCGCCCTGGAATCGGCGACTTTGTCGGCGCATTGACCCGCCAGGTCACGGGCACCGGTAAGAAAGAGCCTCGGCCCTCCGAAGCGTCGGGAAAGTGACAACGATCGGTATCGTCCGCGGGTTAGGCGCCGGCCGTATCAAGCCCGATGCAGCATTCGTCCGTTAAATAGGCGATCAGGCCGTCCATGGCGTCGTAGTTGGCGAAATTGCGGATCTCGCGCCCCTGACGTCCCTGCACCACGAGGCCAGCATCGACAAGGGCCGACAGATGATGGGCCAACGTGGAGGGCGGGATACCGAGATGCCGGCCGATGTCGCCTACATTGAGGCCGTCATCGCCCGCCTTGATCAGAAGTCTGAACACCGAAAGACGGGCCTCGTGACCCAGTGCTGAAAGGGATTTCGCAGCGTCCGAAGTTTCCATGCGGCATACATAACCGGAACGGTAGTTTCGTCAATGAGGTGCACCGGTGACACTGCTCCCCTCACCGGCATGCGGTCGGGGATCGAGCCGCAACAATTTCATCGGGCCTCAACGCGCAGTTAACCATTCCGACCCATGGTGGGCCGTCACCCCAACTCAGCGAGCCGACCATGTTTCACCGTTTGTGCCTGACGCTGCTTTTGCTGATCGCGTTCGGAGTCCTGTCCCCTTCGCTGGCAGGCTCCAGGGACCAGGCTTTTTTTGATTCCGTTGCCGGTGAGTGGCGCGGTCCCGGCGAAATCGTTGCCGGTAAGTACAAGGGCACTCGGTTTCACTGCAATCTCAAGGGCGGCCCCGCGGCGGAAATCGCTATTGGTCTTTCTCTCGACGGCCATTGCCGTGTCGGCATTTTTTCACAGAAAATGTCCGCGTTCATCTCCGGTAAGGGCAGTTCCTACTCCGGACAGTTCCTCGACGGCGCGAAGGGCGAAGGGTTGGACATCACCTCCGGCGATATTCACGGCGACAAGATCATCGTCGGCATCAACCGCAAGAAGCTCAACGGTACCATGATCGCCCACCTCTCGGCACCCGATACCATGAACGTCACAATCCTGGTCAAGGTTCGAGAGCGGCTGGTCCCGGTGATCGGCGTGACCCTGCAGCGCAGCAGCAGGCTCGGGGCCATGCAATGAGGGCTGGCGAAGCGATCAATCGCCAGCCATGCATTCAACACTGACCTCGGCATAGTCGAGAATTCCGGCAATGGGTGCGCTCGGTTTCCGCACCGTGATTTCGACTCTGCGCACTGCCGGAAACTCTGCAATCAATGTCGTGCCGATGCGATCGGCCAGCGCTTCGATCAGATAATAGCGCTCCTTCTCAACCACCCGCTGGGCTACCCCGAACACGGCACCGTAATCGACGGTGCTGGCGAGATCGTCGTCGCTCAGTGCCTTTGTTGGCTGAACCTGCATGTCGATATCGACAAAAAACCGCTGGCCAAGTTCGGCTTCGCTTTCAAGCACGCCGTGCCGGCCAAAAAAAGCACAGTTTTTCAGTCGAATACGGATCATTTCGCTCATGGGTGGTCCCTTCCTGTTTGCGCATTGAGGACAGCGTCAGCCATCGCCAGCGCGTCGCGGTTTTTGGGGATGTCGTGAACCCGGAAGATCGACGCACCCTGCATGCGCAACAGCACCGTTGTCGCGGCTGTCGCGACGTCGCGCTTCTCCATCTCCCGACCACTCACGGCGCCGACGAACCGCTTGCGCGAAGTGCCGACCGCCAGCGGGAAGCCAAGTTCTCGCAATTCCGCAAAACGTGCCACCAACTCAATATTTTCGTTGGCATCCTTGGCGAATCCAAAGCCTGGATCCAAGACGATGGCTGCATCCGGCAAACCGGCACTACGGGCAGCGTTCAAAGAACGGCCAAGGAACTGGAACTGGTCTTCGATCACATCGTCAGCCTTCTGCCGTTCGCGGCCGGTGTGCATGATGCACACCCCTGCCCCACAAGCCGTCGCCGCGGAAGCCATGGCCGGGTCGCGCTGAAGGCCCCATACATCGTTGATGATGTGAGCACCGGCAGCGACGGCGCGTCGTGCGGTGTCGGCGCGATAGGTGTCGACCGAAATCAACACGTTGCTGCGCCGTGCCAGTTCCGAAATGACCGGCAGGACGCGCTCCTGCTCGCACGCCATATCGATCGGTTCGGCGCCCGGTCTGGTCGATTCACCACCAACATCGATGATCGCCGCGCCCTCGTCTGCCATGGCCAGCGCCGTGTCCACCGCCGCAGAGGTCGATTGGTACTTGCCGCCGTCAGAAAACGAATCCGGCGTTACGTTCAGAATGCCCATCAAGTGGCCCCGCGGCCCGAGTTCGAGGGTACGATCGTGCGCCAAGCGCCAATGTCTGCTTGCGAGCAAATCCGCCATGGCCAATTGCCTGTTGCGATTGCCGGGCCTATTTGACGCCCAGCTTCTTCTGCAGACTGGTCGACGACGTCGTATACTGGAACACAATCCGCTCATCCGGACTGACGATCCGTTTGGCCGCCTGGGTCATCAATGCAGCTTCATGAAAGCCGGACAGAATAAGCTTCAGCTTGCCCGGATACCAGTTGATATCGCCGATGGCGAAAACGCCCGGTATGTTGGTTTCAAATCGTTCGGTATCCACGGCGATCAGGTTTTCGTGCAGGTTTAGGCCCCAATCGGCGATGGGTCCGAGTTTCATCGTCAAGCCGAAAAACGGCAGCATGCGGGTACAGGCGATCTCGTGCTCACCGTCCGGCCCCTTGACAATCGCCGCACGCAGCGTCCCGCCCTCCCCGACGAGGCCTGAAACCTGCCCCTGGTGGAAGGCCAGGCCGCCGTCGCGCTCGAGGGCGCGCATCTTGTTGACGCTGTCGTCCGCGGCGCGAAATTGCGGACGCCGGTGGACCAGGGTCGTCGACGCGGCAATCGGCTGCAGGTTGAGTGTCCAGTCCAGAGCGGAATCGCCGCCACCCACGATCAGGATGTCATGGCCGCGAAAATCGTCCATCCGCCGAACCGAATAAAAGACCGTCTTGCCCTCATAGTCTTCGATACCGGGAATGGGTGGCCGTTTCGGTTGAAAAGAACCGCCGCCGGCCGCAACGACAATCACCTTGCAGCGAAACACCTCGTTTTCATCCGTCGAGATCTCGAAACCGCCCTGTGGTAGCTGCGTGAACCCGGTCACCATGCGATTGAAGTGGAACGCCGGTGAAAACGGTTGGATCTGCTCCATCAGCTTGTCGGTCAGTTCCTGCCCCGAAATGACCGGCCAGCCTGGGATATCGTAGATCGGCTTCTCCGGATACAGTTCCGCACATTGCCCGCCCGGTCGGTCGAGAATATCGATCAGGTGGCACTGCAGGTCGTATAGACCGAGTTCGAACACGGCAAACAGACCGACCGGCCCGGCACCGATGATGACGACGTCCGTTTCGACTACCGCGTTCATCGTGTCTCTCCGTCAGGCCTGCCTTTCCGGCACTTGCACGACCAGGCCGTCGAGCTCCGGTCTCACCTTGATCTGACAGGAGAGACGCGAGGTCGGGCGCACTTCGTAGGCGAAATCCAGCATGTCCTCCTCCATGACATCCGGTTCGCCAACGGTCTCAGTCCAGGCCTCGTCAACATAGACATGGCAGGTGGCGCACGCGCATGCGCCGCCGCACTCGGCTTCGATACCCGGAACCGCATTGCGGATCGCATTCTCCATCACCGTCGAGCCATCATCGGCATCGATTTCGAAACGTTGTCCGTCGTGGGCAACAATGGTGATTTTGGTCATGAATTGTGGCTCCGCTCATAAATCCCCAAGCGGAGTTAAATAGCTTGACGTGGAAGTCAAGCGCCGTTTGCCGATTCCGACGCAGTGGTGTCGGCAAAGCGGCACGCATCGGTCAGTTCGTGCCGTCCGGCGCGCGGTTCAGCGTGAAAGGCCGAAGACGAAGTTTTCGACGTCGACGACGGCTTCCGTCAGCCTGTCGTGAAGAATCCCGTCATTGGGATTTTCTTCCAGCCTCTCGGCGACGCGGCAGACGCAGAATGCTCCAACGTTCGATGCCGACCCGCGCAACGTTCGCACGACCGCCAGGCGATCGCTGCGGCCGGTCAGATGGTTGACCCCGCACAGCTGGTTGACGCATTGGCGCGCCTGTCGGGCGAACAGACCCAGTACCTGCGCCTCGCGCTCTTTGTCACCAAAGGTATGTCGTGCAAGATGAACCAGATCAATCGGCCGTTCACTGGACGGTGGCATGCCGTGCGATGCATCAGGTGGCTCGAAAGCCGCGCTGTAATTGGCCATGGATCTTCCCTTCCCATGATAGCAATCACCACTGCATCCCAGATTCATTGCATTCCACTAAATTTGTATTCAAATCACCGGCCAATCTGACTTTATGGTTAATGTCTGGTAAATAGCGGAAAAAGATGCCAGATTTCAGATTGACGTTTTGTCGGCGCTAGAAATTCGTTAAGCACGCGAACCCTTTCATGATACACATTAATTTGTTTCCTAACCGGTTCTGTGCCAGAAAGAAAAGCTGGCATGCGACCGTTTTGGACGGGCGGATTGTGAGCCGGTGTGATTTCGCTGATTCAGGCAGCGGGCGGAGCTGTGCTAGCGGCAACAGCACCGCCTTTTGGCGCGCCGGGATGGGTACCCAGGCAAATATGCCGGGTGGTGTGTACAGAGTACGAGGCATTGAACGGTATGGCGAAGAGAAGCGCTCAAAGTAAGTCGGTTGCTGATGAGGATCCCATCAAGGCTCTGGAAGAGGCTCTGAGACTGGATCTGGAGGAAGACAGCGCCGCGACTCCGACGAAGACGGATGCGTCCGATGAACCTTCGCTCGACGACCTTGAGAAGCAAGTAGCGTCGGCAGCCGCCGAACTGGCGAAAGCCGACAGCGAACCGGCACCGGCACCCGCTCCCAAAAAAGCCAAATCCCGCACTGCCGCGGCCACCGCACCACGTCCGGCAGCCAAGCCCGCGGCGGCGAAGGAACCGTCGAACAACGGCCGGGCAAGGCAGCAGCCGAGATCCCCGAAGCGCAGCACGCCGAGCCCGGCACAGCAAAGGCCGGCCAAGCCACAAACTCCTTCATCCCCGCTGCTTGCGCCCGCCAATGATGACAGCCGTGAGTCGCGGGCCGCGATCATGCGTTCGTTGAATGGCAAAGGCGGTCGTTCGGCCAAGATGACGACCTACATCCTGACCGGACTCTGGATCGTCGCCGGCCTGGCTTTCGTCAATCTGGCCTATGGTCCGGGAATCTGGCAAGTCCGGTCGCTGGGAGACCTGGCGGCCTATCCGGAGTACCTCGCGGCACTGCTTGTCATTATTTTCCCCGCGATGCTCATCCTGGCCTTCGGTGTGATGATTTCACGGGCCCAGGAAATGCGCTCCGTGGCGCGCTCCATGGCGGAGCTCGCGGTCCGGCTGTTCGAGCCGGAGACCATGGCGACCGACAATATTATGCGTGTTGGCCAGGCGGTGCGCCGCGAAGTCTCGGCCATCAACGAAGGGATCGAGCGCACCATCGCCCGGGCGACCGAGCTTGAAACCTTAGTCCATTCGGAAATCAACGCGCTCGAACACAGCTATTCGGACAATGAGGTTCGACTGCGCAGCCTGGTTGAAGGCCTCAGCAATGAGCGGGAAGCCATCGTCAGCCACTCCGAACGGGTGCGTGCATCCATCGTCAGCGCCCACGAACAGTTGCGCGAGGAACTCGAAACGGCCGGCGACGAGATATCCAACCGCATTTCGACTTCCGGCAAGGCGGTCGCCGCTTTGCTCGACACACGCACCACCAAATTGCAGGATCAGGCCGACGAGTTGACGCAATCCGTGTCCGATCTTCTGCAGAAGCGGACAGAGGCGCTGATGCTGTCGTTCGGCAACTCGGGCCGTGCGCTTGCCACGGAGTTCGACAACCGGCTTGACGCGCTGCAGACCAATCTCAAGGATCACGGCGAACAGTTGCTCGGCGAGTTCGAAACCCGGGCTTCGTCAATCGACAACAACACCAAGAAACTCAACACCATTCTCAACGAACGCGCGCGCCAGCTCAACGAGACGCTGATCTCGCGTACCAAGGAAATCACCGAAAGCCTGACGGTAGGAGAACAGGCGCTCAACACCGGCCTTGACGGTGTCATCGAGACGCTTAACGCGAAACTGGACGAGAAGGCGGTCAACTTCCGGCAGACGCTGCACGCCCACACCGAGGATGCCTTGAGCGATCTGGATACGCGCTCGAATTTCTTCGAAGAACGGCTACAGGGCAGCATCTCCCAATTGAATGCCGCCTTTGACGAGCGGGTCTCGGAGTTTACATCGGCGTTCGAAGATCGCAGCGGCACGTTGGCTGAAAAGCTCAGCGATAGCCTACGCAGCATCAACGACACGCTTTCGGGCAGCACCGGTACGATTGAGGGCATTCTGAACTCCAATGCGACACGCATCGCCGAAGGTATGGTGGAACGCACCCGCCGACTTGAGGAAATGCTCGACGCCAGCAGCGAGGAAATTCAGCAAAAGCTGGATGCCAAAGTCGGTTCCGTCGAAACCGCGCTCAACTCGACCAGCGGCCGCGTCGACGACCTGATGAAGGGCGGAACCGAGGCGATCGGCCGGGCTGTTGGCGAACGGGCGGCAGCCCTTGCGGCGACGCTCGATTCCAGCGCGAAGAACATCGCTGGCCTGTTGAACACCGGATCTCAGCGGATCAACAACTCGATCGTCGAAAATGCCCAGCAGTTCGAAACGACCATGGCCAACACTGCTGAACGCATGGAGGGCTTGATCAGTTTCGGCACGGCCGCGATCAACAATGCGACGTCGGACAGCGCCGAGAAACTGGAATTGACGCTTGGCTCGAATGCCGAACGGCTGCAGTCGATGTTCCGTGAAGGCACCCAGGGGCTTGCCAACACCTCCAACGAAAGCACCCAGGCGCTTGCCAACACCCTGACCACCAACGCCGATCGTCTGGACGGTTTGCTGACCGAGGGAGCGTCGGCGGTCAGCAAGGCGGTCACTGAAAACACACATGCCCTGGCAGTGACTCTCGGATCGAACGCGGAGCGTATCGACTCGATCATCCGCGAAGGCAAGGATTCGATCACCCGCTCGGTTGTCGACAACACCCAGTCACTGACGGCGACACTGCAAAACACCACGACGCATATCGACGGGCTGATGAAAGACAGCACGATCTCCATCAAGGAGTCGGTCGAAGGCAACGCGCAGGTTCTGGCCGCAACCATGGAAAGCAGCGCCGCGCGGATCGACGGCCTGATGAAGGACAGCACACAGGCCATAACGCAATCGGTGGAGGGCAATGCCCAGGTCCTTGCATCAACGATGGAGAGCAGCGCGACCCGCATCGATACGTTGATGAAGGACAGCACGGACGCCATCACCCAATCCGTCGAAGGCAACGCCGCCGTCCTGGCGTCGACCATGCAGAGCAGCGCCGCACAGATCGACGGCCTGATGCGCGACAGGAGCGAGGAAATCGCCGGGTCCGTCCGCGGAAACGCCCAACAGCTTGCCAGCATCATGGACAGCAGTGCCGATCAGATCGATCAGCTCATGCGGCAAAGAAGTCAGGATATTGCGAAGTCGGTGGAAGGCAATGCGCAGACCCTGGCGGAATCGCTGGACAGCAGCGCTGGCCGGATCGACGAGTTCATGCAGCAGAAGAGCGAAGAGATCACCCAATCCGTCGAAGGCAATGCCCGGAACCTTGCGGATACCATAAACACCAGCGCCAGCCAGATCGATCTGCTTATGCGGCAGCGGGGCCAGGACATCGCACAGTCGGTGGAAGGCAACGTCCAAACCCTGGCGAACACGCTGGCCGGCAGCGCCACCCAGATCGACGAACTGATGAAGGGCAGCACAGAAGCCATCACCGTATCCGTCGAAGGCAACGCCCGTGTACTGGCCTCAACCCTGAGCGAAAGCAGCGCTCACATAGACCAAATGGTCAAAGACGGAACCTCCGCCATTCTCCAGGCCGTTGACGGCAACGCCCAAACTCTGTCGTCATCGCTTTCGGATAGCGAGGCTCGCATCAACGGCTTCATGAAGGACAGTGCGCAGGCGATTGCAAATTCGGTGGAAGGCAATGCCCAGGCACTCGCCTCATCGATGGCCGACAGTGCCGCACAAATCGATTCGCTGATGAAGGAAAACGCCGAGGCGATTACCGTTTCGGTGGAAGGCAATGCGCGCAATATCTCTTCCATCATGTCAGGCAGTGCTTCCAACATCGACACGGTGATCAAGGAAAATGTCGAAGCGATTACCCAATCGGTCGAGGCGAACGCGCAAGCGTTGACTTCGGCGGTGCTTAACGGCTCCGTTCAGATCAACGACACGATGAAGGGAACCGTCGAAGAGCTCGACAGGACCGTTGATGTCAACCGCCAGTCGCTGGCATCAACTCTGGCAAGCGGTGTGGCGCAATTCGACCAGCTCATGAAGGCCAATACCGAGACATTCGCCAACTCCATGGAGGAAAGAACCCAGTCGCTGTCCTCCAACATGACAGGCAATGCGGCACAGATCGATGAAATCATGCGCGAGGGCGTAGCGATAATCGGCGATTCGGTCAGCGGCAGCCGCAACGCCATCGCCGAAACCATGACGGAGGGTGCAAAACAGATCGAAACCATCGTCGAAGACGGTACGATGGCGATCCACAAATCGGTCGAGGGCAGCACCCGAACACTCGCCAGCTCGATTGGATCCAACGCCGAGCGCATCGACAACCTGGTTCGTGAGGGTGCCAGTTCGATAACCAAATCGCTGGTGGACAATACACAAGCGCTGGAGTTGACGCTGGAAACCAACGCCGATCGCATCGACACGTTGATGAACAGCGGCAACAACGCGATTTACGACACCCTGTCCAGGGAATCTTCGGTGCTGATTGGCAAACTCGACGAAAGCGTCGGGGCTATGGACCGGATCCTGTCGGAGAATGTCAATCTCATCGGATCGACAATCGATCAGCGTGCCGCCAACATGGATGATCGCCTCAAGACGATGAACACGGCACTCAACACCGGTCTGGACAGCGTCACGTCAACCATCGAGACCCAGGCGCGCGGCATGGCGACAACCCTGCGCGAGGCGGTCGCCGAGGCGGTCAACCAAATGGATGCCGAGGCGCTGCGCTCCACGCACTCGCTCGAGGAAATCGGCAACAAGTTCGCCGATCAACTCGGCGCTGCCGCGGTCAACTACTCCGCTGCCGTGGAAGCACGCATTTCCGAGCGTGCCGAGTCGCTCAATCGCCAGCTGTCGGAACTGACCGGTCACCTGAGTGAAAGCGAATCCGGCATCCTCAACGCCGCTCAATCGATCACATCCGCCGCGTCCACTGCCAGCGATAGTATGCAGGCGCAGGCGCAGGCGATCGCCGACAAGTTCGCAGATAGCGAGAAGGCGCTCGATGTCCGCAACGAAGCCGTTCTTACGGTTCTCGATGAGCGAACGCGCGAACTCAACTCGCTGCTCGCCAACCGGGCGAGCGAGCTGACAAACCTGATCGACGACAAGGCCGCTCCCCTGGTCGAATCCTATGCGGAGCGCGGCAAGGAGATCACCCGCGAACTCGAAACGATCACCCACGACAGCGCCGAACGGTTGCGCGCCCAGAGCGCTGCTCTTGTCGAAGCGCTGACCTCACGCACGGGCGAGACGCTGGAAGCGATCGAACGCGCTGGCAGCGGTCTGAAGTCCGAAGTGACGGAGCTCGTGGCTGAACTGGGTCGCAGCAATTCGGCCATCTCCAATCTGGTCAACAATACGGCCTCCACCCTCGTGGAGGTCGACACCAAGCTGACCGCGACGACCGAGAAGTTCGCCAGCACGGCAGACAAGGCGGCGGAGGTGTTCTCCGAGTCCACAGAGCGGCTGCAGTCCAATATCAATCAGCTCGACTCGATTTCTTCCGACACGTTGGGGCGCGTCAGCACGATTGCCGGAAGTTTCGACGATCATTCGAAGGTCCTTGCGTCGGCGCGGGATTTGCTGGGATCAGCCCAGTCCAGCCTGGCCAACACGCTGGAAGAGCGTCGGACCGCTTTGGACGAGCTTTCCAACGGACTGGTCACCCGGTCCGAGGAAATCGAGAAGACCATGCGCTCGCTCGAATCCATCATCGACGATGCGTTCGGCAAAGCGAAGGAAAGGGCCAGTTCAACCGCTTCCGAGCTGTCCGGCAGCCTGTCATCGTCGATCGAGACGATCTCCTCGATGCTGTCGGACACGGAGAACCGTTCTTCGGACGCCGCCGACAAGATGCGGCAGTCGGTCAAGGAGGCCGTCGAGGACGCGGTCACCCGCTTCTCCGGCGCCACTGAGGAAATACGCAAGTCAGCCAGCGAGATCCGCGATGAGCTGAACGAAACCCGGACTGAGATCAAGAAAGGTGTTTTCGACCTGCCGGAAGAAACCCGCGAAAGCACGGCGGCCATGCGCAATGCCGTCGCCGAGCAGATCAAGGCCCTTCAGGACCTGTCAACAATCGTCGGGCATTCGTCTCAGATCCTCGAACACTCGGCACCTGGCGGGCAACAGCCGGAGCCGGCGCCGCGGCGCGCCGCGATGGCATCCGCGCCTTCAAGGTTGGAGGCACCGGCACCCGCAGCGGCCGCTCAACCCGCCAGCCTGCGGTCGACCTTGGGAGCTGCCGCAACGGCGCCGCTGAAGCCTGCCGCTGCTCGGCAACCCACCGAGGCACCCGCCCTCAGACCGACATCACCACGGCCCTCGACCGACATGCGACCGGCTCCAGCGGCACCACAGGGAAGCACATCAGACGCGGGAACGTTTGACGTTCGCCGGCCGCACAGCGAAGGCTGGGTCCGGGACCTGTTGCGTGGTGCTTCCAGCGACGACGTCAATCCGGACACACCGCAACGCAGCACAGCCTCCGTGTCCGGCAACAGCCGCACGCGAAATCCGCGTCAGATGGTTGAATCCTTGAATTCCCTCTCCGTCGATATCGCGCGGGCCATCGACCATGACGCATCGGTTGATCTGTGGCGGCGCTACCAAGCCGGTGAACGGGATATCTTCACACGCCGACTCTATACGCTCAACGGTCAGAAGACGTTTGAGGAAATCCGCAACAAATACGCCGAGGAACCGGAATTCCGCAGCGCGGTGGATCACTACATCGAAGACTTCGAGAAGCTTTTGTCTGACGTTGCCAAGAACGATCGCGACAACACCGTGACGCAGACCTACCTGACCTCCGACACCGGCAAGGTCTACACGATGCTTGCCCATGCGAGCGGTCGACTGAAGTGAGCGTGCACAGCGTCAGATGAACTGGAAAGCCGGGCATTGCCCGGCTTTCTTATGACCAGTCATTTGTGGCGGAACACTCAGACGATCCTGAGCGTCCAGGAAACGATGTCCTGCAGCACCTCGCCAAACGCTCGGTCCAGAGCGGTCACAATGGACTCGTTGTCTTCACCGTTGACCGGTGCGGTCGCTCGAAACACCCGCTGAGCCCTGACCACCCCGTTGCGGTCATTGATGATACGGACAGAGATTTCCACGATCGCCGTGTCCGCCGCAGCGGCGCTAACCTCAAAGGCGCGGATCGTCGGCGAGATCAGAAAATCCACCGCGAGGCCGTCACCCGGCTTTCCGACACCGCCGAGCCGCTCGGAGTTCTCAAGAGCCTCGACCAGCTTCTCCTGAACGATGGCCGGCAGGTTGTCGTTCCACTGGGACCGGGCCAGGAACTGGATTGTCGAGGGCGACGTCCGCACGACAATATTGGCGCCGTTGAGCGACTGCAGTGCCGACGGTTCCGTCACAACGACCTGACGACTGCGGGAGTAAGGACCTCGCACCGCACCGATACTGGTCAGTTCATAGGTGTCTTTTTCGGGCGTTACGTTTAATGCCGCACATCCGGACATCGCAATCACGCCCGCGAGCAGCACGGTGGCCGCGCGCACAAATTGAGGCCTGTCTGTCAAGCGGATCCCCTCACTCCACTACTCATGCAGGATCACGTATCCCTGCCCGGCATGCCCTCGTCAGCGGCGCCGACGTCCGTCAAACTGCTTAACCGTGCCTGATGTCCCAAATAGCAGACTTTGCGGTTGTTCGCCAATGTTGGTGATCGTGTGTTCGATGCGTGAGATCGACCGTCTGGCCTCTGAAACCAGAGCATCGAAATCCCGCAACCCGCTGCCGGTAAACCTTTCCAGATTGGCGGCAATCGGCCCTATGCTCTCGTTGATCTTGTTAGCGACTTCCTGGAAGGTTTGAAGTGTCTTGCGCGCCTCTGCAACAAGGTCACCGGTATTGCCCTCTCCGATAAACCCGTCGACCTTCTTCAGTGTGGTTTGAACCTGCAGCGCGGCTTCGTTCAGACGTGCCGTCAACTGGTTGGTGTTGGTGATGATATTGTTGATGTCGTCATTGCGGTTGCCGATGGTATCGGCAACCTGGACCAGTTGCTGAATACCGTTGCGAGCGTCGGCGCTGGCGATGGAGATGTTGTCCACCGTCTGCCCGATCTTTTCCGGATCGACGGATGCGATGATCTGATCCACTTCGGCCAATGTTGCACGAGCATCCTGGCTGAGTTGGGCGACATTGGCTCCTGCCGTACGGAACTCTTCCAATAGCGGTTTCAGTTCCGAAGAAGCGTTGGCCGCATCCACCGACACCTGCTCTGCATTGCGCACGATGGCGCTGACGCGTTCCGGCTCGACGGCCGCCACAAGCGCATCGACCCGGGTGATGGTGCTTTCGAGTGTTCCTGAAACCTTTTCGATCGTCGACGACAAGGCCGAAACATTTTTGAGAAAATCGCTGATACCATCCGAGTTTTCGGCCAGCGCCGCCGAAAACCGTTCGGCATTCTCGACGGTCTGGGTAAGCGGACCCTTGGCCGTATCGACGAACTCCTGTACGCCCTGTATTGCATTCTGCGCCCGGGCCATAATGTCTTCAGCCGTCGCCAGAAGATTGGTGACGCTCGATTCATCGGCAGTGAGCACGGCAAAGCTGCCCTTTTCCGCTGCCTCCTCCAGGATGTTTTTCTGACCGGGTTGCGGCGTTCCGGCACTCAGCTCGATATGGGATTGACCGGTAAGCCCCTGGATGCCGAGCTTGGCCTTGGTGTTTGCGTATACCGGCGCCGTGGCTCGCACCTCGGTCATCGCCAGCACGAAGTTCGGATCGACCCCGTCGATGGTCAACGAACGTACCGAGCCGATGCGAATGCCGTTGAAAAGAACCGGTGCCCCGATGGATAGACCGCTGGCGGATCCCGGAATTCGGATCTCGAGCTGCGCCATTTGACCGGATCGGCCGAAGGTGGCCATCCAGTAGACGAACACGAAAGCCGCCACCATGACCAGCAGGGTGAAGAATCCCACTATTGTATAATTGGCCTTGGTTTCCATTTGCTCCGTCCGGTTAAGCTCCCGATTATGATCCCATTACTGTGCATGTACAATCGAACGTGCCCGTTTTCCCTGGAAATACGATTTGATCCACGGATCTTCACTCGCCAGCATATCGTCGATCGTACCGGCCAGCTTCACCTGTCGATCTCCCAGCACGGCTATGCGATCGCATACGGAAAACAGACTGTCGAGATCGTGAGTCACCATATAGACCGTCAGGCCGATCGTGTCGCGAAGCTTGACGATCAATTCGTCGAACTCGGCTGCGCTGATCGGATCGAGGCCTGATGTCGGTTCGTCGAGAAACACCAGATCGGGATCGAGCGCCAGCGCTCGGGCCAGCGCTGCCCGCTTGGTCATGCCGCCGGACAGCTCCGACGGATAAAGATCCGCAGCCTCGGGTCGCAAACCGACCAGTTCGATCTTGAGCAGCGCGAGTTCATCCATCAGAGCCTGCGGCAGACTGAGGTATTCGCGCATCGGGACCTGGATGTTTTCTAAAACCGTCAGAGCCGAGAACAACGCACCGTGCTGGAACAGCACGCCGAGATGCATATCGAGCTCAAGCCGTTGCTCGGGACTGGCCGAATCATAATCGATACCCAGGATGCTGATACTGCCACTCTGCCGGGTGTTCAGCTGCAGGATTGTGCGCAGCAGAACCGACTTGCCGGCACCCGAAGCACCGACAAAGCCCAGGATCTCCTTGCGATAGATATCAAGGTCGAGGTTTTCCAGCACCCGATGGCTGCCGAACGAGACGCTGATGCCCCGCGCTTGCAGGATGCATTCGCGACTTTCAGCATGGTTCGCCACCGTGTTTTGGGGTGCTGGAGCGTTCAAAAGTCGATGGCTCCGTAGAATATGGCAAACATGCCGTCCACCAGAATCACCACAAAAATGGATTTGACGACGGATGACGTCACGTGCCGTCCCAGTGATTCTGCGCTGCCACCGACCTTCAAACCCTCCACCGATGAAACGATACCGATAATCAAAGCCATGAAGGGTGCCTTGATCATGCCGGAGGCGATCGTTGTCATATCGATTGCTTCGCGCAACCGGGTCACGAAGGTATCGGGCGTGATGCCCGAGTAGATCCAGGTTGTCAGGCCGGCGCCGATCAAGGCCGCGAAATTGGCGACAACCGTGAGAGCTGGCAGCATGACCGTCAGCGCGACCAGCCGCGGAAAAACCAGGACGCTGACCGGATTGAGGCCCATCACCTTCAGCGCGTCGACCTCCTCGCGCATTTTCATGGAGCCGATCTCTGCGGTGATCGCCGATCCGGAGCGGCCGGCGATCATGATCGCCGTCAACAGCACACCGATTTCGCGCAACTGAAGGATCCCGACCAGGTCGACCACAAACAGTTCGGCGCCGAAATAGCGCAGCTGAAACGCACCCTGTTGGGCAATGATACCACCGATCAGAAACGACATCAGAGCAATGATCGGAACGGCCCGGACACCGGCATGATCCATCTGGCTGACGATCGCCGCCGCCGATATGCCTGAGGCCCGGTTGCGCCTGATTTGCGCGCCGCGCACGGCCGATCCCAGAATAAAGAGCGATGCGACGATGTCGTCGCGCAGGGCGTAGGTCCAGTGACCGAGCGGATCAAACAGGCGCTGTGCGAGCGTTGGCTTCGGAGGCGCCTCCTCCTGCCCATGTTCGATCTTCAAAGCGGTCCCGACCGCGTCCAACAGTGTTGCCCGGTCCTCCGGGACAGCCTGGTACCGAACGTTCACGCCGCGCCCCGCCAGTGCCAAGCGCAGGCGTTCGATTATCAATGACCCGGAGGTGTCCAGCAGATGGACCTGTGCAAGATCGATCGCTGCCGACGGAGCCGCAAACGACGATTCCAGCTGGCGCATCTGGGTGTCGACGTCTGCAACGCAGTTCAGTTGCCAGTCTCCCGAGAGCGAAATACGTGCCTCACCGTCGCTTTGGGTGACATCCACCCGCGGCGGAATGCGCGCTCGCTGCGGTGCCTGTTGCCGATCTGATAAGTCCGTCGGTACTGACTCATGTGTGGACGACATCGACATGGCCGACTCATACCGGCTTAATCAGGTTGTGTCACCGCAAAACAGGGCGGCCGCGCCTGCAAGCTGAATGGCTGCGGCATTCGCGCAACGGTGCCGTTAAGTCACGGATTCGATTCAGAAAAGGCTCACGCCGCCTTAGCGGGCCGGTTTTGTGTGTCGGTCAAAACGGCACGACGCTGGTTTGAGGGTCTATGGTGGTGTTCGGTCTGCGTCCATCGCAACAGATGCATGTTGCCGTCGAAATCCTCGCCAACGGCAGTGCAGCTTTCTACCCAGTCACCGGTGTTGATGTATCGGATACCGTCCATATCCTCGATCGTGGCGTGATGGATATGCCCGCAGATAACGCCGTCAACCTGCTGACGTTTGGCTTCTTCGACAACGACCCTCTGAAACTCGCCGATAAAGTTGACCGCCTGCTTTACGCGCAGTTTCGCCCAGGAGGAAAACGACCAATAGGGCAGCCCAAAACGCCGCCTCACCGCGTTCAAAAGCCGGTTGACGAGGATAGCCAGGTCGTAGGCCCAGTCGCCCAGATACGCGAGGACGCGGGCGTGTCGGACGACGACATCGAATTCATCGCCATGCATGACGAGATAGCGTGTGCCATCGGCACCTTCATGGATATGCGTCAACGCCACATCAATGCCGCCGAAATGGGTCCCGGGAAAACCGCGGAGGAACTCATCGTGGTTGCCTGGGATATAGATGATCCGTGTCCCCTTATGCGCTTGGCGCAGCAGTTTCTGCACGACATCGTTGGCGGTCTGCGGCCAGTACCAACTGCGCCGGAGGCGCCAGCCGTCGACGATATCACCGACCAGGATGATGGTATCGGCCTCGTGGTCCCGCAGAAACATGATCAGGTCGTCGGCCTTTGCCGCCTTCGATCCGAGGTGAATATCGGAAAGAAACAAAGTCTTGAACTTGCGTTTTTTTGCCGTATTCGTCATCGCCAGATCCATCTCTGATTTTCCTGGATGGCTAATCAGAGTCGTGCAACAATCCGATGACAGTCGTGTGTAGCCACACGGCCCCGCCCCCGCGCATAACCGTTGAACACACTGATTTTAAAAGGAAAAGACTGATGGATTTGGGAATATCCGGTAAGAAAGCGATCGTCTGCGCATCAAGCCGCGGCCTTGGCAAAGGCTGTGCGGTGGCGTTGGCGGAAGCCGGATGCTCGCTTGTCGTCAACGGTCGTGATCCGGCGGTGCTCGCCGCGACCGCGAAAGAGATTCGCACAAACACCGGCGTGGATGTAACGGAAATCGCGGTCGACGTGTCGACCGCCGACGGCCAGGCCGCGCTTCTTGAAGCGTGCCCCGATCCGGATATTCTGGTCAACAACAATGGCGGGCCGCCGTTTCGGGATTTCCGGCAATTGCAGCGATCGGCGATCCTCGAAGGCGTCACCCAGAACATGGTGACGCCGATCGAACTCATTCAGAGCGTGATCGACGGCATGTGCGAACGGGGCTTCGGTCGCATCGTCAACATCACGTCCTACTCCGTTTATATGCCGATACCGGGACTCGATCTGTCTTCGGCAGCACGCGCCGGACTGACGTCTTTTTTGGCCGGTGTCGCCAGAACAGTCGCCAACCGCAATGTCACCATCAACACCCTGTTGCCGGGTCAGATGGATACCGACCGCATGATGGCAGCGTTCAAAAACGCCGCCGAACGGCAGAACATCAGCGTCGAGGACGCAAAGGCACGGGCAGCCACGGAACTTCCGGCCGGACGCCTCGGAACTGCCCAGGAGTTTGGAAGCACCTGTGCATTCCTGTGTTCGGCCCAGGCCGGCTACATCACCGGTCAGAACATTCTGGTCGATGGTGGACTGGTTCCGACCGCGTTCTAGGGTTCCCTCAACAACGGCAGTCGGACGGATCTTGGAACAACGGGAGGTGACATGAGCGCGGATAGCAGCAAACGGACGAACACGCCGGGCGGCGACTTCGACGAAAACGCGCATTACTACCACCGCTATCCGCGCCCCGGAAAGCTGGAGATCCAGGCCACCAAACCGCTGGGCAATCAGCGTGACCTGGCTTTGGCCTATTCGCCCGGCGTGGCGGCCCCCTGCCTGACGATCAAGGACGAACCACGGACCGCGGCCGACTACACCGCCCGCGGCAATCTGGTCGCGGTTGTCACCAATGGCACCGCGGTCCTCGGGTTGGGCGCTATCGGACCGTTGGCGTCAAAACCGGTCATGGAGGGCAAGGCGGTCCTGTTCAAGAAATTCGCCGGTATCGATGTGTTCGACATCGAGTTGGAGGCCACGACCGTCGACAGAATGGTGACGGTCGTTGAAGCCCTGGAACCGACTTTCGGCGGCATCAATCTGGAGGATATCAAGGCGCCGGAGTGTTTCGAGATCGAGGCCCAATTGCGCGAACGCATGAACATCCCGGTGTTCCATGACGACCAGCACGGGACGGCAATCATCGTCGCTGCTGCGGTTCTGAATGGTCTGCAACTGGCGGGCAAGAAGCTGCCGGACGTCAAGATCGTCGCCAGCGGCGCCGGTGCCGCGGCCCTCGCCTGCCTCAACCTGCTGGTCGAACTCGGAGCCGACCGAAAGAAGATCTGGGTGCACGATATCGAGGGCCTGGTTTACGAGGGCCGCACCGAACTGATGGATCCGTGGAAATCCGCCTACGCGCAACCGTCTGAAACACGCACGCTGGCCGGAAACATCCCCGGAGCCGATGTCTTTCTGGGACTGTCGGCGGCCAATGTCCTGAAACCTGAGATGTTGAAGGGCATGGCTGAAAAGCCGCTGATCATGGCCCTCGCAAACCCGGTCCCTGAAATCATGCCGGAGGTTGCCCGTGACGTTAGACCCGACGCAATGATCTGCACCGGGCGTTCGGACTTCGCCAATCAGGTCAACAACGTCATCTGTTTCCCGTACATCTTCCGGGGTGCGCTGGACTGCGGCGCCAACACCATCAATGAAGAAATGAAGATGGCTGCAGTGCGGGCCATCGCCGGTCTTGCCCAGGAGGAGGTTTCGGACGTGGCGGCCAAGGCGTATTCCGGCGAAACCCCTGTCTTTGGTCCCGACTACCTGATCCCGTCGCCCTTCGATCCGCGGCTAATCCTGCGCATCGCGCCGGCGGTTGCCGATGCGGCCCGTGAGACCGGCGTGGCGGAGCGCCCGATCGACGACATGGAGGCCTATCTCGACGAGCTCAACCGTTTTGTCTTCCGCTCAGGGCTGATCATGAAACCGCTCTTTGCGGCCGCCAAGACAGCCAGCCGAAAGCGGGTCATTTTCGCCGAAGGAGAAGACGAACGCGTGCTGCGCGCCGCCCAGGTCCTGATCGAGGAAGGAATCGCCGAACCTATTCTGATCGGTCGGCCGGGGATTCTGGAAACCCGTCTGAAACGGTTTGGACTCAAAATCCGTCCGGACAAGGACTTTGCCGTGACCAATCCGCAGGACGACCCGCGCTACCGCGAATATGTCGACCTGTACTTTTCCCTGGTCGGGCGACGTGGTGTCAATCCGGAGGCCGCCCGCACTATCGTCCGCACCAACACGACGGTCATTGCCGCCCTCGCCGTTCACCGTGGTGATGCCGACGCCATGATCTGCGGTATCGAGGGCGGCTATGCGGCGCATCTTTCGGTCGTCGGCCAGGTGATCGGCAAGCGCAAGGGAGTGAGCGATTTCTCGGCGCTCAGCCTGCTGATCGCCCAGCGCGGCGCAACCTTTTTTACCGATACTTACGTCTCCTACAATCCCACCGCCGAGGAGATCGCAGAAACGACACTGATGGCCGCGAGCGAAATCCGCCGGTTCGGCATCACGCCAAAGGCCGCCCTGGTGTCGCACTCGAATTTCGGTACGCGAGAATCGGATTCGGCCTGCAAGATGCGCGAGGCGTTGCAATTGGTACAAAAGCTGGATCCGGATCTGGAGGTCGATGGCGAAATGCACGGCGACTCGGCCATCTCGGAGCTGCTGCGAAACAGGGTCATGCCAAACTCGCGCCTGACGGGTGAAGCGAACCTTCTGGTGTTTCCCAACCTTGATGCGGCGAACATCGCGCTGGGTATCGCCAAAACGATGACCGATGCGTTGCATGTCGGCCCGATCCTGCTTGGCACCGCAAGACCGGCGCATATCCTGTCCCCGTCGGTGACCTCGCGGGGCGTGGTCAACATGTCGACATTCGCAGTGGTGGAAGCCTCCGTCCCCGAATAGCGCTGGTTTCAGCGGTCGGTCTAACGGCGCGGATGGGGAGGCGGTTGAATACAAGGCCCCGGTATGGCAGGTTCCGGCCCCAAGGCGACTGGGTTTGTGGGGCGAATTCGGCGATCCAATCGAAAGGAAAACGGGCTTTGGTAACGAAGGCAACCGATACCGGCGATTCACCGTCCACGGACGGAGCGCAGCCAGGTACCCCGAATGCGACCGACGAACACGGCTGGACCGAATTGATGCGGGCCGCCGAGAGCGGCGACTCGGCATGCGTCGACCGGCTGCTTGCCGCCGGTGCGGACGTCAATGCCAAGGACAACGACGGCTGGACAGCATTGATGCTGGCAAGTGTGAACAACCACGCGGACGTCGTGCGCCTTCTGCTGGCAAGACCGGACATAGACGTCAACGCAAAAAATCACTGGAAAAGCACGGCATTAATTCTTGTCTCTTTCAGGGGACATATCGAAATCGCGCGGCTTTTGCTCGGCCATCGTGGCATTCACGTCAATGCGGCCGCGGAATACTACGGACGCACGGCATTGATCGAAGCGGCAAAGAATGGCCATCTGGACATCGTCAAAGCTCTTCTGGCCCAGGGTGCTGATGTCAATGCCACCGACAAGACCGGCAACAACACGGCCCTCACGGAGGCAGTCAAGAACGGCCATGACAGGGTTGTGGACATACTGCTTGCGGACCCGGATATTGCCCTGGCCAAGATCGGCCACGGCAGAACGGCAATCATGTGGGCCGCAGCCCGCTCGAACAGCGATGTCCGAAAGAAAATCGAGGCGCGCCTCGCCGAGCAGATCAGCGCCGGTCGGGCCAAATCCTGATTTTTTTTGTCCGGGTAAATGTACCTTTACCCTGAGTCCATATCATGCGTGTAAATCGGAGTTGATAACAGTCCAGGCGGCGTGAGAGGCAAGATGGCTTCGACAACGGCTGCAGCAAACAGACTTTGGATTGCCGGTCTCGCCCTGGCGATTGCTGGCCTTGTCAGCCCGGGCTCGTTTGCCCAGGACCAGCAGCTTTGCAGCCGCCTTGAGGCGCAGCTGAATGACCACATCGCCGACCGACCGCCGACCCGCCACTACCAGCGCTACGTGACGGCAGTGGAGCATCAGCTGCGACTGATCGATCGCACACGCCGTGACCTCGTCCGCATGGGATGTTCTGATGGCAGCGTCATCGACTATGACGACGCCTATTCAGACTGCCGGCGCGTGGCTGGGGATCTGCGACGCATGCAAGCGGAACTGCTTGATTTGCAAAGACGTCGTGACACACATGCCGGTCAAAACGGCAGCACCGCACGACAACGGGTGATCGCCGCCCTGCAGGCCAATGGATGTATCGCGCCAAGCAGCGTGCGGATTCGTCAAAACCTGGGAGTTAGCGGTTTTGAGGGGCATCACGATTTCAGCGACCCGACCCCAAGGTACAGGACGCTGTGCGTGCGCACCTGCGATGGCTACTATTTTCCGGTTTCCTATTCAGTTCCATCGATGGCCTTCGACGGCGACGCGGCCGAGTGTAGCGCCATGTGCCCCGGCACCGAGGCGCGACTCTATGTCCATCGGGTGCCGGATGAGGATAGTCCCGACATGGTTTCGGCAGCCGATCAAACACCGTACGCGCTGCTGCCCAATGCGTTCGCGTATCGAGACCGGGCTGTCGGACAAGCGCCGCTTTGCAGCTGCGAGATATCAACCCCTGCCCAAAGTGCCTTAAGGACGGCGACCGAGTCGTCGATCATCACCTTTCCGGCTGATAACGACGCCGCCTCCATCGAGCACGTCATCGAGCCGCCCGGATCGGCACCCCTGCGAGGCCATGCCAACGACGTGCAGACACAGCCCCTGCGCGACATGGATCCAAATCGAAGGGTGAGGGTCATCGGACCGACATTCCTACCCGACCGATCGGACGCGATGGATCTGCGAGCGCCAATCCCGAGCGGCAATCCTTAGAGCCGGTCTCGCCCTGCTCGATGCCCGCCAACGGGCTTGGTCAGATGGATTCTGCGGCTTCGACAACCCCGATCGTGAAGTACGACGGGTCAGGCGGCGGAATACGCCCTGTTACGGCGCAAAATACGGCGGCTGATAAACACCATGAAAAGGCAAGCCAACAGGCAGTAGGTCCCCATCGTGAGAATCTGCACCGGATAGGGAACGCGGATATCGATAAGGAAACCGGTTATGCCTGGACCCATCGCCGTCGCGAACACCATAAGGGCGATAATGATGGCCCGGATCGACCCTAAATGACGCGTTCCATAGACCTCCGGCCAGACCGCGCCGAAGAGCGTCGATGAAAGCCCGTAGGAGGATCCGAGAAAAGCCATGAAAACGTATATGCCCCACTCCCTTTGCGCAGCCGCAAGCACAAAACAGGCGACGGCCAGAGGAACAAGATAGATCGGCAGCAAGGCAACGGCTGAGAAGCGATCGATGAGCATGCCCGCAATAAGAGCAAAACAAACGGTCAACAGCGCCATCAATGCATAGGAAGCTGCGAACGCCTCCACCGACCAGCCGCGCAATTCGACCAGATAGACCTGATGGAAAAAAATGGTGGTGCCAATAAATGCCGGCGCCAGCACGCCGGCAAGGATGAGCCAGAAAATCGGATCTCGCAGCACTTCGGCCCGGGTCCAGCTTCGGTCGGCGCCGCGCGGCTCCGGTCCATCGCTGGCGCGTGGCGTGCGTTCGACGCGCATCATCGCGAAAATCACCGGTAGGGCGGCCAGGACAAGCACGGCCGCCGCCAGAAGCCAAGTGTTGCGCCAGCCAACGAAGGCCACGATGCTGACATAGAGGATCGGAAACACCGCCTCGCCGGCCTGGTGGCCGACCGTGACCACGGAAACGGCACGCCCGCGCTGCGCGACATACCATCGGCCGATGGCGGTAATCGCGTTGTGGGTCATCATCCCCTGCCCGAACAGCCGCAGTCCGAAAATCGCGACGACCAGCATGGCGAGATTGGAGGCAAGGGCCATGCCGACGGTGGCTGCTGCAAGGGCCGGTATGATGATGAGAGCGACCCGTGCGACGCTGAGATAGTCGACGATCTTACCCAGCTGCGACAGTGTCAGCGCGCTAGCCAGTGTCGCCAGCATATAGATCGATCCGAATTCGCCGTGGCTCAAACCGAAATCTGTGCGGATGCTACCTGCCGACAGAGCGATGAAGAAGGTCTGCCCGAAACTCGAAAAGAAGGTGAGCAGGAAACCGCCGACCAGCCACCGCACATTGTCGCGAAGGAAGGCGAAAAACGACATCTGAATACCTTGATGCGTGAGAATCGGCGGTTGGGTGAACCGAGCGTGAAAAGCCGAGAACATCGGGAAGCAGAGCGAGCTATGCACGCAGCCGGTGGCCGTGGTCAAGTCACGACGCAAAAGACGAATTGGCTGGACTGTCTGTTGGGATGGCCTGTCTGTAAGGACGCTGACAGATGTGGTTGAGATTCAAACGAAAGTCGTGCAGGCAAGGGTCGTGTCTTCGTTTCGAGGGGTCCGATGCTCGATCCAAACCTGCTGCCGGTCATCTACGCGGTCTTCTTTCTGGCCGGATGCATCAAAGGTGCGATCGGAATGGGTCTGCCGCTGGTCGTGGTCGGGGTATTGACCGCCATCATCGGTTTGCAGCCGGCCATGGCGCTACTGCTGGTCCCTGCATTCCTGACCAATGTCTGGCAAGGATTGGCGGGCGCGCACACCGGCCAGCTGCTGCGCCGTTACTGGACGTTCTTCGTGCCGACCATGCTGTTCACGCTGCCTGGCACCATGGCGCTGGCACGCGTCAATGTGAGCTATCTAACAGGGCTTCTCGGCCTCTTGCTCATCGCCTTTTCCGTGCTGAATCTGACGCGGCCGCACTTCCATGTGCCGAAACGGCTGGAAGCGCGCCTCAACCCCCTGATGGGTGCTGTAAGCGGCGTCCTGGCCGGCATGACCGGCGCCTTCACGGTTCCCGGCGTCGCCTATCTCCAGTCAACGCAGCTCAAGCGGGATGAACTGATTCAGGCGATGGGCATCCTGTTCACGCTTTCCACCGTCGGCCTCAGTGTCTCGTTGGGCAGCCAGAACCTCTTGACGGCAAACCTCGGATACGCGTCCCTGGGCGCCGTACTCCCCACCATTGCCGGTGTCTATCTGGGGACCCGGATCCGCAAACGGACGTCTGAAGAGAGTTTTCGTTTCATCTTTCTGATCGCGCTTGCGCTGCTCGGCCTCTACATCGTCACCCGGTCGGCGTTCGCCTTGTTGTGAGACGCAAGACCGGCCTAACGGTCCCGAAAGCCATTGGTGATCGGGTAGCGCCGGTCGCGGCCGAAATTCTTGCGGGTGATCTTGACCCCGGGTGCCGACTGCCGCCGCTTGTATTCGGCAATGTAAAGCAGGTGCTCTACGCGACCGACGAGCTCCGCCGGATGACCGCGTTCGACAATGGCCGCCACGTCCATTTCCTGTTCGACCAGGCACTCCAGGATATCGTCGAGAACAGGATAGGGCGGCAGGGAATCCTGATCGGTCTGGTCGGGTCGCAGTTCCGCCGAGGGCGCCTTTTCAATGATATTGACCGGGATCACCTCCCCCGACGGACCGAGCGCCCCGGGCGGCACGTTGTCGTTGCGCCAGCGCGACAGGCCGTAAACCTGCATCTTGTAAAGATCCTTGATCGGATTGAAGCCACCGTTCATGTCTCCGTAGAGCGTCGCGTAACCGACCGACATCTCGGATTTGTTCCCGGTGGTAACCACCATCGAACCGAACTTGTTGGAGATCGCCATCAGGATCGTTCCGCGAGTTCGGCTTTGCAGGTTTTCCTCGGTGACGCCCTCATTGGTGCCATGGAACAGCTCCGCGAGCGCGTTTGAAAACCCGTTGACCGGCTCTTCGATCGGTACGACATCATAACGACAGCCGAGCGCCCTTGCGCACCGCTCGGCGTCTTGGATCGACTTGTCGGATGTATAGCGGTAGGGCAGCATCACCGCCCTCACCCGCTCCTCGCCGAGCGCATCGACCGAGAGCGCCGCGCACAATGCGCTGTCTATACCACCGGAAAGGCCGAGCACCACGTTTTTGAAGCCGTTCTTGTTGACGTAGTCGCGCAGGCCCAACATGCAGGCCCGGTAGTCGGCTTCCTGGCTGTCCGGCAGGCGCGACATCGGTCCGTCCGTGCAGACCCACCCTTCGGCCTCGCGGCGCCAGGTGGTCACCACGGTCTGCGCCTCGAACTGGCTCATTTGGAACGCAAGCGACTTATCAACGTTCAATCCGAAGCTGGCGCCGTCAAACACTAATTCGTCCTGCCCGCCGGTCTGGTTGGCAAAGACCAGCGGCAGGCCGCTCTCAATGACCTGACGCAGCGCCACCTGTTGGCGCACGTCGGTCTTTTCGCGGTAGTAGGGTGAACCATTGGCGACAAGCAGCAGTTCTGCGCCGGTTTCGGCAAGCGTCTCACACACCCCGAAATCGCCCCAGATGTCCTCACAGACCGGAAGACCGATACGAACGCCTCGGAAATTGACCGGGCCCGGCATCGGCCCGACGTCGAACACCCGCTTTTCGTCGAACTCGCTGTAATTCGGCAGGTCGACCTTATAGCGTTCGGCCACGATACGACCGCCATCGAGCAGAACGACGGCATTGTAGCGCCCGTCGGACGTTTGCCGCGGCACGCCGACGACGATCCCTGGTCCGCCGTCGGCCGTGTCCTGTGCCAGGGCGTCGACCGCGCGATCACAGGCGCGCATAAAGGCCGGTTTCAGGACCAGGTCCTCCGGCGGATAGCCGGATAAAAACAGCTCGGTGAACAACACCAGATCAGCACCATGCCGGGCTGCGTCGGCGCGTGCCTTGCGCGCCAGATCGAGATTGCCGGAAACATCGCCCACCTTCGGATTTTCCTGAGCGATGGCGATGCGAAGAATATCGGTGAGGTCGGCTGTCTGGGTCATGGTCGCCGTGTATCGTGCATGAGCCGGTGGTGCAAGCCGGTGCTAGATCAAGGCCGCGCCATCGGCATCCCGATCAAGCACCAACGGAATGATGAGATCCTCCTCATCCTCCAGATGCCGCATCAGGCCCGCCACAAGGCGGTCCGCCTTCTTCCCGTAAGCCTCGGCAGCAAACAGCATCGTATCGCCGCCCTTGTCCAACGATTCCAGAAAATGCTTCACGGCAACCGCATTGTCTTCGAGCAAGCCGTGGATCACATGGTGATCGCTGTCGAGGATCTCGAAGCCTCGCTGCAGCCTTGGCTCGGCGGCACGAAACATCGGAAAGTAATGAACATCCTCGATATTGTGATGGGCTTCCAGGTCGGACAAAAGGTATTGCAGCCGTGGGGCAAACCACTCGGCAAATGGCTTTGGATCGATTTCCCCTTCGCGCAGGTTGCTGATGCTGCCGCTGAGTTGCTCGCTGAGTTGGCGAAAGAAATTATGCCTCTGCAGCCAAAACCGGCTCATCGCCGACAGCGCACCCGGTCGACGCCAGCTGTCCCGCGGATAGCGTACCTTCAGAAATTGAAGATCTTCCGGCAAGCCTCGACGAACGAACAACAAGTCGCTGTCGGGGTCATCGTTCACCAAATCAAGCCCACCTTATCCAGGATCGCGAAAATCCATATGGAGCCCGCCAGGACAATGGACAGCAGTACGGCCGCAGATCCGCAATCCTTCGCGACTTTTATCTCGTCCATGTATTTGTGGGAAAGCGCATCGCATACCGCCTCAATACCCGTGTTGAGCAACTCCACCACCATCAACAGTATGACGGAGCCGGTCAACGCGACAAACTCGAACACGCTGTCGGCCAGCAGCGCCGCCACCGGGACGGACACAAAGAACATCAGCATCTCTTCGCGGAACGCCGCCTCGTGGCGCGTCACGTATACCAGGCCGTTCCAGGAGTTCTGCAAAGCGTTGATGATTCTCTGCATGACCGTCTCGAATCAGTGCGTTTCCGCGTGCACGCTAACAAAACAGCAATGATCGCCATATTAACAGCCACGGCAGGCGATCATGGTGTTTGGCGCACGTCCGCGGGGATGTCATAGTAGTCGCCCTTGTCGGCACAATAAATGTGTTTGGCAAGACGCAAACCCGTCGCGCCGTCGAGGCTGCCTGCGAGCACCGCGGTGAAATCGTCCCTTTGGTTCTTCCAGAACAGCGCCGAGCCGCAGGTTTTGCAGAATCCGCGCTTGGCTTCCTCACTCGATCGGTACCAGGTCAAGTTTTCCTCGCCCTCGATCACAAGCGCGCCGTCCGGAATGTCTGTCGCCGCATAATAGTGCCCGGACTGCTTTCGGCATTGGGTACAATGGCAGGCCACAACATCGCTGATCGGTCCGCTAGCATGATAGCGAACCGCCCCGCAGAGACATGAACCGCTGTATGTCTGAGTCATTGTTTTCTCCGGCACATCCAATAATCCTGTGCCGGAGACTGAAACGCCCGCTTTGCAAAAACAAACCAATTCTTTTGACCGACCGATCGAAATCCCTGAACGGTCTCATGGCAATGAGCAAAGCCGGTCACGTTGGTCACGTTAACCGCGGTCGTTAGCCGATCGCTGCCACGCGTGAATCACGGTCGCGTCCGCCTTTCATCAATTCCGCCACCAAGAACGCCAATTCGAGTGCCTGGTCGGCATTGAGCCGCGGATCGCAATGGGTATGGTAGCGGTCCGAAAGGTCTTCAGCGGTGACAGATCGGGCACCGCCTGTGCATTCGGTCACGTTCTTGCCGGTCATCTCGATATGGATGCCACCCGGATGGGTGCCTTCGGCGCGGTGGATCTGGAAAAAACTCTCCACCTCCGACAGGACGCGCTCGAACGGCCGGGTCTTGTAATCGTTGATGGTTATGGTGTTGCCGTGCATCGGATCGCATGACCACACGACCTTCTTGCCCTCGCGCTCGATCGCTCGAATGAGGGCCGGCAGATGATCGGCGACCTTGTCGTGTCCAAACCGGGTAATCAGCGTCAGACGACCGGGTTCATTCTCCGGATTAAGCAGGTCGGTCAATTGCAGCAGCACGTCGGGATCCAGCGACGGTCCACACTTGAGGCCCAGCGGATTCTTGATGCCACGGCAGAATTCAACGTGTGCATGGTCCGGCTGCCGGGTGCGGTCGCCGATCCAGATCAGATGCCCGGACGTTCCATACCAGTCGCCGGATGTCGAATCCGTACGGGTGAGTGACTGCTCATAACCAAGCAGCAGCGCCTCGTGACTGGTGAAAAACTCCGTTTCGCGCAGCCGATGATGCGTTTCGGTGGTAATGCCGATGGCGCGCATGAAATCCATGGTCTCGGAAATTCTGTCGGCCAGTCTGCGGTAGCGTTCCGCCTGTGGGCTGTCTTTGACAAAACCAAGCATCCACTGGTGCACGTTGTCGAGATTGGCGTAACCACCCTGAGCGAAGGCACGCAGCAGGTTCAGTGTCGCGGCCGATTGACGATAGGCCATCACCTGGCGCTGCGGATCCGGGACACGCGCGTCGGTGGTGAACTCGATACCGTTGATGATGTCGCCGCGATAGCTCGGCAGTTCGACGTCACCCTTCTTCTCCACATTAGAGGATCGCGGTTTGGCGAACTGTCCGGCGATCCGGCCGACCTTGACGACCGGTTGCTGGGCACCGAACGTCAGAACGACGGCCATCTGTAGAAAAACACGAAAAAAATCGCGGATATTATCGGCCCCATGTTCCGCGAAGCTCTCCGCGCAATCGCCGCCTTGAAGCAGGAAACCGCGGCCGTTGGCAACATCCCCGAGGCGTTCGCGCAATTGCCTCGCCTCGCCGGCAAACACCAGTGGCGGATAGGTTGCAAGCCGTTCCTCGGTCGCCGCCAGGGCAGCCTGATCCGGGTAATCCGGAACCTGCAGAATGGGTTTGCTGCGCCAACTGTGGGGTGTCCAGTTCTGTACCATCATACTCACCTGAAGTCTCACTGTCCCAAGCGCGGGCTTATAACGGCAATCGGAACCGAATGCCAGCGTTGCGGCAAATAATCGGGGTCCGTCGGCCTGGCCGCATTACATTGACTGGCGCCGCGCCGCGGTGCGGCGCCGGTAGGCAAAATAGATCGCCTGCCAGACCAGGGACGCGGCAAGTGAAAGGGCGAAACCCAGCGGCACGCCGAAAGGCACGAACAGGGTGTGGGCGCACACCACGAAGATGACAAGACTGGGCATGCCGTACGGAAAGCCCTTGACGATGGAATAGGCGTCTTGCGCGGAGTACTGGACGTGAACGATGACCAGTACCGGAAACAGAGTGATGGGAAAGCCGGCCAGCAGGCCCGACCACCGCGGCCCGATCAAGTCGGCGGCTTCGGTCACCGCCAGCACTACAAAAACCGCAAAAGCCGCGCGTGCGGCCAGAACCGTCCAGGTAGCACGGACGCGAGCGGGAATGCCTGTCACTCTAACCCAGCGTAAAGCGACGACGGACACGGCGGCGCAGGCCAGCACCAACACGGTCCCGGACCAAACCTCGAGGTCGAGTTGCGAGATCACAACTGCCGACAGCAAGAAACCACCCAGCGAACCTGTGATGGCGGCGGCCGCTTGGTATCGCGTTGCCAGGCTGGAGAGGCGCCAGAAGGCGAGGTTCGAACACAGCGTCGCCGCAAGACCACCGAGTGCATACGGCGCGGCGCCGGCTACAAAGGCCGGGCCTTCCTGAAGGCCGACGAAGAAGAATATGATGGCAATGCCGAGCGGCAATCCCGCCAGGATACCCGCCAACATCGGCCCGCCACGCTCGGCGATGGCCGACAAGCCGAGCACCGTGCCGACGGTTGCAACGATCTTGACAAGCAAAAGCGATGACACGACCGCCCCCGATCCGCTGTCGGCGCGCCGTCAGACGAAGGCCACGCCCCTCTCCTCCAGCAGCGTATCGAACAGAGTACGCTGATGGTCTGGCACGGGGACCGCACGCGAATAGACCGGCGCGTGCCGGTCGACATGTACCGGGCGCTCAAATCCGTCCGTGCTGTGCAGGAAATCCAAGACGCCCGATCGTCCGAATTCGTGCATGAAACCCTGCATGACCGCATCGAGGTAGGATTGCAGGATCGGTGCGCCGGGGTCATGCGGCGCCTCGTTGGTATGGGCTTCATAGACGTAGACGGTACATCCTTGGGGGACGTCTATGTCGGTCTCGACACGGTCTATGCCGACAGGTACCCGGTCATAGGCCGCCTCCCGCTGGTCGACCTCTGGCAAATGATCCAGGCGGTCGAAGACCAGCAGCCCGTCGATGGCGTGACCACCCCGCTGCCACGCGCTGAGCATGGACAGGTGGCGCCTTGGATCGGTGTTCTTGCGTGGACGCCAGCAACGCCGCCACCCGTTCAGCCGGGCCGGAACGGCCGCCACGTAGTCGGTCTGCAGAGTGGCCCGATTGACCAGGGATCCGTAACCGAAATAGGCAACGACCGGCCCCTCGTCCATGGCGCGTTTCAAAGAGACCGGGATTTCCGTCATGTTGTGACCTTTTCTGCTGACCGATGGCTAGCGCCGGATTTGTCTTTGTTCAACAAAAAACCGCACAAGGAGTTGACTTTGACGTAAACGTCAATGGTAACGTCCATGCGAGCCGTGCAGAAAAACCGGATTCAATCTATGAATATCTCATCGCAGCACGCTGAAAAACAGGCACAATTTATCGATCTCCCTCGAGAAGCCACCGCCGATACACCGGAAAACGAACGAAGCGTCCACTTTGAGACCGACGACGGTTTCACGCTGGCCGGAACGTTGTTCACCGCCGAACCCACTGCAAAAGACGGCACCGGTCCTCTCGTGCTCATTTCATCGGCGACCGGTGCGCCGCGTGGATTCTATGCTGCGTTCGCCCGCGCGCTGGTGGGTGTCGGATGCCCCGCGGTGCTGACCTATGATTATCGCGGCATGCCCGCTTCACCGCGTCCCGACGGCTGGACCGGCCGCATCAACATGCGCGACTGGGCGCATTACGACATGCCGGCAGCCATGGCATTTCTCGATCAACAGGTGCCCGGTCACGAGATGGTCGGTGTCGGCCAGTCTTTTGGTGGCCAGGCGTTGGGCATTTGCGGAAATCCGGGACGCTTTGAGCGCTACTGCATGGTGGCCAGCCTGTCCGGCTACTGGCGCGGAACCGACACTCCGTGGCGCAACGTCCTGACGATGAATCTGCTTGGACTGCCGGTGACCACAGTCTTTGGCAAGACCGTGCCGTGGATGGGTCTCGGCGAAAGCATTCCGGCCAGTGTCTTCAGGGACTGGACCCGATGGTGCAACCATCCTGAATACTTCTTCGACGATCCGTCCGTAGGTGCGCGAGCCGGTTACGCCACCGTGCAGCTGCCCATTCTCTCGGTCGGCATGACAGATGATCCATGGGGAACACCGCGCGCCGTCGACGGACTCATGAAGCACTATGTCAACGCACCGATCGACAGGATCTGGCTGTCGCCGGAGGAAGCGGGCGGACAACCCATCGGTCATTTGGGTTTCTTCCGCTCACGTTTTCGCGATACGCTCTGGCCCAACGTCATCGAATGGATTGCCGACGGGCGATGAGCAATCGCTACCCCACGCGCTCGCCGTTCTTTACCCGGTAGGTCGGCTGATACATGGTAACCAGTTCCTCAGCCGCGGTTGGGTGTACGGCCATGGTTCGGTCGAAGTGGTCTTTGGTGCAACCAGCCTTGAGCGGAATCGCCAGCACCTGAGCCAGTTCCCCCGCATCGGGCCCGAGGATGTGGGCGCCGATGACCTTTCGGTCGGCACCGTTCACAACCAGTTTCATGATCGATCTTTCCTGGCGCCCGGAGAGGGTATGCTTCATCGGGCGAAACTCGGCACGATATATCTCCAGGTCTTCAAACTGCTGCGCGGCGGCATCCTCGGAAAGGCCGACGGTGCCGATTTCCGGCTGTGAGAAGACGGCAGTGGCAATCAGGTCGTGATCGGGACGTGTGGGGTTGTCGCGAAACGCCGTTTCGACAACGCACATGGCTTCATGGATCGCTACCGGAGTGAGCTGCACCCGATCGGTGACATCGCCAACCGAAAAGATGTTTTCCTGGCTGGTCCGCATGTATTCGTCGACGATCACCGCCCCGTTGGTATCCATCTCGACACCGGCCCGTTCAAGACCAAGGTCGCCGGTGTTGGGAATGCGGCCGATCGCCAGCATTGCCTCATCGACTTTCAGATTCTTGCCTTCGGATGTGGTGACGTCCAGTCGGGCATCGGCCGAGCGGACAATCCTGCGGATGACTTCCTCACACAGAATGCGGATGCCTTTTTCTTCCATCATGCGATGCAGATTGCGGCGCAGGTCCATGTCAAAGTTCTTCAGAATCTCCGCGCCGCGATAGATCAGCGTGGTTTCGACCCCGAGACCATGAAAGATATTGGCGAATTCAACCGCGATATAGCCCCCGCCAGCGATCAGAATGGCGCGCGGCAGTTTCTCAAGGTGGAAAGCTTCGTTGGACGAGATCGCCAGCTCGTGCCCTTCCAACTCTTCCACCATGTTGGGATGCCCGCCGACGGCGACCAGGATCTTGTCGGCTGTCACCACCTGGTTGGTTGCGGTCAGGCGGATGCTGTGCGGATCGACCAGTTCGGCGCGGCTTTCGAAGATTTCGGCACCGGCATTCCCCAGCCCCATTTTGTAGAGACCTTCCAACCGGCTTATTTCGCGATCCTTGTTGCGGATGAGGGTCGGCCAATCGAAACGGCTTTCACCGACAGTCCAGCCGTATCCGGCGGCGTCCTCGAGTTCTTCAGACACATGCGATGCGTAAACGAACAGCTTCTTGGGGACACAGCCGCGGATAACGCAAGTGCCGCCGTAGCGATACTCCTCCGCTATCCCGACCCGCTTGCCCATGCCGGCCACAAGCCGGGCTGCCCGAACGCCGCCCGAACCGCCGCCGATCACAAAAAAATCGTAGTCGTACTTGGCCATTCCCCCATCCGCTTTTCTGCACGCTGTCTGATACAGCCTTTTCCTGCAACGCTACCCTCGACCAGGATCGGCGACCGCGGCTAAGGCCAGGCCCCGCTTCCTGATCTCGCGTTCCATACAAGAGAAGCGCTTACTGCGATTCCTCTGTTGATCCGTCCGCTGGTCTCGAAGGATTTTCACCGAGCCGCGCAACCAGGGCTTGTTCGGTCGCAGCGGCGAGGTCGCGTGCAACGCCGTTCGACCATACTTCCGCAGCCTGCAGCAGCTCACGGGTTGCGATCGGACCGGTCGTTAACAGTTTCTTCCCGGCGTCGCTATCGTAGAAGGTCCGAATGGCGACGAGCTCCTCCATGGAGAAGTTGTTGGCGTAGATTAAAGCCGCCTCACGCTCCAGGTCGGCCCTTCGGCCAGCCATTTCGATTGCCGTTTCATCAACAGTGGCGGAGATGACATCCTGAAGGTTGGGTGCCGTCTGAATCAGCGTCGCCTTGAGCTGCAACGCGGCGTTGGGAAGGATGACATCAAACTGATCCGTGGCACCGAGCGAATTGAGTGTTGCCCTCGCCTCCCTCAAGTGCTCCTCCGTCGGATCCTGTGCCAGTACCGGTGCACTCATACTCAAAACGATTGCGGTGGCTGATACCATGAGTTTGCGGCGTGCGCGGACCGCGATGCTCCATTGTTTCATCGCTACTGATTTCCTCTAGTTTTTCATTGTCGTAACGCCGGACGATCCGGCAATGATCGCGGCGGACGCCAGATCGAGAAACATCCCGTGCTCGACCACACCCGGTATACGCTGCAGCGCCTCGGAAAGCGCTTCTGCATCGGGAATACGGCCAAATGATGCGTCCAGAATATAGTGTCCGTTGTCGGTTTCGAAGGGAACGTCACGATCCATCCGCAGCTCAATTGGACCGCTTAAACCAATCTGCGAAGCGGCCTCCTCGATCGCCAGCCGGGTTGCGGCCAGTCCGAACGGTATGACCTCCACCGGCAGCGGATACGCTCCCAGCGCCTCCACCACCTTCGTTTCGTCGGCGATGACCACCAAACGGTCCGAAGCATTCGCGACGATCTTCTCCCGCAGCAATGCCCCGCCACCGCCTTTGATCAGGCGCAGTTGTCGGTCGACCTCGTCGGTCCCGTCGACCGTCAGATCAAGATGCGGCATTTCGTCCAATGAATAGATCGGAACGCCGAACTCCATGCATAGACCGGCTGTTCGCTCGGATGTGGGAACACCGCTGATCGACAGGCCGTCCTCGACTTTTTCGGCCAGCAGGCGAACGAACTCTTCCGCTGTGGACCCGGTACCGATCCCCAGTTTCATGCCATCGTCCACATGATCGAGGGCAGCCCGTGCCGCCTCGATTTTCCACTGGCGGGCATTCATTCGCCGGTTGCTCCCAGATGGTTTTCTGCGGCGCTGTTACCACGCGAGCGTCGCCAAGCAAAGCTGTAAATCATTGCGCTGCAGGCTCTCCCCAGTCACGCAGGAACCCAGCCTGTGGCGGGTTGAACCCTTGCAATCCAAAAACTCCTACCCTACCGGTGTCGCTGACGATATCACCGGAGCGCGCATGTTCAGACCGCTTGTTATCTTTGATCTTGATGGAACGTTGCTCCACACCGCACCGGACCTTTTGGTAAGCCTCAACCATAGCATCGAGGTGCTTGGCATACAGCCGGTCGGACATGACGATATCGATAGCTTGGTCGGCGCCGGCGCTCGGGCGATGATACAACGGGCGCTCGACCTGCGGCAGATTGCGGTCGATACCGCCCAACTTGACCGGCTCTTCGAGCGTTTCCTCGACCACTACAGCCGCACCATGCCGGGCACCACGGTTCCTTACCCCGGTTTGATCGCCGCACTCGACCGGCTGGACGAAGCCGGGATGTCGCTCGCCGTCTGTACCAACAAGACGGAGGCCCTGGCACGCCGATTGCTCGATCTTTTGAGGATGGCGCGGCGTTTTTCCGCCATCACTGGCGGCGACACCTTCGCCTATCGCAAGCCGCACGGAGATCATATTCTGGGAACGATTGACCAGGCCGGCGGATCGCCGGCTGCAACGGTTATGGTCGGCGACTCGATCAACGATATCACCGCCGCGCGCAATGCCGGCATTCCGTCCATCGCCGTGCCTTTCGGCTATTCGGACACCGCGGTGGAGGATCTGGCACCGGACACGGTCATTCGCCACTACGAAGAACTGACCCCACAGCTTGTATCAAGGCTGCTTGGCTGACGCCGTGGTCAGCTGCTGGCCTCGCGAACTTTTTCAGTCCGGTTGATGGCTTCGGACAACCGCGCATCCCTGCCGTACATATCCGCAAAATAGCCAACGCTGCCGTCATCGTTCGGCCAAGCCGTGAAGTAAGAGACATAGACCGGTATTTTGCCGGGAACGGGCTCGGCCAGGTTTTGCCCTTGAGCAATCTGAGCGTCGATATGGTCGCGCGATGTGCCAAGCACGGCCGCTGCCATGCCCCACGGATCCTGCAGCCTGACACAGCCGTGGCTGAAGGCACGGGTATCGCGCTCGAAGAGATTGCGCGACGGCGTGTCGTGCATATAGATCGCGTGTTTGTTGGGGAAGAGGATCTTCAGCTCGCCAAGCGCGTTCTTAGGCCCCGGAGGTTGCCGGACGTCAACTGGAATGTTGTTGGGACCGACCTGATACCAGTTGATGTTGCGCGACGCGACACGCCGTCCTCGACGGTCGGTGAGCTCGTAGCCCAGGCGGTCCAGATAAGAAGGGTTGCTGCGCAATTTCGGCAGCATTTCGTTGACGATGATCGAACGTGGAACGCCCCAGTATGGGTTGTACTCGACAGTTTCGATCTCGTCGTGGAAAAAACTGGTCTGGTTGGAGCGCTTACCGACGATCGCCCGCATCGACAGTGTGTCTTTGCCATTGGCAACGTAGGTCGCGCGATAGGCCGGCTGGTTGATAAAGACATGACGGCTGCCCAGGTTACGCGGCAACCAGCGAAGCCGCTCCATCGCAAGCTGGACCTTCTCGATCTTGTCATCATTGGTTTCGTCGTTCAGCCTGCCGATCGTCTGTTTGCCGACAATTCCGTCGACCATCAGGCCATTCTCTCTCTGGAAGTCCCTGACCAGCGCCACCAGGTCGTCGCTGTATTGTTCACCGCCACTGACGCCGTATTCGTAAAGCGTAATGCCGTGGTCGGCGAGGAGTTTGTCCGATCCGCGCTTGCGAATGCCGGCCACAACATTCGTCAGTTCCGGACTGCTGGCGCCCGGCCGCAAAAACGTGCCTGGCGCAATGACGATGGCCTCTTCCTCATCGGCGGCGCGAAGCTTAACGAGTTCCGCCGCCAAGGCCTTGAACTGCGGATTGCTCGGGCTGCTGCCCCGCAGGTAAGCTCCGGCATCCGCAGTCGCTTCCAGATTGCCCAGGGCGGATACCAGATCGACCTTCTTGCGCTCGAAATCGTGATACCCCGACAGCCTGTTTGGGTCGATCCTGCCACGGGTTGCGTCGAGCACGTAGGACAGGACGCGGGCACTCATCCGCATTTCCAACAGCATGAGGTCCCGCTGACGATCGGCCATGCGGGTCATGTCGAAGCCGTCTGAGGGCAGTTCCAGAACGTAGTCCTTTGACGACAGACCCACCGTGTCGGCCTGCTCCATGACGGCCATGGCGGCGCGGGCATTGGCGTTCAGAGCCGTGCCGTCCACCCAGATAAAATCATGTTGCTCGGCGTAGTATTCGAGCAGTGCCTCACCGACTTCATTGGCCGTCGTCAGCTTCACGCCGGCAAGAAAGCGACGCGATTCGTCGAACGCGCTGATCGGCAGAGGCCCGAAATACGGATCGGCGGAAGCCAGTTGCACCGTTGCCAACGGGGTCAAATCGATGGTTTTCAGCCGGTCCGGTTTGTAGGTGTAGATCGGTGGCGCACTGACCTTGGCGACCGGCCTGGCGGTGCGTGCACGCTGTTGCTGCTGCCGCTGCATGCGATCCCGCTCGATCCGGCGGGCGCGTTCCTGACGTGCTCTTGGATTGAAAATCAGCTCCAAAAGCGACGTCCGTTGCTGAGCCTGCACCGGACCTGTCGTCGGCATGACAAACCCGACTGCCAAAAGGCCGGTCAATGCGGCTACGCTGCAACACAGTCCAATTTTCCCGGACTTCACACCAGTACCCTCCACTGAGTTGCACGTCTTCGGTTCCCCGTTACCGAAAAACGATATCCTGACATTGCTACGCAATGAATCCGCCCGAACGCAACCGCGCGGCTATCGAATTTCGAAAAATACCGGCTATTTCCTAAAAATTTGATCAATGGTGCTGCGTCGCGCCGTCCGGTTCCGGTTCCACCAACCACCTACAGAAGAGATGCGCCAAAAATGCGCCCACGAGCTGAGCAATGACAAATGGAATCACGTCCTGCGGTCGTATCCCCGAAAAACTGTCGGTAAATCCGCGCCCGATGGTCACTGCCGGATTGGCGAACGAAGTCGAGGCGGTAAACCAGTAGGCAGCGGTGATATAGAGGCCGACGGCCATCGCCACGGCGCGCTCATTGGCCCGCAGCGTCGCCAGAATAGTGAACAAAAGCCCGAAGGTCGCGACCGCTTCGGCAAACCATTGAGCCGACCCGGTACGTGTCGTCTGCGATACCTGAAGGACCTCCAGGTCGAACATCATGTGGGCGGCCCAAACGCCAAGTAGCCCGCCGACAATTTGCGCGACCACGTAGCCAGCTGCCTGCCCCGTTGTCACGGCGCCGCGGATGGCGAACACCATTGTGACGGCCGGATTGAAATGGGCTCCTGAAATCGGACCGAGCATGGTGATCAGAACCACCAGTATAGCCCCGGTGGGAATGGTGTTTCCCAGCAGGGCGATCGCCACATTGCCGTCGGCCAGCGCCTCGGCCATGATGCCCGATCCAACCACGGTCGCGAGAAGAAAAGCCGTGCCGATGAATTCGGCACCAAGCTGCCTGGCAAATCGTCCGTTCACTTCCAGTCCCCCATCTGTGCAATTGCGTGCCCAATCGCGCCATCAGCGGTCCACGTAGGGCCTCGCGAGGACCGCTGTCGGCCGCTACTCAATCAGTTTTATGTAAAAGTGAAACGCGTTCGGCTGTAGATGTATCAAAAAATCATGAAATCCGGAATGTTTCAAGAAACCATTGATCTTGTTTCCGGAAAAGATGATTTGACGTCAACTGGCTCTATCCTCGAATATGACAGGCTTCTGGGGGGAACCGGGAAATACAGATGGCAAGAAACATCAGAATGCTCACCGGTGCGGTGTTGTATCTGTTCGTCACCCTGCACCTGTTGAACATGGCCTTCGGTCTGCACTCGGTGGATGCCGTGGACGCCGCCCGGACCTACCTGACAGCGCCATGGTCCTTTGGTCCTGTCTTTCTGCTGCTGTTGCTGTCGATGCTGCTTCACATGGGCTTGGGGCTGCTGGCATTCTATCGGCGAAGCACTTTGCGGATGTCGGGATACGACGCGCTGCAACTGGTCTTCGGATTGCTGATCATCCCTTTGCTCGCCTCCCACATCGTTGGCATATACGCCGCCAAGAGCATTTTCGGGTATGACCCGACTTACCGTATCATTCTCAGCTACTTCTGGCTCGATGCGCCGCTTGAGGGGCTGCGTCAGGTTATCGTGGTTGTCGTTGTTTGGGTGCATGGCAGTGTGGGGATTTTTACCTGGATGCGGTTGCAGAACTGGTGGGATCGCGTGTCCTGGTTTGCTTACCCCTTCTTTGTCGCCGTACCGGTTCTGGCGTTGCTCGGATTTGTCGACAGTGGCAACGAAATCATCACGGAAGCGGCCCGGATTGTCGAAGCGCCCACGGATTCAGCGGGAAATCTGAGCGAAGCGGAGACCGCCGCGCTCGAAGAGGCGGCTGCGGCACGCCAGGCCGAGATCCTCGCCAATCTGGCGTTGGCCAGCCGAATTCTGTGGACCGTGTTGGCGATATATGGGCTCCTATTTGTCCTGACGCTGGGCATGCGGGCGATCCGCCTCCGGACACAAACGCGCAATCGCGCCGTCATTCGATATCTTCACGGGCCGAAGGTCGTCAGCGAAACGGGTCCCAGCCTTCTGGAAATATCGCGGCTGAATGACGTGGCGCATGCCAACCTGTGTCGCGGACGCGGCCGCTGCGGCACATGCCGGGTCCGTGTGGTAAGCGGCGGTGGCGAACTGGCGCCTCCTTCGAAAATCGAGCAGGAAACCCTCGCCCGCCTCGATGCCGCGCCCGATGTGCGCCTGGCATGCCAGCTTCACCCAATGGTCGGCAATCTGACTGTCGAGCGGCTCGTACCGCCTGATATCTCTCCAAAAGATATGGTCTTGAACCGACATCCGCAGGCACCGGACGCCATGGAGACGGCAGATGCCTGACATCAGGTTCCGACCGCCGCTGATCATGGCGATGATGACTCTGCTGGCGGTCTGGACACTTTTCGGCTCCGCCAACGCGCAATTCGTTTCCGGAACACAGGCTCCAGCCGAAAACGAGGAGGTGACCGCACCCCCCTCTCCCAACGATATTCGGGAACTGATGCGCCTTCTGTCGGATCCGTCGATGGTCGGCTGGCTGCAGCAGCAAAGCCAGGCCGCCGACGATGATGACTCGGCACGCACGGTGGAGAGCTTTCAGCAGGAGTTTGCCCGACGCGTCGGCATGATGCAGAGCCGTCTGGCAGACCTTGCGATCAGTTGGCGGAACCTTCCCGCGGCGCCGGGTTATCTGTCGGAAGTTTGGCAACAGCAGATGTCGGCCGATCAGACCCTGCGCACGCTGACCTATGTGCTGATTTTTCTGGTAGTCGGCGGCGGTCTCGAATGGCTGTACCGGCAATACACCCGCACGTTGTTGCTGCGGCTTGAACTGCGTCACGCCCGGTCCCTTTGGGAACGGCTCCAGTCGGCCGTGCTGCGCGCCGTGCTGATCCTCGTCGGATTGATAATCTTCAGTGCCGGCACGATCGGCACGTTCTTGAGTTTCGCATGGCCGCCATTCGTCGAGAATATTGTCCTCAACCTGTTGACGATTGTCATCACCATCCGGGTGGCCGCCACCATATCTCTGTTCCTCCTGGCGCCCCGCGTCACTGAACTTCGCCTCGTGCCGCTACCGAACGCGTTGGCGCGGCCATTGCATCGCTGGGTCGTGACGTTGGTATCGTTGCTCATCGTCGCTTTGACCGTTACCGACATCTTCGACCATCTGACCGGCAATTCGGATGCCGCCGGGGCAACACTCGCCGTTGCGGTAACGGCGGGTACGCTCAGCACCGCGGCCATTCTGCTGGCAATATGGCACCTCGCGCACCTGGTCGCGAAACGCCACCGGGACAGCGCCGCCGGATCTGACGGCATTGGGCGGTTCTGGCCAGGCTATTTGTCCATACTTACGGCTGTCGGCTGGCTGCTCTGGCTGCTTAACGCGACCGAGCTGATGTGGACGGTTGTCCTTTTGGGATTGCTGTTTCCGGTCACCCGACTGTGCAACAGCTGTATCGATTACTTTTTCGACCAGGCTGAGCTCCGCGGCGCCGCCGAGATCGATGCGGACTTTGAGGCTACGCCCGAGGAAGCGTCTGCGATTGTCGAGGCAGAACTGCCGGCTGCGGTCACCCCCGTGGATCTCAATCCGGAGGCAACGGCGGACCAGCAAGAAGAAGATAGTCTCGAGGAAGCCGAAGTGGTTTCTTCCCTGGAACTCTATCGGCCGGTTGCGCGCCGCTTTGTTCGGTTTGTGGTCATTCTCGGCACCGTGTTTGTGCTGCTCGCCGTTTGGGGCGGCAACGTCTTCCAACTCGCTGAATCGCAGACGGTCACCGGTCGTCTTGCCGGTGTTCTCGCCGACATTATTCTGGTGCTGCTGATCGCCGACCTGATCTGGGTCTGGGCGAAATCCGCAATCGACCGGCGACTCGCCAACTATGTGCCGCCGCAGGGTAGCGAGGCACCGGGGCCCGAAGCCCGCATGGCCACCCTGCTGCCGATCCTGCGGATGACCCTCATGGTCACGTTGATCGCCGTCGTCGGCATGACGATCCTGTCATCACTCGGCGTCAATGTCGGGCCGCTGCTGGCCGGTGCCGGGATTGTCGGCATCGCCGTGGGTTTCGGCGCACAGGCTCTGGTCAAAGACATTGTTTCGGGCATCTTCTTCCTGATCGACGACGCCTTTCGTGTCGGCGAATACATCGAAATCGGCAGCCTGCGCGGCACTGTGGAATCGATGTCCGTGCGCTCGCTACGGGTTCGCCACCATCTCGGCGCCATCCACACGATCCCCTTCGGCGAATTGACGGCATTGACCAACTACAGCCGCGATTGGGTGATCATGCGGCTTGAATTCCGGGTGCCGTTCGACACCGACGTCAAGCTGGTCAAAAAGATCGTCAAGAAGATCGGCGCCGAATTAGAGGAGAACGAGGCCTATGGCGACGACATCATCCAGACGCTGAAGTCCCAGGGTGTGCGGCGCATGGAAGAATTCAACATGGTGATCGGCGTCAAGTTCATGGCGAAGCCCGGGGCCCAATGGCTCATTCGGCGCGATGCCTATCAGAAGCTGCGCGACGCTTTCGAGGCCAATGGCATCAGCTTCGCGCAGCGCAACGTCAAGGTCGAGGTGCTGGGTGATCAACCACTGACCGAGGAAGCCCAGAAGGCGATCGCCGGTGCTGCCCAGCAGGCCGTCGAAGCGGCCGCCGGGCCACCTCAGCCGGTGCCCGACGAACCTTGATCCGTTTCACGTAGGTTCAAGCGGCATCGTGAAAGATGATGCCGAGAACGTAACGCCGGCCTGAGCGGACGCGGCTCACCCCGTGACGCATCCGCACTCGATAGACACCGCGTTTGCCCTCGACAGGTCGTTCGTTGACGGCAAAAACCACGGCCTCGCCCTTCCCGAGGGCGACCACCTCGGCACGCGATTGCATGCGCGGCCGCTGTTCGGTCATCACAAATTCACCGCCGCTGAACTCGGTCGCCGGGTCTGACAGCAGGATGGCGACCTGCAGCGGAAACACCTGATCGCCGTAGAGATCCTGGTGCAGGCAATTGTAGTCGTCTTCGACATAGCGAAGCAGTAGCGGTGTCGGCCGCGACTGTCCCGCCGCGTGACAGCGTTTCAGAAAATCCGCATGACGGTTCGGGAACCGGTCTTCACGGCCACTCATCTCGAGCCAGCGGTTGGCGATCGGCACAAGTCGCGGATAAAGCGCATTGCGCAGCCCGGCCACAATTTCCGGCAGCGGATAGCCGAAATACTTGTATTCACCCTGCCCGAAGCCGTGCCGTGCCATCTTGATATGGCTGCGGAACCATCGATCATCGTCGTAAAGTGCTGCGACGGACCGGCACTCGGCTCGATTGAGCACCGATCCCATCGTCGCGCAACCATAGCGCTGGAGATCCGCGGAGACACGCGACCAGTCGACGTCCGTTTCGATCGTCTCAGTCGCATGCGAAACCGCGGCGCTCACGGCCGTGCCTCACGCTGCAACAGCGCCCGCTTGCGATCGACTCCCCACCGATATCCGGAGATATCGCCGTCCTGACGTACGACGCGGTGACAGGGGATCGCCACCGCGATGCGGTTGGCGGCACATGCCTGCGCCACGGCCCGCACCGCCTTCGGGCGGCCTATCGCCTGCGCTATGTCAGAATAGCTTGCCGTCGTTCCGGCCGGCAATGACCGCAGAGCGGACCAGACCTTTTCCTGAAAAGCAGTACCGCGAATGTCCAGCGGCAGGTCCAGATTGCCCTGAGGCGCGTCCAGATAGCCGATGACCGTGGCCACAAGGGTTTCGAAGTCGGCGTCTGCCCCGATGAGTTCGGCGTGTGGGAACCGGTCCTGCAATCCCTTCAGCAACGCGGCCGCGTCGTCTCCGAAGTCGATCGCGCAAACACCTTTGTCAGTCGCGGCTACGAGGACCGGTCCAAGGGCGCATTCGGCGATCGCGAAACGTATGCGCGTGTCGCGACCACCGTCCTTATACTGCTTCGGTCGCATGCCAAGCCGGCTGTTCGACTCTTCGTAAAACCGGCTGCTGGCGTTGTAACCGGCATCGAACATGGCGCTGGTCACATCGGCACCGGCTGCCAGCCCGTCCCGCAACCGACCGGCGCGGCAGGCCACCGCATAGGCTTTTGGGGTTACGCCGGTCACTTCACGGAAGATCCGATGAAAATGATAGCGACTGACGCCGGCCGCCCGGGCCAGGGTGTCAAGACTGGGCGGCTCCTCGGCCGCCTCGATCCGACGGCAGGCGGCGGCGACCATTTCAGCGTTGCGTTGCGCACGGCTCGGCTGATTCGGCCGACACCGTTTACAGGCGCGAAAACCCGCCGACTCGGCCGAGGCCGGATCGTCAAAAAACACCACGTTCTCGCGCCGCGCCGCCTTGGAACCACAGGAGGGGCGGCAGTATATCCCGGTGGTCTTGACGCCGTAAACGAAACGGCCGTCGGCGTCGCTGTCGCGCCGCTCGACCGCGTCCCAGCGTTCCGCATCGCGCATCTGCGCGGATGCAACCCGGATTTCTGTGGAGAGTTCGTTCATTTTGGTCCTCATGGGCACAGATTACATCAATGGGCGTAACCTAGCGCCATGTTTGTGGCATTGCTCTCCGTCCCTTGCTCTTGAATTCGCGGGCACATCTTGAAACCGAGCCGATGAAAAGACAGATAGACGAATACGATCGCACGGCAGGGCCGGTTGGTCATACGATCGTGAACTGCATTGACCATCAATTCATGTAAGATCGCGGCCGAGACCGCACAAACCGAGGAACCACCGATGAAAACAGCTCTGACTTTCATTGCATTGATTTTCTCAGCGGGCGTCATGATGCCGTTGCCAGCGATGGCAGCCGGCGGCGGCGATTCCGGCTCATCGAACAAGTGCAACAGGGGTTGGGTCTGGGACCAATCGCAACGCAAATGCGTGCGCAGCAGCTCAAGCCTGGACAATGACAGCATTTATTGGGCTGGACGCCAGTTGGCCGAAGCCGGTGATTACGATGAAGCCATCAACGTCCTGATGATCGGCGCCGATCGCGGCGACAAGCGGATCCTCAACTATCTCGGGTTCTCGCATCGCAAGGCCGGGCGCATCGATGTCGGCATGACCTACTATCAGAAGGCAATAGATATCGATCCGCAGTACACGCTGGTGCGCGAATATATGGGCGAAGCACTGCTGCAAAAAGGCGATCTCAAGGGCGCTCTTGAACAGTTGGCCGAGATCCGCCGCCTCTGTCAGGGTCGTGAATGCGGCGAATACCAAGAGCTGTCAGGACACATCGCCGATTATATCAAGAACCAGGATAGCTGACCTCCAGTATCAGCGTTATCCGGACCCGGCGGGCAGCCAGAAGCGGCTGCCCGCCTTTTTTGGTGCGTCCGCGCTCGATTGCAAATTGGCAGTCGGCGGAATAAAGGATGCCGGTCCGCTTCCTGTCTGAAAGGTTTGGTTATCATGTCCGATGCAGCCGATTCCGGGCTCTTTCCACTTGGCGACGACCACACGCCTTACCGAAAACTGTCATCCGATTTTGTCTCCCTCGATACCTTCAGGGGCCAGGACATACTAACGGTCGACACCGCGGCGCTGACACTGCTCGCTGAAACGGCCTTTGCGGACATCAACCACCTGCTGCGTCCGGCTCACCTGAAGCAACTGGCCTCCATTCTTGAGGATCCCGAAGCGACGGAGAACGACCGTTTTGTTGCCTACGACCTTTTGAAGAACGCCAATATCGCGGCCGGCGGCGTGCTGCCCATGTGCCAGGACACAGGCACCGCGATTGTCATGGCCAAAAAGGGCCGGCGCGTGTGGACCGCGGGCGGTGACGATGCGGCGCTTTCAAAGGGCGTTTTGGATGCATATGAAAACAATCACCTGCGGTATTCGCAGCTTGCCCCTCTATCGATGTTCGAGGAAAAGAACACCCGCAACAACCTGCCGGCGCAGATTGAAATCTACGAGGAGGGCGAGGACGCCTACAAATTCCTCTTCATCGCCAAGGGTGGCGGCTCCGCCAACAAGACGTTTTTGTATCAGGGGACGCCTTCCCTGCTGACCCACGATCGGATGATCGCATTCCTCGAGGAAAAGATCCTCACCCTCGGCACGGCCGCCTGTCCGCCCTATCATCTCGCGGTTGTCATCGGCGGGACTTCCGCCGAGATGACGCTGAAGACGGTCAAGCTGGCCTCGACCAAGTACCTTGACGAATTGCCGACCGAAGGTTCGCAAGCCGGGCATGCTTTCCGCGATCTTGAGATGGAGGCGGAAATCCACAAGCTAACGCAGCGGATGGGCGTGGGCGCCCAGTTTGGCGGCAAATATTTTTGCCATGACGTGCGGGTCATCCGCTTGCCGCGACACGGTGCATCGCTTCCGATCGGGCTCGGCGTCTCCTGTTCGGCCGACCGTCAAGCGAAGGGAAAAATCACCCGCGACGGCGTCTTTCTGGAGCAACTCGAAGCCAATCCGGCCCGCTACATGCCGGAAATCGACGAAGCCGCGCTCACCGACAATGTGGTCCATATCGACCTCAATCGGCCGATGGATCAGATCCTCGCCGAACTCGGCAAACATCCGATCAAGACCCGGCTGTCGCTCTCCGGAACCATCGTCGTCGCCCGCGATCTCGCCCACTCGAAAATCCGCGAGCGGCTCGAAGGCGGCGAGGCCATGCCCGACCATTTCAGAAACCACCCGATCTACTATGCCGGTCCGGCCAAGACACCGGACGGCTTCGCCTCGGGATCGTTCGGGCCGACCACGGCCGGTCGCATGGACAGTTATGTCGATCAGTTCCAGTCGTTCGGTGGCTCAAAGGTCATGTTGGCCAAGGGCAATCGGTCACGCACGGTACGTGAGGCCTGCAAGCGCCACGGTGGTTTCTATCTCGGCTCCATCGGCGGACCCGCCGCACGCCTAGCTCAGGACTGCATCAAATCCGTCGAGGTCCTTGAGTATCCGGAACTCGGCATGGAGGCCATCTGGCGTATCGAGGTCGAGGATTTCCCGGCCTTCATCGTCATCGACGACAAGGGCAACGACTTCTTTCAGGAACTCAATCTTGGCTGAAGCATCGGCGCTTTCGCCCGCTCTGGCCGAGGCTTTTCACAAGCAGGCCCATGCGGGATTGGTGATGGGTTCGCCGTTTATGGGCCGGTTGTGCGGTCTGTTCGCCGAACGCGGTTTGCCTGACACCGCGACCCGCGACATCATGAACGGTTGGACCGGCGACCTTTCTTCGCATGGCGAGGCCCTGCCCGTCCGTCTGTGCGGCGCTCTGCACGAATTGGTATTGACCCGTGCGGATGCCGATCTTGTTGCGGTCTATCCGCCAAACCATGAAACGGTTCCGGATCAACGCCTTTTCGACGTGATCGGCGATGCAATACGGCGCAACGATGATTTTCTGGTGACCCGGCTCGCCAGCCCGCCCCAGACCAACGAAATCCGCCGGTCGTCGGCCGTTTATGCCGCACTGTTGCATATCGCGGCGGACACCGGACTGCCGCTGCGGTTGTCGGAGATCGGCGCCAGCGCCGGCCTTAACCTGCTGCTTGACCGATTCAGCCACGTCTATGGCGACGCCGAACGGGGTTTAAGCACCTCACCCGTTCGTCTCACACCCGAATGGAGCGGTCCATTGCCGCCGGATATCGCGCTGACGGTGACGGAGCGGCGTGGTTGCGATCTCGCGCCATTCGACCTTGTGAGCGAAAGCGATCGCATCAGGTTGCTATCCTACAACTGGGCCGACCAGCTCGACCGAATCGAACGCATGCGGGCTGCGATCGATATCGCTCGGGACGCCCCGCCGCATGTTGACCGCGCGGACGCCATCGACTGGCTGGAGTATCGTCTGCAGCAGAACAATCCGGGCGAAGCACATGTCCTCTTCCACACCGTTGCCTGGCAGTATCTGCCGGAGCAATCGCGCCAAGCAGCGCGCCGGTTGATCGAAGCGGCCGGAGACCGGGCAACGTCCGAGGCACCGTTTTATCGGCTCAGTCTGGAAATGGACGGAGAAATCCCCGGTGCGGCATTGCACCAGGAATCTTGGCCGGGCAGCACACGCAGGCAGTTGGCACGGGTCGATTCCCACGGCCGCTGGATCGCCTGGAACTGAACCGTGCGATTGTTACCACATCGATTTGCGGGCGCGCTCCGGCCATTCACGATCGTAGGACTGACCACCCACAGTCCCGTCGCTCAAGGAAGCGAGGATATCTCCGGGCGTCGGTAGCGTCGCCGGGTCGACATGATTGGCCGCGTCCCACAGGCCCGACCGGATCAGGGCTCGCGCGCATTGAAAATAGATCTCGCCGATGGTGATCACCAGAACGCTGCGAGGCAATAGACTGCCGACGGCGAAGCTCTCCAGAAGGTCCGGATCGATGCTGACGACCGCCGTGCCGTTGATGCGCAGCGCATTGTCTGATCCGGGCACCAGGAACATCAGGGCCACCCGAGGATCACGCACCACGTTGCGCAATGAATCGATCCGGTTGTTGCCGCGACGATCGGGCAGAAGCAGTGTTTTCTCATCTTGGATGCGTACGAAGCCGCGCATGTCACCGCGCGGCGAGCAATCCAATCCCTCGGGGCCGACCGTGGCAAGGGCACAGAAAGGTGAAGCCATCAGGATTCGCGCGTAGGGATCCGTCACGGTGGCGGCGACTTTGACAAGCGACGCAGGGCCGGGCTTGCCATACAGCGCTTCCAGTTCCTCAACGGTGGTGACAAGGCTCATCCGACGGCTCCAATCGCCTGGTGACTCCAGATCTGCCCCAGGCCGAGCCCCCTATAGGGCAATGTCAGTTGTGTGTCACGGCTTGCTGCAGGCGCGCAATATGGTTTGCAGTCGCCGGTCGATGTGCCGGTTCGGGCCGGTCGATGAAGTCGACCACCATCTGGCCGACATCGCGCCCGCCCAGGATGCGGCGGTGGCCGTATCCGTCAGCCCAGAATACTTCGACATGGCGACCGGCTCCGACCAGCCCATAAGCGCTGTCGACCGGAACTTCCTTGTCATCATGGGCATGCACGACCAAAGTCGGCAGGTCCAGTTCGGCAAGTCTGCGCGCACCGACAAACACCGAAAGCGGGTGGCCGGTTACCCGTTTCACCTCACCGTAAAGCGCCGGACGGCTGCGCTCCGGCAGACCGATCCAATCGGCAAAGCCCTCGAATATGTCGGGCAGCGCATTCGGTGACGAAATGGTCACAAGACGCGGTGCCATGCGCGGCGGCACATGCGCCACCAGGCCAGCGGCGGCGCTGATCAGAACGGCGCCACCGAAGGAGTGGCCGATCATCGCCGCAAACGGGCCATATTGCCGCCATGCGGCGTCGACCGCCTCGACCGCCAACGCCATATTCAGTTGCTTCCCGGACGAAGCACCGTGGCCGGGAAGATCGAGCGCGACGACGGCCCGACCGGAACTGCGTAACTCCTCGATAAGGGGCAACATATGCTCAGTGCGGGAACCCCAGCCATGGGTCACCAACACCACGTCTCGTGTTTTCCCGGAATGCGGGGCAAAAAAATGCGAGACGACCATACCGCTCGAGATCGGCAAGGCGATTCGCTCGGCCCGCGCCATGGCCGGGGCAGCTTCATCCAGCAGCCTCCTCGCTTTGGCGCTTGCCGGCTTGCGCGCCGGTGTTCGACAGAACAAACGGAACGCAAGACGCCCTGCAAAATCAGGCGCCACGCGGCCCGAGAGCCGAAAGCCTAGACGGATGACCTTTTGCTGTGTTGATGTCATAGTCGGGTTCCAGTATTAAAGTTCAACCATGAACATAATTGTACAACTATGAACAAAAAGCAAGCGCTTCCTTGGGACAATCCGCGGTTCAAGAACTGGATCGCCGTGGCGAAGGCCTGTCAGGTCATACATCAGAAGCTTGCCAGGGCTCTGACGCCTCTCGACATCAAGGTGCCGCATCTGGATATCCTGGCGAATCTTTACCGGTTTGAGGGTATCTCTCAGCAGGATCTCGCCCGGAAGCTGCTTGTTGGCCGTTCCAACATCAGTATGCTGCTGCCGCAAATCGAAAAGCGCGGATTGATCGAGCGCCGTGCTGACCCGGATGACCGGCGAATCCTGCGGCTTTACCTCACGGACAAGGGGCGCGATTTGACGCGCCAAGCGTTGGCCATTGAGCTGGCGCTCATCGAACACTCCATGTCGACGACGACCGTCGACGAATGCAACCAAGTGGGAGATGTGATGCAGCGCATGATCGGCCGCGTCGAAGCGTTCGAAACCGGACCAGTGGATTAGGGCCTGTTGAGTATCGGTCTTGTGGCGCCGCGTTAGCGCGGGATTTCCGCCAGGTCGCGAGACATTCCCTTCGCCTCGAGCTCGTTCAGATAGGACGTCCACCGCGCGTCGAACTCGTCACCAAGCGTGTGCAGGTAGGTCCAGCTGAAGATGCCGGTGTTGTGTCCATCGTCGAAGTTAATCTTGATCGCGTAATTGCCGATCGGCTCGACCCCGGCAATCTGAACGTGGCGCTTGCCCGGAACGGTCACGCGCTGCTCCGGCGAATGACCCTGAACTTCGGCCGATGGCGACAGGACGCGCAGTGCCTCCGCCGGCAGTTCGAACTCCTTGCCGGTGTCGAAAATCACCTTCAGGTTCTTTCTGTCCTTCGAGATCCTGAGTTCGGTGGGGCGGCCGATCTGGTTTTCGGTCATCTGTTGTTCGCTTTGTCGTCATCGTTTTATGAGAAAAGAATAACGCTCGCACCCTTTTGCCTTGACGACTATAAGGATGGACACAAGATAGATGGGTCAATCGGGCGTATGAACAAGCCCGGCTCGACGCAGATGACGGCAAGTGAAGGGTACACGATGCAGGGTAGTTCCGGCAGCAGCACATCGGACAACGCGATCCCACCGATCATTGATCCGTTTGGTCGCGCAATAACCTATCTGCGGGTGTCGGTGACGGACCGCTGTGATTTCCGCTGCACATACTGCATGTCGGAAAACATGACCTTCCTGCCAAAAAAGGATCTGCTGACGCTGGAGGAACTCGACCGCCTGTGCACCGTTTTTGTCGAAAAGGGCGTTCGGCGTTTGCGACTGACCGGTGGCGAACCGCTGGTCCGCAAGAACATCATGCATTTCATCGAGCGTATGTCCCGCCACATCGGCAACGGGCTCGATGAACTCACGCTGACAACCAACGGATCGCAATTGCCGCGCATGGCCGCGCAGCTGGCAGCCAACGGTGTGCGGCGTATCAACATCTCGCTCGACACGCTGGATGCCGACAAGTTCCGACGTATCACCCGATGGGGCAATCTGGATCGTGTTCTTTCCGGCGTCGAAGCCGCTCGCGCCGCCGGCGTCAAGGTCAAAATCAACACCGTGGCGCTCAAAGATTTCAACGACGCCGAAATCCCGCAGCTTATCCGCTGGGCCCATGGTGAAGGCATGGACATGACGGTCATCGAAACCATGCCCATGGGTGAAATCGACGAGGACCGGACGGATCAGTACCTGCCGCTTTCGCTGCTGCGGGCCAACCTCGCCCAACAGTTCACGATGCATGAAAGCGACCACAAGACCGGTGGGCCGGCACGCTATGTCGAGATCGCGGAAACCGGCGGACGTCTCGGCTTTATCACCCCCATGACCCATAATTTCTGCGAAAGCTGCAACCGTGTGCGCCTGACCTGTACGGGCACGCTGTACATGTGCCTCGGGCAGGACGATGCCGCTGATCTACGCGCACCATTGCGGGCCTCCGAAGGAAATGAGCTCGTCTCAAGTGCCATTGATGAAGCGATACTACGCAAGCCCAAGGGCCATGATTTTGTGATCGACCGCAGGAACAAGCGGCCGGCGGTCGCTCGTCACATGAGCGTGACCGGCGGCTAAACCGTGCTCCTTTTGCCGCTCTCGTGTCCATCCGGAGCGGCCTGATGCCAACGCAAAACCTGCGCGCCGCCTTGTTCATGTCGCTGGCGATGGCCGGCTATGTGTTCAACGACGCCTTTATGAAGCTGCTGGCCCGCGACATGAGCATGGGACAGGCGATCTTTCTGCGCGGCATGGTTGCATCGCTACTGATCGCCGTTGTGGCTCATCGTGCCGGCGCACTGCGACCCATCGGCACGGCATTTCGCCCGATGCCGCTGTTGCGCACCCTGGGCGAGGCCTTCGGTACGGTGTTCTATCTTACGGCGCTCGTCCACATCCAGTTGGCGAACGCGCTTTCCATCATGCAGGCAACACCGCTCGCTGTCACGTTTGGTGCCGCCCTTTTCCTTCGCGAAAAGGTGGGATGGCGACGGTGGCTCGCCATCAGCTTCGGGTTTTGCGGCGTTATCATCGTGATTCAGCCCGGAACCGAGGGCTATTCACCCTACTCGCTGCTGGTCTGTGGCGCGGTTTTTTGCGCTGCGGTTCGAGACTTGGCGACACGGGCTATGGACCAGGATGTACCGACGCTGTTTCTTTCCGCCATCATGGCGCCAGCCGTGGGACTGACCGGTCTTGTCATGTGGATTTACGACGGCACCGTTGCCCCGGTGACCGCATTTCATATCCTTCTCGTGCTCGGTGCTTCGGCCTTCATTCTCGTTGGTTATCAATTCGTTGCTTTGGCCATGCGCCAGGGGGAAATAGGATTCGTATCACCCTTCCGTTACACTGCACTGCTATGGTCCATCCTTTTGGGAATGATTATTTTTTCCGATTTCCCGGATCGCTTGACCCTGCTTGGTAGCGCAATAGTTGTTGCAACAGGTATCTATTCGCTATATCGCGAACACCGGGCGCGACATCGCGCTTAGAGGCACTCTCGCCTCCGCACCGGGTGCGCGTCCGGAGCGAACCATCCAGACAACCCGGACTTCCGATTGACGCAGGCAGCCGGCTGAGGGAGTCACTGGCATGGCAAGACCACAGTTCCTGGACCGCGATTCGCCACCGCATATCGGCACGCTGGTGCTGATCACCGGGACGGCCGCACTCAACATGAACATCGTCCTGCCATCCCTGCCGGGCATCGCCGACTATTTCCAGGTGAGTTACGGCTTCGCCCAACTATTGGTTTCAGCCTATCTCGGCGGCACGGCGTTCATGCAGATCATTATCGGCCCGCTTTCAGACCGTTATGGCCGGCGCCCGGTGATTCTCACAAGCCTTTTGATATTTCTGATCGCAACCGTCGTTTGCATCTTCGCGCCGAACTTCGAAACGCTTTTTGTTGGCCGTATGATTCAGACCGTTGTCGTTTCGGGAATTGCCCTCTCCCGTGCCGTCGTTCGGGATATGGTCTCGACCGACGAGGCCGCCAGCATGCTCGGCTATATCACCATGGGTATGGCGCTCGTCCCGATGATCGGTCCGGCGATCGGCGGCTTCCTCGATGAAATCTACGGTTGGCATTCGGCTTTCATTCTGACCCTTGTTTTCGGACTGTTTGTCTTTCTGGTGGTCTATTTCGACATGGGCGAGACCAACAAATCGCCATCGGAGAGCTTTACCGCGCAGTTCCGCGCCTATCCGGAACTCATCCGCTCACGACGGTTCTGGGGTTACGCCTTTGCAGCGGCGTTCGCTTCGGGATCGTTCTTCGCATTCCTGGGAGGCGGACCTTACGTCTCAGCGGTGTTCCTGGGCCTCAGTCCCTCGCAACTCGGGATCTATTTCGCGGTCACCGGCGTCGGATACATCATTGGCAACTACATGTCGGCGCGGTTTGCCACGAGGATCGGAATCAACAAGATGATCCTCATCGGCACCAATATCATCACCGCCGGCATGGTTGGTTCCATTGCCGCGTATTCCCTGGGATACACCCACGCGAATGTTTTCTTCGGCTTCATTCTTTTCGTCGGGCTCGGCAACGGTATGACGCTGCCCGGCGCCAATGCCGGCATCGTCAGCGTTCGCCCGCATCTAGCGGGTTCGGCATCCGGTCTCGGCGGCGCCTTGATGATCGGTGGCGGTGCTGGCCTGGCGGTGCTCTCCGGTACGCTGCTGGGCCCCGAAACCGGACCCTACCCGCTGCTCTACGTCATGCTTGGGTCGGCGATTGCGGGTTCCTGCGCTGCGCTCTACGTTATTTATGTAGCCTATCAGGTTGCCCGCAAAGGGGCCTAGGGTCTGTTGAGCATGACTGACGACGATTTCATAATCCGGCCCGATCCCAACGATCCGCGCCTGTGGCGTGATGTCGAGGGCGTCGATGAAAACGGTCAGGCTGTTGTCACCCGGGTGGTAACGGAGAAACCGTTGACACTGTTTCTCAACCGCCAGGAGATCGTTACCATGATGACGATCGGCGACTACCCCGATTTGCTGGCCGTCGGCTATCTGCTCAACCAAAACATGCTGTCCCAATCCGACCGGATCACCGCGATCGAGCATGACGAGGAGCTGGACGTCGTCATTGTCCGCACCGAGCGTGAAACCGATTACGAGGAAAAACTGAAGAAGCGGGTGCGCACATCCGGCTGCGCACAAGGCACAGTATTTGGGGATGTGCTCGACGATTTCGAAGCCGTGGCGCTGAGTCCGACGGCCAGACTGAAGACCTCCTGGCTCTACGCCCTGACGAAAAGCATCAATACGACCCCGTCGCTTTACCTGGCGGCCGGTGCCATCCACGGCTGTGTGCTGTGCCACTGCGACCGGCCGATGGTCTATATGGAAGACGTCGGCCGGCATAACGCGGTGGACAAGATCGCCGGCTGGATGTTCCTGAACGGCATCGAGCCGCACGACAAGATTTTCTACACCACCGGGCGGCTGACCTCGGAAATGGTCATCAAGACGGCCGTCATGGGCATTCCGATCCTGGTTTCTCGGTCCGGGTTCACGGCCTGGGGAGTTGAACTGGCGCGGCAGGTCGATCTCACACTGATCGGCCGGGCCCGCGGCAAGCGTTTTGTGGCGTTAGCGGGCCAACATCGCGTTGAATACGACTTGGACCCGAAAACCATCCTTGATGAGGATCGAAAGCACACCCGCAAAGGTGCCATGGCCTCGCGGTAGAGGTAGGACGAACACACCATGATCGCCAACGACACAGTAGTCGGATGCATTCTTGCCGGGGGCAGATCGAGCCGCATGGGCGGTGGCGACAAAACGTTGCGCCCGCTCGGCGCGCGCCCGATGTTGGCGTCGGTGCTCGATCGACTGCAACCGCAGGTCAGCAAAATCGTGCTCAACGCCAACGGCGATCCGGAACGGCTGTCGCAATTCGGCCTGCCGGTCGTTGCCGATTCGATCGGCAGCTTCGCCGGTCCCCTCGCCGGCGTTTCGGCCTGCATGAGATGGGCCACCGATACGGTTATCGGCGCAACGCATATCGCAACCGTCGCAGCCGACACGCCGTTTCTTCCCATCGATCTCGTGCAACGCCTGACCGCCGAGACGTCCCTTGCGAGCGATACGATCGCCATGGCGACATCGGGCGGACACCGCCACCCGGTATTTGCCCTCTGGCCGATCGCGCTGCGACCCGATCTCGACGCGTGGTTGCAAGGCACCGATACCTACAAGGTGATTGTCTGGGCCAAAAGACACCGGCTGAAAATGGTCGATTTTCCGATGATCGAGGCGGGCGCGGACAGGATTGATCCGTTTTTCAACATCAACACTCCGGATGAACTGGAAAGGGCGGCGCGAATCCTTGACCGCTTGACGAACGTCACGGTGAAAGAGGCCCCATGACTCAGCGCGTGTTCGGCATCGTCGGTTGGAAAAACTCTGGCAAAACCGGATTGACAGTGCGCATCGTCGGTGAATTGGCGCGCCGCGGCTGGCGGATTTCCACGGTCAAACATGCCCATCACAGTTTCGATGTTGATCAGGACGGAACGGACAGTTTCCGCCACCGGCAGGCCGGCGCCACAGAAGTCGCCATCGTATCAGACCACCGCTGGGCACTGATGCACGAACTGCGTGACGAGGACGAACCGGGGCTGGCCACCATTATTGGCCGACTGGCTCCGTGTGATCTGGTTGTCGTCGAAGGCTACAAGCGCGAAAACCACGACAAGCTGGAAACCCGGCGGAGCGAGGCTCAGGACAGGACGCCGCTTGCCGACGGCGACCCTTCGGTGGTCGCCATCGCTGCGGACCACCCGGTCGCAGGCGCGTCACTGCCGGTGTTCGATCTTGATGATACGGCTGCCATTGTCGATTTCATCGAGGCACACACAGGCCTGGTGGAAAGGGCTTGATGATGAGCCGGCAGCCGCGATTGCTGGACGATTGTTTTTTGCATGATCGCGACCGGATGCGCCATGACGAGGTCATCGCCCTATTGACGGAACGGGTTTCGCGCATCGCCACGCCGGAGACGGTGAGCTTGAGCGATGCGAACGGTCGACACGTCGTGGATCCGGTCACCGCACCGCGCGATGTTCCATTGCATGACAACAGCGCCGTGGACGGATACGCGTTCGCCCATCAGGATTACCTGTCCGATACGACCATGACCGTGGGGCCCCGGCTGGCCGCCGGCACTACACATTCCGTTTTGCTCAAGGTCGGTGAGGCGGCACGCATCTTTACCGGTGCCGCCATGCCGCAAAACGCGGATACCGTGGCAATGCAGGAGGATTGCCGCGTTGCACCCGGCGGCGGCATGGTGTCGGTTCCTCCGGGCCTCAAAGCGGGAGCCAACAGACGCAAGGCTGGCGAAGACCTCCGCGCCGGCGACACAATCCTGAACAGCGGGAGCCTGTTGCGCCCGCAGGACATCGCGGCGCTGGCCTCGCTCGGAACGGCGGAAGTGCGTGTTTATCGCAAATTGCGTGTTGCGTTGGTGTCGAGCGGTGACGAACTGGTCCGCCCTGCGCCCGGCGCGGTGATCGCACCCGGGCAGGTTTTTGATTCAAACCATCACATGCTTGACTCGCTGTGCGGGACTCTGCCGGTTGCCGTTACCGACCTGGGCATCCTCAAGGACGAGGCCGGCATCGTCGAGCAAACCCTGTCCGCTGCGGCGCACGCATACGACGTTATCCTGACGACAGGGGGTGCCTCGCGTGGAGACGAAGACCACATGGTTGGAGCCCTCGATCGCCTTGGCAAGCGACACCTCTGGCAAATTGCCATCAAGCCAGGCCGCCCCATGACTTTCGGACAGATCGGTTCCTGCGTCTATCTGGGGCTGCCTGGCAACCCGGTTGCCGCCTTCGTCTGCTTCCTGCTCTACGCCATTCCGGTCATTCGACTGTTGTGTGGCGGCGTCTATCGGCCACCGATGCGTTTGCCGGTCCCGGCGAATTTCGAGATCGCCAAAAAGAAGACCGATCGACGGGAGTTCCTGCGCGGCTGGCTCGAGCCGGACGACGATGGCAATCCGGTAGCCTGCAAATTTCCGCGCGACGGATCCGGCCTGATTTCCGGATTACGCCGCGCCGACGGCCTGATCGAACTGCCCGAACCGATGGACCACGTGTCACGTGGCGATATGGTGGCCTACATCCCGTTTTCCGAGTTCGGCATCCCGGCTGGCTGAATGAGAGCAAACAGTCACGCCGTTTGGCGGATCCAAGAGATACCTTTGACGCGAAGCCCCTATTGCGGAAGTAACTGCCAACTGCCAACCACGGTCGGCTCATAGGCTTGCGGATCGGTCGGTATGACAAAAGCCTCCACGTTCGACCACGGTTCGGCGAGATCGCGATAATGCCGTGAAAAAACGTTGCCGGACTGGCCGGTGGTGATCATGTAGGTCGATTTTTCGAGATCGGCCATGTCGTAGATACCGCGAAAACTCGATCCATTGACATTGATGAAGGGAGTCGTCGCGCTGCTCAGCGTCGTGCCTCCGCGGTCGATCGTAAACGGTCCGCCTGCACTCTCCACCTGGACGTCGAAAAAGTTTCGCAACACAGGCACATTGGAAAACGGTGTATGTTGACCCGCCGTAAGGTGCGCGACACCCCAGCGCCATTCCTCCCGATCGTTTCCGTAGCGCCGCTCAAGATCGACAAGCGCTCTGTTGAGGCTCGCCGCAAGAATATCCGCACAGGTTTCCGTGCCCGCCGTCGATCGGTCATCGCACCAGTCACGGGCCGTTTCCCGGGACAGGATACGCTGCATGACGAGACCGCGGGCCTTGAACCAGAGATCGAACGCCGGCCCCAGGTCGTCTTTGAAGATGCCGATCATGCTTTCTCGAAACCACGCCATAAAAACCAGCGGTAAAGCGCTGTCGCGTTGCATTTCGTAGTCCCAGTCCTTGAGCTGGGCAATGATATCCGCGTTGACGTCGTTGCGTTCTTCGACAAGCTGCAGCATGCCTGGCCCGATCGCGGCAAATCCGGTGGAATAGACATCGGCCTGGATGTCCCGCGTCGACGCCAGTGACTGTTTGTCGGTGCTGTCGACAACCAGTTTTATCAAACGTTCCTGCCGCCAGGGTTCCTCCCAATCATAGGTCAGGAGGTAGGGATAATCGGGACCGACCATCTTGGCATTGGCTGTCTCGATGGCGCCGTCCGGTGGATTGGTCAGGCGCGGCAGGCCACTGAACGGAATTGTGCTCTGCCAATCGAAAAGACTGTTCCAACCCGGCACCGGAGCGCGGCCCATGACCCGGTTCTCAGGATCGCGTATGGGTACGCGGCCGGGCGCTATCATGCCGATATTGCCGGAACCGTCGGCGACAACCATGGATTGCATCGGCGTCATATAGTCGATCATGGCCTGCTGGAACGCGGTAACGGTATCGGCGTCCCAGACGTTGATCCCGCTCATCAGCGTGTTGTCGTCCCTGGCCAGAGCCACCCATTGCAGCGCCGCGACTGTCCCGTCCGGAAGGTAGGCACCGATATTCAGGTAGCTTTCAGGCAGCACCGGTCCATGACGGGTCCAGCGACGCGTGAACCTGTGTTCGCCGCCGCCGCGCAGCCTGATCGTTTCCTCCCGGGATCCGAAGCGCTCCCATCCGTCAGGCGTCAGGTATTCGTCCGGATTGTCCGGATTGACCCGCTCAACAAATATGTCCTGGACGTCGGTCCCGGTGTTCGTGAAGCCCCACGCGATACTGTTGTTGCGGCCAAGCAGAACCAACGGTGTGCCGGCCAGGGTAGCGCCCACCAAATCGTGCGAACCATTGCCATCCGTCACACGCACATGGGCAAGATACCAGATTGACGGTGCGGTTAGACCAAGATGTGGATCGTTGGCCACGATCGGCCCACCCGTGCTGGTCCGGTCACCCGAGACAACCCAATTGTTGGAAGCGCCGCGCGGTGCGCTCAGGTCGATTGGCAAAAAGGGTCCGCCCGCCTGTTGGTTTTCACTGACCGGTTGCAGCGGACCGGTGTCGAGACCAAGCAGGCTGGCCATGTCGGGCAGCGGCGGCGGATCGTCATTGGGATTGGGTGGCAGCAGATCGCTCATGTCCTGCGACGTCAACCCAAGACGCGCGAAGGCCAGCCGCATGACTTCGTCGCGGGCGTTGGCACCGAGTGTCACCGACATCATCTTGATGGACGCAACCGAGTGTTCCGGTTTCCACGGCTCCGGCGTGTGACCGAGAAGCACGAATTCCGGCGGCAGTCTGGACGCAAAGGTGCGCCCCTCACGGTCGAGCCACGCATTGACACCCGCGGTGTAGGCTTGCAACGCCCTTTGCCCAGCCTCCGGCATGTCCTGATAGGAAGTCTCCGACGCCTCGAAGATGCCCATGCTGCGCAACCAGATGTCGGAGTCGATGGTGGGTTCGCCGAAGATCTCGGAAAGCCGCCCCTGTGCAGCGATTCGCGAAACCTCCATTTGCCAAAGCCGGTCCTGCGCATGGGCGAAACCGAGCCCGGTCAGCGTATCCTCCAGCGTCGATCCGACGATATGCGGTACGCCGCGTGGATCACGCGAAATCGTCACCGGCCCCGACAGCCCTTCGACGGTCATGGATCCCGAAGCCGGCGGCAACGAGCGGACGAGCCAGAAAAGCCCCGCGCCGCCCGCCAGCAGAATGACCGGGACAGCTACGAAAATAAATCGGATAAGGGCTTTGAGTATCCGGCGCATTGATCTATTCCCTCCACAACACCGTCAACGCCTTTTTGCAGGAGGGCCAATCACATGGCAACAGTTGCTTTTATTGGATTGGGCGTCATGGGCTACCCCATGGCGGCGCATCTGAAAACCAAGGGCAACCATGAGGTCTGCGTCTTCAACCGCACCTCAGCCAAGGCCCAGAAATGGGTGGACGAATTCGGCGGTGCCATGGCGCCGACGCCGCGCGCCGCGGCCGAGGGCGCCGATTTTGTGTTCTCCTGCGTCGGCAACGACGACGATGTACGCACGGTCACCATCGGTGAGGAAGGCGCCTTCCACGGCATGAAATCCGGCGCCGTTTTGATCGATAATACGACCGCGTCGGCACAGCTGGCGCGCGAGCTCGATGCCGTTGCCCGTGAACGCGGCTGCGGTTTCCTGGACGCACCCGTATCAGGTGGCCAGGCCGGAGCTGAGAATGGCACACTCACCGTCATGGTCGGTGGTGATCAGGAGATTTTCGACAAGGCCAAACCGGTCATCGAAAGCTATGCCAGGATGGTCGGCCTAATGGGTGGTGTCGGCAGCGGCCAGCTGACCAAGATGGTCAATCAAATCTGCATTGCCGGACTGCTGCAGGGTCTCGCCGAAGGCATTCATTTCGGCAAGGCGGCGGGCCTCGATATCGCCGCGGTGGTCGACGTTATCTCGAAAGGCGCCGCCGGTTCCTGGCAGATGGAGCACCGTCACGAAACCATGGAGCGCGGCGAATACGAATTCGGATTTGCGGTCGACTGGATGCGCAAGGACTTATCGATCGTTCTGAACGAGGCGCACACCAACGGCGCAAGCCTGCCGGTTACCGCGCTGGTCGACCAGTTTTATCGCGAAGTACAGAAAATGGGCGGAAGTCGTTGGGACACCTCCTCGTTGCTCGCCCGCCTGGAACGTTAATATGGCAGGCGCAGACCCTGCGCCCGATTGGGATGCCGGGCAGGTCCTGGCCTGGCTGAAGGGACACGCGGCACCAGAGAACATCGACGGCATGGAGCGCTTTGGCATCGAAACGGATGCCGCCCTCGGAATCCCCAACGCGGTGCTACGGCCGTTTGCACGCAAGATAAAGCGCGATCACGATCGCGCCGAGACGCTGTGGCAATCGGGTATTCGCGAGGCCCGCCTGCTGGCCTGTTTTACCGATGAGCCGAAGCGCGTGACCGCCGAGCAGGCGCTGCGCTGGGCCGCCGAATTCAATTCCTGGGAGGTCGTCGATCACGCCGCCGGGCTCTTCATCGAGGCCGGACTGCACGATACGCTCATTGAACCGCTTGTTCGCGATGAACGTGAATTCGTTCGGCGAACCGGTTTCGCGATGATGGCCTGGGGCGCTGTTCACTTGAAGAAGCAACCGGACACCGTCATGGAGGCCTGGCTGCCGCTCATCGAGCGGCACGCAGACGATAACCGAAACTTCGTCAAGAAAGCGGCGAGTTGGGCGCTTCGGCAAATCGGCAAGCATTCGCTAGCCCTGCACAAGCCGGCCCTGGACCTCGCCGAACGGCTCGCCGACAGCGACGACAAGGCTGCCCGATGGATCGGACGCGATGCCGTCAGGGTACTCTCAAGTCAAAAGACGATGGACCGGCTGCAATCCCGTTCAACACGTGAAGCGCAGCGCTGACGGGTTTTTTCATGGCATCGGTTTGTCTCGATAAATCCGTGACATATGTTACCGGATTTGACGAAGCTATGAAGCGCTGCCAATGAGCGATCACTCTGCCGAGACGTGGATGCAGGTACGGCCCGAAGGGCTCTACTGCGTGCCGGCGGACGCTTATATCGATCCGCACGGGGCCGTATCGAGGGCTATCGTCACCCATGGCCATGCCGACCACGCCAGGTCGGGTCACGCGACCGTTTTCGCCACGCCAGAAACGATCGACATTATGCGCACGCGCTACGAAGACGGGTCCGTCGCCGGGGCGGTGCCGATGGCCTATGGTGAACACCGGAAGCTTGCCGACGACGTGACTCTATGGCTGGCTCCGGCCGGCCACATCCTCGGCAGCGCCCAGGCTGTACTCGAGCATCGTGGGCAGCGCGTCGTCATATCCGGGGACTACAAACGTCACGCCGATCCCACCTGTGCACCTTTTGAGGTCGTGCCATGCGACGTCTTTGTGACCGAAGCCACCTTTGCGCTCCCGGTGTTTTCACACCCGCCGATCGAGCACGAAATGGCCAAGCTGCTGCGGTCGATCGAGACCCAGTCCGATCGTACCCACCTCGTCGGCGTCTATGCGTTGGGCAAATGTCAGCGGCTGATGGTGGCTTTGCGTCAGGCCGGCTATGACCAACCGCTTTATGTCCATGGAGCGCTGGTCCGGCTGATCGAGCTCTACGAAGGCTACGGCCAGGAATTCGGCGACTGGCAACCGGTTGCTGAACTGAGCGCGGGAGAGCGGGAGACATTGCGTGGCAAGATCGTGCTCTGCCCGCCATCCGCACTGGCTGACCGGTGGAGCCGACGGCTGCCGGATCCGCTTCCCGCGATGGCATCGGGCTGGATGCAAATCCGTGCCCGGGCGCGCCAGCGGCGGGCCGAGATGGCGCTGATTGTCTCCGATCATGCCGACTGGAACGACCTGTTGCGGACCGCGCAGGAAACCGGCGCCAGCGACGTTTGGATCACCCATGGACGTGTCGAGGCGCTGGAGCATGCGCTGCGCCAACGTGGCGTCCGGGCCAAGGCGCTCCATCTTGTCGGTCGCGAAGAGGATGCCGAGTAGTGGAACGCTTCGCCCAGCTCCTCGACGATCTGTATTTCACCAACTCGACGCTGGCGAAGGAAAGGATCCTTGCCGACTATCTGACGACGACACCGGATCCACATCGCGGCTGGGCGCTTTCTGCAATCGGCGGGACGCTCAGCTTCGATCTGTTCAAACGCAACCTGATCGCCACGCTGATTACCGAGCGCATGGATCCAGATCTTTTCGCCATGTCCTACGACTATATCGGTGAACTGTCGGAGACCGTGGCACTGGCATGGCCGGTATCCCCGGACGCGACGCGTCTGAACCGCTTGCCGCTGCTGGCCGAAGTGATCGCCGAGTTCAACAGCCGCGGCAAACTCGGCATTCGCGAGTACCTGGCAACGTTGCTCGACAACATGACGCCACCGCAGCGATGGGCGCTTCTGAAGCTCGGAACGCGCGGTCTGCGCATCGGCATGTCGGCGCGCTCGGTGAAGCGAACGCTGGCCAATATGAAAGGCGTGGAGCTCGATGTCATCGAGGAGTTGTGGCACGGCGTCACCCCGCCCTATGAAGACCTGTTCGCCTGGGTCGACGGCCGCGGCCCAAAGCCTGACACCGGAAATGCCCTCACCTATTCTCCTGTCATGTTGGCGCATCCGATTGATGAAGAACGGGATTTCGACCGCATCGACCCGGCCACCCACCAGGCTGAATGGAAATGGGACGGAATCCGCGTACAGATCGCCTCCAACGCCACCGGTGTACGCCTGTTCTCGCGCACCGGTGACGACATTTCGCACAGCTTTCCCGATCTGCTGGACGCCGTCAGTTTCGATGCCGTGATCGACGGTGAACTGCTGATCCGCAAGGACGGCGAAATCGGCACTTTCAATGATCTGCAACAACGGCTGAACAAGAAGAAACCGTCGAACGCATTGATGCAGAGGCTGCCCGCCTTCTTCATAGCCTATGACATTCTGCGTCGCGGCCGGGACAGTGTGCGAGCGCTCCCATTGCGCCAGCGCCGCGAGATCCTCGCCGGCCTCCTGGAGGATGCCGATCCGCAGCGTTTTTCCATATCGGATCTTTTGCCCTTCAAGAACCGCGATGACCTTGCCACACTGCGCCAGCAGGCCGCCGAAACCGGCAGCCTGATGGAAGGTCTGATGATCAAGGACGTATCGTCCGCCTACGTCGCCGGCCGGCCCAAACACGCCTGGTACAAATGGAAGTGCGATCCCCACCTGCTCGATGCGGTGTTGATGTATGCGCAGCGCGGTCACGGCAAGCGCTCATCCTATTTCTCCGACTATACCTTCGGTCTGTGGGGACCGGAGGGGCAGCTGCTGCCGATCGGCAAAGCCTACTTCGGTTTCACCGACGAGGAACTGAAGCAGCTCGACCGGTGGATCCGCAACAATCGGGTCGCGCGCTTCGGTCCGGTTCAGGAGGTCGAAAAGAAACTGGTCTTCGAAGTGGCTTTCGACAGCGCGCAAACCAGCACTCGACACAAGTCCGGTTACGCCCTGCGTTTCCCGCGCATCAACCGCATCCGCTGGGACAAACCCGCCGCGGAGGCAAACCGGCTGGAGGATCTGGCGCAGCTCGTCGGCGGGCAGACCTCCTGATCAGTCGGCCGAACGGCCTGAATCGACCATCATGTAGTCGAGCGGCAACTCGGTCGTGTATTTGATCTGTTCCATGGCGAAGGATGAAGAAACGTCGCGGATTTCGATCTTTTTGATCAGTCTTTGGTAGAAAGCGTCATAGGCAGCGATATCTGGCACCACGACCCGCAGCAGATAATCGACGTCGCCGCTCATTCGATAAAACTCCACCACCTCCGGGAAATCCGCGATCACCTCGGAAAACCGCATCAGCCATTCGTGCGAGTGGGAGTTTGTGCGGATGGCGACGAAGACCGTGACCTTGGCATTGATCTTCGTTTGGTCGAGCAGCGCCACACGCCGCCGGATCACACCCTCTTCCTCCAGCTTCTGAATGCGCCGCCAGCAGGGTGTGGTCGACAGTCCGACCTTTTTGGCGATATCAGCGACGGCCAGGGTCGAGTCCTCCTGCAACAGCCGCAGTATTTTTCGATCCAGCCTGTCCATATCCGGGCATCTCCGAGGTGCACTCCCGCCCAGCGGGAACATTATTGTCGCCACCGGTTCATATCGGAGGTCGACACAGAATTTCAATCCAGATAAGCCCAATACGCAGAAGAAAATTTCGAAAATCCAGAGCGTGCCCCCTTACAGATGGCTGGCTATATCGGCCTGCATCCGGGGCAAGAGGTCGGTTTCGAACCACGGATTGCGCTTCAGCCAGGCATTGTTGCGCCAGGACGGATGCGGCAGCGGATAAACCAGCAATCCGTCTCGATGGGTGCGAATGCGCTTCCAGTCAGCCACCGTTTCGGTCAGGGTTTTTCGCCGCTGTGGCCCGAGATGATAAGCGTGCGCGTACTGACCGATGATTAAGATCAGCCGGACCGACCGCAGGGTTGTCATCACGCGATCGTGCCAGAGTTCGCGGCACTCGCGCCGTGGAGGCAGGTCGCTGCCTTTTGAGTCGAGACCCGGAAAACAAAAACCCATCGGGACGATCGCGATTTTTTCTTCGTTGTAAAAGGTATCGCGGTCAATACGCATCCACTGCCTCAAGCGATCTCCTGACGGATCGTTGAACGGAATACCCGTGGCATGCACGCGTGTTCCAGGCGCCTGTCCACATATAAGCACCCGTGCTGCGTCGGAGAGCACGCAGACGGGACGCGGTTCGTGCGGCAGAGCAGCACCATATTTCGGTGAGTCGCGGCACAGACGGCAAGCTTTGATCTGTGACAGCAGGTCCATCGACATCAGGCTGTCGCACTCGGTCGGGACGACACGCGTTCATACCAGCGCATCAGATTCGCCAAATGCTCAGGCCGTTCGATGCGTGCTGGTTTCAGCATGTCGATGCCCATCATCGCCGTGATATCGGCAATGGTGAAACGATCACCGGCGATAAACCGGCGCTGGCTCAGCTCGGCGTTCATGAACTCCATGAGTTTCAATGCCTTGGGTCTGTTGGCTTCACCAAACTCCTGAACCTGAGGCACCTCCCATTCTTTCATTGCCGGGTGGGTGTGACGAAACGCATTGGCGACCGTCGCCAGGAAATGCAATTCCATCCGACGGTTCCACATTTCGACGACCGCCCTATCCAGCGCATCGACACCCATCAGTGGCGGCTCCGGGTGCAACTCTTCGAAATAGCGGCATATTGCCACCGATTCGGTCAGGACCGTACCATCATCAAGCACCAGGACGGGCAACCGTTGAAACGGATTGAGCGCCGTCACCTCCGGTGAGCGATGCTCCAGATTGGTCATGTCCACCGGTTTGCTCGGAACCTCGATCCCTTTCTCGGCGAGAAAAATGCGCAGGCGCCGCGGATTGGGCGCGCGCCCACCGTCGTAGAGCAGCATGTCTGATTCCCTTTTGTGGTTCTTCATGACGGTTAACGGGTTTGATAGCCAGCGTTTTCGCCTGCATCTTCGAGCCCCCTCCGGCAGTCGGTTCGGATCGCCGGAAGGTACTTCTTAATCATTGAAGCCTAATCTGCCGACAGTGTCACAGGTTGAGTACGGTACGGAATTGGTCAGGTCAGGCGCAGACAAAAATATCGTCGACAAAACGCGGAGTTCCCGCAACGCGGCGATAGCCCGGACCCTGCGCGCGACACGCGAACGCCTGCAGACCGACGGTTCACGCAGCGGACAATACGACCGCGAGCTGATGTCGATGTATATCAGTTCGTCAATCCATGGCGCCGCGGCTATGCCGGCGCTGGTTCTTCTGACGGCGGCCGTCAATATCCTCTATTTCAACGGACCCAACGTTTTCATATGGACCCTGGTGACGCTGGCTGCTTACGCCCTGATGGCCTACCTGGCCAAGCGGGCGAGCGCTCAAAAGATCACCTTCGACGCCGCCAAGAGCCTGGAAAAGCAGTTCATCGCCGCCCACGCCATCGCGGGGCTCTCCTGGGCGATATTTGCTTATCAGCAGTGTCAGACCTGCACCGGGCAGGAGTTCGCGTTTTTCAAGGGCATCGTTCTGTTGGTCGCCATAGCGGTGACCGCCATGTCGACTTTCACGCTTCGCCGCCTGCCGTTGATGATCTTCACCACTCCGATCATTCTGTTCGACCTCATCGGCTCTCCACCCAGCAACCCGATCGAAATGATCATCGTGGCGATGCTGATCGTGACCTTCGTGTTCTTCATCTTCGTTTCCAGCCGGCTCTACCAGGCCAATGTCAGCATGATGTCGATTCAGGCCGAAAAGGATTGGCTGATCGCTGAGCTGGAAATCGCCAAATCGACGTCCGATGAAGCACGGCGCCGGGCCGAAGAAGCCAACCTGGCGAAATCCCGTTTCCTGGCGTCCATGAGTCACGAGTTGCGCACACCGCTGAACGCGATCCTCGGCTTCTCCGAGGTCATCAAGAACGAGGTGCTCGGGCCGCTGGGCAACGACACCTACAAGGAATACATCAGCGACATCCACCGCTCTGGCGGCCATTTGTTGCATCTGATCAACGAGATCCTCGACCTGTCACGCATCGAGGCGGGGCGCTATGAACTCAACGAGGAATCGATCAGCCTGATCAACCTTGCTGAGGATTGCATCGGTATGATCGACATGAAAGCGCAAGCGAAGGATATCACCATCAAGGCGCAGTTCGAGCAGGCGCTGCCGCGTATTTGGGCGGACGAGCGCTCGTTGCGGCAGGTGGTTCTCAATCTTCTTTCGAACGCCGTCAAATTCACACCGCAAGGTGGCGAGATCGGAATCAAAGCCGGCTGGACCGCCGGCGGCGGCCAATATGTGTCCGTCAAAGACAACGGACCGGGCATTCCTGAAGATGAAATACCGATCGTGCTCTCGGCATTCGGTCAGGGCTCGATTGCCATCAAGAGCGCGGAACAGGGCACCGGGCTCGGCCTGCCGATCGTCCAGGCGATCCTTACCGAGCACGGTGGTGAGTTTACCCTTAAATCGAAGCTTCGCGAGGGGACCGAAGCGATCGCCATCCTGCCTCGCAACCGGGTGCTCATCGACGCACCGAGCATCGAGATGCCGGATCCCGACCGGAGCAGGCGCCGTTCCTTTGCCTGATCGCTTGACACCGCAATTGGACGCGTGAAACACCGGCGTTCCAGCAGCGGTCGATGGCAGAGCAAATGGCATGATTCCCTTCAACGAACTCCTCTGGTTTATCGTCGTGTTGGCCGCAGCGAGCGCCATCGCCGGTTTGCTTGCCGGCATGTTCGGGATCGGCGGCGGTGCGATTATCGTCCCGGTTCTCTACCAGGCCTTCACGCTGCTCGACACGCCAGAGGCGGTGCGCATGCATCTGTCGGTCGGAACGTCGCTGGCGGTGATTGTCCCGACGTCGATCAGTTCCTTTCGAGCACACTATCGCCGCAAGGCGCCTGATATGGCGCTCCTGAAGGGATGGCTCCTGGCAGTCCCGTTGGGCGTGGTGGCGGCGTCGATCGTCGTGGCTGACACACCCGGTGCTTTGTTGCGAACCATATTTGCAATAATCACCGTGCTTGTCGGTCTGCGCATGATCTTCAATCGCGACAACTGGCGCCTGGGCAACAATCTACCCGGAAACCCGTTTCGCGCCCTTGCCGGCTTCGTGATCGGATTTCTGTCCGCTTTGATCGGTATCGGAGGGGGTATCCTCAACACGACGTTCATGACGCTCTATGGCCGACCGGTCCATCAGGCAGTGGCGACATCCGCCGGCGTCGGCGTGCTGATATCGTTGCCCGGGCTGTTCGGTTTCATCTGGGCGGGTTGGGGAAATATGCAACTGCCGATCTATTCGACCGGTTACGTCAATTGGATCGCAGTTGCCCTAACCATCCCAATGACCCTTGTCATGGCACCGGTCGGTGCCTATCTGGCACACCGGCTTGAACAGAAGCAGCTGGAGATCGCCTTTGGTCTGTTCCTGCTGGCCGTGTCAGGACGCTTTTTTTGGAGCCTGCTTTAGCTGGCCAGCAGCAAAAAGAGCTGCGCCGACGCCACAACACGGATACTCAACAGATCCTAGTCGCGCAGGATCAAGCGGTCGCCGGTCATCTGCAACGACGACAGCGAACCCAGATAGCTCATGCCAAGCAGGCTTTCAGCGAGCTTGCCGCGTTCCAGCACGCCAGCACGGACATCCTGTCGCGCAATACCGCCGACGGACACGTCGGACAGCGTAATGGGTGCTGCCATGGCTATCCCGTTTGCCGTGCGGACCGGTTGCACAAATCGCAGGCGGTCGACATCGATGCCGACCCGTTCGGCATCGCGGTAGGAAAGCGCTATCGTGCTGGCGCCGGTATCGACCATCATGTTCAAAGGTTGCCCGTTGACCTGGACGCGCGCCTGGAAATGACCGCCCAATCCCTTGGTCAATATGGCTTCTTGGGAGCCGTCTTCGTTGATCCGGCTGATCGCCGTGCCCGGCATGATACCGGCGGCAAGCCTTGTGCCGATATCGCGCAATTCGAACCTGTACAGGTAGACCGTGCTCAGCAGCAACAAGGCCATGATCCAGATCACGGCGTTACGGGCCATTTCGCCAAGGCGCTGTCCCGATCCGACAATCGCCGCCGCGATCACTGCGCCCCAGATGCCGAGATAAAGGGCACTGGCAAACGCATCGTTGGGCAAACCAAGCGTCTCCCCGGTCCGGTGATTGACCACAAGCAGCAGCAGGCCAACGCCGATAACGCCCAATATTATCCAGAGCAGGCGGTTCACGTCTGCTCCTCCGCCCGCAACCGCGCCATCCGACGCCGGCGGGTCTCACGACGCGGCTTGCGCTCCACTTGCGTCAACCGCTCGGGCAACAGCGAGATGACCGCCTGTCGCTGCGCCGGAGTAAAGCGCAGCCAGCCGGCTATTTCCTGGCCCGTGCGGCCGCAGCCGAAGCAGTATCCGGTCTTGCGGTCGATGGAGCAAACCAGAATGCATGGAGATTCAATGCTGCTCATGCGTCATCCATAACCATATTCCTTACCAGCATATTGTGGTGTCAGAGCCAAAGAGCAAGCCCCAGCAGCGCCGCGACCTCGCAAACCTGTTGGGTTGCACCGATGGTATCGCCGGTATGTCCGGATATGCGCGCATCGGTGAACCGCGTGAACGCGAAACAAGCCGCCGCCGTCAACAGAAGCGCCAGCAACGCCCCGACAAGCCCCGCCGCCGGCACTGTCAGCAGAACCGTCACGACAGCCCCGCTGATCATTGCGAACCGTACGGCGCCCTCATCCGGCTGTCCCGCCGAATGGGCGACGCCGTCTAACCGCGCTGCCGGCAGAACGTGCCAGTGCCAGACCATGGCGGACCGGCTGACGGCGGCGACACCGGCAATCGCGAGCGCGGCTGCCAGGGGCGTCGAGTCGCCGGCAATCATTGCGATGCCGGAAACCCGAAGCAGCAGAGACATGACAATCGCGATGCCGCCATAGGTGCCGATTGCGCTGTCCTTCATGATCTGAAGGATCCGCTCGCGGTTCGATCCGCCGCCGAACCCGTCCGCGCAATCGGCAAGACCGTCCTCGTGCAAGGCTCCTGATACGAGCAGCAGAACGCTTAAACTGACAGCGGATGCGAACAAAGGTGCGACTCCGGCCCACAGCAGCAGTAACAGCAGCACCGAGGCCGGAAGCGCAATCACAATGCCGGCAATGCCGTAAGCTCCCGCCGACTGCGCAATGGAAACCGAATGTCCGTCGAAAACGCGGTCCGGCACGGGAAGCCGGCTCAAAAAGGCAACGGCCCGGCCCGTTTCGGTTAGCAGCCCATTCATTGTGTTCTCCGCGCGCCATCGAGGGACGGATCGATGACACCATCGAAAATCGATTGCAAATATTCCCGTATAGCCTAGAGCAAGTCGTGGCTAGATCCGTTAAGGCCGCAATCGATTTGAAAGGACTGACTGCATGGCTGTTTCCGGCCTTCCATTTGACGATTTTCGAGAGCTGTTGGCCAATTTACCCGGCCCGGATGAGGCCGCCATGCAGGCGGTGCGCGAACGCGATCCGCTATTGACCAAACCACTGGGATCATTGGGGCGGCTGGAGGAAATCGCCGAGTGGCTCGCCGCCTGGAGCGGCCGTGCTCCGGCGGTGAACCGACCGCTGGTTGCGGTCTTTGCGGGCAATCACGGAGTGACCGGCCAGGGCGTTTCAGCCTTTCCGTCGGAGGTCACCGCACAGATGGTTGCCAATTTCGCGGCCGGTGGTGCGGCGATCAATCAGATCTGTATTGCAAACGATCTGGGCCTCAAGGTTTTCGATCTGGCTCTGGAGGTGCCAACCGCCGACATCACGCAAGAAGCCGCTCTGGATGAGCGGGCTTGCGCGGCGACAATGGCGTTCGGCATGGAATCGGTCGCCGGCGGCACGGACCTCCTGTGCATCGGCGAGATGGGCATCGGCAACACAACAATCGCATCGGCGATCTGTTACGGGCTTTACGGCGGTACTGCCGAGGAATGGGTTGGTCCCGGCACCGGCGCCGTCGGTGACGCGCTACGACGCAAGATCGAGGCCGTCGAAGCGGCGGTCGCGCTGCACGAGCCGCATCTTGACGATCCGCTGGAGCTGTTGCGGCGCCTGGGCGGTCGCGAACAGGCGGCGATCGCGGGCGCCATACTGGCCGCGCGCATGCAGCAGATTCCGGTGATCCTCGACGGTTTTGTCGTCACGGCGGCCGCCGCAGTCCTGCAAGCCGCCAATCCGACGGCGTTGGATCACTGCCTCGTCGGTCATATGTCGGCTGAGCCCGGACATATAAGGGTCATCGAGAAGCTCGGCAAAAAGCCGCTGCTGGCACTCGGCATGCGACTGGGAGAAGGTACGGGCGCGGCTCTTGCCGCGGGGATCGTCAAAGCGGCTGCGTTGAGCCACACCGGCATGGCGACATTCGACCAGGCGGGCGTCAGCGATAAGGACTGATACACAGACCTGGCGTCTAGCGGCAATACCGGTATCCGCTGCGCCGCTGCGCCATGTCGAAGTGAAAGTGGTTTTCGTGAAATGTGTCGCTGCCCGGCCCGAGGACAGTGGTGAAATGCTCGCAGCCGGCGTCGCGGACGGTCTTGAGGAAGCGTTCGCGACGATCTTCGCCCTTCGCAGGAAAACCGACTTCCACGACCGTGCCGTCGGCCAGAACGAAGCGTCCGATGTCGATGGCGCTGCCCTTCGCGTGCTCCGATAGTTTTGCCCCGGACTGGGAGTTTCGGGTCCGGCAATCGTAGGTGGCGTACTGGTCGATGCCAACGAGCTCCGTGCCGTAGATCCGACGGGCCGCCGGCGCCACGCCTTCCCTCACCCAGTTGGCCAGCGCTTCTGTGGCCTGGCAATTCAGCACGGTTGAACTCGAAAGTGCGATACCGCCCGGCAACCGGCTTACCTTCACGGGATGCGGGATACCGCACCCACCGTTGCCGGTGACCGCCGCGGCAGGCGTAAACCGAACGCCCAGTTGCTCCAGCCTGTCGCGGCACCGTGTTTCCTCGGACGGAAGATCGGTCAGGATCCGCTCGATCCGAAATCTCGCCTTTTCGACGGCAGACGGTTTCGATATCGGGACGGGAACGGTAAACGCGCTGAGAAGCGACGGCCGCGGAGTTGGAACCGGAACCTTGCCGGAATCGTCCATCGCCGCGACCTCGACCGTCGCGACGGCGCACATCAGGACCAAAGCCAATACCGCCGGACTCCATCGCATAACCTGCGTTACCACAGAATGCGCCGGGTTGGGAACAATCTCGCCTTCGGCTTAGGACCTGTTGACCTTAGCCGACCACCCTCTGAATCCATCGGTTAAGCGGCGCCAGTGCCTCGAGGATACCGGTCAAATACGATGTTGCTTCGGAACCGAAGATCCGGTCATCGAAACCGACTCCATTTCTTGTCATGGCGACAACACCCTTGCGTCGCAAAAGGTCGGCCGCCGGGCTGTCAGCATCGAATCCCCTTGGAACCTTCTTGAGCGCCGGTTCGCCAAGCACACAGCCAACCGCGTCGGCAGATGAAAGCGCCGCCTCCAGTTCATTCCGATCTGCGTCGTCCTCAACCGCCGCTCGATAGCGCTCGAGCCCCTCGCCCTCGAACGCCCAGTGGCCGGCTCCATAACCGAAATGGTCGTGACCCAGCACCAGATGCGTTCCAGCCGAACGGTTAGGATGGTCCCCGGTCCAAAAGACCATATGAATCATGGTGTTGTACGGGGTCTTGTCCTTGGAGAAGCGCGTGTCCCGATGTACGCGCCGAAGTGATTTATTGACTTTGGCGACCGCGTGGTGCGGCGGGTTCAAACCCTCTGCCACCGGCGCCATTGTCGTGATGAGGTCCAGCGCCGGCTGCACGAAGAAGGTCTCATAGTCGGCTCGGTTGGCCTCGAACCACTCCTTGTTGTTGTTGGCTCTGAGGTTTTTGAGGTAGGCGACGGATTCTTTTGGAAAACCCTGGAACACTTGCACGTCTCCCTATTTTGGCGGCAACCCGCCGACGAATGTGGCGGTGAAATCGATCCAGTTGTTCAATCCCGTTGCAAGCGCCTCGTCGACACCGACCCAGATCAATCCGCCCATCTTGCGCCCGGTAAAGTCCATCGGCCGGGCACCGGGCCGTTTGAGGGCTTCGGTCTCGAGATCCTTGCCGACCCGAAACATGAAGCTGTCGTGGTTGGCAACACCGGCGAACATGTTGCCGTTGAGCATGAAACAGACACCGCCAAACATGTTCTTTTCAGTGATGCCGGGCCGATCCGCAAGGGCGTCGCGCAGCATTTCGGCCAAATGTGGATCATGAGCCATAACCTGTTCTCCAAATCTCGATTCCGATCAGGCCAGCAGGCCTGATACGCGAGCCAACAGGAATACGGCCAGCACAACCATCAGCGCCGTGGTGAGACCGGCGCCAAACAACCGTGCAGCCGATCCGGCGTATCCGAGCATGTAGGCTGCATGTGAAAGGCGCGAAAGAACCAAAACACATCCGGCGATGACGACGAACCAACCGGGCGCGCCGACAAACTCGCAAGCGGCCATGGCAATCAGCACGATCGGAACATACTCGATGAAATTGCCATGGGCACGTACGGCCTTCAGCATGGTCAGATCGCCATTGTCGCCGAGTTCGATGCCGAGTTTGGCTCGATAGGCACTGGCGGCGATCGACAGGCTTACCTGCAACAGCAGCATGATGCCGATGAAAGTCAATGTGATGGTCAGCATGGATATAGGTTCCTTCGGTCGGTAGGACCGGCGCGGCGAACCGCGCCGGGACCGGATTATCCCTGTTGGCTTTCATAGGTGATGAGCGCGATCGAGGCCCCGTACGGATCCTTGATGGTTGCCATCCGCCCGACACCTGGAAAATCGGTGGGGTCGCTGACACCGTTCGCACCGTTTTCGAGGGCCGACCTGTACCGCGCGTCGACATTGTCCACGGTGATGTAAATCATCCACTGCCCCTCCGGCCTCGGCTCCGGCATGAATCCGCCGATGGGATTCTCCCCGACAACGATGCCGGCATAGGCGGAACCGTCCTGCATGGGCATGTCGGATACGTTCCAGCCAAGTACGGTCTCATAGAACTTTCGAGCGGCAGCCGGGTCGCTTCCGCTGTGCTGAATCCAGCTGGCGGCACCATGGGTTTGCATCGGATTGCTCATGTCATCCTCCTTTGTGAGCACCAATGCCTCAAGGACGATCCACCAAGACCGAATCCGACAGGTGGTCCAAAAAAAGATTTATCCGTCGGCGTCGCACCGGCCGATCTGCATGCGGATATGGTCCGCTTCCTGGTCGCTGGGGCCAAGTAGCAGCGCCTGACGGTAAGCCGCCGCAGCCTCGCCGTTTCTGCCGGCGTCGAACAACAGTGACGCGCGTGTGGTGTGGAAATAAAGGTAGTTCACAAGCGTTTCGGACAGCCGATCGAGACAATCAAGAGCCGCTTCGGCGTTACGTACCTTGGAAATGGCAACGCATCGGTTGAGCGAGACGATCGGTGAGGGTTGAACGCGTTCGAGAGTCGCGTAGAGCCGTTCGATTTCGGCCCAATCCGTTTCCTTCGCGTGCTTCGCGCGACAGTGGATTGCCGCAATCGCCGCCTGAATCTGATAGGGCCCGGCGCGGCCGTGGCGCAGCGCCTTCTGCAAGAGGATGTCGCCCTCGGCGATCTCATTGCGCCGCCACAGGCCACGATCCTGCTCTTCGAGGGGCACCAATTCCCCGTCCGCGCTGATGCGCGCCCGGCGACGGGAATGCTGGAACAGGCAAAGTGCAAGCAATCCCATGACCTCCGCCTGCGCCGGGAAAAGCCCCAGCAAAAGCCTCAGGAGCCGGATCGCCTCCTCGCACAGTTCGGCGCGGATGTGGACGTCACCACCGCTGGCCGCATAACCTTCATTGAACAGCAGGTAGATCATGACGCTGACGGCCTCCAGACGGGCTGTGCGCTCCTGCAGGCTCGGCGTTTCGAGCCGCTCGGCAATCCCGGAGGCCCTTTTCTTGGCGCGGGTGATGCGCTGTTCCATCGTCTTCGGGCGCACGACCAGAGCTCGGGCGATCTTTTCGACGGAAAAACCGGCGATGGTCTTCAGCGCCAACGCCAACTGATCCTGAAGCGACAGATCCGGATGGCAGCACATGAACATCAGGCGCAGCACGTCGTCGCGCAATTCGTTCATATCAAGCTGTTCGGCCAACTCCAGTTCCGCGTCCTCCGGCCACTGCTCCAGCACATCGAGCCGATCGTCGAAAACCAGCCGGCGATCCTTGCGCAGCCGGTCAATCGCCACGTTGCGTCCCGTCACCAGCAGCCATGCGGTCGGATCGCGCGGCACACCGTCCGCAGGCCATCTGACCAGGGCCCGCACGCAAGCCTCCTGAAACGCTTCCTCGGCGGTATCGAGACTGCGGAACTGCCGGGTGAGCGCGGCCACAACTTTCGGCCGGGCCAGCGACAGGTGGACCGCGACATCGCTGTGACCGTTACGCCTATTGGGAGGCACCGGCACCGGCATCGGCCAGCCTGCCTCCGCCCCAGTCTATGGGCCGCACCTCATAGCTGGCGACGCCCTGCGGCAGCTTTTTTGCCTGTTCGATGGCCTCTTCGATGCTGTCGCATTCGAAGGTGTAGAGTCCGAGCAGCTGTTCTTTCGTTTCCGCAAACGGCCCGTCCATGACCAATACGTTGTCGCCGGACTTGCGGACGGTGACCGCCGACGCCGTGTCCATCAGCTTGGCAACGGCGCCCAACGTCCCCTTTGCGGTGTGTTCCGCCTGGAGCGCGCGGTGGCGGTCCATGGCCCGCTCCTGCTCGTCGGCAGGAAGACGTTCGAAGAACCCTTCGTTGGCGTAAATCAGGATCGCATATTGCAAAACAAGCTCCTTTCCAGTGACTGTCTTTCCTATCGTCCTTTCGATTGGACGTTGAAAACAGCCCGTATCCGACACCAGCCACTTCTTTTTCGTTGCTGCACTGCAATCGCGTCACAAGCAGCTGTGGTGCGGATCTGCCTGTGGTAGCACCTTATCAAATTTCCGTGGACATCCATTCCAACAAACTTCCGACGCGATATCTGGATTGCCAGGACAGCGGTCGTGCGACGACCCTGTCACAAATCACATTTGAAAGGCGACAACATGAAGCAGCTTATCCTGGCACTATGCATATCGGCCGTCGCGTTTCCGGCCCTGTCCATACAGCGCTACAATACCCTGACCATGACCTGTGCACAGGTTCAAGATGCCGTGAACCGCGACGGTGCCGCCATCTTGCGATACCCGTCCTCGCGAGTCCCGTCTCTGCAGCTCTACGATCGTTACGTTCGGAACCGGTTGTTTTGCGGTTACAGCCAATTCGCGAAACGAGACTACATCCCGACCCGTGACTCAAGGCAATGCCGGGTCCTCAAATGCGCCGATGCGGATTTCGATTCTGACTTCGATCGCTGAATTCGCTGTAGGAAACCCCCTGAGATCTTAGTAAAATCCCAGAACAGTACCGTCCAGTAATGAAATATACATCACATTTACTCCCACCATGGTTGCATTCGCCAAGCAAAGATCCTTAATCAACGAAGTTAGCAATCCCGTGAACGCCCATTCCAACGGACGGTCCGTGCTATAGTTGGATCAATTGTTCAGTGGTGTCTTCAAGATGCCGCCGACACTCAACCCAAAAGGCGATACCATGAAACAGATCATCCTGGCCCTGTGCATTTCCAGCGTCGCGTTTCCGGCTCTGGCCATTCAGCGCTACAATATTCAGACCATGACGTGTTCTGCGGTACAAAACGCCGTCAACCGTGATGGCGCTGCCATCCTGCGATACCGCTCCGCCAGAAATCCCTCGCTGCCGCTCTATGACCGGTATGTTCGCAACCGGCTGTTCTGCGACTACAATGAGTATGCGAAACGGGAATACGTTCCGACAAGCGACAAGGCCAGTTGTCTTGTGTACAAATGCGCTGATCCTGACTTCAACAGATTCTTCGACGATTGATCGAATGTTGCCGCCGTCCTTGCCACCCGGGTGGCGGCGCTAGCCCCCTCGCCCGATTGTCGTCAACGCGATATAGCTGCGGTCGACAATCGAAGCGAGGACTGACATGACCGAAAACCAACCCGCCGAACCCGTCGGCACGATGACACTGCGTACCCTGGCGATGCCGGGGGACGCTAATGCCGCCGGCGATATCTTCGGCGGGTGGGTTATGGCGCAGATGGACCTCGCTTGCGGCATCCGCGCCGCCGAACACGCCGGTGGCCGTGTGGTGACCGCCGCCGTCCACGAGATGGTGTTCGAAAAACCCGTCAAGATCGGCGATACGCTGTGCGTCTACACGGACATCCAGCGGGTCGGTCGTACGTCCATGGTGATCAGCGTGGAAGCCTGGGCACAGCGCTATTTGAAGCCGCACAGGGAAAAAGTAATCGTCGGCCGTTTCGTCATGGTCGCATTAAACGAGAACGGCAAACCGCGTCCCATCGAATAGCCGGTTATATCAGGCAGTCTTCAACTTTGGTTTGGGATTGCCGAAAAAGATAGCAAAGAACGACAGCACAAAGGTTGCGAACGCGAACTTTTCCGCGATCTGTGTGATGGTGAGGATCTGCATCTGCGTCTCGAGCAGATCGACGACATAGGCCATCTGCGCGTCATAACCGATGCTGGATCCGATACCGTCGAGATACTGGTTGAGAGCGGAATTGGAGGGGTTGATATTGCCGACGTAACGGGTCCAGTTGGCTAGCTGGCCCTGGTAGTACATTGTCCCGACAGCCGTCGTGCCGAGGGAAAAGCCGACCGTTTTGACCAGATTGAAAAGGCCGGCGCCTTCGTCGCGCTGGCTCGGTTCCAGATTGGAGAAGGCGCGGGCTGCCAGAATCGGGATCACGAACAGCATCCCGAATTCGATAAACATACCGGCGGGGACCGCCTCCCAGAATCCGGCATTCTCATCGAGACGACTGAACAGATACCAGCCGATCGAAAACATCATGCAGCCGATGAAAAACACGGCACGCATCGACAAAATCCCACTGATGCGGCTGGCGACGAAACTCCCCGTCACGCCACCCAATCCATAGATCCCGATGACGATTCCGGCGGTCGACACTTCCCAGCCCAGGGCATCGACAAACAGCAAAGGTGAAAGAATCAACAATCCAAGGAAACCGGAGCCGAAAACCCCCATCATCACGCAACATAGCGTGAAGTTGAAATCTCCGAACAGGCGGATGTCGATGATATGTCGCTGTCCCAAATACGCACCACGAAAAACGACGACGAGGAACGCAACAAGGGACAGTACCAGCAGATGGATGATGGTAAGCGAGCCGAACCAGTCCAGTTTGTCGCCCTGATTGAGGGCGATCTGCAGGCTCGACAGAAAGAGCGCCAGGAACCCCAGCCCGATCCAGTCGGTGCGGACATTGAGATGCGGTGTCTTCCGAATGAAGGTCATGATCATGATGATGGCAACGGCACCGACCGGCAGATTGACCCAAAAATTCCAGCGCCAGTCCAAGTTTTGGGCGAGGTAGCCGCCGAGCAGCGGCCCGATCGCCGGTCCGCCCATGACACCGACCACCCAATAGGACAGGATCTTGGCCCTCTCGTCTTCCTCGACCGCGTCGATCAGGATGGCCTGCGACAGCGGGATCAGCGGTCCGGAAAACAGTCCCTGCACAAAGCGGAAGAAGACGATCATGTCGAGATCCGTCGCCAGTCCGCAAGCCGCCGAGGAGGCCACGAAGCCGCTGACCGCGGTCAGTGCCAAAACCTTGCGGCCCAGCAGCCGCGACAGGTGACCAGTGATGCCGATGACGATCGCCTGGCCGACGGCAAACATGGTGATCACCCAGGTGATCTCATCGGATGTCGAGTTAAGATTCCCCGCCATATATGGCAGCGCGACGGTGATGATGGTCAAATCGATGGAAGCCAGCAGGGCGACGAACAGCGTCGTCACGATGACCATATTACGCTCGAAACCCGGCGCCAGCGGTTTGATATGAACCGGTTGTTCGGGTGTCTCCTGGCTCATGACACGCCCGCCCCTGACACCCGTTTATTGCGTCGCGGCTGAGGCGCCGCCAGGCGGCGGATCGGTGTTGACCTCCACCGAAGCGCTGGCACCAAACCGGTAGGGGAAATCGTCGTTGAACGGCTCCAGTGAAATACGCACCGGCATCCGCTGGGTGACTTTTACCCAATTGCCTGTGGTGTTCTGGGCAGGCAGCAGGGAAAACGACGCCGCGGAACTGCTGCCGAGGCTTTCCACCGAACCTTTGAATTCCCGATCACCGTACATGTCGATCTTGACCGTCACCGATTGGCCCGACTTGATCCGGTCGACGCTGGTTTCCTTGAAGTTCGCCTGCACCCACCAGGCATCGGTTTCGACAAACGGAAACAGCGAATCGGCCGACTGCACCACGTCACCGACACGCAGGGCGAAATCGGTCACATAGCCGTCCGCAGGGGCGCGTACGACGGTCCATTCGAGATTGAGCTTGGCCAGATCGACCAGCGCCTGTGCCTTTTCCAGCTGCGCCTTGATGGTTTCCGGCGTGCCGTATTCCTGTTGGGCGACTACCAGGTTGGCCTGATCCGAAGCCAGTTTCGCCTGTTCTTCCGCCAGCGTCTGCTCCAACTCGATCCCGGTGAGTTCGGGAACCACATTGGTCGCGACAAGGGGCTTGGAGCGGTCCGACTTTTGCTGGGCGATTTCGACGACAGCGTTTTGCGCGGTCACCAGCGATTGCGCAGCATCGACGCGCGCCTTGCCGGCGGCGATTTCGTGTTGCACGAGCACCAGATTGGCCTGCGCTGCCTGCACCTCCGCCTGGTAGGAACTCGGATCCAGTTTGAACAGGACATCGCCTTCCTTCACCAATTGATTGTCAACGACGTTGATTTCGCTGACCTGACCATCGATCCTCGGGGATATCCACACGTAGTTCGCCTGCAGATAGGCGTTGTTGGTCGCCGGGTGGTCCCGCTCAAAATTCCAGTAGATATAGATGCCGAATAGCAAAACGCCGCCGACCATCAACGCAGCAAGGACGATTAACGCTTCCCGCAACCGGCTCGGTTTTTTTTCGGCTGTTTCCGCCTGAGCTTGCGCCCCCGCAACATCGCTCATGAACACAGTCTCCGCTGTCCACTCCAACCGCCGCTTGGCCGCGGTGTGGAATCGTGCACGGCATTATTGTTATCGGGCGGCCGGAGAAAAGACAAACCATGCCTGTTAATGCGGTTACCTCAACGTTGTCGGTTGTGTGACGCTCCTGACAGCGGTTTGTCAGGAGGGCGTGATTTGACGCCGGGCGGGCCTTTCCATTTCAATCCTGGCCCGCCATATTCGGACCATGGCATCTGACAGAAAAAACAGCGATCCGAAGGGATTCGGCGAAGCCGCGCAAAAACCGATCGAGGGCGAGCCCCTGTCCGGTTCGGTGAGCGAATGGGCCGAAGAGATTGCCCGTGAGGCAAAAAAACCGCCGCGCAAGGCACGCACGACACAGGATCGCAAATCGACTGGCAAGCGTACGGCCCGCGGCACGTCCATCGGCGGCAGCATGGATCCCAAGACCCGGGCGGCCGCCGGTCTGAACCCGGTTGCCGGCCTCGACATCAGCCTCGAGGACGCCGAAGCGCTTGGTGTCAACAAACAGCACTCGGGCACGCCGAAATCCGGCCAGGCCGGCGTCACGGCAACGGTCGAGGCATTATCGAAGCTCATCGAGAGCGGCAACCCGGCGTTCAAGGACGGACGGGCATGGGTACCGCACCGCCCAGCCCGGCCGGAAAAGTCCGAGGGCGGCATTGCCATCCATATGAACACCGAATTCGAGCCGAGCGGCGACCAGCCGACGGCGATCGCCGATCTGGTGTCGGGACTTGACGACGACGATCGAACCCAGGTGCTGCTCGGTGTCACCGGTTCGGGTAAAACCTTCACGATGGCCAAGGTGATCGAATCGACCCAGCGACCGGCCCTGATCCTGGCGCCGAATAAGACCCTAGCGGCGCAGTTGTATGGCGAGTTCAAGAATTTCTTTCCGGACAATGCGGTCGAGTATTTCGTCTCGTACTACGACTATTACCAACCGGAAGCTTACGTGCCGCGCACCGATACCTACGTCGAAAAGGAATCGTCGATCAACGAACAGATCGACCGCATGCGCCACTCAGCGACCCGCGCCCTGATGGAACGCGACGACGCGATCATCGTCGCCTCGGTGTCGTGTATCTACGGTATCGGCTCGGTCGAAACCTATACGGCCATGACCTTCCGAATGCAGGTCGGCGACCGTATCGACCAACGTCAGTTGCTCGCCGATCTGGTGGCGCAGCAATATCGCCGGTCCGACGTCAATTTTGTCCGCGGCACGTTCCGGGTGCGTGGCGATACGATCGAGCTGTTTCCGGCTCACCTGGAAGACCGGGCCTGGCGCATTTCCCTGTTCGGCGACGAGATCGATGCAATCACCGAATTCGATCCCCTGACCGGACATAAGACCGACCAGCTTCAGGCAGTGAAGATCTATGCCAACTCCCACTATGTGACGCCCCGCCCGACCCTGAACCAGGCGATCAAATCAATCCGCGAAGAAATGGTCCACCGGCTTGACGAGTTGGAGCGCGCCGGCCGGCTGCTCGAGGCACAGCGGCTGGAGCAACGCACCCGTTTCGATCTGGAGATGCTGGAGGCAACCGGTTCCTGTCAGGGTATCGAGAACTACTCGCGCTACCTGACCGGACGGGCGCCTGGCGAACCGCCGCCGACCCTGTTCGAGTACATTCCCGACAACGCCTTGATCTTCATCGACGAAAGCCACGTCACGATCCCGCAGGTCGGCGGCATGTATCGCGGCGACTTCCGGCGCAAGGCGACACTCGCCGAATATGGCTTCCGTCTTCCCTCCTGCATGGACAACCGGCCGCTGCGTTTCGAGGAATGGGACGCCATGCGGCCGCAGACCGTCGCTGTATCGGCCACACCCGGCGGATGGGAGTTGGAGCAGTCGGGGGGCGTTTTCGCCGAACAGGTGATCCGACCGACTGGCTTGATCGATCCGCCGGTGGAAGTGCGACCGGCCAAAAGCCAGGTGGACGACGTGCTCGGTGAAATCCGCCAGACATCCGGTGCCGGCTACCGCACCCTTGTCACGGTCCTGACCAAGCGGATGGCCGAGGATCTGACCGAATATCTGCACGAACAGGGTGTGCGGGTACGCTACATGCATTCCGACATCGATACGCTGGAGCGAATCGAGATCATCCGCGATTTACGGCTCGGTGCCTTCGACGTGCTCGTCGGCATCAACCTGCTTCGCGAAGGCCTCGACATTCCCGAATGCGGTCTTGTCGCCATTCTCGATGCGGACAAGGAGGGTTTTTTGCGCTCCGAAACCTCGCTCGTCCAGACCATCGGCCGCGCCGCCCGCAATGTCGACGGCAGGGTGGTCCTTTACGCCGACACCGTCACCGGTTCGATGGAACGGGCCATGCAGGAAACCAACCGCCGACGCGAAAAACAAATGGCCTGGAATGCCGAACACGGCATCACGCCCGAGAGCGTCAAGGCGAAGATCGCGGACATCCTCGACAGTGTCTACGAGCAGGATCACGTCCGCGCCGATATCTCCGACTTCAAGGAAGACGGCGTGATGATCGGCGACAATCTGGCGGCCCATCTGGAAGCGCTGGAGAAAAAGATGCGCGACGCCGCCGCCGATCTCGACTTCGAGGAAGCCGCCCGGCTGCGCGACGAGATCAAGCGACTGCGCGACACCGAGCTGGCGGTGCTGGATGATCCCCTCGCCCGGCTGGAAAGTGACATGGAAGCCAGCCCCCGCGCCCGTCGCCAGTTGCGCGGCAAGCGCCGCGGACCGCTACCCCACGCCGAACGGGAAAAGGGTTACTTTCAAAAGCCCAGCCTTGACGACATGGGGCCGGGAGGCGATATCGCGCGACCGGTGGCCAAGGGCAAGAAGCCGAGCAAACCGGCATCCGACGATCTTGGCCCCGTCAAACGCGGCAAAATCGGTGCTGGTTCCTACGAAGACCCGGGCGAGCAGCCGCGGCGGCGCGACAGGCGTCGTAAGAGCGGTCGACCCGGTCAATAGAGCACCTCAGACGGTCCCTGTATCGTAAGCTGCCGGTTTCGACTGTCGAGCGGTGGGCCTTTTGCGGAGAGAGAGGCGCTTCACGGCGTGTAAATCACCCCTTTATATATTTGAACTCTATTCTTTAAATCCACAGCGTTATACGTACATTTGTTTTTTTATATATTTACATTAAGTTATCGAATGATGCTCGCAATCAAACAAAAGACGCACAATAGCCAAAATCGAGCCTCTTTTTACATCAAAAATTCATAAGCAGCTGCCGTTGAACGGGCAATTTTCAGAAAGACCCGGCACGTGGCGGCGGGTGTAGCCTAACAAAGGAGGCTGCTCATGCGACAGCTTTTCGTGTGTTTATTGATGTTTGCCCTGCTGGGTCTTGCCGCCTGTAACGACAGAGCAACCGAGGGCGATGCCGGACAGGCAGCCCAGCAGGAAACGGTACCGGATTCTACGACCCCGTCCGGTACTACGGAGGGCGGAAGGACGGGTCAGGCCACCGAATGATCCGTTCTAGTGCGGCCACCAGGCGGGCCGGTGCCTATATCACCGGCCCGCTGGGCGATTCTGACGGCGGACACGCCGCTTTTCCAGGCGGCGGAATTGCGCTCTACTTGAGCACATGGGCGAATCGCAGTGTCGAGAAACCGATCTCTACGCCCCGGTCAAAGCCTTGCTCGAAGGACAGGGCTACACCGTCAAGGGTGAGATCGGTGCAGCGGACATCGTTGCCATTCGGGGCGACGAGGATCCGCTGATCGTCGAGTTGAAAACCGGGTTTTCGCTATCCCTGTTTCATCAGGGTATCCGCGGACAATCGATCACGGACGCCGTTTACCTGGCCGTTCCACGGCGATCCGGACATGGCTTCATCAAGTCTCTTAAACAAAACCGCCTGTTGTGTCGGCGTCTTGGCCTCGGCCTGATGATCGTCGGCCTGGATGACGGCCAGGTCGAAGTTGCGCTCGATCCCGCCCCCTACCGGCCAAGGCAGTCAAAATCGCGGAAGACCCGCCTTCTGAGGGAATTTGCCCGACGTGTCGGCGATCCGAACCAGGGCGGCTCGACCCGTCGTACGCTGATGACCGCCTATCGGCAGGCAGCGCTGCGCTGCGCCCATCTTCTGAAGTGCGACGGACCGACCAAAGCGTCCGAGGTGGCACGCCTGACTGGTGTCACAAAGGCACGCCGACTGATGTCCGACGACCACTACGGATGGTTCGAAAGGGTGCGCACCGGTGTCTACGCGCTGACCCCGAAAGGTGAAGCGGCCGTCAGCGGCTATGCGGAAGAAATCGACCGGCTCGTTTTTGCGCAAAACGAAACGTAAGCTTAAAGCCGGTCGATGGCAGGGGCATAGAGTGATTTCGCATTGCCGATGACGGGTGACCCATGCGCCGGAAGTACGGTGTCGAAGTCGATCTCCAGCAATGACCGCACTTCAGCCGGATCGGGCTTCGCCGCCTTCAGCCAACCCGGTCCGATATTGTGCGGTTTGATAAAGCCCATCAGCCGCATGACCACTTTGGCCGGCAGATTGAAATAGCGATTGGTGGTTGCCCAATTCTGCAGACAGTCGCCGGAGACGATGATGCCGCCGTCCCGTTGCAACAGCAGAAGCCCCTCGTGCGGCCTTGCGGAGGTGAATTCGATGAACCTGGCGTCACGGAGCGGCAGGTCCGTCCCGGCATCCAGCACCACGTCCGGCTGGAGATAAGATGCTTCCTGCCCCGGTCCACCGAACCCGGCCACATAGGCCGCATCTACCGACCATACCGTTGCGTCATATCTGCTTTTGTAAAATGGATCGTCCATGCCGTGAAACGCCGCCAGCCGGATCACGTGTTCGACGGTGCCGAGCGCTTCGAGCGCCGCCAGACCATTGTCGTTCAAACGCACGGAGTTGACCAGCGTCAAAGTGCCGTCTTGCCGGATGATGGTCATGTTTCGGCTTAACCGCATAGGCAGCGGGCTCTTCATGACGATCGATCCGGTGACAAAAAAGATATCCTGCAGGATCTCTTCGATGGCGCCGTGATCCTCTGCCGGCGGGACGGATTTGATCTGGTTCATCTGAGCAGTTTTCCCTGGTTGCGGACGTTCCATCCGCAACCAACAGAGTAGCACACTGTCGATCGGAACGATGCGCCGGGACTTTAAACCCAGGATACCGTATCGGGAGTCACCACCGGATCCCAGCCGAGGAGGGTACACGCCTTCGAAGAGTCGATCCGGAAAGAGCCAAACAAACGCTCGGCGTCGCCAGCGCGCCCAATGCTGCTCAGAACGCTGCGTAGCAATGCGACCGGCAGCCGAAACAGCCGGAGCCTTTTTCCGGAGTCTGCGGCGATATGACGGATAATGTCACCGGTGCTGAGATCATGCCCATCAGAGACCAGGAAAACCTCTCCGGCGGCCGCCGGATGTCCGGCACTGAGTGCCAGAAAATCGATGAGATTGTCGAGCGCGATCAGGCTCCTCTGGTTGCCGATCCCACCCAGCGGCAGTGGAAGGCCGAGCGCCGCCAGGTTCGCCAGTCGTGTCAGATTGCCCTTCGCGCCACGGCCATAGACCAGCGGCGGGCGAACGATCGTGACCGATAGGCCGGTTTCGGCGGCCAGGGCCAGTAATCCACGCTCTGCCTGCCACTTCGACTGGGCATAGGGCGTCTGCGGATTAAACGGGGACTCCTCGGTCAGCGGCGCATCTTTCGTTGCAGACCCGTGAACCTGCGCCGAACTGACGAACAGAAATCGATCAGCACCGGACTTCGCCGCTTGGCGCGCCAGGTCGACCGTGGCATCGCAGTTGACACGTTGCAATTCGGCGATGTCGTTAGAACCGCGGCTCGGTGTCATGGCGGCGCAATGCATTACGATGTCGATCCCGTCCAACAGAGCAGCCCGGTCGCCATCGGTAGTCGGCCACGCGGCATGGATAAGGCGGTCGTTCGGCAATGCTCCTGGTTTCCGCGAGCAGGCACATACGGTTGCATCGGGATCCTGCAAAAGCCGCCTGACTAAAGCGCTTCCGATCAATCCGGAGGCGCCGGTCACCAGATACTTGGTCATGATTGCTGCAATCTCCCGCGGCCCTCTGATCGGCGTTCTACAGTCTGTGAATTGGCCGCGCCAGCCTCGCACCGTCCGGGATGGAGACCGCAGACGGTCGACGGTGGGTTCCCTGGCGATCCGATTGCAATCGCCAGCAGACGCGCCTACATATCGCCCATGCGTATTCACGCCCACATCCACGACTGAAAGCGTTTTCATCCCCTTTGCACCGGATGACGGGACAGGTGTGTCTTTTCACCCCGTGATCCGGATTTTCGGCCGATGTGGCCGGAGATTGTCTCCAGACGCAAAGGGACCGAAGAACCATGGTCATCAAGGATGGAAGCGGACGCAGCCAGCATCCCAAACAACTCACCCGCCAGCACCAGAAGCAGCCGGACGATAAGCGGCGCGAGCAATTCGCACGCGCCATCGCGCGTTCCGAGTTCGGTCGCTTTTACTGGGACGACCGGCGCGAAACGGAGCTCAAGGCGGCGCGGAAGCGGCGCAAAAAACCAAAACCGTGACACCTGCTGCCTTCGGCCGGGTTATAGTTTTTGGTTCTCGTCGACATCGATGGTGAGACCCGGCAGGTGACCGTGGTCGGTGGGTTTCGGCCGACGACACAGGTTGTGACTCGGCCACCACCCCAAAGGGAGCTGGCAAATCCCAGCGTATCCCTTGCCATTCGCCTCACAAGATACAGATAGGGAATGCCGCATTGCAAAACGCGGCATCCCCTATTTGTGAGCCATCGAGGAACACCGATGAGTGATATCGAATTTCCACCCCTGCCCTATGCGGACTGGGTCGACACCAAGGAAACGCTGCACCTGTTTCTGCAGATCATCGGCAAAGTGCGCCTCGCTACACATCCGAAACTCAATCACTGGTGGCATGTCACGCTCTACCCGAGTGCCCATGGCCTGACCACCGGACGGATCCCATTTCGCGCGGGCGGTTTCCAGATCGACTTCGACCTCATCCGGCATCGGGTGCAGGTGTCCGCGCATAACGGCCGGCAGCAATCATTCGATGTCGCGGGTCAATCGGTCGCCGGCTTCTATTTGGCCCTCATGCGAGCCCTGGACACTTTGGGGATCGATGCCCGGATCAACACTCGGCCATACGAAAATGTCAGCACCATTCCGTTTCCCGAAGATGAGGTCCACAAGAGCTACGACCCGGACGCGGTATCCCGCTACTGGCAAGCTCTGACCACGACCGCCGGCGTGTTTGAGAGCTATCGCGGGTTGTTCGCCGGCAAGCAAACGCCCGTGCAACTCTACTGGCACTCTTTCGATCTCGTTGTGACCCGGTTCTCAGGGCGCACCGCACCGCTGGAAAACGCGCGGACCCAATCGGACCGTGAAGCCTACTCTCACGAAGTTATCTCGGTCGGCTTCTGGCCCGGCGACAATGCGTTCCCACAGGCGGCCTACTACGGGTACGCCTATTCCGAACCCGACGGGCTGCGTACCGTTCCGCTACTGCCCGATACCGCGTCATGGCAGGACAAGAACGGCGGCGCCCTGGCCCTGCTGACCTATGATGACATGCGCCGTGAATCCCAGCCGCGCGAAGCACTGCTGTCGTTTGTCGAAAGCGTTTACGAGGGAGCCGCGGATAAGTCCGGCTGGAACAAATCCGACTATCTGCACGAGTTCGCCGAGCGCCCGTTTCGGTAAGCGGCACATCGTCAAGTAACAGCAAGTAAAGAGTAAATCGAATATTTTCTGGCTGTCTGCGCAGACCGCCAAATCTATCTTTTTTGTAATGTAACCGGATTGGGGTTGCGATTACCGCAATTCAACCTTACGTCGGCTCCAACGCTGATAGTCTAAGAGGAAATCAAAGTGATCCGCACATTAAGCGCCGGGCTGGTGGCAGCCTCGGTGGCCGTTACCGGCTTGCCTTTTTTCGCCCCGCAGATCGACGCGGCACAGGCCCAAACCACCGACCTCTCCGGGAAAAAAGGGAAGGTCAGGAAGAGGTTCCCGAGAGGACACGGCGATTGCGCCAAAGCCGTTCAGGAATACATCCAAGCCTCGGGCCACTCGGCTTACGCCCAAACCGCCTACGATTATAGCTCCGGACGCGGTGGTGTTTGTTCAAAAGCCCTCAACCGCAGGTCGACTGAGGAGGCTGAACGGCTTGCGCTGGCAGGATGCGAACAGGGCATAAAGAAGTGGAAGTTCAACTATTCCGGCAGATGCGAGATCGTCGCTTCAAAATAGGTTTTTGAACCGGGACGCGCCACATCACACCTCTGCTACGTGAACGAGGCGCGACGGTGAGCGCCGCCGGCAATGTACCGGCGGCGCCTTTTTTGCTGTTATCGGGCTCGCACTTCTTCCGGCAGGAAGAACAGGAAATCCGCGTCCTCGGCCCCGACATGGCAGTCGTGACAGAAGGCCATGGCCGCGCTGTTCGCACCGCCGGTGAGACCCACGGTCTGTCCGCCGGGCATGACCATCGCATAGCGCCAGTCACCGGTCTCGGAATTGAAGCCACGCACCATCTTTTCCATGATGAACAGCGGTCCGATCGAGGCCTGCCCGCTGGCGCTGATGGTAAAGCTGGCCTTCGCCGCCGTGGTTCCGATCGGCATCGGACTGACCTCACCATATCTGGCATAGGCGTCCGAACCGATATCATTGGTGTAGTTGTAGACGAACCGGTTGCCATGGGTTGCGCTGGGATAGGCGTGTTTCGTGAAGTTGTCGAAACCCTGCCACCTGTTCACGGCCCAGTGGCCACCGCCCTTGTAGGCCGCGGCCATCTTATCTTCCAGGCACCCGTAGAGTTCCGTCAACTCCGCGGGCGTCATTTCAAGATCATACGGATCTGCCGCTGCGCTGGCCGCGCACGGATTGCACGGGTTGCAAGGATTGCATGGATTGGCCGCTGCAGCGCAGGGGTTGCACGGATTGCAGGCACTGGCCTTTTTGGCCGCACACGGATTGCACGGATTGCAGGCTGAGACCGTCTTTGCTGCACATGGATTGCAGGCGCCACAGGTCGAAGCCGTCTTGGCCGCGCAGGGATTACACGCGCCGCAGGCACTAGCCTGTTTGGCCGCACACGGATTGCATGGGCTGCAGGCGGAGGCCTGTTTGGCCGCGCACGGGTTGCAGGCACCGCAGGCGCTCGCCTTCTTTGCCGCACACGGATTGCACGGACTGCAAGCGGAAACCTTTTTGGCAGCGCAAGGATTGCAAGCACCGCAGGCCGACGCCGTCTTGGCGGCGCAAGGATTGCAGGCTCCGCAGGCCGCCGCCGCTTTTGCAGTACAAGGGTTGCAGGGATTGCAGGCAGACGCATTCCACAGCCGTGGCACGTAGCATTCCGTCGCTCCGGCTCCGGACGCCACAGCGCATGGATTGCACGGATTGCAAGGATTGCAAGGATTGCACGCGGCGGCCGCGCATGGGTTACAGGGGTTGCAAGCCGAGGCTTTCTTTGCTGCACATGGATTGCAGGGGTTGCAAGCCGATGCCTGTTTGGCGGCACAGGGATTGCAGGCTCCACAAGCCGACGCCTTGGCGGCACAGGGATTGCAGGCGCCGCAGGCCGGTTTCTTGGCCGCGCACGGGTTGGCAGCACAACTGGCCTCCCCGGGCGTCGCAATACCGGCCGTCACAACCAGCGAGATGGCCCCCAGCCCTCCCAACGCCAACGGCACCACGGCCACTGTCGTCAACAGCTTCGATTTGAAACTCGCCATAATGTCCTCCTCCGGCAAATGGACCTTAGAACCGGTCCAAACTTCATCCAGAGTAGGCCTTCGATGTCGGTGATGGGCTCACGATCGGGTGAGATCACAGTCACCTTTTAGAGAGGGAAAGTTGAACTGGCGTGCGTTTTCGACCTCCGGCATGGTCCTGTCCAGAAGGATTCTCAACCGATATCCGGCGCCTCGCGCCCCCGCGTCAGTTGCGAAATGGTCACCGCCAGGATCAAGGCTCCACCATTGAACACGTTGGTGACCCAGAGCGGGATGCCGAACATGGTCAGGCCGGTGATGCCGGTACCGAGGAAATAGACCGCGACGATCGTCCCCCAGGGATTGAAACGGCCCGGCATGATCGTCGTCGAGCCGAGGAAGGCGGCGGCGAAGGCCGGCAGGAGATAGTTGAGGCCCGAATAGGGATCGGCAGAGCCGAGCACGCCGGCATAGAGGACGCCGGCGCCCGCCGCGACCACGCCGGATGTGACCAGCGCGCCGACACGGACCCGTTCGACCGCGATGCCGTTGAGGCGCGCCACCTCGCGACCGCGACCGACGAACAGCAGACGCCTTCCGAGCGGCGTGAAGTCGAAGATGTACCAGATGACGACGGCGGCCGCCAACGAATAGTAAAATGCGTAAGGAACGCCGAACAGCCGCCCGCCGACAACGGCCATGATCAGCGCGTTGTCGATCCCGCCGATGGTCGAGGAGTTCGTGAACAGCTGCACGATACCGGCCATGACCGATGTGCTGCCGAGGGTCACGACAAGCGACGGAATCCGGAAATAGACGATGAACAGGGCGTGAAACAGGCCAATCAGCAAGCCCGACCCGAGAGCGAGGGCGATGCAGATGAGGATCGGCACGCCATGCCAGGCGTTCAGCACGGCAATGAGGCAGGAGGACAGTGTCATCGTCGCGCCCACCGCCAGATCATAGTCGCCGGACGTCAGCGGAATGATGATGGCCAGTGCGAGCATGACCGCCGGGGCGTAGGACGCGAACAGGATGGAGAAATTGCCCCACCGCATAAAGGAATCCGGCATCGCGATGCTGAAGCCGACAATGAGCAGGAGCCAGACCAGCAGCAGCGCGTAGCGCTCAAAGGTGCGTGACAGGTTCATTGTCCTCTTGGGGCCTGCGGTTATGGTTTCGCCTGGAGCGGTCATCGACTTCTTTTCGCCTGTTTCAGTGTTCGAGGCCAGTGTCCAGCGAGGAATAGCATGCCTCTGCTATGTGATCCTTGTCGACTTCCGGTCCCTTCAACTCGTTGACGATGCGACCGCGGGCGAAAACCAGGACACGGTCGCACAGGCCCGCCAATTGTTCCGCGTCGGAACTGGCACAGACGACGGACATGCCACGTTTCGCCGCCTCGTGAATGGCCTGGAAGATATTGGCACGCGTCCCGACGTCGACTCCCTGTGTCGGCTCATCGAGGAGCAGCAAACGCGGCTCGCGTTTGAGCCATCGGGCAATCAGCACCTTCTGGGCATTGCCTCCCGACAGCGCGGCGAGGTTCAGGTCCGGATCATTGGGGCGGACCTCGAAGGCTTCGCCAAGCCTGCGCGCTTCGCGCCGCATCGCCCCATTGCGCAGTACGCCGCGCCGGAAATAGCGATCGATATCCGGCAGCAGCATGTTTTCGAAGATCGTCATCGCTCCCACACCGCTCTGCGTCTGGCGGTCGCCCGGCAGCAGAGCGAAATCCTCCGCGATCGACCGGGCCGGTGTCATTTCCGGCAAGGACAGGTCCTCACCGCCAGCCAGCTTCAAACGGCCCGATCGCGCCGGGGTCGCTCCAAACAGGAAGTAGGGTATGCGGTCATAACCCGAACCGATCAGACCGGTCAGGCCGACAACCTCGCCTTTTCCGACCGAGAAGTTACACGATGAGATCCCCTTGCCCTGCAGGTTCTCGATGGTGGCGAAGGGCTCGAACGACTTGGTGTCGTGCGGGGCGGTGACCATTCGCGCAAGCGTGCGGCCGATGATCTTTTCGATCATCATGTCGCGGGTCGCTTCACTGGTCTTGAGCTCGGCGGAGACCCTGCCGTCGCGCAGGATGGTCACCCTGTCGGTGATGTCCATCACCTCATCGATGTCATGAGAGATGAAAGTGACGCTGGAACCATGGTCTGCGATGCGGCGCATCAACCGAAACAGCCTGTCGACACCCTCCTTCGGCAGGAACGGCGTCGGCTCGTCGAGCAGCACCAGACCGGGCTGACCGGTGTGTTCGCACTCCACGCGAATCTCCTCAAATGCCCGCGCAATCGCGATCAGCGCGCGATTGACGGCGCTCAGTTCGTCGATCCGGCGCCATTGCTCGACCTCGATTTCGTACCGGTCCAGCGTCTCCTGCGCGGCCGCGCGCTCCTGGCGCCAATTGATATGTCGACGCGATCCCAGGGCGACCTGCATCAGGCGCAGGTTCTCCAGCACGGTCAGAGACGGAAGCAGGCCCAGGTTCTGGTGGACGAAACTCATTCCCAGCCGGCGAAAATCGGAGGCATCCAGCGGCAGCGCCACCGGATGTCCATTGAAGCGCATGACGCCCCCCGGATCCGGTGTGTGGAAACCGGCCAGTATCTTGATGAGTGTGGACTTGCCCGATCCGTTGCTGCCCAACAGACCGTGTATTTCACCCGGATGGACCGTGAAGGAGACGTTGTCGAGGGCACGGGTCGCCCTGAACGTTTTGGAGATGTGCTGCATCTCCAGGGTCGGGGGCGCCCCTTGAGGCACCCCTTCGTCGCTTTGCGACCTGTCCTCCACAGTCCCCATGAACGGTCAGTTCATGCCCCAGAGTTCACGGAAGCCGGTAATATAGGCATCGCCGTAGCCGGTATCGAACTGCGCCGGCGTGCCCGCATCGGCCACATTGTCCTTGTCGAATATGTAGAACGGCACGTTGAGTTTCTCCGGAACCGCCAAACCGCACACGTCCCGCATATTGGCATCGACGGTCGCGTAGGCGATCCAATCAAGGCTCTCGCCGATATCCATATCCACCGCACCCTGCTGGATGTAGTCAAGGACAAACGGCGTCCCGTTGAAGGTCGCGACCTTGATCTGGCCCAGTTTTCCGGTGAGGCGAAGCGCCGGCACGACGAACTGCGACATGGAATCGTAGATCGGGACGATCACATCGATGTCCGGATTGGCCTGGACGGTAGACTGCACGGAAGACTGGATCTTGGTGCCCCATTCGGCGACCCCGACATTGATTTCCTGGACGATCTCACACCCGGGGCAGTTTTCCGCAAGTTCCGACGTGAAGCCGTCGACCAGCGGGATGGTCGGCGGTACTTCGCGCGACACGACCATCGCGATCTTGCCTTTGCCGTCGGTGTTGACCGTGACCCAGTTGGCGAGGATCTTGCCGATTTCGTTGAAGCCGACGGGCAACGTGGAAGACAGGAGAGGATTGGTTTCGTCGGACGGATCGTAGAAATGCGATGTGGTCACCTTAACCCCGGCCTCGTTCGCGGCCGTGATTTGCGGCTCCACCGTGTCAGGCGAAATGCCGGATATTAGGTTGATGACGTCGAAGCCATCGCGAATGGCAAAGTCGAAGCCCTGCACCCACTGGCTCGGCTGTCCCTGGTTTTCCCACTCGACGACCTCGAGGCCGATATCCTCGCCGACCGCTTTCATCCGGTCGATAATGCCCTTGAGGAAGGGATTGGCGCTGTTGTTCGGGATGGCCAGCATCTTCTTGTCCGCCGCGCAGGCTTTCATGTCGAACGGATCACCGGGTGCGGTGAACACCGGCTTTTGAGTATAGACCGCCAGGCGTTCCTTGGCGCGGTTGATGCCATCTTCGGCGCTCTGCGCATTGGCCGCAGCGGTGGCCGCGACCAGCGCCAGCGCCGAGACGAGCCCTTTGATTGTTCCTTTATGCCTCATGAATTCCTCCAGGTTTCCCTCTTTGCGGCGCGTATGACCGAGCACTTCGTTTGCATGTTTGAATACGCATTCATATATTTCCTTTTATATGCTCGTATGTCAATCATCACAGACGGAATTCCGGGCACCGCATGAATTCCCATTCATTCTCGAGCAGGCTCAGATACCGATCGCGCTTGCCGTCACGAAATCCTTGGACATCGATCAAGATTATGAACTAAAAGGCGAATCTCAACGCCAGGGGAAACCGGTTGCGGCGATGAAACAGAAGAGCACCAGGGTCACTTCCTTCGATGTCGCAAGACGCGCTGGCGTCTCGCAGCCGTCCGTGTCACGCGCCTTCACCCCGGGAGCCAGCATCACCAAGGACAAGCGCGACCGCGTTCTGGCGGCAGCGAAGGAGCTCAATTACGTTCCTAACGTTTTTGCTTCGAACCTGTCGTCCAACAAGAGCAACATGGTCGCGGTGATCAGCGGCAACCTGAACAATCCGTTCTATTCGGAAAGCCTGCAGGTCTTCGTCGAAAGCTTCCAGCGCATGGGGCGCCAGGTGCTCGCCTTTTCGGTGCAGGAGGGACACGACTGCGATGATGTCATGATGCAGGCACTGCGCTATCCCGTCGACGGTATCGTCGTCACGTCGGCACAGATGTCATCCGATCTGATTCGCATGAGCGAGGGCCTCGGGATTCCGATCGTCATGTTCAACCGGCGCGTCTCGGGCTCGGAGCTGGCCAGCGTGCAGTGTGACAACATCGAGGGCAGTGCCGCTCTCGGGCGCCTCGTGCACGCGGCGGGCGCGCGCCGTATCCTGATCGTTCTCGGAGACCTGCGCGGCTCCACGAGCGGCGACCGCGTATCCGGCTTTCGGTCGGCGCTCGAAACGCTCGGCGGATGTACGATCGAGGAGATTGAAGGCGGATCGAGCTATTCCGGCGCGCGCAATGCCATGATCCGCCGTTTTGGCGGGCCTTCACCGCAATATCCGGACGCCATTTTCGCGGTCAACGACATCATGGCCATCGGCTGTGCCGACGCCCTGCGCGAGGTGAACGGGTTGAGAATTCCCGACGATATCATGCTCGCCGGCTTCGATGGCATCCGCGAGGGCCAGAGGGCTCCCTACCGGCTCACGACCGTGCGACAGCCGATCGAGAGAATGGTCTCCGAAACGCTCGAACTCCTGAAGGTCAGCCCCGATGTGCGCAAGATCGAGGGCGGAGAAAAACGCGTCATCCCGGGGGACCTCATCCCGGGCCGAACCGTTCCCGGCATGGAACGGCAGGCCTAGAGCAAGTTGCGGCCGGAATGAAGCATTTGACCGCGGCGATTTTGGTCGCTGGCTAGGAGGGTTGTACGCCGTGGTGCCTCCCCACCACAAGTGCAAGCCAACGACGCCAGGGGGCAAAATCGCCCGGCCCATTCACCGTCTGTTTTCAACACGATAAACCTCTCTTGGGTGACGGACAATCGGCCCATCGTTCGCGCTAAATTCGTCCACTGGACGAATTTGCGGGACGCGCTCACCGTTGCGCCGCTTGCCCGATGCACCACATCGCGCTGCGCGACGCGCCTTGCCGAGTGGACCGATTTTCCACCATCAAATGATTCATTCTGGCCGCAACTTGCTCTATTGACCGGGCTCGCCGCCTACTCGGCCGCCTCATCGTGCACGCCCGGTATGAAGCCGAAGTCGAACGGTGACGGCTCACCCCGCGCCTTCTTCATGGTTTCGCGCCGGTTGGCGGTTGCAGCGGCATCGATGGCCATGTCATCGGAGATGATGACGCCATAGTCCCGCTCCGCCTTCTCCCGCGACACGAGCTGGTTGGCGACATCGTCCAGTACCTTTTCCACGGGACGCTCCAGCGGATCGCCCCAACCACCCGAACCGGCGGTGATGAAGATGATGCGATCGCCCGGCTCCACATGCAGATTGTCGAGCTTGGATGCGATGCGCTCCGGCTCGTCCGCGCCTGCGCGCAGCAGCCATTTGCTCGAAGTGCCGCCGTGCAGGCCGCCATTGATGCCCCAGGGCGGTACGACCTCCCGGTCGTCGTGGATGGAGACGGATCCGGCCTCCAGCACCCGATAGACCTTTTCGATTCCGGCACCGCCGCGATGCAGGCCCGCGCCGCCGGCGTCGAGCACCGGGCGATAGCTCTCGACGAGCACCGGGTAGTAGTTCTCGATGTATTCGATCGGCGTCGCACTGAACAGCGGCCACCAGGCGTGCCCGTCGAAGCCGTCACCGCGGGGACGTCCGGGAACCCCGCCGAACAGCAGTTCCATGAGCTGGAAATATTTGCCGTCCTTGTCCTGGCCGGTGAAGATGAAATGCGGGCTGGTGCCGTACCCGGCGGCCATCGACAGATGCGGCGCGCGTTGGCCCAGCGCCCCGGCCTGGCAGTCGAAGAAGCGTGTGTGAGTGTTCAGGCGGTTGGAGAGCGCGGCCGGGAACCGCGGATTCAACAGGCTTCCTTCCGGCAGGATGATCTCGAAGAGATCGTAGAATCCTTCGTTGAACATGATCTTCGGGTCGAACGCCATGATCATGTAGACCCCGAAGAACAGCTTGCAGAGCCCTTCGTGGATATGGAAGTTGATCGGCCCCTCGGCCTGATCGTCAGTGCCGGTCCAGTCGATCACCGCGACGTCGCCGCGGCGATATATCGACAGATGCACCTTGAACGGACCGTTGCCGACGCCGTCGTCGTCCACATAGTCGGTGAACGTCACCGGGTCCTCGGGGATGTAGTTGGTGATCAGGACCCGCATGGCCTCACGCGTGCGGTCCATCAGCAGGTCGCACGCGGTGAGGTAGGTATCGCGGCCGAACCGGTCGCAGACCTCGCACACCCGCTTGGCCGCAGTGCGGCAGCCGGCAACGAGCGCCATCAGATCCGCTCTGTTCATGTCCGGTGTGCGGGAGTTGTTGAGCATGATGCGCAACACCCCCTCGTTGAGGTCGCCCTTTTCGTAGATCTTGACCGGCGGGACCCGCAGCCCCTCCTCCCAGATCGACGTGGCATCGGCCGGCATCGAGCCCGGTACTTTGCCGCCGACATCGACCATGTGGCCGAAAATCGACGAGAAGCCGACATGCACGCCCTGGTGGAAAATCGGCATCATGACGCACCAGTCATTGACGTGCGAGATGGAGCCCTTGCAGGAATAGGGGTCGTTCCAGACGAAGATGTCGCCCTCGTGGATGTCGTCCCGATAGCTTTCGACGATTGCCGGAATGTAGGACCCGAACTGGCCGACAACCATCTGTCCGTCCGGATTGCAAATCATCGGGAACTCGTCGTGCTGCTCCCGGATCACCGGCGAAAGCGCGACGCGAACGACAACGCTGTCCATCTCGAAACGGGCGTTGAGCAGCGCGTTCTCGATCAGATCGAGCGTGATGGGATCCACCTGTTTCGTCATGGTCTATCTCCCTTTCCCGTCGGCCAGATCATCAGGTTGCCGAGTTCGTCAACTTCGGCAAAGTGATCGGGCAACAGCACAGTCGTGGTGTCGTATTGTCTGATGATGGCCGGTCCCTCGACGCGCGCACCCACCGCGAGTTTTTCCCGGTCCACATGCGGCGTGTCGATCCACCGATCCTGGAAATAGGCCGGCAGGGTCTCGATGATCGCCTGCTCCACGTTGACGGTCCCTTCCGCCGGCGGAGCGTCTTCGACCTGGGGAGTGGCACCGGTGGCGATGACGCGCAGGGCGACGAGTTCGATTGGGAGATCGAACCGCACGCCGTAGAGCCGTTCGTGCGTTTCGTGGAAATCGGCAAGCGCTTTATCGAGGCCGGTTGCGGTGCGCACCGATTGTTCGGGCACCTGAATGGTCACCTCGAAGCCCTGCTGCTCATAACGCAGATCCAGGGAGTAAGCGACGCCGCGATCGGCTTCGGCCACCTCCTGCTCATTGAGCCACGCGACCGCCTTGCGGTCGAGTTCGGACAATTGTTCGAAGACACGCGCATCGTCGATGCCGGCGATCGATCCGATCAGCGTTTGCACGAACTCGTTCTTAAACTCGGCCTCCAGGAAGCCGAGCGCCGACAGAACGCCCGGATTGTGCGGCACGACGACCGGATAACAGCCGAGCAGAGTGGCCAGGGCGTTCGCATGCAGCGGCCCGGCACCGCCGAAGGCGACGATGCCGAAATCGCGTGGATCCAGGCCGCGCTGAACGGTGATGACCCGCAGTGCTCCGAGCATCACTTCGTTGGCGATATTGAGAATACCCTGCGCGGCCGCTTCGGTCGCAAGGCCGATCGCCTGGCCGATGGCGGAAACCGAATCCCTGGCTCCCTCGACATCGAGACTCATGTCGCCTCCGAGCAGCCGCGGCGGCAGGTAACCGAGCACGACATTGGCGTCCGAGACGGTCGGTTCGGTGCCGCCGCGCCCATAGGCAACCGGTCCCGGCATGGCTCCGGCGCTGCGCGGACCGACGCGCAGCGAGTTCGTCAGTTCGGAGACTTCGGCGATCGATCCGCCGCCGGCGCCGACGCTGCGCACGTCGAGCGTCGGCACCTTGGCCGGGAAATACCCGACATCGGTGGACCGGGAGATCGTCGGCTCACCGTCGATGATCACGGAAACATCCGTCGAGGTGCCGCCCATATCGAAGGCCAGAAGCTTGCTCAGACCGGTGCGGCGCGCGACCATCGCGGTGGCCGTGACACCGCCGGCCGGGCCGGACAAGACCGTGTGCACCGGGCGCTGCGCGGCCGCTTCGGCGCTCATCAACCCGCCATCCGAGCGAACGATGTGCAGCTTGCTGCTGACCCCGCCCTGTTCCAGACGCTGTTCGATGCGCGACAGGTAGCGGGTCATGATCGGACGCACATAGTCGTTCATCACCGTGGTGATGGCCCGGTCATACTCGCGAAACTCCGGCAGGATGTCGGAGGACAGGGACACATGCATCTCGGGAAAGCGCTCCAGCACGATGTCGCGAAGACGCCGTTCATGCGCCGGATTGGCGTAGGAATGCATCAGGGAGATCGTCAGCGCCTCGATACCGGAACCGCAGACGTCGTCGATCCGCTCGATGGCCTGCGCCTCGTCCAGTGCGCGAACCACGTTGCCGCGCGCGTCGATGCGCTCGGCAATGCCGCGTGTGTCCTTCAGCCGTGCGAGCGGATCCGGCTTGTCCATGACGATCCAGCCAAACAGCGGGCCCGGGGTCCAGGACTTTGCCAGGTGCAAAGTGTGCTCGAATCCCTCCGTTACCAAGAGGCCGACGCGAGCGCCCTTGCCTTCGAGCACGGCGTTCGTGGCCACCGTCGTTCCGTGCAGGACGAGCGAGATATCGGCAGGCTGAACGCCAGCCTTTTCGCAAATGAGACGAACGCCCTCCGAGACACCGATCGACTGGTCCTGCGGCGTCGAAGGGGTTTTTGCCCGGTAGGTCTTTTTCGCTGCGTCATCCTGAAGAAGAAGGTCCGTGAACGTCCCGCCCACATCGACTCCCAGCCTCATAGCAGTCTCCAAACTGATTGTATTTCCATCGATCCCCAGACGGTGACCTTGCTCTTGAATGCGTATTCATGAAATAGTATGGTCGCGGCGAAATCAAGCGAATTCTCGCATGGACCTTCCGGACAAAGGCCATCCGGAAGGACGGCAACCTTTTGGAAAAAAAAGGAGAAACACCATCAATGGCGGCTCGGACCCTTTACGACAAGATCTGGGACCGGCACGTGGTGACCGACTTCGGAAACGGTGACACGCTGCTCTATGTGGACCGGCATCTCGTTCAGGAAGTCTCCAGTCCCCAGGCCTTCGCGGCTATGGACAAGGCGGGGCGCAAGGTCCGCCGCCCGGACGCCCACATCGCCGTGGCCGACCATGCCGTCCCGACGGTTCGACAGGGCGGCAGCTTCTCCGATGAACTCGCCCGCAAACAGGTCGAACGGCTGCGCAAGAACGCGGCACATCATGGTATTCCCTACATTCCCATGGACGGCTCGCGCCACGGCATCGTGCATGTGATCGGCCCGGAACTCGGCTTCACCCTGCCCGGTACGGTTCTGGTCTGTGGCGACAGCCACACCTGCACCCATGGCGCCTTCGGCTGCATCGCCTTTGGCATCGGAGCGAGCGAATGCACCAGCGTGTTCGCCACACAGACCCTTCGGCAACGTCGCCAGAAGACCATGCGTGTCAGGCTGGACGGCGGGCTTGCCAGCGGCGTGACGGTCAAGGATGTGATCCTTGCGCTGATCGCGGAGATCGGCACTGGCGGTGGTGTCGGCTATGCACTCGAATTCGCCGGATCGACCGTGCGCGACCTGTCCATGGAAGCGCGCATGACACTGTGCAACATGTCGATCGAGGCGGGCAGCCGCGTCGGCATGATCGCCCCGGACGACAAGACGGTCGCCTATCTCAAAGAACGCCCGCTGGCGCCGGCCGGCCCGGCCTGGGCTGCGGCGGTCGCCGACTGGTCGACCCTGAACAGCGACCCGGATGCCGTCTTCGACCGCGAGGTCGCCTTTGAAACCGGATCGCTCGCACCGCAGGTGTCCTGGGGCACCACGCCGGAACAGACGTCACCCATTACCGGCTTTGTCCCGGATCCCGCCCGGGAAACGGACCGGAACAACCGGGAAAGAATGCAGAAAAGCCTCGACTATATGGCATTGAAACCAGGAACGGCGCTGCGAGACATCGCTGTCGAACGGGTTTTCATCGGATCCTGCACCAACGGCCGTATCGAGGATCTGCGGGTGGCCGCAAAGGTCCTCCGCGACAGGAAGGTTGCCGACGGCGTCAGCGCAATCGTGGTACCGGGCTCCGCTTCGGTGAAGGCGCGGGCCGAAGAAGAGGGTCTGCATGAGATCTTCCTTTCGGCCGGCTTCGAATGGCGCGATTCGGGGTGCTCCATGTGCGTCGGCATGAACGAGGACAGGCTAGCCGAAGGTGAGCGTTGCGCCTCGACATCGAACCGCAATTTCGAGGGCCGCCAGGGCAAGGGCGGCCGGACCCACCTGATGAGCCCGCCGATGGCCGCGGCGGCCGCGATCGCCGGTCACATCGTCGACGTACGGGAATACCTGTAACACCATGAAAACGCTGAACAGGCTTCACAGTGTCGCTGCGCCCCTCCTGGAAAACGCCATCGATACGGATGTTATCTTCCCGGCACGCTTCCTGCTTCTGCTGGAACGCGAGGGGCTCGGCCGGTACGCTTTCAACGAATGGCGCCAGGGAAACACGCCTTTCGTCCTCGACACGCCACCCTATGACCGTGCCGAAATCCTCGTCGCCGGGGAGCATTTCGGCACCGGATCGAGCCGCGAACAGGCGGTTTGGGCATTGTCGGACCTTGGCATCCGCTGCATCATCGCCAGGAGCTTCGGCGAGATATTCCATGCCAACTGCCTCAAAAACGGCCTGCTTCCGATACGCCTGCAAAACGATGACATCGAGGCCGTCGAACAGGCGGCCAAGAAAGCTGAACCGAAAGTCGTCGATCTCGAGCGGCAGCGTATCGAGCTGACCGACGGGACGACGATCCCCTTCGACATCGAACCGCACCACAAGCGCTCGCTGCTGATGGGACTCGACGAGATCGGCATGATCCTCGCCGACGATGCCGAGGCGATCGCGGCGTTCGAAACCAGGCGCTCATACGAAGCACCCTGGCTGACGATTACCCCCGAACGCTTCGACAGCCTGCCGAGCGAGGATGTGAACCGATCAGAACCAAACCCGGAAAGAGATCCATGAGCAAACCGAGCCTCCGCGCCGCACTCGAAAGTGGCGAGATCGTCGTCGCACCCGGCATTCATGACATGATCGCGGCGCTCATGAGCAACCGGGTCGGGTTCGATTTCGTCTACTCCACCGGTTACTGGAGCATCGCCTCCGCATACGGCATGCCCGATGCCGGCATCGCGACCTATTCGGAGATGCTGGCGCGGTTGGAAACGCTTTGCCGCACGGCGGATGCCAGCGTCATCGCCGACGCCGATACCGGATATGGCGGGCTTCTGAACATTGACCGCACCGTACGCGGCTATGAACGCGCCGGGGTCGTGGCAATTCAGATCGAGGACCAGGAATTCCCGAAAAAATGCGGCCACACGCCGAACCGGCGGGTGGTGACCAGAGAAACGATGGTCGACAGGATCAGGGTTGCCTGCGAGGCACGCGACAACAAGTCCGAAACGCTGATCATTGCGCGAACCGATGCACGCCAGGCTGAGGGTTTCGACAAGGCGATCGAGCGCGGGCAGGCCTATCGCGACGCCGGCGCCGACATCGTTTTTGTCGAGGCGCTGGAAAGCGAAGAGGAGATGCGTCGCGCCTGCGAACGCATTCCCGCACCGATGATGGCCAATATGTCGGACGGCGGCACGACCCCGATACACTCCGCCACGGAACTGGCCGAGATGGGCTACGCGCTGGCCATCTTCCCGGCCACCACCGGCCTGGCCGCGGCGGCGGCAGTCGACAATGCCCTGCGGGTCCTGAAGACGGAAGGCACATCGGACTCCGAAAAGGTCGACCTGTTTGATTTCTCGGAGTTCAACCGGCTGATCGGTTTCCCTGCCGTCTGGGAGTTCGAGGCGAAGTGGTCCCGGGAAACGGAGGAGAAGGACTGATCATGACGCAGATCGCCTGCATCGGCGTCGGCACGGTCGGCAGCGCATGGGCCGCTGTATTCGCCCGCGCAGGGCACGGCGTAACGCTGTTCGATACGGATCCCGCGACGGTTGCGGAGATTGCCTGGCCGCGTATTGAAGCCACGTTGGATCAGCTGCATGATGCCATGCCCACCGGTGAAACGCCGCGGGACATCCTGGCCCGCATCCGTTCCAGTGGATCGCTCGAGGAGGCTGTCAGGGAGGCGGACGTCGTCCAGGAGAGCGTGCGGGAGGACATCGGAACCAAGCGCACGGTTTTCGACGAGATCGGCCGGCATGTGTCCGCGGATTGTCTGCTCATGTCATCGACCTCGGCGCTGCCCGGCTCCGGATTTCTCTGCCACATCCCCTCCCCCGAGCGGGCGCTCGTCGCCCATCCCGTCAACCCGCCGTCCCACATTCCGCTGGTCGAACTGTGCGCGACCGGGCGGACCGCGCCGGAAACGGTGGAAAAGGCTCGCGCGTTCCTTATCGACGCCGGGATGGAACCGATCACCGTCAATCGCGAGATCGACGGCTTCATCCTCAACCGCCTGCAATACACCCTGGTGGCTGAAGCCATGCACCTCGTTGGCGAGGGATATTGCTCGGCCGAGGACGTGGACCGCGTCATGACCAGTGGTCTCGCCCTGCGCTGGGCGTCGATCGGTCCGTTCATGACCGCCCACCTCAACGCCCGCGACGGCCTGCGTGGCTTTGTCGAGCAGCTCGGACCCATGATGAAGGCAATCGGCAAGGACGCCCGGACGAATTACGATTGGGACATGGCGATGATCGAATCGATCCACGCCGAGCTGTCGCGAAAGCAGCCCGTCGAAACGATCCCGAAGGCCCAGGCATGGCGTGACCGCCGCATTCTGGCAGCCCGGCAGATGCAGAAGCAGGACACACCGCCCGCAAAGCCGCGACATGGGAACAGCGATGGCGCGTAAGCCGAACGCGCCCGGCGGCAGATTCAGCCGGACCGGGCGGCCTTGCGCCGCGCCTTCTTGATAGCGTTGATCTGGCGGTCGATGTTGATGTCGACGATCGAGGTGATCTCCAGTTCCCGATCCTCATAGATATCACGGTCGGGGTGCTGGGTCCGCCAGGCCTGCAGGGTCAGGTCGCGCTGCTCGAGCAGTGCGACGATCTGCGGTTTGAACAGCCGCATCAGCCCGGTCACGGTGCGGTTCGTGGCCAGGCACGGGTAGCTTTGTTCGACACTGAACCGATCGATCATGTCGATGACGTCGCCAGCGGCGTAGAAGGTTTCGCCGGTGACCCACCGGTTGGTGGTGAACAGGCCGATCGGCATGCCGGGACGGTCCATGGAGAACGCCACGATATGGGACAGGGCATCCTTTCCCGTGGGACGTTTGCCATCCCCGGAATAGGGCGCCGGCTTCATCGAACGGCGCATGCCCTTGGCCCTCAGGAAGGTATGAAAATGCCCGTGCTCGCCGCTCTCCGGCCGGTGCGCGTGGTAGTAGTACTGCGAATGGGACTCGGCATCATACACATCGCCCTGCGGGTAGTGCTCCTCCTCGTAGAAGGTGCCCTGATGCGCCAGACACTGGCCGACGGGATTCTGCCCGGATTTTTTTAGCAAGCGGATGTTCTCTCTGACCGCCTCACCGGCGTCCGCCAGGCGTTCGAGTGCGTCTTCAGGAAGCTGCGACAGGGCTGCGTCGAGATCGAATGTGAGAGGTGTGCTGTCCATCGCGGGTCCGATCGTCATAGCCGCACAAACGTCTGTACGGTCTTCACAAACTTGCACTTTTGATGATCGGATCAAATCACATGTTCTTGACGGCCCGGCGGATGGAGTCAGGCCACGAGGGCATCCTCGGTCCGCACGGCGTCGAAAGCCTCGGCGATCAACTCCGGCCCGGCGCCCCTCTTCGCTGCGCCGCTTGACAGGATCTGCCGGAACCGCCGGGCGCCCGGATAGCCGTGGAAGAGCCCGACCATGTGCCGCGTGACATGGATCAGCCGACCGCCCTCTGCGATGTGCCGTTGCGCATAGTCCATCATCACCGCGCACAGGCGTGCCCAGTCGACCGGCGCCGCGGTGTCGCCGCAAAACCGCCGGTCGACATCGGCGAGCAGCCCCGGATTCTGGTAGGCGACCCGACCGAGCATGACACCGTCCGTCGCGGCGCTTAAGGCAGCGGCCTGATCCAGCGTCTGGATGCCGCCATTGATGCCGATAAAGCGCTCGGGCAGCCGCGCCTTGAGCCGGATGACACGATCATAGTCGAGTGGTGGAATGTCGCGGTTCTCCTTGGGGCTCAGCCCCTGCAGCCACGCCTTGCGGGCATGCACCCACAGCCCGTCGCAGCCATTGTCGAAAACCGCATCAGCCATCGCATCGAGTGCCGTTTCGGTATCCTGTTCGTCGACGCCGAGCCGGCACTTGACGGTGACGGGCACGTCGACCGCCGCCTTCATCGCCCGCACGCAGGCGGCGACCAGACCCGGTTCGCGCATCAGGCAGGCCCCGAAGCGCCCGGATTTCACCCGGTCTGATGGGCAGCCGACATTCAGGTTGATCTCGTCATAGCCGAATTGCGCAGCAACGCGCGCCGCTTCGGCGAGCTTGTCCGGTTCACTGCCGCCCAGTTGCAGGGCCACGGGATGCTCAGCCCCGTCGAAGCCGATCAGCCGCTGCCGGTCGCCATGAATCACGGCGTCCGCCACCACCATCTCGGTATAGAGCAGCGCGCGACGCGTCAGCTGCCGGTGCAGAAACCGGCAATGCCGGTCCGTCCAGTCCATCATTGGCGCCACGGAGAATTTGCTATATTTTTCAACCATTTACATAATTCTAGATCACGCCGAGATTGGACAGACTGATATTGCCGACAAACGTGATATATGACTCATTTCATACCGTTTTTCAAAGTGTGACGTCCGATGTCACCCAACACCATTTTTCCTGCTCTTGACATAATACAATGGGCGCCGCCGTCATCCCGCTCAAGGAGGTCCGTCGTACCTGACTCTCTAAAAACTGCTTCGCGAGCTCAACTCAGGCGACGTTGCGCTGCCGCTCATGCGAATGGAACAGAGTCAGAAATGCACTAATCGGTGGAGGGTGCCCACGGTCCGCCATCGGCCCATCTGAAATCGAATTCGTCGCCCGTCGCCGCTGCCTCGATCGGCGGCAGCGCGAAAGCAGCGATCTCGCCAACAGTCTCGCCGAGATTCGGCGCCGCGACAAGCAACGACTCGCGCAGGAGGAATGCCGCCCATTGGCGTTGTTTAGATTGGTCTCCTGCGAATTCCTGGGAGAGACCGTCAGGCGGCGTTGTGGGAATAATCGTTCCGCGCCGATCGAATGTCGCCTGAATCGCAGCAGCGAGGACCCTGCCTTCAAAGGCGAACAAACGCGACAGCACAAGCAGATCGTAAAAATCCTTCATCCGGCTGTTTGCACGGCCAAGCGCGGCGATCGCCTGAAGCTTCTCGGCGACGACGGTTTCCTTAGGATAGGCTTTCAGTTGCGGCCCCTTGGATGAAAGCAGCGGCGGGAATTCCAATTCCTGCGCCGCGGGCGTGATCACGTCGCCAAAGCCGATATCGATCCGTACAGGTATTCTTGTCTTGCCGAGGAATGCTACCGTCTTCGCGCGAACGCCGCCATATTGCTGATCCTCACGGATCGGCTCCGCGCTCAGGCTTTCTGCGTCGAACACCAATCCGTCTTTATCCCCCGCCGCTGTTTTACAGATCGCACGAAACGTCTCTTCGATCGGCGCTGTGGCACAATCGCCATATCCGAGAAGATCAAGATCCTGCGTCGAACGAAAGGGGTCTTTGAGCCAAGCCGTAAACAACATGGCGCCTTTCAAAACGAACCGGTCTCGATAAGGAGAAATGCTGATCCGATGCAGCAGCCGCTCGATGGCGTAGTGGCGCAAAATGAGTTGATAGTCCGTGTTTTTCTCCCGCGCCACGTTCCGAAGCTTGGCGAGGATCGATGCCGGAGTATTGGCGGGCTTATCCTTCATCCGCGACGACGCTTTCGAGATAGGGCCGCACGACGCTCCAGATGCGCAGCGCCTTCGCGTAACGGGCAATGTCGTCGGGCTTTGCCTTGCGAGAGCGCCAGCCCATGCGCAGCGCTTCAAGCGCCACGTCAAGGCCGACGGTATTTCGGAACCGGAAGCAATCAACGATGGATTTCGCGGGATCGAAGATCCGCACCGGCACGGAATCGATTTTGTGCGTTTCAACGCCGAGTGCAAGCGCCTTCCCGCCAAAACGGACAATCCGGACCGGCGGATAGTCGAGTGCGGGCTTGCGGTCTTTGGAGCCTATAGCGATCCAGACGCTGAGCGGAAGCTGGAGCGTGATTTCGTGAAATTGGAGCGCTGAAACAAGGCAGATAATGCCTTTGGGAACGCGTTTGGCGCCTTCCGCGAACGAATGGAAAAGTTCAATATCCGCGCCGACAAGCTCGTATAGTCCGCGCGAGGGGCGATGGAGAACGCCCTGTTCCACTAGACGCGCGAGGGTGGCCGGATTTACCCCGTGGTCCTTGAGGTCTGATAGGCGCATGATGCCGTACCGTTCGATGAGGCTTACGGCAAGATCGCGCTGAGTGGATTGGAGGGGCTCTTCCATGTAACAATGTGTCGGTAGTTGCTTGTAACTTCCGACACATTGTTACACCAGAAACAAAGTATCCGACAAGAAGAATCCTACCCCTCCCGGCGGTTCCAGACCAAAAACGCCGCTTCGCCCTCTTCGAAAAGGGCCGCGCGGATGGGCTCGGGGAAACTCGGGGCGTCGAGTTGGACGCTGAGATAGTCGCGCCCATCCTCACGCAGTTGGGGCACCTACTGAATACGTGACGTCCTTGCCGCTCCGGCGTGGCGGAGCGGGTTAGTCCAACGCCGATTATGCTGAGAACGGGATTATGCAGAGTTCTAGGTTTTGAGGGTTGGTTATCTACGAGTTTCGGCGGATTCTACTCTGCACTATCTCACTCATTGAACAACTGCATGCCCACATGTCTGGCCTTAAGGTCGGGCTGTCGTTGTTCTATGTTGAATCGTGGAACAAACCTCGATGCACGAGTTGCGATTGTGGCGGAAGAGAATGATGTTTCGGAGGAAATCGCGCACATTCGGCGGCGGATGGCCAATCTGGATGCTGAACGCGCGGAGCTTGAGCGTAAACTTGAGACACTTGAGCAGAAGTTGGTGTCCAATAACCATGCCACCGCGCAGACAGCCTTTGCTGATGCCCCTGTCACCAACAGTTCGCCCTCGACCGAGAAAATCGAATTGTTCCGCAGTCTGTTCGGGGGGCGTCCCGATGTCTTTCCGGTTCGATGGAAAAACAGCAAGACCGAACGTTCGGGATACTCGCCTTTTTGCTCCAATGAGTGGACGAGGGGGATTTGCGGTAAGCCGAAGGTGAAATGCGGAGAATGCCCCCATCAAGCCTTCATCCCGCCATCCGATGACATCATCGAAAAGCACCTACGTGGCAGCGATGCCCGCTCGGGCGACTTTGTCGCTGGAGTCTACCCTTTGCTGCAGGACGAAACATGCTGGTTCCTCGCCGTCGACTTCGACAAGGACAGTTGGGCGGATGACGCCAGGGCATTGCTCAGCACCTGCCATGCGAAAGGAATCGCCGCCGCCCTGGAACGATCGAGATCGGGCAATGGCGGGCATGTCTGGATATTCTTCTCCGAACCCGTTCCGGCAAGGACCGCGCGGCAGATGGGCTCCGCCCTGATCACGGAAGCGATAGAGACGCGTCCCGAGATCGGATTCACATCTTATGATCGCTTCTTTCCCAGCCAGGACACGGTGCCCCTTGGCGGCTTCGGTAACCTGATCGCTTTGCCGTTGCAGAGAAAGGCACGCGAGGTCGGCAACAGCGTTTTTATCGGCAAGGATTTGCGGCCTTACAACGACCAGTGGGCGTACCTGTCGTCACTGTCCAGATTGTCGGCTGACGTGGTCTACAGGATCGTGGACGAGGCGGAGTCGTCGGGCCGCGTCTTGGGCGTCCGCATGCCGGTGGATGATGAACACGCCGACGAGCCGTGGAAGATGTTACCATCACGCCGCAGTCCGTCACGGCGCATTGAAGTCGCGATACCACGCAGCATCAGGATCGTCATCGCCGACCAGGTTTACATCGACAGGACAGGACTGCCGCCAGCGCTGATCGCGCAACTTATCCGCCTCGCGGCTTTCCAGAACCCGGAATTCTATCGCCCCCAGGCCATGCGGCTGCCCACATTCGGCAAGCCTCGGATCGTCTCATGCGCCGAGCTTTATGCGCAGCATGTCGCCTTGCCCCGTGGCTGCCTCGAGGAAGCAATCGATCTCATCAAGAGCCATGGCGCAGTTGCCGATGTGGACGATCTGCGCGAAAGCGGTACGGCACTTCCCGCAGACGTGTCCTTCCGGGGCGAACTGCGTCGGCCACAATCGAAAGCGTTCGACGCTCTCGTTACCCATGAAACCGGTGTGCTTGCCGCGACAACCGCCTTTGGCAAGACGGTTATCGCGGCGGCACTCATTGCGAATCGCGCGCGAAACACGCTTATCCTTGTCCACCGACGAGAACTGCTGAACCAATGGGTAGAACGCCTTCGAACCTTCTTGAATATCGACCCGAAGCAGATCGGCGTTATCGGTGGTGGGAAAAGAAAGCCGACGGGCGTCATCGATGTTGCACTCATCCAGAGCCTTGTCCGCAAGGGTGAAATCACGGACCTTGTCGCCGATTACGGCCATCTGATCGTCGATGAATGCCACCATCTGTCTGCGGCAAGCTTCGAGCTTGTCGCCCGACGGTCGAAAGCGCGGTACTTCGTCGGTCTGTCCGCAACCGTCGCCCGCAAAGACGGACACCATCCTATCATCTTCATGCAGTGTGGCCCTGTTCGCCATCGGGTCGATTCAAGGGTGCAAGCTGCCGAACGTGGCATCCGCCATCGCGTGCTCGATCGTTCGACGAAGTTTGAATTGCCGGCACCTCTGGCATCGGCCGAGCGCCCGTCAATGCCGGCGATCTATGCGGCTCTGGCGCAGGACGGTGGGCGGAACGACCTGATCTTCGATGATGTGCTGAAATCGCTCGAGGCGAAACGATCTCCCATCGTGCTGACCGAACGAAAGGACCACCTCAACTATCTTGAGCAGCGGTTCTCCCCTTTCGTGAAAAATCTCGCCGTGCTGCGTGGTGGCATGTCGGCGAAGGATCGCAAAGCGGCCGATAAGGCATTGAATGTCTCGGATGATGATGAGCGTCTGATTCTCGCGACAGGCCGCTACATTGGCGAAGGCTTCGACGACGCCCGTCTCGACACGCTGTTCCTGACGATGCCGATCGCCTGGAAAGGAACTCTGGCCCAGTATGTCGGTCGGCTGCATCGCGAGCATGATGGTAAAGGGGATGTCCTGGTCGTAGACTATGTCGATCAGACTGTCCCGGTTCTCGCTCGGATGGCAGCAAAACGGCGCGCGGGCTATCGCGCACTTGGCTACATGATCGAGTAGCGGGCGCCCTGCTGTGAGCGGAGCGCCCTTGCTCGATCATCGCAATCAGATGAGCTTCTGCTCGCCCTTGTCGCCCTGGACCAGGGAGTCGTAGACCGGCGCCAACGACAACCGTCAGGCCAATCGGTGCAATTCCGGTCAGCCCACATAAGTCGTTGCATCCAGCAGTCCCCTGCCCTCAGCACACCGACGCCGGCCATGTCGTTGCCCAGCACTGGCCACTGTACCGTTGCGACCACGTCGAAGCCGTCACGCCAGGATCGGTTCCTGAGTCTTTAGTATTGGTAATCAGCCTCCGTAAACCACGGAACAACTCAATTGGGTCGAGCAAACCCCGAGAAATAGGCCGCTCGGATACAAAACAGTGCGCCCATAACACCAAAGTTCAATACACCAATGTTGAATTTCATTGGTTGCAGGGATCGGCTACTTCGCGCCGAGCGACGGCAGATTGTCTACGCAGCCCCAGCGCTGTCAATGTCTCGCGTTGCCAAGGGAGGAGAAGACGATGGTCAGTGGCAATTCACCCTATTCCGAAACAATGAGCAGAGCGCACATTGACGCCGAAAAATACGCGGCGATGTACGCGGCATCGGTTTCCGATCCGGCTCGCTTCTGGGGCGAACACGGAAAGCGCGTTGACTGGATAAAGCCCTATTCCATCGTCAAGAACACCAGCTTCGCGCCGGGCAATGTGAACATTAAATGGTTCGAAAACGGCACTCTGAATGTCGCGGCAAATTGCATCGATCGGCATCTGGAAACACGCGGCGATCAGACCGCGATCATCTGGGAGCCCGACGACCCCGCAAAGAATGAGGCCAAGCATATCACCTACCGCCAACTGCACGTTTCGGTCTGCAGGATGGCCAATATCCTGGAAGAACTCGGCGTGCGTAAGGGTGATCGCGTTGTCCTCTATCTGCCGATGATCCCGGAGGCCGCGTATGCGATGCTGGCGTGCGCGAGAATAGGCGCCATTCATTCCATCGTTTTTGCCGGGTTTTCGCCCGACGCGCTCGGTGCGCGGATCAATGGCTGTGACGCAAAGCTGGTTATTACTGCGGACTATGCGCCACGCGGCGGCCGGGAAACCCCGCTCAAATCAAACGCCGATGCCGCGCTGTTGCACTGCAAGGACAGCGTCAAATGTCTCGTCGTAAAGCGGACCGGCGGCCAGACCACCTGGACCGACCGAGACTACGATTACAACGAAATGGCGCTGGAAGCGCAGGACTATTGCGCACCGGCGGAAATGGGCGCGGAAGACCCCTTGTTCATTCTCTATACGTCGGGTTCGACAGGTCAGCCCAAAGGCGTGGTTCATACGACCGGTGGCTACCTCGTCTATGCCTCCATGACCCATGAATATGTCTTTGACTATCATGACGGCGACGTTTTCTGGTGCACGGCTGACGTCGGCTGGGTCACGGGACACAGTTACATTGTCTACGGTCCGCTGGCCAATGGCGCCACGACAATCATGTTCGAAGGCGTTCCCACCTATCCCGATGCGGGACGGTTTTGGGAGGTTTGCGCCAAGCACAAGGTCAATCAGTTTTACACCGCTCCGACCGCCATTCGCGCTCTGATGGGCGCTGGCAATGAATGGGTCGAAAAGCACGACCTTTCCGACCTGCGTGTCCTCGGGTCGGTTGGCGAACCCATCAATCCCGAAGCCTGGAACTGGTACCATGACGTTGTCGGCAAAGGCAGATGTCCCATCGTTGATACCTTCTGGCAGACCGAAACAGGCGGTCACATGCTGACGCCGCTTCCCGGCGCAACCAGGCTGAAACCGGGTGCTGCCCAGACGCCATTCTTTGGCGTCCAGCCGGTCGTTCTCGACCCCCAAAGCGGTCTTGAGATTGAAGGCAATGGCGTTGAAGGCGTTCTTTGCATGAAGGACAGTTGGCCAGGCCAGATGCGCACCGTTTGGGGCGATCACGCGCGCTTCGAAAAAACCTACTTCAGCGACTACAAAGGCTACTACTTCTCAGGTGATGGATGCCGCCGCGACGAAGATGGCGATTATTGGGTCACAGGTCGGGTCGACGACGTGATCAACGTATCCGGTCACCGCATGGGGACAGCTGAAATCGAGAGCGCGCTTGTTGCGCACGCCAAGGTCGCTGAATCGGCTGTTGTGGGTTACCCGCATGCCATCAAGGGCCAGGGTATCTACGCCTATGTCACGTTGATGGGCGGTGAAGAGCCTTCTGATGCGTTGCGCAAGGAACTCGAAGCCTGGGTTCGGACCGAGATCGGCCCCATAGCAAAACCGGATCTAATCCAGTGGGCGCCCGGCCTTCCCAAAACTCGATCGGGCAAGATCATGCGTCGCATCCTCCGCAAGATTGCGGAAGACGACTTTGGCAGCCTTGGTGACACGTCAACATTGGCCGACCCGTCGGTTGTCAATGATTTGATCGGGAACCGCATGAACCGCACAGATGCATAAAGGGGATTATTCACTTCATGTCTCAGCAACACGAAACACAAAACGCTTATTGGCAATCCAATTTGCGACTCATCGGGACCTGCCTGTTCATTTGGGCGTTGGTTTCATTCGGATTCGCAATCATCCTTCGTCCGCTCATCAGCGGCATCAAGATCGGCGGAACTGACCTGGGCTTCTGGTTCGCACAGCAAGGCTCGATTCTGGTCTTTCTGATTCTGATCTTTTTTTACGCCTGGCGGATGAACAAGCTCGATCAACAGCACGGCGTGGAGGAGGAATAATCACTATGGACCAGTTTACTCTCAACCTGCTGTTCGTCGGCGCGTCCTTTGCGCTTTACATCGGCATCGCGGTATGGGCTCGAGCCGGCTCAACATCCGAATTCTACGCGGCCGGTCGCGGCGTTCACCCGGTCACCAATGGGATGGCAACCGCTGCCGACTGGATGTCTGCGGCGTCCTTCATCTCGATGGCTGGCCTGATTGCATTCACCGGCTACGACAATTCATCGTATTTAATGGGCTGGACAGGCGGCTATGTGTTGCTCGCCTTGTTGCTTGCTCCATACCTGCGCAAGTTCGGCAAGTTCACCGTCTCGGAGTTTATCGGCGACCGGTTCTATTCAAAAACCGCTCGCATGGTCGCTGTGATCTGCCTGCTGGTCGCTTCAATCACTTATGTGATTGGCCAGATGCAGGGTGTCGGGATCGCTTTCGGACGTTTCCTAGAAATCGATGCTTTCTGGGGCCTTCTGATCGGCGCCTGTGTCGTGTTTGCCTACGCCGTCTTCGGCGGCATGAAAGGCGTAACCTATACACAGGTCGCCCAGTATTGCGTTCTTATCACCGCTTACACAATTCCAGCGGTCTTCATCTCCCTGCAACTGACGGGCAACCCGATTCCGGCACTCGGCCTGTTTGGGGATACCAGCTCCGGTGAGCCGCTCCTGGTGAAACTGAACCAGGTCGTGCGCGACCTCGGTTTTGCCGAATACACCGCCGCGCATGGCTCGACCATCAATATGGTTCTGTTCACCTTGTCTCTCATGATCGGAACTGCGGGTCTGCCGCACGTCATCATGCGGTTCTTTACGGTGCCAAAAGTGTCTGATGCGCGCTGGTCCGCGGGTTGGACCCTAGTGTTCATCGCAATGCTTTATCTGACGGCTCCCGCTGTTGGCGCGATGGCACGGCTGAATATCTCGGAATTGATGTGGCCTAACGGCACCGATGGCACTGCAGTTACCCTTCAGCAGATCGATACCGCGCCTGAATATGCCTGGATGTCGACCTGGCAAAAAACCGGTCTCCTGGATTGGGAAGACAAGAACGAAGATGGCCGGATCCAATACTACAACGACCAAAATGCGGAGCTTCAGGCCAAGGCTGAGGAAAAGGGATGGCTGGGTAATGAGCTTACCAAGTTCAACCGTGACATCCTCGTTCTCGCCAATCCGGAAATCGCAAACCTGCCCGGCTGGGTCATCGGTCTTGTGGCTGCGGGCGGCCTTGCGGCAGCGCTATCCACGGCGGCTGGTCTCCTCCTGGCAATCTCCTCGGCCGTCAGTCATGACCTCTTGAAGGGTCAATTGACGCCAAGCATGTCCGAGAAATCCGAATTGCTGGCTGCGCGCATTTCAATGGCGGCGGCAATTGTCGTGGCCGTGATATTGGGGCTCAATCCCCCGGGATTTGCGGCGCAAACCGTGGCGCTTGCCTTTGGACTCGCGGCAGCGTCAATCTTCCCCGCATTGATGATGGGCATCTTCTCGACCCGCATCAACAATGTGGGCGCGGTATCGGGGATGCTGGCCGGTCTTGTCGTGACCTTGGTTTACATTTTCTTGCACAAGGGTTGGTTCTTCATTCCCGGCACCAACAGCTTCACCGATGCTAATCCCCTGCTCGGACCGATCAAGTCGACCTCGTTCGGTGCAGTTGGCGCATTGGTCAACTTCGTGGTGGCCTATGTTGTCTCCGGAATGACCAAGCAGATTCCGGACGACATCAGGGTGCTTGTCGAAAGCGTTCGCGTTCCACGCGGAGCCGCTGCCGCAGCGGCCCACCACTAGATCGATTAGAGCCGCCGCGGAGTTTGCGGCGGCTCTTTCCGGATGCCTTTCCCAAAAGAAAGGCAAACGCTAGTGTGGTGGGTTTGAAGTTCCTATCATTATCTGCAGCGCGCTCTGAAAGGAACTTCAAATCCGTAAACCGCACTAGAACCATAATGTTGCTAGTGTCCTGATTGAAGCTGAAGTTCGTTCAGAGTGTGCTGCATAATGTGACGAACTTCAGATTCAGGACACTAGAGCGGTTTGCGTGTAAGGCTGGAAGCATGTCCCTATCAGAATCTCTGCACCGGTTTCTTGCCTCGGTTCATCCCTATGACAGCCTGTCAGAGGCTGATCTGCAAGAGCTGGCCTCGATCTGCTCGCACGAAGAACCTTTGGCGGGCGACACCGTTTTCGCAGTCGGGGACACCGTCAACAACATCTACGTCATCGCCGCAGGCGAAGTCGAAATTAGGGACGAGTCCGATGTTCAGATTTCGCTGCTAGGACCGCGCAATTCCTTTGGTGAGCGAGCCCTCATGCGCGGCGAGACTTCGACCCGCACCGCGACCGCACTATCCGACTCTTCGCTGATCGTTATCCCGTCAAAGACACTTCTTGCTCTCATTGACGACCATCCGCAATTTGCTCGCTTCTTTGACCGCCGACACTCTGCGCGACCACAAACAAACGATCTGACCACGTTTGTGGTTGATCGGTTGATGAACGCAGACCCGGTGACCTGCGCGCCCGATCTGTCCATTCGAGATGCTGCAGGTATGATGCGGGATCGCAAAATCTCCTCCATCTGCATAACGGAGCAAGACAGCCTGAAGGGCATTGTCACGGTGCGGGATATGAGCAACCGTGTGGTTGCATCCGCGACGTCGATCGATCAGCCAATCTCTGCAATCATGACGCCTGATCCCGTCACGCTTGAACCCTCAGCGCTCGGCACGGATGTTCTGCACATGATGATGGAGCGCGGTATCGGCCACATTCCGATTGCCCGGAGCGGGAAACTGGTCGGCATCGTCACCAAGACCGATCTCACCCGCGCGCAGTCGACCTCTTCGGCCGATCTGGTCAGGCAAATTGCCAAGGCTGAGGACATAGCGTCGATGGCTGGCATCACGGCCAGAATTCCGCAATTGCTCGTTCAGCTTCACGGAGCCGGAAACCGGCACGATACGGTCACCCGGCTGATCACCGATATCGCCGACACAACGACGCGCCGGCTTTTGACTTGGGCTGAAGAAGAGCTCGGGCCACCTCCGGTTTCCTACGTGTGGCTCGCCTGCGGTTCGCAGGGGCGGCAGGAACAAACCGGTGTTTCTGATCAGGACAACTGCCTCATACTTTCAGACGAAGCAGCCGATGCGGATATGTCCTATTTTGCAAAGCTGGCCAGATTTGTTTGCGATGGGCTTGATGCCTGCGGCTACTATTTTTGCCCCGGCGACATGATGGCGACCAACCCGCAATGGTGCCAGCCCGTCCGTGTGTGGCGGGACTACTTCGAAGGCTGGATAGCAACGCCAAATCCAATGGCGCAAATGCTGGCTTCGGTCATGTTTGACCTGCGCCCGATAGGCGGTGACGAGAGCCTTTTTGCGGGATTGCAGAGGAATACGCTCGATGCAGCAGCAAAGAACTCGATTTTCACCGCGCACATGATTTCGAATTCGCTGAAACACCAACCGCCTCTGGGCCTGTTGCGCGGTCTTGCAACGATCCGATCCGGCGAACACCGCAACCAGGTTGATCTGAAACTCAATGGCGTGGTGCCGATCGTCGATCTTGGCCGTATCTATGCACTGCTGGGAGGATTTGAATCGGTCAACACACGCGCGAGGATCGAAGCGGCAGTAGCCGAGAACATCGTATCGCCTGGCGGCGGCGCCGATCTTCTGGATGCGTATGATCTGATCGCCGATCTGCGGCTGGAACACCAGATGAAGCTGGCGAAAACCGGCAAGAAGCCGGACAATTATCTCGACCCTTCCGACTTGTCCGATCTCGAAAGAAGCCATCTGCGGGATGCCTTCGTCGTGGTCAAGACCATGCAATCATCGGCCGGATCGGGGATGGGCATGTTAGGTTAAGGTTGTGTTTGTCGAACTCATCGCCACGATCGTTGCCGGCATCGGCTGCGCCGGAATCGTGATGCTGATCAACCGTATTCTCGGCAACCAACTGCCAAGATGGCTGACCCCCGTCGCCGCCGGTCTTGGCATGATCGCCCTGACGATCTCCAATGAATACACGTGGTTTGATCGAACAAAACAAACTCTGCCTGAGGGTATTGAGGTCGCTACCACGGTCGAGGAACAGAGCTTTTTCCGCCCATGGACGAAACTTTGGCCTTATACAAAGCGGTTCGTTGCAGTCGACACGGCAACTAAGCGTATGAACCAAGCGCTTCCCGATCAAAGGCTTGCCGATCTGTATTTCTTCGGGCGGTGGTCGCCGGTCAATCAGGCACCGGTCCTGTTTGATTGCGCCAATTCGAAATCGGCGCTGCTCATCGATGGAGCTGATTTTTCAGATGACGGTTCGGTTGCCAACGCAGACTGGCAGAGAATGCCGACCGACGATCCAATCCTGAAACTGGTTTGCAAGACCTGACATGTCGACGCGCTTCAGCCTTCGCCTGCGCATATTCCTGTTTTTCTGCCTCTTGGCATTTGGAGCAATACTGCTAGCAGCAGGGGCCTTGGGTTTTGGCTGGCTGAGAGCCGAAAATGCGCCTCGCGAGCCGTTTGTGACCGCCTTTGTCTTGTTTCTGTTCCTCAATACGGGATTGGTTGCCGGCATCTGGTTTCTGTTCGATACCTATGTCGCTAGGCCCATCGACACACTGGCGGTCGACATGCGCCTGCGCACCCATTCCGGGGTCGACCGAGAGGTTTCGGCGGAATCTGCCAAATACTTGGGAGACCTGGCGCCCGCGGCTCATGCGATGTCGACATCCTTGAGCGACTGGATGCTCGATACGGCCGCCAAGGTTGCTCAGGAGACAGAGAAGCTCCAGCAGGAAAGAGAACGACTGACAGCTCTTCTTACAGAGATCCCTCTGGCAACCATCTTGCTTAATCCGTCCTTCGAAATCGTCTTATATGATGCCCAGGCGGCCGGCATTCTTTCTTCTGTGGCGCCCCCTCGCCTGAAGGCGCCGCTGGACGAATACTTCGAATTGGAGAATGTGAAAGCCGCCGGGCGGAGACTTTCGAAGGCCCGATTGGAAGTACCGTTCGAGCTTCAGGACAAATCCGGCGCAATCATTCTCTCGGCCCGTCTGAAGGCGCTGGAGCGGGACGGCTTCATGCTGATAATCGACATGACAGACGCACCTGCGGATGCGCTTGGACCGAGGCCTCTGGTTTATGACTTTGACCTGCTGAGTTCGCAAACCACCGACGAAATCCGCAAGATGAGATTGAGCGCTGCCTGTTTCGTTGCCTTTGACACCGAAACAACCGGCCTGTCTCCCAAAACCGATGACGTGGTCCAACTCGGTGCGGTCCGGATACTGAACGGGCGGATTGTGGAAGGGGAATTCCTTGACTGCTACGTCAATCCGGGCCGTCCAATCCCCTCCGCGTCAACAAAAATACATGGGATAAAGGATGCTGACGTCGCCGACGCGCCTAACTTCGACACCATAGGCAGAACCTTCCATGCCTTCTGCCGTAATGCAGTGATTGTCGCTCATAATGCACCCTTCGATGTGGGGTTTTTGCGCAGACATGAAGCGCAGATGGGTGTCGAATGGAACCATCCGATCCTCGACACGGTACTTTTGTCAGCCGTCATCTTTGGTGTGACCGAAACGCATTCGCTTGATGCGCTGTGCGAACGCCTCGGCATCACCATTCCCGAAAATCTCAGACATACGGCTCATGGTGATGCGCGCGCCACGGCCGAAGCGCTGGTGAAGCTGATACCACTGCTGGAAAAAAAAGGGATCCAGACCTTTGAAGAGGTAATCAGGGAGACCGGAAAGCACAGTCGCCTTTTACAAGATCTCAATTGAACGGCGTTAACGGAGATCCCGCTCCTCTCCGTCGCTGGTGGTGTCCAGCTTCTTTCGCACATTTTGATCAAGCAACGACGGCTCCGTGGGTTTGATTTTTGGCCGCATGCAGCGGGTTCATGTTCATGATCGTCGTGTAGACCAGTTTGTTCCAGCGATGTGACGCAGACGGGCGGCTGACAGGTTGAGACAGGACTGTCCATCCGGAAAGGCGCCCCGGTTTAGTGCATGGTGGTGGTTGTAAAATGGCTGCAATACGAATTTGGCTCAGACATAATGGGTCCATGGCCCAGGCTGAAGATAAGGATACGAGAACGGAGTGGTGAAGGTTGAATTGCCAGAACTGCCGGCTTTGTCACTGACCGGCAACGGGCAACAGGTGCGCGAGACCGTCTTTGCCGGCAGCTTGCCTGAACACCTTGGAGACGGCGATATCCGGTTGAACCTTTCCGGCATAGAGGGCGACGGGCAGGTCGAGTTTGTCGAGCTTGATCCCTGGTGCAACCTTATTGTGAGCCGTTGTTATTGGAAACAGCCAGGTGCGTTGCGCTATCGCGTAGAAGGCTGGATCCGGTTCAATTTCTGCCTGGCCGCCGATGCGACCTTCGTTTTCGATCAACACGGCGCTTATGACCTGAAAGGCAGCGAGCTGAGGGTTTTCCATCAACCCGAAGGGATCGATTGCGGCCACATAATCCGCCCCAAGGCGCACTCGGTTTGCGTAACCCTGTCACTGCATCGTGACCAGATGATCCACCGCATACGCGAGATACCCGAACTGGCCGGTACGGTGCTGGCCGGTATTGCTGACAATGGCGGCTTCTTTTTCAAACGGCTGAGCCAGCGGCCCGAAGCGTTGCGGGCCGTATACGATCTCCTCGACAATCCCTATGGCGGCAGCTTGCGCGCCCATTACGTTCGCGCCAAGAGTGAGGGGCTGTTATGCGCTGCCTTTGACGCGATGCTTGAGCGAAGCGTGGAACCGCATGCCCCTTTCATGCGCGACCCCGACTGGCAGCGCGTTGATACAGCCAGGATGCATATCGATCGCGACATTCTCAACGTACCGTCTGTTGAACGCCTGGCACGGATGGTCGGGCTTAATCGCAACAAACTGTCGTATGGCTTCAGGCATCGCTTCAATGTCACAATATCGCGCTACGTCGCGGGCGCTCGCTTGGAACTGGCTTGGCGGCTGCTAGAGGCCGGCCAGTTAAGCGTGTCACAGATTGCCGACCAGGTGGGTTACGCGCATGTCTCGAGCTTTTCGGCTGCATTCAAGACGCATTTCGGCCTTTCGCCCCGCAAGATAGCCGCTAGCATGCGCGAAAGCCCGCAATAGTGCGGCGCGCCTAACTTTTTGTGACGAGCACCTAAGCGCGGCCGTTTATCGGCAGCTAGTCTTTCCCGAGCATTTGTTCTGCAATGGGAGAAGATATGTCGACGCTTGAATTCGTGCTTGTTCATGGCTCATGGCATACGGGCGAGTGCTGGGATGAGGTTAAGGCGGATTTGGAGGCGAAGGGTCATCGGGCGTTTGCCCCGACCTTGCCTGGCCGCGGCCCCGGCCAGAGCACCGATGTGACGATGCGCGACTATGCCGATTCGGTGGCAGAATCTGTCGCCACCAAGGACTTGTCGGGCATTGTACTGGTCGGGCATAGCGCAGGCGGCACCGTTGTCTGCAAGGCGGCCGAACAGCTCGGCGACCGTATCAGCCGGCTCGTCTTGGTATCGCCACTCCTGGCGGACAGCGGCAGTGCGCTAACGGATGCCGTGCCGCCCGACTATGCCGGCCTGTTTGCCCACATGGCGTCGGAATCGCCCGACAATACGGTCATGGCGCCTTGGGAGGTATGGCGTGATTCCTTTATTGGCGATGCCGAGGAAGCACTGGCCCGCAAAGCCTACGAACAGCTATGCGCCGAGCCGTTCGGCCCGTTGTCGGAACCGGTCGAACTAGAGGCATTCGCGGCGATGCCGATCGCCAAATCCTACGTCAACTGCACAGAGGACATCGTCTTTCCAGTGGGCGAATACGGGCTTTTTCCGCGCATGTACCAAAAGGTCGCGCCGTGCCGGTTGATCAATGCCCACGGCAGCCATGAGATGATGTATTCCAACCCGCGGGCACTCGCGGACGCCCTGGTGAAAGCCGGACGGCCATGAGGATGTCGTGAACGACGACATGCCGATGGCCGCTTCGGGCGCATCTCAGATTACATGGCATTCAACGCCATTGATGCCGGCGGAGAGTTGACGGAAATTGCGCGAAGATGATTATGCGCTGAAAGATGCGGGCGAGTTGGCGGGTCTCATTCGCCAAGGCGCGGTTTCCCCCAAGCAGGTTCTGGAAGCGGCGATTGCCCGTATCGCTCGCTTGAACCCGAGCCTCAACGCGGTCGTCGAGACCCTGTTCGAGCAAGCGCGCGGCGCGCTGACCGAAACAACCCATAGAGGCGATGCGGATGGACCCTTGTTTGGCGTTCCGGCGCTGGTCAAGGATTTGCACACGCTGGTCGCCGGCAGCGCTTTGACGCACGGAAGCGCCTATTTCGAAGGCCATGTCAGCCCTCAGGACAGCGATATTGTGAGCAGGATGCGGCGTGTCGGGTTGTCGATTATCGGCCGCAGCAACACGCCGGAATTTGGCCTCAACACGACCACGGAGGGCCGTTTTCACGGACCGGCCATCAATCCCTGGAAGCGCGACCGCACGCCCGGCGGCTCGAGTGGCGGCAGCGCGGTCGCGGTTGCTTCGGGCATGGTACCGATTGCGCATGCAACCGACAGTGGCGGTTCAATCCGCATTCCGGCCGCCTGTTGTGGTCTGGTCGGCCTCAAACCCAGTAGAGGCAGGGTTTTTGCCGGGCTCGATCCCGGCGAGGGCTGGCACGACATGTTCAATGCCTTTGCCGTCACCAGAAGCATCGGCGATACGGCACTATTGCTTGATTGCCTGGCCAATGACGGGCAACCGGCCCCTTACACTGCGGCAGGCTTCTCCGGTTCATTCAAGACATTGGCCGATGCATCGGTTCCGGCGTTCGCCATCGGTGTGCTGACGGCGCCGACATCCGGTGCTTCAGTCAACAGCCGCTGCATCGCAGCCGTCGAACGGGTCGTTTCGGCATGCCGCGCACTGGGCCACGCCACCCAGCCGATTACGCTCGACTACGATGTCGCGGCTTTTGCCGAAGCCTTCACGAAGATCATTTCGGCAAGCGTGGCGGCAACGGTGCATGCCCACGCGAAGGCGGTGGGGCGTCAGCCCGGCCGCGGCGATTTCGAACCCGCCGTGTGGCAGGCTCTCGAACTCGGCAACGCGATCAGCGGCGCCGAACTCAATCTGGCTACGGCAAGCTTGCATCTGATTGCCGGCGATATTGTGCAGCAGATGGCCGGACTTGATCTTCTTTTATCGCCAACCCTTGCCCAACCGCCGATCCCAACCGGATCGCTTGATACGAACACAGTTGATCTGTCGGCGTTCCTGGCTGGCGTTTTTGCCTTTGCACCGTTCACATCTATTTACAATGCAACGGGGCAACCGGCGATCAGCCTGCCCATCGATGCCGATGGCAACGGATTGCCGGTTGGCGTTCAGTTCGCTGCCGCACCGGGCCGGGAAGACCATTTGTTGCAGATCGGCTGGCAAATGGAACAACGCTTTCCCTGGCGCGATCGCCAGCTTGCGCTGATCCGTTCGCTTTAGGGTTATTTGGTTGAAGGATTTGGAGCCTGGCATGGCGGAAAGCCGTTCAGTTTAAGAAGCCGAACCATCGACGGTTTGGCCACCTTCAAAGTCATATTTTCCCATGAGCCTCACGAACCAATCGAGGTGCGTTGATCCCGGCGAAGAGGTCGTTTTTATTCGATGAGTTTCGTGTGGTTTATCGGGTGGATGCGCTCGACCGCCCGGCTGATCTTCAATAGCAATGCGTCTGACAGTTTCGGCCCGATAATCTGAAGCCCGACGGGCAGACCGCTGGCGGTCAGTCCGCACGGCACGCTTACGGCGGGCTGATGTGTGTAGTTTGTTTGGTAGAGACAGCTGTTGAACAGGCAATAGACACGATCAACCGCGGCAGCAGCGTCAACGAGTGCGGGCGGATTGTTCTGGCCGACATCGAACGGCGCGACTGGAGAGGTCGGCGTGACGAAGACATCGTAGCGGCGATGGAACTCGGCCATCTTCTCCGCCCAGCGGCCGATTTCGTAGCCTGCACTTAGAACGTCGGTGACCGTCAATGACTCACCAATATGGGCATTGGCGACCAACATCGTGTCCATTTTCGCGATAGCATCGTGTGAACGATCCTGGATTTTTGGCGCTTGGTAGGCTGAGTTAAGCACCTTGTAGGCTTCAAAGGTATCGCCAAGGCCCGGATCGGCCTCCTCCACGATCGCGCCATTTGCTTCAAGTTGCCGGACTGCGGCCGTGACGTTATCGGTGATCTCTGGCTCCGGTTTCGTACCGCCAAAGTGAGTGCTGAAGGCGATGCGCAGTCCGTTCAATTCGCTGTCCAGGTCGACGAGATAGTCCCGGTCGTCAAACGGCAGGGCCGTGATGTCGCGCACATCAGGCCGCGAGACGACGTTCATAGCGAGCGCCGCATCAGCCACGTTGCGTGTCAGTGGCCCGAAATGCGCGCATTTGATCAATGATTCCTGCGGATAGCGTGGTACCCGCCCATAGGTTGGCTTGATGCCGAACACGCCACAAAAGGCCGCCGGCATGCGAATGGAACCGCCGCCGTCGCCGCCCATGTTAATCGCCGCCATGCCCATGGCCGCCGCGACGGCCGCACCGCCGCTACTCCCGGCCGGCGTCTTATCAGGGTTCCAGGGATTACGCGTAATCCCGGTACGCGGGCTGTCGGTGACGCATTTCCAGCCGAACTCGCAGAGATTGGTCTTACCCAGAAAAACCGCGCCATGCTCGCGCAGGCGGGCAACGTGCGGGCTGTCCTGGGCGGCCACCCGGTTCGGATCGGTTGTCATCGAGCCGTGCAGCGTCGACCAGCCCTTCACATCATGGCTGTCCTTGATGGACGTCGGAACTCCGTCAACGAGGCCGCACGGTTCGCCACGAGCCCAACGAGTCTCCGAACGTCGTGCCGCTTCCAATGCCTGCTCGGGTGCGATCATACGGAACGCATTGAGCCTGTCGTCATAGGTGTCAATCTGCGCCAGGCAGGCTTTGACAACCTCGACCGGTGACAAAGATCCGGCGCGATAGCGCGACACAAGATCGGTCGCTGACATGAAGGCGAGATCAACCGACATGGGCTCGTGTGTCCCCACGACTGGCCTTTGCGGCCTCGTCGCCAGTCGGTCCGGCAAGTTCAGTCAGCAGCGGGAGGATCTTCAATCGGCCGATTTCAAGATCGTTTTCGATCGCCCGGCGTACTCCTTGCGGTTCGTGGCGCCGCATCGCCGCGATCGCGTCGCTGTGCGGGCGCACGCCGTCGTCATCGGCTGCGAATTTGGGATAGATCAGGCTAAGCGTTGGGCCGAACGAAATCCAAAGGCTGTCGATGATGCTGAAAAGACGGGGCTGGTCGGCATGCGCATAAAGCGTGAAGTGAAAGCGTTCGTTGAACTCCAACGCCGCGGCAAAGTCGCCCGCACTGCGTCGCGCAGTGAACGCCAGATGAAGTGCTTCAAGCTCGTCGATGAAGGCCGCATCGGCCTTCGTTGCAGCGATCTCGGCCGCTCGCGCTTCCAGCATCAAGCGGATTCCGATGATCTCTTCATACTGATTGCGTGAAAGATGTGGCACGATGACCGTCTTGGGTCCGGTCATGGCGAGGCCGCCTTCCGAAACCAGTCTTGCAAGGGCCTCACGAACCGGTGTCTGACTGACATTGAGCGCCGCCGCGACCGCGCGATTGGTAATCTTCTGCCCCGGCCGGTAGACGCCCGACTTCAAGCCCCGCTTCAGCTGACGGTAGATTCGGTCGGATAGCGTTTCGGTCTCGTATGCAACGGCCAGCTTTGGATCTTTGCCCATGACACGCACGTCTTTCCCCGATTTGGGTCGATTTCAGTGATTTGGCATCGGCGAGCGCTACAGGCCCGCCGATGCTGTCGAAGAAAGCGCCAATCAGTTTGCCAGGAAGTTGGCATAGGTTCGGCTCACCTCTTCGCGGTTTGCCCCGATCCATTCCGCGTCGATCGGAATCTGGCCATCGAGGTTTTGGTCGGTCGCGAAGTATAGCGCCAAGTCTGCCTCGTCCATCAACCCAACCACGTCCCTGTGTGCAGTGCCGTAGAAGAAGGTCTTGTAAAAGTCGAGATGCGCTTGCGGCCGGGTCATCCAGAAGTCGAGAAACTTATAGGCCGCCTCAGCGTTGGGTGCGTCTTTGGCGATGCCCCAGCCGGCGGTCGTCGTAAACGCCTGGTTCCACACGATCCGCAGCGGAAACCCCTCATTGCGCAGGGAAAGGGCGCGGCCGTTGAGCATGATTGAAACCACGCACTCGCCGTCACGCATCAGCTGTTGGCTCTGGGAATAGCTGCTCCAATAAGCAGCCACATGGGGCTTGAGTTCGGCAAGCTTTTTCAGCGCACGCTCATAGTCGAGCGGAAACAGCTCGCTGACTGAGGCGCCGTCGGCCAGCAACGCCGCCATGAACGGGATATGATTTTCGACTGCGCCGCCCGGCAGGCAACGCGCGCCTGGAAAGGCTTCCACATCCCAAAAGTCTTTCCAGCTCTTCGGCCCGCCGTCGGTGAAGGCGCGCTCGTCATAGGCGATCATGACCGCACCGGCGGTGCGCATCATGCTCTTTTCACCACAGGTGCCGGGGACGCCGTTTGTCGCCGCGTTCGGTATGCGCGCACAGTCCAGGTCGGCATAGACGTCGCCGTCGGCGACAACGGCCATATCCGTGGTGGTCAGGATGTCGTATTCGACATTGCCGGTCTTGAGCATGGCACGCAGCTTGGCGTTCTGCTCGCCGATGGGCGCCGGTACCTGTAAGATCTCAATGCCCGTTTCTTTTGAAAACGGCTCGAAGAAATGCTTGCTCAGCGCCTCTCCGAAACCGCCGCCGGTGGCCACGATCACCAGTTCCTCCGAAGCCGCTATCTGCGGCGTCAGTCCCGCCAGCGCGCCGGCGAGCACCGCGGTTGCAATGCCTTTTTTCCAATGTGTCATGTTTTCCTCCCTTGGTTGGGTCTGTTGTCTTCAGTCGGACGCAGCCTTTCGCCGTTTGGAAAACCCCGGCAGCATGCCGCCCGATTTGCGCCGCAGGATCAGGGCGGTTGTGACGACTGTTGCCGAGAGCACCAGGAGCACCGTCGAGATCGCGGCGACGCTCGGCTCCACGCTCGTCTCGATGTTCTGGAACATGACGCGCGGCAGCGTGGCTTGCCGCACGCTTGAAACGAAATAGCTGATCACCGGTTCGTCGAACGAGATCAGGAACGAGAACACCGCACCGCCAATCACACCGGGCAGGATGACCGGCAGTGTCACGCGACGAAACGCCGTCAGCCGGCTGGCGCCGAGATTCATCGCGGCAAGCTCCAGATCCGCGTCAAAACGCTCCAGCGCCGCCGTAACGGTGAGCACGACAAACGGTACGCACAGGATGGAATGCGCCAGCACGAAGCCCAGCGTGGTTCCGATCAGGCGCAATTGGACGAAGGCGAAGAAGATGGCGATCGCGACGACAATGTTGGGCGCGATGATCGGCGAAACGATCAACAGGCGAACCGCTGACTTGCCATAGAACCGTCCACGAACGATGGCGTAGGCCGCCGCCGTGCCGACGATCGTCGATGCGGCGGCAGTAAAGAGCGCGATGCGGATGCTAAGCCAGGCCGGCCGCATCCAGGCGCTCTCGGTCGCAATCTCCGTATACCAGCGCCAGGTAAAACCCTTCGGGGGAAAGGTGAGATAGGCGGTGTCGGAAACGCTCATCGGTATGACAATGAGAACCGGCAACACCAGGAAGACCAGTACCAGGATGGCAAATCCGTAGACCAGGGCTGCTGGCGAAACGACGAAACGGGTGATGGCCGGGAGGTTCACTGTTGTCCCTCCGCGGTCGCGATCGGCCGCATCAGCCGTGCGAACAGGGCAACGATGGCCAATGCGCAAACGAACAGCGTCGTCGCCAGGGCCGACGCAAGCCCCCAATTGTCGCCATAGGTCGCCTCGCGGCTGATGAGCATGGACGCCATCATCGCGTTCGGGCCACCGACAAGCTGAGGTGTGATGAAGAAGCCCAGTGAAACAACGAAAACCAGAACGGATCCGGCAAAAATGCCGGGCGCGCTCAGTGGCAGGGTGATGCGCGCGAACGCGCCGATGTCGGATGCCCCTAGGCCCCGTGCCGCGCGTGTCAACTCGCCCGGAATGGCGTTGAGTGAGGCGTAGAGCGGCAGCACCATGAAGGGCAGCAGAACATGCGTCATGGCAAGCACGACCGCACCGTCGCTGAACATCAGCCGTGTCGAGTCGTCGATCAGGCCAAGGTCGCGCAATGTTGCGGTGACGATGCCATTGCGGGACAGAAGCACCACCCAGGCATAGGACCGCACCAGCACGCTCAGCCACAGGGGGACGAGCACGCAGGCAGCGACAATTACCGCGCCCCGACCTTTCAAACGCGCCATAAGCGCGGCAACCGGATAACCAAGCAGCAGGGTGAAAACGGCGACAACCGCGCTGATCCAGATCGTTCGCCAGATGACCCGCACGAAGAGCTGCTCGGCGAACAGGGTTTGATAATGCTGGAGGGTGAACTCCGGATCGAACAGGCTGAGACGCGCCAGTCCCACGACGGGAACGATGAAGACCACCGCGAACAGCAGCAGAACCGGCGATAGCAGGAGCCAGCTGAGCGCTGGAGTCAGCTCACGTTCCGAGGTGAACAGGCGCATGCGGGTCATGCCTGAACCGCGCTCAATGGTGTTCGTGACGGACCGCATCGCTCACCGGCTCCCGTCGTTCGCGAACGCAACCGCCTCGCGCGCCTGCCATGACAAGCGGACCTGCTCGCCGCATCGGAACTGCGGCGCCGGTTCACCCGGTAGGGCCGGCACGACGACCTGAACGACCTGGCCATCGACATTAACCGAGACTGCGTAGCGCGAGCCGTTGAAAACGACGGTTTCGACAATGCCGAACAGACCATGGTCGGCGTCGCCTTGCTGCTCGGTGATCGCGATCCTCTCCGGACGAACCATGATGCTCGCCGGTTTCCCGCGCGCGAAGGCGGCCGCATTGGCATCGCCGAAAGCACCGGCAAGGCGTGCGCCGCGCGTTTCGACGGTGACGATGCCTGTTTCGGTGTCCACGGCGCTGACCAGACCGCTGAAAAAGTTCGAGTCGCCCATGAAGTCGGCGACAAAAACCGATTGCGGCGCATCATAAAGCGCTTGCGGACACCCGATCTGTTCGATCCTGCCATGATTCATCACGGCGATGCGGTCCGAAATCGCAAGGGCTTCGCTTTGATCATGGGTTACGAACAACACTGTGATGCCAAGGCGGCGCTGCAGGGATTTGATCTCGACCTGCAACTCTTCGCGCAGCTTTTTGTCGAGTGCGCCGAGCGGCTCGTCCATGAGCAGGAGCGGAGGCTCGAAAACAAGCGCGCGGGCCAATGCGACCCGCTGCTGCTGACCACCGGAGAGTTGGTCCGGCAAGCGTTCGCTGAAACCCGTCAACTGGACCACCGACAGCATGCGCTCGACGGCTTCGGCCTGGCGCGCGCGGGACCAGCCACGCATCTGCAGTGGGAATGCGATGTTTTTGGCAACACTCATATGCGGGAACAGGGCGTAGCGCTGAAACACCATGCCGATATTTCGCTTGTTGGCCGGCAGCGGAGCGACATCGCGATCGCCGACGATGATGCGTCCGCCGCTCGGTTGCTGAAATCCGGCGATGTTCATCAAGATGGTCGTCTTGCCGGAACCGCTGGGGCCGAGCAGAGACAAAAACTCTCCGCGCGCAATGGAGAATGTCGCATCGTCAATTGCAATGGTTTGACCGAAGCGCTTGCTGAGCCCAACCACCTCGACCCGAGCTCCAATCTTCTCCCGCCCCTCGGCGAGGCCACTATCTTCGACCAACTTGTCCATGGACCCACGCGTCGTTTTTCCACATTGCCGAATTGCTAAAGGGCCGGGAGACGAGAGTCAAGTTTGATATAGCAAAAAAACCAACTATCGTTTAATGTGCGACTATTCAGATGCGCCGAATTCCTTCTATCGTAACGTATATGCTTTGAATAGGTGAATTCATTCCGCGCTGATAATTGACACAGATTTTCATTTTGATATAGCAAATCTCAATTGCTGGTTGGGCGTTGTGCGCTCGATCGGCCCTACGATCGGGAAAGCAACGTGGCGCATCGAAAACGCAGCAACATCAAGTTTGGTGAGGGCGGGTTATCACGCGACGATCTCCTGGCCTGCATGGCCGGATATCGGGCCGATGATCTGGCGTGGGACGACCCACGCAATCTCAAGGCCTCCTACAATGCAGGCGCAGATGTCTCGGACATCGCATGGGAAGCCTATGCGGCTTACCAGGGCGACAACCTGCTCTACGGCAAGATGATGTTTCCAAGCCTCCTGCGCATGGCCGACGAGATCACCGGCAAGGCGCTTGAAATGCTGCGGGGCGAAGAACGCGCGGCGGGGACGGTGACGTCGGGTGGAACCGAGAGCATCGTCCTCGCGGTCAAGGCAGCCCGCGACCGCGCTCGCGCGCTGGGAAAGCTGACCGCGCGACCCGAGCTTGTTGTCCCACTGACAGCACACCCGGCCTTCAACAAAGCCGGCGACCTTTTGGAGATCATGATCCGACGTGTTGCAGTCGACGGCGATTTCCGCGCCGTGCCGGCGGCAATGGCAGAGGAGATCGGACCTGACACGATCATGATCGCCGGCTCGGCCCCGGCCTATCCGGTGGGGTCCGTCGATCCCATTGCCGGACTGGGCAAGCTTGCGCTAGAGCACGATCTTTGGCTGCATGTCGATGCGTGTGTCGGAGGGTTCTTTTTGCCCTTTGCTGCAGACCTTGGATATCCGGTGACGACCTTCGACTTTTCCGTTCCCGGCGTCCGCTCGATTTCGGCGGATCTGCACAAATACGGCTATGCCAGCCGCGGTGCGTCGCTGCTGTTGTTGGCTGATCAAAACGATCTCGATTTCCAGAAGTTTGCTTTCCGGGATTGGCCCACTGGCGAGTTCGTCACCGCGACGATTGCCGGTTCGCGTCCTGGCGGCGCCATCGCCTCCGCTTGGGCGGTGATGACGTATCTCGGCCAAACGGGCTATCGCGAACGGGTCGGGAAGATCGCCACCGCGCGAGATGCTTTGATCGCCGGGATCAGTGATATCGAAGGCGTATGCGTGTTTGGGCGTCCCGAAGCCGGCATCATTGGCATTGGCGCAGATGGCACGGCGGATATGGCCGATATCCGGGCTGGCATGTCGGAGCGGGGCTGGTTGTTTGGGCCGCTGGCCGATCCGATCGGCATGAATCTGTTGCTCAATCAGACCCATGGCGCGATTGTCGAACCGTTCGTCAGCGATCTGAAGAGTGCGGTGGCGGACGCCAAGGAAGGACGAACCACAGGGTCGGGCAAGGAATTGTCTTACGGTTCCTAGCACGCAGCCCATCCTAGCAAGCATGATCAACACAGTACCCCGCGTTGACGCGCCCAATCTCACCATCATTGCGAAAGGCCTGGCATTTCCGGAAGGTCCGGTTTGGCTGCCCGATGGCAGGCTCCTGGTCTGCGAGATCGCGCGCGGTACAATCCGCGAAATCGATCTCGACGGTACGCCCAGGGTTCTTGTGGCGACAGGCGGCGGGCCGAATGGGCTGGCTGTTGGTCCCGATGACCGGTTCTACATCTGTAACAATGGAGGTCTGAGTTGGCTGGAGCGGGAAGACCGGTGGCATCCATCAACTGTCCTTGATCCAAGCGATTACTCGGGCGGTCGAATCGAGCGCTTCGATCCTAGGTCCGGTACGCTCGACGTACTTTACTCAAAAACCGAGCAGGGTCCTCTGAATGGGCCGAACGATATCGTCTTCGACGACGCAGGCGGCTTCTGGTTCACAGATCTCGGCAAGTATCGCGAAACAACGCTGGATCGCGGCGCTGTTTACTACGCCCTTGCCGACGGCAGTCATATTGAGCGTGTTATCTTCCCCATGCTGACACCGAATGGCGTTGGATTATCGCCCGACGGTCGAACGCTCCACGTCGCCGAATCCCAGACGGCGCGGTTGTGGGCGTTCGACATCGTCGGGCCAGGTCGGATTGCGTCAAACGATTCGCTGATGCACCACGGTGGCAGGCTGATAATCGGATTGCCGGGCTATCAGATCTTTGATTCACTTGCTGTCGAAGCGGATGGGCGCATCTGTGTCGGAACGCTGGCGAGCGGCGGCATCACCACCGTGACCCCGGATGGGCAAGAGGCCGAATTCATGAAACTGCCCGATGCATTCCCCACCAATCTGTGCTTCGGCGGTAAGGATATGCGTACTGCGTTCGTCACGCTATCGGAAACCGGCAGGCTGATCAGCCTGCGCTGGCCGCGCGAGGGACTCAGACTGCCGGGTGCTGGCCCCCTTGGAGGATGATAGCCGATTCACTTATCGGAGAAGCCAACCGGGCGACAACCCTGCCCCTGCGCGAGCACAACGTGATCAGGCAGCCAGCGCCACGGCATCGCTGCCGGCCATCCTGACGCTTCGTCTGGCCTGCTGCGTGGTTTGGCGGATGCACGCATCGGCCCAACACTGCGGGCAATGCACGCTACGCCGGATCATGCGTGGACCGTTCCCGAATTGGCGAAGGAAGCGGGGCTGTCCCGCTCTGCTTTCTTCGCACGGTTCAATCGAATTGTCGGCGTGGCGCCTATAGCTTACCTGTTGAACTGGCGGATGACGCTGGCAAAGAACATGCTTTGCGCGGGTCGCCAAAGCATCACAGAGGTGTCGGGCCGGGTTGGCTACGGCTCCGCAGCACGGCATTCACCCGCGTTGTCGGCCACCCGCCGAAAGAATATGTGCGCCATTTCAATGCGCATGCAGACCTGCTTCACTGAACATTGAGGCCGGCTGCTATGAACCGTGCGATCTTGTCGATTTCGGCCCGGCCCACGCGGCCACCGGTGACGATCATCCGCCAATACAGAATGCCGGCAAGCGCATCGTTGGCGAGATCGCGGTCCGTGCTCTTGGGCAACTCTCCCCGCGCGATAGCCCGATCGACAATGATTTTGCCGCGTTCGCGCCGTTCATATTGGAGGGTGTTTCGTATCTCCGCGCTGAGCGCGCTCGTGCGCGCCATCTCGGCATGCAAGTCGGGCAGAATGCGCCTGATCAGCGGGTGACGCAGGGTCCGGCGCAGGGACAACAGCATAAGCCGCAGGTCTTCCAGCAGCGACCCGCTGTCCGGGATGGGTGTGATGGACAGGCTAACCGTCCTTATCAATTCAATCGCCATGTCCTGCTTTGAGGACCAGCGGCGATAGAGCGCCGCCTTCCCCACCCCGGCCCGCTTTGCGACGCGTTCAAGACTCAGCGCGCCAAGGCCGGTCTGCGCCCATTCCTCAAAAAACGCGCGGGTCAGCGCTTCGGTTATGGACGGGCGCATCACTGCCGCCCCGCTTGGCACCCTGGTGGCCGCGCTCACCGCCAATTTTTCGTCGGAACGGTTGCGTTCCATCCAATTCGCTCCTATATGGTCGATACGGCACCGTTCCATCCAAAAAGGAGATTTGTCAATGTCTGCTCAGCAAACCCGTTTTGAAGGACTTGCCGATATTCTGCGTGAGGGACTCGGCGGTCGGCTTGCTCCGGATGCAGAAAGCTTCCTCGACATGATCGCCGAGGACTGTGTGTTCGAGGCGCCCTACGCGCCACCAGGGTTCATCACCCGTATCGATGGCCGCGACGCTTTGGAACGCTACTTGATGGTCCTGCCTGATCTTATCCGCATTGACGATTTTTTCGATCTGCGGGTGAGTGAAATGGCTGACCCCAACAGGGTTGTTTTGGAGTTCCGAGGCAGCGGCGAAGGTCGCACAGGCGCGCCCTATGACCAGAAATGGATCTCGGTGATCGAAACGCGCGACGGGAAGATCGTTCACTACGCTGATTATTGGGATCCTCGCATTACGCTTGCTGCGACCGGCGACGCAGTTCCTGAACCGGAAGGGGAAGGATTCACCCGTGCCTGATACGATCCTTGTTATCGGCGGCACCGGGACGACCGGACGCCGCATAGCAGCCCAGCTTGCCGCGCGCGGTGTTCGTTATCGTGCAGCAACGCGCAGCCCCAGGGCCGAAAACCACATCCGCTTCGATTGGGCCGATGAGACGACTTTCGCGGCGGCACTGGAGGGAATTGAAAGCATCTACCTCGTAGCACCGAGCGGTGTCGCGGAACCACTGCCCGTGATGATCCCGTTCATGGAACAGGCCAAACGCGCCGGCGTGAGGCGCTTTGTGTTGCTGAGTGCATCCTCGTTGGACGCGGATGGACCGATGATGGGCGCCGTCCACGGTTGGCTGCGCGACCATGTGCCGGAGTGGGTGGTGCTGCGTCCGACATGGTTCATGCAGAACTTCGCGGAAGGGCAGCTTCTTGCGCCCATCCGCGACGAAGGTGCGATATACACCGCGACGGGAAACGGCCGAATCGGGTTCATCGACGCGGAAGATATCGCCGCCGTCGCAGTCGAAGCACTGACACGGCGTGAATTCGCGTCCGGTGACATCATCCTGACCGGTCCCGCGGCGCTCTGTTACGATGATGTGGCAACGACGCTCAGCGACGTACTGGATTACCCTGTTGAGCATCACCACCTGAGCGTAGCCGGGCTTGCCGCGCGGCATATGGCCCATTCCGGCCTGCCGGAAGCCTATGCGCAGACGCTTGCGGCAATGGATGCCGATATCGCGGCCGGTTCCGAAGATCGAGTCACTGACGCGGTGGCGCAAATTACCGGACGCCCTCCACACGCACTGTCGGATTTCGTGGCTGCAAACGCCGATGTTTGGAGGAACGGTGATCGATAGTGACGCGTTGAGTCACGCGATTTGCAAGTTGTGGGGGCAGCGGTCGACATGGCCACGATTATCAACATTCGGCCGCAATAGGCCGGGTTCCGGCGGGCGGACGGGCCACAGCGGTTTCGTAGAAGGATTTGGCAGCCGGCGACAGCGCGTGCCCTTTTCGTTGGTAAACCATGAAGGTGCGCCAGTTTGGCGTCTCCGGAACCGTGCGGAAAGCAACACCGAGGAGCGGCGCAAAGACCTCCGCGTATGCGGGAGCCGCGGTTGCATAATCGCCCTGGCCCAGAAGCGACAACGCCGGAATCAAACCGCGGACCTTGATGCCCTGCACTTTATCGCCGGCCTGGCGGCTCAGAAAGGTCCGTTCGAGAAGGAGACTGAATTCGTCGGAGTAATGGATCCACTGGCTCTTGGCGATATCCGCCATTGTCAAATCCGCCTTCGTCACCAGCGGTGAAACGGCAGGCAGCACGATCTGGATGGGGACTTGCCAGATCGGAATCGCTTCCACCTCAGGCGGGCGCGTCCGCTCGGGTCCTATGCCGATTTCGGCCTCATTGCTGGAAACCGCCTCAACCACCCGGTCCCCGACCGTGTCGATGATCTCGATGAGTATGCCGGGATGTGCGGCTCTGTAACCGGCCAGGGTTTTCGGCAACCAAGCGGTGGCGAGAACTTGCGACAGCGCAAGCCGGAGATGCCCTCGGCGAAGCTCAGTCAAGCCTTTAGCGGCATCGGTAATGTCGGACAGCTCATTCAGAACGCGCGCGAAACCTGGTCTGGCTTCGACTCCGAACTCGGTCAAAAACACGCCCCGCCCGCTGCGAACGAAAAGCGGTAAGGCGAGCGTATCCTCCAATTGCCGGACCAACATGCTCACCGCGGACTGGGTCAGACCCAACCGCTCGGCGGCTAAGGTGAAGCTCTGCGTCTCTGCCACCGCGTTGAAGGCCCGAATCTGGCGGAAAGTTAGCTTCATCAGAAAATCTAATGAAAGTGACAGGTTTATTTGTTTGCATTCTGGCAGTGCCTCCCCGAGAGTCAACCGATGAGGGCAGCATGCATATCGGCATCATAGGGACGGGCATCGTTGGCGTCGCCACGGCCGGCTGGCTGCAACGGGACGGACACCGCGTTACGTTCTTCGATCCCGCGGAGGCCGGTAGTATCACCTCCTACGGCAACGCCGGCTCCCTGTCCCCCAGCGCGGTGCTGCCGGTCGGCATGCCCGGTATGTGGAAACGCGTGCCCAAATGGCTTTTGGATCCCGATGGGCCGCTGGTGATCCGTACGCAATACCTGCCGACCGTGCTGCCCTGGCTCATCCGTTTTCTGGGTCATATGGGTGAGAAGGAGGTGACCCGCATCGCCACCGCCATGCGGGGCCTGCTGGGCCCGGTGTTTGAGTGTTATCTGCCGTTGTTGCAGCGAGCCGGAGCGACGTCGCTGATCCGCCAGGACGGTTGTCTTTATGTCTACTCCTCACGCGCGTCCGCCGAACGCTGGGCGTTCGGGACTCAATTGCGGCGTAGTCTCGGCGTCGAGATGCAGCCGCTCGAAGGCGAAGCACTGTTCGATCTGGAGCCGGAGCTGCGCGGCAGCTTCGGTTTCGGCCACTTCGCGCCCAACAATGGCTCGACGCCGGACCCCGAGGCGCTGGTCAAGGCGATTTACGGCCAAGCGATCAAAGATGGAGCCGAACACCTGCGCAAACGGGTTTCCGGATTCCGAATGCTGGATGGCCAGGTCGAGGCATTGGTGATCGAGGACGGAGAGACTGTCGCCGTGGATGGTGTCGTCGTTGCGGCCGGGGCATGGTCTGCCCCACTGGCCCGGCAACTCGGCGCCCGTGTGCCGCTGGAAAGCCAGCGCGGCTACCACGTCACAGTGACCGACCCCGGCATCACGCTGGGTCGAAATGTCATGGCAGTCGAGCAGAACATGATGGTCAACCCGATGTCCATGGGCCTGCGCCTGGCGGGCACAGTCGAGTTCGCCGGACTGATGGCCGGACCAAACGATCGTCGGGCCGAGGCGCTGCTCGGTGTGGGGCGAAAGATGTTCCCCAATCTCAGGTCCGACACTTACTCGACCTGGATGGGCCACCGCCCCTGCCTGCCGGATTCGATGCCGGTGATCAGCCGGGCGCCGCGGGCAGAAAACGCCTGGCTCGGTTTCGGACACGGGCATGTCGGCATGTGCGGCGGTGCCACGACGGGGCGCGAGATCGCCCATCTCGTCGCCGGCCGAGATCCCGAAATCGATCTTTCCCCTTTTCGGCCGGAACGATTTCGATTTGCCGGTTGATGCGGAAGACCAACAGGAGAGACACACAGGAGACATATATGCGTAACATTCTCAGATGCCTCACCCTCGTAGCCTTTGCCCTGGTCGCCCCGATGGCGGCGGCACAGTCGTTTCCAGAAAAACCGATCACAATCGTCGTGCCGTTCCCGCCGGGCGGCTCGACCGATCTGCTCGCGCGCAAAATCGGCGAAGCCATATCGGGACCGCTTGGGCAGCCGGTGGTGGTTGAAAACCGAGGCGGCGCCGGCGGTACGGTCGGCGCTCATCATGTCACACAGGCCGATCCCGACGGTTACACGCTGCTGATGGGCGTCACCGGATCGAATGCGATCAGTGCGGCGCTTCGGGACGATCTACCCTATAGCCCGACGGAGGATTTTGATCCCGTCAGTATCGTCATCTCCTCACCGCTGGTTTTGGTGGTACGGTCGGAAAGCGACTTCAACTCGGTCGGCGACGTGATCGAGTACGCCAAGGCCAATCCGGAAGCGTTCACCCATGGCACGCCCGGAGTCGGCACATCGATGCACATGTCGGCGGAACTCTTCGGCCTTGAGTCGGACACCAAGCTGTTGCATGTGCCATACAATGGCAGTGCGGCCGCACTACAGGACCTTCTTGGCGGCCAGATCGACGCCATGTTCGGTGACATCCTTGTGACCTCGGAACACGTCAAGGCCGGCACGTTGAGACCGCTCGCCGTGACCGGCACCCAGGAGCACTACCTGCTTGAGGGCGTGCCGACGATCGACGAAAGCGGGCTCGAGGGTTTTGCGGCCTTCTCCTGGCAGGGTGTTTTTGCCCCGGCCGGGACGCCGCCGGAGGTGCTGGACACGCTTTACGAAGCGGTCGCCGCAGCACTGGAAACCGACGAGGTAAAGGCCGTGTTCGCCGAGCGAGGGTTTCTGGTCGAGGGCATGCCTCCGGCCGAGTCCAAAGACTTCATCGCCAACGAAGTCGAAAAGTGGACCCGCGTCGTCGATGCGGCCGGTCTGAAGCAATAAGCCGGGGTATCACTTGACAGGAATGCGACGGTCCACACCCATCGGTATCGGCGCGTTCCTACCCGGGCTTGCGGTCGTCGCCGTCGGTGTTTTCGTGGCCGTTATCGCAGCGGGATATCCGTTGGGATCTGCATTCCGGCCTGGTCCGGGTTTCTTTCCGCTGGCGATCGGGGGTTTGCTCGTCGGACTTGGTCTCGTTGTTATAGCGGAACGTCTTCTGCGCGGAGCGCAGCGAGTTCAGCCCGATGATGACGGCGGCGGCGATGTCGACAATTCAAGCCGGGCTTGGCGCGCCTTGGCTGCGACAACACTCGGCATGCTGGCATTCGCGCTGCTTCTCGAGCGTCTCGGTTTCGTACCCGCGACGGTGGCACTGGTGGTGCTTGCCGCCTTCGGCGAACCACGACGCAATTGGCTGGTGGTCGCAGGCATCGCTGGCTTCATGAGCCTTTTCGGAACGATCGTCTTCATTTGGGGACTGGGCATGCCGCTTGACCCGTTCGGAGGCGGCTGATGGATCTCTTCCACGGTGTCGCGATCGGGCTGCAGACGGCGCTCAGCCCCATGGCGCTGCTCTTCTGCTTCATCGGCGTCACGGTCGGCACAATGGTCGGCGTACTACCGGGGATCGGCGCGCTGGCGGCGATTTCGCTGGCGCTGCCGATGACCTACTACATCGACCCGACCCATGCCCTGATCATGCTGGCGGGGATTTTCTACGGCGCCCAGTATGGCGGCTCGACCGCCTCGATACTTCTCAACCTGCCCGGCACTGCAACGGCGGCGATTACCTGTCTGGACGGCCACCCGCTGGCCAGACAGGGCAAGGCGCCGTTGGCGTTGTTCGTTACCGCCATCAACAGTTTTATCGGCTCGTCGCTGGCGATCCTTCTGGTGATGTGCTTTGCACCGCTAATCGCCCGCTTTGCTCTTAACTTCGGATCGGCCGAATATTTCTCGGTGATCCTCTTAGGTCTGATCGCGGCGTCGACTCTGACGCTCGGTTCGCCCTTCAAGGCGCTGTCGATGACGGTATTCGGCCTGGCGCTGGGCATCGTCGGCACGGATGTGAACACCGGCCAGTTTCGCTTCACCTTCGGTCTGTTGCCGCTGTCGGACGGATTCAGTCTGGTGGCGGTCGCCATGGGCCTGTTCGGCGTGTCCGAGATCATCGCCAACATCGGTCGGCCGTCCGGGACACTGCACCGGCTGGGCCGCATCCGATTTGGCGACATGCTGCCGACGCGCCGCCAGTGGCGCGAAATCTGGCCGCCGACATTGCGGGGATCGACGATCGGCGCATTTATCGGCGCCCTGCCCGGCACCGGTCCCGGCATAGCTTCGCTGATGGCCTACGCCACCGAAAAGCGTGTTTCAAAAACGCCTGAGCGTTTTGGGCGCGGTGCGCTTGCCGGGCTTTCGGCGCCCGAAGCGGCCAACAATGCCAGCGTGCAAGCGGCATTTATCCCGACCCTCAGCCTGGGCATTCCGGGCGATGCGGTTGTCGCTGTGCTTCTGGGTGCGATGATGCTGCACGGGATCACGCCCGGCCCGAACCTGATCAACGCCCAACCAACCATGTTCTGGGGGCTGATCATGAGTTTCTGGATCGGCAATCTCATGCTTCTGGTGTTGAACATTCCGCTGATCGGGCTCTGGGTGCGGCTGCTGACCATTCCCTATCACGTGCTCTACCCGTGCATCCTTGTTCTCATCTGTCTCGGTGTCTTTTCGGCCGACAACAACGTATTCGACATCTTCGTCGTGCTCGGTTTTGGCATAGTCGGCTATGCCATGCGGCTTGGCGGTTTTCCGGCGACACCGGTGCTTCTGGGATTCATCCTCGGCCCGCTGCTCGAGGAGCATTTCCGCCGCGCCATGCTGTTGGCCAGGGGCGACATGATGGTGTTTCTCGAACGGCCGATCAGCGCCGTCTTCCTGCTTATCAGCGCTGCCTTTCTCGCATCGATTCTGCTGCCGCGCAGACGCCCGTCGCTGGGTGGCGAAGATCAGTCCGAGCGGCCGTAGCCGGCGCCGCCGCAACTCTCGACGACGAGCCGGTCGCCGGTGTTGAGCGTCGGTGCCGACCGGGCCGGCAATTGCTGCTCGGTTCCGTCGGCGCGGATGACACGGGCGGCTGCGGCCTTGGGCGCCCCGCCGCCGAGCGTTCCTTCCGGCACCTGCGCGAAGCGTTCTCCACGCAACGAGACCGAAACACCGTCGGCCAGGGCCTCGTAGACGCGCCGTATCCCATCGCCGCCGTGAAAACGGCCGGCACCGCCGGAACCGCGCCGCCGCTCTGCCGAAATCAGCCGAACCGGTATCACCGCCTCAAGCGCTTCAGCGGGCGTGTTGCGGGCATTGCCGACATCGGTGGAGATGCCGTGCGCACCTGGCGCCACCGGACCACCGCCCGCTCCGCCCGCGACGATCTCGGTCGACAGATAGTGTGACCCGTCGGGCCAACGGCCCGAAAAAGCGATGACATAGGCCATGCCGCAATTGGCGGCCGGCCAATGCGCCGGCGCCATTTGACCGAGTGCCTGCAAAACCGCCGACGTGATAACCCGCACCATGTTCGTGCGGGCGTTCACCGGCGCCGGCCGCGCGGCGTTGACCACGCTGGCATCGGGAAGCACCAGCCGGATCCGGCGCAGGATTCCGCCATTGCGAAGCGCCTCCGGCCCGAAAAACGAAATCAGCCCGTAAAAGACCGCCGACAGCGGGCCGGATCGAACACAGTTGACCGGCGCTGCAACCTGCGGCGACGAACCGGTGAAATCGGCGCGTAGATGGCCGTCCTCGATGCTGAGTGCGACGCAAACGTCGCAGGGGCCGAGCCCGGCCACAGGGTCGAGGCCGTCGGTGCCTTCGGCCGTCGTGACAGTCAGCCTGCGCAGGCGTTCCGCCGTTTCCTGCTCGGCCCCTGCGAGCAGATCGGCACAGTCGCCTTGAAAACCATCGACGCCGTGGTCTTCAACGACTCGTGCGATGCCGTCAGCGGCGGACAATCCAGCTGCAATCTGGGCTCGAAGATCGCCAATGACGATTTCCGGCGCGCGGGAGTTGGCGCCAAGGAGCGCCAGAAATTCGGGCGACAGGCGACCGGCGCGGCCGGCGCGCATCGGTGGCATGCACAGCCCCTCCTGGTGGATTTCTGTGGCGTCGGGTGGGACCGAACCAGCTCGCATGCCGCCGACATCCTGATGATGCAGAAGACTTGCCGTCAAAGCCACAATGTGCCTATCGTCAAACACCGGCTGAAACAATCCGATGTCGGGTAGATGCGTGCCGCCCTGGAACGGATCGTTGGCGATGAAGAGATCACCTTGCGCCATCTCATCGACCGGGTACACGCTTAAGACAGAAGCGGCGAGGCCGGGCAACGCACCCAGCAGCAGCGGAATCGCTTCCGACATGGCCAGTATCTCGCCCTGCGGGGTGAACAGCGCCGAGGCGCAATCCGCTCCTTCACGGACCACCGGCGAGACGGCGGTGTCGATCAGCGTTTGTTGCATTGTCTGGGCTATCCCGTCGAGCCGCAATTGGAGGATTCGCAGCGGGTCGGTCATCCTCCAGCCTCCTCAAGCGCCCATCCCCGGTCGATCCGACTCAGCGTCCAGCCCTCGGGAACATGGATCGCCGTGCGCGGCGATAACGCGGTTCCAAACTCCGGCCAAACGTCTTCCGGGATCGTCCCGGTGCCCTCTTCGAGCAGGGCCCGTATCGTCGCGAGGTGACCGGAACCCGGCGGTCCGATGCCGTAGCGCATGCGGTAAGCGTCGGCGAAGGCATCGGCGATGTCGCCCGGACCGTTGGGGCGTTCGTCGAGTTCCAGCCGAAAGGGATGCATCCCGGGGCGCGCGGAGAGCGTTATCAAATAGCGGTCCGCGCCTGCCACGCCCGTCGCGGTTGACAATGTGTCGTGCAATGCGTCGAGCGCGACCGCCAAAGCCTCCGCTGACATGTCCTGCAGGCTGCGATCGACGTGACGAATAGCTTCGTGGCGGCGAAGCGCCGTCGCAACACCCAATGCGCCGGCGCTCGCCGGCGCCGGCGGCAACAGCACGCGCCCAATCCCCATAGCCTGGGCAATTCCCGCCGCCAGCAGCATGCCGGTGCCACCCATGACCACGAGTTCAGCCCGCCAAGGGTCGAGATTGCGCCCGGTGGCGAAGCGGATGGCGGCTTCGGTTACGCGCGCCTCTGCATCGTCGACGATCTTGCGGGCCACCGTCTCGGAAACCGACTTTGCGTTCCCATTCACCGACGGCGCAAGCCGCCCGAGATGGCGCAATGCGTCATCGAGCGTAATGCCGTCGGAGTTGTCGACCTCGCGCCCGCCGCCCAGCGCCATTGTCGTCATGTCAACTGCGTCGCGGCGGAGCGGCAGCAGCGCCGGGTTCAAGCGATCCGCCAACACAGGCTCCCCGGCGCGGAACAAGCCGAGATCTGTGCTCATGGAGCCGATATCGATTGCAACGCCGTCGCCGGTGGCAACATGGGCGGCGGCGCGGGCGGCCGCGGCGGGACCGCCCGCAAACAGCCCGGTGGGATCTTCCCACGCTTCGCGTCTGCCGATCAGAACGCCGCGCCCGTCACACCAGAGAATCTCTCCGGTGAATCCCGCCGCGGCCAGTTGCGACTCCACCGCCTCCAATGGCGCGAGTGACGTCAGGCGCAGCCACGCGTCGAGAAGCGTTGCAACGCTGCGCTCGTATTCGCGCGAAAACGGATCGACGCGATGCGAGAGCGAAACGTGCACCCCGGGCAGCGCGGTGTCCAGCACCTCCGCGACTTGGCGTTCATGGACCGGATTGGCGGACGCAAACAACAAGCAAACAGCGACCGCGCGCACGCCCCGTCTCCGGAGTGAATCTGCGCAACGTGCGATTTCCACCGGTTCGATCGGAGCCACTTCGCGTCCGTTTACGTCGATGCGGCCGCTAATGCCGTGAATGTCCGCCGCGTCGACAAGATGGCATGGTGCCGACGACCGCGCCACCGGGTCGTAGAGCGAAGCACGGTCCTGTCGCGCCAACGTCAGGACATCCTCGAATCCACGGTTGGTGATGAGACCGACCGGCGCACGCTGTGTCGCAAGGTGCGTGTTGAGTGGCACCGTCGTTGCGATGCGGATTTCATCGATCGCCTGCGGTGTCGTCCCCAACTCGGTGATGCCCTGCAGAACGGCCAGATCGCCATGCTCGGCAATTTCGACTTTCGCGACCTGACAGAAACCATCACCCCAAAGGCAAAGATCAGCGAACCGTGCTCCGATATCGACCGCAAGACGCGTCATCTGGGCCGGATGACCGTATCAGGCGAGGCCGCGCAGACCGGCGATCCCGTCAATTGACCTGTCTGACCAGTGGCGCCCTCAAGTGGATCTGTGCCGTGGGTGAGCCGACATGGGCCCGTATGTTGAGCCAACGGATTGTTCTCCATCATCAATGCGACAGTACAGTCTTTCGCTCGGTTTTTTGAGCCATACCGTACAGCTTCGCAGTCTCAACCATCTCAAGCTTTCACACCAACAACCGCCATGCAATCACCGGATTTGATCAAACCTGGGAAATGTCTCGAGACCAACAGGCCGGACCGGTGCGCGCGATAGTCAATCGGCGCCCGGCCCGTTCGGTCCGCCGGCCACACGCGCGCAATGACATCGCCTTCCCCGACCGGATCAGCCAAATCGAGCACCGGCTCGATCAGGCCGTCGTGCTCGCAAAAAACGAAACAGCTGGCATCCGGCATATCGAGCATTGTCGAGGGGCCGATTTCCAGCGCGCCACGCATGATTCCAGCGTGTTTGAGCACATTGCGGACACCCTTCTTTGCGATCGCAATCGAACGGGCCCTTGCCGTGCCGCCACCACCGAGCTCCGTCGTGACGAACACCTTGCCTTGAGCCTCAACGAAGGTGTCGTACATACCGGCGCTGTCGATCTCCAGCAGCATCATCGTATAGGGTGCGTTGAACGCCTGAACCGCGGCGAGGCATGCTTCCTGCTGGGATTTGTTCTCCAGCACATGAGCGCAGGCGAAGGGCACGAAATCGAGGGTTTTGCCGCCGGAGTGGAAGTCGACCACGATATCGGCCTGCGGAACCATGGTGGTGGTAAAGAAATCGGCGATCTTTTCGGTTACCGTGCCGTCGGCGCGCCCCGGAAAGGACCGGTTCAGGTTGCCGCGGTCGATCGGCGATGTGCGCAGGCCGGCACGAAAAGCCGGGTAGTTCAATGCCGGCACGATGATGACCCGGCCGTTGATATCGCCGGGCTTGAGCGTGAGCGCCAGATCCTGCAGCGCAATCGGACCCTCATATTCATCGCCGTGGTTGGCACCGGTCAGCAGCGCCGTCGGGCCCGCACCGTTCGCGACGACGGTTATCGGTATCATCACGGAACCCCACGCCGAATCATCGCGACTATGGGGTAGACGCAAGAAGCCATGCTGCTTGCCATCGGCATCCAGGGCAATTGTCGGAGTGATCGGATTGCTTGCCATGGGCGCTACTCCTTGACGAACAGCCGGCGCGGCACGTTGGCCAGGCACCGCGGGCCATTTTCACCGATCACGATGCTCTCGGTGATCTCGAAGCCCCATCCGTCCATCCACAGTCCGGTCATGAAGTGAAACGTCATGTTCTCCTGCAGAACCGTCCTGTCGCCCACCCGCAATGACATGGTTCGCTCGCCCCAATCCGGCGGATAGGACAGGCCGATGGGGTAACCCGTGCGATTGTCTTTTTCGATGCCGTGTTTGTTCAGAACCGCGAAAAAGGCTTTGGCGATATCCTCGCAACGGTTTCCGGCCCTGGCCACCTGTAGTCCGGCCTCCATACCTTCCAGAACCGCTTTTTCGGCGTCCAGGAACGTTTGCGTCGGCCGCCCCAGAAACAGTGTCCGCGAAAGCGGGCAGTGATAGCGTTTGTAAACGCCGGCGATTTCAAAAAACGTCCCCTCTCCTACCCGCATAGGTTCATCGTCCCATGTCAGGTGCGGCGCCGAGGCAGCCTCGCCCGATGGCAGCAACGGAACGATCGCCGGGTAGTCTCCGCCAAATCCGAGATCCGGATCGTACCGAAGACCGGCGTCATAGATGTCGGCCACGAGATCACATTTGCGGTAGCCAGGTTCGGCTTTTTGCAGGATCACACTGTGCATGCGTTCAACCAGCCGGCCGGCCCGCTCCATGTAGTCGAGCTCCTGCGGAGATTTGACGGCGCGTTGCCAGTTGACCAGTCCGGTGACGTCCGCGATCGCCGCGTTGGGCAGACCCAGCTTCAAGGATGCCAATGCCTTGGCGGAAAACCAGTAATTGTCCATCTCGGCGCCGATGCGCTTGGCAGCCCATCCCCTTTCAGCGATCCGGGCGGCCAGATAGTCCATCGGATGCCGTTCGGTCGACTGGACGAAGTGGTCCGGATAACCAATGATCTCGGTCTCGGACAGGTACGTGGTCCGGCGAGCGCCGTTGGCGTCCTGCCCACGGCCGAACCACAGGGGATTTCCCTCCGGTCCGACAAGCACACACTGGTGAACATAGAACGACCAGCCGTCATAACCGGTCAGCCAAGCCATGTTGGACGGATCGGAAACAATAATGACGTCGACGCCGGCCTCTTCCATGGCCCGGCGCGTCTTGGTCAGTCGCTGCGCATACTCGTCCGGGCTGAATGGAAGAACGGATGCACCCATATGCTCAACCTACAGGTCTTCCCCAGCCCGCGGAGATCATCTCTGCGCCTTCTGGATTTTCTTCCAGCTATCCCGCAACGGCACAATTTCATTGAACACGGTCAGGTCCGATGTGGTGTCCGGGTCAACGCAAAAATAGCCGAGCCTTTCGAACTGGACCTGTGTACCAACCGGCAACTCGGTCAAGGCCGGTTCGGCTCTGACGTCATCGATAATGGTCTTCGATTCGGGATCAACGGCAGCCAGCACGTCGTCCTCCGAGCCCGGATTTTCGCTGTGGAACAGGTGCTTGAAGCGTCGCACCTGCACACCGACACAGCTGTTGGCGTCAACCCAGTGAAGCGTGCCGCGCACTTTGCGGCCATCGGGCGAGTCACCGCCCCGTGTCGCCGGGTCGTAGGTGCATCTCAGTTCAACGATATCGCCGTCTTCGTCTTTGACGACGTCGACACAGGTGATGAAATAGGCGTAGCGCAGGCGCACTTCGCGCCCGGGCGCCAGGCGGAAAAACTTCTTCGGCGGATCCTCCATGAAATCATCGCGTTCGATGTAGATTTCACGGGAGAATTCAACTTTCCGGGTGCCGGCGCTTTCGTCCTCGGGATTGTTGACCGCATCCAGCAATTCGCTTTCGCCTTCCGGGTAGTTCTCGATCACCACCTTGATCGGATCTATAACCGCCATCCGGCGCAGAGCGGTTTTGTTGAGGACCTCTCGGGTGCAGAACTCCAGATAGCCGTAGTCGACGACACTGTCGGCGCGGGCCACCCCGATACCGCGGGCAAAGTCGCGCAACGCCTCCGGCGGAATGCCGCGCCGTCTGAGCCCGCGCAGTGTCGGCATGCGCGGATCGTCCCACCCGCTGACCGTACCGCTCTGCACCAGTTTCATGAGCTTGCGCTTGGAAAGCACCGTATGCGTGAGGTTAAGCCGGGCGAATTCGTATTGGCGCGGCCGGCTGTTGGTCGGCAGATGATCGATCAGCCAGTCATAGAGCGGCCGGTGATCGGCGAATTCCAGTGTGCACAGGGAGTGCGTGATCCCCTCAATGGCATCCGACTGGCCATGGGCGAAATCGTAGGTCGGATAGATGCACCAGGCATTACCGGTTCTGGGATGCGTCGCGTGCAGCACCCGGTAGAGGACCGGGTCGCGCATATTGATGTTGCCGGATGCCATGTCGATCTTGGCACGCAGGGTTCTGGCGCCGTTCGGAAACTCGCCCGCCCGCATGCGCCGGAACAGGTCCAGGTTTTCTTCCACAGAACGGTCGCGAAACGGACTGTTGCGTCCCGGCTCCGTCAGCGTTCCGCGATAGTCGCGAATCTGGTCCGCATCGAGATCGTCGACATAGGCGTTGCCATTCTCGATCAGGTGTTCCGCCCACAGGTAGAGGGTTTCGAAATAGTCCGAAGCAAACAGCGTCTTGCCGCTCCATTCGAACCCCAGCCAGCGCAGGTCTTCCTGTATGGCCTCGATGTATTCCTCTTCTTCCTTGACCGGGTTGGTGTCGTCCATGCGCAGATTGCAGCTGCCGCCGAACTCGGATGCCATGCCGAAATTCAGGACAATCGATTTGGCATGGCCGATATGAAGATAACCGTTGGGTTCCGGCGGGAACCGCGTCACGACGCCGTCGGCGCGTCCCGCCGCCAGGTCATCCTTGATTATATCCCGGATGAAGTGGTCGGGGCCTTCGTGTTCGGTAACCTCGGATGCAGGTTTCAGATCGTTCATCTTGTTTCGTTTTCTCTCTCGCCGGCGCCACGTCTGGGCAAGATCGCCGGCGAGGTTTTCCCCGACCGACATCGCGTGGAACCAGCTGCCATGGCAATCGGACGCATGAATTGCCGACGACCTGCCGCAAGTCAACGGCATAGTCAATATGCCTCTGGGGCCGCCGCCGAACCCGATTGGCCGACGAAAGCAGGAGGCTGCCGTGCTGGACGAGTGCCCGACCGCTTTTCCCGCGCCTCAGCGCGAAGCGGCGTAGTAGGAAACGCGGCGTTCCAGATAGCCGAGAAACTCGGAAATGGAAAACGCCAACGCGAAGAGCACAATCAGAACGGCCCAGAAATGTGCCATCAGGAAGTTGTTCGAATACAGTTCGAACAGCGCGCCGAAACCGACGATCGAAATCAGCAACTGGCCTATGATAACGCCCTTGACTGCGCGGATAACGCCGATGCGCACGCCACCCAGTATTTCCGGAAGCGCCGCCCAGAAATAGACCTTGAAGAACGCGTCCAGCGGCGAGGCGCCGAAACTGCGCGCCATTTCGACGAGCGAACGGTTGATCTGTTTCACCCCGGCGCGTGAGTTCAGGATGATGATCCAGATCGCAAACAGCGTCGTGGTGATGATGATCGACTTCATGCCGAAACCGAACAGGACCATCAGCACCGGGACTAATGCCGTCAGCGGCGCACTGAGAAAAATGTTGACCCAGGGCAATAGCAACTCGTCGATCAGCCGGTTCTTGCCCATCAGGATGCCGACCGGAATGCCGATTACCACGGCAAAAAAGACGCCGGCACCGAACGCATAGGCCGTCTGCGACATCGCCTTAAGGAAGGCCGGCGTACCGATCACCGAAAACAGCGTCACGATGACCTCCGAGAGCGGCGGGATGAAGAACGTCCAGCCGGTGCGACCGACAATCTCCCACACCAGGGCCCACAGAAGGAGCGATGACATGGCCGGCAATCTGTATCCGAAGAGTGTCACTTGGCCCTACTCCACATAATTGCGCAGCGATGCCCAGATCTGATCGACGATGTCGAGGTATTCGGGGCTGCGTCGGATGTTGTCGGCCCTGGTCCCGCGGAAACTTGTCGGACGAATGATTTCCGACACGCGGCTCGGGCGCGGCAGAAGAATGGCGATCTGGTCGGAGATGTAGACGGCTTCCTCGATCGAGTGAGTAACGAAGATGAAGGTCTTTTCCTCGTTGCGCACCAGCGTCAGCAGGTCCTCCTGAAACTGACGGCGATTCTGCTCGTCGACCGCGGAAAACGGTTCGTCGAGCAGCAGCACCTGCGCGTCGACCGACAGCGCCCGCGCCAGGCCGACACGCTGGCGCATGCCGCCGGAGAGCTCGTGAGGATAGCTTTTTTCGAAACCGGTGAGCCCGACATTGTTGATGTATTTTTCGGCGATCGCCTCGCGCTCGGATCGCGCGACGCCCCGCAGTTCGAGGCCGAAGCCAACGTTTCTCAGCACATTGGCCCAGGGCAGCAGCGCAAAATCCTGGAACACGAAGGCGCGGTCCGGCCCGGGGCCGGTCACCCTGCGGCCGTCGATTTCGACCTCGCCGGATGTCGCGGGAATGAGCCCTGCGATGATTTTGAGCAACGTCGTCTTGCCGCAACCGGACGGTCCAAGCAGCGACGTCAGCTGGCCGCGCGGGAACTCCAGCGACAGGTTCTTGAGCGCTTCCACCGATCCGTAGTTCTTGGAAACGCCGCGCACGGACACCGCGCTGTCGATGTCGATCGCTTCGGCGTTGCCGAAGGCGTCACTGGTCTGAGACATAACCACGGTTGTTCCCTTCGAAGAGAGTGTTTTCCAGTCGCTCGAGCCCGTTCAGGAACAGGACGGCAAGGACGATGATCGAAAAGATGGCGGCGTACATCGACGGATAATCGGCGATGGAGCGGCTGTAGGTGATGATATCGCCGACCCCGGTCGGGGTGATTTTCAGTTCGGCGAGGATGGCGCCGATGAAGCCGGCCGAAACGCCGAGACGCAGCCCGGAAAAGATCACCGGTGAGGCGGACGGTATGATGATTTTGAGGATGATGTCACGGTCGCTGGCCAGAAACGACCGGCCCATTTCCTTGATCGATGTCGGTGTATTGCGCACCGCGCCGCTGGTGTTGAGCACGATGACCGGCATCGCCATGATACACACGACGAACACTTTCGACGTGAGGCCGATGCCGTAGGCCATCACCAGGATCGGGATCAGTGCTGCCAGCGGCGCCGCCTGCATGACGATGAAGATCGGCGAAAAAAGCCAGTCGAAGCGGCTGCTGAGACCGATCCACAACCCGAGCGCAATGCCGAACACAGCGGAGATGGCGACGCCGAGCATAAGCGGCTTCAGCGTTTCCGCGTAGGCCGTAAACAGGCGCCCGTCCAAAGTCATCGCGTAGAGCGCCTGCATCGACTCAACGAAGGTGGGAAATGCGTAAGAGACCGGAATCATGCCGGCGATCTGCCAGGCGCCGAAGACGATGACGGCGGAAAGCAGCTTGAGGGAGAGCGATCTGGAATTCATGGTCCGGTGTCCCTGGCACGCCGGATGGCGGCCCCTTTAACCCCGGTGGGCTGGGGCCGCGGCTGACGTGCTATTTTTTCATCGCCGCATCGAGCGGTGCAAGGTACCAGAAGTCCTCGATATTCAGCGTCGACGGATCGCCCTCGAGCTGACCGGCGGCGGAGTACCATTCCATGTCGGCTTGCGCAGCTGTGCGCCCTCCGCCGTTCGGGTCATACAGACCTCCCTCGATGGCATCGATATAGAATTGATCGAGGCCGCCGAGGATTTCCGCCGGCAGTTGCCCGATCGGGCCGTTCGGATCCGTCTCGCGGCTGATGATCGTCGGATCTTCCGCCATGTCCCGCCAGACGCTGAGCAGTGCGTCGACAAAGATGCCGACCTGTTCTTCGTTCTCCTTGATCCAGTCGAGATTGGCGAACAGCGCCTCGTCGCTGGAATCGACTTCGAACATCGGCAGCACATTGAACCGGTCGGGAAACTGCTTGACGATCTTGTTCTTGTTGGCGAGATCGATAATGGTCGCATCCGTCTGGCCGCCAACCAGCGCAACCACCCGGTTCGCCGAGCCCGGCACATAGGAGCGCTTGCCGAATTTGATGCCCACCTTGTCCTCGATCACGTTGGCGATGGAATCGGTACCGCCGCCGCGCGAATGAAGCAGGATGGGTTGACCGTCGAGATCCTTGAGCTCGTCGAACTTTTTGGTGGTGACCGGAAAGAACTTCAGCTTTGAAAGCTGAAAGATGATGCGGAGAGGCGCTTTGGAGCGTTGCATCGCCGCATAGGGCGTGCCGAAACCAATGTTCATTTGACCACTCAGCACGGCCTGGATGGCAAGTTCCTCGTCTGAAAAGGCGGTCCACTCATAATCAAGGCCGTTGGCTCTGGCCCGGTCGAGCGCAACGAAAAACGCCGCCAGTTCGTCGGACGGTGTCTCGGCGAGTGCGATCTTCAGCTTTTCGGCCTGAGCCGGGGCCAGCATCAGCGCCGCGGCGACGGGCACGACTGCCGCAAGGCCCGTGATCTTTCGGATGAGACGGTTCATGACTTCCTCCCTTATGAATGCGTTTCCGTCTTTCGTTGGTGCGGATTCTTCTCCTCTAGTTCGCAAAACGGCACCGAGGCGCCGACCCGTCAGATTTCGCCGAAGAGCCGTTCGGCAACGGATCGCAGATGCCGGCGCATGGCGTCCTGAGCTGTCTTCGGATCCCGATTGATGATGGCTGCCGCGATCCGCTCGTGTTCATCGAAGCTCGGGTGGTCCGCGGCCGGCCCGGGCGATTGCCGTGTCACGCTCCCCCACGCAACGGCGCGGCGCACCAGGTTCAACTGGTCGAATATCGACAGCAGCAGCAGGTTGTCGCTGGCCTCAGCCACCGCCCGGTGAAATTCGTCGTCCTGCGTTTCGTAGCTTTTCCAGGATGTCGCCGAATGGGCGCGCTCCATGGCCGTTTTCATGTGCACGAGCGCATCGCCGGACGCATTGATCGCGGCTTCGCGCGCGATGGCCGGCTCGATGGTCAGCCGGGCGCGCATCATTTTGAACGGCGTCAGCTGTTTGCCGAGTTCAATGGGCGATTTGACCATCTGATCGAGATCGTCGGCCGTTGCGGCGACGAAGGTGCCTTTCCCGACATGCCGCCAGATCGTGCCTTCACGCTCCAGCGCATCGAGCGCCTTGCGCAATTTGCTGCGCGTGATGCCGAGTTCGGTTGTCAGCACCCGCTCGGCGGGCAGCCGCTCGCCCGGCTTTAATCCGCTTTGCGCGATGTAGTTGCGCAATTCGGACAAGGCATCGTTGCCGTCGGCAAGCTGTGTTCCACCGAGCACGTTTCGCTCCATATTGGTTGACCAATTCAGGCTGCCATCATACCAATCGGGGAGATCATTTGCAATTGATCGGAATAAGTCAATCAAATGTCAAATTGGTTGCGATTGATTTCCGTCAACATTTGCCATATGTCGAGTCGTGGCCGGAACGTTCTGGGGAGGATTTTCAATGTCCGAATTTGTGATTGCCGCGCCCGAGCCGGTGTCGATTCCGGTGACCGGCGGTGCTCGTTTTCCGGTGCGCCGTGTCTATTGCATCGGACGCAATTATGCCGCCCATGCCGTGGAAATGGGTCATGACCCGGATCGCGAGCCACCGTTTTTCTTTCAGAAGAACCCCGACAATCTCGACGCGTCAGGTGAATTTCCCTACCCACCGCGGACGAGTGACGTCCACCACGAGGTGGAACTTGCGGTGGCCTTGAGAACGGGCGGCCGCGACATCCCGGTCGATCATGCGCTGGATCACGTCTGGGGCTACGCACCGGCGTTGGACATGACGCGCCGCGACCTGCAGGGCGAGGCGAAGAAGATGGGCCGGCCCTGGGAGATCGGCAAGGCATTCGAGCGATCGGCTCCGATCGGACCGTTGCAACCGGTTTCCGCCGTCGGCCACCTCGACAGCGGCAGCATCGTCCTCAGGGTCAATGGCGACGTCCGGCAGCAAGGCGACCTGAACCAGATGATCTGGAAGGTGCCGGAAATGATCGCCTACCTTTCGGAATATTTCGAACTTGCGCCCGGCGATATCATCCTGTCCGGCACCCCGGCCGGCGTCGGCCCCGTGCAAAGGGGTGACGTGCTGGAGGTCAGCATCGAAGGTCTCGATGAGCTCAGGGTCACTGTTGTCTAAGTCGACCGACGTCAGCTTTCGCTTCCCATTCCAACCGACGTCAGCAACCGTCTCAGGAAGCCGTCTATGGTCGGGTCGTTCTGGGAGTCTCTTCTGCGAATGGCACCCAGAGGACGGTGAAACCGCGGATGGTCGTAGTTCAGGAACGTCAGCCTGTCTTCCAGGTAAGGTTCGGTTGTGGCCTTGGGCATGGTGGTGATCAGATCGGTCGTCGCGACGATCTCGAGCACCGATCTGATGGAGTCCGTTTCGCAACCGATGTGAATGCGTCGGAGACCGGAAGCCGCCATGGCCTCCTCCGTCTGTTGGCGAAGGAGGCTGCCACGGGAATGCGCCAGCCAAATCTGGTCCTTGAAGTCGTCCGGCGTCAACGTGTGCTTGTGCGTGAGCACATGACCCAGGCGACACAGCAGCCCGACCCGATCGTCAAGCAGATGGAAATACGTGAGTTCCGTAACGTCGTCGGAAAGGCTTTGTGGGCCGATGACGACATCGACCTGGCGACGCTCCAACATGGACCTCAATTCATGGACAAGCCCGACGCGCAGTTCCACGGAACATTCCGGATTCTCGACGATGAACTTTGACAACACCCGGGTGAGGAACTTCCCCGCAACGATGGGTGGCGCGCCTATTCTCAATTCGCCGGCGGCTCCGACGGCCGACTGCGTCGCGTAGGAACTTGCCTGTTCTTCGGCGATCCGGATGGCCAGCCCGTTTCGGGCCAATCGTCTCCCAAGCTCCGTCGGAACCGATCGCCGTCCGTCGCGTTTGAACACCGGAGCGCCTAACCTTGCCTCCAGTGCCCTCATATTGCGGCTCAGTCCGGGCTGCGTGATACCGATGCGATCTGCTGCCGTTTGAAACGATCCCGATTCAACGACGACGGACAACTGGGCGAGATGACGCGGATCGAGATACATACCAATCACCTATGAAAAAGGTCGATATATTTATTATTCGGTATGCAATGAAATTGCTAGGGTCGACACCAGTCAATTTGGGAGGATGTTATGCTTGGTTTTCCAAACATCGGCCGTGTTGCGGCCGCCATGACGATCGCCGTTGGTATGGCTACGGGGTCGCAGGCGCAGATATTCAAGGGCGAGACGGCCGGGGTCGGCGACCCGGTGCACACGATGTTCGTCGCCTTTGTCAATCAGGCCGGCAAAGGTGGTGTCGACATTCAGGTCAACGCCGGACAGACCCTGACCCGATCCATGCTGAAGGGAGCGAAGGGCGAGATTGCATTCTTTTCGTCGGTGCCGTCGCTGGTGAACCTGATGGCCGGGCAAAAGCGCATGTACGAAAAGATCGACGACGCACCGGAACTGTCCAAAAACCTGAGGGCAATACTGGGCTTCAAGGCGGGCGCCTATCACCCGGTGACCCTGGCGGGTTCGGGCATTGAAACCTGGGAAGACTTGAAAGGCAAAACCGTCTTTACCGGTCCTCCGGCCGGCTCCGCCTCGGCCACCTCGGAAGCGCTCATCAAAATCATTACCGGCTATGAACCAGGCAAGGATTACAAGGCGGTACGCCTCGGCTGGGGTGAGGGATACGCGGCGCTCGCAGACGGTAAAATCGATATGATGGTGCGCCCCGCCGAGATCGGCTCGGCGAACATCGAGCAGTTCGGCCTTTCCGGTGAGTTCCGAATCCTGTCGATCCCACAGGAGGTGCTGTCCTCAGACGCCATGCAGGCGCTGTTCGGGCGGCCGGGACGCGGCATGGCGATGTTCGACGGCGATATCTACAAGGGTCAACTCACCGACGGAGAGATAACGGCACTTGGGTTCTTTCAGTTCGTCGGCACCCATGCCGACGTACCGGAAGACGTCGTATACAACGCGACCAAGGCCTTTTGGGACAACATCGATGAGGTACAGTCGACGGCCTTCTTCCTCAAAGAGGTCAACAAAGACAGTGCCTTCACATCCGTCAACGTGCCGCTGCACCCGGGGGCTCTGCGGTACTACGAGGAAGCGGGTTTCGAGATTCCCGCCGACCTGCGCCCTTAAGGCGATGTGACCGGGCCGGCGCAGGCTGCGCTGGCTCGTGCAAATCAGTTTCCTAAAGACGGAGGGCACCATGACGGACGCCGTCATCTGGTCGCGCGGACCGACCCTCATTTTTCGCGTGCTTTTTGTGCTGTCATGTGCGGCCCTGGGCGTCATCGCGATCTACAGCTCCGGCATCGGGTTGCTGGATCCCAAATTGCACCGGGCCGCCGGCTTCGCGCTTGCATTGATCGCCGGTGTCGCCGTGGCACGATCGCGCCGGGAAGTCGAACATCCGCAGGGAGTCCCATTCGCCGGTTTGCATGTTGTCATCGACGTGGCACTGATCGTGATTGGCTTATGGGCGATCTGGTCCTTCTACTTCGTTCAGTCGGAGATGGAAGAGGCGCTGTACGATGTGACACGGCGCGATGCATGGCCGGCGCTTGCCGGACTCGCCGTCTTTCTGGAGCTCTGTCGGCGGCTTTGGGGCTGGGGGCTATTCACCGTCGGGGCGCTGGCCGTCATCTATCTGCTGTTCGGACAGAATTCTCCCGGCATCCTCGCTCACACCGGTTTCACCCTCACCGAAATGGCCGAGGCGCTGTGGTATAATACTAACAAAGGCGTATTCGGGTCGATCACCAACATCGTGCTTTCGACCGTTTTCATCTTCATCATCTTTGGCACGCTGCTGGAAGGCACAGGAGCAGGTGCAACACTGCTGAAGTTCGCGTTCCTCGCAACGCGACGAACGCGCGGCGGCCCGGCCCATGCGGCCATCCTGGCGTCATCGATGTTCGGCACCATGTCAGGCAGCACGGTGGCCAACATCGTGGGCACCGGCACGTTTACGATTCCGATGATCAAGAAACGCGGCTTCTCACCGGCGTTTGCCGCGGGGATCGAGGCAACCGCCTCATCCGGCGGCCAGATCATGCCGCCCATCATGGGCGCCGCGGCCCTGGTCATGGCCGACCTGACCGGCGCGGGCTATCTGAACGTGATCGTGGCCGCCCTTTTGCCGGCATTGTTTTATTATTTCAGTCTGTTTGCGGCGGTGACGGTCGAGGCACGACGACAGGGAATCGATATCCAACCGCTGACCATGGACGATAGGATCACACGCGTCGATCTCATCAACTCCGTCCTCTTCGTCGGTCCGATCATAACAGTGATTGCATCACTGCTCGCCGGCCTCTCGACATCGAAAGCCGGCTTCTATGCCGTGGTGGTCCTGCTCGTTTTGTCGGTTATCAACCCGGAGGTGCGGCGCAATCCGAAACGTGTGTGGGACTCGTTCATCGGGGGCGCCAAATCCGGGGCAACTCTGCTTGTCGCGATCGCCGCCATCGGAATCCTGGTCGGGTCCCTCGATTCGACCGGGCTGGGGCTGAAGCTTGCGAACGTCATTGCGTCGGTGCGCGGCGAAAGCCTCTTTTCAGCGCTTCTCGTGGCCATGGTCGGGGCCCTCATCCTCGGCATGGGCATGCCGACACTGCCGGCCTATCTGATCATCATTCTGGTGATGGGCCCTGCCATCCAGGCGTTGGGAGTGTCGATGCTGACCGCGCACATGTTCGTGTTTTACTACGGCGTTGCCTCCTCACTGACGCCCCCTGTGGCGATCGCGGCTTACGCGGCGGCGCCCATCGCCCAATCGAATCCCTTGGTGACGGCTCTAATGTCATTTCGCTTGGGCATGGCGAAGTTCATTATCCCCTTCATTTTCGCCTTCTATCCGACAGTGTTGATTGTTGAACACTTCAGTCTGTGGCCGTTCGTATGGATCGTGCTGCGCACGTGTTTCTGCATCTGGCTCTTCTCTTCGGCGCTTTCGGCCTATGACCGCGGAAAGCTCAGCGTGCCGGAGATCGTCCTACGTTTCGCCGCCGCGTTCTGTGTTCTCGCGGTCAATCCCCTCTTCCACCTGCCGGCGATCGCCGTCGGTGTTCTGCTGATCCTGTGGGACATCCGTCGCGTCACCAGAAAGAGCGGCATGCTGGAGGAAGCCCCATGAACCGGCGTCCCAACTTCATCCTGGTCATGACCGATCAGCACCGGGCCGACCATCTTGGATGCTATGGCAACCCGATGGTCCGGACACCGCACATCGACGCCATCGCGGCAGGTGGCCAGAGATGGGATCGATTTTATGTTGCCAACCCGATTTGCATGCCCAACCGTGCCTCCATTATGACCGGCAGGATGTCCTCCGTACACGGAGCACGCCACAACGGAATCCCGCTGTCGCACAACCACACGACCTTCGTCGAGTTGTTGCGCGACGCCGGTTATCGCACCGGCCTGATCGGCAAGTCTCACCTGCAGAGTTTCACCGGCCTGCCAGCGACGAACACGTTCAAGCCGCGGGACGGCACATACACGCCCTCCCCGCGATTGCGGGATGCGTACAAGGACAACCGTCAATCCGCAGCTTATGACCTTGAGATCGTGTCCGACTGGGACAGGCCGCTTGCCGAACGCGTAGACGGCGATTTCTACGGTTTTGAGCATGTCGAGGTGACAGCCGATCATGCCGATCGGGCTTCCGGAGACTACCTGCTATGGGCGCGCCAAAAGAGACCTGATTTCGATCGCCTCGTGGGACCGGAAAACGCCTTGCCGGACAATCGCATTCAGGCACCGCAGGCGTGGCGCACCGCGGTACCGGTCGAACTCTATTCGACAAGTTGGATCGCCGAACGCAGCGAAGCCTGGCTGGCGGAATGTGCCGAGAGCGACACACCTTTCTTCCTGCAAATGTCGTTTCCCGATCCGCACCACCCGTTCACACCGCCCGGACACTACTGGGACATGTACGATCCGGCCGATATCGATTTGCCCGAATCCTTTGGCCGGGGCGATCTGCCACCCATTCGCGCGATGCGACAGGCATTGGAGAACGGCACCGACCGGCGGGACAATCAGGATCCCTTTGCCGTCACCGCGGACGAGGCGCGCGCCATCATCGCCCTGACCTACGGCTCGATATCGATGATCGACGATGCCGTAGGTCGGGTTGTGAACCGCCTTGCGTCACTTGGACTGACAAAGGACACGGTGATCATTTTCACATCGGACCACGGCGATTACATGGGTGACCACGGCCTGATGCTGAAGCTGCTGCTGCACTACCAGAGCATCATCCGGGTCCCGTTCCTGTGGCACGATCCGCACGACAGCGCCCGCACCGGGCAATGCTCCGACCTGGCGTCGTCGATAGACATATCGGCCACGATTCTGGCGCGTGCCGGCATCCAGCCGTTCAACGGCATTCAGGGTCGCGACCTGATGTCGACGCGCCCGCCGGAAGCCGTCATTGTCGAAGAGGACAGCCAGCGGGTGATGACCGGTTTCAATCGCCCACAGAGGGTGAGGACCCTGGTGACCGAGCGACACCGAATGTCCATCCGTGAGGGTGAGGACTGGAATGAGTTGTACGACCTTAAGGCCGATCCCCAGGAACTGAACAACCTGTTCGATGTGGCTTCACATCGGGACACACGTTGCCAATTGACCGATTTGATGTTGCGTCGGATGATTGCGCTGCAGGATCGCGCGCCCCTGCCCGCCTATCGCGCTTGAGCCGATGTGGTGTCAGGGCTCATTCCCGGTGCAGGCGCTCTCGAATGCGTATGGCGGCGTCAGGGCGATCGGTGGTGAACACATCGATCCGCTCGCGCAAGGCCCATTCGATCGCTTCGTCTTCCAATACCGCGAAGGCTCCCACTCGCAGCCCCGCCGTGCGAAGTATTTCAAGGGTTCCGTCGCGAAGCAGCGTGTGGCGCGGGCTGACCGAGACGATACCCTCGGAGTGCGCCAGTTGCGCGACGTAATGCGGTGACGTGAGCCTGAGGATCGGGTCGGCGACCAGCCACAGGATATCACGCACGCCCGGATTGCGATCGCGGACCTCCTTCAGCGTCGGCAGATGAAACGATGTGATGACGGTCCGGGCGGTCAGGCCGCGATCACGGATCAGGTCGAGGGTTTTCGCGACGATGCCCGGATACGGCACCATATCGACCCCCGGCTTGAGTTCGCACCGCAGGGTGAGCGACGTCGGCGCAAGGATGGAGAGCCCCTCCGCCAGTGTCATGATGCGTCCACCGCCGTTGAAAATAGACAGCGCCTTGAGCTCCGTTACCGTCATGTCGGCGACGGGTCCGCTACCATCGGTGACCCTGTCCAGAGTCGCATCGTGGAAGATCACCGGCACGCCGTCGGCCGACAGTTGCACATCGAACTCGATCTGCTCGACGGTAAGCTTGGCGGTTTCGCGAAAGGCGATTTCCGAATTCTCCGGCCATAACGCCGCGCCGCCGCGATGCGATGCAATCTCGGTCATCGAAAGGATCCCATGGTAATGCCGCGGATGAGGTGGCGTTCTGTCACCACATAAGCGATCAGCAATGGTATAAGCGTGATGATCGTGCCGGCCATCACCAGCGGCCAGTCCGGGCTGCCGTCATCCTCCTGGTCCCGCAGCAGGTAACGCAGGCCGATCTGCACGGTGCGCATGTCTTCCGAGTTGGTTGACAGCAGCGGCCAGATGAATTCGTTCCATTGGCTCATGAAGGCGAACAGCGCGACGACCGAAATCGCCGGCCAGCAAAGCGGCACGATGATTGTCCAAAGGATCATCCAGACGCCGGCACCGTCCATCCTGGCGGCCTCGTCCAGGCTTGTCGGGATACCAAGCATGTATTGACGCAGGAAGAAGATCGAAAATCCGGACGCCAGAAACGGAAAGATGAGGGCGACGAACGTGTCGAGCATGTCGAAGCGCGCAAAGGTCAGATAGTTCGGGATCAGCGTGATGTGCGACGGGATCATCAACGAACCGATCACCAGCAGGAACAGCGGCTCGCGCCCCCGGAACGTCGCGCGCGAGAAGGCATAGGCAGCCAACACCGCCGTCAGCGTACTGCCGACAGTGACGGCCATCGCGACGATCACGGAATTCAAAAGATACCGCGGAAACGGGATGCCGGACCAGGCACGGGCGTAGGCCTCGAAGCTGGGCGGCCACACGCTGGCATCGAGACGGCGTACGTCGCCGGGTTCCAGCATCGATACCTTGCCGATCTCCCACAACGGATAGAGCACCACCAGGGCCAGCAGAATGAGGATGATGCGATCCGCGCTTATGCGAGGCCTACTGACCTCCTGCGATGCTTCGGCCGCACTTTGGCGCTCAATCGTAACCATAGTGCACCCTCCGTCCGATGGTCGCCATCTTGATCATCGTAATGCCGATCAAGAGCACGAACAGGAACAGGGCGACGGCGGAACCAAGCCCGACATTGCCAGCTTCGAAGCCGACGCGCACCAGATAGAAGAGGATGACTTCCGTGGCGCGCGCCGGCCCGCCCTCTGTCATCACCTCGACGAAAGTGTAGACCTGAAACCCGTTGATCACCGACAGGATCAACAGAAAGAACGTGGTCGGCATGATCAGCGGAAACGTGATGTCCCAGAACATTCGCCGAGGGCCGGCCCCATCCATCCGCGCCGCCTCGTAAAGCGACGCCGGTATGGCTTGCAGTCCGGCGGCGTAAATCACCACGGCGTAGCCGAATTGCTTCCAGACCTCGACCAGGGCGATGGAAAAAATAGCGATATCCGGATCGGTAAGCCAGCGCACTCCGGGCAGGCCGATCGCCCGCAGCGCTGCGTTGAAGGTGCCGATTTCGGTGTTCATCATCCAGTCGAAAATGACGCCGATCGCGACGGCCGACATGACGGTCGGCATGAAATAGATGGACCTGAAGATCCGGTTGGCTTTTGTCGGCGGCGCCACGAGAACCGCGACCAACAGCGCCAACGCTAGCGTCGGCGGCACCGACGCGACGGTGAAGAGTGTCGTTTTCCACAGAGCGTTCTGGAATTGGCTGCTCGACAGCATCACCGTGAAGTTTTTCAGCCCGACGAATTCCGGTTGCGGCATCAGCCAGTCCCAGCGATGCACACTCAGCCACAGGGAATAGACGATCGGCCAATAGATGAAGGTGACGAGCACCGCCAGAGCGGGGGCGATGAGGATGTAGGGGGTCAGTCTTCGCACAGTTCGGACCAAGCATCCGAATGTAACAGTTATGCTACATTTTGATGAAATCTGCTGTCATATGCTTGTCACGTCGCGGTCATGGCAGTGCGTTAAGCCCCGGGTATCATTGTTCCATCGGGAGACTTTCAATGCGCTTGTTGACCTGCGCCGTGGCCCTTCTGCTGGCCGGCGGCCCCGCCCTCGCCCAGACCAAAATCGAGTTCTGGCATGCCTTTACCAAAACCAATGGCGATGCGGTGAACACGCTCGCGGAGCGGTTCAACGAAAGCCAGTCCGAATACGAAATCGTTCCGGTCTATACCGGCAAATATAGCGAAGGCACGCAGAAGCTGACAGCGGCAATAGCCGGCAACACGGCGCCGGGCTTGGTGATGCTTGAGATCACCCGTTACGGCCTCTTTGCTGCACGCGGGGCGCTGGAACCGCTGCAGCCCTACATGGATGCCAAAGGGGAAGCCTGGTCGTCATCGATCAGGCCCTTCGCGCTGGAAGCATCAAAATATCTCGGCGACAGCTACGTGATCCCGTTCAATGTCTCGACTCCGGTGATGTACTACAACAAGGACCTGTTCCGCGCCGCCGGTCTGGATCCGGAAATGCCGCCGAAAACATGGGCGGAGCTGCAGGAAATAGCACCGAAACTGACGGACGCCGCCAACGGGCAGTGGGGCATCAATCCGCCGCCGCAGTGGGTACGCTGGGCGATGACCAACCAAGCCGGCGGCGGCTGGGTCGATCCGGCCAACAACGCCGTCCAGATCGATCTGCCGGATTCGGTTCGCGCCTATCAGACGGCGGCCGACTGGGTCAACGTGGCCAAGGTCACATCACCCGAAGCGGCCCTTGACGACGACTATGCCGACACCTTGTTTGCCAATGGCAAGGTGGGCATCGAATTCAACTCTACCGGGCGTCTAACCCGCTATCTCAAATCCTTCGATTTCGATCTCGGCGTCGCGCCCCTTCCCTGCGACACCGTCTGTGCCGCGCCGATCGGCGGTGCCACCCTCGGAATCGTCGCCAGCGCCCCGCAGGAGGTCAAGGAAGGCGCCTGGAAGTTCATCGAATTCGTCACAACGCCTGAAAACAACGCGTTCATCTTTACCGCGACCGGCTATCTGCCGATCATCAAGGGCGCCATCGACACCGAAATGGCGCAGGAGCGGATTACCGAAGACCCGGAGTACCTGACCGCCAATAACCAGCTTGAAATCGCATTCGCCCGCGCCCGCCCGCCGGCGATGCCGGCAATCCGGTCGGAAGAGCCGGCGGTGTGGCAGTCGATCGTGCTGCAGGAGCAGACGGCCGAAGAGGCGCTCACAGCCTTCGGCGACCAGATGCGCGATATGATCGCGACCAACTGAGTCTTGGCTGCACCAGACGCAGCGGGAGGCCAAACCAATCCGGCCTCCCGCTGGAATGACCACACATGACCGACATTTCGATCCGTGGCCTGCGCAAGTCCTTTGGTGATACCGACGTGCTCAAGGGCATCGATCTCGACATTTTCGAGCAGGAATTCGCGGTTCTCCTCGGTCCGTCAGGTTGCGGCAAGTCGACGCTTCTGCGGCTCGTGGCCGGTCTCGAGAACGCGACAGCGGGTGGCATTTTTATCGGCGGTCGCAATGTTCTGGGGCTGGAGCCGAAAGACCGCGGTTGCGCGATGGTGTTCCAGAACTACGCGCTCTATCCCCACATGACGGTTGCCGACAACATCGGCTACGGACTGCGGGTCGCGGGACTGAATCGGTCCGAGCGTCGGCGGCGCGTCGAAGAGCTCGCCAGCCTTGTCGAGTTGTCCACGTTGCTCGACCGCAAGCCGGCGCAGCTATCCGGCGGCCAGCGGCAACGGGTCGCCATGGCGCGCGCCCTGATCCGCGAACCGAAGGTTTTCCTGTTCGACGAACCGCTGTCGAACCTCGATGCGAAATTGCGGCTGCAGATGCGGCATGAAGTGCGCAGCATTCACGAACGCACCGGCGCCACTTCCATCTTCGTCACCCACGACCAGACTGAAGCCATGGCCCTCGCCGACCGGTTGATCCTGATGCGCGACGGTAACATCGAACAGATCGGGACGCCGTCCGAGGTCTATGATCGCCCCGCAACGATCTACGTTGCCGATTTCATCGGATCGCCACCGATGAGTCTCCTGCAAGCCGATATCGTCGAAGGGCAAAGCCGTGCCGTTCTTGAAAGCGGCGACATTCTGGATCTGCCAGCCGGTCTGTCCCTGCGAGCCGGTGACAAGGCGGTCCTGGGTATTCGTCCGGAGGCGATCCGCATCGGCGACGCCGGTACCGGTGTTTCGGCCGCACATGTCTTTACCGAAGAATTGGGTAACGGGCGGCTTCACCAGTGCACAATCTCGAACGCACAGATCACCGTGCTGACCACGGACAAACGTAGCATTACGCAGGGTGAAACGCTCGGCCTCGCCATTTCACCCGAGGACATCCATGTGTTCGATGCATCGAGTGGACGTCGCCTGGCCCCGCCTTCGCATGGTGCGACTGGAGCGACGGTGATTGATCCTTGAGGCCGCCCAAAAGCAGCAGATATTCAAAGCAATCGTCGGGTTATGCGTTGTCAATCTGGCTCAGAACCGCGGCCAGCAACGGACCGTCCGGAGCCAGAAAGCTGTCAAAGGCCGAAAAGTGGTCAAGACCCGGCGCGCCGACAGTTGTAACCGAATGGCCGGCGGTTCGCCACGCGTCCGCTTGAACGCGATACTGCCGGTGGTATTCATCCGATTCCAGCTCGCCGACGGTCAGGATCAACGGACCGGCTTGGGCCGGTGCCAGGTGAACCGGGCTGTTCCGCCGTGCCGAATCCGCATCGAGGTGAAGATCCGCATTGAGGTAGCAGAGTCGGATAGGCTCCAGATCGTACAGACCGCTGATCGCGCAGCCGCCCTTGACCAGATCCGCGGGCAGTTGATCGTCGAGGCCGGTCCAGTCCGTCGACATGACCATCGCGGTCAGATGGCCGCCGGCGGAATGCCCGGCGACATGCATGCGTGCGATGTTGAGCCCATGCCCGCCGGCCCGTCTGGCAAGCCAAACGAACGCGCCACGCACCGCGGCGACGATGTCGTCCATCGTTGCCGCGGGGGCCAACGGGTAGTTGATCACAACCACCGAAACGCCGGCCACGTTAAGCGCCGGCGCAACACAACTGAAAATGCTCTTGTCGAGTGAGCGCCAATAGCCGCCATGGATAAAGACGAGGACCGGCTGCTCCGGCCCGGCGGGAAAAATATCGAGTCGGTGGCGAGGTCCAGGTCCGTAAGCGACGTCCAGCTCGACCCCACGCGTCGCCTCGCGCGCTCTCGCACTGGTCTCCGTCCAGCGGTCGATATAGTCCTGAAAATCCGGGACACGCGCCCTGTTGTCGTATTGCCGATCGAGCCCGGCCTGATCATATGTTGCGTAAACCGCCATAATCGACTCCGTCAATTCGGTGACCAGTTTGGCCAAGGGTCCGTGCGCTGTCATCGAGCTGCGACGGCGTACCGCTGAAGCGATACGCATCGTTAACGCCACATGTCGCCCGCGGAACCTTCGGCCTGACCATTCCTCCCACCATGTGTTTGATGCGTTGAATGGACGTCGCGCAATTTAAAACGCGTCGTCGGCAGTATACTCACATCACCCAAACACCGTCGTTGATGTCAGGTGCAATCCGGTCGCGGTTCTCGTCACATTGAGCGAAGGCGATCAGCAAGGCGTCGCGACCGAGACCCCGTTCCATTGCGTCGGTCCAAAAAGCATGGCCCTCTTCGTCCGCCGCACGGCCGAGTGCATTCATGTACATCGTGTCAACATAATCCGCATCGTTCAAATCGGTGTCGTACAGGTTTCCGAATTCGTCAGAGAGAACAAAACTGTCGGCCATGAACTGCACTTTGTCTTCTGATCGATCGGCCTTATCCAAATAATCCAATTGACTGATCCAGTACCGAAGACCCTCCTCGTCGGCGGTACGTCCTAAGCCGGCTGAATAAAAACTGTATACAGTCCACAGATTTTGGCCGTCTACCGGCTCGTCGTATATGAGCGCGCCATCATCAAACGCTATGCGCTCAACGTCAAACAGAGCATCGATCTCGCCGTTCAAACGCTCAACCACAACGCTGGAGTCGACTTGCAGATCGTATTCGTAATCGGCCCGTAGACCAGCGTAAACCACTGTATCATCGCCATCATCGCCCTCGATTGTGTTCGCCCCGCCGCCCGGCAAGATCACATCATCGCCACCCAAAGCGTAGATGAAGTCGCCCAATTCAGTGCCACGCAATGTGTCGTCGCACTGACTGCCCAGAACAAAATCGAACGGCCCGCGTGCTGAATCGCCATTGTCGGCGATACCTTCGATATTAATACTGACAGTCGTCGTGCTCGTCAGGGTTCGACCGTTTGGTAATGTCCGAATAAAACTCAGATAGGTAAAGCTCTCGACTGTGTTTTCTCCTTGTTCCAGCCAGTCGAATGCCCCGGCGGGATCGTAAATGAAACTGCCGTCGCTGTTTACGGTTAGGAGCGCGCCCGAGGCCAGCATGGCCGTCGTCGGTTCTTTCGATCCAAAGGCATGGAACCCATTGATGGCCAGGATCAACAGCGTGTTCACGGGGTCCGGTCCGTTGCCGTTGTCCGATAGGAAGTTACCGGCGACGGGAGAGCGTTCATCCGTGAAAAACTCATCGGGAACCGCCCGAACAAAACCGTCGGACACCTCAGATATTTTAGATGGCGGTACCGTCAAACTTCGTTCTCAGTGCATATCGGTCCGTTGATCCGTAACACTCGCCTAGTGCAACCGACGTAAACCCGACATGCGCCGAAGCGTCGCATATCACCTTATGACCGCATCGACGGGTTTCCAAGTTCGTCGGCGTACTGCGATGGGTCCCGACATCGAACCTGCTACGACGCCCTCTGTGTAATGTTGTCAATCGCCGCTTTTAAAAGGTCGGGCCGGGCGTGATGCGACATGTGGCCCACACCAGCCGCGACGCTTGTCCGCGCATTGGGCAGACGCTCGGCGAAGCCGGCCACATGCCGGGGCACTGTGAGCAGCCAATCCCGCTCGCCATGAACGATTTCGACCGGCACCTGCAACTGGCCATAGCGTCTGGACATGCGCGCCAGCGCGGCGTGGGTCTGGCCCAGATCATCGCTGCTGGCGCGGATCGTCGACGCGCGCAGCGACAGTGGCGCGCCGACGTAGTGCAGATAGCCGTCCGGAACCGATTGCGGCCAGAAGGCCCGGGTCACGAACGCCTCGACGGCGCCACGATCGGCCCGTCTCGACAGGTGCGTTATGTAGCGCCTGGCGGTAACGCGTGTGATACCGAAACTCTCCAGCAGATCCACGGCCGGACCCCAGGGCATGGTGGCGCCCGAAACGGTAACCACACCGGAGATCTCCGCCGGATAGTCGAGCGCCCAGCTAAGTGCAACGACGGCGCCCCAGCTATGACCGACGAGGATCGGCCGCTCCGCGCCAAGCGCATTGGCCGCTGCACGCAGTTGTGCCACCTGACGGGCCGGTCCCCAAGCCCCCGCATCCCGTTGTGAATGACCGAAGCCCGGCCGGTCCATGGCGATGACACGATTGTCAGCAGCCAGCATGTCGACCAGCGAAAAGGTCCAGTCTCGCAAGTTGACGTTGGCACCGTGCAGGAGGATCACCGGTGGCCCACCTGACCCGGTGTCCGTCGCGTGTACCTTGAGCCCCTCGACATCGATCAGCCCGCCGATTGGCGGGTAGGTGCGTTCAGTGCTTTCGTTCGGCACAAATGTCATTGACGACCCGATGCTGCCAGTCAGCTCAAACAACACTTAGGTGCCTCGCCAATCGGCTGCAATCAGTGTTCCTTAGAAATCGGTTCGCGACAAAACATTCAAAAATTGATATATGTCATTGCGTCCGGTGACCAAAGACGTATGCATCGATGCGAAAGCCGATCGAGACGCGACGTCCCGACACGTCGAACGCCAAAGAGGAGACACAGATGAAAATGGTTACCATTGGCGCCGCCGCCATGTTTTGCGCGACTTGCATCGCCGGAACCACCGCCTGGTCCAACGACCTCTTTACGATCAAGGCCGAAGCGGATTTTGAAGATGTCCGTCAGGACGTATCGGACGCCATCATCAATCGCGGCTATGTCATCGACTACACGGCCTTGATCGGCGACATGCTCGACCGAACCGGGTCTGATGTAGGTTCGTCACAGAGAATATACGCGGACGCCGAAACCGTGCAATTCTGCTCGGCCGTTCTATCCCGCAAGATGATGGAGGCCGACTCGGCAAACATCGCCTTTTGCCCCTACGTCGTCTTCTACTATGAAACCGCGAAGGAACCCGGCGTCGTCCATGTGGGTTACCGCAAACTGCCGGAAGACGGCTCGCCTCAGTCGCGCGAGGCGCGCGCCTCCGTCAATCAACTGCTGGCGGAGATCGTCCGGGAAGCAGCGGGGCAATAGGCACCGGCGGCTCGATCAGGCGGCGTGATCCTGCATCAGCTGCTGCAACACCGCGCGGTAGTTGTCGATACCCTGCGCACCGGTTACCAGGTATTTGCGGTTGAAGACCATGGCCGGCACGCCGTGAATACCGCGCGACGTCCAGAACTGCTCCTGCTCACGAACCTCTCCGGCAAAGCGTCCATCCGACAGAACCGATAGCGCCTCGTTGCGATCGAGACCGATCGAAGCTGCTTCTTCGGCGAGCACCTCCACATCGTTGAGATTGCGGCGCCGCGTAAAGAACGCCTCGAAAAGCTGCATTTTCAGATCGTGCTGGCGTCCCAGCGTTTGGGCCCGGTGCAGCAATTGATGAGCGCGGAAGGTGTTCACCATGCGCATATCCTCCGCATAGGCGAATGTGAAACCCAGCGACTCGCCAAGCTCTGTCAGCCGCGCCCGTGCCCGTTTGCTGTCTTCCTGGCTCGTCCCGTATTTGGCTGCCAGGTGTTCGCGCAGGTTCTCACCTTCCTCGGCCATTTGCGGATTGAGTTCGAACGGATGCCAGCGAACGGCCGCCTGCAGGCCGTGATCGGCCAACGCCCGTTGCAGTTGCAGGTAGCCGACGATGCACCAGGGGCACACGACGTCCGATACGATATCGACGCTGAGGTCTGGACTCTGTTCGTCTGCCATGCGATTTCCTTTTCAGCCGATCTGAACCGGGTACATAGCGTATCGCTCCCGATCGGTCCAACTCGTGGCGCCGCACCCACTCATCACACCTATCGTGCGGGCCGGCCACTTCCTATCGATGGCCTCTTGGCTGTCCGCGGCAGACGGCAGAGCAAATCCGCCCGCCCCGTCCAGACTGACGATCCTTGACCGGAGTTCCACGCTTCATGAGCGTTACCGCCGATTCTCAAAAAGCTGCGCCTCAGGGACTCAGTCGCATGACCTCACTGATCGTCGCCGCGGCGCTGTTCATGGAGATGATGGATTCGACGGTCATATCCACCGCGCTGCCGACAATCGCCGCGGATATCGGCACCAATCCGGTTTCCCTCAAACTCGCCCTGACGTCGTACCTGGTGGCTCTGGCGGTGTTCATTCCGATCAGCGGCTGGCTGGCCGACCGCATCGGCGCCCGCAACCTGCTCAGCGCCGCCATCATCGTCTTCATCCTGGGATCCATCGCCTGCGCTTTCTCCGACTCGCTGACCAGCTTTGTTATTGCTCGATTCGTTCAGGGTATGGGCGGGTCGATGATGACGCCGGTCGCCCGCATCCTGCTTGTCCGCAGCACGCCGCGCGATCAGCTGGTTTCGGCCATGGCCTGGCTGGCCGTCCCGGCCTTGATCGGACCCATGATGGGCCCGCCGATCGGCGGTTTCCTCACCACATACCTGAGTTGGGAATGGATCTTTTTCGTCAATGTCCCGATCGGCCTGCTCGGTCTGTTCATGACCCGCGCTTTCATTCCTCGTCTCGGCATAAGGCGAAAGACACCTCTCGATCTGATCGGATTTATTCTGGCCGGCACATCGTTCGCCGGCATCGTGTTTGGCCTTTCGGTCATCAGTCTGCCGGCGCTGCATCCGGCTTACGGCATCTGGTCGACAATCGCCGGCGCCGTTGCCGGTGTCATCTACTGGCGCCGCGCCCGCTCTCATCCGTCGCCCGTCCTCAATCCGGCGATTTTCCGCAACGAGATGTTTACCCGCAGCATCGTCGGCGGCTTCATTTTTCGCCTCGGCATCGGCGCTTCTCCCTTCCTGCTGCCGCTGATGCTGCAGATCGGCTACGGTCTGAGTCCGGTAGAGTCCGGTCTGATGGTGTTTGGCGGCGCCGTTGGTGCCATCGCCTTCAAATTCATGGCCCAGCGCTACTATCGTGGTCTGGGGCTGCGGCGCGCACTGGTATTCGCAGTCATCGCCGCGGCGGTGGCACTCGTTGTCGCCGGCTACATTCCACCGGCCGACGCTCCAGCTTTGCTGATCGGCGTCCTGTTCATCACCGGGCTGTTCCGTTCAGCCTTCTTCACGGTCGCTACCGCCATGGCCCTGTCGGACGTGTCCGACGAGGAGACCGGTCAGGGATCGGCGATCGTATCGGTCGCCCAGAACATCAGCATCGCCCTCGCCGTGGCGTTGGCGGGTACCGTAATTCAGGTCAGCAGCGGCCTGCGAGGCGCGGAACTCGCGCTAGTCGATTTCCGTGCCGCTCTCATCGTTGCGGGCCTGATCTCCGTAAGCGCGATCGTCATTCTGGCTGGCATTCCCAATCGGGCCAACCAGCTGCTTCAAAGCGGCAGGACGACGCGTACCGAGGAGACCGAGTAGATTAGAGTTTAAAGTCCGAGGATCGCGGTTTTGATCAGGAAATACATCAGCAGACCGGTTTTTCCGTTAGGCTTGCCGCACAAATCGCGTCCCGGGCGCCGGCGGGGTTTCAGGGGGGCCTGCGAAACACTGCGCCTCAGCCATCCAGGCGGTTGCGATCGGACCCTCCACGCTGAGCGAAGTGTCGGCAATGTTGCGCGTCTGCGTCACCACCTGAGCGAATTCGACCGCCGAACCGCTGATCCGGTCCGGTGCACCGGTCTCTCCAAACTCCCAAACCGCGCCCGAAGGGGCCGTCAACGTGAGGTGGGGCACGGTTTCCGGAACATCGTGGCCATGCACCTTGAATGACCACCCGAACGCGTTGACGCCGAGCACGACGATATTGCGAACACGGTCGTGCTCCTGACGGCGGATGCCCAGGAGATCGAAGACCTCCATGCCGTGTGCCCAGGTTTCCATCTGGCGGGCTGTCATGGAGGACCGCACGGACATGTCTGGCCCGACCCATTTCACCCGCGTCTTGGGATCGAGCTTGACCCATCGCTCGGCCATGTCGGTGTAGACAGCCCGCCAGGCATCTCGCAGTGCCGGGCCACGTTCCGGGACAGCGGCGTTTTCATAGGTCCGCAATTTGCCTTCGCCCAGCGCCGAGTAAAGCTTGTTGATTTCCGCGGTGAACTGATCCGGATCGGTGAGCGCCAGATCGGCGCCGCGGTTCCAGAAGTGCAGATGCACGATCACGTCATTGATGGTCCATCCCTTGAACTGGGTTGCCCGGTCCCAATCCGCCGGGCCGAGCCCCTCCAGGATTGCTGCGAGCGCTTCGCTCTCGTCAAAAAAATCCGTGGCCTGTTGCATGATGCCTCCCTACGCCGCGTCCGTTTCCGTGATCTCCACCATCAAGTCCCCGGACCCCAAGCGGTCGCCGTTGGCGGTTGCGATCCGTGCAACAAGACCTCCAACCGGTGCCGGAATCCGATGTTGCATTTTCATGGCCTCCAGAACCGCCACCGCATCGCCCCGCGCGACAGCCTGCCCCTCCTCGACCAGAATATCGATCACAACCCCTGGCATAGGCGCCAGCACGGTGCCGCTCGAAACACCCGCGTCCGCTTCGGCATCGGCTGTTACCCGGTGAAACGAAAGCCGTCGATCAAAAACGGCGAGCCCGATGGTGTTGTTTTCGACATGTGCGACCGCATTCAAACGCCGTCCGTTGACCATCGCCTGGATGCGCTCCCGCCCGGCCCATTGGATGATAATATCCCAACGGTCATCATCTGCTGACAGTCGCCAAGTCTCGCCTTGGCATTGAGCCGTCAATTCATAGGTCTGTTCTCCCAAAACGAGCCTGATCGGAACGGGCGGCATCGGAGCGCTGGACCAGCCCAGCTGTGATGCTGAGACACGACCCGAGGCGGCGAATGCCGATTGCCGCTCTTGGTCAAGACAGACGGCGGCGGCGAGCGCCACGTCAACAGAATCCGGGAGCGTCGCCGGGATGCCGTCGGGATAAGCTTCTTCGAGAAACGCTGTTGTCGCTTCGCCGGCTTCAAACACATCGTGTCGCAAAACATCGGCCAGAAATGCGCTGTTGGTGACGGGTCCGAGCAACACCGTCTCTTGAACCGCCCGCACCAGGCGCCGACGCGCCACGTCCCGGGTATCGCCCCAGGCGATGATCTTGGCCAGCATAGGGTCGTAATAGGGCGACACATCCTGTCCCGTGGCCACGCCGGCGTCGATACGGACACCCTCGCCCGTCGCGGGCCGCCAAGCATCGATCCGGCCGGTCGCCGGCAGGTAGCCGTTGGCCGGATCTTCGGCGTAGAGCCGCGCCTCGATCGCGTGACCCTCCAAAAGCACATCGGCCTGAGTCAATGGCAAAGGTTCGCCCTGCGCCACACTGATTTGCAGGGCGACGAGGTCGAGCCCGGTGATCATTTCGGTTACCGGATGCTCCACCTGCAAGCGGGTATTCATTTCGAGAAAATAGAACGCGCCGGATGCGTCGAGCAGAAACTCCACTGTGCCGGCACCGCAATAGTCCACTTCGCGGGCGGCGGCGACGGCCGCCGTACCCATGGCCTCCCGCAGCGACGGCGTCATCACCGGGCATGGCGCTTCTTCCACCACTTTCTGGTGTCGGCGCTGCACCGAACAGTCCCGCTCTCCAAGATGAATGCAGTTGCCATGCCGGTCCGCGAACACCTGGATTTCAACGTGACGGCCCCGGGTAATCGCTTTTTCGATGATCAGTTCGCCGGAGCCGAACGCGTTGGTCGCCTCGGATCGCGCCAAGGACAGGGCCTCCGGCAGCTCCGCAGCGGATGTTACAAGCCGCATGCCACGTCCGCCGCCACCGGCGGCAGCCTTGACCATCACGGGATAACCGATGTCGTCAGCCGCAGCGCTGAGCGCAGCATCGTCCTGGGCTTCACCCTGATAACCGGGAACACATGGCACGCTCGCAGCGATCATCAAACGCTTCGCCTCGGCCTTGTTGCCCATCAGATATATGGCCTTTGCCGGCGGTCCGATAAAGACCAATCCGGCATCGTTGACCGCTTCGGCAAAGGCGTCGTTCTCCGACAGGAAACCGTATCCGGGATGGATCGCATCAACCCCGGTCGTGCGCGCCGCATCGAGGATTGCCTCGGGCTTCAAGTAGCTCTCGCTGACCAGCGCCGGGCCGATGAAAACGGCATCGTCGGCCAGCCTGATATGCGGTGCGTCGCGATCGGCTTCCGAATAGACGGCAATCGTGCGCAAACCCAATCCACGCGCCGTGCGTAAGATACGGCAGGCGATCTCGCCACGATTGGCGACCAGCAGGGAATCGAGTGCCATCGCGCTCAGCCCTCCGCCCATTTCGGTTTGCGTTTCTCCAGAAAGCTGGCGACGCCCTCCCGCCCTTCATCGGAGAGCATGCGCTCGGCAAAGCCCTCCGCAGCCACCTGCTTCTGCTCGTCGCGAGACAGACTCGGCAGGGACAGAATGAGACGCTTCGTCTCGGCTACCGCGCCCGGTGCACATCGCTCTACCTGTTTGCGGATGGCGGTGATGGCGGTGTCCATTGCATCCGTCCCGTCCGTCACGGTGTCGACAAGGCCCACAGCAACGGCCTCTTCGGCCCGCAAGGCCGACGCAAGCAGCATCAGCCGGCGCCCTTCCTTGGCGCCCAGGCGCTGCAGCACGAAAGGCGAAATCTGCGCTGGTGTCAGCCCGATCGTCGTTTCCGTCAACGCGAAACGGGTCGCTGCATCGGCAATTACCACGTCTCCGACACAGGCGAGGCCGAAACCGCCTGCCATCGCGGCACCCTCGACAGCCATCACGGTGACCTGCGGCAGTGTATTGACCGCATCAAACAGCGCCGCTCCTTCGAGGCTCATCGATACGACATCCTCATGGCGACCAGCCTGAAACACGGCCTTGAAGGATTTCATGTCTCCGCCGGCGCAGAACATGCCACCGCGACCGCGAAAGGTGACACCCCGAATGTCTCGCCTGGTCGTCAACGTGTCGCAAAGCGTAAGCAAATCGCGAACCCGCTCCGCGGTCAGCGGATTGCGGATCTCCGGCTGGTTGAACCAGACGGTCAGCCAGCCGCGGTCCATTTCGAGGTCGAGGGCCTCCGTCTGTGGCAGATCACGCATCCGTTGTCCCCTACATCCGCGCCACGCCAAAGGCATTGGGCTGCAGCGTCCGGCTCCGGGCCTCGAGACAGGTTTCGAGGCAGAACCCAAGCACGCGGCGCGTGTCGCGCGGATCGATCACTCCGTGGTCGAGACACTGTCCGGAGGTATAGAAGGCGTCGGACTGGCGATCGAAATGCGCCGCGATCTTCTTGTGCTGGGCCGCCAGCGCCTCCTCATCAACCGCATCGCCCTTCCGTTTCGCCGCCACCCGCGCCACCATCGTCATGGTGCCGGCCGCCTGTTCGCCACCCATCACACCGGTCATAGCGTTCGGCCAGGCAAACAGGAAATCCGGCTCATAGGCATAACCGCTCATTCCGTAGTTGCCGGCACCGAAACTGGCGCCGATGTAAAGCGCGATGCGCGGCACCCGGGTGTTCGAGACGGCTTGGATCATCTTCGATCCGTGTTTGATCATGCCAGCCCGTTCGTACTCTGTACCAACCATGTAACCGGTTGTGTTGTTGAGGAAAATCAGCGGCATATGCGCCTGATCGCACAACTGGATAAATTGCGCCGCCTTGGTGGCGCCGTCCGGATCGATGGGTCCGTTGTTACCGATCAGTCCGCAGGCGATGCCGTTGATGGCGGCTTGCAGACAGACGGTCGAGACGCCGTAACGTGGCTTGAAATCCTCGAAGTCCGATCCGTCGACGATGCGCGCCGCCACCTCGCGCATGTCGTATGGAACCCGGTAATCCACCGGTACGACGCCGGCCAGTTCGTCCGGATCGTAGCGTGGTTCGTCAAAGGCCGGGCGCGGCGGCAACTGGAGGCGGCTGTTCCAATCGATGCGTCGCGTGACATTGCGCGCCAGCGCCACACCGTGGGCGTCGTCATCCGCCAGATATTCCACCAGGCCGGAAGTGCTGGCGTGCATCTCGGACCCGCCCAGTTCCCGATCATCGGCTTTCTCGCCGGTTGCGGCATGTACCAGCGCGGCACCGGCCAGCGCCGCCATGCCATTGTCGCGCACGCCGATGACGTAGTCCGACAGACCGGGCATATAGGCGCCACCGGCCGTCGACGGGCCGTGCAGCACAACGATCGACGGGATGCCGGCGGCACTCAGCTGTGCAAGATTGCGAAAAAGCGCGCCACCCTGAGCCCAGAACTCCACTTTGTATTCCATGAGATTGGCGCCGGCGCTTTCAACCAGGTGGATCAGCGGCAGCTTTTGCCGGCGGGCGATCTCCTGGATACTGAGCACCGCCGGCAGGCTCTTCTTTCCCATGGCGCCAGCCTTGATGCCGCTGTCGTCGACCCAAATCATGCAGCGCACGCCCTCGACGAAACCGATACCGACAATCAGCGAGGACCCCGGCACCGATTTGTCCGGGTCGTCGGTGTCCGCGAGGTAACCCGCGAGCGTGTGCAAGTGGAGGAACGGCATGCCCGGATCGAGCAGTCTTGCCAGCCGCTCACGCGGCGTGATCTGTCCCCGCTCCTCAAAGCGGGAGCGCCGCTGCTCGGAAAGTGTTGCGGCCCGCGCTTCGAGCGTTCGCAGGCGATCGACCAATGCCAGCATGTCGGCGCGGTTCTTCGAAAACGCCTCAGACTCCGGATGAACCTGACTGACGAAGCCCATCAATCTCCTCCACGATCGGCCATCGGCAACAGCGCCTCCGGCAGCTCGACGGGAAAGCTTAGCAGAATTTGCGCATAACTCTTGCCCTGCGCGTCATTGAGCAGACTGGCGACGCCACCGCCGCCGAGAGCGTCATGCATGAGTATGTTCATGGCATGAAGTCCGGGCAGGTAGAAGCGTTCGACCCGGCCTTTCAGCCACGGCGAAAAGGCACGGGAAACTGCGGCTTCGTCAATGGCTTTCCAAATCCAGGGGAGATAGTCCGGCCGGCGCGGGATCACACCGATATTGGCGGCATTGCCCTTGTCACCCGATCGCGCCCAGGCCAGCAGTTCCAGATCGCAGACCGCCATGGGACCGTTGCCTTCGGATGCATCAGGAACCTGTGGACGTTCTGGACGCCCGACGTCGCCGGTCACCACGGCATGGCCTTCATAACCAATATCCCGTCGATCGACCGAGACTTTCACAGGGACCGCTCCGGCATCGACGAGGAAAGAAAACAGCCGCACGACAGGCGACGGGCGCGGTCGGCCGCCGCCCGTGAAGAAATGCAGGCCCGGCGGCGTCGCCAATGCCCCGCCGACGAGTTCCTTAAGAAACAGCCCGACGGCGCGAGCATCGTCGTGGCGGACCGCAGCCTTGACCGAGATTTCTTCATGCGCGCCATCCGGCGGCCTGCCCCCGAACATTTCAATGCACACATCGGCATAGTCCGGCGCCCCCAGCGCTTTCAGCCGCGCGCGGGCGCGCTCCAGACCCATGGCGACAAACGCTTCCGCCTTTTGTCGCGCGTCGCGCCCGTTGAATTGCAGCACTTGCCCGGCGCGGTAGCCGTCCATAAATGTCGCCGATACCTTCAACATGCCAGTCGGCGGCCGGCCACGCGCACCGGCAACGCGCACCCGGTCCGGCGCCTCCTGCCGCATGGTGACATCGGAAAAATCACAGACCAGGTCCGGCAATATGTAGGATTGCGGGTCGCCGATCTCATAGACCAGTTGTTCGCCGACCGATGCGGGGCTGACGACGCCGCTTGTTCCGGGCGGCTTGGTCAGCGAGAACGCGCCATCCGCATCGATGACCGCCACCGGGTAGCCGATATCGGCGAGGTTGCCGGCCTCTTGCCAGTCGGTGAAATTGCCACCTGTCGACTGCGGTCCACATTCCAACAGATGACCGGCCAGCGATCCGGCGGCCAGCTGATCGAAGTCCGAACGGTCCCAACCGAACGCATGGATGCATGCGGCAAGCGCCAGGGCGCTGTCGGCACAGCGTCCGGTGATGACGATATCAGCGCCGGCATCGAGAGCGGCTGCCACAGGGAAGGCACCGAGATAGGCGTTGATCGACGCAAGTTTTTCAGGATCCGGAAAGTTGGAGCCGTCGAACATCTCCCTGAATTCGGCGAAGTCGCCTGCCCGCGACAATAGATCATCGCCTTCCACCACGGCTATTTTCAGGTCGAGACCGGCTTTATCAACCTGTTCCCGCAGGGCTTCGGCGCAGGCCTGCGGATTGACGCCGCCGGCATTCGACAGAACGGTCACGCCCTTTTCAGCGATGGCTGGGAGATTCTCACGCATGGCCTCGGTGACAAAGTCCATCGCATAACCGAGCGATGGATCCTTGAGCCGCGCGCGGGCCATGATCGACATGGTGATTTCGGCCAGATAATCATAAACCAGGACAGAAAGCCCCGGCATGGTCAGCAACTGGCCGGTCGCGTGTTGCGCCTCGCCCCAGAAGCCGGCGGCACCTCCAATGATCAACGGGTTTTGAGCCACACAACCTCCTGAATTGGAGCATTCCAGACCGAACATTCTGTTTTTAATTGCTTGCTTCGCGGCGTGTCAAGGCGCTATAGGATTTCAGTCTAACAGACAACGGGGATGCGCAAAATGAGCGTTCCGGCCGATACGGCAGCGACCTCAAAACCGTCGAAGAAGGACCTCAAGGCCGAAGCGATGAAACAGCGGATCTGTGCCGCTGCCGTGGAGTGTATTGATCAGCTCGGATATGCCGAGGCGTCGATCAATCGGATACAGGCGCGCGCCGGTGTATCGCGCGGTGCGCTCACCCACCATTTCCCGACCAAACAGGCGCTGGTGGCCGAAACGGCAATGCGTCTCCTCCAGGCCGCCTTGCGACCCATAAAGATGCGCGGCAAAGCCGGTGCGCTGCCTACCGAACGGCTCGTCCGGGAATCGTGGAACCGCATCGTCAATACTTCGGAAGGCCGCGCCTTCATGGAAATCATCGTTGCCTGCCGGACAGACCGGGCCCTGTACGATGTTCTTGCCGACGATCTATATATCTGGGATCGGGAGAGCGGCGCTTCGGTCAGCGCGCTCTATCAGGGATCTGACGCAGCTGACGATGATGCAGCCCTGTTATGGAGTATCTGCCGGACGTTTCTGCGTGGACTGATCATCCATGAGCGCTTTGTCTCGGACCCTGCCTATCTCGCACGTATGGTGGATCGTTTCGCCTCGCTCCTGTCGCAGCAACTGATCGTCCGGGAACAGGCCTGACCCTATCCTTTGTTGGCGGACGCACCCGTAGCGACATCTGTGAGGAAGCGATCGTAGAAGATCTCAAGCGGCACTGGCTGAACGCTTCCAATGCCGCCAAACGGATTATCGAACGCATAGATGAAGAACAGCACCAGTCCGGTGTATATCGAATAGATGGCCAGCAGGGACAGGTTGGTGGATGTCGGCGCATAGGGGAAATAGGGCGCCGCGACCAGCGCAACGCCGATAAAGGCGATGAGCCAGAACAGCGAACTGACGTCGGTCGCGGCGACGATTTCACGCCTGTTGCGCTCCGCTTCGATCACCACCATCTGGTCGAGCATCCGTTGCCTGAGCCACTTTTGACGGGCAGTGTCCTCCTCCAGGTCCAGAAGGGCCTGCATGACGGTTTCGAAGTGCTGCCAGGCCACATCGCTGAGTTCGCCCTTCGAGGCCAACAGATCCCACTCGTTTTCGAGCACCTCGCGCGTATAGAGCGCGATCGCCTCCCGGATGGCTGGCGTCCGTTCGCTTTGGTGGCGGCCCGCGTCGAAATAGACGCTTTCGAGCTGTATCGCCTCCTTGTTGACGGCCTCGGCGAGCGCATCGGAATTGCCCAACTCCTTGGCAAAGACCAACGCCAGGATCAGTCCATGAAGGGCGGCAACCCGAAAAATCACGGATGATGCCAGGTCGCGGGCGTATTCGTCACTGTGCGACACGAGACAAAAGCGGGCCAGGAAATAGGCGCCAAACGTCAACAGCGCCGTCATGCCCAGAAAAAACAGACCGGTCCATACAAGAACTAGATTCACGGATCACCTCGGGTTGGCCCACCGAAATGCAGGCTCACGAGGCAACTCCATCGGCGATCGTTCGTCCATACGACGAAAGTCGTATGTTATCACTCGATCACGCCGCGAAACTTGGCCGTTGCCGCATCGCATCGGCCCATCTGTTTGCCCATTTACAAGCGGGCGGTACGGGAAGCCCGAGCCCGTCGGCGATCATCAGGACACACATGCCGTGGATGTCGGCCATGCTGAAGCGATCTCCGGCGATGTGGGACCGGCCATCCGACATTTCCGCATCGAGCCACGCCCATTTATCCGGTATGGCCCTGCGCTGCGCGTCCGCGAAGGCCGGCACCTGCTCCATGACGTCGGCGAAAAGCGCAATCGAGTGGCGGACGAAATTGCCGTATGTCAGAAACAGCTGGGCGTGAATACGCTGGCTCCACATCTCGATTTGCGCCTGCTCAATCGGGTCGGTCCCCATGAGCGGCGGATCCGGAAAGACCGCCTCGAAGTAGCGGCAGATAGCAAAGCTCTCAGTGATGACGCGGCCGTCGTCGAGCTGCAAGACCGGCAGTTCGCCCAGCGAGTTGAGCTCTTTGAATTCCGGCGTACGGGTGTCCGAACCGAGCTTTAGTTCGACGCGCGGCACGTCCGCGCCCTTCTCCGCCAGGAAGATGCAGACCCGCTTTGTGTTGCCCGATGGAGCATTATACAGTTTCATGGTTTTCAGGTCCCGCCTCCAGGAAATCCGCCATCGCGTCGAGACTGCCGCCCCATCCGACGGCAAGGGCGCGGCGTGCCGGATCCGACTGCAGCCGCTCATGGGTGACGCGCACTTCAACGCCGTCGCCCGTAGCCGTAAAATCCACGGTGACCAGGGTCGGATTTCCTTCCGCATCGCGCCAACCCTCGACCTGTTCCTCCGACGCCCAGGTGAAGACCAGGCGGTTGGGCGGGCTGATCTCGACGAAGCTGCCGAAATGATGGAAGGACTCGCCGGCATCGTCCGACATCCGGAACCGCCAGCGGCCGCCGACCCGAAGTTCGTGGTCGAGAACCTCCGCCCGATAGCCCTTAGGACCAAACCACATCGCCAGCGATCGCGGGTTGACCCAGGCATTGTATGCCGCTTCGAGACTGGTCCGGTAACGCCGTCTGACCGTTACCGTTTCGTGCATCGTAGACGCCGCGGCCCGACGTCCATCGCGGATCACTGCTCTTCCTCCAGAAATGCGCCGAGCGCATCGAGTTTTTCTTGCCAAAGCCGGCGGTGATGCTCGATCCATCCGACGGCGGCGTCAAACGGCCCGGCATTGAAGCGGCAACGGATCTTGCGACCCTCCCGGGTCCGGCGCATCAGCCCGGCCTGCTCGAGCACCTGCACGTGGCGGGATATGGCGGCAAACGACATGTCGTGAGGCGCGGCAAGCTCGCTGACATAGGCATCTCCCTGCACCAGTTGAGCCAGAATTGCGCGTCGCGTCGGATCCGCCAGTGCCGTGAAGACCCCGTCCAGATCGCCTCTCGATTGTCGTACCAAGGTCGTTCTCCTGTCCAATATTCAACAATTATGTTAAATATCAGAGCCGCAACCATCATTCAACAGATATGTTAAATATCGTTCAATTAGGCTGCTATGCGGCGGTTCGACCGGCTGCTCTTTGATCGACCACAAGCGAAGCCCAATCGATCACCATGTCAGGATCCGGCGGCAGCACGTGTGCGCTGCCCTCCGTGAAAGTGGCCCAGGCGTCCGCATAGGCTTCACGCACCGCGGTGAGCACCGGAATTTGCAGCTCGAAGGCCTTTTCGATGACTGCGCGGAACCCCTGCCCCTCCGATTCGCCCCTGCCGAACCGGTTGAGCAGCAGAAAATCCGGATGCGTCTCCAGTTCTGCAAGCAATGGTCCGCTGATATCCGCCAGCGCGCGCGGGTCGAGCCGGCAGCCGCGCGAGCCCGAACCCAGCGGCTGAGAAATCCGGTGCCACGTTCCGCTTGTGACATCTTCCAGGTGCGTGATGTTGCAACAGCTGGCGGCATCCACGGTTTCGCGCTGCAGGAATCCGCAGACCCGCAGGCCGCGCGCCTGCAACACCCGAACGGTCGATTCCAGAACCGCATCGATGTCGTCCGTATGGGCAAAACGGACGGCAGCAAGCCGGGAGACGGTAGTGTTGCTCATGCCTCTTGTTCCTGTTTGCTTCGATGCGGGCGCGCACATCCGCATTCGAGATCCCTTAATAGGCCATCTTTGAGCCCGTAAATCCAGCCGTGAATGGTCAGATTGCGGCCACGCTTCCAGGCCGAGCGGATGATCGGCGTGCGCGCCAGACCGTTGACCTGCGTCCTGACCGACAGTTCGCAGAGCTGGTTGAGCCGCGTATCCGGATCGCGGATTCTATCGAGCATCGCCTCGTTTTCGTCGGCGATATCGCGAATCGGCTGTAGCCAGTGGTCGATGATGCCGTGTCTTTCCCCGTCCATGGCAGCCTTTACGCCCCCGCAGCCATAGTGCCCGCAGACAATAATATGTTTGATTTGCAGGCTCTCGACAGCGAATTCCAGGACCGATAGCAGGTTCAAATCGCCGCGGTGTACCAGATTGGCCACGTTGCGGTGAACGAAGATCTCACCCGGCTCCAGACCGGTGATCACATTGGCCGGCACGCGGCTGTCCGAACAGCCAATCCACAAATAGTCAGGCCGCTGCAGTGCCGATAGACGGTTGAAATAGTCAGGATCCTCGCGGCGGCGCTGCGTCGCCCAGCGCACATTATGGTCCAGAAGGTCAGTCAGCATGGGTGTCATCCGGATAGTCGAGCCCGCGGCGCGCCGCCATGCGGCGCCCGAGATTGCGTAGGTCGTCTTGTGTCAACCGGGCCCGAGCCAGGGGCATGACGATCGCGTTTTCAACGGTCAGGTGGCGCCGTTCGTAGGCGGCGAATCGGCGCAGCAACCTGCGGAAGTCCTGATCAAGCCTGTCGTTGCCTCGGTTCTCAAGAACGGCTTGCAATCCTTCGATAATGACCTGGGCATCGAGCTGGTCGGCGGCATGCTCCTGGCTGAGGTCACCCAGCACGGCCTCGATGTGATCCTCCGGTCGCGACCGTCGGCGCAGGAGCGGAAACAGGTCTTCTTCCTCGTCAATAATATGGGGTGCAAAATCTGCCTTCAGGAAACCGAGCGCTGCAGCCGCAAGGTCCCTGTCGAGCGCTCTGGTTTCGGCAATCTGATCGAGAACAGAGCACAGGACGCGCTGGCGGACGTGATCGGCGAAGATGTAGTCGAGCGGTGTGGCCAGTTGCGCAACAGGCGGCATCGTTTCCAGCGCCTGTAATGCCATGGCTTTGGCTTCCTGTTGTTTGTTCACGGCACCGCTCCGTTATTGCATCAGAGGCCCGTCCGCCGCTTGCAGATCGATCCCCACCACCTGCGCCCGGCCAGCCAGAACGGCGACGTATTGGGATATCGCCTTGGACCAGGCCGAGGCGTCGAGCCATGCGGCGATGCGTTCGCGCACGCAATCGAACGGCAGCGGTTGCCCGCAGATCGTCCGGTCAAGCCGGACGACATGAAAGCCGAACCGGCTTTCGACCGGTTGCGGGGACAATGATCCCGGCGCAAGCCGGTCGAGCGCTCGCTCGAATTCCGACACGGTGCTGCCGCGCGTCAGCTGGCCGAGATTTCCGCCGACCTCCCATGAAGCGCAATCGGAGTATTTTCGCGCCAGCGCTTCGAAATCCGTCGGGCTGTTTTTCAGTCTCTCGATCAGGCTTTCAGCCAATGTGCGCGCCCGCTTTCGCGCGACACCGTCGTCTGCCGATGCCGCCAGAAGAATATGCCGCGCTTCCTGGACCGGTTCGGAACGAAACCGTTGCGGATTGCGATCATAGTATCGCCGGCATTCCTCTTCTGTCGCGGTCGGCACAGCAATCTCGCGCTCGATCAACGCCTGGATCGCCGCGTCCTCCCGGGTCATCGGTCGACCGTCGGTATCCTCAGCCGGCAAAGAATCCAGTCCGACGCGTTCGGCCTCCTGCAGCAAAAGGCAGCGGACGACCAGCGCCCGGGCGGCTTCCAGCAGCGCCTCGTCGGGCGTCTCCGCCGGATGGTTCTGCGCTTCGGCCAGGATATCGGCCTCGGGGATTGCAACGCCGTTGACCGAGATACCGTCGAGCAGCGGCCGGGCCTTCTGCGGCACCGACAGATCGGGGCGGTCCGAATTCGCGGCACTGTCATAGATCGTGACCATGGCTCACTCTCCGGCGATACGGGCGGCCGCCCGGTGGTTGCGCTCGCGCACCACCTGATAGCCGGGCCGCCAGAGATATTGCAGCGGCGCGCTCAACATGTGGACTAGCCGGCTGAACGGAAAGATCAGCAGGATGGTCAGTCCGAGGAACAGGTGCGCCTTGAAGATCGGCGATGCATCAGCCACGTAGGTCGCGGCGTTGAAGTTGAACGTGAAGATACCCTGCGCCCAGTTCATGAACTTGACCATCTCCTCGCCGTCGAGATGCTGCAGCGACACCGGTATGGTGGCGAGACCCAGCGCCAGCTGGACCCACAGCAGGATGATGATGAATGTGTCGGAAGAGCTCGACGCAGCGCGCACCCGGGCATCGAACAGCCGCCGGTGCACCAGCATCGTGGCGCCGACAATCGCCATGACGCCTGCCACACCACCGGCGACGATCGCCAAAACCTGCTTGGCGCCGTGGCTGATGCCAATGGCATCGAAGACAGCGATCGGCGTCAACAAGCCGATCAGATGGCCGAAAAAGATCACGAGAACGCCGACATGAAACAGCACCGAGCCCCAGATCAGCTGTTTGCGACGTAACAGTTGGCTGGACCCGGAGCGCCAGGAATAGGGTTCGCGGTCGTAACGTAGGACGGTGCCGAGGATCAGCACCGCCAGTGCGATATAGGGATAGATCCCGAAGAAGAGCGTGTTGATATAACCGGACATCGTGCCTTCTCCTAAGCGTGGGTGGTTGCCGAAGGGTTGGACGGTCGGCGGGCATGCGCCCGCATTTGCGTGCGCAGCCGGTCCGGACCGCAGGCGTTCTCGCCGGCATTGCCGCCGAAGGTAACCGCCTCCTCTTCCCAGATCCGGTCCAGCGCCTCGAGGTCTTCCGGATCGTCCTCCGGCGCCTCGAGCAGTTCACGCACCAGCCTGTCGTCCGGCTTTCCCAGCGCCAACGCCTCGAGCACGCCGAACGCATTGACATAGACCGACTTGCGCTTCTTCAGGCGCTCCTTCAACGCCGTGACGATGTGCGCGGTCTGACCAAGCAGTTCGCGGGCCTCGTCGGCCGGTTTCATCGACAGATATTCGAGAAACAGCGGCAGATAATCCGGCAGTTCCTTCACGTCGACTGCAAATCCGTCCGCCTCGTACATCGCCATCAGGTCGACCATGGCCTGACCGCGATCGCGGCTTTCACCGTGCACATGCTCGAACAGATGCAGCGACAGCGAGCGCGTGCGGTCGAACAGCATCACATAACGCTCCTGCGCATCGTAAAGATCGCGCGTCGCGATATCGTCGATCAGGCGGCCGAGCAGTGTACGTTCCCGCTCATTCAGCGCGACCTCCGCAGCAAGTGCCGCTTTCAGATCCGGTGCCGCCTCCTGCAATTCTGCAGTCGGATAGGTCAGCAACAGCGAGATGGTTTTCAGCGTCCTGTTCATCAGACCGTCTCCTTGAACACGTCCGTCGGCGTCTGCACCGTGCGGGTGCGCCGGGCACCGAAGAGATCGGTTTCCGACGTGCCGGAACAACCATTGCCGAAGGAGAAGCCGCAGGAGCCCCGCACATCGTAGGCGTCCTCCGTGATTTCGCGGTGCGAGGTCGGGATGACGAAGCGGTCCTCGTAGTTGGCGATCGCCATGATGTGATACATTTCCTCGATCATCTCGCCGCTCATGCCGACCTTTTCGGCTACCACCTCGTCGATGACGCCATCGATCGTCTTGGCCCGCATGTAGGCGCGCATGGCAAGCATCCGTTCAAGTGCGGAAACGATCGGCGCTTCCTTTCCGGCGGTGAGCAGGTTGGCCAGATAGCGGACCGGGATGCGCAGCGAGCGTACGTCCGGCATGGCGCCGTCGACACCGATCTTGCCGGCTTCGGCCGCCGACTGCAGCGGCGATAGCGGCGGGATGTACCAGACCATCGGCAGCGTGCGGTATTCCGGATGCAGCGGGAACGCCACCTTCCAGTCCATCGCCATCTTGTAGACCGGCGACTTGCGGGCAGCCTCCAGCCATGCCTCGGGCACGCCGTCTTTCGCCGCCTGGGCGATCACCTCCGGATCGTTGGGATCGAGGAATACGCCCAGCTGCTGCTCATAAAGATCTCTTTCGTCGGCCGTCGATGCGGCATCCGCAATGCGGTCGGCGTCATAAAGCACGACGCCCAGATAGCGGATCCGCCCGACACAGGTTTCCGAGCAGACGGTCGGCTCGCCGGCCTCGATGCGCGGATAACAGAACACGCATTTCTCCGATTTGCCGGACGACCAGTTGTAGTAGATCTTCTTGTACGGACAGCCCGACACGCACATGCGCCAGCCGCGGCACTTCTCCTGGTCGATCAGCACGATGCCGTCGTCCTCGCGCTTATAGATCGCAGCGGACGGACAGGCGGCCACGCAGGTCGGGTTGAGACAGTGCTCGCAGAGCCGCGGCAGATACATCATGAAGGTGTTTTCGAATTCGCCGTAGATCTCCTTTTCGACGCCCTCGAAATTGGAATCGGCCGAGCGTTTGGAAAACTCGCCGCCGAGAATCTCCTCCCAGTTCGGCCCCCACTGAACCTTTTCCATGCGTTCGCCGCTTATCAGCGAGCGCGGCCTGGCCGTCGGCGTCGCCTGGCTCTCGCCGGCGGTCTGCAGGTGGCCGTAGTCGAAATCGAACGGCTCGTAGTAGTCGTCGATTTCAGGCAGATCGGGATTGGCGAAGATCTTTGCCAGGATGCGCCACTTGGCGCCCATTTTCGGTTCGATCCGGCCGTTGGCCTTGCGTACCCAGCCACCGTTCCATTTCTTCTGGTTCTCCCATTCCTTGGGGTAACCGATGCCGGGCTTGGTCTCGACATTGTTGAACCAGGCGTATTCGACACCCTCACGGTTGGTCCATACGTTTTTGCAGGTGACCGAGCAGGTGTGGCAGCCGATGCACTTGTCGAGATTGAGCACCATGCCGATCTGAGCGCGGATCTTCATTCTGCCGCCTCCTTGCTGAGGGTTTCCCTGTACGGCCCTTCCATCCAGTCGACATGATCGAGCTTGTGCACGACGACGAATTCGTCGCGATTGGCGCCGACCGTGCCGTAGTAGTTGAAGCTGTAGGATTGCTGAGCGTAGCCGCCGATCATGTGGGTCGGCTTGGTGACCGCCCTTGTGACCGAGTTGTGGATGCCGCCGCGCTGCCCGGTGATCGGCGAGCCAGGCGTGTTCACGACCTTCTCCTGCGCGTGATACATGAAGATCGTGCCGTCTCGCATGCGCTGCGATACAACAGCGCGAGCGACGATCGCCCCGTTGATGTTGAAGACTTCGACCCAGTCATTGTCGACGATGCCGGCCTTGGCCGCATCGGTCTCGGAGATCCACACGACCGGCCCGCCCCTGTTGAGCGTCAGCATCAACAGATTGTCGGAATAGGTTGAATGGATTCCCCATTTCTGGTGCGGGGTGATGAAGTTGAGCACCACCTGTGGTCGGCCGTTCGATTTTGCCTCGATGGCCGGATTGATCGTTTTGGTGTCGATTGGCGGGCGATACACGCAGAACGCCTCGCCGAAGGCCCGCATCCACAGATGGTCCTGATAGAGCTGCTGGCGCCCGGTGATCGTGCGCCAGGGAATCAACTCGTGGACGTTGGTGTAGCCGGCGTTGTAACAGACCTTCTCCGATTCCAGACCCGACCATGTCGGCGACGAAATGATCTTGCGCGGCTGGGCCACCACATCGCGGAAGCGGATCTTTTCGTCCTCCTTCGGCATGGCCAGGTGGCCGTGATCGCGCCCGGTGTTCTGCGACAGTGCCTCCCAGGCCTTGACCGCGACCTCGCCGTTGGTTTCCGGCGCCAGCGACAGGATCACCTCGGTGGCATCGATGTCGGTCTCGATGCGCGGCCGGCCCTTGGTGGGACCTTCCTCAGTGACGACGCCGTTGAGCCGGCCGAGCAGTTCGACTTCATGCTCGGTGTTCCAGCTAATGCCCTTGCCGCCATTGCCGAGCTTGTCCATCAAAGGACCCAGCGCGGTGAAGCGCTTGTAGAGGTTCGGGTAATCGCGTTCGACGACCGCCACGGTCGGCATCGTCTTGCCAGGCAGCGGTTCGACTTCGCCCTTCTTCCAGTCCTTGACATCGAGCGGCTGGGCCAGTTCGGTCGGCGTGTCGTGCAGGATCGGCACCAACACCACGTCCTTTTCGACCCCCAGGATCTCCGGCGCGACTTCGGAGAACTTCTCCGCGATCCCCTTGAAGATGTCCCAGTCGCTGCGCGCGTCCCAGGCCGGATCGGCGGCGCTGGTCAGGGGGTGAATAAAGGGGTGCATGTCCGACGTGTTGAGGTCGTTCTTCTCGTACCAGGTGGCCGTCGGCAGAACGATGTCGGAATAGACGCAGGTGGTCGACATGCGGAAGTCGAGCGTCACCAGCAGGTCGAGCTTGCCCTCCGGTGCCGCGTCATGCCAGACGACGTCGGTGCCGCGCTGCCGGCCCTCTTCGCCAAGGTCCTTGCCAAGCACGCCATGCGATGTCCCCAGCAGGTGTTTGAGGAAGTATTCGTGCCCCTTGCCCGACGAGCCGAGCAGGTTGGAGCGCCAGACGAACAGGTTGCGCGGCCAGTTGGCCTCGTTGTCCGGGTCTTCGCAGGACATTTGCAGATCGCCCGACTTCAACCGCGCAGACACATAGTCCTTGGCCTCCTCGCCGGCTTCTTCGGCAGCCTTGGCGACCTCCAGCGGATTGGTCTGCAATTGCGGTGCCGACGGCAACCAGCCCATACGCTCGGCGCGGATGTTGTAGTCGATCAGCGATCCATCCCACGGTCCTTCCGGTGCGGTCGGCGACAGGATTTCGTCGATCTGCAGCGTCTCGTAACGCCACTGGTCGGTATGGGCGTAGAAGAACGAGGTGGAATTCATATGACGCGGCGGGCGTCCCCAGTCGAGGCTAAAGGCCAACGGCAGCCAGCCCGTTTGCGGGCGCAATTTCTCCTGCCCCACATAATGGCTCCAACCACCGCCCGACTGACCGACGCAACCGCACATGACCAGGAGGTTGATGATCCCCCGGTAATTCATGTCCATGTGGTACCAGTGGTTGAGGCCGGCACCGAGAATGACCATGGAACGTCCCTTGGTCTTCTCTGCGTTGGTGGCGAACTCACGGGCAACGGTGATGATCTGGTCACGCGGCACGCCGGTGATTTTTTCAGCCCAGGCCGGCGTGTACGGCAGATCGTCGTCAAAGGATTTGGCGCAGGCGCCGTCCATGAGCCCCCGGTCAAGACCGTAATTGGCGACGAACAGATCGAACACCGTCGCCACCAGCGCTTCGCCATCGGCCAGTATGATCTTTTTCACCGGCACCGACCGGACCAATACGCTGTCGTGATCGGTACCCTCGAAGTGGTCGTGCTCGCGATTGCCAAAATACGGAAACGCGACCGGCGCTACCTCGTCGTGATCGCCATCGAGAATGAGGCTCAGTTCGAGATCGGTATCCCTGCCCTTGCTGTCCTTGGGCTCGAGGTTCCACTTGCCCTTTTCACCCCATCGAAAGCCGATGGAACCTTGCGGCACGACGACCTCGCCGGAATTGCCGTCGAACGCCACGGTCTTCCATTCCGGATTGTTGTTTTCACCCAGCCGGTCGCCGAATTCGGACGCCCGCAGTAGCCGGTCCGGCACGTAGTGGCCGTCCTTTTTGACCAGGCGCACCAGCATCGGCATATCGGTGTAGTGGCGGCAATAATCCTCGAAATAGTCGGCCTGCCGGTCGAGATGGTATTCGCGCAGGATAACGTGGCCGAGCGCCATCGCCAGCGCCGCGTCGGTACCCTGCTTAGGATGCAGCCACATGTCGGAGAATTTCGCGGCTTCCGAATAGTCCGGACAGACGACGACAGACTTGGCGCCCTTGTAGCGCACCTCCGTGTAGAAATGGGCATCCGGCGTGCGCGTCTGCGGAACGTTGGAGCCCCACAGCATCAGGAAGCCGGAATTGTACCAGTCGGCCGATTCCGGCACGTCGGTCTGCTCGCCCCAGGTCATCGGCGAGGACGGCGGCAGGTCGCAATACCAGTCATAGAACGACATGCAGACGCCGCCGAGCAACGACAGGTAGCGCGAGCCGGCCGCATAGGAGACCATCGACATCGCCGGGATCGGCGAGAAGCCGATCACCCGGTCCGGTCCCCATTTGCGCGCCGTATAGGCATTGGCCGCCGCGATGATCTCGTTGACCTCGTCCCACTCGGCCCGCACGAAGCCGCCGAGACCGCGCACCTTGATGTATTCCGCACGCTTGGCCGGATCCTCCTGGATCGCCGTCCAGGCCCCGACCGGCGTCTTCAGCACCCGCTCCTTGCGCCATAGTTTCAGCAGGCGCGAGCGGACCAGCGGGTATTTCACCCGGTTCGCCGAGTACATGTACCAGCTGTAGCTGGCGCCGCGCGAGCAGCCGCGCGGCTCATGGTTCGGCAGGTCCGGCCGGGTACGCGGATAGTCGGTCTGCTGGGTTTCCCAGGTGACGATCCCGCCCTTGACGTAGATCTTCCAGGAGCACGAGCCGGTGCAGTTGGCGCCGTGGGTGGAGCGCACGATCTTGTCGTGCTGCCAGCGCTTGCGATAAGCGTCTTCCCAATCGCGGTTCTCGCTGGTGGTAACCCCGTGGCCTTTCGAGAAGGTTCCGGTATTGGTCCGTGCCAGGAAGTTCAGGCGGTCGAGCAGATGTGACATCGAACGGATCCTTTCAGGCCGGTATCAGCAGGGAACCGGCGCGTTCTTGCGGGTGTAGAAGAGCCAGGTCATCACCGCGCAGACGGCGTAGAAGATGCCGAACGTCCACAGGGCGGCGTCCGGGCCGCCGGTAACGCTGATGGAGGTGCCGTAAGCTCTCGGGATGAAGAAAGCACCATAGGCGGCGATCGCCGAGGTGAAGGCGATGATGGCAGCACTTTCGCGCTCCGATTTCCGCAGCGTTTCGCCTTCGTCCAGCTGCGGCATAAGGCGCGGTACTTCCTGGCGCATGATCGTCGGGATCATCTGGAAGGTCGACGCGTTGCCAACGCCGGTGAGGAAGAACAGCGCCATGAAGCAGGTAAAGAAGCCCCAGAAAGCGCCCGGCTGATCCTTGATACCGAGGAAGAACAGCACACCGCCGACGGCCACGATCATGAACAGGAAAGTCCAGAAGGTGACCCGTCCGCCGCCATAGCGGTCGGAAACCCATCCGGTCGCGGCGCGGCTCAGCGCCCCGACGAGTGGACCGAGAAAGGCGTAGGACAGCACGTTGACGTCCGGAAACTGTGTCTTCATCAGCAGCGGGAAGCCGGCCGAATAGCCGATGAAGCTGCCGAACGTTCCGGTGTAGAGCACGCACATGATCCAGTTGTGCTTGCGCTTGAAGATGACGGATTGCTCAGCGAACGAAGCCTTGGCCGACGCAATGTCGTTCATCCCGAACCACGCAGCGATGGTGGCGATGATGAGGAAGGGCACCCAGATGAAGCCGGCATTCTGCAGCCACAGGGTCTCGCCGCCGGTCAACGCCTGCGGCTCGCCGCCGATGGCGCCGAACACGCCAATGGTGATGACCAGCGGCACCACGAACTGCATGACGGAGACACCGAGGTTACCGAGACCGGCATTCATCGCCAGGGCGTGGCCCTTCTCCTTCTTGGGGAAGAAAGAGGCGATGTTGGCCATGGAAGAGGCGAAGTTTCCGCCGCCGAGACCGCACAGAAGCGCCAGGGCCAGGAACACGTAATAGTGTGTCTGCGGATTCTGCACGGCGTAGCCGATACCGATGGCGGGAATCAGCAGCGACGCGGTTGACAGGGTCGTCCAAAGCCGTCCGCCGAAAATCGGCACCATGAAAGAATAGAATATCCTCAGCGTCGCGCCGGACAGGCCCGGAAGCGCCGCCAGCCAAAACAATTCGTCGGTCGAGTAATCGAAACCGATGGCCGGCAGTTTGGCGACCACCACACTCCATACCATCCAGACCGAGAAGGCCAGCAAAAGGGCGGGGATCGAAATCCACAAATTGCGCTTGGCGATGGAACGCCCGGTGCTATCCCAAAACGTCGGATCGTCGGGTCGCCATTCCGTCAACACATGGCCTTTGGTGGGTTGCACGGTGCTAGTCTGTGCCATTGGGGAGCACTCCTGATAGTCATCGGGGACGGAGGGCGCCTGACGCGCCCTCCCTGTTGTTCACTCCGCGGGCCTGGGGCGGCTCGGGGTTGCGATCGCCTCCGGTTCGCCCTGCGGCTTGGGCAGCGGCTGTTCGGGAACATCCGAAAGGTATTTCTCGTCGGCCAGAGCCGGGTGACGGCGCATTTCCATCCGCCGGATGGCGACGTGCATCCAGATTGTGGAGACCGCGACGAGCGCGAACATCAGCATGTAAGGAGCGGTCCACACACCGGTGTAATCGAGCAGGATGCCGAAAGCGATCGGCAGCACGAAACCGCCGAGTCCGCCGATCATGCCAACCAGGCCTCCGACGGCGCCGACATGGTGCGGATAATACACCGGGATGTGCTTGTAGACGGCTGCCTTGCCGAGGCTCATTACGAAGCCAAGGATCACCGTCAGGATGACAAAGAAAATCACGCTGATGCCAAAGTCGAAGACGATCGGGCCATCGATCCCCTGCACCGTGTAGCTTGTGTTCGGATAGCTCATGACGAACAGGCAGGCGAGCGACACGACAAAGGTGAAATACATCACGAAGCGCGCGCCCCACTTGTCGGACATCCATCCGCCGAGCGCCCGGAAGACCGAGCCTGGCAGGGAATAGAGTCCGGCGAACACGCCGGCGGTCGTCAGTTCGAGACCATAGGCGCCGACATAATACCGGGGCAGAAACGAGGCGAGCGCCACGAACGCGCCAAACACGAAGAAATAGTAGGTCGAGAAGCGCCACACCTGGATGTTTTTCAGCGGCGCCAACTGTTCCATGGCGGAGACCGCCTTAGCGCCGGTGCGCTTGCGATTGGCCTGCGCCGGGTCGTCTTTCGACAGCAGGTAAAACAGCACCGCCGTAATGGCCAGAACGATGGCGTAGACCCGCGCCGTGCCCTCCCAGCCGACGGCGACAACCAGGAACGGAGCGGCGAAGTTGGTGACGGCCGCACCGACATTGCCGGCGCCAAAGATGCCCAACGCCGTACCCTGATGGGCTTTATCGAACCATTGCGAGACATAGGCGATGCCGACAATGAAGGATCCGCCGGCAAGGCCGAGACCAAGCGCTGCGACAAGGAAGACCTCGTAGGTCTGCACAGACGTCAACAACCACACGCATACGGCGGTGATGATCATCTGCAGCGGAAACATGATCCGGCCGCCGTATTGCTCGGTCCAAACACCCAGAAAAATGCGGCTGACGGATCCGGTAAGAACCGGCGTGGCGACCAGCAGGCCGAACTGGGTATCGGACAGGCCGAGCTCGCCTTTTATCTTGACGCCGATGATTGAAAAGATCGTCCATACGGCAAAACAGACAGTGAATGCGAAGGTGCTCAGACCGAGCGCCCGGTATTGATCCGACCGGGTGACGCCTTCGAGCGAATGCATGGTTCTGGTCCCCCATTTGCAGTGAGCGGAGGGTGCCGCTCGCGGTGAAAGATGGGAGGAAAATCCGTGCGCCCCCGGCGGCGCGACTTGATCCAGATCAACACCTGTTGCAGCTCGTCAAGAAACAAGGAGGGTCCCGACACTCGGCAAGAAAATGCGGACGGAGCATCAAGCGCTGCGATTGAAAGCCGACAAAACCACTGCTAATTTGATCAATCACTATCTTGATAATTATCAAGGAAAATCCCAGTGCGTTCGTCCGACTTACCCGAGGTTCGATCCTTGCCGCTGTTCCGAAGCATGGACGATTCGAACTTCGAGGCGTTGATGCAGGCGGCCTATCTGCAGATGTTTCCGGCGCAACTGGAACTAATTACCGAAGGTGATCCGGCTGACTTTCTGTACATCGTGACCGAGGGCTGCGTCGAACTCTTCGCCCGCTCCAATGGACGCGAATCGACGATGGGTATGGTCAATCCGATGGGCACCTTTATCCTGGCCGCGGTTCTGAAGGATGCGGTCTATCTGATGTCGGCGCGCACCTGCAAACGCTCCAAGGTGCTGCTGGTCCCATCCGGCAACATCCGCGACGTTTTTCTCAGGGACGAAGCCTTCGCCCGATCCATAGTCGTCGAACTGGCGAGCTGCTACCGCGACGTGGTCAAGGACCATAAGGATCTGAAGTTGCGCACCGCGGTGGAACGCCTTGCCAACCGGCTGCTGCGCTATCACAACGATCAGGGCGCCAACGGCAGTCTGAAGCTTCCCTACGACAAACGCACCCTGGCCTCGCTACTCGGGATGACGCCGGAAAACCTCTCGCGGGCCTTCAATACCCTGAAGCCCTACGGCGTGGCCGTCGACGGGATAACGATTGAGCTCAAGGATATCGACTCATTGACGACCCTTGCCAAGCCCAACATCCTGATTGACGACCGGACGACCTGATACTCTGCTAGTGCCAAGTTTTTTCGAACACGCGCAGCCAGTTCTCGTGACATAGCTTCCTCATGACGGCTTCGTTGTAGCCGTGCGCCCGCATCGCTTCACGCAGCGCTGGCAGTCCGGCGGCATCGCCGATGGCGGCGGGCACCAGGGCGCCGTCGAAATCCGATCCGAACCCGACATGGTCCTCACCCAGTACTTCGATCATATGGTCGAAGTGCCGGATCATCGTTTCCAGCGGCACGTCGGCGATCATGCGACCGTCTTCGCGCAAAAACGCGGTGGCGAAATTCAATCCCACCATGCCTCCGGTGTCGGCGATCGCCGCCAGTTGCCGGTCGGTGAGGTTGCGGGCATGCGGACACAGGGCATGGCAGTTGGAATGGGTCGCGACCAGCGGCGCCGTGCTGATACGCGCCACATCCCAGAAACCGGCTTCGTTGAGGTGCGACAGGTCGATCATCACGCCCAGCGAGTTGCAGCGTTTGACCAGCCTGATGCCGTGATCGGTGAGGCCGGGCCCGACGTCGCCGGTACTCGGAAACCGGAATGGAACACCGTGTCCATAAAGTGTCGGGCGGCTCCACACCGGGCCAAGCGATCGCAGGCCGGCGCGGTAAAAGACCTCCAGGGAATGGAAATCAGGATCGATCGCCTCGGCGCCTTCCATATGCATGACGGCGGCCATCGGCCCATTGGCCAGACAGTCCCGGAGCTCGGCCACGGTCACGCAGATTTTCAGCGCTCCGAGCGTTTCGAGACGACTGAGGATGGCGGCCTGGCCCAGTGCGGCCGGCAGCGCCTGATTGGCATCCATAATTCTCGGCAGCGGCAGATCGTAGCGGCGACGGGCCATCGCCTCAATGTCGCCAGCGATATCTTCGGACTGAACGAAAATGGCGAAGAAACCGCCACCCAGTCCACCGGCGCGACTTTTCGGCAGGTCGATGTGACCGCCAATACGACCGGTCAGAAATGTCTCGGCGGCCGGTACGCCACCGGCGGAATAAAGTTTGAGCAAAACATCATTGTGTCCGTCGAACACCAGCGGAAGTGTACTGTCCATGTTTCACTTTCAAAGGCTGTGTGGATGCCGGACCGGCATCCCGGGATATGGTTGCGGTTTTATCCGAGCCGCGGAACCGGGACAACCATGCAAGAGGTTCCTGACATCTTGCCTGATGCCGACGATCCGGCGTAAGGGTGCGTCGCAATTGGAAGGAAAAGCCCATGCCGCTCGTTTCCATCGGACCCCATGACCTCTCCTACTCACACAACGGCGTGGAACCCCGCGATGACCGGTTGTCGCTGGTACTGGTGCACGGCGCCGGCGGCCAGGAACTGGACTGGCCGATGGCCTGGCGCAGCACCAGTGACATGACCCGCCTGATGGGGCTAACGCCGAAATCCCACGGCGGTCAGCTGGACCATTTTCCAATTTACGCGGTCGATCTGCCCGGACACGGCAAATCCGGCGGCGACAGCTGCGATACGGTCGAGGCCTATGCCGACGCCATCGCGGCTTTTCTCGAAGCCCTGAAGCTGGAGCGGGTGCTGCTGGTCGGCCACTCCATGGGTGCGGCCATCGCGCTGACCCTCGCCGTGCGTCACGAGACGCGGCTCGCCGGGATCGCCCTGATCGGCGGCTCAAGCCGACTGGTGGTTACCGATGCCATCCTGCATGGCCTGCAAAGCGATTTCGAGCCGACCGTCGACAACATCGTTAAATACTCCTGGTTCAAGAACACCGGCGCGTTTTTCAAGCAGAAAAACCGCCAGCGTATACTCGATGCCGGTCCGAAGGTTGTTTATAATGACTTCCTTGCCTGCAGCCGCTTCAACCTCTCCGATCGACTGAGCGACGTGGAGATTCCGGTACTGGTGATCGCCTCGGACAACGATCGCATGGTGCCCATGGACAAGAGCCAAAAGATGGCCGGGAGCTTCGCAGATGGAACGTTTGTCGGTCTGGAGAACTGTGGCCATTTCCAGCAAATCGAGCAGACCAGCCGGGTAGCCGACGCCCTGGCGTCCTTCCTCGAAGACCGGCTTGGAGCCGCCGATTTAGACTAACCGGCGAGCTCCGCGAGGACGGCGCTTGCCGCACCGGCGCCGGATCGGCTCACCGGTTTGCCCAAGGCCGTGAGCGCCATATCGATACTGCCCAGGCAGCCGAGAATGGTCGGCGCGTTGACGTGCCCCATGTGGCCGATGCGAACGGTCTTGTCGACCAGATTTCCGAGGCCGCCGCCAAATGTGACGCCACATTGGTGCTTGCAGTAATCGATGATTTGTGGAGCGGTGTCATCTTCAAATCGGAACACCGAAACCGAATTCGAGCGGCTTCCCGGATCATCGATGTTGAACCGTGCGCCAGCCTCTTCCCAGACACCGATCGCCGCCCGCGTCGCGTCGGCAATGATCCGGTGGCGCCGGTAGACGTTCTCAAGGCCCTCCTCGAAAAGCATCGCGAACGCCTCCTGCAGTCCGAACAGCAGTTGCTCCGGCGGCGTACCGCAGTATTTCTGATAGTGAACGTTGCCGTCTCGGAAGGTCCAGTCCCAATAGGGTGTCCGCAATTGGGCGGTCTGGTGCACCTGCTTGGCCCGGGCGCTGGCGGCGATCAGTCCGAGCCCGGCCGGGGCCATCAGCCCCTTTTGCGATCCCGACACCGCTACATCGACGCCCCAGCCATCGAAATCGAACGGCATGGTGGCAAGCGATGCCACCGCATCGACCAGCAGCAGCGCGTCGTGACCAGCCGCATCCATGCGTCGACGCAGCGCTCCGATGTCGTTGACGACTCCGCTTGCGGTATCGACCTGGGCGACGAGAACCGCCCGGATCGATCCATCGCGATCGTTCCGAAGCCTTTCCTCCAGGGCGTCGAGGTCGACCGCCGAGTGCCAGTCGGCAGGAATCACCTCCACTTCCAGGCCGAGAAAGCTCGCCATTTCACCCCAGCCGAGCGCAAAGCGACCGGACTGCATGACGAGCACCTTGTCATCTTTCGAAAACAGATTGGTCAGCGCCGCTTCCCAGGCACCATGGCCGTTAGAGGCGTAGATATACGTATCGCATTGCGTGCCGAATACCTTTTTCAAACCGGCCTGGCAGTCGTCGGTCACGCCCAGCATCGGTCCCGCATAGATGTCCATGGCGGCCCGGTGCATGGCGTTGAGCACACGATCCGGCAGGATGGATGGGCCGGGTATCAGGACGAACTCACGTCCATTGGCAAGCGTCATTGTTGTGTGGTCTTTCCGTCGTTGTCGGGAACTGTCCGATGCCGGACGCCCTCGTGCCTGTGCGCCGGTCCGAAACGGCGCGCTTTCCGGCAACATATTTCGATCCGCTCGAATGGCAAGTCGAATACGCCGGTGCGACACCATCAGCAATAGACATGGAACTGGAAGCTACCCGCGATAGTAATTTCGGGCGGGGAGCGTTTCGGCCAACCTTAAGCTCGGCGATAGACGCTCATGACCACGCCGTTCGAACAGGCTTCCGACTTCTTCAGTACCAGCCGGAAGGGCGCCGATCCAGGTTCGAACAGACGCCGCCCGGCACCAACGACAACCGGAAAGGTCCACAATCGGAACTCGTCGATCAGATCCGCGGCGATCAGAGTCTGAATCAGTGCGCCGCTGCCGTGAATCTGGATAAGTGGGCCGTCCTGGGCTTTGAGGCGGGCCACCGCGCCCGGTATATCCCCGCCAATGGCTGACGAGTTCTGCCAATCGAACTGCGTTAGCGAGTTGGTCGCAACGTATTTCGTGGCAGCATTCATCATCTGCGTTTCCGGACCCTCCGCCGACGGAAAATGCCCGGCAAAGAGTTGATAAGTCTTGCGGCCAAACAGCATGTCGTAGGGCTCGGCCATGGCTTCGCTTCGGACCTGTTCCATGACCCCTTCCCAATAGTCGGCCGCCCAGCCGCCGCCGGCGAAACCGTCCGAAGGATCCTCCTCGGGCGAACTGGGGCCCTGCATCACGCCGTCAAGCGTCACGAAAGTTAGGGTGGCGAGCTCTCTCATATCCGGTGTCCTCAGGCGGGTTGGTGGCTGAGAAATGACCCCAGCCTGTCGAGCGCGGCTTCCCAGCCATCCTGGTGGATGGTGCACGCTGCGTCGGAGGGCAGTTTTTCATGGCGAATAACGACCTCCGTCGCATCGCCGGCTTGCTCAAAGCGAAACCGGACGCGCATGTCGACGCCCTGCAGCGGATCGGGCGCTTCCCAGAGCCAGGAAACGACGATTTCCTCCGGCGCGGCGATACGCTCATAGACGCCGCCGACCACCGGCCGGCGTCCGTCGGGCATGACATAGCGGAAGCGAAAGGCGGCGCCTTCCCGGAACTCGAAGGCCAGGATATCGAGCCCGACCTCCGCGGTCGGCGTGAACCATTGCACCAGCAGGTCGGCGCGACTGAAGGCCTCGAAGACGCGCCGACGCGGTGCCGCGATTTGCCGCCGTACCACGAGTGGTACCGTTGCAGTCTCTGTCATATGTCCTCCTCCGGCCGGTCGGTGCGGACAAAGTCATCCAGCCGTTGCAATGTCCCTTCCCAGAAACTCCGGTGTCGTTCGATCCAGTCTTCGGCTTCCCGCATCGGCGCCGGTTGTAACTGGAACCGGTGAACCCGCCCGGAAACCTGCCGGCGGACAAGTCCGGCCTGCTCCAGCACTTTCAGGTGCTTCGATATGGTCGGCTGCGCAACCTCGAATGGAGCGCGCAGTTCATTGGCCGACAGGGCACCGCGCGTTGCCAGCATGGACAGGATGGCGCGTCGGGTTCCGTCACCGAGCGCATGAAATGTGCGGTCAAGAGGTTCGTGATATTGTATAGCCATATGGCTATACAATATTGGCTTTCTGGATCGCGGTCAAGTCGCCAGGGATCTGTGTTTCGTCATCGAGGCTTACGACTCGACTTCGTAGTAGATGTGCTTTGTCTCTAGAAAATCGTTCATCGCCTCGATGCCGTGAAGACGCCCGACGCCGCTTTCCCGGTAGCCGCCGGTTTCGGCTTCAGCCAGCAGGCGGTTATGGCAGTTGAGCCAGACACTACCGAACCTCAGCTTTCGCCCGAGACGCATCGCCCGGCCAAGGTCGTTGGTATAGACCGAGGAGGCAAGCCCGTACCGTGTCGCGTTCGACCGCGCAATGGCATCCGCCTCGTCCTCGAAACGTTCAAGGGAGACGATCGGCCCAAACAGCTCGTCCTGTACGAGCCAGTGGGTCACGTCCTGGATTTCAAATATGGATGGCGTCACGAACGAACCGGCTGCCAGGTCATCGCCGGGAGCGTGACCACGCAGGACGAGATTGGCTTCGTCGCCGGCACGATCAATGATGCCGAGCAGTCGCTTCTGGTTGGGCCGGTCGATGATCGGTCCGAGCTCGGTACCCGACGCCAGCGGGTCGCCGGTCGTGACGCTCTGGAAAGCGGCGATCAGCCTTGATTTGAAGGCCTCGAAAACCGGCGCATGCACCAGGATGCGGCTGATGGCCGTGCACATCTGTCCGTTGAGGGTGATGGAAGCGCGTCGGATTTCGGCGACCGCCTTGTCCATATCGGCATCCTCAAACACCACCGCCGGCGCTTTGCCGCCCAGTTCCAGGGAGACCTGTTTGATGGTCTTGGCGGCATTGGCCATGATTACCTTTCCGGTCCTCGACGAGCCCGTAAAGCTGATGACGTCAATCTCCGGGTTGGTGGACAGTGCCTCTCCGACTTCGATTCCGTATTCGTTGATTGAGTTGACGACGCCCGGTGGCAGGTCGGCTATGTCGGCAAAGCAGCCCATGACCGCGGCGTTGGTCAATGGCGTCTGTGGCGCCGGTTTGATCACCACCGTGCATCCGGCCGCCAGCGCCGGAGCGACGGAACGGACGAGCAGCGTCACCGGCGCATTCCACGGGACAATCACCGACACGACACCCGACGGCTCGCGGGTCAGGAGCGACATTTTGCCAGGGCCGCTCTCAAAGGTTCGGCCGAATACATTGCGTGCAACACCGGCATAGTACCGCGCTTCCCCGAAACCGGCCGCCACCTCGTGTTGCGCCTGACCGAGCACCTTGCCGTTTTCCTGAGCCATCAGCCTTGCGATCTCGTCCCGGCGCTGCTCCAGCCGGTCGGCAAATTCCAGGAGAACCTTCGAACGCAACCGCGGATCGCTCGCCCATATGCTTGATTCAAAAGCTTCACGGGCAGCAGCAACAGCTTGATCCGCCAGCATTTTTGACCCGTTTGGAGCAGATCCCAATACGCGGCCATTGGCCGGGTTGATGCTGTCCCCATGGCCATTTGGCGCTTCGGCAACCCATTGACCGGCGATGAAGTGGTTCGCAATCAAATCGCTCATTGCTCTTGCCTTTCAGGATTCCGGCGCGAAACTCCACAATTTTACCACCCAGCCGACCATCAGGACGGTGGCGATAATGCGAAACAGGTGATGGGTTGCTACGATCACCGGGCTGATTTCAAGACTGATGGCAATGAGTCCCATTTCTGTGACGCCTCCCGGTGCAAAACTGATGAAGAGAGCGTCGTAATCCATCGGCAGAAGCTCGACTAACACCAGCGCAAACAGCGCACCGATGGCGAGCATCCCGACGACGGAGAGGATGCCCAGGCCGAAACCGCCCAACAGCATCCCTCGGGTCATGCCGGAAAACTGCGCGCCCAGCCCGACACCCACCACCAATTGCGCCAGATTGAGAAGCCAGGTGGGACTGGTCAGGGACACGACGCCCATCGCATGCAGGCCTGCGCTCAGGATCAGCGGTCCCATCAGATGCGAGGCCGGAACCCGCATCGCTCTGCCGAGCAGGATGCCGGCGGCGGCCAGCACGGCAATGACCGCAATGTCCATCAACGTATAGGCTGATCCGGCAAAGGATTGACCGGCGGCACTTCCGACAACTTCCCCGGACCACAGAAAGATGAGTGCCGGCACCGATACGACAACCAGAATGATGCGCGCGAAATGATGCACGGTGAGCAGCCGCACATCGCCGCCGGCCCGTTCGCCGAGCGCGATGGCATCGATGATCCCGCCGGGCATCGATGCAAATAGGGCGGTGGTGCGGTCATATTTGCCGAGGTGGCGAAACACGACATAGCCGAGAGCGTGCGTGATCGCGACAAACGCCACGATCGCCAGCAGTGACTTCCACAGATGCGGCAGGGCCGCCAGCACTTGCGGCGAAAAACTGGCGCCGATCATCACCCCGATGGTGGCGATGAAGATGGTGCGAAAACGCTTCGGAAAGTGCACCAATCGACCGAACCGATTGGCGATCAGGATCGTGTAGGCGGCGGTTACGAACAGGCTGCCGATCAGGAAGGGCATCGGCAAGCCTGCCCACAGCGCGGCGACGCCGCCGCCGAACCCGAGGCACAGCAGACCTAGCGATTCCATCCAGTTTTTCGCCTGCCCGTTCATTCGGATTTCCGGCTTGTGCACTTAGGGCAAGTCGCCCAAACCTCCCAAACCGTCCGCGATCGGGAGCGCCTGTCGTCACCTGATATCGTATCCAGACCGGATCGTTATGCGCCCAAGTCGCGCGTTGTGCAATCGCATCGGGAAAATGATCCGGTTGCCCAACGCCTACAAGTCAGTCGGCCGTTCCCTTGCCGCGCTCGGATTTGCACCAAACTGCTTCCTGAACTGCTTCGTGAAATACGAAAACGACGTGAATCCGCAGGCCAACGCTATCTCACTGACGGTCAAATCGGTGGCCATCAGGAGTTGCTGCGCCCGGGCGAGCCGCAGTTGCAGGTAGTACCGCGACGGAGACTGGCCCACATGCTTGCGAAACAGCCGCTGAACCTGCCGGACGGAGAGATTCGCCGAACGTGCCAGTTGGGCCATATCCAATGGCTCCTCGACGTGATCGGTCATGATGCCGGCGATGTGCTGGACCCGAGGCGGCACACCGCGCAGGCCCTCGCCTCTTGATCCCGGCTGCAGCTCACTGCCCTGACGCGGCTGAGCAATCAAAAAATGATCACACACTTGTTCTGCGGCCCGGCTCGAGATGCTTTGGCGTATAAAATCCGTGATCAGGTCCAGCGTTGCTGCTTCTCCGGCACAGCAGGCGATCGTGCCATCATCCACGAACAGCGAGTCTTCAATGTCGATACCGCTGAACTTCTCGGTGAAAGCGTCCCGAGATTTCCAGTGAACGACGCTCTTGACGGCCGTGAGCAATCCCGCTTCCGCGAGGGCAAAGGGCGCGCCACCGAGCGCCATAATCCGGCAACCGTTTCTTCGGGATCGCAACACCAGCTTCTGGATCGCGGTCGTGTGCCGGGCCGACAGACGCAAGCCGGAACAAAGGACAAGAAGATCGGGAGCTTCCCCGGATAACAGCCGCTGCCGGAGAGCCAGGGCGAGGTCGTCGCATTGAAAGCATTGACCGGACCCGGAATATGTCGCCATTCGGTCCAGTCCGTATGTGCGGACCAAAAAGTGGTCTTCTCCTTCCGAAGCGTTGGCGAAGGACAGCAGTTCGACGATCGCACCGAGGCTGAGGATCGAAAAGCCGGGAACGACAACAACGGCGATTTTTGTGGATCTGCCGGTCACCGCCGCCGGTCGGCCGGGTCTGCTCCTGTCGTTCGCGGTGGGTCTTTCGGCATCACGGCAAAGGATAGCCGACACCTCAGTCGCGTTTCACGGGTCGCGAATCCACCACGACGCGGATGGTTTTTTGCAAGTGCCGCTCAACAGTCGGCTTGCGGGAGCCGCCATCGGGTTCGCCCCAGACGAGTTCGAGTTGCCTCCCGTCCGTCGCGTAATCTTCATCGATGGCGGCAAGAGAGAACCAGCCACCGGCATGCACCGAATAGACGGGATAGTAGGAAACACCGACCTGCCGATCCCCGGACAGCACCACATCCTGCGGTGAGGTGCAGTAGTTGGCATATGGCATTTCCATGTATTTATAGCCATCGCCGCCGCCGAGTGCGCTGGCATAGACGTCGGTCACATCATCGTCATTCCAAACCAGCCGCACCTTCTTGCGATTCTTGGTTTGGCCAATAGCCTTCAGGGCCTCGGCCCCGATGAAGTCATGATCGAACTTGATCATGAATCCGTAGCCCAGTTCGTACGGCGTCTGGTAGTGATCCTCGATATTGCCTGTGGCATGGCTGCCGCCGACGGAGATGGCACCCTCGAACCCGGCAGCCGGCAACCATTCCCGGTAGGCACGCATCTTGTCGCCGCTATAAATCGCCGGCAGCACGCTGCCCGCCCAACCGGATTCCACCGCGGTCACCGGATAAATCCGACCGCCGATGCGGGTCAATCCGAACTCGGCGCCGGCTTCAATGAGCAAGTCCCTGACCTCGGGGCCTTCTTCCGAAGGTCCCCAGAATTCGTATCCCGGCGCGCCCGACATCCGGTGATTGAGCGCCGTGACCGTGTGCCTTCCGACGTTAAAGCGGCCCATCTTGAAGAACGCGATTTGGGGGAGTGGTCCACCATTGACCGTTTCCAGAATGCGATCCGCGTTCGGACCCTGTACCTGATAGCGGAAAACCCGACGATCGGAGAGATGCGCGGACGGCCGATTTACCTCCGCCAGCCGAACGTCGTAATCTCCGGTTTCAGCGTGGAAAGCCACCCAGTTTCCTGCAGCCGGTTTGCCGACAAGCGTGACCCTGTTTTTCTCTTCGCAGTAAAGAATACAATCTCCGATGTAATAACCATCGTAATTGCAAACCACGTATTGTTTGGCCTGCATGGGCCCGAAACCCTGGAAACTGTTGACGCCGAGGTCCGACAGCAGGCGCACGACATCCGGGCCTTCGAAGTAGTGCTCCGACATGTGATAGGACATGTCCTGAAAGATGGCCGATTGACGCCAGGCACGTTGCTCGTCCTGCCAGTTGCTGAATTCAGCGGCCAATGGAAAGGCGAACGGCCGGCCTCCGGCATTGTAGAGAAGGTCGAAGACGTCTGTTCCGCTGGACCGGATTTTCTCTTCAAGTGATGTTGCAGACACGACGATCCTCCCTCGTTACCCCTTGATTTTATTTGCGGCATCCAGCTAGTCTGTCATACAAATGGATGACAGACTGCTCTCGAAAACTCACGTTCACAAGGGCGCGACCAAACTGGTTGCCTCCGTGACCGGAGACCGTTTCGGACGGCAGTTGCTGGAGTACATTTCAGAAGCCGCTCGGATCCGGAACTTCGGGGCGTTCTACGTTCCAGATCTGCGGCGGGTCACACCGGTGCTTTCGGTGTGGTCGGGCAGGATCAGCGATTACTGGTTTCGGCGCAACGCCGCCGATATTCTGACCAACGAGCTCATGCAGAACGAGCTCGTCCGCAAGATACGGGCGGCGCCGACCGACGGTGTTCTGATCGAACGCTGGCACCCGCCGCCAAAGGACCCGCGCGAACGCATCTATGCCCGCGTCAAAATCCTTGAGAGAATCGGCGTGACCTCGCGTTCGGGGCGCGGCGGTTTCCAGTCCTTTTTTCTGCGCAGCGTCGCGGACGGCTGGCTGACGCAAACGGACTGTGCACGACTGGAAGCGGTGTTGCCGCTCGCCCACGAACTGATCGGTCTCAGGCACAGGATCGTCGGATCGGAATCATTCCAGTTCACGTCAGGCATCAGCACGTCGAGCCTGCGCGAACGCAACGTCATGGCGTTTGCGACGCTTTCGGTACGCGAGGCCGAGGTTTGCGATTGTCTGGTGCGCGGCGTCAGTGTAGCGGGCACCGCTTTGGAATTGGGCATCGCCGAATCTTCGGTGCGCACGCTGCGGCAACGCGCCTATCGCAAGCTTGGCGTGACCTCCGCCACAGAACTGATGGCCTTGATGTTGCACGATCACCAGTTGGACAGCACAACCGCATCAAACGCGGTTGGCTCCGGCCGGTCTATCTGAACATCGTGGCAGGCAGCATCAGTGCAAGCTCCGGGACCGCAACCACCAGCGCCAATCCCAGCATCATCGCAATCCAGAAAGGCAGTACGCCCGCGAAAATCGTCTGCATCGGGACATCGCGGGCAACACCTTTGACGACGAAGACGTTGATACCGATGGGCGGCGTGATCATGCCCATCTCCACTACGATAACCACCAGAACGCCGAACCAGACCAGATCGAACTGAAGCGCCGTGACGATCGGGATGAAAATCGGCAGTGTGATGACCAGCATGGCGAAAGCTTCGAGGAAAGTCCCAAGCACGATGTAGGCCAGCAGGATCAGTATGAGAGTGCCATAGGGACCGAGATTGAGGGCGGTCAGGGAATCGGAAAGCGTTTCCGGCAGGTGGGTCAGCGCGAGAAACGGTCCAAACACGCTGGCACCGATGACGATCAGGAACAGCATCGCCGTCGTGCGCACGCTTTCCAGCAATACGCCCGGAAAATCCCTCAGCGACATCCAGCGGCCGGCCAGGGCAAGCACCGAAATCAGCAGCGCGCCGACGCCTGAGGCTTCGACCGGTGTAAAAACACCCAGATAGATCCCGCCTATCGAAATCAGCATGACGGACAACAGTGGCAGGGCACCGAGCATCGCGGTCCGGCGTGAGCGTCCGTCACCCTGGCGGGCGACCGGCGCAAGCTCCGGGTTGAGCGACACCACGATGGTAATGGTCAGCACAAACAGCAGCGTCAAAAGGATGCCAGGCAGGATGCCGGCCATGAAAAGCTGGCCAATGCTTTCCTCAGTCAACAGGGCATAGATGACGAACCCGGCCGATGGCGGGATCAAAATGCCCAGCGTTCCGCCAGCTGCGATGGCGCCGGTCGACAGCCGCGGTGCGTAGCCAATGCGCTTCATCTCCGGAATGGCCACCCGGCCCATGGTGATCGCGGTGGCGATGGACGAGCCGGACACCGCGGCGAAGCCGGCGCAACCGATCACCGATGCGGATGCCAGACCGCCCTTCCAGTGCCCGATTGCGGCATAGGCGGCATCGAAAAGCCTTCGGCTCATTCCGGACTTTGACGCAACATTGCCCATCAGCACGAAGAGGGGAATGATGATCAGGGTATAGTTCGAGCTGAGCGTGTAGGCGGTCGAGGTCATTGTCGCCGTCGCCGCCCGCATGCCGTTCAGGTAGGCGATGCCGACAAAACCGACCGCCAACAACGCCATGCCCACCGGCATGCGCAGCGCCAACAGAAGGAACAGGAAGGCAAAGCCGGTAAGACCGGCCTCAGTCTCGCCCATAGCCTGTGCCTGTGACTGCGCAAAAAACCTGGAACACCACGACCAGCGCGTAGGCCCCCATGCCGAAGGCGATGAGGGCGTAATACGGCCATAGCGGGATCTGCAGAAAATTCGTTACATCGCCAAACTCATGCGCGTCGAGCGTTTTGAACCAGCTCCTGCGGACCAGAAACCAAAGAACAACGACCGAAATCGAGCCGGTCACCACATCACTCACTCTACGGCCGACTTCACCCAGGAGGCCGTCCAGAATGTCGACGCGCACATGAGCTCCGGTCGCACCGCAATGCGCCATTGAAAGCATGACCAGCGCCACCATCGCGCTTTCGGAGATTTCCAATCCGCCATAAACCGGTGCACTGAAGAGATAGCGCAACGCGACGTCGACGCCGGTCAGCAACATCAGGAACACCAGAAGCCCGCAAGAGATCCAGGCGGGCCAAAGTGCGAGTCGGTCGACGACTGATTTGAGCTTGGCGGCGTCGGTTATGCCGGCCATACCCGGCGACAGCCTCAACCGCCCTGCATCCGGCTGATGATGTCGCCGGCCTGAATGCCCTTGGCCTCCAAATCGGCGATTGTGGCGTTGCGCACCTGTTCGGCGGCCGCGTTGAAGGCAGCCAGCGCATCGCCGTTCAGCGTGATGACCGATTTTCCTTCGGTCGCGCCAAAGACGTCGGCACCGGTGCGAGACAGTTCGGCCCAGGAATCATAGGCCTGCTGGCTCAACGGAAGACCGACTTCCCGGTCAAGGGCAGCCCTTTGGCTGGCTGACAGCGACTCATAGCTGTCGCGGTTCATGACCAGCATGAAAGTGGTGAGCACGCTGTCCATGCCGACCGTCATGTAATCGGTGACCTCGGTCAGCTTGAAGGCCAGAGCTGCACTGGGATCGATCATCGTCCCGTCGACGACGCCGGTTTGCAGAGCCGTGTACATTTCCGTCACCGGGAGGAACACCGGAGTGGCACCCCATGCCTCGACGAGGTCCGCAGAACCTTTCGACCCGACACGTATCTTCAGGCCATCCAGATCGGTCAGGCTGCGCACCGGTTTATCGGTCGTGAACAGGACCGCACGCGAGATATTCCACAAGCCCAGCACTTTGACGCGCCTGTATTCGTCCTTGATCAGGTCGAAAGCGTTCTGGAAACCGGCAGGCCCCTTGGCGTCATCCGAAAGAACACCCGGCAGCTCCATCAGCAGGCTCTTCGGGAACTGGGCAGCCGTGTAGCCGGGAATCGCGAAGGTGATGTCGGCGACCCCGTCAACGGCGCGATTGAACTGTTCGACCGGTCCGGTCCCCAGTTCGCCGCCCGGGAAAACCCGGATGGTCAGGTCGCCATTGGTGGCGGTATCCAGCCGCGTGCCGAGCCAATTGAAAACCTGATCGTGATAGGGGTGGTTCGGCGACATGAAATGCGCCAGCTTGAGCTCTGTTGCCTGGCTCGCGGTCACTGCAAGACCGAGCGCCAGCGACGCCAGCGCGACGAGGATTTTCTGCACGGCAATTCCTCCCTTGCGTGCGGCCATCGCGTTCCCGTCCCGATGGCTCAGCATGGAAGTCTGCCCGAATTCCCTGTCCTATTCTGTCATCCAAACGGATGACATGTGTAATTCAGCAAAGATGCACAGTCTCGCCCGCGTCGGCGGAGCGGGCAACGGCTTCCAGCACCTCAATATTGTGCACCATTTCCGCAGCCGTATAGGGATACGCGGACTCCCCCTTTATCGCCGCGGCAAAGGCTTCCAGATTGGCGACCACGGTGTCGGTCCAGTCGTAGCGCTCAGTCTTCAGCGGTTCCTCGGTGCGGGCAAGCGTCAGTTCGGCGATGCCGCCCGGCGTGTCGGGATGCGTATCATTGCGCACCTCGACCCACTGCTCGGAACCGAAAACGTGAAAGCGCATAAAATGCGGAGTTGCCAGAACCGCGCTCAGGCTCGCCGTCATGCCGGCCTCGAAGCCCAGCTGCACCGTGACCACGTCGCCTGTCTCCCAGCCCAGTATGCGGTCGGCGGTCAATGCCTGGACGGTTTTGACCCGGCCGAACAGCGAGATATAGAGGTCGGTCAGATGGATGCCCATGGCAGTCATGCCGGCCGCAGGACAAACCGATTTCGATGTGCGCCAGTCTCCGGCCGGCACGTGAACGAGCTTGTCGTGGCTGAAGGCGGATTCGGCATGCATGATCGTACCCAGGGCGCCGCTCTCCACCAGGGAACGCACCCGCACCAGCGCCGGCTCGAAGCGTCTTTCATGCCCGATTCCGAGTACGACGCCGGCGGCCTGGCAGGCTGACACCGAGCGTTGGGCACTGGCTCCGGTCAAACCCAGCGGTTTTTCGCAGAACACGTGCTTGCCGGCACCCGCAGCAGCGATGACCTGCTGTTCGTGCATCGTGTTGGGCGTCGTCAGGACGACCGCATCGACGGTCGCATCGGCAAGCGCCGCCTCGAAATCGCCGGCCGTTGCGATACCGGTTTGCGTGGCTTGTGCCCGTCGTTCGTCCGATGGGTCGACGACCATGATGACCGACAGGCCATCGTGCCCGGCAAGCCGGCGCACCATGTGCTGGCCCCACCAGCCGTATCCGACGATCGCGAGATTGATTTTGTCCACCATGGGCGTGCCAGTCCGACTGGATGCGTGTGCTAGGCGGCGCCGGCCAGGTGCCGGAACTGGCCGCGGTGAAACACCAGGGGGTGCCGGTCGTCGGTGGAAAGGCCCATCACCTCACCCAGGTAGATTTCGTGATCGCCGCCGTCATAACGGCGATAGGTCCGGCACTCCAACTGGGCCACCGCGCCGTCAATCAGCGGCACACCGTCGCGACCCGGTTGATAGGACACGTTGCGGAACTTGTTGTCCGAGCTGCGGGCAAACTGCATGCATAGTTCCAGCTGATCCTTGGCCAGGATATTGATGGCAAACGCCGGATGGTTGCGAAAGGCGCTGAAACTGGGTGCGCTGCGTGCCAGGCTCCACAGCACCAGTGGTGGTGTCATCGACACCGAGTTGAAGGAATTGATAGTGAGTCCGACCGGAGCGCCATGGTCGCCGACCGTCGTCACGACGGCGACGCCGGTTGCGAAATGCCCAAGGGCTTCACGTAGGCAGGTGCCGTCAATTACCGGCGTGGTGGTCTTCACTTTGGTCATGGACGCCATCTCGAACTGGCTGTTTCTGAATACTGCGACGGACTGAACAATAGGCAGGCGTCTGGACGGCAACAAATTATTTTGCGTTATACGGGCTATCAGAAGACCTGAAGGCGACGATAAGGCAAAATCATTACCCCTTTCCCGGACGCATCCATATGCTGGCGCCTATTCCATTCGACTGAACGGGTTGCACCATGGATCTATCGTTTTTCACCATGCCCATCCATCCGGTCGGCAAGCCGTTGACACAGTCGCTGCGCGAGGATCGCGAGGCGTTCCTGCTCGCCGAGTCCCTCGGGTTCATCGAAGGCTATGTCGGCGAACACACCACCGACCTAGCCGAAAACGTCACCTCCTGCGTCGCCTTCATGGCCAGCCTTGCTTACGAGACCAGCACCATTCGTCTGGGCACCGGAACGGTCAATCTGCCGAACAGCCATCCGGCCGCCGTTGCCGGCCAGGTGGCGATGCTCGACCACATGCTGGAGGGCCGGTTCAATTTCGGCATCAGCCCCGGCGGGCTGCTTTCCGATGCCGAGGTCTTCGGCAATCTGGGTGCCGACCGCAACGCCATGTTCGTCGAATGCATCAACATGATCCTCGATATCTGGCAGGGCGAGGCACCCTACAATCTCAAGGGCGAATTCTGGGAAATCTCGACTGAGAATACGATGATGCCGGAGATTGGACAGGGCTCGGTGATCAAACCCTACCAGACACCGCACCCGCCCATTGTCGGCACCGTTGTCGCGCCCTTCTCGAAGGGTGTTACCGCCATGGCGGCGCGCGGCTGGGAACCGATCTCGGCCAACTTTCTGTTGCCGCAATGGGTCGCCAGCCACTGGCCGAAATATGTCGACGGTTGCGAACTGGGCGGACGCCCGGCCGATCCCGCAAACTGGCGCGTCGCCAAGAGCCTCTTCGTCGCCGAGGACGAAGCCACGGCGCGCCGCTACGCAACCGACCCGAACGGACCCTATGTCAGCTATTACCGCTCGATCCTGACCAAGATGCGCCGCGGCGGGCGCATGAATCTGTTCAAGGCCGACCAGTCGATGGACGACGATGCGGTGACTTTGGAGGACGTATGCGATCAGCTGATCATCTACGGTACGCCGGACAAAGTCACCGACAAAATCCTGGCGTTCCGTGAAACCGTCGGCGATTTCGGTCATCTTGTTTACGCCGGCCATGACTGGGCCGACCGCGACCTGGGCCGCAATTCGATGATCCTGGCCGCCGAAAAGGTTCTGCCGGCCGTCAACAATGCCATTCAGCAACCGGCCGCAGTGGCCGAATGATGGCGTTGCAGTTTGTCGAGGTCGGCGACACCATCCTCGCCTATAGGATTGATGGCGATGCGAATAAGCCCTGGCTGATCCTGTCCAATTCACTGGCCACTGACCATTCCATGTGGGAACCGCAGCTGGAGGCTCTGTTGCCGCACCGCCGCCTGCTGCGCTTTGACACGCGAGGTCATGGCGACAGCTCCGTCCCGCCCGGCCCCTACAGTTTCGAGCACCTGGTTGGTGATGTCATCGGCCTGATGGACGCTCTGCAGATTGACAGTGCCGATTTCATGGGCCTGTCGCTGGGCGGCATGACGGCGCTCGGGCTGGCGCTCGACCATCCGGATCGCATCGGCCGCATCATCTGCGCCGATGCCCGCGCCGACGCACCGGAGGCCTATCGACAGATGTGGCCCGCCATGATTGCGCGCGCCCGCGAAGCCGGAATGGAAGGCGTCGCCGAACCCACGCTGGAACGTTGGCTTAGTGCCGATTTCCATGCCGATGCGGCCAATCAATCGACAATCGAGAGCACCGGCCGGATGATCAGGCGCACACCGGTCGAGGGTTACGCCGGCTGTGCCGGCGCACTAATAGCGCTGGACTATCACCGGCATCTACCGAAGCTGAGTGTGCCGGCACTCTACATTGTCGGGGAACACGACCCGGCCGCCCCGCCGGAGGTGATGCGGGCCATGGCCGAAGCGACCCCGGGGGCCGACTTCGTTCTTATCCGGGATGCAGCGCACCTGTCGAATGTCGAGCAGCCCGATCGGTTCAACGACATCGTCGTCGATTGGCTGACCCGCGACGGCTAAGCGTCACTTACGCCGAATCTCGACCTGCAGAAGGCACAGGTCTCACGGATTTCCTTGGTGATCTCGGCAGCAAACAACTCCGCCGCTTGTGTCTTCGCCTGCGAGGCCGGTTCGATGAAGACGTAGTCGACCAGCAACGGCGGATTGGACAGCGGATGCAGTTTGCGGATCGGCTGATCGATATCCGGCAGACACAGACAGCCCGGCAGAATTGTCATCCAGTCGCTACGCGCCACCAGATCCAGTGTCGCCATCATGGTGTCCAGTTCCATGATGGTATCGATCTGCACACCATGGGTCTCCAGATAGGTGTCGATCCGTCCTCGCCGTGCATTGCTCGGCCCGGGAAGCGCCAGTTTAAGCGGCTTGCACCGGGTCAGATCGATGGGCTCCAGATGGGTGTGCTCGGTGTCCGGCGATGTCGCGAACACCTCGACATCCGTCGCCAGATGCTCCGCACGCAGCCCCGGCACCAGTTTGCCGGCTGGCACGATCGCCATGTCCAGGTTGCCGTTCGTCACTTCCTCGCACAGCACCGCGCTGTAGGCTTCGGTCACCTTGATTTCGACGTGCGGATGATGGCGTGCGAAGCGCTCAAGAACTGGTGCCAGCACCGCCCGCGCAAAGGTCGGCATCATGCCAACCTGGACCCGGCCGCTGACCTGGCCCGAAAGCATCTGGACGTCGTTCTCGATGGCGCTGACCTCGCGCAGAATACGCGTCGCACGCTCATACAGGCGATCACCCGCACTGGTCGGGGTCACACCTGTGGACGAACGCTCGAACAACCGCAGGCCCAGGCGCTCCTCCAGTTCCTTGATCTGCATGCTGAGCCCCGATTGCGTCGCATTGACCCGCTTGGCGGCGGCGGTGAAGGACCGTTCCTCATGGATCGCGACCAGAAACCGGAGCTGACGCAAATTGACGTATATCATGCGTTCCGATGGCCTCCCGTTTCATCCATCAATAGCGCTGATACCCGGCTGAGCCAAGCAGCACACCGGTTACGGAAGCTGGCCCGCCACGGCGTATGCGGCCCAGAGGATCGCCGGCAACAACGCGAAGGTGAACAGAGTCGACACGACGACGGCGCCGGCGACCAGCCGGGCATCGGCCCGGTACCGTTCCGCGAACACATAGTTGACGACCGCCGTCGGCATCGCTGCCAGCAGGAAAACAGTGCCCGCCTCGACACCGGCAAGGGACAGGATGGCAATGACGATCAGGGCGGTGGGCACGCCGATCGCCAGGCGGGCGATGGCGATCGTGATGGCTGGTTTCAGATCGGACACCGTCAGCCGCGCCAGCGAAGTGCCGAGCAGGATCATCATCGCCGGGATCATCATGCCGCCAAACAGCTCGGTGGTCGATGCAAGCACCGGAGGCACTTCGACACCGGTGGAAACAACGACGCCAACCATGACCACCGAATAGACTAGCGGCTGGTGGGCCAGGTCGCGCAGTCGATACTGTCCGGAGGAAATCGCTGCACCCACCGTGTACTGCAGCAGTGCAATCACGAAGAAATACGACACCCCTAAAGCCAGGCCGGTCTCGCCAAACGCCAGCAGCACCAGGGGCAGACCGATATTGCCGGAATTCGGCATCATCAGACTGGGCAGGAAGGTGCGGTAGGACATTCCGGCCAACCGAAGCACCACCAGCCCGAATATGCCGGCCGTTGCCACGCACAGCAGTGCCGAAAGCGCCATCTTCAGAACCGTATCGCCGCTGATCTCCAGCGAGGTCAGGGTGGAAAACACCAGGCACGGCGTCGCCACAAGCAGCACAGTCGAGCTGAGGGTCGCGGAGTCGATTTTCAGGGATGAGCGGCCGAGCAGATAGCCAACGAAGGTCATGATGAAGACCGGACCGACCACGTTGAATATCTGACCGTACATGCCCTCGCCCCGTCAATACATGAAAACGAGCGCCGTTGGGCGCTCGACGCGGGTTTGATGAACCGAATGCCTCACAAAAACAAGACTGTCCGTCCGAGACCTGCGGTGAAAGCTCAGACAGCCTCCGGTAAGGACTTGACAATCCCGTTCACCGTCCAGCGCTCAACCACCTCAGTCCCCGACTGCTGCAGCATCTTCGACACCGCGCAATGGTGGCGCAGATCGGCCACGACCCGCTCTACAGCCTGGTCAGAACCTGAGGTCTCCACCGCGATGGTGATGGTGACTTTGGGGAACGGCACATCGATCGGTTCGATCAGCCGCGTTCCACGGCTGTCCATGGTGGTGGCGATGTCGATGTCCATGCGGTCGAAGCTAACGCCATAATGGGTCGCCAGCTTGTTGGCGATGACATGCGTGCAGCCCGCAAGGCCCGCCATCACAAATTCCACCGGCATGGGCCCTTCATTGGTCCCGCCGCGATCAACCGGCTCGTCGATGACCATATTGAAATCGCGGACTTGCGCGATGCTGCGGGTCGTCGATTCGGCCCGCGCCCGGGTCTTGAAGGTCCAGATCGGCTTTTGCTTGATCCTCATCGTGTCTCGCGTCCCCGAAATCGCAGACACGCACGCCGGTCAGGACCGGCGTGCGCCGCATCGGTTCAGTTGGAGGTGATCTGCTCGACCAGCGCCTTGTACTCGCTGGCCTGATCGTTGCGCAGGTTCTGGTAATCCGGCCCGTCCAGATACTCCCGGTTTTCACCGAGACGCCCCATGAGACGGACATATGTCTTGTCCTCCTGCAGTGCCTTGAAGGCATCGCGCAGTGTCTGCACGACCTCGGGCGGTGTCCCTGCAGGTGCCACCACGATACGGTGCATGTAACCGGCATCGGCACCGATTCCGAGTTCATCGAAGGTCGGCACGTCTTCGGCCATGCGTTCACTGCCTGCGGTTGCCAGCAGGCGCACTTCGCCACTGTCGATCAGATTGGTCAGGGTTGCCGGAAATCCCATGGTGATCTCGGCATCGCCCTTCAGCAGCGCCTGCAGGGCGGGACCGCCGCCTTTGTAGGGGATCATGTTGAACGTGATACCCTTGGCTTTCATGATCTGCGCCGCCGGGACGAACAGCGCACCCCAGTTGCCGGAATGGGCCATCTTCAGCTTGCCGGGGTTGGCCTTGGCATGTTCGACCACGTCGTCGAACGTCTTGAACGGACTGTCGCCGCGGACCACGATGCCGATCGGTGCGTAATTGATCCGGGCTATCGGCACAAAGTCATTGCCCGGATCATAGGGCAGATCCTCGACATGCTGCTGCAGCATGTCGATGTAGTTGTGGGTAAACAGCAGTGTGTAACCATCCGCTGGCGCATTCGCCGCCTCCTGCGTGCCCTTCTGGCCGCCGGCGCCCGGCGTCAGCCGTACGATCATCGCCTGGTTCAGATAGGCGGGGATGATGCTGGTAAAGACCCGCGCGTTCAGGTCGTGGGAACCTCCGGCACCCAGCGGAATAATGAGGGTCACCGGCTTTTCCGGGTATTCGGCCGCCGCCGGCGCCGCGAGGCCGCCGAGCATGAGCGCGGCCATGGCAAACTTCATGAGATGTCGTCTGATCATCGTATCCTCCCGATCATGGTGATCACATTGAATGGAAAGCGTCCTGTTCAGTTCTGGGGATGTGTCGTGCCCTCCTCGTGCTGCGCCGAACGGGTTGGCGGTGGTGCCGCGGATAGACTGGCCATGCGGCGCCACAGATAGATGCCGATCAACGGCGCCAGGAGCAGGATCGCCAGCATTCCCGGTCGCTCCGTGAGGGCGAAGGTCAGCAGATCGCCGTCTGACATGGCCATTGTCTGGCCGAAGGCGTATTCCAGAGGTCCGCCAAGGATGAATCCCATGACCATCGGCATCACCTCGAAACGCGCCATGCGGGCGATGATGCCGAACGCACCGAAACCGATGAGCATCAGCAGATCAACCGGATCGGAGCGGAACACATAGGATCCGGCGAACGCGAACATGATGACCGCCGGAATCAGCAGTGCGTTCTTGATCGTCACCAGCCGGGCAAAAAAGGGGATCGCCAGATAACCGATCACCAGGAACAGGATGTTGGCGAACACCATGGCGGTCAGGATGGCGAACACCGTCGCGCCCTGCTCCTCGAAAAGCTGCGGTCCTGGGCGCAGCCCCTGTGCGACGAAAGCGCCGAGCAGGATGGCGGTAACGTTGTCGCCTGGAATTCCCAGCGTTAGCAGTGGCACCAGGGTCGGTCCATTGACCGCATTGTTGGCGGCTTCCGCCGCCGCCACGCCCTCGACCTCGCCCTTGCCGAATTTCTCCGGTGTCGGCGACGCATTTTTGGCGGCCGTATAGCCCAGCATCGCGGCGACCACCTGTCCGAGGCCGGGCACGATGCCGATGGCCGTACCGATGGCAGTGGAGCGCACGATGGTGCGAAAACAGCGACGCAGTTCGGACATCCGCAACCGCTCTCCGACAACCCTCGCAACGTGACCGGTATCGACGCGTCGTCCGATCACTGCAGCGATTTCGGGCAGCGCGAACAGACCGATCAGCATCGGCAACAACGGCACACCGCCTTTGAGCTCGAACGAGCCGAAGGTGAAGCGTTCTACGCCGCCCAATGGATCGGTGCCGACAAACGACAGCCAAAGCCCGAGCGTCATCATCATCAGGCTCTTGATCGGGTTCCTGCCCGCCGTCGCCGAGATGATGATCAGGCTCAGGAACAGGATTGCCGCCAGTTCCGGCGGTCCGAATTGCATGACCAGCAGCGCGATAGGAAAAATCATCAGAATGGTCAGAATGTCAGAACTGAAATCGCCGAAAGTCGACGAGAATAGCGCCATGTCCAGCGCCTTGCGCGACTGCCCTTTTTTGGTCAGCGCATAGCCGTCGGCGGTGGTCGCGATCGCCGCGCCGGTGCCGGGCATCGACACCAGGATGGCCGGGACGCTGCCGCCGAAAATGCCGCCCTTGTAAATCCCCAGCAGGAACGGAATCCCGACGATGGGATCGAGAAAAAACGACACCGGCAGCAGAATGGCCATCGCCATCAGGGTGGTGAAACCCGGCAGCGAACCGACGAGCATGCCGAAAAACAACCCGGCTGCCATCATGGCGAACGTATCGACGCGCAGGGCCATGGAGAAGCCGGTGGCAAACTGCTCAATCATAACGGTGCTGCATGTCTGTGAATGGGCGCATGGTCAGCGGCTCAATTCCCCCAGGATCCGGGCAATCAACAATTCGATCCCGCCCTGTTCCGGCAGCGAGACCAGCAGCAGGCGCGTTGCGACCAGATAGAAAGCCAACGGCAGGGCGAAGGAAAAGGCGATGATCTGCAGATAGTGACGGTTGCCGGCCAACAGCGACAGCGCCACCATCGACAGAAAGGTCGACGTCATAAAGCCCAGCCAGTCGAAGGTCATCGCATAGAAGAAAAGCACCATAAAAAACGCGCCGACCCGCAGCCAGTCCGTGTCCTCAGCGGCGGACTCCGACATATCGGCCGATGGGTCTTTCGATTCCCGATAGACCTGCAGGAAATAGACGCCGCAGAACACAATCATCATGCCCATGGCGATCAGCGGGAAGAGCGTCGGTTCGATGGCACTGAGCGAGCGGCCGAACAGCATTTTCGGCTTTGCAACAAGCGCTTCCATGAACGCGATGAAGCCGATTCCAAGCATCAGAAGCGAACCGGCGACGGCAGTTTCGAGCCGCTTGTTCATGACCGGCACCTCCTCCCATGACGCTCCGTGGACTCCCGGATAACTCAGGAAAGTCTAGTGGCTTAGCGATAGGATTCGAAATGCGTTCTTGGTTTACTTCTATGACAATTTGACATAGTCAGCGGAGATTGCGTTGGGAGAGCGCTTTGAAGATACGCCAGCTCGAAGCCATGCGCGCGCTGATTGCCACCGGCACGACAACCCAGGCCGCGGAAGTCATGGGGATCAGCCAGTCGGCGATCAGCCGGCTGATCAGCCAGTTGGAGGACACCCTCGGATTTACGCTGTTCGACCGGCATCGCGGCCGCCTGACGATCACCCCGGAAGGCCGCGAATTCTTTGGAATGGCGGAAGGAATCCTGCAGCAGGTCGACCAGATTCAGGAAACCGCTTCCAACATCAGGGCCCATGGGACCGGCACATTGTGTATCGTCGCCATGCCGGCCATCGGAACCTGTATGTTGCCGCAGCCGCTGAAAATGCTGCGGGAGGAATACAAGAACCTCAACATCACGATCGATCTCAAGGGCCGCAGCGAATTGCAGCAGGCGGTGGCGGAACGCCGATACGACATTGGATTGGCGACGCTACCGATGGTTCAGCAGGGTCTTGCCGTCGAACCGCTTTGCACGGTCCGCTCGGTTCTCATTATGCCGAAAGAACATAGGCTGGCCGCCAAAACCGTTGTGCATGCGCGCGATCTGGAGGGCGAACACCTTGTGTCGCTGTCATCGGACACGGTCCTGCGCTACCGCACTGAGGAGATGCTGACGAAACTGAAAATCCAGTGCCAGTCGGCCATCGAGGCGCAGTCGACCATTCTGCTTGGCAACCTGGTCAAGATTGGTCTCGGCGTTGCCGTCGCGCATCCCTTTGTCGCCGATCATTTCCGCGGCCAGTTGGAGATCCGGCCGTTTGAACCGGCCATCGACATCAGTTACGGCCTGGTCTTCGCCGAAGGCGCGCGCCGTCTGCGGGTCACCGATCGGTTTGCCGAAAACATGCGCATTTGCTTCGCCAACGCTGAAGACATGCTGCGGCTCAGTGCACAAACATCCTGATTTTTCAGCCAAATCAACTGGCGAGCGATGAGATTTCGGCCTCGTTCAAAGGCAGCTCGATCGGCGTATTGCGCTCCGCCGACAGGTCCGCCGCGATATAGACTTCCATCACCTTGCGCGCCTGTTCGGGCGTGACGAGCACCGGCCGGTCGAGCGCGACCGCCTCGACGAAATGATCGGTTTCGCGCGCCATCGGACCGGCGAACACATGATCGACCTTTTCACCGGGCATCGATGACATCGGAAACTGGATGCCATTGTCGACGGTGTTGAGCACGACATCCCGATGCGTGTCGTCGATCAGCAACGCACCCGTGGTGCCGACCATCTCCAGGGTCGTCGCCGAGTAGTTGGGGTACCCGAGCGGCAGGATCCAGCCGGCACCGATGGTGAACGACACGCCGCTGTCCATGGTGACAATAATCCAAGTGCAATCGGGCGCGCCGTTGATCTCCTTCATGGTCTTGTAGACCGTTTGCGCATAGATGCGAATCGGTTTGGCCGGTTCCAGGCACCAAAGCACGAAGTCGAGATCGTGGGTGGCCTCCATCGCGGCCGGCGACAGCTTGACCCGCCCGGAGATCTTCTTGCCCAGGCTGCGGGTGATATGGCGGCTCACCAGGGCGCTGACCGGTTCTCCGAGCGTACCGTCGTCCAGGCATTTCTTGATATAGGCATATTTCGGGTTGAAGCGCTGCGAATAGCCGATGGTGAACTTCAGCCCGTTCTGCCGGGCCAACGTCACAAGGTCGTCGGCCTCGGCGAGCGTGATGGCGATCGGTTTTTCGAGAAAAACGTGTTTGCCGGCCGCAAGGCTCTCGCGAGCCATTGGGTAGTGGGTGGTTTCCGGCGTGGCGGAGATAATCACCGCATCGATGGAGGGATCGTCGACAATCCGCCGGTAGTCGGTGGTCGCGGTCACCGGACGCGCCAGGGACTCGACCTCACGCAGGCGGTTTTCATTGATTTCGGCAATGTGCAGGTCGGCGACAAGCGGATGGGCGAAACAGGCTTCGGCACGGATTCCGCCGCACCAGCCGGTGCCGATCACTCCGACATTGATTTGCTTCATGGCCAGCCGCCTTCCGGTTAAGATTGGACCTGCGTCAATGCATTCTGGCAAAACTAGCGGCATTGGATTGGCGACCAAAATGCGAAAAAGACCTCGACCTATGCGAAAAATGAATACGCCTCGGAGGGTGAGCACGGCATGGAACATCCGCTGATCGAACGGGATGCGACGGATCTGCGCTTGGCGCTCAGCCGTGGAGAAACCACCGCAAGCGCACTCGCCACCGCCTGTCTCGAGCGCATCGACGCCTGCAATGACGTGATCAACGCGATCATATCCCTGCTTCCGGCCGACGACATCCTCGCCGAGGCGGAGCGCATGGATCGCGACGGATGTCCCGGGCCGTTGGGCGGACTGCCGATCGCCGTCAAGGACATGGTCGACACAAGCGGTCTGCGGACCACCTATGGTTCACCGATATTCGCCGACCACGTACCGACCGCCGATGCCCTTCTTGCCGCACGGCTGCGGGCCGCCGGCGCACTGATCATCGGCAAGACCAACACGCCTGAATTCGGGCTCGGGTCGCACACCTACAATCCGGTGGCCGGCGTTACCCGCAATCCATACGATCCGGAACGATCTGCCGGCGGTTCCAGCGGCGGCGCCGGCGCGGCATTGGCGGCCCGCATGCTGCCGCTGGCCGACGGCTCCGACATGATGGGGTCCCTGCGCAATCCCGCCGGCTGGAACAACGTCTACGGTCTGCGGCCGAGTGTCGGGTTGGTGCCCGGCGATCCGGTTGGCGACACCTTCCTGAATCAACTGGCAACGCAGGGTCCAATGGCTCGGTCACCGGCCGACCTGGCCCTGCTGCTGACCGTGCTGGGACGCCCGGACCTACGGATTCCCCATGGCATGCCGGCATTTGAAGGTATCGAACCGGTCAAACCGCTGCGCATCGGCTGGGTCGGGGACTGGGAGGGGTACTACCCGATGGAGGCCGGCGTCCTCGATCTCTGCGAGACAGCGCTTGGCACATTCAGCGATCTCGGTCATGAGGTTACCGCATTGACGCCACCCTTCGAACCCGAACGCATTTGGAACAGCTGGGTGACCCTGCGCAACTGGCAGGTCGCGATGAAACTGCGGCCTCATTACGAGGACCCACAGAAGCGCAATATGCTCAAGCCGGAGGCCATCTGGGAGATCGAGCGCGGCCTGGCGCTGTGGGGCAGCGACATCCATGCGGCCAGCGTGATCCGCTCGGCATGGTTCGCCACCATGGCCGAACTCGATGTGGACATTCTCGCCCTGCCCTCGGCGCAGCTGTTTCCGTTCGATGCCGAATGGCACTGGCCCAGAGAGGTCGCTGGGAAAGCCATAGATACCTACCACCGCTGGATGGAGGTGGTGGTGCCAGCCTCGCTGATCGGTGTGCCGGCGCTCTGCGCGCCCGTCGGTTTTGGGGCGCAAGGACTGCCGATGGGCATCCAATTGATCGCACAGCGCGGCCATGACGCCCCGCTACTCGGGCTCGGGCAGAGCTATCACGAACGCACCCGCTTGCCGCAAACCCGTCCGCCGGATATGGCCACGATGAGGCGTCTCCCGAATTAGAGCAGCGGGCGCAACTAGAAAACGATAGGCGCAAGCAGCATGCCGGTGGTCAGCGCCACGGCAATGCCGAACAGGTCGAGTGGCGCGCCGGCACGCAGCATGTCGGGCCGCGTCACAGCCGCATTGGCGAAGACGATGGCGTTGGGCGGCGTTGCGACCGGCAGCATGAATCCGATCGACGCGGCCATGGCCACCGGCAGCACGAAAGTCAGGGGTTCGGCACCCATGCCCACGGCGGCGGCACCGGCCACCGGCAGAAAAATGGCCGCCATCGCCGTGTTCGACGCGAGCTCCCCGAGGTAGACAATCACCGCGGCCATTGCCAGCAGGATCCACACAGTGGGAAGGCCGTGCATCTGCTCTGCGGCACCGCCAATCCAGCGCGCCAGCCCCGAGCTTTCGATCGCCGTGGCGAGACACAGGCCGCCGCCAAACAGAATCAGGACATCCCAGCGCAGAGTTGCCGCGTTTTCCCAATTCAGAAGACGCACACGCTGACCGCCTCCGGCCGGCAGAAAAAACAGGGCCAGCGCACCGGTAATCGCAATCCCGCCATCGCTCAGATCCAGCGCCGGAAACGCACCGGAAATCACTGGCCTGAGAATCCACAGGAGGGCGGTCAGCGCGGCGACGATGGCAACGCGTATCTCACCGGAAGACATCGGACCCAACCGCCCGGCTTCAACCGTCACAACACCCGGTTCGATGCGAAATGCAAAACGCGTCAGCACCAGCCATGCCAGCGGAAGCAGGATCAGCACTGCCGGAATGCCGACAAGCATCCATTCGGCGAATCCGATGACCACGCCGTGCGCTTCCTTCATATAGGCTGCGAACAAAGCGTTGGGCGGTGTGCCAATCAGGGACCCAATTCCACCGATCGTCGCGGCATAGGCAACACCCAGCAGGAGCGCCGGGGCAAAGCCGTCGTCCTGGGCGCGGGTGGCGGCGATCGACGCCGCCAACGGTGTTGCGACCATTGCCGCCGCCGTGTTGCTCACCCAGAGACTGAGAAACGCGGTCACAGCCATAATCGACAGAATGATCAGTTTTGGATCACCCTGCGTCCGCGAGAGCACGGAGTAGGCCAATCGACGGTGCAGGTTCCAGGACTCGATCGCCTTGGCTATGAGGAATCCGCCGAGGAAAAGGAAGATGACAGGATTGGCATAAGACGACGCCATATCGCCGATCGACGCGATGCCGAAGATCGGAAACAGGGCGAGCGGGATCAAAGCCGTCACGGCCAGCGGAACCAGTTCCGTCACCCAAAGCACGGCCATCATGAAACCGATCCCGGCAGTCGCCTGAGCGCTCTCGGTTAATCCTCCAAACGGCGGCAACGACACACTGGCGACAGCGACGCCGACACCGACTGCATTGGCGGTATTGGCAGCATTTACCGGATTGGAGTCTGCAGCCACCTCGACAAACCGCAGCTAAACCTGTCGCTGCTCAACGCGTTTCGGCGCACCTGTCGCCATGTCGGTGCCAATATGCGGTTTTCCGGACTGCTTCCACGCACCGAAGCCACCGTCAAGGTGCGCGGCCAGCTCAGCGCCGCTTGCCAGGTACTGGAGTGCCACCTTTCGGGACCGGGCGCCGGAACCGCAATAAAAGACCAGCCGCTTGCCCTCCTGCGACGGCAGTTTTTCCGGCTTGAAGAACGGCATGGGTAACAGCAACCCACCCTCGATGTGTTCGAACATATACTCCTGCGGAGTGCGCACATCGATCAGCGCGATCTCGCCCCGATCATAGGCATCGTAGACCTCGTCCGCTGTCCACGTTTCCAGTGTGCCGCCTTCAATGCTTTCGGATTTCATGATCTTGCCTCCAACCCGATGATTGCGAGCAGCCTGACCGATCCTCGGTTAAGCATCAAGCGTGGATTTGGGTGTTGATGTGGTGTTCGCCGGCGTTGGTGTCCTGTCGGTCCATCGCATGATCAGCAATGCGAGCAGGCCGAAACCTGCGAAGCCGCCTACCAGGGGCAGGATGCTGTCATTGTACATCGCGCCGATCGCTGCGCCGAAGACCAACGAAACGATTGTCGTGACCGAGCCGACGACAGCGGCACCGGTTCCGGCAATATGGCCGAGGGGCTCCATGGCCAGGGCATTCAGGTTGCCGAACAGAAATCCGATCGCGAAGAAACCTGCCATGAAACACGCCATGAATGTCCAGAATGGCGGCGCTCCATTGTAGAACAGAGCGAAAGCGAAAAACGTACCGCATAGACCCACCAGCGCGAGCAGCGACCATCGGCATAGCGCGCGCATGCCGAAACGCATAACCTGCCGGGAGTTCGCCAAAGACGCAGCGCCGATGGCGAGGGACAGGATGGCGAAGTACAGGGCAAACCGGTCTCCGGCCTGATACAGATCCTGAAAGATCTGCTGAGACGACGTCAAATAGCCGATGAAGGCGGCGAAAACCATGCCGGTCGCCAGCGTGTACCCGAGCGCCCGCCGATTGCTCAGGACTTCGCCTATGTTGCGCAATATCGTCCGCAACGAAAAAGGCGTTCTTCGACTGGACGGCAGCGTCTCCGGTTGCCGCAGGGCCAGCCAGACGAGGGCAATCGTCGCCATTCCGATGAACAGGACAAAGATGGCCCGCCAGTCATGCAGCATCATGACACCCTGGCCGACCGCAGGTGCGAGGGCTGGCACCAGAATAAACACCGCCATGATCGCCGACATGACGCGCGCCATGGCGCGGCCCTCATACTGGTCGCGCACAAGCGCCACCACCACGATACGCGGCCCCGCCGCCCCGAAACCCTGCAAAAGCCGGCCGAGCAGCATGAGCTGAAAGGTGTCGGCGACGACGGACAACAAACTGCCGATCATGAATACAGCCAGGCCGCCATACATGGCCAGCTTGCGACCGACACTGTCCGACAGCGGGCCATAGATCATCTGGCCGACCGCGAAACCGAGAAAGAAGATGGAGATGACCTGTTGCCGGTTGTTCTCATGCGTGACGCCCAGCTCATCACCTATTTGCGGCAGCGCCGGTAGCATGGCGTCGGTCGCCAATGCGACGAGCGAAATGAGCAGCGCGAGCAGAGCGATTATCTCAAATTCGCTGCGAGCGGTTTTTGTCACTCGGTCGGTCAATAGGCGTCCTTGCCGGCGCTGCAACTCGACGGGCCGTCGAGGTTGCCGGTCTTGGCTTGTTTCAATCATGTGGGCGCTGCCAATGGAACAAACCGGCAGCAATGGGAGCCTTTCATATCAGCGACGGGAACCGGCTCATAGTCCCTAGGCCTTCCGCGCATGGGGCCCTAAAGCCGCATCAACGTGGCATTTTCACCATCCGTCAGGCGATCGATCGTCCGCATGAAATCCTCATAGACCCGCGGTTCCAGCTTCTCGGAAAAATGTGTGTTCAACTCGCGCACGAGACCGTGGCAGGCATCCATCTTGCGCCTGCCCTCCTGCGTCAGATGCACTTCGGTCACGCGCCCGTCCGCATCGATGCCATTGCGCTGCAAGAGCCCGCGCTGCTCCATGGTCTTGAGCAAGCGGGATACGGCCGGACGTGCGATGCCGATGTAGTTGGCCAAGCCCGAGGGTGTGGTGACGCCTTCCATGCCGACACCGCGCAAGACGCACCACATCAGCCGGGTAATGCCGTGCTCGCCAATCTGTTTTTCAAGACGGTCTTCCATCAGCCGCGCCAACCGCGTGACCTTGTAGCCGATGCGGTTATGAAGCGTGTAGTCCTGCAAGGCGCTTCCTCTCGAAATCTGGGAACTGTCCGGTTGACAGCAAAGCCGTCATTGCCGATTATTTCATTAACATAGATAACTAACATTGTTAACTATATGGGCTTTACGCTCCGGGAGGACTTCGCCATGCCATTCATCGAACGCGCTCAAGGCGCACTTTTTGCGATTGCCGTCGCTGCCACCGCAGCTTTCTCCAGCACCGCGATCGCCGACGAGCTAAAGGCGGCACATTTCATGCCGCCCATGCATCCCATGGATCGCGGCGTGATGACCCCGCTGGCAGAGGAGCTGAACGCGGCAACGGAAGGAGCATTGACGATCCGCATCTATCCTGCCGGAGAGCTCGGCAAGGGGCCGGTGCAGCAGTACAAGCGCGTCGTGACCGGTGTCGCTGACATCGCATTTGGGATTCCGTCCTATACACCGACACAGTTCAAAAAGACGGTCATGGTGCACATGCCTGGCCTGTTCAAAAGCGGCGAGGAAGCGACCAACGCACTTTGGGACAATCTCGACGCGATTGAGGACGAATACAGCGAAACCAAGCTGCTGGGTCTGTGGGCGAACAACCCCTCGGTACTGCTCACCCGGGAGAAGCCGGTTCGCACGCTGGCGGATATCGAGGGTCTCAAGATCCGCACGCCCAACCCGGTGATGGCTGAAGTGGTAAAAGCCTGGGGCGGCATTCCGGTGTCGATGCCGACCCCAGATGTCTACAACGCCATGAACACCGGTGTCGTCGATGCCGTGATGATCGGACCATCCGGCATACGCTCCTATAAGCTCAACGAAATCGCCGAGCACGCAACTGTCAATATTCCCTCTGCGGTGGACAGTTTCTACCTGCTGATGAACAGGAACAGCTGGGATGATCTGAGCGACGCGCACAAACAGAAGCTCGACGGTCTGACCGGTCGCAAGCTCAGCCTGCGCGGCGCCCGCGCCTTCTATGACGCCGGCCAGGCCGGGATCAATCTGGCTCGCGACAGCGGGGTTAACATCATCGAAATCGACGCCAACGCGGATGCCGAATTCCGCGCAGCCATGGCCGGCGCGGTAGACACGCTGGTCGACAAAACGACCGAGGAAACCGGCGTCAATGCCCGCGACATCATAGCCGGTTTCGGCGGACAATAGCACTTTATGTCCGACCGACAGGCCGACACGGAAAGCCGCCCGGGTCCTCCGGGCGGCTTTCGTCGATGGATCGAGACACCGCTGATCGCCTGTGGCGCGCTTGCGGTGTTCGCGATGATGTTCCTGTCGGTCAGCGACGCCATGCTGCGCTCGCTCTTGGATCGTCCGATCTTCGGCGCCAACGACTACACCCAGATCATCCTGTCCATCGCCGTTTCGATCAGCCTGCCGCTCTGCGTGCTCTCGGGCCGGGTGATCGCCATCGACACGCTGGTTTCGTTGCTTCCGTCCGGCGTCAGACGCCCCGTCGATCTTCTCGTTTCGGCGATCGGCGCGTGCATGATGGCCTATCTCGCATGGCGGGCGTTTCTCAACGCCCGCGAGGCGGCGCGTTTTGCCGAAACCACGTTGCTGCTGCAGCTGCCGCTCGACGTCTCCTACTACGCGATCGCCGCCGGCAGCGGACTGTCCGCTTTGCTGCTGGTGACGGAAGGCCTGCGCCATGAGCGCTGAATGGTTAGGCGTAGCCGGTTTTGGGGTGCTTTTTGCCCTGATGGCCATCGGCACGCCTGTGGCCATCTCCCTGCTGGTCGTAGGGTTCGGTGGCACCATTCTGCTAAACGGCTTTCAGGCGGCCGCCTACACGCTAAGCGGTCAAGCCTTTGCCACGGTCACGATCTACGAACTGTCGATCATTCCGCTGTTCATCCTGATGGGCAATCTTGCTTCGGCGGCAGGATTGAGCCGCGACTTGTTTGACGCGGCCTATCGGCTCATCGGTCATTTGCGCGGCGGTTTGGCAGCCGCGACGATTCTCGGTTGTGCCGGCTTTGCGGCGCTGTCCGGATCATCCATTGCCTCGGCCGTCACCATGGGCAAGGTCGCCTATCCGGAAATGCGGCGCTATCGTTACGGTCCCCGTCTGGCAACCGGTTCGATTGCCGCCGGCGGCACGCTCGGCATTCTCATACCGCCGTCCACCGGTTTCGTAATTTATGCGGTGCTGACCGAAGAATCGATCGGTCGGTTGTTCATGGCTGGCGTGCTTCCGGGCTTGATGCTGACCAGCCTGTTCCTGGTGGCCATCGCGCTGATCACCTTTGTGACTCCCGAAGAAGGGCCCCGTGGACCGGTCTTCAACCTGCGGGAAAAGCTGGATTCGGCAATGCGCTCCACCGGCATCATCGCCATTATTCTGATCACGATCGGCGGTATCTACACAGGCTTTTTCACACCGGTCGAGGCCGCCGGAGTCGGTGCCTGTTTTGCACTCCTCATGCTCATCCTGCGCGGCAAGTGCACCGTCAGCACGCTGTGGGAGGCAAGCGCCGATACGCTGCGGACGACCGGCATGGCCTTCTTCATTCTGATTGGGGCCAATGTGTTCGCTCCGTTCGTCGCCCTGTCTCACCTGCCCGAGACGATCGCCGGCACCATGACCGACCTGGCGCTCGGCCCCTATGGAACACTCGCCATTATCCTGTTGGGTTATGTCATCCTCGGCATGTTCATCGAAGGGCTCTCCCTGTTGGTCATCACTCTGCCTATCGTCTTCCCGCTGGTGGTTTCTCTGGGATTCGATCCGATCTGGCTCGGTGTCGTCATGGTCATCGTGCTGGAAATGGGGCTCATCTCGCCACCGATCGGCGTGAACGTGTTCGTCGTCAAAAGCATCGTGCCGGACGTGAAGATGGAGACGATATTCGCCGGAATCATGCCGTTCTGGCTGGCCATGGCGATCGCCCTGGCGATTCTCGTGGCGGTGCCCGAGATCGCTCTATTCCTGCCGAACGCCATGTATCAGTGATCGCGCCGGCGATCCCGTTTTCGCACCGCGGCGCGTCCTTGCAATCAGCTTAGCTGATATGGCCCATTGCGACATATGATTACGAGCCCGGATGGCGAGCCCGTATTGTTTTCACGAGCAGCGTGAGATCGTGTCTCTACGGGAGGAGCGGCATGTCGCACATCGAGCCGTTGAGCATCGCCGAAACCGAGGAAGCCAGGGCCGATATCGAACGCCTGGCGTCGGCCACCGGCTTCGTAGCCAACTCCATGCTAACACTGGCGCGGCGCCCTGAAATCGCCCGCGCCGTCCTCGGCCTTATCCGCGCCGTGGTACGCAATCCGGACGGCAAGGTCGATCCCGCGTTGCGCTGGATGGTGGCCCACGTGACCAGCCGTGCCAATGGCTGCGTCTATTGCACCGCCCACACCTTCAAGAACGGTGCCGACAACGGCGTGCCCGACGATAAGCTGGCGGCCATATGGGAGTTCGAGACGAGCCGCCTGTTCAGCGACGCAGAACGGGCGGCCCTGCGTATCGCCGTGACCGGCGCACAGTGCCCGTCCTACGCGACAGAAGCGGACATGGCCGAATTGCGGCGGCATTTCACCGAGGATCAGGTGGTGGAAATCGGCTCCGTCATTGCACTGTTCGGCTTCAACAATCGCTGGAACGCGCTGATGGCGACCGATGTTGAGCCGGAAGTGACGGATTTCGTCAAAAGCAAAACCGGGGATCAGGAACTCGCCCAATAACGCATTCCGAGCCCGTTCACACCGAGTGGAGGAGATCATGAAAAAAACCATCGCGAACACCATTGCAAACATGGACCGCCGAACCTTTCTGGCGGGTTCGGCGGCGACCATGGCTGCCTTGTCGGTGACCATACCCGCCAAGCAGGCGCGCGCCGACGGCTATCCGGAACGCGCCATCACACTGGTCGTCATGTACGGGGCTGGTGGCGGCACCGACACCATCATGCGCAAGCTGGCCGAAGAGATGGGCAAGTCCCGCGGCTGGAAGATCAATGTGATCAACAAGCCGGGCGCCGTCGGCGGCGTCGCCACCAAATATGTGCATGGCCAGAACTCCGACGGCTACACGGTGCTCGGAGGCGCCAATTACAACAAATTCGTGCGGGTCATGGGCCACGTCGATTTTGTGCCCTGGGACGAGTGGGTGTTCTTTCAGGCGGCCACCGCCAATGCCAGCTGGTCGGTTCCGCCGGATTCACCCTTCAAGACCTTCGACGACGTCGTCACAGCGGCCAAGGCCGATCCGGGCAAGATCACCATTTCGACGTCGGGCACCGGCGGCCTGTGGCACGAGCTGGCGCTGATCGTCGGTTCCTTCGCCGATATCAGCCTGAAATACGTGCCCTATAAGGGCGGCAAGGCGGCAACGCTGGCCGGACTGCAGGGCGAGGTGGATATTGCCGGCGGCGGTGTGCATGAGCATGTGGATCTGGTTCGTGCCGGCAAACTGCGTTGCCTGCAGCAGACCTCGGCTGCAGACATCACGCTCGACAACGGCACCGTTATGCCCTCCATCGGCGGACCGCTGCCATCCATCCAGCCCTTCCTGCCGATCGGCGGCACCTACAACTTCATCATGAAACGAGACACGCCAACCGACGTGTTGCAGATGGTCAACGACGCTTTCATCGACGCCGTCAACTCCGACGGCTTCCAGGAGATGGTCAAGAGCAAGTTCTTCCAGACCGACATCCGCACTGGCGAAGCGGCCGATAAGCGGGCGGCTTTGCTGGAAGTTGTCACCGTCGACACGTTCAACAAGTTCTCCGACCAGATCGGCGCCGACGTGGTCACTGCCGAACAGCTGGGTCTTCCGAAGCCGGCGGATTTCGAGGCCTGGTGGCCGCCGCAAGGCTACAAGCCGCGCATCTAGGACAGCAACGAAGGGGAGGCAGCGCCTCCCCTTCCCACCTACGGCTCCACACCGGCCCCCGGGCCTGGGATGATGTTCCATGACCGATAAGACACAGTTTGCGGGCGAAGACGAACATGCCGGTTTCGCGACACCGGTTCAGGATCTGGTCGCCGCCGCCTTTCTGATCGCCCTATCGCTGTGGATCATGATCGAGAGCCTGCGTATGGGCAGTTCCGGCTCGGTTGCAACAGCGCCCGGCCTGCTGCCCTTTCTGACCGCCGGCAGCCTTGGCGCCATGGCGATCGGCCTTGGCCTCATGGCGATCCGGCGGCGTGTCGCCGGCGAAACGGCGGCACCGACCGACGAGGAATCGCATCACGGCCGTGCGCTATTGCTGATGGCCTTTCTCGGCGCCTACCTCCTGTGCCTGCAATATCTGAGTTTCGAATACCGGGCGACGATCGCCGGCATGGAACTCGGCTACGGCGCCTTTGAAGTGCTGACCATCCTTTTTCTGACGGTGCTGCTCGCCGTGTTCTGGCGTAGCGCGTTGTGGAAATGCCTGGTCGTTTCGGCGGTATGGGTCACGCTGCTTGCCGCCGCTTTCCGTTATGTCTTCGTCATTCCGCTGCCGGGATCGGTCTGATCATGATCATCGACGCCATCCTGCAAGCGCTGACGCCCTACATCCTAATCGTCACTCTGGCAGGTGTGTCGCTGGGCATCGTCTGGGGCGCCATGCCGGGTCTGTCGACAACGATGGCGATGGCGCTGCTCATCGGCCTGTCGGCCAGCATGTCGCAGGACACCGCCATCTCCTTTATGCTCGGCGTCTACACGGGCAGCGTCTTCGGCGGCGCCATATCGGCGGTCATGATCAACATCCCGGGCACGCCGGACGCCGTTCCGACGATGATCGAGGGGCACCAGCTGGCGCGGCGTGGCGAAGGCGGCAAGGCGCTCGGGACCGCCATCGGCGCGTCCTTCATCGGCAACTGGGTGGGCATCGCCCTGCTGATCGGGTTCATTCCGCTGATCCTGGCTTTCGCTTTGCATTTCCGCTCCTGGGAAATGTTTCTGCTGGCGGTCATCGGAATCACGGTGAGCGGCTCCATGTCGGCCGGCAGCCTGCCGCTCAAGGGCTGGATCGCCGGATGGCTCGGCCTGCTCATCGCCTTTGTTGGCATCGATCCCATCCATGGCGTCGAGCGCTTTACCTTCGGCACACTGGAATTGATGGACGGCGTCAACTATGTCGCCGTGCTCATCGGCCTGTTCGGCCTGGCCGAGGTTCTGCGTGTCCTGCCGCAGCGTGAGCACTACGCCATTCCCGAAGCGGTCGGCCGTGTCATGCCTTCGCTGGGGCTGCTTATGCGTTACGCCAGAACGGCGGTACGCTCCGGCATCATCGGCACGGTGATCGGCGCCATCCCAGGTGCCGGCGCCAATGTCGCGTCGTTCCTGTCCTACGACATCGGGCGGCGGCGGGCGAAGCCGGAAGAAAAGGCAAAATGGGGCAAAGGAAGCTATGAGGCGATCGTCAGCGCCGAGGTCGCCAACAACGCCAACGTCGGTGGGTCCATGCTGCCGCTGCTGGCTCTGGGCATTCCAGGCAACGCCGCGGCGGCCGCATTGCTGGCGGCACTCAGCCTGAAGAACGTCGTCGTTGGGCCGACCATCGAGATCGACCACCCGGGACTGATTTACTACATCTATGCCGCGCTGGTCGTCGCCAACATTCTGATGTACGGGGCGGCCATCGCTCTCATCAAACCATGCGTCAAGCTTTTCAGTCTGCCGCGCGGTCTGCTGCTGCCGCTGATCGTGCCGATCTGTGTTATCGGCGCCTATGCGGTGCGGCTCAGCATGTTCGACGTGTGGGTGATGTTTGCCGCCGGCATCGTCGGATACGTCCTGCACGCATACCGCTTTCCGACAGCACCCGTGGTGCTCGGCGTCATCCTCGGGCCGCTGGCCGACGAAAACCTGCGGCGCGCCATGCTGTTGTTCGAGGACAAGTCCTTCGGATTTGTGCTGTCACAGTATTTCGGCACGTTCCTGTTGGCGGCCCTGGTCCTGATCTTCGTCGAAGGCATCCTGCGCGCTCGGCGCAGTCGAAATTCCATTGGAGGTGTGAGTGAGTAGGCAACAACGCGAAATCGGGCTGGCCATCATCGGCTGCGGTACCATCGGGCGGATCCGCGGCGAACTGGCACGCGCCTACCCCGGCGTCGGCTGGCTCGGCCTGTGCGACATCAAGTCGGATGTCGGCGAGCGGCTCAAGGCCGACACCGATGCCGATTTCTTCACCACCGATTTCCGCGAACTGCTGGCCCGGCCCGAGGTCACGGCGGCGATTATTGCCACCGACGAAAACTTTCACACGGATCCGACGCTCGCCGCGATCGACCGCGGCCTCGACCTTTTCATCGAGAAGCCGTTGGCCACGGATGCGCGACAATCGCAGCAAATCTCTGACGCCATTCAGGCGAACGGCATCGACGCCGTGGTCGGCTATACGCAGCGGTTCCGACGGCGCTTCCTGGCCGTCAAGGAACGCCTCGTCACCGGGCAGATCGGCGAGGTCACCTCAGTGATAACCCGTGCCTTCATGAACCGCATGGTGCCGATCGCCACCGTCAGCCGCACCCAGGACCGGGCCAATCTGACGCCGATGGTCGTATCCGGCACACACAGCCTCGACATGTGCATGTGGCTGATGGAGGGCAAGACACCCGTTTCCGTATTCGCCCAATCCTGCGATCACGCGCTGGGACAATGGGGCACGAAGGATTCGACCTTCGGCATCTTCACCATGGACGACGGGACCATCTGGAGCATGAACATCAGCTGGGCCCTGCCTGTCGTCTGGCCCGGCGCCGTTTATGGCATTGAGATCGGCATTGTGGGTACCAAGGGCGTCATCGACATCGAAGACACCCACCGCGATGTGGTGCTCGCCACCGAAATCGCACAAGGGGCAGGCTATGCACCAGAGGGTTTCGAACCCGGCGCGCCGCGGCATGTGGATTTTCTCACCAGCTATCCGCCGGGCGACCTGCACGACAGCCAGCTATGGGGCCCGATGCGGGAGGAAACCAATGCCTGGTACCAGCGCATCTACACCGGCCAGCGCACGCCGCACGCGACCGCCGAGGACGGCCACCGCAACCTGTTGCTGACCATGGCCATGGACCTGTCGGCGCGGCGCGGCGCACCGGTGGAATTGCCCGCTGATCCGGACGAGCTGATGCGGGAACTGCGCTGATGGCGATCGGCATCCGCTTTGGCGGCTACCAGGGTCCGAATTCGGTGCACACCCGCGGCGGCAAACGGCTCGGCGAAGCGCTTGCGGAGACATTGGGTGACAGCATCGATTTCACCTTTGACAGCAACATCGTCGAACGCGGCCAGAAGGCGTCGGACCTTCTATCCATGGTCGAAGGCGGTGAACTGGACGGCTGCTACTTCTCTTCCAGTTATCTGGCGGCCCGTGTGCCGGAACTCGGCATCTTCGACCAGCATTTCATCGTTCCCGACCGGCGCCGCGCCTATGCTGTGCTCGATGGCACACTGGGCCGGGAACTGGCGCGACTGGTATCCCAGAACACCGGTTTCGCCGTGCTCGACTACTGGGACAACGGGTTTCGCCATATCTCAAGCCATAAGCCGCTGCGCACCCCCAAGGACTGCGAGGGGCTGAAGATCCGCACGCTGGCCAACGACAATCATCAGCGCGTGTTTCGCGCCCTGGGCTTCGAACCCATCACCATCGATGTGCGCGATCTTCCGGAAGCGGTTGCCAGCGGCCGCGTCGATGCGCAGGAAAATCCACTTACCAACATCTACAATTTCGGTCTGCACAAGACCCACCGCTATATCACGCTGACCCGCCACCTGATGGGAGTGGCCATGCTGCTGTTCAATCGACAGGCGGTGGAATCGTGGCCTGCGGAAGTCACGGACGGTGTCCGTTCGGCCGCGCGTGTGGCAACGATGGCGCAGCGCATTTATGCCGAGGAAGACGATCACATCTGCGCTGACAATATGACCGCAGACGGCGTCGAAATCATCGAGCTGTCACCGGACGAGCGCCAGGTCTTCGCGGACGCCACCAGCTCTGCGGTCGCTGTGACGCGCGCAAGCTTCGACAGTCGGTTGCTGGCGCTGTTCGACGCCGATCTGGCAGGATCCTGAGATCAAGCCGCCCGTCGCCGTCGAAGGTGATAGGTCAATGCCAGCGCGATGCAGTGTTCCAATTCGGCTTGCGGCAACGGGCCGGGTTTCAGCACCAGGGCGCGGTTGCCTTCGAAATCGAAAACATCCGGGTAGAGGTTGCGATACTGTTGCACCAGCGAGGTCTGGCAATGGCAGAACAGGGCTGCGCGGCCGTCCTTGCTCTGTCCCAAACGCACGGTGCTGCCCGATTTGGGTTGCGCGGTCAGGTAGCTCGGTTGACCCCATTTGAGGGTTTCAACGATCTTGCCCACGCCGGTTGTGCGTTCCGCCACGTCAAACAACAGCCGACGCATTTCAAAGAGCCGAGGCTGAATGTCCTCGGGCATGTCTGAATAGCTGGTCGCCACGTCCGGCGGGATGGTGCTGGATTGGTCCATGTCAACTCCTCGCGCCATCGCAGCATAGCGGTCAAACTCGCGACGGCAAATCGACGGTTTGATGCTATCCTGTCAAAATCTGTCAGCAGCCCCACCGAACACGCCGGAAACCGGCGTTTCATACAAATGCAGCCAATGGTTTGTCTATTGGGCATTTCGCAGCATCGGATACATCGCCGGCGAGGATCCGATCTGGATCTCCCCCATGATTTCGAAGCCGTGGCGAAGATAGAGAGATACGCATTTGGGATTGGACGCTTCCAGATAGGCAATCGCGCCCTCTTTGTCGCACTGGCGTAGCCCCGCCCTAAGCACTGCAGTGCCCAGTCCCCTGCCCTGGTGCGCCGGATCGGCGGCGATCATCGGCAGATACCAGCACGGCCGGTCAGTAGGATGGTATCGGGCCATCTCATCGAAAAACGCCGCCATTTCTTCGGCGATTTCAATGCGCGTATACGCTCCCAAAACCTGTGCAATACCGTCGTCATCCGAACCGACTCCGGGCGGCAACCACAGCGCCGCGGCGTTGTACCTGTCGACGATCAGGGCGGTGCCCTCGCTCAGTGCGTTGCCACCAAACAAGGAGATGAATTTCGGCATGGCCGTGAGATAGGTGTCCGTCTCGGGCCAAATCCATCTGGCAACCGGATCGCTGGAAAATCCCAGCGTGATGGCCTCGATGACGTGTTGTTTCTCGGCTTCCAGCGCCGCGCGGGTTCCAAACTCGGTCATTGGTGATGTCCTTCTTTAGGTCCGGCGACGAAATAAACGACCGGGGGATTGACAGAAAGGACATCCAAACCTCATTTTCTGCCAATGCAGAATCTGATTGTGTTTCTTGTCTTTCCGAAATCGACGCTGCTCGATCTCAGCGGACCGTTGCAGGTGTTCGAGGATGCCAATCGCAGACTGCCGGAAGACCAGCTCTACGAAATCCGTGTCGTTTCGTCTTCGGGCGGGGCCGTCGAGTCCGACACCGCGTTGCCAATCGTGACCGACCCTGTGGACCTCCTTTCGGATCGGCTAATCGACACGCTGATTGTGATCGGTGGAAATCACGCCCATGAATTCGCGCAGGATCCCACCGCCTGTCGGGTCGTGGCGGATCTCGGGAACCGTGCCGCCCGTGTTGCCTCGGTTTGCACGGGAGCGTTTTTTCTGGCAGGCGCCGGTCTTTTGGCCGGTCGAAGGGTCACGACCCATTGGCGTGCATGCGATGTCTTGGCCGAACGGCATCCGGATATCCAGGTCGAGTACGAGCCGATCTACGTGCACGATGGCAAAGTGTGGACCTCGGCCGGAGTCACCGCCGGAATCGATCTGGCACTGGCCCTCGTGGCCGAAGATCGGGACCGAAAATTCGCGCTCGAGCTGGCGCGCGAACTGGTTACATACATGGTGCGTCCAGGCGGGCAGCTGCAGTTCAGCAGGGTTTTGAGGGACCAGGTGGCTGACGCCACCGGAACCTTCGACGATCTTCTTGCGTGGATCCTGGACAATCTGGGTGAGGGTTTACGGGTCGAGCAACTAGCCGATCACGCCGGCATGGTCCCGCGCACATTCGCCCGAAAGTTTGGCGCCGTTTTTGGACAAACGCCGGCAAAACTGATCGAAAAACTCCGAGTGGATAAGGCGGTCGATCTGCTGGTGCAAACGGACATGCCGATCAAGGTGATCGCCGTACACTGCGGATTTGTCGATGACGAGCGTATGCGGCGCGCCTTCCTGCGCCAGCTTGGCACATCCCCTCAAGACTACCGTGCCCGCTTCGGTGTCTCACATCATCGTCCGCAAACGGGTCAAACCGGATTGGCAGAAAACGAGGGCTAAAAGTCCTTTCTGCCGAAACCCGTCTTCGGGCATCTCCCAGACAAACGCGGTGACGTCACCGCGTTCTCTGAGGAGATGGATATGTGCTCTACCAATGGCAACCCGATCCGCGGCCGGCTTAACGCTTGGTTTCTCGACCGCATGAACGACTACATCAATCGATTGCTTGCCGAACGCAAGACAGCTTTGTTTGGTGGGCTATCCGGAACGCTGGTGGAGATCGGGCCGGGCGTCGGTGCGAACTTTGCGTTCCTTGGACGGGGGACGCGGGTCTTTGCTGTCGAGCCCAATCCGTTCATGCATGCAGGTCTCGGCCGCAGGGCCGATGAATACGGCATCGATCTGGAGATCCTGGCGCGTGGTGCCGAGGATACAGGACTTCCCGGCGGTTCCGCCGACGCCGTCCTGTGCTCGCTGGTTTTGTGCACGGTGCCCGATCCCGCAGCCGCCCTCGTTGAAATCCGGCGCATCTTGAAACCGGGCGGTCGGTTCGTCTTTCTCGAGCACATCGCCGCTCAAGATCGATCGCCGCGATGGCTTTTGCAGAACGCGCTCCTGCACCTGTGGCGCTACACATTCGAAGGCTGCCACACCAACCGCAAAACGGATCTGTTAATCCAGTCAGCGGGTTTTCGTTCGGTTGAGATGGAGCACTACACGATGAAAAGCCCGTTTGTGCCGGTCAACACACAGATCTGTGGCACCTGTGTCGCCTGACATGCAGTAACCGGAACCAGCTTCGGTTGGCACAAGTCCCACGGTCATCCGATTGCGATGGCTTGCCGAAACACCGGCGTCCAACGAGAGTATTGTAGACCAACGCGACCATAAGAGGATTGGCAAGATGAGACGTGTTATTGACCCACCCGCAATTGCTCCGCCGGCGAGTGCCTACCATCACGCGTTCCTGTCGACGGGTGTCAAGAATGTGCTGACCGTCTCCGGCCAACTGGGCGAGCATCCTGACGGGACCTGCGCGGAGACCGCTGCGGAGCAGGCCGAACTCGCGTGGCGAAACGTCTTTTCCATCCTCGATGCCACGGGTATGGCCCTGGAGAACATCGTCAAGGTAACAAGCTATATCGTCGGCGAAGAAAACATCGACGCGTATGTCGAGGTGCACAAAAGGTTCGTGGGCGAACAGGCGCCCCCCTGGACACTTGTCGTCGTCGCCGCCCTCGGTCGACCGCAATATCTCGTCGAAGTCGATGTCTTGGCGATCGAAACGCACGACAGCCAATGATCGGCGGCGCTCGACCGTCAACCGGTCGGCAGCGTCACTACATCGTGGCGCCGATTTGCCAGGGCACGAATTCCAGATCACCGAGCCCCTGCGCCTCCGACAGGGTCTGCGCACCGGATGCGACGGCAAGAATGCGGTCGAAAATCTCTTCACCGACCTCGGCGACGCCAGCGCCTTCGGTGACAATGCGCCCGGCACCGATATCCATGTCCTCCGGCATCCGCCGGAACACCTCGTCATTGGTGGCGATCTTGATCGATGGCGAGGGTTTGGCGCCGAACGCGGACCCACGCCCGGTGGTGAAGCAGACGATGTTGCATCCGCTGGCGATCTGGCCGGTCACTGAACAGGGGTCGTAGCCGGGGCTGTCCATAAACACGAAGCCCTTGCGGTCGATCGGCTCACCGTACAGGTAGACGCCGTTCAGCGGGCTGGTGCCGGCCTTGGCGACGGCGCCCAGCGACTTCTCCAGGATCGTCGTCAGCCCGCCACGCTTGTTGCCGGGGGACGGGTTGTTGTCCATCGAACCGAAATTGCGGGCGGTGTAGTCCTCCCACCATTCGATCCGCTCGACCAGTTTCCGGCCGATCTCCGGCGTTGCTGCGCGGCACGTCAAAAGGTGTTCGGCACCGTAAATCTCAGGCGTTTCGGCGAGCACCGCCGTGCCTCCATGGCGCACCAGCAGATCGGCCGCAAACCCAAGCGCCGGGTTGGCTGTGATGCCGGACCAGCCGTCGGATCCGCCACACTGCAGGGCCAGCGTCAGCTCCGAAGCCGGACAGGTTTCGCGCCGCGCCGCATCGGCGATCGGCAACATCGAACGCACGATGTCGACGCCCGCATCGATCGTCTTGCGCAGACCGCCCGTCGTCTGGATGTTCATGGTGTGAAACAGCGGACCACGCTTGATGTTATAGGCCTCGAGCAGGAAATCGATCTGATTGACCTCGCAACCGAGGCCGACGAGAAGAACGCCGGCCAGATTGGGATTGCGTGCGTAGCCCCACAGCACCCGTTGCAGATTGGCGTAGCCATCGCCGTTGTCGGCCATGCCGCAGCCGGTGCCGTGAACGAAGGCCACGACGCCGTCGACGTTCGGGTAGGCCGAGAGGATTTCCGGGGTGAAGGCGGACGCTATGAAACGCGCCGCCGTCGCGGAGCAATTCACGCTTGTCAGGATACCGATATAGTTGCGCGTTCCAACCTTGCCGCTTTCCCGCCGGAAGCCCTCGAAGGTGGCCGGCGTTTCGACTGGCTCGAGTGGGTGCGCGTCACTGCAGAAGTCGTGGTCCTGGTCAGATGGCCGATATTCGAGATTGTGCGTGTGGACGTGCTCTCCCGAAAGGATGTCTTGCGCCGCGTAGCCGATGATCTGGCCGTATTTGCGAACCGGCGCGCTTTCTGCGATCGCCCTGACGGCGATCTTGTGGCCCGAACGGATCGCTTCACCAAGAACGACATCGCCGATGCGATCACCCGAGTCGAGATTGCGCAGCGCCACAAGGACATCATCGTCTGGATGGAGCCGAACGGTCGGTTTGATTTTTTTGAGCATGATCAACAAGCAACTCTGTTCGAAAAAAAGGCACGTAACCCGATGGAATTGAGAGCCGCATCAGGTGCCATGAACCCTCATCGAGCGCAACCATAGCCCAACAGAAAACGGTTTTGTACATATTGCATACATGAACAATGACGACCAAGCCGCATCTCGGCCGGAGATCAAGGCCACGTCTCCGGCGGTTTCTTATCCTGCCGTTTCTAAGCAGATTTACACCGAAGCTTTACGTATTGACTGCCCAATGGCCGCACCAGTTGGTGACGATTTCAGGCCGGATGATAAGATCAACACCGGTATGATCGGCTGGATTCGGGCCACCACCGGAAAAAAGGAGACAGCCATGGCCGAACATCGCATTGAAACCGACAGCCTTGGCCAGGTCGAGGTTCCCGCAGAGCGTCTGTGGGGCGCGCAGACCCAAAGGTCGATCGAGCATTTCAGCATCGGCATCGAAACCATCCCGTCGGAACTGACCGCCGCCTACGCCATTCTCAAAAAGGCCTCCGCCATTGCCAACAATGCTGGTGGATACCTGGCCGACAAGGAGCGCGATTTGATCGTGCAGGCTTGCGACGAGATTCTCGAGGGCCGGCATGACGGGGAATTCCCGCTGCGCGTTTGGATGACCGGCAGCGGAACCCAGTTCAACATGAACATCAACGAGGTGATCTCCAACCGTTGCAGCCAACTCAGCAACAAGGATTTGGGTTCCAAGGATCCGATCCACCCGAATGATCATGTAAATATGTCGCAATCGTCGAACGATACGTTTCCGACAGCGATGAATATCGCCGCAGCGGTCGCAACGATGCAGGATCTGCTGCCGGAAGTACGCAATCTGAAGGATGCGTTTGCCGCCAAGGTCGAGGCGTGGTCGGACATCGTCAAGATCGGCCGCACCCACATGCAGGACGCCACACCCTTAACCCTCGGCCAGGAGATGTCAGGCTATGTCGGCATGCTGGAGGACGATATCGAGCGCATCGAGTTCGCCCTCAACGGCGTCTACAGGCTGGCGCTTGGTGGCACGGCGATCGGCACCGGGATCAACGCTCCGCCCGGTTTCGCCGAAGCCGCGGCAACCGAAATCGCCCAACTGACCGGCCTGCCGTTCGTCACGGCCCCCAACAAGTTCGCGGTTCAGGGCGCCCATGACGACCAGGTCTTCCTGAGCGCCGCCCTGAAGACACTGGCCACCTCGCTCTACAAGATCGCCAACGACATCCGACTGCTCTCCTGCGGACCGCGCTGCGGTTTCTTCGAGATCCATATCCCCGAAAACGAGCCCGGCTCCTCCATCATGCCCGGCAAGGTCAATCCGACGCAGTGCGAAGCCCTGTCGATGCTCTCCGTCCAAGTCATGGCCAACGACACGGCGGTCGCGCTGGGTGGCGGATCGGGCCTGCTGGAGATGAATGTCTACAAGCCGTTGATCATCCATAATGTGCTGCAATCGATCCGTCTCATGGCGCATGGCTGCCGCAACTTCCGCCGCTATCTGGTGGAGGGCATGGAGCCCAACCGCAAGCAGATCGAGAGCTTCGTGGAGCGGTCGCTCATGCTGGTGACAGCGCTCAGTCCGGTGATTGGTTACGACAAGGCTTCCGAGGTGGCGCACCATGCGCTGGACCATGACCTGTCCTTGCGCGACGCCGCACTAAAGCTCGGTTATGTGTCCGCCGAGGACTATGACCGGATCGTCGACCCGAAGAAGATGGTCCACCCGTCGGTCGCCAAATAAGCCAGGCACCCAGCCGACAATCCGTTTCCTCACGCAACTGTGCGGCAATGTTTGTTGCCTCTGCGCGGCAACGCGGCATGGATAGGGCACGCTGGAGACTATGGACATGCCCCGCCTATGCCTGTTGCTGGTATTGGTTGCCCTCACCTTCACCGCTGGCGCCCAGGATCGCTCCGGCGGCAACCGGCCGTCGGACTGGATCGTCAAACACTACGAACCGTTCGGCCTTTGGGACAGTATCTGCGACGAGCGTATGGAAGAGGGCGTTCTGAAACAACGTTGCTATCTGCGTTACGTGGATGTCTACGCACCGCGTCCGAATTTCGGAGCCACATTCGCGTTCGTTTTCACGGAAGCCGGCGGCACCGATGTGGAGTTCGGGTTCGAACGCGGTACCCGATACGCTGAAAACGGCTTTCGCATCGAACGTAACGATGAACGTGTATGGGTCTTGAGTAACAGCTGTCTAAGGCGGAACCGGTGTCTGTTCAAAGACCACGAAGCCCAATCGCTATTGGAGACCTTTATGGGCGGCGGCGTCCTGATTCAGCAGTTTCGCGATCGCCATGGGAGGGACTGGCGCCTGGAATGGGACCTGTCGCGCTTCGATGAAGCGCTTGATGACCACCGCCGCGCATCTGAGCGAAGATCACTTCTGAATTGAGCCGGATTCAAGCGTACACTGTATGCAACACACGTGTAATACCCTTGTCATTGTCAACATAAACTGAACAATGCTTTCTCCCTGGCAGGTCTTACCTGAGACGGCTTCGACGCCATATAGGCGCAGTCAGTCTATTGACCCGGTTCCACGGCAATCTGCCATTCAGAGGAGAAACATGATGCGTTTTGTCACCGCCCTTGCGGCTCTTGCGATCGCGACGCCCGCACTGGCCAACAGCATTTCGGTTCCGTCGGGAACTTACACAATCGATCCGGCCCACAGCCGCGTATTCTGGAGCGTCAATCATTTTGGCCTGTCCAATTATACGGCACAGTTCAACGGAGTCTCCGGCACGCTGACGCTCAACGCCGATGATCCGGCAGCAAGCAGTGTCGAGGCAACGGTTGACACGGCGACGGTCCTCACCGGCCACCCTTTCCCTCAACAGGCTGATTTCGATGTGGAACTGCAAAATCCACAGTGGCTGGATGCAGCGCAATTCCCAACCGCCACGTTCAAGTCGACAAAGATCGAGGTTACCGGGGACAATACCGGTACCATGGAAGGCGACCTGAGCTTCCGCGGCGTGACCAAGCCCGTCACCTTCGACGTGACCTTCAATGGCGAGATGGCGAAACATCCCTTCGCGCCGGGAGCGGCCGTGGGTTTCTCGGCCCAGGGCAAGATCAACCGCTCCGACTTCGGCCTCGACACGTTCCTGCCGAATGTGGGTGACGAGGTGCAACTTCGCATCGAAACGGAATTCCTCGAGCAAAAGTAGTCCCGAATGACGGCGATTGCACATGCGTCAAGCGCTACGGTGCGTTACACCTCGGTGGCGATTGCCCTGCATTGGGCAATCGCCGCAGCGATCGTATTCCAGTTGGTCGGCGGCATCTGGATGGTGGATTTCGCCAGCGACGACAGCACGCTGCGCTTCCCCGTCTATCAGATTCACAAGACCGTCGGCCTGTTCATCCTGGCGCTGTCGCTTGCCCGGCTCTGCTGGCGTCTTGGACATCGCGCGCCGGCGCCACTGCCCAACTGGACGCCGCTGGAGCGGGCCGCATCGCATGTGGTTCATATCGCCTTCTATGTCATCATGATTGCAGCGCCGATCAGCGGCTGGCTGATGGCGTCTGCATCCCCCACCAACATCCCTACGTTCCTGTTTCTGCAGGAGTGGTTGCCTTTCGCGCACTTGCCCGGTTTTCAGACACTCGACCTCGCTACCCGGGAAGGCATCGAAGACATCACCCAAACGGCGCATATGACGCTGGGTTATATTGCCATCGCATTGATCGTGCTGCATGTGGGTGCAGCGCTCAAGCACCAGTTCATCGATCGCGATCGTATCCTCGACAGGATGCGTGTAACGGAAGCAAGCTCCCCACCAAACGGTAGATCCACGCTATCCGGCATCGTCGCTGTCGTCCTGGCGGTCGGCTTTATCGGTGGCGGGCTGATTGCGGGATCGATACAGTCGCAGCGCTCCTCCGGTGCATCGACAGCGACACTGTCGGCCAGCACCGGCGGGAATTGGGCTGTGCTTCCAGAGGAGAGCGTTCTCGGCTTCGAGGTGACATACAATTCAGCCGCCGTCACCGGGCGTTTCGACAACTGGATTTCGACGATCCGTTTCGATCCCGACGACCTGGCAAACGCCAGCGCCGTCGTCGAAATCGACATGGCCTCTTACGCCATGAGCGACGCCACCCTGCAAACCCAGGCGCAAGGCGATGACGGGTTCGCGGTCGCAGCCTACCCGACTGCCAGATTCGAAAGCACCGAGTTCCGGAAGGCGGACTCCGGCTACGTGATGGACGGGATTCTGACCCTTCGCGGGATCAGTGCGCCGGTCAGCATCCCCTTCACGTTCGAAGCCGAGGACGATACCGCGTTGGTAACCGGCTCCGCCGAACTCAACCGAATTGAATTTGGTATCGGTGCCGTCGGCGCGCCGGACGAAAGCTGGATCAAACACCAGGTCAACGTCCGGTTCGAACTGCGCGCCGACAGGGAAATGTAGCCCGACTTAGACCCAGATATCCGACGAACAGTCGCCGCCAGGATAGCGGGTCTCATGGGCTCGCGCCGGTCCGTTCGGTTCCTTGCCGAAGTCGATCAGGAAGTCGTCGCGGATGGTCATGCCGCCATTCTCGTTGTCGCAGTCGACGATGAGCATCACCCCGCCGTCGGACCGCATTTCCGGATAGAACTGATTGTCCCAGGTCGAGAACAGCGAGGTTGTGACATAGAGGCGTTTGCCGTCGAGCGACAGCTGGATCATCTGCGGAGCCCCGTGAACGGCGCGCCCGTTGACCGCCGGTGCGTGGCCCAGCAGGCCGCCGATCCAGACCTGACCCGTCAGCACCGGGTTTGACGGATCGCTGATGTCGTACCGGCGCAGATCACCGTGCAGCCAGTTGGAAAAATACAGGTATTTGTCATCCATCGAAATCAGGATGTCGGTGATCAGTCCGGGCATCGGAACCGGAAAATCCGGCACGTCGATCGGCTCGACATCGATGATTTTCTCGATCTGCACTTCGCCGGAGTCGTCCTTGTACCAATGGAAAACGTTGGACGACAGCGTAACGCCGACGAAACCATGGCTCGAATCGGGATCATGATGGAACCGCACCTCCAGCGGGATGAGCCCGTCCGGTCCCATGTCGACCGATTTTTCGATGCGCTTGTTCTTGAAGTCCCAGAAGTGGATCTGGTTGCCGTATTTGCCGCTGGCCACGTCGTCGAGATCGAAACCCGGCATGAAGGTGTTCGGTGCGCCCCATTCGGATGAAACCATCATGTTGTGGCGCGGCTGGTACCAGAAATCGTAGTTGAATTTCATGCCGGTAATGTCGTTTTCCCAGCGGCCGACGATCTCGAAATCCTTATTGAGGTGCAGAAATCCGCCCGGCCCGTTGCCATCGGCATCGCCCAGCATGGAAACGATGATGTCTGACCCCAGGCAGTGCACCGTATGCGGTGCCGACAGGTTGGTCTTTTTCTTGATCTCGTCACCGTCGATCATCTTGTGCAGCCTCGGTTCGCGCGGATCGGTTGCGGTGTCGATGATGTGGAAATTGGTGGTGCGCACGCCGGGCACGATCAGGTAGCGGCGCTTCATGCTGGCGTCATGGTGGCAGGAGGAACAGGCGTTCCAGCCCATGTGATGCAATTCATCACCGATATTGGGCATTTCAAGCCGGCTGATGACCTGACCATAGGTCGGGCTCTCCTCGTCGACATCGATCGTCGCCAGATAATCGGGTTTTTGCACACCGGTGCCGGTGTAGATGCAGATCGTATAGACCACCTTCTCCCGCGGTGCCTTGATCGCTTCCTGCGGGGAGGCATAGCCCGGTCCCGCCATCGGTGTTTCAGTCGTGGTCGTCGCCATGTCACTTCCTCCCTGCCGTGAATTGAAAAACTCGCCGTCACTCTGCGATGATGCTCAGTCAGCTAAAAAAATGTCAATGATGAGATTTGGCGCCCCGTCGGCAATCTCGAAAAAGGGATCCCAGGGTAAGCCGGCCGTCCTGTAGAATGATCATCAATCAGTCATTGAGGGAGGAAGCTTATGAACACCTACAATCTTGCGGGCAGAATTGCCGTTGTCACAGGTGGCGCGCAGGGGATCGGTCGCGCCGTTATTGCCCGGCTTTTACAGTCGGGTGCAAAGGTCGCAAGCTGGGACATGCAGACGGATAAAAACGCGGCAACCCTCATGCAACTGGGAGACACCGGCAACACGCGCGCCGTCCACTGCGACGTTGCGAACTGGTCGAGTGTTTCAGCGGCGCTGCGCCAGACAACCGCCGAACTCGGTCCGATAGACATACTTGTCAACAGCGCCGGCATCGCCGGACCGAACGCCACGGTCGAGGACTACGACAATGCAGACTGGCAACAGATCATCGACGTCAATCTGACCGGAACCTATCACGTCAACAAGGCGGTGGTGTCAGGCATGAAGGCCCGCAACTACGGCCGTATCGTCAATATCGCTTCGGTGGCGGGTAAGGAGGGCAATCCCAATGCATGCGCCTACAGCGCATCCAAGGCTGGCGTCATCGGCTTCACCAAATCGCTTGGTAAGGAACTCGCCGGGCACGACATCGCGGTCAACTGTGTCACCCCGGCGGCGGCGCGCACGCCGATATTCGATCAGATGACCGACGAGCATATCGACTACATGCTGTCGAAGATCCCGCGCGCGCGGTTTCTCGAAGTCGAGGAGGCCGCCGCCATGATCACATGGCTGGTATCGGCGGAAAACTCCTTCACGACCGCAAGCACGTTCGATCTGTCCGGCGGCCGTGCAACCTATTGATGCTTAACCAAGCGCAGCAATCACGGCATCGACATCCGTGACATCGGCGACGTTTTGCATGGCGTAATCGATCGAGGCCCGGTGCCATTCGGCATTCATGGTCGAGCAGGCGTTTTCCGGCACAACCATACGGAACCCCTTGTCGGCACCCGTGCGCGCCGTGTGCTCGACGCTCATATTGGTCCACGCGCCGGTGTTGATGATCGTGTCGCGTCCGTCATGGCGCAGATAGCTTTCAAGCCGACTGGTTTCCCAGGCGCTCATCGACATTTTCTCGACGACGAGATCACCCGGTTGCGGCTCCAGGCCCGGAACCGGTGCGACACCCCAGGTACCGCGCACCAGGGCGTTTTCACCCTTCAGCCCTTGGAACAACGGCGCGTGCTGCGCCAGGAACGGATGGCCGGGCTCACACACCATCCATACATGGATGACCATGACACCTTTGCGGCGACAGGCATCGGCCAGTCGACGGGCATTCTCGACGACATTCTGTTGCCGCGCATGCTCAGGCGCACCTGAGGCGGCAAAGGCGCCACCGTCGATCATGACGTCATTCTGCAGGTCCTGGATGATCAACGCCGTCTGCGCCGGCTCTATCGACGCCAGCCCGGCGGGCACCGGCGCCGGTTGCGGCACCGCAGCGGAGCTGCCGGCGGCAGATCCTTCCATCTTGGGATACATGAAGGGCTCGTTGCGGCCGCGCACTTTGGTGCGCACCGAATAGAGCGATGTGGTGGCGCACATGTAGAGCGTCTGCCAGTCGGAGTCGCCCCAATGCATATTGGCAACCATCTCCGGCACCGCGATCATGCCGAGCAACCGTCCCTCGAAAGAGTAAACCCATACGCCGCCCTGCGCGGTGACCCATACATTGCCCTGAATGTCGGCCTTCATGCCGTCCGGAACGCCGGCTTTAAGGGAATCCTGGATGCCGCTGGCGAACATCCGGCCCCCCGTCAGGCGGCCATCGTCAGCCACATCGAACATGCGGATATTGGCCTGGACGGTGTCGTTCACCCACATGTACCGCTCGCAGGGAGAGAAACACAGCCCGTTCGGCTGGGTGAACGTATAGCGATCGGACACGAGCACCGGTTCGTCGCCCGGTCGATGCCCTGGCGGCAGCATGTAGACGCCCTGAAATCCCAACTGGGTCGGCCGCTCGACCCCGTAATGCGCCATGCGTCCGTAGGTCGGATCGGTGAAATAGACCGCGCCGTTCGACCGGACGCAGATGTCGTTTGGGGAATTGAGCTCCTTGCCCTCGAAATGCGAGCACATCACCTCGCGCGTGCCGTCGGGCCGAAAGCGCGCCACCGAGCTCGTCGCATGCTCGCAGACCAGCAGGTTGAGCTCGGCGTCGTAGGTCATGCCGTTGCCCTTGTTGGATGGTCGCATGATTTCCGTGACGCCATCCCCCGGCGTCCATCTGCGCCGCACGTCGCCAGGCATATCGGAGAATATGAGGTTCTGGTCCACCGGGTGCCAGAGTGGCCCCTCGGTGAAGGTGAAACCCGTACCAAGTTGTTTGACCGGCGCGTATTCGTCGATCAGTTCATGGAACTTGCGGTCGATCGCCGTGTGCGACATGCCCCATCCTCCCGTTCGAGACTGCGCCGTTGCGGATCTACGCGGCGAACCACTGCCGGTTCGGCAGGGTCTCCGTCATCGGTCCCGGTATCGTTGCGCCGAGCCGGCCGACCACCTGCTGGTTTTCGATCCTGGCGGCGCGGTCGTGCACAGGCAGCAGGAAGGTGTAGTTGTTGAGCAGCTTCTTGATCGCGCCCTTCTCTTCCCGCTTCGATCCGGAGTGGTTCCCCGTCACCCGCGGCTCCATGTGGTTGTTGGTGTAGACGTGGTTCACGATCTGGTCGTTGAAGTCGTAGATCACGTCACCGCAAATACAGGCGAGGCCCTCGGCCGTCTCCACCATGACGTTCATCGAGCCTTCGGTGTGGGCTCCAGCCGCCTCGCACCACACGCCGGGGATAATTTCTTCGGCCCCGGTGATTTCGAGATCGAGAAAGCGCATTGCCTCGGGTTCATAGATCCGGTCCACCAGATGTTTGATGTCCGGCTTCGGATATTGCGGATACATGATCCCGGAAACCGAAAACTCCATTTCGCGCCGATTGAGCACCACCGTCGTGTTCATCGGGAAGTGATCGTCCTTGCCGGCATGGTCGATATGCAAGTGGGTGTGCAGGATATAGCGGATATCGCCGAGTTTCAGGCCGTGTCTCGCCAGCTGGTTTTCGATCATGTTGTCATGGAACTGCAATCCGCGCATGCCGAGGCTTTCCATGATCGCGTTGTCGCGGTAGCCGGTGTCGACCAGCACCGGATAGGTGCCGCCGAGGATTAGAAAGCCATAGACCGGCACCCGGCGAACGCGACCGCACTCGTGGCCGAGCACCAGAAAACTGGTTTCCAGTTCAATATCGCCGTAGTCCAGTACGTGTATGGTCAGCGCCATTTGATTACTCCCCTGAATGTCTCGATTACAATCGGTAGACCCGCGCCGCGGTGTCGTTGAAGATCGCCTTCTGGCGTGTTTTCGGCAGGCCGGCCGCCCCGGCGCGAAAGGCATCGAACAGCGACCGATAGTCGGTCCAGATTTTCTCGATCGGGAAATTCGAGCCGAACATGCACCGCTTGGCGCCAAAGATTTTTTCCGTTTCGGCAATCATCTGGGCGATGAACGCCGGGTCGTTCCTATGGATGAACGTTCCGAACGCCGACAGTTTGGTCACCACATTCGGGCAGGCCGCCAACGCTTCCATACCGGTGCGCCATGCCTGCCAACCGGCATCGCTGGTATCTTCCAGCATGCCGGCATGCTGCAGGACAAAGGTCACGTCCGGGCAGGCTTGCGCCAGCTTGACCGCATCGTCCATTTGCCCGGTGAACACCTGCAGGTCGAAGCTCCAGCCGTAATCAGCCAACCGGGCGACATTGGCCAACACCGCCGGCTCGACCAGCTGATCCGGTGTCGGTGCGAAGCGATATTGCGGATTGGCATGCCAGTGAAACTGCTGGCGGATGCCGCGCATCAGCCGATATTTCTCGAGCCGGTCGAGCTGCGGGCGCACATCCTCGACCGTTACATCGGCATAGCCGACGATTGCGTGCGGCCAGCCATGCGCATCGGCCACCGACTGCACCCAGGCGACCTCATCCTCGAACCAGTTCGGCGCCCAGTTGGCCTGCACATAGACGGATTTGGTGATGCCGGTACCGTCGAGGTCCCGCAGGTATTCATCGATCAGGTAGTCACGCTTGATCGCGCCGTAGCTGCCGAAAATGCGCGGCTGTTCGGGTCCGAGCAGCCACGGCAGATCCGTCTGTCGCCAGATGTGATGGTGGGCGTCGATCATGCCGCCCTCGCAAGCTGCAGAACATGATGGCAGACTCGATCGATACCGCTGCCGTCGGCCAGATCGTCGAGCCACGGCAGCACCGCCGCAAGTGCGGCGGTTTCAGGCCGGAATTCCGGATCGGCGGCCAGCGGCGTCAGCCAGTCGACCCGCCAGGCCATGCGCGACAGCCGGCGCACCGCATCGACCATCACATCGGGCTCACCCCGTTCGAGACCGTCCGAAAGCACAATCACGGCGGCGCCCCTGGCAAAGCCCGCATAGCGCGGCACCGCCAGAAACGCCTGCAGCGCCTCGCCGATCCGGGTGCCGCCGTCGATGTCGGCGACCAGCGCGGCCACCCGCTGCAGCGCCCGGTCCCGGTCGACGACGGACAAAGCCGGTGTGACACGGGTGAGCCGGGTTCCGAGCGTGAAGCATTCGAACCGCAGCGCCGCCTGCGCCAGCGTGTGGGCGAAGTGCATGGCGTCTTCGGTGCGTTCCTGCATCGATCCCGATACGTCGATCAAAAGCAGGATCTTGCGCTGCCGCACCTTGCGGCGGGTCTCGAACAGGGACAGCAGTTCGCCGTCGCTGCGCACGGCCTGGCGTAGCATGCGCCGCATATCAAGCGCATCGCCACGGTGAGACGGCGCCCGGCGATAGGAGCGCCGCCGCGGCAGACGCTCCGGCGCCAGACGCGCAAAAGTGCTGAGTGCCTCTTCGGTGCCGGCGCCCCTTAAGTCGCGTTGCCCCAGTCTTTCGGCAACGGTTGCCTCCAGCCCGATTTCCGATTCTTCGTCCCCGGCTTCGATCTCGACGGTCTCGCCGGTCGGTTCGAAAGCCTCGACACCCTCCTCCTCGCTTTCGGCCGCCGCGGCGATCGTCTGACCGAAGAACACCGCGCGAAACAGCGCATCGAATTCGGTCTCGCGTTCCTTCGGTATCGCAAACATCGCCAGCGCGGCTCGGCGGATGTCTCGGATATCGCGCGGTCCGAGCGCTCCAACGGCCTCGATGAAGCCGATCGTCTGGTCCGGCGCGATTGCAAAACCGTGCTGTCGCAGGACAGTGGCGAAGTCGGTGAGCGGGCGTAGTGCGGGCGGAAGCGTCATCAGGCCGCCTCTCCGGGAAGGAAAGAGGCAAGCCGATCGCCCACATAGGTAAGATCCTCATGATCCTTGAGCGCGACGCCGATCGCCCGGCGAAACGCTTCCGGCCAGGCGACGCCCTGTGAATTCAGCAGGGTCGCGGCTTCGGCCCATTCGATGGTCTCGGCGATGCCCGGCGGCTTGGTCAACGGCTCGCTGCGCAAACGGCCGACGGCAGCGACCACGGCATCGGCCGTTTCGCGTGCCACCGAGCTGGCGCGGATCATGACAATACGCGCCTCCTGCTGCGGATCCGGATAATCGATCCAGTGATAAACGCAGCGACGCCGCAACGCCTCGTGCAAGTCGCGTGTCCGGTTCGACGTCAGCACCACGACTGGCGGCTCGGTTGCCCGCACGGTACCGGTCTCCGGGATCGAGATCGTGAAGTCTGAGAGAAACTCCAGCAGGAACGCTTCGAACTCATGATCCGAGCGATCGATCTCGTCGATCAGCAGCAGGGACTGGCCCGGCGCCTGCAGCGCCTGCAACAACGGCCGCGCTAACAAAAATTCGTCGCTGTAGATGTTGATATAGTCGTTGCCCGCCTGCCGGATGGCGAGCATCTGGCGCGGATAGTTCCACTCATAGAGCGCAGCGGCCGAGTCGATGCCCTCGTAGCACTGGAGCCGGATGACGTTGCGGCCAAGCACGCCGCCCAGCGCTTTGGCGGCCTCCGTCTTGCCGACGCCCGGCGCACCCTCGAGCAGCAGCGGTTTGCCGAGTGCCAGCGCCAAATAGGCCGCGGTCGCCAATTCCGGATCGGCCAGATACTGCGCGTCGGTCAACGCCCGTTGGAGCGTCTCCGGATTGTCGATCCCCTGGATTGCGCGTCGGACGGCCATCGATCAAACCCGCCCCTGTGGCCTGGCGCCACCATTGGCGCGCAGTCCGCGCAGGATCTTCTCCGGCGTGATCGGCAGCGTGTCGCAGCGCACGCCAACGGCATTGTAAACCGCGTTGGCGACAGCCGGCAGCACCGGATTGGCACACATCTCACCCGGACCCTTGCCGCCATAGGGCGCATCCTCAGCCGGCCGTTCGAGGATCGCGATATTGTGCGGCACCACCTCGCCCGGCCCCGGCATCAGATATTGATTGTAGTCTTGAGGCCCATGGTCGCGGGACGGATAGTACGGTTCGGTCGTCTCGTAGAGCGCATGGGACACCCCCATCCACGCCCCGCCGATCAGCTGTTGCTCCACCAGCCGCGGGTTGAGCGCGCGGCCGACCTCATAGGCCGAGTTGATTTCGGTGACCGTCACCTCCCCGGTCTCGTCGTCGACCTCCAGGTCGATGACCAGGGCCGCGTGGGCGAAGCAGGTGACAGGGGTCATTTCGCCGGTGTCCGGATCGGCCTCGGATGGCGGCACCAGGAATATACCGCGACCGGACAGCGTGCGACCCTGCTTGAACTGGGCGGCGATGGCGGTGTCGGCAATGCTGATCGAGCGGCCCGGCGCCCCTTTGACGTGAATGTTGCCGGCGCCGTCCGTATCGAGATCGGCAGCGTTAACCTCAAGCTCCTCAGCCGCCGCATCAAGCAGTTGTTTGCGCGCCTCGGTTGCGGCCCGGATCACCGCATTGCCCACCCGGTGGGTGCCGCGCGAAGCGAACGATCCCATGCAATGCGGCCCGGTGTCGCTATCGGCGGTGTCCACATAGACATCCTCGACCGGCACGCCCAGGGTTTCCGACGCGATCTGCCGGGTCACCGACTTCATGCCCTGGCCGAGATCGATCGACGACAAGGTCACCATGAACTTGCCGTCCGGCGTCGAATGGACCAGCGCCTGGGACGGATCACCGCCGAGATTCATGCCGATGGGATAGTTGATGCACGCAAATCCCCTGCCCCTGTGAACAGCCATGGTCAGCGCCTCCTGGTGCCTGACAGGAACCGCGATCCCCCAGGTCGCTTGACGCCGCGCTGGAAGGGCCGATCCGGCCGGTAGGGCTCCTGTGCCGGCGGTTCCGGCGTTGGCGGTGTCGATGGTTGGGCTGCCGGCGGCTGTTGCGAGGGTGGTGGCGCAGCCGGAGGCTGTGTCCCGACCGGGGGCGGTGCCGACTGTGGAGTAGCTGCCGGCGGCGCGGGCGCCGGCGGAACCGGCAATGGTTGAGCCGGCCTCTCCGGCTCACCGCCGGTGATCTTGTGTCCGACGCGCGCGGTCTCGAGCACCATATCGTCGCGCTGCGGCGGCGCTGCCGTGACGGCGGCACGCGCGGTTCCGGCTACGACACGTCCGCTGCCGCGTTCGTTCGGTTCTGCGGCGATCGGCTGGCGCCGCCGCTCACCGATCCTGCCATCCTGATCGGTCATCGTTTCGGGAATCGCGGCCCGTTCACCACCGCCGCCGGACAGGCTTGAAGCCGCGGCAAACTCCGGTCTCACTTGCCACCCTGCCTTGCCGGCTGCGACCTGACAGCATTCGATGAGAGCGGTGTTTTTGGCCAACCGTCGATGCGCCTTCATGTCGCCGTCGCGATAGGCGTTGAGAATACGCAGTTCGACCGGGTTCATGCCGACCGCTTCGGCGACCCGATCCATCTGGCATTCGATGGCGAAATCGACGCCGGTGATGCCGAAGCCGCGCATTGCCGTTGCCGGCGTCCGGTTGGTGTAAACGCAGTAGACGTTGGAGGCGACGTTGGGGATGGTGTAGGGCCCCGGCAGGTGACCGGTGCACTTGATGATGGCGTAGGAGGAAAGCCGCGTGTAGGCGCCCGCATCGAAGTAGCCGGTGAACGACCGGGCAACGATGCGGCCGTCATTCATAACCCCGTCCTTGATGTGCCAGCGCTCGGCGCCTCGCGGTGCGCCGACCTGCATCTCCTCTTCCCGGTCCCACATGAATTTCACCGGACGTCCGGTCAGCACGGCGCCCAGCGTCGCCATTGGCTCGACGATGCTGTCGACCTTGCCGCCAAAGCCGCCACCCACCGTGCCGCCGACAAAATGCAGCCGCGACGACGCCATGTTCAGCAACTTGGCGGTGGTGCCGAGCGAAAAGAACAAGGCCTGCGTCGAGGTGTAGCAGACATAGCGGTCGTTGATCTCCGGCGCGGCAATCGCACCACAGGTTTCCACCGGCGCCTGTTCGATCGGCGACATTTGATAGGTGCCTTCAACGATCCTGTCGGCCTTGGAAAAGGCCTGGCCGACATCGCCGAAGCGCAGCTTCTGGTGGTCGTAGCGGTCGTGATAGTCGAAGGTGTTGTTGGGATACTCTTCAGTGACCACCGGCGCGTCTGGCTTGAGGGCCTCCTCGACGTCCAGCACGTGCGGCAACACCTCCCAGTCCACCCGCACCGCGGCTGCGGCAGCGCGCGCCTGGCGCTCGGTGTCGGCGATCACCGCACATACCGGTTCGCCGCGATAGGAGACCTTGGTTGGGGACAGCAGGGGTTCGTCGTCGCGGCCGAAGTTGATCAGCGACAGCAACGTGTTGATGTTGTGCGGAACGTCGGACGGTTTCACCACGCGACGCACGCCGGGCAGGCGTTCGGCGGCGCTGGTATCGACTGCACGGATGCGGGCGTGATGATGCGGCGAGCGCACGCAGCGCATATGCAGGAGGCCGTCGAAGAGATGATCGTCGTAGTAGGGTGAACGGCCTGTGACATGGCCGAGCACGTCCTGGCGGATCGTCGGTTTGCCGATCTCCTTCAAATCGTCCTGTCGCTCGTCGGCAAACAGATCCTTGCGAAACTCGACGGTCGACATCAGACAGCCCTCCGGCGCGGACGCGAGGCGGCATCGAGGATCGCATCGATGATCGGTTCGTAACCGGTACAGCGGCAGATGTTGCCCGAGATCGCCTCGACGACCTCATCGCGGCTCGGAGACGGATTGCTCTCGAGCAGGGCCTTGGCTGCCATCAGCATGCCCGGCGTGCAGTAGCCGCATTGTGCCGCAAAGCCTTCCATGAACGCCGTCTGCAAATTGTCGAGCTCTGGCCCGTCCGCCAGCCCGTTGGTGGTTTGCACCCGGCAACCTTCCACCGATTGGGCAAGCGTCAGGCAGGACAGGTGGGGCGCACCATCGATCAGCACCGTGCAAGCCCCGCAGGTCCCTTGCCCGCAGCCATACTTCGGCGACAGGTCGCCAACGCCGCGCCGCAGGACATCGAGCAGGTTCGCGCCACCATCGACAAACACCGCCGTTTCGGCGTCGTTAAGCGTAAAGGTCACCGCCGTCTTGACCATCACATCCGCCCTTCCCGTAACAGCAGCCGCTTCAGATGCACCGGCGCCACCTCCCGGCGGTACCAGGCCGAAGCCAGCGCATCGTCTTCAGGCGCCAGCCCGTCAATGGCGGCGCCCAGCGCCGACGCGATCCCGGTCTCGTCCAGCGTTGCACCGTTAAGCGCCGCCTCGCAGGCCTTCGCCCGCAGGGGTGTCGGACCCATAGCCCCGAACGCGATGCGCGTATCGGCAAGCCGGCCGGCCTGACGCGGCAGCCAGGCGGCAAGCGACATCAGCGAAACACCTTTCGGCTTCACCCGGCTGATCTTGAGGAAACGGAAATCGTCGCCCTGCGGCCGCGGCACCGATACCGACGCCACCAGACCGTTCGTCCGCTGGCGGTTCTGCAAAACCATCTCGATTGGCTCTGTTCGACCATCCGCCCATTCGACCTGCGCGTCGAGCGCCAAGAGCGCCGTGGCGAGGTCGCCGTAGGGATGCGGAGCAAAAAGATTGCCGCCCAGTGTCGCCATGTTGCGAATCGCCGGGCCGCCGATCGCGCGCGCCACCGGCGCGAGAAAGGCGAGATCGGGGGATTCCAGGATCATCGTCATGGTGATCCCGGCTCCGATACGGATGCGGTCGCCGTCCGATCGGATGTCGCGCATCGCGGCGTCGCGGGTCCGCACAATGCGATCGAAACTCTGGTCGCCGTAATTGACAGCGCGCATGAGCAAAGTCCCGCCGGCCAGAAAACGGCTTCGCTCCCCCATCGAACCGGAAGCCTCGCGCAGGGTGTCGTAGGTTTCGACGGACAGCATACTCACTCCTCCAGCCCCAGATGCGTGCGGATGGCATCGAACCCGGCCTCATAGATGTCAGTTCCGACCATCGCGGCGAGTTCCGCCTCGCGGCCGGTGGGCGTGTCGAACCGGCTCTCCCACTCCCAGAAGGTGCGGTCGCCGTCGGTCACCGGAAACAGGCGGACGTGGGCGACATAGTTGAACAGCGGGATCGGCGTATCGAGCAGGCAGTAGCTGTAGGTCTGCTCCAGGTCCGACAGCGTGAGCAATTGCTCACGCAGCCGGCTGCCGTCAGCCAGGACGAAATTGCGCACGCATCCCACCTTGTCGGATGTATTGCCGCGCTCGATCTGGCTGCTTTCCACCGCCGGATGCCAGCGTTCATGGCCATTGAAATCGCGCAGCGTCTCCCACACCGGTTCAATCGGTGCTCCCAGGATCGTGCTGCGGATGACCTTGACCACGACCGCGTCCGATCACTTGAACTTCATGTCGGCAGGGTCGAAGGTGGTTACCTGCACGTACATCAGGCCGTCGTGGGTGACGTAGGCATCTGCGCCCTTGTAGGGTTCGGCAAGCCAATCGGCTTCGACGCGCCACGACACGTTGACGGTGTCGCCGACGGTTTTGACCTTCTCGGCAATGAATGTGGCGCCCTGAAATCCACCGTCCGCGCGCCGTGTGCAAAAGCCGGCGAAAACATCGCCGATGGCGGAACGACCCTCCACCCAAACGCCGTTGGGCAAGATGATCAGAACCTCTTCCGGATACTGCGCCATCAGGCGGTTCCAGTCGCAGGCGTTGAGCGCGTCGATATGTTCGAAGGTCACCATTTCGGCGTTGGGCTGCGTTACCAGTGGCGGCAGCTTCCGTTCGTGGCTGTCCGCCAGCGCGGTACCCGACATGGCGACCAGAACAGCCGCGCTCAAAGCTATTTGTGTATGCATCATTACCTCCCGTTTGGTTTCACTGCAGGTTGGTCAACCACCGAAATGCCGTTTCAGCGCGTCGAAGCCGCCCTGAAACACGTCAGCGCCGATCCCGGACACGAGGTCCGGCTCATCGTCCGGAGTGCACTCGAATTCCGCCGACCATTCGATGAAACAGCGCTCGCCATCGGTTATCGGTGTGAGCCGCAGCGTGGCGATGTAATCGGTCAATGGCATCGGGCTTTCCAGGATCGTGTAGGTGCAGAACATGTCGTAATCGCTGAGGCCGAGCAGCTGCTCGCGCAGATTGTCACCGTTCTGCAGGTGAAAGTTGCGGATACACCCGACCTTGTCCGACGGCAGCGCCTCCTCGATGCGGCTGTCGCGAATGCGCGGATGCCATCGCGGCAGCGCATTGAAATCGCGCACCCGCTCCCAGACCTTGTCGGCCGCGGCGTCGATGACGGACGAGACGTAGGCCCGGGCCATCTACTTCTTCTCCTTCGGCTTGTCGCCGGCCTTTTCGGAAGCGGACTTTTGGCGGTCCAATTCGCTGGATGTTCTTGTCAGATCGGAAGCCTCGCGGATCAGACCGCCCTGCTTGGCGATGTTGGATCCCTCGATACCGATGTCGTTCAGCAGGCTGTCAATCATAGGCGCCTGGACCCGGTAGCGCAGGGCCGAATTGATCACCTCGTCGGTCGGGCTGCTTCCGGGGCCACCCGCACCGGTGGCGGGAACGCCCTCACCGTTGGCCCAGCCGAGACCGTTGGCGCCGTTGCCGCCGAGCTGCATGATCCTGATGTCCTTGATCTTCTCGAGCGGTTTGACGGACGCCGAAACGATGCCCTCGACGTGCTCCAGCATCTTGCGCTTGAACAGCGAGTGGCGTGCTTCGTCGGTGAGCACGTTCTCCGCCTCGTTGATCAGTTTGGCAGCCTCCGCCTCGACGGCGGCGCGGACACGCTCCGCTTCGGCGGCAATGCGTTTTTCTGCTGCCGTCTTCTCCGCGATCACCACATCGACAGACTTGCGACGGGTGGCCTCCTCGGTTTGCTGCGCCGTCTTGATCTTCTCGGCGGCTTCGGCCGCCCGTGCTCTGGCAAGGTCGGCCTCCACGGCGGCGGCGCTCTCCTCGAGCGACTTCTGATACAGCGCGATGGCCTTGTCCATCGCCGCCTCCTCGACGGATTTCTCGCGTCCGATCTCCAGTCGGCGGCGCTCCGTCTGATGACCGATTCGCGCCTCGTCGAGACCGCGTTCGGAAGCGATCTGCGCCCGCTCGATCTCTTCCTGGCTGGCGATTTCGGCTTCGCGCAACGCTTGAACGCGGGCAATTTCCAACTGCTCGATAACCTTCTTGCGTTCCAGCTTGCGGGCGTCGATGTCCTGTTCGGCGAGAATGCGTTCCGCGTCGACGGTCTTCTCTTTGGCGACGCGCGCTGCCTCGATGGCTTCGTCGGCGGCGATCTGTGCCGCATCGAGCGCCCGATTGCGGGCGATCTCCAGCGACCGGATCCTCTCATCGCGGGCAATCTTGTCCGTGGTGGTCTCCGATTCCTTCTCGATCCGTTGTTGCTCGACAAGCCGGCGCGAAGAGATCTCCGCCGCCTCGACGGCTTCGTTCTTTTCGATTTCGCGTGAGCGGATTTCCGCTTCCTTGGCGATTTCGGCGGCGCGGGTTTTGGTCTCTTCGCTTATGCGCGCCGCCGACACCGTCTGCTGGGCATTGACGTTGGCAACGTCGACGGCACGGTTGCGGGCGATCTCCCGTTCCCGCACATCCTGTTCGTAGGCGATGCGGTCGGCCGCGACCTTCTTCTCCTTAGCGATGCGCGCCGCCTCGACGGCCTCGGACTTGGCGATTTCAGCCGCTTCGACGGCCCTTGCCCGTTCGACGTCGCGTTCCCGGGTCGCCTCTTCGCTTTCAATCCGCTGCACCGCAACCTTTGCTTCCTGAGCAATACGGCGGGCCTCGGTCGCTTCGCGCGCCGCGATCTGCGCCTGCTCGATCGCCATGGTCCGCTCGACTTCCCGCTCCTCGGTCGCCTCCTGGGCGGCAATGCGTTCGAAGGCCAGTTGCCGGTCCTGGGCGATACGCGCCTTTTCGACCGCTTCACGTGAGGCGATCTCGGTCTCATCGATTGAGCGATTACGGGCAATTTCCAGCGACCGTACCCGCTCCTCCTGGGAGATCTTGGACTTCGAGGTCGCCTCCGCGGCCTCGATCTGCTCTTCATCGAGTGAGCGTTGGCGGGCGATTTCCAGCGACCGCGTATTCTGCTCCGCGGCGATACGCTCCGCAGCCAGCGTCTTCTCGCGGGCAATGCGCGCTGCCTCCGTCGCCTGTTGCGAGGCGATCTCCGCTTCTTCGAGCGCCTTTTGCCGATCTATTTCGAGTGTCCTGGTTTCACGGTCAGAGGTGATGCGCTCGGCATTGATCATTTTTTCCTGGGCAATGCGCAGTTTTTCAGCGGCTTCCCGCGATGCAATCTCGGCTTGCTCGACGGCAAGGTTTCTGGCGATCTCCTTTTCACGCGTGCTCTGTTCCAGCGCGATCCGGGCTTCCGTAACGGCACGCTCCTGCGAGATCCGGGCCTTTTCGATCACTTCGCGTGCCGCGATATCGGCCTCGTCGACGCTGCGCTGGCGGTCGATTTCTGTCGCCCGGGTTTCCTGGTCCTTGATGATCCGCGCTTCAGTGACGGTTTTCTCCTGTGCGATCCGGGCTTTTTCGATCGCTTCCTTGGCGGTGATCTCGGCCGCTTCCGTCTCTTTTCGCGTCTTGATGCGCTGTTCCGACAACACCTTGTCCTGATTGATGCGGGCTTTTTCGACAGCCTCGTGGGTCAGGATTTCGGCCTCGTCGACCACCCGTTGACGCTCGATCTCCCTTTGTCTGATGTCGCGCTCGGACTCAATGCGCGCTTCGGCAATCTGGTGTTCATTGGCAATGCGGGCCGTTTCGATCGCCTCCTTGGAGACCAGGACGGCCTGCTCGGCCTCTTTCTCGCGCTCGGACCGCTCGCGTGCCAGTTCGGCGCGCTGTTGAGCCCGCCGGAATTCAATCTCGCGTTCCTGCTCGAGCCGCGCCGCTTCGCTCTGCTTTTCGATCTCCAGCGTTTGCTTTTCCGCCTCCAGGTTGCGCGCCCGGATCTTGGTCATCGTTTCCTGTTCGATGTCGTTGCGGATCTTGCGCCGTCCCTCGATCGCTTCGATCACCAGCGTAAGACCTTCCGCATCGAACCGGTTGGAGGGGTTGAAATACTCGATGTCGGTCTGGTCGATATCTGTGACGGCGACGCTCTCGAGCTCCAGCCCGTTCTTGTCGAGGCCTTCCTGTGCAGCCTTCAGAACCCGGTCGACGTAATCATGGCGATGCTCATGCAGTTCCTCCATGGTCATTTCGGAGGCGACCGTGCGCAGCGCCGAGACGAATTTCCCGGAAAGCAGCGCATGGATCCGTTCCGGTTCCAGGGTCCGCCGGCCGAGGGTCGACGCGGCAAGGCTGACCGATTGCCGATCCTGCTTCACCCGAACATAGAATTCCGCGTCGACATCGACCCGCATGCGATCCTTGGTATTGAGCGCGTCCTGTTTTTCGCGCACCACCGCCAGTTGCAGGGAGTTCATGTTGACGGGCGTGATGTCGTGGATGATCGGCCAGACAAAGGCGCCACCGTCGATCACCACCTTTTCGCCGAGGAAGCCGGTGCGCACGAAGGCCACCTCTTTGGTCGACCGGCGGTAAAGCCAGTGCATCACCCAGTACACGATGAAGATGACAATGACGGCCAGTATCAGCCAAAGGATCAGTTGTCCGATCAGTTGTCCGGTCATTGGTTCCTCCCCTCGGCCTCAGCGGCCTATCTGCTTGAATTTTCGGGTCTGCTCGGTCAATGCGATCTCGGTCGGCAATCGCTCCATGGACGACGCGCCGTAGAAACCGTGACAGTGTTTGGTGTGCCGCAGGATGAAGTCGGCGTCCTCGGGCGTCGCCACCGGCCCGCCGTGAACGAGCACGATGGCCTTCGGATTGACCGCCAGCGCCGCCGCCGACCACTCGTCGACGATCGCCGGACACTGCTCGAGGGTCATGGCCGTCTCGGCGCCGATGGCGCCGCCGGTGGTCAGCCCGAGATGGCAAACGATGATGTCCGCGCCCGCCTGCGCCATGTTCGCCGCATCCTGAGCGGAAAACACGTAGGGTGTGGTCAACAGGTCCTTCTTGGCGGCCTGTGCGATCATGTCGACCTCGAGCTGGTACGACATGCCGGTTTCTTCAAGATTGGCGCGAAACGTCCCGTCGATCAGTCCGACGGTCGGAAAATTCTGCACACCGGAAAATCCGGCGGCCTTTACCGTGTCCAGGAACTTATCCATCAGCCGGAACGGGTCGGATGCGCAGACGCCGGCCAGAACCGGCGTCTTCTTCACCACCGGAAGCACCTCGCCGGCCATGTCCATGACCACCGCATTGGCGTCACCATAGGGCATGAGCCCGGCCAGACTGCCGCGGCCGGCCATGCGGTAGCGGCCGGAATTGTAGATGACGATGAGATCGATGCCGCCGGCCTCCTCGCATTTGGCGCTGAGGCCGGTGCCAGCACCACCGCCGACGATCGATTCGCCATTGGCGACCATGCCGCGGTACTTTGTCATCAGCTCCTTACGATCGAACATGCGCTTACGCTCCCTTGGCCTGACGCCGCGATGCCGAATGAAAACTGCGGAACGTCTTGACAATCAGATCGGCGAATTCCGGATCGTTGATGTTGTGGGGAACCCGTATGAGCTGGCGGTTCGCCGTCTGCCGAACGGTCTCCTCAAGCGCCCGGAACAGCGCCGCATCGGCCTCCGGATCCCAGAACGCCTGACCGGGTGCATCGAGCAGCGAGACACCGCCTTCTGGCAGGAAAAACCGCACGGCTCCGTTCATCTGGTTGAGTCTTTCGCCGATCCAGCGACCCATGCGCACATTCTCCTCAGGCGTCGTGCGCATCAGCGTGATCTGCGGATTGTGTTCGTAAAGGTTACGACCCCGATAGTGCTCAGGCACGGTTTCGGGTGCGTTGAAATTGACCATGTCAAGCGCGCCGCAGGCGCCGATATAGGGCAGCCCGGCGCGGATCGAGGCGCCGAAACGATCCTCGTCGGCGGCGAAAACCCCGCCGGCGATCAGGTCACAGACTTCCGTTGTCGTAAGATCAAGAATCGCCGACAACATGCCGGAATCCATTAGTTTTTCCATTGCGCGACTGCCCGTGCCCGTGGCATGGAAAACCAGGCAATCGAAATCCCGCTCGAGGGCCGCGGTGACCTGTTGAACACAGGGTGTCGTCACCCCGAACATGGTGATGCCGATCGCCGGTTTGTCGGCGGTTGACGCCGGCACGGCCTGCCGCGCCTTGACCATGCCGGCCAGCGCGTTCGCCGCGTTGGCGAGCACTTCTCTTGTAATGGAATTCAGACCCTGCACGTCGGCGACGGAATGCATCATCACGATATCCGACGGGCCCACATATTGGCCGACATTGCCCGAGGCGACCGTCGAAACGATCACCTTGGGCACGCCGACCGGCGGCACCCGGAAGGCTGGTGCCACTAGCGCCGTTCCGCCGGAGCCGCCGGCACCGATCAGACCGGCGACATCCTGCTGGTGGCGCATCCAGTTTTCGAAAGCCAGTGTCATGCCGGCAACGGCTGTGCCCCGGTCGCCCGTAAAGACACCGGAAACCCCGCGCGGATGGTGTGCCGCCACCGCATGGGGCGGCACATCGGCCCCGGAGGGGCGGCCGCTTGTTGAAAGATCGACCAGTTGCACGCGCAGGTCGGCGGCTTTCAGGATGTCCCGGATGAAACGCAACTCGTTGCCCTTGGTATCGAGCGTCCCGCACACGAAAACCGTCCCGCCGCGCATCGTATGCGCACGCATCGGCCGTATCGCCGTCTCCGGCGTCGCCGATACCGGTGTCACGGTTCGCGCCGCACCTTCGATAACCCGCACCGGTACCGGTGCGCTCCAGCGGGTCGGTATGGTCGGATTGGAGATATAAATCCGTGTCGGTCCCGGCGCTGTCTCCCGCGCCTCTTCCGGGACCGGGGTGACACTGTCCGGCGTTTCGTCGTGGGCGTGCCGGCCGACACCCAGCAAGGCCTGTTGCAGGTCCCGGTCGGAAGCCAGCAGTCCGGCATCCATGATCCGGTTGATGCGTCCATTGACCATGATCGCCACCTGCTCGGAGATCGAACAGGCGACGCCGATATTTTGCTCGATGACCAGAACGTCGACATCGCCTTCGCTGCCGAGACGCAGCAGGATCTCCTCCACCTGGTTGACGATGACGGGTGCCAGACCCTCGGTCGGCTCGTCCATGATCAGCAGTCGGGGGTTCAGCAGCAGCGCCCTGCCGATGGCCAGCATCTGTTGCTCGCCACCGGACAGTTGCCCTCCACCATTGTTGCGCCGCTCGGCAAGCCGCGGAAACGTGGAATAGATGCGTTCCACCGTCCAGGCGCCGCCGTTGCGGGCAACGAGCCGCAAATGCTCGTCGACGGTCAGCGAACGCCATAACCGGCGACCCTGAGGCACATAGCCGATGCCCAACCGGGCAATGTCGGCCGGCGCCGCACTGGTCAGATCGTGGCCGGCGAAACTGATCGTGCCGGAGGCAACCGGCACCAGTCCCATGATGGCGTTGCACAGCGTCGTCTTGCCCATGCCGTTGCGCCCGACGACGGAGAGCACACCGCCGGCCAGCCTGAGGTCGACCCCTTGCAGGGCATGGCTCTGACCGTAGTAGACATTCAGATCGCGGACCTCGAGAACCGGGGCGGAATGCTCAGCCATCGTCGCCTCCGAGATAGAGCGCCTGAACCTCCGGATCGTCCTCGATTTCGGCCGGCTTGCCTTCCTTGAAAATGCGGCCGTTGTGCATCATCGTGACCGATTCCGCGACGCGCAGCGCGACATCCATGTCGTGCTCGATGATGATGTACCCCATATGGGATGGTAGACCCGTCAGGATCTCGATGAGATCGCGCCGCTCCGTTGGCGACAGACCGGCAGCCGGCTCGTCGAACAGGATAAAGCGCGGCGCGCCGGAGAGCGCCATGGCGATTTCCAGTTGCCGTTGCTGGCCGTAGGAGAGCTCCGCCACCAGCGTGTCTCGCGCCTCCTGAAGATGAACCACGGAGACCAGGTTTTCGGCGCTCGCCATCAGCGCATCGTTGTTGCGAGGTCGCAGGAACGAAAAGCGGCCGCGCGACACGCCGCGGCAGGCGAGATAAACATTGTCGAGCACCGACAGACCGGTGAACAGCAGCGAAATCTGATAGGTACGGCGCAGGCCGCGGCGGATTCGCTCGTGCGGCGGAAAATCGGTGATGTCCTCGCCGAAGAACCGAATGCTGCCGCCGGTCGGCGGGAAGTCGCCGGTGACGCAGTTGAACAGCGTCGTCTTGCCGGCACCGTTCGATCCCAATACGGCACGCCTTTCCCCGGGACGCACGGTCATACTGATGTCTTCGAGAGCGGCTAGTGCGCCGAACATTTTCGACACGCCGCGCAGTTCCAGCGCGTTGGCCGTGCCGGTGGCCGACAGGCGTTCCGTCAGGTCGGTGGGGGCGTTCACGGTTCGCCTCCCTGCCGTTCGGTCAGCGGATCGCGGCCGAGCGACGCCCACCAACGGTCCCAAAGTCCGAGCAGACCGTCGGGCGAAAAGAAAACGATCAGCAGGAAACCCAGGCCGATGAGTAACTGGAACCGTTCGCCGCTCAATCCCACGGCCACCAGCGCGTCGAGGGCGAAGGTCTTGAGCAGCACATAGATAAAAGCCCCGATGAACGGGCCGATGGGCCGGCGCAAACCGCCAATGACGGCAATCACCAGCACATCGATCGCCGGACCGATCCCCGCCGTGCCCGGAGATATCTGCGCCGATTGCCAGGTCAGGAGAATGCCGCCAAGCCCGGCTGGAATAGCGGCAACCGCGTAAGCGGCGACACGGTGCGCGGTGATGTTGTAGCCCAGCGCTGCCATCCGCCTTGGATTGTCGCGCACGCCCTGCAAAGCCAGGCCGAACGGCGCGCGCGAAATGTAGAGCACGGCAAAATAAGACAATACGGCCCAGAAGAGCGTCAGGTAGTAGAAGGCCTGCGGCCCGCGCCAGTCGACGCCGAACAGGCGCGGCGGCAGAACACCGTTAAAGCCCGAAAATCCGTTGAAGATCGTGTAATTCTGGCGGCTGAAATAGAAAAAGGCGGCAGCGATCGCCAGGGTGATCATGATCGTGTAGATCCCCTCCGTGCGCACCGCCAGCCAGCCGGTAACGGTGGCAAACACAACGGCGATGATCATCGCGATCGGAATGCTGAGGAACCACGGCCAGCCCTGGCTGATGTCGGTGATGGCGCTGTTGCCGAAAATGGCGACCATGTAGCCCGCCACGCCGGCGACGGTCATTTGCGCAAGGCTGATCATGCCGCCATACCCGCCGAGCAACATCAGGCTGAGCGCAATCATGCCGAGGATGAAGGTCCAGCCGAAGATCTGGTAAAGCACGAAATCGCTGGCGAAAACCGGCATGATCAACAGAATGACTCCGCTGATCCAGTAGGGTGCGGGGATCCTTTCGAACCAGGAACGCTGATACGTGCCGCTTTCCGTCTGCACCTGTTCGGTGAGGGCCATCGGTCAGGACCTCCCAAGCAGGCCCTGCGGCCGAAACGCCAGCACGAGCACCATGATCAGGAAAGTCAGCACCACCGCATAGGTCGGGAAATAAACCGATCCGAACTGCTCGGCGAGCCCGATCAGCAACGCGCCGAGTGCGGCGCCGGGGATGGACCCCATACCGCCGACAATGACGACGATGAGCGACGCCAACAGAAACCGGATGTCTTCGCCTGGCGCGATGGACTGAAATGTTCCGCCGACCACTCCGGCAATACCGGCCAGCCCGGCACCAAAAGCGAAAACCGCGACAAAAACCATCTGGATGCGCACGCCGGTGGCGGACAGCATGTCGCTGTCATCGACGCCGGCCCGCACCAGCATGCCGATACGGGTGCGGTTGAGCAGCAACCAAATGCCGACACCGATGGCGACCGAGGCCAGGAAGATAACGATCCGTACCAGCGGATATTTGAGGAAGATCAGGTCTCCGGAGGATCGTTTCACACCGGTGACAAAGAACGTCTCCATCGGCCCCGACAGCCAGCTCGGCGCTCCGATATTGTAGAAGTCGCCGCCGAAGGCCCACAGCATTAGGTCAGCCATGACGATCGATATTCCGATCGTCACCAGCGTCTGGCGCAGATCCTGGCTTTCCATTCGGCGAAACACGAAAACCTGGAGGATGATGCCGAGCGCCGCTGTGACGACAAATGCCGCAGGAAAGGCCAGCAACCAGTAGCCGGTCCAGTCGGCCATGAAATAGCCGACATAGCCGCCCAGCAGATAGAGCGATCCGTGCGCCAGATTGACGTTGCGCATCAACCCGAAAATCAGGGTAAAGCCGCTGGCGACGAGAAAATACAGACCGCCCAGCGTGATGCCGTTAAACAACGCGTTGAGGAAGACCTTTTTCCGACCGATTAGATCGATGAGCCAGGGGGGCCAGATCAGAAACACCAGCAGCAAGACGATCACCGCCACGATGGCCAGCACCGCAGTCCACCAGGGATGGTCTCTGGCAAACTCCCGGATCATCGCACTCTACCGCAGGGTATGCGGATCGTCGCGCGGTGACAGATGGCAACCAACCTGTTCCTCCCGATCGGCATGTCGCGTTCTGACGGACATGTTTCCTGATCCGGTCAGGCTATTGCTGCGGCACTAAATTCCGCATACCCGAAAGTCTTCTCGGTTGGCTTAAAGCCGTTTTATGTCTGGTGAAGTCGGTCGATCGCGATCGCAGCCAAAGGCGTCCGGGCACAGGTGCGCCGCGTTCCGCTCCGGGTTGGAGAAAACGTGCTATCCGCGTTCCGTTTCCAGCTCAGGAGACGTGCGCGACCCGCCGGTATTCGCTGGGCGATATCCCGACATTGGACGAGAAGAAGCGCGTAAAGCTTGCCTGGGAAGAAAAGCCCAGATCATACGCGATGTCGGTGACCGACTTCCTTGTCGTCAGCAGATCGTCTATCGCCTGTTCGGAGCGCAGCGTGTTGAGATAGATGTTCGGTGTCACACCCATTTGCCGCTTGAAAAGCTTGAAGAAATGGGCTCGCGACAGGCCGACCTGACGAGCCAGCCCCTCCATCTCGACTTCCGTACACAGGTGCTCCTGCATAAATCGCAGGGAGCGCCGCACACGAAAATCGGTGAAGCGGCACCCCGCCTTCTGCAGCGCTGACGGCGCCTGCGCATTCTGCCATGACTGTTCGAAACAAACGCGTGTCGTTTCGAACAGCATCATATCGAAATGCTCGCGGCTTTCGTCGTCAAGCAGCAGCCCGGTAAGCCGCAGGATGCAGTCGGCAATGCGGGTGGTGATACGTACCCATGGACTGCCGAAATGCAGTGCAAACTCCGCGGAGACACTGTTTTCGAGGAACCACATGGGCTTGATGTACAGCACCAGGCAAAGGCACTCTTCCTCGCCAATCGGCACAAAACTATGGGGTTCCCAAGGGCTGATAGCGATCGCATGGCTGCCGTCGCAGGCCAGCAACGTGTCTCCGATGATCACGTTGGCGGTCTGCCCGCCGACGTAGAAGATCAGATGTCCTTCCCGGTGTGCATGGGTGATGATTGTGCGGTCGAGTCGGTAGAGCGCTGCGCGCCCGAACTCTCCATGGCACACGGACACAGCGTGGCTCATTTGACATTCCTCCCATTTACGCAGCGCATTTCTGTGTCGCGCCGACGTAGTGGGCGAATACTTTGGGCGCGTTTCGCACCGCAACGCAAGACCCGTACGGCAACAAAAAAGACTATCGGGTATATCGTACTATCTCACGCAATGTCCGATTTAATCGATTTCAGGGCGCCGTATAGGCTGTTTTGACGATGGTAAAGAACTCCTTTGCATAACGACCCTGTTCTCGTGGGCCGAAGCTGGAGCGCTTTCTTCCACCCATCGGCACGTGATAATCGACACCTGCCGTGGGAAGATTGACCATCACCATGCCGGCCTCCGAATGACGCTTGAAATGGGAGGCGTGTTTCAGGCTGGTGGTGCAGATACCGGATGACAGGCCGAACTCCGTATCGTTAGCGACCGCAAGCGCTTCATCGTAGTCGCGGACACGGATGACGGAGGCCAGAGGACCGAAGACCTCCTCGCGGTTGATGCGCATCTGCGGCGTCGTATCGGTTATCAGGGCCGGTTCGAGAAAAAACCCTTGCGTCTCCCGCTGCAGAACGGCGCCGCCGCGCCGCACATTGCCGCCCTGCGCCCTCGCGACATTCAGATAGGCAAGATCCTGGTCGAGTTGGCTCGCGTCGACCACCGGCCCGATCTGGGTATCCGGATTCAGCGCGTTGCCGACAACCAGGCCGCGCATCCGTTCCGCCACCGCCTCTACAAAACGGTTGTGGATCCCCTCTGTAACCACCAGGCGCGACGAGGCCGTACATCGCTGGCCAGTGGCGTGGAATGCGCCGTCGACAGCACAGTTGACCGCAACGTCGAGATCGGCGTTGTCGAGAACGACCAGGGGATTCTTGCCCCCCATTTCCAACTGGAACTTGCGCATATGCCGGATGCAGGCCTCCGCCACCCGCGCGCCGGTTTCGACCGAGCCGGTAAACGTCACCGCATCGACCCGGGAGTCGTCGATCATCGCCTGACCGACGACAGATCCCTTGCCCGTAACCAGGTTGAAGACGCCCTTCGGCAATCCGGCACGGTTCAATATGTCGGCGATCGCCCAGGCGCAGCCGGGCACAAGCTCGGCCGGCTTGAAGACAACGCAGTTGCCGAAGCACAGGGCCGGCGCGATCTTCCATGCCGGAATGGCCATCGGGAAGTTCCACGGGGTGATGATCCCGACGACGCCCACCGGCTCACGCGTGACTTCAATATCAATTCCCGGCCGTACCGAGGACAGACGATCGCCGGCCTGTCGCAACGTTTCGCCCGCGAAAAACTGGAAAATACGTCCGGCGCGCTCGGCTTCGCCGATGCCCTCGCGCAGGGTTTTGCCTTCCTCGCGGCTGAGCAGCGTGCCCAGTTCCTCCTTGCGCGCCAGGATCTCATCACCGGCGGACTTCAGGATGTCGTGCCGGATGAGCGGTGTGCTGTGCGCCCAGGCCGGAAATGCTCTGGCCGCCGCTGCGATCGCTTCCTGTGTCTCGGCGCGACCGGCCTGCGCATATACGTCGATGACATCGGAAACATCCGATGGATTGATGTTCTCGACGCCCTGGCCCGTCGTTGTCCAGGATCCATCAATCAAAAGCGGCTTCATGGGAAATCAGCTCCGGTCATCACAACACCGCGCGCATGATCTTTGCCAGATTGTCCGGCTTGGTCACCCGTGCCGGCACTGCCATGTCGACGGTCTCGACCGCGAGCGCGGCAGACCGCTCGATATCATCGACAGCCACACCCATCTCGGACAAACGCGACGGCAGTGGCAGGCACTCGAAAAACAGCCGCACGCCGTCGGCCAGGGACTGTCTGGGCCGGATGCCCAGAATCTGCCGCAGCGGCTGGTATTTTTCCTTCAGCGCCACCGCGTTGAGTCTCAGAATGCCAGGCAGAAGCAACCTTTCAAGCGCACCCTGATCCAGTTCGCGGCCGGTCACCGCGTCGAGCGCCAGGCCGAGTGCCTGCGCTGTGCCGATGCCTTTCTGCTGCGCCAGGACGCCGTTGAGGCTCGCCGCCATCAGCTCCCGCCGGACCTCCAATCGATCCTCGTCAAGCACGCGATGCAGATTGTTGGCCGAGCGTTTCAAACCGTCGAGCGCAATGCCGTCGGCCGGCGGATTGTAAGCATTGGAAAGATAGGCTTCCATGCAGCGCGCCATGGCGTTGACGCCGGCACTGGCGCTGGAACCGGCGCTGGCACCGAGGGTCAGGGTGGGATCACATACAATGGCGGTCGGCAACAGGTCGGTCATCGGGTAGCGCGAATCCGCCATACGACCAGGACCATTCAGCGGCGGCGCAGTCGTCAGGCCGTCCACACCCGGAATTGCGAACAGGCCGGGCAGATCCGCATTCGCGGTTCCGCGCCCTCTCGAGCGCCCCCTCGCCTCGCGGGCAATGTGGATGCGGCCAAGCTGCGCCAGCTGAATGTTGCGCGCCTTGCCGAAGGCGATCAGCGCGTCTGCGTCGTGTTCCAGGTAGCGTTCCTTGAGTTTGCCGACGATCGTCGATGCACGCACCGTTCGCGGCACCTCAAAACGCAACGGGTTGGTGCGGCCTGGGAAGCTGGCATAAAGGCGGTCACCGGCGTCCGAGTCGAGATCGTCCTTCTCTGCCACAATGACCGGACGTTTGTGGCGGTGCAGATCCAGTTCGGACCGAAGCGCCTCCTCGAAGACCCCGTCGGCGAAATGGACACGCGTCAGGTACGTGATCAGTGCCATGCGGATCCTCTCGGCGCCGCGGCCGACCTTGCTGATAATCTGGTTTTACGGTCGATCCGGGCAGCCGAGCCGCCCGGATCCGTCCTGGGATCAGAACGTCAAACGTATCATTCGTAGGAGGTCTTGCACTCCGGTGTATCGCGGCTGGGCAGCCCGATCCTGGCGAAGGCTTCGGGATCGATACCGAGCGTCTGATTGACGTTGTCTTTGATCTTCACGAGTTTGGTAGCAAGCGTGCCATCATCCAGCTCGACCACCTCGGAAACGAAATTGGTGCCGACCGCCTGGCGGTTGCCGTCTAAGCTGATTTTGCCGTTCGGCGCACTCAGTTCGAGATTGGAAAGGCAAGCGCGAAACGCCTTCTGGCCATCGGAAAGGTCACCACCGACTTCGTTCAGGCAGGTAAGCGCCGCGGTTGTGGCATTATAGTAACCGGTGGCCAGCAGCGATGGACTCGGAAACCGCTGGTCCGGCGGGAACGTATCCTGGTAGGCCTTCACATAGGCCTGCCAGTTCGGGTCGTCCCAGGTATCGGCCTGCGGCCCCGAGGACGGTACACCGATCAGCGCCTGCTTAGCCGATCCCTTCGAATTGAGCACCGTGCCGTCGACCATAATCGAGCCGCCGATCAGGTTGGCGTCGCCGCCAGCCTGCTGGTACTGGTTGAGGAAATTGACCGCGTCGCCACCACCCAGGCCGAGATAGATGGCATCCACGTCATCGGGCAGAGCGGCAATAATCGAGCCGAAATCCTTGGTACCGAGCGGCACCCAGAGACGCTCGGTGACCTCGCCTCCGGCCATGCAGAATTCCGTCAGAAGACCGAATACCTGCGTGTAGACGAAGGAGTAGTCTTCGCCAACCGTCGCAATCGTTTTGTAGCCCTTGTCATTATAGATGTAGTCGCCAAGACCGGCCGACCACTGCGCGCCATCCGTATTGAATCGGAAGAAGTTGTCCGACGGCGTGACATAGGTCGTTTCCATGGCGCCGGAGATGCCGTTGATGAAGGTAACCTGCGGCTGCGTCTTGGAGTAGTCACGAATGGCGATGCCCTCTGATCCGGAGAGCGGACCGATGATGATTTCCACGCCGTCCTGTTCGACCAGTTTGCGGGCAGCCCGCACGGCGCTGTCGGGGCTGGCGTCGGTTGATCCGATAATGACTTCGATTTCACGGCCACCGGCCATGTTTTTGTTCTGCGCCAACGCCGTTTTCAGGCCGCGCACACCATCCTCACCGAGTACGGTGTAGGTTCCCTCAAGTGTCGCCAACACGCCCACTTTCAGCGGCTCTGCCGACACCGCCGTCGCTCCGGCCGCCAGCAGCGCAGCGACGGAGAGCGTGGTCAAATATTTCGATTTCATGGACTCCTCCCATTGATCACATTTCACCGGCTGGTGAACAGGACGATGAATGCTGGAAGAGTGCGTTCTGCGCGTCGATAGGGTGATCCCGGAGAGTTCGCCAGTGTAACTCTCCGTCTGTTTTTCGCTGGTTTCGGCGATCCGGCCGTGGTGATTGATGCAGCAGGCGTCAGCGGTTTCGACGCAAACCGGTCACCTCGGCAAGCACCGAATTGGCCGCCTCGATGACGTTTGAACCCGGTCCGAATATCCCGGCGACACCGGCTTCACGCAGGAAACCATAGTCCTGTTCCGGGATGACCCCTCCGCAGATGACGATGATGTCCTCACGGTGGCGGTCCTTCAGATGTCGGATCAGTTCCGGAACCAGGGTTCGGTGGCCGGCTGCCAGGGACGACACGCCAATCACATCGACCCCAAGATCGATGGCTTTCTTCGCAACCTCCTCGGGCGTCTCGAACATATCGGAAAGATCGACCGCGAACCCCATGTCACTAAAGGCCGTGGCGATCACCTTGGCGCCACGGTCATGTCCATCCTGTCCCATCTTGGCGACCAGGATGCGCGGCTCGCGCTGCCGTTCGCGGCAGAAATCCGCGATTCGTTCCTGCACGGCTTCATATTCCGGATCGCCGCTGTAGGCTTCGCCGTAGACACCGGAAATCATGCGCGTCGTTGCCTTGTGGCGGTGGAACGCCTCCTCCATGGCGTCCGAAATCTCGCCCAGCGTGGCACGGGCTCGCGCCGCGCCGACCGCCGCTTCAAGCAGGTTGCCATTGCCGCTGGCAGCGACGTCCTGCAGGGCGGCCAGGGCAGTTTCACAAGCCGATGTGTCGCGGTCGCGACGGACGTTTTTCAGCCGCGCGATCTGCGCGTTGCGGACCTTGGCATTGTCGATTTCAAGAATGTCGATCTTCGGTTCGTCGTCGAGCCGGAAGCGATTGACCCCGACAATGACGTCCTCGCCCTTGTCGATCCGTGCCTGGCGGCGTGCGGCGGCTTCCTCGATCCGCAGTTTCGGCAGCCCCTGTTCCACCGCTTTTGTCATGCCGCCCAGACTCTCAACCTCCTGGATCATGCTCCAGGCCTCCTCGGCCAGCGCATCTGTGAGCGCCTCGACATAGTAGGAGCCGCCAAGCGGATCGACGACGTTGCCGATGCCGGTCTCATGCTCCAGGATCAGCTGCGTGTTGCGGGCGATGCGCGCGGAGAATTCCGTCGGCAGCGCCAGGGCCTCGTCGAACGAGTTGGTGTGCAGCGACTGCGTTCCGCCGAGCACGGCCGCCATCGCCTCGTAGGCGGTGCGCACGACGTTGTTATACGGATCCTGCTCGGTCAATGAGACGCCGGACGTCTGGCAGTGGGTGCGCAGCATCTTGGATCGCTCGGATTTGGCACCGAAATCGGTCATGATGCGCGACCACAATCGCCGCGCGGCGCGTAGTTTGGCCGCCTCCATAAAGAAGTTCATGCCGATGCAGAAGAAGAAGGACAGCCTGCCGGAAAACGCGTCGACATCGAGACCCTTGCCCATCGCCGCGCGCACATACTCCATCCCGTCGGCGAGCGTATAGGCGAGCTCCTGGGAGAGTGTCGCGCCGGCCTCCTGCATGTGATAGCCGGAGATCGAGATGGAGTTGAATTTGGGCATCTCCCGGGCCGTGAACTCGATGATATCAGCGACGATGCGCATCGACGGCTCCGGCGGGTAAATATAGGTATTGCGGACCATGAACTCCTTCAGGATGTCGTTCTGAATGGTGCCGGAAAGCGCCGACCGCGCCACGCCCTGTTCTTCACCGGCAACGATGAACATCGCCAGCACCGGGATCACCGCGCCATTCATCGTCATCGACACCGACATTTTGTCGAGCGGGATGCCGTCGAACAGGATTTTCATGTCTTCCACCGAATCGATGGCGACCCCGGCCTTGCCGACGTCGCCAACCACCCTTGGATGATCCGAATCATAGCCCCTATGGGTGGCGAGATCGAAGGCCACGGACAGGCCCTTTTGCCCTCCGGCCAGATTCTTACGGTAGAAGGCGTTGGAGTCTTCGGCAGTCGAAAACCCGGCATATTGCCGGATCGTCCACGGTCGACCGGCATACATGGTGGCCCGGATGCCCCGGGTAAACGGCTCAAAACCAGGCAATTCCGCCGCCGCTTCGGCCGACACATCCTCGGCCGTGTAGAGCGGTTTGACCGGTATGCCTTCCGGCGTGTGCCAGGTCAGCGTCTCGGGTTCGGTGCCCTTCAGCTCCTTTTGCGCCAGGGTGAGCCAATCTCGCTTGCTGTTACCCATATCGATACTCCTTCGGCGACTTTTCCGCGCGTGTGGCCTGCGCCTCAGACCTCGAATTCCATGATCACCTCGTCGACGGCGAGGCTGTCGCCCTCCTGCACCGGGATCCTGGAAACGGTTCCCGCTTTCTGGGCTCGCAGCACGTTCTCCATTTTCATCGCTTCCACGACCGCGAGCGCCTGTCCCTCCTGGACGGCATCGCCTTCGCTGACATGCAATCTGACCACCAGTCCCGGCATCGGACACAGCAGCATCCTGGAGGTATCCGGCGGAAGCTTCTCCGGCATCAGCGTCGCCAGTTCGGCGACCCGGTTGTCGAGAATCTGCACCACCAGGTCGATCCCGCGACGCCGCAGACGATACCCACCGGCCGCCGGCTCGACTTTGAAAACCTGTTCACCGGATTCAAACTGGATCCGAGCAAGCCGATCCCCCGGGTGCCAGTCGGTTGACACGGAGATCTGGCGATCGCCGATATCGATCACATGGTGCCCGTCTTGTGGGCTGATCTTGACCGGGTGATTCTGCCGACCGATACGCACCGTGCGCTCGTCCACCGTCAGGCTCGCGTCCATGGAAAAGCGTGGGTCGGCGATGGACAGCAGCCGACGTCGTTCGATGGCATCCAACGCGGCGGCGACGGCGGCGAAATCGTCAAGCGATTCACCGGACGGTTCAATACCCTGGAAACCGTCGGGAAACTCCTCTGCGATGAACGCTGTGGTCAGACGTCCCGCCTTGAACCGCTCGTGGCCCATCACCGCAGACAGGAACGGCAGGTTGTGGCCAATGCCTTCCACCTCGAATGCATCGAGAGCATCGGCCATCGCCGCGACGGCGGTCTGCCGGTCATGGCCCCATGTGCACAGCTTGGCGATCATCGGATCGTAGAACATCGAGATCTCGCCACCCTCGAACACCCCGGTGTCGTTGCGCAGGCGACTGCCGTCGGCAAGCTCGCCTTCGGCCGGCGGTCGATATCGCGTCAGGCGGCCGATCGACGGCAGGAAGTTGCGATACGGATCCTCCGCATAGAGGCGGCTTTCGATCGCCCAACCGTCAAGCCGAATGTCGTCCTGGCGCAGCGCCAGCGTCTCGCCGGCGGCGACCTGGATCATCTGTTCGACCAGGTCGATGCCGGTCACCAGTTCGGTCACCGGGTGTTCGACCTGCAGCCGGGTGTTCATCTCCAGAAAGTAGAAATTGCGGTCCTTGTCGACGATAAATTCGACAGTGCCCGCACTGGCATAATCGACCGCCCGGGCGAGTGCCACCGCCTGTTCGCCCATCGAGCGGCGGGTCTCCTCATCCAGGAACGGCGATGGCGCTTCTTCGATGACCTTCTGATTGCGCCGTTGAATCGAGCATTCGCGCTCGCCCAGATAGAGGCAGTTGCCGTGCTTGTCGGCGAGCACCTGGATCTCGATGTGCCGCGGTTCGGTGACGAATTTCTCGATGAAGATGCGGTCGTCACCGAAACTCGACGCGGCTTCCGATTTCGACCGCTCGAAGCCTTCGCGCGCCTCCTCGTCGTTCCAAGCGATGCGCATGCCCTTGCCGCCACCACCGGCGCTTGCCTTGATCATCACGGGATAGCCGATGTCCGAGGCAATCCTCGCGGCGTGCTCCGCGTCATCCACCAGACCCATATGTCCCGGCACCGTGGACACACCGGCCTCCGCGGCAATTTTCTTCGAGGTGATCTTGTCGCCCATCGCCTCGATGGCGCCGGGCGGCGGCCCGATGAACGCGATACTCTCGGCCGCCAGCCGTTCGGCAAATTCGGCGCGCTCGGACAGAAAGCCATACCCCGGATGTACGGCCTCCGCCCCGGTCTGCCGACAGGCCTCGACGATCCGGTCGATCACCAGGTAACTCTCGCTCGCCGGTGCCGGTCCGATCGCCACCGCCTCGTCCGCCACCTCCACGTGCAGAGCGTTTTTGTCGGCTTCCGAGTAGACCGCCACCGTGCCAATGCCCATGCGACTGGCCGTCTTGAAAACCCGGCAGGCGATTTCACCGCGATTGGCGACCAGGATTTTTCTAAACATCGGTAGCGGCCTCACAGCGGAATGTTGTCATGTTTCTTGGCCGGCGCTTCGGCCTGTTTGGTCTTCAGCATCTCGAAGGCCCGTATGACGCGACGGCGCGTCGAATGCGGCATGATGACCTCGTCGATAAAGCCGCGCTGCGCGGCGACGAACGGATTGGCGAACCGGTCCTCGTAGTCCTTGGTCCGCTGGGCAATCTTTTCCGGATCACCGAGCTCCGAGCGATAGAGGATTTCCGTGGCACCCTTGGCCCCCATCACCGCGATTTCGGCGGTTGGCCAGGCATAGTTGACGTCGGCACGGATGTGCTTCGAGGCCATCACGTCATAGGCGCCGCCATAGGCCTTGCGGGTAATCACCGTCACTTTCGGCACGGTCGCCTCGGCATAGGCGAACAGCAGCTTGGCGCCGTTCTTGATGATGCCGCCATATTCCTGAGCGGTCCCGGGCAGGAAGCCGGGCACGTCGACGAGCGTTAGAATTGGGATGTTGAACGCGTCGCAGAAGCGGACGAAACGGCCCGCCTTCTTGGAGCTGTCGATGTCGAGACAACCGGCCAAAACCATCGGCTGGTTGGCGATGATGCCAACGGTCGATCCGTTGAGGCGGATGAAACCACATAGAATGTTGCCGGCGAAATCGCGCTGAATCTCGTAGAAGCTCCCTTCGTCGGCGACCTTTACGATCACTTCGTGCATGTCGTAGGGCTTGTTGGGACTGTCGGGCACCAGTGTGTCGAGCGCCGCTTCCTGCCGATCCACCGGATCCTGTGTGGCGAGCACCGGGGATGTCTGGCGATTGGATAGCGGCAGGAAATCATAGAGCCGGCGGATTTCGAGCAGCGTTTCGACATCGTTTTCGAACGCCCCGTCAGCGACGGAGGATCTTTTGGTGTGGGTGGAGGCGCCGCCCAGCTCCTCGGCCGTCACCACTTCGTTGGTCACGGTTTTGACCACATCCGGTCCGGTCACGAACATGTAGCTCGTGTCCTTTACCATGAAGATGAAATCAGTCATGGCCGGCGAATAGACGGCACCGCCGGCGCACGGTCCCATGATGACCGAAATCTGCGGCACCACGCCCGAGGCCTGCACATTACGCCAGAAGACCTCCGCATAACCGCCGAGCGATGCGACACCCTCCTGGATGCGCGCGCCGCCGGAGTCATTCAGCCCGATCACCGGCACACCATTCTGCATCGCCAGGTCCATGACCTTGCAGATCTTCTCCGCATGGGTCTCCGACAACGAGCCGCCGAACACCGTGAAGTCCTGGCTGAACACGTAAACCGGCCGGCCGTTGATGGTGCCCCACCCGGTCACCACGCCGTCCCCGGCGATCTGCTGCGACTCCATGCCGAAATCGGAGCAGCGATGGATCTTGTACATGTCGTACTCTTCGAACGACCCCGCATCGAGCAGGATATCGAGCCGTTCGCGCGCCGTTAGCTTTCCCTTGGCGTGTTGCGCCTCGATGCGTTTCTGGCCGCCGCCGAGTTGCGCCTCGGTTCGCTTGGCTTCGAGCTGGTCGAGAATGTCTCTCATCGCATTGGCCTCCGTTGTCGGCGGGCCTTTCGCACATCGGCTTCCAAGGTCACGGGTTCCCTCCAATTGTCGACTGATATGCGACCTAGCGCGCTTTTGTCGGACGAAAAAGGCTTGAAACAGTGGCAAAGTTGAATTAGCAAATATTGCAAATGTGAATTTGCAAAACTGCAAACATGCGCGCGCGCAAGCTTTTTATCGGCAGAAACATCCGACAGATCCGTGAGCAGCACGGACTGACACAGGCCAATTTCGCAAAGCATTTAGGTATTTCAACCAGTTACTTGAATCAGATTGAGAACAATCAGCGGCATGTCACCGCTCCTGTTTTGCTGGCGCTGGCAGAATCCTTCTCGATCGACATCGCTTCACTCTCGGTCAATGACAGTGACCGCTTGCTCGCCGACATGGCGGAAGCGCTTGCCGATCCCCTGTTCAAGGGCGAGCAGCCATCGGCCCAGGACCTGAAACAGGTCATCCAGAACGCACCCTCGGTCGCCCGTTCCTTTCTGGCCATGCACCAGGCGCTGCGCCGCGCCGGTGAACAGTTGGCGGAGCTCGATGACACGCTGGAACGCAGCGGCGGCCTCAACGAACCGACACCTTACGAAGAAGTGCGGGACTTCTTCCATTACATCGATAACTACGTGCATGACCTCGATCTGGCAGCCGAACAGCTTGCCGCACGGCTTGCCGGTGCAACCCGCAATCGTGTCCGCACCCTGGCCGATCATCTGGAGCGGCAGCACCGGGTACGGGTTGCCATCGGCGGCGGTGCCAACCGCCCCAAAATTGTCCGACGCTACGATCCGGTCTCGCGGGTCCTTTCCCTCAATCCGAAATCGGCACCATCGACACATGCCTTCCAGATCGCGCACCAGATCGCGCTGCTGGAACATGCCGAACAGTTCGATGCGATCGTCGCGCGGGCGGGTTTCCGTACAGAAGACGCTGCCGCCGTCTGCCGCATCGGGCTCGCCAACTACTTCGCCGGCAGCACGCTCCTGCCCTACGGCGCTTTTCTGGAAGCGGCAGGTGAATTGCGACACGATCTGGAATTGCTGGCAGACCGGTTCGGCGCCAGCGGCGAACAGGTTGCGCATCGCCTCAGCACCCTGCAACGGCCTGGAAACAAAGGCATCCCGTTTTTCTTTGCCCGCGTCGACCAGGCCGGCAACATCACCAAGCGGCACAGCGCCACCAAACTGCAGTTCGCTCGCTTCGGGTCGGCCTGCCCTTTGTGGAACGTGCACGACGCGTTCGGCAACACCCAACGTATCCTGAGACAGCTCGCCGAGACACCCGACGGGGTGCGCTACCTCTGCCTGGCAACGGAAATCCGCAAATCAAGCGGCGGTTACCGGGATCCGGTGCAGCGCTATGCACTTGCCCTGGGCTGTGAAATCAAGCATGCCGGCGCGCTCGTCTATGCCGACGATCTCGATCTGCAGAGCGACACCGCCTTTGCGCCGATCGGCATTTCCTGCCGCATTTGTGAGCGTTCCGACTGCCACCAACGGGCCGTGCCGCCGCTCAAGCGCCGCCTGTCGGTCGACCACAATGCCCGCGATACCGTGCCTTACTCCTTCGAGTAACAGACGCTCTAGAAACTCAGCGAAATATCCCGGTGGCCGGACGAACAGCCTGCCACGAACAGCGCCTGTTCCCGCGTCAATTTCCGCTGCGCGCGAATCCCGATGGTCGGCCGCAGCGCGTCGACATAGGCGCTGATGCCCGCCTTCAGCTGCTGATCCGCCGCCTCTCGCCAGGCGCTTTGCTGAGCATACTCCTCAACCGCTGCGTCGATCTCCGTCAGAGCCCTTTCCTTGTCCGGTGTGCGGCTTCGCAGCGCCCGACGGGCGTCGGAAAGGGCCGATCGAATGTCGTCGGCACCCTCGATCTCACCGAACTTGCGGGACAAGGCGTTGAGCGGGTCGGTCATGTCTTCCGGCGCGTTTTGCACGACGGCGTCGCTCATGGCCGCCAATTCGTCGCCCAGCGCCTGGAAATCTTCGTAGGCCTCCAGGCTGGCCAGAAGGGTCGCAACCGGTTCATAGGCCTCGTTTGCCGTGCGGTTGTACTGACGCCAGAGATTGGTTTCGGCGTCATTGAGTTCGTCAAAGGCGGCGTATGTGTCGTCCCATTCGGCCGGAATCGTCGCTTCCAGTGCTTCCTTTTGCTGCTGCAATACAGCGATGCGCTCTTCAAGGCGCTCTTTCTGGGCTTCTTCGGACGGATCGCGCAATCGGTCGGCAAGCACTTCCAGGTGCTCGATACGCTCGTCGACCTCCCTGATATCGCGCTCGATATCGCGCACCCGCCGGTGTATTGGCCGGTAATCGTCTGAGGCGCGTTCCACGGTGGCAGCCGCTTCATTCGCTTCGTCGAGCAGCGCGATCGCATTCGCAACCTCATCGAAGCTCTCCGTCGTGCTGCGCGCCAGGCGTTCGGGAAGGATGTCGAGGTTCAATTGACGCGCCCGGTCGACCGCGTTCATAAGGTCGGTTCGCCCGTCGACAAGCTGCTCGGTGACATAGCGGTCGACGCAATAGGTAAGCCGCGGATTGCGCGGTGGCGGTGACGTTTCCGACAGCAGCGAGACGCGGTTCGGGAGGTAGTTGACCAGCGACGGAGTCATGCCGACGATCACCAGCGCGAACAGTTGCAGGCCGATAAAGGGTATGACGCCGCGATAGATCTGCAGTGTTTTGACCGAGTCCGGCGCCACGCCGCGCAAGTAGAACAGCGCAAAGCCGAAAGGCGGCGTCAGGAACGACGTCTGGATGTTGAGGCCGATCATCACGCCGAGCCAGACGGCGGTGATATTGGCCGATGGATCGGACAGCAGAATAGGTGCAACGATCGGCACGACGACCACGGCGATTTCGATGAAATCGAGAAAGAAGCCGAGAACGAAGATCACCGCCATGACGATGACGAATTTCGTCCAGAATCCGCCGGGAAGTCCCTCGAGGAACTCCTTGACCAGGTGTTCACCACCAAAAGCGCGGAACGCCGCGGTCAGGATGGCCGCGCCGAGCAGGATGATGAAGACCAGCGATGTCGTCTTGGCGGTCTCCAGCATCACGCCTTTAAGGGTGTCCTCGATGCGAAACGCCCGCCAGCCGCTCCAGATGAGCGCTATGGTGAGCCCGAGCAGCGCGATCACCGCAATAAAGGCGCCGATCGTGTCGGCCTGTGTCTGCAGAGCTTTGATATTGAGATCAAAGTTGGCCAGAACCACACCAATGACAACGAGTGAAACCACCGCCAGGATGGCGGGGTAGTAGGCGTCCCGCTTGCCTTCTCGGAGCCGGTAGCCGCCCATGATCAGCGCGCCCGCTGCCCCGATAGCACCCGCCTGGTTGACCGTCGCGATGCCGGCGATGATGGAGCCGAGCACGAGAATGATCAACGCCAGCGGCGGGAACAGGGTCAGGACAACCTTGATCAGGAATTTGCGGTCGAACGTGCCTTCGTAATGCACCGGCGGTGCCAGCTTCGGCCGGACCAACGCGACGATCAGAATGAAGACCATATAGATGCCGACGAGAACCAGGCCCGGCAAAAACGCTCCGAGGAACATCTCACCGGCACTGGTCGATCCGACGTTGAAAATCGACGGCATTGTCAATTCGCCCGTCGAGTCCCTGAACAGCGACTGACGTGCCGTACCGGCCTGATCGGCTGCCGCCGAAAGCTGGTCGGCGAGGATGATCAGCACAATGGAGGGCGGAATGATCTGACCAAGCGTACCCGATGCGGCGATCGTCCCCGTGGCCAAGGAATTCGAGTAGTTGTTGCGCATCATCGCCGGCAGGGAGATCAGCCCCATGGCGACCACCGTCGCACCGACAATACCGGTGGTCGCGGCGAGCAGAGCACCGACGAAAACGACCGAAATGCCAAGACCACCGGGGATCGGACCAAACAGCTGCGCCATGGTGATCAGCAGGTCTTCCGCGATCTTTGAGCGTTGCAGCATGATGCCCATGAAAATGAACAACGGAATCGCGATCAGCGTATCGCGCTCCGGTTCCCAATAGATTCCGCGCAGGTTGGTCACACCGGCGCTCAGCCATTGCGACGGTCCGCACTGGGCAAAAAAGGCATCGGTGTCGCCGGCAAACAGATAGCCGCAACCGGCCGCGATCAGAATGGTGATGATCGATGAACCCGGCAATGCAAACGCCACCGGGTAACCGGAACCCAGCGCCACCGCCATCAGGATGATCAAAAGGGCGAGGAAATAAAGCTCCATGACCGTTCGCCCCTACTGAACCACGGGTTCGTGGTCGATGTGACCGGGCTCGTCTCGATAATCGGCGACCGCGTCCATCAGGTAGGCGACGAACTGAATCATCATGGAGACTGCAAAGATACCGAGAAAGGCGGCCATCATGTACTTCACGTACAATCCGAACGCCGACTGCGTGACCTCGAAGTTGAGGACCGGCTTGTTGATGATGGAGGTCTTCTGCCCCATGCCGATAATCAGGATGGTCCAGCAGAAGGTCATCCCCATAAGGATGGAGCAAACCGCGTTGACGACCGCTTTGGTCCGGTTTGAGAAGCCTGCATAGAAGACGTCGACACGGACATGGCCCTCCTCCAGCAGCGTGTAGGCGCTGGCGAACAGGAACAGGGCGCCATACCAGAACCGGACGAGGTCGGACATGAACGCCTGCTCATAGGAGAAGATGAAGCGCATGAACACGATCAACAGTTCGGCCACGACGATCAGCAGTGCCAGCCAGTGGAAGCCCAGCGTGCGCGTAAAGGCCGCCATCACGATGCCGACCACCAGCAGCGGCACGTGGAAGTAGAGGCCGCGGAACTGCGATCGACCGAGGTCTTTCGCCAGTTCCTCCCCGACAACGCCCTCCAGCAGCCCCTCGACGCGCAGGAAAGAGACCACCACATCGCCGATTCCGACGATCAGGACACACCAAAAGGCGGCGCGGATCAAAAAGGTGTTGATGTCGGTGATGACCAGCCCGTCGGTCCGCAATGTCCTGGACCGGTAGGTCGTCACAAAAGCGACCGCCAGGACGATACTCAACGGATACAAGGCCGCCTGGAAAACAGCGGCGGCTCCGCCCTCACCAATCGAAGCGCCGGGAAGCCCTGCCCCAACCGTCAGGAAATTGTTGATCAGGAAAGCGGTCATCACCGCCAGTACGGACCATCCGAAGATGCGCACAAGGTTGGGAAACGACAAGGCCTTGTCATACCCGGCTGGTGTCGTATCCGACATGTGTTTTCCCCCGCGGACCGGCGTTTCGTTTCCGATCCTGTGGTTCGACTGTCGGTTGCAGCAGCGGTTGAGACCGTCTTGTTTTCCGCATCCCCGTCAGTCGTCCGGACTTGCAAGGTTCGCCCTGAAGTCCGTTTGCCCTGAACACCCGTTGTGGGACGGGTTGACCCCGTCCCACAGGTTCCTGTCAGTAGAACGCCCTAGCGGTTGAGGACGTTGTTGCGCTTCTGCACGTAGGCGGTGTCGGACAGCGCCGTCCATGCGCCGAGTTCTGCACGTTTGTCGATCACCGCGTCGTAGATCTTCTTGGACAGATCGCTGTGGTCGCGCGCTTCCTCGATAACTTCCTGCGAGGCTTCGCCGAAGGCGTCGTAGACATCGTCGTTGAATTCGCGCAGCTGGACGCCGTGATCGTTGATCAGCCGGTTGAGGTATTCACCGTTAAAGGCGTTGGTTTCTGCCATGGTTCTGGCATTTTCCTCGTTGCACGCGGCTTCAAGGATCGCTTGCTCATTCTTCGACAGCGAATCCCAGAATGCACGGTTCATGCCGAAGGCGATTTGGGCACCCGGCTCGTGCATGCCCGGCCAGTAGTAGTATTTGGCTGCTTCATAAAACTTCATGAAGTAGTCGTTGTAGGGGCCGACCCATTCGGTTGCATCGATGGCGCCGGAAACCAGGTTTTCGTAAATCTGGCCGCCCGGAAGCGAAACCGGCGAAGCGCCGAGTTTGGCCATCACGTCGCCGCCGAGGCCCGGAATGCGCATCTTGAGACCCTTGAGGTCATCGGCACTTTCGATTTCCTTGTTGAACCAGCCACCCATCTGAACGCCGGTGTTGCCGCAGGCCAGGTTCTTCAGGCCGAATTCGCCAGCCAGTTCGTCCCACAGCTCCTGGCCGCCGGCATACTTCATCCAGGCGTCCATCTCGGTGTAGGTCATGCCGAACGGGATGGCGGTGAAGGCCGCCCAGCCGGGATGCACGCCCTTCCAGTAGTAGTCGGCGCCGATATAGGCTTGTGCATTGCCGGAGGCGACTTCGTCGAACGAATCGAACGGTCCTACCCGCTCGCCGGCGGCGAAATACTGTACTTCGATACCTCCGTCCGTCAGTTCGGTGATGCGTGCGGCGAGCCGCTGGGCCGGCAATCCGAGGCCGGGAAAGTCGCGCGGCCAGGTGGAAACGATGACCATTTCCTTCTTGCCCTGCGCGACGGCCGGCGCAGCCAGCGTGGTTGCAGCGCCGGCAATTGCGGCGCCTTTCAAAAATTTACGACGTTGCATGTATGTTCCTCCCAATGTCTTAAGGGGCACGAACGGGCTCCTTCCCGTTATGGTGCCTCAATAGGCATATGACATCAGATACACAATTGGTGCAAATACCACCTGTATCCGTAGAACTACGCAGTCGGGTCGGCAAACGTGCAAACATCTGCCTCATATGCGATTTATGCGCCTTCGAAAGAGCAAACCAGGCCCTATTCGCAATGCGCTTCAAAACCAAACTGTTCCTCATCACACTGCTGCCGGTGGTTCTTATCTCCGCCGCCACACTGTCGCTGATCAACATCCAATCATCGCGTTTGGCGCGGTCGCAGGCCGAGACCGTGGAGCGGCTGTTCCTCGACCTCAAATACACGGAACTCAAGAACTATGTGATGCTGGCGCGCAACGCATTGACACCCATCTACAATTCGACGCTCAAGCCAGAACGCCGCGCGCAGCGCGAAGTCACCGAAATCGTGCGCAAAATGACATTCGGCGAAGACAGCTATTTCTTTATCTACGCCGAAGACGGGACCAACATCGTCAACCCGCGCCTGACCTATCTGATTGGCAGTAACTGGATCGGCCTCGAAGACGCCGACGGCCGCCGCGTGGTGCGCGATCTAATCGACCGGGCGAAGAAGGGCGGCGAGTTCTATTCCTATATCTGGAAAAAGCCGTCGAGCGGCGAATATGTCGAAAAGCTGGGCTACTCGGTCTACCTCGACCGCTGGGACTGGATGCTGGGCACCGGCATCTACCTCGACGATGTGGCCGACCAGGTGCGGCAGGTGCAGGCCGAACTGCAATTCAACATCGGCGAGACCCGAGTGGTGCTGTTCGTGTTGTCGCTCGGTGCCCTGGTACTCACCGCATCGGTAATCGGCGCGGCGCGTCTGTCGGAGCAGCGATTCGCCGATGCACGGCTGAAGGAGCTGTCGGCACGGCGGGTCGATATTCAGGAGGAGGAGCGCAAACGGGTCTCGCGCGAACTCCACGACAGTATCAGCCAACTCCTGGTCTCGGCCCGCTACGGTCTTGAGTCCGCCCTCAGCAAATCGGGCGGCGAGCAACAGATTGCCGGTCCGATAGAAAAGTCCATGGACGCGCTGGATAACGCCATCGCCGAGGTGCGCCGGATTTCCATGGCGCTACGACCGTCAGTGCTTGACGACATGGGGCTTGCAGCAGCCATCAAGAGCCTGGCTAACGGCTTCTCCAAACAGACCGGCATCGAGGTCGATATCGAGACCGAACAGGTGCGTGATCTGCTTTCGGAAGAGGCCAAGACAGCCCTTTTCCGGGTGATCCAGGAAGCCCTGACCAACGTCGCCAAACACGCCGACGCAACACACGTCAAAATCAAACTCGTCCGGCACGGCAAACGCGTGGAGTTGCTGCTTCAGGACGATGGCCGCGGCATGGCGCCCGGGTCCGAAAGACAGGCAACCGGAGGCGGATTGGGTATTCGCCATATGCAGGAGCGCATCGACTCCTTCGATGGGACAATTGACTTTTCGAGACCCGCTTCCGGTGGACTTGCAATCAAGGTCAGTTTGCCCATAGTAAGCCCAAGCGACAAACAATAATGACGCGCGGGGAACCCATGCAGTCTGTTGATTCAGACGGCGATCGGATTCGGCTTATCATAGTGGATGACCACGACCTGGTGCGCGAGGGTATCCGTTCGCGCCTCGCCGACGAGCCGTTCGTGGATATTGTCGGCGAGGGCCGCAACGGCCGCGAAGCCATTGAACTGTGCAGCTCACTGAAACCCGATATGGTCCTGCTCGACATTTCGATGCCCGAACTGAACGGCCTTGAGGCCGCTTCACGCATCAAGCAGGTGCTGCCGTCCATCAAAGTGCTTTTTCTGTCCATCTACGACAACGAAGAATATGTGCGCGAAGCGCTGCGCATTGGCGCCAACGGTTTCGTGCTCAAGGACGTCTCCAAGGTCGAGATGATCAACGCGATCAAGTCAGTCGCCCAGGGGGCCACCTATCTCGGCCCGCAAGCCGCCGCATCGCTGGCCAGCAAAGCGGCAATCGACCGTCCCGTCGCCAACGATTTCGGCCTCACCGAACGTGAGAAGGAAGTGTTGTCCGCGGTTTCACACGGCCTGAGCAACCGTGAGATTGCCATGCAGCTTGGCATTAGCGTGCGCACCGTGGAAAGCCATCGGCTCTCCATCCGCGAAAAAACCGGTGGCGGCAACGCCGTCGCTCTGTCAAAAATCGCCGGCAAATTGGGACTCTGAACAGCGCACCGGCCTTTGAAAACAGACCGAACGTTCTGCTTGTGACTGGTACACCGGCGTGCTAATGGCAGGCAAGCTCGACACTACAACACGAAGAATTGAAAGCCGCCATGCAAAATCCCTTCGATACGGACGAACGACGGGCTTACCGAGAGACCATTGCGCGGTTCGTCGACAACGACATACGCCCGTTTGCTGACGACTGGGATGAAGCTGGCGCCATTCCATGGGATTTGCATAGGAAAGCCGGCGAACTCGGTATGTTCGGATTCGGCATCGATACCGCCTATGGCGGTCTCGGTTTCGATGACTGTTTCATGCGGGCCGCGACGGCTGAGGAACTGGGCCGCTGCGGTGCCTCCGGCGTGGGCGCCGCCCTCGGCGCCCGCAACATCTCGACCGGGCCGATCGCCCTGCTCGGCTCGGAGGAACTGAAGCGATCGGTCCTGCCGGGCATCCTGTCGGGCAAGGTTGGCTCTTCGCTGGCGATCACTGAGCCAAGCGGCGGTTCCGATGTCGCCAGCATGAAGACTTCGGCACAGCGCAACGGTAACGAATGGGTGATCAACGGGACCAAGACTTTCATCACAGGCGGCATGAGCAGCCGGTATTTTGTGGTCGGCGCTCGCACCGGCGGACCGGGACTGGCAGGTATCTCGCTGTTCTTTGTCGAGGCGGATACAGACGGGTTCACGCGGACCCCGCTCGATCGCAAGATGGGGTGGTGGTGCTCCGATCAAGCCACGCTCTTCTTCGATGACTGCCGCCTGCCGGCCGATAGCCTTCTCGGTCCGGAAAACCAGGGCTTTTTGGCGATCGTAGAAAACTTCAATTTCGAACGCATCACCCTTGTTGCCCAGTCGCTGGGCATGGCGAAGCTTTGCCTGGAGCAATCAATCGACTATGCCAATCAGCGCGAGACCTTCGGCAAACGCCTTATCAAACATCAAGTGATCGCCCATAAGATCGCCGACATGTCGGCGCGCATCGACGCCCTGGAGGCCTATCTCAATCAGATCTGCTGGATGACCGATCGGAACCGAACGCCCGTGGCCGAGATATCCAAAGCCAAATTCCTCGGCACCAAGACATTGGAGTATTGCGCATCCGAAGCGATGCAGATCTTCGGCGGCGCCGGCTATCTGCGCGGCAACCCGGTTGAACGCGTCTACCGGGAGGTCAAGGTCATGGCGATCGGCGGCGGATCGGAAGAAATCATGAAGGATTTGGCAATTCGTCAGATGGGTGTCGTTGCCTGACGGCCTACTTCTGAAACAACTGCCGGGACATGCTCAGGCCCATGATGCATTCTATCGATGTTCCATAGAACAATGATCGCGTGCTGCTCTTGAAATACACTATGTTGCAGCGCATAACGAATTCGAAAGTGAATCCAGCCAATATGCTCGAGCATCGGGCTCATCGGCGGCGATATTATGGACACCAACATGCTCCTGGAACGGTTGATCGACACCGCGCGCTCGGCTGGCGACGCCATCATGCGGGTATATGAGGAGGCACCGGAAGCATCCGTCAAGTCGGACGGATCACCGGTGACCACAGCGGACCGACTGGCCGAGCAGATCATTCTAAAGGATCTGAGTGCGATCGCGCCCGATATACCGGTCGTCTCCGAGGAATCAGCAACGAGCCATGCGATCGCGGCGCCCGATGCGTTTTTCCTTGTCGACCCCCTGGATGGGACGAAGGAGTTTCTCAAACGGGACAAAAAAGGCGGCTTTACCGTCAACATCGCGCTGATCAACAAGGGCGAACCGGTCCTGGGTGTCGTCTATGCACCGGCACTCGACAGGCTGTTTGCTGGCGGACGCGGCCTCGGAGCCAGTGAGATCAGCCATGGCACGCGCCGCAAGATCGGCATTCGGCGTTGTCCGGAAAGCGGTCCGGTTGCCGTGGCAAGCGCATCCCACCGGGAATCGAAGACGGATCTTTGGCTCACTGAAAACCTCATCTCAGAGACCATTTCCATAGGGTCCTCGCTGAAGTTTTGTCTTCTCGCCAGTGGCGAGTGTGACGTCTACCCACGCTTTGGCCCGACCATGGAATGGGATACCGCCGCCGGCGACGCTGTGCTGAGGGCTGCTGGAGGTTGTGTGAAAGAGCCTGAGGGCGGCCCCTTCACCTATGGCAAGGCGGACTACCGCAACGGTCCGTTCATCGCCTGCGGCGGTTGGGAGTACAAACAAGCCAAAATCGCATGATGGTCATTGACCACGCAAAGCCCCGGATCCGACTCCAAATGTATTCACGTCAGAAGCGGATCATCGGGTCTATCTCAAACAGGCCTCGATCCCGCTTTCCGCATAATCTTTACAACTGAGTCGGATTCGGTATGTCGCCATAGACTGCGACCGGATCGAAGACCTTTTCGGTCTCCGTGAATGTGAGCTCGATCGGCGTGTCCCCCGATTTCACCGGAACGGCACGATAGAAACAAGAACGGTAGCCGACGTGACAGCTGGCGCCTCCGTCGACAACAACGCGTAGCCAGACGGCATCCTGATCGTCGTCAATCCGTATTTCCACCACTTGCTGGAAGAGCCCACTGGTCGCTCCTTTGTGCCACAGGCACTTACGGCTCCGGCTCCAATAATGCGCTTGGCCCGTCTCAATCGTAAGCAGCAACGCTTCCTCGTTCATCACGCCCATCATAAGCACATCGCCCGAGGCGGCATCGGTCGTGACAACCGGCAGGAGGCCATTCGAATCGAACTTGGGCGCAAGAAGCCTGCCCTCTTCGACTTGCTCGACCGAAATGCGATCCGCAAAAGCTTGGCGCTCATCCATTTATCCGAGCCCTCCGGCCGATGTGGAGATGGAAGCCAGAAAGTCTCTTCGAAGCTCCGCGTCTGTCTGGAATCTGCCAAGGAGCCGCCGGGTCACCATGCTGACACCTGGTTTTCTGATGCCTCTTGTCGTCATGCACATGTGGGCAGCTTCCACAACGACAGCAACACCGTGAGGCCGAAGCACGCCTTGGATGGTGTCGGCAATCTGTGAGGTCAGGGTCTCCTGGATCTGCAGACGCTTCGCGTAGGCTTCCACGACGCGGGCGAGTTTGCTGATCCCGACGACGCGTTTTGCTGGAAGATAGGCTATGTGCACCTTGCCGATGATGGGCACAATGTGATGTTCGCAATGCGACTCAAGCCGCATGTCACGGAGCACAATCATATCGTCATAGTCGTTCGTCTCTTCGAAGGTGCGGGCGAGCAGTTCTGTCGGATCGGTATTGTAGCCCTCGAAGAACTCTTCGTAGGCGCGCACAACACGTGCAGGTGTATCGATCAGACCCTCACGATTTGGATCGTCGCCGCTCCATTCGATCAGCAGACGAACAGCCGCCTCGACGTCGGCGCGTGCGGGACGGCGCCTTTGTGACATTCGGCCCTGCATCATGGCCGCAGGATTCGCAGCGTAAGTCATTATAATCGAACTCCAGTTATCGTTGGGTTCCCAGAGATGCAATGTTATAACATTTCAGTCAATCCGCATTTCGGACTGCCGCCAGACCTTTGAGAGCTTTGTTCCTGTGACAAGGTGTCCTCGCGATCAAACCGCAGTCAAACCGTATTGATTGATTGCACTTTAAAACGATATAACATAACAGTCCGGTTTGCGACGGCACACGCATACGAATCGCCGCGCGTTCAGCGCCTCATTGCCGCTGGGACTAACCTCAGCGGTAGCGAAGGTCGGAGCAATGTAAGGGCTAGGATTTGAGACAGATATCTGACACGCGCTCTGAAGCACTCGTCGCTTCTTTGTTGGATGGCGCCCGCGGTTCGTTACATAAGTGGGCGCGAGCAATCTCCTCAAGACGTATCGAGGGCCTCTACACGTCCTCACATCTTGCTTAGTCAACATTATGCCAGAGTCAAAACCCAGACGGGCTGAAACGCTAGGCAGCCCGACATTTGTGCCCTTGCCGGACCGTATACCCGTGTACCTCCTGAGCGGCTTTCTCGGCTCGGGCAAGTCGACGCTCTTGAACAAGCTTCTGAACGATCCCGCTTTCCACGACACCGCTGTGATAATCAACGAGTTTGGAGACGTTCCTATCGATCACTTGCTCGTTCGCAGAGGTGAGACGACGATAAATAAGGTTGCGACTGGTTGCCTGTGTTGCTCCGGTACGACCGACATCCGGCGCACGCTGTTCGATCTCCACTGCGCTGCGACGGGCGGCCTCACAGGCGGGTTTTCGCGCGTGATTGTCGAGATGAGCGGGTTGGGCGACCCGGCCCCACTGGTCAACGCCTTGTCCGCCAATCAGAAAGGAGAAGACGCGCTGTGCGACGAGACCGTCGACAGCGCTTTCTATCTGGCCGGGTTTGTTACGTTGTATGATGTCATCATCGGCGGAATGTCCGTTGAACGCCATTTCGAGGCGCTAAAGCAGATCGCTTTCGCGGACCGGATTGTTCTGACGAAGACAGATTTGGTTACGGGCTCCGACGCTCTGATGGATGTTACCGCTCTGCCGAACGAACTGCGCGCGCTCAATGCAAGCGCCGAAATCATCGACAGTCAGAAAGCCGATCTTTCCGCTTTGTTTTCCCCTAAACCCTATTCCGCGGTCGACCGCGGGGACGATGTTGCCGGATGGCTTGCGCTGGAAGCCGCTTTGGCGACGGAAGCCAATCACGCTTCCCGATCGAGCGCAGGCGAAACGGTGCAAAGGCACGGGTCGGGCATCCGAACCTTCAGCATCGTCGGTGACAAACCGCTGCCGGAGCAACGGTTTCAACAGTTTCTTACACTGCTCCAGCAATCCGCAGGACAGCGGCTTTTGCGGGTAAAGGGAATTGTCGCAACCGAGGAAACCCCTGACAACCCGCTGATCGTTCATGCGGTGCAACACGCCATATCCGATCCAGTTCGACTCGAAGCCTGGCCTGACGATGACCACAGAACACGACTTGTGCTCATCACCAGCGACATTGATCCAGAACCGGTCCGCGAGTTGTTCACAGCTGTCATCAACGGGGTGCCGTTTTCGTTCGCCAAGTCGTTCAAACGCTTTGGCGGCGCTCTCATCGCTTCCCTCAAAAGCAGATTCGCCGACCTCACCAACCTCTCACGGAGATTGTCATGAATGCCATCGACAAGACACCTGTCACCGTTCTGACCGGCTATCTGGGCGCCGGCAAGACAACACTTCTCAATCGCATTCTCTCTGAGGATCACGGCCAACGGTATGCGGTTATTGTCAACGAATTTGGTGAGATTGGAGTCGACAACGATTTGGTCGTGGATGCCGATGAGGAAGTCTTCGAGATGAACAATGGGTGCATCTGCTGCACCGTGCGCGGCGACCTTATCCGCATAATCGAGAGCTTAATGAGGCGTCGTGGTCGGTTTGATGCGATCCTTGTCGAGACAACCGGGCTCGCTGATCCAGCACCGGTCGCGCAAACGTTTTTCATGGATGAAGATGTGCAATCAAAGACCAGGCTTGATTCGATCATCACAGTCGTGGACGCAAAGCACCTGCTTGGTGAGATAGACAAAGCCCAGGAAGCGCAAGTGCAGCTGGCGTTCGCAGACACCATTCTTCTCAACAAGGTTGATATCGTCGATGAACAGAACCTTGCCGCAGTGGAGGCGCGGATCCGAAGGATGAATCCGACCGCCATTATCCGCCGCAGCGAACGATGCCAAGTGCCTCTGGACGAAGTGATCGGCCGCAACGCGTTCGACCTCGACCGGGTGCTTGAGATCGAGCCGGAATTCCTTGAGCATTTCCATGACCACGACCACGACGACCATGTCACGAGTTTCTCACTGTTGAGCGATGCTCCCCTTGATCCGGATCGGTTCTTCCCGTGGATACAGTCGGTTGCACAGGAGTTTGGTCCGGACATGCTGCGCATGAAGGGTATTGTTGCCTTCCAGGGCGATGATGAACGCTTTGTGGTGCAGGGTGTCCATATGATGCTGGAAGGCGATCACCAACGGCTATGGAAACCGGACGAACAGCGCACGACGCGGCTGGTTTTTATCGGTCGCGATTTGCCGCACGACATCTTTGATGCAGGCTTCCGACGTTGCGTCGCTCAGGAACAGGTCTTGGCGGGATGACCCTGTTTCACAATCCGCTCGCGCCCAAGCGAAACAGATTGCAGGCCAAGTCCGCCGAGATCAAGGATTGGGTCCGTGAGGTCATGAAGCTGCCGGATGATATCACCATGACTGTCGCCGAACTTGCCTGCCGGGAGGAAGGGTGTCCGGACATCGAGACGGTGATTGGCATCCTCGAACCCGGTAAAGCCATAACGACAATTCGAATACATGCTCAAATGGCGGATGTGAAAAGAGTGGATGTCGTCGAAGCTGCAGGCGCAAGCATCCAAATCGAAAAACCATAGTCCTCCAGGCATCTTCGACAATGACGGATACACCAATCTGGCAAATGAGTGCGAGCGAACTCGCCGAACGAATCACAAGGCGTGAAATAACCGCTGAGACGGCTGTGACCGCCACCGTGGATCGTATGCGCGACGTGAACGGTTATCTCAATGCGGTCGTCGACGATCTGGGCGACGAAGCCATTGCCCACGCACGCAACCTCGATACCATCTTGAAGGATTCAGGTCCGGTTGGCCCACTGCACGGTGTGCCCGTTACCATCAAAGAAAATGTCGACCAGAAGGGTAAGGCAACCCCGAACGGCGTCACGGCCTTTGCCGATGTCACCGCGCCTGATGACGCACCCATTGTCAGGAACCTGACCAAAGACGGTGCAATTGTTATCGGCCGTACGAACACCCCTGAGTTCTCCTTTCGTGCCACGACAACCAACGAGTTGCACGGGCGCACGTACAATCCATGGAACGACTGGGCGTCCCCCGGCGGATCGTCAGGGGGCGCTTCGACTGCTGTCATGAGTGGGATGGGCGCCATCGCCCACGGAAACGACATCGGCGGATCACTGCGCTTTCCTTCCGCTGCGACGGGTGCCGTCACGATCAAGCCGGGACTTGGCCGCACGCCCGCTTGGAACCCGTCCCAAAAGACGGAGCGCGGCATGCTCGCGCAAATAATGTCGGTCCAAGGGGTGATCTGCCGCGAGGTGCGTGACGTGCGCCTCGCCATGCGGTCCGCCATCGCATACGACCCGCACGATCCTTGGCAGGTGCCCTTGCCTTTTGACGGTCCGGCTATGGAAGAGCCGGTGAACGTCGCCTTTACAAGAAACACCTATCAGTTCGAGGCGCATACAGCGATCATCGAAGCGCTGGATACCGCTCGCGATTGCCTGATGGATGCCGGATATGAAGTCACCGAGGTCGAGACACCCGATGTCAGTGTGATTGGAGAGACAGGCTACCGCGCGTTGATGGCCGAGACAAAAATCCTGATGATGGACGACATCCGCAAATATGGCAGCGCCGAAATCAATCGGATGTTTGGTGAGTATTTCGAACTTTTCCCGCCGTTTGAGAATGATGAACTGTTGCGCCAGATGGCGAGGCGCTCCCATTACATTCGTCAATGGAACCTTCTGCTTGAGCGCTATCCGATCGTGTTGACGCCATTCCTGCCGTGTCCAACCTACGCGTGGAATCGCGACGCGGAAGGTAAGGACGGCATCATGGAAGTGCTCGGATGTGGCATCTGGTCGTTTGCCATGAATTACATGGGCTTTCCGGCAGGTATCGTGTCATCTCATATGCACGACGGAATGCCGGTTGCAGTGCAGATAGTCGGACGGCGCTTCCGAGAAGACATGATCCTCAACGCGCTTGAAGCCGTAGAGGCACGCGTTGGCGTCATGGCGAAAAGGCTGTTCGAGCCGGGCGGTATTGACCGACCCTGAACGGACCTTCACGAGGTCTACAAGGCTGCTGAGTGCAACGGCCCGAGCGGCACCACTCCGCGCTATCGGGTTATGCTCGCTAACCGCCACAATAGCACTCGGTAAAACTCTCCGGTTCGAGATGCGTCATGGAACAGACAAAGGACGGCATCACCGCCCTCGGTAGCGGACGGTGGCTCACCTGATGGAGCTTGCGATAGGTTGCGGCGACGCTGCCGCTGACAGCCACCGCTTTAATCAGTGCGTTGACCCCCTTGGTGGAATAGCCGGCGGGGTCATAGACCTCGGAGAAGCTGTACTCAAACCGCCAGTCACCGGGCACAGCGAGCGACGCGCTTTGTAGATTCGCGAGGTAATAGGTGGACAGATCGATTGGGGACGCGGTCCCCGCGTCGTATTCAATGATCTGAAAACCGGGGTTCTGATCGTAGATTGGGCTGATCGCCGGCACGATTTTCTGCGTGAACAGCGGCTGTGAAGCGGTGTCGAGAAGCACCCGAAAGTCATCCGTGTGGACGTGGCCGCCAAAACCCGCCCGGATCGTCGTGCCGAAGCGGCGCAGCAGATCTATCATTTGCGTCCTGTAGGGTTCGCGCAGGAACGGCACGACCCGCGCTTCGCAATCGGCCTGCTTGGCGGTCGCCGTCGACATGGCATCGATGCCCCAGGGCATATGGTGAACAAGCCACACAAGGCCGCCCGACGCCTTTTGCCGTTCGAGCATGACGTACAGCCAGTCCATCATTGCCTCGGCCACCGACTCCGTACCGGTACCGCAGGCATCCTGATATTTCATGGACCAGAGAACGTCGTTGAGCACCAGGATCAGGGCGTTATCTATGTTAGGGTGATGAACGCCGTAGTAGCCTCCGGCGCCATAGGTGCGATCGAAATCGTCGGCGAGCCGTTCCGCGCCGACGAGGCGGCGAACCATCTCTTTGGTTCCGGCGAGGTAGGCGCCACCCGGTGTCAGTCGGAAGTCGCCGCATTCGGAATCGGTGTTTCCGAGCGCGATAATGAACGGTCTGTCTGGGAAAGCCCGAGCCAGGCTGTCGCCCACAAACAGGGTCGTATCGAGGGCCAACCGACGCACTCGCAGGTCTGTCGGCGCAACTCCAAGCGCCTTTGCTGCCTTTGCGTTGAAATCATGCACAAGGAAATCACCGCCATAGATAGCAAAGTCCGAAGTGGAGGCGGTCCTTGAAAATGCTACGAGGCTGGAAGCGAAAAGCGCGTAGTTGGTATCGCTTCCCCATTGCGACATAGCTTGCCGCTCGATGGTGCCGAAGATGTCGGGCCAGTCATCGACCGGGCTGTTTGACAGTTCGGCGGCAAGCTCTGGCGGATCGAAGGGGTTGAAATGGATATCGGATATCGCAGCAACGCTACGCTGATCGGCGGCATACATCGGCAGGGAATAAAGGCAGACGAGGGCACAGATCACAGCGTACAGAGCGTTTTCAAATCGCATGAAGATAATGTCTCCGGTTTGGTCAAACAGGTTAACAGGCTGCCGGGATGAATTGCATCGATACCAATCTGCGCATCTTTCAACCACGCGTGAAGATGGGTTGAAGAACGATGCGATCAATTTAAGTTTGCAGCTCTCTCCACCCATAGGGCTGCATAGTCCGCACGGGGGCTCCGATCATACCCGGTCCCGCAAACGACACCCCTCACCTCATCAATCGGACAGCGTTCACAGCCGATCAGATCAGGGCTGACGAACGGCACACTATCCCTCCTTTGGTCTTATCGAAGGTGGATGCCGGTCGCATGCACTTTCCGGTTCGTTTTCGACAGTGATAAGCCGCACTATCACTTGAAAAATGTTATAACATAACTTAGTGCTTCTCGTTGTTCTGATAGCGAGGTGCGCATGACCAAGCGGGGAGAAAAGATGCAGGCGGACGTGCTCGCCACGTTGCGCCAGCGCCGCGGCCCGCTGTCCGCTTACGATGTGTTGGGAGAGTTGCGCCAGATCAGCCCGAAGATAGCGCCACCAACCGTCTATCGCGCGCTTGCAGCATTGACGAAACGCGGGCAGGTGCATCGCCTTGAGTCGCTAAACGCCTTTATCGCCTGCCAGTGTGACCAACATCAACATGCGTCGATCTTTACGATCTGCGACGACTGCGGCGCGGTCGAGGAGTGCGTGGCGCCTGCTCTTCTCGACGAGCTTTCCAGCATTGCCGGGCGGTCCGGCTTTGCGCCGAAGCGGCATGTGATTGAAGTCCACGGTCTTTGCGTGTCATGCGGAACGAGGGACACCCCGGTATGAGATTACGTCACGGACACAACCTCAGGCTCATTTTGCTTGGGGCTGGCCCCCGGCTTGCCGGCGCCGCGCTGATCGTTGCGGCGCTCTGGTTGGGATTCTTCTGGGCAACGTCGACACCGGGAGCGTTATGATCCCGGCCCTTGCTTTCCAGAACCTCACGCTGGGGTATGACCGCCATCCGGCGGTGCATCACCTTGAGGCCGAGATTGACGAAGGAAGCCTCACAGCCATCGTCGGCCCCAACGGAGCAGGCAAGTCGACCCTGCTCAAGGGAGTAATCGGTGCGCTCACGCCGCTGGAAGGCCAAGTCTCGTTCGGCCCGCTGACCCGCGAGGACATCGCTTATCTGCCGCAGCAATCGGATATGGATCGGTCCTTTCCGATCTCGGTGGTCGATCTCGTCGCAATGGGTCTGTGGCGCGAGATGGGTCCCTTCGGCCGCCTCAAAAACCGCCATCGCGAGCGAGTCGCTGAAGCAATTTCGGCTGTGGGTCTGACAGGATTCGAAGCCCGCGCCATCGGGTCGCTTTCGGGCGGTCAACTGCAGCGGGCTCTGTTCGCCAGGCTCCTACTGCAGGACGCACGGCTGGTGCTGCTCGACGAACCCTTCACAGCGATCGACGCGCGCACCATGGCCGACCTCATCGGTGTGGTCAGTCGCTGGCATGGAGAGGGCCGCACGGTGCTTGCCGTGCTGCACGACGTCGACACGGTCCGCGCGCATTTTCCTCGCACGCTGATGCTCGCACGCGCGCTCGTCGCCCATGGGCCCACGGAACAGGTCCTCACCGCTGAGAACCAGTTTCGCGCTCGCCAGATGTGCGAGGCCTGTGCCGGCCCGCCGCATGTCTGCGGTCGGAGTGCTGCATGATCTGGGACGCCGTTGTCACGCCCTTTGCCGATTTCGGTTTCATGCGCCGAGCGCTGCTCGGCTGTATCGCCATCTCGGTCGGCGCCACACCGGTGGGCGTCTTCCTGATGTTGCGGCGGATGAGCCTGACCGGCGACGCGATGGCGCATGCGATCCTGCCCGGCGCCGCCGTTGGTTATCTCGTGGCGGGCCTGTCGCTCGGCGCGATGACGGTTGGAGGCCTGATCGCCGGCATGGCGGTTGCGCTGCTCTCGGGCTTCGTCACCCGCGTTACAGCGCTCCGCGAGGATGCCAGCCTTGCAGCCTTCTACCTGATTTCGCTGGCACTCGGCGTGCTGATCGTTTCGACCCGGGGCAGCAACGTTGACCTTATGCATGTGCTGTTCGGCACCGTACTGGCGCTCGACGACGCGGCGCTGATTCTGCTGTGCTCGATTACCAGTGTGTCGGTGCTCACCATTGCGGCGCTGTTCCGCCCGCTCGTTCTCGAATGCGCCGATCCGCAGTTCCTACGCTCGGTGAGCGTGCTTAGCGCGGTGACGCATTTCACCTTTCTCGCGCTCGTGGTGCTGAACCTCGTCGGCGGGTTTCATGCGCTCGGCACGCTCATGGCGGTCGGCATCATGATCCTCCCCGCAGCCGCCGCACGCTTCTGGGCCGCCAGCATCGGCGGGTTGATCGTCACAGCGGTCGCAATCGCGATGCTGTCGAGCCTGATCGGCCTCTTGCTCTCCTACCACTATAGCCTGCCTTCCGGGCCGGCGATCATTCTGGCGGCCGGTATCGCCTACGGGATGTCGCTGGTGTTCGGACCGGCGGGCGGACTTGTCGCGCAGGCCATGCCGCGCCGCCACTTCGAAACCTGAAAGGACCCTTTATGACCACCCGCAGAACTATCCTGAAATCCGCAACCGCCCTTCTCGCACTGTCGCTGGCCGGACCCGTGGCCGCACAATCGACCGAGCCCACGCGCGTGGTCGCCACGTTTTCGATCCTTGGTGACATGGTGCAGCGCATTGGCGGCGACCATGTAGCCTTGACGACCCTGGTCGGCCCCGATGGCGACACCCATGTCTACCAGCCAACTCCCGCCGACGCACGCGCGGTGAGTGAAGCAGACGTGCTCATCGTCAACGGGCTGGAGTTTGAAGGCTGGCTCGACCGGCTCGTCGACGCCTCGGATTTCAGTGGCACGCGCGTCGTGGCGACTGCTGGGATCGAGCCGATTGCCTTCGAAGACGATCATGATGACCATGGCGATGAACATGCCGAAGGCGAGCATCACGACGACCACGGCGACGATCACGCGGAGGCGGGCCACGATCATCACGATCACGGTGATCAGCACGCCGAGGGCGAGCGTCATGACGACCATGGTCACGATCACGCAGAAGCGGGCCACGACCATCACGAACACGGTGACCAGCATGCCGAGGGCGAGCGTCATGACGACCACGGTGACGATCACGCGGAGGCAGGCCACGATCATCACGATCACGGTGACGATCATGCGGAGGCAGGCCACCACCACCACCATCATGGCGCTTTCGATCCGCATGCCTGGCAAAGCCTCCGAAACGCCGTCGCCTATGTCGACAACATCACCGCTGCCCTGGCTCAAACCGATCCCGAAAACGCCGCGTCGTTTTACCAGAACCGCGCCGCCTACGTCGCCGAGATCGAGGCGCTCGATGCCGAGATCCGCGAAATCGTGGCAAACCTTCCCGCTGATCGCCGCACGGTGGTCACCTCGCACGATGCATTCCAGTATTTCGGCCGTGACTATGGGCTGACCTTCCTGGCGCCCCAGGGGCTGAGCACCGAGTCGGAAGCGTCCGCGCAGGATGTCGCGCGCCTCATCGAGCAGATGCGCAAAGAGGGCATCTCGGCCGTTTTCGTTGAAAACATCACCGATAGCCGTCTTTTGGAGCAGATTGCGAACGAGACCGGCGCCACCATCGGCGGCACGCTCTATCCGGGCGCACTCTCCGGACCTGACGGTCCGGCTCCCACCTATCTGGACATGTTGCGCCATAACGCGACGACGCTTGCCCAGGCGCTGTCGTCGTAAGCGAGGCAGCCGAGCATGACCAGAAAACGTGGAGACCGTGAATCATGACAGATACTCAACAAACCGCGCATGCCGAGCACCTGCGCCAGGAACAGGACCATTACCAGTGGCGGCGGGAGCACATGGAGGCACTCGCAATCCTCAAACGCGCCGAGGCTGCGATTTGCACCCTCAACATTCATCTGGGAGGCGGCGCATGACACACCTTGAAACCCGCCTTCCCGTGACCGTGCTCTCCGGGTTCCTCGGCGCCGGCAAGACGACGCTGCTCAACCGCGTGCTGAACAATCGGGACGGCCGGCGCGTCGCCGTCATCGTCAACGACATGTCCGAAGTAAACATTGACGCCGATCTGGTGCGCGCCGACACCGAGCTCTCCCGTACTGACGAGACGCTGGTCGAGATGTCGAACGGGTGTATCTGCTGCACGCTGCGCGACGACTTGCTCGCCGAAGTGCGCCGCCTCTCCGCAGAGGGGCGCTTCGACTACCTGCTGATAGAGTCGACCGGCATCTCCGAGCCGCTGCCTGTCGCCGCCACCTTCGAGTTCCGCGACGCCGAGGGCGAAAGCCTATCGGACGTCGCCCGCCTCGACACAATGGTCACGGTGGTCGATGCGGTGAATTTGCTGCGCGACTTTTCCAGCCATGACTTCCTGCGCGACCGGGGCGAGACCATGGGAGAGGAGGACGAACGCACGCTCGTGCACCTCCTCACGGATCAGATCGAGTTCGCCGACGTGGTCATCCTCAACAAGATCGCCGATGCAACCCCGGGGCAAGTCGATGCGGCACGGAAGATCATCCGTAGCCTGAACGCGGATGCGCGGATCATCGAAACCAACCATTCCGACGTTCCTGCGGAGACGATCCTCGACACCGGGCTCTTCGATTTCGAGAAGGCGCACGAGCATCCGATGTGGGCCAAGGAGCTCCACGGCTTCGCCGATCATGTGCCGGAGACCGAGGAATATGGCGTGGCCAGCTACGTCTACCGCGCTCGCCGTCCGTTCGAGCCGCAGCGTATCATCCAGGTTCTGAACGGCGAGATGCCGGGTGTTATCCGAGCCAAGGGACACTTCTGGATAGCCACGCGACCCGAATGGGTGGCCGAGTTCTCGCTCGCTGGGGCGCTGTCTTCGGTCAAGCCGCTCGGCACCTGGTGGGCGTCGATCCCGAAGGAGCATTGGCCCGATCACGATAGCGCCCGCGCCTACATATCCGCCCAATGGCAGGAGCCATGGGGAGACCGTCGGCAGGAGATTGTCTTCATCGGCGCCGGGATCGACTGGCCCGCCCTGAAGGCGCGGCTCGACAGCTGCCTGCTGCCTGAGGACCTCGCGCCGAGCCCTGACGCGCTCCCCGATGACCTGCCCGACCCCTTTCCAGTCTGGCGCCGCCAGACCGCAGCATGAGGAGACCCGACATGCTACGAACCTTAACGCTTGCGACCGCGCTCGCCATCGCCGCTCCAGCAGCGGCCGAAGAGGACCACCGATACCGGCTCATTGTCGCCGATACGGAGGCTCCCGAGGTGCGCGTATTAGACATGGATCACGATGGCGCGACAGCACCGATGACGTTCGATCTGGCCGCGCTCGCGCGACTGTATCTAGGCCCTGACGAACGGCACGTATGGATTGTCCAGCGCGATGCCGGTCTGGTGCAACTTTTGGATTCCGGCGTTGTCGAAGAAGACCACGGCGACCACTCAGCGTTGGTTTTTGAGGCACCCGCGCTGATGCCATCGACGACCGCCGGCGAACGCCCGGTCCATTTCAACATGGGTGGCGATCGCATCGCGGTGTTCTGGGACGGCACCGGGCTCGTCACGCTTCACGAGGCTGCCGCAGCCGCGTCAGGTGACCTGGCGCCGGCGCATACGATCGACACGGGCGGTCCGCATCATGGCGTTGCCGTCCCGGTAGGGAACATGACAATTTCCAGCATCGCTCCCGCTGGAGAGGGGCTCCCCGATGCGCTGGCCGTGTTCGCGGCGGACGGGAGCAAGCTGTCCCGGGTCGAATGCCTGAATCTCCACGGTGAGGGGAAGGCCGGCGGCTTTATCGCCTTCGGATGCGAAGATGGAGTTGCGATCTTCGACACAAATCAGTCACCACCGACCGGCCGCTTCGTCGCCTATCCGCAGGATGCACCCAAGGACGGGATGCTGCGCACGCTTCTCAGCCCGCGCGACACCTTGGCGCTTGTCGGAAACTTCGGCGCCGAACGCCTCGCAGTCTTCGATCCGTCGGCGGAGGATGGAGATTTCGTCTTCACGGTCCTGCCAGCCCCGCGCATGGCCTTCGCGCTCGACGACACCGGGATGGAAGGGTTTGCCATCCTTGCCGACGGCCGTCTCGTTAAATTCTCGGCATTGACCGGCAGTCTACTTGGAGAAAATGCCGGCGTAACGGGCGCCTATGCGATGGACAGAGGCGTCGTCCGCCCGATGATGGCCGTCGCCGGCGACCGGATCGCAGTGTCGGACCCGGCTGAGCGGCAGGTCGTTATCGTCGACCGTGAGTCGCTCAAGGTGGTCATGCGCGTAGACGCGGGCGCGTCGCCCCGTTCGCTCATCCTGATGTCTGCTGAGATCGACGATGACCATTGAGCACCCAACACCTTTTGACGATTCGTCGCACTTGAACCTCCAACGAGGAGGCGTTCGTCAGGACACTACCGGCGTCGAGGTCACGGAATTGCCCGAGGGTCTGTCCGCGATCCACCGCCCTGGTTGCGCCGCTGCAATATGGCGGCGCCGTCCGTTGCCAGGATTTCAATCCTGGATAGACTCGCTAGAGCCGGAACGGCTGCCCAGTGCCCGCGTCGTTCTCCGTCCGGAGCACGTGCGCGAAACAGTCACTCAGATTTGCGAAACATCTGGAACGCCAGGGTGCCGCGAACGGGACAGTCTGGTCGACGACACGGCGGCTCTGGCAGACATTTTCGCAGCGCAGATGTCCGCGCCATACATCCGCCTTCGCTTCGATATCGTCTCGACAAACGCTTGCTGGAAGTTCCACATCGACACGGTCACGGCGCGTCTCGTTTGCACCTACCGGGGGACGGGCACACAATATGGTGTCTCGACGGACGGTGCCGAGCCTCAACGCATCTTCACCGTACCGACCGGCGCGCCGATGCTGTTACGCGGCAGACTTTGGCCGAATCAACCGGAGTCCGGCCTTGTGCACCGCTCACCTCCCATCGAGGGCACCGGCGAGACCCGGCTGGTGCTTGTCCTTGATCCGATCAGCGATCCGGACAATGAGTGCGCATTGATGTGATCTTACCTCTGTAGCCAACCTTGGGAACACGCCATTAGCGCGAGTGGTTGGCTGCGGCGCCCTCACCCTCACGGTTGAGTTTGGGTGGACCGACAGACGCCGCAAAGCCCGCGCAATTCGATGGTGCATGACTTCACTGCAAAGTCGTCGCGGATTGCAAGCGCATGCAACTGGTTTTCCAACGCTTCATCCGCTACTTCGGATACCTTGCTGCACTTTTCGCAGATCTCGAATACCATCGTATGCCGATCCTCGCATTCCGGATGCTGGCAGGCGACGAAGGAGTTCAGGCTTTCCAGCCGATGGATCAGACCCAAGTCGATCAGCTTGTCGAGCGCCCGGTAAACCTGCAGAGGCGCTCTGAACCCCTCATCGCGAAGCTGGTCCAGTATGGCATAGGCACTCAATGGCCCGTCCGCATGAGACAAGGTGCCGTAAACCAGACTCTGGTTCTTTGTGAGGCTGGCTGTGGGATGTTGCTGAGTGGTCACAACCTCTCTCCCTCTTCCGGCAGGCGGCTGGCGCCGAGTAACGTGGCCAACGGACTAAGGCCAAGCAGAAATAGCAGCAACGCTGCGACGACGATAGATGGTCCCGATGGCGTGTCCAAGGTCAATGACCCGTAAAGGCCACCGACCACGGCGACAATACCGGCCAGAATGGCAATGACGGCCATCTGTTCCGGGCTTCTTGCGAAGCGGCGTGCGGTTGCGGCTGGAATGATAAGGAGTGCCGTGATCAACAGGACGCCGACGATCTTCATCGACATGGCAATCACCGTGGCCATCAGCAAAACGAAGACGAGGTTGGTGCGTTCGGGCCGCAAGCCCTCGGCTTCCGCCAATTCCCGGTTGACGGTTGCCGCGAACAGGCCATGCCAGATGACCAGCAGGACGGCCAGCACAATGATACCGCCACCGTAGATGACAGCGATGTCGGTTTTCGAAACCGCCAGAATGTCGCCAAACAGGTAACCCAGCAGATCCACCCGCACCCATGTCATGAACGCGAGCGCAACCAGACCCAGCGCCAGCGACGCGTGTGCCAGGAGGCCGAGCAGAGAATCGGGGGAAAGCGTCGAGCGTTTCTGCAGGTAGACCAGGGCAATCGCCACGGCCGCGCATACCAGAAGCACGGCGACGGTGACGTGCATCTCCATGAGCAATGCCAGCGCCACTCCCAGAAGGGCAGCGTGTGACAGCGTATCGCCAAAATAGGCCAGTCGCCTCCAGACGACGAAGCAACCGAGCGGTGCGGCAACGATTGCGACACCGATCCCGGCGACCAGCGCACGGGAGAAAAAGTCGTCAAGCATCGCGCCCGCCCTCGGCGGATTCCGAAGACTGCGGGTGATGATGCCCGTCTTGCGGATGACAGTGGTCGGTTATGGTGCCGTCTGCGTGACGCACGCGCCCGTCAGGCAGGTGCGTGTGGTCGTGGTGATGTCGGTAGAAGGCGATTGCCGGCGCCGCACGGTCACCGAACAACCGTCGGTATTCGTCGCTTTCGGCCACCACCTCCGGTGTCCCTTTGCAGCACACATGGCCATTAAGGCAGATCACCCGGTCGGTGGCCGCCATCACCACGTGAAGGTCGTGAGAGATCATCAGGACTCCGCAATCCAGTTCTGACCGAATCTTGGAAATAAGCTCGTAAAGGGCGGTTTCGCCGGTAAAATCGACGCCCTGGACCGGCTCGTCCAAAACCAGCAGATCCGGCTGAGTGGCGATTGCACGAGCCAACAGAACCCGTTGGAATTCGCCACCGGACAGGGTTCTGACTTCACTGTCGGCCAGATGGTCGACGCCCGTGGTCTCCAGCGCTTTGCGCGCAATCTCCGGCGCGATCCTGCGCGTCAGGCTCATGAAGCGCTTCACGGCGAGAGGCAGCGTCCAATCGACAGCGACTCTTTGCGGCACATAGCCAACACGCAACGACGCAATGCGCTCCGCCATGCCCTCAGTCGGCTTTAAGATGCCCAAGGCAAGCTTCGCAGTCGTCGACTTCCCCGATCCGTTAGGGCCTATCAGCGTGACGATTTCACGCCGTCCGACGGTCAGATCGACGCCGCGCACAAGCCATCGACCGGCTTTTTCAAGACCGGCGTTCGTCAGCGTGACCAGCGGGGACGATGTATCGAGCACGATAACGACCTCTTTTTGGGGCATTCTGTATCGCACGCGTTACAGTGTTACGCAACGCATGGCGATCAGCGACCACCAGAGCCTGACTTATACACGGATCGATGCGTTGCACAGGACGCCATACCGGCTAGAATGTCTTGATAGATTCTTACGGGCGGAATCCTTTAACATCATCGTGGAGGAACTCCCTTTGAAAAGCCGAAGGCGAAGCATATTGCAAGGCGGCGCGGCCCTGGCCGCCGCCTCTATGTTGCCCGGTCGGACCGTTGCGAACACGGCGGATGTCGACAGCGAATTTGCCCGCGCCCACGCCCTGCTACAACAGAGCCTTGTCGATCAGTTCAGCGAGATGGGTTACCTGCCCGTCGGCGCGGCTCCGATCGTCACCGGTGAAGAGTTCAATGGCGGACTCCGCTTTGACGAGACCGGCCTGATCGAATGGCCGGGCCAGATGACCATCCAGCATTGTACACGGCTCGAGGACATCGACAAAAAGGAACGCCGGGATGTGCTCCCACTATTCCACATTTTTCGATGCAACCGGCCATACGGGTTCAAGCCGCAGCAATCCCTGGCTCAGGTACTCGCTTACCTTACCGGATCGCTCGGATTGGATGTTTCGCGGCTCTCCCTGGTCAGCGGGCCGCGGCTTGAGGAATATGGTCCGGTGCTCAAGCGGGTTCGTATCGAGACGGGCCGCCAAGTATACATGCGCGACGAAGCGGAGGCGCGGGCCAATGCCGACGGGTCGGGCTACTGGCGTTTTCCGGGCGACGCTGACGCAGAGCCCGTGGCGACCGTCGGGATCTATTGCTGGATCGGCGATGGCCCGCCCCGCCAGATCACCCAATACCCGCCGTCCGAGGACTGGACCGAAATTGGTGAAGCATTGCTCGAAGACACGGACAGTCTGGGTTTTGCACTCGGAACCGAGCGATTGACCTTGGCGACAACCGGTCAGATGCCTTCATGGCAGAATCAACTGCCCGTGCTGTTCGAAGCCATCGAGAACGATCGTCGCGACGGTGAGGTACCGTCTGGCAAGGCGTACTTTGCCAGGAATTGAGCCGTAACGCGGTACCGCATGCAAGCCGCCGACAACGGACCCCGCTCGAGCTGTTGCGCTGTCAAACCCGCTCTATGGCAATCGCGATTCCCTGCCCAACGCCGATGCACATGGTTGCCAGCGCCAGCTTGTCGCCGCGCAGTGACAGCTCCAACGCCGCCGAGCCGGCGATGCGGGCGCCCGACATGCCCAGCGGATGACCAAGCGCAATAGCGCCGCCGTTCGGATTGACGAATTCAGCGTCTTCGGCGATTTCCAGATCACGCAATACGGCGATTCCCTGGCTGGCGAAGGCTTCGTTCAATTCAACGACGTCGAAGTCGGTCGGCGAGAGGGACAGCTTTTCGCACAGTTTCCGGGTGGCTGGGGCCGGTCCGAAGCCCATAATGCGGGGTGCGACACCTGCCGTGGCACCGCCAAGAATCCGCGCGATCGGCCGTAGACCGTGGCGTTCGACGGCCGCTTCCGATGCCACGATCAGTGCCGCCGCGCCGTCATTGACTCCGGACGCGTTGCCTGCCGTCACCGATCCATCCTGGCGAAACGGTGTCGACAGTGCCGCCAGCTTTTCGAGTGATGTCTGGCGCGGATGTTCGTCGCGATCGACCACCACCGGATCGCCACGACGCTGGGGAATCGTGACCGGCGTTATCTCCCGCGCCAGGCGGCCATTGGCCTGCGCAGCCGCGGCCTTCTCCTGCGAGCGTAAGGCGAAAGCATCCTGATCGGCCCGTGAAACGTTGAAGTCCTCTGCGACGTTTTCCGCCGTCTCCGGCATCGAATCGACGCCATATTGCGATTTCATCAATCGATTGACGAATCGCCAGCCGATCGTGGTGTCGTAGATTTCCGCGTTGCGTGAGAAAGCCGTCTCGGCTTTCGGCATTACCAGCGGTGCACGCGACATCGATTCCACCCCGCCGGAGACAATCAGGTCAGCCTCACCGGATTTGACGGCACGCGCGGCCGTGATCGTCGCATCCATGCCCGAACCGCAAAGCCGATTGATGGTGGCGCCGGGCACGGTGTCAGGATAACCGGCGAGCAACAGCGCCATGCGAGCGACGTTACGGTTGTCCTCGCCCGCCTGGTTGGCGCAGCCGAACAGCACCTCGTCGATCGCCTGCAGGTCGAGCTGCGGATTTCGTTCCTTCAGCGCGGCCAGCGGCACCGCACCCAGATCGTCGGCACGGACGGCCGAAAGACTACCGCCGTAGCGGCCGATGGGGGTACGGATGTAATCGCAAATGAAAGCTTCGGGCATTTACTGTCGTTCCTGCTGTTGCGAGGTGCTGCCGCGGTGAGCGGCTTCGGTACGTGCCTTCAGATCACGCAGCGTTGTGAGTTCCAGTTCGTTCGGCGCCGGCGTCTCCTCTACACTATCAGCAAACCGTACCGTCCAGCCACAAGTTGCCTGAACCTCTTCGCGTGTCACCCCGGGATGCAATGAGACAACAGTGAACTCCTTGGTTTCTGGGTCCGGTCGCCATATGGCGAGATCCGTGATCAACAGTGAGGGTCCGGCGGTTTCGATGCCCAGTCGCCGGCGGTGGTCGCCCCCCTCACCGTGTCCGAAGGACGTGAAGAAGTCGATCTTTTCCACCATGCCACGTAGAGATTGCTTCATGGTGATGTAGATCTCGCGCGCCGAGGAGGCGATTTCCGGTGCACCGCCGCCGCCGGGGAGTCGTGTTTTCGGCGTGGCATAATCGCCGATGACGGTCGTGTTGATATTGCCGAAGCGATCAAGCTGCGCCGCGCCGAGAAAACCGATGGTGATACGGCCGCCCTGCAGCCAGTAGCGAAACATCTCCGGCACCGATACGGTGGTCAGTGCCGTGTCGCACAATTCTCCGTCGCCGATCGACAGCGGCAGCACATCCGGCGCCGTGCCAATCGTACCGCTCTCGTAGATCAGCGTGATATCCGGCGCATGCGTCAGCCTGGCAACGTTGCAGGCTGCCGACGGGGCGCCGATACCGACAAAGCACACATCATCGTTCTTCAGCGCGCGTGACGCCGCGATGGTCATCATTTCATCGGGAGTAAATTCCAAGTCGCTCATGACGCGCTCCTCAGGGCCGCAACGCGTTCGGCAAAGATATCCGGCGTCTGATCCAGAACATGCTCCTGCATCCAGGCACGAAACCGCTCTCGATCGGCGGAAATCTTGTCCCAGGCGAGATACGTGGCGTTGTCCCGGGGGTAATACCCCTGTGTATAGGACGGGTGTGCACCGCCGGGCACCACACAGACCGCCGATACGGTCCAATGCGGCAAGACCGTCATATTGGGATGCGCTTCAAGGTTATCGACGACCTCTTCGACCGTCACAACCGAGCGGCGGGCTGCCAGCACGGCTTCCTTCTGTATGCCGATTATGCCCTCGATCAGCACGTTCCCCTTGCGGTCGGCCTTCGACGCGTGAATGAATGTGACGTCGGGACGCAGTGCCGGAACCGCCGCAAGTTCCTCACCGGAGAAAGGGCAGGTAACGCTTTTGATGTTTGCATTGACCCGCTTGAGTTCGGCGCCGAGGTAACCGCGAAAAACGGCACACGGAAGCCCGGCGGCGCCGGCCTCATAGGCGTTGGCCATGGCCGCATGGCTGTGTTCCTCCAGCTCGATTGGCTGTGGCCAGCCGTTCTCGACCGCGTCGCGCATGCGTCGCAGCAGGCCGACACCCGGATTGCCCGCATAGGAAAAGATCATTTTCCGGACCATCCCCATGCCGATCATCTGATCGTAAACGACGTCCGGTGTCATGCGGACCAGGGTCAGATCGTGTCTGCCCTGTCGAATGGCCTCATGGGCCGCCGCATGGGGGATCAGATGAGTAAATCCCTCGAATGTGGCAGTATCGCCGTCACGCAGATGATCGGCGACCGCCTGTTGAAGCGAAACAAACTCAGCCATTCCTGTCCGCCTAGATATCGAAGAAAATGGTTTCGTTTTCACCCTGCAGCCGGATGTCAAAGCGATAGCCATCGCCCTGCTTCGCTGCCAGCAGCGTCGGAACGCGAACTTGATGCTCGATGCGCGTCAGCACCGGATCCTCGGCGTTGGCCGCCTCTTCATCGGCGAAGTACATGCGCGTGTTGAGTCCCAGATTGATGCCCCGCGCCACGATCCAGAAATTGATATGCGGCGCCTGCAGCCGCTCGTCATCAAATGGCACGCGGCCCGGCTTGATCGTATCAAACCGATACTCTCCGGTTTCCATGTCGGACGGTTGGCGTCCCCATCCGGCAAAATTCGGATCCGCCGTGCCGCGGACCTCCGACGGGCTGTTGTAAAGGCCGTCGCTATCTGCCTGCCAGATCTCCAGCAGCACGTCGCGCAACGGCGAACCCGTGCCATCCAGCACCCGGCCAGATACGGAAATGCGCTCACCCCTGGTCTCGTCGTTGACCATGCTGACACCGAGGTCTTCGGCATAGACGCCCGGGATGCCGCAGAAATTCGGCACGCAACCGATGTGAACGTAGGGGCCGGCGGTCTGGGAGGCAGTTTCCTTCAGAAGATTGAGCGACTGGGTCATCAATTGCCCTCCGGTCTGTTTTCAAAAGGTGTCGAGCGGCGGCCGCGCAGAACGATGTCGAACTTGAAGGCCCGCGCGTCCATCGGGATGGTGTTGGCCATGTCGAGCGGTGCAATCAGCTGATCGATAGCGGCCGGGTCGGTGATGGTGTTGACGATCGGACACAGCGGAATCAGCGGATCGCCTTCGAAATACATCTGGGTGATTAGTCTTTGTGCGAAACCGTTCCCAAATAGCGAAAAGTGGATGTGCGCCGGTCGCCAGTCATTGACACCGTTGGGCCAGGGATAGGGTCCGGGCCGTACAGTCCGCAGATAATAGTATCCGTCGTCATCGGTAATGGTCCGGCCGCAGCCACCGAAATTCGGATCGAGCGGCGCCATATAGCCTTCCTTCTTGTGGCGATAACGACCGGCGGCGTTGGCCTGCCAGAACTCAACCAGCGCGCCGGGCACGCTCCGACCCCGTTCGTCAAGGACCCGGCCATGGACGATGATGCGCTCTCCGATGGCACTTTCGCCGGGCTTGGCGAAGTTGTAGATCAGGTCGTTGTCGAGTTCGCCCAGCATCTCGTGGCCGAACACCGGCCCGGTGATTTCGCTGATGCCGTTCGACAGCGACAGCAGGGCCTTTTGCGGCGATCGGGTCACGCTCGTCTTGTAGTCGGGTGTGAACGCTTTCGGTTGCCATTGCCGGTCCCGCGGAAAAAAGGCACCGGTTTCCGGCTGATAGGTACGCATTGTCGACCTCCTCTCCAGACATCCGGTCCATCTCGGCAAATGTCTTTTTGGCGATTTTGATGGCATGATTGGCGGCTGGCACACCGGCGTAGACGGCAACGTGCAGTAAAGCCTCGCAGATATCATCGCGCGTGGCGCCCGTATTGGCGGTCGCCCGGATGTGCATGGCGACCTCCTCGTCGTGGCCCTGTGCCGCCAAAAGCGCGATGGTGACGATCGAACGCTCCCGCGCCGACCAGGTCGGCCGCGACCACACATGACCCCACGCCGCTTCGACGATCAGATCCTGGAACGGCGCGTCGAAGTCGGTCTTGCCGGCTTCCGCACGGTTTACATGCCCATCGCCCAGCACCCGCCGCCGCGTGGCCATGCCCAGAATGTGCCGTGCCGATGTCGCCGCCTCGTTGGTCATTGCTTGCTCCATGGCTTCCGGATGCACACCCCTGGACCCCGGCCTGTCCTCGCGCCCATGGGGTGGATCACTCGACAAGGCGCAAGCTTGCATATTTAAATAGAGATGAAAAATGAAAGATACGCAATAAACGATAGCGGAATAGTTATGAATATCCTGCGTCGACTGAAACTCCGCCATCTGGAGACCTTTGTCGAGGTGGCTCGCCAGAAGAGCGTCAGCCGCGCGGCCGAAAACCTGAACCTGACCCAGCCCGCGGTGACCCGCACCATCCGGGAGCTGGAGGGGATTTGCGGCAAACCGCTGGTCGAGAAGGACGGCCGCGGCATTCGCATCTCGTCCTATGGAGAGGTGTTCCTGCGCTACGCGGGCAGCAGTCTGGCGGCGGCCCGCGGCGGCATCAATGCGCTCGCTGAACTGAGCCTTGCCGAAGGCCCGTTGATCCGTCTCGGCGCGCTGCCGACGGTATCCGCCACCGTCCTGCCCGTCGCGGTCGCCCGCTACCTTGCCTCGGGACTGCAAAACCGGCTCAGTGTGGTTACTGGCGAAAACCGTGTCCTGCTCGACCAATTGCGGGTCGGCGAACTCGACCTGGTGATGGGCCGGTTGCCGGCGCTTGAGAACATGCAAGGGCTGGTCTTCGAACCGCTGTTTCGTGACAAGGTGATCTTTGCGGTCCATGCCGGTCATCCGCTGGCTCGCCGCGACGGCTTTGCCGTCGATGCGCTCAACGACTATCCGGTTCTGGTCCCGACACGCCAGTCGATCATCCGCCCCTTTGTCGATCGGCTGTTTATAGAGCAGGGCATTTCACAGCCCATCAAGGCAATCGAGACGGTGTCCGACTCGTTCGGCCACGCCTTCGTTCGGCGTTATCGCGCGATCTGGGTCATCTCACGGGGTGTCGTGGCGACCGAAATCGACAGCGGCGAGTTCGTCGCCCTGCCGATCGATACCGAATCCACGCTCGGTTCCGTCGGCCTCAACATCCGCGCGCAAACTAATCTGAGCCCCGCCGCCGAGACCTTCGCGGACATGTTGCGGCGAGTCGTTGCTGAAATGCGGTTGGCGTGAAAACGTTAGATCCGGGTGAATTCGATTCCGGCGGCGACCAACCAATCCTTCGTTTCAGAAGTCTCGCGACCGCTGACCACGGCCAGCACCACCGTTTTGCCGGATGCAGTCCAACCAAGCAGATCCTGCGCTGGTAAGGAGCGCCCCAAAAAGCGGCGTGTCGCTTCGCGCCGTGCGAGCTCCAGAACATCGGCCGGAACGCCGCTTGAAAACAGTAAAATGTCGGCGCGTTGCAGGGCGCGGACGGCCCCGATCGTCAGGGCTTCGACATCGTCGCCAGGTGTCTCGACCAGAAGCACGCCACCTGCCCCGATTGTCTTGTCCTGCGATACATGACGGCAATCCTGCAGAACCGTCTCAATGCTTGCCGCATCGGGCGGTCCCGCAAACGTTCGATCGACAAATCGTTCCCAGAAGATGCGACGGGCTTTGCCCGGGGCGAGCGTTCGATTGACCTGCGCGCGCACCTGTCCGGCGATCTCCGCCCACTCGGCGACAAATCCGGGTAACAACGCCTCAATCCGACGTCGGATGGCCTGGCCGAGGATCGGGGCAGCACCATCGGTGGAGATGCCGACGACGACTGGTCCGCGATTGACGATCGAGCCGAACTGAACGTCACAAAACTCCGGTTGATCGATAACGTTGACCGGCACACCGGATCGCTGGCAGGCCTGTCGAAATGCCGCTGCAGCGGTCGCGCAACCGAAGTCCCCGACGGCCAAGGCGCTGCCAGACAAATCGCCTTTGTTCCACGGCCGGTTTCTGATCCGGATACAGCGGCCTGCACCGGTATCTTGATTCAAGCTCTGAAGAGCGTCCCCGACCACGGGAGCGAAGACGTCGACGGTTGCGCCAGCCGCCGCCGCCAGCTCCACCTTCCACGCCGCGGCATCGCTGCCGCCGGCGACGACGACCCTGCGTCCGCGCAATTTCAGGAACACCGGCAGGGTGGCCAGTTCTCCGATAGCTTCGGTCCGACGCCGTCGAACCCGTTCATTCAGCCGGTGCGGGACGATATTCATTGATGATCTGACCAATCTCGGCCCGGCAGGAACCGCAGTTGGTTCCGGCACCAAGTGTTTCGCCCACTTTATCGACCGTCAAAGTGCCTGAGGCGACACAGCTCGCAATGTCGTTGGCGCCGACACCGTGGCAAGCGCAGACGATCGGCCCTGGATCCGGTTGGTCGACGCCCGGCCGCCCGGCGATCAGGTGGTGACGCGACTTCGCCTCGACCGGCTTCTTGACCATCTGTTCGATTGCCCAGGCCCGCGAGACCGCCACCGGCTGCGCCGACAGGTACAGTTTGCCCAAAAACCGGCGATTGTCGTAAAGCGCCAGCCGGTGATCGCCCCGGTGCGTGTCGCGATAGGCCGAAAGATCCAATTGCGCTGCGGAGTCCACGCCGAACAACGAACTGACAAATGCTTGCGGATCATCCACTGGTGCGGCAAACGCCAGCTCGACACGCCATCCTCCGTGGCATTTGGCCAATGCCCAGTAATCGACGTCCGGCAACCGTGGCCGCCGGGTACAGATGGCAAATCCGAATTGCTGCGCCTCGAACCGCCGCACGCTGACCGCGACGGCTTTGGCGGCCGGCTGGCCGGAGACCGCATCCGTTGCCGCCGGGACAAGTGCACCGATACGCCCCTTGGCCGCGAACTGATCCGTCCAGTGGATGGGCACGAAGACGCATCCCTGCTGCTGGCGCTCCGTGATCAGCACGCGAACCAACGCCCGTCCAAAGCTGCTCGTGACTTCGGCAATTTCGGCATCGTCAATGCCCAGTTTCGTAGCATCCTGTGGATGGATCTCCACGAAAGGCTCGGCAACGTGCGACGAGAGGCGCTGGCTCTTCGCCGTGCGCGTCATCGTGTGCCACTGATCGCGAACGCGTCCGGTGTTGAGAATGAAGGGAAACTCCGTAGACCCTGCGGGTGGAGCACCGGGCGGAGTTGGCACAAATCGCGCCTTACCGTCAGCTGTATAAAAACCGCCTTGCCCAAAGAAACGGCTTGCCCCACGCTTCTCCCCGGCCGGCTGTGGCCAATAGGACGGCTCAAAATCCCGGTAACCACGCGGTGACAATGCAGCATAGGCGCCGATGTCGAAATCGCGCGTGCCGCCATTCTCGAAAGCGGACAGAGCGGCGTGCTCGCGAAAAATCGCGGACACATCCTCGTACGCGAAAGCATCCGCAAAACCCATCCGCCGGGCAACCTCCGTCAGCTGCCACCAGTCGGGGCGGGCCTCGCCCGGCGGAGACAGAAAGGCCCGTTGTCGGGAAATGCAGCGTTCGGAGTTGGTCACCGTGCCATTCTTTTCACCCCATGCGGTGGACGGCAGCTTCACATCGGCATGCAGGACGGTGTCGGTCTGCGCCATAACGTCGGACACCACGACAAACGGGCAAGCCTCAATCGCTGCGCGAACGGCATCGGCGTCCGGCAGGCTGTCAACCGGATTGGTCGCCATGATCCACAGCGCCTTGATGCGCCCGTCGCCAACGGCCCTGAAGAGGTCGACAGCCTTCAACCCGGGGGATTCGGCAACCGCCGGCGCTTTCCAGAACCGGCGCACGATATCGCGGTGCTGCGGGTTATCGAGGTCCATGTGGGCTGCCAGCATATTCGCCAGGCCACCCACCTCGCGGCCGCCCATGGCATTCGGCTGTCCAGTCACCGAGAACGGCCCCATGCCGGGCTTGCCGATGCGGCCTGTCGCCAGATGGCAGTTGATAATCGCGTTGACCTTATCTGTGCCGCGGATGGATTGATTGACGCCCTGGCTGTACACCGTGACCGTCTTGTCGGTCGTGGCAAACCAGTCATAGAAGGTGGCGATGTCGGCAGGCCTGATCCCCGTGGCTTGCGCCACTGCGTTGACGGAAAGTCCGGCAACCGTCTGACGTACTGTCTTGAATCCGTTTGTGAAGGAACGGACATAAGTCTCATCGACAACACCGCGATCAGCCAGCGCATTAAGCAGTCCCGCAAATAACGCTATGTCGCCATCCGGCACAATCGGCAGGTGGAGATCTGCCAGGTCGGCCGTCATGGTCCGTCGAGGATCGATCAGCACCACTTTAAGATCCGGACGCTCTGCTTTCGCCTGATGCAGGCGCCGGTAAAGCACCGGATGGCACCAAGCCAGGTTGGACCCCACCAGCACCACCAGATCGGCCTGTTCAAGATCTGCATAAAGACCCGGAACCATGTCAGCACCAAAGGCGCGGCGGTGACCGGCAACACTGGACGCCATGCAGAGGCGCGAATTCGTATCGATATTGGCGCTGCCGATGAATCCCTTCATCAGCTTGTTGGCGACATAGTAGTCTTCGGTCAGCAATTGCCCGGAGACATAAAAGGCAACCGCGTCGGGACCATGCTCGGCGATTGCGCGCTTGAACCGGTCGCTGACCAGGTCAAGCGCCTCCGTCCAGCCGGCGCGCCGACCGCTGATCTCCGGATAAAGGAGGCGTCCGTCGAGATCCAGCGTTTCGCCGAGCGCCGAGCCCTTTGAGCACAGGTGGCCGGCATTCGCCGGATGCTCATGATCGCCTTCAATCGATACGGGCCCGTCCGCATGCCGTTCGACCACCACCCCGCAGCCGACCCCGCAATAGGGGCAGGTCGTTCGAATGCGTTGTCCAGGCCGGCTCGGGGCACGATTCAGCATCTATCGCCCCGCCGGTTGGTTGGGTGACAGGCTGATGAAGATCCGATCCCCCTCCAGGCGGCAAGGGAAGGTTTTGGTGGCTCCCTCGTCCGCGCCCTGTGCGGCACCGGAGGCTAGCGAAATGACCCAATTGTGCAGCGGACAGGTCACGCAACCGTCATGCACGATTCCCTGGCTCAGAGGTCCATTGCGATGCGGGCATCGGTCCTCGAGCGCGAACACCCGGTCATCCTCGGTTCGAAACACCGCGATGGTCATCGGACCGTTGCGCACGCATCGCGCGCCGCGCTTCGGGATGTCCTCCAGCCTGCCGATGGCGATCCAGTGCGCAGTCATGACGTTCATTGCGCGGCCTCCAGTGGAAGAGTGGCTATCGGGCTGAACTCGTGCCCGTGCTTGCCGGCCGCACGCTCCGACCATGGATCGACCTGCGCAAAGCGCTGGGAAAACACAAAGCGATCGAAATAGGCTTTGCGCCGATCCGGTTGCTCCAGGATCTGCCGGCGGATCTCGTCATAACCAACCCGGCGGGCCCATTTGTAGATGCGTTCGAGATAGCGGCCCTGCTCGCGATACATCTGCACCAGCGCGACGACGTGTTCGAGCGCCTCGTCCTCGGTGCGCACGAGCCCCAACACCTCGGTTCCCTTGATATCGAGACCCGCTGCACCGGCGAAGTGGATTTCGAAGCCCGACTCGACGCAGACGATACCGACATCCTTGCAGGTCGCTTCGGCACAATTGCGCGGGCAGCCGGACACCGCCATCTTGACCTTGGCCGGCGTCCAGGATCCCCACATGAACTTTTCAATGCGGATCCCCAGACCCGTCGAGTCCTGCGTGCCGAAACGGCACCAGTCGCTGCCGACGCAGGTCTTTACGGTCCGCAGGCCCTTGGCATAGGCGTGGCCCGAGACAAAACCGGCCCGGCCCAGATCGGCCCATACATCGGGAAGATCCTGCTTCTTGATGCCAAGCATGTCGATGCGCTGGCCGCCGGTCACCTTGACGGTCGGAATGTTGTACTTGTCGACCACATCAGCGATCGCCCGCAGTTCGGCGGCTGATGTGTTTCCACCCCACATGCGCGGCACAACGGAATACGTACCGTCTTTCTGGATGTTGGCGTGCACCCGTTCGTTGACAAATCGGGACTGATAGTCGTCGGCATATTCGTCCGGCCAGTCGCAAATCAGATAGTAGTTCAGGGCCGGCCGGCATTTGGCGCAACCACAGGAGGTCTTCCATTCAAGCGCCTGCATCACTGCATGGATCGTCTTGAGGCCGCGGGCCTTGATCAACCGGCGCACATCGTCATGCCCGAAATCGGTACAGGCGCACATCGGCTGAACCGCCGCCGGATTGTAGGCGTCGCCGAGGGTCAGCACCATCAGTTGCTCGACCAGCCCGGTGCAAGTGCCGCACGACGCCGAGGCTTTGCTATGCGCCCGCACCGCCTCGAGATCCATCAGTTTCTTTCCTTGAATGATCTCGACAATGGTCGATTTGCAAACGCCGTTGCAGCCGCAGATTTCCGCATCATCCGGCAAGGCTGCAACGGCCGCCATAGGGTCCAGCTGGGTTCCTCCCTGATAGGCCTGACCGAAAATCAGCGTCTCTCGCATATCGGAGACGTCGGTTTGCTTTTTCAGGAGATCGAAAAACCAGGCGCCGTCCGCCGTTTCCCCATAGAGGACCGCGCCGATAATCCGGTCATCCTTCAGCACCAGGCGCTTGTAGACGCCGGCCGTCGCATCCCGCAGCACGATCTCCTCACGATCGTCGCCATCGGCGAAATCGCCGGCGGAGTAGAGATCGATGCCGGTGACCTTCAGTTTGGTGGCTGTGGCCGAGCCGCCATAGGCGGCATTGCCACCGCACAGCCGGTCGGCCACGACACGCGCCATGTCGTAGAGCGGCGCCACCAGCCCGTAGCAGCTGCCCCTATGCTCGACGCACTCGCCAAGCGCGAAGATATTTGGATCCGACGTGCGCATATCGTCCGAAACAACCACACCGCGATTGACTTCGAGCCCGGCTTCCCTGGCCAGCATGGCGGAAGGACGAATACCGACCGCCATCACCACCAGACCGGCGTCGATGCGGGTATCGTCGTCGAGTATCACACCGGACACCCGACCCTCGTGCCCGACGATCTCTCGGGTGTTGGCCTTGGTAATGACGTCGATGCCGCGGTCGGCAAGCGCCGTTTCAAGCAGGTAACCCGCTGCCGGGTCCAGCTGCCGCTCCATCAGCGTCGGCATGAGGTGCAGGACCGTGACCTCCATACCGCGCGCCTTGAGACCGGCCGCGGCTTCCAGACCGAGCAACCCGCCGCCGATGACCACAGCGCGACCGCCCTGCTTTGCGGCCGCCAGCATGCGGTCAACATCATCCAGGTCGCGATAGGTCAGAACGCCATCAAGGTCATGTCCGGGCAGCGGGATGATCACCGGACCCGATCCGGTTGCCAATACCAGCGAATCGTACGCCGCCGACAGTCCGTTGGATGAGGTCACGGTCTTTGCATCGCGATCGATCTCGGTGACCGGAGACGCCTTGTGCAAAACGATGCCCCGTTCGGCATACCAGTCGTCGGCGTGGGTGATGATCTCCTCGTAACGTTTTTCACCCGACAGCACCGGCGACAGCATTAGCCGGTTGTAGTTGACACGCGGTTCGGCGTTGAAGATCGTCACGTCGAAGCGGTCCGGTGCCGCGTCAAAAAGGTGCTCAAGCATGCGCCCGGGCGCCATGCCGTTGCCGATAATCACAAGTCTGCTTTTTTCCGACATGGCACTCACTCCGCAGCCTCGACATGACCCCTGGGAGGGGTCCGTGTTTCCCGTTTCCGACGTATCGACTCCAGCAACTCCGGAGGCGGGTTGGCGCCGCCCTCATAGGCTTCGAGGAATTCGAGCAACGCCTCCCGATAGGCGTAGTAGTCGGGATGCGCCAACAGTTGCTTGCGCGACCGGGGGCGCGGCAGGTCCACTTCCATGATGTTCCCGATGCGGGCATTGGGACCGTTCGACATCATCACGACGCGGTCGGCGAGCAGGATTGCCTCGTCGACGTCATGCGTCACGCAAATGGCCGTCACCCGCGTGCGCGACCAGATGTCCATCAGGACGTCCTGCAATTCCCAGCGGGTCAGGGAATCGAGCATCCCGAACGGCTCGTCGAGCAGCAGCAGCTTCGGAGACAGGGCGAAAGCCCGGGCGATGCCGACCCGTTGCTTCATGCCGTTGGACAGATCGGCGGCTGGTTTTTGCATCGCATCGGCCAGACCGACCCGTGCAAGGTAGTACTCGACGATGTCGCGCCGTTCGGCCGCCGACGCATGGGGGTAGACCTGGTCGGCGCCCAAGGCCACATTGTCGTAGGCCGTCAGCCATGGCATCAGCGACGGCGACTGGAACACGACGGCACGATCCGGACCGGCATCCGTGACGTGCTTGCCGTCAAGGACGATGGCGCCGCGACTGATCCTGTTGAGCCCGGCCACCATCGACAGCACCGTCGATTTGCCGCAACCGGAGTGACCGATCAGGGTGACGAACTCCCCCTTGTTCAGTTTGAGGTCGAACCCGTCCACCACCGTCAACGGTCCTTTCGGAGTCGGATAGACCTTCGCAACATCACCGAAGTCGACATAGCGATCCTCGCGCGGGCTCGACGCGGCCTGCACGTAAGCCTCCGGAAGCGGCTCGCGGGTAATCGGCACGACGTTCGGTAACTGGATATCGGTCTGCAGGTCGGCGCCGCGCTCCGCGCCCATGGTCAGAAGGTAGTCGGTGATCTCAGCGCGCAGGCGGATATAGATGTCGGACTGGTTCAGCGCCGCCCGGTCGCGCGGCCGTTGCAGATCGACACGGAACTCCCGGCCGAGCGTGGCGTTCGGGCCGGGCGTCAGCGGAATGATCCGGTCGGCCAGCAGCAACGCCTCGTCGACGTCATTGGTCACCAGTACGATGGTCTTGCGTTCGACCTGTGAAATATGAGCGAACTCATCCTGGAGTTTCGAGCGTGTCAACGCGTCGAGGGCCGACAGGGGCTCATCCATCAACAGGACCTCGGGACGCATCGCCAGCGCGCGGGCCACGGCAACCCGTTGCCGCATGCCGCCGGAGAGTTCGGCGGGCCGCCGATCGCGTGCGTGGTCGAGGCCGACCATCGTGATGTAAGTGTCGACGATCGCAGCGCGCTCCGCTCTTGGCTTGCCTTTGAAGACGCTGTCGACCGCAAGCGATACATTGCCGACCACCGACAGCCAGGGCATCAGGGAATAGGACTGGAAGACGACGCCCCGTTCGGGTCCGGGACCGGTGACTTCCTTGCCGCGAAAGATGACGCCGCCCCTGTCAGGCGCGATGAGCCCCGCCATGGCGGAAATCAGCGTCGTCTTGCCGGATCCGGAAAATCCGACAATCGCGATAAACTCGCCCTCCGCCACCTTCAGATTGACATCCGACAGCACCTCGGTGCGGCTGCGGTCTTCACCATAGTGTTTCGACAGGTCGGTGATTTCCAAAATCGTCATCGACCTGCCCTCACCGGTTCGCCGAGAAGGTGAAGGCGCGCTGCAGCGCATACATCAGACGGTCCAGCATGAAGCCGATCAGCCCGATCGTCAGTACCGCCACCATGATTTTCGCTAACGACTGCGACGAGCCGTTCTGGAACTCGTCCCAGACGAATTTGCCGAGTCCCGGGTTCTGCGCCAGCATTTCCGCCGCGATCAGCACCATCCATCCGACGCCCAGCGACAGGCGCAAGCCGGTGAAAATCAGCGGCAAAGCGGAGGGAAGCACCAGCTTGGTCACCGTTTTGGCCGTCGACAGCTGCAGGACGCGGCCGACATTCATCAGGTCCTTGTCCACCGAGGAGACGCCAAGTGCCGTGTTGATCAGGGTCGGCCACAGCGAGCAGAGTGTGACCGTCACGGCGGAGATGACCATTGATTTGGGCAACAGATCGGAGGGGTTGAGGTACATCGCCGAGACGACCATGGTGACGATCGGCAGCCAGGCCAGAGGCGAGACGGGTTTGAAGATCTGGATCAGCGGATTGATTGCCCCGTTGACCGCCTTGGATAGTCCTGAAGCAATGCCGAGCGGTACCGCAATGATCGTGGCGATCAGAAATCCGAGTCCAACGGTGAACAGCGATGTGACGATCTGGTCGAGATAGGTCGGCTTGCCGGTGTATTTGCGGTGCTTGACCTTGTCGGCCTTGCCCTCTGCGATCAGTTTGGCGTTGCGCACCTCCTGCCGTTCGTAGAAGGCAACCGCCTTCTGCCGTTCGGCGCGATGATCCTCCAGCAGGTTGACAGCCTGCTCGTAGACCTGTGCGGGCCCGGGAATGGCCCCCAGAGATGTTTGAACCTGCGGCGCCAGCACGCCCCAGGCAGCGAGAAAGAGGCCGATTCCAAGCAGTGGAAACAACAGCAGCTGCCTGAGTTCCGAAAACTGTTCGCGCGGATTGTCGCCGGCGGCGATTTTCAGAAGCGGCACCATGAAAGTGAGGCCGAGCGCGTCGAGCCACCCGCTGGCCCGGTTGATGGCGGAGAATACCCTTTCGCGCCGGGGGTTCTCGGATGATGGGTCGAGCGTGTCGCTGGCGTTTGCCATGGTCAGGATCCTCAAAGCTTGATCACAGAAGGGGTTGCCGCGGCCGGATCGTTGCCGACCGCGGCGTCAGCGGCTTCAGCCACCGACCACGCTGTTGCTTTCGATTTGCTGCCCGGTTTTCAGCCCGATGGAAAAGCCGTCGATGTAGGCGTTGGGCGTCCGACCGTCATAGGTCAGGCCGTCAAGGAAATCCGACGTCGGTGGACGGTATCCATCGGTATCCCAGGGAAAGTCCGCCTCGGCGACATGACCTTCCTCCACCAGGTAGCGTGCTGCTTTGAGATAGATGTCCGGCCGATAAACCGTTTTCGCCACCTCGTGGTACCAGTCGTCGTCCTTATGTTCGGCGATCTGCCCCCAACGGCGCATTTGCGTCAGGTACCAGATGGCATCGGAATAAAACGGATACGTGGCGTAGTAGCGGTAGAAGACGTTGAAGTCCGGCACGGCGCGCTTGTCGCCCTTTTCGTATTCGAACGTTCCGGTCATCGAGTTGGCGATCACCTCGTAGTCGGCACCGACATATTCCGATCGCGCCAGGATCTCGACCGCCTCTGGCCGATTGGCGTTGTCATCTTCGTCCAGCCACTTGGCGGCACGGATCAACGCCTTGGTGATGGCCAGCGTCGTGTTGGGGTTTTCTTCCGTAAACGTCTTGGTCAGGCCGAAGACCTTTTCGGGATTGTTCTTCCAGATCTCGTAGTCGGTGATCACCGGCACGCCGATGCCTTTGAAAACCGCCTGCTGGTTCCATGGCTCGCCCACGCAGTAGCCGTGGATGGTGCCCGCCTCGAGCGTCGCCGGCATCTGCGGCGGCGGGGTGACCGACAGCAGTGCATCCGCCTGGATCTGCCCCGACACATCGGTCGGCGAGTAGTAACCCGGGTGGATACCGCCCGACGCCAGCCAGTAACGCAGTTCGTAGTTGTGCGTCGAGACCGGGAAAACCATACCCATGTTGAATGGCTTTCCCTCGTCCTTGAAGGCCTCGACCACCGGCTTCAGCGCGTCGGCCTTGATCGGGTGTATCGGGCGCCCGTCCTCATCCATCGGAATGTGCGGCTTCATCATTGCCCAGATGTCGTTGGACACCGTGATGCCGTTGCCGTTCAGGTCCATGGAAAAGGGCGTCACGATATGGGCCTCGGTTCCGTAACCGATTGTCGCTGCCAACGGCTGCCCCGCCAGCATATGGGCTCCGTCGAGTTCCCCGGTGATGACCCGGTCGAGCAGAACTTTCCAGTTCGCCTGCGGCTCGAGCGTCACATAAAGGCCCTCGTCCTCGAAATATCCGAGTTCCTTGGCCACCGCCAACGGGGCCATGTCCGTCAGCTTGATGAAGCCGAATTTCAGCTCGTCCTTTTCAACATCCAGCATCTCGGCCGAGGCGGATTGCATGCCCAAGGCGACAGCTAATGTCACGCCGCCTCCGAGCAGCAACCGCCTAAGGGTCAATGGTGCTTTGTCCGTCATGTTTTTCTCCGACGATGCGCGCGGCAGACGGCGCGCACGGTTTCGATTGAACAAAAAAAGCCAGGCGGAGATGCGCCCGGATGTTTCCGTTGTGCGCATATCCGCCTGGCGACAGTGCCGTGGCGCCCTTCGTTGGACGCCTTGTAGTGGTCCCCTCTGGACCTGCCCTAAGTAAGGCAAGCCGCGTGCCAAACTCTCATCGCAGACAAAAATCAATAAAATTCAATTGCTTGAAAGAATGGACGCATTTACGCCGCCAGAGTGGCGTCGCTAAGTGTGATCAGAATTCAACCCGGACGCCCAATCTTTGTGCAGCGCAATATGCCGCCCAACGAAAAGTCACTGCCGATTCTGGCGTTCCAGATAGCCCTCGATATCCGCTGGGTCGAAAACCTCGCCGTCAAAGAAGCCGCCGGATCCGGGCGATGCCTCTTCGGCAATCGTGCCTTCCGTTTTCAGATCGTCGTCCGGTACCGGGGCACCGATCGGCTCGAGCGCCGATCGATAAAGGTCCGGACGATAACTCGACCGCACAATGGCAACCTGCGATGGGTCATAGGCGATCTGCTGCCATCGCACCATCTGGCTGTAGAACCAGAGTGCGTGGCTAGGCCACGGAAATGTCGCCAACCGATCGCAGGGCGTGAAAAAATCGTCGACATTGGCAAACGCATGTTTGTCGACGGCCAGGCGGCCGGTCAGGGCCCTTGCGATCAGTTGCTTGGGCAGATCGAGGTAGGCTGGGCCAGACAGGATTTCCGCCAGCACTTGCAGGTTGGACGACGACCCGCACCATAGTGCCGCACGATAGAGGGCACGCAGCAGCCGCGCCAGTGGTTCCGGACAGGACTGTGCCCAATCGGCCCGCACTCCCAGCACCTTCTCCGGACCATACTTCCAAATCGCAGCCTTGACGGTAACGATACGCCCGTGTCCGGCCGCGACGGCCACCGAGTTCCAGGGCTCCCCGACACAAAAGCCGTCGATCTGACCGGACGCCAACGCATCCGCCATCAGGGGTGGCGGTACAATGACGATTTCGACATCGCGCTGTGGATTGATACCGCATGCGGCGAGCCAGTATCGAAGGTCGAAGTTGTGGCCGGAATGCGGGTGAACGACGGCGAACTGCAGCGGTTTGTGTCCCTTGGCATCGCGTTCGCACACCACACGATGAAGCGCCTTGCCAACAGTGCCCGGGTCGCGCACGTCGCCGGCGCCCGAGGCCAGCATCTCGCGCCATAAGGTGAGACTGACCGTCACCGCATTGCCGCCCAATCCGAGCGCAAACGGTGCGATCAATGGCAGGTCCAGCGGGGTCATTCCGAGATTGGACGCAACCGGCATCGGGGCCAGCATATGCGCGGCCTCAAAATGTCCGACGGCCATGCGATCGCGAATGTTGGCCCAGGAGGTCTCGCGGATCAGGTTGAGCATCACCCCTTCCTGTTCTGCGAATCCGCACTCCCGCGCCGCCACCAGAATGGCGCTGTCTGTCAGCGGCAGAAAACCGGCCGTGATGGTATCAGGCATCGTGCGTCATCCTTCCAGCAAACCGGCGGCGGTGATCAGACTCTGTGCGATGTCAGCGATCTTGCGGTTCTGGTTCATCGCCGTTGTTCTCAACAGTCCATAGGCCTGATCCTCCGAAAGGCCACGCGTCCGCATCAGGATACCCTTGGCGCGTTCGATCAGCTTGCGGCCAGCCAGTTCGTGCCGCGCATCCTCCAGTTCACGCGACAAACGGGCGTAGGCATTGAAGCGCGTAATCGCCATGTCGAGGATCGGCTTGATCCGTTCCTGCCGCAGGCCGTCAACCACATAGGCTGAAACGCCCGCGTCGATCGCCGCCTCCATCGAGTCGCGGTCGGAGTGCCCCACAAACATGGCGATTGGCCGCTTGATCGCCCGCGACAGCGCGAAAAAACTCTCCAGCATATCGCGATTGGGATTCTCCAGATCGATCACGATCACATCCGGCTCGATGTCGGCGATCCGCTTCGCGATACCTGTAACATCGCTGCAAACGGTGACCCGGTCATGGCCCGCTTCACGCAGACCGGCCTCAATAATTGAAGCGCGTACCGTGTCTTCGTCGATAACCAATATGGACAGTGGATCGGGACCCATGGGCGATTTTTTGCACATGCGAAGGTGTTGCGCAATGCACAACAAATCAGCAGAATTGCCACGAGCCCAAAATAGCGGCAACTGGATTTGCGGTTTTAGCTGTCAGAATTCCCTGCCGGGCTGCACGCCGCAGCGACGCTCAACAGCCGGGAGCGGAATCCGGTCGAAAACATTCACCCGGTCAGGGCGCCGTCGGCGAGCCAGCCGCTGTCATCCAACCGCAACCAGTTGAGCCTGTCGTCCTGCAAGAAATCGATCGAATGCACGACGACACCGTTCTCCGACAGAAAACAGACATTGTAGTTGGGATCGAGATCGCCATAGGCCATGACATCCCGGTCACCGGAGAATTCCGGCCACAGGGGATGATTGGTCGATCGCGGCGCCGAATAGGGAATGCCCGCGACGGATCCACTCAGTGTGAAATGGCAATGCCCGAAAAAGATATGGCGGATGATATCAGCATATTCTGACAGGATGGCCACGAATTCGGCCTCCTGCACAATGCCGATGATATCGGCATTGGCGACATGCACGCGGATCGGATTGTGGTGCAGGAAAAGCCAGACGGATTCGCCATCCTGACGGGCCTGAGCGAGCACGGCATCGAGCCACAAGCGGCGTCCTTCGCAATAATGCCCGGCATGGGTCCCAGGCTCGTTGGTGTCCAAATAGACAAATCGGCCCATCGGTGTCGGCTCGGACCATTGCACGAAGTCGTTCTTGTCTGTTGGAACCGCATCGAAGACATCCCGAAACGTTGCCCGATCGTCGTGATTGCCGATCAGCAACCGCGGCTCCAAAGCCCCCTGCAAGCGGCACTCTTCGAGCAATCGTTTGAGCGTCAGATAGCTGTCTTCATACCCGTGATGCGTCAGGTCGCCGGTTATCACGACGCGCTCCGCGTCCATATGATAGTTCTCCACATGGGCAAGACATTTGGCGAAATTCTCGGTCGGATCAGCATCCAGGATCGGACGCGCATTTATATGGATATCTGAAATATGAATAAGCTTCATGTTTCGTCCTCGTCGGCGTGACCGCAAGACTGTCGTTTTCCTGTTGCAGGCTGATGACAAACAATGTGATTGGAAAGCCGGGTTGCGGACCGTGCACTGAGTTTTTGTTTCAGACGTGACAGTAAGCGTGACCGCCTGGATTACGGGGACACACCGCAATGTCATCGAAACTCAATTTCCTGATTGTTTCGGCCGATCAGTGGCGCGGCGATTGCCTTGGTGCCATGGGTCATCCGGTTGTACGCACACCCCATATCGACGCGCTGGCACAGGAAGGTACGCTGTTTCGACGTCACTACGCGGGCGCCGCACCGTGTGGTCCGGCGCGCGCCTGCCTTTATACCGGGCTCTACCAGATGAACAATCGCGTGGTCCGCAACGGTGCCCCGCTGGACGACAGATTCGATAACATCGCCCGGGCCGCCCGGCGTGGCGGTTACGATCCGACCCTGTTCGGTTATACCGACGTCACCGTCGACCCGCGCAAGACGCACGCCAACGACCCGCACCTGGCGACCTTCGAGAGCGAGCTTCCCGGTTTCACCGCGCGCACGCTGCTGCCTGAACACGAGCGGCCGTGGCTTTCATGGTTGAAATCGCGTGGCCACAGCGATGTCAACGAGCAAAACGCCCACCTGCCGCAGGGTGGTGAAGCCGGGGAGATCAGCAATCGTCCACCGCACTATGACCGCGATGAAACCCAGACAGCGTTTCTGACCGACGGCTTCCTGCGGTGGATGAGCGAACAAATCCGCCCCTGGTTCGCCCACATTTCGTTCTTGCGCCCGCACCCGCCGTTCATCGTGCCCGAACCTTTCAACACCATGTACGATCCGGAAGACGGACCGGACTTGGTTCGTCATGACACGCGCAAGGCCGAGGCAGCACAACACCCGTTCATGGCTTACCGATTGAAGCGGCTCAAGAAGTCGGACTTCTACCCGGGCGCAAAGGGTCGGATTCGCGAATGGGATTCGGCCGATTTCCGGCAGTTGCGCGCCATCTACTACGGCATGATCTCGGAGGTCGACTCACAACTGGGCCGTCTCTTTTCGGCCCTGAAGGCCGCCGCACTTTGGGACAAAACGGTCATCGTGCTGACCTCGGACCACGGAGAAATGATGGGCGACCACTGGATATTGGGCAAGGGCGGCTATTTCGACGCCAGCTATCATATTCCGCTGATCATTCGCCATCCCAGGTCAGCCGAGTTGGTCCGGGGGCAGACGGTTGATCGGTTCACCGAGGCGAGTGACGTGTTCCCGACCCTACTCGATCTGATGCAGCTTGAACCGACAAACGGCATCGATGGCCGCTCGCTTGTACCGCTGATGCACGGCAGCGAGGCGCCGGACTGGCGCAATGCCGCCCATTGGGAATTCGATTTTCGCGGCATACCAAAGGGACGGGCCGAGGGCCATTTCAGCCTGCCCTCGACCCTGTGCAATCTCGCGGTGATCCGCGATACCGCGTTCAAATACGTGCATTTCGCCGGCCTGCCGCCGCTGCTTTTCGATCTTGAATCTGACCCGGCGGAGCTTCGCAATGTGGCAAATGATCCGGATTACCTGCAGATCCGCGTCGACTACGCAGAAAAGCTGTTGTCCTGGCGGGCGGGGCACCTCGACCAGACCCTCGCGCTGTCCGAGGTCACCGAAAACGGTCTGGTGAAAGCGCCCTACCCGATGTGAGACAGTCCGTCAGACGGTTCCGCCGAGCGACCCCTCGAGTGTCGCAAGTTCCTTTCCGCCGGCCATCAGGTCCTGCAGTTCATCGGCCTCGATCTCACCGCGCACGGCGGTGCCGAGTGTCTGACCGCGGTTGAGCACCGTGAATCGGTCGCCTACCGCCATCGCATGGCGCACATTGTGTGAGATAAACACGACCCCGATGCCCGCCTTGCGCACCTTGTCGATGGTCGCCAGGACGTTCGACGTCTGCCGGACGCCGAGCGCCGAGGTCGGCTCGTCAAGAATCAGCACCCGTGCACCAAAGTAAACGGCTCTGGAAATCGCTACGGTCTGGCGCTCCCCGCCTGACAGGGTACCCACCGCCTGGTCCGGTTCCCGCAGATGGATGCCCATCTTCGCCATTTCCTCCATCGACACACGGTTGGCCTTGTCGAAATCGATGAACTTCAACGGACCGACCTGCCGCAGCGGCTCCCGCCCCATCCAGAAATTGCGCGTCACCGACATCAGCGGGATCATCGCAAGGTCCTGGTAGACCGTGGCGATCCCGGCGTCGATGGCATCGCGCGCCGTGTTGAAGACGGTTTCCTTGCCGTCGACGAAGATCTGGCCTTTTGTCGGCTTATGAACCCCGGCCATCGTCTTGATGAAAGTCGATTTGCCGGCCCCGTTGTCGCCAAGCAGGCAGTGGCATTCGCCGGGGTTGACGGAAACCGACACGCCGTTTAGCGCGATCACGGAGCCGAAGTGCTTCTCGATGTTTTTCAATTCGATCAGTGGCGTGCTCATATCAGCGCTCCCCGGTGATCATGCGACGGATGTACGTGTTGAGGATCACCGCAAGCAGCAGGATGACACCCAGAAAAACGCGGAACAGCGAACTCTCGACGCCGGCGAAAAACAGGCCCTGCTGCACAACGCCGAAGATCAGCGCGCCAAGCGCTGCGCCGATCACCGAGCCGTAGCCGCCGGTCAGCAGCGCACCCCCGATGACCACCGAGATAATCGCTTCGAACTCCTTCAACTGCCCACGGTCGGCCGCTGCCGATCCGAATTCGATCACCTGGCAGGTGGCAAATACCGTGGCGCAGAAGGCGGTGAACATGAACATCAGGATCTTGACCCGATTGACCGGTACACCGGTATAGCGTGCCGCCTGCGCGTCACCGCCAGCCGCATAGATCCAGTTGCCGAAGCGCGTTCGCGTCAGCAGAACATGTCCGAAGATGATCAGCACGATCGCCCATACCAACAGCATCGGGATGCCGTCGACCACGGGCTCGCCCGCCCGGTTGCCGGCAACGAATGTATCGATCAACCCGATATCGGCGAGCCAAACGAAAAACCCTTTGAGGACCTTGCCGCCGAACATCGCCGCCAGCCAGTCCCCTTCCGCTGCGTCCTTCAGGCCACCAATGATCGTCTTGTTTGTCGTGGCGATGGGGATGTAGATCGTAAATCCGCGGAGAATGTAGAGAAAAGCCAGCGTTACGATAAAGGACGGTAATCCTGTGCGTATCACCAGGAAACCGTTGAGCCAGCCGATACAAAGCGCGATGGCAAATGCGATCAGGATGGCCATCCACATCGGATAGCCGAGCGTGACGGAAAACAGGGCGATCACGATGCCCGAAAAGCCGATCATCGAGCCGACGGACAGGTCGAATTCGCCGGCGATCATCAGCAGGCAGGCGCCCACCGCAATAATCGCAAACTGTCCGGACACCACCGACCAGTTCATGATTCCCTCGGCGGAGAACATTCCCGAATCGCGGGCGATGAACAAAAAGAAGATGAATACGAGGATCACCCCGCATATCGACCCGAGTTCCGGTCGCACCAGCGCCTTGCGCAGCGGCGACATTTCGCGGATACGTTCGTCGGCTTGCGGCGACGCGGCATCCTTGGTCTCGGCCTGGGACATGATTCCCTCCCTGCTCGCACCGGTTTTCACGACCGGCGCTTCTCAGTCCTGATCTGTTCGAATGCGGCCCCGATTCCGGCCGCTCCTCCTCGCGAAACGCACCGCCGTCATTCGCGCGGCGTGCCGCTTGCCCGGCGCTTCTCCAGCCGGGTTACCGGGCCGCAGCCACACAGGCAGCGGCCCGTCCATTCGTCAGCCTAGCGGTATTCGCCGGCGTGCTTTTCAACCATGCCCAGCGCGTCCTTGGTCACAAAGCCCGGGCCCGAGTTGATGTTGTTGCCCGGCAGAACGCCATAGCGGTTGTAGTTGGCCAGGACGATCACCGGAAGATAGGCCTGGAGGAAGGGCTGCTGGTCGATGCCCCACCGGATCGTGCCATCCTTGATGCCTTTGACGATTTCCGTGCCCAGGTCGAACGTGCCGAAATAGATGTCACCGGCCATGCCGTTTTCCTTCAGCGCCTCGATCGTCGGGTCGGCCGACGTCGGTCCGAGTGTCAGCACGGCGTCGGTTTCCGGATTGGCCGACAGGTAAGCTTTCACCTTGTTCTTGATTTCGGCCGGGTCCTGGCCCGAGTCGATCATCGAACTGCCGAGATCCACGCCGAGACCGTCAGCAAAGCCGCGGCAACGTTCGCCGACAACCGGGTTCGACACCACGTGGTTGACACACAGGAAGGAGCCGACGCCATCGCGCTTGGCCCGCATGCCGGCTGCAAGACCGGCATCATATTCTGGCTGGCCGATATACATAAGCGCGCCCACTTCGGCCGCCTGTTCCGGCGTACCCGAGTTGATGATGATCACCGGGATGCCCTTGGCAACCGCGTTCTGGATCGGGCCGCTCAATACGTCCGGATCGGCCAGAGTCGTGATCAAGCCATCCGGATTGGAGGCTGCCGATTGTTCGATGATGCGCGCCATGTCGGCAATGTCACCGGTCGGCGGATTGCGGTATTCGACGTTGGCGCCCACCTGCTCACCGGCTAGCGCCAGGCCGTTTTTGATTGTGTTCCACCAGGAATCGGAATCGGGAGCGTGGCTGACCAGAATGATCCGCTCGCCCTCAGCGCTTGCAACGCCGGACAGACCCATCACCGAGCCTGCCGCAAACGCGCATGCCAACAGGACTTTCTTGAACGCTTTCATGAGTTACATTCCTCCGCTAGTCACAAATCTGCAGATAAACCCGGTCGGGCCATCCCCCTCACACTAAATCAAATTTCAGCACATTTTGCAACCGGTTGCAAAATCTCCCGGATGAATTACCCTGTTTTGTGTGGGAGTGATGTGCGAAGCGGGTGCGCCATTCGGCCGGCCGCCGCGAGGGAGAGATCCATTGACCGTCACATTGAAGGAAGTTGCGGAACGCGCCGGGGTTTCCCGGTCCGCGGTTTCCCGCACCTTCACGGAGGGCGCCAGTGTTTCCGAAAAAACTCGCAGAAAGGTCGAGAAGGCGGCGCGGGATCTCGGATATCAGCCAAGCCTCATCGCTCGCAGTCTAGCCACCAATCGCACCAAGCTAATCGGATTGGTCGCCAACAATTTCCAGAACCCGATCTTTCTTGAAGTCTTCGACCTTTACACGGCGGCCTTGCAGGAGCGCGGCTTCCGACCTCTGCTGGTCAACCTGACAACCGAAACCGATCCGCTGAAGTCGTTGCACATGCTGCGCCAGTATCGCGTCGACGGCGTCATCGTTGCCACGTCCACCCTGCCGCCATCGTTCCCGAGCGCCTTCCGAAAAGCCGGCATTCCGGTGGTCCATGCCTTCGGAAAGTTCGACACACTGTCGCAGGCGCATGTCGTCGGCATCGACAATCAGCGCTGCGGCGAGATGGCTGCACAATCGCTTCTCGACCGCGGTTACAAAACGGTGGCGCTGCTCGGTGGTCCGCAATCGGCAACCTCCACGCAGGACAGAATGACCGGCTTCGTAAGGCGGCTGAAGGAGCGCGGCGTCGAAGCCGCCGACGTCTCATTCGCCGAAAACTACACCTATTCCGCCGGGAAAAAGGCAATGGTGGCGTTGCTCGACCGCAAGAAGGTCGAAGCCGTGTTCTGCGGTGACGACCTGATTTGCATGGGCGCCCTTGATGCTGCCCGTGCCGCCGGACTGACGGTCCCGCGTGACATCGGCTTTCTCGGTTTCAACGATATGGACATGGCCGGTTGGTCGGCCTACGACCTGACGACCATACGCCAGCCGGTTCGCGACATCATTCTGAGCTCGGTCGAACTGGTGACGGCCATGGTCGACGACCCGCAACGCACACCCGAAACCCGGCTTTTCCCCTGCTCGATCACCGAGCGCGGCACGCTTCGGCCGCTACCGTAGCGAAACCGGCCGGGCGTCGACCCAAACCCCATCCGACCGGGCCGATTCAACGGCGGCCTCGATCGCCGCCATCGACCTCAGCCCGTCGACGGCCGTCGGATAGAGCGTTGCGGCATGGGGCTCGCGCCCCTCCCGTGTCGCCAGGATGGCCTCCGACAAATCCAGATAAATATTGGCAAAGGCCAGTGGCATGCCCTCGGCGTGCCCAATGGTAACCCGCGTGGCGCGGTCGGCTTCTGACGACAGGTTCGGTTCGCCGCGCTCGATGATCTGGGTGCGGCCACCGACCGTCGTCCAGTACAGTTGATCCGGCCACTGCTGCTCCCAACGCAAGCCGCCCCGTTCACCGAATACCTGCAAGGTCAGTCCGTGCATCCGCCCGACCGCGATCGAGCTGGTCCATAACCGCAACACGGCGCCACCGTCCATGCGCACATTGATCATCGCGTCGTCCTCGAGCTGGCGACTGGCGATGGTGGAAACGAAATCCGCCGACAGGTGCATCGCCTCCTGGCCGGCGACAAAGCTCGCCATGTTGAGTGCGTGGATACCGCAGTCGGCAAATTGCGCGGAGGGACCGATCTGCGCCGGATCGTAACGCCAGCGGATCCTTGGGTTGTCGGCGTCGTCGGCGTCTGCGTGAAAGCCATGCGAGAACTCGGCCTTGATCATGCGGATGGCGCCGAGGTCGCCGCGCGCCACCATCGCCCGCATGTGCCGCACCATCGGATAGCCGGTATAGCCGTAGTTGACGGCGCAGATCCGGCCGACTCGTTCAGCCGTCGCCACAATGTCCTGCGCCTCCTGCGCGTTCATGGTCATCGGCTTTTCGCACAGCACATGAAAACCGTTCTCGAGAAAGGCCTTGGTGATCTCATAGTGCGTTGCGTTTGGCGTTGCGACCGTCACCAGGTCGAGGCGGTCGTCGCGACCGGTTTCCCCTTCGACCATCTCCCGCCAGTTGCCATAGGCACGGTCCTCCGCAATGCCCAGGCGTCGCGCATAAGCCTTGCCCCGTTCGGCGTTCGCATCCAAAGCGCCCGCCGCCAGCGTGAACAGTCCGTCAAGACCGGCGCTGATCCTGTGGGCCGGTCCGATCTGGCTGCCCTCGCCGCCGCCGATCATGCCCCAATTCAATTTGGCCATGGCCTAACCTCAATGAAAGCCGATATTTTTCAGAAAGTTGCGGTTCGCTGTGGCGTCGGCAATCGGTGACGTTTCGCCCGTCGGATCACAGTCCTGTTCGACAGTGCACCACCCCTCAAACGCCGACTCCACCAGCAGGTCGCGAACGCCGTGGAAATCCGTCTCGCCTTCACCCAGATTGCAGAAGATACCCTGTGCGCAGGCTTCGTAGAAATCGGTTCTGCCGGCGATGACCTGTCGCTTTACGCCCGGATCGATATCCTTGAAGTGAACGTAGTCAATGCGGTCGATGTACTTACGCATCACCGGAACCGGATCAAAGCCGGCATAGTGGGAATGGCCAGTGTCGAGTGTCAGCCGCAGCATCTCCGGGTTCGTTTCATCGAGCAGCCGTTCGACTTCCGGAAGGAAGTCGCAAAATCCGCCCGCATGCGGATGGATCGACGCCGTCAATCCGTACTCCTCATATCCCATTTTGGCTACCTGCGTGATGCGGTTGACATAGGCCGCCCACTGATCGCCATCGAACCGCATCGCTTCGTCCGGGCGCCCGGCCGTCGGCGCCCGGTCCGGTGAGATCGAGTCGATTAGCACGAAATGTCGGGCGCCGTGAGCGCGCAAGGCACGGCATGTGCGCACAGCTCCGTCCAGCACGTCCTCCCATTGCTGCGGATCGTGGAACGGTCGAAACAGCACGCCACCGATCAGTTCGAGGTCGCGCGCGGCCAGTGCCTCGCCCAACTGCGCCGGATCCTCCGGCATGAAGCCGACCGGTCCAAGCTCGATGCCGTGATAGCCCGCTGCCTTGCACTCGTCGAGCACGGTCTCCCACGATGGATTGCGCGGGTCCTCCGCGAATTCAACGCCCCAGCTGCAGGGTGCGTTTCCGATCTTGATTGTCATATCTGGTTCCGTTCAGATCTCGTCGACCGATACCCAGCACCGCTCGCGATGCGAAAGCCAGGCAGCTTCGACAATTTCACTCACCATCATCCCGTCCCGGAAGGTCGGCCAGACCGCCTTGCCGGATTCTATCGCCGTCAGAAAATCCTTGGCCTCGATAATGATCTGATCCTGGTAGCCAGTGCCATGGCCCGGTCCGAGACAAAAGGCTTCGTAGTCCGGATGCTGCGGTCCCGTCAGCAGCTTGGTGTAACCTTCGCGGCCCGCAGGTGCGCTGCCGTTGTAGAACCACAGTGCATTCTGGTCCTCCTGGTCGAACCGTAATCCGCCCTTTGTTCCGTAGATATCGTAAGCGTAACCCATTTTGCGGCCGGTCGCGACGCGGCTGAAGTAGAGCGTACCCATGGCGCCGTTGTCGAAACGGCACAGGAACTGGCCGTGGTCGTCGTTGGTGACCTCGACTTCGCCATCCGCGCCGGGACGCGTCGGATAGACGGTCTGGATATCGGCGACCAGCGAGCGGATGGGCCCGGCCAGCGCCAAGGCAGCATTGATCATGTGGGGCGCCAGATCGCCCATGGCGCCGTTGGGCTTCCCGAAAACGCGCCAGGAAGCCGGTTGATTTGGATCGGCGAAGAAGTCCTCCGTATGCTCGCCGCGAAAATAGGTGATCTCACCGATTTCACCTGCTTGAATCATCTGCCGGGCCAATTGCGAAGCGGGTGTGCGGATGTAGTTGAAACCGCACATGTTGACGACACCTGTCCTGTCCGCCGCCGCGACCATGTCGCGTGTCTCATGCAGGCCAAGACCCATCGGCTTTTCGCAGAACACCGGCTTGCCGAGATCGAGAGCTGCCACAGCCGCGTCTTTGTGCGTGTGCTGCGGCGACGCGATGATAACGGCTTCGACGGCCGGATCGGCCACCAGGGCCTGCCAATCCGCCGTCGACCGGTCGAAGCCGAGTTCCGCCGCCTTACGCGCCGCGCCCTCTTCGGTTGTGGTGCAGATCATCTCACAATGCGGCCGCAGGGTGGTTGCGAACACGGCGCCCACCGCGTGCATCGCCACCGAGTGCGCCTTACCCATGTAGCCGCCGCCGATAATGCCAATACCGATGCGCCGCATTGCCACACTCCTCGATTGTCATTTTGCAACCGGTTGCAAAAATCATAAACTCGATTTACGCTTTGGCGTCAAGAACAGTGCATGGAAAACAACAAACGTCTTACCGGTGGAGGATCCATGAGCGGCACCGACCACACGATCCGCCTGACCATGGCGCAGGCCCTGGTCCGTCATCTGGCCGCCCAGTTTATCGAGATCGACGGAACCCGCACCCGCCTGTGCGCTGGTGGTTTCGGCATTTTCGGCCACGGTAACGTCACCTGTCTCGGCGAAGCGCTCTACGCGCGTCGCGCCGAACTGCCGCTGTGGCGCGGCCAGAACGAGCAATCCATGGCGATGGCGGCCATCGCCTATGCCAAGCAGCAATTGCGCCGCCGCTTCATGTTCGCCACCTCCTCGGCGGGTCCGGGCACCACCAACATGTTGACCTCGGCGGGGATCGCCCACACCAACCGGCTGCCGGTGCTTTTTTTGTGCGGCGATGCTTTCACCACCCGTCTGCCGGACCCGGTGCTGCAGCAGGTCGAGCACTTCGGGGATCCAACCCTGTCGGTCAACGACGCCTTCAAATCGGTGACGCGCTACTGGGACCGGATCTCCCATCCGGCGCAACTGATCCAATCGTTGCCGCGCGCTATCGACACGATGCTCGATCCGGCCGACTGCGGGCCGGTCTTTCTGGGTCTTCCCCAAGACGTGCAGGGCTGGGCGTTCGATTATCCGATTGCTTTTTTCGAGGAACGCACGCACCGCATCCGTCGGCAATCGCCTGACGATCAGGAGATCGCGGATGCCGCGGCGCTGCTGCAGTCCTCGGAGCGGCCCCTCATCATTGCCGGTGGCGGCGTGCAGTATTCCGGCGCCGCCGCGGAATTAACGGAATTCGCGCACCGCCACGGCATACCCGTGGTCGAAACCATAGCCGGTCGCGCCAACCTCCTGCATGAGGATTCGCTCAACTGCGGCCCGGTCGGCGTGACTGGCTCGAATTCCGCGAACGCCCTGGCGAGCCAAGCGGACACGATCCTGGCGGTCGGAACCCGGCTTCAGGATTTCACAACCGGCTCCTGGTCTGCCTTTGCCAGGGACGCGCGCATCATTGGCGTGAACGCGGCGCGGTTCGACGCCAGCAAGCATCGCGCGCTACCCGTCGTGGGTGATGCCAAGCGCGCGCTGGATTCTCTGGCGAAGGCAATGGGCAACTACCGCGCGCCTGAGGCATGGCAGCATGTGGCCGTCGCGGAAAGACGTGCCTGGAACGCCTACGTCGATGACAATATCAGCCCTGTCACCGCAGAGGGAACGAACCGGCCAATGTCTTACGCCCACGTGATCGGCGCTGTGAACCGCCTGTGCGATGCGGATGACCGGATCGTCGCCGCCGCTGGGGGGCTGCCGGCAGAGGTCACCGCCAACTGGCGCACCAAATCCATCGGGTCGGTCGATGTCGAATTCGGCTTTTCCTGCATGGGGTATGAAATCGCCGGCGGCTGGGGCGCCCGCATGGGTCAAATGGAGTCCGCGCCCGGCAAGGACACCATCGTGTTCACCGGCGACGGCTCTTATCTGCTACTCAACTCCGACATTTATTCCTCAGTTCTCAGCGGCCGCAAGCTGATCGTCATTGTTTGCGACAATGGGGGGTTCGCGGTCATCAACAAGTTGCAGAACAACACCGGCAACGCCTCATACAACAACCTGATCCGTGACTGTAATTTGGCGGTTGCGCCGTTCTCCGTGGATTTTGAGGCGCATGCACGTGCCATGGGAGCGAATGCTGAGACGGCGCACTCCATCGCTGACCTGGAACAGGCCTTTGCGCGCGCCAAGGCCTCAGAGCGCACATACCTGATCTCGCTTCGGGTTGATGCCTTCGATGGCTGGACCGATGAGGGCCATGCCTGGTGGGAAGTCGGTTTGCCTGAAGTGTCGGACCGCCCGGAGGTTCGGGAGGCGCGTCGCGAGCTGGATGAGCAGCGCAAGGCCCAGAGATTAGGCGTCTGACATGCTGAAGGGGCTGCGCAAAAACAACTTTCTCGTCATCGGCCGCGCCGGCCTCGACCTCTACGCGGATCCACCCGGCGCGGAGACGGAAATCGCCGCGTTGTTTTCCGCAGCACTTGGCGGATCTTCCGCCAATATCGCCGTGGCCATCGTCAAGCAGGGCGGCGGCGCCTCCCTTTTGACCTCAGTTTCCGACGATGCTGTCGGACGCTATGTCGTCCATCAGTTGCACCAATACGGTGTCGACACCCGGCACGTCCGCAAGGTCGGCGGTCAGGCGCGGACATCTCTCGCGGTTGTCGAAACGCGTCTGGAAAACTGTCAGTCGGTCATCTACCGCAATGGTGCGGCGGACTTCGAAGTCACACCCGAGGATATCGAGGCGGTCGATTTCGAGCCCTTCGGCGCGCTGATTGCCACGGGCACCTGCCTTGCCGCCGAACCGTCCCGGTCGGCGACCTTGCATGCCTTCGAGAGGGCCCGGCAGGCAGATCTGCCCGTCATCCTTGATCTGGACTACCGTCCCTATACCTGGCCAAGCCCCGCCGATGCCGGCGACATCTGCCTCAAGGCGGCACGGATGTGTGACGTCATCGTCGGCAATGAGGAGGAATTCGCGACCCTGGCCGGAGACGAGACCGCAGGTCGCGAACTGGCGCGCAACCTCGCCGACGGCCGGATGGTGATCTACAAGATGGGTGCGAAGGGGTCGGTGACGCACGTCGACGGCGACACCATCGATACCGGCATCTTTGCCGTCAGGGCACTGAAACCGACGGGGTCGGGCGACGCTTTTCTCGGCAACGTCATGGCCGCACTGGCGTCGGGACACGAGTTGCGTGAAAGCCTTAAACGCGGCTCGGCGGCCGCCGCGATCGTCGTATCGAACGTCGGTTGCGCGCCTGCTATGCCTGATAGCGCGCAGCTCGACGAATTCCTTCGCAACCACCGATCGACTGCCCACGGAAAGGAGGCGGATCATGCACATTCCGCCGTTTGACAACGGCAACGAGGCCATCATCGACATCGATGATACTCGCGTGCCGCTCAATTATTTCAACATCGTCAAATTGCGGAAGGGACAGGCCTTCGAATACGCGGTCCCGGGCTATGAGACCTGTATCGTCCCGGCGACCGGCAAAATCGACGTCGAGATAGAAGGGGATTCGTTTCCAGCCATCGGCAATCGCACACTCGATGTCTGGGATGGTGAACCGGAGGGCGTTTATGTACCGACCGGCGCAACGGCGCGTTTTGTCGCGACAAGCGACGATGCGGAAGTGTTTATCGCGGGCGCGCGCTACGAGGGCGTATTGGAGCCGTTCGCCGTGCGTTCGGATGAGATCGACCTCGTCCAGTACGGCTCCGACGACACCAAGACCCATCGCAAGATCAAGCACATCCTCGGCACCAAATATCACGGCAAGGTGGGGCGGCTTCTCGTCTCGGAACTGTTCACCGTCGGCCAGGGCGGCTGGTCCGGATTCCCTCCGCACAAACACGACACCGACCAGTTGCCGGAGGAATCCCGGCACGACGAGACCTACAACTTCCGCTTCCGCCCGGCGAAGGGTTTCGGCATGCAACTGGTGCAGCGTGAAGACGGCACTGTCGGCGACGCCTATCACATCGTCGACGGTTCAACGATCATCCTCGACAAGGGCTATCACCCTTGCGTCGTGGCGCCGGGCTACGAGATGTACTATTTCACCATCCTTGGCGGCCTGTCCCAGCGCTCTCTGGTGCAGTATTTCCAGCCCGATCATGCCTGGCAGATCGAAACGATTCCCGGCATCAAAGATATGATCGCGAAATTCAAGTGACCGCGGCAACGCTGCGCGACGTATTGCGTCCGGCAGCCGACAAGGGTTACGCAGTCGCCGGCCTCGTGGTGCTCGGCTGGGAGGACGCGGTCGCCTACGTCGAAGCGGCTGAAGCGACCGGTCGGCCGGTGATCCTGCAGGCCGGACCGGGTTGCCGCCGGCACACTCCGGTTGCTGTCCTCGGCAGGATGTTTCGCGTTCTGGCGGATCAGGCGTCGGTGCCGGTTGTGTGCCATATCGACCACGCCAGGACCGTGGACGAATGCCGCGAGGGTATCGATTACGGATTCACATCCGTCATGTTCGACGGGTCCGAATTGCCGATCGATGAAAACATAGCGATGACGGCGCAGATCTGCGAAGAAGCCCATGCCGCCGGCGTTTCAGTCGAAGGCGAAGTCGGCTTCGTCGGCTATGCGGAAGGCGCTCAGTCGGCCCTGACCTCCGTTGACGACGCCGCCCGTTTCGATCGCGAAAGCGGCGCCGACGCCATGGCGATCTCGGTCGGCAACGTCCATCTGCAGACCAGCGCGCAAGCACATATCTCCCGCGATCGGTTGAGGGCCATTGAGGCGGTCACCTCGTTGCCTCTGGTTCTGCATGGCGGCAGCGGCATAGCGACTGACGTTAGACAGGAGCTTGCCCGGAACAGCCGTGTCTCGAAGTTCAACATCGGCACGGAATTGCGCCAGACTTTCGGCAAGGCGTTGCGTCAGGCGCTGACTGACACTCCGCAGGCCTTCGACCGCATCGCGCTGCTCAGCGCGACAATTCCGAATATGCGCGCAAGGACCGAGCAGATCTTAACCGAACTTGCACCGGCGCTCCGGGGGTAAATCTTGATTCAGATTGTCAGGTTCGTCCCGTATGGGTCTGATTTTGAGGCACAATACCCGATAACCACTGTCGAAATTTGACCAGCGGCGGGTGGCTCTTGCGGGTCACCGGCCAGATCAGCGAATAGCTGCCGATACTGCGGTTAGCCCGATCCCAGGCGGGCGCCAATGTGCCGCTCTTGAGTTCCTCCTCGATCAGGAATTCCGGTAAAAGCGCCAAACCCAACCCGTGCGCGGCCGCCTGGGCCATGGTGGCGAACTGATCGAAGGTTGTGCCCCGCACCACCTCGATGTCCAGTCCGTTGATCGCGAACCAGGTTTTCCACGCGTCCGGCCGGGTCGCCAGGTGCAGGAGCGGTATGTCCGCGATGTCTTCCACCGAACCGATCTGGAGACTGGCCAGGAAGTCGGGCGAACTGGCTGGCACCACGGTCTCGTCGAATAGACGCAGCGTCTGCGTGCCCGGCCAATCCTCGGCCCCAAAATGGATGGCGGCGTCGAGTGTGTCGCCGGCAAAATCGAATGGGCGCAGCCGGGTCGTCAGATTAACGGTGATACCGGGATATTGTTGCAGAAATTCAGGCAAACGCGGCGCCAGCCAGCGCGTGCCGAACGTTGGCAGAATACCGAGGTTAAGGACACCACCTTCCGGATTGACCTGTAGCGCCATGGACGCCATGCGAATGATCGACAGGGCCTTGCTGATCTCGTCCAGATAGGCGGCTCCCGCCGGTGACAGCACCACCCGCTGGCGGCGGCGGATGAACAACTCGACGCCAAGCAACTCCTCGAGCGCCCGTATCTGCCGGCTGACGGCTCCTTGTGTCATGTTGAGGTCGACCGCTGCCAGCGTGAAACTGTTGCGTTTCGCCGCGGCCTCGAAGGTTTCGAGCAGGCTGGTCTGTGGCAATCGGCGAGCCACGTTCGTCATCCTCCGCTGACTACGCGCGGTCGGTTATGCGGCAAACAACGCGCCGGTCTGGGTTTTCAGGAAACTGTCGAGCGGAATGTCTTCCTGCTTGAGAAACCCTTTTACCGGCAGCGATCCTTCGCGCACCATCTCAACGACGGCGACGACCGAAGCGGACGTCGTCCAGGCGATTGCCGTGCGCTCGGCCCCGGCAAGTTGCATCGGCCGGTAGGCTCTGACGAATTCCTTGCGCGACAGGCGCCCCTCGAATTCACCCTCCGCCGCCACGTGCACATAAACGATATCGTCGTCCACCGGCGGCTTCGCATGGACCAGGATCTCGCCGGCAAGGTCCCGGCGTTCGCGCATCAGCAACTCATGGAAGAAGAAGTTCATCAGACTGACGTGACCCGGATAGCGCATCGATTTGTAGTCGATGTTGTCGACAATCCCGTGATAGGTGTCGCACATGGTGCCAAGCCCGCCGGAGGTGGTGAAAGCCTCCAGCTTGACCCCGCCGATATAGATCGTTTCCAGCCACTCCATAGGCGAGACCCATTTGCGTTCGCCGTCCTCGATCACTTCGCAATCGTTCAGGTACTCGTTGACGACACCCTCCGCCGACCAGTTGAACGAATAGCCCATCAGGCCCGTCGGATGTTGCGGAAGCGCCCCGACCCGCATGCGTAGCGAGCGGCAGCGGTCGAACCGGGCAATCTGCGCAGCACCGACAATGCCGATAAACCCTGGCGCCAGCCCGCATTGCGGCGCCATCAGGCACTCGGCCGTTTCCGCCAGTGTGATAATGTGCTGGGTGGTCGGCACATCCTCGGTCAGATCGAAGTAGTGAATGGCCGCGCGATGTGCGGCGTCGGCAACACTCCTGTTGAAGCGGTATGGCAGACAGGACAAAACCGCATCGACGTCCTCGAACAGTGTGCCCAGGCTTTCGGTATCGGCGACATCAGCAGCCCGCAGCTCGAAAGGTAGCTTTTCGCGCGGCCGCCGGACGTCAATTCCAATCACTTCGAACCCTGAGTCGTGCAGCAACAGCGCGGCCAGCTTACCAACCTTGCCAAGACCCAGAACCGCAATCGTTTTCACGTCATGCTCCTGTAACCGCGATCACTGCACCGCTAGTTGCCTTTGTTCGTCCATGCCCATCGAAAGGACCAAGGGCGAGTGAACCTGTCGGGCGGTAAAATCCGCCTTGCCCGACAGGTTCTGCCAGTCCACGGCGATCAATGCTTGCGCCACCGCACCGCCCAGCGTCGTGCCCGGCCCCAGAACGATCAGGCAATCGGGTGCGAATTCATGCACTGCGACCCGGATTGCCGCGGCAAAGTCGTATGTGTGCGTCACCTGGTGACCAAGCGTGTAGTCCCAAAGCGCCTCCCGGTCGACGCAATGGGGATACCAAACAGCCCCCCGGCCATCGATCAACGGCAACTGCGGATCCCCGAAGAGATCGCTGGGCAATACCGCCCTGCCCTGTTCGGCGATATCGGCCATTAGAGGCGTGTGGAAGGCTGCATGGTTCTTGAGGCGCATGGGATAGCGGTCGTCGATCGGCTCGAGGTCCGCTTCCAGCGCTTCAAGTCCTGCGGCGTTTCCGGCAAACACCAGCATGCCGCCGAGATCGATTGACAGATATACTTCGCATTCAGGACGTGCATGGACGCGCGCAACCTTTGCCAGAAGATCATCCCGGCGTCCTGGAATTGGCCGCCAGTCGCTGTCGACAATTGGATAGATCGTTTGTCCGCCGATCAGGTTTTCTTGCATCAGAGTGCCCATCGTGTTGACCACGGCCATGCCGTTTTCGGCCGACAGGGCACTGGCACAGGCAAGTGCGATATACCAGCCCATCGAATTTCCGGTAATCGCTACGACGTCGATCTTTTCCGAATCGATCGACAGGAAATCGGCGTAGGCACAGGCGTAGATTAGCGGTGAAGCATTGTCGCCGCGCGTGTGGACCGAGGCCGAGTAACGTTCAGCGCCGTCCAAATCGCGCAACGGCGTCTGGCGGTGTTGCTTGCGGTATGCATCCAATACATCAAGCAGGTCTTCCCTGTCGGCGTGGTGCCTGGCGAAATAGCCGAGTTCCGGCGCGTTGTAGGTTCCTCGGCCAGGACAGATGACCACTGCCGTTTTGGTCATGATGCGCGTCCCATCAGATCCACAGCTCTGGCGACGATGGCATCGCGACTCGGCAGGGTCACCGTCGCCGCACGTCCGAGCGGAATAAAGCTGTCCTCCGCAGTGAGGCGCGCCAAATTCGCACTCGGCCTGCCCCGCTCCGCCAGTAAAGTCATCAGAGCCTCGGACTGCGAGCCCGTTCTACGGCATTCGTCGACGACAAGAACACGGCGGCATGGATCGACGGCCGACAGGATCGCTTCCTCGTTGAGCGGCGCCAGCCAGCGCAGATCGATAATCCTTGTCTTCAGCCTGTGCTCTTGCGAGAGGATCGGTTCCGCCTGTCGGGACAGGTAGAAGCCGTTGCCGTAGGTGACGATAGCCAGGTCCTCACCTTCGCCATATTGCCCGATCTCACCGAGACGGATCGGCGCTGCGGTGCCTGGCGGCTCATATGGAAAGGTCCACTGCCCGTCCTTTGTCTCGTGCAGGTCGCGGGTCATATACAGAGCGATCGGCTCGACAAAGACGACCACCCGCTGTTCCTGGCGCGCCAGCCGCACGCATTCGCGCAGCATCGGTACGGCATCCGCGCCGTTCGACGGACAGGCGATGACCAACCCGGGGATGTCGCGCAGAACCGCCAGACTGTTGTCATTGTGGAAATGGCCGCCGAATCCCTTCTGATATCCAAGCCCGGCGATGCGAATGACCATGGGATTGGTGTATTGCCCGTTGGAAAAGAAACTGAGTGTGGCCGCCTCGCCGCGTAACTGGTCTTCTGCGTTGTGGAGATAGGCGAGAAACTGGATTTCCGGGATCGGCAGGAAACCATTGTGGGCGAGTCCGATGCCCAGGCCCAGGATGGACTGTTCATCGAGAAGCGTGTTGATTACGCGATTTGCACCAAACCGGTCATGCAGCTTGGCCGTGACGTTGTAGACGCCGCCCTTTGGACCGATATCCTCACCGGCTAATACAATCTCGTCGTGCTCAAGCATCAGGTCGGTCAGCGTCCAGTTGATCAGCCGCGCCATATGCTGTGGTGCGTCCATGGTCTTCAGGTCGCTGCCGAACACCCGCGCCCGGTCCGTTTGCGATGGTCCGTTCTTCGGTTGGCAAGATCGGGCTGGCGGAATGAGACTGGCCATCACTTCTTCCGGGGTCGCCAGCTTAGGTCTCGCGATGATCTGTTCAGCAATGCGTTCGCATCGCGATCCGGTTTCCTCATAGATCGCGATGATGCCATTCGGATCGAGGATCCCGGCGTCGCGCAGCAGGCGAGCCGAATGCAGCAGCGGATCGTTGGCCTCGTCCGCCTCCACGGCTGCCCTGCTCATGTAGGCGGTCTGCAGGTCGGACCCGGCGTGTCCGTACAGACGCACGGTCTGCAAGTGCAGAAACACCGGCTTGCGCCGTCGCCGGACGAAATCCGCGGCTTCCTTTGCCGTTTGGTAGGCTGAAGCGAGGTCGAGGCCGGAACAGCGTCGGTATGTGAGACCCGGCCTGTTGGAGAACACCGTTTCGATCCAATCGGGCGGCGTTTGGGTGGAAATGCCGATGCCGTTGTCCTCGCAAACGAACAGCAGCGGCATTGGGATTCCCTGATAGGCCGTCCAGCAGGCGGTGTTGAACGCACCCTGCGCTGTCGAGTGATTGGCCGAAGCGTCGCCGAAGCTGCACATAACGATGGCATCATCGGCAAGCCGCTGGTGCTCGGGCTTCAGCCGTTTGGCGAGACCGATCGAATAGGCCGCACCAACGGCTTTCGGCAGGTGGCTGGCGATGGTCGATGTCTGCGGCGGGATGGACAATGCCGACGATCCGAGCACCTTGTGGCGACCACCGGATATCGGATCGTCGCTTGAGGCAACGAAACTCAACAGCATGTCCCAGGCCGGCGTCTCACCCGGTCGCTGTGTCGCACGCTGAATCTGGAACGCGGCATCGCGGTAGTGTAGGAAAGCCAGATCATCGACGCGCAACGCCGCCGCGACCGCGGCGTTGCCCTCGTGACCCGAAGATCCGATGGTGTAGAATCCCTCGCCACGCGCCTGCAGTTTGCGCGACACGCGGTCCAACTGGCGCGACAGCACCTGGCTTCGGAACAATGTCACCAGGTCGGTGTCGCAAAGACCTGCCTGCGCCGGCGTGATGTTGGAAATCGGCGGTGGCAGGTCGCCCGAACCGACCCGCCTCAGGAAGTTGTCGTGGACGACATCCGCGCGGTCCATGGCGGGTCGACTCAGAAGAAGGCTTGCAGGCCGGTCTGCGCCCGGCCGAGGATCAATGCGTGCACGTCATGCGTGCCCTCATAGGTGTTGACAGTTTCCAGATTGCACATGTGGCGCATGACCTGGAACTCATCGGATATGCCGTTGCCGCCGTGCATGTCGCGCGCCATACGGGCAATGTCCAGCGCTTTGCCGCAATTGTTGCGCTTGACGAGCGAGATCATCTCCGGTGCCGCATTGGCTTCGTCCATCAGGCGTCCGACCCGCAGCGATCCCTGCAGGCCGAGGGTGATTTCCGTCTGCATGTCGGCCAGCTTTTTCTGGAAAAGTTGGGTTTGAGCCAGCGGCCGACCGAATTGCTTGCGGTCCAGCCCGTATTGGCGGGCGGCCTGCCAGCAGAACTCTGCCGCACCCATGGCACCCCACGAAATCCCGTAGCGGGCACGGTTGAGGCAGCCAAACGGCCCCTTCAGACCCTGGACATTGGGCAGCAACGCCGTTTCATCGACCTCGACGTTTTCCAGAACGATCTCACCGGTGATCGATGCCCGCAACGACAGTTTGCCGCCGATTTTGGGCGCCGTGAGACCCGGCATGCCCTTGTCCAGTACAAAACCGCGAATGGCGCCGTCATGCGCCTCCGACTTGGCCCAGACCACGAAGACATCGGCGATCGGCGCGTTCGAAATCCACATTTTACTGCCGTTGAGCCGATAGCCGCCGTCGGTTTTGCTCGCCAGGGTCTTCATACTTCCCGGATCGCTGCCGGCGTCGGGTTCGGTCAGGCCGAAGCAACCGATCAGTTCGCCGCGGGCAAGCCCCGGTAGATAGCGCATGCGCTGCTCTTCCGAACCGTAGGCGTAGATCGGGTACATCACCAGAGAAGACTGCACCGACATCATTGAACGGTAACCGGAATCAACCCGCTCAACTTCGCGCGCTACCAGGCCATAGGAAACATAGCCGGCACCGACACCGCCATAGCTCTCCGGGACCGTGACGCCGAGCAGACCCATCTCGCCCATCTCGCGGAAAATGCCGGGATCGGTCACCTCGTCCCGATACGCTTCAATAACCCGCGGCTGCAGTTGCTCCTGCGCATAGGCGCGCGAGGCGTCTCGGATCATCCGTTCGTCCTCGGTCAATTGGTCATCGAGTCGGAACGGATCCTCCCAGTCAAACGTTGACAGGGACGGGCTTTCCTTCGGTTTCAGATCGGCCAGCATCAATGCTACTCCTCGGTTTCGCGCGTCAGGACCGCACCGGTCCAGCTCTCTGGGGACAGTCTTCCGCGTCCACTCGCAGAAATCAATCGGCCGATCATAAACAACGCCAATCCTGTCGTGCAGGATACAGCCAAGGACGTCATATCATTTGGTCATGAACTACCGAAATTCTGCCGGGAAACTGGTGCAACAAACGGAGGATGTAAAGCCAGAATACGGCATAAAGTCATTACCAATCGGCATGATCGTGACGATCCAGCCACATGACTTCAGGTTGCGGCTTGTCATACTGTTCCGAAGATGGTTGGGCTGAAAACAGCCGATCGGATTGCACCTACCAATTAGTAGCGGTGGCTCGCAATTCATAATACCGTTACAAGTCACCGGATCGGTCATCAAACGGCTAGAGCAGGTCCCGGACGCTTTCGCCATCAGACAGTTAGACATTGCCATGAACAAATTCGAACCCGGATTATCAGACGACGGGGAACTGGCACGGCTGCGGGCCAGGAACGCCTATCTGGAAGCAGAATGCGAGCGGCTGAAGCGCATGGTGGTGGCGCTGGACGGTCCGACACTTGGTTGGTCGGACGATTTGGAAGACACCGGTGACGACGGCGGGGAAGTCTGCGGACTGACGGGTATCTACGAATGGGACGAAGCTGAGGAACGTTGTGTTTCCTGTTCACCTGAGCTTGCCACTCTGCATGGCCTGACAACCGCGGACTTCATTGAGCGACATGGGGACGAGGCCGGATTTCTGCTTCGGCTGTCCGAAGAAGACCGTATCCGCTACCGCAGTGCGCTGGATACCATGCGTACCAAGGGGAAGCTGCTGGACATTGAGTATGGCATCAAGCGACCTGACGGCGGCGAACTGACCCTGCGAGAGATTCGGGTTCCTGTCCCCGACGCCCATGGCGAACTCGCCGGCTCGATTGGAATTCTCCAGGATCTGTCCAATGAAAAACGGTTACGTCAGGCGCTTCACGCAAACCAGCGGCGCTTCCGGCACTTCGCCGAGGCATCATCGCATTACCTTTGGGAAATGGGACCAGATCTCAAATTCACCTATGTTTCTGATGGTATTCGCAATGTCACCGGCGAGGATCCCGCAGACTTCATCGGCAGGACGCGACGTGATATCGCCGGCGATGTGCCGATCGATCCGGTAGCACTCCAGAAAAACCTCGAACAGATGCGACGCCGGGAAAGCTTTACGGGTTATCTGATAGAGCGGCCCCGTACAACAGGCGGTACTGTTCACCTGCGTATCAGTGGTCAGCCGATTTTCGATCGTGACGGAGAGTTTCTCGGTTACCGCGGAACGGCGGATGACGTCAGCGACTGGCGCAGGACCCTGGATTCTCTGCACCAGGGTCAGGAGAAGTATCGCGACCTCGTCGAAGGCTCGATTCAGGGCATGGCCATCTCCCGAGACTGGAAGATCCTGTTCGCCAACCAGGCCTGTGCCGAGATCTTTGGATTTGCCAGCGTCGAGGCCTTTCTGGCGATCGAATCCCTGGAACCGTTTATTGTTCCAGAGCATCGGGAACGCCTCCGCAACAGCCGAGACGCTCGCATGCGGGGCGAAAACATCTCCGAAAGGGTGGTAGCCCACTGCGTTCGGCCGAATGGCGAGGTGATTTGGCTGGAAAGCGTCAATCGTCTGGTCGAATGGGAAGGCGAACCGGCCATACAGACAACGATCGTGGACGTCACCGAACGTCGGCGCGCCGAAGCGGCGTTGCGCGAAAGCGAAGCTCGGCTCCGCGCCATCATGGATCATGCGCCTTTCGAAATATGCCTCAAAGATGCGCAAGGCCGTTACCTGGAGATCAATCGACACTATGAGCGTTTGTGGGGTGTCGAAAACGATGTGGTGCGCGGCCGGCTGCCGGATGAAATCGGCAAGGACGACCGGTTTGCAACGGCATCGCGCGACCACGATCAGGCCGTGCTCCAGTCGGGGAGTGTCATCCAGCGCGAGTATGATATTCAGGCAGACACCGGCATAGAATGCCTTTACGCAACCAAGTTTCCCATTCGCGACAGGACCGGCGTTGTCACCGGGATCGGCGCAATCACGATCGACATCACAAAACGCAAAATGGCCGAGCAGCGCTTGCGCCAGGCGCGCGACGAACTGGAATCGAAAGTCCTCCAGCGCACCACCGAACTGCGCGACATGAACCGTGCGCTGGAGGAAGAGATCAAGGAGCGCAAACAGGCCGAAAAGGAACTCCAGAGAAGCCAATTGCAGTTGAGCGACGCGATCGAGAGCATCTCGGAAGGCTTCGTTTTGTTCGATGCCGACGAAAAACTGGTGATGTGCAATTCACGGTACCGGGAATTGCATGCCGGCATTGCCGATCATCTGGTGGTCGGTGTGTCCGGAGAGGAACTACTCCGCGTGGTCGTTGAACGCGGTCTCGACGAAAACGCCAAACAGCACGGCGAGGGATGGATCCAAAAGCGACTTGGCGAATATAGAACCATGCAAGAGATCAGCGCCGAACGACAGCTTCCGGACGGCCGATGGGTTCACGGTACCATTCGCAAAACGGCCGAGGGCGGGATTGTCGGAACCCGAACGGACATCACCGAGCGCAAGAATGGGGAGTTGGCGCTTCAGCAGAGCGAGGACCGGCTGCGACAGGCCGCCGAACTGGCCGGGCTCGGATATTGCATCTGGGACTCGATCGAGGACCGCTGCATCTATTGTTCCGAAGAATACGCCCGCATACACGGGACCACCGTCGAAGGCTATATCGATCGCGCTCAGCCGGCCGGAGGAAATTGCCCGTTCACGCACCCGGAAGACGCGGAGGCCTACCAGGAGGCCATAGACAGGTTACGGAGCGACGGGACAGGCTTCGGACTGGAATACCGCATGATACTGCCCAACGGGGCCTTGCGACATGTCAAGGTCATCGTCAAACCTGTCTTCGATGAATTCGGCGTGGTCGTTCAGGAGTACCTGACGATGCAGGACATCACAGCCCAAAAGCAAACGGAAATGGCGCTTCGCAATAACCAGGATCTGCTGACCGCAATCATGGACCACGCTCCCGCCACGATCGACGTCAAGGACGAGCAAAGCCGGTTCGTGCTTGTCAATCGGCAGCTAGAAAACCAACTCGGCACCACACGGCAATACATTTGCGGCAAGAAGATCGGTGATTTCCTGCCGCCCGAGATTGCCGACTCCTGTCAAGACGGCGACCGTTATGTGCTTGAAAGCGGACGCGATCTGATCGGCGAAAAAACCTATGAGCTAAACGGTAGAGAGCACAGCGTTTACACGGTCAAATTCAAGATCCCGGAGCTGCCCGGAGGCAGCGGCGCCGGGGTCGGACGCATCGTCACGGACATAACCGAGCTCAAACGTCGAGAACAGGCGCTGCGCGAGAGCCAGGAACTGCTCGAAACCATAATGGATACGGCCCCTGTCAGCTTGACGGTGAAGGATGCTGACTCCCGATACATCTACATCAACCGCAACGAGCTCGAGATTTTCGGCATGTTGGGCGTCGATTACATCGGAAAGCAGCCCGAGGACTTCTTGAGCGTGGACATGGCCGCCCGCATACGGGCGCTCGATCGCCAGGTTGTCGAGACCGGCAAGCCGATACCGCAGTATGAGGACTACTTCGAGGATGCCGATGACCGTATGCGGCATTGGCTGTCCGCTAAGGCTCCGGTTATCGTCGACGGAGATGTTCGTTACATCGTGACAATGAATATCGACGTCACCGAAGCCAAGGCGCGCGAGAACGAATTGCGGCAAGCCCAGAAGATGGAGGCGATCGGCCGACTGACCAGCGGAATCGCCCATGATTTCAACAACCTGTTGGCTGTCATTAACGGCAACCTGCTGTTCCTCAGGCGAAAAACCGATCTCGGCGAGGATCTGATCAAACACCTCGATGCCATCGAAACGGCAGCCAATCTGGGCACCAGCCTCACACGTGGTCTTGTCTCGTTTTCCCGGCATAAGGATTTCAACGCGGTTCCGGCTGACCTGCCGGAGCTTATTGAGGGCGCGATGAAGGGATTGTTCGGTACGCTGCCGGCTTCGATCATCGTCAAAACGGAGCTTGCCGCGGATACGGAAGCTGCCCTCACCGATCCGCAGCAGTTTCAAATCGCGCTGTTCAACCTGGTGCTGAACGCCAAGGATGCGATGCCGGACGGCGGCACCGTTACAATCGCCACCCGAAATCTGGACCGGCTCGACAATGGTGCTTCCGATTCCACGGGGCCTTGGATCGAGTTGTGCGTCACGGACATCGGCACCGGCATTCCCGAAGACAAACTGGATCGCGTTTTTGACCCGTTGTTTTCGACCAAACCGCCAGGTTCCGGAACCGGACTCGGGCTGAGCATGGTGAAGCGATTTGTGGAACAGTCAAAAGGCCAGATCGAGCTTTCCAGCGTGCTGGGTGCAGGTACCACCGTAACAATGCGCCTGCCAAAAGCGTTGTCGGACCAAACGCCGGTCGAGAACCGCAAACCAGCCGAACGCACATCGGGCGGAAACGAAACGCTGTTGGTCGCCGAAGACGACCAAGCGGTCAGACATATTGTGGTGACGACCTTGACTGAACTCGGTTACCACGTGCTGGAAGCCTCCAGCGGTGAACAGGCGTGGGAAATCCTGCAAGGCAATGATTCGATCGCGTTGCTGTTTTCAGACATTGAGCTGGGCGGTGAATTGGACGGCCACTCCCTTGCCGAAAGGGCTTTGGCCCACGATCCGGCGCTGAAGGTCCTGCTTTGCAGCGGTCATCCGATGGAGAAGGAACGCCCGGCCATTCGCGGAAAACCACCGCTGATGCGCAAACCGTGCGACCCGGACAGGCTTGCTTGTGCCGTACGCCATGCACTTGACCGACAGCCCGCCGCAGTCGATTCATAGTTCGACTAAATCGCGGACCGACGCATTTCCTGGATATAGGTATCGCGCAACTGACGGGCGACCGGACCAACGGATCCGTCGCCGATCGTCGTATCGTCGATCGCCACAGCCGGAACGACAAAGCCGGATGCTGACGTGGAAAAGGCTTCGCGGGCCCGTTTCGCCTCCTCGACCGTGAACGGTCGCTCTTCGACCTTCATCTGCAGGTGTCTTGCGCATTCCAGAACGGCACGTCTGGTGATGCCGTGGAGGATCAGGTTTGAAAGATCGCGGGTCACGATGGTCCCGTTTTCGGTGACGATGTAAGCATTGTTGGACGATCCTTCGGTGACCAGACCGTCACGAACCATCCACGCATCATCCGCCCCCTTGGAACGTGCTTCCATCTTGGCCAGCGAAGGGTAGAGCAACTGCACAGTCTTGATATCGCAGCGCAACCAACGGCAGTCTTCGACAGTGGCAATCCTCTGACCGCGAGCCGCCAGGGGGTTGTCGATCAGCGGCTTGGCCTGCGTGAACAAAACCAAAGTTGCCGGCATGCCGGAGTCCGGGAACACGAAATCCCGATCGGCTACACCACGCGTGACCTGCAGATAGATGAGCCCCTCGTCAAGGGCGTTGCGCTTTACCAACTGTCGGTGGATTTCCAGCAACGCCTCATCGCCGACATCCAGCGTCATCTTGAGTTCGCCAAGCGAGCGCCGCAGGCGGCCGCGATGGCCAGCGAAATCAATCAGCTTGCCATCCAGCACGGACGTCACCTCATAAACCCCGTCGGCAAACAGGAAGCCGCGATCGAAAACCGACACCTTGGCCTCGTTTTCAGGCACATATTCGCCATTGACGTAGACGGTTCGCATGATTCAACCCCAGAGTTGCGCTGTGGAGGGATTTACGTTGGCATCGTCATAGACAAGCCCATGGTCGCGGTCGCGAGCAAGCAGCAGCGGGCCGTCGAGGTCGACGATCGCCGCGTCCTGCGCCACCAGTATCGCCGGCGCCATGGCAAGCGATGAGCCCACCATGCAGCCGACCATGATCTCAAACCCAAGTTTAACGGCCGCGTCTTTCAACAGCAGTGCTTCGGTCAAGCCGCCGGTTTTATCGAGCTTGATGTTGACCATGTCATACTTACCGCCCAGGGCGTTCAGGGAAGCCCGGTCGTGGCAACTTTCGTCGGCGCAGACCGGCAGGATTCTTTCAATCTCCGTCAATGCGTCGTCGGCACCGGCGGGTAGCGGCTGCTCCACCAAAGAGACGCCAAGCCGCAGCAACTCCGGCGCCAGCGTCGCGTAAGCCTCCGGCGTCCAACCTTCATTGGCATCTACGATGATACGTGCCGCGGGTGCGCCGCTGCGCACGGCCTCCAGCCGTTCCAGGTCGCCTTCGCCCCCAAGCTTGATCTTCAGCAAGGGACGTGCCGCGTGTTGTTGCGCCTTGCGCCGCATTGCGTCCGGATCTTCGAGCGACAGCGTGAACGCTGTGCGCACCGGATGCGGCGCCGCAAGGTCGGCCAGTTCATAGGCGCGGCGCTTCGAGCGCTTGGCCTCCAGGTCCCACAACGCGCAATCGACGGCGTTACGGGCAGCTCCGGCCGGCAATGCCTCCTGCAGCCGGTCGCGGTCGATTCCCGACGGAAATGCCGCTGCAAGATCACGGATGGCGGTCACAACTCCCTCGATGGTCTCGCCATAGCGGGCGTAGGGCACGGCTTCGCCATGGCCGTTGTGAACACCGTCACTTACCGTAACCGTCACCACGCGCGCCTCGTTGCGCGAACCGCGAGAGATGGTGAAGGTTTCAGCCAAGGGAAAGACGGTTTCTTCGACCTTCAGTGACCATCCGTCTGTCATCCGAGCGCATCCACAAGACGTGAGGCGCCGTGGCGGTAGGGATCGACAGTCGGCAATCCAAGGCGATCCTCGATGCCTTTCGCGTAGCTGTCGGCCTGCGTATCATCCATGGCGGATGTGTTCAGGGCGATCCCCGTCACCTTGGCGTCTGGATTGACGATCCGCGCCAGCAGCAACGCGGTATCGCGGACCGTTTCCAGGTCCGGAACCTGATAGTCCGGCAGCCCGCGCATATGCGGCCGATGCGGTTCGTCGCAGATGATCATCGCGTCCGGCTGTCCACCGTGAATGAGTGCCATTGACACACCCGAATAGGACGGATGGTGAATGCTGCCCTGTCCTTCGATGAGATCCCAGTGATCCTCATCGTTTTCCGGGGTAAGCGTCTCCACAGCACCAGCCATGAAATCAGCCACGACGGCATCGAGCGGCACTCCTTTGCCGGCAATCAGGATACCGGTCTGTCCGGTGGCACGGAAACTGGCCTTCATCCCGCGCTGCCGCATCTCACGTTCGAGGCAAAGGGCGGTATACATCTTGCCGCAGGAGCAATCGGTTCCGACCAGCAGCAAGCGCTTGCCGGACCGCTTGCGACCATTGGCAATCGGATAGGATTGCTGCGCAACACGAACGTCGTGCAACGCCCGTCCCCTGCTCTGGGCCAGTTGCACCAGTTGCGGTTCGTCGCGCAGCAGGTTGTGCAGGCCCGACGCCAGATCCATGTCGGCGTTCAGCGCATCCTTCAGAACCGCCAGCCAATTCTCCGAAATCAGACCGCCGCGATTGGCGACGCCGATCACCAGGGTACGGGCACCGCGAGTGGCAGCCTCCGCTACCGTCAGGTCTTCCAATCCCAAGTCGGCGTTGCATCCGGGCAGCCTCAACTGGCCGATCGCCAGATCGGGCCGCCAATCCTTGATGCCCTGCGCCACTTTTGCCGCCAGCGCATCGGGCGCATCGCCCAGAAACAGAAGATAGGGTGTCTCGATCAAGGTCGCGCTCCGCCGTTTGCTTCCTGACAGCAACTTATGGATCGGCGAAGCGGAGATTTCCAGTGCCAAAATGCGACGACACACGGCCGCTGAAAAAGCCTTAGAGGTAGCGATTGACGATGTTTTCCAGCATCTCCTGACGGCCGGAGCGCGCCTGCGGATTGACTCCGGCAGATTCGACATACGCCGCGATGTCGTCGAGTGCGTATTCGCCGGACAGCATTTTCTGGGCCTCCTCGTCCTGCCAACCGTCATAGCGCTCCTCGACAAACGACGACAGCGCCCCGTCTTCGATCATCGCGGCCGCTGCCTTCAGGCCGCGGGCGCAGCAATCCATGCCGCCGATATGGGCCATCAACAAGTCGTCCGGATCGATTGACTGACGTCGCAGCTTGGCGTCGAAGTTTGTGCCGCCGGTGGCGAAGCCGCCGCCCTGCAGGATTTGATAGTAGGCCAGCGCCATCTCCGGAACGTTGTTGGGAAACTGATCGGTATCCCAACCCGACTGGTAGTCGTTGCGGTTCATGTCGATGGAGCCGAATATGCCCAGCGCATCGGCTGTCGCCAGTTCATGTTCGAAAGAATGTCCGGCGAGGATGGCGTGCCCCTGCTCGATATTGACCTTCACCTCGTTTTCCAGGCCACAGCGTTTCAGAAAGCCGTATACGGTTGCGACGTCAAAGTCGTATTGGTGCTTGGTCGGCTCCTGCGGTTTCGGCTCGATCAGGATGGTGCCGGTAAAGCCGATCTTGTGTTTGTAATCGACGACCAGGTTGAGGAATCGCCCCAGTTGATCCAGTTCCTTGCCCATATCGGTATTGAGAAGCGTTTCGTAGCCTTCACGACCGCCCCACAGAACATAGTTTTCGCCGCCGAGGCGATGGGTGGCGTCAATGCAGGTTTTGACGGTCGCGGCGGCAAAGGCGAAGACGTCCGGATCCGGATTGGTGGCGGCTCCGGCCATGTACCGTTTGTTGGAGAACAGATTGGCAGTTCCCCAGAGCAGTTTGACTCCGGTATCGGCCTGTTTTTGCGCAAAATAATCAACAATTTCATTGAGATTTCTGGTGTTCTCCACGAAATCGGCGCCATCCGGCCTGACATCGGCATCGTGAAAGCAGTAAAACGGCACGCCGAGGAGACCGAACATCTCGAACGCAACGTCGGCTTTGAGCCGCGCGTGGTCCATCGTGTCACCGAACCAGGGTCGCTCGAAAGTCTGGCCGCCGAACGGGTCGAGACCCGGCCAAACAAAATTGTGCCAATAGCACACGGCAAACCGCAGATGATCTTCAAGGCGCTTGCCGAATACGATCTCGTCGGGATCGTAGTGTCGGAAAGCCAATGGATTGGTGCTGGCCGGTCCTTCGTAGGGAATGGTGGTTATATCGCCAAAAAAACCAGTGCTCATGCAAGGATGCTCCGTATCGCCGGGTAGGTTTTTCGATAGGTCCCGTAGGCTTCGTCAAGGGCAGGCTTGTGTGCCATGTCCGGTTCGATCGTCTTTTCCAGGGCGGGTGTCGTACAGAGCGACAGGGCCTCATCGCCCAGCGTCGCTACCATGCCGAGACGGGCCGCACCGAGTGCCGCACCGACATCAGCCGAGGCCGGGACATCAATCGGCACACCCAGAGTCGTGGCGATCAAGCGCAACCAATACTCGGAACGCGCACCGCCTCCGGCCGCCAGCAACCGGTCGATCCTTGTTCCGGCCACCGCCAACACCTCCAGATTGTCGCGAAAAGCAAAGGCGACACCCTGAAGGATGGCAGCGGTGATCGCGGCGCGGTCGCTATGGTGCGAGATGCCGGTCAGCACGCCACGGATTTCGGCGTCGTTATGCGGTGTCCGCTCGCCGGACAGGTACGGCAGGAAAATCGGACCGGGCGACGTCAGGCTATCACCAAGTTCGGCTGTCAACTCCCCCGCGGACCGGCCGGTGATCGCGGCGAACCAGTTCAGCGTGTCGGTTGCGGAAAGGATGACACCCATCTGGTGCCAACGCTCCGGCACCGCGTGACAGAACGCATGTACGGCGCTGTCCGCATTGGGTCGGAACACATTGTTGGCGGCAAAGATGACTCCGGAGGTGCCGAGTGAAATGAAAGCGTCACCGTCATGGATCGTGCCGAGGCCTATGGCGGTGGCAGCATTGTCACCGGCGCCTCCAGCAACGACCACGTCTCCCGACATGCCCCACGCACTGGCCAGTTCGGGACGCCACGATCCGCTGGCCTCCGAGCCCTCTACCAGACGCGGCATATGATCGATGGACAGATGGGTTGCCGCGAGAAGGTCTTCGGACCAGCGTCGCTGACCCACATCGAGCCAGCTGGTTCCGGAGGCGTCCGACATCTCCGAAACATGCTCGCCGGTCATCCACAGGCGCAGGTAATCCTTGGGCAGCAGGACCTTTGCAACTTGCGAAAACACGTCCTTCTCGTTGTTTTCCAACCAATGCAGTTTTGGAGCGGTGAAGCCGGGGAAAACGATGTTTCCCGATTGTTCGCGAAACAGCGGATTGGCGTCGAGCGCCGCCGCTTCCCGGTGGCTGCGTGTATCGTTCCACAGAATACAGGGGCGCAGCACCTGGTCGGACGAATCGAGCAGCGTAGCGCCGTGCATGTGACCGGAGAAGCCGATCCCCCTTACCGCGGCCAGTTCAGCACCATTCGACTGACGCAGTTCGGCCATGGCGTTCTCGGTTGCGGCAATCCAGTCCGCCGGATCCTGTTCCGACCATCCAACCGCCGGGCGCGACACGTCGGTCGGTGCAGAGGCCGCCGCAAGGATCCTTTGATCCGCGCCCATCAATACGACTTTTACACCGGACGTGCCGAGGTCTATTCCGAGAAACATATCGCCTCCACCGGCGTCACTACCCGCAATTCAATCATTGTCAGCCCCGGGACCCGATTGAGGGGTTTGGTTCCGGCGGCATCCGAGACATTAGTTGGCCGTCGAAAGAGCACCCGGTCCAGGCGTTGCACCCGGCGGGCATTTGCCCAGTATGATCATGCCGAGGACTTCGTCCTCATCGACATCGTCGACCTTCGCATGACCGACAATCTGGCCGTTCTTCATGACGCTGACCCTGTCGGCGAGGCTGAAGACGTCATGAATGTCGTGACTGATCAGGAATATGCCGATGCCGTCTTCCTTTAGCTGCCGAATAAGGTCAGCGACCTGGGCGGTTTCCTCCGGACCAAGTGCCGCCGTCGGCTCGTCCATGATCAGGATTCGCGCGTTGAACAGGATCGCGCGGGCGATGGCTACCGACTGTCGCTGACCGCCTGACAGGGCTTTGACCGGTTCCTTGAATCGCTGAAAGCGGGGGTTCAGCCGTCCCATCACCTCGCGCGCCTTGGCCTCCATGGCCACGTCGTCAAGCGTGCCCCACCGCGACCGGAGTTCCCGCCCGAGATAGAGATTGGCGGCCGTGTCCACATTATCGGCCAGCGCCAACGTCTGGTAGATGGTCTCGATGCCATAGGCCTTGGCGTCACGCGGATTGCTAATCGACGCCTGCTGGCCATCGATGTGAATTTCGCCATTGTCGCGTGCATAGGCGCCGGACAGAATCTTGATCAGTGTAGATTTGCCGGCACCATTGTGCCCAAGCAGGGCGACCACCTCGCCTGGATAAAGTTGCACCGACGCATCATCGACTGCGCGGATGCCGCCGAACGAAATAGAGATGTTGCGCATGTCCACGAGGGGTTGAGCGCTGGTTGCGGTGTCCATCGGTCTTTCCTCCTAATTGCGCGTTCTGCGGTACAGAGTATCGAGCCACACGGCGACGACCAGGACGATACCGACAACGATGTTTTGCAACGGTGTATCGAGGCCCATCAGCACCATGCCTGATTGCAGCGACTGCATGACAAGCGCCCCGATCATCGCCCCGGCGATGGTGCCGACGCCACCGGCGAGCGACGTGCCGCCAATCACCGCCGCGGCAATGGTCAACAGTTCGTCCAGCGTGCCCTGCGCGTTGGTGGCGGCGTTGAGACGTGCCGTCGAGATTGCCGAGGCAATGGCACATAGCACACCCATCAGGATGAAAATCTTCATGACCACCCAGCGGGTGTTGATGCCGGCAAGGTCGGCCGCCTCCGGATTGCCGCCGATGGCGAAGACGTAGCGGCCAAACGTGGTTCGCGTCGCCAGAAACGTCATCACGACACCGACTAGGATCGCCACCAGCACCGGAATGGCGATGCCGTGCGCAATGATCAGATCCGTCTCAGCGATCTGCAGATTGTTAGCTTCGATGTATTTGCGAATAATGCCGATCGGCCAGTAATAGGAATTGGCGATCCACACAGCCCCCATGACCAGACCGCTCCCGACGACCGCCAGGAAGACTTCAGCCCACATCGGGCGCAGCGGGAAACGGAAACGCTTGCGCTGGCTTCGGCCATTGGCGATGAGAGCGATGATGGCGACACAAACGACGATGCCGAAGATCCAGCTTGCGGCTTCGCCGATAGAGCCCGCGGGCCCACCACCGAGCAGGCGGAAGGTTGAATCCATCGGCGCCACGGTGCGACCCGAGGTCACCCACCAGGCGGCGCCACGCCAGACCAGCAGGCCACCCAGCGTAACGATGAAGGCAGGCACGCTCAGATAGGCGATTACATAGCCATGCAAAGCACCGATGGCGGCGCCCAGCACGATCCCGACGGTCAAGGCAATGACCCAAGTCAACGGATTGTCGAAGCCAATAATACTCGGCAGGATTTCCGCCTGGGTCACCCCCATGATCATGCCGATAAAGCCGAGCACCGATCCAACCGACAAATCAATGTTCCTGGTGACGATAACCAGAACCATGCCCGTCGCCATCACTGCGATAGAGGCTGTCTGCACGGACAGGTTCCAGAGGTTTCGTGGTGTCAGGAACAGGCCGCCAGAAAAGATGTGGAACAGAATCCAGATCAGCACCAGCGCGCCGACCATGCCCAACATACGTGTGTCGAGTTCGGTTGCCTTAATAAAACGCTCGACCATCGAAAGATCCGACTGGCGAGCGGTGTCGGCCGGCCTCGGTTGCGCGGCATCCGTCATGGTCTGTCCTCCCCTGTGTTGGGCATATCTTATGAAAAACGCCGCGACCTGCACAGGTCGCGGCGTCGATCACTAAGCCACAGTCGTCAGTTGCAGGCTGCGACAGACCCTGCGGGAACGCCCTGGCAGACGACGTCCTTCGACACCCAACCGGCATCGATCACGACATTCAGATTTTCGCGGGTGATCGGAACCGGCGCCAGGAACAGCGAGTTCATTTCGATCCCGGCGGGGCCGCCCGACCACTTCACGGCGCCCGGAATGTCTTCCATTTTCGACCCGTCGGCGAGGATCGAGGCGGCGACTGCGGCATTCTTGCCGAGCTCGCGCGCGTCTTTCCAGACCGAAACGGTCTGGGTACCCAGTGCGACACGATTGAGGGCGGCGTGGTCGCCATCCTGCCCGGATACCGGCACCGATCCGTCCATGCCCTGAGCGGCAAGCGCGGCAACAACGCCACCAGCGGTGCCATCATTGGAAGCGACCACTGCGTCCACCGAGTTGTTGTTGGAGGTCAGGATCTGCTCCATGTTCTTCTGGGCGTTTGCAGGCAACCAGCCGTCTGTATAGGCTTCGCCGACATTCTTGATTTTGCCGGCCTCCATGGCTTCCTTCAACACCTCCATCTGGCCGGAGAACAGGAAATCGGCGTTCGGGTCGGCCGAGGAACCCTTGATGAACGCGTAGTTGCCCTGCGGCTGCGCGGCAAACACCGCCCTGGCCTGCATGCGGCCCACTTCCTTGTTGTCGAAGGTGATGTAGAAGGCATCCGGATTCTCGATGAGGCGGTCATATCCAATGACGGGTATGCCTTCATTGGTCGCTTTTTCGACAGCCGGACCGATGGCGCCGGCATCCTGTGCCAGAATGATCAGCGCGTTGGCGCCCTGTGATATCAGCGACTCGACATCGGTCAGCTGCTTGGAAGCTGAGGATTGTGCGTCGGCGGAGATGTATTTGTTGCCGGCAGCCTCGATGGCAGCCTTCATCGCTGCCTCATCGGTCTTCCAGCGCTCTTCCTGAAAATTCGACCAAGATACGCCAATGGTCTTGCCTTCCGCCAATACGGCGCCGGCGGACGATACAGCAAACACCGCACCCATGAGTGCGGCTTTAAGGATTCTCATAGTGTAACCTCCCGGTGCATGGGACGCCTGCGGGACCTCCCCCGACTGGCACGCCCGATTACTCCCTGAGCCATTTATTTCGAGGCTCGAAAAAAATAGTGACTTAATCGCCAAGCTGTGTCAACTTGAAAATTACATTCCGCTAAGTCGTTGCAAACAAGCAGAAAATTTTGCAGTGCAGCAACCGCAACGCGGCATCGGGAGGATAAATCTAGTGGTCGAACTCGGCCGGTCGGACGATGTCCGAAAGCGCAACAGACAACGGATTCTGTCCGTTCTGAGACGCCACGGTACGGCGTCCAGGAAGGGTATCAGTGCGCGTACTGGCCTGAGTGCCTCGACGGTTTCGGCGATCACGTCCGAGCTTCTCGAAGAACGGGTTATCCGCCGGATTGAGGACGACGGACCGTCGAATGCCGGTCGCGGCCGGCCGCAAGTCCGGCTGGCACTCGATCCGCGGGCTGGCCTGGTTGCATCGGTCGTCCTTCAGGTGGACGTGATCTCGGTTGCGGTGAGCGATTACGCCGGCAACCGGATCGCCCAACGGGACATGGCGTTCGCCGCCCGCCAGGCCAAACCCGGCCAATTTACGGAGGGCATGATCACGACGTTGCGCGAGACGTTGCAAACCATCTCGACGCCGGTCGGACCATTGCGGCGGATACGCCTCGGTGTTCAGGGTGTGACGGACGTCAAGGGCCACACCATGCTGTGGTCGCCGATCACCCAACAACGCGATGTGCCCTTCAAGAGAGTCCTGGAGGATGCGTTCGGTGCGCCCGTCAAAGTCTCCAATGATTGCAGCATGATCGCTCGCGCCCTGCACTGGCGCGAACCTGAGCACTTTGGCGACAACTATGGTGCGATCCTGTTGTCGCACGGCATCGGCATGGGTTTGATGCGGAACGGCAATCTGGTCAGTGGCATCCGGTCGTCGGGAACGGAGTTCGGCCATCTCTCGCATATTCCGGAAGGCGCGTTGTGCCGCTGCGGTCGCCACGGTTGTATCGAAGCTTACGCCGGAGACTACGCCATTTACCGCCGATCGTTGGCCGCCGATGGCAACACGGCACCGCGCAACGATATCGGCGCGACCGAAATGGATGCCGTGTACGCGGCAGCCAAGAACGGCGATCAACACGCTTTGGCCGCTTACCGGGAGGCCGGACGGGCATTGGGGACCGGTCTGGCGGATATGTTCGCCCTGGTTGATCCGTTTCCTGTCGCTTTTGTTGGAAAAGGCACAAAAGCCTTTGAGTTTATTGAGCAACCACTGCGGCAAGCACTGGCCGGCAATAAGCTTATCGTCGATGCCGAGCATACAGAAATCCGCTGTTATCCCGATGAGCGGCCGCTGATGGAAGAGGGCTGTACGATCACCGCCCTGCTTGAGGTCGATGACTGGATTGCCCACGCCAACCTGCCGGAAACAGAGATGTTGACCCATGCGATCTAGCCTGCCAACGCTCGCTCTGAGCCTCGCGTTTACCGCCCTGTCGGTCCAGGCCACCGCCGAGTCGCCCTGGCTGGAACGTGCCATCGACGACCATGTCGACCAGCAATCGATCGCCGGCTCGCTTGACGGTCCGGCGTTCGAAGCGCTTCTGGACCAGGGCGAAGCGCTGTTCAATGCCAAGTTCACGAAACTGGATGGCGTCGGGCGGCCGATGGCGACCCAGGCGATCATCCCGACCCGGCGAAAGCGACCCGGGGCGCAGTTGTTTCAACGCCTGCCGGGATCCGATTCGCTGTCCTGTGTGTCCTGTCACAACGATCCGGTTATCGGTGGGGCTGGCGACCTCGTCGCCAACGCCTTCGTTTCGGAAGGTTTTACCAACGCCGACTTTGACACAACCGATCCGCAGTTTTCCAACGAGCGCAACACCAATCACCTGATGGGCGCCGGCCTGGTGGAACTGTTGGCGCGCGAGATGAGCGTCGATCTGCAGGCCCAACGCAGTGAAGCGTTGCGGACCGCCCGGTCAACCGGTACGGCACAATCCGCACGCCTGATCTCCAAGGGTATCGATTTCGGACGGATCACTGCCCATCCCGACGGCATGGTCGGCCTCGAGGATCTTGATGGTGTCGACACCGACCTTGTCATCCGTCCTTTCAGCCACAAAGGCGTTTTCGCCTCGCTCAGGCAGTTCACCATCAACGCGCTCAATCACCATCACGGCATGCAGGCGACCGAACGGTTCGGACCGCGCTGGACCGGTACGGCGGACTTCGATGAAGACGGCGTGACCCGTGAGATCACCGCAGGAGACGTGTCGGCGCTGGTCGCCTGGCAGGCGACTCGCCCGGCACCCCTGCAGATGGTGCCGGAAAACGCCGAATGGCGGCAGCTGGCCCAACAGGGCGACGATGTGTTCGACACTTTGGGCTGCCAGCAATGCCATCACCGTGCGCTGCCGCTCGAAAATCTGGTATTTGCCGATCCGGGCCCCTTTGATGCCGCAGGGACACTGCGACCGGGTGAAGTGCGACGTCCGGCTGCTTACGACCTGTCGCAACTGCCCTGGGTCGCCGCCCTGCCCCGTGACGAAAACGGCGCTGTCCTGGTCCCTCTGTTCGGCGACCTGAAGCGCCACAGGATCGCCGACCCGCTCGTCTCGGATCTTGGCAATGAACTGCTATCCCAGCGTTTCGTCGATCGCGACGTGTTCCAGACGACCGAGCTGTGGGGCGTCGCCTCCACCGCACCCTACGGACACCGCGGCGCCCAGACCACGTTGGACGAGATCATTCGCGCCCACGGTGGAGACGCCAGGTCCAGTCGCGACGCCTATGTGGATTTGCCGGAAACGGATCGGATCGCCTTGATCGCTTTTCTCAAAACTCTGGTGATCGTTCCATGATCACGCTGCGGGAAACCGGGATTGCATTGACGTTGATCGCTACGGGCGTTCTGTCGGCCGGCGCCGAAACGGATACACCGGGCATGGACATACCGATGATGGACGAACAGGCAGCCGCGGCCGGCGTCGATCACACCTACTCCGGTCCGTGGGAGTTTTTTGTCGGCGGCGGTGCCGCCGCATTCGATTGCAATGGCGACCGGTTTCCGGACCTGGCACTGGCCGGCGGCGAGCAGCCGGCGGCGCTCCATATCAACCGCAGTCGGCCCGGTGGAGAGCTGCGATTCGAAAAGATCGATTTCGGGATCCCGCAAAACCAGTTGGAAAAAGTGACCGGCCTTTATCCCCTCGACATCGACAACGACGGATATCGTGACCTCATTCTGTTGCGCGTTGGAAGCAATACCTTGCTCAAGGGTGGACCGGATTGCAGCTTTACCTACGCCAACCGGGCTTTCGCGTTCGACGGCGGCCGCGCCTGGACAACCGCCTTTGCAGCGACGTTCGAAAAGGATCGCGCGTTTCCGACACTGGCCTTCGGCAATTATGTCGACCGTACGGCACCGGGTTCACCCTGGGGCACGTGCCACGAAAATTCTCTGGTGCGCCCGACGCCGGGTGACCGCCCGGATTATTCCGAGCCGGAACTGCTGACACCGGGACACTGCGCCCTCTCGATGTTGTTCACCGACTGGAACCGGTCCGGTATCCCGGCGCTGCGGATCACCAATGACCGCCACTACTATCGGGACGGCGAGGAGCAGCTCTGGCGCGTCGAACCGGGCAAGGCCCCCCGTGCCTATCGACGCGCCGATGGCTGGAAACGCGTCAACATCTGGGGCATGGGCATTGCCGAAGGCGATATCGATGCCGACGGTTATCCCGAATACGCGCTGACATCGATGGGCGACACCAAATTGCAGACGCTCGATGACGAAGCAGAGGAAGGCCGACCCGTTTATCGCGACATCGCGTTCGAACGCGGCGCCACGGCCCATAGGCCCTACACCGGCGACGATCTGAGGCCGTCGACGGGCTGGCACTCCGAATTCGCCGACGTCAACAATGACGGTCTGCTCGACCTGTTCATTGCCAAAGGCAACGTTGAGGAAATGCCCGATTTCGCCGCCTTCGATCCCGATAACCTGCTGCTCGGCCGTCATGACGGCAGCTTTTTCGAGGCCGGTGACATCTCAGGCATCGGCCTTGATCGCCGCGGGCGCGGCGCCGTGTTCGCCGATTTCAACATGGATGGCGCGCTTGACCTTGTAGTGGTCAATCGCATGGCGCCGGCCAGCGTGTTTCGCAACCGCGGAGGCCTGACGGAATGGGGAACACGGCCCTTGGGCAACTGGCTGCAGATCGAATTGCAGCAGGACGGCTCCAACCGCGATGCCATCGGCGCCACGATCCTCGTTAAATCCGGGAATGAAACCCGGCTGCGCAAAGTGCAGTCGGGCGGCGGTCACGCGTCCGGACACGCCGGCTTCGTCCATATCGGCACCGGCGTTGCCGAGCGGGCCCAGATTCGCGTGCAGTGGCCGGACGGCGAATGGAGTGCTGCCTATCGCGTCTTCGCCAACAATTTTGTCGTCATCCGCCGCGGCGAAGCGCAGGCCCGCTATTGGTATCCGCAATAACTGTTTGAACCGCCTGCCGATTTATCGCTAAGTGAAGCGCATAACGGAGGCATTGCGATGCGCTGGCAAAAAACCGTTACCCTAGTCGACGCCCACGCCGAGGGCGAAATCGGCCGCGTCGTTACCGGCGGCGCGATCGACGTTCCCGGCAAGACGGTTCTCGAGAAGATGGACCATATCAACACCGTCGACGACAGCCTGCGGCGGTTTCTGGTTTTCGAACCGCGCGGCACCGCGCAGATGAGCACCAACCTGCTGATGCCGCCAAGCCGGCCGGACGCGGACGCGGCGTTCCTTGTGCTGCAGAGCGACAAGGCGCACGCGATGTCCGGCTCGAATTGCATGTGCGTCGTGACCGTGATGTTGGAAAACGGCATGGTCCCGATGCACGAACCGGAGACCATCGTCACGCTGGAGACCCCCGCTGGCCTGGTGACCGCCACGGCGGCATGCCATGACGGCAAATGCGAAACCGTGACGCTCGACATGCCGTTCAGCTATGCCGACCGGTTGGACGTGGCGCTCGATGTGCCCGGCGTCGGCCAGGTCCGCATCGATATCAGCTTTGGCGGCGTGTTCTATGCGTTGGTTGACCCGTCGCATATTGGCCTCGCTATCGCACCGGACCAGGCCCGCCGCTTAGTGGCCGCCGGATCGGAGATCCATCGTGCGGTTAATCGGCAACTGAAGATTGCACATCCCGAGATCCCGTCGATCAAGGGGATCGCCTATGTGATGTTTGTCGATCGCACCGAAGACGGAACGCCGATCGGTGCGACGATCATGCCGCCCGGGCGCATCGACCGCTCCCCCTGCGGCACCGGAAACGCCGCTCGCGCAGCCATCATGGCGGCGCGCGGCGAGATCGCCGTTGGTGATCACTATCGCGCTCAGTCGATTATCGGCAGTCACTTCGAGGTCAAGATTGCATCCGCCAGCCAACGCGCCGACCGTTCAGGCATTCATCCGCGTGTCACCGGCCGGGCCTGGATCCACGGTATCCACCAGATCGGCCACGACCCGGCCGACCCGTATCCGCTCGGCTTTACCGTTGCCGATTGCTGGGGCGACGCGTTTGACTTGCTGAATTAGAGCAACAGTAGTCTATCGCGGACATTGGCCCAGCGATTTGCGGGTCACTGTGTTCGTCTCGAACTCGATGCTGATCGGTCCCGGCTGTCCGTCGCGTAGCTGCAGAAGCACCTGTGCTGCTGCTCGCCCCATCCGCTTGTGTGGAACGTGAACGGTCGTAAGGGTCGGTTCGACGACTTCCGCCAGTTCGATGTCGTCGAAACCCGTTACTGAAACCTCCTGCGGAACCCGAATCCCCAGGGCATTGGCCTTGAGGATCGCCCCTGCAGCGAGAACGTCGTTGCCGCAGACAACAGCTGTCGGCCGCCTGGATCCGGCCATCAGCTCGGCAAAGGCGCTGGCACCGGCTTCGAGGGAATAAGGTGCCTCGATAATCGGCATCTGTTGGGCTTGCAGACCGGCGTCGGTAAGCGCTCGGCGTACTCCGGCAACCCGATCCGCCGCCCGATCGTTGAACCGGATTCGACCCGCGACCATCGCAATGTCGCGATGGCCCTTCGCAAGCACCAATTGGGCCATGCGATAGGCGGCCTGCTGATTGTCAAAACCCACATAGCTGAGGGTGTCGGCGGGCCGATAGTTCCAGGCGATGACAAATGGAAAACCGCGGCGCCGCAGAAATTCATAGGTTTCCGGGGGCCGCGCCTGACCAATCAGCAAAAGGCCGTCGGCGCCCCGGCTGATCAACGTGCGGATCTGATCAAACTCCTGCACGGGATCATAGTTGGAACTGGCGACGAGCAGCGTTGCACCGGCCTCGGCCAGTCCCTCCTGAAAAGCCTGCAGGCCCCTTGCAAAGATCGAATTGTCCATGGTCGGGATCACCGCCCCGATGGTGTTGGTACGGTTGGACGCGAGCGCGCGACCTCCAAAGTGCGGTGTGTAACTGAGCGCGTTGACGGCACGCTGCACCTTTTCCCTGGTTTCGGGGATAACCCGCTCGGGCGTGTTGAAGCACCGCGACACGGTCGCGGTCGATACGCCCGCCATTCGGGCCACATCCTCCAGGGTTGGCGCTGAATCTTCCATATTTTTCAGAGGTTACAGCAATATGCGTCGATCGAAAACAGACAATAGCGCAGTTTGATGTAAGCGCTTGCATTTTCGAATGTAAGCGCTTACACTGCAATCGGGTACAGCAAGGGAAAGCGAACGCATGCGCCAAGCGAGCAATGTGGCACTGCTCTTAGCCGGAGGCGTTTTTTTGGTCTTCATCATTAACGTCATCGTCGGGTCAATCGAAGGATTCGGATTCCTTTCCGATGTTTCGGAGATGCTCACATTGTTTCTTGCCTGCGTCCTGTTCGTGATTGCTGTCCTTGCGCGGGAACGGTCGGAGGAGTTGACCGCCGTCCCGCAGAAGGAACGCGACAATTAGGGAGGAATCCGAGCATGATGGACAAAAAAACCAGGCGTGAGCTTGAATCGGCTGAACGCAGGAATTTTCTGCGGCTGACCGGAAAAGGCGCCTTTACCGTCGCCATGGTCGCCGGCGCCGCCGGCACCCTGTGGTCGGACGAGGCGGTCGCCCAGACCGCTAAAGAGGAAAAGCAGCGCCAGGACGCCGCCGATCATGTGATGACAATCGCAACCGCTTATGTGCTCGGTGCCTCACGCAGCTATCCGATCATGCAGCTCGATTTCAAGGAGAACATCCAGAACGCCACCAATGGTAAGATTTATGTCAAGCTGGCCCCCGGCGGCCAACTCGGCGCCGGTGGCGCACTGGCACAGAAAGTACAGGGCGGCACGATTCAGGCAGCGCAGCATTCGCTGTCGAATTTCGCGCCCTTTGCTCCGGTCGTAGACCTGATCAACCTGCCCTATTTTTGCGGCGCCAATCAGCGTTTCGTGAACCTGGTGTCGTCAAACGCCTGGCAAAGCGAAGTCCACCCCAAAATTGAGGAACGCGGTTTCAAGGCGCTGTTCTACGTCGTGATCGACCCCCGTGTCGTCGCAGTGCGCAAGGGCGGCGAAGGTGCGGTCATGACTCCGTCTGATCTGGACGGCGTCAAGTTCCGGGTCCCGGGTTCGAAGATGCTGCAACAGTATTATCGCATGGTCGGCGCCAACCCGACCCCGGTCGCCTGGGGCGAAACGCCCTCGGCGATCAAGCAGGGTGTCGCCGACGCCCTGGACCCGGCGGTCGGCGCGCTGTACGTGTTCGGCTTCAAGGACATTTTGAGCCATGTGACCTTTACTCGCGCGGTTCCGGACAGTCAGGTCTATTCCTGCAACCTCGAATGGTTCAATTCGATGCCAGCCGACGTTCAGGACGGCATCATCTTCGCCTCCGATATTACCTCGCAACAGAACCTGGCGAAGGTTCCCGCTGCCCGTGCCTACGCCATGGCCGAGCTCGCCAACGCCGGTGTCGAGTTCCACTCGCTCAGCGACGATCAGCTTGCACAGTGGCAGGAGGCCGGCGGCTACCAGCGTAGTGAATGGGACAGCTTCAAGACGGAACTGGCCGGTTCGATGGACGCCTTCTCGAAACTCGAGGAAGCTACCAACACGATGGGTCGTTACTACGTCCACGACGCCTGATCGCATGTGAGACGCGGCCGGGTGCCTTCCTCGCGCCCGGTCGCGTGAACGAACAATCCACGGCGCCGACCGTACACGCCTGGCGTGTGCGACAAGTCCCTGCCCGGCATAGCCAGCGGCAAGAGGAGCGATCATGTCCCGAATTCTGCACATACTCGACAAAAACATCGAGCGGTGGGCCCTGCTCGTCTTTTATACGATGCTGGTGGCGACGATGGCGATCGAGGTCATACGCCGGGAGGTTCTGGCCAACTCCTCCATCTGGGGTGAGGAGATCGTGCGCTATTCCTTCATCTACCTTGCCTGGATCGGTGCCGCCTCGGCCGTCAAGTCGCGCGGCCACATCCGCATTGACGTTCTGTTCCATTACGTGTCACCGCGCGGCAAGGCGCTTCTCTACATGCTCGGCGATATCGTCATGTTTGTGATCGCCCTGTTTGCCCTCTACTGGTCCTTCGAAACCGTCGCAGTGTCCTGGAGATTCGGTTCGGTCAGCCACGGACTGCGGGTGTCGATGGTCTGGTTCCTGATGGCGGTCCCCATCGGTTTCAGCCTTATGGCCTTTCGCCTGATCCAGTCCTTTCTGCGTGACCTTTCCGACTTCAGGACCGGGCGACCGGTCTTCGAAGGCGAACGCATGTTCGATTGAGGGCGACGATATGCTTTGGCAACACCTTCAGGAACAGACGGTCGAACTGGGCTGGGACTTCTACGGACCGGTCCTGATCTTTGTGCTTTTCTGCGCGTTGGGAATACCGGTATGGGCGGCGATCGGATCCGCGGCAATCGTCATGCTGATCTGGTCCGAAGTGCTTCCGCTGTCGTTGCTCGGCGAATCGCTTTTCGACGGCATTGACGCCTTCGCCCTGACCGCCGTTCCACTGTTCATCCTCACCGGCGACGTCCTGGTCCGCACCGGACTGAGCCGCAAGTTCCTCGACGTCGCGGAAGCCCTGACCTGCTGGACCAGGGGTGGTTTCGGATCGGCCACTGTTCTGGTGTGTGGCATGTTTTCCGCCATTTCCGGCTCGGATGCCGCCGGTGCCGCCGCTGTCGGGCGCATGACCATCAACAGGCTGTTGGAGTCCGGATATCCACGTCCCTATGCCTGCGCCCTGGTCGCCGCCGGCGCCTGCACCGGCATCCTGATACCGCCGTCCATCGCTTACATCATCATCGGTCTCGTTCTCGGCATCTCCGCCTCCACCCTGTTCCAGGCGGCTCTGATACCGGGCTTGCTCATCCTGATCTCCATCCTTGTCACCAACATCGTGGTGAACCGCATCTACGCCTATGAGGCTGGCGGCGCGATTTCCGTGAACGAATGGCTTGCCAATATCGGCCACGCTTTGAAACAGGGCTGGTACGCGTTCCTGGTGCCGGGGATCATTTTCTACGGCATCTTCTCAGGTCGTCTGACACCGACGGAAGCGGGCGCGACCGCCGTCGTCGTCACCATCGTGATGGGATTCATTCTCGGCACGCTGAAGCTGTCCGATTTTCCTTCGATGCTGGTCAGCTCGGCGAAGGTCAACGGCGTTATTCTGCCGATCATCGCCTTCTCGCTGCCGCTTGCCCAGACGCTGGCGGCTCTGGGTGTTCCTCAGGGTTTCGTGTTCGCGGTCACCTCCCTGACCGATAATCCGCAGATCCTCATCCTGCTGATGATCGTGATATTGATCGCCGCCGGTTGCGTCATGGAAACAACGCCGAACATTGTCATCCTGGCGCCGATCCTGAAGCCTCTGGCCGATCAGATCGGAATGAACGAGATCCAGTTCTGTGTGATGATGATCACCTCGCTGGGTGTCGGCTTCATTACCCCGCCCCTTGGCCTGAACCTCTTTGTCGTATCCGGGTTGACAGGCGAGTCCATATTGCGCATCGCCAACCGGGCAGTACCGTTTGTCTTCTTCATGTTGATAGTCGTTCTGCTGATCGCCTATATCCCAAGCATCTCGACGAGTTTGTTGCCCGACATTTATCGCTAGGAGAACGCAATGCCCCGCGAATACCTGAAACAGGCGGTCAAAACCGCGCAAAGCGACGCGGTCGACGTGCGGGAGACAGTTCAGGCGATCCTGGACGAGATCGAAGCTGGCGGCGACGTCGCCGCGCAACGCTATGCTGAAAAATTCGACCGTTACAAAGGCAATCTGGTTCTGACACGCGACGAAATCAGCGCAGCCGCCGCGGCCATTCCGCAGCGCCTCAAGGACGATATTCGCTTCGCGCACGACAATGTACGGCATTTCGCGGAGGCGCAGAAAGAAACCCTGCGGGACATTGAAATCGAGGTGGTGCCGGGCCTGATCGCTGGCCAGAAGAGCATCCCGTGCCGATCCGCCGGCTGTTACGTACCGGGCGGGCGCTACAGCCATGTCGCGTCGGCAATCATGACCGTGTCCACCGCCAAGGTCGCCGGCTGCGAGCACATCACAGTCTGTTCGCCGCCGCGACCGGAAACCGGGGTCAACCCGGCGATCATCTACACGGCGGATCTTTGCGGCGCCGACAGCATTCTCGCCCTGGGTGGTGTCCAGGGTGTCGCGGCCATGGCTTTCGGTCTGTTCGGCCAACCGCAGTCAGACATCCTCGTCGGCCCCGGCAACCAATTTGTAGCCGAAGCCAAGCGCATCCTGTTTGGTCGCGTTGGCATCGATATGTTCGCCGGGCCGACAGATAGTTTGATTCTGGCGGATCAAACCGCCGATCCGGAAGTGGTGGCAGCCGATCTCGTCGGCCAAGCAGAGCATGGCTACAACTCGCCGGTATGGCTGATCACCGACGATCGCTCGCTTGCCGAACGGGTTATGGATCTTGTTCCGCGGTTGATCAACGATTTGCCGGACCTGAACCGCGCCAATGCCGAGGCCGCCTGGCGGGACTACGCGGAAGTGATCCTGTGTTCCGACCGCGAGGAGATGGCGGCGACGTCGGATGACTACGCCCCCGAGCACCTGACCGTACAGGCGGACGACCTCGACTGGTGGCTGGGTCGGCTGAAGTGCTACGGATCGTTGTTCCTGGGCGAAGAAACGACCGTCGCGTTCGGCGACAAGGCCTCGGGCACCAACCATGTGCTGCCGACCTCCGGCGCAGCCCGCTATACGGGCGGTCTTTCCGTCCACAAATACATGAAAATCGTCACCTGGCAGCGCGCCACCCGCGATGGCGCCAGACCGGTTGCCGAAGCCACCGCTCGCATATCGCGACTGGAGGGCATGGAAGGCCACGCGCGCAGCGCCGATATCCGACTGCACAAGTATTTTCCGGACGAGACGTTTGACCTGACCGCTGACGAGTGATGGGTATGACGGCGCATCTGTTTTCGTTGCAAGGACGAACCGCTTGCGTCACGGGCGCTAGCTCAGGGCTGGGCCGCCGCGCGGCCAGTGTGCTGGCGCACGCCGGGGCGAATGTCATCGCGATCGCTCGGCGCTCCGTCGCGCTCGAGCAGTGGCGGGATGAAACACCGGGTAAGACTGCGGCAATCGTATTCGATTTGACCGACCGTGACGGTCTCGCCGACCTTGCTCTGCGCATTGCCGATCCGTTCGGACCGCCAGACATTGTGATCCATGCGGCGGGGATAAACACACGCGAACCGGCCGACGAGGTAACCTTTGAGGGCTGGGATACGACGCTCGCCCTGAATCTGGCGGCGCCGCTTTTTCTCAGCCGCTTGCTGGTCCCGGCAATGAAGCAGCGTCGTTGGGGGCGCATCGTCAATTTCGCATCGCTGCAGACCTATCGGGCTTTTCCCGGCGGCGTGTCCTACGGCGCTTCAAAGGGCGCCATCGGACAACTGACCCGGTCGATGGCGGAAAACTGGTCGCCCCACGGCATCAATGTCAACGCCATCGGTCCGGGCTTCATCCGCACCGAACTGACAGCGGCGGTTTTCGGCGATCGGCAGCGCGCGCAGCGCAATGCGGAACAGACCTGCATCGGCCGCAACGGCGAGCCGGAAGACCTCGACGGGCCGCTGCTTTTTCTGTGCTCGGATGCATCGGCTTATGTCACCGGTCAGATCCTGATGGTGGACGGGGGTTTTACCGCCAAATGAAAGCGCTCGTTTATACCGGTCCGCAGGCGCTGAGCTTTCAGGATGTCGCGCAACCGCTACACGGCGCGCAAGGAACCGTCGTCCGTACCCACTGCGTCGGAATCTGCGGGTCGGACATGCACGCCTATTTGGGGCATGACGAACGCCGGCCGGCACCCCTCATACTGGGCCATGAAGCGGCCGGAATCGTCGAGAGCGGACCGCTTGCGGGAGACCGGGTGACGGTCAACCCACTGGTGACATGCGGCTCGTGCCCGGCCTGTGTCAGTGGCAAGGACAATCTCTGTCCGGATCGGCAGATTATTTCGATGCCGCCAAGGGAAGGCGCGTTCGCCGAGCGGTTCCTGATTCCGGAAAATAACATGGTCGTTGTCCCGGACGATGTGCCCCTCGAGAAGGCGGCGCTGGCGGAACCCATTGCTTGTGGATGGCATGCCGTGCGGCTTGGCCTTGACGCACTCAACCAACAGGTCGACGGCGCCTCAGCCTTGGTGATCGGCGGCGGTGCGATTGGTCTTGGCGCGGCGCTCGCGTCAGCCGCACAGGGCATAGGCGACATCACCATGGTCGAACCGAACGCGCTGCGCCGCGGCTATCTGGAGCGCCGGTGCGGTCAGCGTGTCGTTGAGCCGGAGAACGTCGAAACAGGGTTCGATCTGGTCGTCGACGCCGTCGGCTACGCCGTCACCCGCGCCCAGGCTTCGGCGTGCGTACGCCCCGGCGGCGTGATCACGCATATCGGACTGGGCCAGGCGGAAGGCGGGCTGGATATCCGGCGCATGACGCTGCAGGAAATCACCTTCATCGGAACCTACACCTATACGGCGGAGGACTTTCGCCAAACCGCCCGCGCGATCTTCGAGAACCGCCTTGGACCGCTCGACTGGACAGAAACCCGGTCACTCTCTGACGGAGCGCAGGCATTCAACGACATCCGCAATGGATCGGTCGAAGCACCAAAAATACTGCTAACTCCGAATTGAACGGGCCGAACGAAACGTTCAAATCTCCAGCTTGAACTCGGCCATGTTCCGGCGGCTGATGTAACCGATGACGCGCCGGTGTAACTCATTTGCGTGTTCGTGCGCCAGCCGCTCGGCCAGATCGGCATCCTGCTTTTCGATAGCCGAGATGATCCTGTCGTGAGCGTCGCCAAGTTCAGGCGGCAGCCGGCCGTTGCGCGGCCGAAAACAGAACTGCAGCGTGCGGCGGCCCTCATCGAGGATACGGCGGTTCATATCGGCGAAAATGCGGTTACCGCTCGCATCGCCGATCGCCGCGTGGAACTCGCGGTTGCTGAGGATCATCGCCAAGGCGTCGTTGCGCGCGTGGCTTTCCCGGAACGTCTCCTGTTGCGCCCGGATCTTGACGAGGTCGGCCTCGGTGCGGTGTTCGGCGGCAAGCCGGGTCACCACGCGCTGGATCAGATCCAGTGCGTCGACATATTTCGGAAACTCCTCGAAGTTCAGCGGCGCGACAATCGTGCCCTTGTTGGGCAGGGTCTTGACCAGTTGTTCGGTCCCCAGCCGGACCAGTGCTTCGCGGATAGGCGAACGTGACACATCGAAACGCCGGGCGAGACTCGCCTCGTCGATCAGCTGCCCCGGCTCCAGCTCCAGTGTCAGGATATCGTTGCGCATGCGTTCAAAAACGCTGAGCGCGCCAAATCCCCGACGGCGCCGCGCGCTGGACGATGCCGTATCGGTTATCGCGGTTTGCATAGACAAGTTCCCGTCCCCCGGGGGCTCTGTTGACGGATTCGAAGCCGAACGTCAAGGCGACGGTGCTTGGGATCGGGTCGCTTTGTCGGTCCGATGGACGTTTTTTCCGCCGATCCAGACCTGTCTCACCTCAAGCTCTTCCGATAGATGAACCATATCGGCCCGGCTTCCGGATTGCAGGCAGCCGCGATCGCCGACCATTCCCATGGCTTCCGAAGGATAGAGCGACGCCATGCGCAACGCCTCATCCAATGGAAGACCGACAGCATCCAGCAGCACACGAATGGAGGACATCATATCGATGTCGGCGCCGGCCAAGGTGCCGTCTTCAAGCGTCAGCCTCCCGGCGGCGCGCCGGATCAGCCGGTCGTTGAGCTTGAAGGCCTCGATGTCGCTGCCGACGGTCGACATGGCGTCGGTAACCAGGAACAGGCGCCCCGGTCCCTGCTTGGCCCGCAGCGCGATGCCCATTGCGGCCGGGTGGACATGAAAACCGTCGGCGATCAGTCCGACGTAGACGGTCGGATTGTGAAGCGCGGCGCCGACGACACCCGGCTCTCGATGGGTCAACGGGCTCATCGCGTTGAAGAGATGCGTGACCATGCGAGCACCGGCATCGAGCATTGCCGAGGCCTCGGCGATGCCGGCGTCGCTGTGCCCGAGACTGACCCTGACGCCAGCTGCCGCCAGTCGCTTTACCTGCTCTGAAGTGACAGCTTCCGGCGCCATGGTGACAAGCAGGTGGCGCACCGAGGCAAGCGCTTCAATAAGGATAGCGATATCCTCGTCGGATGCGGTGCGCACCAGGGCCGCATCGTGCGCGCCCCGCTTGGCCGTCGACAGGTGCGGCCCTTCAAGGTGCAGGCCCGCATAACCCGGAACACCGGCATCCATTGCCGCGGCGGCGGCGGTGATGGCGCGCTGCGTCGTCTCCGGGGTGTCGGTAATCAGCGTTGGCAGCAGAGCCGTCGTGCCGAAGGCGGCATGGGCACGGCAAATGCGTTCGATGGTCTGCAGCGACGGATCGTCGTTGAGCAATACGCCACCGCCACCGTTGACCTGAAGATCGACGAAACCAGGCACCAGGCATCCCTTCTGCAGCTCGGTCAGTTGCACCGCGTTCGGCAAAGCGGCAGCCGGCGCTATATCGGTCACCCGGCCATCTTCAATCACCACCGCACGCTCGGCATGCCAGCCATAGCCGTCGAAGATCCTTGGCGCGGTGATCGCTGAAAGCTGCGTCATAGGGTTTCCGTCACCTTTTTCAGACGAACCGGATTGTCCGGATCCAAACCGCGCATGCGCGCCAGCGATTCGACGAAGCCGTAAAACGGAACGATCAGCGACAGAGCATCGGTCAGAGGGTGCCCGGTATCGACAAACGGCAGCCTGCCGGCTGTCTTGGCCAGGGCGCTGGTGACATGCACCGTTGCACCGCCACGCGCCAGTCGGTCTGCCGTTTCGACGACCGTCGCTTGCGCCGCGTCTCGCGATGCCAGGGCAAGCACCGGAAATCCGCTGCTGACGAGCGACACGGGGCCGTGCAACACCTCCGCGGCGCTGTAGGCCTCGGCATGCTGGCTGCAGGTTTCCTTGAACTTCAGGGCTGCTTCGCCGGCGATTGCCACGGCCGGGCCGCGGCCCAGAATAAACAGCGACGGATGGCCTTCAAGATCGTCGGCCAGCGGCGACCAATCAAGGCTGACCGCGTCGGAGAGTTGCTCCGGCAGACCGTGCAACGCCCTTTGCAGATCCTGATCTTCTGTCCATGCGGCAACGATCAGCAGGCCGGCGACAATGGAGTTCACATAGGTCTTGGTCGCGGCGACCGCACGCTCCGTACCGGCCAGAATATCGACAGCCCGGTCGCTGCCCTTTGCGAGCGGCGCGCCGATGACATTGGTCAGCGAAACGGTCATTGCGCCGCCGCGTTTTGCGGCCGCCTGCATGGTGACGATGTCCGGGCTGCGGCCCGATTGGGAGATGATCAGGCACAGGGTCTTTTCGAGGCGCAGTTGCGCCCCGTAGATCGAAGCCACCGACGGCCCGATGGAGGCGACGGCGCGCCCGGCCAGCAACTCTATGGCATATTTCAAGAAGGCCGCTGCATGGTCCGATGATCCGCGGGCGACGGTAATGACCATCATCGGATCCTGCCGTTTCAGGTCCAGGCCGATGGTTCGAGCATCGGCCAAAAATCCATCAAGCAGACGCGCCACCGCTTCAGGGATCTCGTTGATCTCGCGTCGCATGTGGGTCACTGGTTCGCCCGCTCGCGTCATCAGGACGCCTGCCTGTTGTTGCCGATTGTCAATTCAGCGACGAAGTCGTAGGCATCGCCGCGATAAAGGGACCGGGTGAATTCCACCACCCGGCCCGATTCCAGATAGGAAATACGCTCGATGCGCAGTCCGGCATCGCCCGCTTCCACCTGCAGCAACTCGGCGTCCTCACCACCGAGATTGGTCGCCGAAATGCGCTGAATCGCCCGTACCGGCCGATATCCGTGGGCCTCCAGTGCGGCGTAAAGCGATTGGTGGACGGCGTTCGGGTCAGGCAGCATTTCGGAGGAGATCGACGCCCGTTCGATGGCCAGCGGCTGTCCGTCGGCGATGCGCAGCCTTTCGATGCGTGCCACCTGGTCGCCCGCTCCGAGAGCCAGTGCCACGATCTCCTCCGGAGAGGGCGAAAAGAGGCCCTGTTGAAGCCATTGCGAACGTGCTTTCCAACCGCGCCGGTCCATGTCCTCGGTGAACGAGGTCAGCCGCGACAGGGGTTGCTCTACACGGGCCGGCCGCTTGGCGACAAAGGTGCCGGAACCGTGCCGCTGCACCAAAAGTCCGTCATGCACCAGATCCTGCACGGCTTTGCGCACGGTCACGCGGGAGACACCGGCGAGTTCGGCCAAATCGCGCTCCGATGGCAATGCGTCGCCAGCGATCAGAAGACCATCGTCAATCGCCCGCTCGACCCGACCACGCAGTATCATATAGAGCGGGCCGCTCTCTTCGGCGGCTGCATCGCCAAGCGCGAAGATGGAATGCACCCGCTTATCCATGGGCTGCTCCGTATCCACCATAGCGCCTGACGGCGAGTTGCGTCGCTCCGGCGAGCGCATCGCCGACCGGTGGCACCACGCAACGTTGGTGCTCTTCCGCCAGCCAGTTTTCATAGAGCCGGCCAAGCCCACCGAGCAGGCACAGCCGCCGGTCTGAACCGTCCAGCACGACGCGCAGCATTTCGTCGACTTCGGCCGCCGCCCTTGTGAGAATGCGCAGCGCGACCGGATCGTCGGCCGAGGCGGCGTCGAAGATGATGGGTGCATAGCGGGCAAAATCGCCCGGCGTCGCGGCTTGGGCGAAGGCTGACACAGCCTTGGGATCGTTGCCGAATTCCGACAACACCCGTGACGTGACTTCCGATCCGGGCCGCACCCGGTCATGGGCCAGCAGAGCCTCGTACAGCAGGGACCGCCCCAGCGTGGCGCCGGCACCTTGGTCTCCGACGACAAATCCCCAGCCGCCGATGGTATGCACGGTATCGCCTCGCTTCCGGGCAAACACCGAGCCTGTGCCCAGAATGGCCACGGCCCCGTCCCGGTCTGCCAGCGCACCGTGGGCGGCGATCAGCGCATCGGTCTCGACGCTGCATTGGGCGAATGGCATTCTGACCTGAACAGCAGATACGGTCGTATCGAGATTGGCACCTGCCAGGCCGAGCACGGCACTGCTTTGCGACAACTCCAAAGGATCGATACCGGCAGCCTCAAACCCTCTGACGGCAGCTTCCATAACATGATGAACCGCACCATCCATGTCGGTGACGATGTTGGCAGCGCCACTGCGGCCTTCGCCGAGAACGAGGCCATTCGCATCGGCAATGGCTGCACGACAGCCGGTTCCACCACCATCGATACCAATGAAAAAGCCCGACATCGAGACCTCCTTTCTAAATAATACCAATAAAATACCATTAACCAACCCCCTTACCGGAAAAAAGTCCGCCACAGCTTTCCGCTTGAAAATGCGTGATTATTTGTACTGACGGATCTTAAATCTGAAATTTTTGTAAAGGCCCGCTAGACAATTGGTATTTTTTTGGCATCATAAACCAAGGAGAACACATATGGGCCAATTCAACACGGAAAGCCTCAATCCAAGTTCCCGCGGCCTCGACCTGCGGGCCCCGAAGGAGATTGGCGCAGCCCTGTTTCGAGGCCAGTTGGAGGCAACCGCCGCGGTCGAAACCGCGATGCCCGAGATCGTCGAGGCCGCCGCCATCGCAGCTTCGACTTTACAGTCCGGCGGCCGGCTCATCTACGCGGCTGCGGGCAGCTCGGGGCTGATGGCGATGGCCGATGCACTCGAATTGCCCGGTACGTTTGGTATCGACCGTGACCGTGTCGCGATACTGTTCGCTGGCGGCACGCCGTCGCTTCAGACTTTTTTCGGCGGTCCCGAAGACGATGCCGCTCAGGCGATGCGTGAATTCGATGCCAACGGTCTCACATCCGGCGACTGCCTGATCTGCATCTCAGCCAGCGGTTCGACACCGTACGCGCTGGCGGTTCTCGAAAAAGCTGTCGATAGTGGCGTCACGACCATCGGTATCGCCAATAATGCGGACTCTCCAGTACTGCGTAAGGCGCACATACCCATCCTGCTGCCGACACCGCCCGAACTTGTCGCCGGATCCACCCGGATGGGCGCCGGCACGGCCCAGAAAGTGGCGCTCAACATTCTCTCGACATTGATGGCTTTCCACCTGGGTCACGTGGTCGACGGCCAGATGATCAACGTCGTCGCCGACAACACCAAACTACGCGACCGGGCCGCCAGAATCGTCGCCAACATCGGCGGTTGTGATCACGCAGCCGCCCTCACCTGTCTCGACCGGTCCGATGGCGCCGTAAAACCGGCAATTCTGCTGGCCGCCGGTGTTGCGGATGTGGAAACGGCTCGCCGAATTCTCGATGGCACAAACCAGAATGTACGGTCTGCATTGACCGCACTTGACCAGGGCAACGGCCCTGAAAGGCAACGCGCCTGACGGTGCACAAACAGGGAGAGACATATGTTGAACAGGACTATCGCCGGCCTGCTGCTGGCCACTACGACTTTGGCGGCAGGCGGAATCGCGTTTGCCCAGGAAGCCGAGCTCACCATCGAAAGCTGGCGCAACGACGATCTGGAGATCTGGCAGTCGCAAATCATTCCGGCCTTTGAGGCCAAGCATCCGGGCATCAAGGTTAAGTTCACGCCGTCCGCCCCGGCCGAATATAACGGTGTGCTCAACTCCAAACTGGATGCCGGTTCCGCCGGCGACCTGATCACCTGCCGTCCGTTCGATGCTTCGCTCGCCCTCTACGAGGCGGGACACCTGGCGCCGGTCACCGATCTGGAAGGCATGAAGAATTTCTCTAGCGTTGCCAAGTCCGGGTGGTCGACCGACGACGGTGCGGTCCAGTTCTGCGTGCCGATGGCATCGGTGATCCACGGTTTTATCTACAACAAGGATGCATTCGACGAACTCGGCCTCGCGGTGCCGGCCACCGAGGCCGAATTCTTTGCCGCTCTCGACAAGATCAAGGAAGACGGCTCCTACATTCCAATGGCCATGGGCACCAACGACCAGTGGGAAGCCGCCACCATGGGCTACCAGAATATCGGTCCCAATTACTGGAAGGGCGAAGACGGTCGGCTGGGTCTGATCAGCGGCGACCAGAAACTGACCGACGACGCCTGGGTCGCCCCCTATGCGACGCTGGCGCGTTGGAAAGACTATCTCGGCGACGGTTTCGAGGCTCAGACCTATCCCGACAGCCAGAACATGTTCACGCTCGGGCGCGCTGCCATCTACCCGGCCGGGTCGTGGGAAATCTCCGGCTTCAACAACCTTGCCGATTTCGAGATGGGGGCCTTTCCGCCACCGGTGCGCAATGCCGGCGACGACTGCTACATCTCCGATCATACCGATATCGCCATCGGCATGAACACTAAGACGGAGAATGCCGAAGCCGCCATGGCCTTCCTCAACTGGGTCGGCTCTGACGAGTTCGCGTCGCTTTATGCCAACGCCCTGCCCGGCTTCTTCTCGCTGTCGGACCACACCGTGGCGATGGACGATCCGCTGGCCCAGGAATTCGTCTCCTGGCGCGACAAGTGCAATTCGACCATCCGTTCGACTTACCAGATCCTGTCGCGTGGCACGCCTAATCTGGAAAACGAAACCTGGAACGCCTCTGCCAACGTCATTCGCGGCAGCGAAACGCCTGGAGATGCGGCAAAACGGCTACAGGACGGCCTGGCCAGCTGGTACGGCCCGCACCAATAGGAAAATCCCGGGCCGGCCCTCGCCGGCCCGGTTTTCATGCGGAACCGGCGGGGGAAGATCGTGAGCGACAGCGACAACCGGAGGCGGCCAATACGCTGGCACATCGCCGTGTTCCTGGCACCGGCTGTGCTCGTCTACACGGCGATCATGATCATCCCGCTGTTCGGCACGTTGCAGCTGTCGCTGTTTCGTGAAGTCGACCAGCAGCAGATTTTCGTCGGCCTCGATAATTTCCGCATTCTGCTGGGCGACCCGCGTTGGTCCGAGTCCTTTTGGAATGCTCTTGGCAACAACACCTGGTTCTTCATCATCCACATGCTGGTGCAGAACCCTCTGGGCATTCTGTTTGCAGCACTTCTGTCCAGTCCGCGTCTGCGGTTCGCCGCCTTCTATCGCACCGCCATTTTCGTGCCGACGATCCTGTCCTTCGTAATTGTCGGATTTGTCTGGAAACTGATCCTCAGCCCGCTCTGGGGCATTGCGCCCGACCTGTTGAGCGCCGTCGGCCTGAAAAGCCTTTTCGCTCCTTGGCTCGGCAGGCCCGAATACGCGCTGACGACGCTCGGCCTGATTTCGGTATGGCAGTTCATCGGCATTCCGATGATGCTGATCTACGCGGCGCTTCTGTCGATTCCCGACGAAATCCTCGAAGCCGCCGAATGCGACGGCATCACCGGCATGAACCAGTTCTGGAAGATCAAGCTGCCGCTGGTCCTGCCATCGATCGGGATTATCTCCATCTTGACGTTCGTCGGCAATTTCAATGCCTTCGATCTGATCTACGCCTCGCAGGGCGCGCTCGCCGGACCGGACTATGCGACGGATATTCTCGGCACCTTCCTTTACCGGACGTTCTTCGGTTTCCAGCTGCAGATCGGCGATCCCAACATGGGCTCGACCATTGCATCACTGATGTTCCTGATCATCCTGGCGGGCGTGTCGCTCTACCTGTTCGGCATCCAGACGCGGCTACGCCGCTACCAGTTCTGAGGCGCGACGATGAGCAAAGCCACCGCCTCCCTTGGCCGATCGTTCGCTGCCCATGCCATTCTGATCACCTACACGATCATCGCGCTGTTCCCGGTGATCGTCATCATCATCAACTCGTTCAAGACCCGCAAGGCGATCTTCCGCTCGCCGCTGTCGCTGCCCGACTCGGAGACCTTCAGTCTGATCGGCTATGAAACGGTCCTCGCCCAGGGCGACTTCTTTCTCTATTTCCAGAACAGCCTCATCGTCACCGTCGCATCGCTGTTTTTCGTCCTGCTGTTCGGGGCGATGGCGGCGTTCGCTCTGTCGGAATACCGGTTTCGCGGCAATCTGTTGATGGGTCTTTACCTTGCGCTCGGCATCATGATCCCGATCCGGCTCGGCACCGTCGCCATTCTGAAGCTGATGGTGGCGAGCGGCCTCGTCAACACGCTGACCGCGCTGATCCTTGTCTACACAGCCCAGGGCCTGCCGCTGGCGATTTTCATCCTTTCGGAGTTCATGCGCAGCGTCTCGGCCGATCTCAAGGACGCCGGCCGCATCGACGGTCTCTCCGAATACCGCATTTTCTTCCGGCTGGTCGTGCCGCTGGTCCGGCCGGCCATGGCGACCGTCGCCGTCTTCACCATGATTCCGATCTGGAACGACCTCTGGTTTCCATTGATCCTCGCACCGGCAGAGGAGACCAAAACCCTGACCCTCGGCGCCCAGGTCTTTATCGGCCAGTTCGTCACCAATTGGAACGCCGTGCTCTCGGCGCTGTCTCTGGCCATTCTGCCGGTGCTCGTCCTTTACGTGATCTTTTCGCGCCAGCTTATTCGCGGCATCACCGCAGGAGCAGTCAAATGACCGAAACCCCGATCCGCATCGTCGTCGCCGGCCTCGGCAACATGGGGCGAAGCCACGCGCTCGCCTATCATAACAACCCGGGCTTCGAGATCGCCGCCCTGGTCAATCGGTCCGAAGTTGCGTTGCCGGAACCACTCCGGGCCCACACGATCCGGCCGTCATTCACGGATGCGATCGCCGAATTGCGGCCGGATGCGGTCTCGATCAACACCTACTCCGACAGCCATGCCGATTATGCGGTCGCCGCCATGGAAGCCGGCGCCCACGTCTTCATCGAAAAGCCGCTGGCCACCACCGTCGCCGATGCGCAGCGCGTCGTCGACTGCGCAAAAGTCAACCGCCGCAAGCTGGTGGTTGGCTACATCCTGCGTCACCACCCCTCATGGATGCGGCTGATTGCGGAAGCCCGTGCACTGGGCGGTCCTTACGTGTTCCGCATGAACCTCAACCAGCAATCGAGCGGTGCCACCTGGCTCACCCACAAGCAACTGATGAAGTCGACCTCACCGATCGTCGACTGTGGCGTCCACTATGTCGATGTGATGTGTCAGATCACCGATGCCCGGCCGGTCGAAGTGCGCGGCATGGGATTACGCATGACGGACGAAATCGACCCTGGCATGTACAATTACGGCCACCTGCAGGTGCTCTTCGAGGATGGTTCGATCGGCTGGTATGAAGTCGGCTGGGGCCCGATGATCTCCGAAACGGCGTTTTTCGTCAAAGACGTGATGTCACCCAAGGGCTGCGTGTCGATCGTCATGGACGAACATGCCAAGTCCGACGACATCGACACCCATACGCAAACCCAAAAGATCCTGGTCCACCGGGCGGACCGGGACACCGACGGTCGTTTCACGACACCGGACGAGTTGCTATCGATGGAAGGCGAACCCGATCATCAGGGACTGTGCGACCGGGAGCAGGCTTATTTTCTCAAAGCAATCCGCGAGGACATCGACCTGACCCGGCATATGGACGACGCGGTGCGTTCCCTGGCCGTCTGTATTTCCGCCGACGAAAGTGTGCGCAGCGGCCTTGCGGTGAAACTGTCATCGCCATGACTAGCAGACCGCATGACGAAAGGCTCTGACCTTGGGCTCTCTCAATCTTGAAAACATTCGCAAGTCCTTCGCCGCCGTCGAAGTCCTGAAGGGCATCGATCTCGACGTGCGCGACGGCGAGTTTGTGATCTTCGTCGGTCCCTCCGGTTGCGGCAAGTCGACCCTGTTGCGCGTTATCGCCGGTCTCGAAGACGCTACGCAGGGAACGGTGCGGATCGATGACCAGCCGGTAGGCCACCTGCCCCCATCCAAGCGCGGCATCGCCATGGTGTTCCAGACCTACGCGCTCTATCCGCATCTGACGGTGCGCAACAACATGGCGCTTGGCATCAAACAGACGGGTCTTGCATCATCCGAGGTCGCGCGCCGTGTCGACCGAGCTTCGAAAATGCTGTCATTGGAGGAGTATCTCGACCGTTTTCCAGCAATGCTGTCGGGCGGGCAACGCCAGCGCGTGGCGATTGGCCGTGCGGTCGTGCGCGATCCGCAGCTGTTCCTGTTCGACGAACCCCTGTCCAATCTCGATGCGGCGCTGCGCGTCAATACGCGGTTGGAAATTGCCCGCCTGCACCGCGAACTCGGCGCCACGATGATTTACGTCACCCATGACCAGGTGGAGGCCATGACGCTGGCCGACAAGATCGTCGTGCTGAACGGCGGCAATGTCGAGCAGATCGGCTCGCCCATGGAACTCTACAACGAACCGTCCAATGTCTTCGTCGCCGGTTTCATCGGTTCACCGCAAATGAATTTCATTGACGCGGCGCGGCTCGAGCAAAACGGCGCCGCGACCATCGGCATCCGCCCGGAACACATCACCGTCGACCGGGAGACCGGTGATTGGACCGGTTCGGTGACTCATGCCGAACATCTCGGTGCCGACACCATCCTCTACGTGGAATGCGAAAAGGTCGGCCGCATTGCGGTCCGCCTGTTCGGCCAGCACAACTATGAGGATGACGATACGATCCGCGTGACTCCGCAGAAGGAGTGGATGTACCGCTTCGATGCCTCCGGACGCCGGATCTGATCTTTCGCATTCGCTGGCAGTGGTTTTCGGAACGCGCCGTCCGAAGCTATGGTTCTTTTTCCATCACGAAGAGGAGCACTCATGCTTGGACTGGATGTTTTGGTCAACGTCGCCAACGTCGTCTATCTGGCGTCCTATTCGGTACGCGATATCCTGTGGCTGCGTTGTCTGACGATTGTCGGCGGCACGCTGCTGCTTCCTTACTACTATTGGCAGGTGCATCCGCTCTGGGCGGCCATCGGCTGGAACCTTGTGTTCATCTCCATCAATATCTTTTGGGTGGTCAAGCTGTTGATCGAACGCCGCCCGGTTCAGTTCAGTGAAGAAGAGCGCCGTCTCCATCGCGACGCCCTGCCCCATGTCAGCGACAAGGATGCGAGACGGCTGTTTGACAAGGGTACCTGGACCACGGCGCCGGCGGGAACCAGCCTTCTAACCCAGGGTCGGCCGGTCGGCTATCTGTCGCTGCTGTCCACCGGCGAGGTCAGCGTCCTGCATGACGGTACCCGGGTCGATACGTTGGGCGGCGGTCGTTTCCTCGGCGCGACATCTTATCTGCGCCAGGGCATGGGATTCGTAGCCCCGGTAGCGGTCGACACGACTGAAACGACGCGGCTGATCAGCTGGAGCTTTGAGGACCTGGCCAAGCTTGTATCGGGGAATACTGATTTTAAAGCCGATCTGGAGGCGGAGATCGGCCTCGAACTGTCGCGTTATCTCCAAGCGGCCCGGGCGCAGATCCCGCACTTACATGTCAGTTGATGCGGACCGATACTGAGATTGCCCATTCGGCAACGCGGATTGCGAAAATCGGCTCTTTATGAGAACGCCCGGCAATGCGAATGTGGCCCGGAACCCGGACCGGAACCCATCGCTCATGGCCTATATCATCACCGAGCCCTGCGTCGACGTAAAGGACGGCGACTGCACGTTGGCCTGCCCGGTCGACTGTATTTACGAGGGCGGACGGATGTTCTACATCCATCCGGACGAGTGCATCAATTGCGGCCTTTGCCTGTCGATTTGCCCCGTCGATGCAATAACATACGACGTTGAGCTGAAAGACGAGTTCAAGCATTATGAAGCCATCAACCGAGAGTTCTTCGGCGCGGGCGTCTCTGGTCTCGGCGATCCCGGCGGCTGGGATGAGTCGATCAGCACCGAGGCCGACCACCCTTTCGTCGCAGCTCTGTCACACGACATCAACAGCGACAAGTTGGCCAAAGCCTGAGAGCGGAATCCCGAATGGCTGAGAATCCATTGGACGGCGTGATCGCCGCCGTTCCCACTCCGGTCGACGCGGCTGGCGAGCCCGACACTGATCTGTTTCTGCAACACGCCCGCTGGGCTTTGGATAATGGCTGTGACGGACTCAACGTCCTGGGCACCACAGGCGAGGCCAATTCGCTTTCCGCAGATCAGCGGCGGACGGTGATGCGCGCCGCCGCGCAGACCCTGCCCCGGCAACGGCTGATGGTCGGGACCGGAACGCCCGACCTGCCAACGACCGTGGCGCTCACCAGGCTTGCCGCCGAGCTTGGGTTTGCCGCAGCACTTGTACTGCCGCCCTACTACTACAAACCGGTGAGCGACGACGGTTTGTACGCGTGGTTCGAAATCCTGATCGAGCGCACCTCCAGCACGCCGATCGCCATCTACCTGTACAACTTCCCGCAGTTGACCGGCATCGCATTTTCGGAGTCCCTGGCTCGGCGCCTGGTCGAAGCGTCTCCACAGCGTATTCACGGGATGAAGGACAGCTCCGGTGATCTCGACTATGCGGCACACATGGCACGCATAGAGCGCTTCGACGTCTTTCCGAGCAGCGAAACGGCGCTTTCCCGCGCGACAGTGGACGGATATGTCGGCTGCATCTCGGCGACGGTCAATGTCAACGCTGCGGATGCCGCCAGGCTATGGTCGCAGCCCGATAACGCAGATGCCCTGAAAGACGTTACCGATAGCCGGGCGCGCATCTCCGCCGTGCCCCTGGTCCCCGCCGTCAAGGCACTGCTTGCCAAACGCCATGACGCGCCCGGATTTTCGCGAGTCTTGCCGCCACTTCGCCCCCTGAAGGAAGATCAATACGCGACCATCAGCGATCTTGTTCCATGAGGCGATAGTGCCGCTTGATCGCTGCGCCCAACAGCGCCGCGATTTTGCGTTCCTCGACAAGGCGCGGCAGGTCGGCGCTGGCCTGCTCCTGCAGTTCCCGTTCGGCAGCCGCGAAATCGAAATTGGTCAATTGCCTCTCGCGCATGACCCACTGGCCGTCGACAATCAGGCCTGTCGCATAGCGCGTGTTCATACGGGCGAGCAAAACGTCGGCCGTGTCCAGATCGTCGAACAGCATATCGCGGGACAGCGCGCTATAGTCGATGACGGTCACATCGGCTGGCGCATCAAAACCGACGACCGTCCGACCGTTGCGCAGGGCGGCGTCGAAGACCGCCGATGATGGCAGTTGCGTATCCATGAGACGCCCGCCGTGGAGTAACTGCAGCAACCGCATCTCCCGCCACAGATCCTGGTCGTCATCGAGCCCCGAACCGTCGAGACCCACGGCGAACGCGAGACCCTTGGCGATCATGTCCGGAACTGGAGCGATACCCGAACGCAGACGCAAATTCGCGGACGGATTGCTGACCAGCTGCACCCCGCGTTCAGCCAACAGCTCAATCTCCGCCGGTCGCAGGTACACGCCGTGGGCGACGGCGAGCCGCGACGACAGAAACCCGATACGGTCAAGGTAGGTCACGATGCCCTCAGGAAACCGTTCGTCCAGCCACCGCCTCTGCCGCGGGCTTTCGAGGAGATGCATATGGATGCGTCGGCCGGTGCGTGCGGAAGCTTCGGCGATCGCCTCCAGCAGATCGTCGGAACACCATTGCGGACCGATCGGCCCGTATTGCACGTTGACGCAGGCGCCTGCGTGCGCCGCAGCGATCGCGTCCACCGCCTGCATCTGTGTCTCGACATCGCCATAACGCGGGACCAGGGGTTCCAGCCGGGCCCAATCGTCCGCTGAAAGATGTTTGCGCAGCTTTTCCGGGCCGCCATAGATCCACGGGTCACGGTCGAGCAACGGACAGGATAGGGCCAATCTGATGCCGATCTCGCGCGCCGCCCTGACGACCGCCGCGGCTTCGTCCACCAGCCGATCGGCATTGAGCGAGTTGTGGCAGTGCATGGTGATGCCGGTTCCGGTCAGGGCAAGCCGGCCGAAGGCGACCAGGGCCTCCAGATAGGGATCGGTGCGCGGCCGCAGTCGCAGATGCGCGATCCAGCTTTCCAGCGCGTCATCCATGCAGCCGCAGGCGACAGTGCGGATGCCGTAGCCATGATCGTGGGCGTTGACGGGACTGGCCATGACGAGCCCTGAATCCGACTCGTTCTTACCGGCAGTCGCTTTGACCGCCTCGGTGGAGACCTCCAACCGAACGTCCCGCTGCAAGCCGGTCACACCCGGTATCAGGCAGAAGCGCTCCGTCGACAGGGACAACGACATGGTGGTCACGCCAACGAGTGCTCAAGCTCTGTGAGCGCCGTGCCGAGCCTGTCGACCATCGCATGCGCCGCACGCGTCAGTTGTCGCCGGCGGGGGATCAGAATACCGAGACGCAGGGTGCCGAGTTTTGTTCCGCTGAGCGGCACGCCGACGATGTCACCGGCCGCCAGTTCCTCGGTCATACCGATCGGCGTGTAGAACGCGACGCCGAGCCCGTATTTGACCATGGAGCGCAGCATCATCAGGTGATTGCTGGTCACCAGGATACGGCCACTGCGTTGCAACACCGACAGCTCGACCTCGATCAGCGAGCGCAGCGGATCGGTATCCATCTGCAGCAACAGGTTGAACTGTGCGCATTCCTGTAAAGTGACCGAAGACCGTTTTGCCAGCGGATGGGATTGTGAGACCATGGCCATAAGCGGCATCGGCACATCGGCAATCAGTTTCGTGTCGTCCGGATGCGAGATGTTGAAGGTCAGGCCGAAATCCGCCTCGCCCTCCGCCACCAGCGAGGCGATGCGCCCGGGCGCTCCAGTCTGGACGCGATAGTCGACCCCGGGATGGGCCCGGTGGAAGGCGAGGATCTGCTCCGGCAGGAATTTGACCAGCAGACTGTCGAGACTGGCGATACGCACCTGTCCCGTCTTCACGCCCTTCAGAGCCGCGATCTGTCCCTTCACGACCTCGAATTCGTGCAGCGTGGTATCGGCATGCCGCAAGACCTCCTCGCCAGCCCGGGTCAGCCTTAAGCCCTTCGGAAATCGCTCGAACAGCGGTGTGCCGAGTTCATCCTCGAGTTTCTGGATCTGCCGGCTCAGCGCTGAAGTGGCAACGTGCAGTTCCTCCGACGCCTTGCGGATCGAGCCGGCCCGCGCGACGGCGCTAAAATACTTCAGAATGGCTGCATGCATACGCAATCACCGGACTTTGGCTTGGTTGGCCGACGATACGAAAACTCTATCGGCCGCGCCAGACCGGCGCCCGCTTCTCCTGGAAAGCCTTCACGCCTTCAACGCCGTCGTAACTCTGGAGCGCCCGGATCACAGCGGGAAGCTTCATGGAATGTGCCTCTTCGGGCTTCAGGTGGGCCGTTCGGTTGACGGTCTGCTTGATGGCCCGCAGCGACAAGGGAGCGTTGGCCAGGACGTCTACCACCCAGCGATCGACCGCGGCATCAAGGTCTTCCGCCGCCACCACTTCGTTGACCAGTCCGAAACGGTACAGTTCCGCCGCCTCGACATGGCGCCCGGTCAACAGCATTCCCATCGCCAGATTGTGGGGAATCTTGCGCTTCAGCATGATCATGCCGCCATCGAGCGGCATGCGTCCAACCCGTCCTTCCGGCAGCGCAAAGCGTGCATGCGCCGCGGCGATGACAATGTCACATCCGAGCACCATCTCGAAGCCGCCGCCGAGCGCGTAACCATTCACCCGGGCGATGATCGGGACATCGAGCGAACGACGGAAACTGAGCCCGCCGAACCCGTTGGGCCGCGGCTCTGCCCAGTATTCAAGCCCGGACTGGCCAACATCCTTCATGTCCGCGCCAACGCTGAAAGCTTTTTCACCGGAACCGGTCAACACGATGCAGGACACGTCTTCCCGTGTCTCTAATTCGCTCCAGATCTCCTCCAATCGGTGTTCGGCGGCGGCGTCGATCGCATTGAGCCGATCGGGACGATCGATGGTGACCCGCGCCACACGATCGGCAACGCTCAGTTCAACAGTCATTTTGCGTCTGCCCCTTCCAGCGTTTCGGCCTTGCCGAGTACCTCGGCATTGTGTTCACCCAGCTCCGGCGGCGGAATGCGCACGCTGACCGGCGCGTCGGACATGTCGATGGGCGATCCGACCAGGCGCACCGGCCCAGCATCGGTTTGGCCCGCTTCGAGGATCAGCTTGTTGATCAGCGTCTGTTCGTCCTGCAGCGCCTCATCGAGAGTCTTGACGGGCGAACACAGGATGTCGACGCCCTCCAGGCGCTCGATCCAGTGGGCGCAGCTGTTTTGCGCGAAGCGCTCGCGGAAGATTTTCTGCAACTCGGGGCGATGCGCCGCCTGGGCATCGAAATCGGCGTAGCGTTCCTGCTGCGACAGGTCCTCGATCTCCAGCGCCTGGCAGATGTCCTGAAGCGGGTTGGGTTTGAACGCACCGACCATGACCACTGGGCGATCGGTGGTTTCGAAGACGCCGGTCAGCGGGAACGCCGCCCAGTTGAGATCGCGGTCGCGCATCATGCGCACCGCCGCCTCCTGCATCTGCATGGCGATCATCGAGGAATAGAGGCTGACAGCAACGCTCTGACCCTCGCCGGTCCTTTCCCGCTGTAACAGCGCCAGCAGGATACCCTGCACCAGGTGCATGCCGGCCGAATAGTCGCACAGGGTCGTGGCGTAGATGGCTGTTGGATGGGCGTCATCCGCCTTGCGCGCCATCACGCCGGACATCGCCTGGGCCAGTACGTCCTGGCCGCCCTTGTGGCGGTAGGGTCCCTCCAGGCCGAAGCCGGTTCCGACGGCCCAGATCAGCCGCGGATTGCGCCGCTTCAGATCCTCATAGCCGAAGCCCATGCGCTCCATCACGCCTGGCCGGAAATTGTTGACGACCACGTCGGCGCCATCGATCAGCCGCAACACCTGCGTGCGGGCCTCTTCGCTCTTGAGGTTCAGGGCCAGGCTTTTCTTGTTGCGGTTCAACGAACTGAACACCGGGTTCTTGAGCCCATCCGGATCGGATCCGAGCGACCAGCGCGACAGGTCGCCCATCTTTTCCTTCTCGATCTTGATGACCTCGGCGCCGTAGTCGGCGAGCACCTGGGTGCAGCAGGGTCCAAGCATCACCTGCGTGAAGTCGATCACTCGGACACCATCAAGCGGCAAGGGCTTCATTCCGCGGCCTCCTGTGTCAAAGCGTTGGCGGATGGGATATCGCCGGGATCGGCCCCCTGGGCCCGCATCTTTTTCTGTATCAGGCTCACATCGGCCTCCCGTACGGTACGGCCGGCGCCGAGCGCCACGACGGCGGCGATGCCGGCCGCCTCGCCCATTGCCATACAGGGCGGGATTTCCCGGCTGGATTTCTGTGCTTGCGGCGTCGCCGAATAGTGCCGCCCGGCGACCAGCAACTGATCGACGTCCTGCGGCACCATGGCCCGATACGGCGTGTAATAGTCGCGGCCACGGCACACAGTGTCGACGAAGTGACGGCGCGACATGACGTCCTGCTTGGTGACCACATACTCACCGATCAGCTGGCGGGTCTGGCGTACGCCGGTCTGCGGCGCGTAATCGACCACATAGGCGTTTTCGAAGCCGGGCAGGTTTTCGTGGGCGAACGCCAGCAGCCGGTCCATGCGCGCCCTGCCCTCGAACTCGACCGCGGTCAGGTCATCAACCTTGATGCCGTTGAGTTTCGGGATGTGCGGACAGTTCAGCCATACCACACCGGGCAGCGGCGTCTTCAGCCACCAGTAGTTCCAGCAGCCGCCGATCAGCCGCTTCGCCTCATGATCGAGGCGGGCGAATTCTTCCGGACTGTCGTACTGAAACCGCTCGGCCCGGTCGGTGTCGACACCGCCCCACCGCGATACCGTGGTGAGAATGAAGGAGCCCTCGACGAACCGCGCCCCGGCGCTGGCCGCAACGTCCAGATCCCCGCTGGTGTCGATGACCACGTCGCCCAAAATCGCCTGACGCCCTTCCTTGGTCTCGCAGATCACGCCTTTGATGGCGCCGTCCTCGACGATGGCCGAGGAAAACCAGGAGTGCAGGCGCAATTTGACGCCGGATTCCCGAATGACGTCGTTTGACGCGCGTTTGAAGCCGTCGGGATCGAAGGCCGCGGCGTAGCAGACCGGATGCGGCATCGACTGCGTGTGGAAATCGAACACACCCCAGCGTGACCATTTCTCCCACATCGCCTGGGTTTCGCGGACATCGGGCTGGCGATCGCGTTCCGTCGGAGTTACGCAAAGGCCCACCTTTTGCATGCGCTCGATCATCTCCATGCAGATACCGCGCACGGTGATCTCAAGGTCGTTGTGCATGTCGTCGAGAATCAGCACCATGCCGCCGGACGCGAGGCCGCCGAGATAGGGATAGCGTTCGAGCAGCGTGACCGAGGCGCCGTTGCGGGCGGCCGATACCGCCGCGGCGATGCCGGCGGGGCCGCCGCCGACCACGACCACATCGGAGCGATCGACAATCGTCGCCTCGCGGGCTGTTTCGTGGATCGTTTGCGTATTCATGAGGCACTCCGTCCTGTCTTCCGGCTGCGGCAGCGGCCGGGTCTATGGTTTTCAATGCTCCGAGGCGCGGCTCAGTGAACGGCCGGCGCTTTCCAGCGGATGAGACGCCGCTCGGCAAAAGAGACGAGCGAAAAGAGGCAAACCGCCAACAGGGCCGCTGTAAACACGGTGGCGTAAAGCAGCGGTGCTCGGAAATTGTAAGTCGCCTCGATGATCAGGGCACCAAGACCGAAATTCGAGCCGATCCATTCGGCGACGATGGCGCCGATGACGCAGGTGGTGCTGGCGATCTTCAGGGCCGCGAACAGGAAGGGCAGAGAACTCTGCAACCGCACCTTCCAGAAGATTTCCGACTGGGTGGCCGATAGCACCCGCATCAAATCGAGCGTCGCCGGATTTACTGCCTTCAGACCGCGCACCATGTTGACCAGCGTCGGGAAGAAGCAGATCAGCGCCGCGATGATGATCTTCGGCGCCAGGCCATTGCCGAAAATGAGCACCAGGATCGGCGCCACCGCAATGATCGGGATGGTGTTGATGAACACGGCGATCGGGTAAAAGGCGCGCTCCGCGGTCTGGCTGTGCACGAACAGCACGGCGAGCAGGATGGCGATCAGATTGCCGCAAATGAAACCCAACAGCGCTTCGAAAAATGTCGGCCAGAAGTTCTTGAACAGGACCCCGGCATTTTCACCGAATGCACCGAGCACCTCGATAGGGCTGGGCGCCATGTATGTAGGAACGGAGAATCCTGTGACGATCCCCTGCCAAAGCAGCAGCAGTCCGATCACGGCAACGATCGCCGGCAGTCTCTCACGGTTGCGGTCCAGCCATGCGATCCAGACCGGAGTCGGGTCTTCCGATCGTTTCTCGACAAAATCGGTCATCGATCAGCACTCCTCCAGCAGTTGCCGCAGATGCGCTGTGATCTGCACGAATTCCATCGTGTCGCGCACCGGCAAACGACGCGGCAGCGGCAGGTCGACCGGCATGTATTCCTTTACCCGGCCCGGATGCGACGCCAGAACCAACACCCTCTGGCCGAGGAATGCGGCCTCTGGAATCGAATGGGTGACAAACAGGATCGTCGTTCCGGTTTCCTGCCAGATCCGCAGCAGTTCCTCGTTGAGTTTGTCGCGGGTGATTTCGTCAAGCGCGCCGAATGGTTCGTCCATCAGCAGAATGCGTGGTTTGGTGACCAGCGCCCGTGCGATGGCGACCCGCTGGCGCATGCCGCCGGAAAGTTCCGAAGGCAGCGCTTTCTCGCGTCCCTTGAGGCCGACCAGATCGAGCAAATCCATCGGATCGGCATGTGCCGGCCCCGGATTGCCGACCTCCAACGGCAGCTTGACGTTGTCGATCGCGCTGCGCCAGGGCAGCAGCGTGGCATCCTGAAACACGAAGGCGAAATCGCGGGATTTGCGCGCCTCTTCGGGCGTGCGGCCATGAACCCTGATCTCTCCCGACGCCACCGGCACCAGGTCGGCGATCGCTCGCAACAAAGTGGACTTGCCGCAGCCGGACGGTCCGAGCATGGTCACGAGAGCGCCTTCGGCTATGTCGACGGTAACGCCTTTTAGTGCCGTCACTCCAGCGTCGCCGCTGCCGAACCGCACATCGATATCGTCGACCGAAACGGCGGGTGCCGTTTCCGCCTTCGCGGAAACGGTATCCTCGGCAACATCCAGAACAGCCATCGGACCCTATCCAATCTGTTTGCGAATGTCCGCTGTGGCATCCAGGATCGACAGGGTCATCACCTGATCGACGGTCGGCACGTCGCCCTTGAACTGCTCGAGATCGGCGTAGACGTCGATCTGCCGCTGCCAGTTCTCCTTGTTCATGGTGGCCCAGCCGTTTTCGGTGGTCGTCGCATCGAAGCTGAAGCCCAGAACGCCTTTCACGGCCTCCAGTTCGCTCTCCTTGTTGAGATTCGGGTAGGCCGCCACCAGCATATCCACCGCCTCTTCCGGATTGTCCTTGGCATAACCCCAGCCGCGGGCCGAGCCGCGCAGGAACTTGGTCAGCGTATCCGAATGCTCGCCCAGTTCTTTGTCTGTCGTGTAATAGACATTGGCGTAGAGCTGGATGCCAGCGTCCCAAAGCATCATGTCGACGCGGTCGTTACCGAGGATTTTCAGGGCGTTGGTGTTGGTCATCCAGCCGGTCACCGCCTGCGCCTGGCCGGTCAGCAGCTGGTTCATGTCGGAGCCCATATTGACGATCTCAACCTGGTCTTCCGGGATACCGTTCTTGGCCAACAGGGCCCGCAGCAGGATGTAGGCGGTCGGCTGGGTTGCGATGGTCTTGCCGACCATGTCCTGCGGCTTGCGAATGGGATCCTTTTCCAGCGAGAAATAGGTGAAAGGGTGCTTCTGGTAGCCGGCGGCAAACGCCTTGATCGGGATACCGGCCGAACGGGCCAGCATGATCGATGGGCTCGACGAAATCTGGCCGAGCGTCGATTGCCCCGCGGCGACGCCGCCGACGCCGTCGACATTCGGACCGCCCGGCGTGATGTCCAGTTCAACGCCCTCTTCGGTGTAGAAGCCTTTCGTCTTGGCGACGACCTCGCCGAGAATGCCGTTGGAGGCCAACCAGCCGAGCTGCATGCGCACCTCGTGGCCGGCGGCAAGGCCGGGTGTCACGGTGATCAGGCTCTGTGTCGCTGCCAGCCCGCCGAGGGCGGCGGAAAATTTCAAGAGATCGCGGCGGTTGATTGTTGCTTTGTTCATCGAATGTGCTCCCGGGGATCCCGCATCTTTGTTGTGCAACGCCCAAGTCAGGGCGCTGGAATGATGAAGAAGCCGAGCGTTCGAATAAAGAACAATATTTCGTGTGATTCGTTGCCGTTTCGGCAACGACTTTGGTGAGTTTTTGGGACGGACGCCGCACTCGTGCAGACAGCGGTCGAACGGGTATCGCTGTCGCTTCCGTCAGGACCTGAGGCGGAAGCGCTGAATCTTGCCGGTTTGCGTTTTCGGCAGGGCGTCGATGAACTTCATAGATCTCGGGTATTTGTAAGGCGCGATGGTCGCCTTGACGTGGTCCTGCAGCCGCTTGACCGTCTGCTCATCAGCGGCGACGCCCTCGTTGAGCACCACATGGGCCTCGACAATCTCGCCGCGTTCCGGATCCGGAGCGCCAATCACACCACATTCAGCAACATCGTCGTGGGAAAGCAAGGCGGCCTCCACCTCCGGACCGGCAATGTTGTAGCCGGCCGAAATGATCATGTCGTCAGAACGGGCGACAAAATGGAAAATGCCGTCCTCGTCTTCCATGAACGTATCGCCGGTCAGGTTCCAGCCGTCACGCACGTATTTCTTCTGACGTTCGTCATGCAGATAGCGGCAGCCGGTGGGTCCGCGTACCGCCAGGCTGCCTGGTTCTCCACGCGGCTTTTCGTTCATGTCCTGATCGACAATACACGCCTCGTAACCGGTCACCGGCGTGCCGGTCGCACCGGCCGCCGAGTGGCCAAGACGGTTCGAAATAAAGATATGCAGCATTTCGGTGGCGCCGATGCCATCGAGTAACGGCTTGCCTGTCTTCGACATCCACGCGTCGTAAACCGGCGGCGGCAGGGTTTCACCCGCAGAGACGGCCATGCGCAGCGACGACAGGTCGGCGCCCTCCTCCATCGCCGCCAGCATGGCGCGATAGGCGGTGGGCGCGGTAAAGCAGATCGTCGCCTTATAGGTCTGGATAATGTCGATCATGTTGGGCGGTGTGGCGCTTTCCAGCAGCGTCGCGGCGGCACCGAAGCGCAACGGGAAGATCGCCAGTCCGCCGAGGCCGAAAGTGAAGGCGAGCGGCGGCGAGCCAACGAACACGTCGTCCGGTGTGACACTCAACACCTCGCGCGCATAGCCGTCGGCAATGATCAGCAAATCCCGGTGGAAATGCATGGTCGCTTTCGGTTCGCCGGTGGTTCCGGACGTAAAACCGAGCAGCGCCACGTCGTCGCGGCCGGTCTGCACCGCGTCGAACAGCACCGGTTTGTTGAGCGCGATACGGTCGAGTTCCGCGTCGTGATTGGCGGTGCCGTCGAACCCGACCACCTTTTCCAGGAAACGGCTGTCCTTGGCGCAACTGACCAGTTCGTCCATCAGCCTCGTATCGCACAGAGCCAGCGCCACCTCGGCCTTGTCGACGATCTTCGCCAGTTCGCCGGCGCGCAGCATCGGCATGGTGTTGACCACCACAGCGCCGGCCTTGGTCGCCGCCAACCAACAGGCGACCATCGCCGGGTTGTTGGCAGATCGAACCAGCACCCGATTGCCGGGTTTGACGCCGTAATCCTCGACCAGCGCATGGGCGATGCGGTTGGTCCAGTCTGCGAGCTCCTTGTAGGTGCGTCGCCGGCCGTTGCCGATCAGTGCCGTATGATCGGCAAAGCCCTGATCGACCATCCGGTCGGTGAGTTCCACCCCAGCGTTCAGGTAATCCGGATAGTCGAAACCGTCGAGCTTGAAATCCGGCCACTGATCAAAGGGCGGCAGGTTGTCCCGCGCGAAAGTATCGGTATGGGCCGACGGGCCAAGGGATATACTGGTCATTGTGCGCCTCCAGCCGCTGCCAGCGCCTGACGTGCGATGATCACCTTCTGCACGTCGGAAGCGCCTTCATAGATTCTAAGGGCTCGGATCTCCCGGTAAAGGCTTTCGACGATATGCCCCTTGCGCACCCCGTCGCCGCCGTGAATCTGCACTGCTTTGTCGATCACCGACTGGGCATGGTCGGTGGCATAAAGCTTGGCCATAGCCGCCTCGCGGGTGATGCGCGGCGCACCACTGTCCTTCGCCCATGCAGCCCGATAGATCAGCAGGGCCGCGGCATCGATATCGAGCGCCATGTCGGCGATATGCCCCTGCACCATCTGCAGCTCGCTGAGCGGCGCACCGAAAAGCTCGCGCGAAGCGGCGCGCGATACGGTCTCGTCCAGGGCGCGGCGGGCAAAGCCGAGAGCCGCCGCACCGACCGTCGGACGGAATGTGTCGAGCACCGCCATGGCGATCTTGAAACCCTCGCCCGGCCGGCCGATGAGCGCATCGGCGGGGATCCGGCAATCCTCGAACGACAGTCTTGCCAATGGGTGCGGTGCAACCACGTCGAGGCGTTCGGCAACGTTGAGGCCCGGCGTGTCCGCTGACACGACAAAGGCACTGATCCCGCGCGCGCCCGGCGCCTCGCCGGTGCGGGCAAACACCGTGTACATATCGGCGAGGCCGCCATTGGAGATCCAGGTCTTTTCGCCGTTCAGCACGTAATCGGTGCCGTCCAGGACCGCCGTCATGTCCATGTTGGCGACGTCGGAACCGGAACGCGGCTCCGACAGGGCAAAGGCCGAAAGCGCCTGGCCGCGGCGAGTGTGCGGAAGCCAGCGCTCCCGTTGCCCCGGTGAGCCGTACAGCGACAGGGCGCCGGTTCCGAGACCCTGCATGGCGAAGACGAAATCCGCGAGGCCGTCGTGACGGGCCAGGATTTCCCGCGTCAGACACAGGCTGCGAACGTCGAGCGGCCGGTCGGGATCGGCCGGATCCACCGCCGTGTGCAGCAACCAGTCGGCCTCCCCGAGGCGCTCGGCGATGGTTCGGCAGCAGCCATCGAGATCGCTGTGATCGAGATCGTCTAGATTGCGGCCGGCCCAGGCGTCCAGAGCCTCATAGAAGGCACCATGCCGCTCTTCGAAGAAGGGCCAGGTCAGAAAGCTGCGATCCGCCATGCATCAGTCCCCTTCGAAAACCGGTTTTTGCTTGGCGACAAACGCATCATAAGCGCGCCGGAAATCCCTGGTCTGCATGCAGATGGCCTGCGCCTGTGCCTCCGCCTCGATCGCTTCGTCGATGGACATCGCCCATTCCTGCTTCAGCATGGTTTTGGTGATCATATGGCCGAAATTGGGGCCAGCGGCCAGTTTGGTGGCAAATCCGATCGCTTCGGATTCGAGTTCGGACGCCTCGACAAGCCGGTTGTAAAACCCCCAACGCTCTCCCTCCTCGCCACTCATGCTGCGGCCCGTAAACAACAGTTCGGCGGCTCGCCCCTGCCCGATAATACGCGGCAGGATCGCACAGGCCCCCATGTCGCACCCTGCAAGCCCGACGCGGGTGAACAGGAAGGCCGTTTTTGCTTCAGGTGTCGCGAACCGCATATCCGACGCCATGGCAATGATGGCACCGGCGCCAACGCACACGCCGTCAATCGCCGCGATGATCGGCTTGCCACAGCCGACCATCGCCTTTACCAGGTCACCGGTCATGCGGGTGAACTCGAGCAGTCCTTTCATATCGCGATCAAGCAGCGGACCAATGATGTCGTGCACATCGCCGCCGGAACAGAAATTGCCACCGTTGGAAGCGAAAACGACCGCATCGACATCATCGGCGTAAACAAGACCGCGAAAACAGTCACGCAGCTCCGCGTAGCTGTCGAAAGTCAGGGGATTTTTGCGTTCCGGGCGCGTCAGCCGGACGACGGCCACCTTGCCATCCATGCGCCATTCAAAATGTTCCGGCGAAAGCCCTGCCATCGAACTCATCGTATCATGCCTCCAGAAATGGTGATGCTGTCGAGCAATTCGATCAGCCGGTCTGTCTCGTCGTCGTCCAGAGAGCTGAGCATGCCGCTGACCCAACCCTCATGGATCCGCGCCATGTCCGCAAATGCCTCCCGCCCCTTTTCAGTCAGTCGAACCACCATGGCCCGCCGATCACCGCTGACCGGGACACGGATGACCAGACCGTCCGAAACCAGCCTTTCGACGATCCCGGTAACATTGCCGTTGGAGACCATGAGCGCGGCCGACAGCTCGCTCATCTTAAGTCCCCGCTCCTCACGGTAAAGGGCCGCCAAGACATCGAAACGCGGCAGTGTGGTGGCGAACTCGACGCGCAGTCGATCGCGTATTTCCGTTTCGATCTGGCGCGTTACCCGCAGCAGCCGCAGCCAGGCGCGTAAGCGCTGCTTGTCCCGGTCGACGGTGGTGGATGTATCCGGATTGGGGTTGCTCATACCTCGCCTCCCGTAATCGACAGGGCCTGGCCAGTAACGGCGCCCGAGTATGGCCCGCACAACCATAGGACTGCCTGCGCCACCTCCTCGGGCTCGATGAACCGACCTGTTGGATTGTGCCGCAGCAGCGCCTTCTGGGCATCCTGACGATCGCTGCCGGTCTTTTCGACGATGTTGTCGATCGCCCGTTCCAGCATCGGAGTCTGCGTGTATCCCGGACAAACCGCGTTGACAGTGATGCCGGTGCGCGCCGTTTCCTGCGCAACCGCGCGGGTCAATCCGACGACGCCATGTTTGGCCGCGCAATAGGCCGCAACATAGGCGTAGCCCTTCAAACCGGCGACAGAAGAAATCGACACGACACGCCCCCAATCCTTTTCGGCCATTCCGTTAATCGCCGCCTGCATGGTCAGGAATACGCCGGTGAGATTGACTCCGATCATGGCGTTCCAGTCTTCCAGCGACAGGCTGTGAAATGGGGCACTTTCGGCGGCACCGGCATTGGCGACAACGATATCGGCACCGCCGTGGTCCGCGCTGAGACGGGCGAAGAGCGCCTTGACGGAAACCGGATCGGTTACATCACAAATCGCTGTCGATATCCGATCGGAAAAAGCGGCGGTCTCGGAAAGCGCTTCCACGCGCCGGCCGGTCACCGTCACGGTCGCACCCTCGTCCACCAGAGCGCGGGCAATCGTGGCGCCGACACCGGAACCGCCGCCGGTCACAACGGCATGTTTTCCCGCGAGCTCGGACATTGTCAGATCCTCGTGCCTGGTATTGCTGTTCCAGCGATGAGATCGGGCAGCCCGCCTCCCAGGCATGCGATGGGCATCTCCGTGTTTCCTCTCCCGAACGGCTGTCATCAAGGGCCGCCTTCGAGTCAGGCAAAGCTGCCATCAAACAATCATTATTTCAAGCTTAAAATATTTAGATTGAGACAAACCTGCTGACGACACAAGCTAACATGGACGGAAGATTACCCCTGCGATCGTATCCGCGAGAGTCGGGCTTAGAGCTTCGTTCTCTCGCCTTTCGGGTCGTATAGCGGTTTCAGGCTTGCGACGGCGTCAAATCGCTTGCCCGCCACCTCGATCTGATACTCCGAAGCAAGCATATCGGCGCCGGTCTCGATGTCCCGCACCGGAACGTAGCCAAGACCGACCGCCGCGCCCAGCGAATGGCCGTAATTGCCCGACGTCAGATAACCGACGATCTCGCCGTCCCGCACGATCGGCTCGGCGTGATAAAGCAGCGGCTCCGGATCTTGGAGCAGGAACTGCATCAGCCGCCGTTGGAGACCCTCCTGCTTGCGAGCGAGCACCGCCTCCCGGCCGATGAACGCGCGGAAGCGGCCTTCCGGCTTGCCGGTCTTGACGGCAAATCCCAGACCGGCCTCCAGAACATGATCCTCGTCAGTGATGTCGTGGCCGAAATGCCGGAAAGCCTTTTCCATGCGGCAGCTGTCGAGCACATGCATGCCGGCCGGCCGCAGGCCCTGGGCCTCGCCGGCACCGATCAGACAGTCGAACACGTGGCGCGCCATATCGCACGGAACATAAAGCTCCCAGCCCAGCTCCCCGACATAGGTGATCCTGTGGGCGCGTACCTGGGCCATGCCGAGATCGATTGTCCGCGCCGTTCCGAATGGAAACGCTTCATTTGAGAGATCCGCCGGTGTGACCTTTTGCAGTATCGTGCGGGCATGCGGCCCCATGAGCCCAAGCACACCCTCGCCACTGGTGACATTCAGCGCGACACACCGGGATTCTGCCGGAATATGGCGCTTCAACCAGGCAAAATCGCGGGTGACGGTCGCGGCACCGGTCACCACCAGGAAACTGTCGGTTGCCAGGCGGGTGATCGTGAGATCGGCTTCAATGCCGCCCTTCGCATTGAGCCACTGGGTGTAGACAATGCGCCCGGGTGGGACGTCCACGTCGTTGCCGCAAATTCGCTGCAGCACATCCAAGGCGTCCGGCCCCTCCACCCGGAACTTGCCGAATGCCGACAGATCAAAGAGGCCGGCCTGGTTGCGCACGGCTGCGTGTTCTTCGGCTGCATAGCCGAACCAGTTCTGGCGCTTCCAGGAATATCGGTAGGCCGGTTGCACACCCTCTGCGAGCGCCTGCGCGGGTACGAACCAATTCGGCCTCTCCCAGCCCGCGGCCTCGCCGAAACAGGCACCGTGTTCCGCCATCCTTTCATGAAACGGGGTGTGGCGGACGTGCCGTGACGTCTCGTACTGCCGGTAGGGAAAGTGGTCTGCGTAAAGCAATCCCAGGGTCTCGCTGACCCTTTGTTTGAGGTAGGCCCGGTTGCCCTGGAACGGCTCCATGCGGCGCACATCAACGTCCCACAGGTCGAAGGGCGGCGCGCCCTCGACGATCCATTCCGCCAGCGCCTTACCGGCACCGCCAGCCGACTGGATGCCGACGGAATTGAACCCGGCCGCGACGAAATAGTTGTCCACTTCCGGCGCCGGCCCGAGCAGGTAACGGTCATCCGGTGTGAAGCTCTCGGGCCCGTTGAAGAAGGTGTGGATGCCGGCGCTTTCCAGCAACGGCAACCGTTGCACCGCTTTTTCCAGAACCGGCTGGAAGTGGTCGAAGTCCTCCGGCAGTTCATCGAAGCAGAAGTCTTCCGGAATGCCGTCCATACCCCAGGGCTTGGATACCGGCTCGAAGGCGCCAAGCAGGATCTTGCCGGCGTCTTCCTTGTAGTAGGCGCATTCGTCCGGCACCCGCAGGACCGGCAGGTCGCCGGGCAACTCCGGAATCGCCTCCGTCAGGATATAGAAATGCTCGCAAGCGTGCAGTGGGACATTGACGCCGGCCATACGGCCAACCTCGTGGGCCCACATGCCGGCACAGTTGATAACGATTTCGGCGCTGATCTCGCCGCGGTTGGTTCGGGCGCCAACGGCGCGGCCATCCTTCACATGGATTGCCTCGACCTTGGTCTGTTCAAAGATCTGAACGCCCTTCTGCCGCGCGCCGCGCGCCAGGGCCATCGCGATGTTGGCGGGATCGGCCTGGCCGTCGAGTGGGATATGCAGACCGCCAACCACATCGTCGGCATTCAGATAGGGATACATGTCGCGGCAATCGGCGGCCGTCACCACATTGACCTCGACACCGTGCGTCTTGGCCATGGACGCATTGCGCAGATACTCCTCCATGCGCGCCTCGGAGAGTGCCACGGCGAGCGAGCCGTTGCGCTTGAAACCTGTTGCAATTCCGGTCTCAGCCTCGAGGTGGCCGTAGAGTTCCTGACTGTATTTGGCGAGCCGCGTCATGTTCATCGTGGCCCGCAGTTGGGCGATGAGGCCGGCGGCATGCCAAGTCGTGCCGCTGGTCAACTGCTTTCGCTCCGCCAGGACCACGTCGGTCCAGCCGAGATGCGCCAGGTGATAGGCCACGGAACAGCCGACGACACCGCCACCGATGATGAGCACTCGCGTATGTTTCGGAAACTCGGCCATGCCTCTCCCCGTTGTCCGACATCATCTCGTGAAAATTTCGGTGATTTTTTCACGGAACGACGACCGCGTCCAGCCCCTGGCGGTAATTACCTGGCGGCCGTATTACCTGGCGGCCGTCGAACGGCGGATGCCGGCATCGATTGGCGTGAACGTGGCTGGTCAAGCGACACCTGCGATAGGGCCAATCGATCCAATTGCCCGGTCGAGATTTGGCTTGGGATATGATATTGGCCTCATAGTAGGTCCAGTTTGGGCCAAAAAGGACAAACCAGCAGACCAGGAAAACCCCACGCCGATGCGCAATTCCCTGTTCCATGTCGAGCGTATGGAAATGACCACGCTGCAAACCCAGATCCGCGAAATGCTGGTGTCGGCCATGCTTTCCGGCCAGTTGCCCGTCGGTGCCCCGATCCCGTCAACACGTACCATGGCGAAACGGCTCAAGGTTTCGCGCAATACGGTTATGCTCGCCTACCAGGCGTTGGCATCGGACGGTTATCTGGTGGCCCGCGAACGCTCCGGGTTTTATGTTTCTCCAGACATCGACGACGGCACGATCGCAGGTGTCGAAACCAAACAACCGGTTGAGGACGCGCCACAGGAAACCGACTGGCATGACCGGTTTCGCGTCAGGCCCAGCGACCAGGCGAATATCGTCAAGCCGACGAACTGGACCGACTACCCCTACCCGTTCGTTTACGGCCAGGCGGATGCCGCGCTGTTTCCCATCGCAGCATGGCGCGATTGCATGCGGCAATCGATGGGTCGCAAATGGCTCGATGCCTGGACCAGCGACCATTTCGCCGAAGACGACCGCATGCTGGTCGAACAGATTCGCCAGCGCATCCTGACCCGCCGCGGCATCATGGCAGGTGCCGACGAAGTGCTGGTCACGCTCGGTGCGCAGAACGCCCTCTACATCCTGTCCAGCCTGCTCGTAAAGCATCAGACGACGGTGGCGATTGAAGATCCGGGTTATCCCGATATCCGCAACATCTTCCAACTTCGCACCGATCGGATCCGCCATGTGCCGGTCGACAAGGAGGGAATTGTCGTCGATGACCGCCTGGGCCCTGCCGATCTGGTATTCGTGACGCCAAGCCATCAGTATCCGACCAACGTTACGATGAGCATGGCCCGACGCAAGGCGTTGCTCGACTGGGCCTCCCGCAGCGACGGACTGATCATCGAGGACGACTACGAATTCGAGGCAAATTACCTGGGCGAGCCGACACCGGCATTGAAATCCCTCGACCGCGGCCAGCGTGTTCTTTACGTCGGCAGTCTGTCGAAGTCCCTGATGCCCGGGTTGCGCATGGGCTTCCTGGTCGGCCCGGCACCACTCATTCGCGAGGCCCGTGCGCTACGCCGTCTGATGCTGCGTCATCCGCCCGGCAACAATCAAAGCGTCGTGGCTCTGTTCCTGGCGCTTGGACACCACGACACGCTGATCGGACGGCTGCACCGCAGCTATCGCAGCCGCTGGATCACCATGGGCAAGGCGCTCGAAAAACACTTCCCGGGCTGGGCCGAAACCTCAAGCTTCGGCGGCACCTCCTATTGGGTCCGCGGACCCGAGTGGCTTGATTGCAACCAGCTTGCCAACCGGGCGTTGGACGAAGGCGTGATCATAGAGCCCGGTGATATTTATTTTGCCGAGCCCGATGCCCACCGCAATTGTTTTCGGCTCGGCTTTTCCTCGATCGCCGAAGAAAGGATCGAACCCGGCATCGAAAGGCTGGCCCGGCTGGTGGCGGCGCTCGAGCCGGCTTAGGATATCAGGGCTGGGCGTGTTTCCCCTGGAACAGCGGTTTGGCATGATCTGGCTCTACGTCATGGTGCCAGTTCGCCCTATCTGAACGTGACAGCCTTTGACGCGCCAATGAGAAATGAGGGATCCCTGCCATGAAAATGACGACCGAGGAAGCGTTCGTGAAAGTGCTGCAAATGCATGGCATCGAACATGCATTCGGCATCATCGGGTCGGCCATGATGCCGATATCGGATCTGTTTCCGGCCGCCGGCATCACTTTTTGGGACTGTGCGCATGAATCCAATGCCGGGATCATTTGCGACGGATACACCCGCGCAACCGGCAAGATAGCGATGGCGATCGCCCAGAACGGTCCCGGCATCACCAACTTCGTGACACCGATCAAGACCGCTTACTGGAACCACACGCCGATGTTGCTGGTGACGCCGCAGGCGGCCAACAAGACCATCGGCCAGGGCGGTTTCCAGGAAGTCGAGCAGATGGCACTGTTCCGCGATATGGTCTGCTACCAGGAGGAGGTCCGCGATCCGTCTCGCATGGCCGAGGTGCTTAACCGGGTGATCGAAAAGGCGATCCGCGGATCGGCACCGGCCCAGATCAACGTGCCACGCGATTACTGGACCCAGGTCGTCGACATCGAGCTGCCGCAGATTGTCCGCCTCGAGCGGCCGGCCGGTGGTGCCGACGCCGTCGAGCGCGCAGCCGAACTCCTGTCCGGAGCCAGCTTCCCCGTCATCCTCGCCGGTGCCGGCGTGGTCATCGGCAATGCCATTGCCGAATGCCGCCAACTCGCCGAACGCCTCGACGCGCCGGTGGCCAGCGGCTACCAGCATAACGACAGCTTTCCGGGCAGCCACCCGCTTGCCTGTGGCCCGCTGGGTTACAATGGCTCCAAGGCAGCCATGGAGTTGATCTCACAGGCCGACGTCGTGCTGGCGCTGGGAACGCGGCTCAACCCCTTCTCCACGCTGCCCGCCTACGGCATGGAGTACTGGCCGGCAAGCGCCAAAATCATCCAGGTCGACATCAACGCCGATCGCATCGGTCTCACCAAGAAGGTGGATGTCGGCATCTGCGGCGATGCCAAAAAGGTTGCCACACAGATTCTGGAAAAGCTGTCCGCGTCCGCGGGGGACGCCGGTCGGGAGGCGCGCAAGGCGGTGATTCACAGAACCAAGTCGGCTTGGCTGCAGGCATTGAGTTCGATGGATCACGAGGACGACGATCCGGGTACGTCCTGGAATGCCGATGTCCGCGCCCGCGAACCCGACCGCATGTCACCACGCATGGCCTGGCGGGCGATACAGGCAGCTTTACCCAAGGAAGCGATCATCTCCAGCGATATCGGCAACAACTGCGCGATCGGCAACGCCTATCCGACCTTCGAGCATGGCCGCAAGTATCTGGCGCCCGGCCTGTTCGGCCCGTGCGGCTATGGGTTCCCCGCCATCCTCGGCGCCAAGATCGGCTGCCCGGACATACCGGTCGTGGGCTTCGCCGGCGATGGCGCGTTCGGCATCTCAATGAACGAGATGACCTCCGTCGGTCGTGAGGAATGGCCGGCGGTAACCATGGTGGTTTTCCGCAACTATCAGTGGGGTGCCGAAAAACGCAACACGACACTGTGGTTCGACAACAATTTCGTCGGCACCGAGCTGGATCCGCATCTGAGCTATGCCAAAGTGGCCGAAGGCTGTGGTTTGAAAGGCGTTTCGGTGCGCACGCAGGAAGAGCTGTCCACGGCGCTCGAAACGGCCTGCCGCGAGCAGGCCGAGGGCGTCACTACGTTCATCGAGGTCATTCTCAATCAGGAATTGGGTGAACCGTTCCGTCGCGATGCGATGAAAAAGCCGGTGGCCGTTGCCGGCATCAGTCGCGACGACATGCGACCGCAAGCCGGGGCCTGACAAGTCAGAATCGGATCGGCGCAAAGATGTTCGTCACGATCAAAGCGCCGATCAAGACACCGAAGGAAAGCACGACCCAGAAAGTGGCTGTCGTGGCCGGCAGGCTTTTCATCTGCATGCCACCATGACCGGCGTGCATCGGTTCGTCTGCCATCTCCATACCCTCCCCCATGGCCATGGCACCTTCCGGCGAGCGGTGGCCGAGCCCGGGTGCCGGTCCGTCCGCTCCCGGCAGCGTCATGCAGCCATGTTTGAGGTGTCTCGCCACCAGCCAGTAATTGATCGGATAGGCGACGAAGCCGCCGACCACGCTGGCGACACTCATGCGGAACCAGAACGACGCGTGCGTCGGGTTCTCCGATCCCTCCAAGGCATAGGCGAGCATGACCATGGTCGGGATCATGCCGGCCATGACAAAATTCATCGACACGGTTTCGGCAAAGAAGGTCTTGCGCACCGCCAGGAAATAGTCGCCCTGATACATGCCCAGCATCATCAGCGCCTGGAAAATAAACAGGCCGCAGACGAAGCCGGCGACATACTCCACAGTGATGTCCCAGCCATTGGCCAGTCCGAGCGACGACACGGCAATCGCCGCCAGAAGGATCCCGGTCGCATCGCCGGCCAGGCAGTGCATCTCGCTGTTCACCGCCTGCTTCCAGGTGGCCGCGGTGAAGCGGTCGTGGCCGCCCGGAAACGGCCTGCGGCAGGTTACAAGATAGAAAAACAGGCCGAAGACACCGGTATAGGCGGTGACAAGGATCCAGGCGATGCGCTGGACCCAACTGGTCACGCCGTTCGTCAGCGAATCCCAGATGACGAACAACAGGCTGAGACCGGTCAAGATAAACCAGACCACCATGGCACCGTTGAGCATCGCGATCCCCCAAGAATCCGCCAGCGGTCAAAGCATGCGTCGCATGGCCAGCGATTGCAACGGAAGGCGCCCGTCCCGGTTAATTGACGGTCTACGCGGCGGGTCCGGGATCCAGGAAGATCTTGTGACGGGCCCGCACGACCGCATCGATATCGGCCGGAATGTAGGCGGGATGGTGGGTCGACAGAATACGGTTCTTTTCAGCGATAGCCGACGCGATAATGTCGGGCCGGCCTTTTTCAACCCATTCCTTGGGACTGGTTCGGTCGCCGATGCGCGGATAGATGTACTCCGTCTGCATCAGATCGAGTGTTTGCTTGTGCCCCAGATAATGGCCGGGCCCGTTCAGGCAGACATCGGCGATGGATTCCAGCGACAGCGCCTCCGCCGTTACCTCGATGCCGCGCACGCAACGCAGGCATTGTCCGAGCATGTCGTTGTCGATGATCAGGCTCTCCAGCGAAAAGCCAAGCAGCGAGGCATGCATGCCAGCTGCCTCATAAACCATGTTGAGCCCTGAGAGGCCGGCCATCACGTTGGTGATGCCCTTTTCGTAACCGGCCTGTACGTCCGGCATTTTTGAGTCGGCTATTCCTGCCGCCGCACCGCCAGGCAGGTTGTAGAAGTGGGACATCTGAGCGCAGGCCGCCGAAAGCAGCGACTGTTCGCCTGAGCCGCCGGACATCGCACCGGTGCGCAGATCCGATACGAACGGCCATGTGCCGAAGATCGCCGGATGCCCCGGCACGATGGCGTTGACATAGACCAGGCCCGCCAGCACTTCGGCGACAGCCTGAACGATCGCGCCGGCGATGGCCGCCGGCGCCGTCGCACCCGCCTGCCCTGCGGACAAGAGCAGCACCGGCATGCCGCCGCGTACGCATTTTTCCAGGACGTAACAGGCGTCCTCGGCAAATTTGAGGGGCGGCACGACAAAGCAGTTGGAATTGGACACGAAAGGCCGCTGCCGAAACGCCGCCTCGCCACCGGCAACCGTGTAAAGCAGGTCTAGGCAGTCATCCGCCGTCTCACCCAGCGTGATGCTGGTGCCGATGTGTTTGGTGGTGCCCTTCAGGGAGGCGTAAAGCGTGTTGATGTCCAGGTCCAAAGGCTCCGGCATGTCGCGGGCAACCAGCGGACGTTGGTAGAAATGCACATTGTCGAGCGTGTCGACGATACGTGCCGCGTCGTAAAGATCGGCAAGTGTCGAATCGCGGTATTCGCGGTTTTCCACGTCGACCATGTGGACCGCCGCCCCGGCGGTGCCGAAATGCACCCGGTTGCCGGACAGCACCATGTCATGCACCGGATCGCGGCCGCACAGGGTCAGGTCCCGGCAGGCCCGGCGGACCGTCTCCGTTACCAACTGTCTTGGAAAACGCAATCGCCCGTCCTCGCCATAGGTGGCGCCGACGGCGGTGCAGGCGGCAATGCAGCTGTCGATCGGCTGCCCCATGCCGACCTCCTCCAGCACCGTCAGTGCGGCTTCGTGGATCCGCTCCATATCGTGCTGTGACAGGGGCCGGTAGTGATCGGACGCCATGCCAGGCTTGACCGGACTGAGCGTCCGATCCGGCGGTGCCGCGCGCAGCGCGCGCCGGGCCTCCCGTCCGCCGGATCTGCGCTTGGCCGGTTCGGTACCGGGTACGGGTACCTCGTCCACCAGTCTCGACATGGGCGTGCTCCTCCACTCCACCCGATAACGCGACCCTAAATCTCACGCCCGCAGCGGTTCGTGAAATTCTTGAAACAAATTTCACGTATTTTCGATTTAGGCAAGCGAAATTGCGCAGGCTTGGTCCGGCGCCAACACCCTTTCCCGCACGGTACCACCCAATGGCGTGGTGCCCGCGGCCTTGCACACAGAGGTAGAGGTTCGTTTTCGAGGCTAAGCCCGCAATCGGGCATTCTGCGGATCGTAGAGGATTTCCGGCACGACGGTGGCGCGCCGACGTTCGCCCAGAATGTCGACCGACAGCGACCGGCCCTCTTCCGACAACTCGGTATCGACATAACCGAGCGCAATGGACTTCCCGGTTCGGTGGCCGTAACCACCTGATGTCACCAGCCCGACCGCCCGCTCACCATCGAAGATCGGGCTGCCATAGGGGGCTTCCGTCCCGTCGGCCGGGTCGAGAACCATCACGGTGAAGCGCTGCTTCACACCCTCCTGTTGCTGCTGGACAAGAGCTTCGCGGCCGATAAAGGCCGGTTTGTTGAGCCGCACGAAGCGATCCATGCCTGAGGTCAGCGGCGTGTACTCCGACGACAGGTCCTGTTTCCAGCCGCGATAGCCCTTTTCAAGCCGCATCGACTCCATCGCGTACATGCCGAAATGCCCAAGACCGTTTTCCTCACCGGCCGACAGCAGCCGATCGTAAACGGCACATAGCGTCTCCAGCGGCATATGCAGCTCGTAGCCCAGTTCGCCTACGAAATTGACCCGCAACACCTTGCCGCGCGCCATACCGATGGTGATGTCGCCGGCTGTCAGCCACGGCCGCGCTTCGTTCGACAGGTCCTGTTCCGCGACAGTGGCCAGAATATCGCGTGACCTGGGCCCGGCCAGCACCAGCGTGCCGTAGCGTGCGGTGATGTCCTCCAGAACCACGGAACCGCCTTCCGGCAGATGCTGGCTTAGCCAGTCGCGATCGTGCCAGTAGCCGGCCGCCGGGCCGATGAGCCAGAACCGATTCTCGGCAAACCGGGTGATGGTCAGTTCCGTCACGACGCGACCGCTGTCCGCACAGAAATAGGCCAGCGCCACGCGTCCGATCCGCGGCAAAGCGCCGGAGATCATGCCGTCGAGCCAATCCGCGGCGCCCTCACCTGAGAGCTCGAAGCGGGTGAATCCGGTCAGATCCAGCAGGCCGGCACCATTGGTAACGGTTGCCACCTCGGCAGCGACCGCCTCGTCGAAGTGCGGACGCCCCCAGGTCAAGTCATCTTCCGGCCGATCGCCCTCACGGGCGTACCAAAGCGGTCGCTCCCAACCGCCGAACGCTCCGAACTGCGCGCCGCGCCCCGCCAGCCGGTCATAGAGCGGCGAGGCTTTGGCGGGCCGCCCGGCCGGCCAGACCCGATGCGGTGGATGCATCGCATATTCGTTCTGGTAGATCTCGATCGCCTTTGCCGTGGCGTAGGTCTTTGTGGCGTAGTCGGTGAACCGGCGTGGATCCATGAACCACAGGTCGAGCTCGGTTTCGCCTTCGGCGATCAACTCGGCGATCACCTTTCCGGCACCGCCCGCTTGGCATATGCCGAAGGTAAACACGCAGGCCTCGAGGAAATTGGTAAGACCAGGCGCCGGGCCGACCAGCGGCAGGCCGTCGGGCGCATAGGGAATCGGCCCGTTGATGACCCTTTGCACGCCGCCCTTGGCGAGAAGCGGAACGCGCTCGCAGGCCGCGTTGATGTACCACTCGAGACGTTCCAGATCGTCCGGATACAGCTGAAAGGCGAAATCTTCCGGCGTTCCCTCGTTGAGCCAGTGCGGCGTCGCCTGCCACTCATAGGGGCCGAGGATCAGACCGTTGCCCTCCTGGCGCAGATAGTAGCTGTCGTCGGGATCCCGCAGCAACGGGATACTTGTGGTCAGTTCAGCCAGTTCGTCGATCGCCTCGGTTACCAGATACTGGTGGGACATGGTCACCATCGGCACGTCGCGCCCGACCATGCGGCCAATCTCGTCGGCGTAGTAACCTGCGGCGTTGACGACGATGTCGGCATGCACAGATCCCTTGTCGGTCGTCACGTCCCAGGTCCCGTCCTTACGCTGGGAAAGCCCGGTGACCTTGGTGAATCGCGCGATCGTGCAACCCTTTTGTCGCGCCCCCTTGGCGAATGCCTGGGTCAGCTGCGCCGGATCGATATCGCCATCCTCGCTGTCCCACAAGCCGCCGTAAAGGTCATGGATCTTCAGCATAGGATAGTGCCGGTCACGCAACTCTTCGGCCGACAGGACCTCCATATCCATACCAGCGACATTTGCCATGGCCGCGACATGTTCGAACTCCTGCATCCGCTCTTTGGAGTGGGCCAGCCGCACCGACCCGGTCATATGCCGGTTGATCGGATAATCGACCTCGTCGCCCAACCGGTTGTAGAGGCGCGAGCCGTAATTCTGCAGCTTCATCAGGTTGAGACTGCCGGTAAAATTCGGCGTGTTGCCGGCGGCATGCCATGTCGAGCCCGAGGTCAGTTCGTTCTTTTCGATCAACAGGGCATCGGTGATCCCGGCGATGGCCAGGTGATACAGGCAACTCGCACCGACGGCGCCGCCGCCGATCACAACAACCCGGACATGGGATGGCAGGTCCGCCATGGTTTTCTCCCCGATTTCAGTAGATTGGTGGTGATACGACCCAGATCGCCACCGCCGGCTCTTCGTAGTTGTTGGCCCAGGAGAATGCTTCCTGTTTGAAGCGGAAACTGTCTCCGGCGCTGACCGTGAAACGCCGATCGCCGATGGTGATGTCGAGCTGCCCGGATACCAGAAAAGCGGTCTCTTCCGTTTCGCGCACAGTCGGTTCGGACAGCTGCGCACCCGGTGCGAAGACGCTGCGAATCACTTCGTAGGAGCCTCCGAGATCGGGAGACAGCAATTCTTCAACAAGGCCGTCGTCGGGTTCGCCGCTGCGCCTCCGCACGCCGGCCCGCGTGATGTAACCACGCTCTTCCTCAGACACGTCGGAAAGCAGCAGGAACCAGCTGACAGGAACCTCGAACAACGTCGCAACCTTGCGCAGTTCCTGGGTGGATAGCGCTGAGATACCCCGTTCGACCTGGCTGAGAAATCCGATGGAACGGCCGAGCCGGGCGGCCACTTCGGCCAGCGTCATACCCTTCGACTGGCGAATGGCACGCAGATCCCGGCCGATATCGGCCGACACGTCTTCGTCATCGATTGGCGTTGTGCTGGCGGTACTGTCGGATGCCATGGCGTCCCTGGATCGCGATCGACGGGCGGCCCGCCCGCGCTAACGGCGACGACCTTCCAATACCACTCGTGAAAAATCAACCGTTTTTTTCACGGTCGACCGGTTTAGCTTCCGGATTTGTAATCCGGCTCACAGTTGCCGATCGCCTTGGCTGATCCGGCAAGCGAAAAGCTGGCTTCGGTCTGATCGGGAAACTGCACCACAACCATTTCGCCTTGCTTCAGCGCGTCGCGGGCCTCGATGAAATCCACCGCACAGGCCTGACAATCCGTATCGAGCACGCCGAGTTCGTCGACCTCCACATCGATCGTGGTCTTGCCGTCGAAGATCATCGTCACGGTCGAGTTGGGCGGCGGGGTCTGTCCATCGACGGAAAAACTGATCCCGGAAACCGGTTCGCCGCCGTCGGCCGTGCAGGTGACAAGGATCCGGTTGGTTGGACCGCTGGCAACCCATGCCTCGGTGATGCCTTTGGCGGATCTGGTGTTCCACTCGGATTCCGCGGCCAGGGCCTGCGTCACCGGTGCCAGAAGCGCAAGGGTCGCAAGGACGCGTATCGTCGAAATGCACGTTTTCATGGAGAGTTCCTCGTTCAGATCGCCACTCAAGAAATGCGGTTAATCGATTCTAATGATTCAAATCTCTGACTTGGCGGCAACGTCCTTGGCGGAGCCCGCAACTCAGAAAGCCGTGAAGGTCATGGTCGTCAGGGACCGGACGATACCGGGGATGTTCAGGACATTGTCGTGAATGTATTTGCCGATGTCCTGGTCCTTCGGCACATAGATTTTCATCAGCAGATCATATTCGCCCGATGTGGAATACAGTTCGGAATGGATCTCGCGTTCAAACAACTCGTCCGCGACCGCATAAGCCTTTCCCGGCGCACACTGCAGTTGAACAAAAACACAGTTCATCATCCATCCTCGTCAATTGGCTGGCGAAGGCGCACCAACCTAGGCGTCTTCTATCACCCAAACACCGGCGCTGCAAAGCATGGCAACGGAACCCCCGAGCACTTGCCAGCCAAGCCGTTTTCGGCGCACTCTGCCCATTTAGTCGAATTGGGTAGCAGATGATGTTCATGCAACAGATTACCGATTGGGACGATGCCTATGCCAACGGGATCCACATTGCCGGGGCGGATGAGTTCCCGCCCAAATGGGCGGCTCTCGCCATGGCGTTCCGGCGCGAGTTGCAGGCGGCCGGTCGTGCCCAGCTCGACATCCCCTATGGTCCGGGCGACCGTAACCGGATGGATCTGTTTCACCCGGAGGACTCGCGGCGTGGCCTGGTGGTCTTCATCCATGGCGGTTTCTGGAAGGCCTTCGACAAGTCTTCCTGGTCACATCTGGCCGGCGGGCCGCTGGCCTACGGGTTCAGCGTTGCCATGCCCTCCTACACGCTGTGTCCGGAGCTTCGCATTTCCGATATCACCGAGGAGATTGCCGCGGCGATCGCAGTCGCTGCAGAGCGCGTCGAAGGCTCACTGCGCATCAGCGGCCATTCGGCCGGTGGCCATCTCGCGACCCGCATGGTCTGTCGCAACACGCCGCTCGCTCCACAACTGGTCGAGCGGATCGACCGGATCGTGTCGATCAGCGGTCTGCACGATCTGCGGCCGCTGATCCGCACCGAAATGAACGAAGTCCTGCGCATCGACCGGCCGGAGGCGCTGACCGAAAGCCCGGCACTGCTGGAGCCCGTCGGTGATACGCGGCTTGTCTGCTGGGCGGGAGCCGCCGAGCGCGCCGAGTTCCTGCGCCAAAACGCCCTGCTGGCAAGCGTTTGGAAAGGTCTGGGCGCTGCGACCGCCGCCGTTGAGGAACCTGATCGCCATCATTTCGACGTCGTGGAGGGGCTCGCCGATCCGCAGCATCCGCTGACCGCTACGCTGTGTGCTTAGCGCGAGCCATCCTCGTCATCATCGAGGATCCGGTAGGCTGCGCCGTCGAGGTCTTCGTACTGACCGTTACGGATCGACCAGAGGAAGGCCAGCAGGCCAACGCCGCCGAGCAGCAACGCCACCGGTATCAGGTAGATCAAGTTGCTCATCGCTGCACCTCAGGCATGACCGCGCGGTCAGCAACTGGCGCGGCGACCGTCCGGATCGCTTCCGCATCGTTGCCAGCTGGCTTGGGTGCCCGTAGCCGCAATGCGTTCAAGACGACCACAATGGAAGAGGACGACATGGCGAGCGCGGCGACCAACGGCGTCGCGTATCCGAGAACTGCGGTCGGAATGGCCACCATGTTGTAGGCGATCGCCAGACCGAAATTCTGTCTGATCAGTCGGCCGGCCTTGCGCGACACCATCAGTGCCTGATCGACCGCCGCCAGGCTTTCGCGCAAGAACACGAAATCGGCGGCATTACGGCCGACATCGGCCGCCGTCGCAGGCGCCATGGAAACGTGCGCCCGAACCAGCGCCGGTGCATCGTTGAGACCGTCGCCGACCATCAATACCCGGCGCCCCTCATCTGCGAAGCCGCCGACAAACCGGCTTTTGGCATCCGGCAACACGCCGGCATGCCAATCGGTGATGCCAACAGCCTGGGCCAAATGCCGCACCGGTCCGCTCTGATCGCCGGAAACGACTGACAGCGACAAGCCCTTCGCCCGCAATGCGCTGACAGTGGCGGCCGCATCCGGTCGAACCGTGTCGTCGAAAACGAAAGCGGCGAGGAATGCGCCGTCGGCACTCAACACGGTCTGCGCCGATGTGCATTCGGCAAGGTCTTCGGATCCGTTCATCGCCCAGTCGGCTCTGCCCAGCCGGTAGGTGACGCCCGCCTTCGTCGCCTCGAGCCCGTGGCCGGGGACTTCCGCGATACGATCGAACGACATCTCGGCCACCGCCTGATCGCGTCCGGCATGTGCCAAGGCAAGCGACAGGGGATGTCGGGAATGGGAGCCCATGGCGGCAGCAAGCCGCAGGTGACGCGGATCGATATCGTTCCGGTTGACCAGCCGCGGCTGCCCCATGGTCAACGTGCCGGTCTTGTCGAACACCACACTGTCGATCTCGGCCAGCCGCTCCATCGCCGTTCCGTCCTTGACCATAATGCCGTTTTCGAACAGCCGGCCGGCAGCCACGACCTGTACCACCGGAACCGCCAGCCCGAGCGCGCAGGGACAGGTGATGATCAACACTGCGATGGCGATAAACAGCGCTCTGTGCCAGTCGCCGCTGACCGCCAGCCATCCGAGGAAGGTGGCGAGGGCGACCAGGTGGACAACCGGCGCATACAAGCTGGCCGCCCGGTCGGCGATGCGGCGATAACCGGCTTTCGCTCCCTCTGCAACTTCCATAAGGCGGATCATCTCCGCCAGGAACGAGCGCCGTGCCGGTGCCAGGGCCTCGACGGTCAGGGGTCCGGTCAGATTCAGCGTACCGGCGCGCAAGACGCCACCCGGTGACACCGGCTGTGGCGCGCTCTCGCCATTAACCAGCGAGCAGTCCAGATCGCTCGTTCCGGACAGGACACGGGCATCGACGGGGATCCTCTCGCCGGCGGCAACAAGCACCGTCATGCCGGTTTCGATCTCGTCGATCGGCAGGAAATCCCGATCGCCCTGTGCGCCGACGACCATCGCACCCCGCGGCGCCAGGCGCGCCAGACCCTTGACGGCCGAGCGGGCGCGCTCGCGCATCATGTGATCCAGCGTCCGCCCGATCAGCAAGAAAAACAGCAGCGTCACCGACGCGTCGAAATAGGCATGCGCGCCGGAATGGGCTGTCTCATAGAGGCTCATCAAAAACGCCAGGATGACAGCCAGGGAAATCGGCACGTCCATATTGAGCCGCCCGTTGCGCAGCGCCGACAGCGCGGAACGGAAGAACACCCGTCCGGAGTAGGCGAGCGCCGGTATGGCGATCAGAGCTGAGATCCAGTGAAAAAGGTCGCGTGTTGCGGCATCGGCGCCCGACCACACGGACACGCTCAGCAGCATGATGTTGGCGGCAGCGAATCCGGCGACGGCAACGGACCGTATCAGCATGGCCAGTGTTCCGTCGCGGCTGTCGTCGGCTGCTTCGAAAATATGTGCGTGGTACCCAAGACGTTTCAGGGTCTTGACGATGTCGACCGGATCACCCTTGGCTTTCGACCAGACGACGCTTACCCGCCGGGTCGACAGGTTGACCCGCGCCTGTTGTATCACGGGCAAGGCGTTCAGGCCGTTTTCGATCGTCTTGATGCATGCGCCGCAATGAATGTCCGGAACGCTCAGTTCGACGCGGAACAGGTCATTGTCCAGCGGCGTGCTGGCAAGCCGCAGCTCTTCGACGGATGGCCCGCCACCGGCAGCCGATGCCAACTGCAACGAAGCCTCGGTCCCGGGCGCGCAGCAGCTCATTCGCCAGTCCCGGGGGCATCGAATTGCAGGCGCTGCGTATCCCGATAGACCATGCTGCCGGCCTGTTCCACGGTCAGGCGCGCAATCCACAGTCCATCTGCGATCGGCTCCCTGGCCCGATAGCCGCCCTCGCCGTCGTTCGCCAGGATGACGGTTCGATCGTCTTCGATCCCCACAGGGCGGTGCAGGCTCATGGTGACCGTGTCGGCAACTACCGGTGTGCCGGTGGCATCGGTCAGCCGATAGACGATTCGATCTTCATCGACGCTCACCTCGGATGTCCAGCCTCGCGACTCCATCTCCCGGTTCTGCGCCACATCGTCATCGAATTTCTGGCTCGCCACATAGGTGTTTTCGACAATCAGGCCGCTCCAGCTCGATCCGGCATAATATGCCATTGTCACGTTGACGCTGATGATGGTGCCGAAGAAAAGCACCATCACGGCGACCATGTGCCAACCGGTAAAAGTCTCGAACTTCAAAAAGCGCACAACACCACTCATCTGTTTTCCTCCGGAGCATCGAACGATGCACGATAGACGTCCCGCTCTCCGCTGCTTTTGTCTTCTGCAATCAGCTCGAACAGCACCTTGCCCGGTTCCACCTGTTCCGGCGGCTGCCTGATGTAAACCTTGAGGTTCCGCAGGCGGTCTGGATCGACCGGAATGGCAAACGACCGCCCTTCCGGCTGGTCGATACCTGTCACCGACATAACGGCACCAGGAAGCCCTTCCATGGACAGGGAGATCACTCGCGGCTCGGGAATCATGTTGAGCAGCTTGACGGTGTAGCCGTTGCGGATGGAGCCGTCCGACAGCGTGACATACTGCGGATTACGGTCATGCAGGACATTGACCTGGAGCCGGTCGCGTGACAGCAGCGCGATCAACAGCCCGATACCGACCAGCGCCCAGACACCGAAATAAAGCATCGTGCGGAAGCGAAAAATGATCCGCCAATCGAAGTGACGCACCTTGTCGCTCATCGTCCCGTCGGGATTGTGCAGCAGCGCCGGATTGATGGGTTGCGTACCGCCGGCCGTCGCCAATGCCATATTGTCGGTATACTCGTTGAGCGTGGCGTAAGAGATCAGGCCGCGCGGCCGGCCGAGTTTGGTCATCACATCATCACAGGCATCGATGCACAGCGCACATGTAATGCATTCCAGCTGCTGGCCGTCGCGGATGTCGATGCCCATCGGACACACCACCACGCAGGCGTTGCAATCGACGCAATCGCCGACCACCTTTCCTTCCGCCTTGGCCTTTTTGGTGTGACGGGAACGCGGTTCGCCGCGCCAATCGTTGTAGGTGACCACGAGCGAGTTTTCGTCCAGCATGGCTGCCTGGATACGCGGCCATGGACACATATAGGTGCACACCTGTTCGCGCATCAGGCCGCCGAACGTATACGTGGTGGCCGTCAGAATCGCCACGGTGATGTATGCCACCGGCTCGGCCTCACCCCTGAAGAAATTGGCAAACAGTGTCGGCGCGTCGGCAAAGTAGAAAATCCAGGCACCGCCCGTAGCCACGGCAATCACCAACCAGATCGCATGTTTGCTGACCCGTTTGGCGACCTTGTCCAGCGACCAGGACGCCTTGTCGAGTTTCATGCGTTGGTTGCGCTCGCCTTCAATCGCCCGCTCGACAACCAGAAACAGATCCACCCACACGGTCTGCGGACAGGTGTAACCGCACCAGGCGCGGCCGACGGCCGACGTCACGAGGAACAGGCCGAAACCCGCCATCAGAAGCAGCCCGGCCACAAAGAAAAACTCCTGCGGCCAGATCTCGATGAAGAAGAAATAGAACCGGCGGTTAGCCAGGTCGACGAGCACCGCCTGGTCCGGCGCAAAGGGCCCCCGATCCCAGCGCAACCAGGGTGTGAAGTAGTAAATGCACAGCGTGACCAGCATCACGCCCCATTTGAAATTGCGAAACTGTCCCTTGGCGCGTTTCGGAAAGATCTTCTTGCGCGCTTCATAGAGCGGCTTTCGCGCCCAGGCGGCATTGACCGCCTCGGCATCGTATTGTTCGACTTCTGCAGCGTCTGTTCTGCTATCCATCATGTCGCCGCTTTCCAACCGGCCCGCCGCACGATCCCGCAGGACAGTGCGACGGATGTGTCAATCGGATTACTGACCGCCACCCAGCGAATGGACAAATACAGCCAGTTGCTTGATGACCGGTTCCCCGAGTCTCTGCCCCCAGGCCGGCATGACGCCGTGTTTGGGATTAGCGATCTGGCGGGCGATCTCGGATTCGGTCTCGCCGTAGAACCACAGTGCATCCGCCAGGTTCGGTGCCCCGAATTCGGGGTCGCCAAGCCCTTCGTCACCGTGGCACACGGCGCAGTTCTCGGCATACAGTTCGGCACCCGGCTCCACCATCGCCGGATCCGCCGGGGTTCCCGACAGGCTGTAGACATAGGCGGCCATCTCTCGGATTTCGGTCGGTTCGAGAATATCACCGAATGCCGGCATTTCCGAAAACCGCGTGTCGTCGTCGGCATCATAGCGCACACCGTGGGCGATGGTGTGGTAGATCGAGTCGATGTCGCCGCCCCACAACCATGCGTCGTCGTTAAGATTGGGGTATCCGGGTGCACCCTGCGCGCCGGAGCCGTGGCATTGTACGCAGTTCACCTTGAAGGCGGCCGAACCACCGGCCATGGCGAATTGCAGCAACTCCGGGTCGGAGGCGATCTCCGTCAGCGGCGTCGCCGCGATTCTGTCGACATATTGTGCCTGCGCCGCCTGGGCTTCCGCCATCTGGTTGGCGACCACTTCGCGGCTTGAGTACCCGAGCAGACCGGTTGTCGCCGAGCTGATCAGTGGCCAAGCCGGATAGGCGATCGTATAGGCGATCGCCCAGACGATGGTCGCGTAAAATGTGATCAGCCACCAGCGCGGCATCGGATTGTTGAGTTCGCGAATGCCGTCCCACTCGTGTCCGGTGGTTTCGATACCGCTGAGTTCGTCTACCTTTTTGTCTGTCATGACTTAGTCCTCTTTCAGCGGGATCTTGGCGATTTCGTCGGCTTTCTTCTTGCTGCCCGGACGGAAGGTGAAAGCAATCACGCAGACGAAAACGATCACCAGGAACAACAGGCCCCAACTGTCGGCGAAGGTCCGAAGTGTTTGATAATCCACGATTGTTCTCCTACCGGTAACCGGACGTCGGATCGTAGCTGGAGAAGTCGACCAATGTGCCGAGCATCTGCAGATAGGCGACCAGCGCATCCATTTCGGTGAGACGAGACGGATCGCCGTCGAAATCGCCGAGCACGGCCTTCGGATAGCGTTCCTCGACTCCCGACCAGTCGGCATCCGGGTCAGCCTGGGCCATGAGGTCGGCCCTGGCGTTCTCGATCATCGCCTCGTCATAGGGCACACCGACCGCCGCGTTGGCTTTCAGGTGTCCTTCGATCGTGTCCGTCTCCAGCAGCCTGTCGAGCAGAAAGCCGTAGCTCGGCATGATCGACTCGGGCACCACCGAACGCGGTTCGACCAAGTGCTGGACGTGCCATTCATTGGAGTACCGGGCCCCGACGCGCGCCAGATCCGGCCCGGTGCGTTTCGAGCCCCACTGGAACGGGTGGTCGTACATGGATTCGGCTGCCAGCGAGTATGGACCGTACCGCTCCACTTCGTCGCGGAACGGCCTGATCATCTGGCTGTGGCAGACATAGCATCCCTCGCGGATGTAGATGTCGCGGCCGGCCAGTTCCAGCGGCGAATAGGGCCGCATCCCCTCCACCTCCTCGATGGTGTTTTCCAGGTAGAACAGCGGAGCGATCTCGACGATGCCGCCGACGGTAACCACCAGGAAAGACGCCGCCAGCAGCAGTGTCGCGTTTTTCTCAAGCGTTTTGTGCCTGTCGATAAAAGCCATGTTGGTGTCTCCCCTATTCGGCAGGCTGTGGTGCTGCGACCGAGCCCGGTATCGGTGCTTCCTCGCGCTCATGGCCGAGGATAGTCATCAGGATATTGTAGGCCATGACGAACGCACCGAGCAGGAACAGCAGACCGCCGAGCATGCGCAGGATGTAGTAGGGCTTCATTGCCGCGACCGACTCGGCAAAGGAGTAAACAAGGAAGCCCTGATCGTCATACTCGCGCCACATCAGGCCCTGCTGGATACCGGCGACCCACATCACGGCGGCGTAGACGACGATCCCCAGCGTCGACAGCCAGAAGTGCCAGTTGACCATGCGCAGCGAATACAGCCGATTACGGTTCCACAGTTTCGGCACAAGGTGATAGATCGCGCCGAAGGAGATCATGCCGACCCAGCCGAGCGCGCCGGAATGCACGTGTCCGATGGTCCAGTCGGTGTAGTGGCTAAGGCTGTTGACCGCCTTGATCGACATCACCGGCCCCTCGAAGGTCGACATGCCGTAGAAGGCGACCGACAACACCATCATGCGGATGATCGGGTCGGTCCGGATCTTGTCCCAGGCACCGGACAACGTCATCAGGCCGTTGATCATGCCACCCCAGGACGGCATCCACAGCATCACCGAGAACACCATGCCGAGCGTCTGCGCCCAATCGGGCAGCGCCGTGTAGTGAAGGTGGTGCGGTCCCGCCCAAATGTAGAGAAAGATCAGCGACCAGAAATGGATGATCGACAAACGGTAGGAATAGACCGGCCGGTTGGCCTGCTTCGGAATGAAGTAGTACATCATGCCGAGAAAGCCTGCGGTCAGGAAGAATCCGACAGCGTTGTGGCCATACCACCACTGGGTCAGCGCGTCCTGCACCCCGGCGAAGGCCGAATAGCTCTTGGCGCCGACGAAGGACACCGGAACCGCCATGTTGTTGACCACGTGCAGCATGGCGATGGTGACTATGAAGGATAGGTAGAACCAGTTAGCCACATAGATATGCGGCTCCTTGCGCTTCATGATGGTGCCTAGGAAAACCACCAGATAGACGACCCACACAATGGTCAGCCATAGGTCGACATACCATTCAGGTTCGGCATATTCGCGCCCCTGGGTGATGCCCAGCAGGTAACCGGTGGCTGCCATCACGATAAACAGCTGGTAGCCCCAGAACACGAACCAGGCCAGTCTGCCGCCGAAAAGCCGTGCCCGGGAGGTCCGTTGCACCACGTACATGGAGGTGGCCAGCAGCGCATTGCCGCCAAAGGCGAAAATCACCGCAGATGTGTGCAGCGGGCGCAGTCGTCCGTAGTTGAGGTACGGCTCGATGTTGAGATCCGGAAACGCCAGCTGTGCAGCGATGACGACACCGACGAGAAAGCCGGCAATGCCCCAGAACAGAGTGGCAATCGCTCCGTAGCGAACAACCTCGTCAAAATAGGGCGTCGTTGAGTCGTCCTTCAGCACGTCTGTTGCCACGGTGCCGAATGACATCCGTCGCAGGAGCACGACCACACAACACAGCAGGACAAAAAACAAAACCCACATATGGGCCTCGAACAGGCTGTCCTGCGCAAACGCCGCCCCCAGCAGCGCAATGAATGCGCCGATGCTTACGACGATGGTTTCGAATGCAAACTTCATCGGTTCCCCCGAAATTTCGGCAGCAAAATACGCCGACGAGTCCCCCTTTGGGCTGCATCAGCGTGAGGGCGATCTTGGCTTTTTCTTCGCGCCGCAACATTGATCTCGATCAAGGTATCGGGTGCGTCTGTTGCGCACAGTGCAGGCGTTGATACACACCCGGCCCAACGTCCTTGGATCGAAGCAATGCAAGCTCGAACCGCATTCGAGGGGAAATGATGCAGGACAGCTGGAAGCTTGAATCCCTAACCCGGGCGGCCGCTTACTTCACAGCCCCGCAACCGGACCTACTCAAGGGCCTCGATGCCGCCTGTCGGATCCAGAATATGTTGTGCGATTTGCTGGAACAGATCGCCGATTCCATTCCTGGAGCTGTTGACCGTGGCCTTTGCGAGACGCTTGCGGCCGAACTCGGTCCGCTGATGCGCAGCATCCACCAGTTTGAGGAACAGACCCTGTTTCCATTCGCGGCCGGCGTACAGCAGGCCGCTGAAACGGTTGCTCGTCTGCGCCACGAGCATATCGAGGACGAGTGCTTTGCCGAGGAAGTCACCGACGCGCTGCACGATCTCTCGCACCGCGAACACCCCGAAAATCCTGAGGCGATCGGCTACATGCTGCGCGGTTTTTTTGAATCGATGCGCCGCCATGTCGCGTTTGAAAGCGAACACTTCCGACCATTGCTGTTGAAAGCGCCGACCACCTGGATCAATTGACCGGATCGGCCCAGCCGGACGATTGCGGTTGTTACAGACTTGCGCGTTTGGCCAAACGCTTCAGATCGGGAACGGTGACCAACCGGTTGTTTTCGACTTCGATGACGCCGTCCTTGCGCAGCTTCGTGATCTGCCGGCTGACCGTTTCGATGGTGAGCCCGAGGAAGTCGGCGATGTCGGCCCGCGTCAACGGCAGTTCGAAGGAAATGCCATCCTCGGCATCGACCGTCGGGTCGATATGGGTGGCAATCAGATAGAGGAAACTCGCCACTTTCTCAGCGGCCGTCTTGCGCCCGAGTGTTACCATCCAGACGCGCGCTTCGTCGAGTTCGTTCAGCGCCTGCTGCAGAAGCCGGTCCTTGAGGACCGGTGATTCTTCAATCATGTGCTCGATGACGTTAGTCGGAAAAGAGCACACTTGCACGGTAGTGGCGGCTTCCGCATTGAGTTCGCTGGCCTTCCTGAAAGGCCGCCCGAGAAAATCCGGTGCAAACTGCAAACCGACGATTTGCTGACGGCCATCGGCCAGGATCTTGGTCAGTTTGACCACGCCGGACAGAATGTTGGAGTAATGGGAAACGGTCTCGGCGTCGGCCAAGAGCTCCGCGCCCGCTTGCACCTCGCGGCGGCTGGAATGCGTATTGAGGTACTGCAGTTGGGCACTGTCGAGCGCGCCGCAGACACCGCGATGCCGTGCTTCGCAGGCTTCGCAAAGAACCGGAACGCCGGAGTTGTGAATGTCTTGTCGCCTGTTGCTCATGGCCCGATTTCCGTCCACGTGACTTCGCCCCTCATACCATGTTTGACCGTCGCAACGCTGCGGCCCATTGTCCCTTTGCCAGTTCGGCCTTGACCGAGATCAAGGTCCGGGTTCGGCGGCAATCCTAATCTCGCGGCAATAGTGTCGAAACGGAATGCTGGAGCCACCCCTTGCATCAGTCCCTCGTCGAGAAATACGCACGCCCGACGCCGCGTTACACCAGCTATCCCACCGCTCCGCATTTTCACGATGCGATCACCGAAAAGCATACGAATGACTGGCTCCTTGCGCTGACCCCCGGCGATTCCATCTCGCTCTATATCCATATTCCCTATTGCGACCGTCTCTGCTGGTTTTGCGGATGCACCACCAAACAGACCAATCGCTACGCTCCCGTGCAACGCTATCTTGCCGCACTTACACAGGAAATAGCAACAGTCGGAGATCTCGTTGACGACCGTTGCGCGGTTACCGCTCTACACTTCGGCGGTGGCTCCCCGACGATGCTGGAAGCGCCTGACATTATTGCGCTTTCGCGCACCCTGCGCCAGCATTTCTCGTTCGCTAAAGACGCTGAGATCAGCGTCGAGATGGATCCGAACGATCTGACGGAAGCAAAGTATGACGCCTTGGCCGAAATCGGCGTCACCCGGGCAAGCCTCGGCGTGCAGGATTTCGATCCCAAGGTACAGAGCGCGATTAACCGCGAACAGACTTTCGAGCAGACACGCGACGTCGTCGAAGCCATGCGCTTGCGCGGCGTGCGTTCCGTCAATCTCGACATGTTGTACGGACTGCCGCGTCAGTCCGGTGAGACGGTGGACGCCACCGCCGAACAGGTGGTTTCACTGCAACCCGATCGCGTCGCCCTGTTCGGATACGCGCATGTCCCCTGGATCAAAAAACACCAGCGGTTGATTGACGACGAACAACTGCCTGATTTTCATCAGCGCTTCGACCAAGCCCAGCGCGCGGCCGCCCTGTTCGAGCGGAACGGCTACCGCCGGATCGGCATCGATCATTTCGCCCGCGAGCGGGACACACTGGCCTGCGCCGACAGCAATGGCACGTTGCGGCGCAATTTCCAGGGCTATACCGATGACGATGCCGGTGCGCTGATTGGCCTCGGCGCATCGGCCATTGGCAAGTTGCCGCAGGGATATGTCCAGAACGCCGTCGCCACCGGTGACTATCAGCGCCGTGTCGAACAGGGCCTCGCCACAGTCCGCGGGCTGGCGTTCACTGACGAAGATCGCATGCGGGGCTGGCTCATCGAACGGCTGATGTGCGATTTTCGGTTTTCGTCCGAGGAACTCCAGTGTCGGTTCGGCAGACGCGCCGACGCATTGTTGGACGAGGCAAATGCCGTCATCGCGTCCGATGAAGACGGCTTGATGGTTCGCGAACAGGATGCCTATCGTGTGACCGAGCGCGGCAAGCCTTTCGTGCGCAGCATCGCCTCCCAATTCGATCCGTATTTCCGCAAGGGAACGGCGCGTCACTCGGTGTCGGTTTGATTGGTGTCGGCTTAACAAAAGAAAGGGCCCGAAGGCCCCTTCCGGTTCTCTGGTCGAGACGACCGACTTACATGCCCGCAGTGATCTTGTCGGTTGCGGCAGTGGCATCCGGTTTCTTGGTGATCACCGGATCGGAACCGCCTGACAGCAGCGATTCGACGGTACGTTCGAAGTCGGCCATATCGAGCGTGCCATCGGAACCCGCGGTCAGCTTGTTGATCTCGCCCATCATCCGCTTTTGGTGCTTTTCGGTCTGGGCACCGGTCGCATCGTTTTCGAGCACGATCTCGGCAGCTTCGTCCGGGTTCTCGCGGGCGTAGTCCCAGCCCTTCATCGAGGCCTTAACGAAACGCTGCAGCACGTCAACCGTCGCCGGATCGTCGAGTTCGGACTCCAGCACATAGATGCCGTCCTCCAGGGTCGCGACGCCTTGATCCTCGTATTTGAAGGTGATGAGGTCCTCCGGTGCGATTCCGGCATCGATAACCTGCCAATATTCATTGTAGGTCATCGTCGAGATGCAGTCGGCCTGCTTCTGCAACAGCGGATCAACGTTGAAGCCCTGTTTCAGGACCGTCACGCCGTTGTCCGAACCGTCCGTCGGGATACCAAGCTGACTCATCCACGACAGGAACGGATATTCGTTGCCGAAAAACCAGACGCCGAGGGTGCGGCCGCGGAAATCCTCAGGCGAAGTGATGCCGCTCTCCTTGAGGCAGGTGAGCATCATGCCGGAGCTTTTGAACGGCTGGGCAATGTTGACCAGCGGAAGACCCTTTTCGCGCGAGGCCAGGGCGGCCGGCATCCATTCGATGATCACATCGGCACCGCCACCGGCGAGTACTTGCGGTGGAGCGATATCCGGACCGCCCGGCTTGATCTCGACGTCGAGATCGACTTCGTCATAGAAGCCCTTGTCCTTGGCGACGTAATAGCCGGCGAACTGCGCCTGCGTCACCCATTTGAGCTGCAGCACAAGCTCATCCTTGGCAAGCGCTGCCCCCGACACGAGGCCCATGGAAACGCCCATGGCCATGGCCAGTAGTTTTTTCATGTCATTCACTCCTCTGGTTGCGGCTCCGCCTTCTCAACGTCTGTAGGACGGATGCCAGAATGTCACGGCACGTTCCAGCAGGGCGAGCAGTCCATAGGACAGCGAACCCGCAAGCGCCGCGACGAAAATTACAGCCCAGACCATGTCGATGTTCATACGACCCACCTCGGTCTGGATACGAAAGCCCATGCCGACGATGGGTGTTCCGAAAAACTCGGCGACGATGGCACCGATCAACGCCAAAGTCGAGTTTATTTTCAAGGCGTTGAAGATGAAGGGCATGGCCGCCGGCAGGCGCAGCTTGATGAGCGTCTGCCAGTAGTCGGACGCATAGGTGCGCATCAGATCGCGCTCCATCGCGCCGCTGGCGGCGAGCCCCGCCACGGTATTGACCAGCATCGGGAAGAACGTCATCACCACAACGACCGCCGCCTTTGACGGCCAGTCGAAACCGAACCACATGACCAGGATCGGCGCGATGCCGATCACCGGCAGCGCAGCCACCAGATTGCCGATCGGAAGCAGACCCCTGCGCAGGAAAGGGATGCGGTCGACGATGACTGCGGTAATGAAGCCGGAACCGCAGCCGATCGCATATCCGACCAGAACCGCCTTGAGGAACGTCTGGGTGAAGTCGGCCCACAGAATGTCCATCGATGAGGTTATTCGTACCCAGATGGCTGAAGGTGCCGGCAGTAGCACGGCCGGAACGTTGAAGCCGCGCGTGATGCCTTCCCAAAGCACCAGCAGCGTGATGCCGAAAATCACAGGAATAGTGAGATTAACCAGCTGGGCGGCAGCCCGATTGGCCGGATGCAGGCGCACCAGCCAGCTGTTCAGAGCCCATGCGACAATCCAGAAGGCGATGGCGCCGGTGACGATGCCCGTGTTCATAGCTGCATTCCCATGCGCCGCTGGACAAGGCGTGATGCAAGATCGACAAGCGTCACCAGGACCGCCGCCATGATCGCGGCGGAGAACAGGGCCGACCAGATCTGGATCGTCTGCCCGTAGTACGATCCGGTCAGCAAACGCGCGCCGAGACCGGCGACCGCACCCGTCGGCAGTTCACCGACAATGGCACCGACGAGGCTGATCGCCACCGCCACCTTCATGGAGGTGAACAGGAACGGTACTGCGGACGGCAGGCGCAGTTTCCACAGGATCTGTGCGGTGCTGCCGTTGTAGGTCCGCATCAGGTCGAGCAGCATCGGATCCGGCGAACGCAGGCCCTTGACCATGCCAACGGTAACCGGAAAGAAAGAAAGATAGGTGGAAATCAGGGCTTTGGGCACCAGCCCCTGGAGACCGATGGCGTTGAGCACCACGATGATCATCGGCGCAATGGCAAGGATGGGAATCGTCTGGCTGGTAATGATCCACGGCATAAGGCTCTTGTCGAGCACCATGGAATGCACGATCAGCAGTGCCAGCAGGATGCCGAGCAAGGTGCCCATGGCAAAGCCAAGCAGGGTTGAGGATAGCGTGACCCAGCCGTGGTAGACGAGGCTGCGCTTTGAGGTAATCCTCTTTTCGACGGTCGTGTTCCAGATTTCAGTCGCAACCTGATGCGGCGCCGGCAGCACCGGCCGGTCCTGCGCCATGGTCTTGCGCAGCAGCTCGCCAGTCGTCAGTGTCGTCTCGGCGCGCGCCGCCTGATCGCGTTCGAAGGGTGCGTTGAGAAACACGGTGAAACCGTACCAAATGACGACGATCGCAGCGACAACCACCACAACGGGAAACACGCGGTCGACGAGGAATCCGGCGAAACCTCTCACCCGCGCCTCCCTATCCGGCATGACGCGTCAATCATCATAGGAATGCCCCAGCCTCAAACCCTCTCTGACACGATGGGCGATTTCCAGGAACTGCTGCGATTCGCGGATCTCCAACGGCCGTTCACTGCCCAGATCGCAATCAATTACCTCGTGAATACGCCCGGGTCGGGGGCTCATCACGACGATCCGGGTCGACAGAAATACCGCCTCCGGTATCGAGTGCGTGACAAAGACGACAGTCTTCTGTGTCTGTGCCCACAGCTTCAGCAACTGTTCGTTCAGGTGGTCGCGGACGATTTCGTCAAGCGCCCCGAAGGGTTCGTCCATGAGCAGCATGTCCGGATCGAACGACAGGGCGCGGGCGATCGACGCCCGTTGCTGCATGCCGCCTGACAACTGCCAGGGGAACTTCTTTTCGAACCCCGTCAGGTTAACCAGATCGAGATTGCGGGTGACCCGCTGGTCCCGCTCCGATTTCGACAACCCCATCACTTCCAGCGGCAGCGACACATTGGCGCCGATCGTCCTCCAGGGATACAGCGCCGCCGCCTGAAAAACATAGCCATAGGCGCGCGCCAGGCGCGCCTCGCCGGGCGACACGCCATTCACCGAAATCGTGCCGCCGGTCGGCTGTTCCAGATCGGCAATCACCCGCAGCAACGTGGTCTTGCCACAGCCTGAGGGACCGATCAGGGAGACGAATTCACCCCGTCGGATCTGCAGATCGATATTGGACAGCGCGTGGACCGGGCCGTCATTCGTCTGAAAGGTGAGGTTCAGCTTCTGCGCATCGATGACAACGCTCATGCGCAAGCCTCGGCAAAATCCAAACCTGTGCCCCCGCAGACTGGATATTGCTGCATATATCAGACCCCGCTTGCTGGTATGCCGGTTCGCTGCACCTTGCGCGGTGCTGTGACTTCCTTCCAGGTGGACAGCGCCTTGTTGACCGCATGGAACGGTTCGCGGCTGACGAAAGCACCATGCCCTTCCTTTGTCTTGACCTCGCCATCCTCGATGGAGACGTGTCCGCGCGTCAGTGTGAAGCGCGGCAGGCCGACGACCTGCTTACCCTCGAACACGTTGTAATCAATGGCCGATTGCTGGTTCTCGGCGCGGATTGTCTTGCCCTTCTGAGGGTCCCAGACGACGATGTCGGCGTCGGATCCGACCAGGATTGCGCCTTTCTTCGGATAGATGTTGAGGATCTTGGCAATATTGGTCGATGTGACCGCGACAAACTCGTTCATCGTCAAACGGCCGGTGGTCACGCCATAGGTCCACAGCATCGGCATGCGGTCTTCAAGCCCGCCCGTGCCGTTCGGAATCTTGGTAAAATCGCCGACCCCGTAGCGCTTTTGTTCGGTTGTAAAGGCGCAGTGATCGGTGGCAACCACCTGCAGAGAGCCGGCCGCCAGACCATGCCACAGCGAATCCTGGTGCTTCTTGTTGCGGAACGGCGGCGACATGACGCGGCGTGCGGCATGATCCCAATCGGCATGGCCGTATTCGCTGTCGTCCAATGTCAGATGCTGGATCAACGGTTCGCCATAGACCCGAATGCCGTTCTGCCGGGCCCGGCGAATCGCCTCGTGAGCCTGCTCGGACGAGGTATGAACCACATACAGGGGAACGCCGGCCATGTCGGCAATCATGATCGCCCGGTTGGTCGCCTCCCCTTCGACCTCGGCCGGCCGCGAAAAGGCGTGCGCCTCCGGACCGTCGTTGCCTTCGGCCAATAGCTTGGCTTGAAGTTGCGCCACCACGTCGCCGTTTTCGGCATGCACCAGAGGCAGCGCACCCAGCTCGGCGCAGCGCTGGAAGGACGAGTACATCTCGTCGTCGTCGACCATAAGGGCACCCTTGTAGGCCATGAAGTGCTTGAAGGTGTTGATTCCCTTGTCGCGAACGACGGTCTCCATCTCGTTGAACACCTGCTCACCCCACCAGGTAATCGCCATGTGGAAGGAGTAGTCGCAATTGGCACGCGTTGATTTGTTGTCCCACATCTGGATCGCTTCGAGCAGCGATTGACCCGGCGACGGCAGGGCGAAGTCGACAACCATCGTGGTACCGCCGGACAGCGCCGCCCGCGTACCGCTTTCGAAATCGTCGCTGGAATAGGTGCCCATGAACGGCATTTCGAGATGTGTGTGCGGATCGATGCCACCGGGCATAACGAAGCAACCCTTGGCGTCGAGCACCTTGTCGCCGGTCAGCTCGGGTCCGATTTCCGTGATGATGCCGTTTTCGACGCGGATATCCGCGTCATAGGTCAGGTCGGCGGTGACAATCGTTCCGCCCTTGATCACTGTGCTTGCCATATCAGCCTCCACAAACTGTTTGCGCGAACCGCCTATTCGACGATTTCCGCCGATTCCACCACCGCATGGAACAGGACATCAGCGCCGGCACGCGCCCATTCCGGCGATATGTCTTCGTCCTCGTTGTGGCTGAGCCCGTCGACACAGGGGCACATCACCATCGAGGTCGGCGCAACGCGGTTGATCCAGCACGCATCGTGCCCGGCGCCGGAGACAATGTCACGATGCGAATAGCCGAGCCGTTCAGCCGCTCTGCGCACGGCGTCGACGCAGTTCTCGTCGAAGGTCACCGGATCGAAATGACCGGCCACCTCGATCTCGAACTCCAATCCCAGTTCCCTGGCGATCTTTGGCCCTTCGGCTTCAAGGCGTGCTTTCATGCCGTCGAGGATCTCGCGGTCCGGCGAACGCATATCGACGGTGAAGACGACTTTGCCGGGAATGACATTGCGGGAGTTCGGATAGACATCGCAATGGCCGATGGCACCGACCGCCGAGGGCTGGTGGCTCATGGCGATTTCATGCACCAGTTCGGTAATGCGTGCCATGCCAAGCCCGGCGTTACGGCGCATCGGCATCGGTGTCGAACCGGTATGGCTTTCCTTGCCAGTCAGGGTGATCTGCAGCCACCAAAGGCCCTGCCCGTGAGTGACGACGCCGATGTCCTTGTGTTCGGCTTCGAGGATCGGTCCCTGTTCGATATGCAGTTCGAAGAAGGCGTGCATCTTGCGCGCGCCGACATCCTCGTCGCCCCGCCAGCCGATCCGAACCAGTTCGTCGCCGAACTTCTTGCCTTCGGCATCCTCTCGGTCATAAGCCCAGTCCTGCTCGTGCATACCGGCAAACACACCCGATGCAAGCATCGCCGGCGCAAAGCGGGTGCCCTCCTCGTTCGTCCAGTTGGTGACGACAATCGGACGTTTCGTCTTGATCTTGAGATCGTTGAGCGTGCGGACGATTTCCAGGCCGCCAAGCACCCCCAGCACACCGTCATACTTGCCGCCGGTCGGCTGGGTATCCAGATGACTGCCGACATAAACCGGCAGCGCGTCGGGATCGGTCCCATCGCGGCGGAAGAACATGTTTCCCATCTGGTCGACGCCCATGGTCATGCCGGCGTCTTCACACCATGTCTGGAACAGCTTTCGGCCCTCGGCATCCTCATCGGTCAGCGTTTGGCGGTTGTTGCCACCGCGCACACCGGGTCCGATCTTGGCCATTTCCATCAGTGCGTCCCAAAGGCGGTCGCCGTCGATCCTCATATTGCCGGTCAATGGCATCGGTGTTCTCCCCGATTGTTTTTCGTTGTCAGTCCAGCGCCTTAAGCACACCGGACAGCGTATCGACCAGGGTGTCGATATGTTCCTTTTCGATGATCAGCGGCGGCGACAGGGCAATGATGTCACCGGTCGTGCGGATCAGCAGCCCCTTGTTATAGGCATCCAGGAAAGCCGAAAAGGCACGCCGCGTCGGCTCACCGGCAATCGGCTCCAGTTCGATGGCGCCGATCAGCCCGATGTTGCGGATGTCAACAACGTGCGGCAAGCCTTTCATCGAATGCAAAGCGTCTTCCCAGTACTGCGCCAGCTCGCTGCCGCGGGTCAGCAAGCCTTCATCCTGATAGGTGTCGAGTGTGCCCAGTCCGGCCGCCGACGCCATTGGATTACCGGAATAGGTATAGCCGTGGAAAAACTCGATTAGATGCTCCGGCCCCTGCATGAAGGCGTCGTGAATCTCGTTTTTCACGAAGACAGCGCCCATTGGAATGACGCCATTGGTCAATCCCTTGGCGGTCACCATAATGTCCGGAACAACCCCGAAATAATCAGCCGCGAACGGCGTGCCAAGGCGCCCAAAGCCGGTAATGACTTCATCGAAAATCAACAGGATTCCGTTCCGGTCGCAAATGTCACGCAGCTTCTGCAAATAGCCCTTGGGCGGCAACAGGACGCCGGTCGAACCCGCAACGGGTTCAACGATCACGGCCGCGATGGTGGACGGATCATGCAATGTTACGATCTGCTCGAGATCATCGGCAAACTCGGCCCCGTGTTCCGGCTCGCCCCGTGTGAAAGCATTGCGCTCGGGGTCGTGGGTGTGCCGGAGGTGGTCGACGCCGGTCAGCAGCGTCCCGAACATTTTGCGGTTGGCGACGATGCCGCCAACCGAGATGCCGCCGAAGTTCACGCCGTGATAGCCGCGCTGCCGGCCGACGAGCCGAAACCGCGATCCATCGCCCTTGATCCGGTGGTAGGCCAGCGCCGTCTTCAATGCGGTTTCCACCGACTCCGATCCGGAGTTGGTGAACATCACATGATCGAGTCCGGGTGGTGTGATCGACACCAGGCGTGAGGCAAATTCGAACGCCTTCGGATGCCCCATCTGAAACGCCGGTGCATAATCGAGCTCGCCGGCCTGCTGACGGATCGCTTCGACGATCTTCGGGCGGTTATGGCCGGCATTCACGCACCATAGTCCGGCAGTGCCGTCCAGCACCTGGCGGCCGTCGGCCGTGGTGTAGTGCATCCGGTTGGCACTAACGAACATGCGGGGATTTTTCTTGAACTGGCGGTTCGCCGTGAACGGCATCCAGAAGGCGTCGAGATTGTTGGTTTTGACCGGAACGTTCATGGCGACACCTCTCCCCACGGCGAGTGCAGGCAATCCAACAGTCCAGTGCGCCATTGAATCGCCAATTGCAAATTCTTGACTGAATGGTCAAAATGCAGGCTAGAAGAGCAGCCGGAGGCGGTCAAGAGCATTATTCGGTACGCGGCGAGAAAGCCGGACTTGCGCTGCGCGGAAAACCGATGCATGGCTTACTCCCCCCGAAACCCGCCGGTCAAGGGCGAGCACGGCGACCGACCTATGGCAGTATCAACCAACAAGCGCACGCGCATTCAGGGCATCAATCGCGGCATTATCCTGGACGCGGCTCTGGACGTTTTCTCGACCTATGGATTCCGCGGTTCGACGATTGATCAGATTGCCGAAAAAGCCGGCATGTCGAAGCCCAACCTTCTGTATTATTTTCCCAGAAAAGAAGACATTTACGTCACGGTTCTTGAAAAAACACTTGAAGATTGGCTCACTCCCTTCCGCAACATCGATCCGGATGGCGACCCGGTTGAGGAACTCAGGAAATACACCGTCAGCAAACTCCAAATGTCGGCCTCGCAACCGGCCAGTTCACGACTCTTCGCCAACGAGATCCTGCACGGCGCGCCAGCCATTCAGGAGTTTCTCAAGACCCATCTGAAACGGCTTGTTGACGAGAAGGCCGGGGTCATTCGCCAATGGATCGACGAAGGCCGGCTCGCCCCGGTCGATCCCTACCATCTGATATTCATGATCTGGGCGACCACCCAGCACTATGCCGACTTCGATGTGCAGGTCCGCGCCATCCTGCCGGAGGAGACGCGGCGGCCCGATTTTTTCGAGCGCACAGCCGAGGCTGTGCTTGCGGTCCTGTTGAATGGTGTCCGTCCGCGTTGATGCGATCGCACGTTACTCCCGGTAGTCGACCGCACGAAGTGTTTCGCCTCGCGCCTGCATGGTTTCGGTTCCCGGCACAATATCGGTATTCTGCGCTGCAACGACCACCCAACCGGCACCCCGCTGCTCGGCCACAAACACCATGACGGTGCGGCGATCGTCGAGGGGGCTGCCATCCTGGTCGCGTTGGCCGGAAAGGCGCCAGCGAACGTGAACAACCGCTACACCGGTTCCAGCTTCTCTGACCGAAATCCTTCCTGCCGAGAGCGTCGAACCCTTGAAGAACGTGCCGAGACCATAGGCATGGGCCCGTTCGATATCGGCGCGATTGTGCCACCATAGGCCGACCACATTGACAAAATCGGCATCTTCGGTGAACAGCGCCGCGAGTGCACCGGCATTGCCCCGGTTCCAGGCATCGGCGAATGCGTGGACAATGTCTTCCGGGTCGGTGATCGGCATGAGACTCTCCTGTGACGCCCGCGCACCGTGCGCGAGGACGCCCTCGCTCTGCGCCCTGGGAATGTCGTAGAGGGATATTTAGCGCCGGTGAGCGGTAATGCCGCCTTTTTCCCTCAAAAAGCCGGCCGGCAAAAGAGTAAAGACCAGCAAATTGGCCAGAACGCCGATGACGATACCGGGTACGTTCCATGGATCATCCAGCAGCGTGCTCCACACGAGGGTTGCCAAGGCGCCGGCAATGGCCGCGCCGATGAACACACCGGTGCCACGTGCATAGCCATAGATCACAGCGACCAGCGGCACCAGCACGATCGGCGCCCAGTACTGGTAGGCATAGATCAATATGTCGAGAACACTCTCAACACTGACGGCGAACACAACGGACAACAAGCCGACCATGACCGTCACAAATCGCGCCAGGATCAGCTGGCCTCGGTCGCTCAACGGGTCGCGACGCAGCGGTTTGAAGATGTCGTTGACGAAGGCGATACTGGCCGAATTCAGGAACGAATCCGCCGAGGACATGACAATCGAAATGATGGCCGCGAACACCAGGCCCTTGAGCACCGGCGGCATCACCGTATTCACCACATAGGGCATCGCCAGATTCGCATTGAGGTCCGGATCGAGCGCCAGCGCAATGAGACCGATCAAACCTGTCACGGCAAAGAAAGGGAACGAGAACAGCCCGGAATACAGCGTCCCGCGTGCGGCGTCACGGGCTCTTCGGCCTGCCAGCAGGCGCTGCATGTAGGGCGGCACCAGCGTCTCTCCCAGCATGAAGACGAGGAATAGCCCGACAAGCCCGACCCAGTTGAATTCGGACCCCGGGATCGCCAGACGGTCCGGCGGTATGCGCGCCATCAGCTGGTCCAAACCGCCAATCTGGGCTACGCCCAGCACCAGCGCGACCGGCAGACCGATGGCCAGCAATCCGAATTGCAGAATGTCGGTGAAGATCACAGACCGCATACCGCCAATCGATGTGTAAAAGATAACCACGCCGCAACCGATGCCGATGCCGACCAGTTGCGGGAGCCCGAAGAAGTTCTCAAACACGTAGCCGACTGCGCCCACCTGGGCACCGACGATGCCGCAACACAGAATCAGGCCGCATATGCCGGTGATGACACGCCCCGGTTTCCCATAGGCAGATGCCATAACGTCTCCAACTGAAATGGCATCGGCGAACTTTCCCATGCGCGGCGCCAGCTGCGTCGCCACAAACACTTCCTTGCAACTGAATCCCCACAGGGCGACAATGTTGGCGATGCCGAACAAAAACACCTTTTCGGCATTTCCTGTCGAGAAACCGCCGCCGATGAATGACGCGGACATCGTCGCGAAGATCACCAGGCTGCCGAAACCGCGCTGGGAGGTCGCATAATCACGGATGTCGGACACGCTCCGGCCGGCCCACAGACCGATCGCCAAGATGATCGCCAGATAGGCGAAAAAGATGAAGGTATCTATCATGGAGTCCGTCACCGGAATTGCCGGGCCGCAACCGCTCTTTCAGCACACCGGCGAACGGGTCGCAAATGGATTCGCTATCGATCCGGCCCGAGGGCGACAATGATCAAGCCACACACCGTGACGAGCGCACCGGCGAAAACCACGCCGCTGGTCCAGCCATGTCCGATCAGGCCTTCATAAAGGATGATGAAAACCGGGATGAGATAGCCGTAGGACAGGACCTTCGAGGCCGGCAGCCGTAGCGAAGCGAACTGCAGCAGAAAAAACGTGCCGGCGGAGGTGAAGACCGCCAGGTAGCCGATGGTAATCCAGACGATGGCCGGCAGCGCCGTCCACTCCGTTTCCATAACCTCTCCGGCGCTTAACAGGGCCACCACCAGGAACGTCGCGACGGTGGTCCAGAACGTGCTGAAGATCACCGGCTCGCCGCGGCTGAACAGCTTGACCAGGGGCGCGTAGGCGGCGTGGGCGACACAGCCGAAGAAAAAGATCGTTTCGCCGAAGCCAATGTCAAAGGCCAGTATTGCCTGAACATCGCCGCGAAAGATGACCCACACGGATCCGCAACCGGCGACCAGCAGGCTGATCATGACGATCGGCCGCACGGTCTGCCGCAAAAACAGATAGCCGAAACCGGCGCTCATGATCGGGATCAGGGTGAATACCGCACCGGTTGAGACGGGATTGGTGTATTTGAGTGCGGTAAACATCGAGACGAAATAGATCGCCATCAACAAGCCGAGGATGGCAAAGCGCCAAGGCGCCGCATGCGGCCAGGCCAGGCGCCGGAAGACAACCAGCGTGATGGTTGCCATCACCATACATGCCAGAAAGAACCGCACCGCGTTGAGCGCTGCCGCCCCCATATGCAGTGCCGCCATCGAACCGAGCGAGAAGGAGCCGGATATCAGGGCGGCGAACAGGACCATCGCCAGATGGCCGCGCAGCTTGTCCCGCCCGCGTGCGAGTTCATCGACAGCCAGCCCGGTGCCCGTGGATGAGGTCATGCGCGCGATGTATCACGCCCGATTGCAACACACCATGACCCGTTGAGCGGGTCAAGGTGTCCCGGTTACGCGGGCAGCCCTATTCAGCCGCTTCCTTCACCGCATTCGGATTGTTCGGATGCGTCGTCCAGTTGGCGTATTCAGGATCGATCGGCTTGCCGGTCCGCGGATCGACGCCGCTGATTGCCTCCATGGTGATGCAGTCTTCGACCGGGCAGACGCTGACACACAGATTGCAGCCGACACATTCCTCGTCGATCACCTCAAACCGACGCTCGCCGTTCACCATGTTGGTGATCGCCTGGTGCGAGGTGTCCTCGCAGACAACGTGACAGCGACCGCACTTTATGCACGAATCCTGGTCAATCCGCGCCTTGGTAACATAGTTCAGGTTCAGGTGCTGCCAGTCCGACACATTGGGCACGGCCATGCCCTGGAAGTCGGCGAGGCGCGCATAGCCTTTTTCGTCCATCCAGTCGGAAAGTCCTTCGGCCATTTCGGTAACGATCTTGAATCCGTAGGTCATGGCAGCCGTGCAGACCTGCACCGTACCGCAACCCAGCGCTATGAATTCGGCCGCGTCGCGCCAGTCGGTGATGCCGCCGATGCCAGAGATGGGCATCCCGTGGGTTTCGGGATCACGGGCGATCTCCGCCACCATGTTGAGGGCGATCGGCTTGACCGCCGGACCGCAATAGCCACCATGCGATCCTTTGCCGTCGATGGTCGGAACCGGTGCGAAATTTTCGAGGTCCACCGAAACAATGGAGTTGATGGTGTTGATCAGCGACACCGCATCAGCGCCACCGGTTTTGGCGGCGCGGGCCGGATATCGGATATCGGTGATGTTGGGGGTAAGCTTGACAATCACCGGCAGTTTGGTGTGCATCTTGCACCAGCGCGCCACCATTTCGATGTATTCCGGCACCTGGCCGACCGCAGATCCCATGCCGCGTTCGCTCATGCCATGCGGACAGCCGAAGTTGAGCTCCACCGCATCCGCACCGGTTTCGTCGACACGCGCCAGGATATCCTTCCAGGCATGCTCCTCACAGGGCACCATGAGCGACACGATCATGGCCCGATCAGGCCAGTTTTTCTTTACCTCGGCGATTTCTCTCAGATTAACGTCGAGGTCGCGGTCGGTGATCAGTTCAATGTTGTTGAAACCGAGAAGCCGGCGATCCGGCCCGTGGATCGCGCCATAGCGCGGTCCGTTTACATTGACCACCGGCGGTCCGGCCTCGCCGAGGGTTTTCCACACGACTCCGCCCCAGCCCGCCTCGAAAGCGCGCTCGACGTTGTAAGCCTTGTCGGTCGGCGGCGCCGATGCCAGCCAGAACGGGTTCGGCGACTCTATACCCAGAAAACGCGTCGTAAGGTCTGCCATCATATCCTCCTGTGATCAGGCCGACAGCGCGGCATGGATGGACTCGGCGGCAATCTTGCCGTCCTCCACGGCGACCACCGTCAGGTCATTGCCGCTATGCACGCAATCGCCGCCGGCCCATACATTGGTGAGGTTGGTCTTGAGCTCAGCATTGGTCTTGATGCGGCCGCCGTCAAGATCGAGCCCGCTGCCCTCCAGCGGATCGGTCTCGAACCTCTGGCCGATCGCCTTGAATACCTGATCGGCGGCGAGGGTCACCGTCTCGCCGGTGCCGCTCAATGCACCGTTTTGCAGTGCGGTGTATTCCAGCTCGATACCCGCCACCGAACCATCATCGTGACGCATGAGCGCCTTCGGCTGCAGCCAGTGACGAATGGACACGCCGTTTGTCTGCGCGTGATCCTGCTCATAGACGCTGGCGTTCATCGCGTCCTGCCCGCGCCGGTAGGCGATGGTCACTTCCTCCGCACCAAGCAACTTGGCTTGCGTCGCGATATCGATAGCCGTCATGCCGCCGCCGAGCACCACCACATGGCGTCCGATCGGCAGGGTGGCGAGGTCCTCGGCCTGTCGCAATTCGGCGATGTAGTCGACCGCATCTTCAACTCCGGGCGAGTCCTCGCCGTCAATCCCCAATGCATTGACATGGCCGAGTCCGATGCCGATGAAAACGGCATCGAAGTCAGCGGCTAACCGGGTGATGGTGATATCACTGCCAAGCGCCTTGCCGTTCTCCACGACGATTCCGCCGATATCGAGTATGAACTGCAGTTCGTTCTGCGCAAAATCATCGACTGTTTTGTAGGCGGCGATGCCATATTCATTGAGCCCCCCAGCCTTCTCGCGCGCCTCATAGATGGTCACGTCGTGGCCATGCATGGCCAACCGGTGGGCGCACGACAATCCGGCCGGACCCGCGCCAACCACGGCAATGCGCTTGCCTGTCGACGGCGCCCGTTTGAACGGATGCTCCGTCGTTTCCGCCATTAAAGTATCGGTGGCATAGCGCTGCAGCTGGCCGATCTTGACCGGTTGGCCTTCCGCCACTTCGCGTACACAGGCCTCCTCGCAAAGGGTCTCAGTCGGACACACCCGCGCGCACATGCCGCCAAGAATGTTCTGCTTGAAAATGGTTTTCGCAGCGCCCTTGGCGTTGTCGGCGGCAATCTGCCGAATGAACATCGGCACGTCGATGCTCGTCGGACAGGCGGTGACGCATGGCGCGTCGTAACAGAAATAGCAGCGATCCGCTTCCACCACCGCCTCGTGCCGGTTCAGCGGGGGATGCATGTCCGAAAAATGCGCATCATAGTCCGCCTGCTGCAATCGGCCTGCCCGCACATCCTGCGTCGCCATACGGATCCTCCTGTTTGGCCATCCGCCGGGGCTCTCTCGGTCCCCTCTGGACGGATGTGTTCCCTTTCAGACCGGAACAGAATGGCCCGATTTGCTCACAAGGTCAAATTTTTTATCATATGGTCAATTTTAAGACCGGGACCCATTGTCGCGAACGGCGTGAAAGGCCTTTGACTATTCAAAGACGATCCGCGGTGCGGCGGCTTCCGGCGCCCTCTGCCGGGCGCCGACACCCTCCCAGGCTTTGGATGCGACCGCCTTGTAGATCGCTGCGTGCGCTCCGTCCGGTTCGGATGCGACAACCGGTCTGCCGCTGTCCGATGTGGCGCGGATGTCCATATGCAGCGGCACTTCGCCGAGGAACGGCACACCGATCCGCGTGGCCTCGTCCTTGGCGCCGCCGTGGCCGAATATGTCCGACCTCTCGCCGCAGGACGGGCACAGGAAGTAACTCATGTTCTCGATCAGGCCGAGGATCGGAACCTCGACCTTCTTGAACATGTTGATGCCCTTGCGGGCATCGATCAACGCCAGGTCCTGCGGCGTCGAGACGATCACCGCACCGGCCAACGGCACCCGCTGTGCCAGGGTCAATTGCGCGTCGCCGGTCCCGGGCGGCATATCGACCACGATGACGTCTAGCTGGCCCCAATCCACTTCGCGCAACATCTGTGTCAGCGCCGACACGACCATTGGCCCGCGCCAGATCATCGGGGTATCCTCCTCCACCAGAAAACCCATCGACATGACCTTCAATCCATAGGCTTCCATCGGTTTCAGCAGCTTCCCGTCCACCTGCTGCGGTTTGCCCTTGATGGCCAGCAACCGCGGCATGGACGGCCCGTAAATGTCGGCGTCGAGAATGCCGACGGACAGCCCGTTGGCCTGCAGTCCAAGTGCCAGATTGACGGCCGTGGTCGACTTGCCGACGCCACCCTTGCCCGATGCCACGGCGATGATGGAGCCGACACCCGGAACGCCGGGCTTTGCAGGCTGCGGAGCCTGCGTTTGTTTCTGCGGTGCCGGTGCCGGTGCCGGTGCCGAGGCTGGCCGGCCGGTTTCGCCCGGCTTCTTTTCAGCCGTCAACGCGACCACCGCGCCTTTGACTCCGTCGATTGCCTTCACCGCCTGTTCCGCCGACTGACGGAGCGGTTCCAGCCGCTCGGCCAAATCCGAAGGGACGGTGATGGAAAAGAACACTTTGCCGTCGGCAATGAAGACATCCGATACAAGGCCCCGGCTGACAATATCGCCACCGATGGCCTCGTGCTGTACTTCGCTCAGGCGCTCGATCACCTGTTCTTTTGTGATATTCGACATATGTGACATTCCCTTGAAATCCGTCCTGTGGCGGACATAATGCAGCCGAAGCCGCGCGACAATGGACCGGGGGCGCCCGGCCGAGCAAACAATTAACCGTGGTGTTCCGTCATGAAACCCCAATCTGGCCATTGGCTTTTGGATTGGTTTTTTCTATAGCTCACCGCAAATCGGACAATTGACAAGGATACCAGTGTGTCGACCACATTTGACAAAGTTGCCGACATCATCGCCGAGACCAGCGAAATCGATCGCGATACGATTACGCCCGAAAGCCATACGATCGACGATCTCGGAATCGACAGCCTCGATTTTCTCGACATTGTTTTTGCGATCGATAAGGAATTCGGAATCAAGATACCGCTCGAGCAGTGGACCCAAGAGGTCAATGACGGCAAGGTCGCCACGGAAGAGTATTTCGTCCTGAAAAACCTCTGTGCCAAAATCGACGAACTCAGGACTGCCAAAGCTTCGTAACGGCGCGGTCCCCGTCCCGGCAAAACCCGGCTTATGCTTCTTGAATATTTTCAGATGATCGATCGTGTCAGTCGGGTTGACCTGAAAACGGGTCGTCTGACAGCAAACGCGGTTGTGCCGAACGAAAGCCCGGTTTTTGAGGGACACTTCCCGAACCTGCCCCTGGTGCCGGGCGTGTTGTTGATCGAGACCATGGCACAGGCCAGCGGATTCCTCCTGCTCGCCGCCAGCGACTTTGCCGTCATGCCATTTCTGATGTCGGTCGACGGCGCCAAGCTGCGCGGGTTTGTCGAGCCCGGCAGGTCCCTGGATATCGAGGCCGAGCTGGTGCATCAGGGTTCAGGCTACGCGGTGACAAAAGCACGCATTGCGGCAGATGGTAAAAAGGTTTGTGACGCACAACTCAAACTGCGTACAGTCCCGTTTGGTTCGGGTGCCGAATTCGACACCACACATTTGGCGGATGTTGTGCGTCAGCGCGCCCGGGATATCGGGTTGATGGACGCACTCGCGCCGGCACGTTGATTGACGAGAAGAGGCGATGAGCAAAAGCCCAAAAGACGTGGTGATCACCGGAGTGGGCATCGTCAGTTGTCACGGTGTCGGGCGCGACGCGCACATCGCCATCCTTAACCGCGATGAGACACCGCCAACGGTGGTCGATACCCAACGCTTTGCACCCTATCCAGTACACCCGATGCCGGAGATTGACTGGTCCGAACAGATTCCGAGGCGCGGCGACGTGCGTCAGATGGAAAACTGGCAGCGTCTGGGTGTGTTCACCGCCGGTCTGGCGCTGGAAGATGCAGGCCTCAAGGACGATCCCGAGGCCTGCGGCACCATGCATATGATCGTCGCCGCCGGCGGCGGCGAACGGGATATTGCGGTCGACACCTTGATCGTCAACGAAGCCGCGCATCGCAACGATCGCGAGACCCTGCTGAACGAGAAGCTGACCACCGAACTACGCCCCACCCTGTTCCTGGCACAGCTGTCGAACCTGCTGGCCGGCAACATATCCATCGTTCACAAGGTGACGGGTTCGTCTCAAACCTTCATGGGCGAAGAAGGTGCCGGAGTTTCCTGCGTCTTGACGGCGTTTGAGCGCATTCGGTCGGGACAGGCCACACACGCGCTGGTAGGCGGTGCATACAACGCCGAGCGTCCCGACATGCACATTCTTTTCGAGGGCGTGCAGGGCCTGGCCAAAGGCGAATGGCAACCGCTTTGGGCACGCAAGGGTCCGGGCGGCATCGTGACCGGTTCGGCCAGCGCGTTTCTCGTGCTGGAATCACGTGCCCATGCCAACGCCAGGGGAGCGAATGTCTATGCGACCCTGACATCCGTCGAGGGTGACCGTGGCGCCCGCGACGATGGCAGATTGGAAGCCCGTCTCAAATCCATGGCCGATGCAACGGAGACGACCGGTAAAGAGGACATTCTGATTCTGTCGGGCACCTCCGGCCTATCGGAACTCACCGCCCGTGAGCTTGATTTCATCGAAGCAACCTGGCCGGCGGCGCCAATACGGGCCTATGCCGGGCTTATGGGTCATACGCTGGAGGCGCATTTTCCGGTGGGGACCGCCTTGGCCGCGTTGGCCTTGAACAGCGCCGCGCAGGTGCCGACGTTTGGCGGCGAGCCCGAAGCGCCGATGGCCGGTGCAGCACGTCGCGCCCTTGTCACCGCCATCGGATTCCAATACGCGGAAGGCATGGCTGTCATTCAGGCCGAGCAGTAAGCGTCTAGTCCAAGGGAGAAGCCCATGAAAAACGGGGCCTACACGGATCATCTTGGCCGTCCGGTCGTGGCGGTGACCGGCATGGGCATCATCACGTCGCTCGGCCGCGGCAAGACCGACAACTGGGCCGCGCTGACGAACGGAACATCCGGCATCCATACGGTCACCCGATTCCCCACTGAAGGGCTCTCGACACGGATTTGCGGCACCGTCGATTATCTCGATGTCCCCGCCGTTTCCTACATGCTGTCGCATGCGTTGGCGGAAGCGGCGACAGGCGAAGCGATCGCCGAAGCCGGTATCGACGGCGACTTCAACGGTCCGCTGTTCATCGCTGCACCACCGGTCGAACCCGAATGGGTTGACCGCTTCGCGCTCGCCGACGAAATCGGCAAAAAGGATGATTACGCAAACGTCTATGACGGGTTCCTGAAGCTGATGCGTGAGCGGGCGCATCCCGACTTCACCCGGCGTTCGATGTTCGGCTCGGTTTCCGAGCGCATCGCCGATACCTTCGGCACCCGTGGTCTGCCGGTGACGCTGTCCACCGCCTGTGCATCCGGCGCAACCGCCATTCAACTCGGAATCGACGCCATCCGCCAGGGCCGCACGGACCGTGCCCTGACGGTTGCGACCGATGGATCAGTCAGCGCCGAGGCACTGATCCGCTTCTCGCTGCTGTCTGCCCTTTCGACGCAAAACGACCCGCCGGAAAAGGCCTCGAAACCTTTCAATAAAGATCGCGACGGTTTCGTCATTGCCGAAGGCGGCGCGGCGCTGGTGCTGGAGTCGCTCGAGGCGGCCCATGCCCGCGGTGTTCCGGTCCTCGGCATTCTCAAAGGATACGGCGATAAAGCCGATCACTTCCACCGAACCCGGTCCTCCCCCGACGGGGCCCCGGCGATCGCCACGGTGCGCGCCGCGCTGGACGACGCCGGCCTCGATGAGACAGGTATTGAGTACATCAATGCACATGGCACATCGACGCCGGAAAACGACAAGATGGAGCATCTGACGCTGGCGACCGTTTTTGGCGATCGCCTGCCCGGCATTCCGGTATCGTCCAACAAATCGATGATAGGCCACACGCTGACGGCCGCCGGTGCCGTCGAGGCGATTTTCTCGCTGCTGACCATCGCCACGGGAACGTTGCCGCCAACGATCAATTATGAAAACCCGGACCCGGCAATCGAGCTCGATGTCGTGCCGAACGTCAAGCGCGACCAGGCGGTGACGACAGTGCTGTCGAACTCGTTCGGGTTCGGCGGCCAGAACGCCTGTCTTGTCATGGCCGCCGAACCGGCCTAAAGCCCGCTGCCAGACACTTACGGCGGGAAAGAGCATTATGCGTGCACTGCAGCTGATTGAAGACCGCAGGCTGGAAACGGCCGAGATCGCGCCGCCCGGTGAACCGGCGGCGGGCGAAGTAACCGTGCGGATCAAGGCTGTGGCGCTCAACCACATCGATGTTTGGGGATGGCGCGGCATGGCCTTCGCCAAACGCAAGATGCCGCTGACCATCGGTGCCGAGGCCTCTGGAGAGGTCGAGACAATCGGACCGGGTGTCTCCGGTGTGCTGCCTGGCCAGCTGGTGGCGATATACGGGGCACGCACCTGCGGGCTCTGCCGGGCATGCCGGGAGGGTCGCGACAATCTATGCGAAAACGTGGCCGGGGTGCACGGCTTTCATCTGGACGGCTTTGCCCGCGAGAGGATCAACATTCCAGCCCGGCAGCTTGTGCCCGCGCCGCCCGGAGTCGATGCCGTCGCAGCATCCCTGGCGCCGATTACCTTCGGCACCGTCGAGCATATGCTGTTCGACAACGCCAAGCTCGAACCCGGCGAGACGATCCTCGTCCACGCCGGAGGATCGGGTATCGGATCCGCCGCCGTTCAACTCGCCAAAAAAACCGGTTGCACCGTGATCACAACGGTCGGCTCCGATGACAAGGCCGAGAAAGCGACCGCATTGGGTGCCGACCATGTCATCAATTATCGCGAGGACCGGTTCGAGGGCGTGGTTCGCAAACTGACGAAAAAGCGGGGCGTCGATGTCGTCTTCGAGCATGTCGGTGCCGACACCTGGGCCGGCTCCATGCTGTGTCTGAAACGCGGCGGGCGGCTGGTGACCTGCGGCTCGACGTCGGGCGTGTCGACGACGGTCAACCTGATGCAGCTGTTCCAGCAGCAACTGCGGTTGATCGGTTCTTTCGGCTGCCGCATGGAGAACATGGCCAACGCCATGCAGAAAATGGCACGCGGCGTTGTGCACCCGGTGATCGATACCGAAGTGGGATTCGACGACATCCATCGTGCCCTGGAACGCATGGAGAGCCGTCAGGTGTTCGGCAAGATCGTCCTGAAGATGGACTGACCTCCTGTGAACCTCGCCGCAACCCGAGTCCTGCTCGCGCTGCGCCGCGTCAAGAACTGGACCGTTGCCCAGTTTCTGTTCGCAGTCCTGGCACTGCTGAAACTGCTGCCGGCGCGCGGCGCCATGCGCTTTACCGAAAGGGCAGCTCGATTGATCGGACCTTTCACCGGCCGTCACCGGTTGGCGATCTACAATCTGGAGCGGGCTTTCCCGGAGAAATCAGCCGAAGAACGCCAGGCGATCGCCCGGGACATGTGGGGCAACATGGCGCGCCTGATGTCCGAATACATTTTTGTCGATGAGCTGGTCGATCACGATCTTGCGGAAGGAGATGGCGGCTATCTGGAGGTGATCGGGGTCGAGCGCTTCATGGATCTGCGCGACCGTCCTCGGCCGTTCATCGTCTTCACGGCCCATACGGGCAACTTCGAATTGCTGCCCATCATCGCTGCCAAATACAGTCTCGATGTCACCGCCTTGTTTCGTCCGCCCAACAATCCTTATATCGCCAATCGACTGTTATCGGCGCGGCGTACCCACATGGGCCATCTGGTGCCGTCGCAGGTCGGTGCCGCCTGGAGCCTGGCGAAGGTGCTCGAAGACGGAAAAGGTGTCGGCCTGCTGGTCGACCAGAAATTCGGCAAGGGTGAGAAGACCCGCTTCTTCGGCCACGAGGTGCGTACCAATCCGCTGCTCGCGAAGCTGGTGCGCCATTTCGATTGCGAGGTCTATCCGGCCCGCTCCATTCGGCTTCCCGACGGCCGTTTTCGGCTGGAAATTGAACCGGCTGTCGATCTGCCGCGCAAACCGGATGGCGAACTCGACGTGACCGGGACGGCGCAGGTGCTCAACGACAAGGTCGAAAGCTGGGTTCGCGAATACCCTGGTCAGTGGCAATGGTTCCACGACCGCTGGGACATCAAGCACACATTATAGCCGCAACACAGCAACATCGGTTCGGGCGATCCGACACTTCCCTTTCAATTGCTCTCTGCCGTACCGCCTCTATGTTAGGGAGGCACCCTAACAAAAGACAGTGACATGTTTGAACTGCTAACGTTTCTGAAAGTGACATTCTGGTCCGCTTTGGTAGCGCTTTCCGCCTGGGGCGTCTTTGAGTTGGTAAGCGCTTAGCCGACGACGGTCGCAATCTTCCGAAGGGCCGGATCAACACACGGGACAGCATCCCATCCTATGTACCTCGAGACCCTGGCCACTGCTTTCGGCAAAGGCGAGGCCTTGGCGCACAGATCAGTTCACGCCACCGGGCGGGATCAACGCGTCGGTTCTGCCTCTGGTCACCACATCCTGTCACATGCTTCCGCTGTTTGGAGTCGTCCTGTTGACCACAGTCCCGCAGCGGGCCCTCTACCAAACCGGGCTTAGTCATGTAGTCGACTTCGTCAGTCGATAGAATTTTAATCAAGTTTTCAGATACCTAGATCTCATTACAGAAGTTTAATGCTGCGGCCGCGACCAGTTGTCGCCGCCGTGCGTTTAATCATCGAATAGTCTGATGGAGTGCGGACGCGATGGCATTTTGGAAGCAACTGCTCATATCCATAGGTCTGCTGGCGGTTTCCGTGGCAGTGTATGCTCTGTCGTTTGGTCCCGGGATCTTATCTGGATCATCGGTAGGGTTCGGCACCCAAGCCGTTGGCGGCCGACCGCCGCCGTTGGTCGTGTTGGATACGGTCGGTACCAGCGCCGCCGATACCGCCGTAAGGTCGATCGGTACTGCCCGGGCCATCGAAAGGACCACGCTCTACCCCGAAGCTGCCGGACGAGTCGATTGGATCGGCGTCACTGCCGGGCAGCGGGTGCAGCAGGGTGATGTGGTCTTGCGGCTGGAGAGTCGTGTCCAGGAGATCGCGGTCGAGCGCGCGCGGTTGGCTGCGGCCGATGCACAGGAGGCTTTGACACGTTTTGAGACCCTGTCGAGCAGCAACGCGGTCTCAGATGTCCAGTTGCGTGACGCGGCCTTGGCACTCGAAAAAGCTACACTGGATCTCAACGAGGCAGAAGACGCGCTGTCGCGTCGCGAGGTACGGGCGCCGTTTGCCGGCGACATCGGTTTGATAGACGTCGGTGTTGGCGACTACGTCACCACGACGACACCGGTCGCCAGCCTCGATGACAGGCGTACCATCGTGATCGAGTTTCGCATTCCCGAGCGATTCGCCAACCAGGTCGAACGGGGTCAGGTGCTGTCAGTTTCAACACCGGCCCTGCCCGACGTCGCCATGACCGGCGAAATCGCCGACCTGGACAGCCGCATCGATCCGGTGTCCCGAACCCTGACGATCCGGGGGACGGTGGACAATGAAGCGGATCTTATACGGCCCGGTATGTCGTTCGAGGTGTCTCTGGCACTGCCCGGAAACCGTTTCGCCAGTGTTCCCTCCCCGGCTGTCCAGTGGGACAGCTCTGGCTCCTACGTTCTCAAGACGAACGGCGACAACTATGCATCTCGGATCCCGGTCGAGATCATTGCACGACAGGACGGCCTGGTGCTGATTCGCGGCGATATCGCCGAGGGCGATGAGATCGTTGTCGAAGGCGTCGATTCCGTTCGTCCGGACCGGCCGTTCCGCACCCAACAGTCGGCTCGGACATCGATGCCGGACGGCGGAGCGGCACATGGTTAGGATCCCCGAAGAGCTCAAGGGATTGCCGGCCTTTTGTGTGCGCCGGCCGGTCTTTACGATCGTCATCAACCTGCTGGTGGTCATCGCCGGCCTGGCGGCGATTCTGGCTGTCGAGATTCGCGAATTGCCGAGCACCGACCGGCCCGTGGTCACCATTCGCACGGATTACCCGGGCGCCACGCCTGAGACCGTCGACACGGGAGTAACGGCGATTCTGGAAGGGGCCGCCGCGCGGGTACCGGGCGTATCGTCGATTTCTTCCTCGTCCAACTACGGCAACAGCCGCATTACGGTTGAGTTTTCTCCGTCGGTGAACATCGACACGGCCGCCTCCGATACGCGCGATGCGATCGCTGCCGTTGAAAATCGGCTGCCGGAAACCGCCGAAACGCCGGTTGTCATCAAGGCCAATGATGACGACAGTCCGATCATCCGCCTCGCCGTCACCACCGACAGGATGCCCATTGAAGACCTGACGCAGATTGTCGACAACCAGATCACCGATCGGCTGTCCGCGGTACCCGGCGTCGGTGACGTGACCCTATTCGGAGATCGTCAGCCGGTGTTTCGCATCGAACTTAACCAGATGGCGCTTGCCGGGCGCGGCCTGTCTCCCGCCGATGTCCGCGCAATCGTGCAGAGCGTGACATCCGATGCCGCAGCCGGTGCGCTGACCACCGGCGGCAGTGAGATCCTGGTGCGCACCGACCTGAATGTCGGTTCCGTCGCGGAACTGCATGATCTGCGCATTGATGATGACACGCGCCTGGGAGATGTCGCACTCGTCTCTTACGGACCTGACGAACGCACGTCGTACCTGCGCGCCGACGGCAAAACCGGTATCGGCCTGAACATCATCCGACAGGCGCAATCGAACACATTGGAAATCTCCACCGGTATCTCCGAAGTGGTGGCCAATCTGCAGCCGCTGCTACCGGATGACGTTGATCTTCGCGTTACGTCGGACGACGCCCTGTTCATCGGTGCCGCCATCGTCGAAGTGCTCAAGTCCCTGTTGATGTCGACGGCGATCGTCGTCTTCGTGATGTTTGTTTTCCTGCGGACAGCCGTGGCGACGATCATCCCGGCGGTCACCATTCCCGTGGCCCTGATCGGCACTGTCGCCACCATCTGGCTGGTCGGCTTCTCGCTCAACATTCTCACCCTGCTGGCGTTGCTGCTGGCAACCGGCATGGTGGTCGACGACGCGATCGTGGTCCTGGAGAACATTATACGCCGTCGTCGTGAAGGTGACGGTCCAAGTGCTGCTGCCGTGCGCGGCACACGCGAGGTTTTTTTCGCGGTTGTCGCGACCACGGCAACGCTTGCTTCCGTCTTTATTCCCATTTCCTTTCTGCCGGGCACGGTCGGACAGTTGTTCTCCGAATTCGGCTTTGTCCTGGCGATAGCCGTATCCATATCTTCCTTCGTCGCGCTGACGCTGGCCCCGATGCTTGCCGCGCGCTTCTCCGGCCCTGGCAGCGAGGCGCCAAGAGTGCCCTGGATCGAAAAAATCGGGCGCGCCATCGCAAACGCTTACCGAACCGTGTTGCACGCCGCCTTGGCGGCGCCGCTGGTCGTGCTTGTGGCCAGCATCATATTCTCGGGATTTTCCTACCAGTTGTTCAACGCGTTGCCGCAGGAGATCACGCCGCGCGAAGACCGGGCCAGCATTCCGATCCTGGTGCAACTTCCGCAGGGCACCGGGCTCGATGCAGCCAATGAAAAAATGCGGCAGATAGATGAGATCGGCCTCGATCTGATGGACGCCGGGGAGGTCGACTCGCTGTTCAGTGTTGTCGGCATGCAAGCGACGAACCGCGGCTTCATTGTCTTCCGCCTGGTGCCCTGGGCTGAGCGTGAGCGCGATCAGACCGCCATTGTCGCTGACATCAACCGCCAACTGGCCGAAATCCCGGGCGTGACCGCCTTTGCCCGGCAACCCAATACCCTCGGTTTGCGTGGCGGTGGAACCGGATTGCGGTTCGCCATCACCGGCTCCGATTACCAGGTACTTTCGGAATCGGCTGAGGCCCTGGCCGACACGATGGCCGACAGGTTCCCCGGACTTGGCGCCTTCGACATCGAATACGACACCACCCAGGCACAGCTCTCGGTCAAGGTAGACCGGGATCGGGCGCGTGATCTCGGGATTGACCTTGAAGACGTGGCATCCTTCATCGCCACCGCCCTGGACGGCCGCGAGATCGCGGAAATCCATGAGTTGGATGAGGCGGTTCCCGTCATACTGTCCTTTGGCACAGGAGCCATCCAGGATCCTGCCGACCTGGAAAACCTGTTCGTGCGGGCCGGCGACGGTTCCATGGTGCCGCTATCCTCCATCGTTGAACTGGAAGACACCGCGGTGGCACCTCAACTGACCCGTGAGGAACGCATGCGGGCGATTCCCATCTCCGTCACGCTGGACGATCAGTACGATTTGGAGAGCGCGATCCGCGACCTGCGGCAGACCGCCGAGGAGGTTTTGCCGGCCGGAGTCGACGTTGTCCTGCGCGCCGAGGCCGCGCTCCTGGAGGAGACGTCGAGCGGTATGGGACTGGTCTTTGTCTTCGCGATTGTCGTGGTCTTCCTGGTGCTGGCCGCCCAGTTCGAAAGCTTCGTCAGTTCCGTGATTATCCTGCTGACCATACCGGTCGGCGTCGCGGCCGCAGTCGTCGCCATCGGGCTGACCGGCGGAACCATCAACGTTTACAGCCAGATCGGCATTATCCTGCTGGTCGGTATCATGGCCAAAAACGGCATCCTGATTGTCGAGTTCGCCAACCAGCTGCGTGAACAGGGACTCTCGGTACGCGATGCCATCGAGGGCGCCTGCATGCGCCGGCTACGACCGGTCATGATGACCATGATCTCGACGGTGCTTGCCGGTCTGCCGCTGATCCTGGCTTTCGGCGCCGGTGCCGAATCGCGCATGGCGTTGGGCTGGACCATCGTCGGCGGCCTGGGATTTGCCACCGTTTCGACACTGTTTCTGACACCGGTCGCCTACAACCTGCTGGCCGGCTTCAGCAACCCCCGGAACGCGCAGGAACAGCAACTGATCGAGGAACTGAACAATGACGACGGCAGGACCCGGCCGGTGTGAGGGCGCTGCGGTGCCTGTGATTGACGTTGGCGCGCACCACGCGATAGCGTGCGCCGCTGTAATCAGCCGGCAAAGGGCCATTCATGCGTGTAGGCGAGAGCGATGCCGCGGTTCGCAACGACGCTGCCCTGATGCAGCGCATCGGATCCGGCGATGCCGACGCCTTTCAACAGGTGATGTCGCACTTTCTCCCGCGGTTGATCCGCCTCGCCTTTGGCATCCTCGGCCGCCGCGACGAAGCCGAGGACATCGCCCAGGAAGCTCTGCTGGCACTCTGGCAAACCGCGCCGGACTGGCGCTCCGAGGCAACGATCGCCGCCTATCTGCGTACTGTCGCGTCCCGCAAGGCGATCGATCTGCTGCGCCGCCGCAAGTTCCAAACCGACGATATCCGCTGGGAGTCTCTCGAGGACCCGGAGCGCGATCCGGAAACGAAAGTCCAAAGCAAACAGGACATGCAGCGCGTTCTGGAACACATGGAAGATCTGCCCGAGCGGCAGCGAGTGGCGCTGGTTCTGGCGCACTTCGAGGATCTGTCGCACCGCGAAGCCGCCGAAGTGATGGACATCGACGTGGGGACCTATTCGTCCCTGCTAGCGCGGGCGCGGCGGTCATTGCGTCTGAGACTGCAGGACGAAGACGATGGAGGCGAGGATCATGACGCAGGATGAGCGCAGACGCCTTGAAGACATGCTTGATCTTCACGGTGCTGAATTCAGCCGCTGGCCCGAGCCCGCCGAAGCCCAACGGGCACGGGCTGCGGCGCTCGGCGACCCGGTATTCCGTCGCCGCGTCGATGCAGCGAGACGGCTCGACACTGCCTTAGGTGAGATGGTCGATAGCATCGACCAAAAGGTCGCCGCACCTGCGTTGGCATCGCTTGAGTCGACCGTTCTGAAGGAAATCGGTCCACAGGCCGAACGGCGGCGCATGTTTTCGACGTCGAACCTGAGACGCCTCGCCGCCGGTGCCCTGATTGCCGTTGCCGTTGGCGCCGGCATCGGCGAGTGGGGACGTCCGGCAGCGCAGCCGGAGGTGGAGGCGTTTGATCAACTGTTGCTCGGATCGGACGATGTCGCGGCGCAGACTGCGGTACGATCATGAGCACACAGCGCACTCTGTTTGTCGCCCTTGTGGTGTCTTTGCTGGCCAACGCCTTTTTTATCGGCTTCGCCGCGACGCGATGGCTGGGTCCGCCAACCGAACAGGCCCGCGGCGGCATCCTGCATGCCGTCGGCGGTCGGCTGACCGGGAATCTGGACGAAGACTCGCAGGAACGGGTCGCGTTTGCGCTGGACCGTCTGGAGCCGGACTACCGGTCAAATCTCGCTCAGCGGCGGGAGGATTATCGACAGCTACGTGCGCTCCTTGCTGAGGCCGAAGTAGACCGGCGGGCGGTCGATGCCGTGGTGGACACCATGAAAAACCGCTCGTCGGAGCTGGTCGTCATGGTTCATGAAAAAGCGATCGATACGATCCTTGAATTGCCGCCCGAGCAACGGGCGGTGATTTCAGGAGACGACTGAAGGCGAAATCATCCGCGGGCCAGGTGAACCGATTTCAGCCCGTCTGCTGGTTGCTGTCAGACCGCACGCCGGCTCGACGATGCACCGTTTCACGAAACCACTGCGCGGCGACATAGAGTGCCGGAATAAAGAAGACCCCGACAAGGGAAGCTGCGATCATGCCGCCAAAGACCGGAGTTCCCACGCCCCGACGCGCCAGCATGGACGCACCCTCGGCGAACACCAGCGGGAGTAGCCCGGCGATAAATGCGAAGCTGGTCATCATGACCGCGCGAAACCGGGCGCGTCCACCGTCGATCGCGGCTTCGACGATTACCATCCCGGCCTCTCGCCTTTCCATGGCGAATTCGACAATGAGAATGGCATTCTTCGCGGCCAGCGCGATCAGGACGACAAGACCAATCTGGGCGTAGAGGTTGTTCGCCAGGCCGAACAACAGCAGCGCGGCCATCGCACCGCAAACGGCAAAGGAAACCGACGACAGCACCGCAAGAGGAATGGTCCAGCTCTCATACAGCGCCACCAGGAAAAGATAGGCGAACAACACGGCAAGCCCGAGCACGATCGGTGTTTTTCCCGCCGCTTCTATCTCCTGCAAAGCTGTGCCCGTCCACTCATAGCTGTAGCCCTGCGGGAGAACCTTGGTGGCAATGTCCTCCATGGCTTCAATCGCTGTGTTGGAGGACACGCCGGGGGCTGGGCCACCGGCTATGGTCACGGATCGAAAGTTGTTGTAGCGGACCAGCATCTGGGGTCCGAGCACCAGTTCCGTTGTCGCCACCGCCCGGACAGGCACCATTTCGCCCTGGCTGTTGCGCACGTAAATGCGGGCAATGTCATCTACGGCACCACGATATTGCTGCTCGGCCTGCAGGATGACCTGCCAGGCGCGCCCGAAAAGGTTCATGTCGTTGACGTGGTATCCGCCGAGGATCACCTGCATCGCGCGGAACAGCGAACTGACGTCCACGCCCAGCGTCTGCAGCTTCGTTCGGTCGACGTCCAGATTCAGCTTGGGGGATTGGGCGGAGAACGTCGTGTAAACGCCGGCCAGGCGCGGATCGCCGTTGGCCTCCGTGATTTGCCCCTTTGCGGTCGCCCCGAGATCGAGGGGATCGCCCCCCTGCAGATCGAGAAGCTGAAACTCGAAACCGGAGCCGGTTCCGAGCCCCATGATCGGCGGAAGATTGAACGGTATTCCGATCGCCGAGCGTAATCCGGCCAACTGGGCACGCGAGTATTGGATCGCCGCGTGAACCGACAGGGACGGATCGGTCCGCTCCTCAAATGGTTTCATGATTGCAATCATGAAGCCGGCGTTCGACTCGGCCAGGCCGTCGACGAAGCTGAAGCCGACGACCGTCATGACATCCGCCACGCCCGGGGCGCCGGAGACGATTTCATAGGCCTCTTCCATGGCAGCGGCGGTGCGATTGACGGACGACCCTTCGGGCAACTGCAGCTGCACAAAGAAAGCGCCCTGGTCTTCCACCGGAAGGAACCCGGACGGCGCGATCCGGAACAAGGCGCCGGCACCGACCAGGGCGAGCGCCAGGAAAAGCAGGCCAAGTGCCGCCCTTCGCGCGAACAGACCGGCCACCAAGGCGTAGCCGTCGCGGGCATCGTCAATCCGACGGGAGAACCAGGCAAGTGGACCACGACGGGGCGAGCTTTGACGTCGCAGGAGTAGCGTACACAGCGCCGGGCTGAGGGTCAGCGCGTTAAGCGCTGAAATCAGCATGGCGAAGGAGACGGCCACGGCAAATTGCTGAAACATGGCTCCTGTTATGCCAGGCACAAAGGCGACCGGGACAAACACGGATAGCAGAACGAAGGTTATGGCCAAGATGGGTGCGGTGATCTGCCCCATCGCCTCGGAGGTGGCATCCGCCACCGACAATTCCGGTCGTTCCTCCATCACCTTTTCGACGTTCTCGATCACAACGATCGCGTCGTCGACAACGATCCCGATGGCCAGAACGAGTGCCAGCAGCGAAACGGTATTCAGCGTAAAACCGAGGGCCAGCATGAAGCTCAGGGCGCCCACCAACGAGACCGGTACCGCAATCAGCGGGATCAGCGCCATGCGCAGACTGCCGAGAAACAGGAAGACGACAATCACCACCAGTGCGAATGCCTCGAACAGGGTCTGTATCACCTCGTCGATACTGGACTTGACGAAAGTGACTGCGCTGTAAGGGACACTCCAGTGCATGCCCTGCGGGAACGCACTCTCGAGCCCCGTGAGCGCCGTCTGCACGGCTTCGGCCGTGCTCAGGGCATTGGCGCCCGGTGCGAGGTAGACCCCAATCATTGCCGCCGGCTTGTCGTTGAAACCGGCCGCCGAGTCCTGGCTCTTGGCGCCCAGCTCGATGCGGGCGATCTCGCCAAGCAGCACAAAAGAACCGTCCGGCAGGGCACGCACAACGATTTGCTCGAATTCCTCGACGCTGCTGAGACGCCCCTGCGTCTGAACGCTGAGTTGATATTCAGGATCGTTGGTCATCGGTTGCGCGCCGATGCGCCCGACGGCCGCCTGGACGTTTTGCGAATTCACGGCAGCGATGGCGTCGTCCACCGAGACGCCGAGAGCGGTCATCTGATCAACATCCAGCCAGACCCGCATCGAATAATCCTGGGCGCCGAATATGGTCGCGTCCCCTACCCCTTCGGAACGCTTGACGCTGTCGAGCACGTTGATCGTCGCGAAATTCGATAGGAACAGCGTATCGTGGTCCGGATCGTCGGAGGTGATGGCTATCACCATCAGCAGCGCGGACGACTTCTTTTTGGTGCTGACCCCGGCCCGGGATACCTCGTCGGGCAGTGACGACATCGCCAGCGCGACCCGGTTCTGGACGTTGACTGCGTTGATATCAGGATCGGTGCCCGGTGCGAAAGTTACCTGCAGAGTGTAGCTGCCGTCCGATCCGCTGGTGGATTTCATGTAGAGCATGTCGCTTACGCCAACGACCTGCTCCTCAATGGGTTGCGCCACCGTCGCCTCCACGACTTCGGCGCCGGCGCCCGGATAAACTGTCGACACCTGGACCTGTGGCGGAACGATGTCCGGCAGTTGTTCTACGGGAAGCTGGGTAAGAGAGATCAGACCGGCCAGGGTGATGACGATCGAGATAACCAGCGCGAAGCGAGGGCGGTGGATGAAGATCCTGGAAAACACCGCTTACTGCTCCGACGCCGCGGAGGCGCTGTTACCCGTCGCCTGTTGGGGGGTGCCTCCCTCAGGCGGTGCTGCATCCACCTCCATACCGACGCGGACCTTCTGGGCTCCCTCGGTTATGACCCTATCCCCCGCATCGAGGCCTTCGGCGATCACCGCCTCTGTCCCGGCGACACGGGCCATCTTAACCGGCCGTTTGACCACCTTCCCGTCGCCGCCGACAACCAGGGTGAAAAATCCTCCCTGATCTTTCTGCAAGGCCTGCACCGGGATGACTATTGACGGTTTCTCCGCTTCTTCTATCACGCCCACCCGCACCAGCTGGCCATCGACCAGAAGACCGTCGGGATTGGGGAAGACACCGCGTACCAAAATGGAATCGGTGCCCGATTGCACGGATGTATCGACCACGTCGATTTTACCGTTACTGTCGTAGCGGTTTCCGTTGGCCATGGTCATTTGCAGCGTCAGGGACCGAACACCTCCGTCCGGTTTGTCGTCTTCGCGAAAATCGAGGACAATGGCTTCCGCGACGGGAAATACCACGTTGATCGGATCGACGCTCGAGAGCGATAGCAATGCGCCCGAGTCCGGCCCCACAAATGCTCCCGGCGAAATCGTGGTCAGGCCGACCCGCCCGTCAAAGGGCGCGGTAATCTTCGTGTAAGACAGATTGAGCTGTGCGTTTTGCAGGCTTCCCTGCAATTGCAGCAGCTGACCGTCGACCTTGCCCTGCTGCGCCTGGGCCTTCTGCACGACGCTTTCGGCAACGTCGCCCGTTTTGAGAAGTTTCTCCTGTCGCTCGACCTCAATATCGGCCAACTTCTTTTCAGCCTGAGCCGATTCGATCTGACCCTGGATCTGCGTGATCGCTGCCTCGTAGGTATCCTTCTCGATCTCGATAAGGACCTCGCCGGTGGAAACCCTTTTGCCGTCCTGGAAACCGATCTTGTCGATGAAACCGGGAACCCTTGCAACGATATCGACCCGATCGACAGCCTGTATCCGACCGCTGAAGGTTTCACTCCTGGCAACGGATTTCATCGCCGCGGCAACGACGGTCACCTTGGGTTTCGGAGGTGCCGCGTCCTTCTGCTGGGCTGCCCCGGCTAATGGCAGGCAGATCGAGAGGAACGTAAACGGCAGGATATGCCAACGAGTCATTGGAACCGTCACAGTTTTATTGTCTTTCTTATCGCATTTTGTTGGCGTCGTTTGACACCGAAAACCGATATCGGGCTCGCGAGTTACTGCGTGATGATGATACGCGTGTTTTTGAAGCCTTCCCGCTGCACCAGCGAGAAAAGGGTCGCCGCGTTATTCGGGTGAAGCCTCACGCAGCCATGCGATGCCCGACGCCCAAGACGCTTGATTTCGTATGTGCCGTGCACGGCATAGCCGCCCCGAAAGAAGATTGCATAGGGCATGGGTGCATTGTTGTATTTTCGCGACCGGTGATGACGCGACAGCCACTTTGGACTGTATGTTCCGGTGGGCGTGTTGTATCGGCCGGCTCCGGTCGAGACTTTCCAGATATATTTGACCCGCCCGCGATGGGTCACCACCATTGTCTGTTTGGAAATATCGATCCGAGCCGTCAGTGTAGCCGCGTTCACGGCGACATCAGACAGCGGCAGCGCCGCCGCCAGCACAAGCAATACAGCAAATAGCCGTTTCATGGTCCCTCCGGCCTGGATCGGCTCGACACCACGTCGGTCGATCCGCCTCACTCAACTAACCCCTGACGCAGGACCGAGCGCAACAAAACGGGACGGACCTACTTACCTCTAATATTGGTAAGTATAAGATGGTTTCTGGCAATGAAAAGAGTTGACCGAAAATCATGGTTATTATGATCAGACAGTATGCAACTACATCGTAGAGCGGAAGGGGAAGATCAACTGAACGTTGCGGCGCTGAAAAATACAATCAATAACAAGAGGACCAGCAGTGAACAGGCCATTCGAAACAGCCTGATTGCCTTGACAATGTCGCCACCGCTCAGATCGTAACGGCCCGCGGAATTGAGTCTGGGCTCGCGCATCACGATGCCGCCGTAATAGCGCTCTCCGGCCAGCGAAATGTCCTGTGCACCGGCCATGGCCGCCTCCGGCCAGCCGGCATTAGGTGAGCGATGCAGCCCGGCATCCCGGAGCGCACAGGCGAGCGATCGTTTGGCCGCAATTCGACCGTCGGACAGCAGCGCCGCTGCCGCGATCAGCAATGCGGAAAGCCGCGCAGCGGGCCAGTTGGCAAGGTCGTCGAGACGCGCCGCGGCCCAGCCGAAGTCGCGGTACCGGGCATTCTTGTGGCCAATCATCGAGTCTGCTGTGTTCAGCATCTTGTAGGCCAGCAAACCCGGCAATCCAAACACCGCGTACCACAGTGCCGGTGCAACCACACCGTCGGAAAAGTTTTCGGCGAGACTTTCGATCGCAGCACGGCATACAGCGGCCGCATCGAGGCTCTCCGGATCCCTGCCAACAATCTGAGCGACAGCGTGTCGCGCACCTGTGATGCCATCGTTGCGCAATGCATCCGCCACCGCCCGGACGTGTTCTGCGAGGCTGCGTTGCGCAAGCATCACCGACACCAGGATTACTTCAAGCAGAACTCCGAAGCTTCCGATCCGGTCCAACAGTGCGGCAATCAGCGCGCCGCTCAGCACAGACAGGACCAGCAGCACCACGATCGCCGCGACGCCGTTCGTTCGACGCCGCTCCGCTGCGTCCCCGTCCCGGTTCCAATGCCTGTCGACAAGAGCGATGGCGCGACCGAACAACACCACCGGGTGCGCAACCCGTCGCCAAAGCCAATCGGGATCGCCGACAAAGCGGTCGACAATCAATGCGGCGGCAAGGACAAGGAGATTGGCCATCCGATCGCGGTTCAGGTCAGACGCGATAAAACGCCGGCAAGTCTATGATCGGACTCGCGATCCGGGCACAGGCCAAAGCGGAGCCAACGCGGCTCGTAATTGAATCTACGAGTCAGGATCCTGTTGCGGCAAAGCAATTCATGGATCGCAGGGGCACGCGCGTCGTCAACCAGAGCAAAAAGCGCCGTGCTCCCGGCGACCGTCAAACCGGCATCCGTGAGCACGTCCTGCAGCGCCTGATGGCGTTCACCGATATTGGCTCTCACCGCCTGCACCGTTGAATCGTCTTGCAACAGAGCGCTCGCAACGGCCAGCGCCGGTCCGGATACGGCCCACGGGCCAAGTAGTCGGTCAAGCCCCGACAATAAAGGCTCCTCGGCAAGAACAAATCCCAGCCGCAACCCGGCCAGCCCAAAAAACTTTCCGAAAGACCGCAGGACGACCAGTCCGCTTCTCCTGCCGGCTTCTTGCGCAAGGCTGATGTCGGACCGCATGTCCGCAAACGCTTCGTCGACGATCAGGTGACCCTGCCGGGCCGACAGGCTGTCAGCCACATCCAGCAGGGTGGCGGCTTGCCAGCATCTGCCGTCGGGATTGTTCGGATTGACGACCACCACCGTGCGGTGTTGCGGCGCAATATCGGAAAGCTGTCCGATGAGGTCGACACGCAAGCCACCTGCCTCAAAACAGCGTCGATACTCCTCATAGGTGGGTCCGATGACCGCAACCGGACCTTCGACGAGTTGCGGCAACATCTGTATGGCCGCCTGAACCCCGGCAACTGCCAGTGGTCGGCACGCCGACTGATACCGACGCGCCGCGGCGGCTGTGGCTTCCAGCACGAGTTGCCGGTCCGGCAGGCGGCGCCAGACGTGGCTACCGATCACCGGCAACTCCGGCGCGACGGGATTGATGCCCGTGGACAGATCGAGCCATTCCCCCGGTTGTCCGCCATACGTCGCGCAAGCCGCGGTGAGCGCGCCACCATGTTCCACCGGCTCCGCGCCTCCGACGCGCGTCATGACGGCGCCTGTTGGTCGATGACGTGCATGAAGGAGCCTGCAACCGACCCGCCTCTCAATCCGGCGCTTTGCAGGGCAACACCACGTGCGTCTTCGACGTCGAACAAACGGTCGCCGGCACCCTCCGCAACGACGGATGCGTAATGAAACTCATGTCCGGAGAGCGGCTGGTTCCAGAAGAATCCCGGTCGTGCCGCGAGCCGGCGATATCCGAGATGCAGCCGGGGCTCCGCAAAACTGGTCGTTAGCGGTAACAGGCCGAGCATCGCGTGCCGGTTTCCGGCCGCATCGATCAAGCCCTCGCCAAGCACCATGTAGCCGCCGCATTCGCCATAGATTGGAACACCCAATCTCGCGGCCCTCGCCATGGATTGCCGAAACGACCCGGCAGCGGCAATTCGGCCGGCATGCAGCTCCGGGTAGCCTCCCGGCAGATAAACGGCATCGCTGTCGACCGGTGGGCCCTCATCCGCAAGCGGCGAAAAGAAATCGATCTGCGCTCCCTGGCTTTGCCATCCGCGCAGCAGATGTTCGTAGCTGAAGGCAAACGCCCGGTCGCGTGCCACCGCCACCCTCTGTCCCGGCGGCGACAATGCATCGACCGGAGACGCCTGGCAGACGGTATCGGAGGAATGCCCGACGGTGACGAGGGCGTCGAGATCGCAACCGTGCTCGACCAATCGGGCGGCCTGGTCGATGAACCGCTCCAGCGAGCCGTGCTCCTCGGCCTGCACAAGGCCGAGATGGCGCTCCGGCAATACCAGGTCGTCCTGACGCCGCAGGACGCCGAAAACAGTAGCGTCTTGTGTGGCCAAAGCGTCCCGCAGCATCGCCTCATGACGATCGCTGCCCACATTGTTGAGGATAATCCCGGCCACCGCTATCCTTGGGTCAAAGCTGCAGAACCCGTGCACCAGCGCCGCCACCGAATGCGACAGCCTGGCGCAGTTCACCACAAGCACCACCGGCAACTGCAGCAATGCCGCGAGATCGGCCGCCGACCCGGTTGCATCGGCTGATGCGTCGAAAAGGCCCATCATCGCTTCAACCACCAACAGCCGTTCGCCGGCCGTGGCGGCCTGCGCCAGCAGCAGTTCGGGGCGCATCGCCCATGGATCGTAATTGAGGCAGGCGGTATCGCTGGCGGCGCTGTGGAAGGCGGGATCGATATAGTCCGGCCCGGCCTTGCCGGGAGCAACGGCGGTGCCGCGCTGCTTCAGCGCCCGCAGCAGACCGAGCGTGAACGTGGTCTTGCCGGAACCGGACATCGGTGATGCGACAAGCAGGCCAGGCATCGTCAGGCGCTCCGGTCCGCCATCGCGGCAAGGACGGGTGCGCCATCGTTACTCGAGCCAAACCAGTCAAGGGTCTGGCGCAACCGGACCACCTCGCCAACCACGACGATCGCCGGGGGAGACAGGCCCGCCACAATCAGGTCGCTGCAGGCGCGACCGAGTGTGGTCTCCAACACCTGCTGTTGCTCTGTGGTTGCGTTGCAGACCACAGCCACCGGCTCGTCGGGTGCCCGTCCGGCCGCCATCAGCCTTTCGGTGATGGTCGTCATGTGTTTCATCGCCATGTACATCACGATGACCGGTGATCCGCGCGCGACACTCTGCCAGTCGACACGGTCGGGCACGACGCCATTGGAATCGTGACCGGTGAGGAAGGTGACGGTGTGGTTGACCGTGCGGTGCGTTACAGGAATTCCGGCATAGGCCAGACCGCCGATACCGGCCGTCACACCCGGCACGATACGAAATGGAACCTGATGCTGGACCAGCGTTACGGCTTCCTCGCCGCCGCGTCCGAAGACAAACGGGTCGCCGCCCTTGAGGCGCAGAACCCGCCTGCCCGCGCTGGCCAGTTCCACCAGGCGCAAAGAAATATCGCGTTGCCTGGCCGACGGCCGGCCGCCGCGTTTTCCAGCATATTCGAGCTGGGCTCCAGCGCCGGCCAATTCAAGGCAGGACGCATTGACCAGCGCGTCGTAGACGATGACGTCCGCCTGACGGATGGCATTGACGGCATGCAGGGTCAGCAATCCGGGATCACCGGGTCCGGCCCCGACCAGCCAGACGTGACCCGGTTCGAGTTCCGGCAGTTGGCGAAAAAGATCGTCAGTCACGGTCGGTTCCTCCCGCGCTTTCGCCGACCCGTAGCGTGGCCTATAACCGCGGCATGACCGACGTACCTAACGGCGCGAAATCGACCAACGGCGGCGCTTTGCGCCGCGGATGGACCACCGGTGCCTGCGCAACCGCGGCCACAAAGGCCGCGCTGACGGCGCTGATCACCGGCGAGTTTCCCGATCCCGTGTCGATCCGCCTGCCAAAGGGCCAGAAGCCGGAATTCGCGCTGGCGTTCGAGAGCATAACGGATGCTTACGCCTCCGCCGGCATCGTCAAGGACGCCGGCGACGATCCGGATGTCACCCACGGCGCCACGGTCATCGCCACGGTCGCACCGGCGAAGCCGGGTGCCGGAATCCGGTTCAAGGCCGGTGAAGGCGTCGGAACGGTGACCCTTGCGGGATTGCCCCTGCCCGTCGGAGAGCCGGCGATCAATCCCGTACCGCGGTCGATGATGCGCGCCGAAGTCGAAGCGCTGTGTAACGAATTCGGGCTGCCGGCCGACGTGGTCATCACGATCTCCATCCCGGGCGGGGAAGCGCTGGCGGAACAGACCTGGAACCCCAGGCTGGGGATCGTCGGAGGCCTGTCGGTGCTCGGCACGACCGGCATCGTGCAGCCTTTTTCCTGCGCCGCCTGGATCCACTCGATCCATCGTGGAATCGATGTCGCCCGGGCAGCCGGGCTGACCCATGTGGTCGGTGCCACCGGCTCGACGTCCGAGACCGCGGCCATGAACCTGTTCGACCTGCCCGAAATCGCCTATCTGGATATGGGCGACTTCGTCGGCGGCCTGGTGAAATACCTGCGCAATCACTCGATCGATCGCCTGACCATCGCCGGCGGCTTTGCCAAAATGGTCAAGCTTGCCCAGGGCGCCCTCGACCTGCATTCGGGTCGCAGTCAGGTGGATATGGACTTCCTCGCCAACATGGTCCCTGAACCCGACATGACTCAAAAACTGAGGCAGATGATTCTGAGCGCCAACACGGCGCTCGAAGTGCTTGAACTGACTCGGCAAAACGGCATCGAACTGGCGCCGATTGTCGCCGGGCAGGCGCTTGGCACAGTTCGCACAGCCATGCGTGAAGCACCGGTTGCGGTCGATATTCTGATCGTCGACCGAAAGGGGAACATCCTTGCACATGTCCACTAGGACCGTCTTGATCCTGGGTGGCACACACGAGGCCGCCACCCTCGCCGAACGTCTCGAGCGCATCGGCGGTTTGCAGGTGATCACATCGCTGGCCGGCCGCACAGCGGTGCCGCCGACCGTCCGCGGCAAGCGCCGTATCGGCGGTTTTGGCGGCATCGACGGCCTGGTGACATACCTGCGGGAGGAACGGATCGATCTGCTCCTTGATGCGACCCACCCCTTTGCTACCGAGATATCCGCCCATGCCGCGGCGGCCGCACGGCGAACCGGCGTGGACCGCTTGGTGCTGTACAGACCGGCCTGGACCCCTTCGGCGGGCGATCGCTGGACGATCGTTCCCACGCTGGAAATGGCGCGCGGCGCCATTCCCGAGTCGGCTTGCGTCTTCCTGGCTGTCGGCCGCCAGCACCTCGACGCGTTCGCCGGTCGCAATGACGTGCGGTTTGTGATCCGCATGGTCGACCCGCCCGTCGAGCCGCTGCCGATTTCCGTATCGCGGCTGCTGCTGGGAAAGCCCGGGACCGTGGCCGAAGAGACGGAGCTGTTGAAATCCAATGCGATCGATCTTCTGGTCTGCCGAAATTCAGGCGGGCGCGCTTCATACGCCAAGGTCGAGGCGGCGCGCAGCCTGGACATACCGGTGATCATGGTCGAACGGCCGACGGCACCAAGGGGCGCGGTTTTCGCAACTGTCGACGCGCTGGTGGAAGCCATCGTTTAGACCCTCGTGCGGCTGTTCTTTTTGCCGGCGTTGCGCAGCACATGCGCGTAATCGGCATCGTAAAGGGCCGAATCGCGGAAAGCGACCTCACCCAGCACCCGCCCCACCATGATCAATGCGGTCCGCGTGATCTTCGCCTTGCGAACCTCGGCCTTCATGTCGGCCAAGGTCGTTCGGATGTAGAGCTCGTCCGGCCATGTCGCCCGGTAAGCGATGACGACGGGACAGTCCTCGCCGTAATGCGGTGCAAGCGCGCTACGGACGTAATCGAGATTGCGAATCGACAGATGTATCGCCAGAGTCGCGCCGGAACGGCCGAGGGTCTCCAACTGCTCTCCCTCCGGCATCGCGGATGCCTTCATCCCGGTGCGAGTGATAATGACAGTCTGGGCGATCTCAGGAAGCGTCAGCTCGGTCTTCAGTTGCGCCGCAACGCCCGCGAAAGCCGGCACACCCGGAACCACCTCATAGGCGATGCCGAGTTCGTCCAGGCGCCGCATCTGCTCGGCGATCGCCCCGTAGATCGATGGGTCGCCGGAGTGCACCCTGGCGACGTCCTGACCGGCCGCCTCTGCTTTCTCCATCGCCGCGACGATCTGATCGAGGTGCAAAGGCGCTGTGTCCATCACCAGCGCATCGGCAGGCGCCGCGGTCACGATCTCGCGCGGCACCAATGAACCGGCATAGAGACACACCGGACAACGCTCGACCAGTTTCAGGCCGCGAACTGTGATGAGGTCTGGTGCACCGGGTCCGGCACCGATGAAGTAAACCGTCATTGTACCGCCTCTTTCTCGATGATCACCGTATCGTCTTTGGCCGCGTAACCGCGCGGGGTGTAGACCCAGCGGCGGCCGTCGCCGGTTTCCACCAGACGGGTCTGCGACGAGCCGACGATCACCACTGTCAGCATATCCACCGTGTCGATATCGAGATCGGCGAGCCTGACAATACGGGTTCGTTCGCCGTCGCGCCCGAGATTGCTCGCCAGGATCACCGGCGTATCGGGCTGCCTGTGGCGCAGCAGGACATCGCGGGCATGGGCAAGTTGCGTGCGTCGGCGCCGCGAGACCGGATTGTAGAAGGCGATGACAAAATCGCCTTCTGCCGCCGCGGCAATTCGCCGTTTGATGTCGGGCCATGGCGTCAGCAGGTCGGACAGGGAGATCGTGCAAAAATCGTGGCCGAGTGGTGCACCGGCGCGGGCAGCGGCCGCCTGAAGCGCCGAGATCCCCGGAGATACCGTGATTTCGATGCGCCGGGCGGCATCGCTGATACCACCGCCGTCGCGCGACTGCGCACGCCCGCGGTCCAGCAGCTCGAATGCGAGGGTCGCCATCGCATAAATACCGGCATCGCCGGAGCAGACCAGCGCCACCGACCGCCCGTCCGCCGCCAGCTCCATCGCATGGCGCACACGCAATTCCTCCTCGCCGAGGTCGAAATCATGACAGACTTTGCCGTCTGCCAGCGGCCCCAGCAGCTTCAGGTAGAGAGAATAGCCGACCAGGTCGGTGCTCGCGGCAACAAGCTGCGACACCTCCGGCGACCGCCAGGCTTCGCTGCCGGGGCCGATCCCGACGATGGCAAGCCGGCCGCGCTGTCGACCAATGGCATTGGCGTCGACCGGATGCGGCGCACGGGCGATCGCGCAGGTTGCCCGTCTGGCTTTTCGTTTCGGTACGACAAGTGTCCCGTCGGCACCGCTGGCCGCCAATGCGGCTCCCTCCGCCACGCCGTGGCATCCGACCTCGGCAAAGACGACGTCCGATGGATTTGCCAATCGCGGGCGCTCGGCTTCCAGTGTCGGTGCCGTAAAGAATCTTGCCGGCACATCGAAATGCTCCGCGACGGCGTGAACAGCCGTTTCATCCGCCTTGAGGTCGATGGAAAACACGCCAGCGACGGCATTCGCGGCCAGCCCCGCCTGCTCAAGCGTCGCCTCGGCCAAATCGATGACCTCTGCCGGCTCGGCGCCGCGCTCGCACCCGATCCCCAAACACAGAACCTGTGGTGCATAGACCAGTTCGCCATGGCTCGGAGCATGCAATTTGTCGGTCACGGTCAGCCGCACCGTGCCGTCTTTGGCGAACGGAATTGTCGAGGTCGACAGCCAGTCGGCATCTCCGGAAAGCACCGCTGTCCCGCCGGCGAGCAGCGATGCCATAACGGATTTTGCCGCGTTGGGATTGGTCAGCCGGTAACCGGAGTGCGGTGCGTCGAGTGCAACGCCGAAGCGGAGATCGCCGGCTGTCGTGATCGCCGCATGACCTCCGAGGATTTCGGCGACAGTCAGTGCCAGTGCGTTGGCGCCACGATGGCCGCCGAGCAGAGGAACGATGCTACTGCCATCCTCCGAGATCGCCAGTACCGGCGGCTCCTGCAGTTTGTCCTCAAGCGCCGGCGCCAGCAGCCGGATGACCGCTCCGCTCGCCATGATCGCGAGAATCGGATGCCCGTTCCGAAAGAGTTCACGGACATGCGGACCGACCGCATCGAAGACGACGTCCACCCCGGTCGTGCGTGTGTGCAGACCATGCACTGCCCCGCCCGACGCGGCCGCTAGCCGTTCCGCAAGGCGCTGCGACGCTTCATTTAAAACGACAATCGCCGGCTTTGGCGCATCAGCCATGGCCGCCTCCGGCTTGGCGATACGGTATGCCGCGCGTTTCGAGCGGCAGATGTGCCACCCAGTCCTCCGATCCCTTGTAAACCAGGATCATCGAGAAATAGGGAGCCTCGGGACCGGCTTTCGACAGGGGGAGAATCCGTTCGTTGGGCAACGAGATGCGCTCCAGATATCCGGCACAGGTCAGCAGATTCAATTTCTCAAGCAAAGCGAATATCCTGCTGAAATGTCGGCCGATCTTGATGATGGCAGCCGCCTCGCTTGCAGCGAGTCGAGCAGCGATCGTGGCGTCGTCAAGAGGTCCCGGGATGGCACATAGCACGTCATTGCGCGCAGCCAGCGGTCGGCGCAGCGCCGCCGCGCCAGCCATCATGGAGGAAACGCCGGGCACGATTTCGCAGCGGAAACGGTCCGCAAGGCGCTCGTAGAGGTACATGAACGATCCGTAGAAAAAGGGATCGCCCTCGCACAACACGGCGACGTCGCGACCGGCGGTCAGGTGGCCGGCAATGGCGTCCGATGCTGTGTCATAAACTTTGCGAGCGGGGAACCGATCGACCCGCATCGGAACGACGATCGGCAATTCCACCTGATCGTTTGAAATCGTCCCTGTGACGATCTGCCGGGCGAAGCTGGGGCCGGTGTCGGGCGCCGGATAGGCAACGACTGGGGCGGCGCGCAGGATCCGATCGGCCTTCAGCGTGACCAGTTCCGGATCACCCGGCCCCACTCCCAGACCATAGAGTGTACCGGTCATGCATGGCTCCATGGTTTCTGCAGGTTCAATTGGGTGACCTGCATAAGCGGCTTAAAGCCACGAAATCCACCCACCGGTCCGGCACGCGAGACAGCGATACGGGTGAGGCCGCCCCCGTGCGCATTCTGCAATTGCGTTAGTCGGGCCTCTCCCTCAAGGGTAACGGCATTGGCAACCAGACGGCCGCCCGGCTTAAGCGCCTGCCAACAGGTCTCGAACACCGCGTCGGTGGTCAGACCGCCGCCGATAAACACCGCATCCGGCTCTGCAAGGCCTGCCAGACCGGCCGGCGCCCTGTTCTCCACGATCTGCAACTGCGGTGTCCCCAACCGAATGGCATTCTCCGCAATCATCGCATTGCGTTCTGGTCTCGGCTCTACTGCGATGGCGCGTGCACCGCGCACCGACCGTATCCACTCGATGGCGACCGACCCGCAGCCGGCGCCGACGTCCCACAACAGCGCATGCGGGTGCGGCTGCAGCGTGGCCAGCGTCAGCGCGCGCACCTCGCGCTTGGTGAGCTGGCCGTCATGGACATAGTCCTCGTCCTGAAGCCCCGGAACAGTGGAGCGGATCGCCGCATCTTCACCGGCCCGGCATTCGATCGCCATGACATTGAAGTCGGCGAATGGGCTGTCTTCCACATCGAGCCCGGCAATGTCTTCAGCCCGGTGCCGGCTGATGCGTTCGCTGCTGCCGCCCATATGTTCCAGCACAGTCAGTTGCGAACGCCCGTAGCGGCGCTCGACCAGCAACTGGGCCGCCTCATGCGCCGTGCGCGCCGTGGACGTCAGCGACAGGATCCGGTTTTCGGGCAGAATGTGCGGTTGCAACCCGGACACGGCGCGGCCGTGCAACGAGATGCAGGCAACATCCGACGGTGACCAACCGATCCGCGCCGCGGCCAGTGAAAACGCAGATGGTGAGGGCAAGATCAGCATCTCATCGGCATCCAACCTTCGACGCAACGTGGCACCGATGCCAAAATGCATCGGATCCCCGGTCGCAAGAATGGTCACCGGAGTCCCGCGTCGCGCCTCGAGCAGCTCCAGCGCGGCACTCACTCCCATCGTCCAGGGGATGACCTCGCAGGCGCCGAGCCCTAGCTGAGCGAGGTCGAGGTTTTCGAGCACCCGTTGTGGAGCGATCAGTGTCGTCGCACGTTTCAAAAGCGCCAGCGCCGGCGGTGTCAGTGTTTCAATGCCGTCATCGCCGATCCCGAGGATCGTCAGCCACGCCCCGCCGCCCCCCGTATTCATTGCCCAAGGCCTCCGGCAACGGCGTTGAGCGCCGCAGCCGCCAAAGCGCTGCCGCCGCGACGCCCCCGCACAGTGATGAACGGCACGCCATGATCATCGTTTAGAAGCGCTTCCTTCGATTCGCTAGCGCCAACGAACCCCACGGGCACCCCGACGATCAATGCGGGAGGCTTGACGCCCTTTTGCAGCATTTCCAGAACGTGGAACAGCGCCGTTGGGGCATTGCCGATCAGCACGATTGACCCGGCCATATCGCCAGCAAGCAGATCGAGGGCGGCGGCCGACCGGGTGGTTTCCAATGCGCGGGCATGATTTGCCGCTTCAACACTTCCAACCCGGCAGACAACCTCGACTTCCTCAGGAAGCAGCCGCCTCATGATTCCCCGGCACACCATGTCAACATCGCAGACGATCGGTCTGTGGCCATCGATCGCGGCGCGTCCCGCGGCAACGGCGTCGGGACTGATGACCAGATCCTCCGCCAGGTCGACCATACCGCAGGCGTGAATCATCCGGACAGCAACCGCCTCGGCATCTCCCCCGAAACGGGACAGATCCGCTTCCCGCCGAATGGTGGCAAAGCTCTCACGGTAGATCGTCTCCGGATCGCGCAAGTAGCTGTGGGCAGTTGCAGCCATGGTGCTATTGCTTCTTCATCGAATCCGGTCCGTGCGGATGGTCGGCATGCGGATAGGGATGATGATGGTGGTCTTGCGCATGATGATGGTCATGCGCGTCATCGTGATCATGGCTGTGGTCATGCAGCGGCGTCCACGGCAATCCGTGTTCCTTGCAAAACGCTTCATCACGGCATGAAGCGTCGCAATCGCCCTTACAGGGGCAATTCTCCAAACCTCCGCCAATGCCCTCCACATGATGATGGTGGCTGGCTTGTGCCAGCCCTACCTCAGCCTCAAATCCGAGAACCTGCTCGCGGTATTTGCACAGTTGGCAATTCATCACCGCACGCCCGGCGCGGGTTTCCTCGACACGGTCGACGAAGGTATCCAGTACCAAATCGTGATCGTTCAGGTAGCCGGCCTTGACGAACTCGATGTCCGGGTGCGCTGCAGCAACCTTGTTGGTGAAGCTGTAGATCCGTTTGACAAGCACCCCGGTGAACAGGAAATACGGAAACACGACGATGCGACGGTATCCCAAGCGGACCGCATGGTTGAGCGCCGGTTCCACCAACGGGAAGGTCACGCCTGAATAGCAGGTTTCCGCCCAGCCGAGACCGAGCCCCTCCCATAGCATTCGGGTTACCTTTGACACATTGGAATTGGCGTCCGGATCGGAGGCGCCGCGGCCAACGACCATCAGCAGCGTATCATGGTGGGGGATCGTCCCGTTTTCTCTGTCAGCCCTGGCCAGCGCCTGCTCGACCCGTTCTCCGGCGGCGCGAATCATCTTCAGATCGACACCGAGTTCCCGCCCGTAATCGACGCGCATGTCCGGATGCATCGCCTGATAGGTGTTGAGCACGGAAGGTATGTCGTTCTTGGCATGGCCGGCTGCGAACAGCATGCCGGGGACGGCGAGCACGCGGGTCACGCCCTGTTCGCGCAATCGGTCGAGGCCGGCATGGATGACCGGATTGCAGAATTCAAGGTAGCCGTATTCAACCGGTGTGTCGGGGTAACGCCGCTTCAGGCCTTGTGCCAGCTTGGCGAATTCGGTTGCGGCATTCTGATTGCGACTGCCATGACCGCAAACCATGATGCCGGTTTTGGTGGATGCGTTCATGCAGGCGCGCCCTCCTCGTTCTCCTCGGCCTCTGCAGTTGTCTCCTCGGTCGCGCCCTTTTTGCTCCGCGCGCGGGCTTTGGCGATCAACGCAGCGAGTGCCGCTGCACCGAGGCCAGCTGCCAGACCCACCCAATGGCTATGCCCCGCAAGGTCGCCGAGATGCCCGGCGTGCGCGAGCGCATCGGGCACGGTTGAAATCAGGATGAGGAAAACGATCGGGCTGCGTGTCATAAAAACGGACCTCCGGCTGGGCAACGAACGTGCACGAACGCCGCAGCGGAAAGGATCCGCCTGCCGGTCTGGACAGCCCCGGAATTGCACCCCCTGTTTGGGTCGGTCGCACCGGAATTTCTCTCAGCCCGTCTTCATACGGGCGCCGTCACACGCTTATCTTTTTTATGTCTTGGCCCGGGTCAGGTCAAACGCAAACGCGGCCTCCGCAGGCTCGCAAGCGACACGTTTTCAGGTTGGTGACTGGGTATAGCTGCCGGTAATCAGATTTCCGAGTGGATTCCGGCAAGTTCAAGTGTCAACGATTCGGATGCCAATGGGCGAATGATCGCGGCCAGGATTTCTGCCCGGTCGCGGATGGAAAGCGTATGATCGGATCGAAGTTTGGCAAGCGCAGGGCTGCCGCTCGTTTCCAGTCTGGTCGCGATCTCTGACAATTCATGCCCCCACCGAGCCACCGGATCACGGTGTGCATGGGTCTTGAACATCGCGGCAAGGCAGGTGTTGAATTCGTCATTTCCCGACAGGCCGAAGACTGATTGAATGTGCCCACGATATTCCGTGAGTATGCTCGGGGCTGATCGGGAATCGGGCTCCTTCGGTGGCAACACCCTCAGCAATTCGTAAAGATCGATGATGCCGGGTCCGCACCGCTTGGTATCCCAGTTATCCGGTTGCCGCGCTGTCTCCGTCAGGCATTTTCGAAACAACGCCTGCACCGTGGTGCCGCTCTTCCGGGCCATGCGCGCAAGCTTGTCGCGGCCGTGGTGTCCGAGCCAAAGAGCTGCCGCCCCAGCCGCATTGGCGGCAGCGTAGGATGTTCCGTTAGCTGGGCCGGCCCTAAACACGCATGCATCCGAACCTTCACGGATTGCGCGCCAAACACCTTCTCCCGGGGCGGCGATATCCACCCCGGAGCCTTGGCAGGTGTGCGACCACGGCTCGTCCCTGTCGTTCGACGCAGCCAGTCCGATACACGCTCCGAAGCGCGCCGGCCAGACCGCTCGATCGCAACCACCGACGCGGTTGCCGGCAGCGGCGACGACGACGATGTCGTGGCGCACGGCGTCCTGCAACGCGTGAAACAGGGCCCGGCTCGGATGGCCGCCGATACCGATGGAAATGACCGCGCAACCACTCTTGCGACAATGATAAATCGCCTGGGCCAACCGACTGCTGAAGATACGCCGCACACTTTGGGCGGCGCGTACGGGAACGAGTTCGGCTTCCGGGACAAGTCCGGTCACGGTTCCCGGAGCCCCGGTGCCGCCTTCGCCCGCAGCGGGCGGTGAAACAATCGTACCGCCACTCATAATAACGCTGCCGGTGGCGGTTCCATGAGCCGCACCGGCAGCGTTATCGAGCACATCCACAGGATCGGGTTTCATGTCGACAAAGTCGAAACCCAGATTTTGTCGGATACGCGCCGGATCGAGATCGACGTGATCGGCGTAACCCGTGTCCGGATGGCCGATGCAGATCCCTGCACCGCGCTGCCCCGAATGATCCCAAGCCCGCTTGACGTTCATTCGACGCAGGTGCCAGGCCCGATCGTTCGAGCCTGCAGGCGGAGCCTGATCTTCGTCTGGACACTCGAAACCGACATACGGAATGTCCGGTTCGACCGATTTCAGCTCCAGGCGATCGAGAAGATGATAGGCGAGATCAAAGTGGTTTTGACTGACCTCGAAATAGGACATGCCGCAAATGCGCAACAGCCAAAAGCAAGCAAGATCCGTCTCGCCGCTGACCGGCGTCTCACGATCGGCGCCCTGAAAAAGCGGTTCCAGTTCGAATTCATCGATCGGAGACAGGACCCCGGCAACAGCTGGCAGCAACTCCTGGCGATCTTGTCTTTCACAGGTTTCGAGCACCAGCCGGATTCCGTCTCGGCGCTCCAGATCTATGTCCAGACAAAACGTCCCCCGGCCTTCATGGGTCGAGTTGGCCAGGTGCTTTTTCTCCAGAAGTTCATAGTGAAATGCATGCGTGTCGAAATTCGTCATCAACAGCGCACCCGCCCGCCCGATCGGTCCGCCGGCGCCGCTGCTTGCTGCAAGTCCCTTCACGCCCATCACTCTGTCACAGCTCCCTCGATCTAGCAGTGGTAGCATCGACCCTAGGATCAAGCTGAAAGAGACGTCTGTGAGATTTCTCACATTTACTTAGCTCACAATTTGTCACAACTTGATTTACTGCGCCTATAGTTGGTCAGCCATTCATATTTTAGCGTTTACAAATCCGTGCGGGGGGAGAGGTTTATGAATCATCAGACCGGCAACTGGATCGAGTCAAGGTCACTCGGCGATGTCACAGAGATTTGCGTCATGTCTCCGGTTCGCCTGGGCCGTGTACCGGGCGAGCGGCGTACTTTCGAGGAGCGCCTGCGGTTCAAGATCGCAAGTCTCATGGGCCGGGCGGAAGACGGTCTGCCGAACGTTCTGAATCGGATCACCACCATCCATTTCGCCCGGATGCTGGTGATACGGCCTGATCAGTATCTGAGCTACTCCGGTCTCCCCGGTTTCCCGCCCTTGGACGACGAACAATCCGATTCAGCGGCCGTGGTGACACATGACTCTACTCCCCTTGGATTTGATCCATATCGGACAGGTGCGGAACCTCCAGAAGGTCAGCCTCAATATCGTTCGTGGCTGTTCACGGAAGTGATCTTCGACGGCGACATCAAGGTCTACTTTCGCGATATCGCCGAACGCGTTGCAGGCGAGTTCGACGACGTATTCGACAACTGCGAGGAGTTTCCCGGCACTGGCGATTTCGGTCGCTTCTGGAATTGGATCCGCAAGTATCAGATCCGCAACGATTTGTTTTTGTCCGCCTACCCTGACCTCTCGGTTCCGCGCATTAAGCAGCTGGAAGATTTCAAGCAGCGCTTCGATGCATTCGTGGCCATGGTGCGCTCACCGACAGGCCGCAGGGTGGAGCCCATCGACGACCTTTTCGACGCGTTCCTGAAAGAAAGCCAGCAATACGCCAACGGGTTTCCCGCACCGGGTGGCGTCTACCAATCCAAGAGCAGCGCGGAGTAACGGACATGCTCGATACACCCGCAACGACGCCGTCGAACGCAAACGACGGGACGCTTTCATCGGTTCAGGCCAACATCTTGCGCGTCGCAAAATATGGCGGTGCGCAAAAGAAACCGCGCGACTGGAGCCTCCACCTGTTTTTCCGCGTTCTCAAAGCTTCGGAAGTCGAAACCACCAAGGCTATTCTCAAAGCACTAACGGCGGATGATGACGGTTCATCTGAGGACAATGCTGAGGGAGCCCTTGGCATATATGAAGGCGGCAGTCTGCCTGACGCCCTGGGTTCGGAAACGACCGAAGCCCCGAGTGATGCCGCGCCGAACACATCGTATGATCCGGAAAAACCCGCCGACGCCTTTTTCCGCTGGTTGGCAATGATCTCAGGCGTCGGAGCACCGGTAGACGCCGCACCGAAGACTGACGCCCAAACCGCTTCCGGATCCGGTACGGTTGATTTGCAGACCCTGCTGTCAGGTGCCGCGACAGCGAACTCAATCGACCTCACAACCCTTCCTGAGCAGTTGGATGCCGTGCTGAGCCAGCCGGGTGGCCTGGACCAGTTGATGCAGCAGATGCTGGCACTGCTTATCCAGCATTTCGATTCGCCCGATCGCCTGAGGCGGATTGTCGATCAGTTGACCGGATTTGGTGCGGTTTTGCAGCAGCGGCCGCGTCTTGCACTGGCGCTCTACGGACGCCTGTCAGAGCTCCTCGAACGGTTGTTTTCCGACCCGGCCGCGGTCCTGGCAATGACGTCGAGGCTTGGCCACACGCCGGCCGAGATCGGCCGAAAGATCGTTGCCGGCGGATTGCCGGCGGTCTGTCTGTACGAACTCTTGCGACACACCGTGCAGGCGGGTGCCGGTTCGAGCATGAGGACACCGGGCGACAGCCCCACCGCGTCTCCGTATGCTGCACTGCGCGATACGCCACAGGGCCCGTCTCTGCAAACCGACACAAACCCGGCACCCGGCGAAAACTCGAACCACACTTCCCCGGCTATCGATACGCTGCCGATCAATCTGGCCTTCACGCACTCCGGCCTGAAGGCCCTTCAGCTTCACCCGACGACCCTCGATTCCTTCCCGGACGTTTTCAAGCAAGGCATGGCGGCCCGGGCGGAACGGCTCGGTGACACCGGTCCGAGTGCTCCGGAAAACTGGGAGAACGAGTTCGGTCTGCCCAGCATCCATGGTTACTTTTCCGGCGGCTTTCAGGCCGGCAGCGACGGCCATCCGGTAGACGAAGCCGATTGGAAACGACTGCGTGCCGATATCCGCAGCTTTAACGGTCGCACTGGCAGCCGCGGCCGCTTTTTGCGCAAGATGCTTGGCGTCCTGTTTCGCCAATTCGGCATGGAAATCCTCCATATTGAACTGGGTCAGACGCCCTACCGCACCGATGGCAGCGGTCGAGAACTACGCCTTGAGCACTTCGGTTTCCGCGACGGCATCAGCCAGCCCTTCATCGATATGAAGCTGGGGACGCCGCCACCCGGCGGCGGTAAGGTGCGGCGCGACCGCACCTGGGCCCCGGTGGCAATGGGTGAGATCTTCCTCGGCCACGCCGACGAAGACGGCAACAAACATATGCAGCCGTTTTGCGGGGACTTGCGGCACAATGGAACCTACCTTGTATTTCGAAAGCTCGAACAGGACGTCGTCGGTTTTCGCACGTTCCTCCAGCAGCAGCGCCCGGACAGCAAGGCGGCTCAGGACAGGCTGGCCGCACAATTCATGGGCCGCTGGCAAAACGGAACTCCACTGGTCGTGTCGCCCGACACACCGCTCGAACTGGAGGGTGAGCGCGATCCGAGACTGAATGACTTTCTGTATCACCAGGACGATCCCTATGGTCGGAAATGCCCTCTGGGTTCCCATGCGCGGCGGTCCAACCCCCGGGATATCGGCGGACATGACAGTGTCAAACGGCACCGGATCCTGCGGCGGTCCATGTCCTATGGCGGTCCACTGCTCGATGAAGGCTCAACCGGTGACGGGGAACCGAAAGGACTGCTGTTCGTAGCGGTCAATTCCCGCATCGATCTGCAGTTCGAGGTCATTCAGGGCAATTGGATCAACAAAGGCGAGTTTCTCGGACAGGCCGGACTGGGCCGGTGTCCGGTCATCGGCGCCAATGATGCCGGTGTCTCGGATTCGTTTCTTGAATCGGATGCAGTCGCACCGGTCAATCACATCCCGCGGTTCGTCACGACGCGCGGCGGCGACTATTTCTTCGTGCCGAGCGCCCATGCCATGCGCAAACTCGCCACCGGTTGGAAATTTCCTCCGGATCCCGGAGAGGCCGTCGATAGAGCCCAAAGCATCGGCAGTCGACAGACACCGGCACTGTTCGATGAAGCACGCATCCGCGAGTTCGTGCTGCGGATCGTTTCCCGCCAGGATCGCTCAATCACGGTCGACTTGCCCAAAGCACCCGACCACGGCGAATACCCGCAACCACATAGCTATCGCGAAGACCCCCACACTGGACGCAGCATCCTTTTCGTCGGACAACACGCCGACGTCCACCGTGTCTTGCGCGATAATCCCAACGGCAGCTTTCTCTTCTCGGTCCCCCACTACCGGATCGCATCGCGACGCACCAGTCGAGGAATAGACCTTTTGATCGGCACCGAAAAGGGACCACTGACCGGCGCCACACGCGATCGGCTGCAGTTCATTTTGAACGGTGCCTGGAACCGGTTGCAAGAGCGTACGCAATCCCATGAACGGATCCGCAGCATCACGGAGGCATGCCTCGACAACGCGATGCAGCGAACGGCTCCGTCGGGTCGGATCGATTTGGTCCGAGATTTCGCGACGGAGACGGTCTATCGGATCTCGGCCGACATTTTCGGCGTGCCCGGGCCGAACTGGTTGACGGAGATAGCCGCGGCCCTCCCCTTCGCCAAAAAACATATTTTCGAATTGGAGCCCGACTGGCTGACGACGTTGAAGCGACAGCCGCCGGAAAACCCGGCGCTCGCAACACTGCATCTCTGGTCCGTTATCTTTCTGGCCGATCTGGTCGGCAACCTGCCGTTCCAGGATGAACTCAAGGAGCTGGCGCGCTCGGCCGGATCGGAGTTCATGACTCATTTGGACAATCTGGTATCCGATGCGCGTCGGCGCAGGCCCGCACAAAGCCAAACGCTGCTCGATACGTTTGTCGACCTCGAAGCCGAAATGGTACAGCAGCTGGGTGGCGAAGCCGACTATGGGCCGGACGACTATTACCGCGACGTGATCGCTTTGCTGCTGGAACTCAGCGGCACGATCATGTCGGTCGTACCAACGGCTTGGGGCCGCGTGATCAACACGATCCTCGACAACCGAATCGATCTGCCAACCCTGGTTCCGTTGCTCAAAGCGACTGATCGACCGAACCGGACGCTGTCGGGCATAGACCGCCTGATCTATGAGACCGATCGCGTGAACCCGGCCTTCAAGATATTTCAGCGATATTGCGAAACCGACACCCCTATCGATGACGAGCTCACCATCCCCCGCGATACCTGGGTCGGCGCCATGGCGATTGCTGCCAATTTCGATCCGCAGGCGTTTCCTGAGCCGAAGCGTTTCTCACTCGCGCCAAACCTGCCCGGCCCGCCTCGCGAGGCCGCGAATTACCTCATGTTCGGGGCGCAAAATGGGGCTCGCGACTGCTGGGGCCGTGATCGCCTGGCGCTGTTCCTGATGCGCAGTTTCATCGAACGGGCAAGCCGTCTTTACGGTCTGAGGAAACCTGCCGGTCCACAGAGTGTACCGGAGGAGCTCGCCCGGGTAATCATCGGGCTTCCGGCGCGCTTTTCGCCGAGGCAGTAGCTCTATTTGCTCACTCCATCCGGCGCCCAGGCGACCAGGCCAAAAGCATCACACAGCTGGGACAACTCCTCCTGGTCGCACGGATCTGGAGTGTTGTCAGGGCCGCTGCGCGCCATCCATACCTTCTGGCTCAAGGCCTGAACGGTCAGGGTCGGATTCTTAAGCGCACGTGCGATGGTCAACGCACGGTCCACAGAGTCGAATGCTTCTGCTGTGCGACCGGCCAGAAACAACGCTTCGCCGTACCCTGTGAAGAGGTTGAACATTTCGAGGCGGCCCGTTCGATCTTCTCCGAGCCGGTCGAGAAGATCCTTCACCATCTCCACGGCCTGGCCGGCCTGGCCGGTTCTCGCCATCGCCGCTGCCATCCGTCCCGTGATATGTGGCAATATCGCATCATAACCCTCGCGCTCCGTGATGTCGCGCGCAACGGCCATGCACTGGCGCGCCTCTTCGTCGCGATGCAGCATCAGCAGAACCCGGCCCAGCGAATTCCGCGAAAGGACTTCCCCATACGTGTCGTTCAGGTCGGTCGCCAGGGACAGCGCCTTGCGTGCATGCTCAAGCGCCTCATCGTAGCGACCGACCTCGACTAGAAACCATCCCATGAATGCATGCGACATAGCGCTCGGCAGTCCCGTCGCGCCAAGCCGGGCACGGGCCAGGTCACCGGTCAGCAAACCACACAACTCACTGACGAGTTCGATCGCCCGGTCTACCTGGCCCAGGCAGTGATGGATGTTTGCCAACGAAAGCTGAGCGGCGAAGAGATGCGGCAGCGACTCCATCTCGCGGGCTAACGCCAGCGCCTCTTCATCGGCACGTTGCCCTTCCTCGTAGAGCCCTTCGAACCAGCACAACATGCCCATATGGCACAGAGCACCGCAAATCTTTTCGGGTTGCTGCTGTTTGCGGGCGATATCCAGTGCTTTGGGTAGATGCGCCTTCATGCGAGAAATCTCGCCAATCTGAACAAGCGCGGTACAGGCCATCAGAACGAAATCCGCGTACCGGTCATCCGCCGTTTCGCCTAAGCGCTCAATGCACTCCTCGACCCGCTCGAATATCAGCTGCAAGGAGCCGGTCGCGGCACTGCGGCGTGCCTGCAGCCCGGCCAACCAAAGGTATTCAAGGGCGTTTTCCTCGTCTCCCGCCCCCATGGCATGAAAGGCGATGCGCTCATAGTGCTCGTTGAGGTTTGCATAGATCGACGATATCGCATCAATCGCCTTGAAGTGGAGATGTCGCTGGCGGTTTTTCGGCAGCGTAGTGGCGCTCGCCTCCGCGATGATCGCGTGGCGAAAGCGCAGGCGGCTCTCGCGGTTTCTGTGCAGCAGATCCAGCCGCTCCAGTTCTTCCAGCGGACCGTCCAGATCGGCGATTTCACAATCCATGACATTGGCAACCAGCGCAATGTCCGTTTCCTCGCCCAACAGGCTCGCTACCTGCACGACCGACTTGGCATCACCGGAGAGTTTGTTCAACCGACCATGGATAAGCGACTCGACCGATTGCGGCAGATGCATATCCGTGGCGGTCTGGTCCGTCTCCAAAGACAACAGCATCTGTTCAAGCACAAAGGGCACACCGTCAGCCTGCTGCAACGCCTGCGTCACAAGGGTTGAATTGCGCATGACATCGGGACGAAGCTTGCCGGCGAACTCCTCCATTTCAACCGTGCCCAAGGGCGCCAGATGAATTGTCTCCTTTACGATGCGCGCCGCGGATGGCTCCGCCTCAGGACGCCCGGTGATCAGTAGCCTTGCGTGTCGGCAGTTCTTTGACACGGCTATCAGGCGCAGACAATCCGTGGTCTCCGGATCGACGGCCTGCAGATCGTCGACCATGACCAGGACAGGTCGCTCGGATGTGATATTGGCAAATGCTTCGACAAGTATGCGGGCAATCTGACGGCTCGTTTGGGCGCTACCCCTACTGCTCTGGCCCTCGCGACCGGCAAGCAGCGGACCGAGCATACGGGTATCTTTCTCCCCCAGACCGGCCGAAGTCAGGTCTTCGTCGGTCAGCCCGGCACCGGACCCTTCGCCGCGTTTAAGCGCGGCCGACAAAAGCGACTTCATCGCCGCGAACGGTGTGGTCGATTGTCGCATGTCGCCGCGCACTACCAAAGCGCTTCCGCCGGCTTGGCGCCATTCATCGAGAACGGCCGCGGCGAGACGGCTTTTTCCGATTCCTGGCTCGCCGATAACCGCGACAGCATGCGGTGTCTCGTCGGATCGCTCGAGGACCTGCAAAATAGCACGCTTCTCTGTCGACCGGCCCACGATCGCAAACGGGTAGCGTTCCGTGGTATTGGCCAGCGCCGCCAAACGCGGCAACGCCAGCAACTCGAATACTTCGCTGTTGAGTTTTGCCGATACCGCGACATCGACTCGATCCCGCAGTTCCAGCCGGGAGCGGCAAAGTTCCCTGGTCTTCGAGCTGATCAGGATACCTGAAGGCGGTGCCTGTTTTTGAAGAGCCGCCGCCATGTGAACGGTCGCACCCACCAGATCCAGGTTCGATCCGACTCCGAGACGCAGCCGTCTGAAGCGAACGAGGCCGGAGTGGATCCCAACGCGAAACGTAACCGTTTCAGTGCTGTCGCTGGCCTCGGCAAACAACGGCTCACTTGGGTGCTGAATAGCCCACGCCGCCTCGCAAGCGCGATCTGCATGATCCTCTAGCGAATTAGGCCAGCCGAAGATCGCCAACCCACCGTCGCCATGAAAACTGGCGAGTATGCCACCCGCCCTTTCGATTCGTTTGCTGACAAAGCTCAGGACCTTGTCCAGAAACGCTTCGGCATCGTCCGGGTCCAGACCGGCGATATGTTCGATCGAACGAACCGTATCAACGGCAAGAATGGTGACGAGGCTATGCTCCGGGTGTTCGGCAACCCCGCGCTCACGATCGTCCATGACCCCACTATCCGGCACGCCCCTACAGCCCTTTTTGCTGGCTAAACTAGCCAAGTTGACCCTGCGATGCACCGATACGGCCGCTATTCCTGACCCGGTCGGCTTGCAACTTCTACGCAATTTGACGCAATATGCCTCTACGCAAAATCACGTAGATTTTAGGGGATGGGCGTGCTGTGACACAAGCGCAAGGAAATGCATCGCGTGCGGCTTCGGCGCGCGAACGCCTTAAGCACCTCAGTGAACGGATTGATTTGTTTCGGGATGTGGAGGGGCTGGACGACGCCACGCTGACGGATCATTGCACATGGCAGCAATATCCGAAGAACACGCAGATCCTGTCCGCGGACGATCTGACCTCCGATTTGTTTTTTGTGATCGAAGGTGCCGTAACGGCCTGCAATTACTCCGCGGACGGCAAGGAAGTGAGCTACATCGATATCCACGAAGGCGGCGTTTTCGGCGAGTTTTCCGCCATCGACGGCAAACCGCGCTCGGCAACCGTCGAGACGACGGCGGAAACGCTGATCGTCCGTATGACCTCGGACCAGTTTCGCAGTCTGATGCTGAAACATCCGGCCTTGGGATTGCGGATTGCCGAACTGTTGGTTGCCAAGATCCGCGGCCTCACCCAGCGCATCTACGAATTCGGGACACTGTCGGTGGGACAACGGCTGCTCAACGAATTACTGCGTCTTTGTGACGCCGCTACAATCGACGGCAGATCCTGTGTCATCGAACCGGCACCGACGCACTATCAGATCGCCAGCCGCATCGCGACCCACCGCGAGGCCGTCTCGCGTGAGCTGAAAGAACTCGTTTCCGCCGGTATTATCGAAGTCGGACGTCAAAGAATCCGCGTCAAGGACATCGAGCGGCTGCGCAGTCTCTCGCAATAGAGCTTGAAAAGCTCAGAATTCGATGCCGATCTGCGCCTTCACGCCGGAACGGAATGGGTGTTTGACCATCTCCATCTCGGTAACCAGGTCAGCGAAGTCCATCAGTTCGTCCTTGGCATTGCGGCCGGTTATGATGACATGTTTCATAGCCGGCTTTGCGCGCAAGGTCTCCAGGATCTCAGAGAGCGGCAGATAGTCGTATCGCAGAACGATGTTCAGTTCGTCGCAAAGCACCATGTCGTGCTGGTCATCGAGTATCATGTCCTTTGCGGTTTCCCATGCCTGGCGTGCTGCCGCGATGTCGCGCTGCCGATCCTGGGTTTCCCACGTAAAGCCCTCGCCCATGGTCGCCAGAGTCACCTGATCCGGAAAGGCCTCCAGGACCTTTCGCTCGCCGGTGCCCCATTTGCCTTTAACGAACTGAACAACTCCCACCTTCATGCCGTTTCCGATGGCCCGGAACACCATGCCGAAAGCGGCTGTCGATTTGCCCTTCCCCTTGCCGGTGTGGACGATCGTCAGTCCCTTTTCGATGGTCTTTGTGGCTATGATCTTGTCGCGGGCGGCCTTTTTCTTGCGCATCTTGTCGGCGTGCCGGGCATCCAGTTCGGCTTCCGTCAAGTTTTTCAGCTTTTCCGATTTATCTGCCATGTGGAGAGTCCCCGAATTTGTCATGCTTTTCAGGCGGCGTCAGGCGGGCCCGCGATTTCATTCAGATCGAATTGTGCCGAATTGGAACGCGGCGTCCAGAGGCCGCGTTCAATGGCTTCAACAAGCCGCGCTGACATTTCCCGTAAGGCTGCCGGATTGTGTTCGGCGATGAAGTCACGCACCGCCGTATCGATGATGAAGGCCTGATACACGGCATCGAAATGGTGATCGCGCACGGCACCCGTCGTCGCCGCAAACGCAAACAGATAGTCGACGGTTGCCGCGATCTCGAAGGCGCCCTTGTAGCCGTGCCGCATCACACCCGCGATCCATTTCGGATTGACGACCCGGGCGCGCACCACGCGTCCGATCTCGTCCTCGAGTGCACGGATCACCGGTCGTTCCGGGCGCGAATGGTCATTGTGATAGATGGATGGACGACCCCCTTTCAGCATTTCGACCGCAGCTGTCATGCCGCCTTCGAACTGGTAGTAGTCGTCGCTGTCGAGCAGGTCGTGTTCGCGATTGTCCTGATTCTGCACCACAGCCTCGACCGAACGCAGCCGGTCCTCGAACATCGTGCGCTCGGCCGTGCCCTCCTCCCCAGCGCCATAGGCATAAGCGCCCCATACCAGGTAAGCCTCCGCCAGGTCATCGCGTTGCTGCCATCCGCGTTCGTCAATCAAGGCCTGCAATCCGGCACCATAGGCTCCCGGTTTGGATCCGAACACCCTGTATCCCGCACGGCGGTTCGCGTCCGGTGCGGCAACGCCTGATTTTAAAAGCGACGCGGTGTCAGCCCGCATGCGCGCTGCGATCGGATTGTCCTGCGCAGGCTCTTCCAGGGCCCCGATGGCCCGGGCGGCCCGGTCGAACAACGCGATCTGATCGGGAAAGGCGTCGCGGAAAAACCCGGACACACGCAGTGTGACATCAACACGCGGCCGCCCGAGCATGGCGAGCGTCACGATCTCGTAGCCGGTTACCCGACGCGAGGCGCTGTCCCAGACCGGCTTCGCGCCGATCAAAGCCAAGGCCTGTGCGATGTCGTCGCCGCCCGTGCGCATGTTCGAGGTTCCCCAGGCGGTCAGCCCGAGGGATGTCGGCCATTCTCCATGATCCTGAGTGTAGCGTGCAACCAGCAGTTCGGCGGACTTCTTGCCCAACTCCCATGCCGCCTGTGTCGGAACGCTGCGGCTGTCGACAGAATAGAAATTGCGACCAGTCGGCAAGACGTCGGTCCGGCCACGCGTCGGCGCGCCGGAAGGACCAGGTTCGATGAAGCGGCCCGAGAGCCCCGTCAACAGACCGGACAACTCCTGCGCACCGCAATGATCAATGCTCGGCGCCATGTCGTTCCTCATGCCGTCGAGCACCACGCGCGTCGCCTCGAAATCGGCAGGCTGTGTGACCGTGCCGCCGATCAGCGCCTGAGCAAGCAGTTCGATCCGCTCGACCGTGTCGCCGGTGTTGCGCCACGGGTCGGCGCTCTGCCGCATCAGTAGATCGGGCCGCGCGCCTGACCAGGCAGTTTGCTGGACACAGTCCAGCGGATCGAAATCGAGGTTTAAATCGGCGGCGATCGCTCGCTGCAGGCTGGCGTCCGCGCCTTCACCGGTGCCGCGCGGCACGCGCGCCAGTGCCGCCAACAGATCGACCCTTTGCTGAGCCACCGGCGATCGGCCAAAAATGTGCAGTCCGTCACGGATCTGCATTTCTTTCAGGTCGCACAGATAGGCATCGAGTTTTTCCAAGGCGAGGTCGTCCGGATCGCCACCATCGATACCGGCATCCTGGTCGAGACCGATATCGCGCACCAGATCCAGGATCTGCCGTTTTAGCAGGCGCAAACGCCTGGGATCGCCGCCCGCCGCTTCATAGTATTCATCGACCAGCGCCTCGAGATCCTTCAAGGGTCCGTAACTCTCGGCACGCGTCAGCGGTGGCGTCAGATGGTCGACCACCGCAGCGGCGGTGCGGCGCTTGGCCTGCGTCCCCTCGCCGGGATCGTTGACGATGAAGGGATAAAGATGCGGCACCGGTCCGAAAACCGCTTCGGGATAGCATTCGCGCGAAAGTGCCAACGCCTTGCCCGGCAACCATTCCAGATTGCCGTGTTTGCCCATGTGGACAACGGCATGCGCCTTAAAGGAACACCGTAGCCATGCATAGAAGGCGAAATAGCCGTGCGGCGGCACAAGGTCAGGCGAATGATAGCTCTCTTTCGGATCGACGTTGTAGCCGCGTGCCGGCTGGATACCCACGGCGATCGCGCCAAACAGCATCAAGGGCACGGCAAAAGACCCTTGTTGCGGCCCGTCACTCACGAAGAACGCATCCTGCTCCGGCACGCCCCAATGTTGGTTCACGGCGTCGCGGACCGCGTCGGGCAGCGTCGCGAAAAACCGATTGTATTCGCCGAGCGGCAGGGTTTCCCGGATTGTACGGGCATCAACCGCCGCATTGGTCGGACCGTCTGAAAGCAGGCGCATCAGCACATCGCCGTTCGCCGGGATCCCGTTCACCCGGTAGCCGTCCGTTTTCAGGGCTTCCAGGACGGTGATCGTGCTGGCCGGCGTATCCAATCCAACACCGTTACCGAGACGGCCGTCACGATTGGGATAATTCGCCAGGACCAGCGCGATGCGCCGTTCGTGCTGTGGCGCTCGGCGAAGCCTGCTCCAGGCACCGGCGAGCGCCGCGGTGAACGAGATTCGGTCGGATTGCGGTTCGGGGCCGACGATGTTGGCTTCCACGGCCTCGTCGTAAAGGCGCGCCGACTTGAACGACACCGCGCGCGCCAGGATCCGGCCGTCAACCTCGGGAAGCGCCACATTCATCGCCAGATCGCGCGCGGTGAGGCCCTGAAGCGACGAATCCCAAAGGGCCAGGGACGAGCCGGCGAAGATGACCTGGAGAACCGGCGCGCCCGTCGATTCAAGCGCCGTTCGGATGCGCCGCCCGCCCGGAGGCGATACCGCAAAACCGGTCGCGTTGAGGACGACGTCGGGCTTCGCGGCCGCCAACAGATTCTCGACGGTTGCCACCGACACCGGATCCTTGAGGCTCGCCACGAAGAGCGGAAGCGCCTGAAGACCCTCCGAACGCAGCGCCGCGATCAATGCCTCCACCGGCTGTGTTTGACCGCTCTGCACGAGGGCTCGGTAAAAACAGATCGGCACCACGGGACGGTCTGTCCCTGAATCCAAAATGTCAGATATGGTCGGATTCGAAAGGCCGGGCCACCACAGGCCGGCCCGCAGCAGCGGTGCCGCCGGCGGCGGACCCTCACCGCCCTTTATCAGCATGCGGCAATAGGACAGGAAACCACAGGCGTTGTCGTGACCGCCCTCGATGAGATAGCCCCACAGCGCGTCGACATCGTCCGGCGGCAAGGTGCAGAAGGCACTGAGACCGGAATCCGGCCGATCGTCGCCGGGCAACACCGCAATCTGCGCACCGCTGGCAACCGCGGCCGCATGCAACGACTCGAGCGCATATGAGAAATAGCTGGCGCCACCAAGCGCCCGAACAACGATCAGCCTGGCGTGCCTGGCTGTGCGCTCCACATAGGTATCGACCGACATGGGGTGTTTGAGCTGCAGCAGGCTGGCAAGTCGCAGATCGGGCGCGGCGTCACCAAGGCTTCGCCGCGCGGCGGCGAGACCCGCCAACTCGGTGTCGGCAGCCGAAAGAACCACAATGTCGCCCGGTGTTTGACCGAGATCGATCGCCTCTTCCGCTTCCGACAGGGAGCCCTTTTGCGCCAGCAGCAAATGCATGTCAGCGCCGCCCGGCGGCCTCCTCGATCCCTGTGGAGATGGCGGCCCGGTCGATGTCGTGCAGACCGATGACCACCAACCGTGTTCCGGGAAACTCGTCGGTCCGCCAAGGCCGGTCGAAGTAACGATCGATCCGCGCACCGACCCCCTGCAACAGCAGACGCATGGGCTTGTCGTTCACGGCTGCGAAACCCTTCAGCCGCAGGATGTCGTGACGGGCGATGATATCGGCAAGCGCGGTGGTGAAGAGCTCTGCATCGGCCACCGCACCGGTCTCCACCACAAAACTCTCGAACTCGTCGTGATCATGCTCTGCACCCGCGTCGTGCTCGAGCTCATGATGCGATTTGCGGTTGCCGATGTCATCTTCGGTTCCGACACCCAGTCCCAACAGCACTTGGACGGGGACATTGCCGTTGTGGGACGTCACCAGGCTGGTGCGCCGGCGCGCCCGCCCCTCGACCTCGTCGCGCACCGACTGGAGGCCGTCCGTGTCGAGCAGGTCTGCTTTGTTGAGGACGATGAGATCAGCCGCCGTCAGCTGGTCCTCGAAAAGTTCCTCCAGCGGGCTTTCGTGATCAAGCGCATCGTCGTCGCGCCGCTGTGCATCGAGACGATCATGATCGTCGGCGAAACGGCCCGCCGACACCGCCGCACTGTCGACAACCGTCACGACGCCATCGACCGTCACCTGGGTTTTTATTCCGGGCCAGTTGAAGGCGGCGACCAAAGGTTGCGGCAGGGCCAGACCCGAGGTTTCGATGACGATGTGATCGGGTCGTTGCTCGCGCTCCAGCAGTTTCTCCATGGTCGGAATGAAGTCGTCGGCAACAGTGCAACAGATGCAGCCATTGGTAAGCTCGACGATGTCCTCCTCGCTGCAGCTCTCCGCACCGCAGCCTTTCAGAACCTCGCCGTCAACACCGAGATCCCCGAATTCGTTGATGATAAGGGCAATTCGGCGGCCGTTGGCATCGGCCAGCAGATTGCGGATCAAGGTGGTCTTGCCGGCGCCCAAAAACCCGGTGATGACCGTCGCTGGAATTTTCTGCTGCTGCATGTTCAACCTTTCATTTGCATCGGGATACCGGCGGCCACGAAGAAAACCTGCGCGCAATGTCGAGCAATCTTCTGGTGCAACAAACCCGTGTGGTCCCGAAACTCACGCGCCATCTCGTTGTCCGGAACGATTCCCATTCCCACTTCATTCGATACAAAAACCACCAGTCCCGGCAGCGCATCCAGACACTCGCAAAGCCGGTCGCCATGCGCCGTGACGTCCTTGTCAGCCATCATCAGATTGGTGACCCACAGCGTTAGACAATCGACGAGAATGGCTCGATCATCCCGCACCTGTCGCCGTAACGCGCCGGTCAGATCGAGCGGCTCCTCGAGTGTCGTCCAGTCATCGCCCCGCTGCTGTCGGTGCAGTTGGATCCGCTCCTGCATTTCGGAATCGAAGGCGCGGCCGGTCGCCAGGTATGTCGGTGAAAGCCCGGAACCGCGAACCAGTGTTTCTGCAAAGGCCGATTTTCCGGAGCGAGCACCGCCAAGAATCAGCACGCGACCGGTTGTCAGGGCGACCATCAGTCGACCTGGCCTTGACGACCAATCGGTTCGCTGAGCATGCGCGGACTCCTAGCGGCAAGGACAGCCGACAGGATAGCGGCAGTTCAGGACCTCATGGTTCAAAGTTGTCTCAGTCGATTGTAAAGCCATACCAACCTCCGTGCCTGGCTTTGGGATCGCTCCCGCTTCGGATCACGAATGGCAGGTTTCCTGGCTCGCGGCGTCACAGGTGTTCACCTGCGTGGCATCCCCTCACCTTCCCAAGGTAACCGGCGGCACAAAAGCGGACGATTCGTAGAATTCAGAGGCGTCCGCCCGGTTCATTGTGCCGCCACCTCAGTGGCTTTCGCTGTGACGCAGCCGCCGCAAGCAACGTATGCGTCGTCACGTATGAGGATGCCGCTCCGCTCTACAGTCGCGGGGTCGGCTGTGATCAAGGCGGCCGGTTCGGCGACCCTTCACATTCCCTTTTCATCCGTCAGGCTTCGCCTGCCGGAACCATTCGCGATTTCAGTGTTAGGCTTTTCGCCGGTGTGCGTCAATCGACATTGCACGCGCGGCATCCGGGAGGCGAAACGCCGATCGACCAGGAGCAGAAAATCAAGCCGCTGAGGGCAGGTTGACTTCGCGATCGGCATAGCTGATGCGGTTGCGGCCGTCCTTCTTGGACTGATAGGTCAGAAGGTCAGCCTTGCGCATCGCATCATCGATGTTGTCGGTGTAGGTGTAGAGCACCAGGCCGATGCTGACGGTCAGCCGGATGTCCCGACCGTGAAAGTGGAAGGCGTGGGTTTCCACTGCCTGCCGCAGTCGCTGCGCGACCTGTCTTGTTTCGCGCGGCGAGCCGCGACTCAAGGCGATGGCGAACTCCTCGCCGCCTAACCGCGCGATAATATCGTCGCTTCTCAGATTCGCTTCGAACAGCTGGGCCAGTTGCCGCAGCACCGAGTCGCCGGCATCGTGGCCGAATTCGTCGTTCACCTTCTTGAAGTGATCGAGGTCGAGGATCAAGAGCGCGTTTTCGGAGGGCTCCCGGTCCTCCCCGACACTTTGACCTTTCAGAAGATCCATGAAGGCGCGGCGGTTCAGAAGACCGGTCAGCGGATCGGTACGCGACAGCACCCTGAAGTACTCGGCCGCCAAGTCGGCGCGGGCCTGTAATACGTTGACGTAAAGAGTAAACGGAGTGCCAACAACCAGTGTTATTTTCAGTGTCAAGATGATATCGGCCAAGCGCTGCGACGGGTCCATAGGCCCCATGAAATAGGCATTGACGCCCTGCGTCAGCAACACGATCGCCACCATCAATAGCAATGACCGCACGAGAATGATTCGATATTTGCGGCTCAATACGGTTCTGAACGACAGGTCGACGTGTGTCATTCCGCAACTCCAACGCAACATGATCCGCAGCAGACGTCGTTGCAACATCCCGAATGTCCTTAGGAAATTTCCTTCAGGGACATTCGCGAACCATGTTCATGGCCACTCGACCGATATCGCATCGGCCGACCCGTACATAGGTATTGATTTGGTCGAAATGCGTTCCGCCCAATCACCTTGGCACACGTTACCGTGAAATAGACAATGATCGCTTAGCAAAGGCTGTAAACTAAAGGTTAATGCGGCGATCAGACTGGCAATGGAAAGTCTTTGCTCAACAGGGACCCCAAACGTTCGGCAACCGCATCAAGCGTGTCGTCGACTTCCTGGCGATAACTGCCGGGACTACCCTGAAGACCAAGGCGGCGCAGGAAATGTCGTCTAAACGCATCTCCGGCAAAGACACCGTGCAGATAGGTGCCGGCAATCCGCCCGTTTACAGAAATAGCCCCGTCGGGACGGCCGTCAATCAACGCGAACGGACGCACGCAATCGGGACCGTGTGTGCGGCCCAGATGAATCTCGTAGCCGCTAAGAGCCACATCCTCGACAGCGCTGTGAGCGGTCACATTGCGGACGGTCTTGGCCGGCTCCATTTCGGTCTCAAGATCAAGAAGCCCGAGTCCTTCGATCTCCGTCAGATCGCCCTCGATGCCCAACGGGTCGCGCACCATCCGACCCAGCATCTGGAATCCGCCACAGATGCCGAGCACGTGTCCGCCGCGCCTGACATGGGCCTTGAGATCCGTCTCCCAACCCTGATTCCGCAAATCCAGCAGATCGGCGATGGTCGATTTCGAGCCGGGCAGGATCACCAGACCGGCGTCCGCCGGTAACGGCTCGCCCGGGCGAACCATGACGAGTTCCACGTCGGGTTCGGCTGCCAGCGGATCAAAATCGTCGAAATTGGCGATTCTGTTGAGTACCGGCACCGCGATCTTGAGCGATGCGGCGCTTCCGCGTACGGCCTTTTCCAGAACGACGGAATCCTCTGCCGGCAGCTGTCCGGCCTCTTTCAGCCACGGAATGACTCCGAAGCACGGCCATCCGGTATGGTGTCCGATAGCCGCAAGGCCATCATCGAAGAGACGAACATCGCCGCGAAACTTGTTGATCAGGTACCCGCGAATCATCCGCCTGTCCGCCTCCGGCAGGATCGCGTGGGTGCCCACCAGCGAGGCGATGACGCCACCGCGATCAATGTCTCCGACAAGGACGACGGGCACGCCGGCACGCGTGGCAAATCCCATATTGGCGATGTCGTTGTCCCGCAGATTAATCTCTGCCGGCGATCCTGCACCCTCGACGATCACCAGATCAGCCGCCGAGCGCAGCTGGTCCCAGCTCTCCATCACCGCATCGAGCAAATGCCCTTTGACCGCCTGATAGTCTCGCCCGGCCGCCTGCCCCCACACCCTGCCCTGAACAATGATCTGCGAACCGGTTTCGGACTGCGGTTTCAGCAGCACCGGATTCATATGGACAGAAGCCGGTACGCGACAGGCCATGGCCTGCAGCCATTGAGCCCGCCCGATTTCACCGCCATCATCGGCAACGGCTGCATTGTTTGACATATTCTGCGGCTTGAAAGGCCGCACCTTCAGGCCGCGATTCGCGGCGAGCCGGCATAGACCGGCGACCAGCACGGTCTTCCCAACATCCGATCCGGTACCCTGCAGCATTAGCGCTTTAGCCATAGCTGTGCGTAGCACTGCGGCGAACGCATGCAAAGCGCGATTGCGCAACGACGACTGTTTCAGGAAGTGGTCCGCGCTCGGGCCGGGCCCGGAGCGCGGTCGATCCAGCGGGATGCGACCGCCTCGGCTCCGGTACGCTGTACCTGATCCGGAGCGTCCGACGGTTTCCCGTGGCAAGTCCGTTGTAGTAGAATAGTGTTACCGGACGGTTATTAAGAGCTTAATCAATCCTAAATATGCGGCTTAGGGTTGGTTTTTTACTTCTCCCCGCAAGAAGTTTATTATGCCTGAGAAATCGGTGTTTGCGGCGCCGGCGGCGTTGTACAAACCATAAAGCTGCGCGGCGCTGGCTCCCAGCGGCGTAACCGCACCCGCCGATTGGGCCGCTTCCTGAGCCAGTTTCAAATCCTTCAGCATCAGGGCGGCGGCAAAACCCGGCTTGTAATCGTTGTTGGCCGGTGAGGTCGGCACCGGTCCCGGAACCGGGCAATAGGTGTTGATCGACCAGCACTGTCCCGAGGAGGTCGATGCCACATCGAACAGGGCCTGATGGGACAGTCCGAGCTTTTCGGCTAGCACAAACGCTTCTCCGGCGGCGATCATGGTTATGCCGAGAATCATGTTGTTGCAGATTTTGGCTGCCTGACCGGCGCCGCCGTCTCCGCAATGCACGATACGTCCTGCCATGGGGTTCAAAATCGGCTCCGCCCTGGCGAAGGCGTCGGCCGATCCGCCGGCCATGAACGTTAGCGTACCGGCGGTCGCACCACCAACGCCACCCGAGACCGGTGCATCGATCGACAACATGCGCTTCTCCGCTGCCCGTGCGTGGGCCTGCTTGGCACTGTCGACATCAATGGTCGAACAGTCGACAAACAAGGTGCCGGCTGCCACCGCATCGAGAAGTTCGCCGTAAACCGCCAGCACGTGCGCGCCAGCCGGTAGCATGGTGATAACCACCTCGGCATCCTCGACGGCCGCCCGGCCGGACGCTGCAATGGCCACTCCGTTGCCGCGCGCCGTTTCCAGATTGGCGTCCACCAAGTCGAAACCGCTGACCGCAAAGCCGGCCTTGACCAGATTGGCAGCCATCGGATTGCCCATATTGCCGAGGCCGATGAAGGCGATTTTGGTCATGCTTCTCACTCTCCTATGGAAACCACGTGCGGCGCACTCACGCGGTCAGGTGGCGCGCGATGATCACCCGCATGATCTCATTCGTGCCCTCTAGAATCTGGTGCACACGAAGGTCGCGAACGATCTTCTCAACGCCGTAGTCCGCCAGATAACCGTAGCCGCCAAACATCTGCAGAGCGTCGTTGGCAACGGTGAACCCTTCGTCGGTGACAAATTTCTTCGCCATGGCCGACCATTTCCCTGCGTCATGCGCCTTGCAATCGAGCTTATTGGCGGCCGCGTAGAGCAACAGCCGTGCCGCCTCCAGGCTGGTCGCCATGTCGGCCATCTTGAATTGTAGACCTTGAAACTGATTGATCGTCTTGCCGAATGCCTGTCGTTCCGAGGTATAGGCCAACGCCTTGTCAAATGCCGATTGTGCGCCGCCCAACGAACAGGCGGCAATGTTGAGGCGGCCGCCGTCGAGGCCGGCCATGGCGATCTTGAAGCCCATGCCTTCCTCGCCGATCAGGTTGTCGACCGGTACCCGGCAATTGTCGAAGATGACCTGCGCGGTCGGCTGGATGTGCCAACCCATTTTCGATTCCGGAGTCCCGAAGGAAAGGCCTGGCGCATCCTTGGGAACGATAAGGGCAGAGACGCCGCCTGCACCCGCCTCACCGGTTCTGACCATCGCCACGTAGAGGTCGTTGGCGCCGGCGCCGGAAATGAACTGCTTGGCACCGTTGAGCACATAGTGATCACCGTCGCGTACCGCGCGGGTTTTCAGGGCCACCGCGTCCGAACCGGATCCCGGTTCAGTCAGGCAGTAACTGGCGATCGCCTGCATCGAGGTCAATTGCGGCAGAAATCGTTGCCGCAATGCGTCCGAACCAAAACAGTCGATCATCCAGGCCGCCATGTTGTGGATCGAGATGAAACTCGAGAAAGCCGGACAGGCATAGGCCAGAGCTTCGAAAATCAGAACGGCGTCAAGACGGCCCAAGCCAGAACCGCCGACATCGTCGCGTACGTAGATGCCGCCCAGGCCTAGCGGCGCGGTTTCGCGAATGGTGTCGATCGGAAAGTGCTTCTGTAGATCCCACTCAATGGCATGGGGCGCCACCCGGTCGGCAGCAAAGGCCGCAACCATATCCTGAATGGCGTGTTGTTCATCCGTCAGCCCGAAGCGCTCTTCGGCTTTTTCCACCAAGGCATCCATGCCAACCTCCCTGAGATCGCGAAATGGAGTGTGTTCGCGATCCGCCCTATCATAGACCGACCACGCAAACGACCCAAATATATAAACGCTTGTTCATTTCCTTGAACCACCTTTTTCGAGCGCTGACAATCAAATTTGTACAGGATTGAACGAATTTGGGGACACTTTCGTTCATCCAATCGCATTTTCCCGTTGTGTCTTGGCCGCATTCTTCGCAATATCCAGCTCAGCAATGAGGAGGCCGGCTTCCAACATGGACGCGAGGGCGAAATCGCAAAGGGCACCCGCACGCACCAGACTGGCTCATTGGCCGGCGGTGGCGATCGGTCTGCTGATCCTGGCCGCCTGTACACCATCACGACCCGGAGTGACCACCGTCTACTACAATGTGCCCGGCACGACGGTCGAAGAGATTAACGAACAGATCACGATACGCGGACCGCAAAACGGTCACGCCATCGGAACCACCGAAACGCGGATGACTCCGAAGGTCAGGAGTGTCCGCTTTATCGGCCTGTGCTGGATCGAACAGGTCGATGTCGTGCTTGAGTTAAAGGTGACGCTGCCGCGCTGGCTTGATCTCGACAAGGCGGACAAACGCACACGCACCGGGTTTGCCGGCTTGGCGACCCACGTTGAAGAGCACGAGCAGCGCCATGTGGAAATCTCCCAGGAATACGCGGAGAAGATCGAACAGGCGCTCCTCGCCATGCCGCCGGAAGAAACCTGCGTCGAGCTGATTTCCAAGGCGCGAGTCCGCTTCAAGGACTTGTTCGAGGAGCACAATCAGGCGCAACGTGACTTCGACGAACAGGAGCGTGAGGCGATCGAGAGGCGCCTGTCGGCCTTGGGTTACGGTGCCTACTCTGCGGCTTCCGACGCATCCAGCCCGCGGACCCGAGCCGCACAGAATTTGAACTCCGGGATTTTGCCGTAGGGATCGAGCTGCGGATTGGTCAGCCTGTTGGCCGGACTTTCGTTGAAACAGAAAGGCATGAACACCATGCCGTCAGCCACTTCGCGATCGGCACGCAGCACGGCCTCAACGGTGCCGCGTCGTGTCGCGATGCTGACCATTTGCCCGGCAACCAGTCCCTGGCGCTCGATTTCATAGGGGTTCATAGCCGCGATTCCTTGCGGCTCCAGGGTGTCGAGAACACCGGCGCGGCGCGTCATGGCACCGGTGTGCCAATGCTCAAGCAAGCGTCCCGTCGTCAGCACCAACGGGAAACGCTCGTCCGGCAGTTCATCGGGTGGCAGGAGATCCGCCGGTACGATTCTACCGCGGCCGTCCGACGTCGGGAAACCCTGAGCGAAGACGATTTCGTTTCCGGGCTTGTCCGGCGCATCGGCCGGGTAGGTCACTGAATCCTCTCTCTCGATGCGTTCCCACGAGATATTGTCGAGCGACGGCATAACCGACGCCATCTCGGCGTAGACCTCGGAGAGCTCCTTATACGTCCAGTCGAGGCCGACTCGTCTGGCGATTTCGACCACCAGTTCCCAGTCCTGCCGGGCATCACCGGGCGGGTCGAGCGCCGGGCGGCCGATCTGGACCTGTCGGTTGGTGTTGGTATAGGTGCCAAGCTTCTCCGCCTGCGCGGAAGCCGGCAGGATGACATCGGCGTGCCACGCCGTTTCGGTCAGGAAGATATCCTGAACCACCAGATGCTCCAGCTTGGCGAGGGCGGCGCGAGCATGCGTCTGATCCGGGTCCGACATCGCCGGGTTCTCACCCATGATGTACATGCCCTTGATGCGGTCGTCATGAATGGCGTTGATGATTTCAACGACGGTCAGGCCGTTTACGGGATCGAGCGGCCGCCCCCAAAGGTCTTCGAACTCGGCGCGGATATCGGCGGCCTCAACCGACCGGTAATCCGGAAACACCATCGGGATAAGGCCGGCGTCGGACGCACCCTGCACGTTGTTCTGGCCGCGCAGCGGGTGCAGCCCGGTGCCCGGACGCCCGACCTGACCTGTCGTCAGCGCCATGGCAATCAGACAGCGTGCGTTGTCGGTTCCATGCGTGTGCTGTGAGATACCCATGCCCCAGAAGATGATCGAACGTTCCGAGGTGGCGTAACTGCGTGCGATGGTCCGCAGAAGTCCGGCATCGACACCGCAGACGTCGGCCATGGCCTCCGGGGTGAAATCCCGAACCTTCTTCTTCAGGGATTCGAAACCGGAAACGTTGGCCTGAACATATTGTTCGTCATAAAGACGCTCCTCAACGATGACGTTGAGTATCGCATTGAGCATTGCCACATCGGTGCCCGGCGTGAATTGCACCGCGTGTGTTGCGTGGCGCATCAGGCCTTGGCGGCGCGGATCCATGACAATCAGAGTCTTGCCGAGTTTCGCCGCCTGTTTGAAATAGGTCGCCGCCACCGGGTGATTGGTGCCGGGCCGCGCGCCGATGATAATGATGCAGTCCGCTTTCATGGCGTCGGTAAATGGGGCGGAGACCGCACCGGAACCGACGCCTTCCATCAAGGCAGCCACCGAAGAGGCGTGACACAACCGGGTGCAATGGTCGACATTGTTGGTCCCGAAACCCTGGCGGATCAGCTTCTGGAACAGATAGGCCTCTTCGTTGGTGCACTTGGCCGAGCCAAAGCCGGCAAGCGCACCACCGCCGTCGCGGGTCATGATGGTCTTGAGACCGTTCGCGGCGCGCTCCAGAGCCTCTTCCCAGCTCGCCTCGCGAAAGATCGTCAGCGGGTCGACGTCCCTCAGGTCGATCTCACCGGATTTCGGCGCGTCGTCACGCCGAATGAGCGGCTTGGTCAGACGATCAGCTGAATGCACATAGTCAAACCCAAAACGACCCTTCACGCACAGCCGGTTTTCATTGGCAGGACCGTCCCGCCCGTCGACCTGCACGATCCGGTTGTCTTTCACCGCGATCCGGGTCTGGCAGCCAACCCCACAGAACGGACACACGCTATCGACGACTTTGTCGAAGTCGTGAATGGCGCGCTGCGTGTTCTGTTCGTTCATCAGCGTCTTTTCGTAAAGCGCTCCAGTCGGACATGCCTGCACACACTCACCGCACGTGACACAGGTTGAATCACCCATTGGATCCTGTAGGTCGAACACCGGAAATGCCTGGTTTCCGCGCCCACCCATGCCAATAACATCATTGACCTGGACCTCGCGGCAGGCACGGACACAGGCGCCGCAGGAGATACAGGCATCCAAATTGACGGCGATGGCCGGATTGCTGATGTCGAAACCGCGATCCAGCCCTTCATCCTCAAACTTGGAGGCAAAGCGCGGCGCTGTGATGCCCATGGATTCGGCCCAAAGCCAGAAGTCAGACTGATCGTCCGGGGTTTCTGCTCGCGGCCGCATGTCGCTGGCCAGCATCTCGAACACCATTTCACGCGACTTTTTGGCGCGTTCCGTGTCGGTGCGCACAACCATGCCGTCCGTCGGCTTGCGAATACAGGAGGCCGCCAGCGTCCGTTCGCCGTCGATGTCGACCATGCAGGCACGGCAGTTGCCGTCGGCCCGGTACCCGGGCAAGTCCAAATGGCACAGGTGCGGAATACGATTGCCCTGCCGTTTGGCAACGTCCCAGATGCTTTCGTCCGGCGCCGCCGTCACCGTCTTTCCGTCAAGGCTGAAGCGAATCTCGGTCATGCGTTCGTTTCCATGGCGCTCATAGATCGTCTCGGAAGTAGGTCAGCAGGTGATTGACTGGATTGGGAGCAGCCTGGCCAAGACCGCAGATCGATGCGTCACGCATGACCATTTCCAAATCGCGGATGGCATTCTCGTCGAGCGGACCGTTCCGTTCAAGCAACTGAATCAGTTTTTCGGTCCCGTTCCGGCACGGGGTGCACTGGCCACAGCTTTCATGTTTGAAAAACCGCAGCAGGTTAAGCGTCGCATCCTTGACGTTGTCCTGGTCGGACAGGATGACCACGGCATGGCTACCGACAAACGCGCCATGCTCGGCTAGCTCGCCACCGAAATCGAGCGGTAGCGAATCCAGTTCGGCTGGTAGGATGCCACCCGAAGCACCTCCCGGCAGATAGGCCTTGAAAACATGGCCGTCGGCCATGCCGCCGCAATAATCATCGATCAGTTGGCGCACGGTGATGCCGGCCGGCGCCAGTTTGACCCCAGGCTCCTTCACCCGACCGGAAACCGACCAGGATCGCGGTCCCGGATGCTGCTGCCCGCCCTGCTTCGAAAACCAGTCGGCACCGTTTTCGACGATGTCGCGGATCCACCAAAGGGTCTCGACATTGTGGTTGAGGGTCGGTCGCCCGAACAACCCGACCTCCGCAATGTAAGGCGGCCGGTGTCGCGGCAGGCCCCGTTTGCCCTCGATACTCTCGATCATGGCGCTTTCTTCACCACAGATGTAAGCACCGGCTCCACGCCGCAGCTCCACGTATCCGGCTTCAATCAGTCCGGCTTCCTCCAAAGCGGCAATCTCCGCTTTCAATATTTCTAGGACAGCCGGATATTCATCGCGCATATAGATATAGATGCGATCCGCTTCGACGGCGTGCGCCGCGACCAACGCGCCCTCCAGCGCCCGGTGCGGATCGGACTCTAGAAGGTACCGGTCCTTGAACGTGCCCGGTTCGCCCTCATCACCGTTGACGGTCATAAGCCGCGGCCCGGCAAAGGTCCGAACGATCTGCCATTTGCGGCCCGCCGGGAACCCGGCGCCACCGAGCCCGCGCAATCCAGCATCGGACAGCGTCTCGATCAGGGTTTCGACCGAAATCTCCCCTTCGCGCACGCGACGCAAAACCTCGTAGCCGCCATATTCCTGATAGGCGTGCAGGGGTACATAGTCCGGTACGGCAACATCGAAACCGCCTTCGTCAGCCAGCGTGCGGAGCATTTGCGGCGTCGCGTGATCGACCTCGCGATTACCGATACGGGCTGCCGGAGCGGTGTCGCATCGTCCCATGCAGGGTGCTCGAACAACGCGAATAAGCGAGGGGTCTATTTCATCCTGCAGCGAGGCAAGCAGCGTTTCGGCACCGGCCAGCATGCATGACAGGGAATCGCAGACACGGATGGTCAGGGGCGCCGGCGCTTCCTCGCCCTCCTTGACGATATCGAAATGATCGTAGAACGACGCGACTTCGAAAATTTCCGCCTGCGACAGCCGCATAAGCTCAGCAAGCGCCCGCAAATGGGCGGCCGAGAGGCAACCATAGGTGTCCTGAATGAGATGAAGATACTCGATCAGCAGATCGCGCTTTATATCTCGGCCTTCGAGCAGAGCACTGACGTCCATCAGAGCGGTATCGTCGAGCGCCCGCCCCTTTGGGCCTCGATCGCGGCGCTTGGCCCTCACATGCTGGTTCATTTTTGCCGCCCTTCTTCTAACACGGCAAGCCGTACCATTGCCTTGGCCTCTGTATAGACCGCTATCTCGGTCCAACACCAGCCAGTTTGCGGCGCCGCAACGTCGCATGCGTGGCGCAAACCAAAAAAAGATGGACTAATTGATTTTTCCGGTCATGCCCCTCTCCCAATCGCATAAGCGTCTGTTTTTTTGATCACTTTGCCTACACAATAGGCTGATAAGCCTTCCCCTCGGCGATGAATAGCCATAGACTTGCAATGACGCCATTTGTGGCGCTATCCGCTGCCGATGAAAAAGGGTCGAGTTTCGCGAACCGAGAGGTGCGCGACCGGCCAATCACCAGGAGGACGTGGGGTCCTTGATGACGCCGCAACGCTTGGTTTCGGCGATTGTCTCAACGCTTGGGAGAGCCTTACCGTGAAAACACCCCTCGTTATTCTAGCACTGGCGTCGGCGCTGCTATCTTCTCCGGCCACTGCACTCGGCGAGGCGTGTGGCGATGTCACCATCGCAAAAATGAACTGGCAGTCTGCCGACCTGCTTGCTCAACTGGATCGCATCATCCTTTCCGAAGGATATGATTGTAACGCGGTACTTGTACCCGGCGATACTCTGCCAACCTTCGAAACCATGGACAAAGAGGGACGGCCCGACATTGCGCCTGAGTTCTGGATCAATGCGGTGCGTCAGGATTTTGACCAGGCGGTTGACGAAGGACGGCTGGAGATCGCCGCCGCATCGCTGTCGGACGGCGGTGTCGAGGGCTGGTGGATTCCCGCCTATATTACGGAAGAACATCCGGACATCAAATCGATCGAAGACGCCCTGAAGCGCCCTGATCTGTTCCCCGCCCCAGGCAAGACGGACCGCGGTGCCGTGTTCAATTGTCCTCCCGGATGGAGTTGCCGCATCTCGACGGACAACCTGTTTCGGGCTCACGACGCGGAAGCAAAGGGATTTGATTTGATCAACACAGAAACGCCGGCTGAACTCACGGACTCGATCCGGGACGCCTTCGCCGAGGAACGGGGTTGGCTGGGGTATTTCTGGGCACCCACGGCAACGCTGGGTCGATACGAGATGGTTCGCCTGGACTTTGAGGTTCCGCACGACAAGCAGGAGTGGGACAGTTGCACCGCAGTCGCCGATTGCCCTAATCCGCAACCCAATGCATGGCCGAAATCCTCCGTCTACACGGTGGTCGCAGGGCCGTTCAGACGGCGCGCGGTGGACGCCTTTTCTTATCTGTCCAACCGGTCCTGGAACAATCGGACGGTCAACGGTCTCCTGGCCTGGATGGAAGAAACCGGAGCGTCGACGGAGGACGCGGCCCGGTACTTTCTCGAAGGCAATGAAGAGATGTGGTCCGGCTGGGTATCGCCGGAGGCCGCCGAGAAATTGAGAAACTACCTGGCGAATTCATGAACGATCCGCTGACGATGTCGCATTCACCCCTGTCGCACCCTTCCTGACCCGGGTGACCAGCATTTGCGACGAGGATTGCGATTGTCCGTTGCGTCAATATAAACATATCTTTATATCTTGTGGTAATTATGTAGGTAAGGACCTTCACGATGACCACCGATGCGTTGACCCGCCTGATCGCCGAAAAGGGCGTGCTCCTGGCCGATGGTGCGACCGGCACCAATCTGTTCGCCATGGGCCTGGAAGCCGGCGACGCGCCAGAGCTGTGGAATACCGACCAGCCGGAAAAAATCGTCAAGCTGCATCAGGACTTTGTCGATGCCGGCGCCGATATCATTCTCACCAACAGTTTCGGCGGTACGCGGCATCGGCTGAAGCTCCATCATGCCCAGGACAGGGTTTTTGAACTCAACAAACGGGCGGCTGAGATCGCCCGTTCTGTCGCCGACGCTTGCGATCGAACCGTCATCGTTGCCGGTTCGGTCGGCCCGACCGGCGAACTGCTCGAGCCGCTGGGTGCCCTCACCTATGATGATGCCGTCGCGGCGTTTGCCGAACAGATCGAGGGTCTGAAAGCCGGTGGCGCCGACGTCGCCTGGATTGAGACCATGTCGGCGCCGGAAGAAATCCAGGCGGCTGCCGAGGCGGCTGTCCGCTGCGACCTGCCCTACACCTATACCGGATCGTTCGACACGGCCGGAAAGACCATGATGGGCTTGCATCCAAAGGACATCCACACCGTTACGACCGAAATGGCGGAAGCACCGCTTGCGGTCGGTGCGAACTGTGGTGTCGGAGCTTCCGATATTCTGGCGTCGTTGCTTGATATGAGTGACGCAAATCCCACCGGCACGCTCATCGTCAAAGGAAACTGCGGCATCCCCGAGTTTCGCGGCTCTGAGATCCACTATTCCGGGACGCCGCCGCTCATGGCTGACTACGCCAGGATGGCGATCGATGCAGGCGCCACGATCATCGGTGGTTGCTGCGGTACCACCTGCGACCATCTAAGAGCCATGCGCTCAGCGATCGATTCTCATCCCAAGTCGGCCAGGCCGACGCTTGACGATATCGTCAATCGCATCGGCCCATTGCGAAACAGTCCGGCTCAGGATGCTGCCGAAGCGCCGAAAAGAGCCCGTCGCGGCCGCCGTCGCGCATAGTTGTCGTCTAACGTAATTCTATCGACTGCATCAGGAACTTACGGTGGGCCGCCGCGTAGAGGTATTGGCGGCCGATCGGACAGGCATCGCGGGATAGACAGCCCTGCGGCATACAGGCGGTACTCTCCTGACCGGATAGGAAAGCGCGGCAGGCGGCAACGCCAAACGGACTGTCTGAAACAGCGTTGGCAGGACAGGCCGTCACACAGGGTCGATCGGCACAGTCGTCACAGGGGTGCGAGTGCACAGGCGCCGGCGGAAGCGTGATGACACGCTGAAAGGCCAGCGCTGCCCGGTAGCCGTGCCATAGCCCGTATTCGGGATGGATGAGGATGCCGAGCGGAGACGGTTTCAGCCCCTCGCAGAGAGCGATCCATTGTTGAAACGGCCACCATGGCTTGTCGAAGGGATAGAGCGGCGTGCACCGGAAGGTCTCGGCGACCGGCTCGATCACCTGGCGAGTCCAGGTATCCAGGGGATCCGGTCCGGAATAATCCGACAGAAAGCTCTCGAAATGCGGCCAAAAGGATGAGCCGGAATGTCCGACCAGCACGAGGCTGTCGACACGGCCGCCGTCGGGCAGTTTCGGCGCGGTCCCGTCGAACACGACACCGCCTCGCGGCACAAGCCCGACGGAACTGAGCGATTGCCGCAGTGCCCCATAAAGGTCATCACCAGCGCTGACGCTATGATTCATCGTCGTCCCGGAAAGCGGACCGCCATACGTCCCGATGGATAAATTCGGCCACTTTTGCCCGGCCGTCTTCGGGCTTCTTTCACGTGAAGGCGTCGGGCATCGACTCCTTCTTGCGCGCGATAAGGTCGACGAGTCCCTCCTGGATGCCGGGATCCAGGGCCGGCGCCTCGTAGCTCTCAAGCCAGGAACGGCAGAGTTCATTGGCCCGTGTTTCAATGCGCTTCTCGCCTTCTATCTGCCACTGCTCGAAAGAGTTGTTGTCGGCCAGTGGCGAACGGTAGAACGCGGTTTGGAAATGCGCCTGTGTGTGAGCACATCCCAGATAATGGCTGCCCGGGCCGACTTCGCGGATGGCGTCAAGGGCCTGCGCGTCTGCCGACAGGTCGACGCCTTCGGCGAACCGCTGCATCATGCCCAGTTGGTCCGCATCGATCATGAACTTCTCATAGGACGACACCAATCCGCCTTCCAGCCAGCCCGCGGCGTGCAGCACGAAATTCGTTCCGGCAAGCACCGTGGTGTTGAGCGTGTTGCTGCTCTCGTGCGCCGCCTGTGCATCCGGCACCTTCGAGCCGCAAAGCGAACCGCCGGTACGGAACGGCAGGCCGAGGCGCCGGGCCAACTGGGCCGCTCCGTAGGATACGAGGGACGGCTCCGGCGTACCGAAAGTCGGTGCACCCGATTGCATCGAGATCGACGCGGCGAACGTACCGAATACGACCGGCGCGCCGGGTCTGACCAGCTGGGTAAAGGCAGCACCGGCCAGCACCTCCGCAAGAATCTGGGTCAGCGTCCCAGTCACCGTGACCGGGCTCATTGCACCCGCCAGAATAAACGGTGAGACGACGCAGGCCTGGTTGTTACGGGCATACACTTTGGCCGCGCCAAGCATGGTCTCGTCGAACACCATGGGCGAGTTTGCGTTGATCAGATTGATCACGACGCAGTTGGTGTCGACAAACTCATCGCCAAACAGGATCTTGCACATATCGACGGTGTCCTGGGCGCGCTCCGGTGCAGTGACCGAGCCCATGAACGGTTTGTCCGACAGCCGCATGTGGGCATGCACCATATCGAGATGGCGCTTGTTGACGGGCACGTCGACTGGCTCGCAGACCGTGCCGCCGGAGTGGTGCATGGCCGGAGCGAGATAGGCCAGTTTGACGAAGTTTTCGAAGTCACTGATTGTGGCGTAGCGGCGCTCACCTTCGAGATCTCGCACAAACGGCGGCCCGTAGACCGGCGCGAAAACAGTGGCCTTGCCGCCGATCTCGACCGAGCGCGCCGGGTTGCGGGCGTGTTGCGTGAACTGCGACGGCGCCGATTGAATCAGCGTTCGGCACAGGTCTTTCGGAAAGTGAACCCGCTCGCCGCGGACATCCGCGCCGGCGTCACGCCACAGCGCCAACGCCTCCTGGTCTTCGCGGAATTCGATACCAATCTCCTCCAGCACCCGGTCGGCATTGGCCTCGATCAGCGCCAGGCCTTCCTCGTCGAGTACATCATATTCGCGGATCCGACGGGTGATGTAGGTATTTGGTTGTCCCGGACCGCCACCGCTGCGCGATGCACGACGCGCTGCCGCACCGCCGCGACCGCGCCTGCCGCCCGACCGCTCCACACTGTCTTCCTGGACTGCCATTTGCATTCCTCTCACGCACCGCCGGCATGCTGTCGCACAGCGGTATTATACACAAACCAAGGGCTGTCGGGCATTGAGCCTAAACCAGTGATTCGGTACCGCGTTTTCTTAAAGCGCCAACCCATGACGCGTTGGCGACACAAGGATTCGGCACGCCGCCCCGGCACCGTCGCTTTTCAGATTGACCGGCGTCGTTTTTGAGGAGTCCATTAGCCACGAAATCGGCGTATGACTTGTCAACCTAGGGGTTACATGGTTCATAGGCGAATTGACGCCAGCATCGAGGAAGTGCCGATGTCCGAAGACGAAATCATCTTGTCCGAGCTCTCCGACGACGAACTCGTGCAACAGATGCATGACGACCTCTATGACGGCCTCAAAGAAGAAATCGAGGAAGGAACGCAGATCCTGCTCGATCGCGGCTGGGCACCCTATGACGTACTGACCCAGGCGCTGGTTGAGGGTATGCGGATTGTCGGCGAAGATTTTCGCGACGGTATCCTGTTCGTGCCCGAAGTCTTGCTTTCCGCCAATGCGATGAAGTCCGGCATGGCAATCCTGCGTCCCCTGCTGGCTGAAACCGGCGCCCCGAAGCTGGGCACGATGGTCATCGGCACGGTCAAGGGCGACATTCACGACATCGGCAAGAACCTGGTCGGCATGATGATGGAAGGTGCCGGTTTCGAAGTGGTCGACATCGGCATCAACAACCCGGTGGAAAACTATCTCGAAGCCATCGAAGAGCATAGACCCGATATCGTCGGCATGTCGGCGCTGCTGACCACCACCATGCCCTACATGAAGGTCGTCATCGACACCATGAAGGAAAAGGGCATCCGCGACGATCACGTCGTTCTGGTCGGCGGTGCGCCGTTGAACGAGGAGTTTGGCGCGGCTGTCGGTGCCGATGCCTATTGTCGCGACGCCGCTGTGGCCGTTGAAACGGCGAAGGAATTCATGAAGCGGCGCCACAATGCGCTGGCCAATGCCGGCTGAATTCGCCCGGCGCCCGGCAAGGCAACGGGCGATCAGGACTGCATGTCATGAACGCGATCGCAAACACAAGAAACGGGTCTGAGCCGGTCCGGGTGATCGGTTGCGGCGCCATAGCGCGGGAGATCCTCGCCGTCTGTAAAGCAAACGGCCTGGAGCATATCGATCTCGTCTGCCTGCCGGCCATCTGGCACAACCATCCCGATCGCATCGAGCCCGGCGTGCGAGAGGCGATCCATCGGGCCCGTGCGGATGGGTTCAAGCGTATCTTCGTTGCCTATGCGGACTGCGGGACAGGCGGGCACCTCGATCGCCTATGCGATGAGGAACATGTCAAGCGGATTGCAGGGCCGCACTGTTTCTCCTTTTTCGCTGGCAATAACCGGTTCGCCGCGTGGGACCATGATATTGACGCGTTTTTCTTGACGGATTTTCTGGCCAGACAGTTCGAGGCCTTCATCGTCGAACCGTTGGGGCTGCGCCGGCACCCCGACCTGCGCGACATGTATTTCGGCAATTATCGTAAACTCATCTATCTCTCGCAGCTAGAGGATCCGCAGCTGCAGGAAAAAGCCCGGGAAGCAGCAGCTTTCCTCGGTCTTCAGTACGAGTACCGGTTTACGGGCTATGGCGATCTGGAGCCGGCACTCGCAAACCTGTAATGCTTGCAAAGCGCTTGCCATTCGTCCATGTCATGCCCAGATAGTGCCAAGTACGACAGCGGGAGAGGTTGCCGTACAATTTTAACACTTGGCGGTTAAACAATGGCAATGTTGGCGTGAGCCGACATAAAGCACGGAACAGGTAGAGTATATCGTGAGTGACATCCCTGCCGGTTCGGTGCCCGGTATATCGGCAAAACAACATAAGCCCGAAAACCTGTCCGATCTGCTCCAAAAGCTGGCAGACGAAGCGCACGATCGCATTACGCTGCGGGAGGTTGCGGAGGCGCTGGACGAGCGGTCTTTCGGAGCGTTCCTGCTCGTATTTGCCATTCCCAACCTGATCCCGCTGCCGCCGGGAGCGACGCTCATACTGGGGCTGCCGCTGCTGATCATAACCTGGCAGATTGTCGCCGGTCGGAAGAAGATCTGGCTCCCGGAGCGTCTGGCGAACTACGCGCTTGACAAGAAAACCCTGCAAAAAATCGTCCGCCGGGCCGATCCCGGACTGCGCTGGATGGAGGCCTGGGTCAAACCGCGCAACTGGCCCCTCAGCAGTGGGTTCGCCGAACGTCTTTTTGGTGTTTACGCGCTTGTGCTGGCGATCGTCGTGGTCATTCCGATACCCTTCGCCAATTGGCTGCCGGCCTTCGCCATCGCCACTGTGGGTCTTGCCCACACAGAACAGGATGGCAGATGCCTGGCCATCGGTTCCATCATAGGCCTTATTGCATTGATGGTTTTTGCCTTGATTCTGTTGCTCACCACGGCCCTATTCACCACAGTGCTCTAAGCTCGGCTGATCGCCAAAGCTGGTGTGGTGAACGCATTCATACTAAATCTATTTGTGCGCGTCGTTTTTGAGCGATTGGGGCGTCGCCGGACAGCAAGCCAAGGCGACCGATAATGCTTCATAAGCGCTTTGAGGAGACCGTGGATGGCTGATCTCATTACCGTTTATTGGCGGGATATTCCCGCCCAGGTCATTGTCAAAAAGGGCCGCAAGACCGCCAAGCGGGAATTGTCGCTGCGCTTTACCGAAGCGATCGACATGTGCGCCATGCGTTCCGGCGCCCATGAGACGGATGATTACCTTGCCGAATGGCGGCGGGGAACGCCGGAGCCGGTTTCCGATGACCTCGAAGCGGAGGCGGACAAAGCCGCGGCGGCTCTGGAGGCCGCGTATTCGAAGCAAGTCCTGAAGGAACTCGTTCAATCGCACGGAAGGGCCGGACAGCATGACGACAGTGTTGGAAATGAGCGCGCATAAGGCCGCCGCGATCGCCGCCTCCATCGAGGTCGCGCCCCGCCAGGCGATTGAATCGGCCGATATCGAAGGCATGTTCCCGCAAGGCACCAGTGTTTACGTCACCGATATCGGAAGCGACGCCAACGACACGTTGGTCGCCGCGGCCAAGCGACTGCGTTTGCTGGGCTATGAACCCGTGCCGCATTTCGCCTCGCGCCGGTTGACGACACGCGACGCCTTGGAGGACCGTGTGCGGCGGATGAGCGACGAAGCCGGCGTCAAGGACGTGCTGGTGATCGGCGGCGGTCTCGAGCGCCAGGCCGGAGATTTTTCGTCGACGATGGAAGTGCTGGAGACCGGATACTTCGACAAATACGGTATCGAGAGAATCGGGATTGCCGGTCACCCGGAAGGCAGCCCGGAGTTTTCCGACGAGGTCGCTATGCAGGCCTTGCGCCTCAAGAAGGCGTTTGCCGAACGCACTGGCGCGCAAATGCGCATTGTCACGCAATTCGGTTTTGACGCTCAAAAATTCATCGCCTGGGCCGACGGGTTGCGCACGCACGGCATCGATCTTCCAGTGCATCTTGGGGTCGCCGGACCGGCCAAGATCACCACGTTGCTGAAGTTTGCCGCCATGTGCGGCGTCGGCAACTCCATTTCCTTTTTGAAGAAAAACGCGTTGTCCCTGACGACGCTGGCGACATCGCATTCGCCGGAAACGGTCGTCGGACCGATCGAAGGCCATGTGCAGTCGAGCACGACGACGCCGATCCGCCAGATCCATGTCTTCGCCTTCGGCGGACTGAAAAAAGCCAGCGAGTGGCTTGCGGATCGTGGCTCATGGGATATAAAGACATCTTTATATCGTTCTATGAACAACGCTTAGCGATAAGGACCGCCCGATGGCCCGGACAATCGTCGCCTCCGCGACCAAGGAAATCGTGATCGGTTTCGACCAGCCCTTTTGCGTGATTGGTGAACGCATCAATCCGACCGGCCGCAAGAAGCTCGCTGCCGAGATGCAGTCCGGAAACTTCGACACCGTGACGGCGGATGCGCTGGCCCAGGTGGCAGCCGGTGCCACCATGCTTGATGTCAATGCCGGGGTTACGGCTGTCGATCCCAACGCGACGGAACCGGCTCTGCTGGTCCAAACGCTGGAGATCGTTCAGGGTCTTGTCGATGTGCCCCTGTCCATCGATTCCTCGGTCACCGCAGCGATCAAGGCCGGGCTGGAAGTCGCCAAGGGGCGTCCGCTGGTCAATTCGGTGACCGGAGAAGCCGAAAAACTTGAAGCGATCCTGCCCCTCGTCAAGGAATACGATGTCCCTGTCGTGGCGATATCCAACGATGAGTCGGGCATTTCCGAAGATCCCGATGTTCGCTTCGCGGTTGCCAAGAAGATCGTTGAACATGCGGCCGACTATGGCATCAAAGCCGAGGATATCGTGGTCGATCCGCTGGTCATGCCGATCGGCGCCATGGGCACGGCCGGTCTCCAGGTCTTCCGGCTGGTACGACGCCTGCGTGAGGAACTCGGGGTCAACACCACCTGCGGCCTGTCGAACATTTCGTTTGGCCTGCCCCACAGGCATGCCATCAATGCCGCGTTCATCCCGATGGTCATCGCCTCCGGCATGACGTCGGCGATCATGAATCCGTGCCGCCCGCAGGAAATGGAGATGGTGCACGGCGCCAACGTGCTGAACGGCACCGACGCCAACTGTCAGCATTGGATCCGCACCTATCGCGATCCGGCGCCGGCGGCAAATGTCAATGGAGCGCCGGCACCGGGCGCTGTCCCGACCGCCGGCGGCCGGCGCCGCGGCGGACGCCGGGCACGCGCCTGAGCGTGTTGCCGCCACCGATTGCACGGGCACGCTTGATTGCCCTGACGGAGGAAAAACCGGATGGACCAGAAGGCTGAAAACGCCAGGGATCCTCTGGTCCTTTTCATGCCGTCGGGCCGCCGCGGGCGCTTCGAAAAGGGTACCAGCATCCTGGAGGCAGCGAGGCAGCTCGGCGTCTACGTGGAGAGTGTCTGCGGAGGTCGTGGCATCTGCGGGCGTTGCCAGATAGAGGTCCAGGAGGGCCGCTTCGCCAAGCACGGCATCACCTCGGCACCCGATCACATCTCCGCCTTTGGTCCAAAGGAAACGCGATACGCCAGCAAGCGTGAGCTTGTTGAGGGTCGTCGGCTGTCCTGTTCGGCCACCATCCAGGGGGATCTGGTCGTCGACATTCCCCAGGACGTCCAGATCAATGCCCAGGTGGTGCGCAAGGCCGCCGACACACGGCGTATCGAGCGCAATCCGGCGATCCACATGTGCTATGTCGAGGTCGAGCAACCCGACATGCACAGGCCGTTGGGCGACCTCGATAGGCTCGAGCTGGCGCTCCAGCGCGACTGGGGATTCACCGACATGATGATCGACCCGCATCTGCTGCCGCGGGTCCAGGGAATACTGCGCGAGGGCGAATGGGCGGTCACCGCGGCCATTCATAAGGACATGGAAACCTCGCGCCCGACCTTGGTGGCGCTCTATCCCGGCCTGAAAAACGAAGCTTACGGCATCGCCTGTGACATCGGTTCGACGACGATCGCACTGCATCTCTCATCGCTGCTGTCGGGCAGCACCATCGCGTCGGCCGGCACCACCAATCCTCAGATCCGCTTCGGCGAAGACCTGATGAGCCGGGTTTCCTACGTGATGATGAACCCGGACGGCCGCGAAGCGATGACCAAGGCGGTCCGCAATGCGCTGAACGGTTTGATCGAGGACGTATGTGCCGAATCCGGCGTCGATCCATCCGACATCCTGGACGCGGTATTTGTCGGCAATCCGATCATGCATCACCTGTTTCTCGGCATCGACCCGACCGAACTTGGCGGCGCCCCCTTTGCGCTCGCCGTTTCCGGCGCCGTTCACAGCTGGGCCTCGGATCTGCAACTGGCACTTCATCCGGGCACGCGCGTCTATATGCTGCCCTGTATCGCCGGCCACGTCGGCGCCGATGCCGCAGCGGCGACGTTGAGTGAAGGGCCGCATCGCCAGGACGAGATCATGCTGCTGGTCGACGTCGGAACCAACGCCGAAATCGTGCTCGGCAATCGCAGTCGGGTGGTCGCCGCCTCCTCGCCAACCGGCCCCGCCTTCGAGGGTGCCGAGATATCCTGCGGCCAGCGCGCCGCGCCGGGCGCCATCGAGCGTGTCCGAATCGATCCCGAAACGCTGGAACCGCGCGTTCGAATCATCGGGGTGGAACCCTGGTCAAACGAGTCCGGTTTCGACGTGCTGGCGGCACAAACCGGTGTGACCGGAATCTGCGGATCCGGTATCATCGAAGTGATCGCCGAGATGTTTCTGGCTGGCATCATTTCCGAGGACGGCGTGATCGACGGTTCCCTGGCCACACGGTCGAACAGGATAATCGCGGATGGACGGACCTTTTCCTATGTTCTTTGGGACGGTGACACACGGCTGACCATCACCCAGAACGATGTTCGCGCCATCCAGCTCGCCAAGGCCGCCCTCTATGCCGGTATCAAACTGCTGATGGACAAGCTCGGGATCGCACAGGTGGATCGCATCGGCCTCGCCGGTGCATTCGGCTCGTTCATCGATCCCAAATACGCCATGGTGCTTGGCCTGGTACCCGATTGCGACCTCGACAAGGTAGCCGCGGTCGGCAACGCCGCCGGAACGGGTGCCCGCATGGCCCTGCTCAACCGCGACCATCGGCGGGAGATAGAGCGTACGGTCAGTGACATCGAAAAAATCGAGACAGCTCTCGAACCCATGTTCCAGGAGCACTTCGTCCAGGCCATGGCCATGCCGAACAAGACCGACGCTTTCCCCAAGCTCGGTGCGGTGGTCAAGCTGCCGGCCAGGACGGCATCGATGGAAACCATTGGCGCAGGCCGTCGCCGCGCCCGCGAAGGACGACGGCGGCGCGGATAGGATCGGCGGTTCGCGTTGCGTCCGATCGGCGCTATTCGTGGAAATCGCCCGTTTCAGCGAGCATCGTGAAGGCGGCGCGAATGTGGTCGGCCGCCGCGCAGACCGGCGGCTCGCCGTCGGGACCAACCAGAATGCCCAGCGTATACGAGCCGATCGGCGGCAGTCCGTCATCCTCGCCGAGCACCACCATATCGTCGCCGACGAAGGATTTCGGCAGCGGCGCAATGGCCAGATCCGAGAGGATGGCAGCGCGTTGGCCGGTTGTGTGGGCGCTCATATAGGCAATCCTGAAATCGATCTTCAAACGCTTCAAACCCTCGACCGCCCGAGCCCGCCAAGCGCACCCCTCTTCCCACATGGACACCGGTAGAGGCGTTCGAAGATGTGCCGATCCACCTTTCGCACCGGCCCACACGAGCTGTTCGGTAAGCAGCACCTCGGCGCCTTCGGGCAGCGTGTCGGGCTGACATGTCAAAAGCGTGATGTCCAGGCGCCTTTCATCGACTCGCTTGATAAGGTTGCTGCTCTGGTCGATTACCACATCGACGGCAATCGACGGATGGGTCTTGGCGAAGCGCTTCAGCACCCCGGGCAGGATCCGATCGCCGACATCGTCGGGGGCACCGAGACGCACCACGCCGGAGATATCCGGAGAGACGAATTGCGAAACCACCTCTCTGTTGAGCGAAAGCAGCCGTCGCGCAAACCCCAACAGGACTGCGCCGTCGCTGGTCAGTGTTACCGATCGCGCATCGCGCGATAACACCGGCCGGCCCAGTGTCTCCTCGAGTTTCTTGATCTGCATGGACACCGCCGAGGGGGTGCGGAAGACGGTCGCCGCGGCTGCGGTGAAACTGCCGGTTTCGGCAATGGCGACGAACGTACGCAGCACGTCCAATTCAAGCAGTGGCACGGGATGGTTGAGTGGAGCGTTCATGGTGTCAGTTCAATTTTTCTGAAGCAAACCTTCATTTCTATTCGTTTGATTGAATCAAAGATTATCCCCATAGTCAAGATCAAGGGTCGCGACCTTCCTGACAAAAGCCGACAGGAATATCGGCACATCAAGAAGGACCTTGAACATGTCAAAGAGAAACGAACACGCAGAAGTCCCGTTTTCCGGACTGGTACTGCATGGCCACTGGTCACCGGTTGCCGACACCGTCTCCGGTACCATCAACAGAACGCTGACGAAGGGATTGCACCTGATCGAGCGTTGGCGCGAGGCACGCCTGCATCAGCAGACCCTCGCCGCGGTTTCAAAACTGGACGCCCACGCGAAGGCCGATATCGGCTGGCCGTGGCGTTATGAAATGGAACGCTCACGCCGCATGGGGCGCCGCTGAGGTGGCCCCGGCGTCTGGCAGCTCCGCCGCGCCTCCCGTGGGCGGCGGAGCCGCTGACAAAATTGTTTGGATCAACCCTCATTAAGGGGCCAAACCGATCTCAAGACCATAAGCCGCGGTGAACGCATCCATTATTTGTCGTGAGACAGAACGAATTCTTCTTCACAGCGCCGATACGCTGTGTAAAGGTCCCCGCTATTGCAATGACCCCTGCACGGGAGAGCCGGATCTTGATTGCCGATTCGGGTTCCCGGAACTCCCCGCAATCAAACCGGGTACATGCATGTCTGACGACGCGCGGGCTGTCCGGAGTGCAATGGCCGATACCGGATCCGCGCCGATGGTGCGTTTAGGGATTGGCGGCAATGGCAGACAGCACGGCAACAAGTGTCCGCTCGTTTGTATTCTATCTGGTGCCGGAGTTTTCGATGATCGCGTTCGCGACGGCGATCGAGCCGTTGCGTATCGCCAACCGGGTGCTCGGATATCGATGCTACCGCTGGCGCGTTGCCACTTTCGACGGTCAGCCGGTTAAAGCATCCAACGGGATTGAAGTATCGTCCGAGACATCGCTGACGCAGGAACGGCAGTCACTGTCAGGCGAAAAGCGGCCATCGATGGTGTTTGTCTGCTCCGGTGTCAACGTCGAGGCGCACGCGCAAAAATCGCTGCACGCCTGGCTGCGCGAGGTTCACAACCGCAACATCACCATCGCCGGTCTGTGCACGGGTGCCTATGTCCTGGCAGCCGCCGGACTGCTGTCGGGGCGGCGTTGTGCTATTCACTGGGAGGATCTCCCGGGATTCGCCGAAAAATTCCCGCTCGCTGAGGTGTATGCCGATCTCTATGAGAAGGATGGCAACATCTATACCTGCGCCGGTGGCACCGCGGCGCTCGATATGATGCTCAATCTGATCGGCGAAGACCACGACGACAACCTGGTCAACCGTGTTTGCGAGCAGGCCCTCACGGACCGGGTTCGCAGTCCGCACGACCGCCAGCGCCTGCCGCTGCGGGCGCGTCTCGGTGTACAGAACTCAAAGGTCCTGTCGATCATCGAATTGATGGAGAGCAATCTCACCGAGCCGCTCTCGCTTCTCGAAATCGCCGACTATGCCGGCCTGTCGCGGCGTCAGATCGAGCGTCTTTTCCGCCAGGAGATGGGCCGCTCCCCGGCCCGCTACTATCTGGAGATTCGGCTCGACCGGGCCCGCCATCTGCTGGTCCAGTCTTCAATGCCGGTCGTCGAGGTGGCGGTCGCCTGCGGATTCGTCTCCGCATCGCATTTCTCAAAGTGCTATCGCGAGCTGTACGGGCGGTCTCCGCAACAGGAACGGGCCGACCGCAAGCAGCTGCTGGTCAACGCCGCCTGAGGTCGATTACGCCCGCAACGCCGCGTTTTGCGGATCGAACGGGCTCTCGGCAATCACCGTGGCGCGGTGGTTGGTTCCCAGAATCCGAATCTCAACATCCGTCCCTAAGGCATTGAAATCAGGGCGAATCATAGCCAGCGCTAACGACTTGTCGAGACGCCAGCCGAAACCGCCATGGGTGGCTCGCCCGATCATCGATCCGTCGCTGTAGATCGCCTCGTTTCCGCGCGCATCGGTATGGGTGACGTCATGCACCTCGAGTGTCACGAAATTCCAGTTGAGACCCGTTTCGCGCGCCCGCACAACCGCTTCCCGGCCGATGAACTCGCCCTTGTTGGGCTTGACGAAGCGATCGAGGCCGGATTCGTAAGCGTTGTATTCGATCGACAGCTCGCGCGGAATGAGCCGGTAGGATTTCTCGATCGCCATGGCCGTCATCGCCCGGATACCGAAGGGTTTGATGCCGTATTCCGCGCCGGCTTCCATAAGCAGGTCGAAGATCGTGTTCTGCTGCTCGATGGGATGGTGCAGTTCCCAACCCAGTTCGCCGACGAAATTCACCCGCAAAGCGTGGGCACTGGCCGGCCCGACGCTGATCGGCTTGCCCGACAGCCAGGGAAAGTCGGCATTGTCGAGGCTGGTGCGTGTCAGCTTGCCGAGCACGTCGCGGGATCGCGGTCCGGCCAAAACCAGGACACCCAATTTCTCGGTGAGTGGCGTGAGCCGCACCGATCCGTCGGTTGGTGCGAGCTTGCGCAGGTAATCGTGATCGTGCGCCTCGAACGCACCGGCCGACACCAGGTAGAAACATCCCGGTGCCGATTCGTAGACGGTGAATTCGGAGCGCACGCCGCCAAGTTTGGTGAGCAAATGTGCGAGCGCAATGCGCCCCTGCTTCTTGGGCACCGAGTTGGCGAGGATCGATTCAAGCCACGCACGGGCACCCGGTCCCGATACCTCCATCTTGGCGAAGGCGGACATGTCGAGCAGGCCGACATTTTCGTGCACGTTGCGGACCTCATTGCCGACATGCTCGAAATAGTTCGACCGCCGGAACGACCAGATCTCCTGCACGCGGTTGTCGGTGTCGGGCGTCGGGTGGTTGTGGTTGGTCAGAACATCCGGCTTATCGATCGTATCGACACCGATCCCGTAACCGGGCGGGGCGAACCAGTTCGGACGCTCCCATCCATAGACCGAGCCAAAAACAGCGCCAAGGTTCTTCATGCGATCGTAGCATGGCGCGCGTTTCAGCGGACGGGCCGCGACGCGTTCCTCGTCCGGATAGTGAACGGTGAAGACATTGGCGTAGGCTTCCTCGTTCTTCTGGCGCAGATACCCTTCGGTCGCATACGGCCCGAACCGCCGCGGATCGACACCCATCATATCGATGCTCGGTTCCTCCTCGACGATCCATTCCGCCAGTTGCCAGCCGGCTCCGCCGGCCGCGGTCACCCCAAACGAATGGCCCTCGTTGAGCCAAAAATTGCTGAGGCCGGGCGCCGGTCCGACGATCGGCGAGCCGTCCGGCGTATAGGCAATGGCACCATTATAGACCTTCTTGATTCCCGCTTCGCCAAAGTAAGGCACACGAACGATCGCCGTTTCGATATGTGGCATCAAACGGTCGATATCTTCCTGAAACAGCTCGAATTCGGAGTCGGCCGACGGGCCGTCGACATAACAGCACGGAGCGCCCTTTTCGTAAGGCCCGAGCAGCAGACCGCCGGCCTCTTCACGCATGTACCAGGAGGAATCGGATTCGCGCAGAACGCACAGTTCCGCACCGCCCTCGGCACGGAATTTCTGGATTTCCGGATGCGGCTCGGTGACGATGTACTGGTGCTCGACCGGGATGACCGGCACATCCAGTCCGACCATGGCGCCGGTCTTGCGGGCGAAATTGCCTGTGCAACTCACCACGTGGTCGCAGACGATGTCACCCTGGTCGGTGCGCACGGTCCAGTGGCCATCACCGCCCTGCTCCAGGCCCAGCACCGTTGTGTTCCGATAAATCGTGGCGCCCCTGTCGCGCGCGCCCTTGGCCAGCGCCTGGGTCAAGTCGGCTGGTTGGATGTAGCCATCTTCCGGATGGCAGATCGCGCCGATCAGTCCCTCGGTGTTCACATAGGGCCATTTGGCCTTGATTTCGCCGGGGGTCATCCGCACAACGTCGATGCCGATGGTCTCAGCGACACCCATGTAATACTCGTACTCGTCCATACGGTCGCGGGTGCGGGCCAGACGGACATTGGTCACGTTGCGGAACCCCGTGTCCATGCCCGTTTCCTCAGCCAGTTCCTGGTAGAAGCGCACTGAGTATTTGTGGATTTGCCCGACCGAATAGCTCATGTTGAACAGCGGCAGCAGACCGGCCGCGTGCCAGGTCGACCCGGAGGTCAGTTCCTTGCGCTCGATGAGGACGACATCGTCCCAGCCCTTCTTGGCCAGATGGTAGAGGGTCGAGGCGCCGACGACACCACCGCCAATTACCACCGCACGCGCGCTGCTTTTCATGGTTTTTGCCTTCTTCGTTGTCAGAGCCGATCGGCTGTCCCACAGCGGACAGCTCGGATCTTGCATTTCCTCGGCTGACTGTGCGGCAACTATGCCGACGTCGCAAGGTCGGCCATGGCCTGTTTGCGACATGCGGCAAACGCGGCACGACAGCGGTTTGGCGCCTTTACCCTTTGTCCGCAAATGGCTGCTAACCTGTCCGCGGCGATGGAACAGGAGTACCCGATGGACAAGGGCCGGGATCTGGCCGTACGGTCACCGCATAGTTCGACCGCTTCGATGCTGTCACATCCGGCCCTTTGGCTGGTGCTCGCCGTCGTACTGCTGGCGCTGATCGCCACACAACCGATCGATCTGCCGATCGGTCCGATGTACTGGGATTCCTACATTTACTTCGACGCGGCGCACCGGATCGACCTCGGCCAATTGCCGATCGTCGACTTTTTCGTGCCGATCGGTCCGCTGAGCTATTTCCTGACCTGGGTCATGACCAAGCTGTTTCCGAACGGTCAGCCCCTGCTGATGGCGCAATGGTCGATGCTCATCGTCACGGTTCCGGCGATGTTGCTGATCCTCAGCGACGTCGCGGCACGCTCCCGCTGGCTTGGCTTCGCCCTGCTGGTTCCGTTTCTGGTGTTTGCCATCCTGCCGATCAACGTTATCGCCTTCTTCTCCTATCCCGGCGTCGATGGTTTCGGGATCTACAATCGCCATGCGGCACACCTTCTTTACCTGACCACGGCGACGGTCTTTTTCGTGCGCGGAAACGCAATCAAGACCGTCCTGCTCTGCATTCTCGTGGTGGCGCTGTTTCTTACCAAGATAACGGCCTTTCTCAGCGGCGGCCTGGTCCTGGCTTTCGCGCTGCTTTGCGGCCTCGTTACGATCCGCCAGGCGATCGTCACGGCCGTGGTGTTTTTCGCGGCGCTGGCTTTGTTGGAGGCTCTGACCGGCATGACCAGTGCCTACGCGCAGGCGATCATCACACTGGCCACGTCGAACACCGGCTACATAACATCGCGTTTCCTGACCGCCACGTCATTGCATATCGGTGTCATCGCCATGGGCGGCATTGCGCTCTTGTACCTGCTTTACGACGAGTTCAGCCACGGCACGGCCCACGATGCGGACGCCAACGCGCTGACGCGCGTCTTCGATCGGGACTGGTTGTGGTTGGGCGTGCTGCTGTTCGCCGGTTTGTTTTTCGAAACCCAGAACACCGGCAGCCACGGTTTCATCCTGCTATGGCCCGGCCTGCTGTTTATCTGGCTCCGGCGACAGCCCGTGGAGGAACCACGGCGCAGCATCCTTCTTGTGTTGATCGCATTCGTTTGTGTGCCGTCGATCGTCAGCGTCCTGCACAAGGCTGGTCGCGCCGTGGCCGTGGCACCGACCTACGAAGCGATCGAAAACCGCAACCTGCGCAATCTGGGCCAGGTGTCCGCCAAACCGGTGTTCATGAAGCGGGCGGAGGAAACCGAACAGTTCTACAAGGACAACGAGGAGGCGATCGCCGCTCTGGCCGCACGCGGCGAACTGATATCGTTCATTCTCTATTCGATCCCCAGCTTCCAGGTGCTGTGGTTGCAGATCCATGACGACCTGATCGACGCCATAAGAGCCCACGAATCCGAGCACGGGGTGACCTTCGAGACAATCATGTCGATCGACTTCACCAACATCCTGCCCTACCTGATGGATCGCAACGCGCCGCGCTATGTGGGGATCGCGGCAGATCCGTTCCGGACATTGGGTGTCCCGGACCCGCGGGCCATCGAAGCGGTGAACAACAGCGACCTCATCGTTTACCGCCGATGCCCGATGACCTCCGGTCAGCAGGCGCTGCTGGAATTCTATCGGCCGGCACTCGTGGGAAAACAGAAGATCGAACTGACCCCCTGTTTCGACGCCTATATCGACGCCGACGGCTCTCAGTAATCAGTGGTGCTCGTTGAGCCCTACTTGACCTGGCTCGCCACGAAATCCTTGACGATGGTGACGACACCGCGCGACAGCAGGTCGTCGAGATTGTCGACGAAGCGGTCGACATCCTGTTTCTGGCAGATCAGCGGCGGTTCGAGGCGAAGGACGTTGCGGTTGTATTCGGTAAACGCCACCAGCGTGTCGTAGTCGCGCAGCAGCAGGGCTCCGATGAACCCTGCCAGCGACCCCTTCAGCTTTTCGTCCATCATCGACAGGATCGGACGCACAACCATCGGCATGGTCTGGCTGAAATCCTGCAGCTCCAGACCGACCATCAGGCCCTGGCCGCGCACATCCTTGATGATTTTCGGATACTTGGCCTGCAACGCCTCCAACCGTTTGATCAGATAGGCGCCCTGCTGTGCGGCATTGTCGATGAGGTGTTCATCATAAAGGATGTTGAGACCCTCGATAGCCGTAATACAGGCCTCGCCGATGCCGCCGAAGGTCGCGGGACCATGTATCAGCGCCGTGCTTGGCTTGCCATAGGCTTTCATGTAGACGTCGCGCTTGGCGATCATCGCCGCCATGGCGCATTTGCCGCCGCCGAGCGATTTGGCCAGCGCCGTCACGTCGGGCACGACGCCGGCGTGTTCGAAGGCGTAGAAGCGCCCCGAACGGCCCATGCCGCACTGCACCTCGTCGGCCACCCACAGCACCTTGTGCTTGTCGCACAGCGCGCGCAGCTGCTGCCAGAACTCTGGCGGTGCGGTGATGATGCCGCCACCCCCCTGGATGGTCTCCAGCACGATAACACCGATACCCGGATCGGCCTCGAAGGCGTTGCGAATGGCATCGATATCGCCAAAAGGGACGCGTACCGTATCGTCGACCAGGCGAAACTGGCCACGATAAAGGGGCGAATCCGTCAGGGACAACACGCCCTTGGTCTTTCCGTGAAACGAGTTCTCCGCATAGACGATGCGACTCCGCTCGGGCCCTGCGGCCCGTTCGGCAACCTTGACGGCCGCTTCCATGGCTTCCGAGCCGGACGAGCCAAGAAACACCATGTCGAGATCGCCCGGCGAAATCGCCGCCAGATTCTTGGCCAGCGCCGCCGCATATTGCGAGACGAAGGCCATGGCGATCTCGTGGCGCTTTTCATCCTGGAACGCCTTGCGTGCGGCCAGGATGCGCGGGTGGTTGTGACCGAACGCCAGCGACCCGAACCCGCCGAAAAAATCCAGGATCTTTCGACCGTTCTGGTCGATGTAATACATGCCCTCGGCACGCTCGATCTTGACTTTATTGAACCCGAGCAGCTTCATGAAATGCAGCTGTCCCGGATTGAGATGCGCCTTGAAGTAGTCGGTCATCCGGTCCACATCGAGTGCCTTGGCGTCCTCGACGGTGAGCAGATCGGGTTTTTTCACGGCAGGCACGTCAAGCGTCTCGCGCTCTTCGGGTTCCGATGTCCACACGTTCATGATGCGCTTCCCTTGCTGGATCGTTCGCCAATCGTCTTCGCCACCTGACGGTCGCGAGACCGTGCCCGCCGGTATTCGTCATAGGCTGATATCAGCATGTCTTCATCGCGATATTCAGGTTTCCAACCAAGCTGTTGCTTGGCTTTGCTGCAGTCCAGGATGCACATCTCGTCGGCAATCAGATACTGCTCCGGATCCATGATCGGCAGATTGACGAGATCGAACAGGTCGAGCGTGCGTTTGACCGCCCAGGCCGGCGTCGGCAGCAGAAACGATCTGGAACCGGCGTGGCGGATGAGGTCGCCCAACAGCTTGCGCACCGGAGGCGGGTCGTCGGAGCCCAGATTGTAGGCTTCGTTGGGCACACCGGCCTTCCAGGCGAGACGCGCCGCCTCGGCACAGTCGAATACCGATATGAACTGGTAGGGATTGCGACCGGAGCCGATCATCGGCACCGGAAGGTTATAGTCCACCAACTTGAAAAGCTTCGACAGGATACCAAGCCGACCAGGGCCGATGATCAAACGCGGACGAAAGATCGAAATTCGCATGCCGCGCTCGCGCCAAATGGCGGCCAGCTCTTCGGTTTTCCATTTCGACAGGCCGTACTCGCCCAGGGGATTAGCCGGATGCTCCTCCGTCTGTGGAAAGGTGAAGGTGTGTCCGTAGACCATGTCGGTCGTGTAATGCACCAACCGGGTGAGGTCCTTGGAGGCCATCCAGTCGATGATGTTCTGGGTGCCGTAGTAGTTGACCGGCCAGAAAAAGTCGTGTCGCTTGGCGCGCACCTGCAACGGCGACAGCATCTTGGCCGACAGGTTGTAGACCATGTCCTCGGCGGCTGCATCCAGGCCTTCGAAAGCGGCTTTGTCGGTCACATCAACTTCGACGAACTGGCATTTGCCGTAATGCGGCACGTCACCCTTGGCGATATCGGCCACGACGACCTGCTCGCCGTCGCGAATAAGTTTGGCCGCCAGTTGACGGCCGACGAAGCCGTCGCCACCGAAGAGTATGTGTTTCATTTGCTTAGCTCGCTGACTTTGAATTCTGTTTGTTTGTCCATCCCGGCAATCTCCCGGGGGTCATTGCGTCCCGACTGCGCGATCAGGACCGTGCCGACGCAGATGAAGGCGATCCCGGCGATACGCCAGGCATTGAGGTCTTCCTTGAAAACAAAATAGGCAAAGACCGCCACTGCGACGTAGGCCAGGCTCAAAAACGGATAGGCGAAGGACAGTTCAACCTTCGACAAGACGTAGAGGTGCGATGCCATGGAAATGACGAATGTCGTCAGTCCGGCAAACACCCACGGGTTGAAAACAATCTGAAGTGACTTCAGGAACACATTCTCCCCGGCAAAATCCAGCGGCCCGAGACTGAGCATGCCCTGCTTGAGCAGCAGTTGCGCGGCCGCGTTGGTCAGCACGGTAAAAAGAATAAACGGTATGTAGGTCATCACGCTTTCCCGATCAGCCCTTTTGATAACAGCCAAAACTCTGAATTTGGTGAATTGACAGGGTAAAGGGATCCCTGCGCAAACCTCCAAAATTGCAAATACTATGCTGCGACCGTTTGATGGGCGCAGCGCATGGCGGTGCGCCGCCAGAAGTCCGACATCATCGCCGGATCGCGTCTCGCCTCCAGGTCGCGCCAGTTCGGAAACGAGGCCCGGAAGGTGTCCGGTTGCATTCGCGCATCCTTGTAGGGATTGATGGCACCGCCCTGTTCAAGGACGATCTCATCCAGCGCATCGAGCATGCGCAATGTCGACGCGCCCTGATTGGAGAAATCCAGGGTCAGCGTGAACCCGGGCCGCGGAAACGACAGCAATCCTGGTGAGAAGGCCGTGCCGAAACGCTTGAGCACGGTCAGAAAAGACGCGTGCCCATATTGCTGGGCGCATTCCATCAGCCGCACGGTTGTTTCGTGACCCTTGTGTGTCGGGTAGACGCTCTGGTGCTGGTACAGTCCGCGCGGACCGTAGAGCCGGTTCCAGTGACCGATTGCGTCAAGCGGATAGAAAAAGCTGCTCCACGGAACAACGCGAACCGATTCGCCGGGCTTTTCCTTGCGGAAATAGATCGCGTTAAAGAGGCTGAGCGACGTTCGATTGATCAGACTGATCGGCGGTGTAAACGGTATCGACAGCATCTCACGATCGCGAACGGCAGCCGGCGGACGATCGTCTTCAGCATGATCGCCACCGATCAGAATGCCGCGGCCAAATCGTTTGCCGCGGGCCAACTGATCGATCCATGCCACCGCATATTCGTGCGAGCGGTCGAAGTCGTCGCAGTGTGCGAAAAAGTCGTCGATATGATCGAAGCGCAGCGTCCTCTGTCGGATATCCGGACTCTTGACCCGCATCAGCCTTATGGTCGCTTCGGTAATTACGCCTGTCAGGCCCATGCCGCCAATGGTCGCCGCATAATAGGCACTGTTCACTTCCGGCGAGCAGCTGATCACCTCGCCGTGGCTGCGCATCAACTCAAAGCTGACAACGTGGGCACCGAACGTGCCGCGAATGTGATGATTCTTGCCGTGCACATCATTGGCGATCGCCCCGCCAACGGTGACATAACGAGTGCCTGGCGTTACCGGCAGAAAAAACCGCGTGGCAGAGCGAAAGCCAGCAGATCTGCGAGCAGCAGGCCGGCTTCACAACGCAGTGCGCCGGATTGCGGATCGAAATCGACAATCTGAGCGCTTGACCGGCAATCAACGAGTGTGCCGCTATCATTGTGGCAGGAATCCCCGTAGGACCGACCGTTTCCGAAAGGCAGCCATCCATCGTCGCCGGAAAAGGGGTTGGCCTGCAGATCCATGGCAGGCTGCGCTCTTCGGGCCTTGACGTCGATCCTGCCCCAGCTGTCGTAACTCATAGCTGCGCTACCGCAGCCAGCAGCACCAGCGTCGCACCGACAACCGTACACAGTTGACTGCGCCAGTCACTGATGATGAACACCACCGGGTCGTCCTCCATATGACCCCGGCGCGCCAGCATCCAGATGCGCAGCAACATGTAGAGGATCAGCGGACACAGCGGCCACAGCAGCGCTGGTGTCGCATACATCTCCTGCACCTCGTCACTGTGGACGTAGAGTGCCAGGACAAGCGCTGCGCCGAAGGCCGACGCAATGCCGGCCTGGCCGATCATCTCGAAATCGACGGCGTAGTAGCCGCGGCCGAGTTGCTTGGAGCCGTCCTCATCCGCCAGTTCCTGCAGTTCCACGTAGCGTTTGACGAGAGCCAGCGACAGAAAGAAGAAGATCGAGAAGGCGAGCAGCCAGAAAGACAGGTCGACCCCGCACGCCGCCGCCCCGGCAATGATGCGCAGGGTGAACAGGCCTGCGAGCGTGAAAACATCCACCAAAAGCTTGCGCTTGAGGTAGAAGGAGTAGGCGGTGGTCGTCACGATGTAGAGCAGAAGCACGCCCAGGAACATTGGCGGCAGAAAGGCGGCGATGCACAGTGAAGCCAGCAGCAGACCGCCACCCAGTGCAATTCCACTCGGGATAGATAACTGGCCACTGGCGAAGGGACGCCGTTTCTTCCGGTAGTGGCGTCGGTCATTCTCGAGGTCCACCAGATCGTTGAGGACATAAACCGACGACGCGGTGAAGGAGAACGACAAGAACGCCGCCAGCACCGCAAGCACCATTCCGGCGTTCAATACCTCATGGTTGAGGATGACCGGCACCACCAGCAGCGAGTTCTTCAGCCACTGGTGAACCCGGATAGCCTTCAGGACCGTTCGGATGCCGCCTTTTGGCTGCAGCAAACGCTCGGCGCCGGTCTTTTGCTGCCACCGGCTGGCAGCCGCATCCGGGGCAATAACAAGCGACGTGTGTGCCGCTTCAAAAACGGGGATATCGTCACGGCTGTCTCCGACATAGTCAAAGCCGCCCTGTCCGAAGCGTTCCACCAACAGGTCGCGTTTGTCGGTCGCGGTCAGGTTGACGTCGCCGTTTGTGCAGAAGACGTCGTCGAACAGGTCCAGATGCCGGGCAATGCCATTCGCCACTTCGGCTGGTGCGCCGGTCGCCAGAACCAGTCGCCGACCAGCGCGTTTCTGGCTTTTCAGATAGTCGATCACATCGGGCCGGTAGGGCCAGGTTGATGGATCCCGCCGGACCCGTTCCGCCACCGCCTGCTTGAGCGTCGCCTTACCCTGCAGGGCCCATCGGATCACGACAAGCACCATCAGAGGATTACGCAGCACCAAGTGGAGCACGCTCTCCCACAGCGTATCGGTCGCCACCAGCGTTCCGTCGAGGTCCACGCAAAGCGGCCTGTCGACGTTAACCGCCGTTTCCGTAACCTGCCCGTCCATCGTTGCCGTCACCCGCATCTTGTTTCGGATGCGCCCTTGTGTCCGCATAACACTCGAATAAGGATGAACTAGGACGACAAATCGGCGGAATTTTCCAGACTGATCTTAACAAATGGTTAATCCAGAACGCACGCCCTGATTGTATGAAGAGATCTGCAAATGGCTTCAATCATGCGGATCGGGAGCCAATCGATCCCTATCTTTGCAAAGTCTTGGTTGTATGTGGATGAAGGACCAGAAGCTCTACCCTTCGTTCCACCATTGCTCCGCCACCACCGGGTCAAAGCCCGGCAGCGGACCGATGACGACGATCTTGGTTTCATCCCGTGCTTCGCAAGATCGAATGTCGACCGTTTCGCCGACCACATGGACCTCCCACGCTGCATTTTCGGGCCCACGGACAAATCCTTTAATGCGGAACGCCCCGGACGGCGGATTGGACAACTTGCTGAAAAGCGCGTCCCGGGAAAAGGCAGCCGCACCGCGGTAGCTCCAATCGCCAAAATGACCGTGGGCGCCGGCCGGAAGGGCTGTCTGAGGCGATCCGGATGGCGTCAGCAGGACGTCTGCCAAGGCCTCCGAAGCATTGACGCAAATCGCCGGACTCGAGGCGAGAGCGCCAAGCGCCGCCTCTAGCTCCGGAGCGATCGACTCACATTTGCTGACGGCGAGCAGATCGGCGCAGGCAATCTGGTCCCGAACCTGCCGGCCGATCAGCGAATCTCCGGCCAGCATTTCGAAATTCACCGAATCGACCAGCGTGACAATGCCGCCATAAACCAGATCCGGCTCGGCTTTGGCCGCCTCGGCAATGCGCCGCGGATCGGCGACACCGCTGGCTTCGATCACCAGAACGTCGGGTCTCGGCCGCCGGTCGAGCGCGTCGCCGAGGGCCATGAACAGATCGCCGCCCATCGTGCAGCACACGCAACCGTTGGTCAGTGCAATCGTATCCTCGGATCGCGATTCCAGCAGCTCCGCATCGATATTGATATCGCCGAAATCGTTGACCAGGACCATGATCCTGCGCCCGTCGGCCTCGCGCAGCAGACGGTTGATCAGAGTGGTCTTGCCGGAACCCAGATACCCGCCAACGACGGTCACCGGCAGCGCTGCCAAGCTCATAGCAGGGTCACCTCACCTCCGATTGCCGTGCCGAGAACCGCAACATCTTTCACCTCAGACGGATGGACCGTCGTGGGATCGTCGCCAAGAATAGCAAAATCCGCTTTCTTTCCGCATTCGATGGAGCCGATTTCCCCATCCAGCTTCAGCGTGTAGGCAGCCCCCAGCGTTATGGCTCGAAGCGCCTCTTCCACGGTTATACGCTGTTCCGGGCCCAGGCAGCGACCACTCATGGTTTGCCGGTTGACGGCGCACCACGCCGTAAACAAGGGCCCGAGCGGTGTTACCGGAGCGTCTGAGTGGATGGTCATCCGCACCCCTTCGTCGAGCGCCGTGCGACAGGCGTCCATGCGGCCGGCCCGTTCGTCGCCGATGGTCAGCGCAGCATGCTGATCGCCGAAGTAATAGATGTGGTTGGCGAATATATTTGTGCAGATGCCCATGGCGGCGCAGCGGCGGAACTGATCGGCACCCATCATCTGGCAGTGCTGGAGGACGTGGCGGTGATCCGGCCAGGCGTGATTGCGCATCGCCGCCTCCAGCGCATCGATGGCCACGGCCGACGCCTCATCTCCATTGGTATGGATATGCATCTGCACGCCCGCCCCATGCAGAATGTCGCACAGTTCAAAAATCTGCTCCGGAGCCGTGTTCCAGATCCCATTGGTGTGCCCGGTGATGTAATGCGGCCATTTCACGCGTGCCGTATAACCCTGAATCGATCCGTCGGTCATCAGTTTGACGGCACCCAGACGCAGCCGGTCGGTGGACCGCTTTCTGAGCCTCAGCGCGCGTTCCGTGATCTCTGCCGGTGCCACCGACAAAGCACCGATCGCCGGCACGATGCGGACTGGAAAACCCGCCTCGCCGGTGATCGCGGCCATACTGTCCACGTCCTCTTCCTCCAGCGTCGAGAACAGGTCCGTCAGCGTGGTGACACCGGCCCGGCGGGCCACCTTGGCATAGCTCCTGATCGATTGCTCCGTGCGCGCGAGATCGCGCAAGTCGATGCCGAGGCGCCGCATGATCGGAAACATCGCTGCCATTTCCTGGAGTTCGCCGAGCGGTTCGCCCCGGTCGTCCTTGACGACGCCTTCGACATTCGTCTCGCGGGTGTACTGGGCCAACTCCAGGGCCTTCGAATTGACGCACATCAGATGGAAGTTCGAATAGATGACGGCGATCGGCCGTTCCCTGCTGATCGCGTCGAGATGATGCCGGTTGAGGCGTTCGGTCGGTAGAAAGATCGGATCGAATCCCCAGCCCACCAACGGCTCGCTCGGTGTCAGCGCGGCTTGATAGGTTCTCAACCCGGCAATCACGGCTTCGATGTCGGTCATGCCCCTCCACAGGCGACCATCCGGATCGATACGGTCGTGGTAACCGGCATAGGCATAGTTCCAGATCGAGCCGGCCATCATGTGCGCATGACCCTCGACAAAACCCGGCATCAGAACGGCATCGGCCAGCCGATCATCCCTCTGTCCACCCCCCCATGGATCAGCGCAATCGGCGTCACCGACCGCCAAAATCAGACCATCACGCACCGCGACATGCGTCGCCCGTGGTCGGTTCGGATCCATGGTTATGATGTTTTTAGCTTTAAAAACAGTTGTTTGGGACATCGCTCTGCGTTCCTCCGCCGTCCATGCCTACACCAGCTTCAAAAATAGGAAAAATGGATTTAGCATCAGCCAAGCCTCGGTTTTTTAGGGGAATGGATGCGCTTTACGCTCAAACAGCTCCGCTATTTCGAAGCGGCCTTCCGCAGCGGTTCGATCGCCAAGGCGGCGAGCGAGATGAACATCTCCCAGTCGTCGATCACCGCCGCGATCGATGTGATCGAACGGTCGCTCGGTTTCGATCTGTTTCGCCGCATGCCGGCAAAGGGCATCCAGCCGACCCGTGCCGGCCGAACTGTCGGTGCCCGGGTTGCGCAATATCTCGAACAAACACGCATCTTCGAATCCGACCTCCTGTCGCTGGCCGGCGACCCGATCGGTACACTGCGCATGGGCTGCTATGCGCCAACTGCCCCCTATATGCTGCCACGCCTGTTGAACCGCGTCGCGCTTGATTATCCGGCAATCCGCGTCGATCTGAAGGAGGGCGATCTGGAGGCCATGGTGGGGTTCCTACAGGGCGGTCTGGTCGACGTGGCCTTGACCTATCGCCGTGTCACCCCATCCGGCATGCCCTTCATGCCGATGTTTCGCGCACGACCCTACGCCCTGCTGCCGGAGAGTTCCCCATTGGCCGCGCGCTCCAAGGTTTCGATTCGCGACCTTGCCGACCTGCCGATGATCATGCTCGATCTGCCGGCCACCCGCAGCTACTTCAGCCAGATATTCCGCGATCAGGGCCTGGAACCGAGGATCGCGCACTCGACCAAATCCTCAAGCGTTCTGCGCGGTCTTGTGGCTGCCAATTTCGGCTACTCCATTCTGAACATCTGCGGCCCCAATGACCGCCTCGGCCAAAGCGGCTACGTAAGCCGGCCGATCACCGGAGACCTTGACGCACCGTATTTCGGCATCGCCTATACCAAGGCTTCAAGCCGCTCAACGATTGTCAAGGCGGTCCTGGAGATCGGCGGCGATCTGACCGCCTCGGGAGCCTTCGACGATCTGGTGCTGACACCGAACGACGAAACCATCAAAAAATAGAGGTTTGATTTCGCAAAACACTGTTTTCTGTGTTTTTCAGTCGGTTTAGCCTGTTGAAATCGCAAAAAAAGCCCAGGGAGAACACGATGAAGCACTTAACGCGTATTGTCGGCGCCGCCGCGTTGTGGGCTGCCACGCTCACCGCCCCGGCACTGGCCGATGGCGGCACACTGGTAATCGCCTCGACACAGGTGCCGCGTCACCTGAATGGCGCTGTGCAATCCGGCATTGCAACGGCCGTGCCGTCGACGCAGATTTTCGCCTCGCCGCTGCGCTATGACGAGAACTGGGATCCGCAACCCTATCTGGCGGAAAGCTGGTCGACCTCCGAGGACGGCCGCCAGGTGACCCTGAACCTGGTTAAGGACGCAACGTTCCACGACGGCAAGCCGGTCACCTCCGAGGATGTCGCCTTCTCGATCATGACCACCAAGGAAAACCACCCCTTCAGGTCGATGTTCGCGCCGGTCGAATCGATCGATACGCCCGATCCGCATACGGCGATCATCAATCTGAGCCAACCGCACCCGGCGCTGCTGTTGGCGCTGTCACCGGCACTGGCGCCGGTGCTGCCGAAGCACATTTATGGCGACGGTCAGGATCCGAAAAGCCATCCGGCCAATTCCAATCCGGTCGGTTCAGGGCCTTTCATGCTGGAAGAGTTCACACCCGGCGAGGCGGTTGTCCTGAAGAAGAATCCCAATTTCTTCATTGAAGGCCGGCCGATGCTGGACGAGATCATCATCCGCATCATCAAGGACCCGTCGGCGCTTCTCATTGCCATGGAAAACGGTGAAGCCGACATGTACCCGTTCATGGCCGGTAGCCAGGAAATCCGGCGGCTGGAGAAGGTCGATCATCTGGACATCACGACAGACGGCTACGCCGCCGTTGGTCCGATCAACTGGCTGGCCTTCAACACCGCATCGCCAAAATTGTCCGATCCCCGCGTGCGTCAGGCCATTGCCTATGCGGTCGACCGCGACTTCATCACCAAAGCGTTGCATCGCGGCGTGTCGGCGCCGCAGCGCGGTCCGATCGTCGAAAGCTCACCCTTCTTTGACGAGACGATTCCGGCCTACGACGTCGATATCGACAAGGCCAACGCACTGATGGCGGAGGCCGGCTTTGGTGACGGCATGGAACTGACGGTCGATTACATCCCAGGTCCGGCCGAGCAGCAGAAAAACATAGCCGAGTACCTGAAATCGCAGCTGAAGAAGATCGGTATCGACGTGACGGTGCGTGCCGCTCCGGATTTCCCGACCTGGGCCGGCCGCGTGTCCGGTCACGATTTCGATCTGACCATGGATGTCGTCTTCAACTGGGGCGATCCGGTCATCGGTGTCCACCGCACCTATCTTGGCTCCAACATCAAGAAGGGTGTCATCTGGTCCAACACCCAGCAATACAACAATCCCGAGGTGGACCGTATTCTCGGCGAAGCCGCAGTCGAAACCGATCCTGAGAAGCGCAAGGCACTGTATGCGCAATTCCAGCAGATCGTCGCCGAGGATCTGCCGATTTACTGGATCAACACCCTGCCCTACCACACGGCTTACGACAAACGCCTTTCCGGCGCTCCGTCGGGCATCTGGGGCACCATGCACCCCATGGACACCGTCTACTGGGCCGAAGACAAGTAATCCGTTAACCTGACGGGGCCGCCCTCGGGCGGTCCCCGAGCAGACGGATCGCGCTATGGACGCCCGCTACGTTCTCAAACGCCTTTTCTACGGCTTGCTCCTGATGCTTGGCGTGGTGGTTCTGAATTTCTTTCTGATCCGCCTCGCACCCGGTGACCCTGCCGTGGTCATCGCCGGCGAGATGGGTGGCGCCACAGAGGAGATGCTCGACTCGATCCGGCGTGAATACGGACTCGACAAACCTCTGCTGGTGCAGCTCTGGATCTATTTGTCCAACGTGGCGACCGGCGACCTCGGCAAATCGTTCTTTTTCGACCAATCGGTCACCCGGCTCATCAGCCTGCGCATCGGACCGACTATCCTGCTGGTGCTCACGGCTCTCGCTCTGTCGATACTGCTGGGCGTTTTCCTGGGCGTGGTTGCGGCGCGCAAACCCAACGGCCCGACATCGGCCTTCGTGTCGGTCTTCGCGACGGTTGGATACGCCGTACCGGTTTTCTGGACCGGTATCATGCTGATTATCCTGTTTGCATCGGTGTTTCCGCTGTTTCCGGTGGAAGGCATGACATCGGTGCGGCTGCGCGATGCGTCCTTTCCGGTGAAGGTGCTGGATGTCGCCCACCATCTTGTGCTGCCGGCCTTCACGTTGGCCATCATCTATCTGGCACAATATGCGCGCCTGTCGCGAGCATCGATGCTGGAAGTCTTGGGCTCCGATTACATCCGCACCGCACGCGCCAAGGGCGCCTCCGAACGGTCTGTTCTGTTCAAGCATGCACTGCGCAACGCCGCGCTGCCGATCCTGACGGTTGCCGGTCTGCAGTTTGGCAATCTCATCTCCGGCGCGCTGCTGGTGGAGACCGTCTTCAACTGGCCGGGCATGGGGCGCCTGGCCTTCGACAGCATCCTGCGTCGCGATTACCCGACTATCATGGGCGTGCTGTTCTTCGCATCGGCGATGGTTGTCGTCGCCAACCTGTTGACCGACCTCTCCTACCGCCTGGCTGATCCGCGATTGAGGGAAAAGCATTGACCGACCACCAAGCCCAGAGCCCGATGCTGGAGGCATGGCGGATGTTCCGCAGGAACGTTCCGGCTCTGATCGGCGTCCTTATTCTCCTGGTGATTATCGGTGCTACCCTCTATGGCCAGCTATTCTATACCGGCGACGCTTTCGAGATCGTCTGGGCCCCGCATGAACCGCCGGGTGTGGAACCCGATTTTCCCCTTGGTACCGACTATCTCGGCCGCAACGTCGTCGCCGGCATGCTGACCGGCGGCGCCCCCACGCTGGCCGTCGGTGCCGCGGCCGCGGCCATCACCATGGTGATCGGCATCACGTTCGGTTCGCTCGCCGGTTTTTTCGGCGGCTGGATCGACAATCTGCTGATGCGCATCACGGAGTTTTTCCAGGTGCTGCCGGCCCTGCTTTTCGCCATGGTGCTTGTCACCCTGTTCTCACCGTCTCCGGTGACCATCGCGCTGGCGATCGGCGTGGTCAGCTGGCCGCAGACGGCGCGCCTGGCACGTGCCGAGTTTCTCAAGATCAAGGAACTGGAATACGTCACCGCGGCGCGCGCCATCGGGGCCCGCCGCATGCGCATCATCTGGCGGGTGATCCTGCCAAACGCCGCTCCGCCGCTGATCGTGTCGGCGACGCTGACCATTGGAGTCGCGATCCTGTTCGAGGCCGGCTTATCTTTCCTCGGCCTCGGCGATCCCAACACCATGAGCTGGGGCCTGATGATCGGCGCTAACCGCGAGTATATTCTCGACGCCTGGTGGCCGGTAACCTTCCCGGGACTGGCCATTTTCCTCACCGTGTTTGCCGTCAGCCTCATCGGCGACGGTCTCAACGATGCCTTTAATCCAAGGCTTCGCGAAAGATGAACGGGTTGCTCGAGATCGACGACCTGCGCGTCACCTTCAGGACGCGCTACGGCCGGGTCACCGCCCTCGATGGGGTATCGTTGCATGTCGAAGCCGGCGAGACTCTTGGTGTCGTTGGCGAGAGCGGTTGCGGAAAGTCCATTACCGCGCTGTCGGTCATGGGACTCATCCCGACGCCGCCTGGCCGGATCGATGGTGGTTTCATCCGGTTGCAAGGCGAAGAACTGACAACCGCCTCCGCTGCGCGCATGCGGGCGGTGCGCGGGGCCGATGTGGCGATGATCTTCCAGGAGCCGATGACCTCGCTCAATCCGGTCTTCACCGTCGGCGAGCAAATCGCCGAAGCCATCATGCTGCATCAGAACACCACGCGCGAGCAGGCGCTGAAAGACGCCACAGCACTGCTGGAACGGGTCGGCATTCCCGAACCCGGGCTGCGCGCCAGGGACTACCCGCATCAACTGTCCGGCGGCATGCGGCAGAGGGTGATGATCGCCATGGCGGTCTCCTGCCGGCCGAAGGTGTTGATCGCCGACGAGCCGACAACCGCGCTGGACGTGACGGTTCAGGCGCAGATCTTCGATCTGCTCAACGAGATTCAGCGCGATTTCGGAGCCGCGATCGTCCTGATCACCCACGATATGGGCGCCATATCCGAAATGGCGGATCGCGTCGCGGTGATGTATGCCGGCCGGGTTATCGAGGAAGGCAGCGCCGACGACGTCCTCGATCATCCGCAGCACCCCTATTCGCGCGGCCTGATCGCCTGCATACCAACCCTTGGCAAGGAAGACGACGACGCGAAGCTGCAGGAGATTCCGGGCGTCGTTCCGCCGTTGCATCTGCTTGGCGCTGGCTGTGGCTTCGCCGACCGCTGTGCCTACAGGAACGACCGTTGCGACCGTGAGAAGCCGCTGTTGCGGTCCGCAGCACGCCACCCGGTCGCCTGCCACGCCGTTGAGGAGGGTCGCATTTGAGCGCGCTTCTGGACGTCCAGGACCTGACCGTTCGTTTCGCCATGCCGCGGCAGGACTGGTTCGGACCTCGCCCGCACCTGGAGGCTGTCCGGCAAGTCAGCTTCACGTTGCAGCCTGGGCGGGCGCTCGGCATTGTCGGCGAAAGCGGATCCGGCAAAACCACCACCGCCATGGCGACCATTCGTCTCGTCAACGCCGCCGGCGGCAAGGTGCTGTTCGACGGCGAAGACCTGCTGCAACTGGACGACGAGGCGATGCGCCGTCGGCGCCGCGACATGCAACTCATCTTCCAGGATCCCTATTCCTCGCTCAACCCGCGGGCCCGGGTGGCGGACATCGTGCGCGAACCGCTCGACCTGATGCAGATCGGCGACCCGGCGGAACGCCGGGAACGGGTGCGCGAACTGTTCGGACTCGTCGGTCTGCGACCCGACCAGATGAGCCTGTTCCCGCATCAGTTCTCCGGCGGCCAGCGGCAACGCATATCGATTGCGCGGGCGCTGTCCACGCACCCGAAACTGCTGGTCTGCGACGAGCCGGTAAGCGCCCTGGACATGGCGATCCAGGCGCAGATCCTCAACCTGTTGCGTCGACTGCAGGAGGAATTGGGACTCTCCTACCTGTTCATCAGCCACGATCTCGGGGTAGTGCGCCACGTATGCGACGACGTCGCGGTCATGTATCTGGGCAAGATCGTCGAAACGGCACCGCGGAAGGCGCTGTTCGACACGCCGCGACATCCATACACCGCGGCATTGCTGTCGGCTGCCCCGTCACTGTCGCGGCGCAAATCCAAGGGCTATGTGCGGCCTTTGACGGTGTCCGGTGATCCTCCGAGCCCGGTGAACCTGCCGCCCGGTTGCGCCTTTGCCGGCCGCTGTCCGAAGGCCCAGGATATCTGCCGCCAATCGCAGCCTGAGCTCACTGCGGTCGGCGACACGAGGGTTGCCTGTTTCTTCCCCGCATAGGCATCGTGTCACTCGGGATCCTTACGGTATTCGAAGAGATCTCCGGGCTGGCAGTCGAGCGCTTCGCAGATTTTTTCCAGTGTTTCGAAACGCACACCCTTAACCTTGCCGGACTTGAGCAACGAGATATTCTGCTCGGTGATTCCGACCTTTTCCGAAAGCTCACGCGAGCGCATCTTTCGGCGCGCCAGCATCACGTCCAACTGCACAACGATTGGCATCGGGCCTACACAGCCTACACGAAACGGCTGTTTTCTTCCGAGATGCGTGCCGCCTCGCGCATCACCCAGCCGATGACGACAAGCAGGCCGCCCATCAGCAACAGCAGATAGGTGTCGCTGGAGATCGAGATGGTCAATTGACGGCTCCCGGCCGGGTTGTCGATGGTCAGGACGACGCTGCCGATGGAATGAACGAGGACGGACAGCACCACATTGACAAGCATCGACATGCCGACGTTGCGAATATGGATCGCCGGCGCCGGAGCGAACACCTCGCCGCGCGCGTAGGCGTCAAACAGCAGGCGCAGGTTCCACAGGCCGTAGAGCGTCACGCACAACGGCAGGCTAAGCACGAGCAGCAGTACGGTGCGCTTGGAAACCGTTATCCCGGACGCGACGGTTGCCTGCGGATAGGCGAGCTCGACCAGGCTGTCGAACCAGTCCGGCAGCACCACCATGCTCAGGGCGAACAGGCAGAAGGTCACCATGCCAAAACTGGTCAGCCGGCTCAGCCAGACGCTCAGTCTGCGTACCCGCGCCAAGCCGTCCGTGACGCCGATGTCTCTCTGATTCATGCCCGTCTCCTATTGAATCGGTATTTTTTTAACGTAATTCAATAAAAAATTGCTGTAAAGAAGGAACTCGCTATGCGGTCTATTTTGATCACCATACTCGCTTTTCTACTTGCGAGCTGCGGCCATGTACCCCTGACCTCGCTGCCCAAACTGCGCAACCTCGACATCATGACGGTGGATGCCGGTGCGCTCCGGGTCGCCGTCGTCATGCCGCAAGGATTGCGCGTGCGCGAAGGCAGCGCGGTGATCGTAGCCGGACTCAATCCGTCGGTCGCCGGCCCTTCGGTCGAGGAGACCTTTGTGCTGGAAGACGTATCGGCCACTGAAAACACCGGAGCGCTGCCACAGACTGCTCAGATATTTCGAATCTCCGAGTCCGACCTGCCGCGACTCGAAGCATTTCGCACGACGGTTCGGCAACGCAGGAAGGAGCATCCGGATGACACCGGCGGTCAGCTGACCGTGACGTCCGGTGGATGCCGGACGGCCGCTTTGCCGGCTGGGCCGCTGCCCGTCGATACGCTGTTGCGCACCGAAAGGGATGGCGGGTATTTCGTCCTGACCCGCGGCGTAGATCTGCGTCGCCTAACGCGGAATGCCGATCTAACGACCCAGATTCCATTGTGCGACTGATCCGCATCAGTCTGAATCGGGGGCGACGTAGCGCTTCGGTTTTGGAGTCCGCGGTGTCGACAATTTGAGGCCGTCGAGGGTTTCGGCAACCGATTCGTCGCTGTCCGAGGGTAGTTTGATGTGCAGGTCGCGCTGCGGGAACGGAATCTCGATCCCTTCTTGTTTGAACCGCTCAAAGATCTTTAACCGAAGATCGGTTCCGACGCTCAGACTGGACAGCACGTCCTGAAGATAGACGCGGAGTTCGAAATCCAACGACGAATCGCCGAAGCCCATAAAGATGATCCCCGGCGACGGGTCGCGTAGTACCAGGTCGTTCGAAAGACCGATCTCCTCCAGGAGCGCGATCACCCGCCGCGGGTCCGAGTCGTAGGACACACCGATGGCGATATCGACACGTCCCTGGCGGTTGCGGTGCGTCCAGTTGCCGACGGGAGAGTTGATCAGCTCGGAATTGGGCACCATCACCGATTGCCGCTGAAACGTCTCGATCTCCGTGGCACGCACCGAAATATGCTTGACGAAACCCTGGGTCGATGAGGTGACGACCCAATCGCCGACCTTGAACGGCCGCTCCGCAAGCAGGATCAGACCGGAAACGAAATTGTTGACGATGTTCTGCAGACCGAAACCGATGCCGACGGACAACGCACCGGCGACAATAGCCAGGTTAGACAGGTTGAGGCCGGCCACGCTGAGCCCGATGACGGCTGCCAGGGCGACGCCGGCGTATCCGATGGCCGTGCGGATCGAATTGCGCAGGCCCGGCTCCAGACGGCCGCGCTGCATGACGTTCTCATCAATCCATCTCTGGAACCAGCGGGTGATGAAATAGCCGGCAGCGAACAGTAGTATGCCCAGCAGGATCCCGGTCAGCGAGATGGTCACGTCACCGATGGTGATGGAACTAAGGCGTTCCTGAACCCAGTTTTGAATGTCTTCCGGATGAAAGCCCCAGGCCAGAAAAACCACTGGAATGCCTAATCCCAGGATGGCCAGATAGAGCAGCAGTCCCGAGAACAACCCGCACTGCTCCACCACCATTCGACTGAAGCCGAGACGGTCGGCAAGAAACTGGCCAAGTGCCGAACCGGCGAAAGGTTCCGGTTCGGAAACGGCTCTCGCCGCCAGGAAGCCAATATAGATGGTAACCAGCAGGGAGCCTATGAGAACGATTTGGGTGGCAACAAACCGGGCCAATCCGACATAGCCGGCGAGCGACAGGACAATCAGCGCCAAGCCCAACACCTGCAGCAGAATTCTGATGGTCGCCGGCCACGCCTTCCGCCCACCATCCTCGCTGACGAGCGGACGAACAAAAGACGTGACGATCAGAATGAATCCAATGATGACCGTCGCCAGGAAACTCTGGACGACAATGAGAACAAACGGGGTCTCCAAGACATCGCTGATACTGGCGGCCAGGTAATCACCCGCATTGACGAACACCATCGCAAACACCAGCCACCAAAGCAGCTGAGCGCCGCGGTTGGACACGGGCACAAGTCGCCATTGCGGTTGTCCCGGTGACAGCACAGCGGTGGCCAGTCGGCTGACGAAGAACACCATAAGAACGAAGTACACCATCGGCGCAAGCATCGCCGAAATGTCGCCGCGCAGCAGATTGAAACTGTTAAAAAAGAAGGCGGCGAGCGATACGAAAACGCCGAGCGCGACCACCGGGAGCAGTGTCGACCAGAACGCCAGTGTGTGCCTCTCAAACGCACTCGGATTCTCATCTGCCGGATCATGCCTCAGTACACGGGATGCGAGATGACGCTCGCCATAGGCGAACAGCAACCCCAATGCCAGCGTCAACGCGACCGCCGCCACCAAAGCGCCGCGCTTGTATCGCCAAGTAAAGCTTGCCCATCCGGATACGCGCGTGCCGATTTGCTGCAGCTCGGGTACGATCTCAGCTCTGGCCTCGTTCCAGCTCTGCCAGGAAATATCGGCGCGCCCGAGCAGGGCTTCTCGGAACAGCGTACTCCGATAGTCGCTCACCGACCGGGCCAGGTCTTCGGCATCACGCGAAACAGCCGCGGCTGCGCCGATATCCGTGTTGATCAGCGCCTTTTCATTGGCCAGTGATTGCCGTTCCGCAACCAGCCCGTCCGGTTCCGGCGGGTCATTTTCTCCCGGCGGTTCACCCAGCGCCTCCTCGCGCGTCGTGATGGCATCGAGCCTTGGTTGCAGATCCTGGCGGATCGTTTCCATCGCATCGATGATGTCATCCAGCTGCAGTTGGATGTCGACCAGCGACGCTTCGTCGAAACGGACAACCTCATCGCTTGCCTGCAGTTCCTTGACCGTGTTGCTGGCCGCCTCGACCGCTTCGCGCGCATCCTCTATCTGCTCGGTCGATTCCAGTCTCGGCTGGTTTGCGTCAGTGGTCTGCGCCACCGAAAGCGCGGTCACAACCAGAACCAGCGCCGGGGCCAAAAGAACCAATGACAGCAGACGCAGGACGTCGGGTTTCAAGTGAATCCCCTCGGGACTATTGTCGCACGGATATACAACGAACAGTGTAAACCTGTCAGCGATCGCTAGCCTACCCCTGTGGATAGGTCAAACAGCGCGCAGACGCAAATAACGGCTTTTCGGTCAGTTGGTTGCCTCTCCCCGAGCCGTCAAGGTAATCTGTAAACCCGTTATTGAAGGTGTTTAATGAAGACGAAACTCGGGCCGTAGTCCGGATCGTCGTATTGCGTCAGGATTTCACAACCGGCTTTCCGAAATGCAGCATTTGCGCGATGGTTGTCGACCGACGTGCAAAGCCCGGCAACGGGCGCCTCGGTCGTTTTGCGAAAATGGTCGAACAGCGCGTCCAATGCGCGCGGGCCAACTCCGATCCCGGCGCTGCTCGGCTCGCCGATCAGGATATCGATGTCGATAAATCCCTCAGGGATCCCTACCAGACCAACCGCGGCCAGGGCCTCTAACGACACCGTCTCCCATCGAACGTATCCAACGGGCTTGCCGCCATGCACGATGAGCGCGTGGTTGTGCGCCGGCGTCGCGTCGAACATTGCCAGGCCATGCACCGGATCGCCCCACCACCTGGATACGTGATCCGACTCTATCCAGCGTCGCACCAGCGCGCGGTGTTGTGTTGGAACAACGGGTTGCAGCGTGACCGACGGCATTGTGTCCTATCCTGATCGCATCCAAGGACAACGACAGCCGATTATCGGACTGTTTCGTCGCTTGGCATGGTATTTGACCTGGATCACAGGATGCCAGCCGGCAATGCGGGATCCAAGCTTCGGCTTTGTTGACGGGAATCTCCGATGATGCAAAAGCGCAGCCTGCACGGGAGGAATACGCTTAAGGACGCGACCATGATTACGCTCATCCCGGTGACCCGATCCCTCCTGCCGTCGGTCCTGCGATTGCAGGTTGGCGAGACACAGCGCCACCTGGTCGCGGACGCCGCCACCACCATCGCCGAAGTCGCCTACGAGCCGGGTGCCGAGGCAATGGTTATCATCGCCCACGGCGAGGCCATTGGGTTGATCGCCCTTGTGGATCCCGCCCGCGCGATCGAACTGGACCCGGACGATCCGCCTGGAACGGCCGAATTGTGGCGCTTCATGATAGATGCCGGATATCAACGCAAAGGCTATGGAACAGCCGCTTTGATGGCGGCCAAGGACACTGCTGTCGGATGGGGATGCCGACACATGTCCCTATATGTCTCCACTGCCGAGGATTCGGCAAAACGGTTCTATCTGGCGCGCGGGTTCTCAGCAACAGGGCGACGCTTGGGCGAACAAACCCAGTTGCTTTGCTCGCTCTCGCCGTAGTCTCACCGTGCGGCATATCCCACACAGGTCGAAAAGGATCTAGAAGCCAGAACCAGGTTGCGCCAAATAGGCTTCCTCCTCGACCGTCGATTCTCGGGCCAGAATGGCATTGCGATGCGGAAACCGATTGTATTTGGCAATCACCGCGCGATGCTGCTGTGCATAATCCGTGTACTCCTCGCTTTCCAGCCCGGAAACGAGTGCCACACAGCGGTCCTGGTCCTTCAGTTCCTCCGAATGCTGGAAAGGCATGTAAAAGAACAGTCGGCGCTCCCGATCGACGTCCCGGTCGAGGCCCGCTTCGACAGCGACATTTACCTCGTGCAGCGCGAGACAATCGGTGGCGAATGCAAGCGGTGTGCCGCGGTACATGTTGCGCGGGAACTGATCGAAAACGATGACCAGCGCCAGCGTGGTTTCAGCGGACTCCCGCCACTCTTTTGGAACTTGTCCGGCCAAGGCCAAGTGCGTCGCCCGAAACCGCCGGGTGATCTCGCGGTCAAGATCCTCGTTCTTTTTCCACCAGGCCTTCGGCTCGAGTTCCTCAAACCAGAAACGGATGACATCACCGGGTCTAACGATTTCCGCACTGTCTTCTATCTGCATCTGTCGTATTCCGCATGGTTAGCGTCACGGCGTACCGAAGGTCATCGCAACACAATAAACTGCGCATAGCGCAATATATTTACCATCGATATAAAACGTGATCACTGCGCGGATGACCACAGCATTTCGTGGACATTTGACCGGCGCCGAGACCAAAAAAGGACAGAATGTGGCGTGCTTTTGGCGAATTGATGGCGAATCACTGACAATCGCGTGAGACGACAAACATATCCCGAGCGCCGAAAGCTATTCGATAAGAGGTTGATATTTCTTGCAAAAAGATAGGCTGCTTGTCAGGCAGCCCGAGTCTAGGGAGGAAATCGAATCTGTATATCGTGTATATAAAACAAAGCTTACGCAAAACTTACGACAATGCAACAAATTCAGAAAATAACGTGTGTACAGCTGAAAAAGCCCAACCGGTTCAACCCTCGGCGGGCTCCAGGGCAAGCAGCAAATCGCCGTCGCTGACCTGATCACCCTCGGCAACGGTGACTTCGGCGACCACTCCATCGCGCGGCGCTGCCAGAGACAGTTCCATTTTCATCGCTTCCATGATGACAAGCGTATTGCCCCCGGATACCGCCTGTCCGGGCTGCGCTGCGATCTGTTTGACCACGCCTGGCATCGGCGCGAACAGCTTGTCGGAGGTGGCGTCCGCCTCGTCGTCTTCACCGGACAGGTCCGGCAGGGAAAAGGTGTTGGCATGGCCGCCGCTGACGACAACGAGCTTGCTATCGGTGCGCACACACAGAAGGTCGAAGACTCTGCCATCGGTTTCGACCGTCATGACACCATCATGGGACCGCAAAAGATCGAGCGTAACCGGACCGAACACACCCGTTTCGGGTCGATAGGCACTGACGGTCCAACGCGAAGCTGCGATACGGTGTACCGCCAATTCGAGCGTGCGTTCCCCTTCTTCCAGATGCACCACCCGTTTTGCCGGCAGCCAATGGGACCACAGGCCCAGAGTTGCGAACGGATCGGTCGCCGCTTGATCGGGCCGATCGAGCCCCAGCGTCGCCAGTGCGGCAGCCGCGACGATGATATCGGAGGGCGCCGAGACGGCGTTCAGTTCAGGCAGCGCCCGCTCGATCAATCCGGTGTCGACGTCGCCGCGGGCAAAATCCGGCTGCCGGCAGAGAGCACGCAGGAAATCGACATTTGTCGTGGTGCCGACGGCAACCGTGTTGTCGAGTGCCGCCGTTATCCGCCCGAGCGCCGTTTCGCGGTCCGGACCGTGGGTGATGATCTTGGCGATCATCGGATCGTAAAACGGCGTGATTTCATCGCCCTCGCGGACGCCGGAGTCGACCCGTGCCCCCTGATCCGGGAAGCGCAGATACGCCAATCGCCCGGTTGCCGGCAGGAAGTTGCGTTTTGCGTCTTCGGCATAGACCCGCGCCTCGAAGGACCAGCCGTCGATGACCAGGTCTTCCTGGCGCAGCGGCAGAGCCTCGCCGGCGGCGACGCGCAGTTGCCATTCTACCAGATCGAGGCCCGTAATCATTTCGGTCACCGGATGCTCGACCTGCAGCCGCGTGTTCATTTCCATGAAGTAGAAACGGTCGGGTGACAGACCTTCGCTGCCGTCGACAATGAACTCCACTGTCCCGGCGCCGCTGTATCCGATGGCCTCGGCCGCGCGCACGGCCGCCTCCCCCATGGCTTGCCGCATCTCCTGCGTCATCCCCGGTGCTGGCGCTTCCTCGATCACCTTCTGGTGGCGCCGCTGAAGCGAACAATCGCGTTCGAACAGATAGACCACGTTGCCGAAACCATCGCCGAACACCTGGATTTCGATATGCCGTGGCGAAGCGACGAATTTCTCGACCAGGACACGACCGTCGCCGAAGGACGATTCCGCCTCGCGCTTCGCGGCCGACAGGGCATCGCCGAATGCGCGCGGTGAGTCGACCTTTCGCATGCCTTTGCCGCCGCCGCCGGCGCGGGCTTTGATCAGCACCGGATAGCCGATTTCGCTGGCCTTGCCGGCAAGCACCACCAGGTCCTGTGTCTCACCATGGTATCCGGGAACCACCGGCACGCCGGCTTTTTCCATCAGGGTCTTGGCCGCATCCTTGAGGCCCATGGCCCGGATGGCGTCGGAGGAGGGCCCGATAAACGTCAGTCCGGCGCCTTCGACGGTATCGACGAAATCCGGATTTTCCGAAAGGAACCCGTAACCCGGATGGATCGCATCCGCCGAAACGGCGGTTGCTGCAGCGATCAGCCGCTCGCCGTTCAGATAGCTCTCGGTGACCGGCGCCGGTCCGATATGAACCGCTTCGTCCGCCATCTCGACATGCAGCGCATGACGATCGGCGTCGGAAAACACCGCAACCGTCTGAACGCCCATGCGGCGGGCTGTTTTGATGACCCGGCAGGCGATCTCTCCCCGGTTGGCGATGAGGATCCTGTTGAACATGACGCTGCCCTACATCCTGAAGAGGCCGAACCGCGTATCGGCGATCGGCGCGCTGAGCGATACGGCGAGCGACAGGGCCAGCACGTCGCGGGTCTTGGCCGGATCGATAATGCCGTCGTCCCAGAGCCGGGCGGAGGCATAGAGCGGGTGGCCCTGAGCCTCGAACTGATCGAGGATCGGCTGCTTGAAGGCCTGCTCCTCCTCGGCGCTCCAGCTTTGGCCCTGACGTTCCATGCCCTCGCGCTTCACGGTGGCCAGCACGCCGGCCGCCTGCTCCCCGCCCATAACCGACACGCGGCTGTTGGGCCAGGTCCACAAAAACCGCGGACTGTAGGCGCGGCCGCACATGCCGTAGTTGCCGGCACCGAACGAACCGCCGACGAGAATGGTGATTTTCGGAACCTGGGTCGTGGCGACTGCCGTGACCATCTTCGCCCCGTCCTTGGCGATGCCGCCGGCCTCGTATTTACGCCCGACCATGAAGCCGGTGATGTTTTGCAGGAATATCAACGGAATCTTGCGTTGCGAGCACAGTTCGATGAAATGCGCGCCTTTCAACGCGCTTTCGGAAAACAGCACGCCATTGTTGCCGATGAGACCGACCGGCATGCCGTGAACATGGGCGAAGCCGCAGACGAGGGTGGTTCCGTAGCGAGCCTTGAATTCGTCGAACCGCGATCCGTCGACCAGCCGGGCGATAACTTCACGGATGTCGTAGGGTGTCTTGAGATCGGTCGGCACGACACCGGGAATCTCTGTCGGATCATATTGCGGCGGTTCGGGTGTCTGCAGGTCAGCGTGTGTGTGTTGGGAGATATTGAGATGGGCAACGGCCTGCCGCGCCAGCCGCAAGGCGTGCGTGTCGTCGCGCGCCAGGTGATCGGCGACGCCTGACAGACGGGTATGCACATCGCCGCCGCCGAGTTCCTCGGCACTGACCACCTCGCCGATCGCCGCTTTGACGAGGGGCGGCCCACCGAGGAAGATCGTCCCCTGCTCCCGCACAATGATGGTTTCGTCGGACATGGCCGGCATGTAGGCGCCACCGGCGGTACACGAACCCATGACGACAGCGACCTGCGGCAATCCTTCTGACGACATGTTGGCCTGGTTGTAAAAGATTCGGCCAAAATGCTCGCGATCGGGAAACACCTCGTCCTGATTGGGCAGGTTGGCGCCGCCGCTATCGACGAGATAAATGCAGGGCAGCCGGTTCTGCGCAGCAATTTCCTGGGCGCGCAGATGCTTCTTGACGGTCATCGGATAGTAGGTTCCGCCCTTGATCGTCGCGTCGTTGCATACGATCATGACGTAGCGGCCGCAGACCCGGCCGATGCCCGTGATCAGTCCGGCCGACGAGATATCGCCGCCATACATGTCCCAGGCAGCGAACTGACCGATCTCCAGAAACGGCGAGTCGGAGTCCAGCAAGCGACGCACACGCTCACGCGGCAGCAGCTTGCCGCGCGACAGGTGCCGCTCTCGAGCGGCATCGCTGCCGCCCCTTTCAACGCGTTCGGCTGCTTGCCGGATCTCGCCGCTCAGGGCGTGCATATGCTCGACATTCGCCTTGAAGGCTTGCGACGCGGGGCTGATTTGCGAGGTCAGAACGGCCATCTGCTCAGGGTCCGATCAGGCCGTTTCGGCAAACATTTCGCGGCCGATCAGCATACGGCGGATTTCCGATGTGCCGGCACCGATTTCGTAGAGCTTGGCGTCGCGCAGCAGCCGACCCGTCGCATATTCGTTGATGTAGCCGTTGCCGCCAAGTGCCTGGATCGACTCTAGCGCCACCTGGGTTGCCTTTTCGGCCGCGTAGAGGATGCAGCCGGCGGCGTCCTTGCGCGTCGTCTCGCCGCGATCGCAGGCGGCGGCCACCGCATAGACATAGGCGCGACAGGCATTCATCGTCGTGTACATGTCGGCGAGTTTGCCCTGCATCAACTGAAACTGCCCGATCGGCGTGTCGAACTGTTTGCGTTCGTGGACGTAGGGCACGACGATGTCCATCGCCGCCGCCATGATTCCGACCGGACCGCCGGCAAGCACCACACGTTCGTAGTCCAATCCCGACATCAGAATGCGCACACCCTGCCCTTCCTCCCCCAGCACATTGTCATAGGGGACTTCGCAGTCTTCAAAGACCAGTTCACAGGTGTTGGAACCACGCATGCCGAGCTTGTCGAGTTTCTGGGCGGTGGAAAACCCGGCCATGGTTTTCTCGATCAGGAAAGCCGTGATGCCCCGCGGCCCGGCATCCGCATCGGTTTTGGCGTAGACAACCAGCGTATCCGCGTCAGGACCATTGGTGATCCACATCTTGTTGCCGTTCAGCACATATCGGTCGTTGCGCTTTTCCGCCCGTAGCCGCATCGACACCACATCCGAGCCGGATCCGGGTTCCGACATGGCCAACGCCCCGACATTCTCGCCGGAGCACAGTTTCGGCAGATAGCGCTCCTTCTGGGCATCGTCGCCCCACCGATTGATCTGGTTGACGCACAGGTTGGAATGGGCGCCGTAGGATAGCCCAACCGAAGCCGAAGCCCGGGAAATCTCTTCCATCGCCACGCAATGGGCAAGATACCCCATGCCGGTGCCGCCGAAATCCGGGTCGGCGGTCATGCCAAGCAGACCCAGCGCTCCCATCTCCTGCCAAAGGTGGGGCGGAAACGCATTGCTCTGGTCGATCTCCTGAGCCAGCGGCGCGATCTCTTCCTGGGCGAAGCGACTGACCGTGTCCCGCAACTGATCGATCTCGTCGCCGAGACCGAAACTCATGCCGCTCATATACATCCTCAAGACTCCTTCATGCCGACCGCACGGGCGACAATATCTATGTAATAGTCCTCGATTTCAGTGAGAGACAGCCGACCGCCCGGGCGATACCAGCCGGTGATGCCGATCAGCATGGCGAGAATGGCCATCGTTGCCACGTGCAAATCACGGATCTGAAACACCCCTGCCTCGGCGCCACTCCTCAGAATGGTTTGCAGTTTGCTCTCATACTGCCGACGCAAAGCCTCGATTTCGACGAAATTCTGCTCCTCGAGATTGCGCAGTTCCATGTAGGAGATGAAGACTTCATCGCCGCATTTCACGTGATAGCGAATGTGAAAACGTACAAACGCGATCAGCGCCTCGGCCGGCGCAAGGTCGATGTTCTCCTGTGCCTTGTAGGCCGCAAGAAGCCGCTCCATGTGCTCGACCAGCAGACCCCGCAGCAAGTGCTGCTTGGTCGGGAAATGATTGTAGATGGCGCCGGCCTGCACATCGATTTCCCGGGCGATCTGGCGCATCGACACCGCCGCGTATCCATAACGGGCAAACAACGAGACCGCCGCCATCCGCAGCTTATCTGCGGTTTCCGCACCAACCGAACCTACTTTGCGCGCCATCCTACCAGTACGCCGGACCGAGACAGTCCGCTCACCCCCATCGTTCCTGCAGGCCGTCATCACGTTGGCCGCAATTAATTAAATGAACGTTCGTTTAATTACAACGTTGCCTTTCTGCAGTCAATGACGTTCTGTCTGAGGTGTCACGGCTGTCAGCCCAAACATCAGGCCAGCCAACGTTTCCGACGTTTGTAATGCTTGACATCCCGGAAGGACTTGCGCCCCTCCCCGCCGACTCCGAGATAGAACTCCTTGACGTCCTCGTTTTCCCTTAACTCCGATGCGACGCCGTCGAGCACGATCCGCCCCGATTCCAGGATGTAGCCATAGGTGGCGTAACGCAGCGCGATATTGGTGTTCTGTTCGGCAAGCAGAAACGACACGCCCTCCTGCTCATTCAGTTTCTTGACGATCTCGAAAATCTCTTCCTGGAGTTGCGGTGCAAGCCCCATGGAGGGTTCGTCCAGCAGGATCATCTTAGGCCGCGACATCAGCGCACGGCCGATTGCCGTCATCTGCTGTTCGCCACCCGATGTGTAACCGGCCTGGCTGCCGCGGCGCTCGCCGAGCCGCGGAAAATAGTTATAGACCATTTCAAGGTCCTGCTTGATCGCCGCATTGCCATCCCGGCGCGTGAATGCCCCGGTCATCAGATTGTCTTCGACCGTGAGGTGGCCGAAGCAGCGCCGGCCCTCCATCACCTGGATGCAGCCGCGGCGAACAAGTTCGTTCGGAGAGAGAGCCTGAATCTCGGCGTCCTCGAATATAATGGACCCCTTTGTCACTTCGCCCCGTTCCGCGCCAAGCAGATTGGAAATCGCCTTCAGTGTTGTGGTTTTTCCGGCGCCATTAGCCCCGAGGAGCGCCACAATGCCGCCCATGGGCACAGTCAGCGAAACGCCCTTGAGCACCAAAATGACGTGATCGTAGATAACCTCGATATTGTTGACGGAGAGAATCGTCTCTGTCGTCTCGAGATCTCGATCCGCAACCTGTGCGTCAGTCATCGCGCTTAAACCCGTCCTGCTATTGACCGTAGAGACTGCCTCCCCCGACGGAATCGGGAGAGGCGCAAGCGATACGAATTAACTTGAGCAGTCTTCGTTGATCGGCCAAGGCTTGTTTGCTTCGGCATACTCCATGGCCTTGGCTTGCTCGAGCGGTGCGATCGCATCGCGGTCAGCCGAGAGCAACTCGGACGCCGGTGCAAACTTCTCGCCGTCCCATTGCAGGATCCAGGCGCCGGCGTGACCAGTGTGGTTGGCGCAGTTGGTGGAGAACGGCGCAATCATGCCGGCCATGCCCAGTTCTTCGATCCGCGCATCGTCGATGTTGAGGTTCTCCAGTCCCCAGCGCAGTTGTTCAGCATTTACGGTCTTCGTGTCGAAGTGTTCCTGTGCCGCACGAATGCCTTCGACCAGGATCATCGAGATAAGAACGCCGCGCTGATAGAAAACAGTGTTCATTTCGTCGGGGCTATCGATCAGCGAGTTTCCGGCATCGACGACATACTTCTTGATATCCGCCATGACCGGAGCGTCAGCCACCGGAACACTCCATGACAGGGACTTGTAGCCCTTGCCTCTCTCGCCCACTGTTTTCAGATCGCCGTCATGTCCGGCCCACCAAATGCCGATGAACTGATCCATCGGATAGCGCGTCTTCACAGCTTCCGACACGGCGCCCGCGTTCATGGCGCCCCAGCCCCACATAAGGACGTAGTCGGGTTGTTCCCGGCGAATCTGCAGCCATTGCGCAGACTGGTTCTGCATTTCCTTCAGGCCAACGGGAATCGGCAGGAACTCGAAGCCGTGATTTTCGGCCATCGCTTCGAACAGCGGGATCGGCTCTTTGCCGTAGGGGTGATCAAGATGCAGCAACGCAATCTTCTTGCCCTTCAGGTTGTCGAGGTTTCCGTCAGACACGTAGTTGAGCATCATCGATGCGCCGTCCCAATAGGAAGCCGGCGGATTGAAGGCCCATTGGAATATCTTCCCGGCGGCCATCGGCGAGAAGCCATATCCGGGTGCCAGAATCGGAATCTTGTCGACATTCGTCTTGGGAAGGACCTGCAGTGTAATCCCGGTGGACCACGGCTGGGTCACCACCGCTTTGGATTTCGTCTTTTCGTAGCATTCAACACCTTTTTCGGTGCTGTAGCCGGTTTCGCATTCGTCATAATCTATTTTGACGCCGTTGACGCCACCATCCCGCTCGTTGAGCATGAGGATGTAATCGCGTTGGCCGTCCATCAGCGGAATACCTGTCGCAGCAAACGGGCCGGTTCGATAAGACAGGTTTGGAGCATAGATGCTGTCTTCGGCCGAAGCTGCAGTAACGGACAGCAGGGACCCAATCCCCAGCGCTGCACCGATTAACGCAGTCGTCACATGTCTTTTCATGTCTTCTCCTCCGTGTGTTCGTTTTTCCATTCTGGATCGGGCGAACTATCCCCGGTTCAAATTGGTCGGCTGAACGCTGACCAAGATATCGATAGGTTTAGTGCGGAAACGGCCATTTGATCAGTTTCTCTCGGATGATTGCCCAAAACCGAGCCAGGCCGTGAGGCTCGACGATGAGTACGGTAATGATCAGAGCGCCGATGATCATGATGTTGAGGTGTTCGACCGTCGCCGAGTTCAGCTGCAGCCCAAGCGCCTCGGGGAAAATGTTGAGGATCACGGGCAAGGCAACGATCAGGATCGCGCCGAGATAATTCCCCAGGATCGATCCGAGGCCACCGATAATCGCGATGAACAACACCCTGAACGACAGCGGAATATCGAACAGGTTAGGCTCGGCCGCGCCACGCCATAGGAAGACGAACAGCGCACCGGATACGCCCACGATGTAAGAGGACACGGCAAAGGCCACCAACTTGGCGCGCAGCAGGTTGATGCCAACAAGTTCCGCGGCGATATCCATGTCGCGGACCGCCTTCCAGGTCCTTCCGATGTGGCCGCGCGTCACGTTGATGGCGAAAAAGGTGATCAGACAGACCACGAAGAGGACGAAGTAGTATTGAACGATCGAAGACGCCGTCGGACCGGCGACGCGAATACCGAACATGTCGATGTTGGGAACCTGGATCGCGCCTGACGCATTGTAATTGTAAAGCCAGGCCCATTTCTCAAACAGCCAGACCAGGAAAAACTGGGCCGCCAGCGTCGCGATTGCCAGATAGAAGCCTTTGATCCGCAGCGACGGCAGACCGAAGGCCACTCCGATGGCTGCGGAAAACAGACCGGACAATCCGATGGCCAACATCAGATTCAGATCCGGGAATATGGTGATCAGCTTGTAGCAGGCGTATGCACCAACGCCCATGAAGGCGCCCGTTCCCAGGGACAACTGACCCGCGTAACCGGTCAGTATGTTGAGCCCGAGCGCAGCCAGCGAGTAAATCAGAACGGGAATGAGCAACGCCTGGAACGTGAACTCACTGGCCGTGAGTGGCAGGACGACCCAGGCGAGCGCCAGGATAATCGCCATCAGGACCGCGTCCTGACGAATCGGAAATAGAGCGTGGTCGCTGCGATAGTCGGTCTTGAATTGGCCGGTAATTCTGTAGAGCATATCAGTCGCCAATCACAGAAATCAGACGCGTTCGATGATCTTTTCGCCAAACAGTCCCTGCGGTCGGAACAGCAGAACGATAAGCGCGAAAACAAATGCAAACCAGGTTTCGGTATTGCCGCCCAACAGCGGTTGACCCCAGTAAATCTCGAAGATCTTCTCGAGGATGCCAATGGCAAGTCCACCGATGATCGCACCGGTAACCGATTCCAGTCCGCCCAGCATGAGAACCGGAAGTGCCTTGTAGGCAATCACCTCCAGTGCGAAGGAAACACCGGCCCGAGCCCCCCAGACGATGCCCGTCGCCAAGGCGATGACCCCCGCGATAAACCAAACAATGACCCAGATCGTCGACAGCGATATGCCGACTGAAAGAGCCGCCTGGTGATCATCGCCAAGCGCTCGAATTGCCCGTCCCATTTTCGATTTGTTGAGAAAAACGAGAAGAACCAGGACGAGCAACACGGCTCCGACGACCGCCGTGACATCCTTTTGCTCAAGCAGCAGAAAACCACCGAAGGGCTCGAACTCGAAACTGCCGGTTGGGATCATCAGCTCTTCGGTGATCATGACCTTATTCTCACCGCCGAAGATCAGTTCGCCAAATCCGATCAAGAACAACGTTATGCCGATGGTCGCCATAAACAGGATGATATCGGGCTGGTTGACGAGCGGGCGAAGCACCGCACGCTCGATGGCGACAGCCAAAACGAACATCACACCCAACGTCGCGGGAACCGCCAACAGGGCCGGGACTCCTCTTTCATGCAGTCCAACCAGCGTCAGCGCCGCGAAAACAACCATGATTCCCTGAGCGAAATTGAAGATTCGCGACGATTTGTAAATCAGCACAAATCCGAGGGCGATCAGGGCGTAAAGAACACCCGAAACCAATCCCTCCCACAGCACCTGCATAAAAAAATCCGGCGCTGCAGCCATGTCCCGAAACGGCGTGACGAATACGTTGTTGATAAATTCCATCGTAAACCCGTCCTAATGTGGCACGCCCAAATAGGCGTCTATGACGTCCTGATTGTTTCTGACCTCGTCCGGCGAGCCGTCGGCGATCTTCTTGCCATAATCGAGGACCACTACCCGGTCGGAAAGATCCATCACCACGCCCATATCGTGCTCAATCAGCGCGATCGTGGTTCCGAACTGCTGGTTGACGTCAAGCACGAAGCGGCTCATGTCTTCCTTCTCTTCCAGGTTCATGCCCGCCATCGGCTCATCGAGAAGCAGCAGAGAAGGCTCCATGGCCAGCGCGCGCCCCAACTCGACCCGCTTCTGCAGCCCGTAGGGCAGATTACCAACCGGTGTTCGGCGAATATGGGCGATCTCCAGAAAATCGATGATCTCCTCAACCCTGGCCCGGTGCTCGATTTCTTCATCCAATGCCGGTCCATGCCAAAGCATCTGCCAGAAGATGTTACGCTTCATCATGACCGACCGTCCGGCCATGATGTTGTCCAAAGTGGACATGCCCTTGAACAGGGCGACGTTTTGGAATGTTCGCGCGATGCCTTGTCTGACGGCCTCATACGGCCTCATGAGCTGACGCTTTTGGCCGCGAAAGGTGATCGTTCCCTCTTGCGGATGGTAGAACCCGTTGATCACATTGAGCATGGAGGTTTTGCCAGCGCCATTCGGACCGATGATGGCGCGGATCTCACCTTTGAGGATATCGAATGACACATCCGATATCGCCTTCACGCCGCCGAAGGAAAGCGCGATGTTGTCGACATGCAACAACATGCCTCCCGGTTCGATGCCGTCATCGGCGCGAGGGCCGCCAAGAACCGCGTGGCTTGTCATTCAGCGGCCTCCCGGGTGGTCTCGACCGCTCCGTGCGTCTGCATGTCCTCGATCTTGACCGTTGCTGAGAGCTTGCCCTTTCGCCCGTCCTCGAACGTCACTTCTGTTTCGACGAATTTTTCGGTCGAGCCGTCATAAAGCGCCTCGATCAACGGCCCATAGCGGTCGGCGATGAACCCGCGCCGTACTTTCTGGGTCCGGGTCAGTTCCCCGTCATCGGCATCGAGTTCCTTGTGCAGCACGAGGAACCGAGCGATCTGCGATCCGGCCATCATGTCCTCGCTCGCCAGGTCGCGGTTCACCTGATCTACGTGTTCGCGCATCATGGCGTAGACTTCGGGCAGTCCGGCAAGTTCCTGATAGGAAGCGTAGGAGATGTTGTTGCGCTCGGCCCAGTTGCCAACGGCAGCAAGGTCGATATTCAGGATAACGCTGCAGAAGTCGCGGCCGTCTCCGAAGGCTACCGCTTCGCGGATATTGGGGAAAAACTTCAGCTTGTTTTCGATGTATTTGGGCGCAAACAGCGATCCGTTTTTCAGCTTGCCGACGTCCTTGGCGCGATCGATGATCTTCAGGTCGCCGTGGCTGTCGAAGATCCCCGCATCGCCGGTCCTGACAAAGCCGTCCTCGGTGATGGTTTCCTTGGTCTTTTCCTCGTCGGCATAGTAGCCGACGAACATGCCGGGCGACTTGAACAGCACTTCGCCGTCGTCCGAGATTCGGATTTCGACATCCGTGACCGCTTTGCCGACCGTGTCAGGATGGATCTCCCCGTCCTTTTGAGCGGTGACGTAGAGAAAGGCCTCGGTTTGGCCGTACAGTTGCTTGAGGTTGATGCCCAGCGAGCGGAAGAAGGAAAACAGGTCCGGCCCGATCGCTTCGCCGGCCGTATAGGCTGTTCGGATCCGGCTGAAACCAAGCGTGTTCTTCAGCGGTCCGTAGATCAGAATACTGCCGAGCCAGTAGGCAACGCGACCACCGATCGGTACCGGGCGTCCCTCCAGGATCGCTTCACCGTGTCGCTTGGCGACCTCCAGGAAGTGATGGAACATGCGCTTCTTGATAGCGCCGGCATCTTCCATGCGGATCATCACGCTGGTCAGCAGTCCTTCAAACACACGCGGTGGCGCGAAATAGAAGGTCGGACCGATTTCACGCAGATCATGCTGGACCGTCTCCTGGCTTTCAGGGCAAGCCATGCACAGGGCTGCCACGTAACCCTGCGCATAGTTGAGATAGTGATCGCCAGCCCAGGCCAACGGCAGATAGGCAAGCACGCTGTCCATTTCGTTGAGATGATCGAATGCGACCGTATCCTCAGCGGCCTTGACCGACGTCCTTGCCTTCAGCACGACGCCTTTCGACCGGCCGGTGGTACCGGACGTGTAGAGAAAGACCGAAATCTCCTCGCCGTCCGCGTCCCGGATCGCCTTTTCCCAGGCCTCGGCGCGCCCGTGCTCTGACATGGCCGCGCGACCGTGTTCCTGAACATCGGTTATACTCTTCAGATGCGCATGATCGTAGTCGCGCAGACCGCGTGGCTCGTCATAGATGATGTCGTGCAAGCCCGGGATGTCGTCGGAGAAGGCCAGCAGCTTGTCGACCTGCTCCTGATCCTGAACGACCGCCAGCTTGGCACCCGCATGGTTGAGCACGTAGGCCATCTCCTCGGCGACCGCGTCCGAATAAACCGGCACCGGAATGGCCGCCAGCGCTTGCGCGGCACAGAAGGTCCAGTACAGTCTCGGTCGGTTGGATCCGACGATCGCGACCTTATCGCCGCGCCCGATACCAAGTTCTTGAAGTCCGATCGAGAAGGCCCGGATCTCTTCAAGCTGTTCGCGCCAGGTCCAGCTTTGCCAGATCCCCATATCCTTGTGACGCGTCGCGGTTCGATCGCCAAAACGTTCGGCATTCAGCAGCAGATATTGCGGAAATGTCACCGGCTTGCCGCCGGCACCTCTGCCCGTTGATGGCATTGCCCCGATTTCTCCTCCCAGTGCCAAAAAGCCCTCAACCCCTTGGCGAACCGCACACGCATAACTCTTTGTTTTTTTGCGTCTGCGATTAATTGAACGCTTGTTCTTTTAATCCAAAGCATCGCTCTCGCGCAAGCTACTTTAGTATGACGTGTTTGAATTTTTAGCGCAAAGGGCTTTCGGTTCCGCCGCCAGAATTCAGGTAATTGCCCCAACGATCCGCCGTCTGTCCGTCCTATCCATGAGGATAAACCGTTCCTGCTGCTTCAATTGGTCGCGGATCTTTGGCGACACCGACAGTGAACAGCGGGGGGTCCGGCGACCCGCCATGCAGGCGATGATTCCATACCACGATGGTATAATAGTATATTGACATACCAATATATCTTATTACGCTGAACCACGTTCGCGTGGTGGGTCTACAATTCACATTCACCGCTTGCCGCCTCGCACACCAGCCAGGGGACTGTGCTGCATGAACAATAGGCACGAGCCGGTGCTCATCGTCGGGGGCGGACCCGTCGGGTTGACCCTGGCCTGGCGATTGGATTCGGCGGGCGTGCCGGTCCGCCTGTTTGAGGCGGAAACCGAATTGCCCGATCAGCTGCGCGCATCGACATTTCATCCGCCAACGCTTGATATTTTTGATGCAGCCGGCATCACCGCGCAGTTGATCAGCCGTGGGCGGATTACGCCGACCTGGCAGATCCGCATGCATGAAACCGCCGAACGGGCTGAGTTCGATCTCGGTGTCTTGGATGGCGAAACCGCGCACCCCTACCGACTGCAATGCCGCCAGGTGGAACTGAGCCGCGCCCTCTTTGAACGGCTGTCTGATGGGGTCGTTCGCTTCGATCAGGCCGTGGAAGCGGTCGACCAGGATAATGGTGGCGTGTCCGCCACCGTCGGCGGGACAACGGTGCGCGGGAGTTATCTCGTGGGGTGCGATGGCGCACGCAGCCTTGTTCGGGACGCTGTTGGCGCCTCGTTTGAGGGCGGCACCTACCCGGACACGACGATCCTTGCCACCACGCACTTCCCGTTTGAAGAGCACCTGGATGGACTATCCGGCGTCAACTACATCTGGAAAGATAACGGCACCTATTCGCTGCTGCGTCTCCCGGACCTGTGGCGCATCTCGCTGACGCCGCCGCCCGGACAATCCGACGAGGTGTCCCTCAGCGACGCGTGGATCCGCGATCAAAGCCGCGACATCGTCGCCGCCGCTATCGACATGGATATCGTCGAAAAACGCGCCTATCGGGTTCACCACCGCATCGCTTCGACCTATCGCAAAGGCCGCATCTTCATCGCCGGAGACGCGGCGCATCTCAACAGCCCGAAAGGCGGCATGGGCATGAACGGCGGCATACACGACGCCTGGAACCTGGCGGACAAGCTGATTGCCGTAGCCAATGGCGACGATCCCGCCACCCTCGACGCCTATGAACGGCAGCGGCGTGGCATCGCCCGCGACGATATCATCGCGCAGGCCGACGCCAATCAGAAGCGGATGAATGCAACCGATCCTGATTACCGACTCAATCAGCTTCGACACCTGCAGGACATCGCCGCCGATCCGCAAAAAGCCAAAGCCTTTTTGCTCCGATCCTCTATGATCGAAGGTCTGCGCCGCGAAAGGGCCATACAATGAGTGACCGCTTGCTGATTCTTGGTGGTTGCGGCGGCATCGGACGGGTGCTCACGGACGCGTCCCGTTCCGCCGGATATGAGCCGATCGTTCTCGACCTGCCGGCATCGATTGCCGCGCATCCGCCAGCCGACGTCGAGGCGATCCCGGTGGACGCGTCGGACCACGAATCACTTGAGCAAGCGGCCCGCGACATTCCCGATGGGTTGGCGGGTTTCGTCAACCTCTGCGGCTTTACGCCCGATCCCAAACCGGTGCTCGAAACGGATCCCGCCACCTGGGCGCATGTCATCGACGGCAACCTGAACGCCGCCTACCATGCGGCTCGTATCGTCGCCGGGAAGATCCGTTCAGGCGGCGCCGTCGTGCAGGTCGGGTCGGGCCTCGGCCATTTCGCCCGTCCGGGTTACGGCCCCTACGCCATTTCGAAAGCCGGAATAGCGGCACTGACACGGCAAATGGCGCTGGAACTCGCACCGCACATCCGGGTTAACTGCGTCGCACCGTCGGCCGTCGATACGGCGTTTCTGCGCGGTGGCACCGGTCGTTCCGACGAGCAGCGGCAGATTTGGCTCGACATGGAGGCCTACCAGGCGGCGATACCGCTGCGCCGCATTGCTACGTCCGAAGACGTGACCGCACCGATCCTGTTTCTGTTGTCCGACGGCGCCGGCTACATCACCGGTCAAGTGCTACAGGTGAACGGCGGAGCCTACATGCCATGAGAGGCGAGCCATGAACTTCGGACTGCCCACCGATCCGCCAAAGACCGTCCACGGCCTGACCGGTGGCGCACCGGTGCGGGGACGTGGTCCGGAACTGCCGGTCTATTACCCGGCCACCGGCGCGCAGATCTCCTCACTCATCGAGGATGATCCAGACAATGTGGCAGCCGCCGTTGCCGCAGCTCGAAAAGCCTTTGACCATGGACCCTGGCCGCAGCTTTCAACCGAGGAACGGATCGAACGGCTCGATGCCTGCCGCTCGGTCATTGAAGAAAACGCCGAGGAACTGGCCCGGTTGGAATGTGCTGCCACCGGTTTGCTGTTGCGGGAACTGCGTACCCGGCACCTCAGTCGGGCCGCCTACAACTTTCGGTTCTTTGCAGAGTACATCAGCCAGGCTGCCGGTCAGCGCTACGGACAGACCAAGGGTTATGTAACGACGGTCGAGCGGGTTCCAGTCGGCGTTGCGGCTCTCATCGCTCCGTGGAACGCGCCGGTTGCGCTGGCCACGATGAAAATCGCTGCCGCCCTCGCCTTCGGCAATTGCTGCGTGCTCAAACCATCGGAACAGGCGCCGCTCGCCCTGGCACGCCTGGTGGAACTCCTGCAGGAGGTGCTGCCCGAGGGGGTGCTCAACCTTGTCAACGGACGCGGCCCGGTGACCGGCGCGGCGCTGGTTTCCCATCCCGATATCGATCTGGTGAGTTTCACCGGCGGCACCCGGACCGGCAGGGACATCATGTCGGCAGCCGGCCAAAACCTGGTGCCCTGCACCATGGAACTTGGCGGCAAATCGGCCAATATCGTCTTCGCCTCGGCCGATGTGGAGCGGGCGCTGGACGGTGCCCTGCTGGGTATTTTCTCCAACAATGGGCAGCAATGTCTCGCCGGTTCCCGCATTCTTGTCGAGCGACCCATTCTCGACGATTTCATCGACGGCTTTGTGGCCCGGGCTAAAAACGTCCGGGTCGGCGACCCTCTGGACGAGACGACCGAGATCGGCCCGCTCGCGTCGCGCCCGCATATGGAACGGGTCCTCGGATTCACCGATATCGCGACGCGGGATGGCGGCACGCTGCTGACCGGCGGAGCCCGGCGCTTGGATCTCGGCGATGGCTATTTCATCGAGCCGACAGCGGTCCGCGCCGCATCCAACGCATCGCAGGTTGCTCAGGACGAGATCTTCGGGCCGTTCGCGACGTTTCTTCCGTTCGACTCGCCTGAGGAGGCCGCAGGCTTGGCGAACGATACGCAATTCGGTCTGGTGTCCTACGTCTGGTCGGACCACCTGCCCACCGTCAGCTACATGTCAGAAACCCTGCGGTCCGGTGTGGTATGGATCAACACGCCGATGATGCGAGAGCTGCGGGCGCCGTTCGGCGGGTTCAAATCGTCGGGCGTCGGACGTGAAGGCGGCGCCTCGTGCGAGGCGTTCTACACAGAAGAAAAAACGGTCACCGTGCCGACTGTTCCACCTCCATTGCGAAAGCTTGGCATGCAAACATAGCAGCTACGGACTCAACCACCGACAGGGAGAAGAACATGAGAAAACTAATGAGGCTGATTGCCGGCGCCGTGTTGGCGACGGGACTGGTCGCCGGATCGGCCAGCGCACAGGAACTGATCAAGGTCGGAACCTTCGTTCCGGAGCAAAGCGTCGGGGTGTCCCGGGTTATCAAACCCTGGATGGAAGCGGTCGGTGCGGAGGCCGGCGACGACATCCGGCTCCAGGGTTTCTGGGGCGGCACGTTGGGCAAGAGCCCGTTCAAGCAATTCGACCTGGTGCAAAACGGCGTTGCCGACGTGACCTGGGTGCTTCCGGGCTACACTGCCGGACAGTTTCCGGAAATGGGACTGTTTGAACTGCCTTTCCTTTTCCGTACGGCCGAAGAAGCCTCCGTCGTCGGCTGGAAGCTCCACGAAGAAGGTCTGCTGACCGGATTTGACGGGGTGGAGGTGATCGGCTTCTTCGCCGCCGAACCGAACGCCCTGTTCATGCGCGAAAAGATTTCCTCGCTTGACGATCTGAAGAACAAGAAGATCCGATCGGTCGGCGGCATTCACGCCAGCTGGCTGGAAAGCCTCGGCGCTGCACCGCAGACGCTGAGTTCGGCCGAAATGAACGAGGCGCTCAACCGCGGCACCATCGATGGGGTGATCCAAGGCTGGACGGGCATGCGCACGTTCAAGACCCTGCCGCTGGTCAATCAGGCCTATTCGGTGCCGGCCGGAGCGATTCCGTTCCTGTTGCTGATGAACAAAGCCAAATGGGACAGCCTGTCGCCGGATGCGCAGAGCGCTGTCATGAAGCATGGCGGACTGGCCATGGCACAGTCCGGAGGCGAAGCCTACACCAGCATCGGCGGCGACATTCGCAACGACGTCGCTTCAGAGGCCCGCATCGAGATGATCGAGCCGGATGCAGACACGCTGGCCGCCTATGAACAGCGGGCGCAACAGGTGCACGACGCCTGGATCGCCGAGACACCGAACGGGCAGGCTGTTTACGACCGTGCCGTCGCGCTTCTTCAGGAAATGCGGGGCGACAGCTGATGCAGGGCGGTGCCGGATCCCTCGCCCGGCGGCTCGACCGGTTGACCCAGACCGTTGCAATTGTCGGGTTCCTCGGATTGGTGGTGATGGCACTGCTGATTTTCTACGACGGTGCGGCGCGCTATCTCGGTGCGCCGCGCATATCCGGATTTTCAGACTACGGCGAAGTCGTGTTCCCGATCGTCATCGCCAGCTGTTTTCCGGCCGGTCTGCTGCGCCAGACGAATGTGACGGTCCGCGTCCTGGGCAAGCTGGGCGGCCAGCGCCTCAACGCGGTCCTTGAGACCTTCGCGGCACTTGTGACGCTGGTTTTTTTCGCCATCCTGGCTTGGCAGTTCGTCAACCTGACAATCCAATATGGCGCGGGCGGCCGAACCAGCCGCACCATCGATATCCCTTTGGCCCCTTGGTGGTGGATTACCACCGCGATCATGGCGATTTGCGTTCCGGTTCAGGCCTTTGTCTTCTGGTCCTGGCTGAAGGCCGCGACGTTGGGCCACGACCCGGAAATCGCGTCGCTCAACCATGACGCCCTGCTCGACAGCGGGGCGTCCTGAGCGATGGTCTCGGACCCCCTGACCACCGGCCTTCTGGGCCTGGCGGCCATGTTCGTTCTGATCGTGTTGCAGGTGCCCGTCGGCATTGCCATGGGCGTTGTCGGCGTTGTCGGCACTGGCCTCATCATCGGCTTCGGCCCCGCCTTGACACTGCTTGCCACCGAACCGTCGGCCGCCATGGCGGCTGAAGGCCTGGCGGTGATCGCCATGTTTCTGCTGATGGGCAATCTGGCCCATGTCGGCGGCCTCTCCGACGAGCTCTACCGGCTCGCCTACGTTTATCTGGGCCACCGGCGTGGCGGCCTGATCTTCGCGACTATTGGTGCCTGCGCGGGTTTTGGCGCCGTCTGCGGGTCGTCGGTCGCCACGGCGGCGACCATGGCGCGCATTGCGCTGCCGCAGATGCTGGATCGCAATTATGCAAAGTCGCTGGCCGCCGGATCGATAGCCGCCGGCGGCACACTCGGCATGATTATCCCGCCCTCCGTGGTGATGATCCTTTACGCAATCCTGACGGAAAACTCGATTATCGCGCTGTTTCTCGCGGCGATCGTCCCGGGCCTTATGGCCGTGTTTCTGTACTTTGCCGCGATCGCCATCGTGGTTCGCATGAAGCCCGACATCGCACCCCTCGGCGACCGCGCATCCTGGCAGGAACGGCGCCGCGTCGCCATGCGAAGCTGGGCCGTGGTGCTGCTCGCCATTATCGTTTCAGGTGGAATCTACACGGGCGTCTTCACGGTCAGCGAGGCAGCTGCCGTCGGGGCCTCGATGGCGTTGTTCCTGGCCATCTTCCGACGCCGGCTGACACGGCCGAAATTTCTCGCCTCGCTTGGCGACACCGCCTCCAACACCGGGTTGATTTTCGTCATCATCATCGGTGCCTCGGTCTTCTCATACTTCGCCACGCTGTCGGGACTGCCGGCCGCCACCGTCGCCTGGATCGAATCGCTCAACTTGCCGCCGATCATGGTGATCGGTCTGCTGATGGTGTTCTATCTGATCCTGGGATCGATCTTCGACACCATCGCCGCCATGGTACTGACGCTGCCCTTCGTCTACCCGCTTGTCATCGGACTGGGCTACGATCCCGTCTGGTGGGGTGTCGTCAACGTTGTCGTCATCGAACTCGGTATGATCACCCCACCCATCGGCATCAACGTCTTCGTTCTGCATGGCATGGCGCGAGACCTGCCGTTGGGCACGATCTTCAGTGGCGTCATTCCATTCGTCTTCGCCGACCTCGTCAGGCTCATTCTGCTCATCGTCTTTCCGGGCCTGAGCCTGTGGTTACCGGGAGCGCTTGGATGGCTGTGAACCGGCTCAAGGACTATGGCAGCGAAGGATTGCTCGGTGTTCTGACGCCGCAGGCGAACACCACTGTCGAACCCGAGTTCTGGTCCCTGCTCCCACCCGGCTGGTCGTTGCTGAATGCGCGGCTGACGTCTTCTCACGGCAGTATCGAGGAACGGCTGGTCGACTACGCCGGGCAATTCGCGAAAACGGCTGACCGTTTCGCCAACAGCCCGGTGGAGTGCATCGCTGCCGCATGCACGGGCACGTCCTATCTGATCGGAGCCGAGCGCGAAGCACAGATCGTCGCCGAAATGGAGGATAGCCTTGGCTTTCCTTTCTGGACTGCGGCGCGCGCCTCGACCGCAGCACTGCGCGCCATGAGCGCATCGCGCATTGCTTTGCTGACACCCTATCCCGACAGCCTCAACGTTGCTTCGACCCGCTACTGGGAAGAACAGGGTTTCACGGTGATCGCCAAGACCGGTCCGGCGCTTGAAGAGGAGGCCTTCCATCCGATCTACGCGATGGCGGGCGGTGGTGTGCTTGCCGCCTACGAACGCCTTTCGCAAGAAGACGCCGACGCCATTCTCATGCTCGGCACCGGAATGGCGACACTGGCCCCCCTGCTTGCGGGCCAAAAACGCGGCCTTAGGCCGGCGATTTCCTGCAATGTGGCCCTCGCATGGGCTGCCACGAACCATGCAATCGACCCGCGCACCCGCGACGCCACGCTTCCCCATTGGATTGCCGGAAAACACTGGGCCAAACGTCTGCGTTTGCTTTTTCCCGGGGCGTCCTTGACGGCCTGACCCAACCCCTCGCCTCGACTGAAATCATCCGCAGTGTGTGGCAAATACCAACGACCCCGGTGCCGCGACCGAAAATAATAGCCCTCCAGGCAGGATGGAGGGCGCGATGTCCGAGCGAAGGACGGACCGGTTGTTTGACGCAGTTCGGGCATGGATCATGCGCAATGCACCGGAATTGCAATTCTGGGGATATGAGGGTGGAAACCTGTTGGCGGCCATTGCCGGTGCCGGCGGTTTTGCCGTTTTCCAGGCCAGTGTCCTGACTACCCTGTCGGCACCAGAGACCGGCGGAGCGGAGAAAATGGTGCTGCTGCTGACGCAGTTCCCCGATGCAACCGCCACGATCGGGCTGGCGATCGTTGTGCTCTGGTCAATCGGGTTGGGTGCCGCAGCCCGCAGAAGTGCCCTGCCCGGGGCGCAGGTGTGGAGCGACGCTATCGCGGCGATCGCCGGCGTTCTGCTGGTTTGCGCAACGCTGCTGTTCGGCGCCAGCTGGATTACGCTGTCGGCGGTTTTGTTTGTATCCGCTTCGGTGCTGCTGCGTCTCTGCCGCATCTTCCCGGTGTTTTTGAAACTTGGCGGGTTGCTTTTGACCGCCGGCGGTTTCTGTCTGGCAACCCCTGGCGTTGCCGCGTTGCGCGCCGATGGCGACCTTTGGGTAGCTTTCTTTACGGCGGGCACGGGTCTTTTCGTGGCGGCGGCGGGTCTGATGACCTATCGCGGCGGTATTGACGCCTGCGCGGCAGCCGGGCAGCAAACCGCACCGAGGGCCAAGCGCGGCCTGTGTCAGGTCTGTGGTCCCGTTGCCAGGGTGCTCGAAACTGCGCTGGATAAGCCGGTAAACCTCATCGTCGACGCGGTCGTGCTGCCCTCCCTGATCTGGGTGGACGACGAAACCAAAATCCAGGCACCATTTCTCACTTCCATGTGGGCGCGTCTGCCATGGCGGGTCATGACCGCAGCAGCTGCCCTGGCAAGCGGCACCGCGTACGGCGTCACCTTCGCAGCCGCAAACCTGTGTTGGGCGGTCGGTGATGTCTCGATGGGCTCGCTCGATTGGGAGCGGGAGCCTGTTGACGATGTAACGATGGCCTGATCCCAGCGGCGATCAGGGCGCAGCCTTGACCGCCTGACTCTGGGTTCCCAGGCCCTCGATTCCGAGTTCCATGCGATCGCCCGGCTTGAGATAGACGGGATCGGGTTTTTGTCCCATGCCGACGCCAGGCGGCGTTCCGGTCGAGATCACGTCACCCGGTTGCAGGCTCATGAACCGCGACAGGTAGGACACCAGGAAAGCGACGCCGTAAACCATGGTGGCGGTCGATCCCTCCTGATACCGCTTGCCGTTGACCTCCAGGTACATGGGCAATGCCTGCGGATCGGCGATTTCGTCACGCGTGACCAGGTAGGGTCCGATCGGACCGAACGTATCGGCGCATTTGCCTTTTGCCCACTGTCCCGACCGCTTCAATTGAAAATCGCGCTCTGACACATCATTCATGATGCAGTAGCCGGCTATATGGTCCAGGGCTTCCTCCTCGGAGACGTATTTTGCTTCCTTGCCGATGACGAAGGCGAGTTCCACTTCCCAATCCGTCGCCGCCGAACCGCGCGGTATTTCGACATCGTCGTTAGGACCGCAAATAGCCGAGGTTGCCTTGAAAAAGATCACCGGCTCCGGCGGCACGTCCATACCGGCTTCCTCGGCATGGTCGGAATAATTGAGACCGATGCAGACGACCTTGCCGACGCCGGCGACACAGGGACCGATGCGCACGGAGTTCTCGACCTTCGGGAGGCTTGCCGGGTCCAGCGCACGCAGCCGATCCAGCGCTCCGTCGCCGAGCACCTCGCCGCCGATATCATCCACGTAACCCGACAGGTCGCGAATGACCCCATCGTCCCCCATCAGCCCGGGCTTTTCGTCGCCCGCGTCGCCAAACCGCAGCAGTTTCATATGTCCCTCATCCTGGAAGACGGCACCCATCGTGCCCTGAATTCGAAGCGCCGTTATGGTTAGTGTCTAGGTGGCGGCTTGTATAGCCCTATTCGGCCAGATACCGATCTGCTGCTCAATCCAATGGCAAGTCGGTTGACGGCGCATTCCCGAGAAAGGCGAGATAATCGTCGGAAACGGCACGTACGGCCGCGTCGAACAGCTGCCGACCCTGATCGGGGGTCGCCAGAGCGGAATGGGAACCGACACGACCGTCGGGGAATTGGGCCCGATGCGCATCCGGCGGCCCGTGACGGTCGCCTGCGTGCGCCTTGATGTAGTCGGCCGAGAGCGGTTCCGGCGGTGGCAGCGCCTCGGCTTCGACGACTCGGTGCAGATGTTGGGTGATGGCAATCTCTGACGGAGTCGCGTGCATGCCCTCCCACGCTCCGTAGAATGACTGTCGCAGCGCGTTGACAGCTTCAAAGTCCCACCAGCTGCACAACCGGCATCGTGCTTCGGCGCCAGCAAGGACACGGCGTATCGGTTGCAGATTGGCGCCATGGCCGTTCAGCAGGTAGATATGCCGGAATCCATGATGCACGAGACCGTCGATCACCTCGCCCACAAGCCGAGTGAAGGTTTGCTCGGAAATGGAGAGCGTCCCGGGAAACGCCATGTTGAAAGGCGCCGGGGTATAACCGATGGTGGGCGCCACAAGTGCGTTGGCGCGCTCTGCCGCAACGACGGCGATTCCCTCCGCACACAGCGCGTCGGTGCCGATCAGTCCGATCGGTCCGTGCTGTTCTGTCGATCCGAGCGGTACAATGACACCGTCCGATCGCTTCAGATAGGCTTCGATTTCGGGCCATGTGGCGAGGTCCAGGCGCATATCAGCCGCCAAGCTGTGTAGCGACCCATCCAGCCAGAGCCGGTCGGTAGCTGGCAAGCTCTGTTGCAACCACCGGATCGGCATGCAGCGCACGCATGTAGCGGGCGATCGATTCCGGCATGTGGATGTCGAGCTGCATCACCGGTTTCAACTGATCGAGCATCTCCAACGTGATCGCATAACCGCAGTCGCAAAGGCTCAGCTGTTCCCCCGTCATCAGTGGAGATGGTCTGCTCATGCGCGCCAGCTGATCGAGACGCTCGGCGATCACCGGCACCTGATCGGCGACAAAGGCGCTGTCTCGCCGATTTGGATCCACATGGCTGAACAGCATCCGCAGGCTGGGTTCCAGCCGCGTATCGTGGAATCGCGACAGCATGCGCGCCTTGGCGCGTGCCGCCGGGTCGTTTGGCCAAAGCGCTGGTTGCGGCACCAGATCGTTTAAATACTCGTTAATCGTCTCGGAATCGGCGAGCAGCAATCCGTCGTTTTCGATGGCGGGCAATGTCCCGAATGGTACGAGGGATTTGTATTCCGCGCTGCCATAGCCCCCCGGCGGCAACTCCTCCTCAAAAGCGAGCCCCTTGGCCCGCAGCACGATGCGCACCTTGGCACTATAGACGCTCGGTGGAATGGCATAGAGCTTGATCATGGCCCACCCGTCAGCCTTGTTCCTCTTCGACCGCCTGGTGATACTTTCGACGAATCTCGGCGATGTCCACGGTCGGTTCCGGCGGACTCAGTTTCATCTCTTCCATCGTTTCCCGAATAATTCGGGCCGTTGCCAGGTTCCGGTACCATTTGTGATTGGAAGGAATGACATACCACGGCGCGTGATCGGTCGAGCATTTCGACAGCATCGCCTCATAGGCCTCCACATAGGCGTCCCAGTAAGCCCGTTCGGCGTAGTCGGAGCCGCTGATTTTCCACTGCCGGTCCTTGTCGTCGAGTCGCCGACGAAAGCGTTCGAGCTGCTCCTCCTTCGAGATGAACAGAAAGAATTTGATGATGGTGACCCCGTTCTTGCCCAACAAACGCTCGAACTCGTTGATCGCCTCGTAACGATGCGACCAGATTTTTTTCGGCACGAGGTCATGCACCCGCACCACCAGGACATCCTCGTAGTGCGATCGGTTGAAAACGGAGACCTGGCCGCGTCCCGGAACTTTCGCATGGATGCGCCATAGAAAATCGTGGGCCAGTTCCTGTTCCGACGGCTGCTTGAAACTCGAGACGGTGCAGCCCTGTGGGTTCATCGCCCGAATCACATGCCAGCACACACCATCCTTGCCGGCCGAATCGATGCCCTGCAGGACGATCAGCAGCGCGTGCTTCTTTTCCGCATAAAGCAGTTCCTGCAACTGGGTGATCCGGTCGAGCGTCTCTGCGAGTTCCGGTTCGGCTTTCTTGTGGTTGTCGTGTTTGCCGCGATATCCAGGGTCGATATCGGCCAGATGAATATGACTGCCGGGTTTGACGATGTGTTGACTGCGATATGTCATCGGGCCCGAACGCCCTTTTCGTTTCGGTGGTGGATGCTGCTATGCAGCGATTGATTGACGATTTCGGCGCTGCGAGCCCGATGTCGCCACCGGTTCTCGATCGCATGTTCAGTGGCAATCCGTACGAGACCCAAAATGCCCAGCCAAATCAGCAAATACACCCAGATCCAGACAATGGCCGTCCACGAGATTTGAGGCACGATCCAGCCGAAACCGCACATCAGCACTGCGACCGCCTGCGTCATGATGATGGCAAGCGCCAGCGGCCGCGCCGGATAAGGCGGCTTGAAGAACCAATCCTGGGTGCGGGTCACCAGCAACAGCAGGTGCCCGCCGGCGACCAACTGCAGGAACATCACCGTCTGCAGGTGGGATTGGTTGTGGATGCCGAAATAGCTGCGCGCCGCCTCATTGTCGAGCACCGTCATGCCGATGAGCAACAGCCCGAAGGACTGGACGATCGACGCAAAACCAAGCACCGCGGAGACGCTGAGCAACCGGGGCATGCGCCAACGTATCGGACGCTTGACGACCGCCGTATTGTCATAGGCGATGGTCATGATCGGCAGATCATCGAGCAACGACATGATAACGATCATCACCGCCGTCAGCGGCTGGAATTCCAAAAAGATGGTCGACAGGACCACCAGGAACATGATGTCCATCGTCAGCGCCACACGATAGATCGTGTAGCTGGTAATGCGCCCGAAGATCCGCCGCGCTTCGTCAATTGCATTGTCGATCACCGACAGCCCTGGCGCCGTCAGGATCAGGGCCGCCGCGCCACGCGCTGCGTCGGTGGCGCCGGAAACAGCGGTTCCGCAATCGGCCTGCTTCAGCGCCGGCGCGTCATTGACCCCATCACCGGTCATCGCAACCAGATGACCGCGACGCTGCAGCGCCTTGACGATGGCGTATTTGTGCTCCGGGAAGACCCGGGCGAATCCGTCCGCCTTGACGATCGCGTCGGCGACCGATTCCGGGACGTTGTCGGGATCCATATCCTTGGGAAAAGCGTCTGCCGCCGGCACGATCTGGGTACCGAGGCCTAGCTGCCGCGCCGTTTCGCGAGCGATCGCCGTGTCGTCACCGGTGATCATCTTGACAGCAACGCCCTTGGCCTCGACCCGATCGATGGTGTCCTTCGAGTCGTCACGCGGCGGATCGAACATCGGCAGGATACCGAGCAGGTTCCAGCGTTTTCCGCCATCTTCTGAACGCGCCACTCCGAGTGCGCGATAACCACGCGATCCCAGGTCCGCGACCTCCTTGTCGACCTTGTCGGCGACTGTCTTTCGCGCCTTCGCCAGCGCCACGATGGCCTGCGGCGCGCCCTTCGCCACCATGACTGTCTTGCCGTCCGGGTCGGTGACCGTCGCCTCGGTGCGTTTCGACACCGGGTCAAAGGGCACGAAGTTCGTGACCTTGTACGCATCGAGATCTTTGCGGTCTTCGAGCGCCGACAGGACCGCCATGTCGATCACATCGGCGTTTTCCGCTTCCGACGCCAGCGCCGCGGCCAGCACAACATTCTTCGGATCGGAGGCCGAGAACAGGATCGGGTCACCGAGCGTCAGTTCGTTCTTGGTCAGCGTACCGGTCTTGTCGGAGCACAGGATATCGACGCCGGCCATTTCCTCGATGGAGGCAAGCCGCGAGACAATGGCCTTTTGCTTCGACAGGGCCAGTGCACCGAGGGCCATGGTGATGGAAAACACCGCCGGCATCGCCACCGGTATGGACGCAACGAGCAGGATCAGCACGAACTGCAGGATGTCGAGCGCGTCGTCGATGCCCCAGTTGTCGGTAATCACGATGTCCCGATAGACCTGCACGGCGACCATGATCAGCGCCAGTACAACGGCCACGGCGATCAGGAAGTTGCCGATCTGGAACATTGCCCGTTGCGCATGGCTGATGGCCCCGGCGCCGGCGACGAGCTTGGCGGTTCGGCCGAAAAAAGTGTTTGCGCCGGTGGCGATAACGACGCCCTGCATCTCGCCCTGTTTGACGACACTGCCCGAATAGGCTTCGTCTCCGACCTTCTTGGTGACCGGCAGCGACTCGCCGGTCAGCGCCGCCTGGTCGATCGATGCATAATCGCCCGAGACGAGCCGCAGGTCGGCGGGCACGATACCGCCGAGCCTGATCTTGACGATGTCGCCCGGCACCAGTGTTGCAGCATCGACCGCGGAGAAAGTGCCGTCGCGCAAGACGGTGGCCTGTGCCGCAAGGCTCTTTTTCAGTGCCGCCAGCGCGTTGGAGGCTTTCATGTCCTGCCAGAGCTCCAAGGCGGCGTTGAACACCAGAAGACCGAAAATGATGGCGAAGTCGCCCCAGCGCCCGAGAAACGCCGAAACCAATGCTGCCGCCTCGATCATGAAGGCGATCGGGCCGATAAAGTATTTGAGGATCTTCTCGGCGTATCCGACATGCTTTTCGGGAAGCGCATTCGGTCCGTACCGGTCGAGCCGTTTCGCCGCCTCGGCGGCGTCGAGACCCTTGGACGCATCAACCCCCAGCGTGCTCAGCACATCGCCGATCTGGGCTTTTTCCAGATCCGCGCCGGGTGTCGTTCCGTCGACCCCTGGATCAGCCACATGTTCCGTCCGATTCATGTGCCACTCCAGAAAGGGAGGCGTAACTGCGTGTCCGCCATACGCAATACCTGATCTCCGGATTCCGATCACCCGGTCCAGTTTGGGCGATTATTCCACACCTTGCAAGCGGCTGCGCGACGCGGGGCGGACGGAAATACGCTCCTGTCATGCGGCACGCACCGCTTGAAGCGGGATCAGTTGAAGAGCACCCGTGGCAGCCACAAAGCGATTTCCGGGAAGACCATGACCAGGACAAGGCCAATCAACTGCAAAATGACAAACGGAATAATCCCGCGATAGATCTGCTGGATCTTAACGCCGGCGGGCGCCACCGCCTTCAGATAGAACAGCGCGAAGCCAAAAGGCGGTGTTAGAAACGACGTCTGCAGGTTCACCGCCATGAGGATGGCGAACCAATAGGTGACCTCGAACTTGCTGACGTGATCGCCGAAGTCCAGCAGCGCGATGATGGGTGCGAAGACGGGCAGCACGATCAGCGTAATCTCGATCCAGTCGAAAAAGAAGCCGAGGATGAAAACGAGGCCCATAATCAGGAAAAGCAGTCCCCATGATCCCAGGCCCAGGGCCTCGACCATTTCGATCACGATGTCGTCGCCACCGAGCGAGCGGAAGACGAAGGAAAACAGTGTGGCGCCGATGAAAATCCCGAAGATCATGGCGTTCGTCAGCGCCGTCCGTTCGACGACCTCGACAAGAACCCGCCAGAAACGACCGGCATGGTCGGCGAAACCGCCACCGCCGGCATGCACCAGTTGATCCGAATCGGCTTCGCCCTGGAAATGCAGTTCCCTGACGCCAAGCGCCGGCAGCAGCACAAGGTTGATGACACCAAGCAGCACTGCACCGAAGGCACCGACCCCCGCGGCCTCGGTGGGCGTTGCAAATCCGCCGAGGATCGATCCGAGAACCATTGCGATGAGGACGACGGGCGGCACGAAGCTACGCACCACCATACCGAGAACGCCGAGGCGGGTTGACGGTCCGATGCCGTGTGGCAAAGGCGGAGCCAGCGCTGGATTGAGGCCGCACCGGATAACGATATAGACAACGTACAATCCGGACAGGATCAGCCCCGGAAATACGGCGGCGACGAACAGGTTGCCGACCGAGCGGCTGAGCAGATCCGCCATGATGACAAGCATGATCGACGGCGGGATCAGGATACCCAGCGTGCCGGAAGCGGCGATTGTGCCGGTCGCCAGTTCCGGATGGTAATTGCGCTGCATCATCACCGGAAGTGCCAGCAGCGACATCATGATCACCGAAGCACCGATGATACCGGTGGTCGCGGCTAGGATGGTGCCCATCAACGTCACGGCGAGCGCCAGGCCGCCCGGTACGCGGCGCAGCAGCACCTGCAGGCAGTTGAGCAAATCCCTTGCGATGCCGGATTTCTCCAGCATCGTCCCCATGAAGATAAACATGGGAATGGCGGTCAGGATGAGGCTTTCCATGATGCCGCCGAAGATCCGCGACGGCAGCGAGCGGAACTGAATGAACAGGAACTCGTCGGCCAGGATTCCGATGAATCCGAAGGCGAGACCGACGCCGCCCAGCACGAAGGCCACCGGAAAGCCGGAGAACAGCAGGATGGCAAGCGCCACGAACATGAAGACAGGAAGGAGTTCGACGAAATCCATCAGCCTGCCTCGCCGCCGGTCGCTGCCGCAATATCGTGCGGCGGTTCCCCGACAATGCCTGATATCGCCTTGATGAGCCTCGAAACTGCCGCAAGAAACAGCAGCACGAACAGGACCACCATGCCGCCCTTCAATATCCAGATGTTGCTCAGCCCGATCTGCGATTTGGAGATTTCACCCTGATTGAAGGAGGTAACCGTATAGGGCCAGGCCAGCCAAACGCCGATGACCGAGTACGGGGCCAGGAACAGCAGAATACCGACCGCCTCGATCCAGCATTTGATGCGCGGGCTCAAATGCTCACGCACCAGGTCGATGCGGACGTGAGCATTGCGGACATAAGCGTATCCGATGACCAGAACGATGAGATAGGAATGCAGCCAGTATTCCGATTCCTGGACCATGGTGGAGTTGAGGCCGAACGGCTTGGGTACCCCGAAGTATCGGGTGACGACGTCGTAACAGACGACTAGCACCAGAAGTGCGCCCAGCCAGCCTCCGATGGTCGCGAAGAACGCCAGCACGCGATCAATGCCAGCACTGAGCCCGAGCAGTCGATTCATCGACGCTTCTCCTCCCCAATCTGCACCCGTCCCCTTCGCCGGGTCGGCAATACGCGCATGTGGCGCGCACTGTAACGCGTTATAAAAATGCCCGCCACGGTCGGGCGGGCATTCCTGTGGACATGCGGTTCATTCGCAACGGCTTACAGGTAGCCGAGATCTTTCCATCTCGCATACTGATCGCGGAAACCTGACAGGCTGTCCCACGCCGCCTTAAAGTCCGGGTTGGCCGCAACCTCCTCTTCGACCACCTCGGCCCACGCGCCGCGGAACGCATCAAGCATTTCCGGCGGCCACTTATGGATCGTCACTCCGGCAGCTTCCATCTCGGCCAACGCCTTGCCCTGGATCGCCTCGCCTTCGGCCAGCTGGTTTGCGACGTTGGCCTTGCAGGCGGTCCTGATCAGCTCGCGCTGCTGATCGGTCATCGCATCCCACTTGGCCTTGTTGATCAGCAGCTCCTGGATGGTCGACTGCTGGTGCCAGCCAGGGAAATAATAGTGCTTTGCGATGTTGTAGAATCCAAGATTCTGGTCGATCGCCGGCATCGAGAACTCGGTGGCGTCGATCGTGCCGCGTTCCAACGCCGGATAGATGTCACCTGCCGCCAGGAGCTGGGTGTCGACACCGAGTTTTTGCATGACCTTGGCGCCGAGGCCGAAGAAACGCATTTTCAGGCCGGCGAGGTCCTCAGGAGAGTTGATCTCTTCGCGGAACCAGCCGGACGCTTCTGGCGCGATCACACCGCAGGCCAGCGAATGGATGCCGTGGCGGTGATAGATGTCGTTCATCAGGTCTTCGCCGCCGCCGAACCACATCCAGCCGAGGTATTCTCCGGCGGCCGGCCCGAACGGCACTGCCGCGAACAGGTTGAGCGCCGAGTTCTTGCTGCCCCAATAACCGGGAACCGACCAACCGGCATCGACAGAACCGTTGCCGACCGCGTCGAAGATCTCCAGGGCCGGAACCAGCGCGCTCGGTTCGAAGAATTTGACTTCGATATCACCGCCGGAGATCGAATTGACGGTGTTCTGGAAGTTGACGCCCGCCTGTCCGAGCTGGATCAGACTGCCGGGAAAGGTCGATGGCATGTTGAGCCTGACGGATTCGGCATGAGCCACGGTGAGGCTCGCCATGGCGACACCGGCACACAGCGCAGCGGTTTTGAGAAACTTCATGTTTTCCTCCCTGAAAACCAAAAATTCTGTTTGCTACTCGTACTCCCGATGCGAGATAACGTATACGTTAATGTATCCATTGTCAACGCAGCCCAATGCGACTTGACTGCTGAGAAGCCTCTTCAGACAAGCGCTTACATGATCCTTGCGGACAGGTTCTGACGGGCAACGGTGAAGCGCTTTGAAGCGTTTCCCTCTGCACCCCAACCATAGCCGACAACAGCTAGGACTGTGGTTCGTTGGATGACCGCCCGCCACCGGCGGCAAGCCGTTTGACACGCTCGCGTCCGGTCTGAAACACCACATAAAGCGCCGGAATGGCGAACGTCCCGATGAGCGTGGCCACCAGCATCCCGCCGAAGACCGAGGTACCGACCGTTCGCCGGGTGATCTGCGCGGCGCCCGTTGCGAAAACCAACGGCAGGATGCCCGCGATAAAGGATAGTCCGGTCATCATCACGGCCCTAAAGCGCAGGCGGCCGGCATCGATCGCCGCATCGACGATGGCGACACCCTTCTCGCGCTCCACCTTGGCGAACTCGACGATCAGGATGGCACTCTTGGCAACCAGGGCGATCAGGATCACCAGTCCGATCTGGCCGTAGATATCGAAGGAGAGACCGGCCACCAGGATCGCCGCAAGCGCCCCGGCAATGCCGAAGGCGACCGACATCAGAACCGGCACGGGGATGATCCAGCTCTCGTAAAGACCGACAAGGAACAGATAGGCGAAGAAGATCGCGAACGTCAGGATCGCCACCGTCTGCCCGGAAGCCTCGATTTCCTGCAGCGCCGTACCGGTCCACTCGAAACCATAGCCCGGCGGCAGGGTATCGGACGAGATCTCGTCCATCGCAAGCAATGCGGTGCCCGAGGCGACGCCCTGGGCCGGTTCGCCAAGCAGCGTAACCGAGCGGAAGTTGTTGTAGCGAATGATCGATTGCGGACCGAGCCGGATGTCAGCAGTCATCACCGCCGCCAACGGCACCATCTCGCCCGCGGTGTTGCGGACGTGCAGCTTAGCCAGGTCCGGCACCTCGCTGCGGTCCGATTCGGCGGCCTGCATATTGACCTGCCAGGTGCGTCCGAACAGGCTGAAATCGTTGATATAGGTCGATCCGAAAGTGCCCTGTAGCGCCGCGAACACATCGCTGACCGACACGCCGAGGCTTTGCAGCCGTTCGCGATCGAGGTCGAGATAGAGCTGCGGCGTGTTGGCCGAATAGGTGGTGAAGGTCGGGCCCAGCCGGTCGTCCTGATTGGCAGCGATCGTCATGCCACCCGCTACTGATGCAAGGGCGGCCGGGTCGCGGCCCTGGAAGTCGAGCAATTGATACTCGAAGCCCGAGCCGCTGCCGAGGCCGATAATCGGCGGCAGATTGTAGGCGAACACAGAGGCCTCGCGCACGCCGAGTCCGAGTTGTACCGTCTGCGCGATAATTGCAAAGACGCTTTCCGCAGCACTCCGGTCCTCGAACGGTTCCAGCGTGACCGCGATGAAAGCGCTGTTCGGCACCACCAGTCCGTCGAGCAGGCTGTAACCGCTTGCGCTGACGATACCGGCGACGCCGTCGAGCTGCGACAGCTGCTCGACAAAGGCTTTGCGCACGACATCCGTGCGGTTGACCGAAGCAGCGTCGGGCAACCGCAACTCCACGACGAAGGCGCCCTGATCTTCGGCCGGCAGGAAACCGGTGGGCACGACGCGGAACAATATGCCGCTCGCCACGATGGCGACAGCCAGCAGCAGCACGCCGACGATCGCCCGCCGCGCCATCCATCCGGCGACATGCACGTAGCCGTCGCGGGTGGTGTCGATCCAGCGCGAGATCATGCCGAGCACGCCTCGGGGCGGGCCTTCGCGCCGTTTCAGGAGCAGCCCGCACAGCGCCGGGCTGAGCGTCAGCGCGTTGATCGACGAAATGAACACGGCAGCCGAAACCGCCACCGCGAACTGCTGGAACAGCACGCCGCTCAGTCCCGGTATGAATGCAACCGGTACGAAGACGGACAACAGCACGAGCGTCGTGGCGATCACCGGACCGGTAATCTCCGCCATGGCGATGCGCGCCGCCTCGGGCGGCGTCAGCTCGGGATTTTCAGCCAGCACCCGCTCGCAATTCTCCACCACGACAATGGCGTCGTCGACCACGGTGCCGATCGCCAGCACCAACGCCAAGAGAGTGATCGTGTTCAGCGTGAAGCCCAGCACCAGCAAAACCGCGAAGGTGCCGATCAGCGCCACCGGCACCGCCGCGGCGGGTATAAGGGTCGCCCTGACGCTGCCGAGAAAGATGAAGACGATCAGAATCACCAGTGCGAACGCCTGGATGAGCGTGATCTCCAGCTCCTCAATGCTGGCATCGATGAACGAAGTCAGATCGTAGGTGATGTCGTATTCGAGACCGCCCGGAAAGCTTTCCGACAGGCCGTCGAGCGTTTGCACGACCCCGTCGCGGATGGCCAGCGCATTGCCGCCCGGTGACTGCGAGACCGAGATCAGAACCGTCGGCTGGTCGTTGAAAGCGGCTATGGCATCGTAGTTGCGCGCGCCGAGTTCCACTGACGCCACGTCCTTGACGCGCAGCAGCGAGCCGTCGGGTTCGGCCCGCAGCACGATATTTTCGAATTCCGTCGGGTCGGTCAGGCGTCCCTGGGTCACCATGTTGAACTGCAGGCCCGGATCGGTCTCGAGCGGCTGCGCGCCGACGCGGCCGATCGCCGCCTGAACGTTCTGAGATCGCACAGCGTTGGTCACATCTGTCGGTGTCAAACCGAGACTGGTCAGCCGCTCGACATCCAGCTGGATGCGCATGGAATAGTCGCGGCCGCCGATGACCGTTACGTCGCCGATCCCCGGCACCCGTTTCAACGGGTCGACAAGATTGATGGTGGCGTAGTTCGACAGAAACAGCTCGTCGAGTTGCCGATCCCTGTCATATACGCTGATCAGCAGCAACTGCGCGTTCGACGCCTTGCGTACCGTCACGCCGGTCGCGCGGACATCGGACGGCAACTGTGCCTCGGCGGCCGACACGCGGTTCTGCACGTTGACCGTCGCGATGTCGGGATCGGTGCCGACCGCAAACGTGACGGTCAGCGCATAGCTGCCATCGGCGCCGCTGGTCGACTTCATGTAGATCATGTCCTCGACGCCGATCACCTGCTGTTCGAGCGGCTGGGCGATGGTTTCCTCGACCACCTGCGCGCTGGCGCCCGGATAGAACGCGGTGACGCGCACCTGTGGCGGCACGACTTCGGGAAACTGAGCCACCGGAAGTCGGCCCAGCGACACCAGACCGGCGACGGTGATAACGATGGAAATGACGATGGCGAGGCGCGGACGGTCGATAAAGGTGGCGGGCGACATCCGGTCAGCTCGCTCCGGCTTCCGCGGCGTCAACCTGGATGCCGGGCCGGACCTTGTTGATGCCCTCCGTGATGACCATCTCGCCTGCTTCGAGCCCGCTGCCAATCACTGATCGGCCCGACGTGGTGCGCTCGATCTCGATGCGCCGCTGCTCGACCACGCCCTCGCCGTTTACAACCATCACGAACGGCCCGATCTGATCGCGCTGCACGGCGGTCTGCGGTACGTTGAGAACGTTCTGCGGCCGCGCGTCTTCGACCTCGACGCCGAGCAGCGCGCCGTCGAGCAGCACACCCTGGGGGTTGGGAAAGATGGCACGCACGGTGATCGTATCGGTGCCGGCGGCCACCTGGGCATCGATAAAGTCCGGCCTCCCGGTCTCCGAATAGGTGCTGCCATCCGGCAGGTTGAGCGTCACCGCGACGTCCTCGGCATCCGCCTCCTCGTCCAGGTCCGTGCGCAACCGCAGCACCAGGGCGCTGGGAATCGGGAATTCGACGGTCATCGGATCCAGGCGAATAAGTGTTGTCAACTGGCCTGTTCCCGGTTCCACGAAGGCGCCGACATCGACGTTGGAAAGCCCGGTCACACCGTCGAACGGTGCGGTAATCCGCGTATAGGAAAGCTCCAGTTGCGCCCGTTCGAGCTGTGCTTTCAGTTGGTCCACCTGTCCCTGCGCCTTGCTTTGATTGGCGACGGCGACGTCGACGGTCGACTGGGAAACCGTCTCACGCTCCAGCAGTGTCTGTTGCCGCTCGACCTCGATCTCGGCCAACCGCAGATCGGCTTCCGCCGCTGCGATCGAGGCTTTGATCTGGTCCACGGCGGCCTTGTAGTTGCCGTCTTCGATCCGGTACAGCAGGTCCCCTGCGGAAACCGTCGCCCCCTCGGCGAAGGCGATTTCCTCGAGGAAACCGGCGACCCGTGGACGGATGTCGACTTTCTGTATGGCCCGCGCCCGTCCCGTGAAGCCCATGCTTGGCCGCAGATCGGACATTTCGGCGGGCGCGACGACGACAGCGGGCAGCGGCGAATTCTGAGCGGCGGATTGGATGATCTGTCCGGCCAGCATGGCCTGAGACACCAGCACCGCAGCCAAACTTCGAGCGAAAAAACGCGTGAACACTATTGACGACTCCGGTGCATAAACACAGGCGAAAAAGTTCACCAATATATGCGCCTGTATAGCAATGAGCCGCCTAAGGAGCAATCAACCGCACGGTACTATTTGTTACCCGTGTGAAACGCTAAGAATAATCGGCCGGTTCTTCACCCGGGTGCCAGTCCGACCGAGCAAGCCGTTCGCCATCCCGCCTACTTCAGACCAAAGTCCCACGGTGGGCGGTTCGCTTCGCGCCGCGCCCGCAGGCGGTCGACACCGATATCCTTGAGCATCGCATCGGACATGTCGCGCAACTGATGGCGCTCCCGGCGGATCTGCGCCATTCTCGCGATCCATTGCCACATGGTCATAACTTCATTCTCCCATCAAACATGCAAGCACGTGGTTGTTGGGGGGAAGGCTGAGATCGCCTTCCCCGAGGCCTGATGTCGCGTCCCTGATATCAGGCCATAGATCCCGCCTCATTCGGCCGGCATAAAGATCGCCGCCTGAACGTTGGCGCATGTGTATGCGCCCGGCGTCCCGTCGCCCTGGGCGGTGGCGGGAAGTGTTTCGGCGACGCTTTCGGCATTGCAACCTTCCCGGAAGGTCCCCAGCATGTCCGCTTCCCGGCCCTGGATCAGCGGGCCATGGTCACGGATCACCACATGAATCTCGGCTGCCGTATCCATCAGCCCGCGACCGAACCACGAATGCGGCATCGCGCCCGTTGGCTGGAACGCCGCGAAACGCGCCGTCCCGTCATCGCCGGCAACGGCACCGTCGCCATACCCCAGGTCGGCCTGGACAACATCGGTGTTTTGCATGACGTCCGAGGCCGGGCACGGTTGCTGGCTGCAATTCTGCGGTGCGTTGATGGCCACGATCCACATGGTGTAGGCGTGATTCCGCCGCAGGTTCTGCGCTTCGAGGTTGACGAAGATGCCATCCGTCGAGCGGATCAACCGCGCACCGCCGGCATTCGCCACTTTCACGTCGCCCTGAGACGCGTGGGTCATGACATCGACGTGCTGCATCTGCGCCGCCGAGGCGCCGGGCAGGCCAAGCGCAAGGGCGACCGCCGCCATGAGCGAACGCCGCAGCGCGTGACGACGCCTGCCGGGCATCGCATGATCACCTTCGGGCAGATTGCCCTCGGAATGGTCGTTTCTTGTTTCCGACTTCATCTTGTTCTCCTTCAGTCAGGTCTCCGGCCACCAATCAGCAGGCATGCTGCACTGTGGATGGTCTCGGACAATCCGTTACGGGAACGCTGGGATCCCGGCGGATCGCATCTCTAGTGCGAAGCGGCATGCCGGGACCTGAAAGAAATCGACTGTTTTTCTGAAAGAGATATGAGCGATGCTCAGGCTCGAAATGCGAAGTCGTTCGATTGCGACCTCGTCACCGGAGAAGCCTTGCTGGCGCTGGCAGAGCCCTAGGCAGGGCTCAAAACGGCTTTTTACGCGCTCTGCCCCGCATAACCTTGCTGGCCGATTGTCGATCGACGGGCAAGCGTCCGGCAAAGCACGACAACCGGGAGCAATCCGACCGCGACAATGACCAGCGACGGCACCGCGGCACCGTCAAGCCTCTCGTCGGCAGCCAAACGGTGCGCCTGTACGGCCAGCGTGTCGAAGTTGAACGGCCGCATGATCAGTGTTGCCGGCAGTTCCTTCATGACATCGACGAACACGATCAACAGGGCGGTCAGCACAGAAGGCAGGAGGATCGGCACGTGCACATGCCGCAATATGCCGCCCGGTGATTTGCCCAATGTTCGGGCGACGGCGTCCATATGCGGATGAACGGTAGCCAGCCCGCCCTCGTAGGTGTTGATCGCCGCCGCCATGAACCGGACCATATAGGCCATGATCATCGCCGTGATCGTTCCCGATAGGATCAGACCCGTGGAAATCCCGAACCAGTGCTCCGCACGGGCGTCGATCCAGTTGTCGAGACCGGCGAAAGGCACCAGCAGACCAACCGCGATGACACCACCCGGGACGGCGTATCCGATGCGAACGATATTGGAACAGCCGACGGACAGGCGACTCGGGCTCAGGCGCCGGTAAGAGGCAATCAATACCGCCGCGCCGACAGTGACGACCGCAGCGATGCCCGCGGCGGTTATCGAGTTTCTGATGAAACCGAGATAGCGGTCGGACAGCAGATCCTGCTCCGAACCGAGCCCCATCTCGAACAGGATGACAAGCGGCAACAGGAACCCGAACAAAACCGGAATTCCGCAAAATGCGGCGGCACCCCACCGCCACCAGCCCGTGAGCACAGCCGCCGGCGCCCGCTCGAGCCGTTTACCCGCACCATGGCTGCGCGCCGCACCCCGCTGGATCTGCTCCAGCACGGCAAGCAACAGGGCAAAACCGAGGAGGCACAGTGCGAGCTGGGCGGCAGCGCCGCGATCGGCAAATGAAAACCAGCTGGTGTAGATGCCCGTGGCAAATGTCTGCACCCCGAAATAGCTGACCGTGCCGAAATCGGCGATCGTTTCCATCACCGCCAGCAACACACCGCCGGCAATCGCCGGCCGCGCCATGGGAAGCGACACGCGCCAGAATGCACCCCAAGGGCCGCGACCCAGTGTTCGTGCCGCGAAGTTGGCCGTTGCCGACTCCTGCATGAAGGCCGCGCGCGCCAGAAGATAAACATAGGGATAGAGCACCAGGATCAGCATGAATGCAGCGCCGCCGACGCTCCTGATTTCCGGAAACCAGTAGTCTCGCGGCCCCCAGCCGGTCACCGACCGAAGGGCGGTTTGGACTGCACCGGGATGGTCCAGGAAGTCTGTGTACGCGTAGGCCATGACGTAGGCTGGAAAGGCGAACGGCAGTGCCAGCGCCACTTCGAACAGGCGCACACCCGGGAAGCGGGTCATGGTCACCAGCCATGCCGTGCCGGTCCCGATGACGGCTGTACCGACAGCCACGAAGACCATCAGACTGACGGTTGTCATCGTATATCGCCCAAGCACCGTGTCGGCCAAATGCGACAACGTCTCGGTCGAGCCGAAAGCGGCAGCCAAAGCCACGGCGAGGATGGGCAACAGGCACAGGGCAGCCGCGGCGACGGCTCCGCCGGTCAAGGCCCGGTCTAACAGACCGACCTGAAGGTCGCGTGCTGCATGAGCGTCAGTTTGTACGGGCAGGTCGGTCAGTGCGTAACTCCAAAGCGCGATCCCCAATCACCATGTCGACCGCTCGCTCATCCGTTTGGCCTGGACGCCGTGATGGTCTGCTTCCCGCGTGGCTCCAGGAATGTCATTGTCATCCGAAAAGCCTGTTGGTGTCCTGGTCAAATGGACGAGGCCCCTCGCCTGTGAGAGAGGGGCCCTGCAGCAGTATTCCATTCAGTCGCTGAATGTCTATTCCCAACCCGCCTCGTTCAGCAGCTTCTGCGCGGCCGGTACATTCGCGGCGACGGCCGATGCATCCACATCATCCGGTTTGAAGAAGCCGAGCTGTGCCACTGAAGGGCTCAGCGCGACACCCGGAACCGCGGGATACTCGTCGTTGCCGGCCGAGAAATATTGCTGCGCCTGATCGGAGGCGAGATACTCCAGGAACCTGATCGCATTCTCCTTGTTCGGAGCGTTTGCCGCGACCCCGCCGCCGGACAGGTTCATGTGAGCGCCAATGGAGTCCTGGTTCGGAAACACCCAGCCGATGATGTCAATGCTGTCAGAGACGCCATCGACCGGTTTACGGATCGCACGGGCGAAATAGTACGTGTTCGACATCGCGATGTCGCACTCGCCCGAGACGATTCCCCTCAACTGATCGGTGTCACCGCCCTGTGGGGAGCGGGCGAAATTGCCGACCACGGCATCCGCCCAACCTTTCACAGCGTCTGCACCAAGGTGCTCGATCAAAGCAGCCATAATCGTTTGGGTATAGACGTTCGACGAGGATCGAATGCAGATCTGGCCCTTGTACTTCGGATCGGCCAGATCCTGGTATGTCAGCGGTGGGTCGGTCACATCGTTCTTGTCATAGAACAGAATGCGGGCGCGCTGCGAAAAGCCGAACCACTGATTGTCATCATCCCGCAGGTAGGACGGGATGCGCGCTTCCAGGACGCTCGACTCGATCGGTTGCAGAACCCCGGCTTCCTTGGCCCGCTCGAGGCGGGAGGTATCCACTGTCAACAGCACATCGGCCGGACTGTTGCTGCCTTCGGCGCTCATGCGCGCGATCAGCTCGTCGGCGTTGCCCTCAATGCGGTTGATTTTGATCCCCGTCAGCTCTTCGAAATCCGAGTACAGGCGTTCGTCCGTGTCGTAGTGGCGCGATGAGTAAAGATTCACTTCGCCATTCGCAAAAACAAACGGAGTCGAAGCCAGCAACATGGCTCCAGCGAGACCCGCTCGGGCGAACTTTGTGTGGACTGGCGACATCGAAGGCTCCTTCTTTCCGGGCAAATAATTCATGACTACGATACTCAACTATCATTGCCTCAGCTGTGGTCAAGTTATTTTTGACAATTTTGGTCAAGATTCATGGCAACGTCCTGCCGATGGCATGAAATCCAGCGATCAGAACCGCTATATGGTGGTGGCTGGAACCCGGTGCCTCGCTCGGCGTTCGATCGAACGGGGTCGCCGATTTGCACGAATGTGTGGACGAATAGGCGCTCACCTGGCACCTGCAGGGCTTCGTTCCGTGGCTCAAAAGCCGGACGGTCGAGACCATGCGTCGGTAGCGCGGATACGGTAGGTCGGGGATTGTTGCCGGCTCAGTTTTCCGCCTGTTCCGGCACGGCCGTCGTGCCGGCGAGCAGCCCGCCGTCGATGGTCACCTCGGCACCGGTCATATAGGCCGCTTCGTCGGATGCCAGCATAACGCAGACGGAAGCCACCTCATCCACCGTTCCGAACCGTCGCATCGGGGTATCGGCGACGATCGCATCCATACGCGTCTGGCGATCCGGCCCCTGCCCCAGCATTGGTTCCCACATTGAGGTCAGAATGGCCGCCGGGTGAATTGAATTGCAGCGGATCGCCAATCCCTCCTGCGCGCAGTAGAGCGCCACCGTTTTGCTATGGTTGCGCACGGCGGCCTTGGAGGATGCATAGGCTGCCGCGCCGGGGATGCCGACCAGTCCGGAACGCGACGATATGTTGATGATCGCGCCTTTTCCTTTGCTGCGCATGGCGCGAATGGCATAGCGGCAGCCCAGAAACGTCCCATCCAGATTGACACGATGCACGCTGTGCCAATCCTCGAGGCTGGCATGTTCCGGATCGTGCGCCACGACGCCGTCTTCGAAGCCGGTGACGCCGGCATTGTTCACGACCACGTCGATTCTAGGGTAGGCCTTGGCAAAGGCCGTCCAATGGTCTTCGCGTCCGACGTCGAGTTCGCAGGCGCTCGCCTGGATTGCGTTGGCAACCCGCCGCGCCGCCGGCAGATCCTTGTCGGTGACAATGACCACCCCACCCTCGGCTGCGAATTGCCGCGCGATCGCCGCTCCGATCCCGCGGCCGGCACCGGTGACCAGGCAAAGCTTGTTTTCAAGACGTTTCATGCTTGGTCCTCGTCATCAGGAGGGATTACCAAGGCAGTGGGTTCGAATTGCCGAACCCGTACCCTCGCGCGGCATCGAATACCAGGTGGCCGGCTTCACTGACCTATGAATTCCGGCCGAAACGACCCGTCCGAACTCTTCACCCGGCAGATGCCGGTGCCCCGAAAATGTGTGGGCACCAGGATATCATCGCCGTTGGCAAGTTCTTCCAGCAGGCGCCGCCGGGTAATTGTGGCCTGTGCCTTGTCGGTGCAGAAGGCTGTGCTGAGATCGGGCAGCAGCATCTGAATTGGCGAGTGGATGACGTCGCCACAGAGAATGGCACGCTTTTCGCCGCGCACCGCATTGATCGACATGTGACCCGGTGTGTGGCCAGGGCTGCGCCGTAGGGTCAGCCCCTGTGTCACCTCATATCCGTCCTCGACCAGGTCGAGAAGACCCGCTTCATGCACAGGCAGGACGCTGTCCTTGAAGGGCGCATGGCGGGGATCCCGCTCGTCGTCTGCCGCCGCGACCGCCGCCTGCCAATGCTCGAATTCAGCCCGGCCGGCCAATGTGCGGGCTCTGGTGAAGGTTGGCACCCAGCGGCCGTCCCGCAGCTGCGTGTTCCACCCGACGTGATCGGCGTGAAAATGCGTGCAGCAGACAAAGTCAATATCGTCCGGAGCCACCCCTTGCGCCGCCAGCCTTTGCAGCAGCACACCGCCGCTCCTCTGGTTCCAGTCGTCCCGCAGCGGCCGGTCCTTGTGGTCACCGACGCACGCGTCGACCAACACGGTCAGGCCGTCGACCCTGAGCAGCCAGGACCGCACAACCAACCGTATCGTGTCCGCCAGCAAAAACTGCGGCTCCAGCCAGTGGCAATGCTGTTCAAGTTCCCGCAGATCGAGATCGGGAAAGATCACCGAGGCCGGGATCTCGAACGGATCAATTTCGGCAATCGGCAGAATTTCCAGGTCGCCGAGGAGAAAGCCTGTCATGTCTTTACGTCTCACAACACGGCTCGTCTGTCGAGTGTCCACCGGGTCAACGAAAACGCAGGCACGATTCATGAGCATCCACACGTAACTTCGGGAGTCGGATGCGTTGATCCCGGTCAATGACAGTCTGCCGGCAATCCCGGATTTTGATCGGGGTGTCTTTTCGCCACGAGACTTATGCAGCCCATTCCAGATGAGCGCATTCGAAAAGGAAATCAGGACAGAGGCGGCCTTACCACCGGCAGCGAGCCGAGCGATGTATCGAAGGTTTTCGGGACGGATAAGGTGAAGGAAACAGGTTCAGAGAGCGAAGCGCAGGACGATAATATGTCGATTAAAAAAATACTCGTACCCCTGAGCGGTCAATACAATCCGGATGATCCCGAAGCGCTCGAAAAGCCTGCATTAGAGACTGGTTTTACCCTGGGCCAGCGCTTCAAAGCGCATGTTGAGGTCTTTTGTATCGCGGCGGATGTGCCTACTACACAGTTCGAATTGGCTGACTGGTTGCCGGGTTCTTCCGTCAATATGCTCATAGACATGATCGAGAAGGAATCGCTTGAACGCCGTTCACGGGCTATTTCCATGTTCGACAAAATTGCGGACCGGCTTTCTGCGCCTCGGATCTCCCGGCCTGACCCCGAAGCAGGCTTCTGCGTCAACTTTTTGGAGAAAGTCGGTGAAGTCGCCGGCCTGCTGTCTCACCGCGGCCGCCTCACCGATCTGATCGTGGTCGCGTGCGCCCCGCTTCAACAGCACGGTGGCATACCGCCGATGCTGGAAGTTGCACTGCGTGAGACTGGCAGACCGGTTTTTGTTTCTCCCCCAACGGCCTCACCGGCGTTCGGGAAGAAAATCGCGATCGCCTGGAACGGGAGCGCCGAGGCGGCGCGCGCGGTGGGATTGGCCATGGACTTCCTGAGACTGGCGCATGACGTTGTCATAATCTCTGTGAAAGAGAATGACCAAACCGAGCCTAGCGGTGACAGTCTGGCGGAGTATCTGCAATGGCAGGGTGTTCGATCGCAGCCGGTATCTCTGGACGACAGCGGCAATTCCACCGGAGGAACTCTCTTGCAAAAGGTCGAGGAAGTGGGGGCTGATATGTTGGTCATGGGAGCCTATACCCGTGATCGCGTTCGGCGCGTGATCTTCGGCGGCGTGACCGGTGAAGTCCTGAACCGCATGACTGTCCCGGTTCTGATGGTCGATTAACACCGGGGTGGAAGCCCCTACCCATCGTCACTTGGCTGGTTTCGGTCGGTCTCACGCCATGCATCGGCGACCAACAATCGACCGCGGCACGCTCTCATTCCACCCAAGCCTCCCATCGTGTTACGGCGGCAGTATGCCGGGTGGAGGCAGTTCGAAAGCTTCAAACTCTGTTACCCACATTGAAAAATAGTCACTCAAATATTGCAGAATCCATTTAAGCTACTTGGCTGTATTGCCTCAAAATTGATTGGAAGGACAACGTAATGATCAAGCCCCTGAGAATTTGCCTCCGTCTGCCGCTCGCCGGTTTGTTTGCCGTCTGGTCGTTCGCCGGCTTCGCCCAGGACATGCCCAATCTCGTCGGCACCTGGACCAGCCAGTACCGTGCCGCCGTCCACGACGATGGCAAGTTTGAGATCGGTGAAGAAACCACGGCTTTGGTGATCGAGAGCCAGGATGGTGAGTTTTTCGTCGGCGCCGCGATATGGGAGATGGACGAAGACTTTACCGGGACGTCCGACATCGGCGATCAGGAAGTCGTCGGCGGCCGCGATGGATTCATCGGTGTGATCGGCCTCGACGGCGAGGAGATCACCATGGCTGAGGTTGAGGACTCCGGATTCTACCGCGGCCGTCTGTTGGATGAGAACCGGATGATGCTGACCTACGTCGAGGCCGATGTCGGCGACGCCGTCCTGCTGCGCACCATATTCACCCGGCAGTGAGGTTCCGGGGTGCACAACCCGCACCCATCGAAGCGGTGAACATCTATTGAGTCGCGGCGGACGCCGCGGCTTCCACCTGGCGCATGACGCGCAATAGATTGCCGCCCCAGATCTTCGCAATATCCTCTTCCGTGTAGCCGCGTTCGAGCAACGCCGCGGTGACGTTAGGGGAATCGGCGGCGTTGTCCCAACCGTACACTCCCCCGCCTCCGTCGAAGTCGCCGGACAGGCCCACATGGTCGATGCCGACGACCTTCACCGCATGGTCCAGGTGATCCAGGAACTGAGCGAGCGTGACGTCGTCGTAGGTTTCACGGATGCGGGCCCGCTCGCGACGGTACTCGGAGAGCGTTTCCGGCGAGGCGGCGCGAAAATCGACGCCGGTGTGTAGACCGAGACGGTCGCGCAGGACCCGTGTGGCGGCAACGATCCGCGGGTCGAGCGGCGCCAGATAGGACCGGAAAGCGGTAATCTGGGCGACGCCGCCACTGTCGCGGATCGCCAGCAGCTGGTCGTCGGTGAGACCGCGCGGGTTTTTGTGCACCGCCGCCACGGTCGAGTGCGAGGCGATGACCGGAGCGCGGGAAGCGGCGATGGCGTCGGCGACCGTCTTCGCACCGACATGGCTGACGTCGACCATGATGCCGTGGTCGTTGAGTTCGGAGATCAGCGCCCGGCCGAGATCGGTGAGGCCCGGGTCCTCGCCATCGCCGCGGCCGGTCAGCGGATTGGAAGAGCCGCCGAACTGGTTGTGGCCAAAGTGGGTGATCGAAGCGTAGCGCGCGCCGCGCGCGGCCCACCGTGCCACCGCCTCGGCCACCGCTTCGGGCGTGGTGCCGAGCGGATAGCTGTTCTCGATACCGATGAGAGCAACGAGTTTGCCTTCCCGGTTGAGCCCCTCGACCTCGTCCGCCGAGGTCGCCAGGCCAATCCTGTCGCGGTTCGCCCGCAGCATGCGCAGAATCCCGCGATAGCCCTCCTCCGCCATTTCGACTGCGTCGGCGTAACCTTCCTCCGTCAGCGGCCCCTGCGGCGTGTAGACGATGAAGAAACCGGCATCGAGGCCGCCGATCAGCATCGACGGCAGATCGACCTGCGCGTCGTTGAGGACGCCGGGATCCAACCGGCTGGTGCCGTAACCGGTACCGATATCGATATGGCTGTCGATGGTTAATTGGCGATCGTGCAGCGCCAGGGCGTCCGCATCGCTAAGGGCGTCCTGGGCCAGCGCATATGTCGCGCACAGCAGGAAGATCGGCAGGGCGGCAAAGCGGAATGCGGGTTGCATGGGCTATCTCCGATGTCGGTGCTGCTGCTTGCTTAGAGGTGAGCCCGCGTCGACCCACCGGTCAAGTGGACATTGCGCCTTAACGTAATGCAAGAGGTTTTCCGGATTGAGAAACCCGGGATAGGGATGACTTTATTCTGCAGCAAAGTCCGCTTTGATGAGTTCGTCGGCGAATCCAATACCGAACGCCGCCACGAGGGCTCAGGAACAATCTGTTACCTATGTCTTCGGAACGGACCTGAAATCATTGGTGGGTGAGCAGGGACTCGAACCCTGGACCCGCTGATTAAGAGTCAGCTGCTCTACCAACTGAGCTACACACCCAACAAACTGAATAAAGCGGCTTTTTTGAATTGGACTGAGTTCTCAGTCACTATTTGGTCGCTTTCATCCGCGTAGGCGTCCGAGGACGGTGGCAGGTAGCACAGACCAAACTGCATTTCAATATCTCTCCCTTGTGCTTGATGATGCTTGCTTTCCTAAACCGAAATGCGGTGTACCTCAGGAAGTCCAGTTTTCTCAGACAGCAGCGCACCCTTTTCTACCTATCTGGCCACGGGTCGAAAACTTTTTCGCAAGATCGGCAGTTTCAAAGTTGTGCCAATGGTTTGATCAAAGAGCCGGCCGGGCCGATTGCCGGCGAGGTCTTCAAGCTGGTCGTCAACGGACAAATAATAGTCTACCCCGGCCCAGGGCGCACGCGGATGGAATGTCCAGATCGATTCCGCCTCTGCAAGTTCGATGTGTCCCGGCAGAGCCGCACCTTCTGCATCCCGAACCCGGATGCGATAGGCCATCGAGAGGTGATCATGGCTGTTGCCGAGCCGAACGATGACTGGATCTGTCGACCCTACTGCCGGCGCTTCAATCTGCCATTCGCCCGGATCGGGTGGATCGAAATCGGCCGGCCCCACCGCGAATACATGGGAAAACGCCTCCGCCAGGGCGCAACCTTTGGCGTCTTTGATCTGCCGGTCGAGCGACAGCTCGTATGTTTCTCCGGCTGTGAGCGCCCGACCGAGGGCCTCATGGGCGTCAAGCCCGGTTTTGACGCGGCCCGGATCGAAAAGGACCGTGAGGCGCGTGCGGTTCGGCGACCAGAGATCGAAGCGGTTAGAAAGAAAAGCGCCTTCGATCACCACGCCATCCGCTCTTTTTAGTGTCAGATACGGAAGAACGTCGGCGTCGCTCATCGGCGCCGAGAAATAGAGGTAAAAGCGAAGCATATTCTCCGGCACCAGGGGCGCGGAGGGATAGACTGCATCTACCGCGGATTTCCCGGCGCTGGTGCAGGCCAGAACCGGCGGACCGCCGAGCACAACGGCGGCCGCAAGAACAAAGGTCCTCAGGCTCATATCGTTGCGCTAGCGGGCTAGGTCCGGAAAGCCCTCGTCGGCTTTCAGCAGATTTTGGAACATGCGGGTCTGCTCGGCAAACTGGCTATCCGCGTATTCGTAGTCGGGAAAATTGTACTCGCTGACGAACTCGCTCAGACGGAGATAGACACCCTTCCGGAATGACACGAGGTCCATCGCGCCGGTATCCAGGTTGCGCCGCAGTGTCAGCAAAAACTGCGCATCCTGATCAGCGGCCTGAAAAACCCCGGACAGGGGGATCGGCGTGGTTTCAACGCCTGCCGTGTCGCCAAGACGGCTGATCGGTTGCACGAGTCCCGGCGCCAAAGCGGCTGTCTCGAGCGCAGGCAGCGTGATCAAGTCGGCATCCATTTCCCGGTTAATAATCAAAACCATGGGCTGCGCGTTGCCCTGCGGATCGAAGACCGTGAAGTTCAGCACCTCGAGCGGCGTATTGCCATAACCGAGTTCTGCGACCGTCTTGCCCGTTATGTTCGACCCGTCGGCCAGGTCTGCGACCGGAATAGTCACGAGCGGCGTGCAGGTATAGGCCGCGACAACAGTCGGAGTGCCGGCAAGATCGACAATGCTCATGGCCCGGATCGGGGCACGCGTTTCGGTTTGGCCATGCGCGGCATGATAGATTTCGATCCCGGTCGATGCCGCGCTATCGGCGAAGGGATAGGGTACGCGGCGCAAGGTCGAGGCGAACTCACCGGTCGACAGACCGGAGATGAAGAGCTGTCCGTCGGCGAAGTCGAGATCAGTCACGGTAAACGTCGCTGCGGGGATGTCGCGCCAGAATGTGACTCCATCATCCGGGGCATCGCTAATCTCGAACGTCGTCGATGGCAGGGCCGCGAGATCCAGTGCCGACACCGCTCCGTCTCGCGTGATCTTCACGACAACGGGTTCAGTGGCGCTATCGATCGTCACCGTCGCGGAAACATAGGCATCCCGTGTGACCGGGTGCACCTGAAGGTCATGATACTTGATCCCACGGAAATCGGCACCAAGCGCGCCGGCAATCGTCGCATCAACGTCAAGGAGGTTGTAGGGCAAAGCCGCTTCCGGTGCTGAACCAACGTCCGGTAGGGTATATGCGTGGATCTTGCCGCCCATGGAATCGGAGACGAACAGAGTATTCGCATCGGCGAACTCCAGGACCGTCGCCGACATCGGGGCGTCGGCGAAGCTTGTACTCGCGGTCAGGAAAATCCCTGAGACAGCAAGAAGTGTGCGGTGTGTCGCGTATCGCATGAAACTGTCCTTTCGGTTGAGTGTCGAGGGGTTGTGAGGCTGAACCTGCCGCCCCAAATTGCTCTGGTAGTTGGACGCAGACAGATCGCGCACGTTGGTGACGAAGGTGATCCGGCATCCGGATGTTGCGTCGCCAGGGTTGCATCCCCGTGTCTTGGATCTAGTGCAAATAACGGCGGCGCGTTCTCTCGGCTGCGGAAAACCTGCTAACTGCGAGGGTCAACCGGGTTCGTTCCCGCGTCCAGTTCCGTCAGATCGTCCAGGCCATCGCCGTCCGAGTCCGCCTTGTAGGGGAAGGTACCAAGCGAAACCTCTCTCACATTGGGAATGCCATCACCGTCGATATCTTCGTCCAATGCATCCTCCAAGCCATCGCGATCAGTGTCTTCCCACCGCAGTGGATCGCTTGGAAATCCGTCATATGCGTCTTCGACACCGTCTGAGTCTGTGTCGACGCCCAGCGGAACATCTTTACCAATCCACTCAGACGCCAAATCGAAAGTCAGACCAGCGGCGTGTTCTGCAGCTTGTTGCCCGGTTAACTCGGACATGTGGTACGGGCGTTGCTCTTGTGGCAAGCCGAGATGAACGCCCGGTTTCCACCCGATAGTCGACATATTCTCGATCATCCAGGCCATGCTAAGCCTGTCGGTGACAGTTGCCTGCGATTGCATGGCATGTGCCAGCCACCCACCCGCAATTATAGCCGTCATGATTTCCTGGATCTCTCGATTTGAGTAGTGTCGGCGCAACTCTTCGATATGTGCCGCGGTCGTTCGGCCAGGCAGTGTACCGGCGTCACGCGCCAACCGGTAAGCCGCCTTTTCTGCATCCGTAAAGAGTTCGGAACGCTCGAAGTCCGTCAATGCGCGAATGCGTTCGATGAGAGCCACTCGGTCTTCTTCGGGAATATCATCATCGAAATAGTCGTCTTCAATCGTCTTATAGACGCCGAAGGCGCCATGGACCTGGCAATGCGTGCACCCGCTCGCCAGCTGGTACACAAAGAACAGTTCCCATTTGAACTCGATTGGAAAAGCCCGATCCTTCCCGGAATAGTAGTATTCGACATATGCCGTGCCTATTGAGGTTTTGCGCGTCCATTCCGTATCAAAATGATGCCGGTCACTGAATTGATACCGCGTTTCTGGTACTTCAGCCGGTTGGAAGAAGTTGTAGTCATATGCCGCGACATCAAAAGGAGGCGTGTCTGAGACAGGCAGGTTTTCGTCACCCAAACCCGGCCTTTTCCACCTGTTGTAATCTTCAGGATAAAAATCAAATGGTTCTTCTATGCCATCCTGGTCTCCGTCAAACGTCACTCGCGACACGTCGTAACCCGTCACGTAATTGATCCAGTCCGTCTGGAACTCGGGGTTGATCGCAGCGATGTCTTCGGGCTGCCATCGGGATATGATTTCGTCATATGCTGCCGCGATAGCATCACCAACAAAAGGATTTGCGCGTTGTTCGTCAGCACTACTGGCAGCGCTGGCGCCAATTGTCCAACCAACATCGGCAAGGTTCGTTTGCGCCCAGTCTAAGGTTTCCTGATCGGTGGGTATCGGCAGGACACTGTCGTGAACAGCGTTCATTCCGTTGATCGTCACGAGCTCGAAAAGCTCGGCGATCTGTCGGTCGATGAAGTGCATCCGCAGCGCAGCGTGGGTGTCCGCCGTCACACGCGAGGGAAGACCCGAAGCCACTTCGATATACTCGAACGCGGCTTTGATACGCGGGTCCTCAATCTTTTCCACGTAGTCCGGCGACCAGACTGCCAGAATCTCGTCCAAGGGAACGCCCATAAGAGAAAGCTGGTAAGCATCGCGCGCTTGGTAGTGGCTGCTGCCCACCAAAATCATCTGGAAGAGCGACATCTTCCACTTTGTTTCGGCGTCAAACATTGCATCGGTGCGGATCATCGCATCTGAAATGAGCAATCCGTCATAGAAGTCGCGCAGATTGCTAACGTCGATCTTATGCCGATCATAGTATGGCGTGGAGACGTCTGCCGCAGGTGGAGATGGGACTTCCTGAGCGTAGGCATCGCCTAGAACCAGCGAATACGCCGCAATGCAGGTCGAAAAGAGGAAAACGGATCGGTTCATCCTATTCATTCCCTTTGTAGATCTGCAGGAACATGGTGTTTGTGTTGGCCGAATAGGTCGGGACCTCTTGCAACGTATCCCAGTGCTCAACGATTTTTCCGTCCTCTCCCCAAAGATACATGTCGACTGCGGCTATCCCCAGATCTCTTGGGTCGTCGGTATCGAGGTTGCGGAAATTGACGTGTGACATTGCAAAGTCGCCCACGACCGCAATCCGGTGCACGTCGATTGCAACCGGATACTGGGCTGTAGAGGCTGCAAACAGCATCGCCAAAGGCTGGGGCCCGTTTGGAATAGTTGGGCTGTGCTGGATGTAATCGTCAGAAACGTACTCCGACACCTCCTCAATAGTGCCACCGTTTTCGAGCAACTCGTAGAGCTCGATAATCTGCTGCGCACGAGCACGTGCCTGTTCGCTCTCGGCATAAATGTGTGTCGTAAACTCTTCAGGCACACTCATTCGGTGAACCTGCTGCTGTTCCCTTGATGTCGTCGGCGCTTCGTTGGCATTCGTTGCATTCTGCGCTGCTAAGATGCCTGGAGCAGCAAAGGCTCCCAATAAAAGGAACGCGTATAGCTTTGCTTTCAGTCTTTCCTTGATCATCTTTCTAGTCCTTCTTTTCAGTCCGCCAAGACTACGATTTGGTCAGCGTCGAAAATGTCCAATCTGAAACCGTGGGCACGGGTGTTCGATGCGCGAGGAGCAACTCCTCCGCTGGTTCAACTTGACAAGCCCGCGCCGCGAACTCTTCGTTTCACTTGCTCACCGGCTCGCATTTACCTCGCGCATAGCGGGCATACGGCGTGATGTCGCACCTACCTGAATAAGTGTTTCATTACAAAGCGTTGACAGTGAACTTCGCAAGCGAATGATTTGAACACTAACTGAAAATCAGAAGCGCCTAAAGACGAACAGATGCACACATAGTGAGCGTTTGTAGATCTTGAGCGGTCCAGATTCGATTCATAGCCTTTCCCTGGCCGCGTGTTTGCCGACACATCAACAGATCGGTACGGACCGCGCCGTGTGTTCGCAACAATCTCTGCGATTACCTGACTTCATCGGGAGTAAGTTCCGTGCCTCAGTACACACTTGCGTTTTGTGCAATCATCTCGCTGTCAACAGCACTTACCCGCCCTGCCGGTGCGAATGAAAATGGCCTGGAAATCGGTGGAAACGTCATTTTCCGTTTTGGCTACAATGGTATCTACGATGCGCAATCACCGTTGAGCGAAAGTAACGACGCTTTTGGCATTATGATCGCATCGCCGGAGTTCAGATTTGGAAAAAGGTTTTCAATCCTCTCCGAAATTCGTTTCGAAGCCGTTCGCCCGCCCGCGGAGGACAGGTTCTTTGAAGATGAAGGGCTTTTCGTACGAAAACTATACGGAAACTATCGTGTCAATGACGACTTTTCTCTCTATTTTGGCAAATGGACGCCCTCGTTCACACTTGCTTCCCTGGTTACGCCAGGTATGTACGGCAACAATTACAACAAAGAGATTGAACTGATCGAACGTGTCGGATTCGGCGCAGACTATACCTTGAACGCGGGGGACGCAGGCAGCCATAAACTCAGCGTAAGTACTTTCTTTGACGACACCAGTTTTCTGTCTGACTCTTGGGGCTCCAGTCGCGGTCCAAAAAAACTTACCGATGGGGGGGCGAGCAATACCGAGTCCCTCGATTCATTCGCGCTTTCCCTCGAAGGCAGCGACATCAGTGCGTTGCCTGGCTTTACTTACAAGCTTGGACTGCTGCATCAAGCGCGTGGCGTTGACGGTGTCGCAGACGAAAACGGCGTATTGTTAGCGGCAATGCAATCGCGCGATCTGGGATACGAAAAATCACTGACATGGATCGGTGAAGTCGCTCCAATTTGGAGCTTTGGAGGAACAAAGGATGACATTGTCTATGCTAGTGCAGGATTGGTTTACGAGTCTGGACGCTGGACCAGTGTCCTTTCGGGAACATATAGGCGCCGAGATTTGGCCAATGGCGACACGTACAACGACTATAGTGTGCAGACATCGTTGGATTATGACCTCGGAAGTGGCCTGTCACTAGCGTTTGCTCACGAATTTTTGAGCGACCAAAACGACAGGAGCCAGCGATTTGGCATTCGTTTCTCAAAAACATTCAATCTTGACCGGTGATCAAAAGCAGCACCGTTTGATGACTGTGCAGACTGCCGAACGGCGATGACGCTGCAGCCTGCTAAATGCCATTCATTTCTGCATTGCTCGCCTTCAAGACTTCCAAAAAAGCCTGCACTTTTGCGGTACGGTGGATATCCATGTGAGTTACCAACCAAACAGGCAAGCTAACATCATTGGTTGGCGGGATTATCTCAATGAGGTCTGAATTATCGCGTGCCTCAAAATCTGCCATGAAACCCAAGCCCAATCCCGACATTATTGCCTGATGAATGCAAACTCGTGAGGATGTATTCAGCATGAAATCGTCTGGTGTTGTGTTGGCCGCAAGCCACTCCGCGTAGGGCCGAGCCGCTCGCGCTCCTACGGGACCTATGAACTTGTGGCCTGTGAAGTCATCGTCTATCGGGCGACCATACTCAGATACGTACTCCCGACTCGCATACAGTCCAAATTTCAAATGCAGAAAAGGCTGGACCACATAGTCCTGTACCGTCGGTTTCTGACCTGCACGGAACGCTACGTGAGCCTCCCCGTGCTCCAGGCGGCTCAGCTTTTCGTCAGCGACAAGCTCGATACTTACATCAGGGTGCGTCTCGCGCATCGCTTTGATCGCAGGCATCAAAACGCTTCCCAGCCCATGAAAGATCGCCAAAACCAGGTCGCCTGACAACTGGCCCGCACTTTTTCTCATGCTTCCTTCAAAGTCTGAAAACATCTCGTCAGCTCTGCCTGCGACGTTCAACATCTCGAAACCGTCGTCGGTTAGACTGTAGCCGCGCGCATTTCGGAAAAAGAGCTTGGTTCCCAGGGCGCCTTCGAGCAATTCAATATGCCGATGCACCGTTGCCCGGTGTACACCAAGTTCAGCCGCCGCAGCCCGTACGGTACCCGTCCTTGCCACAACCAGTGCCGTTCTGAGTTCGTTCCAGTATCTCACGGGGCGGAAATAACTATCCCAGATGGCGTGTCAACGCTCACAACACCAGCTTCGGTCTCAAATCTGCGTGATCTGTTACGTGCAGATTTCGCGACAGGGCTCAGCCGGGCCGCTGATACGCAGGCCACCTGAATAGCGCCGGGCTGCATTGCTGCCCGAACGCAAGCTATCCGATGCGCTGGCCTGTTTCGGCACTGAACATATGGATCAATTCCGGGTTGACGCTGAGTCCTATCAGGTTGCCATACTCTTCCAGCCGATGAACGCCGGGCAAGCTGGCCGTGAAGGCAATGTCCGTATCGTTCAGGTTACCGTGGAGCAGTGTTGTGGACCCGAGTGGCTCGGCAAGATTGGCGGCCAGCTTGATTGGTCCCTCTTCATCCAATGTCAGGTGCTCCGGCCGGATGCCGACTTTCAACGTGCCCTCCGTTCGCGCCGTGCTCTCGAGCCTTGCAGAGCCCGGCAGCGACAACCGGTTGCCTTCGGCCTTGCCATCGAGGATGTTCATGGCCGGGCTGCCGATGAATTGGGCGGCAAACAGTGTTTGCGGACGTTCGTAGACCTCCAGCGGAGAACCAATCTGTTCCGCGATGCCTTCATTCATGACAATCATTCGGTCGGCCATGGTCATGGCTTCGACCTGATCGTGCGTCACATAAAGTGCCGTGACGCCCAGCTTGGACTGAAGCTCCTTGATCTCAAGGCGCATCTGTACGCGCAGCTTTGCATCCAGATTGGACAGCGGTTCATCAAAAAGAAACACCGCAGGTTCACGCACGATCGCCCGCCCCATGGCGACGCGCTGACGCTGCCCGCCTGACAACGCCCTCGGCTTGCGCTCAAGATAGGGTTCGAGCTGTAAAAGCTGCGCCGCCTCAGCGACCTTGCGGTCGATCTCGTCCTTCGGCGTTTTGGAAATTTTCAGGCTGTAGGCCATGTTCTGGCGCACCGACATATGCGGATAGAGCGCATAGTTTTGGAAAACCATGGCGATGTCGCGATCCATCGGCTCCTTCTGGTTGACCACTTCATCGCCGATCAACACCTCGCCTTCCGACACCGATTCCAACCCTGCCACCATGCGCAGAAGCGTCGACTTCCCGCAGCCTGATGGCCCAACGATAACGATGAACTCACCGTCCTCGATATCGACACTCACGCCATGGATGACTTTCGTCTTGCCAAAGCGTTTCTTGATGTTTTTCAGTGCAACCGTTGCCATCTATTTCTCGCTGTCCACCAGGCCGCGGATAAAGAGTTTCTGCATCGAGATGACCACGATGACCGGTGGGATCATCGCCAAGATCGATGTCGCCATGATCACCGGCCAGTCGGCTGTATCGTCGCCGGACGGGAACATCTGTTTGATGCCCATGACGATGGTGTTCATTTCCGGATCGGTGGTGATTAAAAGCGGCCAGAGGTATTGGTTCCAGCCGTAGATGAACAGGATCACGAAGAGCGCTGCCACATTCGTTCGACTCATCGGCACGACGATATCGAGGAAGAAACGCATCGGGCTCGCCCCGTCGACGCGCGCGGCCTCAGCCAATTCATCGGGAATGGTCATGAAAAACTGCCGGAACAGGAACGTCGCAGTAGCCGACGCGATCAACGGGAAGATGAGACCCGAATAGGAGTTGAGCATGCCAAAACCGGCCACGACCTCATAGGTGGGCACGATGCGCACCTCTACCGGCAACATCAGTGTGATGAAGATCATCCAGAAGAACGTGCCGCGGAACGGAAAGCGGAAGTAAACGATCGCGAATGCCGACAGCAGCGAGATGATAATCTTGCCCACGGCGATGCCAATCGCCATGACCAGCGAGTTGAAAAGCATGGTCGCGACGGGCACATTAACGCCCGAGAACAAAGCCCGCTGGTAATTGTCCAGTAAATGCCCTCCCGGCAGAAGCGGCATCGGTGGCGAAACGATTTCCGGCTGCGTCACCGTCGAAGCAACAAAGGCCAGCCAGATCGGGAAGAAGACGACGAGCACGCCGAAGATCATCAGCGCATGGGTCAGCCACAGGGCGCCACCGCGCTTTTCCACCATGCCCGCCGGCGGATCGTTTGCGGCAACGCTGTTGACCAATGCCATCAGTAGTGCACCCGCTTTTCAATGTATTTGAACTGCAACACGGTCAGCGCGCCGACAACGATCAGAAGGATCACCGATTGCGCTGCCGATGAGCCGAGATCCTGGCCCACGAATCCGTCCGAATAGACCTTATAGACCAGGATCGTCGTGGCTTGCTGGGGGCCGCCCTGCGTGATGGTGTTGATGACACCGAACGTTTCGAAGAACGCGTAGACAACATTGACCACCAGTAGGAAGAACGTCGTCGGCGAAAGCAGTGGCAGCACGATCGTGAAGAATCGCCGCCAGAACCGCGCGCCATCGATCGCCGCGGCTTCGATGACCGAGCGCGGCACCGCCTGCAGCGCTGCAAAAAAGAACAGAAAGTTATAGGAGATCCGTCCCCAGGACGACGCCACGACGACAAGTCCCATCGCTTCGCCCTCGTTGAGGACATGATTCCAGTCATAGCCCAGCTGACCGAGATACCATGACACGACGCCAACACGCGTGTTGAACATGAACAGCCAAAGGACACCGGCCACGGCAGGCGCCACGGCATAGGGCCAGATCAACAGGGTGCGGTAAGCCCCTGCCCCTTTGATCAGCCGGTCTGCCAGCACGGCCAGAAACAGCGCCGGTACCATCGAAACCAGGGTCACCAGCGTCGAAAAGATAGCCGTCGTGACAAACGACGCACGATAAAACCTGTCCGACAGCAAGAACTCGAAGTTACCCAGGCCTACAAACTGCGCAGACAAGCCGAAGGGATCGGGAATGAACAGCGACTGCCAGATCGCCTGCCCCGCCGGATAAAAGAAGAAGACCGCGGAAATCAGCACTTGCGGGAAAATGAGACAGAGCGGCAACAGCCAGCCCCTGAAAGTGACTCGTTTTTCCATCAAACGCTCCCGCCTGCAGCCGAGACAGACTGGCCGGCGGACATTTCATCCGCCGGCCAGCCGGTTTGCCTTAACGGTTCGCCTGTTCGAAGCGGCGCAGCAACTGATCACCGCGCTCCTTGGCGCTGTCCAGCGCATCTTGGGCAGATTTGTCGCCGGCCCAAACACCTTCCAGTTCCTCATCGATGATACCGCGGATCTGGTCGAAGGAACCAAGCCGCAGGCCTTTCGAGTTTGCCGTCGGCTCCTTTGCCGTCATCTGGATAACGGCAATGTCCGTTCCCGGATTAGAGTCATAGAAGCCGTCGGCTTTGGTTTTGTCGCCGGCCGCAGCCGTGATCGGCAAATAGCCGGTATCCTGGTGCCATTTCGCCTGAATGTCGGTTGACGACAGGAAGTTGAGGAATTCGGCGACACCCTTGTACTCGTCATCTTCATGGCCGTTCAGAACCCAAAGCGACGCACCGCCGATGATGGTGTTTTGCGGTGCACCGTCCACGCCTTCCCAATAGGGCAACGGGCGTACGGCAAAGTCGAACTGTGCTTCACTCTTGATGCCCGCGTAGCCGGCTGATGATTCGGTAAACAGCGCGCAAGCACCTGCTCGGAAATCGGCACCGCCTTCATTGCGGCGACCCTTGTATATGAATTTGCCGTCCTGAGCCCAATCGCCCAACTTGGAAATGTGCTGAACCTGTACCGGGCCATTGAGCGCCAGTTCCGTGTCCGTGCCGGCAAAACCATTGTCCTGGGTCGCGAACGGCACGTCGTGATAGGCCGACATGTTCTCCAGATGGATCCAGCTCTGCCACGCCGTCGTCAGCGGGCATTCATGTCCTGCTGCCTTGAGCTGATCAAGGACTTCGCCAACCTTTTGCCAAGTCGAAAGGTCGACGTTGGGATCAATTCCCGCTGCTGCCAGCGCGTCCTTGTTGACCCACAAGACCGGTGTCGAGGAATTGAATGGCAAAGACAGCATCTGACCGTCAGGTGTCGTGTAATAGCCTTTGACCGAGCCTATGTAGGCGGCGGGATCCCATGACAGTCCGGAGTCGGCCATCACTTCGTAGACTGGCTTAATCGCACCGGAGGCACCCATCATCGTTGCGGTACCGACTTCAAAAACCATCAACACATGTGGTTGTTCACCAGCGCGGAATGCTGCAATTCCGGCGTTAAGCGTTTCGGAATAGTTGCCCTTGTGTGAAGCGACGATCTGATAGTCGGACTGGCTTGAATTGAACGTATCAACCTGTTCGGCAACGAGATCGCCCAACCGCCCTGTAAAGGCGTGCCAGAACTGGATTTCCGTCGCAGCAATCGCATAGCCGCTCGACCAGAGCGTCGCAGCAGCAACCGTTGCCGACAAAACGAATTTCTTTCCCATGGAGTCCTCCCTTGTTTTGGGCATCGTTTCGATTCTCGGATGACCAAGCCGGTAGTCTTGATTTGCATGGCTTTGATGTCAACACGTTAGATTTGCCAGAAATGCACTGAGGACAAGCAGACGTCTCGAATGCCCCGACAAATCCAAACCCAAGTATCGTCACGAAAAATCTGTGCGCTTTTCAGTGACCGGTTTTGCCACCCCTTAGATCGGCATGTTCGGAAGGCTACCGCGTCGGTGGGTCACGCTAGCTAACGCCCGTCAACCAGCCCGAGGATAAGCCGATGGATGTTTCCGCCATCGCTCATTTCCGACTGTTCGAAGGCGCGGTTGCGGGCCTTGTAGCGCACGAAGGCGGCTTTAAGGGGTGCCTGTATCGCGTCGCGGATCGTCTTGCAGTTCGGGTCGTTCGGCTGCCGGAAGCCAACGGTCGTGTCGTAGATATCCTGCGCCATATTGACGACGTATTCGCCATGGACGGCCTCGTGGGCCCGGATACCGGCGATGAAGACGCGCCAGCGGGCGGCGAGATCCGGAGCCAGAGGCTGCGCCGGTTTCGGCAGGGTGTATGTGATGGTCAGGAAGGGACGCGCGGCGGCCAGCACGCAGTCATTGCCGTCGCGGATGTAGTCGCGGCCCCATTTCAGGTCGAAATCGGTTTTGGCTATGGCGCTTGACAAGCCGCCGCGAATGCGCGGTCCGTGTGCGCCAATCGACTGGTAGAGTTCCAAGCCGGTCGTTCCCGAAATCGAGTAGGTTTTTTCGACTTCTGTGGCGCGGATGTCGGCATGGGCCGGCAGCGCGAGAAAGAGCATAATGGCGGCGGTGCGGATAACGAACATCCGCTTCGTCCGCCGGCGGGCGCCCTTGCCGCCCCGGCTTATCGGCTTTCTTCGGGCGGCGTGAGCCGGGGCTTTAATCGGAAGGGTTTTCATATGAAACTGGCGCCGGTCCTGCCGCTCTAAATGGCCGCAGTTTGGTCGCGATCGGTACCGGTTTTCTGGTTGTCGCGCATTGGTTCGTCATCAGTCAAGAAGCAGCGAACCCTCGGCGATCTTGACGGCGTTGCCGCCGATACGTCCGTGCACGATCTCGCCGCCGTCGAGCTCCATATGCAGGTGGATGACCGAGGGGCGGCCCATTTCCACGCCCTGCTCGATCTGCAGTGCGTGGTGACCGTCGAGCGGTTCGTCGAAGCGGCGCACCGCGCCGGAAAAAGCCGCCACCGCGGATCCGGTCGCCGGATCCTCGGGAATGCCGGCGTGCGGCGCGAACATGCGGGCGTGGAAGCTTGCCTCGTGATGGACGCCGCCGCGGCAGTAGACGAAGGCATCGACCAGCTGGCCCTCGGCGATCGGTGCCAATTGCTCCCAGCGTAACGCGTCGCAGCGCGCCTTAGCGGCCACCGACAGGTCGTGCACCGGCACCATCATGAACGGCACGCCGGCGCTCCAGATTGAAATCGTGTGGTTTTCGAAACCGATGTCGTGCGGCTCGATACCGAGGGCAGCGGCAACGGCGTCGCGGCTGACATCGGCGTAGACAGGGCTGGCGAGCCGCGGCAGATCGAACTCGGCAAAGCTCGGGCTGCCGGCCTGCAGCTTTGCGACGGTGCGCACCGGGCCGACACCCTCTTCAAGGACATTCATCAGATCGATATTGGCGCCATCCCCGGCCTTTCGCTCGGCCAGTGCCACGGCAGTGCCGACGGTCGGGTGGCCGGCGAACGGCAGTTCGTTGCCCGGCGTGAAAATGCGCAACCTCGCGCCATGCGCCGGATTGTCGGCCGGCAGCACGAACACCGTCTCCGACAGGTTGAACTCGCGCGCCAGTTTCTGCATGGCCTCGTCAGAAAGACCTGCCGCATCGAACACCACCGCCAGTGGATTGCCGGCCAGACGCTCGGAGGAAAACACGTCGTAGATGGCGTAGTGGCGCGGCATCGGGCACTCCCTTGTCGTCACGTTCGCGGCACAATTACATGGGCGCTCAGCAGCGACAACGGAAAAATGTCCGATCCGTGCCGGTGGCGATCGGCCCCTACACCAAATCAAGCGTCACAACCACAGGACAGTGGTCGGAGGCCTTCGGCCGGTCCCAGCCGGTGCGTGGATAACGCTCGACATCCTGGCCTTCGGGGAACAGCGTCCGATAGGGCTGGCCGCGGCGGATGATCTCCGGCACACGGGTCGCATTGCGATCGGCGAGCGACGGCGACAGCAGAAGATAATCGAGTTGACACAAGTGCCGTTCTTCGGGTCCGCGCGAATGAAACAGCGTCCAGCGGTCGAGGTCGGGGCGACGGCGGGCGATGTTGTGCGCAAATCCGTCGCCCGTGAAGATGTCCACTGCGCTCATGGCCTCAGACCGCGGTGCGAAGTTATAGCCGTTGTAGCGGTCCCCGACGATCACCACCCGTTCTTGGTAGTCGTTGAGATCGCCGCAGATCGCCCAGCGTTTGCCCGCCGTGCGGCCTTTGCCGAAGCGGTCCTCGATGATGCGTCGCACCGCGCGCGCCTCGGCCATGCGCACCGGCATGGTCGCCGTGCGCCCGTCGAGGCCGTTGCGCGATGATCCCATGGATTTGAAATGCGTCACGTAAATGGTCAGCGGCCGGCCGCCGACCCGCACGTCGATCTCCAGGCAGTCGCGACGGAAGATGCGGTCCTGCGGCAGATTGGTGACGGCGATCGCATCATCGAACAGGTCTAGGTCCCGGTACGTCAGATGTGCGTGGCTCTGCATGCGCTGAAACTCGATCGCCTGACCGTCGCGGGTCTCTTCGCGCATCATCACAGCGACGTCGATACCGCGTCCGTCATTGCCTTCGACCATGTATTTATGACGGTATCCGCGACCGATCATCCTGAACAGGTAGCCGTATTCGAAGGCGTGCAACGCGTCCAGGTTGTCAACCTCCTGCAGACACAGGATGTCGGCGTCGGCATCGGCGATGGCTAGCGCCGACAATTGCCGCGTGTCGTCGGTTAGGGCGATCACGCGGGCCTGTTCGAGCCGCCGGTAGTCCTCCTCGGTCTCAACATCATAGAGCTTCAGCGCACGGTCCTGCCGCAATTCGTTGCGAAAGCCGGAGAAATCGAACCGGTTGATCAGGTTTTCGACATTAAAAGTCGCCAGGCGCAGGGACATCGGGTTCGTCCTTTCGGATCCTTCTTAGACGCTTTCAGGCACAGTTTGAATCATATGATGGCGGAAACGCTTGTGTTCCATTGCCATCCGACATCGAAAAACCGTGGCAATCGCTTGAAATGACTCGCGGCTTTGCCGCCGGACACACATCGATCAGGGCAAAGTGATCACCGGCCCTGCGCCCGTGGCCTTGCCAGGTAGGGTGGAATGGCGAATACTTTAAGAAAATGCTTTCAAACGGAGGCAGACATGCTCACTTTGACGCGGGGCCTGGCAGCGACGTTTGTCGGTCTCGGCCTGCTCGCTATGACGGCCGTCAGCGCCGAGGCGGGTGGCAAACACTACCGCAAGGGCGGCGATAATTTTGCCGCCGGCTTGGCGGCGGGACTGATCGTCGGAGGCCTGATCGTCGGCAGTCAGCGCCGCGGCAGCCTCTACTATTGCACAGGCTACTGCAACGGTCGCTATTATTACGGCAAGCGGCGCTATTACCGCCCATATCCCGTCTACCGTTCCCGCCCGTACTACCGGCCGGGTCCGCGCTACTACCGGCCGGGTCCGCGCTACTATCGGCCGGCACCGGTCTATCGCGGCCGGTTGAACCAGGCGCACTACAATTACTGTTTTTCCAGATACCGGTCCTATCGGGCGTCCGACAACACGTTCCAGCCCTATCACGGCCCGCGCAAGCCATGCCGGTCGCCCTATCTCTAAGGCTGCTCTGGATTAATCAGTAGGGGAAACCGCGGTCTGCCGCGATTTCCCACATTGAACGATCGGATTAGCCTGACAGGCTCTAGTTGCGCTCCTTGTCGACCAGCGCGTTGGACTTGATCCATGGCATCATGCCGCGCAGCTTTTCGCCGACCTCTTCGATCTGGTGAGCGTCATTGACCCTCCGGATGCCTTTGAAACGCGAGGCTCCGGCCCGGTATTCCTGCATCCATTCGGACGTGAACTTGCCGGTCTGGATGTCGTTCAGAATGCGCTTCATTTCGGCCTTGGTTTCATCGGTGATGATGCGCGGACCCGACACGTACTCGCCCCATTCTGCGGTATTGGAGATCGAGTAGTTCATATTGGCGATGCCGCCCTCATAAATCAGGTCGACGATCAGTTTGACCTCGTGCAGACACTCGAAATAGGCCATTTCCGGTGCGTATCCGGCCTCGACCAGCGTCTCGAAACCGGCGCGAATCAGCTCGACGAGGCCACCGCATAGCACCACCTGCTCACCGAACAGATCGGTCTCGCATTCCTCCCGGAAATTGGTTTCGATGATACCCGAACGACCGCCGCCGACGGCGCTGGCGTAGGACAGGCCGAGATCGTGGGCATTGCCGGAGGCGTCGCGATGCACGGCGATCAGACACGGCACGCCGCCACCCTTCATGTACTCGCCGCGCACCGTATGACCCGGTCCCTTTGGCGCGATCATCAGTACGTCCACCGTATCTTTCGGCTCGATCAGGCCAAAGTGCACATTGAGGCCGTGGGCGAACGCAATGGCCGCGCCGTCATTGATATTGTCGGCGATATGGTCGCGGTAGATGTCGGCCTGCAATTCATCCGGTGCCGCCATCATGATCAGATCGGCCCAGCCGGCCGCATCCTTGACCGACTTTACCTCGAACCCGTCGGCCTCCGCCTTGCGTACGGTCGGCGACCCGTAACGCAGGGCAATGGCGACGTTTTCGACGCCGGAATCCTTAAGGTTCAGCGCATGGGCGCGACCTTGGCTGCCGTAGCCGACAATTGCTACCTTTCGCGATTTGATGAGATTGAGATCGGCATCGCGATCATAATAGACACGCATTTGAGTTTCCTTTCCCTGGGTGGTTGTCTTATGCCTGTTGAGTGGATCTGGTCCGGTAGAGGCGGAAAAACCGATCGACCGCCGTTTCCGCCTGGGCTCGAAATGTCGGCTGTCCGGAGCGTTTTTCGCCGAGTAGCAGCCGGACATGCAGATCGCCGACAATCAGCCCGTAAAGTGTCCGGTACGCGTCCTCCGCATCATCGATGGCGAGAAAGCCCTGCCGCCGCCCCATCTCCAGCAACGCCACAGCCCGCTGACCGATCGGACGGCGGCCGCGACTGAGGATAAGCTCACCAAGCTGCGGTTCGCGGTTGCCGGCCTGGCCGATCGCCAGCCGGTTGAGTGCCAGCGACACGTCACCGGCCAGCACGCGCAGCAGATCGTCACCAAACAGGATCAGATGCTCGCGCAACGCCGCTTCACTGGCCGGCGCCTCGACGGGCGCTTGGGCGCGCACTTTGGAGGCCTGATAGGTGACGACGGCCGCCAGCAGGCCGTCGCGGTCGCCAAACCATTTGTAGAGGCTTTCCTTGGAGCAGTTGGCTGCCCGGGCGACAGCCGCCGTCGTCAGCGCCCTGTCGCCGCCCTCGACCAGCATGTTGAGCGCCGTTTGCAGCACCGCGCTCTGGCGTGGTGTGAACGCGGGGGTCGCCGGCTGTGGCGACAGACTGGCGGCGTTACGCTGCATCATTACCTCAAATCGTACCGTACGGTACGGTTCGGCACTCACTACGGCAAACGAGCAAAGAGGTCAAGCCGATTTTTGAGAATGATGCTGTGGCCGTTCAGAGGCTGTGGCCGCAGGCCCTTAAATATCTGTGCACGGTTTCCGTCATGCCGTATTGCAGGGCGTCCGCCGTCAATCCGTGGCCAACCGAGACTTCGAGGGTTTTCGGAATGCGCTCCAGTAGTGGCGGCAGATTGGTGACCGTCAGGTCATGGCCGGCATTGATACCCAGTCCGTTGGCGGTGGCCGCGTCGGCGGTCTTGCCAAGCCGCTCGATTTCCACGGCCGCCCGGCTCGGGCTGTCATAAAGGCCGCCATAGGGACCGGTGTAGAGCTCCACCCGATCGGCACCGGTTTGCGCGGCGAGCGCCATCGCCTCCGGCCGTCCGTCGCCATCGGCAAACAGGGAGACACGAACGCCCTGCTTTTTCAGACGCGCGACGACCGGCTGTAGCAAGGCCAGATAGGTTTCGAAGTCCCAGCCGTGATCGGATGTAGCCTGCGACGGATCGTCGGGCACCAGGGTTGCCTGATCCGGCTGATTAGCCTCCACCAGGTCAAGGAATGCGTCGCTCGGATAGCCCTCGATGTTGAACTCCGCCTGCGGGAACTCGTCATCGATCAGTGCCCGGATGTCCGGCAGATCAGAAAACCGGATGTGCCGCTGGTCGGGGCGCGGATGCACCGTCAGCCCGTGCGCGCCCGCGGCGAGGGCCTGGGCGCCGAGTCCGACAACGCTTGGCCAGGGAAGGTCGCGCCGATTGCGCAACATGGCGATCGCGTTGAGGTTGACCGAGAGTTTGGTCGGTGATTCACCCGGCATGTCGAGGAAAGCCCAAGATGTGTCAAAGCGTTGTCGGAAATCGCAAGGCGATCGACCGGACACACCGGCTGCCTGTATTGATTGCGGCGACCGCCATCCGTACCTACATTGGCGCAAGAGATCAAGCAGCTTGGGACCGGCTATGGCGGAAGGACTGAGACACCCGGCATTATTGCAGATAAAGACCGAGCGAGAGGACGTTTACGCGTTCGAGGTCGACGGCCACCTGACCAGGGAGGAAACCGACGCGGTCTACGCAACTCTTGAAAAGGCCTACGAAAAACACGACTCCATCAATCTGCTGATCCGGATGGGTCGTTACGACGGGTTTGACTGGAACACGCTTTTCTCCGAGTCCACCTATGTCGGCAAGCTGCACGCGCTCAAGCATCTGCGGCGCTATGCGGTGATTGGCGGGCCGCACTGGTTCGGAACGGCGATCAGGCTGTTCAACCCGCTGTTCCGTGTCGATGTGCACCATTTCGAACTGGACGATGAGGCAGAGGCCTGGCGCTGGATTTACGAAAGGGACGAGAAGTCCTCCAACTCCACCTGAAACGCTTTATGCAAACCGTTTCCTGCGATACCCGTTGGGGGTAACCAATGGAGGAACGCCGATGATTGTCGTAACCGGATATGTCCGCATCGCCCCGGAAGACGTAGAGGCTTTGCGTCCGCATGCCCAGGGCATGATTGCCGAAACCCGCAAGGAAGGCGGATGCTATGTCTATGCCTTTTCAGAGGACATACTCGATCCGGGCCTGATCTGGATTGTCGAGCGCTGGTCGGACTGGGCCGCGCTCAATGCCCATTTCGAGACACCGCACATGGCCGCGTGGCGTGATGCGCTGGCGGGACTGACGATTATCGAGCGCAATCTGATGGCGCATGAAACCAGCGAGGAGCGCGTTATCTGAGCTGGAGTCGTGCGATCGTCCGTCGCGCTGCAGATAGTTCAGCAGCGCTCAAGGTCGCAATTGGCCCGGGAACGACATGGTGCCCCGCCCCTTAAAACGTGATCTCGAACCGAAACGCGCCGCCATAGGTCTGGCTGTTGTCGGAAAGGCTGGTGAAGGCGTCGGCGCGAACGGAATACCGGTCACCGCTGAAGACCTGTAGGCCCGCGGCGAGGTCGAAATAGGTTTGATCGAACCTGGCTTTCGACGTGAAGGTTGCGAAGTCGTCGGGCGCCATGGTCAGAACCGCGTTTGCTTCCGGGGCCGTGTCACCGAGAAAATGGGTCAGGCCCAGGGTCAGCGTCGGTCGGACCACGGTGCCGCCGTCGAGCGCAATGTCACCGCCGAACTCCACCGCCGGCTGGATCGCGAAGTAAGTCTCCGTCTGGCCGGCGACATCCAGATTGAACGCGCCAGCGCCGGATTCGGTGAAAGACTCGCTGGAAACCCGGTCGACGGTCACATCCAGCCGCGGCTTCGCGTACCAGTCGTTCTGGACGAAGGTGTATTCGCCGCGCACCCGCCCCGACACGCTCCAGACATCCTGCGTGCCGCTGGCGATGCCGCCGGTGGCCAAGTTGCGGTGCACATCGAAATCGCCGCTGCTGGCCGCCAGGGAGGCGGCCAAAAGCGACGGGCCGAACTGCTGTTTGGCCGACAGGCCCAGCCAGTATTGCTGCCCGTCGGCGCCCGCGTGGTCCATGTCGATCGACGTGTCCTGATAGGCCAGCGCGAAACCCAACACCGTGTCCGACGCGACATCAAACTGGGCGCCGCCCTGGATCAGAAAGCTGTCCTGAGTGAACCCGGTGCTGGTGCCGTTGTCGTCCTGGTCGAACCAGGCGCCGGAGCCGGTCAGCCACATGCACTGGCCCTCGTCAATGAACCTGTCCGTACCGTCGCGGTCGGCACAGCTCATCAGGCTCTCGCTGAAGTCTTGCGCCGAATAGAGCGTCGAGAGCTGGGTGTTGGCATAGACCTCGCCGCTGAGGCTGTTTGCGGCCTCGGCGAACTCCGAAGCCGATTCGATCGCCAGCAGTAGCAGCGTCTCGTCGACGGCAGCATCGGCCAGAATCCCGCCGTCCCAGAGCTCTTCCAGATGCCGCGCCAGGGAATCCTGGCTGTCATTGGTGGCCGCGAGGATGTCGTCATTGGTGAAGTCGATGTCATAGCCCAGACGCAGCGTCGTGTCGTCGGGCTGGCGCAGGGTAAACTGCGCTGCCGCCGAAGGCGCCGCGCCGGCCAAGGCGTCCAGCTCGACGCCGTCACTCGCGGTCAGGACTATTACGGAACCGGGACCTTCTTCCAGGAAGGCCAAAAGATCCGAACTGCTGAGATCCAGTCCGACGGTCCCCGCGATGAACGCCGCGCCGTCGATCACCAAAGGCACGGATCCGCCGTCCAGCCAACCGACCCTCGTACTGCCGCTGGCCGATTGAATGAAGTCGCCGGATACGGTCGTGCCGCTCGCGCCTGAGCCGCCAACAAACAGGCCACTGTTCGTGACATCCGCATCGATATGTTCCCCGGCGAAAACCGTGCCACTTGAGCCGTTGGTCACGGAAATCATGCCCGTCGACCCGCCAACCCGCTCGGTCGCGACGATTCGCCCGTCCTCGGTCGTATCGGTGACCTTGGCGTTGACAATGCTGCCGTTGATTGTCCCATTGTTGACGACCGTCAGGGCGCCGTTGGACAGGGATTGAGTGAATTGGATCGCTACCCCGTTCTGAGTCTCCGACGTTCCTTTCTCGAAGGTGATCGTGCCATTGTTGGTCAGCTTGTTCTCGGGTGTTCCGCCGATGACGAACACGCCGACCCCGTCCATCGTGTTTGATGTCTCTTTCTTCAGACCCCCGGAGACCGTCCCTCCATTGTTTATCGTGATCAAACCGGTGGATCCGCCGCCGGCCCTGTGAGTGCTTCTTGCGTAGATGCCGCTGGCGCCAGTTCCGCTCGCCTTAATTGTCCCGAGAGCGTCGACGGTTATCGACCCGGATGAGCCGGCCCCGGTGCCATAGCCGCCAAGGCTCAGGACTTTCAAGGCATGAGCTCCGTTTCCGGACGTGCTGATGACGCCATCCGCGGCATCCTGGCCGAAATTGGCTTCCCCGGCGTTGCCACCTTGGCCGCTCAAGGTATTGGTCGTACCGCCTCGAAAGCCGCCCCGACCACCTGCCGCCTCGATCACGACGCCATATGAATAGGCGCCGGTTGTGGTGACGTTGACTGCGCTGCGGAGTTGCGCGCCCGGACCGGTACCGCCGGCGCCGCCGGTACCACCTGTCACTGATCCGGACAATGTCTGGCCACCCTTGCCGCCATTTCCGCCAAGGCTTGCAACGACGATACCGGGCGAATTGTTACCTGTCGTTGCAACATCTAGACTTAGGGTGGCTATGTAAGCAAACGCTGCATCCCCGCCCTTGCCACCACTTGCCGAATTGATCGAAGCGATCAGGCTGCCAGGGCCGCCATAACCCCCCTGACTCACAACCGAGATTCCCGGCGCGTTATTGCTGCTGGTTCGAACGTTTACAGAGGGGGTGGCGCCGCTCTGCGGCTTGAGGCGTGCCTGGTAGCCATTGCCACCCTTGCCGCCCTTGCTTCCGTATTTTCCAGCGGCACCGGCCGTACCCCCGGCGCCACCGACGCTTGCGATATCGATGCCTGTACCAGTGGTCTTGAAGGTGCTGGTCTGGGCCATTTGCAGTTCAACGGTGGACGCATTGCCGCCGACTCCACCCGTGCCGGCTTGGTTGCCGGGTAAGGCTTTATTGTCGGACGCCGCTACGCCACCGTCACCGCCGGCACCCCCCAGCGACCGGAGCACGAGCCCACTGTAACCCGGTCCGGTTGTTTCAACGGAGTTCCACCGGCCGGCGACCGTGATGGCGCCGCCTTCGCCACCCGTGCCACCATTGCTCGCGTAGCCAGAGAAGCCGCCCCCACCGCCTGTTCCTCCGGCGCCGCCCTGGCTGTAGATACGGATGCCGTCCGTATATTGCGCACTGATGGAGCGCTGCGAAACGGCAGAGCTCTGTACGTTAACCATGCTGATGGCGCCGCCAGAGCCGCCAGCTCCCGCGGATCCGCTCTGAAAATTAGTGGACGAGCCGCCATTGCCGCCAGAGCCGCCGGTCGATAGGAGGCTCAAAGCCGCAAAAGCTGCGGCGCGCTCGCCGGAGGAGATAACCAAACTCCCATAGCTTTCTGATGCGAAGGTGTCCTTGGATTCTACGAATTTGATGCCGCCTGCCGCCCCGCCGTCGGCTCCGTTACCGCCATTGCCGGTTTGCCCGTCCGTGCCGCCGTTGCCTCCATGCCCGCCGTCTCCGCCGGACGATTGCAGCACCACGGCACCGGTGATGTTGACGGCACCGACTCCATTAGTGATGTCTGGTGTGCCACCAATCGCGAGGGTGAGGGTATCGGACGAGCCGCCCTTGCCGCCGGCGCCGGCATTGCCACCCGAGTTGCCGCCGTTTCCGCCAGAACCAGCCAGAGAGTGGAACCAAACGGCGTTTCCGTTGCCCGATGCGATGCTCGTTTGGCCGGTATTGCTCCACGGCTGCTGGCTCACATTGAGAGCCAGGTTCGCGCCCCCCGCATCTGCGCCGGCGGTCCCTGAGCCCGCCTGACCACCGGAACCGGTGGAACTGCCGTTTCTGCCGGAATTCGAAACAGTGCCGAACCTTGTCGTCCGGACAAAACCGCTTCCGCTGGTGTTCGAAAAAGCGCCGTTGAGATAAACGTTGATACCGGTCGAGCCCCCGTTCCCGGAGCTGGTAGCGCGCACAGCATATTCCGAAGAAGAGCTGATGACCTGTTTTTGACCCTGAGAAAGATAGACCCTGAGGCCAACGTAATCGCTGCCCGATTGATCTTGCAAAAGGGAGAATGGGCCACCGACCGTATTGCTCGTCACGCCGGATACGTAGAGCGCGTTGGCAGAACTGATTTTGGAGTTGGGCACCTGTATGCCGGAGCTGAAATCACCGGTGCACGAAAAGACCTTGCCGGTATATTCCGTGCACGTATAGGCCGTCGCTGTGCCGGGCAAGACGCTTCCCGTTGCAAGAAAACCCATGGACAGAGCGGTCCCCCGCAGCAACGCGGATTTTAGACCGCCCTTTAATGGGGCCTGCGTGTTGCTCGACGCCATAAGAAACATTTTCCGTATCTCCTTGTGAGACGTATGATCCGACCGCTGCTTCCGATCTCCCGTGGAGTTTTTCGACTCCGCCGGACCGTCTTTGGCATTTCGTTTCGCTAGATCTCACCAGAACAGCCGAATCCCCGGGTGCCAGGGAGGCGGCCGATAGCGGACTTCGGTGTTTAGCCCACCGGCGGAAGTTTCAACTCACCGCGATGGCACAGAGATACAGACTGCCACTTGAGAATACTGAATCCGATGCCCCGATCTTTGCCGCACGCACGAGGCCGTTGAAACCAATAAAACGTGTGAAACCTTTGAAACGTATGAATTATGAAACGTCCGAAGCGTACCCCAGTTAGTGAGTGCGGGCAATGTCAAACTAGGGTTTGATTTCATGTTGCCTCGTCGACAGGGGACACCAGCGCTTCAGACGAATTCGCTGAACGATGGGCCGGAGACGGCATCTCGTGAACAACGCCACGTAGAGCAAGTTTTCGGCCAGCCCGAGGAAAGGACAACAGCGGACGCGCTGTTGAGCTTTAAGGTCCAAGCCTCTACCAATTGGAACACCGGTAGTTGCGGACTCGCCAATGACACCCGGATCAAACGAACTCGACAGGACTTGAACGCATGACTGATGCCACTTTGCCCGGCGCGTCGCGCCAGAACAGGCGGTTTCACTTCATTTCCGGCTTGCCCAGGTCCGGCTCGACACTCACCGCGGGTCTGCTCAAGCAGAACCCGAATTTCCATGCGGGCATGTCGAGCCCGATCGCCAGTCTCTTCGATGCGATGATCAGTCAGGTGTCCGCCGGTACTGAACTATCCTCCACCGTCACCCAGGAGCAGCGCCAGCGGCTTCTTCGCGGCCTCTTCGAAAGCTATTATGCGGATTACCCCCAGGAGGTCATTTTCGACACCAACCGCGCCTGGACCGCCAAGTTGCCCGCGTTGATGCAGGTTTTCCCTGAAGCAAAGGTGATCTGTCTGGTGCGTGACGTCTCCTGGATCATGGATTCGATGGAGCGGCAGTTTCGCAACAACCCATTCGAACATACGCGCCTCTTCAACTCCCCCAGCGAGCGTTCGACCGTCTATACACGCACCGAAGCGATGGCCGGCGCAGACCGCCTGGTTGGCTATCCCTGGCACGCGCTCCGCGAGGCCTGCTACAGCGACTTCGCCGACAGGATTGTCATAGTCGACTACGACCTGCTCGTGAATCGCCCTGTCGAGGTCTTCGAACTCATCTATGACTTTCTGGGCGAAGAGCCTTACACCCACGATTTTGCCAGCGTCGACTACGATGCCCCGGAGTTTGACGCCGGCCTCGGCCTCGATGGGCTCCATCGCGTGCACAAGGAGGTCAAACCGCGGCCGCGCAGGACAATCCTGCCACCGGACCTCTTCGAAAGATACGCAGCGCTGGCCTTTTGGCGCGATCTGCCGGACAGCCACGCCTTCCGGATCGTCGCGCAACCGCCCGAAGGCGAGCAACAGCAGCAGACCATGCCGGAAGGTGCGGCATCGATGCAGGAAAAACCGGCCGATCCGTAGCCGGCGATCGGCAGGGCATGGTCGCAGCACCCGCATGCCGCATGACATCAGTGAAGAGCGCGTCGTCTGAGCTGGACTATCGTATGATGGTCAGCCGTTCCGCGGCGCGCGTGATGGCCGTATAGAGCCACCGTTCGCGGGTGTCGCGGAAGGCGAAGCTTTCATCGAACAACACCACATTGTCCCACTGCGAACCCTGTGCCTTGTGCACGGTAAGCGCGTAGCCGTAGTCGAAATCGTCGAACCTGCGGCGGGTCTGCCAGGGCGTTTCGGTGGCCGGGTCCTCAAAGGCGGCCTTGAGCAGCCTGATCTTGGCCGTCCCCCGGTTCATATCGTCGTCCTCCGGCTTCACCAGCAGATTGATGCCGGGCTTGGTCGTCTCCTTGGATGCGGTCATGACTTGCCACAGCGATCCGTTGAGCAGGCCCTTGGCCGGATCGTTGCGCAGGCAAACCAGCTTGTCACCCGCCTGTGGATAGGGCCCGACAAAGCCCTTCAGCTGCCGCAGTCGCTGATTGTAGCGGCGCCGGGTCCGGTTGATGCCGACAAGCACCTGATCGGCCTCCAGCACCATGTCACTGTCGACATCCGAGCGGCCGATCACCCGCGCACTGCCCCAGTCGCCATAATCGATCCCATGGCTTTCACGCACCCGCATGGCGAGGTCGACGATCGGATTGTCGCGCGCCTGACGGTGGATCTCGGTCAACAGGATATCGGGCTCGTGATCGGTAAAGAAACCGCCGCCCGACACCGGCGGCAATTGACCGGGATCGCCGAGCACCAGGATCGGCGTGCCAAAACTCATCAGGTCGCGCCCGAGTTCCTCGTCGACCATCGAGCACTCGTCGACGATGATCAGCGCGGCGTTGGCGACCGCGCTTTGCCGGTTGATCGAAAACATCGGTGCGATCGAGGTCTTGCCGGTTTCCTCGTCCTCTACCTCCTCTTCGCCGCGTGGCCGGTAGATCAGCGAGTGGATGGTCTTGGCGTTGCTCGCCCCCCTGGACCGCAGTACCTGGGCGGCCTTGCCGGTAAAGGCGGCGAACTGCACGTCGCCGTCGATATGCTCGGCGAAATAGCGCGCCAGTGTGGTCTTGCCGGTTCCCGCATAGCCGAACAGCCGGAACAGCTGCCCCTGCCCCTGCTTATACCAAGTCGAAACCGCCTTGAGCGCCGCGTCCTGTTCCGCCGAAAACTCCATGCCCACACCTCGCAGGATTCGCCTGTCACGGGCAAGCCGAATCGACCGGATCAGGGTGTCCTGTCATACCAGACCATCTGCTGCGAGGTGGCGATGAGATGGCCCGTCGGCCCGTAGAACTTGGCATACTGATCGTAAAAGCCGCCGCCGGCCCTCTCGCCGACGGCGTCAACCAGGATGAAATCGTTGCCGATGGCGGCCAGCTCCGTAGCGGACGCGTGCAAATAGGTGGTCATGGTGATGGTTGAGATATTGGACGGGCTTCCGGTCCTGATAAACAGGCGCGGGAACGGGCTGTCGGCGATCGCCGTCAGGGAGAGGTGATCCAGCGGCCGGCCGTCAGCCTCGCGAATCCACACGAGGGAATGGGTATCGTCGTTTTTCTCACCAAGCCGTCCCTTGACCGGACGCGTCTCGTAGGTGTGCGCCCAGCGGATTGGCAGCATCGTTGCCTGGAAGGGTTCAGCGCTCTGCGCATCCGGCACCTCAGGCATGCGATAGTCGGAAAAGTCCAGCGTATCGCGATGCGGCGCGAGCGTGATCATAGCCCGGGCACACGGCGTGCCGTCCGCGGTCTCCATGACCACGCGCCAGAATGCGGTGGTACGCCCGGCACGATCACAGTAGCGGCGAAGCACGAGCGGGCCTTCCGCGGGCGCCTTGAGGAAATCCACCGTGATCGACACCGGTTCGAAACCGTCAGCGGCGTCCTGCAGCACGGCTTTCAACAGCATCGCGGCGATCCAGCCTCCGTACGGCCCGATCATGTTCCAGTACGTTGCGTCCGTTTCAGTATCGAACAGATCGGCATCGACGCGATTCAGGCGAAGTGAATCGTCCAACGCAAAACCCATGCTGAAATCCTCTTTTTGGATTGGGAGTCCGAGCCTTCAGGCGTCCGGCCGCTGCGGATCGTTCTGAAGCTGGATCGGTTGTCCGTGCGGAGTCGCCCGGGCGGCGCGATGCCAGCTGGCCTGCAGTTTGTCGACCTGATCCGGTTCGGTGACCTTGTGCCTTTCGAGCAGCGTCTCCAGCGCACTCATCCAACAGGCGTAATAGTCGCTGCCGTCGTCAGCCACGTCCGGGCGATGCAGCTGCTGCGACAGCGCCTTAGCCCAGTCGCTCCAGCTGAACAGACCCTCCTTGTGCAATCCGACGACCAGAGCGAAAACCTCCGCCTGCCATGGTTCGTCGAATGGCTTCGGATCGGCGACGTCTTGTGGCAATGGCCGTGTGTCCAGTTCACGCCGGGTCAAGGTAGCTCTCCCAGGCATCGATCGAGACAGTCAATCCTGCCTCGGTATCCGGCCCCCAGAGCTCGCTGCCTTCGAAGACGACGCGATAGAGCCACTGTGGGTTTTCGCCCCTGCCCTGCGCATTGTCGTCCGGGAAGACGAAGACACCTGCCACCTCTTCGATCCGGCCTGCGCGGCCACGGGCATAGCGCGGCAACCGGGTGTGTCCCGTCGGATGAATGTTTTTCGTCCGCACCGCGTCGCCGGCCTGGAAGCGCGCCGGCGTCGTGGCCTGCCTGTCGCACGGACCGCCGGTTGCCAGCACCTGCGGCACCCTGTCGGCGGTCAACGGCGGTTTGGTCGTGGCGACTTTACCTCGCGCGTGACCGGTCTGCAGCTCCTGCGCATCCACCAATCCGTTTTGCAGCAGAAGCGCTTCCAGCGCCTTGATCCAAATTTCGTAGTAGCTGGAGGCATAATAGTCGGCCGGGTGCAGGCTCTCCCGTGCATGCCGGCTGGCGTCCAGGTTCCAGCGCCCCAGCGCCCCGGCACACAGTGTCGTGCCGAGCGCCCGTTGCTCCCATGCGGCATGAAACACCGGCTCGTCCGGTTCCGGGTCGATGGCGCCGAACCCCATTTGGCCGCCGAGATCATGCGGACCGTTCACGGTGCCGCTCCCGCCAATCCGGTGCCGATCATCGAATCGCGTGTCACCAAACCGGCCAGAGCCTCTTCGCTCATGCCTTCGGTGCCCTCGGGACGCATCGGTATCACCAGATAACGCAGTTCTGCGGTGGAATCCCAGACGCGGATTTTGACATCGTCTGAAAGAGATACACCGAATTCCTCTAGCACACTGCGAGGCTCGATGACGGCCCGCGAGCGGTAGGGCGGAGACTTGTACCAGACCGGCGGCAGACCGAGCACGCTCCACGGGTAGCAGGAGCACAGGGTACAGACCACGAGGTTGTGGGTTTCAGGCGTGTTGAACACGGCGCGCATATGTTCGCCCTGGCGTCCGGTGAAACCGAGCGATGCAATGGCCGCCGTCGCGTCCCGCTTGAGCCACGCTGAAAAGGTGTCGTCACTCCAGGCCTTGGCCACGACACGCGCGCCGTTCTGCGGGCCGACCTTGTTTTGATAGGTGTCGACGATCACGTCGATCGCCGCCGGATCGATCAGCCCCTTTTCGGTCAGGATCGTCTCCAGTGCCCGCACCCGGGCGGTCATCGGATCGAGCTCGTTATTGTGGTGATGATCGTCGGAATGCGCCATGCCGCGACCTTAGCGCATCTTACGTGCAAGTAAATTAAATTCCGTTGAACCGGGTCTGCCGGCTGCCCTTAGGAGTGCAATCCTTCGGAGCCGCGGTTGAGTGCGGCGACGCCGGTGCGGCAGACCTCCACCAGTCCGAGCGGCCGCATGATCGAAATGAACTGTTCGATCTTCGATACCCGACCGGTGATCTCGAAGATGAAATGCTCGGTGTTGGCATCGATCACCTGGGCGCGGAACGCGTCGGCCAGCCGCAGTGCTTCGACCCGATGCTCACCCTGGCCGCGCACCTTGATCAACGCGAGTTCGCGTTCCAGCGGTTTCTCGTGGCCCAACTCCCGCGCGCGGATCGACAGATCGACCACCGCATGAACCGGAACGATGCGATCCAGCTGATGCTTGATCTGCTCCAGCACATGCGGTGTGCCGCGTGTGACGATGGTAATCCGCGAGATGTGCGCCTCGTGTTCGGTTTCCGAGACGGTCAGGCTCTCGATGTTGTAGCCGCGGCCCGAAAACAGCCCGATGACGCGCGCCAACACCCCGGGCTCATTGTCGCACACCACGGATAGGGTTCGGGTTTCGAGCTGCTCCGTTTCCTTGGCAATGAAATAGGCCGAGCCGGTCGGCTGATGCTGCGCATTCATGAGGTGTTTTCCTGGATAAGTGTGTTGTTTCTGGTCCCTAGGCGCGCCAATGCGACGCCAAAAATAATGACGGCGAGCGCTATGAACGCATTGGCCGGCAGCCGCTCGCCAAGAATGACGGCGCCCCATAGCACACCGGCCACCGGTACGAGAAGATTGATCTGGCCGAAAAACGACGCGCCCTGCCGCCCGATGATCCTGAACATCAGCAGTGAGGCGAAGGCGGTGGGCAGCGCGCCAAGCAGCAGGATTGCCAGCCAAGCCTCACCCGAGGGCATTTCGGACGGCAGGATCTCGGTCAGCATCGCAACCGGCAGAAGCATGAGGAACGACCATCCGATATTGGCCGCAAACATCGGACGTGGCGGCAGGTGCAGCAGCCGTTTTGTCAACAGGGCGTTGATCGCGTAAGCGACGCCGGAACCCATGATCGCCATCTGTCGCCAGAACAGGTCATCCCCGCCGCCTAGCAGATCCGGCCAGAACAGGACGACGAGGCCGACAAAGCCAAACACCACGCCAACCAGTTTCTGCACGTTCATCTTTTCGTCATGGGTGGTCAGGTGGGCCAGCACGATCGTCATCAGCGGCATCAGCCCCATCAGGATCGCCGCAAAGCCGGCTTTGACGTCTTCCAACCCCCAGCTGATCAGACTGAACGGCAGGGCCATGCCGAAAAAGGCGGACAAGACGATGATCAGGTGATCCGAGCGGCTGGCCCGCATCTTCTGCCCGGTATAAAGCACGACACCGATGAAGATGACGACGGCGACCGCTTGGCGCATCGCTGTCATCGTCACCGGCGGCACTTCGGCGACGGCAATCCGCGTCAACATAAAACTGCCGCCCCAGATGGCGGCCAGCAGGCAAAGCAGCCCGTAGTCGACGACGCCCGGTCGTCCACTGACCCGCTCCGCTGCTGCCGCTTCCGCCACCTGTCAGACCAGTGCTTTGCCTTCAGAGTCGATCGCCGCAGCCACCGCCTCGTCGGTCGCCTCGTCAGGCAGCAGCATTTCGTTGTGCGCCTTGCCGGAGGGGATCATCGGAAAGCAGTTGGCCAGGTTGGCCACCCGGCAATCGAACAGCACCGGCTTGTCGACGCTGATCATCTCGTCGATCGCATCGTCCAGTTGGTCCGGTTTCTCGGCGCGCAGGCCGACGCACCCGTAGGCCTCGGCCATTTTGACGAAATCCGGCATTGCCTCCGTGTAGGAATGCGACAGGCGGTTACCATGCAGCAGTTGCTGCCATTGGCGCACCATGCCCATATACTGATTGTTGAGAATGAAGATCTTGATCGGCGCCTCGTATTGCACCGCCGTCGACATTTCTTGGATCGTCATCTGCACGGAAGCATCGCCGGCGATGTCGATGACCAGTGCATCCGGATGGGCGATCTGCACGCCAAGTGCGGCCGGCAGGCCATAACCCATGGTCCCGAGACCACCCGAAGTCATCCACCGGTTGGGCTGTTCGAAGCCGTAGAACTGCGCCGCCCACATCTGGTGCTGGCCGACCTCGGTGGTGATGTAGGTATCCCGGTCCTTGGTCAACTCGTAAAGACGCTGCATGGCAAACTGCGGCATGATCACGTCCTTGTTCGGTGTGAATGCCAGCGAGTTTCGATCTTTCCATCGATCGATGGTCTTCCACCACGTTTCTAGCGCCTTGGTCTGAACAGTGACCGCCGATGCGCGCCACAGACGCACCATATCTTCGAGCACATGTCCGCAATCACCAATGATCGGCACATCGACCCGAACATTCTTGTTGATCGAGGACGGGTCGATATCGACATGAATTTTTTTGGAGTCGGGCGAGAATGCGTCGAGGCGACCGGTAATGCGATCATCGAACCGAGCACCAATGCAAATCATGACATCGCAATCGTGCATCGCCATGTTGGCTTCGTAGGTGCCGTGCATGCCCAGCATGCCCAGCCAGTTGTCACCCGAGGCCGGATAGGCACCGAGACCCATCAGTGTCGACGTGATCGGAAAATTCGTCAGTTGCACCAGTTCCCGCAACAGATGACTGGCTTCCGGTCCGGCATTGATGACACCGCCGCCCGTATAGATGATCGGCCGTTGCGCCGTGGCCATCAGATCTATGGCTTGCCGAATCAGATCGAGGTCACCCTGGACACGCGGCTGGTAGCTCTTGATCTCCGTCACCGGTGACGGCGGCTGGTAGTCCCCGGTAGCGAATTGCACATCCTTCGGAATGTCGACGACGACCGGCCCCGGACGACCGCTCTGGGCGATGCGAAACGCCTCGTGCAGGATGCCAGGCAGGTCCGCAATGTCGCGGACCAACCAATTGTGCTTGGTGCATGGCCGAGTGATGCCCACCGTATCGCACTCCTGGAAAGCATCGGAGCCAATCAGCGGCGTTGGGACCTGACCTGAAATGCACACCAGCGGTACCGAATCCATCAGTGCGTCCTGCAGAGCGGTCACGATATTTGTGGCTCCAGGCCCGGAGGTCACCAGGGCGACCCCAACCTTGCCGGTCGACCGGGCATAGCCCTCCGCCGCGTGCCCGGCGCCCTGCTCGTGTCGCACCAGTATATGCATGATCTCTTCCTGCTGGAAAATCTCATCATAGATCGGCAGGACTGCGCCGCCCGGATAGCCGAATATGTGCTCGACGCCATTGTCCTTCATCGCCTGGACAACCATTTCGGCGCCGGTCATTTCACTCCGTTTACTCATTTTTCATTTCCGCCTGTCTCGCGTACCTTCCGATGTGTCGAATGTCTGTTTCGCCTGGACCGTGTGCCATAAAAAAAGGCTCCTTTCGGAGCCTCGTTCAGCGCATGGGTGGCTACCGCCAGATGGTCACACCATCTTGCCCATGCGCCGTCCCACCACGATAAGAGCCGTGTTCATCATGGCCGGGACGTTATCCGCAAAGCACGCGGGCGTCAATGCCGACATTACCCGGAAAACCGCTTGTTAAGGATAACAGTATAGGCTTGCCGCAACTGACACCACTCGTGAAGAAGCGATACAACCTCTATGCTGAAACAGCCCGAGAGGCGCGATCCCTCCCTTAAAACCAGAAACATCGGTCACGTCGTCAAGTGCAATGGCGCTCACGCCACCGTGGCCGCCAGCATATCGCCAGGCGAGCATTCGCTCGCGGGAAGTCTTTCCGTCGGACGCCTGATATCGATCCGTGTCGGCGACAATCGCGTTGTCGCCCTGGTCTATGCGATGCGCAGTCCGGGCGAGGTGTGGGCGGCAACTACCGCCAACGTCATGCATTTTGAGGTTGAGCTTGTCGGCGAAATCCGTGGCGAAAACGACGAAACGACATTCAACGCCGGCATCTCGAATTACCCGACGCTCGGATCGATCGCGCATCACATACGATCCGATGACCTCGACGCCATCTATTCCGTTGTAGGCACCAATCCGGTGACGATCGGTCATCTCAGTCAGGACACCGGTACCACCGCTTCGGTATCCGCCGATGCCCTTCTGAACCGACATTTTGCCATCGTCGGCACCACCGGTGTCGGCAAGTCGACAGCCGTGTCACTGTTGATCAACCGTATCGTCGACGTTTGTCCGGACCTGCGCGTCCTGATCCTCGATCCGCACAACGAATTCGCATCTGCGTTCGGCGAACGCACCCACCTGATCGACACTGAGATCCTGGATCTGCCCTTCTGGTTGTTTCGCCTGGAGGAGTTGACCGAAGTGATCTATCGCGGGCGGATGATTGTGCCCGAGGAATTCGACATGCTGCGTGACCTGGTCGCCGATGCCCGGCGCTCGTTCAAGGGAACGCCAGAGACAAAAAAGATCGCCACTCGCAAGGACAAATCATCGATTACCGCCGATACGCCCGTGCCGTATCGGATTGCTGATCTCCTGGCATTGATCGATGAACGGATAGGCCAATTGGAAGGACGTGAAGAGAAGCCGCATTTGCGGAACCTGAAGATGCGGATCCTGTCAGTGGTCAATGACCCGCGCTTTGGTTTTATGTTCTCCAACAGCACTATCAACGACTCGATCGAGGAGGTGATCAGCGACATCTTCCGAATACCCGGCGACGGCAAACCGATCACCTCGTTCCAACTCTCAGGAATTCCTTCCGATGTGGTCAACGCGGTGGCGTCCGTGCTGTGCCGCATGGCCTTCGAAATCGCACTGTGGAGCAATGGCAGCATCCGCCTGCTCGTCCTTTGCGAGGAGGCGCATCGCTACGTGCCGGCTGATCGCGAACTGGGCTTCTTTCCGACACGCCAGGCGATCGCACGGATCGCCAAGGAAGGCCGTAAATATGGCATCGGCCTCGGCGTCATCACCCAACGGCCCGGGGAACTCGATCCGACCATACTCTCGCAATGCTCGACAGTGTTCGCCATGCGCCTTGCCAACGATCGCGACCAGGACATAATTCGCTCGGCTATCTCCAATTCCTCCAGCTCAACCACCAGCTTTTTGTCGGCCATCGGCAACCGCGAGGCCATAGCTTTCGGCGAGGCCGTGCCAATTCCAATGCGCATGTGTTTCGAGGAGCTGCCGCAGATGCTCTTGCCAAAGACGACGAGCGGAATCTCCAAACAAGGCAGCCGCACCGTCAATGCGGACGGCTTGCCGAACATCGGCAACATTGTGCGCAACATGCGCCATCTGGAGGTTGAGTTTTCGATGGCCCCGATGCCAGCGCCCGCGCCCTTGCTGGAGCCGCAGGTTCCGAATCTGAGTTCTGGAGAGATCGATCCGCCCCTCGATGCGCCGAAGGCTTTCGGACACGGTACGATCGAAAAATCCAGGTCCCTGGGATCCGTTCACTCAGCCCGCGATCGTGGCGACCTTTTCAGGGATTCGCTACGCAAAAGGCCGGTTGACTAGCGGTATCGATACCGCGACCGCTCTCGGGCACATAGTGGCATCGCCGATCATCAAGTCGCGATGTCCCGGCGCTCCCAGTCGGCAGACAACTGATTGCGGAACCATGTCATCTGTCGTTTCGCATATTGCCGTGTCGCAATGGTGGCCTTCTCCACGGCCGACTCCCGTGACAGCTGGCCGTCGATGTAAGCTGCGATCTCGCGCACGCCTATTGCTTTCATAACCGGCAGGTCCGACGCCAGATCGCGCGAGAGCAACGCGCGCACCTCGTCGATCGCTCCGGCGTCCATCATGCGTTCAAAACGTTCGTGAATGCGCTTTCGCAGGACTGTGCGTTCGGGCAAAACGACGATTTTGCGGGCTCGCGCCGGATCGATCAGCGCGGTGCCCTGACGTCCCTGAAACGAACCGATCGATTGCCCGGACGCCTCGACCACTTCCAGAGCCCGCACGATCCGCTGGCTGTCGCCGGGATCGAGCCGCCTGGCCGCAGCCGGATCGCTCTGCTGCAGAACGCCATGAAGAACCTCCGGACCCTCCGCTGACAGACGATCGCGCCAGTGAATCCTGATCGCATCCGGGATCACCGGCATCTCCGAAAGCCCGCCAAGCAGGGCCTTGAAATAAAGTCCGGTTCCGCCCACGAAGACCGGCACGCGGTTTTTCAGCGCAGGTTCGTCAAGCAGGCGTCTGACGTCCCGTGTCCAGCGTCCGACCGAATACGCTTCGTCGACCGCGACGTGTCCATAAAGAAAATGCGGTACGCGTCTGATATCGGCTTCGTCGGGACGAGCGGTCAGGATATGCAAGCCGTCGTAAACCTGCATGGAATCAGCATTGACGATCACACCCTGCACGGCTTCTGCGGTTTTGAAAGCCAATGCCGACTTGCCGCTGGCGGTCGGCCCCGCTATCAGAACGGCGTCCGGTTCCCCGTCGTTTGCGAAACTGCTCATGCCCCTCGTTGCCACGCTCATCGCCAGTCCGTCAAATCCTGTGCTTACGACAGCCCTGGGTAATGCGGCGGCGGTGCGTCTGTCGGCCCCTGCCCCTGACTGGCTGGCTAGCGGGATCGCATGTGACATTGTCCCGGCAACTGCCGCGCAGCCCTCAGACATCAGGGCGGAACTGCTGTCGGTCATCGACGGCGCTCAGATCGACATCGTGATTCAGGAAACGACTGGTCGGCGCAAGCGGCTGCTGGTCGCCGACATGGACTCGACCATGATTCAACAGGAGTGTGTCGACGAGCTGGCCGTGGTAGCCGGCATCGGAGACCGCGTCGCCGCCATCACCGCGCGGGCCATGAACGGTGAGATCGCGTTCGAACCGGCGTTGCGCGAACGGGTCGCCCTGCTCGAGGGGCTGCCCCTGTCGGTCATTGACAGGGTCCTGGAGGAGCGGATCGAACTCGCGCCCGGCGGCCGCACTCTGGTCGCCACGATGCGTGCGAACGGCGCCCATACGGCGCTTGTCTCCGGCGGTTTTACCCACTTCACCAGACCGATTGCCGCAATGCTCGGTTTTGACGAGAACCGTGCCAACGTGCTCATCGAGGCTGGCGGCGCGCTCGCGGGAACCGTTGCCGAGCCGGTGCTCGGCCAACAGGCCAAGATCGACACCCTGCAGCAACTCGCCAATCGACTGGGCCTGTCGCTCAGTGAAACCATGGCTGTCGGCGACGGCGCCAACGACCTTGGTATGATTCAACTCGCCGGCACTGGCGTTGCGCTACACGCCAAGCCCGTGGTCGCCGAAAAGGCCGATATCCGCATTGATCACGGCGATCTGACTGCGCTGCTTTACATCCAGGGATATCGACGGTCGGATATGGTGGAACCGACATGATTATTGCCGAAACACCGCGCCTTGTCGTGCGCAACTGGCGGGACGAAGATCTCGACCTGTTCCATGAAATCAACTCGGATCCAGAGGTCATGCGGTTCTTTCCGCTCCGCCGCAATTGCGACGAAAGCCGCGCTCTCATGAACAGGTTGCAAAGACAGATTACCGAAACCGGCTTCGGATTCTTTGCAGCGGAGCAGCGGTCGGACCGACAACCGATCGGATTCGTTGGTCTGGCGGTCGTCAATATCGCACCGCTTTTTCCGCCGGGCACGGTGGAAATCGGCTGGCGGTTGGCCACCCGATTCTGGGGCACGGGATACGCCACGGAGGCTGCGTCGGAGCTTCTGCGGGTCGGATTTGAACAACGCAAGCTAAACGAAATCGTGTCATTCGCCGTCGCCGACAATCATCGCTCCACGGCCGTAATGGAACGCATCGGCATGCGCCGGAACGCGACACGCGACTTTGATCATCCGGAGGTGCCAGACAGCCATCCGCACTTGAAGCGGCATGTCCTTTATGGAGTCACCGCCGAACAATGGCGGGCCCGGGCCCCGCAAGGAGGCCCGGAGCGGCGCTGATATTTTACGTTAGCGCATCGGCACGGTGATGAAGCGGTATTCGCCGGTTTTGTTCGCGATCATCAGCAAGGCGTTGCGGCGACCGTCCTCCTTGAGCTCATCGACACGCTCCTGGACCTCGCCGGGGTTCTCGACCACCTCCTGAGCGACTTCGACGATCACATCGCCCTCGGCGATTCGTTTTTCGGCGGCCGCCGATTCGGCGTCGACACTGGTGATGACGACACCGTTGACGCTCTCGTCGATGCCGTATTCCTCGCGCAGGGCATCATCTAGCTCGGCCAGTTCCATCCCCAGGACCGTGATGGTTTGCGGCTCCGCCTCGCTCTGCTCGTTGGCAATGAGCTGTTCCCCGTCCTCGAGTCGCCCAAGTTTCACGCTGATGATCCGCTCCTCGCCCTTGCGAATAATCACCACTTCAACTTCTTTGCCGACCGGACTCTCGGCGACGATGCGAGGCAGGTCGCGCATGTCATCCACTTCCCTGCCGTCGAAGCGAATGATGACATCGCCAGGCTGAACCGAGCCGTTGTCGACAGGCCCGCCCTTGATGATGCCGGCGACAAGCGCACCCTTGGCATCGACCATGCCCAGGCTCTCTGCAATGTCGTCCGTCACCGGTTGGATGCGCACGCCAAGCCAGCCCCGGCGGGTTTCACCGAACTCGATCAGCTGGGCGATAACGGTCTTGACAAGGTTCGATGGCACCGCGAAGCCGATGCCGATGGAGCCTCCGGTTGGAGAAATGATCGCCGTGTTGACACCGATGACCTCGCCATCCTCGTTGAACAGAGGACCGCCGGAGTTACCGCGATTGATGGCCGCATCGGTCTGGACGAAGTTGTCGTAGGGGCCGGAATTGATATCGCGACCGCGTGCCGAAACGATGCCCGTAGTCACTGTCCCGCCGAGACCGAACGGGTTGCCGATCGCCATGACCCAGTCGCCGATCCGCAAACTGTCCGAGTTACCCAGCGGCACGGCCTTCAGCGGTTGCTCCGCGTCGACCCGCAACACGGCGATATCGGTCTTCGGATCGGTTCCGATGACTTCGGCCACCAGTTTAGTACCGTCTGCGAAATTGACCTCGATATCGTCGGCTTCGGCGATCACATGGTTGTTGGTGACGATGATCCCTTCCGGTTCGATGACGAATCCGGAGCCCAGTGAGTTGACGCGACGCGAGCGCGGTTCCGGCCGTCCTTCTCCATCCCGTTCGCCGAAAAAATCATCAAAGAAATCCTGGAACGGAGAGCCTTCGGGAACCCTCGGCCGGGGCGTTCGCCGATTGTTGCTGACCCGCTGAGAGGTCGAAATGTTAACGACCGAGTCAAGCAGCTGCTCGGCAAGGTCCGACACCGATTCAGGCCCCTCCTCATGCGCCAGTGCAGGGCCTATCGGTATCGCCGGACCATAGGCGAATACCAGCCCGAGCGCCGACGCCACGGCGATCGTCCGCAGCGGTTTCAGGAAATCATTGAATGGCATGACTGGTTCACTCTCCAGATGAAATCGGGATGTTTGAATCCCAAAGATATGACCAAATTCCGGCGCGTCCACGCATCCGTTGTCGCTGTCCGTTCAACATCAAGTGATGGTCAACCGCGGACAAGCCACACGATAAACACACCAAACCCGACTGCCACCATACCGAAGATCCGCATCTGCTGATCCGTCACCAGCGGCAGCGCTTCCGCCATGCGGCGAATAAAACCGGGAGCCAAAGCATAGATCAGCCCCTCGATTACCAAAAACAGACCCAATGCCACAAGCAGATCACCCATGGCTGGCGGAACTCACTGAGGATTGCCGCCGTCGGGTTCCGCTCCACTCGCATCCTGGAAGAAGCGGAAGAACTCGGTGTTCGGGGAAATCACCATGGTGGTGTCGGTATCTGTAAACCCCTGACGATAGGCCTGCATCGAACGGTAGAAATCAAAGAAGCCCTCGTCCTTCGAGAACGCCTCGGCAAAGATGCGGTTGCGTTCCGCATCGCCCTCACCGCGGGTGATTTCCGAATCACGCTGCGCCATGGACACCAGCTCGACCACCTGCCTGTCGGCGATCGCCCGGATCCGCTGGCTGGCCTCGCGGCCCCGCGCCCGGATCAGTTCCGCTTCGGCAAGTCGCTCCGCTTTCATACGGTCATATGTCTGCTGCGACACTTCCTGGGTAAGGTCGGTCCGACGGATCCTGACATCCTCGATGGTCAGTCCGAGCGACTCGGCATCGGGACGCAGTTGGTCGCGGACCTCCGCCATCATGGCATTCCTGGCATCGGACAGGGCTGCCTCGAACCCGCGCAGGCCGTAGACACGACGCAGCGCTGAATCGAGACGCGTTCGGAGCCGTTGCTCCGCCGCGGTCACATCCCCCGAGACGGTTTCTCGGAACCGTTCGGCGTTGGTGATCTTGTAAACAACGAAAGCGTCTACCTCGTAGAACTTGCCGCCGGATACCTGTACGCGAATGTCGTCAAGGTCGAAACGGATGGCCCGCTTTTGGATCATCTGTATGTTGTCAGCCTCGATGAAAGCGAATGGCAGCTTGAAATAGATCCCGGGCTCGGTCTTGACGCTCTGGATCTTGCCGAAGCGCAGAACGATAGCCTGCTCGCCTGCCTGGACAACAAAAAAGGAAGAATAAGCGAGACCAGCGAGAATCACGACAGCAATAATGATGATGGGAAGGCGATTGCCCATTAGTTGGTTCCTCCGGTGTTGCTCCGGCCCAGTTCGTTCAACGGCAGATACGGCACGACGCCCTGCCCCTGATTTTGCTCGACGATAAATTTGTTCGAGGTCTTGAAGACCTCCTCCATGGTCTCGAGGAAGAGCCGCTTGCGCGTCACATCCGGAGCCCTGGCATACTGTTCATAGATGGAGACGAAGCGCTGTGCCTCACCTTCGGCCTCGTTGACCACGCGGTCCTTGTAGGCGGCCGCTTCCTCGCGGATCTGAGCCGCTTCACCACGTGCCTGACCAAGCTGCTGATTGGAGTATTGATTGGCTTCTTCGACGAAGCGGTCTTCGTCCTGCTCAGCACGCTGCACCTCATCGAACGCATCGGCCACTTCGCGCGGCGGTGCGGCGTCCTCGATGGACACGGTATTGATCGCAATGCCGGCGCCGTAGCTGTCCATGGTCGATTGTATCGTGGTTTTCACGCTGTCGGCGATCGCCTGACGATTGTCGCGGAAGACGTCCTGTGCCGGCCGACGCCCAACAACTTCACGCATGGCACTTTCAGCCACCTGGCGAAGCGTATCCTCCGGTTGCAGCACGTTAAACAGGTAGGATTTCGGATCGACGATCGCATAGAGAACCGAGAACTGCACGTCGACGATGTTCTGGTCGCCCGACAGCATCAGCCCTTGCGTAGCGCCGCTGCGCGACTGGCCGCCAATGTTGATCTGCCGTTCCACGATGCTGACCATCTCGACCCTCTCGATCGGCCACCACAGGAAGTGCAGACCTGGCTGCGACACTTCGTCTTTTGGATCGCCGAACAACAGCACGACACCGCGCTGATCCGGCTGAACGGTGTAAATGGCCTGGAAAGCCCACAGCAACAGCAGACCAGCCACGATTACAGCAATAAACACAGGGCTTCCGCCGCCACCGCCGGGCAAAGCGTTTTTTAGCTGGTCCTGGCTCTTTCGGATGATTTCCTCAAGGTCCGGTGGCGCACCGCCGCCGCCCGGTCGACGCGGTCCCCGCGGCCCCTGGCCCCAAGGGCCCTGGTTATTGCCGCCGCTGCCGTTTTGATTGCTCCAGGGCATTAAATCCTCACAGTCTGGCCTGCACGGGCGGGTTCAACATCGTGAGCGTTGCAAACCCGAATGTGCCGGTCATTGTTTTTCCTTTTGTCCGCGCATCGATAAGCGGGGTGACCAAACCCGGTCAAGGCCTATTCATAAACACGCAATCGGGCGTTACTGCGGTTATAGGTACAGTCCCGGCCGCTTTCAACGCGAGGCGCGCATAAAGGCACCCGTTTTCCGCGACGTGAATGCAACAATTTGCTACGCTTTTTCGCCGGATTCCTGCTTGCGACGGTAGATCACGTAGCGTGTCGCAGCACTATCCTTCGGCCCTTCCGGATAGACCTGTTCAGATTCGATTTCCCAATCCGATCGGTCGATACCAGGAAAACAAGTGTCACCCTTGGGTGCCGCTTCCACATGGGTGACGTGCATGCGATCGGCGATTGGCATGACCTGAGCATAGATCTGTCCGCCGCCGAGGACACACACGGAATCGATATCGTCTGCCGCAGCCTGGCGCCGCGCCATGCTCAATGCCTGTTCGACCGAATCGGCAACCTTAACGCCGGGAGCCTGGAACCGTGCATTGCGCGTTACCACGATGTTGGTGCGCCCGGGCAGCGCTCGACCGATAGACTGATAGGTTCTACGCCCCATCACCACCGGACGGCCCATCGTGATCGCCTTGAAACGCTTGAGATCGGTCGACAGGTGCCATGGCATGGCGCCTTCATTGCCGATGACTCCGTTGGACCCCACGGCGACCACTATCTCCACCCGGATTTGGCTGCCGCTGTTCGTCACACCGCGACCTTTGCAGGGATATGTGGATGCGGATCATATCCCTCTAGTGCGAAATCCTCGAAGCAAAAGCCAAACAGATCGTCGACCGCGGGGTTGATGCGCATGATCGGCAAGGCCCTCGGCTCTCGCTGCAATTGCAGCTGCGCCTGCTCGAAATGATTGTGGTAGAGGTGGGCATCACCCAATGTCAGCACGAAATCTCCCGGCCGCAGACCGCTGACCTGCGCCATCATCATCGTCAGCAAAGCGTAGGATGCGATATTGAAGGGAACGCCCAGGAAAATGTCCGCTGAGCGCTGGTACAGCTGGCAGGAGAGCTTTCCCTGCGCAACGTAGAACTGAAACAGACAATGGCAGGGCGGCAACGCCATCTGGTCGACCAGCGCCGGATTCCAGGCCGACACCACCAGGCGGCGGGAATTCGGATTGGTGCGTAGCGCATGGAGCACATCCGAAATCTGGTCGATCGCCCGGCCGTCCGGCGCCGGCCAGGATCGCCACTGGTAGCCGTATACCGGACCCAGATCGCCGTTTTCATCTGCCCACTCGTCCCATATGCTGACGCCGTTTTTCTTCAGCCAACCGATGTTCGTATCCCCTCGCAGGAACCACAGCAGTTCGATGATGATCGAGCGCAAATGCAATTTCTTGGTGGTCAGGACGGGAAAGCCATCAGCAAGATCGAAGCGCATCTGATGTCCGAAGACGGATCGGGTGCCGGTGCCGGTGCGGTCGTCTCGGTCGACGCCGGTCTCGAGCACACGCCTCAACAGCTCATGATATTCCTGCATTCCTGGCTCCCGCATCGATTCGCCAAGCCATCTTACACCAAAGATGGCAATCATCGGGACGCCGGAACCAAGCGCTGTAGAAGCGCAGGCGGTCACTCATCGATCGGTTGCCGGCAGCAACCGGCTCCCGTAACGGATGACTGCCGATCGACCCAATCATGATCTGCCGTCGCACTGTTGTGGACGGATTTATGAACCCCGCAAGCCACGACCCGCTGGGTCTTTTCATCGCAGGCACAAGGTCTTATATCTATATTGCTGCTTCGGCAGCTATGGCGATAAACGGAAGATGCAATAAACCCATCGGACCCGGGGGCGGTACCCGGCGCCTCCACCAAAACCGGCCGAAGATGAGACCGCGGGCCGGTTTTGATGGGGGCGAAACAGGATCGACGAGGGTGTAAAGATCAACTTTTCGCTCGGCATGGTTCCGCCGTTATCGGGCCGACTCAATAGTTGCAAACGACAACTATGCGGAAGCCCGTCTCGCCGCTTAATGCGGTGCGACAGCTTCAAATGAACTCCTGACCGGTCGCACGGTCAGGCGGGGTTCGGAGGCACCTGGCAACAGAAGCCTCCACTTAAGCGGGGACCGGCCTAACGCTCGCACGGACTGGATATCGATGCCAGTCGTCAGCGCTTCGCTGGAGACGGTGGGATTGCACGGGCAAAAACACAAGGCGGAACGAAGCGGTGCGGGACCAAATCAGATACGATATTCTGGCACAGGACGCCCTCAGAGGTGTGATCAGAAAGGTGTTGGGGGAGGTCGCAGCGACCGGAAGTCTGCCTGGCGATCATCATTTTTATATTACCTTCCTGACCAATGCGCCTGGCGTGCGCATTTCAAGTTACCTGAAAGAGCGCTATTCCGAGCAGATGACGATCGTCATCCAGCACCAGTTCTGGGATCTGAAGGTGAGTGAAAACTATTTCGAAATCGGGCTTTCTTTCTCCGACAAACCGGAAAAGCTGCACATTCCGTTTGCCGCCATTCGCGGCTTCTTCGATCCGTCGGTCAATTTCGAACTCGAGTTCGAAACCATGGTCGCCGACAATGAAGACGAGCCTGGGCTGACGTCTCAAGGTGAGACCGATGAGGAGTCCGAGGAGACTCCCACCGAAATCACTCCGGAACTGCCTGCGCCCGCCGACGAAGCCGACACCAGCGCCGGAACGGATGACGCCAACAGCGCCGATGTCGTATCGCTGGATTCCTTCCGAAAGAAGAACTAGATCCTGCCATGGTCAGCCTGATCATTTGGTGGTGGAAAACCGGTGCGGTCGGATAGGCGTCGCGCAGCCGCGATATGGTGCATCCGTGAAGCGGCGTCGCTCCAACGTGCGCAATGGGCGACCAAAGTCGCCACGGTCAAGTGTTCAATCTGATCGAGAAAGGGTCTAGCTAGATGTCGGGCGATATCATCAATCTTCGGCAATACCGGAAGCGCAAGAGCCGCGAAGAAAAAGAAAAAGCGGCGGAAGCCAACCGCATCGAGCACGGCAGGACCAAAGCGGAAAAGAAACTGACCGATGCATTGAAGCGACAAGCCGTCCGCTCTCTGGATCAAAAACGTCTCGAATCGAAACCGAGTTCGTCCACCAAGGGGCGCGACGATCCGGCCGGATCATGATTCAAAAACATTCGATCAGCATCCGCGGCCATCGCACCAGCGTGTCGTTGGAGAAGGAGTTCTGGGACAGCCTGCAGACTATCGCCCGTAGCCGGGGTCAGACATTCGCTGCACTGATGGCCGAAATCGACGAACAGCGCCAGCCCGACGTAAACCTGTCCTCGGCTGCGCGCGTTTACGCCTTGGGTTGGTTCAAACAGCAATCACTGCGTTGATACGGTGGAATCACCGTCCACCGTATCGAAATTCAAAGGCGGCAAAGCTTGGCGCTCAATGCCGCGGTTTACAATGCTGCCCTGCTGTTTCTCGCCAGCCCGCTCGATCGCCTCTTCGACCTGCCGCAGGAATTCCTCGTCCGTCAATGGTCGCCCGCCGTTCCGGGCAAGCCGTTCCGCGACGATCCGTGCAGCACGTCTGCGTTGTTCTGCCAGCGTGCGTTCGCGCGCCTCGGCTTCGCGAAGGATCGCATCGTCCATCTCCGGTCGGGGCACGAGCAGCACCTCTTCGCTGGTCTCGGGCACCACACGGTTCAGCCGGTCTGGCCCCAGGCTGGCGTCCTCTTCAATCGGGGTTTCTTCCTCTTCAAGTCGAAGACGTTGCAGGGCTTCCTGTCGTTTCTGCGTGCGCTGTTTCGAAAGGGCAACCTCGCGCCGCAGTCGCTGATTCTCAAGCACGATCGCTTGCAGGGTTTCCACCCTGCGCCGTTCCCGTTCATAGGCGCGCAGCGACAGATAATTGGTCAGTTCCGCGGCATCGATCATCCGTTCCGGATCAGACATCGGCCCCAGGAAGGCGAGGTTGACGGACGGAACAGCCCCGGTCAGTGCGTCTGAATCAGGATCGAATTCCAGATCGAACCTGGCTTCCACCGCCTGATCGGCAACATCCAGCCGGGCTTCGCCGCGAAGCGCTGCGCCCGAATCCGAAAGCGCGATATTCGGCAGCCGTACGGTGCCGGCGGCGATGGTAAAGGGCACCGTGGTTTCGCCGGCAAAGAAACTGCCATTCGACACGATCTGCTCCGCCAGGCCTCTAACGGTTTCGCTGGCGATTTCGAAATTTTCGTCGTCAGCGGCCGTCAGGATCTGCGGAAGCGACTCATTCTCAAGGCCGTCCAGTTCCAATGCCGACATTTCCAGCAGGCCGGAGCCGGTCAACGAGGCAACCATGGCGCGCAAGCTCTTACCGGCGCCTTCGAACGACGCGGATACATCCATCGTTCCGGTGGCGATCGGAAAGCCATCGTGTTGCCACACCAATGGCGCCAGGCGGGCGCCCTCGACCTGCAACTGACCGGACATGAAGCCTGAGCCCTGACGGTTGGCAAGGCGCACATTCCCCGAAAACAGCCCACCCAGCCATTCCGCGGCGACATTGCGCCACTGCAATTCGTTGTCGTTCAGCACCAGCTTACCGGACCATTGGGCCGCCGGCGGACCGAACTTCAGATCCGCCGTGTCGGCGATCAAATCGAGATCAAGCGACACATCGGATTGCAGGGGCGGCAGGAACTCACGGTTGCTCCAACCGGGCTCGCCCGTCAGCACGGTGTTGAAACCGAGCATCATTTCAGCCATCCAACCCAGGTCGATCCGTGACAACGAAAGAGACCCATCGGCACGAAACGCATCGGTGCCCCGGTTGACCGTGACGTCGCCGGCAAAGCTCACATCTGATGCGACACCCTCGATACCGGTGAGATGAACGCGGTCGGCTTCGGTGCCGATGGTGGCGGTCAATTGCGTCGGCAGCGTCGTCTCAGGCGAACCGAGCACGATCCCGTTGGACAACAGATAGGGCGACAAATCGGAGGACTCGAGCGTCAGGTTGAAGTCAGCCTGGAGCTTGCGGTCCACATCCTGCCAGGTTTTGCCGGTGGCGATGGCCGAAGTGTCGGATGCTTTGTAGTCGATTGAGAAGCTCAGGTCCTGGGCCGGCACGCCCTCGAGGCGAAGCTCGGCATTCGCTGGCCCCGGAAGCTCGAACGGCAGCGCCGCAATGCCCAACTGACCCAGAAGCACCCGTGGCGAATTGTTGCGGATGTCGGCGATGACCGAAATCTGTCCGGTCGCCAGCGATGCCAGCGCGTCGTTTCGCTCCAGCGTCAAATTGAATCTGCTGCCGCCGATCTCACCCCGTGCATCGGCGGTCAGCGTTGCCTGCGCATCTGCGCTGTTGCCGAAGCGCGCCCGCAGATCGACCGTCGCGTCGTCAAACAATCCGCTATTTGACCGCAGGTGATCGAGTACCGGATGGCCGCCCGACAACGTCGACAGCAGCGCCACGATCGTGTCGCTCCTCTCGGCCATCACGCTGAGGTCCACTTCGCCCTGTGGAGCCTCGAATACGCTTTCCAATCGACCGACGCTGGAAATCGAAGCGCCGGCAATGTCGGTGACCGTAAACCGATCGATGTCCAGTGTGCCCCCCTTGAGCCGCAGCGACAGATCAGCGCCCTCGGCCGCGACACCCAAGGCTTCGAAGCGCTCCGCGCTGAAGCGCGCGCTGATGTCGTGTCCGGCGAGCCGGTTGCCGCTGCCCTCGCCCACAACAAGACCGGCGAAGGCGCGGATGGCATCCAGGTCGACATATTCACCGTCCAACCGCATGTTCAGTGATGGTCGGCCCTGTAAAGGGACAACCCGCTCCAGCCGGCCCTCAAGCAACGCCGACCCGATGGCAATGTTCATCTGGTCGAATCGTTGAAGCTGCGCCGACAGGTCGACATTGGCTTCGATACCGGCGGCATCGAGCCGTCGAATCGCCGGATCGACGTCGTCTGTCAGCCATGAGGCGAAACCCGACGGTTGAGTCGAGGCGATCACCATTTTGCCGGAAAAGGTGAAATCCGATCCGACACCGAGTTGGCCCTCCGCCTCGAACCGTGTGCGGCCCGGCAAACTGGCGAGTACACGTTCGATCCGCCACGCCGTTCCGTCCGGCTTGGCGTCGATAATCACGTCGCGGACGGTCGTATCGCCAGCCACGATGGCCGGCAAAGCCACCGATACGCGACCGGGCATCTGTGGAACCGGGGCCCAGGCAAGCAGACTGCGCAGCGCCGACAACCTTTGTTTGAAAGAACGTACGACCGCCGCGGCTTGGTCCTGGTCGTCCTCGCCGAAACGATCGAAATTCAGCTGCTGACCGTCGGCTATCAGCAGAAACTCTGGGTTCTTACCGGTATCGAAGGTAGCTTCGCCGGAAACGATGTATGGGTCCTTTGGCGAACCCGTTTCCAGCCGATAATCATCGACCCGCAGGCGCTCGTTGTCGAGTTCGAATACACCGCGTGCCTTGGCGTAGAACGACCGGTTGCCACGATTGCCCCTGACAACACCGTCCGTCGTCCTCGAGGGATCCACAGCCTGCAGCGTGAAATTGCCCGAATAGCGCGGTTGCAGATCCTCTATACGCGCGTCACCCTCCATTTCGACTGTGAAAGGCTGTGCGACCGGCAGCAGCTTGGCGCGCAGCCGGATGCCACCATTCGGCAACAGTGCGCCGGTGCGCAAGGAAAAGGCGGTATCGATTCCCTCCATGCGGACCGCGCCTTCTATCTGCCACGGACCGGCGAGAGACTCCGCCGCCATATGCATGTTCAGGCCTTCAAGTCGGTATTGCCTGTCGTTCTGCTCGTCCAGTACCTGGACCTGCCCGTTGACCACACCGATGTTTTCCAGCACCAGCGCCTGGCCGGGCAATGTCTTCTCACTGCGCAAAGCCCAGTCCAACTCACCGTCCGGCGACAGACGTACGGTTGCCTGCGGATTCTCGATGCGCATATCGAAAATGCGGATCTCGCCGCTCAAGAAAGGTGCCAGTTCGGCATCCATCGAAAACCGCTCGATGGTCATCATCGGTTCGCCGTCTTGGCCCTCGCCGACAACGACATTGTCAAAGGTTACGGAAGGAAACGGCACCAACCGCGCATCGGCGCCACCCAGAACCTGTACCGGTTGGCCAAGAACACGGCTCGCCTCCCGTTCGAAGTCCTCGCGGTAGGTCGACCAATCGACAAAATACGGACCGATCAGCGCCGCAAAAAGCGCCAGAACCACCAGACCGCCGAAGAACACAAAAACTCGAACCAGATCAAGCACCCCTTTCCAGGCACAGTCCCGTCAGACCGTACGGGAAACCAAATCCATCGACATCCCGTCATCGGGATCATACAGGCACACGCACACACTCTGAACGCCCGAACGACGACATCCCATCCGGTCGCGTCGCCACAAATCCATCTCGATATGCCCCGACACCCTGTTTATACGCGGAAAACGGCGTCGTCATGATAATTCGTGCATATGCAGCAAACGGGAGAACTGACTCCCAGCTGGACCGTACGCTACGTCAGCGCGAATATCTTGCCTGGATTCATGATATCGTGTGGATCGAGTGCCCGCTTAATGGCACGCATCGTGTTGATGCCGGCCCCCTTTTCACGAACTAGCGCGGCCTGCTTGCGCTGACCGACGCCATGCTCGCCCGTACAGGTGCCGTCCATGGCCAGCGCACGGTCGGTCAGCCGGGTCACAAACGCCTCCGCACGCTCGATCTCTTCCGGATTATCGGTGTCGAAAAACACCACCGAGTGGAAGTTTCCGTCTCCTACATGTCCGACAATCGGTGTCAACAATCCGGCCTGCTCGCTGTCTTTGAGGGTTTCGTTGATGCATTCCGCCAGCCTGGAAATCGGAACACAGACATCGGTGGCGAGTGAAGCGGCACCGGGTCGCAACTGGTTGGTCGCATAGAAGGCATCATGGCGTGCTTTCCACAACCGATTTCGATCTTCCAGGGCACTCGCCCATATGAACGGTCCGCCGCCGAATTCGCGGGCAATCTCGTCAAAGGTCTCTGCCTGTTCCTTGGCGAACGCGTCGGTGCCGTGAAACTCCAGAAACAACGCCGGGGCGACCGGATAGTCTAATCCCGAATAGTCGTTTACCGCCTTGATAGACATATCATCCAGCAACTCGATACGCGCGACCGGAATACCCATTTGGATGGTGCTGATGACCGTGTTGACGGCGTCATCGACCGTCGCGAACGGGCACACGCCGGCGGTGATGCACTCCGGGATCCCATAAAGCCGCAGCGTGATGCCGGTGATAACGCCCAGCGTGCCTTCCGAACCAACAAAAAGACCGGTGAGGTCGTAGCCGGCGGAGGATTTACGCGCCCTGCCGCCGGTGTGGATGGTCTGTCCGTCCGCCGTCACCGCGGTGACCGACAGCACGTTGTCGCGCATGGTGCCGTAACGCACTGCATTGGTGCCGGAGGCGCGGGTTGCGGTCATGCCGCCGATCGATGCGTTGGCACCGGGATCGATCGGGAAAAACAGTCCCGTATCGCGCAGGTGCACGTTGAGGTCTTCCCGTGTCACACCCGGTTCGACGGTGCAGTCGAGGTCTTCTGCGTTGACTTCCAGAATTCTGTTCATCTGGTTGACATCGACACTGATGCCGCCGCATGGCGCGTTCAGATGGCCCTCCAGAGAACTTCCGGCACCGAACGGTATGATCGGCACCCGGTGGTCGGCGCAAATGCGCACGATTTCCTGAACATCTTCCGTTGACTGCGCGAACACCACCGCATCCGGCAACTGCCCGGGCAGATAACTCATCGTGTGGGTATGTTGCTGACGGTGTGATTCACCGGTCTGCAGACGGTCGCCAAAGCGTTGTTTGAGTACGCCGATCGCCGCGCTGATTCCCTGTTCATTGCGCGGGCCGGCTATGACCTCGGACACTCCCATGGATTAAGGTCTCCTTTTCATGTGCCGACAGGATGCCCCTTGTCGGGATTGATTGAAAGGATATTGTGCGGCTGGGCGCGCGTCGAGGCGTGCCCGTCGGGGAGCGCATATTCGATCGGGAGACGTTGATGGCAGAGGCAGCGCCCTTCGTGGCGCCGGCGGCCGAAATCGAGGCCGTCTGGATTGACTACAACGGCCACATGAACATGGCCTACTACAACGTCCTTTTCGATCGAACGGCGGATCACGCCTTCGAAACGCTCGGGCTGGACGAAGCCTATGTCCGCCAAACGGGGCTGAGCCTTTACGTAGCGGAAATCCATGTCTGTTATGTTCAGGAACTACACCTTGGTAACCGGGTAACTGGCAGTTTTCATTTGATCGACTTCGACACCAAGCGCCTGCACGTCTATTCCGAGCTACGCCATACCGATGGCTGGCTGGCAGCGACGTCCGAAGCGCTGTACCTGCATATCGACGCCTCGGGCCCCAAGGTAACGCCCATGCCGCAGCCGATGCTGGAGCGGGTGAGACACATGCATGAGGCCCATGCAACACTGCCCCAACCCGAACGGATCGGCCGACGGATTCGGATCAAACGCGACTGATTGATCTGAACATGCTGCCTGATTTTGTTACATCCTTACCGCAGCAGATCAGGCAATGGGTCGTTCCGACAGCGCGGCGGTTTCTCGAAGACCGTCAGCCGTTTCTGTGGATCGTCGCACTGGCTGTCGGCGTCGGCGTCAGCGTGGCGGCAATCGCGTTTCGCGAACTGATCGGCATCGTTCAGCTGCTGTGGCTGGGTGACAACAGTGAAAACGTTATCTCCGCGGCGCGAAATGTCCCTTGGTACTACATCCTTCTGGCGCCGATTGTCGGCGGACTGGTCGTCGGCATCATGCTGGAACGGCTGATGCCGCAGCGTCGAACGCTTTCGGTTGCCGACGTCATCGAGGTGCGCGCATTGGCCGGGCGCAAACTGGGGACCCGCGACGGGCTGCTGTCGGCCGTTATCACCGCCATATCGCTCGGCTCAGGCGCCAGCGCCGGCCGTGAGGGACCGGTCATCCATCTGGGTGCGACATTGGCCGACAGCACCGCACGACGATCGGGCTTGCCGGAATGGTCGAGCCGCACTCTGCTGGGTGCTGGTGTGGCGGCCGCCATTTCCGCCAGCTTCAACGCACCGATCGCCGGCGTCCTGTTCGCCCATGAGGTGATCCTCGGTCACTACGCCTTGCGTTCTTTCGTCCCCATCGTCATCGGATCGAGCGGCGCCGCGGTGATCTCCCGGCTGTATTTCGGCGAACATGCCGCCTTCGACGTACCGGCATACGCCGTCACCTCCTATTGGGAATTCCCGGCATTCGTCCTGCTCGGCCTGGTGTCGGCCTGTGTCGCGGTGATGTTTCAATTCTCACTGTTTTCCGCCGACTTTCTGGCACGCAAGATCACCATGCCGCTGTGGTTGCGGCCGGTGGTCGGCGGCATCGCCATCGGCGCGATGGGTATCTATCTGCCGCACATCCTGGGTGTCGGTTACGAGGCCACCGACATGGCCTTGTGGGGCCGTCTGCCGCTGATGCTGATGCTGTTGTTGATCCTTGCCAAGACACTAGCGACGGCCATCACGCTGGCCTCCCGCTTTGGCGGCGGCATTTTTTCGCCAGCCCTCTACCTTGGAGCAATGACCGGCGGAGCGTACGGGATCATCGCCGCGAGCTTCTTTCCGGAGCTTGCTTCGAGCGAATCGCTGTATGCCATTCTCGGCATGGGCGCCGTGGCCGGTGCCGTGCTCGGTGCGCCACTGTCGACAACCCTTATCGTCTTCGAACTGACGGGCGGTTATGAGTTGTCCATCGCCCTGCTGCTCACTGTCGCCATAGCGCACGGTATCAATCAGGCCATTCACGGCCATTCCTATTTCCAATGGCAGCTGGAGATGCGCGGCCTGATGGTGCAGGCCGGGCCGCATCGCGCCGTTGTTCGCAACGTCAAAGTCATGGATTTCATGACCGTTCCAGAAGATGACGAAGAACCTGAACGCTTTGACAAGGAGCGTGGCGTCCCCAGCCTGTTACCGTCCGAGACACTCGAATCGGCGCTGCGCAAATTCGATGCCGGGGGCCATACGCGCCTGCCGGTCGTCGACGAACGCGATCACACCCGGATCATCGGCTGGGCCCTGCAGATCAAGGCTCTCGAGCACTTCAACAAAAGGCTGATCGACGCGTCCGAGGAGGAGCACCGCTCCGTTTGAACAACACCTGCCGTGTATTGCCGCAGACGGCCGGATCGCCTATGGATCTGCCCGACAATCATGGCAGACTTCGTTTCAGATACGGTCTTCAAGCGAGACGTCTTTTCGGAGACGCGGTCGGGTTACTTTACCGACCGGCCGGACCAGCGCATTGCGCGCCGGATCGTCAGTGCCTCGCCGCTGTGGTCGCGACCGCTGGCATGGTTGCTGGCCAACCGCGAAATCCGCGCGTTACGGGCGGTCGCTGGCATCCCTGGTGTGCCAGAGATTGTCAAGATCGACGCCGATGGTTTGTTTCGGACCTGGACCGAAGGCACGCCACTGCACCTGGCCCGTCCGGACGGCCTGTCCTGGTACCGCGACGCCAGGCGGCTCTTGCGCGATCTGCGCCGCCGCGGCATCACCCACAACGACCTGGCCAAGCCACAGAACTGGCTGATGCTGGCCGACGGCGGCGCCGCAGTGATCGACTTCCAGCTGGCGTCCTGCCATCGGCGAAAGGGTCGATTGTATCGGTTGATGGCCTATGAAGATCTGCGGCACTGCATCAAGCAGAAGCGTGCCTTTGCACCGCATCTTATGACCGCTACGGAGAAGCGGATCCTGGCCCGTCGGTCGCTGCCGTCGCGTCTGTGGATGGCGACCGGCAAGAAGCTCTACAACCTGATTACCCGGGGGTTGTTCTCCTGGTCCGACGGCGAAGGCACCGGCGATCGGCTCGATCATGAGGGACCGGCGATCCGGGAGAGCCTTTGTGCCGATCCGCAGGTCCGAGATGTCGCCCTGGCGCATTATCCGCTGCCGCGCAAGGGCGTCGGCATCTACGCCTTCGTTGAAACCGACCGAAAGTCCCTCGATCGCGATCGGATCAACGCCGGGCTGCGTGGCTCAGAGGCCCATGTTGATCTTGTTCAGCCCTGCGAGATGCTGCCACGTCGCGACGATGGCAGCGTGCGTGACGATATTCTGCGTCTCGTCGCTATGAACCAGATCACGGAACTCGACGCCGTTTTGCAGCGCGAACCCGGTCTGGCGTCGGTGGTGCGACCCATCATATCCGGTCGTCAGAACTGGACCGATCGGCGCATTGCGCATCTCGAGCGATAGCCGCCTGCAAGGCTCTTGACGCTGGCCTTTCCGGCCCGAATCACTACATTGGAGAGGATGGTCAACCCGCAAGACGATAGGCCGGCATCCGGCAACGAGAAGCCCGCTTCCGCGGCATCCGGCATCGCCGCCCGTGCCATGGCAGCACGTCATGGGCAAAGCCCGGCCGCGGCCTATCTTGCCGGTCTCAATCCGGAGCAGACGCGGGCGGTCGAAACGCTCGACGGGCCGGTTTTGGTACTGGCTGGCGCAGGCACCGGCAAAACCCGGGTCCTGACCACCCGCATTGCGCATATACTGGCCACCGGAAAAGCCTATCCGAGCCAGATCCTGGCGGTCACCTTTACCAATAAAGCGGCCCGCGAAATGAAGGAGCGCATCGGCCTGCTCGTCGGCGGCGCCGTCGAAGGCATGCCATGGCTCGGCACCTTCCACTCCATCGGCGTCAAACTGCTGCGCCGGCATGCGGAACTGGTCGGACTGCGATCGGATTTTTCCATCCTCGACACCGACGATCAGATCCGGCTGCTGAAGCAATTGATCCAGGCCGAGGGCCTCGACGACAAGCGTTGGCCGGCCCGGCAGTTCGCGCAGATGATCGACGGTTGGAAAAACAAGGGGTACGGGCCGGCCGACATTCCGGAAGGTGACGCCAGAGCCTTTGCCAATGGCAAAGGGCGTGCACTCTACGAGGCTTACCAGGATCGGCTCAAAACCCTCAACGCCTGCGATTTCGGCGACCTTCTATGCCATCCCATCCGCATATTCCGCAACCACCCGGATGTGCTGAAGGAGTACCACGCCAAGTTCCGCTATATCCTGGTCGACGAGTACCAGGACACCAACTCGGCGCAGTATATGTGGCTGCGGCTGATCGCCCAGGGATCGAAAAACGTCTGCTGCGTCGGCGACGATGACCAGTCCATCTATGGCTGGCGTGGCGCCGAGGTCGACAATATCCTGCGCTTTGAAAAAGACTTTCCCGGCGCCACGATCATCCGGCTGGAACGCAACTACCGGTCCTCGGCGCATATCCTCGGCGCCGCCTCGCACCTGATCTCGCATAATGAGGGCCGCCTCGGCAAAACGCTGTTCACCGATGCCGACATCGCCGACCACGACAAGGTCATGGTGCACGCGGCCTGGGACTCGGAGGAAGAAGCGCGCGCCGTCGGCGAGGAAATCGAGCAGCTGCAACGGAGCGGCCAGCGGATGAACGACATGGCGATCCTGGTGCGCGCCTCGTTCCAGATGCGTGAATTTGAGGACCGCTTCGTTACCCTCGGCCTCAATTACCGGGTGATCGGCGGACCGCGCTTTTACGAAAGGATGGAGATCCGCGACGCGTTGGCCTACTTCCGTGTTACCTGCCAGCCGGCCGACGACCTGGCCTTCGAACGCATCGTCAACACGCCGAAGCGCGGACTCGGCGAAGCCGCCATTCGGCAGATCCACGACTACGCCCGCGCCCGCAACCTGCCCATGCTGCGGGCTTCGGCCGATCTGATCATGACCGAAGAGATGAAACCGCGGCCGCGCAAAGCCCTGACCGATGTCGTGGAGAACTTCGCCCGCTGGGCCAATCTGTTGGAAACACTGCCGCACACCGAACTCGCCGAGCAGATCCTGGAGGAAAGCGGTTACACCGCCATGTGGCAGAACGACCGGTCAGCCGAGGCGCCGGGCCGACTGGACAACCTCAAGGAATTGATCCGCTCCATGGAGGATTTCGAATCCATGCGCGGCTTCCTCGAGCATGTCAGCCTGGTGATGGATGCCGAGCAGAACGAGGATCTCGATGCCGTTTCGCTGATGACGCTGCACTCCGCCAAAGGCCTCGAGTTCGACACGATCTTCCTGCCCGGTTGGGAAGAAGGTTTGTTTCCGCATCAGCGAGCGCTCGACGAAGGCGGCCGCGCCGGTCTGGAGGAGGAACGGCGGCTCGCCTATGTCGGGTTGACCCGGGCCAAGACCGTCTGCCATGTCTGGTTCGTCTCCAACCGGCGCATCCACGGCCTGTGGCAATCGACCATCCCGTCGCGCTTTCTCGACGAACTGCCGGTCGACCATGTCGACGTCGCCGAACCGGAGACTTCCTATGGCGGCTATGGCGCGGGCCTGGCCGGCGGCGGCTACGGCGCGTCACGGTTCGATGCGGCGGAACCGTTTTCCGGCAGCTACAACACGCCGGGATGGCGTCGGGCGCAGGCCAATCGCAACGAGGCGACGCGTCAGAACTGGGGCACCCGCTCAGGCCATGCTGTTGAACGGATCGGCTACGGAGAGACCGATTCAGGGTTCGGCGCCGGCCGCGGCTCCGTCAAGAACCGGACGATCGAGGGCGAACTGGTCGCCAAGTCGGTGTCCGAAGCGCCCTCGGCTTACGCCATCGGCGATCGCGTGTTCCACCTCAAATTCGGAAACGGCAACATCGCCTCCATCGACGGCAACAAGCTGACGATTGATTTCGACAAGGCGGGACAGAAGCGCGTCCTCGACAATTATGTCGAGAAGGTCTGATCAGACAACGCCCATATGCTCGCGGATCGTACTGTGCTTGGGACTGAGCTCGGGATCGATATCGCGCATTTCCATGGACAGTGCGATGGACCTGGCGGCCAGAAGCGGTTCCAGATAGACCTTGGCGGCCTCAAATAGGTGGCTTGTGGCGGCCTTGCGGGTCTCCAGATCGCGACCGCCGCGTAGCCGCACACCGATATCGATATAGGCATGCGCCGGGCTGCCGTCGCCGATGGCGTAGTGGTCGGACCGGTGCGCTCGGACGCGGACACCGGCGGCCGGAAACACCCCCGTTTCGATCGCCGCTATGCGCAGCACATCACACAACGCGGCGATGTCGAGATCGGGCTCCAGATTACCGGAATAGTCGACCGTCAGGTGCGGCATCTGATACCTCCAAAGTCATGCGGCTCTCAGGCCCGCATCCAATGCCTCGACGATCTTAGCGGCTTCGTCCCGATCGATCACCAGCGGTGGCGATAAAATGATGTTGGCGCCGGACACCCGGACCATCACGCCCGCCTCGTAAGTGGCATGGTGTACGCGGCCGATGGTCGCCTTGTCGATGGGCGTCTTAGTACCCCGGTCCGACACCAGCTCGAGGGCACACATCAGCCCTTCCCCACCGCGGACGTCGCCGATCAGATCATGTTTGTCCTGCAGCCCTTTTAACCCCGCATGGATCTCGGCACCGCGCTGGGCAGCATTGCGATGGACCTGCAGCTGTTCCGTTTCGGCCAGGCAGGCGATGGCGGCGGCCGCCCCCACCGGATGGCCGGAATAGGTGTAGCCGTGACCGATGTTCGCGACGCCGGTGGTATCTTTTTCGAACGCCTCGACCATCTTTTCACCGATCATCACGGCACCAAAGGGAAAATAGCCATTGGTGATCGCCTTGGCGGTACACATCAGGTCGGGTTTGACGTTCCAGTGACGTGAACCGGTCCATGATCCGGTGCGGCCGAAAGCTGTGATGACCTCATCGGCGATCAGCAGGATCCCGTGTCGGTCGCAGATCTCCCGCACCTTCGGCATGAAACTCTCATGCGGCGGGATCACGCCGCCGGCACCGAGCACCGGCTCCATGATCATCGCGGCGATGGTTCCGGCACCCTGGAAGGCAATCTCGTCCTCGAGCGCCGCGGCACACAAATCCGCCAGCCTGGCTGGATCCGATTCGTTGAAGGGATTTCGGTAGGTGTACGGCGCCGGAATGTGGTGGCAGCCGGCCAGCAGAGGTTCATAGGCCGCACGGAAATTGGCATTCCCGTTGACACTGGCCCCGCCGAAGTGGGTTCCATGGTAGCCCTTCTTGAGGCTCAGGAACTTGGTACGGCCGGCGTCACCGCGGATTTTGTGATATTGCCGCGCCAGCCGCAGGGCAGTCTCGACGCTGTCCGACCCGCCACTGGTAAAAAAGGCCCGCACCAGACCGTCAACGGCGAAGAAATCCCGCAGCTTGAAGCTCAATTCGATCAACACGTCATTGGTGGTGCCGCGGAAGGTCGAATAATAGGGCAATACGTCAAGCTGTTCGGCAATCGCCTGCTTCACCGGATCGCACGAGAACCCGAGATTGACGTTCCACAAACCCCCAACCGCATCGACGACCTGATGCCCGTCGACGTCGGTGATCCGAACCCCTTCCGCAGCCGTCACGATGGTCGGCGGGTTCTCCAGCATATCGGCCGGATGCGCCATCGGATGCCACAAGTGCCGTGCGTTGTTTTCCTTGAGAAAATTGGAGTCCTTCATGTCGTCCTCTCGGTGTTGAGACTGGCCGGCCCGTCCCGGCGCCGCGCCGTCATGCGGCCGCACCCCAGACCTGTTGCAGTTGCGGTGCGACGTCGCCGCCGATGGCCCGGGACAACCGATGACATGCCGATCTGAGCATGTTCCTGGAACTATCAAGCAGGGTCTCGGTCACGCGCGATGTCGGGATGGCGACGGCCGCTGTCGCGGCTGCCCGGCCGCTTCGATCGAATATTGGTACCGCCAGAGTATAAACATCCTTTTCGAAGCCCTGATCGCATTCGGCAATGCCATTTCTGCGGGTCGTCTCGATTATTGCGCGCAGTGCTGCCGGGTCGGTTACAGTAAGGTCGGTGTATGACGTCAGGGGCTGGGCCAGATACGAGTCCACAAACGCCGCTTCTGAAAACGCAAGGATGGCATAGCCCGACGATGTCGCATGCAGCGGCAACATCTCCGCTTCGTCGAGCGAGACGGTGATTCCCTTGCGCGGCAGATCGGCGCTGTATATCGGCGACAGCACATTCCCCTGAAGCAGGGAAACGTGCACCAGTTCGCCGATTTGGGCGGCCATACGGTCGACGATCGGTTCGATGGCGCGGCGCACCGGAAACGTCCGCTCACGAACACTCGCAAGGCGTAGCACGGCCGGTCCCATACGATAGGCTTTGCTCACCGGGTCCTGCTCCACGAAACCATTGGCCTGCAGCTCCGCCAGATGCCGGTAGATCGTCGCCTTGTCCTGTCCGCAGAGCCGTTGGAATTCGGACAGACCGATTTCCGGCTGCGCCACCGAAAAGAAATTGAGCAGATTGAGCGCCTTGCTGATGGTCCCCATCTGAAGTCGTCCTGCGAACGGTGTGACCGTGATCGCCCAACAATGCCTACAATCCGCGCAAACTTCAAGTTTTTTGCAACAACGGTTCAAATAATGAACCAAGATAATTGCGCGACAGCGCTACTATGCTGCCACGGTCGTCGCAATTGTGATATTTTCATCGGCTGGGACGAACCATCCGGCTGTCATCGATCTGATAAAAAAGGTCGGTAACCGGCGGAGACAATCACCACCGATAGGACGACAGGAGCAGAGTCATGACACAAAAAACATCCTTCGTGATCAATCGACGCCATTTTCTGGCGGGCAGCGCGGCTGTCGGGGCAGTCGCCCTGATTCATCCGTTCTCGGCACTGGCCGCCGACGACCAGGCGCATTTGCGGCTGATGGAAACCACCGACCTGCACGTCCACGTCTTCCCTTACGACTATTACGGCGACCGGCCGACCGACAGTGTGGGTCTCGCCCGCACGGCATCCATCATCCGCAGCCTTCGTGACGAGGCGACCAACTCGATGCTCGTCGACAACGGCGACTTCCTGCAGGGCAACCCGATGGGCGACTACATCGCCTATGAGCGGGGCATGAAGGAAGGCGACATGCACCCGATCATCCAGGCCATGAACACGCTTGGCTTCGATGCCTCGACCCTCGGAAACCACGAGTTCAACTACGGCCTCGACTTCATGTTCAAGACCCTCGACGGCGCCGATTTCCCGGTCGTGTCGGCCAATGTGACCAAGGGTATGCTGGCGTCCAATCCGCGCGACGACGAGTTGTTCCTGAAGCCCTATGTGATCATCGACAAGACGATCCGTGACGGAAGCGGCAATGCGCATCCGATCCGCGTCGGTCTGATCGGCTTCGTTCCGCCGCAGATCATGAACTGGGACCGCCGCCACCTCGAAGGCAAGGCCAATGCCCGTGACATCGTGCAGTCGGCCGAAGCCTGGGTGCCGGAAATGAAGGAAGCCGGCGCCGATATCATTATCGCCCTGTCGCACTCCGGCATCGATCCGAGCGACCGCAGCGACGGCATGGAAAACGCCTCCCTGCACCTCGCAGCCATCGACGGCATCGACGCGCTGATGACCGGTCACCACCATCTGGTCTTCCCCGGTCCGAAATACGCCGACATGCCCGGCATCGACGCGGAAAAAGGCACCCTGTTCGGCAAACCGGCAGCCATGGGCGGCTTCTGGGGATCGCATCTCGGCGTCATCGATCTGATGCTGCAGCGCGATGGCAACAGCTGGAAAATCGTCAGCTTCGAAACGTCGGCACCCGCCATCTACACGCGCGAAGGCCGCAAGAACATCCCGCTGGTCGAAAGCCAGCAGGACGTTCTCGACTCTGTCGCCAAGGAGCATGACGACACGCTTTCCTATGTCCGCCGCGCGGTTGGCAAGACCTCGGCGCCGCTACACTCCTACTTTGCTCTCGTCGCCGACGACCCGTCGGTTCAGATCGTCAGTCAGGCGCAGACCTGGTACATCGATCAGATGATGAAGGGCACTCAGTGGGAGGGTCTGCCGATCCTGTCGGCGGCCGCCCCGTTCAAGGCCGGCGGTCGCGGCGGTCCGGAATACTACACCGACGTGGCACCCGGCGATGTCGCCATCAAGAACGTGTCCGATCTCTATCTCTATCCGAACACCGTGCGGGCGGTCGCCATCACCGGCGCGCAGGTCAAGGACTGGCTGGAACGGTCGGCAGGCATCTTCAACCAGCTGCAGCCGGGTCAGTCCGATCAGCCGCTGATCAACAACGAGTTCCCGTCTTACAATTTCGACATCATCGACGGCGTCACCTATCAGATCGACCTGACTCAGCCGTCGAAATACGACAAGGACGGCAATCTGGTAAATGCCGATGCCGATCGCATTACCGACTTGAAGTACAACGGTGAACCCATTGACCCGAATCAGAGATTCGTGGTCGCCACCAACAACTACCGTGCTGGCGGCGGCGGCAATTTCCCGGGCATCAACGACGAGGTGGTAATCTTCGTCGCGCCGGACACCAACCGTGACGTGATCGTCCGCTACATCGTCGACAAGGGCACGATCAACCCGTCGGCCGACGCCAACTGGACCTTCAAGCCGATCGATGGTGCCACGGCGGTGTTCGAAACCGGCCCGAAAGCCAAGGAGTTCATGAAGGACGTCAAGGGCGTCCAGATCGAGGCGGCCGGCGACGGTGCCGAAGGCTTCGCCAAATACCGCATCGCCATGTAGGCACTGGGAATAGGACAAACGAGCTGGGCCGTCGCCGGAAAGGTGGCGGCCTTCTTTTCTTTCAGGTTCGGCTCGGGTTCTCTCGGTCGGGCCACGAGGATGTGAGGGCGCACAATCGCTCGAAATTGGCAAAACCAGTCTGTCGCAAGGGATTCATCAAAGACGGTAGCCGAGTCGATCACGGAAGCGCTCGTAGGGCCGATGTCCCCTGACTGCGGTTCCAAGCAGGACAGCCTTTGGCACACGATAGTTGCCGGTGCGCAGCAACCACCCCAGCCAGAGTACCAATGTGACAAGGAAGAACCGGACGGCTGATGCGTACCGATACACATGGCAGGCCGCACTTACTCCGCTGTTCCGAGGTGCTGTTCCGTAACCGAACCTGTGCAAGAGCTCACCGGCTTCTTGCTCTATGACGCGCACCTCGCATGGCGTCAAACGGCCCTCCCAACGACCAGCACTGTCCGCCGTTATCGGTTTATCAAGATTCGCCCACATGCTGAGCAAGTACTGTTTGGACCGTTCTTTCTTGGCGGCTTCCAGAGAATGGAAATCCAGCACGCTGTTTTGCCATGGGAGGTCAAGAAACGCGAAAATATCCGCCAAGGTTGGACGCGGCTGTCGAACCAACTCCTCATAGCGATGAATTCGAACCACCGTGTCACCCAATTCATCAGACAGCCCAAGCGCGGCGCGCTGGTCGTTCGCCCACATCCTCGCCGCCCGCTGAACAGAACCATGGTAGGTTTCATATAGCCCGGCCAGTCTCTTGCACGAAACGGCGTGATCCCGGGGATCGCGGACCTGTACGATAATCTTGGTATCCGGATGCGCTTTCATAACAAAAGGAACCACCAGCCAGGCCTGGTGCTCCTTGATTACCACCCGTCTCGCGCCAAACAGACGCATCCCCTTGCGGTATGCATAAAGATAAAGTGCACATGAATCGTGTTGCGCAACGTTCTCCATCAGCTCATTTTCATGCACGCTGACACCGGTATAGAACGTACTTTCATTAATCCTTCGACTTGCTTCTTGTACAATGTCTTTCCAGGAGGATTGGCTCTTTTCTTTACTGTTGTGATACTCCACGCAAAGGTGGCCCAACGCCATCGTGTTCGGGGCGTAGACATCCGTGTGCGCGTCGAACAGGCATCGCAATAAGTTCGACCCGGCCCGCTCGGAGCACATCAAAATCGTCGGCGGTGAAGAGAAATCCTCGATGTGTGAACGCAACAAACCCTCCGTGCAAGAGCACCGTCTTAGTCATCCTTGAACCGATCAAGGTAAGCCATTGAGGCCGTTGGATTTCTCTGATCAACATATTTCCCCGTATACAACCGCGGTTCGCCCACGACGGTGAACCAGAAGATCTGACCGAACAGGAAACCGGAGTAAACCCGTGTCGGTCGTTGCACGGTTATTTCGAGGGTAATCTGACCAAAGAACCCCTGGTCAATGAGCCCGGCAGTGACATGGTTCGTTACGAACTTCCGGCCGACCGAACTCCTGCCCGTAACCAGCGAAGCAAAGTAATCCGATCCAAAAACCTCTTGTGTCGCTCCCAGGTAGCACTCATTGGGGCTCAAAATCAGCCCGGAGTCGGGAATCTCGATATCTTCGAAATCATCCGGCTCGCTTAAGTCAATTATACTATTTTTAAGTCGCCTGATCTTTGGCGACAGCCTGTAGTTGTATGAATTGGGATTGACCTGACGTTCGTCGAACGGATCGATTGTAATATGTTTCGATTTTACTCGCGCAATTATCTCACTACCAGTCAGCCAACCGGAGGTAATGTTCGTTGTCACCATCGACTTTTCGCCCCAGATCCCTTCTCTTGGTATTGAAAATTCCTTTGGTTTGTGTCGGTTCATCCAACGGAAGCACAGCCTCTTCGCTCAGTTGGTCAACATAAGTGCACTTGCGGCCAAATTGCGTCTCCCATCGACCCTGGCGCGATTTCCTATTCCGCGAGTGAATCCTGTCTGTCTTTTCCAGCCCCTGGCTTCATACGCCCATGCCGAAACTCCCGACGATAGAAGTTTAAGTCAAGCCGCAGCTATAGTGTTCCCCTGCTTTCGGATTGGATTCCCAAGTATACGATCCCCTTTCGCGCGCGATCAGCGACAGATCATCTTACAGTCTCTCGCCAAATATCGGCATGAGGAAGGTTAGAATGAAACGCAAGACGGCCGGGCGCTCGTCAGTCGGCAGCCGTCTGGGTGTGCGGCGCGCCCCCTTTTTTGTCGAAGGGCGGCACGGAAAAGTGCCATTGGCAGGTTGGCGCGCCTATCACGAGCGCTGTCCCTGACTTTGGCGGACCAGAAGCGCTTGCGCCGGCTTCTCAAGCGCCGGGATGAGCAACTCAAACAATACAAGACCGATCTCAACACGGCGCTCAACGCGCTCGACCGGATCCAGCCGCCGGATGACGATGCCGACGCCATGCGCGCGCTCCACCGGCATCAAGCCACCACGGCTCTCGGCGGCCTGACAACGGTCCTTGTAAGCAGCCGGAACGAAATCTACACAACGCTGAGCGAGGCGCAGCGCGATCATCTGCTGCTGATCCGCAGAAGCGGCATCGTCAATGAACAGCTCAGCCATTGGCCGTGAGCAGATGTCGGCCGTTTCGGCAACACTGATCGGTCAGAACTCGCTGGATCGGCTGTAAGGGCGGCCAGCCGCATGCCCCGCTACTCCGGCACACCATTCTCCCACTTCACGTCCTGCCCGAACAGCGGCACGGTGGAAATCGACATCTTCGCCGAGCCATCCTGTACCCGACGCGAATGGGCAAGATAGATCAGCGTATTGTTGGTTTTGTCGTAAATGCGCTTGATGACAAGCTGCTTCCAGATGATGGAGCGCCGCTGCTTGAAGATCTCCTCGCCACTTTCCCCGAGGTCGATATCGCCGATCTCGACCGCGCCGGTCTGCCGGCAGGCGATCGACGAATTGGACGGGTCTTCGAACCAGTTGCCCTTCTGCAGACGGTCGACGAGTCCTCGCTCGAAATAGGCGACGTGGCAGGTGACGCCGGCCACACCCGGATCTTCGACCGCCTCGATGATGATGTCGTTGCCGAGCCAGTCAACACCGACTTCGCCCACCTGCTCGGCATAGGCGCTGATGACAGTGCCGAATGCCAGGGTCGAGGCGATCGCCAAAGCCGCGGTGAGTTTCTGCATGCCTGTCTCCTCTCGCGAAACCATCACCGATATAGGAAGCATTCGCCATGGATATCAGAGCCGCCAAACGAAAATCCTGAAGGATCTCAATACCGCTGGACGCAGCCGCATTCCTCTCACTAAGGTGACAGGCCGGAGCCGTTTCCGCTTCCACGTGTACAGGAGTCACTTATGCCCCTTCACAATGTAGCCAGATTCACTGCCGTCACTCTGACCGCGATCGGACTCCTGATAGGTCCAGTGTCTTTCGCCCAACAGGCCACCGACGCCGTCGCACCGGAGATCGCCAGCGGCGTATCGGACCGCACCGCGGTGACCACCGAAAAATTCATGGTGGCAGCCGCCAATCCGATCGCCGCGAAAGCGGGCCATGACGTGCTGGCGGATGGCGGCAATGCCATCGACGCCATGGTTGCCATCCAGATGGTGCTGGGACTGGTGGAACCACAGTCGTCGGGAATCGGCGGCGGTGCATTTCTGGTCTATTGGGACAATGCAGCAAACCGGCTGACAACCTTCGACGGCCGCGAGACAGCCCCGAAAAACGCCACGCCGCAGCTGTTTCTCAATGACGAGGGTGAGCCGCTGAAATTCTTCGACGCGGTAGTCGGCGGCCGCTCTGTCGGCACACCTGGGACGCTGAAACTGTTGTACGAAACCCATAGGGTGCACGGGAAGCTGCCCTGGTCGGGGCTGCTCCAGCCGGCCATCACTCTTGCCGACCAGGGCTTCGAGGTCTCACCGCGCCTGCATGGCATGATCACCGCGGACGCCGAACGCCTGGGCAAGCACCCGATAACCCGGGACTACTTCCTTCGAGATGACGGAACGGCCCATCCGGTCGGCCATGTTCTGAAGAATCCAGAATACGCCGCCACTCTTCGGCTGATTGCCGACGGCGGTGCCGATGCGTTCTACAAGGGTCCGTTGGCGATGGACATCGTCGAAACTGTCGTCGACAACGACAATCCGGGCGTCCTGCAGCCCGATGACCTCGCCACCTACAATATCAAAGAGCGCCCTCCGGTGTGCGTTCCCTATCGCAGCTTCGATGTTTGCGGCATGGGCCCGCCCTCCTCCGGCGCTCTCACGGTCGGCCAGATTCTGGGAGTCCTGGAACCCTTCGACTTGGCGACGCTCGGCCCGGACAACCCGGAAAGCTGGCGCCTCATTGGTGAGGCGTCGCGGCTGGCGTTTGCCGACCGCGGCCGTTACATGGCCGACAGCGATTTCGTTCCGATGCCGGTCAAGGGGCTTCTCGACCCCGAGTATCTCGAACAGCGCGCGCAACTGCTGAAATCCGGAAAAGTGCTGACCGCCGATGAGGTAAGCGCCGGTGCGCCGCCCTGGGATCATGCCATGTTGCTGGCGGACGACGAAAGCCTGGAGCTGCCGTCCACCAGCCATTTCTCCATTGTCGATCCCTTTGGCAACGTCGTGTCCATGACCACCACCATTGAAAACGCATTCGGCTCCCGGCTGAAAGTACGGGGTTTCCTGCTCAACAACGAGCTCACCGACTTTTCGTTTCGAACACACCGGGATGGCGTGCCGATTGCCAACAGGGTCGAGCCCGGGAAGCGGCCGCGCTCCTCCATGGCGCCGACCATCATTATGAAAGACGGCAAGCCGTATGCGGCGATCGGATCACCCGGGGGCAGCCGGATTATCGGCTATGTGGCCAAGACCATCATCGCCATGATCGACTGGAACCAGGACATACAATCGTCGGTCAATCTTCCGCATTTGGTCAACCGCTTCGGTACCTACGACGTCGAAAAGGGGACCGCGGCCGAGACTCTGACGGAACCGCTGGAGCAGCTCGGCTACAAGGTCAACAGCCGCGACCTCACCTCCGGACTGCACGGAATCGTTATCGATGGCGGGAAGTTGACCGGCGCTGCCGATTCGCGACGCGAGGGCGCTGTACACGGCCAATGATGCGGCAAACAAGCCGGTTGGAAGCTCCGCCGCAAGGCATTATATTGTGGTCATGGACACGATTTTGGCCAACACGCCCAGAATTCTAGTCGTTGGCGCCGCGGTCATCGCCGCGTCGACAGCGACCGGGCTTGCATTTGCCGGCTGGCTAGACCACGGCGCGGAGATTTTTTTGGCCTACGCGACAACCGGTCTGGCCTGGTGTTTCTGACCTGTTGCGGTACCTCGTGTGTCAAATTGGCTCGGTGACATGATGCGGCAACGGCGATAACGTACCAGCCGGACTTCATTGACGTGACAAGTGCAGAACCAACGGTCTGACGAGGCTACAATGAGTGCTTTCCGTACCGTCTTAATCATTCTCATTGTCGTTCTTGCGGGCGGGCTCACCTGGATTGCGTTCGAGCAGCCTTGGGTGAGATCCGATCCTTCCGGCAAACCCTATGGTGTTGCTTTTAATCTGCTGGATCAGGAGGGCCAACCGGTCACAGAAGCCGCGTTCCAGGAAAAACCGACCGCACTGTTTTTCGGGTTTACCCACTGCCCGGAAGTCTGCCCCACGACATTGTACGAGCTCGACGGGTGGATGCGTCAGGCTGATCCCGCGGGCAATAAGATACGCGCCTATATGGTGACAATCGATCCCGAAAGGGACACATACGACCTCCTTGGCGAGTATATTTCCAATGTCTCCGACCGGATCATCGGCATTTCTGGTGAGCCTCAGAAGGTCCGGGACATGGCCAAAGGATTCAACGTGTATTTCAAGAAAGTTCCGATCACCGGTGAGATTGAGGACGACTACACGATGGATCATACGGCATCGGTGTTCCTGCTCAACGACCGCGGCCAGTTCCAAGGCACCATTTCCTATGGTGAAAATCCCGATGTGGCCGTTAAAAAGCTCAAGAACCTCCTGTAGCCGGTAAACCGGCCGATTGGCCGGCGCGCCGTTCGTCCGATAAGATTGTCGCCGTAACGATCACTGCAGCGTGAGTCTTGTTCTTTGGTTGCACCATCCATGGAGATCCGGTGTGCGGCAAATTCGTCTGTTTGTGACGGCTGGTGAAGAGGCCATAAGGACTGCGTTTGAGCTCTTGAGCGCGCGTTTCGAGGACGACGAATACGCCATATCGACCATGGAAGTCGATGAGGACCGGGGGATGTGGGAAGCGTCGCTCTATGCGCCGGCCTCGCAAAAATCCGACATATGGCATGCCATGAATGCCTGTCTTGCACCGGCACTGCCTGATCTCGGTGTGCGGATCGAGGACTTGCCCGACATCGATTGGGTCAGTCACGCGCTGGAGAGCCTAAATCCGGTCCGCGCCGGTCGGTTCCTGGTACACGGCTCCCATGATCGCGGTGGTGTCCGGCCGAACGATGTCGCCATTGAAATCGAAGCCGGCCAGGCTTTTGGCACCGGCCACCATGCAACGACTGCCGGATGCCTGGAGATGATTGAGCGGCTTTTCAGGCAGCGACGCCATCGATCCGCGCTTGATCTCGGAACCGGCAGTGGCGTGCTGGCCATCGGCATCGCCAAATTGGCTCGGATCCCCGTGTTGGCAACCGACATCGATCCGGTCGCCATCGCCGTCGCCCGCGACAATGTGCGCAAAAACGAGTCCTCGTCGCTTGTGACTCTGCACACCGCCGGTGGCTTTCACGCCGGTGTTTTCGTGCAGCAAGGCCCGTTCGATCTGATCGTTGCCAACATTTTGGCGCGCCCGCTGATGGCGATGGCGCCCGCTTTAAGCCGCCACCTGGCGCCCGGCGGAGATGTCGTTCTTTCCGGCATCCTGGCAGAACAGCGGCGAAGAGTGCTGGCCGCCTACGTCAATCAGGGCCTGTACCATCGCCGGACGCTGTGGCGCGATGGCTGGGTCACCTTGCACCTTGCGGGCTGAAACGGGTCGTGATCTCGGGTGTTCCTCAACGGGGTCGGTCCGGATCACTATGAAGCATCGACGCATGGCCAATACGTGACCACAAGGCTCATTTTCAGCGTTTGATAACCGGCTGACGGTAAGTTGCGGATTCAGCAGCACTCCTGCCGTCGCGCGAACGTTGGGGGCCAGCTGCCACTTTGTATGCGCGGCCGTTGCGTCTATCATACTGTAATTCTTGCTGTGAATCGGGATCGGGGGATTGGTCAAGAAACCGGCGGAACTCATTTACGCTGTGGACGACGTACCGCCGTTCCATCGTTTGGTCTTGCTGGGTCTGCAATACGCGGCACTTCTGGCTGTATACTTGATCCTCATTGTCATCGTCTTTCGTGTCTCAGGCGCATCGCGAGAAGCAACAATCGACGCGGTGAGTCTGGGAATGATCGCGGCTGGCGTCGGGGTTATGCTGCAGGCCTTGAAACGCGGACCGATCGGATCGGGCTTCCTGGCCGCGCCGGTTTTTTCGGCCATTTATCTGGGCCCTTCACTGCTTGCCGCAAACTCCTACGGACTGGCTGCCGTGTTCGGCATGACCATCTTTGCCGGCGTGGTCGAGATCATTGTTTCCCGCTTTCTCAGCAGGCTGCACATGTTCTTCCCGCCGGCCATCAGTGGGTTCATCGTCGCTATCGTTGGGATCGAGCTCGGACTTGTCGGCATCGGACAGGTGCTCGACGTCGCGCAGGTCGGTAAGCCGCTCCACCAGGCGCACATCGTTGCCTCGCTACTGACGCTGGCCACGATCATTGGCCTCAGCATCTGGGCCGGTGGCATGGCGCGACTAATGTGTTCGTCGATTGGCATCGGCGTCGGGTTTGCGCTGTCGATTGGTCTGGGCTTGATATCCACCGATTCGATGAATGCAATCCTGTCAGGGCCGCTGGTACGCTTGCCAAGCCTTGAACACGTTTCCTATTCCTTCGAATGGTCGCTGGTGCCGGCGTTCCTGGTCGCTGGGATTGCTGCCGCGTTGCGGACCGTCGGGGTCATCACAACCTGCCAAAAAATCAACGACGACGACTGGAAGCGACCGGATCCTCAGTCGATCAAGAAAGGCATGTTGGCTGATGGTCTCGGTTGCGTGACCGCCGGACTTTTGGGCTGCATCGGACAAAACACCGGACCGAGCCTCGTGGGCGTGTCCAAGGCTTCCGGCGCGACAAGCCGCGTTATCGCATTTGCGGCCGGCGGCTTGCTGATGCTGTTTGCGTTTTTTCCGGCGATCGGCGAATTGCTTCTGTTGCTGCCCAAATCCGTGGTCGGCGCCGCCTTGATGTTCACCGCGTGCTTCATGATCACCGGTGGCATTCAGATCATCGTGTCGCGCAACATCGACGCGCGTATGACCTATGTGATCGGAGTTGCGATGCTCGCTGGCCTGTCGCGCGAAGTCTACGGAGATTTTTACAACAGCCTGCCGTCATGGCTGCAGCCGATGACCAGCTCGGTGCTGACCCTCGGCGTGACGACCGCCCTGGTTCTGCATGCGATTTTTCGGATAGGCACACGACGAACCGCGTCGGTCACCATTGAGGACCCGGCTTACTCCAAACCGGTATTGAACCGTTTGCTGAAATCGCAGGGGGAAGCCTGGGGGATCTCGTCCGACGTTCTCGAACGCGCTGAGGATACGACGACGCAGGTCCTCTCCTACGTTCGCGACACCAAACTCGTCAATGGTGAGATCAACCTTGGCCTCACCTATAACGAGTACGATCTGGTCGTTACTATTGAGTATTCGGGGACGCTTTTGTCCTTGCCGAATGTCGGTGTGCGCAGGAATGTTTTCCTCGAAGAGGAGTCCTTCTCCTATGGCCTTGCCGACTTCTTGATCGCCGTCTACCCCGACCGGATGGAAGCCACCGCCCACGGCAATGACGTCACCATCCGGCTGATTTTTACGACGTAGGCGGTCGACCGTCCAACTACATATTGGCTGTCAAAAGCTTAGAACGGCAGGGACGAACGTCCGGCTTTCTTGAGCTCTTCGCGGCTGTGACCGAGCGATTTCAGGGTTTCGTCGTCGAACGTCAGCAGGACGTTGTTGACATAACGACGGGCCTGCTTCTCGCGCGCCGAAACAATGCGGTCGATGGCTGTGCTGAAAAACGACTTCGACATAGATCTCTCCTTTACAGAAATCTGTTTTCGATCCTTGTTGAAGCTGAATATAGTCCCCGACCGAACCCGCTGTTAGCGTGTTTGGTGCATGGGAGCCCTGCGCATATTGCAACGCAAAAAGCCATGCTGCGCCTGCGAAATGAATTGCCGCTACGGTGGCGAGATCCGAGAGAATCATATGTTTCAGAGTTTTGAAGTAACGGCATCACCAATCCACGGCGCATCGCGTGTCGCTGCCTTGCGAGCATCCTTCGATCCACTAGGAATAGACGGTTTTCTGATCCCGCGCGCCGATCGCTATCAAGGAGAATACGTGCCGGCCAGCGAGGCAAGATTGGCCTGGCTGACCGGATTTACCGGCTCCGCCGGTGCTTGCCTGGTGCTGCGCAACACCGCCCATGTTTTCGTTGACGGCCGATACACGACCCAGGTTCGCCAGCAGGTGGACCTTGACGTATTCGCACCTGAGGATCTGATCAAATCGCCGCCCGCAACCTGGCTGCGCGAGCATGGATCAAAGGGACTGCGCATCGGCATCGACCCGTGGCTGCACACGATCACAGAGGTCCGTCGCCTCGAAAAGGCGGTGGCGGAAATCGGTGGCTCGATCGTCCGGCTACCTGAAAATCCGGTTGACGCGATCTGGTCGGACCGTCCCGATGAACCGGTCGGGCCCGTTGTCATCCAACCCGACCAATATGCCGGTCTCCCGGCTTCCGAGAAGCTCGCCAGTATCCAGTCCAGTCTGGAGGAAGCCGGCGCCGACGCCTGCGTGCTGACCGATCCCTCGTCGATCGCATGGGCCTTCAACATCAGGGGCAGCGACGTGCCGCACACACCGCATCCCCTGTCTACGGCCATGTTGTCCCGCGATGGCAGCTGTGTTCTGTTCATCGCGCCCGGCAAACTGGACGCCGCGGTCAGGGCACATCTTTCGCCGTTGACCGACATTCGATCACCGGACCAATTGGAAGCGACGCTTGTCGCGCGTGCACAAAGTGACGCGGCCATCCTGGTCGATCCGGATCTCACCGCATCCCGCATCGGCGATCTGATTACCGAAAACGGCGGCAAATTGATCGAAAAACCCGATCCGGCGCGCCTGCCGCGGGCAAAGAAGAACAACGCCGAACTTGCCGGCAGCCGTGCCGCCCACCTTCGTGACGGCGCCGCGATGGTACGATTTCTGGCGTGGCTCGATGCACAGCAGGCGGGATCAGTCGACGAGATCACGGCGGTGAAAGCTCTCGAAACGGCCCGTCGCGACACCGGTGAACGCCTCCAGATGCCGCTCAGGGATATCTCTTTCGAGACCATCTCCGGCGCTGGACCGAACGGCGCGGTTATTCATTACAGGGTCACCACGCCGACCAACCGGTTGCTTCAGTCCGGCGAACTGTATCTGGTCGATTCCGGCGCACAGTATATCGACGGGACCACCGATATCACCAGGACCGTGCCGATCGGAACCGTCGGCAATGAGGAAAAGCGATTCTTTACGTTGGTCCTGAAAGGCATGATCACTCTGACATTGCAACGCTTTCCCGAAGGAACGCGCGGCGTCGAACTCGATCCCCTCGCCCGAGCCGCACTGTGGAACGCCGGTGCTGATTATGGGCATGGGACCGGTCATGGCGTGGGCGCTCACCTGTCGGTGCATGAGGGGCCTCAGAGTATTTCACGCCGCGGCATGCAGGAACTGAAACCCGGAATGATTCTCTCCAACGAGCCCGGATATTACCGCGAGGGCGCCTTCGGTATTCGCATTGAGAACCTGGTTGCCGTGCATGACCCGCAACCGATTCCCGGTGGCGACAAGCCCATGCTCGGTTTCGAGACCCTGACTCTGTGCCCGATCGATCGCCGCCTGGTTCTGGCCGATCTGATGTCCGACCGCGAACTCGATTGGCTCAATGCATATCATGAAAGGGTTCGCGGCGAACTGGATCCGCTGCTCGAAACAGCGGCTGAAAAAACCTGGCTGGTCCAGGCGACGGAACCGGTGCAGCGCTGATCGTCAGCCCATCAGAGCGCGCAGCGTGATGATCGAAACGGCGCCGGCAATCAGCACGATCGCCAGGTTGAAACGCAGCGCAACCGCGGCGACGATCACCAAGGTGATCGCTTCAGCCGGGCCATTCGAGACCAGAGCCGGCGCAAACAGCGTCGTCAGGACTGCGGCCGGAACGGCGTCCAGTGCCGCACTGACCCGTGGTGGAAGTGACTTGAAGCGCGACAGCACGAGATAACCACCGGCGCGGGTCGCGTAGGTGGCAATCGCGCCGGCCAGGATGATCCAGGTTATTTGTGGGATTTCGGCGAGAAATGTCATGTCTACACACGCTTCGCTTGGCGGGCCTGTTCAGGCTGCCGCGTGTCTGCAATCAGCGCTGCAAAGGCGACCCCGACGAGGGCACCGGTGCTGACATGCCAGGGTGAGCCGACAGTGAAATAGGCGATGACCGAGGCGACACCGCTCGCCAGCACAACCGGTGCCCAGTTGCGACGTTTTCGGAATCCCATGACAAGCCCGACGAAATAGATTGGCAACAGAAAATCGACCCCTATCGCCTGCGGATCCGGGATGAGCCTTCCGAACAGCGCGCCCAAAACCGCTTCGATCACCCAAAAGACATAAACCGGGATCGCCATCCCCATGTACCAGGAAAAGCTGAGCGATTTGCCCAGTTCGTGACGTTTTTCAGCTTCGGCATATTGTGGATCGATGAGGCAGAAGAAAGCGATCGCTTTTTGCAGCGTTGTGTAATGAGCGATCTTCGGTCCGATTGAGGCCGAATACAGGGTATGGCGGAAATTGACGGCGAAGATCGACAGGACAATGACCCACGGTGCGACCTGTGTACCGAACAGATCGATGCCCACCATCTGGCTCGCGCCAGCGTAAATTGTGGCGCTCATTAGCGCGGCCTGGAAAATGTCCATGCCGTTTTCCACGGCAAGCGCGCCAAACAAAAGGCCAAAAGGTCCGGCTCCGATGATGACCGGAACGGAATCGCGAACGCCTTGGCGGAAATCCCTGTCGATGATAGCCATGCAGCTTACAGGTCGCTTCTAACGCGCCCAAACTAGGGTTTATTGAGTAGCAACAGACCCTAAGTCAGTACGATTGACCCGTCACACCAATTTCGCTGATGGGACATTGAATATTGTTGATCATTCCTCGACCCGGGCAAACCATTCGTCCTCGTCGATGATCTCGACTCCGAGTTCCTCCGCCTTTTTCCGCTTTGATCCGGCGCCCGGACCGGCAACCACCAGATCGGTTTTTTTGGAGACGGAACCCGCAGTCTTGGCACCCAGCCGCTCCGCCATGGCTTTTGCTTCGTCGCGTGACATGCGCTCCAGCGAGCCGGTAAACACAACGATCTTGCCGGCGACGGGCGAATCGGTGGCGACGGTCTCGGCATCCCGCGGATGCACATGGGTCAGCAATTCATCGACGATCGCTGCATTGTGAGGTTCCCCGAAAAACTCGACCAGGGCATGCGCGGCCATCGGCCCGATTCCGTCGATATTCACCAAGTCCGCCCATGCTTCGCCTTCATGGTCCTGTGCCACCTTCATGGCCTCGACGAAAGCCGTGGCCGACCGGTAGGTGCGCGCCAGGATCTTGGCATTTCCATCGCCGATATGACGAATCCCCAACGCAAAGATGAAGCGGTGTAAATCGACGGTGCGCCGTGATTCGATCGCGGCAAACAGGTTGGCGACGCTCTGTTCGCCCCAGCCCTCGCGGTTTTTCAGGCTTTTCAAGGCATCCGCCTCGTCGCGCGCCTGCAGGGTAAAGATCTCCACCGGGTTCTTGACCAGGCCGTCCTGGTAGAATGCTTCGGCCTGTTTTTCACCAAATCCTTCGATATCGAACGCATTGCGCGACACGAAGTGTTTGAGTTTCTCGACCGCCTGGGCAGGGCAAATCAGATCTCCGGTACAGCGTCTGACCGAATCCATGCGGCCGGTCTTTTCGTTGATCTCGCGGGTCGCCGGACTGCCGCAGGCCGGACAGGTTTCCGGAAAAACAAAGGGTTTCGAATTGGCTGGACGCCGAAACAGGTCGACATCCACGACCTTGGGAATGACATCGCCTGCCCGGTAAACCGTCACCGTATCGCCGATGCGCAGGTCCTTGCCGTCCCGAATCGGCTCGCCGTTGCTGCCGATCCCGGCAATGTAATCTTCGTTGTGCAGCGTCGCGTTGGAGACGACGACTCCGCCGACGGTCACCGGCTCAAGCCGCGCCACCGGGCTGAGCGCGCCGGTACGCCCGACCTGGATTTCAATGTCCTGCAGCACCGTCGTCGCCTTTTCGGCCGGAAACTTGTGGGCGATCGCCCATCGAGGACTGCCGGATCGGAAGCCGAGCCGGGCCTGCAAGGCCAAGCTGTCGACCTTGTAGACGACCCCGTCGATATCATAGGCCAGATCGGCCCGCTGTGCCTCGATAAGCCGGTACTGTTCGAGCATGTCGTCGATCGTATCGCACAGCCGCATCAGCGGATTGACGACAAAACCCCAATCCCTGAAACGCGAGACAACTCCCATTTGCGTATCGGACGGAAGCTCGCTGTTGTCGCCCCATGCATAGGCGAAAAACTTGAGCGGACGGCTGGCGGTGATCGAGGTATCGAGCTGGCGCAGCGAACCGGCCGCCGTATTTCGTGGATTGACATAGGTCTGCTTGCCGGCCGCCGTCTGCCGCGCATTGAGTTCGGCGAAGTCGGTCTTGGTCATGTAGACTTCCCCGCGAATTTCCATGACCTGCGGTGGATTTGCTTTAAGAACCTGAGGGATATCCCTGATCGTGCGAGCGTTTTCCGTCACGTTTTCGCCCACTGTACCGTCGCCGCGCGTGGCCGCGGTGACGAGGCGGCCGTCTTCGTAGCGCAGCGACAGCGACAGGCCGTCAATTTTCGGTTCCGCCGTCATCGGCAACGGCGCGTTCGTATCCAGTTTCAGGAACCGCCGTACCCGGTCGGCAAAGCTGCGCACGTCGTCGTCTGAAAACGCGTTATCCAGTGACAGCATAGCGACGCGGTGACTGACCTTGTCGAACTTGTCGAGAACGGCGCCGCCAACCGCATCGCTGGGTGAATCGCTGCGCTTGAGATGCGGAAAACGCTCTTCGATAGCCCGGTTGCGTAGTTTCAATGCATCGTAATCGGCGTCCGAAATGACCGGCTGGTCTTCGGTATGATAATGGCGATTGTGCTCGGCAATTTCGTTTGCGAGCCGCTCCAGTTCCTTCACCGCCTGTTGCTCGGTCAGGGCATCGAGCGGAATGCTCCCTGCAGTCATGAATGAAAACCCCTGATGGTGACGGTTAGAGATCCTGCGCCAGAAGGCGGCCGGCGGCCGCACGCGCTTCATCTGTGATCGTCGCACCGGCGAGCATGCGGGCGATCTCTTCGCGGCGCGATTCCTGGTCCATGGTGCGCACCCGCGTTGTCAGTGAATCCCGGTTCTTGGTCCCCTTGGCGATGAGCATATGGGTCGCTGCGCGCGCAGCGACCTGCGGCGCATGGGTCACCGAAAGCACTTGCACGGTCTCGGAAAGCCGTTTCAGCCGCAGCCCGATCGCATCGGCAACCGCACCGCCAATGCCGGTGTCGATCTCGTCGAAGACCAGGGTCGGCGCCGATCCACGGTCGGCCAACGCCACTTTGAGCGCCAGCAGGAAGCGCGACAACTCGCCGCCGGAAGCGACTTTGAGGATGGGACCGGCGCGGGTTCCCGGATTGGTCTGCACATGGAACGACACCTGATCGAAACCATCGGCACTGCGTTGGGTCTCGTCACTGTTGATCTCCACCATAAAGCGCGCACGATCCAGTTTGAGGGCGGGCAGTTCGGCCATGACCGCCGCCGCCAGCGCAGCGCCTGCCGACTGGCGCCTATCCGCCAGGGCGCGAGCCCGTTGTCTGTAGGCATCCAGCGCTTCATCGACCTGTTGTTGCAGCAGCGCAAGCTGTTCCTCACCGGCATCGAGATCGGCCAGAGCCGTCACCATCCGGGCTGCCAAAGCCGGCAATTCGGAAACCGGCACGCCGTATTTGCGCGATGCTGCGCGCAGCGCGAACAGTCGCTCTTCACAAAGCTCAAGCTGTTGCGGATCGAACTCGGCTTCCGCCATGGCCGCCTCGACCGCCATCTGTGCGTCGGAAAGCCGGTCGATCGCAGCGCCGGTTGCTTCGATAACATCGTCGAGCAGGCCCGGCGCCTCCGTCGATTTGCGCTCCAGGCGCCGCAGAAGAGAGCTGAGCAGCGGCACCGGCGATCCCTGTCCACCAAGAATATCATGGGCTTCGTTGATATCTGCGGCGATTTTTTCCGCCCGCATCATGGCCGCCCGACGATCGGCGAGACGCTCCTCCTCACCGTCGACCGGTGCCAGCAATTCAAGCTCATCCACCGAAGCGCGCAGATAATCGCCTTCTCGCGCCGCCTCTTCGACCCTTTGCCGGTGTTCCTCAAACACCCGTTGCGAGCCGCGCCAGGCGTGATACTGCTCGGCCACCGACTCGACCAGTTCGCCATGACCACCGAACGCATCAAGCAGACGTCGGTGGGCATCCGCGTCGACCAGTGCCCGATCGTCGTGCTGACCATGGATCTCGACCAGCAGCCGGCCCATATCCCGCAGCAGGGAAACGCTTGCCGGCTGGTCGTTTATGAATGCCCTGCTGCGACCATCGGAACTCTGCATTCTTCGGAAGATCAGATCTCCTTCATCATCCAGGTCGTTGTCGCGCAGAAGCTGCCGCACCGGATGGTCCATCGCGACATCGAAGACCGCTGTGACCTGACCGCGTTCGGCACCGGCACGCACCAGACCCCCGTCGCCGCGCGCACCAAGCGCCAGCGAAAGGCTGTCAAGCAGGATCGACTTGCCGGCACCCGTCTCACCGGTCAGCACCGACAGCCCGTCCACGAACGTCAGATCGAGGCGATCGATCAGAACGATATCCCGGATCGACAGGTGTGTGAGCATCCGATTCCCGTATCAGCCGCTGCGAATCGCTCCCGCTTTGCACGGGTGTGGCAGGGGAAAGTAGCGCAAGTCGCTACAAGGCCAAAGCCCAAACCGGTGCTTTGGCTTGGCGGATCCCGCCGAAGACCGGACAGTTGAACGCACGGGAACCGGCCGTTGCAGGCGTCAGCTTTCGCTTTCGGTTTCGGCGCCGATCAGCGCCGAACCGGCACGGGTGAGCCAGGAGCCTCTGTTTTCGCGTGGCTCAAGTCCGCCGCTGGCCAGAAGCTTGTAGGAGTCCGCGTACCATTGGCTGTCCGGAAAATTGTATCCCAGCACCGCCGCCGCGGCCTGGGCGTCGGAGGTCAGGCCCATGGCGTAATAGACCTCGACCAATCGTGCCAATGCTTCTTCGACTTGAACCGTGTTCGGAAAGGTCTCCACCACCGTTCGGAACCGGTTGATGGCGGCCGCATACTCTCTCCGTTCCTGGTAATAGCGGCCAATCTGCATTTCCTTGCCGGCCAGTTGATCACGCGCGAACCGCATCTTCTCCTCCGAATCGAGCACATACTCGGATTCGGGGTAACGGGTGATGACCTCGTTAAAGGCCTGGATCGCGCGTCGCGTAACGCGCTGGTCGCGTGTCACCTGGGGGATTTGCTTATAGTAGGAAAGCCCGATCAGATAGTAGGCATAAGCCGTATCCTCGGAGTTTGGGTAGAGGCTGATGTAACGGCGGGCCGAATTGATCGACTCTGCATACCGACCCATGCGGTAGGTCGCGAAAGCATTGAGGACCATCGCCTTTCGCGCGAATTCGGAATACGGGTGCTGTTTGTCGATGGCTTCGAATTTCTGCGATGCCTCTCCAAGCCGTCCGGCCCGCATGTTGGCCAGCGCTTGGTTATACAGCACGTCCGCGGGATCGGTTTCGACGTCCAGCGCAGTGATATCGATGTCGTCGTTACTGCGACAGCCACCCGCAACCGCCAGGCCCGCGAGAGCAGCCGCGACCATTACGACACGCAATGAGCGGCGTACGCTGAAGCGCCCATGTCGATGCATTTCGGCTACCATCCTGTCGCGACCATCAGCTTCGAGTGCCGCCCGGACCGCCGACACCTGTGATCGATTCAGTCCCACTCCAAAGATACCCCTTTTGCTCAGGCACTGCATGCCCCAAAACCACCTGATCCGCAATGTATTGCGCGCTCATTCGTACAATTTTATGGCGTTCTGGCTGAGTTCCACAGCTCCAATCGCTAGCCCTGATCCGCCGCTACGACCTATCCATCGGGGAGCTGGACGCGGTGCGATCAATCCTCTGTCGAAGCGATCATTCCGGACAGACTCCGGCAAGCGATACGATCAATGAACTACAGAGTCCATGGTGCGAACACCGGACCTGAAACAGTGACCAGTTCGCCGCGCCGCCTGGTTTGTTCGCGCCGTTGTGCCGTTTCGACCACCTCATATGCGCTCGCATCATCAAGCAGTGCTTTTAAAGCCAGAGAATTCAGCTTATGGCCGCCGCGATAGGAGCGATAGCAACCGATGAACCGGGCGCCCGCCAGGGCCAGGTCACCGATCGCATCAAGCGTCTTGTGTCGGACGAATTCGTTGTCGAACCGCAACCCCTCGACATTTATGACGGTGTCGTCTTCGCCGATAACGATGGAATTCTCCAGCGACGACCCCAATGCATGTCCGGAAGCCCAGAGAAACTCGACATCCCGCATAAAACCGAAAGTACGGGCACGCGCCAGTTCGGTTCGGAAGACCTCGGGGCTTATATCACCTTTCCAGGTCTGGCGGCCGATCACCTCGCAGTCGAAATCGATATCGATTTCGAAGCGCGTCCCCTCGTAGGGCACGAATTCGGCCCACGAACCGCCCGCTTCGATGCGTACGGGTTTGACGACCCGCAAGTAACGCCGCTTGGACACCAGAACGTCAATACCCGCCTTGTCCAGGGTATCGACGAAAACCATCGAACTACCGTCCATGATCGGCACTTCGGCGCCACTGATATCGATTATGATGTTGTCGATTTCGAGCGCATAGATCGCCGCCATCAGGTGTTCCACCGTGGCAACAAACGTGCCCTTGGCATCGCCCAGCACCGTGCACAGCTCGGTTGCCGCGACCTGAGAGGCGGTGGCCCGGATGTTGTGCTCACCGTCGACCAGTCGCTGGCGAAACACGATACCGGTATCGGCTTCGGCGGGCGAAAATGTCACCGTGACATCGGCACCGCTGTGAACGCCCACGCCCGAGAGGGTCGCCTCGTTCACAATCGTTGTCTGATAACCGAAATAATCGATACCCATGAACCAGCCTGATGTATCTGTGAAGCACGGCATACCGGAACGGCTTCGAAATGCACGCAACCAAAAAGGCGTTCAATTTCAGTGGGTTCCGGTTACCTTTTGTCCCATCCTATATCCCCGACTGGGAAACATAAGCGCCCCCTCAGGGCAAACCAAATCACGGTTTCTTACCGTTTATTACGGCATATTTAACGCATGTTTTCAGCCAGTTAGGCGTTGCCGCGGGGTGCCACAAAAAACACGTCCGATGGTCCGCGAATCGCCCGGGCCAACTCCATGATGGAATCGGCCCGGGCCTGAGTTGGGCGGGCGGTCGATGTTCGCCTACATCGCCTGGCGCCGCAGGAACGCCGGTATTTCCAGCTGTTCGTCCTCGCTCGGTTGCGCCGGCTTCGGTTGTTCACGACCCTGATCATCGAGATTACCGCGCTTCGGGGCATAGAGACTGGCCTCTGCCGACAGGGCCCGTCGCTCGCCGCCCGGTGCTGGCTGAGGCTGTGCCGACGTCGCCGGCTGCTCTTCATCCTCGCGTCGCCCAAGACTACTGGACAGACGTTTGAGCAGACCCATCGGGCCACGCTCATCCTGTGCGTTGGCCGCTTGCTCCATTTCAGCCTGCACAACCGGCGGGAAATCCTCGATCCGTGGCATCTTGGGCGCCTGCCCGGCATCCTGCGCCGGAGCCGGCGCAGCGGCAGCCGGTACCGTCTGCTGTGGTTGCTGGGCGGCCGGCGGCTGTGCCGGCTGTTGCGCGACCGGCTGCGGAGCCGGCTGCTGCGGCACCGGTTGCGGGGTGGCGCGACTCTGGATCGGCGCCTTCGGTTGCTGACCGGCGAACAGGCGGCTCTGCGGCCGGAAGTTATCCTCGGCGGCCGCCGATGCCTCTGGCGCGGCGATCGTCAGTTCCTGCTCCAGTTCGGCCTCCGCCAGCTTGATGGTGTTCTCCACCTGATCCGCAGGTGCGGCCACCGTCACCGCCGGCTGAACCGGACGGTTGGCCGGCCGTGCCGCGGAGACCGTCATCGGCGGTTCGGCTTGTTGCGGCAGACCCACGCGGTCAATGCCGGTCGCCACGACCGACACGCGGATGAGACCTTCCAGTTCCTCGTCAAAGGTCGCGCCGAGAATGATGTTGGCGTCCGGATCGACCTCCTCGCGGATACGGGTCGCCGCCTCGTCGACCTCGAACAGCGTCATGTCACGGCCGCCGGTGATCGAGATCAGCAGACCCTGGGCGCCCTTCATTGAGGTTTCGTCGAGCAGCGGATTGGAGATCGCCGCTTCGGCGGCCGCCATGGCGCGTCCGTCTCCGGATCCCTCGCCGGTGCCCATCATCGCCTTGCCCATCTCTCGCATCACCGAGCGCACGTCGGCAAAGTCGAGATTGATCAGCCCCTCTTTGACCATCAGGTCGGTAATGCAGGCGACCCCGGAATAGAGCACCTGGTCGGCCATGCCGAAGGCGTCGGCGAAGGTGGTCTTGTCGTTGGCGATCCGGAACAGGTTCTGGTTCGGAATGACGATCAGTGTGTCCACCGACTTTTGCAGTTCGTCGATACCGTCATCGGCGATCCGCATGCGGCGCTGCCCCTCGAAGTGGAATGGTTTGGTGACCACGCCGACCGTCAGGATCCCCTTCTCGCGCGCCGCCTCGGCAACCACCGGCGCCGCGCCGGTTCCGGTGCCGCCACCCATACCGGCGGTGACGAAACACATGTGCGTGCCCATCAGATGATCGTTGATCTCGTCAATGCACTCGCGGGCCGCAGCGCAACCGACCTCCGGTTGAGATCCGGCACCGAGCCCCTCGGTAACCGCGACACCCATCTGAATGATGCGGTCCGCCTTCGACATGCTGAGCGCCTGGGCGTCGGTGTTCGCCACAACGAAATCGACCCCCTCCAGCCCAGCATTGATCATGTTGTTGACAGCATTTCCGCCGCCACCGCCAACACCGAAAACGGTGATCCGCGGCTTAAGCTCGGTGATGTCCGGCTTCTGAAGATTAATAGTCATGGCACCCTCGTTCCCTTTCTCACTCAGCCGCACCGCCACGCCGGCCAGATTGAACGCCTAAAAACTCTCTTTTATCCACTGCCCCATGCGGGCCAGACGCCCGCTGCCCGACACCGCGCGATACCGCCCGGCGCGTTCATTTCCACGGCTCTCGAGCGCAGCGATCTGCGGGTAGATCATCAGACCGATCGCCGTCGAAAAAGCCGGCCCCTTGGCCGCGGCCGGCAGTCCGGCAACACCCAGCGGCCGGCCGATCCTGACATTGCGCGCCAGGATCCGTCGTGCCGCATCGGCAATGCCGGTCAGTTGGCTGGCGCCACCCGTCAGTACGATACGCCGCCCGACCACCGGGGCATATCCCGACCGCTGGATGCGGTCGCGAATCATCTCCAGTGTCTCCTCGACCCGGGCCCGAACGATGCGCGTCAGCAGCGCTTTCGGCATCTGCAAGGGCAGGTCGTTCTCGTTGTCGCCAATCGGCGGCACCGAAACCGTGTCATGGTCGTCGCCGGTCACCGGCAGCGCCGAACCGTGCACCACTTTCAGCCGTTCGGCATCTTCCAGCCGTGTCGACAGGCCCCTGGCCAGGTCCATCGTCACGTGATGGCCGCCCAATGCGATGGCATCGGCATGCACCATACGCCCCTCGGTAAACACTGAAATCGTGGTGGTCCCGCCGCCCATATCGATGCAGGCACAACCGATTTCGGCTTCGTCGTCGACCAATGCCGCAAGGCCGCTGGCGTAGGGTGTCGCCACCATCGCCTCGACCGTCAGGTGTGCGCGGTTGACGCACAGTTCCAGATTGCGCAATGGCGCCGTCTCCGCGGTCAGCACATGCATGTCGACACCGAGATTGTGGCCAAACATGCCAAGCGGATCCCGGATCGACTTCTCGCCATCCAGGCTGTAGCCGATCGGCAGCGAATGCAGTGTTCCCCGGTCGGGGGCCGCAACCTGCCCGGATGCCAGCGCCAGGACCTTCTTCAAGTCGGAGCGCTGCACCTCATGGCCACCAAGATCGATGCTGGCCGAATAGAGATCGCTTTTCAACCGGCCCGCCGAGACGTTGACGATCAGCGATTCGACCGTCACGCCAGCCCGTTTCTCGGCCGTATGGACCGCCATGCGCACTGAACTTTCCACGGCATCGAGATCAGCGATGACGCCTGCCTTGATGCCACGCGATTTGTGGTGGCCGACCCCGATGACCTCGACGTCATGCGTGCGGCCCGGCAGAAGCCGCGTCTCCTCACGCGGCTCAAGACGACCGATGAGACAGACAACCTTGGTCGAGCCGATGTCGAGCACCGTCGCCACGCTCGAACGTTTGGCCGGCAGGCCGCGCAGATGCGGGACGGAGAAGGAACCGGGACGGAAGACGTTCATATGTCCCGACCCCGCTTCTTGAGGTTCTTCGCACGTTCCTCGACCGCCGCCTCGCGACGTTCCGCGGCCCGTTCCGTCAGACCAATGGTGATTCGGTCGCCGAGGCGCAGGTCGACCGTTTCGATATCGCGTTCGAGCAGCCCCCGCGCGGCGTCGAAGCGCCGCAGCTTCTCAAGCGCAGCCTGCGCGCCGGAGGCCGGCAGGCGAAGCGTGATTCCATTCTCCAGCCGCACGTCCCATCGCCGGTCGGCAACCCGGATGCTGGCCTTGACCTGATCCTTCAGCTCCGGCCACGAATCGAGCAATCTGTCGAATGCCGCGGCGTGCCGGTCGGCGCCGAGGCCCACATAAAGCGGCAGCCTCGAGTAGCCGTCATTGGCGAAGGGCGCGATCACGTTGCCGTCCTGCTCGATCAGCGACAATTCACGACCATGCTGCCAGATAGCGAAGGCGCGCCGCTCCGACAGCTTGACGTCAATCACGTCGGGAAAGACTTTGCGGACCTGTGCATCCGCAACCCAGGGCAGTGTCATGATGGCCGCGCGCGCCGCGTTCACATCCAGCGTCACCGTAGACGTACCACCATCGAGTCCCAAACGCTGCACCACATCAATCGGCGAGGTTTCAACGTTGCCGGCCACATCGACCCGCTCAACGGCGAAGCCTGTCGCTGCGGTCACCGTTTCCACCAAAGCACGGAAATGACCGCCTTCAACCACGCCGTAAAGCCCGGTCAGAGTGAATAGAACCAGCAAAGCACGTGTGCCCGTATACGGCGGAACGACAACACGTCCGTCGACCAGCGCCGTCAGGAAACGGGCCGGACGCCGCAGAACGCGCGGCAGAACAAGGCCGTGCTCCGCCAGCGCCACCCCCGGTGGGTCGCCGGCTGCACGCCGTGGTCCAAGCCATTTGTCGTTCAACGCTGGCAAGAAGCGTCCTCCACCATCCAGGTCAGCAATTCACCGAATTCATATCCGGCGAGCTGCGCGAGTTCGGGCACCAGGGAAGTGGGTGTCATGCCGGGTTGCGTGTTGATTTCGAGCCAAACGATTTCACCGTCTTCGGAAAAACGGTCATCGTATCGAAAGTCCGAGCGGCTCACGCCGCGACACCCGAGTGCTTGATGCGCCTTCAGGGACAGTTTCTGTATTTTTTGGTAAATATTCGGTAAAATTTTAGCTGGGAATTCGTGTTTTGAGCCGCCTTTAACATATTTTGATTCGTAGTCGTAAAAGTCTGATCCGATTGGGAAGATTTCGGTCACGCCAAGCGGCGTGTCGCCCATGACGGCACAGGTCAGTTCGCGGCCATGGATGAACCTCTCGGCCATCACCCGGTCGCTGTAGGGCCAATCCTCGGAACCCAGAATCTGCGGTGGATGGGTCTGGTGCTCCTTGACGATGATCACGCCGAAACTCGACCCCTCGGCCACCGGCTTGACCACGTAGGGTGGCTTCATCGGGTGCTCCACACGAATCTCTCGGCGATGCAGCACCACCTCCTCCGCCACCGGCACGCCGGCGGCCGCGACAATCTTCTTGGCGTGCTGCTTGTCCATGGCAAGCGCCGAGGCGGTGACACCGGAATGGGTGTACGGTATCTGCAGATATTCCAGGATCCCCTGGATGGCGCCGTCCTCTCCGAACGGGCCATGCAGGGCATTGAAGGCGACGTCCGGATTTAGCTCAGCCAGCACCGCCGCCACGTCGCGACCGACGTCGACGCGGGTCACCTGATAGCCCTCGGCCTCGAGTGCAAGCGCACAGGCCTCGCCGGACGACAGGCTCACCGGCCGCTCCGATGAAAAGCCGCCCATCAGCACCGCAACGTGCTTGTCCTTCCCCATGTCATCCTTCCGTACCAGGACGTCCCGTCCGGTTTGACGTCACGCGCCCCGCAGACCGCCGCCCGGAACACTTAACGAATCAAATTACGGAAACACTGAGGCCAGTAGAATCAGAGAGTTGCGTGGAGGGCAACCGTTAAAAGCCAATAGCTCGGCGATTTGCCGGAATGGGGTGATTTTCAGTCGTACCATCTCCCGATTGGCCTTCATCAGCACAAGCTCTTGTCGCGGGTTTGGCGCCCGCTCCCAGGATATCTCTGACCGATCAGAAACTCTCCGGCAGATTCAAAACCGACCGCGTGTCCCTGGCATCGGCAATCGCTTCCGTGGCTCTAAATCATCGAGCATTAGTATTCGAGTTAATGTGATTTTTACATCATACGCCATAAGTATCTGTTTTCAATAATGAATGATTCACTTTGACTATTATGTCGGCCGGATGATCTATCGAGCAAGCGTTTTAAGGACGAATGCGACACGCCGCTCGATGCTCGCCTTGGGCAGCACATGCAAATCGTATCCATGCAGCGGATAGAATCGCGTGAGGCGCTCAAACTCTGCCGCGGCCTGGTGAAATCCGTGTCGCCGTTCCCCGTCAGTGACATAAATCTCGGGCCATGGCGGCGCCAGAAACACGGCGCGACCGTAACGGCCGCCAATCTGCACACCCTGAAGTGCATCAGTGTGGCCCAGATGTGTGAGCGCTGCGGCGGCGTCGACCAGTCCCCTGTCGAAGAAAACCGTTCCGGTTTGGCTCTTCGCCGCTTCAAGATCGGATAACGACACGGTCAGCGCCCGCCGGGCAAAAGCCACCGGATCATGCCAGGGCAGTGCCGCACCGTCGCCGGACAGCTCTTCCCTGACGATACGGCGACCGGGCTCCTCCACCACCCCATATCCACGCGTGTTCAACGCTTCCAAAAGCGATGACTTGCCACCGCCGGAACACCCCGAGATCACGACGAAACGGTCCAAGCGCGCTTTAGCCTTTCTGACGCTCCGATCGTAACTCCGCGCGCACACGCATCAGGATCAGGCCCAGCTTATTAAGGCCTTTGCCGTCTGGCCCGCATCCCCAGTAGCCGTCCATCGGCGCATTTTCGACGAGCGTTTCGTTTCCGGTCCGCTGAAGCAACTGTCGAAGTTCATCATGGGTCTCGAACTTTTTGCGGACCGCCCTGTACATAATGTCGTCCTTCACCTGCTCCCAATCGTCCCGCAGCGGAATCTTACGGGTGCGACCGAGTGATTTCGCATCCTTCGGTTTGCGGGCGCGTCGAATACGATCGCGATAGTCGGCATCGAGGAACTTCTGCGCTTGAAAATAGTGCTCAACCGTTGGCCACCAGACATCGTCAAGTGCGACGCCGAAGGGTGCAAAGTTCGACAATTCAGCGTACCGGTCGGTCTGTGAATAGAAGTAAATCGTCATCGGGCGTTACCATTGCCGGCTATCAGCCACGCAAAGCGCTTAAAACAAGTCTCATCTGGGCTAAAGCTGCTACATCCAAACGGCACGACCAAACCCCGGAACTGCCGGCGGCGGCCAGTGCATTGCCCAGAAACCGTCGATGGCTGGTTTCATGACGCATAATGTCACCTCTGCGTTGACCTTTGCCCGGTCGTTCCCGTTCGGCACTCTCTCGCTCGTTCCTGTTTAAGCAAGTTTGGAGATCAAGGCGAGCCAACGACACCGCCCGCAGGCGATCATCTGACCCGCGCACGAAAGCTTCCGCTGTTCAATCGGCGCTGGCTATCCCGAGCCGCTCACCAAGTTCGGCCACAGCCCGATGACACCAAACAGGATGAGATAGAACGCGACCACATAGTTCAGAAGACGCGGCATAAGAAGAATCAGCACACCGGCGATCAGGGAAATCAGCGGCTGTGCCATGACAACGTTGAATTCCATGGGAACATCCTTTTCGGTTAGAGTCGTACGCACACCCATTTCGGACGCCCGCGGCCATATCCGTTTCGGATACAACCCGAACATCGCACACCCCACCGCGTTCATGCCGCGACGCGACCGAATCACCTTATCAAAACACTAACAAAAACAGATCCGATGGGTAGCGTGACCGGGCGTCAATTTGCTGGTGTCAACAACCTGCTGTCCTTGGCACCCGCAGCCGTTCGACAGGGTGAAGCGGCTCGGGGATGTCCTCAAGCGTTCCGATTCGGCTGGCAACCGGAATTCGTGGTATACTTGACCAGTTGGCTGAAGCGCTATGGACCGTCGGCCAGCAACCGCTGCACAACCGGACTGGCGCTCGGCCTCCAACAGAGCATGGAGGTTGGTGTCATGATGACCCTCCCGAGGCAAGCCCTCCACCCGATCGTTGCCACGGCCAGCATTTTGTTGTTGCTGGCGGCGGCCGCCCACCCGCAGTCGAAACTCTCCACACGGACCACGACAGGCGACTCCGTAAAGGTCGTCGGTCAGTTGCCACCGGGCATGTCGGTCCGCGGCGGTCGGCTCAGTCTGCCCAGCGGCTATCGTCTGACCACGTCTGGCAAAACCGGTAATTTTAATCCCACCGGACGGCTGACCAGCACAAGCGGCGGTACCCGCTCCGGTTCGGGCACGATCGAGTGCGATGGTTGCTGTGACGTGGCGACAACCGGAACACCGCCGAAGGCTTACTGCTCCAAGACCGGTAACTGCGGCTGCATCACCACGATCACGATAAAATAGGGCGACGGGGCCAGGCCCGGCGAAGCAGCAGCGGCAGCAGTGCAGCTACTTCCGTGAGCTGACTTCATGTCGTCAAGAGGTGGTCGTAGGCATTCATGGCCCGCCTGCTCGACCGGCAGGCGCGGCCGCCGTCGTTTTATGAAGCCTCCGAATAGGAAGGCGATTTGCGGACCCGCTGATCCTCATCGTCCGTCCGCGGCCGGAACGCAACCCGATTGCGGCCGGCCTGTTTGGCGCCGTAAAGCGATCGGTCGGCGTGGTCCATGACTTCATACATGCGTTCTCGGACTGGCGCTGGAGCAATGCCGATACTGACCGTCAGCTTGTGCCTTACGCCGGGCACCGGTGAAAACGGTGCGCGTTCGACGCCACGTCGAATGGACTCTGCCATGTCCCAGGCTTTCTCTGGACTCATGTCGGATAAAAACAGGGCGAATTCTTCACCACCAATGCGGCCGAGTATGTCCGTTTCGCGGATTTCATCACGTAAAACCCTGACCACTGCCAGCAGCGCCTGGTCGCCCGCTTGATAGCCGTGCAGATCATTGATTTTTTTGAAGTGGTCGACGTCGACGATCAGCAGGAAACCGGCATCGGACTTGCGTCGCCGAAACTTGGTCTTGACCATGAAGCTCTCGCGATTGAGCAGCCCCGTCACCGCGTCGGTCGACGCCCGGCGTTCGGCCTCTTCATACATGCCCTTGAGTTCTTTATGCGCCTCCTGCAGTTGGTCATGTAGACGGCGCACCTTTTGGCTTTGGGCACACAGGTACCAAATCGTCGGCCCACCGACCACGATCGGGACAACGGCAGCGATCGACAGCGCCATCATCAACGCGTCGCTGCCTGGAAAGAAGATTTGCATCAACGCGAAAGTGACCAGAACAGAGACGGCAACCGATGCCAGGGTAAACAGCAAAACCTGTCGTATCATACCCACGATAGTTCAACGCCCCACGGACAGTGACAACCAATCTATCGAGACAGGCTTACCATTCCGTTTCCCGGGGGCCTGAAGCTGACCGACTATAGGAATCAAATCATCGGATCAAAGCATGCGTCCGAGAAACGCCTGCACCACCTGGCCGTCGCGAAACAGGCCGATGCGTTTGATCTCCCACTCCAGGCGGATACCGGAATGCTCAAGCACCCTTGCCCGCACCGTCTCTCCCAGCATTTCCAGGTCGTAGGCCGTCGCAGGCCCGGTGTTGATCATGAAATTGCAATGCATCGGCGACATCTGCGCACCGCCGATCATCAGCCCCCGGCAGCCCGCTTCGTCGATGACCTTCCAGGCGGAAGAGTTCGGCGGGTTTTTGAATGTGGAGCCACCGGTTTTTTCGCGGATCGGCTGCACCGATTCGCGATGCAACTGCACCTCGGCCATTTGCGACCGGATGGCTTCCTGCTCCTCCGGATAGCCTTCGAAGACGGCGCGCGTGAAGATCAGATCCGACGGGGCGCCGGAATGCCGGTAGGCATAGCCCATTTCCTCGCCGCTCAGGACGTGCTTCTGACCGGACCGATCCAGCGCGTGGACCTCGACGACCCGCTCCGCGGTTTCAGTGCCGTTGGCGCCGGCGTTCATGCGAAGGGCGCCGCCGACGGTGCCCGGAATACCATGATAGAAGTGAAAGCCGCCGATCCCGCCAAAATGCGCCGCAGCGGCAAGCCGTTTGTCCGGGCAGGCTGCCCCCGCCTCGATGCGCGTGTCCGTCAGGCGTTGGGCCTGCCCGAAGCCCTTGGCCGACAGGCGCACCACCACGCCCGGGATTCCGCCGTCACGGACGAGCAGGTTGGAACCGACACCGACCGTCATCAGCGGAATGTCCGGCGGCAGCTTTTGCAGGACCCTCGCAAGGTCGGCTTCATCAGCCGGCTGAAATAGGATCTGCGCCGGACCGCCGACTTGAAACCAGGTCAGATCCGACATGGGCGCATTCGCGCTGACCCGACCGCTCAAATCGGCAAATACGTTCGAGAGTGCTTTCAGAAGCTCTTCACCGTCAGCGGCCGTCATCCCGCACTCCCATCCAGGGCCTGCAGTTCCCGCTCCAGCCCGGCCGCCCAGTTGGTGATGCTGCCGGCGCCAAGACAAATGACGAAATCGCCTTCCTTGGCCTCTTCTCGGATCAGCGGCGCCAGCGATTCCGGCCCCTCGAGCAACCGCGCATCGCGATGTCCGGCAGCTTTGATGCGGGACACCAGTTCGTCTGAATCGACGCCATCGATCGGATCCTCACCGGCTGTAAACACCGGAGCGACGGCAACCAAATCGGCATCGTTGAAACAGCCGGCAAAATCATCGAACAGGCTGGACAGCCGAGTGTAACGATGCGGTTGCGCGATCGCGATCACACGCCCGGAACAGGCATCGCGTGCCGCCGACAGCACGGCTCGAATCTCAACCGGGTGGTGGCCATAGTCATCGAAGATCGCAACGCCGCGCCATGTTCCGACCCGCGTAAAGCGCCGTTTGACACCGCCGAACGCTGCGAGACCGCGGGAGATGGCTTCGGGCCCGATGCCCAGTTCATGCGCCACCGCGATGGCGGCCGTCGCATTCGACACATTGTGCCGGCCGGGCATCGGCAAACGCAAATCCCGAATGCTGATGGACTCCCCGCCCTTGCGGCTGCGAATGTCAATATCGAAGACCGCGGTGGCACCCTCCATGCGCAGGTTGGAATACCGCACATCGGCCTGGGGATTCTCTCCATACGTCACGAGGCGCCGATCATCGATACTGGCGACCAGCGCCTGCACCTCGGAATGATCCAGACACATCACGCCGAATCCGTAAAACGGCACGTTTTCGACAAATTGCGAGAAAGCATCGCGCACCCTGTCGAAAGTGCCGTAAAAGTCCAGGTGCTCCGGGTCGATATTGGTCACCACCGCGACGTCGGCCGGCAACTTGAGAAACGTGCCATCCGATTCATCGGCTTCGACCACCATCCATTCGCCCTCGCCCATACGGGCGTTGGTGCCGTAGGCGTTGATAATGCCTCCGTTGATAACCGTTGGATCAAGTCCACCGGCATCGAGAAGTGTCGCCACCATCGACGTGGTCGTGGTCTTGCCGTGCGTACCGCCGATCGCCACCGCATTGCGGAAGCGCATCAATTCGGCCAGCATTTCGGCTCGGCGGACGATTGGCAGGCTGCGTTCCCGCGCCGCCACCAGTTCCGGATTGTCATGGCGAATGGCGGTCGACACCACGACCACCTCGGCTTCGTCGAGATTGTCGGCGCTGTGTCCAATGGCCACGGGAATGCCCTTGGTCCGCAGCCGCTGCACATTGGCGTTGTCGGAGATATCGGAGCCCTGCACGCTGTGGCCGAGATTGTGCAGCATCTCGGCAATACCGCTCATGCCGATGCCGCCGATCCCGACGAAGTGCACCAGACCGATATTTTGCGGCATTTTCATCGTGTTGCTTTCCGTTCCTTTTGGGATCCGCTGCCGCCTGCCATATCTTCAACCAGATCGGCAAGCAAGCGGGCCGCATCGGGGCGTCCGGTGGACTTCGCCTGTTTCGCCATCGCAGCCAGTTCCTGTGGCTGCTCGGCAAGGCCTGTCAGAATATCGCACAGTGCCTGTGGCGTCAGATCCGCCTGCGGCATGACCCGGGCGCCACCCTTCTCCGCCAGCGCCGCTGCGTTTGCGGCCTGATCATGATCTAAGGCATGCGGAAACGGCACGAGAATGGCGGGACGTCCGATCACCGCGATTTCCGACACGGTGGAGGCGCCCGAGCGGCTGACCACCAGATGCGCGCTCGCCATGCATTCGGCCATGTTATCAAAAAACGGTGCGATCTCGGCTTCAACGCCGGCGTCCCGATAGTGGGTTTGCACAGCGGCAACGTCTTCGGGACGTGCCTGCTGCGTAATCTGCAGGCGACTGCGCAAGGTTTCCGGGAGCAAATCGACCATGGCCGGAACCACTTCCGAAAAGAATCGCGCACCCTGGCTGCCGCCGAACACCAGCAACCGGAACGGCCCGTCCTGCGTTGGCATATCGTAGGCTTTCCCTGCGGCCTTGAGAACGTCGGGGCGTACCGGATTGCCGGTGGTTACGATCTTGTCGCCATAGTCACCGGTCCCCGGTGCCAGAAAACCGCCGGCAATGACATTCACCCTGCCCGCGAGAAACCTGTTGGCCCGTCCCATGACGGCATTCTGTTCCTGGATCATCGCCGGAATGCCGGCTCGCGTTGCCGCCATCAGCGGCGGCAGGGTCGGATACCCGCCGAAGCCGACCACCGCATCCGGGCGCAGCCTCGCCAGCAAACGTCCTGCCTCGCGCAGACCGCGAAACAGCTTGTACCCGCTGCGCATCAACGCCACCGGATTCCTCGAGGTGATCGTGGCGGACGGGACGACGTGGATCTCGTCGGCCGGGAACCGGCCGGCGAACCGCTCGGCCCGCTTGTCGGTGACCAGCTGGATTCGATCACCGCGCGATCGCAATTCATGGGCGAGCGCCTCTGCCGGAAACAGGTGCCCGCCGGTGCCGCCGGCTGACAGCAGAATCAACCGATCCATGTCACTGTGACTCGGCCGGTGCCAGCGGCCCGAACTGTTTCATGCGGCCAGTCGCCCGTTTCTCCGGATTGCGCCGTGTCAGCGCCAACAGGAACCCGGCGGTGATCGAAATCGCCAGCATCGACGAACCGCCGTAGGAGATCAGCGGCAGCGTCATGCCCTTGGCCGGAAGCAGTTCCAGATTGACACCGATATGGATCATCGACTGCAGACCGATCAGCATCGTCAGACCGGCAATCGCCAGACGGGTGAATTCGTCGCCGTCGCGATTGGCGTGCCGCAGGCCACGCATGACAATGAAGGTGAAGATCGCCACCAGCCCCAGGCAGAACAGGATCCCGAACTCCTCCCCGGCGACGGAAAAGATGAAGTCGGTATGGCTGTCGGGCAGGATCCGCTTGATCGTTCCCTCGCCCGGTCCCTGGCCGAACCAGTCCCCGCGCACGATCGCCTCGCGCGCCGTATCCACCTGATGGGTGTCCCCCTCGCCGGTCCAGAACCGGTCGATACGCCCGGCAACATGCGGAAACACGAAATAGGCGGTCACGAACATGCCGACCGCCAGCGCCGCCAGCAATATGATCCAGAACCACGGCATGCCGGCCATGAAGAACAACGTGCCCCAGGCGATCGTCACCAGGATGGTCTGACCGAAATCCGGCTGTGCGACGAGCAACGCCACGACGATGGCATAGAGGATGATGGCAAACAGGTTGCCGGGAATGTCCGGATGCCGGGAATGCTCCGAAAACAGCCAGGCACAGATGACGATGAAACCGGGTTTAAGGAATTCGGATGGCTGAACGGAAAAACCCATCACGGAAAACCAGCGCCGCGATCCCTTGGCCTCGAAACCATAGAACTGGGTAAACACCATCAGCACGATCGACAGTGCAAGCAACAGCAGCGCACCCCGCCGAACCTGACGCGGGCTCAAAAAGGACAGCCCGATCATTGCCGCCAGCGCCGGAAAGATAAAGATGGCGTGGCGTTTGACAAAATGGAAGTTGTCGATACCGAGACGCTCGGCGACCCCCGGGCTGGCGGCAAACGACAGCATGAAGCCGAGACCGAACAATATGACGAACACCGCCAGCAGGGTTCGATCGATCGTCCAAAACCAGTCGGCCACCGGCCCCCGTTCCGCTCGGCTCACCATTATCCCGTCTCCTGATCGTCAATGAGCATCGTCACGTCCGGCAGAGCCGCGACATGCCCGACAAAGGCGTTTCCCCGAATTTCAAAGTTTTTGTACTGGTCAAAACTCGCGCAGGCCGGCGATAGCAGCACGACCGGTTCGTGATGCGAATCGTTCGCCGCGTCTTCCGCTGCGTGGCTGACGGCCCGGTCAAGGGTGCCGGCAATCTCGTAGGGCACGCTGTCGCCCAGCGCGGCGGCAAAGGCCGGCGCCGCCTCTCCGATCAGATAGGCTTTGGCGATGTGCTTGAACAGCCCGGACAGCCCGTGCAGCCCGCCCTCCTTGGGCAGTCCGCCGGCAATCCAATAGATGCGTTCGTAGCTGGCGAGCGCCGGCGCCGCGGCGTCAGCGTTGGTTGCTTTGGAATCGTTGACGAACAGTACCCGTCCGCGGTGCGCCACCGGCTGCATGCGATGCCGCAGGCCGGCAAAGCTCTCAAGCCCGGTGATGATCTCCGCCTCATCCAGCCCGACAGCAATGCAGGCGGCGATGGCGGCCGCCGCGTTCTGCGCGTTGTGGGCGCCGCGCAGGGTGGCAATGCCGGCAAGGTCAGCGACCGGCCTCGTCGACCCGCCATGGGCCTCCATGATGCGCGGGCCGACCGCGTAGAACCCATCGGCGAGCACATCGCGTTTGGAGATGCGAATGACCCGCGTCGAAGCCCGTTCCAGCCGGTCGGCAATCAACATGCACCAATGATCGTCGGTTCCGACGATCGCCACGTCGCTGCCGGCGACCAACCGTTCCTTGACATCGGCATAGTGCTGCATGGTGCCATGCCGATCCAGATGATCCGCGGTTAGATTGAGCAGGATACCGGCGGATGGATTGATCGAAGGCGCCAGGTCGATCTGGTAGGACGAGCACTCGACAACAAAGAAGCGTCCGGTTTTTGGCGGGTCGAGTTGCAACACCGGAGTACCGATGTTGCCGCCGAGTTGCGTGTCGCGCCCGGCTTCGGACAGGATATGGGCGATCAGCGCCGTCGTTGTCGATTTCCCGTTTGTGCCGGTAATGGCAATGAAAGGGCATTTCGGTGCATCGCGCCGGCGTTGTCGCACGAACAACTCGATGTCGCCAATGATCTCCACGCCGGCGCCGTGTGCGAGATCCACGCACCAGTGCGGTTTCGGGTGGGTGAGCGGCACCCCCGGTGCCAGGATCAATGCCGAGAAACCGGACCAATCGGCCTTGCGCAGGTCGGTCACGGGAATGCCCGCTTGACGGGCTTCGTGAACGCGATCGCGGTTGTCGTCCCAGGCGATGACTTCGGCGGCGCCTTCAAGCAGCGCGTGCGCGGTGACCAGGCCGGATCCGCCAAGTCCGAACAAAGCCACCTTTCTGCCTTCGAAAGCCGTCGCGGCGATCATCGCGTCACCGCAGTTTGAGGGTTGCCAGCCCCAGCATGGCGAGACCCACGGATATGATCCAGAAGCGAATGACGATCTGGCTTTCGGTCCAGCCGAGACGCTCGAAATGATGGTGGATCGGCGCCATCAGAAAAATGCGCTTGCCGGTCAGTTTGTAGGAAGCCACCTGGATGATCACCGACAGTGCCTCCATAACGAAAAGACCGCCGATTATCACCAGAACGATTTCGTGCTTCGTGGCGACAGCGACCGCGCCGATAAGGCCGCCAAGTGCGAGTGAACCCGTATCGCCCATGAAGATCGCGGCGGGCGGCGCGTTGAACCACAGAAAGCCCAACCCGGCACCGATGACAGCGCCAAGCACCACCGACAATTCGCCGGTACCCGGCACGAAATTGATTTGCAGGTAATTGGAAAATACGGCGTTGCCTGCCAGGTAGGCGATGATGCCGAAGGACGCCGCGGCGATCATCACCGGTACGATCGCAAGGCCATCGAGACCGTCCGTCAGGTTGACCGCATTGGCCGCACCGACAACCACGAAGGCGCCAAGTACGATGTAGAACAGTCCGAGATCAAGAAAAAAGTCCTTGAGAAACGGAAAGGTCAGCGATGTCGAATAGTGCGAATCGGCTCCCGCCGACGTCGCCGCGGCGGCGCGCATGATCACATAGACCGCAACACCGGCGATCACGAACTCCAGCAACAGGCGCAACCGGCCTGAAACGCCTCGATGCGACTGATGGGTGACCTTCAGGTAGTCGTCATAAAACCCGATCATTCCGAAACACAGCGTTACCAGCAGTGTCACTACCACGAACACGTTCGACAGATCCGCCCACAACAAAGCGCTGACCACGATACCGCTAAGCATCATCAATCCGCCCATGGTCGGCGTGCCGGCCTTCTTGAAATGGGTTTGTGGACCGTCGGCGCGGATCGGCTGCCCCTTGCCCTGGCGTATGCTGAGCGATGAGATGATGCGCGGTCCGAACAGGAAAACGATAAAGGCGGACGTCAGCGTCGCCGCTCCGGACCGAAAGGTCAGGTAGCGAAAGAGGTTGAAGACTTGGAACTGATCGGCAAGTTCGACGAGCCAGATGAGCATTAAACGGAATCCCCTGGTCCCGGTTGGTCATGCGACCCGCCATCGGACACGGGCGGATACTTGTCAAGCAAAGCGGACACCAGCTTGGAAAAGCCGATTCCGTTAGACGATTTGATCATTACCGCATCACCTGGCCGCACGGTATCCAGTAGCACTGGTAGCAGCGTTTCGGCGCTATCGCGGTGGGCGTGCTCGATGACCCCCTCGAGCCGAGCATCAAGGACTTCGATCTCAGGACCGGCAAGCAAAACCACATCCGTCTGCGCCTCGGCCAGTGGTCCGGCGAGGTCTTGGTGCATCTGAGCCGAGAAGGACCCGAGCTCAAGCATGTCACCGAGCACCGCGATACGCCTGCCACCGTCGCCGACCGGGGTATCTCTAAGCAGTGCGATTGCGGCGCGCATAGACGCCGGATTGGCATTGTAACTCTCGTCGATCAGCATCATTCGGCCGCTACCGACGGCCAGCCGATAGCGTGTGCCTCGCCCCTTGGGCGCTTCGAGACCGGCCAGCCCACGCGCCGCCATATCAAGATCCGCACCGATGAGCTTCGCCGCACCGAGGACGGCGAGCGCGTTTTGCGCGATGTGGCGGCCGGGTAAACCGATCGACATGTCAATCTGTTCACCGGCGATATCGACGCGAATTGTCGATCCGTTCTCCCGAGGCGAAAAGGACTGCAATCGGAACTCCGCCATCTCGTTTTCGCCGAAACCGTGGATGTTGTCGATTCCGCACCGCTGCGCCAACTGCACCAGCAGGTCGTATTTGTCGCTGTCCCGGTTGAGCAGCACATGGCCGCCGCTTTCCACTCCTTCGAAAATCTCCGCCTTGGCGGCCGCTATCTCGTCGATTGAGTTGAAATGACCGAGATGCGCGGCAGCGATCGCCGTCACGATCGCCACATGGGGACGCACCATTTTGACCAGCGGCCGGATTTCGCCGGCATGATTCATGCCGATTTCGAAAACCCCGAAGCGGGCATCGCGCGGCAACCGCGCCAGGGTCAGCGGCACACCCCAGTGGTTGTTGAAGGACGCCACCGATGCATGCGTTATGCCCTGGGCCGAAAGGACCTGACGCAGCATTTCCTTTGTCGTCGTTTTGCCGACCGAACCGGTGATCGCAACAATCTGTGCCTTGCTGCGGGCCCGAGCCGCCACACCAAGTCTGGCCAACGACTCAAGAACGTCGTCGACGACCAGCATCGGCGCTGGCAGCCGGCCGAGCGCCGGCAGCTTGGCCTCCGACACAACCAGAAGCGAGGCGCCGTTGGCCAATGCCGCTCCACAGAAATCGTGGCCGTCGAACCGCTCGCCTTTAATGGCGAAGAAGGCGTCGCCCGCAGATACCGACCTGCTGTCGATGGAAATGCCGGTGACGCCATCCGGCATCGGCTTGCCTGCCGGACGGCCCTTCATCGCGTCGACCAGGTCCTCGCCGCTCCACAACCACTGACGCTCGGCCTGCGCCTTCACGACGCGGCGGATTTCTTCGTGGTCCGAAAACAGCAGCACGTCGTCACCAACGGTCTGACCCTGCTCGTGGCCTTTGCCGGCGACAATGAGCGTATCGCCCTCTTCGAGCAGCGAAACCGCGTATTCGATCGCCCGCGAGCGGCCGTCAATCTCGATCGCTCCCGGGGCGGCCGCCATGATTTCGGCGCGGATCGCCGCAGGATCCTCACTGCGCGGATTGTCGTCGGTCACGATCACCACTTCGGCGAGCCGTGTGGCGATCTCGCCCATGATCGGACGCTTGCCACGATCCCGGTCACCGCCACATCCGAACACTAGGACGATGCGACCGGTGGTGAAGGGGCGCACCGATTTCAGAACCTGTTCAAGCGCGTCGGGTTTATGGGCATAGTCCACATAGGCGGGTGCGCCTTTGGTCGTCGTCGCCACCATCTCCAGTCGCCCCGGGGCTCCTTTGAGATGTTCCAGCGCAGCAATCGCTTCTCCGGCCGGCACGCCGGTGGAGATGGCGAGCGCCGCCGCGACCAGCGCATTCGACAGCTGGAAATCACCGGCCAGCGGCACCGTCACCTGATAGATGGCGCCGTCGTGATGGATTTCGGCGACCTGGCGATGCCGTTGGTGCTCCACCCTTTTGAGCGTCAGAAAAGAGCCGTTGCGACCCACCGTCAGGACACGCTGACCGGCGTTGCGCGCCGCGTCCATGGCGCGCCCCGACCATTCGTCGTCGCTGAATACGATCGCCGGGCTACCGGGCGGAAGCAACGTATCGAAGAGCCGCATCTTGGCGGCAAAATAGGCTTCAATGGACGGATGATAATCCAGATGATCCCGTCCCAGATTGGTAAATGCGGCGGCCGTCAGCCGCACGCCGTCCAGCCGGCGCTGGTCCAAACCATGGCTGGAAGCCTCCATGGCGCAGCGGATGACGCCTTCTTCCGCAAGGTCACGCAGCAGGGCATGCAGATGCACAGGATCCGGTGTCGTCAATTGCGCATATTCGGTGCGCCCGGGAGACACAACACCTGTCGTGCCGATCATCGCCGCCGGCAGGCCGGCACGCTGCCAGATCTGTCGTGTGAAGGATGCGACCGACGTCTTGCCCGCCGTGCCGGTCACGGCAACCATGATCTCCGGCTGGACCCCATAAAAACGGGCGGCGGCACGGGCCAGGAACAGACGCGGATCCTCGACCCGAAAGACCGGCATTCCAGCCTCCGGAAACGCGCTTCCGACACCGGCGACGGCAATCGCGGCACCCCGGCTCTTGGCGTCGCCGATAAATTCGGTGCCATCGCGCGTGTATCCGGGCAACGCCGCAAAAGCGAAGCCCGGCTGTACGTCGAGGCTGTTTGCCGTCAAACCCGTGATTTCAAGATCGGCCAGTTCCGGCGGGATGGAAACGTCGTCCCCTGCTAGGTCGTTCAATCTCATTGCGCTGCGCTGCCGTCCCTCTGATTTCCGGTGCGCGATCAGCGCACACGGTCCTGGACTCCGTTACGCTTCCGAATCGCGCCGGTCCCCGTCACCGGCCACCGGGAATCATCGATTCTGATACTCTACGCGCTTATGTCAGACTCAATATGACACGAGCAAGGCGTCACCGTCCTCGCCAAAGGACGGACGCACGCCGAGAATGGCTGCACAGCGGCGGATGATGGCCTGCACGGTTGGCGCCGCATTGAGACCGGCCGTCGCCGAATACTGGCCCTCTGCGGGCTTCGGTTCGTCGATGATCACCAGAACGACATATTCCGGGTCTTCGATGGGAAAGGCGGACAGGAAGGCATTGAAGCGGACACTCGACGAATAGCGTCCATTGACGACCTTTTCCGCCGTACCTGTTTTGCCGCCGATGCGGAAGCCCGGCACCTCGGCCCGTCGACCGGACCCTTTCTGCACGTTGAGACGCATCAGGTAGCGCATTGTCGCGCTGGTCTCGGGCTTGATCACCTGACTGGACACGGCCATCGCTTCATCCAGCGACCGTGGCAGAAAGGTCGGCGGCATCAACCGTCCACCATTCAGCATGGCCGCTGCGGCGACGGCGGTCTGCAACGGCGTCGTCGCCACCCCATGTCCGAAGGAGATCGTGATCGAGTTGATCTTCTTCCATTCTCGCGGTTGGCTGGGTCCCTTGACCTCCGGCAACTCCGTCTGCAGCCGGGTCAGCAGGCCGATGCGGGTCAGGAACTCCTGGTGCCCGTCAATGCCCACGACATCGGCCATTTTCGCCGTCCCGATGTTGGATGAATAGATGAAGATCTCCGGAACGGTCAGGATTCGATGCTTGCCGTGAAAGTCGCTGATCGTATGGCGGGCGATGCGGATCGGCCGCCGCGCGTCAAATCGGTCTTCCAGGGTCACCAAACCGGAATCGAGCGCCATCGCGGTTGTGAAGGCCTTGAATGTCGAGCCCATCTCATAGGTGCCCGCCGACATTCGGTTCATCCTGTCTTTCTCCAGCGCCTGTGCCGGAATGTTGGGGTCGTAGTCGGGCAAGGATGACATGGCCAGCACTTCGCCGGTTTTCGCGTTGAGCACGACGGCACCCGCCGCGATCGCCCGGTAACGCTGCATAGCGGCAGCAAGCTCGTCCCGCACCACGTGCTGAACCCGAAGATCGAGGGAAAGCCGCACCGGCTCCATCTGCCGATCGACCGTCAAACCGGCATCAGCCAGATCCGCCAGCCCCTGGCTGTCGACGTACTTTTCCATGCCGGCGGTGCCACGGTTGTCGATGTTGACGTGGCCGACAATGTGCGACGCAGTCGGGCCGCCGGGGTAGAAGCGGTGTTTCTCCGGCCGAAATCCGATACCCGGCAGACCGAGCGCCAGAATGTCGTTTTGCTGCTTGGGTGTCAGCTGGCGCCGCAGCCACTGGAAGTAGGTTTTCGAGGTCAGCTTGCGATAGACGGTACGCGCGTCCAATTCCGGCAGCACCGTTGCGAGGCTCTCGATAACCTCGTCCGGATCGGTGATTTTGTGCGGACTGGCATAAAGCGACACGGTGCGTATATCGGTCGCCAGGACCCGTCCGTTGCGATCCAGCAGATCCGGCCGCGATGCCAGCAGATCGTCGCCGCGCGCGATGCTGGCGACTGTCGTCAAATCGCGTAGCCCGTATTCCACCAACCGACCGGCAATCACCGCGTAAACAACGCAAGCGCCGATCATCACCAGGGAAATGCGGTTGCGCGTCTGGCGACCGGACGTTTTACGACTGCCTTCGATGCGGATGCGCCCCGCCTCCTCGCTTCCGGCCTCTTGGCTGGCACGGTCTCGCCCGATCGGCCAGATGCGGTTCACCGAAATCATCTACTGCCCCACCGAACCGGTACGCGCACTCTCATCCACCGCCCCGACCAGCTGTTCGCCCTCGGGCTCCGGCAGGTCGATGACCCGCGCCGGCAATTCCTCGGGGCGCACCATCTGATGCGGTTCGGTCACATGCAGCTCCAGTTCCTCGTTGTGACGTTCGACAAGATCCTGCAGGCGCGACGGCTGCACCAGCAGGCTCCAATCGGCCTCTAGCAAATCGATGGTGTTCTCCTCGAGTCGGATTTGTGCCTCCAGGCGTTGTATTTTGGCCAACTGCATGTCGGTCTGATGCTTGATGTGGAAGGTCATCGCCGCAACTGCGGCCATCAGGCCTATGATGACCAGATCGATGGTCTTCAGCATCGCCATCATCCTCCCGACACCGTCACATCGGGCAGTTGGGGCAACTTGAAAATCGCCGGATCGGCCGGCATCGGATCGGCGGATGTACGCTCACCCGCCCTCAGCTTGGCCGAGCGAGCACGCGGATTGGCCGCCATTTCTGTCTTGCCAGCCATCACAACGCCCTTACCAACCGGTTCGAAACTCGCTGCAACCGGCGCTGCCTCCGGCAGATGCCGCGACGAACCGCCGGACTTACCAAAACGCGACTGGAAGAAGCGCTTGACGATCCTGTCTTCCAGCGAATGGAAACTGACGACCACAAGGCGACCCCCGGGCTTCAAGACCCGTTCCGCAGCAAACAGGCCGTCGGCAAGCTCCAACAGTTCCTCGTTGACGAATATCCTGAGCGCCTGAAACACCCGTGTCGCCGGATGGATCTTGTCCTGCGCGCGGCGCGGATTGATGGTCTCGATCAATGCCGCCAGGTCGCGTGTGGTTTCAAACGGTCGCGACTGACGACGACGTTCGATGGCACGGGCAATGCGGCTGGCGTGCTTCTCCTCTCCGAGCAGACCGAAGATGCGGGTGAGGTCCGCCGGTTTCATTCGATTGACAACGTCCGCAGCGGTTGGACCGGAGGCGGCCATACGCATATCCAACGGCCCGTCCTGCTGGAACGAAAAACCGCGCTGCGCCTGGTCGAGCTGCATCGAAGACACGCCGATGTCGAGCACGACCCCGTCAAATCCCTGGTCCGGAGCATGATCGGCAAGGCTGCTGAACCGTGCTTCGATCAGCTGCAGTCGATTGCCGAATGCCTGCGACAACGCGCTGCCGGTTTGTATGGCCGTCGGATCGCGGTCCAAGGCGATGACGTTCGCCCCGGCCTCCAATAGCGCCCTGCTGTAGCCGCCGGCACCGAACGTGCCGTCGAGAATGACCTTCCCCTGCCGCGGCTGCAGGGCTTCCACAACTTCGGCCAGAAGAACCGGGATGTGACGAACTGGTCCGCCACCGGCACCATTGGACATGGCGCCAGAGTCCGCCGTCATCCCGTCTCTCCCTGGCCAGCGCCGGCCTGTGCTGCCGCCAGGCGCCTGCTGAGGGCATCCCGCCGTTTTTCCTCGTATTGGACAGGATCCCAGAGCTGAAAATGATCGGAACGTCCGACGAAGGTGATCTGGTCGGAAATCCCCGTGTAGTCCTTGATGAAGTCGGTGACGGACAAGCGTCCCTCGCCATCCAGTTTCAGGAATATGCCGCCCCCATGGATGAGCAACGACATGTCGTTGGCGTCGGGCGAGAACGGATCCGCCTGCGTAATGGATCTTTCGTAGCGATCGAGCAGATCCGGTCCACCAACGGTGATGGCCGGAAACACAAAGTCCTGTATGGCGTAGAGGTCTTTGATGTCGAGGCGCGTCAGGACCGACCGAAATGACGCTGGTACGGACACCCTGCCCTTCGAATCGATCTTTTTCGTCGCATTCGACAGGAACCGGTTCATAACGCAAGACCACCGATTCCACGCCAGAAGACCATAACATGCCGCCTCCGGAGATCACTGACCTGTGCTCTGCAGGTGCCGTTTTTGCCGCTGATGGGAACGCTTGCACCCCGCGACTGGTTACGCCAGACCACCCCCAAAACGATAGAATTGGGATAACATGGGTGAATTTGGGCGTCAATGGGAACAGGCGCGATCAGCCGCTTCGAGACACGATTTATTAGAGCTTCAACATGGTTAACGGAGACTTAACGCCCGGCCCTTTAGTTTGATCGCGCGAATTGTCCAGCATGCCAGCATCGGGCGCTGCCAACTTGTTCGTGATGGTGGGTGCCAGCCGGCCTATAAGCCGGGTTCTGTATGGCCCCACCGCCGAAGCGGTGGAACGCGGCAGCCATTCCTCTGGGACCGCATTCGCACGCGGCCTCTAGCAACCTACCCGGATGACCAACCCGGAAACCGGCCGGGGCTTGCGCCCCGCGTCATCCCTATTCGGTCTTGCTCCCGGTGGGGTTTGCCGTGCCGCTGCTGTTGCCAGCACCGCGGTGGGCTCTTACCCCACCCTTTCACCCTTACCCCGCCGGCACTCCGGTCGTGATCATCCGACGACAGGACTGCAGGCGGGGCGGTTTGCTTTCTGTGGCACTTTCCCTGGGGTTACCCCCGCCGGACGTTATCCGGCACCGTGTTTCCGTGGAGCCCGGACTTTCCTCACCTCGCCACCTTTCGGCGCTGCGCGGCGCGGCTGCCTGGCCGGCTGGCACCCGTCTGATACCTGAAACGGTCTGAAATTGCGAGTATTTTTCGGATTTGGCGAATTTCGTCGACCGTGAACAGCACGGCGTATCGCCCGGTTCTCCCGATGGTACAAGCCACCATCGGGAGAGCCTTCGTGACGGTCCGCCGTTAGCCGATGATCTTGCGGACTTTCTTACAGTAACGGGAGGAAATCGGGTTCATCCGCTTGGCACCGTGGCCGGCGTTGTAGCGCAATACGGTTCCGCAGGTATCGCCGCCGCTCAACTTGTGGGCGCCAGCTAGATATTTCATGCCGTATTTAATATTGGTTTCCGGATCATAAAGCCCCTTGCGTGACCCCCGATAACCCATCAGGCGGGCGGTCGCCAGCTTGATCTGCATGAGACCGACCTCGCCGGCCCTGCCACGGGCCTTGGGATTGAAGTTGCTTTCGACGCGAACGATCGCATGTGCCAGATTGGATGGAATGCCATGTTTCCTGGCGTAGCGATTGATCAATGGAGAGAATTTCGGATGCTGGCTCTCCTCGGCCTTCCCGCCTGGATTGAAAATTGTCTTGATAACGGATCCGAATGCCGTGTCCTTTGTTTCGCCCTCGGTGCTTTCGTCTGCCGAGGCACCTCCAAATGAAACCATGCAGGCCAGGCTGGCCGCGCATACGATGGTTCCAAGTCCTTTCATTTCGTTACTCCGCACTGATTGCCGTCGACGCGAGACCTGCTGACGGCTGCTACGCGGCTTGGCTGCCGCTTCTTGTGAAACGGAGCCAGTCCTAACGCCCAAATTTCGAAAATGGTGGCAGCGCCGTCACGTTCGGTTACGGATTGAAAAACGTTCGTTATTGCGATGCAGCATGAAACCTGATCAGCGGTTCGCTGGCAGGCTTGATAACAGTCGGTGCAGGGTCTCGATCGTCGAAACGTCGGCGATTCCGTCTACAAGCGACGGCCGAAAATGACGTTGAAAAGCGGTCACAACGGCTTTTGTTTCTTCGTCAAAATTTCCATTAATATCAATGTTATAACCATAGAGCCCCAGCATCGACTGGAGGGCTTCGATCGGTTGCCCGCTGTCTCCGTATTGAAAGAAACGTCCGCTGCCCCGAGGTGCTTCTTCCACCCAGTGACCGACGCCTGACTCATAAAGCACACGCCACGGGAATTTTTCGCCCGGATCGGCCTTTCGCTGCGGTGCAATATCGCTGTGCGCCAGGATCCGTTCCGGCGCGATCGCCCATCTCTGGGCGCAGTTTCGACACAATTCGATCACTGCGGCGATCTGTGATTCTGGAAATTCGGGATAGCCACCGTCCGGACCCGGATTGACGATTTCGATGCCGATCGATGCGGAATTGAGATCGGTTTCGCCCTTCCACATGCTGCGGCCGGCATGCCAGGCACGCTGCTCTTCGGCGACCAGTTGCACGATGCGCCCGTCTTCGTGGACGAGATAATGGCACGATACTTCCGACTGCGGCGTGCACAGCCATCGCAGCGCACCTTCGGCGGTCTCCATGCCGGTATAGTGAAGCACCAGCATATCGGGCCGTCGGCCGCCGGCGCGCACGCCATAATTTGGAGAGGGGTAGACTTCGGCGCCGGAAAAGTCCGGCTCCAGGGCGCTCATGCCGCCTGGCGTTCCTTGGTGATGGCGGCAAATGCCTCGTTGAGTGCCGCCATCCGGGCATTGGCGATCGCCAGAAACTCTTCCGGCACACCGCGCGCAATCAGCCGATCAGGATGACTTTCCGAAACCAGTTTCCGGTAGCGGGCCTTGACTTCATCCAGAGTCGCCGACTCGTTCAATCCCAGCACCAAGTAGGGATTGCGTTGCGAGCGGTATAGATGACGCGCCAGGATCTGGTCGAAGTGAACCTCGTCGACATTGAAAATCTCCGCCACCCGCGCCAGGAACGCTTGTTCCTTTTCATGCAGCACACCGTCTGCCTTGGCGATGTGGAACAAGCCGTCGAGAATATCCTCAAGAACCAGGCAATTCGGTTCGCCGCTGCCGCACAGCTCGGCCATCTTGGCGGCGTAGGATTCGTAGCCCGCGACGTCCTGCTTGGCGAGGTTATAGAGCCGCGAGACGTTGCGCCGTTCCTGATCCGGGATTTCGAAAATCTGTTGGAAAGCGATCACCTCGTCCGGCGTGACGACGCCATCCGCCTTTGCCATCTTGGCCGACAGGGCAATCATCGCGACGGAGAACGCAACGCGACGTCGCGTCTGCGGATCGCCGGCGAACACCGTGCGCACCGCCTCGATCACCCCCGAGAGGGCACCGTTGGCGGCTTTACCGACAAACTGACCAAGCTTCGCGAAAATCGACATAGCCCGTCTTACGCCATTTGCTGAGTGGATGCGAGTGGACAAAAAGCATCACGACCTAGGCAAAACAAAGTTGGTGCAAACCTTGCATGAGGCCTGCAATCGCACTGCCGATCAGTGTAGATTTCGCAATAAATTCGGCTTCATCCGCAAAAAAGCGGTTGCTTCGTCACGCCAATGCTTGAAATGACCTGACTGCCCAAGCGAATCAGCCGTCTCCCTGCCGACGATTCTGGCCGCGCCTGTCTCATCGGCCACATGCGCCAAAACCTCGGCCACAGTATCAGCAGTGCCCGGTCTGGCTCAATTCCGTACGCCTCACAAAACAACTTCAGCCGACGGCGTCCAGCCTGTAAATCGTGGCGGGCGAAGTCGCAGAGATCCTCTGCCTGAAGGGACAACGGCGTCAACCAATAGGCGGCATAGGCCAGATCCCAAAGGCGCGGTCCCCGAAGGATATCGAAGAACTCGTCCTCGAGGCTGCGCAGACGCTCATGCTCTGCCCAAACGTCTGAGGACCGAAGGCGCACGGAAACGCGATGCCGGAGACCGTGCGGCGCCATATACATGCCTATGGTTCGGACAAAGCCCGCGCTCGCAAATCGCCCGATCCCGCGGCGCTGACACGCGTGGAAACCATCTGGGATGGATCAACGAGCTTCCGGATGAGGAAGTCAGGCGTGCGTCGTACGGGACAACGATCGTAAGTTCGAAAGCGGCTGTTCGCAAATCGCGGACAATCTCAAAAATCGTAACGTTGTCCGGATGAGAGTGGCAGATTTCTCGCCAAATCCGCTGCAAATCACCTACCATCGAAGAAAAACTATGAGTTGCACCGACGAGAGCCGGGCAGTGAGCCGGTGGTTACGCCTGAAGCGCGACAGGAGCGGCGTAACAATCCCGAGCTGACAATCCTCGCGAGGCAGCTCTCCAAACAGAGTACCGGTCAGCGCCGGCACACTAGATAATCCGCCGGGCGGGGGCCGCTGGTAGGTGAGTAGTAAATGAGGCCTGAACAAGCGCGAAAGCTCAGCCGTCTGATTATCCTCTCGCGATTGCGCACCGCGGCAAGCATTGCTGCCATTATCGTGCCGATTGCCGCCATACTACTCTGGTTCGCCTGGCCGGATCCGACCCTTCGCGCCTCGCAGGTCGAGGGCGTGGTCACCCACTGGAGCCGTGAGCAGGACTATACGGGGACCAGGAAGCTGGTTGTTTGGGCCATACTGACCGATGGCAGCAAGGTCCAACTCACAAGCAGGAGTGTGCGCTCGCCTCGGGTCGGCGAAACTATAAGGTTAGAGCGCTTGGAAAAATCGTCGGGCGCCGTCGACTACCGCCTTTTGGATTAGCCTATTGTCCGAACTGCCAGGTCCGGCGAAGCATGGCAGCAAGCATGGACACCGAGACTGCCAGCCATCACTGTCGATCAGTGTAGATTTCGCAATAAGTTCGGCTGCATCCGCAAAAAAGCGGTCGCTTCGTCACGCCAATATTTGAAATGGCCTGACTGCCCAAGCGAATCAGCCGTCTCGCTGCCAAGGATCCTGGCCGCGCCTTTTTCATCGGCCATATGCGCCAGAACCTCGGCCACAGTATCGAGTAGTGCCCGGTCTGGCTCAATTCCGTACGTCTCACAGAACAGTTTCAGCCGACGGCAACCAGCCTGCACATCGCGATTTGAAAAAGGGAGCAGATCGGCTGCGGCGAAAGATAACGGCGTAAGCCAATAGGCCGCATAGGCGACATCCCACAAACGTGGACCCGGGCCGGCCAGGTCAAAATCGAGGACCGCAACCGGTATTCCCTTCGAAAAGACAAAGTTGTACGGCGCAAAATCGTTGTGGCAAATGACTTCATGGCGTGTCGGATCGGGATGGCTAAAGGCCCAAAAATCCGAGCGCCGGCATGAAAATCCCTTGGTAGCATCGTGATATCTGCGCAGCATCCGCGCGGTTTCCAGAAGCGGCTCATCGCCTGTCCAAAGATCCTCGACAAGGCCGGTTTCGCCGTGCAGATAACTCAGCACTTCTCGACCTTGTTCATCAGTGCCGAGGAACCTGGGACAGGATGCAAATCCCACATCCTCCAGGTGACGCAAGAGACGGTGAACGGTGGGGCTCGCTCTGGTCATATGACGCCGCACGGTCTGACCGATCCTGACCACACGAGCATTTGTGTTGCCGCCACTCAGGACTGTCTCATCTTCAGGCATCGCCAATCCCCACAGCGCTGAGACGATCGCCAGTCAATCGCCCGGACCGATGGCTTCCGGTCCATCGAGACCTGCCGGCGCAGAACAAGGAATGGACAGGATCATCTTACACATGCATTTGTGCGGGTAACACGACCATCGACGACAGGGCAGCAGATGAACGGCAAATGGGACTTCTGGATCGATCGCGGCGGCACGTTCACCGATGTCGTCGGCCACGCGCCGGACGGCAGCATCGTCCAGAAGAAACTGCTTTCGACAAACCCCGGGGCGTATCGCGACGCCGCCGTGCAGGGCATACGCGAACTGCTCGACATTGCACCTGGCGAGCCGGTACCCGGCCAACGGATCGGCGAGGTCAAGATGGGGACCACGGTCGCCACCAACGCCCTGCTGGAGCGTGCCGGAGACCGCACCTTGCTGGTCATCACCAGGGGTTTCCGCGACGCGTTGCGCATTGCCTATCAGGCGCGCCCCGACATTTTTGCCAAGCAAATCATTCTGCCCGAACAGCTTTATGAGCGGGTGGTCGAGGTCGATGAGCGGGTGCGTGCCGACGGCACCGTCGAAGCGGTACCGGACGAAGCCAGCGTGTACGCGGAATTCGCCGCCGCCAAGGCCGACGGCATCGATGCAGTCGCTATCGTGTTCATGCATTCCTGGAACTACCCGGAACACGAGGCAAGGGTTGCCGATGTTGCGCAGACACTGGGCTTTGGCCAGGTTTCGGTTAGCCATCGGGTGTCGCCACTGGCCAAGCTGGTCGGGCGCGGCGATACGACCGTCGTCGACGCCTATCTGTCGCCGATCCTGCGTCGCTATGTCGACCAGGTGGCGCGCGATTTGGGTGCCTCCGGCGACGCTACGGAAGGACCGTCGCTCAAATTCATGATGTCCTCCGGCGGCCTGACGGCAGCGCGGCTGTTTCAGGGCAAGGACGCGATCCTGTCGGGCCCGGCCGGTGGGGTGGTCGGGATGGCCGAAACCGCCGATCTCGCCGGTTTCGACCGCGTCATCGGCTTCGACATGGGTGGCACCTCCACCGATGTCGCGCGATACGACGGCGAATACGAGCGTGCGTTCGACACCGAAGTGGCGGGCGTGCGCATCCGGGCCCCAATGATGCGCATCCACACGGTCGCCGCCGGGGGTGGGTCGATCCTCCACTACAGGGACGGCCGTTTCCTGGCGGGTCCGCATTCGGCCGGCGCCGATCCGGGCCCTGCCTGCTACCGGCGCGGCGGACCGCTTGCTGTCACCGATGCCAATGTCATGCTGGGCAAGCTTCAGGCCGACTATTTTCCCGCCATTTTTGGACCGGCCCAGGACGAACCGCTCGACGTCGCGGTCGTGCGGGACAGATTTGTCGATCTCGCGGATGAAATCGGCGGCAGCAAATCGGCCGAAGAGGTGGCCGAAGGCTTCGTCACGGTCGCCGTCGAAAACATGGCCAACGCCATCAAGAAGATCTCCGTTCAGCGCGGCTATGATGTGACGCGGTACCTGTTGAATTGCTTCGGCGGTGCCGGCGGCCAGCATGCCTGCCTGGTCGCCGACGCCTTGGGCATCGAAGCGATCCTTATCCATCCCTTCTCCGGCCTGTTGTCCGCCTACGGCATCGGCCTCGCCGGTTTGTTCGCGACACGCCAGCAGGCGCTGGTCCAGCCGTTGGATGGCGCCGCGATCGGTGCCGTCGACAGCCTCATCGAGCGGCTCGCCGAGGAGGCGATCGATGAATTGCAACGCCAGGATGTACCTGCCGATGTCATCCGATGGCGCCCTGTCCTGCACCTGCGATATGAGGGAACCGACACGACGATCCCTGTCGATTTCTCCGATCGATCGGTCGAGGCTGCAAGAGGTGCCTTTGACGTTGCCCACCGGGCACAGTTCGGTTTCATATACGAGGACAAACCGGTCATCGTCGAAGCGGTGGGGATTGAAGCCGCCGATGTCCGCGACCGTGGCGCTCATGAACCCGACCTGCCGCTGCGCGACGCGATCGCAGCGCCCGACGACACACGCCGCCTGTTTACCGGAGGCAAGTGGCATGATGCAGGAATTCACCGACGCGCGCATCTGTCCCCCGGTCAACGGGTCGATGGCCCCGCGCTGATCATCGAGGCGAACCAGACCATCGTTGTCGAGCCCGGCTGGCGCGCCGAGATCAATGCCAAGAACCACGTGGTATTGCGTCGTTTCGAGCCAAAGCAACGTCAGCAGGCAATCGGCACAAGACAAGCAGACCCCATTCTGCTGGAGGTCTTCAACAATCTGTTCATGGCAATCGCCGAGGAAATGGGCATCACGCTTCAAAACACCGCCTACTCGGTCAACATCAAGGAGCGGCTGGACTTCTCCTGCGCGGTGTTCGACCGCAACGGGGCGCTCGTCGCCAACGCCCCGCATATGCCGGTGCATCTCGGCTCGATGGACCGGTCGGTGGAGACGGTGATCGCCCTCAACGAAAACAGGATCCGCCCCGGCGACGTCTTCGCCCTCAACGCACCCTATAATGGCGGCACGCATTTGCCGGACATCACGGTGGTGACGCCGGTGTTCGACGGAACGGGCCGCGAAATCCTCTTCTACGTTGCCTCCCGCGGTCACCACGCCGATGTCGGCGGCACGGCGCCTGGATCGATGACGCCGCTGGCGACCACGGTGGACGAGGAGGGCGTGCTTATCGACAATTTTTTGATCGTCGACCGGGGTCGGTTCCGCGAGGCCGAACTCATTACGCTGTTGACCGATCACCCCTACCCGGTGCGCAACGTCCACCAGAACGTCGCTGATCTGAAGGCCCAGATCGCCGCCAACGAGAAGGGCGTGGCTGATTTGCGCAAGATGGTCGGGGAATTCGGCCTCGAAGTGGTGGAAGCCTATATGGGTCACGTCCAGGACAATGCCGCCGAAAGCGTGCGCAGGGTCATCGACGCCCTTTCCGATTGCTCCTACGCGTATGAAACCGACAGCGGCCAGGTCATTCGGGTCAACATCAGCGTCGACCGGCAAGCGCGCTCCGCCACCGTCGATTTCACCGGCACATCGCCGGTGATGGCCAACAACTTCAACGCGCCGGAGCCGGTGACCCGCGCCGCGGTGCTTTACTGTTTCCGGGTGATGGTCGAGGGCGCCATACCGATGAACGCCGGATGCCTTCGCCCGATCCGCATCGTTCTGCCCGACGGCTGCATGCTGAAACCCGCCTACCCGGCGGCTGTTGTTGCCGGCAACGTGGAGACGTCGCAGCATGTCACCAACGCCATTTTCGGCGCTCTCGGTGCCATCGCCAACAGCCAGGGCACCATGAACAACCTGACTTTCGGCGACCAACGGTATCAGTACTACGAGACCATCTGTTCCGGATCGCCGGCCGGCCGGACGAACGACGGCCGCGGATTCAACGGAACGTCGGGTGTGCATGTGCACATGACCAATTCCAGGCTGACCGATCCGGAGATCCTAGAGATGCGGTTTCCGGTACTGTTGGAGGATTTCCACATCCGCCCGGGCTCCGGCGGCAAGGGCGCGTTTTGCGCCGGGGACGGCACCGAGCGCACGATCCGCTTTCTGGAGAAGATGGAATGCGCCATTCTGTCGTCACACCGAACCCGGCCGCCGCAAGGCATCGATGGCGGCGGCAACGGCCTGCCGGGGAAAACCGCGATCCGCCGCCTCGACGGACGTATCGAGCCTCTGAAGGGATCCGACCAGACCGTCGTTGAGGCGGGCGAGGCGGTTATTGTCACCACGCCAACCGCTGGTGGCTTCGGAGCCGCCGACTGATCCCGCAGCCGGGTTATTGGCGTCACCGGACTGTCACATGGCTGTCACCTGCGTGTTACGGGCCAGCGCTATCCGCACCTCAATACCCAGGCTGAACGGATTCGCGATGTCAGAAATACTCTCCGACACCACAACTGTGCCGGCTGGTAGCCGACAACTGAAAAAGGCCATTTACCGCAACCGTTTGATGAGCCGGGAGGGCATTTCCGAACGACTGTTTGCCTATTTCTTTTCAGGACTCGTCTACCCACAGATCTGGGAGGATCCGGATATCGACATGGAGGCCATGGACCTGGGACCGCAGCACCGTGTCGTCACCATTGCTTCCGGCGGCTGCAATGTGCTCGCCTACCTGACCCGCTGGCCCGCTCACGTCGATGCGGTGGATCTGAACAGAACCCACATCGCGCTTAACCGGCTCAAACTCACGGCGATCCGGCATCTGCCCGGCCACGCGGATGTGGAGAGGTTTTTTGGCAAAACCAACCAGGGCGGCAACCGAAAAGCCTACGACCGTCATATTGCGCCGCATCTCGACCCTGCGGCCCGTGCCTATTGGGAGGGTCGCAACTGGCGGGGTCAGCGGCGGATCGAGCTCTTTGACGGCAATTTCTACCGGGCTGGATTGCTCGGATGGTTTCTGACATCGGTACACCTGCTCGCCCGGATACATGGTGTTGATGCCTCGGAGTTTGTGAAAAGCCGCTGTCTCCGCGAACAGCGGCGTTTCTTCGATGAGCGCCTGGCACCACTGTTCGATCGTCGCCTGGTACGCTGGATCACCGGCCGCAAGGCGTCACTGTTCGGGCTCGGCATTCCGCCCACCCAATACGACGCGCTGCTTGAATCCACCGACGACCGGACCATGGCATCCGTATTGCGCCGACGGGTGGAGAAACTGTGCTGCCATTTCCCGCTGCACGAGAACTACTTTGCCCGCCAGGCTTTCGGTATGAGTTATGATGGCGCTCCGGGTGCATCGGTTCCGGCCTATCTCGATGCTGCGCACTACGACGTTATCCGCGACGGCACGCAGCAGGTCACCGTCCACAACCGCAGCTTCACCGACCTCCTGGCGGAAAAACCCAATGCCTCCACGGATCGCTACGTGCTGCTCGACGCCCAGGACTGGATGAGCGACGCACAGCTGAACGCTCTGTGGGCACAGATCGACCGGACGGCCAGGCCTGGTGCCAGGGTCATCTTCCGGACCGCCGGTGAGCCGTCGATCCTGCCCGGTCGGGTCTCGACGTCCATTCTCGACAGTTGGGACTATCGGGCCGACGAATCGGCGCGTCTTCACCGCCGCGACCGGTCGGCCATCTATGGCGGCTTCCATCTCTATGTTAAGCAGGATGCATGAGCGGCGATGCTGACACCGTCCACGCCCAGCGCATGGACGCCATCTACCGGTACCAGAAACACATCTACGATCTGAGCCGCAAGTTCTTCCTGCTGGGGCGCGACGGGCTGATCAACGGATTGGACGTGCCGCATACGGGATCCGTCCTGGAGGTCGGTTGCGGCACCGGACGCAACCTTCTGCGAGCGGCGAAGGTCTACCCGGCCGCCGAGCTGTTCGGTCTCGACATCTCGCGCGAAATGCTTCTGGTTGCGCAACGTAACATGAGCCGATCGGGACGCACGGCTGTCTTGAAACAAGGCGACGCCCGCAGCTTCGCGGCCGATGAGTTGTTCGCCGGCCGGCGCTTCGACCGGATCTTCTTCTCCTATTCGCTGTCGATGATCCCGGACTGGCAGCGTGCGATCGCCCAAGCCCGGGCTTCACTGGCACCCGGCGGTTCGATTCATATCGTCGATTTCGGCCAGCAGGAAAAACTGCCGCTCTGGTTCAGATCGGCACTCTTCGGTTGGCTCGACAAGTTTCACGTCGAACCGCGTGCGGCGCTTTTCGAGACGATGCGCACGCTGGCAAATGAGGCCGGGACCGTTTCGCGATGCACATCGCTTTACCGCGGATATGCCTGGCGCAGCGTATTACACACGGCGTAGCAACGGCATTACTCCGGCAAAACAGTGGTTTCTTTTCCGGCACAAACGCTCTAAAACAGGGCGAATTGGCTGTTACCTGACTCGGATTGCTCGGACATGCATCGCATTGCCCTGACGCTTCTGCCGCTGATTCTCATCCTGACTTCATGCACGATGTACGACTTCGGTCCGCAGACACAGATCTCGCCGTCCCGTTACGGCGACAGCGATCCTCAGGATTTCGGCAAGAACCACCCGGCCAAACACCATATTCACGGTATCGATGTTTCGAAATGGCAAGGGGACATCGACTGGAAACGGCTGCGTCAGGCAGACATCGCCTTCGCCTTTATCAAATCGACCGAGGGAGGCGATCACCGCGACGAGCGGTTCCTGGACTACTGGCGAGGCGCCAAGCGTGCCGGCATTCCGCGCGGTGCCTACCATTTCTACTATTTTTGTCGTCCGGCCCACGAGCAGGCCGCCTGGTTCATCGCCAACACGCCGAAAGACCGGACCGCCTTGCCGCCGGTTCTCGATATAGAATGGAACGGCCATTCGCCGACCTGTAAGAAACGCCCGCCGCCATCAACGGTACGCCGTGAGATGGCGGTTTTTCTGAACATGATCGAGAAACACTACGGGAAGACGCCGATCATCTATACCACCGTCGATTTTCACGCACAGAACCTTGAGGGGCACTTCAACGCGTACCCGTTCTGGGTGCGCTCCGTCGCCGATCATCCCGACAATGTCTACCGGCAGCGCGATTGGCATTTCTGGCAATATACGGGGACCGGACGCGTCCCCGGGATTGACGGGGATGCGGACATCAACGTTTTTGTCGGCAACACCAAGCAGTGGAACAAGTGGCTTACCGAGGCCACCCGATAGCTCGCCCAATCACCCGATAGCTCGCCCAGTCCACCCATAGGACGTCCGATCCGGAGGAACTTTCATGAACCGATCCCGTTTGTCCGCCGCAATTCTGATTGCCGGCGGTACGCTTCTTGCGCATGCGAACCCGGTTTCCGCGGCATCCTGCGGCGGTAATTTCGGGCAGTTCGTCAACGCTATCAAGCAGGAGGCGGTTGCGTCGGGAATCGATCCAGCTGTTGCCAACCGGGCGCTCGCAAACGCACGGATAGACCAAAAGGTGTTGCGCCGCGATCGGGCGCAAGGGATTTTCAAAAGCACCTTCATCGATTTCTCCAGGAAGGTGATCAGCGGCAGCCGTTTTCAGAACGGTCAGAAACGGCTTCAACAATACGCCGCCGTGTTTGAACGGGCTGAGCGTGAGTACGGTGTCCCCGGTCCGGTGATCACCGCTTTTTGGGGGCTGGAAACCGATTACGGCGCTGTGCAGGGTGACTTCAACACGATCAACGCCCTTGCCACCCTGTCGCATGACTGCCGGCGGCCGGAGCTGTTTCAGCCGCAGTTGATCGCGGCAATCCGGCTGGTCGGACTGGGCGGTCTCGATCCGGTCAACACGACCGGCGCCTGGGCCGGCGAAATCGGTCAGGTGCAATTGTTGCCGCTCGACATCATCCGATTCGGTGTCGACGGCGACGGCGACGGCCAAGTACGGCTGAAGAAGAGCGCACAGGACGCGATTATGACCGCCGGCAATTTCATCCGCCATCTCGGATGGCAGGCGGGTCAGCCCTGGCTGCAGGAGGTCACCGTTCCCCAGACCATGGACTGGAACCTTTCGGGACTCGGAAAGGCACTGCCGGTTCGCCAATGGGAAGCCCAGGGTGTGTCAGCCCGCCAGGGATCGTTGCCGTCCGGAGACCTGTCAGCCGCGCTGCTGCTGCCGCAGGGGAGAAAGGGGCCGGCGTTCCTCGCCTACCCCAATTTCTCGGTATATCTGGAGTGGAACAAATCCTTCATCTACACGACGACCGCAGCCTATTTCGCCACCCGCCTGGCCGGCGCGCCGCGCTATGATCCCGGCAGCCCCGATACCGGCCTCAACGACGCCCAGATGAAGCAGTTGCAGCGCGTGCTCCAGGCGCGTGGCCACGATGTTGGTGATATAGACGGGATACTCGGTGCTGGAACAAGGGGTGCTGTGCAGAAGGAGCAGCTGCGTCTCGGGCTGCCGGCCGACGCCTGGCCGACTCCCCGACTGCTCTCCATGCTGCAGTGATTGCACCCTACGAAGCGTCGACGCCAACCTGTTCGGCGCTTTCGTTCGGCTTCGCTTCCTTGCGGGCGGCGGTTTGATCGGCCGCACCCTCTTTCGTGGCCTGTGCTTGCGCAGCCCTGACCGCGCGCCGGTGGTAGAGCGCAAGGCGGGCCGCCCGGTAGCGGACACGGGCATGGAACATCGCCCGGTGCACCGCCTGGCGACCGCGCCGCACCTCTCCGATTTCACTGGCATAGGCCTCGAGCAACGCCGCCCGATAGTTGGTCAGCCCCTCGCTCGCCACCCTCTCGATACGATGCATCAGACCGGCCCAGACCGGTGAAACGAGCAGCGTGATGGCGGTTACCGCGATGGCCAAACGATAAGCATCGCCGCTCAGCGCGCCGGCCGCGAGCGCTGCAGCCGCGAGCACAAATGAAAACTCACCGATTTGGGCCATCGACAGTCCGGCGACCAGTGCCGTCTGGGCATTCGATCCGGTCACCCGCAGCAGAACGATATTGAGCGCCGATTTGGCAGCGATCACGACGATGCAGGTGGCCACCACCAGCCAGATATTCGCCCATATGAACCGAAGATCCATCAGCAGCCCGATAGACAGGAAGAACACCACCAACAGCACGCTCTGGATCGGCTCGATCACCGGAATAACTCGGCTGCGCAAAGTCGAGTTGCCGATCAGGATGCCGGCGATGAAAGCGCCATAGACCGGAGACAGGCCGGCGAAGCCCGAAACGGTGGCTGCGGAGAAGCAGAAGGCAAGCGATCCGAGCGCCAGGATTTCCACCTTGTTCTCCACCTGTTCGGTGAACGGCACTCGCAATTTGCCGCGCGGTCCAAGCCACCACAGCAATCCACCGAGGATCGCCACGGCGACGACCACCCGTAGAGTGGTCTGCCACACGTCGATGTCGTCACCACCAACACTTGAAACGAAGATCAGCATCGGCACGACGGCCAGGTCCTGAGCGATAAGCACACCGACGGCAATGCGCCCTTCCTCGCCACGCAGGACGCCCATGTCGTCGAGCATCTTCATTGCGACGACGGTACTGGAAATGGCGATAATGAAGCCGAGGATGATCGACTCGGTCAGCCCGACGCCAAGCGCTTTGCCAATCAGAATCGCCACCGCCAACGCAATGATGATTTGCCCGGCGGCCACCGGAACCGCCTGACGGAGGGTAAGGACGAAAGCCTTCAGCGACAGCTCCATCCCGATAAAGAACAGGAGGATCAACACGCCCATTTCGGCTAGAAGATTGACGTTCTCGGAGCTGGCGATCACCCCGAACCCGGTTGGCCCCAGCGCAATGCCGGCAAGAATGAATCCGACCAGCGGAGGTTGCTTGAGGCGGATCAGACCGAGTCCCAGCAACACCGCAACGGCAGCGACGAGGGCGATGTCGCCCAGTTGCGAGCCGTGACCAACACTCTCGGCGATGGTGCTTTGAAGGTCGCTCTCCAGGAAATCCTCCGATGGCGCAGGTCAACGTTCAGCCGGATTCTGACACGCCCGACCCATGCCAGCAAGGCACTGAAAAAAATCGCAAGATTCGGATGGCCATAGGCACCTTTCGGGCGTACCACTCCGTGTCGCAAAGCGAGGACGCCGATGAACGCCCAGCAACACCAGATTACGACAATCACCTGGATCCTGCTGATCCTATTGGGATTGATCTGGGGCGCCTCGTTCTTTTTCGCGCGCCTGGCCGTAGCTTATGTGCCCCCGCTGACCCTGGTCCTGCTGCGGGTGTCACTGGCCGCGCTGGCGCTGCATCTTTATCTGCACGCGCGCCATGGCCTCTATCGCCGTCTGATTGAGCGATGGCGCGCGTTCATCGTGCTTGGAACGTTGAACAATGCCATCCCGTTTACGCTGATATTTGCCGGTCAGACTGAAATCGGTGCCGGTCTCGCGGCGATCCTTAACGCCACAACCCCGCTGTGGACCGTCGTCATCGCCAATCGCCTGACGAACGACGAAAAGCTGACCCTGCGCAAACTGGCGGGTTGCCTGCTTGGCCTGGTTGGAACGTTCGTGCTGATCGGACCCGGCGCGCTTACCGGGCTCGGCGCTCCGGTGTGGGCACAGCTGGCGGTGATCGGCGCTTCGATTTCCTATGGTTTCGCTGCCATCTACGGGAAACGCTTCAGTGATCTGCCGCCGGTTGTGACTGCCACCGGCCAGCTGACCGCCTCATCGCTTTTGATGCTGCCGTTGGTGCTGTTCGTTGACCGACCGTGGCTCCTGAGCATGCCGCCGCTACACATCGTCCTTGCCATCGTGATGTTAGCGGTGGTCTCCACCTCGCTCGCCTACATTCTGTACTTTCGAATCATCAGCACTTCAGGCGCGACCAACGGATCGATCGTGACATTGCTGGTCCCGCCAAGCGCCATCGTCCTGGGCGTGCTTTTCCTCGGAGAGCATATGAGCCTTCAGGCGGTCGCTGGCCTTCTCTTGATCGTAGCGGGGCTTGCCACGATCGACGGGCGCCTCTTGGCGAAAGCTAAAAAAATCAATTAATTTTAAAGAGTTACAGGATCTGTGAGCCGTATCCGTGTTTCGGATTCGATGGTGATTTGGATCGATTTTACCAAAAAATGATCATCCTTGAACATGTGCGGCGCAAAAACCCGGCCTGATCTGACACATCGTGCACATTTTTTTGGCTCCATCGGAAAGCGATAGAATTCATGCGCTTAAGATGTGGATTTTGGATGATGGAACTGCCCGTTGCTGCATCGCAGCAACAATTTTTCTTTTCTTCGGCCGCAAAGCCATCATAGCATTACGAGGTTAGTCGCAGGGAGGTCAGCGATGGGACTGGTGCGTTCTCTCAATGTCCTGGTGATCGGTGCAGCCTTTATATTCATCGTGGCCATGCTTTTTCTCTAACGGCCGATCACGGACTACGGTACAAATCAACCGTTAAACTTTGACGACAGCGGGGCTGGAAATCCATCCCCGCTGTTGCTTTTCTGAATGGTCTTATCGTCAATTAGGCTGCGGCGGTGCCCGGCAGTGGGCCGGCGACATGTTTCGCTCGCAGACCGAGCAGATGACAGATGGCGTAGACCAGCTGGGCCCGGTTCATGGTATAGAAGTGGAAATCCTGGACACCGCGCTCGACAAGATCCATGACCTGATCGGCGGCCACCGCCGCGGCGACCAGCGCACGGGTTTGCGGATCCTTTTCAAGGCCCTCGAAACGGGTCGCCAGCCAGTCGGGGATCGATGCTCCGCAGAACGCGGCGAATTTCGCGACCTGCGCGAAATTGTGGATTGGCAGGATACCGGGCACCACCGGGATGTAAATGCCGGCTCTGCGCACCCTTTCGACGTAACGCTCATAGCTGTCGTTGTCGAAGAAAAACTGTGTGATGGCACGGGTCGCGCCATTGTCGACCTTGCGCTTCAGCATATCGATGTCGGTCATGAAATCGGGGCTCTCCGGATGTTTCTCCGGATAGGCCGCGACCGTTATCTCGAAGTCTGCAAACGCCTTGAGACCCGCCACCAACTCCGCCGCATTGATGTAGCCGTCCTCGTGCGGACGGTAGGAGTTGGCGCCCTCGGGCAAGTCGCCGCGCAGGGCGACGAAATGCCGGACCCCGGCTTGCCAGAATTCCCGCGCGATTCCGTCGATTTCGTCGCGAGTTGCATTGACGCATGTCAGGTGTGCGGCCGGTGACAGATCCGTTTCGCTCAACAGGCGCTTGACAGTCGCCAGCGTGGTTTTGCGCGTCCCGCCACCGGCACCGTAGGTCACCGAGACGAAGTCCGGAGAAAACGGCGCCAGACGCATGACGCTCTCCCACAGCTGGCTCTCCATATCACCGCTCTTTGGCGGGAAGAACTCGAACGAGACCTTGATGGAATTGCCCAAAAGGGCCGGGCCGGAACGGCGAAGGACGGACATAACTAGACGATTCCCCTGGTGCTGTTGGCGACCGAATCGTTATCGGCCATGAGCAGACGCGGGTCGCGCGCCAGCCAGATGGTGACGGTCAGCTTTTCGCCACCTTCGCTGTCAGGCTGCAGGTCTACGACCTTTTCGACATTGAGCCCGGCATCGGTCAGCCATCCACTCAACACATCGTGGCTGAAGCCAAGTCTCAGGTGGGCATGTTCCTGCTGCAGATAATCCAGTTCGTGCGGGGCGAAATCGACAACCACGATTCGGCCGCCAGGACTGAGCATACGGGCCGCCTGGGCGATGGCATCCTCAGGATTGCCGAGATAATGCAGGACCTGGTGAATTGTCACCAGGTCGAAGGTCCCACGTTCCAGCGGCAGGTTGAGTATGTCCGCATGGCGCACGGAAGCATGCGACAGATGTGCCTCGTCGATGTTGGCCCGGGCCACCGTCAACATGTCGCGGCTGGCATCGATGCCCATGCCGCGCCGATACAAATGCGAGAACAGTTGCAGCAGGCGTCCGGTGCCGGTGCCCAGATCCAGCATGGAGTCGAATGGCGTATCGCCGACCAGGTCCAGAAGTGCTGCTTCGACCTGCGAGTCGGCGATGTGCAGGGAGCGCAGTTCGTCCCAGCTCGCCGCATTGCGGCTGAAATAGGCCTGGGCTCGCTCGGCCCGCGTTCTCTTGACCGCCTCCAGCCGCTCGGCGTCTCTTGCGAGCAATGGATCCGAAGGAGCGACTGCCTGGATGATCTGCCGGGCCAACTCGTGCTGACGACCATCCCCGGTCAGACGGAAAAAAGCCCAGGCACCTTCCTGGAACCGTTCGATCAGACCGGCTTCCATCAGCAGTTTGAGGTGACGGGAAATCCGCGGCTGCGACTGTCCAAGGATCTCGGTCATGTCGGTCACGGTCAGATCGCCCTCAAAAAGCAAGGCGAGAAGACGCAACCGAGTTGGCTCGCCAGCCGCCTTGAGAACGTCGACCGCCCTCTCCAATCCGAGTTTCCGTGAATCAAGCATGCGATCCGTATCTGTTCAACGCGTGGAAGTCCGCCTCCACATAGCGTAACCACATAAACATATCTTTATATGATATCGGAACGCGCCGCAACTGAAAATAAAAATGTCGCAGGCTGATCAGGACGTTCCACCATTGTCCACAGCAAAGCGGCGCGGCGCGATGCGCCGACAACGCTCACCAGTCGAGTCTGGAACCGTCGAAATTCCAGAAATGTCCGGTGTTTTCGAGGCTCAGCTTTTGGCACAGCTCGAGAAGCCCGGAGGCGCTGTCCTGCGGTAACACGGCGGCATGCGGACCGCCCATGTCGGTACGCACCCAGCCCGGATGCGCGGTCGCAACCGCGATGCCCACCGACACCAACTCTTCCGCAAGCCCTTGCATCACCTTGTTGACTGCCGCCTTGGAAGCACGATAGGCGATCCGGTCCGATTTGGTATGCGACATCGATCCCATCCAGCTCGAAAGCGTCAGGATCCTGCCCTTCACACTGCGCCTCAAATGCGGCAGGAAAGCATGCACGATCCGTAACGGTCCTACTGTGTTGATCGCCAGCGTATCGGCGAACCCATCGAAATCCATTTCCAGAACCGACTGTTGCGCCGGTCCGATGATCCCGGAGCAATTGATCAATATGTCAACCGGCTCGGCGACCGATGCGGCTGCCGCTTCGATCGCCTCCCCGTGCCGAACGTCGAAGACCAGGGAACGGAAGCGGTCGTCTGTCAGATCGTGCAGCAGCGTCGCGTCCTCTGGACGCCGCACCGAACCGATGACGCTCCAACCCCGGTCCAGTGATTGCCGGGCCAGTTCGTGTCCGATGCCGCGACCCACGCCGGTAATGACGATGGTGGTCAAGCTGATGCCCTTCCCTGTTTTGCGCAGATACTAGCGGGTCAGCCGCTTGTAGGTGACCCGCTTTGGATTGACACTGTCGGGGCCGAGCCGGCGGATCTTGTCCTTTTCATAGTCTTCGAAGTTGCCTTCGAACCACTCGACATGGCTATCGCCCTCAAAGGCCAGAATGTGCGTCGCAAGGCGGTCCAGAAACATGCGGTCGTGGCTGATGATCACGGCGCAGCCGGCAAAATTCTCAAGTGCATCCTCGAGGGCGGCCAGCGTTTCCGTGTCCAGGTCGTTGGTCGGTTCGTCGAGCAGGATCACGTTGGCCCCGGACTTCAGCACCTTGGCGAGGTGCACGCGATTGCGCTGACCGCCGGAGAGCGTGCCGACCTTTTGCTGCTGGTCACCGCCGCGGAAATTGAAGCTGGAGCAATAGGCGCGTGAATTGACCTCGTGCTTGCCGAGCTTGATGATGTCGTTGCCTTCGGAGATTTCTTCCCAGACGGTCTTGTCACCAGCCAGTGTGTCGCGACTCTGGTCGACATAGCCCAGTTCCACCGTGTCGCCGATGGTGATCGATCCTTGGTCGGTTTGCTCCTGACCGGTGATCATCCGAAACAGTGTGGTTTTGCCGGCGCCGTTAGCGCCGATGACGCCGACGATGCCACCTGGAGGAAGACGGAAACTCAAATCGTCGACCAGCAGTTTGTCTGCGTAACCTTTGGAGATGTGCTCGGCGTCGATGACCGCCTGGCCAAGACGTTCGCCCACCGGAATAACGATCTGGGCGTCACCGGGACGCCGGTCGGCCGCCGAGCGAACCAGTTCGTCATAGGCCTTGATGCGCGCCTTCGACTTGGCCTGGCGGGCCTTCGGGCTGGAGGCGATCCACGACTGCTCGCGCGCCATGGCCTTTTGCCGGTTGGCCTCCTCTCGACCTTCCTGCGCCAGCCGCTTGGCCTTGGCCTCCAGGTAGGCCGAATAGTTGCCCTCGTAAGGAATGCCACGGCCACGGTCGAGTTCGAGGATCCAGCCGGTGACGTTGTCTAGGAAGTAACGGTCGTGGGTGATCATCAGGACGGCGCCAGGATATTCGCGCAGGTGCTTTTCGAGCCAGGCGATTGTTTCGGCATCGAGGTGGTTGGTCGGCTCATCGAGCAGCAGCAGGTCGGGCTGCGACAGCAACAGGCGGCACAGGGCCACACGCCGCCGTTCACCACCAGACAGATTGTCCACCGGACTATCGCCGGGCGGGCAGCGCAAAGCGTCCATGGCCATCTCCACCTGACTGTCGAGATCCCACAGATTTTGCGCGTCGATGATGTCCTGAAGCCGTGCTCCCTCGTCGGCGGTCTCGTCGGAATAGTTCATCATCAACTCGTTATAGCGGTCGACGATGGCCTTCTTTTCGGCGACACCCTCCATGACGTTCTCTGCCACGGTCTTGTCGGGATCAAGCTGCGGTTCCTGCGGCAGGTAACCGACGGTTGCCCCCTCCGCGACCCAGGCCTCACCGTTAAACTCCTTGTCGATGCCCGCCATGATACGCAGAACGGTCGATTTGCCGGCACCGTTGGGGCCAAGAATGCCGATCTTGGCATCCGGGTAGAAGGAAAGATGAATGTTCTCCAGGACTTTCTTGGAGCCGTAGGCCTTGTTCAAACCGGCCATGTGATAAATGAACTGACGCGCCATGGCGTGCGATCTACCTCATATGTGGGGACTTGGATCCTGCCGTGCAGGGTTAGCCCGCTTGTAGAGCCTGTTTGGGGTAAATGGAAGCAATTCCGTTAACCCGAGTGGGCTGTCGGCAATCTGCCCGCAAAGGACGATGCTCCGTGGGTCGCCGAGGCCGCGCGATTTAAGCCTCGGATCCTCACCGGATACGGCCGAACGCAACCAATCGTGAAATCACGATCGTCTCGCAAAACCGTGATTTTCAACAGAAGTTTCGTGACACCAGTTTATGAAACGATCGACTAGGTTGCCTCTGTCCCTAACGGCTTCGGCCCATTTCCAGAGGAGAATTCCATGAACATCAAGTCGAAAAAAGCGCTGGCCATGATGGTCGTCGGTGGTGGTCTTGCTGCGGCAGTCGCGGCCACGACACCGACCGTCGCCGCCTGCGGTGCATGTGGCGCATGCGGCGCCGCAAAGGTCAGCGCCTGTGCTGCCTGCGGTGCCAAGAAAAAAGTCTGTGGCGCATGCGGCGCTGCTAAGGCCTGCGGCGCCTGTGGTGCCTGTGGCACGAAAAAGACCAACTAACAGCCTTCCTGCGGATGCCGGGGGCGAGGCTCCCGGCATCGATCGGTGGAGCCCCGCCGAACCTCCTGTTAGGATCGCACCGGCCGATCCACTGGAATAACACCCATGAACGTGACCATCCGCGACAACCCCAGCATCGACTTCACCACGCTGCCGCGGCAGCAGCTCCTGTCAATGCAGGCTGGCGCCGATGCCATGATCGCCGTTCTCGAGGAAGCGGCCGCGGAACAGAAGCACATCCTGATCGACGTGCTGAACGCGACGGCGCCGGAGGCATTCACCGAATGGCAGCATTACCCGCCGGGTGACGTGCATGACCGCAACAGAGGAGCCCTGTGGTTTTATCACGCCCACTCCGAGGATGAGGCGGCGCGCCCTTGGCAGGAACACGGCCATTTCCATCTCTTCGTCTATACCGAACATGTGGACGAGTCGGTCCAGCCAATCGCCCTGCCCCCCGATCCGGACTGGGAGCTCGGCGGCCTGTGCCATTTGGTGGCGATTTCTTTCGATCATGCCGGCACGCCGATACGGGTGTTCACCACTAATCGCTGGGTCGCCATGGAGTGGCAGTATCCGGCCGAGGAAGTCATTCGGCTGCTGGACTTCTTCGACCTCGACAACGAAGAATTCGCGCTCACCAGCCGTTGGCTGGTGGCCGCATTGAAACTCTTCCGTCCGCAGATCGAGTGGAGTTTGCGCGAGCGAGACCGGGTCATCGCCAAACTGCGGGAGCGGGATCCTGAAGGCTTCTCCGAAGATGAGAGCATCGAAGTGCTCTCGTCGTTCCCCTTCGATCTCGGTGGCCAGATCGAAGCGCTCGAGGACGCGCTGTCAGACTGATCCGTGCTGCCTATTGCCGGCATTTGACCGAGCAGGCATGGTCCCCCCATGCACCTATTCAGCGATCACACTGACCTTGTCTCGCCCACCGGCGCCACTTTACGGCTTTACCGGATGGCTCCCGAAGGGGTTCCGAAGGCCGTGGTTCAAATCAACCACGGGCTGGCCGAGCATGCCGCACGCTATCAGCGTTTCGCGTCGTTCCTGGTGCGCAACGGCTTCGCTGTGCAGGCCCACGATCATAGAGGACACGGCCACAGCCACGCCCCGGACGCTCCACAGGGCGTCTTTTCAAAAGCGCCGTCGGGAGAGGCCTGGCGACCGGTTATCGAAGACGTACTGGCTGTTCATGACGAAGCTGCCAGACGTTTCCCCGGCATTCCGGTGATCACCTTCGGCCATTCGATGGGTGGCACCGTGGCGGCCAATTTCGCCCTCTCCCATCCGACACGCCAAACGGCACTGGCGATTTGGAACAGCAACTTCAATTACGGATTGTCGGGCCGGATCGGCCAGGGGCTGTTGCGCGTGGAACGGATGCTGCTCGGTTCCGACGTGCCAAGCAGAATTTTGCCGCGGTTAACCTTCGCGTCGTGGGGGCGGTCTATCGAAAACGCACGCACCGATTTTGACTGGTTGTCGCACGACCCTGCACAGGTAAAGGCCTACATCGACGATCCGCTGTGCGGCTGGGATGCCTCGGTCGGCCTGTGGCAGGATATCTTTGCCATGGGGTACCGCGCCGCCGATCCGAGCGCGCTGGCGGCGTTGCCAAAAACATTGCCCATCCAACTCGTCGGTGGCGGCCAGGATCCGGCAACAGACAAAGGCGCGGCCGTCGACTGGTACGGTGCATGGCTGCGCAGCCGTGGATTCTCCAACGTCACGAGTCGCATCTACGAATCCATGCGCCATGAGACGCTGAACGAATCGGCACCTCCCGGAGCCGAAGCTGCCATGCAAGATTTCGTCGCCTGGGCACGCGAAGCGGTCGCCGTCGGGTCAGCCGGCAATATGGAGACGTAAAACAGGTAGAGGGGATTCGCATTGCGCGTGGCACCCTAAGTGGCCCTTTGCTACCTAAGCATTTCCGCTTGAAGCAAAAACGGAGCCGCCCATGCTGGCCGACCTCTTCACCCTCAACAACCTGACCACATTTTTAGTGCTCACCGCCCTGGAAACCGTGCTGGGCTTCGACAACCTGCTCTACATCTCAATCGAGGCGAAACAGGTCGATCCGGCGCGCCAGGCTTTTGTGCGGCGGGTCGGCATCATCCTGGCCATCGTATTGCGCATTATTCTGTTGTTCGCCGTTCTGCAGCTGATCGGTATGTTACAGGCGCCACTGTTCGAACTCGAACATCCCTGGGCATCCGGATCGGTCAACGGTCACGCCCTGATTGTGCTCACCGGCGGCGTTTTCCTGATCTATACGGCGGTCCGGGAGATCTACCATATGATCGGAACCGATGACCTGGAGCACGAAACGCATGGACCAGCGCGGCGCTCCGTAACGACGGCGCTGATATGGATTCTAGCCATGAACCTGGTGTTTTCCTTCGACACGGTATTGTCGGCCGTGGCGCTCACAGATCATTTCATCGTCATGACAGCGGCCATCGTTGTGTCGGGAGCGTTGATGGTGCTGATGGCTGACACCGTTGCGTCATTTCTGCAGCGCAACCGCATGTACGAAGTACTGGGCCTGTTCGTACTGCTGCTGGTCGGGGTCATGCTGATGTCGGACGGTGGCCATATAGGCCATTTGAGCTTCTTCGGTCACCCGATTGAACCCATGGCCAAATCGACGTTTTATTTCGTGCTGGTAACACTCGTTGCCGTAGAAATCGTACAAAGCCGGTATCAGAAACGTCTGCTCGCGGAGCGGCAGGCGCAGCGCCGCGCGAAGGGGTTGCATCACGCCTGATACCCGGCCACACCCTGGGACTTTCGAGACCAAATCGAAAAGGTCTAGGACCGGATGTGCAGGGTCTGCTGATAGATCGTGGTGGAGCGCGCGCCGGACCGGCAGTAGCCGAGCATTGGCCGGTCCATCTCATCGAGAGCGTCGACAAAGGCCTGTACCTGTTCGTACTGAACGCCCTCCCGGCCGACCGGGATATAGCGCATCTCGATGCCGCGCGCCTTGGCGGCCGCCTCAATGTCCGCATAAGCGGGTTGGTCCGGCACCTCATCATCCGGTCGATGACAAACAATGGCCTTGAAGCCGAGCGACTGGATTGTGTCGAGATCATCAACGCTGATCTGACCGGCCACCGAATACTCTTCGTTGATCTTGCGTATGTCCATGCATCCGTTCCCGCGATTTCTCGTTTTGCGTTTATCTAGTGTGTGCGCAGCCGGATGGGAAGTCACTTGGACCGGTGGTGTTCCGTCATCTCCATCAGCCGGAAACTGAACCCCATGGCGGGGACTTCAAAACGGCTGGCCGGGTCCGACAAAGCCGGCACCTTGACGCGATCGCCAGCCGCGAAGACCGAGATGCGGTCATACGCGTAAATGGTCGGCGCGATGGCCAAAAGCCTTGCGTTCAGGTCCCGGTAGGCGGTGGCCCGATCGTGGTTGCTTGTTGCCGCGCGACCCTTGTCCAACAGCGCATCGACCTGCCTGTCATCAAGATGCTCCGCCGACTGAAACCCGCTTTGCACACCGGAATGGTACATGCCGTAAAGCAACGCATCCACATCGCCGGTTGCCGAAAAGTCGTAGACCATCGAAATGCCCGGTGTTGTCGAAGGATCATCGACACCGGAGACGAAGGACTCCCAGGTCATCGCTCCAATGACGGATTTCAATCCGAGATCCGCGGCGTTCTTTTTGAGCAGTTCAGCGAACTGTCTTTCGAGAGGCACCTCCTCGATCCAGACAATGTCGAGTTCAATGTCGGCAGGCGCATATCGACAGGCGCCGAGATGCCGTTTTGCCGCTGACATATCCTGTTTCAACGCCTGCGAGGGCGGATAGGCGCCGAGCATGCCGGCGGGGATCGCGCCGGACGCCGCGGTTCCCAGCACGGTGCCGTCGTTGACACGCAGCAGCTTGAGCGCCGCTGCATAATCGAACGCGTTGGCAACCGCCAGACGGCATTCCGGATCGTCAAGTGGCGGTTTGCGGGTATTCATTTTGAGATAGAATCCGCCGGCACCGGGTTCGGTCAGCAGCGACGCGCCGTCTTTGGCGAGCGAACCGAGAACCTCCGGTGGCAGCCATTGCGATGAGATATCGAGTTGTTTGTCGCGGATGCGTTTCTCGACTTCCTCCGGCTGCAGCCCGTGAGTGATTTCCACACGATCCGGCGCCGATTTCGGAAGATCAAGAAAATAGTTTGCGTTCTTGGCGAGCGTGGTGCCTGAGCCCTCGGCGTGGGCGACCACCCGGTAGGCACCGGTTCCGGCCGCATTGCTGGAAAGATAGTCCCTGCCCCAGTCCTTCATCTGGCCGCTGCCGCCGCCAAGGTGATCCATCACCAGGTCCTTGTCGACGATCGGCAAGCGCAGCAGCGCCGGCAGAAAAGCCGCATAGGGCGTCTTGAGATCGAAACGTACCGTGTGGCTTGCGACGGCTGTCACCGCCTCGACCGGCTCGAACAAGTAGGCCAGGCTGCCGTCCAGCGCCCGCATGCGCTCGAAGGAAAACACCACATCGTCCGCAGACAGCGTGTTGCCGCTCTGGAAGCGAACATCGTCGCGCAGATCGAAGGTGTAGCTGTTGTCTTGTTTGGTCCAGCTTTTGGCCAGATGCGGCACATGGCCGGGCGCACCGGCAGCCGGCAGCACCAGCGTGTCGTAGGCGTTGACCATCAAGATCAGGTCCACGTAGGCCGACGCTTTAGCCGGATCCAAAGTACCGAGAGCACCGGTATTGATCCGCAGCACCGTTTCAGCCCGCGTTTCGCCACCACCCGGAAGCGCCGGCAATCCAAGGGATATTGCTGCAAGGACAATGGCAAACCGCCACATAGCCAAGTCTCCGTATCGATTTGGGGTCTTGCGGTTGGCACCGCATCCCATTCCTAACGCGCGACGCCGTGGCTGTCGCGTTGAAACCATTGCACGGTAAAGAAGGCGTAAGCGGCCGATCCAAGCCTCATTGATCGCTCAAGGTACGCCGTACGGCATCACGCCAGCCTGCCAGCTCGCGGCTTCGCGCGTCTTCGTCAATCGCCGGTTCGAAGCGGCGTTCGCGCGCCCAGTTGCTGGCGAAACCGTCGAGATCCGGCCAGACATCAGCCCGGTACCCAGCAAGCCACGCCGCGCCCAGCGCCGTGGTCTCCAAGATTTCCGGCCGGTCAACCGGTGCCCCCAGGATGTCGGCCAGACGCTGCATCGTCCAGTCGGACGCCACCATGCCGCCGTCGACGCGCAACACGGTCTCGGCGGAACCGCTCTCCCAGTCGCCGCGTTTGGCCGTCAACAGATCGTGCGTCTGGTAGCAGACCGCATCGAGGATCGCTTTGGCGAGCTCCGCCGGTCCGGTGCTGCGTGTCAGACCGAACATGGCACCACGCGCTTCGGCATCCCAATAGGGCGCACCCAGTCCGACAAAAGCCGGCACCAGATAAACCTGCTGCTCCGGATCCGCCTGTGCCGCCAATTCGCCGCTCTGCGCGGCGCTGTCGATGATTTTCAAACCGTCGCGCAGCCATTGCACACCGGCGCCCGCGACAAAAATGGATCCTTCCAGGGCGTAGGTCGTCTCGCCGTCCAGCCGATAGCCGATGGTCGTCAGCAACCGGTTCTGGGAACGCACCAGTTCCTTTCCGGTGTTGAGCAGCGAAAAACACCCGGTGCCGTATGTGGCCTTCATCATGCCAGCCTCGAAGCACGCGTTGCCGATGGTGGCTGCCTGCTGGTCCCCAGCCACCCCGTAAATCGGCGTGCCGGCAAGTGGATGGTCCTGCGCCACAACACCGAAATCGTCCGAACAGTCGCAAACTTCGGGAAGCAGCGACGACGGGATCTTCAGGAAACCGAGCAACTCCTCGTCCCATTGGTTGTTTTCGATGTTGTAAACCAGCGTTCGCGACGCATTGGTGGCGTCGGTGACGTGCCGCGCACCGTCGGTCAGCCGCCAGATCAGGTAGCTGTCGACCGTTCCAAAACACAAGTCTCCGCGTTCTGCACGTTCCCGTACCCCGTCCACATTGTCGAGAAGCCAGCTGATCTTGGTGCCAGAGAAATAGGGATCGAGCAGCAGACCGGTTTTTCTTGTGAACTCCGGCTCCATGCCGTCGTCCTTGAGCCGTGCGCAGAGCCCGGCCGTGCGCCGATCCTGCCAGACGATGGCGTTGAACACCGGCTTCCCCGTCTTGCGATCCCAGATCACCACGGTCTCGCGTTGGTTGGTGATGCCGATCGCGGCGATGTCATTGGCGGTGACGCCAGCCGAATCCAGCGCCTTTTGCATGGACCACAACACCGTCGACCAGATTTCCTCGGGATCATGCTCGACCCAGCCGGAACGCGGGAAGTGCTGGGTGAATTCCTGCTGCGCGCTACCGGCAATCTTCTGCCGATCGTCGAAAACGATGGCGCGGCTCGATGTGGTCCCCTGGTCTATCGCTAGTATGTGCCCGGTCACGCCTGACTCCTCCCATGTTCCCGATCACACCGGACCATCCGATCCGGTCAACTTCAGGTTCCGATAATGCCCTATCGGGCCGGAGCATCCGATGGCAAGCCCGGATTCTCCGACCGCATCAGATAACCGGAAAGGTCCGTGACCTGCTCATCCGAAAGGACTAGGCCGCGCTTGGTCCGGCGCCACAGCACATCCTCAGTTGTCTGCGCCCACTCACGGGCGACGAGGTAGTCGACTTCGGCGGCGTACAAGTCGGCTCCGAAATGGTGGCCAAGGTCCGCCAAGGAGCATGCGTCAGCCAGAATCGTGCTGGCGATCGTGCCGTAGAGGCGCACGAGCCGCCGTGCGTGCTCAGGAGACAAAAACGGGTATTGCTTTTGCAGTTTCTCGACCTGCGCATCAAATCCGGTCGCCTCGAAATCGCCGCCCGGCAGCGCCGCATCGGCCGTCCATCGGTGATCCCTTTTGCCGAGCCGGCTTTCGATCTTTTCCAGCACGGCCTCCGACAGCCTGCGATAGGTGGTGATCTTGCCGCCGAAGATATTGATCAACGGCGCGTCGGGCGCTTCACCCTCCACCACCAGCACGTAGTCTCGTGTGGCCTCCTGGGCTTCCGAGGCACCGTCGTCATAAAGCGGTCGAACACCGCTGTAGGACCAGACCACGTCTTTCGTCTCGACTGATTGCGAGAAATATTCCGAGGCGGCCTCACACAGATAATCGATCTCCGCTTCGGTGATCTCCGACTGGGAAGGATCGCCGGTATAGTCGTGATCGGTGGTTCCGATCAGCGTGAAGCCTTCCTCATAGGGAATAGCAAAAAAGATGCGTTCGTCCTTGTTCTGGAAAAAAAACGCCCGTGGGTCGTCAAACTTGCTGGGAACGACGATGTGACTGCCCTGCACCAGCCGCACATTGCGCGCATTGCTGCTCTTGGTCACGTTGTTCAGGACCTCGTCGACCCAGGGGCCGGCGGCGTTGATCAACAGGCGCGCGGAAACCACCGACCGTTCGCCGGTTGTCCGGTCAGCAATCGTGACCTTCCATCCGTCCCCCTCCCGGCGCGCATCGGTCACCGCAGTGCGTGTTCGGATGACGGCGCCACGATCGGCAGCGTCACGTGCATTGAGCACCACCAGGCGGGCGTCGTTGACCCAGCAATCCGAGTATTCGAACGCTTTGCTGAACATCGGTTTCAGCGGCTTGGCCACCGGATCCGTGTGCATGTCGAGAACCCGCGTCGGCGGCAGCAGCTTTCGACCACCCAGGTGATCGTATATGAACAATCCGAGCCGCAGCAGCCAGGCGGGCCGCATGCCCTTGTGGTAGGGCAACACGAAGCGCATCGGCCAAATGATGTGCGGTGCGTTCTTCCAGAGTGTTTCGCGTTCCATCAACGATTCACGCACGAGACGGAATTCGTAGTGCTCCAGGTAGCGCAGGCCACCGTGGATCAGTTTTGTCGAACTGGATGACGTACCGCTGGCCAGGTCGTCCATTTCAGCCAGGAAGACGGAAAAACCACGCCCGGTGGCATCGCGTGCGATCCCGCAACCATTGATCCCTCCGCCTATGACGAAGAGGTCATAAAGGGTGTCATCGTTCATCATTGCCTCGAAAAACGCGGTTGCCGCCTCGGCTCATAAGCGTCAAAAGCGAACTATAACGAACCGATATGAAAGTCAAATGAAAGTACTGCGTCCGCGGCATCATCGCATAATCGTGTGCCGCTTTGATTTGGCTTCGGCGGGCTTCGATGCTAATGCCGCTCCCGACGAATAGGCTTCGGTGCGCTGCTCCATGACTCTCAACGACATTGGTCGCCAGCATCCCGTGCAAAACAGCACTCTGGTCGCGGCGCTGGTTGCCGGTCTGGCACTGGCCGTCGTCGCATTTCAGTATGGTTCGAGCCGCTTCGCGATCGCTGCGATGATCGGACTGTTTGCCGGAGTGGCGCTCTACCATGCCGCATTCGGGTTTACCGCCGCCTGGCGGCAATTCGTGCTCGATCATCGTGGCGCCGGATTGCGCGCCCAGTTTCTGCTGATCCTTTTGACCTGTGCCGTCAGCTTTCCGCTTTTGGAGAGCGGCAGCCTTTTTGGCAGACCGGTCTATGGTGCGGTGGCGCCGTTTGGCTACTCGGCCGCGCTGGGGGCGTTTCTCTTCGGCATCGGAATGCAGTTCGGCGGCGGTTGCGCTTCCGGCACCCTGTTCACGGCCGGTGGCGGCAACACCCGAATGATGGTGACCCTCGGTGGTTTTGTCGCAGGATCCGTCATTGCCACTGCCCATATGCCTTTCTGGTGGAGCTTGCCGGACATTCCGGCGTATTCGCTGGTCAACAACTTCGGCGCTGTGGGTGCTTTCACCCTCACCGCCCTGATCCTCGGCCTGATCGCCGCCTACAGTGTGCTGCGAGAACGCAGGCGCCATGGTCAACTGGAACAGCCGGCAGCCGATGCCGATTGGCTGCGCGGCCCGTGGTTGAAGTATTGGGGCGCCATCGCGCTGGCCATCGTCGGCATCGGAACCCTGCTGACGCTGGGTCGGCCCTGGGGCATCACCTCCGCTTTCGCCCTTTGGGGAGCCAAGATTGCCGACGGTCTCGGCTGGAACGTCGCGCAATGGGACTATTGGGCCGGACGGACCGCGCTGCTCGAACGATCGGTTTTCGCGGATGCCACGTCGGTGATGAATTTCGGCATCGTCATCGGCGCGTTTGCGGCGGCATCGCTGGCGGGCCGATTCGCACCGACGTGGCGCTTGCCGGCGCGTGAGCTCGTCCTGGCTTTGGCAGGCGGTCTGTTGATGGGATATGGCGCACGCCTTGCCTATGGCTGCAATATCGGCGCCTATCTCGGCGGAGTTATTTCCGGAAGCCTGCACGGCTGGGGATGGCTGTTGTGCGGATTTATCGGCAGCCTTGTCGGCATCAAGGCACAAGCGATGCTGTCCCGTTCCATCCCCTAACCTCAAACGTTTTTCGCTGATTATTACACGACATTAACCGGATATTGGTGTTCTAGGACGCACGGCAGTGTTATACGGGTGCCCACGCAGAGGGGATATAAGTCTGGGGACAAACGGGAAATACCGAGTGATGGGTAGCCACGACGCGTCGGATATGGGTCCGGCTGTGGGCTCGCGTGGCGCGGCGCTACGTCCCGTGCACCGCGCCATTCTGGACATAAGCCGTGACCGCAAACGTGCGCTGTCGATGATCGCCGACGGCGTTGCCATGAACGTTTGCCTGTTCGTGGCGATTGCCCTGCGCTATGGCCAATGGGACTTCCCCTACCGCAACGACCTCACCTGGCTGTGGTTCGCGCTGCCGGTTGTCGGCGTGGCGATCTACTGGGCGCTCGGCCTCTACAATATTCTGATCCGTGCCATGGAAAGCCGGACCATGATGACGATCGCCGGCGGCGCCCTCACCCTGTCGCTGTTTGTGGCGGCCGCGTCCTTCATGGATAGCAGTTTCCATATCCCGCGTTCAGTCCCGCCGATTTTCGGCGTGTTGCTGTTCGTTTCCATTGGCACACTGCGGGTGCTGGCGCGCGGCTACTATCAGCACGTTGCCGGTGTCCCGACCATTCGCGAAAACATCCTGATTTATGGCGCGGGGACAGCCGGCACCCAATTGGCTGCGACGGTCCAGACCAGTCCGCACTATCGGTTGGTGGGATTCCTCGATGACAATCCGCATCTGCAGGGGAGTCTGATTCGCGGCTGCCGGGTCTACCATCCGGACCGCCTTGGACGGCTGAAACAGAAATATGCAATCCAACGGGTTCTCCTGGCCGTCGCAAGCGCCACGCCATCGCAGCGCCGCAAGATCGTCGGCCGGCTCGCGCCGCATCAGTTGGAGATGCAGACGATCCCGCCGTTGCAGGATCTGTTGGAAGGGAAAGCCGGATTGCAGCAGCTGAAGGAAATCCACATTGACGACCTCCTGGGTCGTTCCGCCGTCGATCCGATCCCCCAGCTTTTCCATGATGCGATCCGGGGAAAGCGCATCCTGGTCACCGGCGCTGGCGGTTCGATCGGCTCCGAATTGTGCCGGCAGATTTTGTCCGCCAAGCCCGACCGGCTGGTACTATTGGATGTGAGCGAACCGGCGCTTTACACCATCGAAAAGCGGCTTTCAGCCGAGTTCGGCTCCGATAGTTCGGTCCGGATCGTTTACGCCTTGGGCAGCGTTCTGGACCGCAACCGGGTTCGCGCGGTCATGGCCCGCCATGATATCGACAGTGTCTATCACGCAGCCGCTTACAAGCATGTACCCATCGTCGAACACAATCCCTCACAGGGTGTCAAAAACAATGTGTTCGGCACTCTGATCGTCGCCGAGGAGGCGGTTGCCGCCGGAGTCGACCGTTTCACGCTGATATCGACCGACAAGGCGGTACGGCCGTCCAATGTCATGGGCGCTTCAAAAAGGCTGGCGGAACAAGTCATCCAGAACATCCAGACCACGACACCCAATACGATCTTTTCGATCGTCAGGTTCGGCAACGTGCTCGGTTCTTCCGGATCGGTGATTCACCTGTTCAAGGAGCAGATTCAGAATGGCGGTCCGCTGACGGTAACCCACGAGGAGGTCACGCGCTACTTCATGACGATCCGCGAGGCGTCGCAATTGGTTATCCAGGCCGGCGCCCTGGCCGAAGGTGGAGAGGTCTTCGTGCTCGATATGGGCGAACCCGTGCGCATAACCGATCTGGCGGAGCTGATGATCCAGTTGAGCGGCAAGACGCTGCGCAGCGCAGAAAATCCGGACGGCGACATCGAGATCGTATTCAGCGGGCTGCGGCCGGGTGAAAAACTCTATGAAGAACTGCTGATTACGGACTCGGTGGTCGGCACCGTGCACCCCAAGATCATGCGCGCCGATGAGCGCAATCCGGCCAACCAGGGTAAAATCAATGATCTCCTGACGCGACTGGAAGCGCTGTTCGATCGCGAGGATTCCAGCCAGCTTTGCCAGACGCTTCAGGACGTTGTGGAAGGCTACGACGTGGACGGAATCGCGGCAAGAAACCGCGGTGCCGATATCGTCGACATCGAACGGCAGAGATCGCTGCGGGCAAAGAACAATTGAAATTGCCCCACCGGCTGGTAGAACCCAACCAGTTGTAAGAACGGGCCGCGACCCGAAATAAGAAAACAGAAAGATCCAACCGGATGATCGTACCAGTCATCGTCAGCGGCGGAGTCGGTTCACGACTCTGGCCGGCGTCTCGCGCATCGCATCCGAAACCATTCCTGCGGCTCGAGGACGGCAGCAGTCTGTTGCAGGGGACTTACATGCGCGCGGCGTCGCTGGACAATATCAGCGACATCGTGACGATCACCGCACGCGACACCTCTTTCAAAACGGTTGCCGAATACGACACATGCAAAAACACGTCCGTCACCAATCACCTGTTGCTCGAGCCGATGGGCCGTGACACGGCGGCGGCTACTGCCGTCACAGCGCTCTATGTTGCCGAAACTTTCGGACGCGATGCCATTATCCTGTTCCTTGCGGCCGACCACCTTATTCGCGACTTCCCTGCATTCCGCAACGCAGTCGAGCGCGCCGCCGAGCGCGCTGCGGCCGGACAGATCGCCACGTTCGGCATACAGCCGACCGAACCGGAGACGGGCTACGGTTATGTCGAAGTCGACGGCGAAAGAGCCGTGCGTTTTGTCGAGAAACCGGACCTTGAAACCGCCAAAGCCTATCTGCGTTCAGGACGCTTCCTGTGGAACTCGGGCATGTTCTGTTTCGCCGCAGGCACCATGATCGATGCCATGCAAGCACATTGTCCCGACATCCTGTCGGGGTGCCGGGAAAGCCTGGCCAAGGCCGACCGGCAACGGATCGACCCTCAGCATATCGAAACGACGCTTGCAGGCGATGTTTTCGAAAACGTGCGTAGGATTTCCATCGACTACGCGATCATGGAAAAGGTCGACAACCTCTCAGTCATTCGGTCCGACATTGGCTGGAGTGACGTGGGCACGTGGTCTTCGCTGGCAGCCAGTTTCTCGGCCGATGATAACGGCAACGCGGTGGTGGGCGATGTGGCGCTCGTCGACACCCGTGATTGTTTCGTCAGCACCGAAAATCGACTGATCGGCCTTGTCGGAGTCGAGGGGCTTGCCGTAGTCGATACGCGCGACGCGACCCTTGTCGTCGACAAAGACAAGGCGCAGGGCGTCAAAGCGCTTTTCGAGAGACTTCGGGATAGCGGCCATGAAGCCCATGCGAGCTTTCCGACCGGCTATCGGCCATGGGGCTCCTATACCATTCTCGACGAGGGTGTTGGCTACAAAGTCAAACGGATCGAGGTCAAACCCGGTGGTTGCCTAAGCTTGCAATCGCACAAACACCGCTCCGAACACTGGACCGTGGTTCAGGGTGTCGCCCACATCGTCAACGGTGACGACAACCTGGTTCTGCATCCCAATGAATCGACCTATATCGAATGCGGCAACGTCCACCGCATGGAGAACCGCGGTGACGAACCTATGACATTGATCGAGGTGCAAACGGGCAGCTATCTCGGCGAGGACGACATCATTCGCTATGAGGACATCTACGGCCGGTCTTAGGGGTCCGCCGGCGAGCCCGTCGTCCATCTCGGGATAGCGTCATGCGCGTGCTTCATTTTTTCAAAACGTACTGGCCCGAGACGTTTGGCGGGGCTGAGCGGGTGATCAATGCCATCGCACTCAGCACCCGTGATTTCGATGTCGAACACCATATCCTGTCGATCAACGATGACGGCGTGAACCGCCAGCCGGAATTTCACGGCCAGTCGCTTCACAAAGCCCGTCGCAGTTTCGAAATCATGTCGACCGACTTTTCCGTCGATGCCTACCGGCAATACGGGCGCCTTGCCGCGACAGCGGATGTTGTGCACCTGCATTTCCCATGGCCGTTCGTCGACCTCGCTCATCTGGTCGGGAGGCCGAAAACACCAACGGTCGTTACCTATCACTCGGACGCACTGGGCAATCCATTCGTCAAGGCGATCTACGGTCCGCTTCGTCATCACTTCCTGTCGCGGGTCGACCGAATCATCGCCACGTCATCCAAATATGCCGACAGCAGCCCGGTGCTCAGGCGCTATGCCGACAAGGTCGAAGTCATCCCACTCGGACTCGATCCCGCTTCCTATCCCGAGCCCGCCGGGGAGACCGTCGACAAATGGCGCCAGCGATTTGGGACGGATTTCTTTTTGTTCGTCGGAGTCTTGCGTCATTACAAGGGCTTGAACACGCTTCTTGAATCAGCACGCAAACTGTCCCAGCCGATCGTCATTGCCGGCGCCGGCAAGCGAGAAGCCGAGTATCGTGCGCGCCGGGAAGCGCTTGACCTTTCTAACGTACATTTCGTCGGTGCTATCGACGACGTCGACAAAATGGCCCTGATCCGGCTTTGCACCGCCTTTGTGCTGCCCTCGAACAAACGTTCCGAAGCCTACGGCCTGTCCCTTGCCGAGGCGGCCATGCTCGGCAAGCCGATGATCAGTTGCGACATCGGCACCGGCACCAGCTATGTCAATCGGGATGGTGTAACCGGCATCGTCGTTCCGCCGGACGATCCGGAAAAACTGGCTGAGGCAATGCTGGCTCTCAGTGGTGACCCCGAGCGCGCGCGAAAGCTCGGCGCAGCAGCGGCAGCCCATTTCGAAGACAAGCTTCACGCAGCCAAGATGGGTCCTCGATACCACGCACTCTATGAGAGGGTGATCGGTGAAAAGACTGCTTGATGTCGCCGTTTCTGCTCTGCTGCTGATACCGGCCCTGCCTGTGTTGGGATTGATGGCAATCATCATTCTGCTGGAAACACCGGGCAATCCGTTCTTCGGCCAGACCCGTCTTGGGCGGCATGAACGACCCTTTACGATTTGGAAACTGCGGTCCATGCAAACCGGCACGCCGCAGCTTGGGACCCATGAGGTTGAGCCGGCGGCGCTGACGCGGATCGGTCGGTTTGCCCGACGCACCAAACTTGACGAACTACCGCAACTCTACAACATCCTGCGTGGCGACATGAGCCTTGTCGGGCCGCGCCCCTGCCTGCCGAACCAGACCCGGGTGATTGTCGAACGGCGCAAAGCGGACGTATTTGCAGCGCGGCCGGGTGTTACCGGACTGGCGCAGGTCAACGGTATCGACATGTCGCGTCCCGAAGAACTGGCGCAGTTCGACCGCGCCTATATCGATCGGCAATCCCTTGCCCTAGACGTCCGCATATGCCTGCTGACCGCTGGCCTGATCGGTCGCTAAGTGCGGATTGCGTGACCGTCAGCGGCATGATCGATTTGGTTGAGAGCGTTGAAGCTGCAGGTGAGGCCAAGAAACAGGAACGTCACCACGTCATGGTAGAAGAGCAGGTTGGTGACACCGTAGAAGGCATAGGCGAGCACAACACACAACACACCGCCAAAGACAACGGGCTGCGCCCGCCAGAACACCACGGCGGGTACAAGCAGCACTGCCAGCAGAGACAATAGCCCACAAATACCGGATGATATGAGATCGGTCAGATATCCGCTGTGCAGATGGCTGAAATGAAAAAAGTGCTCCGGGGCCCCGTCATTGCGCGCGGCGACGGCGGCGACGGCATTCTGTCGTCCGTAGCCAGTCAGGGGACGGTCGAGAAACGCCCGCAAGCCGGATTCGTAAAGAACCATCCGGATGCGAATACTCTCTTCGTCGATGGCGGCGTCGTCAGGACTGTTCAGACGCTCGACTACCAGAGAGTAGCGTTCGGCCAACTCAGGATCGAACCGAATCGTTACAGTCCCGACCACGGCGATGAGAACCGCCCATATGGTGAGCCGGACCATCATCCAGCGCACACCATAGTACCGAAATCCCATGATGAGGGCGTAGCAAACCAGCGCGGCGCAATAGGCCAGCAAGGGACCGCGGCCGCCCGACAGGACGAGGACGTAAAGACCTGCCAATGCCCCAGCGGTCATCAACAACCGCATCCACCCGGTGGTCGAAAGCGCTGCATGAACACAAAGAAGCCCCGAGACAAGCACGCCCAATCCAAGGATCAGTTCGTTGCCGGAGAAGCCGGCGCGCAACACATGCGCGGAGAACTGCCCGCCCAAGGTAACGATGACCGCCGCCAGCAGCGCTCCACAGGCGACACCGGCGAAGACGATTGGGGTCCAATACGGCCTTGCGGCCCGGCGCAAAACGGTGAAGGCCGGCGCGGCCAGCAGGAACGGCAGGTTGTTCCATACGTTACCGAGGGTCCAAGCACCATCGCCAACGGCCGCGTGGAACAGGGCAAAGCCGACGGCAACCAGGAAATAGGTTGCAAAAACCGACACCACGGCCATCTCGCCACGGGTCATTTCCCGCGTCTCCGGGTCGAAGATCCAGTACGGCACCGCGATAAGCCACATGACAATGGCCATCACGGATCCGCCGCTGCCAACGCCTGGAAACAGCGCCAGCATGGCGAAGAGAGCAAGAACCCACCGCAGGGATGCGCGTTCGTATTCGCCGAAGTAAAAGTGCCAAAGGTATTGGCGCATTGATACCGACAGACCCACATTTACCCCCGTCGTGTCAATAAGACGATTGCGTCCGGGTGTCGAGCGGTATGCCGGCGCATTGATGCGACCGGTGATATCAAGCGCATATCGATGGGTAAACGGATGAGGCCGCTCACATTACCTGCGGCGGTGTAACAAGGCATGTGGTGTCCATGGCCGCCAACAGACGGCACTGGCTTTCGATGTGCGGCAATTCATATCGATAGAAATAACGGCAGGCCACGACTTTACCTTCCAGGAAGTCGCGCCGGGAGCCGCTTGTCGACGGCAGCAGACGTGCCGCCACCATGGCCTGGCGAAGCCAAATCCAGGCGACCACCACATGCCCAAGCATATCGAGATAGATCGTGGCGTTGGCAAGATAGGTTTCCTGACCAAGCTGGACTGCTTTGGCTCCCATTGTTTGCGTCGTTTCGACGGCGGTGGCGACTGCTGCGGCCAAGCTGCGGGCGAACTCTTCGAGCTCGGCAATCTCGCGCGCAGCGTCGACGGTCGAACCGATCTCCGCCACCAGTGCCTCGAACGCCGCGCCACCGTGCATGGGAACCTTGCGGCCGAGCAGGTCGAGACCCTGGATGCCGCGCGTGCCCTCATGGATATGGTTCAGCCGGTTGTCACGGTAGAAGCGTTCGACCGGATAGTCACGGGTATAGCCGGCACCACCAAACACCTGGATGGCGACTTCGTTGGCCCGCAATCCAAACTCGGACGGCCAGGATTTGACGATCGGCGTCAGGATGTCGAGCAGCAGCGACGCTTTATCGTGCACTGCACCCTCTCCGGCGGCCTTTTCGTCGATCAACCTGGCGGCATAGAAACACAAAGCCATGGCCCCTTCCGCAAAGGCCTTCTGTTGCAGCAACATCCGTTTGACGTCGGCGTGTTCGATGATCGGCACCATCGGTGTCGAGGGATCACGGTCCTTGAGCGGACGACCCTGGGTGCGGTCTTTCGCATAATCCAATGCGTGCAGGTACCCGGTGACTGCCAGCGCGGCGGCACCCAGCCCAACGGCGATCCGCATTTCGTTCATCATCGAGAACATGCATGCGAGGCCTTCATTCTCGCGACCGACCAGATAGCCGACGGCTCCCTCCCCCTCACCAAGATTGAGCACGCAGTTAACCGTACCGCGGTTGCCCATCTTGTGATTGAGACCGGCCAGTCGGATGTCGTTACGCGCGCCCCGGCTACCGTCATCGTTGACCAGGTAGCGGGGCGCCAGGAACAAGGAGATACCTTTGACGCCGGGCGGACTCCCAGGAATTTTGGCGAGCACCAGGTTGACGATGTTTTCCGACATGTCGTGTTCGGCGCCCGAAATCCACATCTTGTTGCCGAACAACCGATAGGTTCCGTCTGGCTGCCGTTCGGCTCGGGTTCGGATGTCGCCCACCGAAGATCCCGCATGCGGTTCAGACAGCGCCATCGTTCCGAAGTAACGACCCTCCACCATGGGCTTCAGATAGCGCTCCTTTTGCTCCTCGCTGCCGTGCTCTGCGAGCAGATTGCCGGCAGCCACGGTGAGACCCGCATAACCGCCGGTGCTCCCGTTCGCGGCGGCAAACCAGGCGGAGATGGCCGTTTGCAACAGATAAGGCAGTTGCAGTCCGCCATATTCGGCGTCGAAGCTGGCACCCATCAGGCCGGCATCGCAAAACGCATCCAACGCCTGCTTGACCTCGGGTATGATATGGACACGCGTGCCGTCGAATTGCGGCTCCTCGGCGTCCAGTTTTTGCGCATGCGGCTGGTAAAGATCCTCTGCGATCCTTTCCACGCTGGCAAGTATGGCATCTGCAACATCCCGCTCGGTGTCGCTGAATTTCGGCAGTTCAGACAGCGACTCCAGGTCAAAGACGTCGTAGAGCAGAAACGCGACATCTTCGCTGCGCAGGATGTTCGGCATGGTTTCCTCCGGTCGGTGAAAGGCACACGATCCGCTGCTTGGGGACCGGGTAGGTTCATCCTTGGCTTATTTCCACGGCTGTCTCAACCGGCTTCGTGCGGCAACGTCGCCGTCAGCCAGTCGCAAAACAGCAGCACCTCCGGCATGTGCTGGCTGTTCTGGTGTTTGACCAGATAGTGATTTTGCCGGCTTTTGAGAGCGGCTGTCACCGGCCGGACAAGACGGCCGGTTTCCAGATACGGTTGCGCAAAATCGTCGAGAACCAGCACCGCACCATGACCGGCTACGGCATATTCCAGGGCGACCAATGACGTGTCCGATTTTACACCCGCAGCCCTGACCGCAGTGTTGAGCCCCTCCTGACGCAACAGATCTTCCCACATGCCCTCGCAGCCCATGATCTGGATGATTTCACCGGACGCCAGGCAATGCAGTGTCCGGGCTTCCAATGTGTCGGCATAGCCCGGGCTGCATACAACGATCGATTGCTCGGCACCGATCCGCTCCGGTGCTCCGTTCCGGCTGGGCAGATCCGGCCAGTGACCGTCACCATAGCGGATATCGATATCGATCGCTTCCTGGTTCAGGCCGTCGCCCCAGATCGTGGTGCACAGTTGCAATTCGATACCCGGATAGTCCTGTTTGAAGGCCGGCAGCCGCGGCGACAGAACCAACGCCGCATAGGAGATCGGCAGTCGTATGCGCAGCGTTCTGTCACCAAGGGATCCAAAGATGCCGCTTGTCGCCGATGACAGATCTTCAAAAGCACGGCGCACAGCTGGCACATAGGCAGCGCCCATGTCGGTGAGCCGAACGCCGCGCGGCAGCCGCTCGAAAAGGCCGAAGCCGAGCCGTTTTTCCAGTGATCTGATCTGATGGCTGATCGCAGCGGCGGTCATATTGAGTTCGTTGGCCGCGGCGGCGAAACTGGAGTGGCGCGCTGCAGCCTCAAAGGCGCGGAGCCACGTCACGGGAGGCAATTGATAGCCCATGCGCTTCCATATCGACAAATTTTCTTTGGTCTATGCCCGATAAAGCTTCGTTTGAATCATGTCAATGAGGCGTCGAGAGTGGCGCGGCAGCTTGTGCAAAACGATAACCTGATCCATGTCCAACGAATACGACTTCATCATTGTCGGTGCCGGCTCCGCCGGATGCGTCCTGGCCAACCGGTTGACGGAGAGCGGCAGATATTCGGTGTTGTTGATCGAAGCTGGCGGCTCCGACAAGAAGCTGCGAATCCGTGTGCCGATCGGTTATGGTTTCACCTATTCCGATCCCAGCGTAAACTGGAAATACAGCACTGCACCGGATCCCGGTCTGAACGGACGAATTGCCTACTGGCCGCGTGGTAAGGTGGTTGGCGGATCGAGCTCGATCAATGCCATGGTCTACTGTCGCGGGTTGCCGGAGGACTTCAACGACTGGGCCGCCAGCGGCGCCACCGGCTGGGACTGGCAGACGGTCCGCGCCATGTACGAACGCACTGAAACCAGAGCCGTCTATCGCAATGGCTGCTACGAGACGAACGGTGCTGGTCCGCTTTGGGTAACCGACGAAACGAACGACGCGCATCCGGTGACCGGTGATTTCATGACCGCTGCGCTGGAAGCCAAGTGGCCGCTGACCGACGACCACAACGGCGAACAAACCGAGGGTCTCGGCCTCTATCGCTTTACGACACGAAAGGGCTGGCGCTGTTCCTCGGCGGACGCGTTTTTGCATCCGGCCCGGTCGCGGCCCAACCTGCGGGTGCTCAAACATGCGACAGTGGAGCACCTCCTATTAGAAGGAAAACGGGTGACGGGTATCGCATACCGGCGCAACGGCCGTATCGAATCGGTCAAAGCCGGGCGCGAGGTGATCGTCAGTGCGGGTTCCGTCAATTCTCCGAAGCTCCTGCAGCTATCGGGCATAGGGCCTGCCGAAGTGCTCGCAAAGGCAGGTATTTCCGTTCGTTCCGAAATGCCAGGAGTCGGCGGCGGATTACAGGATCATATTGCCGCCACCTACTTTTACGACTCCATGGTCCCCACCCTCAACAGCGAGTTTTGCACGCTTTACCAGCAAGCCACCGCGGTGCTGAAATACGCGCTGACCCGTCGCGGCTTTGTCAGCCGGAGCATTAACCAGTGCGGCGGCTTTATCCGGTCTTCCACGGACCTCACCCACCCGGACATGCAGGTCTATTGCAACCCGGCTACATATACGACCGGTGACGGGACCGCCCCGAGCTTGGATCCTGAACCCGGCTTCATACTGTCCTTTCAGCCGTGCCGTCCAAAAAGTCGCGGGCGCATCGATATCACCTCGCCCGACCCGGCAGCAGCGCCGCGTATCGACCCCAACTCGCTGGCCAACGAGGATGATTGCGAGGCGGTCCGGCGCGGCGCGCGCCTCTTGCGCCATTTCATCCAGACACCGACCATGACCCGCCTGATTAAACGCCCGCGGCAGCCGGATCCGTCGACGCTCGACGACGACGCCGTGCTCGAGGATTTCCGAAAGACTGCCTGCACCGTCTATCATCCGACCTCGACCTGTCGCATGGGTCTGGAATCCGAAGGCGCGGTTCTCGACCCACGTTTGCGTGTTCACGGAATAGGCAGCCTTCGCGTTGTCGACGCGTCGGCCTTTCCCAACATCACGTCCGGCAACACCAATGCACCGACCATCATGCTGGCGCAACGGGGTGCGGACCTGATCTTGGCCGACACGGTCTGACGATGCGCATTCGATCACTTGAGACTTTCACCAACGAGTTTGTTGGTTTCGTCCGGGTCACCGCCGAGGATGGTCGTTTCGGCTGGGGCCAGGTATCGACCTATAACGCCGACATCACAACGCTGGTGCTTCACCGGCAGGTCGCGCCCTGGGTGCTCGGAGACGATGCCTTGGACATCGACGCGCTTGTGGATCGTGTCGTTGAAAAGGAGCATAAATTTCCCGGCTCCTATCTGCGCCGCGCACTCGCCGGTGTCGATACCGCACTGTGGGATCTGCGTGGCAGGATGGAGGAAAAACCGGTCTGCGCGCTCATCGGCGGTGAGCCAGGCCCGTTGCGTGCCTACGCATCCAGCATGCGCCGCGACATAACACCTGAAGAGGAAGCCGCCCGACTGACCGAATTGCGTGATGCTCGGGGCTTCGATGCGTTCAAGTTTCGCGTCGGCGCCGAATGCGGTCACGACATTGACGAGTGGCCCGGCCGCACCGAAGCGATCGTTCCGACCGTGCGGCGTGCGCTGGGCGACGATGCAGCCCTGCTGGTCGATGGCAACAGCGGATTTACAGCACCGAAGGCCATCGAAATCGGCCGCATGCTCGAACAGCACGGCGTCTGTCATTTCGAGGAACCCTGCCCCTATTGGGATCTTGAACAAACTCGCAAGGTGACTCAGACCCTTGATCTCGATGTCACCGGCGGCGAACAGGACTGCGACCTGTCCGTCTGGAAGCGGTTGATCGACATACGCGCCGTCGATGTTGTGCAGCCCGATATCTGTTACGTCGGCGGCCTGGCGCGGGCCCTGCGTGTCGCCCGCATGGCGGCGGCTGCGGGTTTGCCATGCACGCCGCATTCGGCCAACCTGTCGATGGTCACCCTGTTCACCATGCATTTCCTCAAGGCCATCGGCAACGCGGGCCCCTACTTGGAACTTTCTATCGAGGGTCCCGACTACTATCCGTGGCAGCAGGACCTGTTTCTCGGCGATCCGTTTGCCGTCGAGGCGGGTCGCGTTACAGTGCCCGATGCACCCGGCTGGGGCGTCGCGATCAATCCGCGATGGTTGGAAAACGCCGAATACCGGAAAAGCGAATTGGACTGAGTGTTCCATGAGATTGCAATCCATCGAAACCTTTGTCGTCGGCAACCCGCCGCCGCGCCGTGGCGGGGCCTACTTCATTTTTGTCAAGCTGCAGACTGCCTGCGGCATCAATGGATACGGCGAAATCTATAACGCCACCTTCCGTCCGGATCTGTGCGCCCTGATGGCCGAAGATGTCTTCACCCGGATCTTCGAAGGCGCCGATCCGCACCATATCGAACGGCTTTGGCGTCGCACCTATGGCGCCGGCTACACGCTGCGCCCGGACGTCACGGTCATGGGCGTCCTGAGCGGATTAGAGATGGCCTGCTGGGACATCGTCGGAAAGGCCGCCGGCAAGCCGGTTTACGAACTGCTCGGCGGCCGGGTGCACGAGCGGCTGCGCAGTTACACCTATCTCTACCCTCCGGGCGACGCCGACGCCTATCCTGATCCGGCCGAACCCAACGTCTACAACGATCCGGATATTGCTGCCGAAATCGCCGCGCATTGGGTCGGCGAAGGGTTCACCGCTATCAAATTCGATCCGGCCGGTCCCTATACGATTTACGACGGCCACCAACCACGCCTCGACGACCTGGAACGCTCCGAGATGTTCTGTCGACGCATTCGCGAGGCCGTCGGAACCGCCGCGGATCTGCTGTTCGGCACGCATGGCCAGTTCACCGTCTCCGGTGCCAAGCGCATGGCTCGCCGTCTGGAAGCTTATGACCCGTTGTGGTTCGAAGAGCCGGTGCCGCCGGAAATGCCGGAACAGATGGCCGAAGTGGCGCGTTCAACCGCGATCCCGATTTCGACCGGTGAACGCTTGTGCTCGAAATACGAATTCGCCCGCGTGCTCGATTGTGGCGCGGCATCGATCCTGCAAATGAACCTCGGCCGCGTCGGCGGGCTGCTTGAAGCCAAAAAAATCGCCGCGTTCGCCGAAACCCGGTACGCCCAGATCGCACCGCATCTTTACTGCGGTCCGATCGTCGGCGCCGCGAACATCCAGATTTCGACATGTTCGCCGAATTTTCTGATCCTCGAGGGGATCCAGAAATGGGACGGCCTTCATGCCGAATTGCTGACGACACCGATAGCCTGGGAAGACGGCTACGTCATACCGCCATCCGAACCGGGGTTGGGTGTTGAACTCAATGAAGAGGTAGCGCGCGCCCACCCCTACGAGGGCACCGCGCTGCATCTCAGCATGCAGGAATCGCCGATTGACGAATAGAAACGGTTCGTCTTCGGCCTGGGAGGCTGTGACATGAAAATCGGCTTTATCGGTCTCGGCAATGTCGGCGGTAAGCTGGCAGGTTCGCTTTTACGCAACGGCCATCATCTAACTGTGCTCGATCTTGAGCGCCCAACGGCACAGCCCTTGATCGACCGGGGCGCCGCCTGGGGTGGCAGTCCGGCCGATATGGCCGAGCGTTGCGACATGCTGATCACCTGTTTGCCGAATCCGGCCGCGTCAGCGGCCGTCATGGAGGCCGAAGACGGACTTCTTGCAGGTCTCGGGCCGGGCAAGATCTGGGCTGAAATGTCGACCACGGACGAGGCTGAAGTGCAACGTCTTGGCGCCCGGGTCGCGGCGGTCGGCGGTGAGGCAGTCGATTGTCCGGTATCGGGCGGCTGCCACCGGGCGGCCACCGCCAACATCGCCATTTTCGCAGGCTGCGAGCGTCCGACATTCGACCGCATTCTGCCGGTCCTCAAATCGATGGGTCGGCGTATCCTGCATACTGGTCCGCTGGGCTCGGCATCGATCCTCAAGGTGGTCACCAACTATCTGGCAACCGCCAATCTTGTCACGCTGTGTGAAGCGCTGGTGACGTCGAAGGCGGCGGGACTGGACCTCAATACCGCCTATGAAGCGATCCGCATCTCGTCCGGCAATTCCTTTGTTCACGAGACGGAAAGCCAGGTTATCCTCAACGGATCGCGAGACATCAACTTCACCATGGATCTGGTGTCCAAGGATATCGGTCTGTTCCAGAAGGTGGCCGACCGATGCAGCGTGCCGCTGGAGATCAATCCTCTGTTGATCGACATTTTCCGTGACGGCGAAACACGCTATGGATCTCGGGCCTTTTCACCGGACATCATCCGTCGGCTGGAAGACGCCACCGGATTGCACATCACGGCACCTGGCTTCCCGGCCGAAATGGTGGACGACGAACCGGAAGAGCCGGGCTTTGAAGTCCGTTCAAACGCCGGCGTCCGGTCCCGCACCTGATTGCGATCAAGGCACGGGATCTCTTTGAAACCGTATCTGTTGCGCTTAGGTTGCCACCAGGCAGGTTCGTTGATTTGCAAGTGAGTCTCTGGAGATACGCATGAGCACGCTCAAATTCATCCAGGTCACCGATGTCCATCTCATCAGCGGAGCGCGCCGGCTTTATGGAGTGTCCCCAGAACGCCGCCTGCATGCAGCGATCGACAGCATCAATCACGAACATGGCGATGCAGATTTCGTGGTCTTCACCGGCGATCTGGTGCACTGGGCCGAAGACGAAAACTACGCCGTTTTCGCCGAGGCCATCAAACGGCTTCCCATGTCCGTCCACCTGATGCTTGGTAACCATGACGACCCGCATGTCCTGGCGCAGGCCGTCCCTCAAGTCGCCGTCGATGACGGCTTTGTACAACTCTCCACCGATACGCCGATCGGACACTGCCTGTTCCTTGACACCCGTAAGGCGGGATCCGATGCTGGCGCCTACTGCGAAAAGCGCCTTGCTTGGTTATCCGCACAGCTGGATGCATCACACGATCCACTGATCCTGTTCATGCACCATCCTCCCATGAAGGTGGGACTCAGAGGCATGGATGCTCTCAATCTGTTGGACGCGGACGCGTTTTTCGAGGTGCTGAAGCCACATGTCCATCGCGTCCGACACCTGTTCTTCGGTCATGTGCATCGGCCCATCAGCGGCAACTGGCGCGGCATCTCCTTCACCTGCATGCGCGGGCTCAATCAACAGTTTGCGCTTGATCTCGCGGCACCGGCAACCGATGTTCCGGGATGCTTCGAACCCCCCGCCTACAGTGTCGTTCTGGCGGATCAGGAGCAGATCGTAGTCCACATGCACGAGTTCATGGACAGGTCGCCTCACTTCGAGCTCAAGACACCCGACGGTTTGGACGACCGGGACTACAGTCTCAACATGCGCCATGGCGATTGGGACCTGATGACCTGACAGGGCAATACCCGGAAGGCCCCTGGTATTGATACCGGTCGCATCACGCGTCCGTCAGCGGCGTGCGAACGGCCACATCGGACCGCTTCCCAATCCCATGAAATCCGGACCGAGACTCTGAAACTGCGCGACACAGCGGTCGAGGAAGAGCCGCGCCAGGCGCGACAACGTCCCTGTGTGTACGGCAAGCAGGTCGACATCGGGGAAAAGCCAGTCGTCAAGCGGAGCGATCAGCGTTCGGCGGCGCAACGCTTCTCGGCACAGGATCGGCGGAAGTTCACCGATCCCCAATCCCAGCGACACGGCCTCTGCCAAGGCCGCGTAGTCGTTGATGGCGATGGCCGGCTGAAAGACGACACGTTCCTGCTTCCCCCGCCGGCGCAGCGACCAGCTCATTGCGCCGCTGCCGCCAAATCCGAACGCCAGCAGGTCGTGTTCGACCAGGTCTGTGGGGTGCTGTGGCGCCGGGCGATTTGACAGATAGGCCGGCGCGGCGACCAGAACATGGCGATAGCTGGCGAGCTTCCTGACCACCAGGTCAGGATCGGCCACCGGACCGACACGAAAGGAAAGATCGAACGGATCGGCGCGAAGATCAACCATTCGTTCCGAGACGTGAACCGCGACATGGGCGTTCGGATGGTCCATTCGAAACGCGTCGATGACCGGCAACAACAGATGCTCCACCAGATTGGGAGGCACCGTGATGCGCAACAGTCCGCTCGCCTTGGTTTGGCGTTCCTCCAGTGCGCGGTTTGCTGCGGAAAACGCCTCGACGCCGCGTCGGCAATGATCGAAATAGAGTGCGCCGGCTTCGGTCAGCAGCAACCGTTTTTTCGATCGTTCCAGCAACCTGACCTGAAGGTCCGCCTCCAATGTGGATATCTTTCGGCTGACGGTCGACAGCGGCATCGACAACTGGCGGGCGGCACCCGCGAAACTACCGGCCTGCACCACTTCGACGAACACAGCCATAGCCGAATAGTCTGTCAATGATCTCCCATATCTGGAAGTTATCTTCCGAAAATCGAACCTGTTTCCAAATACGGGATGATGCTACGACGGCGACCGAACGGCAAGCACCAGTGCAAATTGATGTGAGCGGATTGCATCAGCTTCCGCAAATCGGCTGGGAGATCACATGGCAAACCTCGATAAATCGATCAATTACATCGAACTCCCGCTCCGGGACATCGAAGCGACCAAAACCTTCTACGGTTCTCTGTTCGGTTGGCAGTTCCAGGATTGGGGACCGACCTATATCAGCTTCTCCGGTGCGGGCATCGACGGCGGCTTTAACGGCGAAGCGACTGCCAATGCCCCCGGTATCCTGGTCGTTCTCTTCGTCAACGACCTGGAGGCAATCGAGGCGGCGGTGCGTGCGGCCGGGGGTGACATCGTCCAGCCGATTTATACCTTTCCGGGCGGACGCCGTTTCCACTTTCATGATCCCAACGGCAACGAGTTGGCGATCTGGTCGGACAAATAGCATCCGGTCGAGTTCTTCCGATGCCCGAAGCCGGCGCGCCTGTTGACACGGCGGCCGGGATTGCTCAGGAACACGCGGGCCCGTGACCCCGTGGCGCCCAATTCAATCTGACCGTCAGGTTTGGGTTGTCTGAGTAGGGTCGACAAGACAGGAGAAGGCCGGCATGAACACGATCCCCGACGTCGTTAGCAGCAAGAGTGCTGACACTCCGGCGATAGGTGCACCCGATCGCCAGCCACTGACCTATGGCGGCCTCGGGCAATTGATCGGCACTGTCTGCAATGACCTCAACAACTTCGGGATTGGGCGCGGCGACCGGGTCGCTATCGTCCTGCCCAACGGGCCGGAGATGGCGACAGCCTTTTTGACGGTCGCCAGCTGTGCATGCGCCGCGCCGCTCAACCCGGCTTACAAAAAAGAAGAATTTGCCTTCTATCTGGACGACCTTAAAGCGAAAGCGCTCATTGTCGAAGCCGGAAGCGCCTCTGCCGCTTTGGAGGCCGCCGCCGATCTGGGCATCCCGGTGCTGACCATTGCCTGGGATGAGGACGCGCCGGCCGGACAATTCGCTTTCGAACAAACCTCCATGAGCGGCAATGCCGCTCATCCTGGGCCGTCTGAGGCTGCCGACGAAGCGCTTGTCTTGCATACGTCCGGCACCACCTCACGTCCAAAGGTCGTGCCGCTCAGCACCGCCAACCTGTTGGCATCTGCCGGCCACATTCGCGACACGCTGCAGCTTTCGGCGGATGACGTCGGCCTCAACATCATGCCGCTGTTCCACATTCACGGTCTGATTGCCTCGTTGCTGTCGTCGATGACAGCCGGTGCTCAGGTGGTCTGCACACCGGGCTTCAACGCGCTACGTTTCTTTCAGTGGTTCGATGCGGCACGCCCGACCTGGTACACGGCGGTTCCGACCATGCACCAGGCGATCTTGGGCCGGGCCGCCCGCAACCGCGACGTTGTCGCCGGCTCGCGACTGCGGTTCGCCCGATCCTCCTCCTCGTCCTTGCCGCCGCCCGTCATGCAGGAGGTGGAACAACTCTTCGGTTGTCCGGTGATCGAGGCCTACGGCATGACCGAGGCGGCGCATCAGATGGCCTCCAATCCGCTTCCTCCAGAAGCCCGCAAACCTGGTTCCGTCGGACGTGCCGCCGGACCGGAAATCGCCATCATGGGCGAAAGCGGTGAATTGAGGGAGCAGGGTGCGAGCGGCGAAATCGTCATACGCGGCACCAATGTGTTTGCTGGCTACGAAAACAATCCGGACGCCAATGCGTCGGCCTTTTCGAATGGCTGGTTTCGGACAGGCGATTTGGGTTTCCTCGATGAAGAAGGCTATCTGACGATTTCAGGAAGGCTCAAGGAAATCATCAACCGTGGCGGCGAAAAGATCGCGCCGCGCGAGGTCGATGACGTGATCCAGGCACACCCGGCTGTCGACCAGGTGGTCACTTTTGCGATGCCGCATGACAAGCTTGGCGAAGCCGTCGCGGCGGTGGTTGTGCTGAAGGAAGGCCAACAGGCTGAGACTTCCGATATCCGCGATTTCGCCGCAGCACGCCTGGCCGGATTTAAAGTGCCGTCGACCATTCTCATCCGAGACGAGATCCCCAAGGGAGCAACCGGCAAGCTGCAACGTATCGGGCTGGCTGAAAAACTGGGACTGACATGACACGAATCTGCATCTACGGCGCCGGTGCCATCGGTGGTTACCTGGGCGCCCACCTCGCAACGACGGACGCCGATCTTTCCCTGGTGGCCCGCGGCCCGCATCTTCAGGCCATCCAGGACAAGGGTCTGACGCTGATCGAGGACGGGGAGACGCAAACCTACGATATCAAGGCAACAGACAATCCGGCAGACCTCGGCGAGCAGGATTTCGTCATCGTGTCGCTGAAAGCCCATTCCGTGGCGGCGATCGTGGAACCGATGCAACCGCTGCTGGGCCCCGAGACTGCGGTGGTGTTTGCCGTCAACGGTGTGCCGTGGTGGTATTTCCACGGCCTGGAGGGCCCCTATGCCGACCGCCGCGTGTCTTCGGTGGATCCTGGCGATGTGATCTGGAATGGCATTGGGCCGCAGAGGGCTATCGGCTGCGTCGTGTATCCGGCGGCGGAGGTCACTGCACCCGGCGTTGTCAAACACCTGTCGCTCGACCGGTTCAGCCTCGGCGAGCCGGATGGCAGCCGCAGCGACCGGGTGTCGACCCTGGCGGGGCTGTTCAACGCGGCCGGCCTGCGCGCGCCTGTTCGACCGAAGCTGCGCGACGAGCTTTGGGTCAAGCTCCAGGGCAATGCGTCATTCAATCCGGTTAGCGCGCTGACCGGCGCGACGATGCGACAGATGGCGGAAGATCCCGCGACCCGCGAGGTCATTCGCCGGATCATGGAGGAGGCGCAAGCCATCGGAGAAACGCTCGGCGTCCGGTTTCCGATCGATATCGATAAGCGGATCGCCGGTGGTGCGGCGGTGGGTGACCACCGTACCAGTATGCTGCAAGACCTCGACATGGGTCGTCCGATGGAGATCGACGCCCTTGTCGGCGCAGTCCAGGAGTTGGGCCGCATGGTCGACCAGCCGACGCCGACGCTCGACACCGTCCTCGCACTGGTCAAACAGCGTGGGCGACTCGCGGGCTGCTATAATTGATCTTGAATCAAAACGCGAAGAAGCGGAATCGGCGTTGCAGGTTTGACCGGTAGTCGCCTGTTCCAATTGCACAATCGCATTTCGATCAGACTGTCTCCAGCACCACCTTGGCCGGGCCGTGATAGGCGAAGATCTCGATCGGCTTCGATTTGCCTTTTACCTTGATGGGTTCCAGCGTTTCAGCCAGTTGCGTGAGCTTCGGCGGCAGATCGTCCATCACGGCGCGCGAGACCAGCGTCTCATCGGGGCCGGCAACGCCGCACAGCCTGGCCGCGAGATTGACGTGATCGCCGAGCACTGTGAAGTCCTTGCGCTGATCGCTGCCCATGGCACCGACAACCACCTCGCCGACATGAACGCCGATGCCGATCCGCAGGTCGACGCCCGATTCCGTCGTCATCTGTTTCATCGCGTTCATAATGGCAATCGCGCATTCGACCGCATGCCTTGTCTGGTTGGTGCCGACGAATAGGGCCATCACCTCGTCGCCGACGAATTTGTCGATGTCGCCGTGGTTCTCGGCAACGATGTCGGAGATCGTCTGGAAATAGCTGTTGAGCACCTCGACGACCTCCTCCGGCTCGCGGCCTTCGGAGAACGCGGTGTAGCCCCGAATATCGGCGAACAGGATAGCCACGCGGCGCCGCTCGCCGCCGAGCGACACCTCGCGGTGCTCGCTTTCCTCGATCGCTTTCATGGTGCCGCGCGAAACGAACTTCTGCAGTTCGAACCGCTCGTTGAGCTGGACGATCATGTCGTTGAACCGTGTTGCCAGGTCACCGATTTCGTCACGCGAGCGCACATTGTTGACACGAATGTCGAGATTGCCGCGGGCGATCTCCATCGCCGCCTGTCCGATCTTGAGGATGGGGCCGGAGATCCCCATCGAGAACATAACCGCACCGATCATCGCCACCGTCAGGCCGATGCCCAGCCAGACCAGAAGGTTCTCGATCATGTCACGAACCGGCTGATAGGCGTCACGCTCCGATTTTTCGACCAGGATCGCCCAGGGAAAAGGTCGCGGTATGGCGATGGCGGCCAGTGATATGGCGCCGTCGTCAAGTTCGAACGGACCTGCCGCAATGGTGGCGGAACTGGTCTCGAGCATGTCGCGTGCCGCTCGCAGCACACTGGCGTGATCGTAGTTGGCGTCGGTCGAGCCGAATACGACCGTCCCATCGGCATCGACCACGTGGATCTCACCGGTTTTCGTAAACGAGTGATCGGCGATGAACCGGTGCAGTCTTTTCAGATTGATGCGTGCATGCAGCGTTGCGTTCCGTCCGCCAATACCACCCTCGATCGGCAGACTGGCGGTCGCCAGCCAGTCATTGGTCTCCTCAATACGCTGGATCGCCTGCGCCCGCCGCTCGTTGCCGACCGGCGATTCTAATTGGCGCTCGACGCGCAGGACATCCGTCGGCTGCGGAAAATGCGCTCGCAGGCGCGTAACGAAAGCCTCCTGCGACACGATTAACGGCCGCGGCACGCCCTCGATATCGACTTGCAGAGCCACCACGTCGGGCAGGTCGGCGATGCCCTGGCGAAGCACCGCAATCTTCCCTTCCGAATCCAGCTTATTGCCGCCGATGGCGTTGCGAATGAGGTCCAGCGGCGCATACATCGAATACTCGAAGAACGCGTTGAACTCATCGGTAAGCTGGCGGGCGGTGCCAACCAGCTGTTCGTTGGCCGTGCTTTTAAGCTCGTCCTGCGCGATGCGGATGATCGACTGGCCGGCAACGACCAACGGCAGAACCGCAATCACGGCTGCGAACAGCATCATTTTTGTGCGCAGACTAAAGCGCATGCCCCTTCATCACCCGCCTGTTGCACCGTCATCGCTCCGACGGTGATGAGCCGCTGCCGGTCGATCCGGACCGGAGCGGCAGCTGTTATTCGGACACCTGTATCGTCCGGTTGCGCAGTGTTGTCTTTATCTCCACCGTGTCTTCCGACACGCTGCAGTCGAGGCCGTGCGGATCGGCCGCTGTCAACACGGCGGTTACGGTTCCGGCCTCCGAAAACTCGACCCTGCCCTTCTCTCCGTCGATCTCAGCACCATTGGACAACGTCCAATAATAGACCAGCGGATCGCCATCCGCATCGCGAGAGCGGCCGGCATCCAACAGCAGGCTGTCATGTGCGCCGCCATAGAGAACCTCTAGATCAGGACCGGCATCCGCAACCGGCGGCGTGTTGACCATCACTGCAACGCTTTCCGACATGGTCGCGCAGATCGAGCCGGAATCGTCGGTGACCGTCAGGGTCGGCCGGTAAGTGCCGGGCTCGGCGTAGCTGTGAGTCACCTGCACGCCCTCTGCCGTCTGTCCGTCTCCAAAATCCCAATGGTAGCGCGACAACGCACCGTCCGTATCAAAGGAGTCCAAGGCATCGAAGGTGATCGGCGATCCGGCACAGGTCTTGCGCTTCACCTCGAACAGCGCGACCGGCCGGCGATTGACGGTAACGTTGCGCGCGAACGGCGTCACGAGGGTATTGCCGGCTCTGTCGACCGGTGCCGAGACGCTGACCGAGTAAGTTCCGGGTCGCGAGTATACGTGCTCGGCGGTTTTTCCGGAAATCCCGGTGCCGTCGCCAAACTCCCAATGGATCGTCGATGCATCGACCGTGTCCGGCAGATTGGCGAGGTCAAACGCCAGGTTTTCCCCTGGGCAAGCCATCGGCGCGACCGCGATCTCGATCGGCGGCGTCGGGGTGACCTCAAGCTCAAAGCGGCTCGCATGTTTGCTGTTTTGCAGTCCCCTGCCGTCGTCGGCGGTCAATGTTACGACGTACTGGCCGGGCTCACGCCAGACATGGGTGACGTCGATTCCGGTTCCGGTCGTGCCGTCGCCGAAATCCCAACTGTATTCGGCGATACCGCCGTCCGGATCGAAAGACTGCGCGGCGGACAGCTTCAACGGCCTGTGGACTTCGACCGCCGGTGCCGCTTCGATTTCAGCCACGGGGGCTGCGTTCACGGTCACCAGATGAACGACTTCGGCGCTGGCGCATCCGCCCGCCCGCTCGTCCGCCAGCGCGCGCAATCGTACCGAATAGACACCGGGGGCATCATAGGCGTGATGCACGCGAACGCCTGTGGCCGTCGTCCCGTCGCCAAAATCCCATTCATATCCTGAAATGAAGGCGCTTCTGGACGTCGATTTGAGACTGTCGAACTCGATCTCCTCGCCGATCGCTGCGGCATGCGGCGCGGTAATCACGGCAACCGGTGCGTCCAGAACCGTCACTGTCAGATCGTCGGACGAAACGGGCGAGCAGACGCCAAGATTGTCGCCTTCGATCTGTAGGGTGACCCGGAAGATTCCGGCTTCCCGGAAAATGTGTTCCGGACGGTCGCCACCGCCGACGTTGCCATCACCGAAATCCCAGGAATAGCTGTTGACGACACCGTCCACATCACTCGATCCGGTACCGTCAAATCGAATGGGTGTCCCGGCACAGATCTCGATGTCGTCGCCCGCATGGGCCACCGGCGCCGGCAGCACGGAAGCCAGGAGCTCATCAGAGTGGGAAGCGTTCGGCAGCCCCGATTCGTCCGTCACTTGCAAAAGCACCCGGTAGTTGCCCGGTGCTTCGAACACCTTAGTCGGATTGATGATATCGGCCGAATCGCCGTCGCCGAAATCCCATGCGTAGCGCAACAGGCCTCCATCCGGGTCAAGCGAGGAACTGGCATCGAACACGTAAACGTCGCCAACGCAGGCTTCCTGGTTGTCGCCGGCCACTGCCAACGGCTGTCGGTTGATCGACACGGTGACCGCGTCTGTGTCGCGGGAGTTGCCAACGCCCGTACCGTCATTGGCGGTGACGCGAACAGGATAAATACCGCCGGTCTCGTAGGTGTGTTCGACCACCGCGCCGCGCGCCGAATTGCCGTCGCCGAGATCCCATATGTAGGACAGGCCGTCATTGTCCGGATCGGCCGAGGCGCTGGCATCGAGAACCACGCGCAGCGTGCTGCTGATGACGTCTTCGCCGGCTTCGGCAACAGGCGGGTGGTTCACCCGTACGACCAGCTGGTCCTGTGCCGTGCGGTTGGCGGCAATGCTGTCGTCGGTCACCGTCAGGGTGATCGCGTAAATTCCGGGTTCATTGAACCGATGTTCGACCCGTTCCCCGGTGAGCGTCTCGTCGGAGCCCTGCATGTCCCAACGCCAATCGACAATTGCGCCATCGGCGTCCGTCGAGCGTGCGCCGGAGAGCGTGAACACTTCGCCGGGCGCCACCAAGAGGTCGGGACCCGCAACCGCGACCGGCTGGCTGTTGACGGTAACCAGGATCTGCGAAAAATCGGTGGCTTCGGCGTGTCCGCTATCGTCGAAGACCTGCAGTTGCACGGTGTATAGACCGGGCTCCTGGAAAGAATGCTCGACGACGTCGCCTTCGGCGCTGTTACCATCGCGAAAGTCCCAGATATAGCGCTCTATGGTGCCGTCGGGATCCGTCGAGCGGCGGCCGTCCAAGGTCACCGTTTCTCCGGGAGAGGTAACCAGATCGAAACCGGCGTCGGCCACGGGCAGGGCGTTGACGGTCACCAGAGTCGCATCTTCAGTCACGTTGCGGATGGTACCGGAGTCGTCGATGACCTGGAGATGCACGGTATAGGTGCCCGGACTGCGATAGGTGTGGGCAACCCGGGGGCCGACACCGATCTCACCGTCTCCGAAATCCCAGACATAGAGCAGGATCGTGCCGTCAGGGTCCTTGGAGCTGGTCGCATCCAGCACAACCTCCGACGACGTAACCATCTGCTCCCTGCCGGCATCGGCCACCGGTGGATCGTTCACGGTAATGATTCTCTCATCGAAGGAAGCTTCATTGGCAAGACCTGAATCGTCTCGGATGACCAGCCGAACCCGGTAGGTGCCCGGCTTGTCGTACTGGTGCACAACTTCGCGGCCCGATCCCTTCTTGCCGTCGCCGAAATCCCATTCATAGGAAATGATGTTGCCATCCGGATCGACCGAGGCGCTGGCGGTAAACGGAACCGGCTCGTCGATCGCCGCTGGCCGGTCTTCCTCGAGCCGTGCGATCGGTGCGTCGTTATCGCGATCGCTGACGACGACGGTCATTGTATCGGTGTCGGTGTCGTTCGCCTGTCCCGAATTGTCGGTGACGGTCAGGGTCACCTCGTAGCGGCCGGGGAAGAAGTAGGCGATCGACCGTTTCTCACCAACCGCCGACTTGCCGTTGCCAAAATCCCAGTGATAGCGAAGGAGGCTGCCGTCTTTGTCGGTCGAGCCGCCACCATCGAAAGTGACCGCCTGTCCGACAATCGCATTGATATCGTCACCGGCGCGCGCCACAGGACGTTCGTTCGGCCGTTCTTCCACCACAGCGGTGAACCGCAACTCCATGATGCCATTGTCGAGACCTGAATCATCGGTCAGGGTCAGCGAGCCCTCGTATGTCCCCGGGCGGTTATAGACATGTTCGACGATCGGCCGGTCCGATGTCGCACCGTCGCCGAAGTCCCAGAGGTAACTGATGATGTGGCCATCCGGGTCGATCGCTTCACCGGCATCGAAAAGATAGGGGATTTCGGTGTTGAGCTGCAGCAGAGCGTCCAACTCGTGCTGCGGTGCCCGATTGGGTGCCGGATTGACTGTGACCGCGAAGCTGGACGTCGAGACCGACCCACGGCGCCCCGATTCATCGCGCACCAGAACCCGAACCTGGTACACGCCCGGTTCCTGGTAGCTGTGTGGGACGGTGACTCCAGACGCCCTGGCGCCGTCGCCAAAGTCCCATTCGATGGCCACGATGTTGCCGTCCACATCGATCGTGCCGGACGCATCGAATTCGAGAATTTCGTTAACGAACGCGGTTCGGTGCTGACCGACGCTCACCCGCGGCGAGATGTTATCCTTGTGCGCAACCACGACCTCGATGGTGTCGCTGGCGGAAGCGTTGTCCTTGCCGGAATCATCCATCACCTCGAGGCTGACCCGATAGGTTCCCGGCTGGTGATAGACATGGTCGGTAACAAGGCGTTCGGATCCGGTGCCGTCGCCGAAATCCCAACGGTAGGTCAGGATCGATCCGTCCGGGTCGCGTGAACGCGAGGCATCGAATACAACCGGTTCGCCCACCAGTGCCTGACGGCCACCGCCCGCATCGGCAACCGGCGTCTGGTTTACAGGCTCGATGACACGAATGTCGCGGGATGCGCTGGTCTTTGCATTGGCCAGGTTGGACGCATCGATTAGGTCGACGGTTACCCGGTAGGTCCCGGGTGTTTCGAAGGACCGCCGGAACGCCGGCTGATCCGTGGAAAAGCCATCATCAAAGCGCCAGATGACGGTCAACGCCTCGCCGTCTGGATCGAAGGACTGTACGGCGTCAAAAACGCCGGCGTCACCCGGAGCAAGAATCTCGGGCACCATAAGGTCGACAAATTCCGGAGCCGCATTGACGAATACCTGAGCGCTGTCTGACGCGGTGCTGTTGGCGACACCTGTTCCATCATCGACCCGCAACGTGACCTCATAGGTTCCGGGTTCGGCATATCGGTGCTCGACCACCGGACCTGTCGCGGACCGACCGTCGCCGAAGTCCCACTCGAACTGCAATGGGTCACCGTCCGGACCGGTAACCGCGCCGGCATCGAGCGACAGGATTTCGCCTTCGGCAAGCCGCCGGTCAGCGCCGGCATTTGCGACCGGCGCCTCGTTGACCCGGATCGTGTGACTGACGCTATCCGTGTTGCAGGGATTGTTGTCGTCGTCGGTGACCGTGAGCTCGATTACATAGATACCCGGCGTATCATAGCTGTGCACCGGGGCGCCGAAATCCGCATCCTCCCGTCGTTGGACGATTTCGGTGCCATCGCCCATGCTCCAGTGGTACCGGGTAATGCGATTGCCGGCCGGCCGCGGCAGCGTCATCGATGCGGTGCCGTCGACCCGAACCTGCTCACCGAGCGCCACCAGTCCGGGAGCCCGGATACGGGCGACTGGCGGCGGTTTGACATAGAAACCGAACTGCGTGGCGCGGCCACTGCCGACGCGACCCGAATTGTCGAATACCTCGAGCCGAACCCGGTGATCTCCAGGCGCATCGAAATCCACCTCTATCGTGGCGCCCTCGAGTGGCTCGGTATCGCCGTCGAAAAACCAAAGATAGCTCAGACTGTCGCCATCGGGATCTGAGGATCCGGAGGCATCGAACCGCATTTGCCGGCAGGCCGACTGGGTGATGGTCGCATCAATCGCCGGACGGTCGTTGAAGCGAAAGGCGCGAACCGGCAGATCGATAGCAACGGGGCGTTCGATGGCATCATCGCCATTGATCGGGTACCCGACAAACACCGTCACATCATTGGGCGTCTCACGGCCACCCCAAACGGTCACCGACCCGACACGGCCGCGTTCATCGTCGTCGAGCCGCACCAGCGCCTGTTCCCACTCGCTTTTTCCAGAGGCGTCGAGCGGAACGGAGCGGAACGGACCATCGTAGTTGATACGGCCGCCGGCGGAGTCGAAATTCTCGATGTCCAGGATTGCGGCATCCTCCGGTATGGTGAAACGCAGCTCAGTCAGCATACCGCTTTCAGCCACCTGAAACGTTGGCACATAGGAATAGAGCCGTGCGCCATCCAATGGCGCCGCACTTCCATCGGAACGGGTAACGGCCACGTCGAAAACATTGCCGTCATTGCCGGCGACCCCTTCCACCGCGAGTACGAATTCCCGCATCGCTCCCTCGGCCTGCCCCTGTGCGGCATCGACGGCGAACACGGTGAGCCAGCGGCCGTCGACCTGCGGCTGTGCCCCGAATGTCGCACTTTCCAAGGGTTCACCCGCCACCCGCTCCTGGATAATCCCTTCTTCGTCTCGATACAGCTCGACCTCGGCGTTCGCGCCATACAGGCTGAATCGGGTTTCAGTGCCGGACGCGCGCAGGAATTCATCGTAATCGCCGCCGACATCGGGATCGAAGACACGCACGAAGAAACGTCCGGCATCCGCGGGCACCGAGAAACGGATGAACTGACGGTGGTCGTGATCGCCTTCGCTTTGTGGTGCCAGCGGGCCGAATGTCACCAGCAGCGGATTGGCATCGATGGCTTCGCTTTCGGATTGGGCATCGCCGGCGGCGGGAAAAACAAGCCCCGCCACGAGCGTCAGAAGCGCGCCGCAACGACGCAAGGTTCGGCCATGAGGCGTATCAGTGCGAAATCCGCCGGCAAAAATCACTCCGATGCCCTCCTGTCGTTTGCTTCGACGACGGTGACGATCACTTCTGTCTCATCCGACAGAACCGGCGCCCCGTCGTCGGAGACGGTCAACCGCACCCTGAAGCTGCCGGTGTCATGAAAAGCGTGAACCGGCTTGGCGTCGGGTGACCGGCCGCCATCGCCGAAGTCCCAGGCGTAGGCCATGATATTGCCGTCCGGATCGGATGATCCCGTGCCGTCGAAACGCACGATCTCGCCGCGCGCCACCGTGCGGTCATTGCCGGTAACCGCGCGCGGCACGACGTTGTCCGGTGGCTTGACCAAAACCACCAGCGTATCGTCGGCGACAAGGCGCATTGTATTGTCCTGATTGTCGGCAACCCGCAGCGTCACCTCATAACGACCGGGGAATTGATAGATGTGACGTGTCGTGATGCCAGTCGCCCGGTGACCGTCGCCGAAATCCCAGTCAAACGACCGGATAGCTCCGTTGGCGTCATTCGACGCAGACGCATCAAAGTTGATTTCCTCGCCGACCGTAGCCGTCACATCGGCGCCCGCCTGCGCCACCGGCGCCACGTTTTCCTTGATGGCCACCTCTACCGTGAAATCGATCCGTGTGTGTTGCGGCTCCGGAAGGCCATCGTCGGTCAGCAACAAGCTGGCCTGATAGGTGCCGGGTTGATCGTAGCGATGTTCCACGACCGGACCGGATCCCACTGCTCCATTGCCGAAATCCCATTGGTAAGCGACAATCGAGCCGTCGCGATCGAACGCGGAAGACGCATCAAAACGCACTGGCACGTAAAGCGTGGTTTTCAGCGTCCGCGGAAAATCGATAACCGGAGCGCGATTGTCGGCGGGAATCACGGTGATGGTCAGAGTTGCGACGGACTGTCCGTCCTCCGCCGCGCGATCGTCCTTGACGGTCAGGTTGGCGGTGTAGGTCCCGGGTTCCCAATAGGTATGCTGAGTCACAGGCTTGTCGTCGCCCGTACCGTCGCCGAAGTCCCACTCGTAGTAGAGCAACCTGCCGTCGTTGTCCGTCGACTGGGACGCATCGAAGGTCACGATTTCGCCGATGGAAACGAAACGGCTTTCGCCGGCCCGCGCCGACGGCCGTCGATTGACCGGATCGCGCACCGTGACCGTCACCACATCCGTATCGGTCGCCGTGTCAAATACCGTATCGTCCAACACACTCAAGCGGACTTCATAAACACCGGGTCGGTGGAAGCTGTGTCGAGCCGTCGGGCCGTAGACCCGCCGCCCGTCTTCGAAATCCCACCGGAAGGAAGAGATCGCACCGTCGGGATCGCGCGATCGGCTGCCATCGAACAGTGCGATCTCACCGGTCAACAGTTCGCGATCTCCACCACCATCGGCGATCGGCGGTGCGTTGACCGTGACGGCCCTGGTGACGGTGTCGGTATTGCAGGAGTTGCCGTCACCGTCGCTCACCGTCAGCCGCACAACGAAATCACCCGCGCCGGCATAGCGATAGAGCGGGCGACCGAAATCGTCGTCGCCAGGTTCCTGAACGATCCGACCACCGTCACCCATATCCCATACATAGCGCTCGATACGGTTGCCCGGCGGACGCGGCTTGGTGGTCGATGCGGTACCGTCTAGTCGAACGGCGGCACCTTGCGCCACCAGTTCAGGTGCCTCAAATGCTGCGACCGGCGGCAGCTTGACGAAAAACGAAAAATCCACCGCCCGTCCATTGGCCACCACACCGGAAGAATCGAAGACCTCCAGCCGTCCGCTGTGGTCGCCCGGTTCCGCGAATCGTTTGACAACACGGGCACCTTCGAGAACCTTGTCCGTGTCATCGAACAGCCAGCGAAAACTGAGCTGATCTCCGTCGCCGTCAAAGGCACCCGAGGCATCAAAGACCATCTCGCCGCAGGCCTGTTGGTCGACGCCGAACAAGGCGTACGGCCGCGCATTGGATTGCACGACACGCAATGGCAATTCGATCGCCACGGGACGCTCGCCGTCGCGGTCGTCGGGGACGCTCACGATCACGGTCGCATCATTGGGCGATTCAGCCCCACCTGTGAGGAGGATCGAACCGGCCCGGCCCGCCTCGCCTGGCCGAAGTGCAATCGTTTCGCGCCGCCATTGGCTCTTTTCCGAAGCGGTCAACGGGGCCGAGTGGAAGCGACCAGCGTAGCCGATACCGGCTCCGGCGGAGTCGAAGTTTTCGACTATAAGCGTCTCGGCGTTCTGCGGAACCACGAAGCGGAGCTCGGCGTATTCGCCCTCTTCGGTGATCTGGAACGTTGGCGCCAAGGACGTCAGACGCACGCCTTCGAGCGGCTCGTTTTGCAATTCCGAACGGCTGATGGCGATGTCGAATACATTGCCGTCATCGCCGGACAAGCCCTCGACGGCAAGGATGAATTCGCGCGACGGCCCATCGTCCCTGCCCTGCACGACGTTGATCGGGAACAGGGTTATCCAGCGTCCGTCGAGTTCGGCGTCGGTGCCAAAGCTGGCGGTGGCCAGCGGTTCGCCTTCAATCGCCTCCTGCACGATGCCGTCGGCATCGCGAAAAAGCCGTGGTACACCACCAGCGCCATAGAGGCTGAATTGTGTCCGTGTGTTGAAGCCGCGCTGTGGCTCATCAAACGCGCCACCGACGTCCGGGTCAAACACTCTGAGAAACAGCGGGCCTGCGGTGGCGGGGACCGAAATCCGGATGGATTGGCGAAAATCGTGATCGCCCTCATATTGCTGAGCATCGGAGCCAAAGGTGACCAGTCGCGGCGCTTCTGCGGTGCTCTCCTGTCCGCGTGCATCGTCCGGTAGAGCGAGGCCGTGACAGACGGTCAGCAACAGACCCGACAGCACGCTGGGTACAAGGCGTCCGGTCATTGCACCAGTTTCACAAGGTTGATGTTGCCCGCAACATCGGCGATTTCGATTTCAACGGTTATCGGTACATCGGTCGCCTGTTGCGGCACTTCCACCCTCCCACTGTAGGCCCGGCGGGCCTTGTTGTAACGCAGCACACCTTCAATATCCTGTCCCGCGATGTGGATGCGGTAGCGTGACGTTTTGGCAACGCCAGTTGCGTCCCGAGCACCGATATCCAAAGACAGCATCGCCGCGTTCCCACTCTGCTCCAGGGTCATGTCCTGGCTGGTCACAACCGGTCGTTCGGAGTCGTAGATCACTGTGCGTTTGTCGATCGACACGAGGCCGACGTCGTTGGTCGCCACCGTCTCTATCAGGTTTGGTCCCTGTTCGAGCGTCACGCCCGCCAGCATGCGGCCATCGACCACCTTCGGCGCCATGCCGTTCACTGTGACCTCAGCCGGTTGGTCGGAGGTGATCTCAATTTCCAACTGAGGATGTGCGGTCACCGCCGGCCACGGCACCGCGTAGCTGATCTTCGGTGCTGATGTAATTGCCAATGCCTCGATGGTCTCTTCATAAGCGTGACCGGACTCTTCCGTGATCTGCACGGTCAGCAGTTCCTGCTCGCCGAGCAGCGGGATGTTGATCAGAAATGCCCCGGTCGGTTCCGAATAGGTTTCAGACCGCAACGCCCCGGTCGCATCGCGCACGGCGATTTTGGCATCTGCCGCAGCCATTCCCGAAACCGTCAAGGTGTCACCGGGTGACAGGAAGCGGCCCGCGTCGTCACGAATAAGAGTTTCGTTCCAGGCAATTCTCTGCCGCTCGTCTTTATCGTATCGGAACGCAACCTCACGCAGCGTCTTATTGCCGGCGGAATCGCGCGCCAGCACCTGGACAGTGTTCGCTCCGTCGACGGCGACAACCGTATGCGAGAAGCCGCCATTCGGTCCGATTTCGGCAGCTTCGCCATTGACAGTCAGCGTGCTGTCCGGCTCCGTCTCGCCTGTCACGTCGACCTCGGCTCTGCGCAGGATCACGTTGGGTTCCGGTGCCAGAATCTTCAGGAACGGTGGTGTTGTGTCGTCCCGGATTTCGAAGCGACGGACAGTGCTCATCTGCCCCGGTAACCCGAAAGCATCAATGGCTGCGACGCGCCAGAAATAGACACCCGGATCGATCGCCAGACCCTCAACCCGGTTGTCCTCGACGCCCCAAAGGCTTTCGGCCATGCGGTCGAAGCGCGCGTCAAGCGCTATCTCCAGCCAATACTGGCTGGCGTCGTTGCCCGATTCCCAGCCGAGAGACACCCGTTCTCCAAACAGCTGCGCGTTGTCTTGTGGATAGTCCAGGGCTATGCGGTCATGAACCGACACTTTTTCCTGCGGTGCCTCTCCGGTCGGCACGAGTGCGCCTTCGTTGCGACCGAGAACCATGGTTTCGCCACGCGCAGTGATCGATACCGGCTTGGTATCATAGTTGGAAAACTTGGCCGCATCCGCATCCTGGCTCACCCAGAAGCTTCCCGAATCGATCGTCGCATCGGCGTTCGGCAGCGACACTTCGAGCCGGTTACGCTGGCTTTCGGTCGCCAGCAGTGCGTAGAAGTCGCCTTCGATGAGACTGATTTGCGCTTCTTCGCGCTTCTTCAGCGGATCCACCCGCATGCGCTGGATAACGGCCTGTGAGTTGGGGTTGAGCCGCAGACGGCTGGCATCGCGGAACACCACCTGGGCGGTCGACTCAGAAAGAGTCCGCAGTTTCTCCTGCTCCTTGAGCACTGCGTTCAGAGCCCGGTCGCTCCAACTGTTTTCCGTGGTCTTCTGTCCCTCAACCCGGCCGTGACGGTCGCTCAGCCGTGCCTCAGCCTCGACATCCCGCAGCTCATCGCTCCGCGCCTGCGCCGATTGCGCCCGGTCTATCGATCGCGTCGACAGCGAAATACTCTCCCGGTAAGCACCGGCCTGCTTTTCCTTGACCGCATCGTCACGCAGACTGATGGCACGACCGATCAGGATCGGTGCGAAAAGCTGTGCTCCCGCCTCGTTTGCCGCCTGGATGTTGGCCAGCGACGTATCAAGGCCGGAGATGGCCGCCTGCAACTGGTTTGCGGGCAGCCGCAATTCCTGATCTTGCTCGATTTCCGTGATGTCGCTGAAGCCATTGAGACGCAGGATAATCGGCCAAAGATCCGGATCGCCGAGATATTCCTGCGCAACCGACCGAAGGTTGGTATCCGGGCCATAGCGGACGATAACGTACTCTTCGCCATCGCTCAGATCGAACGTCTGCAGTGGTCCTTTCTGACCCTGAGCATAGACCGAACCAACCAGCGCCAGCACCGCCAACGTCGAAACCGCGCACGACAGCGCGCGACGGGTCATGTCCCCGTATCGCGTCCGTAAAGACAAGACGAATACTGCCCCCTTTTCAGCATCAATTCATATTCGTCGGCTTTCGATGATCATACCTGTCAATCAAATTAGATAACAACACAATTTTTGATCGTGATCAGTGGCATTGTTAATCGCTTCCGCACGAACAAAAGCTTGGCGGCGGGATTGTAACCAATCCTTAACCTTCAAATTTCACATAAATTTTAGCGATTCCCGGGAGTGTGACCTGACTCACCTGTCAACGGGCACAGGAATCGCATGCGCAATGTGGTCGTCACATCCTTGGTTGTATCGCTTGCGGCCGTCTCGCTTACAGGCTGTGCCGGCCTGTTTGGCTTCGGATCACAGTCGGCGACCGTCACTTACAAGGACACCGGCTGGTGCCTGCCACCGCAATTGCGGCGGGTTTTGAAGCGGGTCGCTCGCCGCTACGGGCCGGTAACCGTGCATTCAACGCACCGTTGGTGGCTGGAAAACTGGCGCAAGGGCGGCGCCCGCAATTCCTATCACCTTAGGTGTAAAGCGGTTGATTTTTCGGTCGACGGAGACCCCGCCTCGGTAGTCGCGTTTCTGAAGTCTCAACGGGCCGTCGGCGGCTATAAATACTACTCGTCCGGCTTCTATCATATCGATACCGGGCCGCGGCGGACCTGGTAGCCGGATCTCGCGAATTAGTGCTGGTATACGCAGACACCATGAGTCAGATAGTGTCGCGAAAATCCGCCTTGATTGGTCGATTCCTGTGGATCCGATCTGACGAGAGCAGCTTCGCTAAAAATACCGTGGTTCCGGGCCTTCCGGACCGGATCGGGAGTCATGAATGGCGCGCGCCCTGCCGCGAATGTCCGGTCGGAGCCGATCGGACCAAAAACCCAATCGCGTTGCCTATTACGCGCGCAACATTCTGCGTGACGTCGCACCGCAAATCCTGTTTCGAAGGCGCCGCAACACGGAACTGCGTCGCATTTTGGAGTTCGATCCGGAGTATGCTGCCGAACGCATCAGCTACTACAACAAGCTTCAGGACGGCGCACGTCTTTCGCCGGATGCCAGTCCGATAAGCCGCATATCGCTCGATCACTCCTTCTATTATTATGACCTGAAAGAGCACGCGCGCTATTTCCCACGTCATTTCCGACTGCACTACCTTTTCGGCGACATCACCACCGTGCCCGACGTACCGACATTCGTTAAAAGCCGGCCAATCGGAAACGACAACCGGAACTCTGTGATCGTCAATCTTGACAAGCTGAGACACTTCCATATTCCGGCGGACGCCATTCGCTTTGAAGATAAGCAGCCGATGGCGGTTTGGCGGGGCAGCGATCACAATCCGAAAAGGGTTGCGCTGGTGCGCCGCTGGCATGGCCATCCCCTGTTGGATGTCGGCTACACCAACGTGCCGGTCAGTCATCCGCATCACGCGTCCTTCCTGTCGCCGGCGCAGCAAATGACCTATCGATACATCCTGTCGATTGAAGGAAACGACGTCGCCACAAACCTGAAATGGGTCCTGGCGTCCAACGCGTTGTGTCTGATGCCGTCGCCGGCATATGAGACCTGGTTCATGGAGGGATGCCTGCAGGCCGGCCGACACTATGTGCAGGTCGCCGATGATTTCTCCGACCTCGAGGACAAGATACGGCACTACGAGCGCCATCCCGAAGAGGCTCGATCCATCATCCGTGACGCCAACGACTTCGTCAGGCAGTTTCTCGATGCGGAGCGTGAGAAGGCACTGTCACTGATGGTGGTGTACAAGTATTTCGTTTGCACCGGGCAGATCGACCCGGATCCGGATCTTGCTGATCTGATCAGGGCATAAACGAAACGGCCCGGATATCGTACAATTTGCCGGCAACGGGACCAAAGGGGTCGTTGCCATGCTACGCGTGCGGTGACTTGTGGCCGGCGCTATGTCGAGGCTTCCGCCTGACCGTTGAAGTAGGTCTTGATGCGGTTGAATTCGACCCGCGCCAGATCGACGCAATCGGACAGACCTTCCATATCGCCGTTCTTGGCTCTGTTTTCGATGTCCTGGAGCAGCGCCCGGAGCCGGGGTGCAGCAAGATTGGCAGCCGCCGATTTTGCGCGATGCGCCGATTCGCGGATCCTGTCACAGCCGTCGGCGGGCAACGCCGCAGCAAGCTGATCGAGCTCTGCCGGGAACATCTCAATGAACATCCCGACCATATCCCGAAAGGTCTCGTCGTCGTCGACACCGAGGATTTCGTTGAACTGAGCGCGATCGATCGGCGGGACTTTGCCCGATGCCGCGGGAAGCTTGACGTCCTTCATGGCTTTAAACATCTCCTCGAGTCGTTCCTTTCCGATGCTGGACAATTGCGCAACCGTATGTTCATGCCCAATGTCAACCAGCCGGTCGAGTGCCTCGAAATCGAGCAGCGCGACCCCGCTCACCGGCGGGTAGATCGCCAGATCGGCGAGTTGCCGGGCTTTGCGATAATTGACCTGACTCGCCAGTGTGCTCGAGCGGGCCAGTATTTCGTAGATACCCGGCAATTTCAGTGGCTTAAGCAGCGGATTGATTCGATGCCATAGGATCTGCCAGCCCGACGGGACCAGGTTATTGTAGCTCGGCGATACCAGGCGTTTTCGCGGCATCTGGACGTCCACCAGGACAATCTGCCCGGAATACCGTTCTGCAGCGATATCCGCAGGCACGTTGTTGAGTGTACCGCCATCGACCAGAATGCGACCGTCTTCAAAGAGCGGCGGACCGATTCCCGGCAAGGACATGCTGGCGCGAGACGCGCGCCACAGGCTGCCCCGATCGTGAACCACCGCGCGGTTTTCCGACAGATCCGCTGAAACGCAAAAATAGGACAGAGGCAAGTCTTCGATCTGCGTATCTCCCAGCACTTCGCGCGTCACATGATGCCCCTTTTTGCCGTGCACAAAAGACAGCAGCGGCAACGTATAATCCTTTCCGGGCTTTCCGGTTTCGGCCCAAAACCGCACGTCACGCGTAATTGTGTCCGGATCCTTTCCCGAGGCGATCAAGCCGCCGATCAGCGAGCCCATGCTCGTCCCAGCCACCCGATCAATCGGGATGTCGGCCTCGACAAAGGCTCGATACACACCGATCTCCGCCATCCCGCGAGCGCCGCCTCCCCCGAGCACCAGCGTGATCGCGTTTCCGGTCAGGATGCGCGCCAACCGTTTGAAATCGTCACCCCGACCGCTGCGCAAATGGTGCCATTCGTCGACGTGCCGCCCGTCCAGCCAGCGAGCCGTGCGGCAATCGGAAGCCCAGTCCTCGCCGTGCACCACAGCCAAATCGATCCGCGGCAGCAGCTCGTGCTCTATCGGCTCGATCAATTCGGTTTCGATCTCGCAAAGGTCGGCCGGCCCATCAACGCCCGTCACCAGAAGAATCAGGTCCGAGCGATCGAAGATCAGCCGACTCCACTTATCGGGGGTGGACGCAATGGGATACAAAACGACTTCATGCCCCCGTTCCAGCCCTTCGAGACGGTTGACGATACCGTCCCAATAGGCATTTTCGGATTCTTGCTGGTCGCCGACCTTCGACAATCCTTCCGGAAGGGATGCTTCGACGTCGTCATGGTCCGCGGTGGCGACGGTTGTCATAGTTCCGAGACCCCCCGCAAGTGCACTGATAAAGGCCTGCTGATCCACCTTTGGGTCAAGGAATACGGCGGCGATGGTCTTGATGGTGGGATGGCGCCTTCGCGGTGCCGCCGCTGCGCGCACCCATTCGACCTGCTCCCTGGAAACGCCCATGGCAAACTCCCAGGAAATCACCATCATCTGGAGGAATGTCGCCCTGGAAAAACACACGACCTCACTGTCATGAATAGCCCGAACGGTGGCTGAGTTCCCGCCATCGGAAAGCAGCCCGGAAGCCCCGACGCCCTGTCCTGGCATGACATCCCCTACAAAGGTCCTTTCTCCGAACTCGGTTTCGACGAAGCGGCGTAAACGGCCGCGCAGAAGAAGGTAATAGGTGTGACCGGTTTCGCCTTCCCAAAGCAGTGTGTCACCGGTTTTCAGAGCACGCGTGGTGGGAGGCGGTTTCAGCGACAGCAAGTCTTCCCGGGCAATCGCACCCAAAAAGCCAAATTCTAGAATGTGTTCGATTCCGGTATCGCTCATGCCGGCACTCCCATCACTGTCGACCCATCGGGGTTTCGCATGCCCTGCGGAGACGCACAGCCGTGTTTGCTCCCCACTCATGCATGTGTTGTCGCCACTTTCGCTTCCAGTTGCTGGTAGCTGGTGAACCGCGTCCCGACCCGGGAAACCATGCTTGGCTTCTGAGGGCCGCCCCTTGACAACCATCAACCGGCGGCCGAGAGCCCCGCGAGGCTACGGTGACGCGGCTATCGGTCACGGGTGTCAATGCCGACGCGACGGTTTGCCTTCGGTAAATGTTGTTGTACGATTGGGTGCCGGTCTTTCGAGGGGACGATCGATGCCGGCATACGATGGGACAGAGAACCGAATGCGCGGCGACCAGTCGGGTGTCACCAATAGGTTGAGTTATCTCGTTGTGGATGACTCGCCGATCAATCTCAAATGGATGGCAAACATCCTTCAGAGCATCGGGCCTTGCGATATCGAGGAGGCCAGCGATGGCGAGGAGGCTATCGAGCGGCTGCGTGATGTGGGTCACGACATCAACGCCGTTATAACGGATCTGAGGATGCCGAAGATGAACGGCCTTGAACTTCTCAGAGAGGTCCGTTTGGGTCGCACCGACGCACCGCAAAGCATCCCATTCTTTGTTGTTACGGGATATGCGGAGCGGGCGTTTGCCGGTCTGGCGCTTGGGCTCGATGTTGACGCCTTTCTCGCCCGCCCGGTCAAGAAACAAGCATTGCAGCGGCATATCATCAGAACTTGTGCGGAGCGGCGCGCGGTGAAATCCACGGCCGAAGCACAGGCGATCTACGGAGATATCGACCTTTCCCTGGCCGCTTTGAAGGACCTGGAAACAACTGAGGAGCCTACTCCGGCAGACAAAGCACCTGCCGCGCCAAACGGAAAACCGGCGGATGCCGGCCTGATCGCGCTTGCCCATGTGCCGGAGGGCGCCTTTCTGGCGCGAGACGCCGTCAACAGTGCCGGCGCGGTGTTGCTGAAAGCGGGCGAGGAAATCACGTCCAGTCTCAAGGCGGTGCTCATGAGCTACGCGGAGATCGACGACAGCCTCGCTGAGGTCTGGGTTGCGGAGGACGGACAGACGACCTGATATCATCGCCGGACCTCCGATCTGGCATCGGCAACTCGCCCGGCGACAGTCCTTGTCCGCACGAACTCCTCTAGCCGTACGCACTCGGCTTTGACCCGTGGGAGGTCTGCCCTCAGTTTGTCCCAATCCTCCGATTTCGATTCCTGCTCCATGGCTTGCAGCATTTCCGAGAGCCGGCTGGCGGCGGTGTTCCTGGCGGCGGACTTGAACCGGTGGGCAACCGATTGGGTAAGGACGGCATCGCGCGCTTTGATCGCGCCGGAAAGCTCATCGACTTCATCCGGCATCAGCGCAACAAAAAGATCAAACATCTCACCCATGGCACCCGGGTCATCGGTTCCGAGGATCTGTTTGAATTTTTCGATGTCGATCGGCGGTGTGTCGTTGGACAAAGCCGGCGGATTCGCGTTTGAAGCAGGCGCCGAGAGATCGCTCAAATGCAACCAGCGCTGAACGATCGCCGACAATTGTTTCAACGTGACCGGTTTGGTCAGTTCTCCGTTCATACCGGCCTGCCGGAAGCGCTCGATATAGTCGTCCTCGCCGATACCGGCCGTCAGTGCAACGACCGGCGTGAACAACCCCGACACGCGTTCGGCCGCCCGTAACCTCTTGGTGAGTTCAAGTCCGGACATGGCGGGCATACTGATATCGACCAGTGCGAGCGCGTAACCGCCGTCTATCAGCATGTCCAAGGCGCGAACCGGATCCTCCTCGGTGTCGCATTCGACACCGATTTTCGCCAACTGCTTGCGCGTGATCACCAAATTGATGGGCAAGTCATCGACCACCAGCACCTTGCCGGAAGAGGTTTTTTTCGTCTGAACCAGGTCGATCGGTTCCGGGTTCAGGGCGCGGCGGATGGTTTCCATCAGTTCCAACGCCGTAATCGGTTTGGTGAGGTAGCTGAAAAACCCGGCGGACTGGCCCCGTTTCTTGTCCGCATCGGTGGCTGCCGCCGTCAGTGCGATCACCGGGATGTCACGGGTTTCGTGCATTTCGCCCAGTTTCTCCATGACCTGAAAGCCATCCACACCGGGCAAATTGATATCAACCAGGATGACATCCGGGACCTCCGTGCGTGCACGCTCAAGCCCCTCTTCGCCGGTCGAGGCATCGATGAAATCGAGGCCCGGATCGCGGCTCATGATCTTGCGGACGAGTTCCAGATTGGCCGGATTGTCCTCGATATACAGAACACGGCCATTGCCGACCGACGGGCGAAGTTCCGACAGCGCGTCGCTTTCAAGGACGTGTTCGACCGGCTGCTCTGAAACCGGCATCTCCAGCCAGAATGTCGATCCCTTTCCGACGACGCTTTCCGCTTCGATGATGCCCCCCATCTGTTCGATGAGGCTTTTGGTGATGGTGAGCCCGATCCCCGTCCCTTCGACCGCGCTGTTCTCCGCACCGAGACGGTCGAACGGTTCGAAAATGTGTGCGAGGCGCTCCGTTTCAATTCCCAGGCCGAAATCACGGACACCGATTCGAATCCGACCTGCCGTTGCAGATCCTTCCACAATTTCAACCCGCCCAGGATCGACGTTGTACTTGATCGCATTGGATAACAGATTGAGAAACACCTGCTTGAAGCGAATCCGGTCGGCGCTAATCGCCGGCAGTTCGAGATCCGTCAGGTGGTTGTCCAGCGAAACACTGTGGCTGGCCGCCAACGATGTCGCCAGGGAAAGGCACTCGTCGACAACCTGTTGCAGATCGACGGGCTCAATCGACAGGGAGAGCGCACCGGCCTCGATTTTCGACAGGTCAAGCACATCGTTTATCAATACCAGCAAATGCCGTCCGGCCTTCAGCACCTGCGATAAAGAGGCATGCTGTTCCTCCGATATCGGTTCCTCGTCGTTTTCGACCACGAACTCCGTGAAGCCGATGATCGCGTTGAGCGGCGTTCGCAACTCATGACTCATGTTCGACAGAAAATCGGACTTTGCACGGTTCGCCTCCTCCGCCGCCCTCTGAGCGTGCTGTGCCGTTTCGATGGCAAGATGCAGATTGGTGATGTCCTGATAGGTTTGGACCACCATGCCATCGGACAGGCAGCGCAGGCTGACCTGAACCCAGCCGTCCGAATCCAAGGCGGCGCGTTGATAGGTCACGACAAAATCGCGCTGGCCGGCTGACACCCGACGCTGGAACGCATCGACTTGATCCAGGATTTTTTGGTCGATGTCGTATTTCGTGCGCTGAAAATCCGTAGCCTGTTCCAGAGTCAGTTTTTTCAACAGGAGACCGTCCGACCATCCGGTGAGTTTTGTCGCCAGGTCGTTCCACAGCGCTGGCTGGCCGTTGGTGCCGAAAACCAAGATGCCTTGGCCGATATTGTCCAGGATGATCCGCTGCAGCTTTGCCTGTTCTTCGGCCCGCTCGCGGGCCGCGACAAGAGCCTTTTCGGACTGTTTGCGCTCGGTGATGTTGCTGGCGATGGTCCCAACAGCCATCGTCGCACCATTCGCGTCGAGCACCGGGAATTTGACCATCAGCACCACGCGGGTGCCGTCGCGGCCCGATGGCATTTCCAGCTCGCTCTCGGACACCTGCCCGGTTTTCAGCACCTCAGCTTCCTGCGCGGCCACCAGCTCAGCGATTCTGCGCGGCATATGGTCGAAAGCCGTCATGCCGATCATCGCCTCCGGTTCAACTCCCTGATCGGCGGCTGTCGAGGCATTGACGAGGGTGTAACGCCCCTCCGGATCTTTGAGGTTTATGGCACTCGGAGAATTGTCGATGATCGCCTTCAAGCGCTCTTCGCTGCGCCGCAGCGCAGCGGTCGCATGTTCTCTCTCCGCCACGGCTTTCTTCAACGATTCCAGAGACGTACGCATATACTTGAACTCGTCCGGGCCGGTCGACGGAATGTCGACATCCGTTTGGCCTTCGGCCAGCTGCTCGGTCGCGACCGCAAATCCGCGTAACCGGCTCAGCACGGAAAGACGCAGTGCCAGCCAACCGATAATCACAATGCCGAGAATGGCCGCGGCGACGATCCACAGGGCACGATTACGCAATTGCCCGACCGCCACATGGAACCCAGAGACATCACGGGTCAGTACGGCATGGGCCCAAACATCTCCAGCCGCATCCAATATCTCGGCGCGCATGGTATCCAGATTGCGATCGGGCACGACTGCCAAATCCGCGTCGTTAATTTCGAGCAGCGTATCGCCGTGTATGTCCTCCAAGCGGAAGTTCCCCTGGACCGCGTCGCCAACGATCGCCAGATCCGCCACGGGATCGGACACGAATTCGACGAAGCCGGCAACCTGGAACCCGCCTATCGGCGCCACCGTGCTGTAGAGCGGTCGGCCTTCCGCATTGCGCCACAGCATCGAGGTGATCTGGCGCTGTGCACGGATATCTCGCTCCCGCAACGTCTCGATAAACGGCGGCAGTCCGGCGATACTGTCGCCACTGCCCTTGTCAGCCGCTGCCACCGGCTGCATGTCTTTAGAGTAGATAATCACGTTGCGCAGCTTGACCCGTCCTTCGGCGACCTCAAGCGTCAGCATCATTCGATTGGCGGCGATACGCGCCCTTTCAGCATCATTGTCCTTCATGCCGCGCACCAGGGTCGAAAGCCGCGACCATTCGTCGATAAAGGGCGTCACCTTCCGTTCGTGTTCATTCTCGACGGCCTGATGGACCAGATGCACCAGCGTCGAGGCCGTGAAATCGTTCTGGTTTTGGATGGCAAACTGCTGATAAATCGCCGTGACCCAATAGAGCGCCACGGCGACGGCAAGCGAGGACAGGATCATTATGACAATGAGGATGCGGCGAAGCGTCCAGATGATCTGTCTTCTTTTGATCGGATCTCTCCCGGCCTCAACGGAACGGCATGGCGTATTGCAAACCGCCGTCTGTCCAAAGGGCGTTCAACCCGCGTTGCAGGCCTAGCGGTGTGTCCGGCCCGACATTGCGGTCATAGACTTCACCGTAATTGCCAACCTGCCTGACCACCTGATACGCCCAGTCATCCGATATGCCCAATTGACGGCCCATATCGCCTGACAGGCCAAGCAACCGACGGATGGTCGGATCGTTCGAGGACTTCATGTCGTCGATATTTGCGGCGGTCACCCCCGATTCCTCCGCCTGCAGCAGAGCAAACACAGTCCATTTGACAATGTCGAACCACTGGTCGTCATCGTGACGCACCACCGGACCTAAAGGCTCCTTGGATATGATGTCGGGCAGGATGATATGGGCGTCCGGCTCGCCGAATTCGCTGCGAAACGCCGCCAGTGCCGAACGATCATAGGTCATGGCATCACAATTGCCACGCTCATAGGCGGAGGCGGCTTCCACCGGGTTTTCGAATTGAGAGGCCCTCAGATCCAGACCGTTCGATTTGAAGTAATCGGAAAGGTTAAGGGCGGTGGTGGTTCCAAGGGCGACACAAACCACAGCGCCGTCGAGTTCGCTGGCGCTGTTCAGGCCCAGATCGCTCCGAACCATAAAACCCTGTCCGTCATAGAAAGTCGTGCCGGTGAAGTTGATCTCAAGCGCCGTGTCGCGCAGCAGGGTCCAGGTGGTGTTTCGTGCCAGCAGATCGATTTCGCCGGACTGGAGCGCCGTGAATCGCTCCTTGGGTGAAACACCAACAAATGTAACCAAATTCGAATCCTGCAGCACCGCGGCAGCCACGGCACGGCAGGTGTCGACATCCAGCCCGGTCCACTCGCCCTCTGAATTCCTGTCGGAAAAGCCGGGGAGACCCTGGCTGACACCGCAACGCAGAACGGCCCTTTCCCTCACATCGTCAAGCGTCCCCGCCAGGATCGTTGGAATAGCGACAATCAGAGCGAGTACGGCAGCAGAAAATACCTTTAGAGCTTTCACTGTGTCCTTCCTTCAGGTCTCAACGGAACGGCATGGCATATTGCAGCCCGCCATCCGTCCAAAGGGCATTCAAACCACGTTGCAGGCCGAGCGGCGTATCCGGGCCGACATTGCGTTCGTAGATTTCCCCATAATTGCCCACCTGTTTGACCACCTGGTACGCCCAGTCGTCGGATACGCCCAATTGACGGCCCATATCACCCGAAACACCCAACAGGCGCTGGATGGTCGGGTCATTGGAGGATCTCATGTCGTCGACATTGGATGTGGTCACGCCCGATTCCTCGGCCTGGAACAGCGCAAACACGGTCCATTTGACGATATCAAACCACTGGTCGTCATCGTGCCGCACAACCGGACCCAGCGGTTCCTTCGAAATGATGTCAGGCAGAATGATATGAGCCTCCGGCTCGCTGAACTCACTGCGGAACGCCGCCAGCGCCGAACGGTCGAAGGTCGTCGCATCGCAATTGCCCCGCTCATAGGCGACCGCCGCATCGCGCGAGTTCTCGTAATGGACCGCCCGCAGCTCCATATCGTTGGCTTTGAAGTAATCTGAGAGGTTCAGTTCTGTCGTGGTACCGAGCGCGACACAAACCACGGCGCCGTCGAGCTCGCTGGCGCTGAGCAGGCCCAGATCGCCACGCACCATGAATCCCTGCCCGTCATAGAAGGTCGTACCTACGAAGTTGAGCTCGAGCGCCGTATCGCGCAGCAAGGTCCAGGTGGTGTTTCGCGCCAGCAGGTCGATTTCACCGGACTGGAGCGCAGTGAACCGCTCTTTCGGTGACAGACCGACATACGTCACCTGGTCGGCATCCTGCAGCACCGCGGCTGCGACCGCACGGCAGGTGTCGACATCAAGCCCGGCCCATTTGCCACCCGCTTTCCTGTCGGAAAAGCCAGGCACGCCGAGGCTCACTCCACACAGGACCGTGCCCCGGTCGCGGACCGCTTCCAGCGTCCCCGCCCGGGTTGTCTGAGCCGTGAAGACCGTTACCAGGATCGCCGCAGCAAGAATGTCGAACACTTTCATGTCAGCCTCCATCAGATGCCGGTGTGGCCGTAGGGGTCTGAGCGACGTGTTCAGCGCCGCGGGGTATTCCCGAAGGGTGCAAACGACACGTCAACAAAGCGTCTGCGCTAATGGAAAACTCCGCGTATTTTAGACGTATTTTATATTTCACCCACTGTAAGAAATACTAGTCTTCAACATGAACTACGCCAGTTCAGATTTCAAATATTAAGAATTTTCCAATCTTTAGCAAAACATTGACTAGATGAAGGTTTGCAAAAAGTTATCAGCATCCAGCGCATTTCCGTGCTGGATTTGCAAGCCTGATGAAGTGTCTGAAAGATAGCTGAAACAGGTCGGCGGCAGCGCCAAGATCCCTATCGACTTCTGCTATGCCGAAACGCGCCTGAAATACGCGGTCAAGTTGCCGGTGGATCGGCCTCATCATCGGACTTCGCCGGCTGCGCCTCCTGACGAATCCTGTGGGCGATCAGCAGGCCGAGCCCGATCAGAACGGCGACGCCGAAGATGCCTGCTACGATTGCCACAAGGCTCAATGCACTTTCGACCGTCACGCGCTGCTCCCACACAGCAAACCTTATCGCGCGACTACCGGAAGTCAACGAGCGGCACACGACCGAAAGCTGCGTCAGCCGGGGTGTTCCAGACCGGCCCGTTCAGCGGCTATTTTTTTGAGCGCGGTCCGGTCGAGCTTTCCCGATATGCTGAGCGGCAAAGCATCGAGTACGGTTACGACGTCCGGTGCCTTATAGCCGATCCGTTCACGGGCGAATCGGATGATGTCCTGCATGGAGGGGCGCGGCGCACCTTGCTTCAGGCACACATAGGCCCAGACGTCCTCGCCATGAACCGCATCATGAACGCCGACCACGCCGGCGTTCTCGACCGCCGGATGCGCCATCAACGCGTCCTCGACCTCGCCGGGACTGATATTGGAGCCGTCATGGACGATGATCTGCTTGCTGCGGCCGCGAAACCAGAAATCTCCGTCAGCATCCACTCGCAATATGTCGCCAGTGTCGAACCAGCCGTCGCGGATCGCCTCGCGCGTCGCATTCTCATCCTCCCAATAGCCGAGCATGACGGTCGGGCCGCGCACCCAGTGACGCCCGTCCTCCCCGACCGGCACTTCGTTTCCGTCCGGGTCCCGCAACGAAGACGTGTAACCAGGATTGATGGAGCCGATGGATCCCGATTTGTCGGCGGCATGCCTTCTGTTGATGTGTGTCGTCCCGAGTTCGGTCAATCCATAAAGCCCGCTGATCGGTATCCCAGCCAGATCGAGGACCGCCTGTCGCAGTTCTTCCGGGGACCGATCGCCGGCGGCCATCAGCATGCGAAGTGAGCGGAAGTCGGCGGCTTGCGCCCCATGGTCATGGACGAGAGCGGCAAGCGTTGCCGGCAGGATCAGCATGATCGTCGGTGCAGTCCGGCGAAGCAGCGGCAACAGTCCGTCGGCATCGAAACTGGACGCGACATTGGCTTGCGCACCGGCCCAAAGGGCCGACAGCGTCAGGCGAAGCGAAGCCGTATGCGAAATCCAGGAACAGGGTGTCACGACATCCTTTTCGGTGAGGTCCAGCGCCCCCGCATTGCTGGCAACCATCCAGCCGAACGTGTTGAGACTGTGGGTGGTTCCCTTCGGTTTGCCGGTGGATCCGGAGGTGAAAAAGATGAGAGCAGGCGCATCGCGATCAGGCACCGGCAGGTCGATTTGCGGGGCAGGCCGTTCGATGAGGTCTTCAAGGCGCGGTCCTGATCCAAGCGATTCCTCAAAGGAAACAATCCCCAGGGGAAGATCGGCGACCCGCTGGCTGGCGGCGAGGTCAGCGGTCCGTTCGCCGTGGGCTAGCAACAATGACGGTTTCGCCAGGCCCAGGGCATGATCGAGATCGCTGTGTCGGTACCGGTAATTCAACGGCATCGCCACGAGCCCCGCCTTGATGCAGGCCAGGTAGTGAACGACCAGTGCACCGCGGTTCGGCATCAGCGATGCCACCCTGCCACCGGGCTGCAATCCCAGCCCGAGATAGTGCCGGGCCAGCCGGCCGCTCAGTTCCTCAAGCTCCCGCCAGGTCCACTGGACTTCAAGCGAATACAGCGCGCAACCGTCGGGATCTGTCCGCAGCCCCCGATCCAACAATCGAAGCAGATCAGCCGGTGCTTCCAGGGATGGTCCCGATATCGGCATGCATTTCCCCCTTCGCTGGAACTGGCGACGGTGCTCGCACAGCAGTACCGGACTGGGCAGTCGATCACTGTAGTGGATCGACCCCAGTCTTCAGCTAGAGCTTCGGACGCCCCAGACTAACCAATCAAAACTAAACAGTTTGATACTGTGTGGATGGAGACTTAACGCTGCTTCGTATAATCCTCGAAGCCTTCCAAGGTGCCGTTGATCACCGTGCAATTCCCGGCCGCTCTGACGGTTGGTTGGTCCCAGTTCACATTCCAGTTGACAACAATCGTGTTGCCGTCCAGGGACCCGGGAAACACTGAAATAGCCGCGTTCGGCAGATCCTTGAATTCGGGAGTGTCCCAGATGTAGTCGTGGCACATTCGCAGCGCATCGGTTGTGATCCGGTCGAAAGCGCCGGCAGTCGGGATGAGGCCGACGGCGAATAAGAGCAGCAGCCATCGGGTGACAGACTTCATGACAAATCTCCGGGTCAAGCCGAATCAAAAACGAGACCTGAATCATAGAGCGTAAATCTGACATTCGGATGTCGAGGTCGTCGGAGCTGCGATAGTCTGTGGCTTGCGACGCCATAATCCGACCTCACGCAACGGAGGCGCTGTCGATCCTGTTGATCCGGTTGGTGATTTCGCTCAAGCGAGACCAGTTTTGCAGCACGATAGGAAGCATAAGCGCCGCTTCGACATACTCCCAGGAATAGGTCGCAATCGAAAATATCTCACCGGCCGTGACACCTTCGATACCGGCCCCGACATAAAGGTTGAACGCAATGAATGCGATCTGCAGCAAAAAGATGCCGCCATAGAGGAAAGCCTCGGTATCGGAAAGCGAAACCTCGTGCCGACGAAGGGCGCGCAGGTGCCTGAAAATTCCCAGTCGGTCTCCTCCATGCAGGATGTCCACCTGCTTTTCGCGCTGCTCGTTGAGCCGGGCGTTATGTCGATAGAACCGGCCGTGGAAGCAACCGTAAAGCAGCAGCATGGCGAGCAATACCAGTATCGAAGAGACGGCGAGCCATGTCTCAAAATAGGCAAGAATCACGAGGCTGACCGTGATCTGGATAACTGCGGTGATGAGGTCCGGCGCCTCGTGCTCCAGGAAATCGACAAGTTCACGGGACATATCGATGCGTGCACTGCGTTTGGACACCTGGAGGTGGGCGGACCGTTTCTGCAGTTCGGATCCCAAGCGCAGGCGGATGGTACCGTAGGTCCGGGTGTCATAGAGCCTGCGAATGACGGCGACGGCGACGGCGGCGATCAGAACAGCCACCAAAAACCCAAGTTCCTGCAGCGTGCCGGCCAAAAGTCCGTCTATGGTCATCCCGACAAACAGTGGGATCAGGGCAATCAGCACGTTTTCGACAAGGACGATGCCCCAGGTCAGGCCGATCCGCCCCCGGAAGGCGTGCAGAATGTTCAGAAGATCAATCTTAGGCGCCATGTCGAAACCCTTGCCGTCGGATTTGATGCGGATGCACGTTCAACACTATTGAAGTTAAAACGAGCGAACGTTCGTTCATCATATAAGGATTTTAATCGCCAATGCCAGTCAACGATGGTCCGACGCGATTAGCGGATGACGTCCGGCGTCCGTATTGTCACGGGACGCAAGCTGGCCGCCCCGCTGCGGCCAATCGCATGCTCTAAAACCGGCTTACGGCTGCGGCGGCACCAGGACGAAGTTGCCGAAATGCTGCTTCTTCATGAATTGCTTCTGTGCATCGGCAATTTGCCCGAGCGGATATGTCCTGGCGACCAGTGGCCGGATGTCGCCTGCTTCGATGTAGGAAACGAGGTTGGGGAAAACCGGCTCGTCCCAGGCCGTACATCCCACCAGTGTGATGTCTTTCAGATACATGTCACGGATGTCCAGAGTGACCAGCGGCCCGGCGATCGCGCCCGACGAGGTGTAGCGACCGCCCCTTTTTAGGATCTCCAGCATGACCGGAAAACCTTGGCCGACCACGTTGTCGACGACGACATCGACGGCTTCACGACCCAGGGCGGCGACGATATCGTCGTCCCGATGTATCACCCGGTCCGCACCGATCGACCGGATCCGCTCTGCCTTGCCCGGTCCGGTGACGGCCAGAACATGGCAACCGCGACGTTTGGCCAGTTGCACCGCGGCGGATCCGACGCCGCCCGACGCGCCGGTGATCAGCACCCGTTCACCTTGAGCCACACCGGTCCGGTGCAACATGTTTTCGGCTGTCCCGTAGGAACAGGGGATCGTGGCGAGTTCCGTGTCGGTCCAGTCGCAGGCGATCGGAAAAACCTCCTCGGCCGGCACTTTGACGAATTGTGCGAAGGCGCCGTCGAAGTCCGAGCCCATCCACAGCGTATTCATGCTTTCGAACCCGTCTGGGCGCATGCAGGCCCGCACCAGAACCCTCTCACCGAGCAGAGCCCCATTGACCTGGTGCCCGGTTTTGACAACGCGCCCGCAGCAATCGGTCCCCTGGATGAAGGGAAAGGGCGTTGCGCGATTCCAGCCGCCATCGGATTTCGGCGCACCATCCCGCGCCTGACGGTCTGCCATATGCTCTGTACTTCCGGTGACCGAAGCGGAGTACCAGCCGACTCGCGTGTTGACCTCAGTGTTGTTCATGCCCGCCGCCAGAACCTGTAGCAACACCTCGCCGGGCCCGGGTTCAGGCACCGGCACCTCACGGTAGACCAGCTTGTCATAGCCCCCGTTGCCAGTTGTCACGACTGCCATCATGGCGTTCGAAGTCACGGCCGAAGCAAACCGGTCAGACGCCATTGTCCCCTCCCCCAATCGAAGATTTCAGTATTTTTTTTCACACTATGAATACAACCGGGCTTTTCGTAAATCGCGCCGGACTGCGGTAACCTTCACGCAGGTCGCAGACACGTACATACGCCCGATTGCGATGCATTTGCGCGGTCGCCGACAGTCCAACGATCCACATCTCCAGCTCGACGCAATTGAGGCGACCCGCAAGCGCTCGAATCGGCGGCTCCCTGCTTTTGACAATGCCCAGCTGCGCTGATGAACTCCGGTTGTGGTCGACTACGCCCTCGGTGGATCTCTGGGTCTCCACATCATGATGACACATAGCCAAAATCCATCGTTGCAACGTCGGGACTTTCTATTTCGTGCGGATACAATGCTGCATACTGGATGACTTTAAACAGCCCTGACAATCATAGTGCTCGAGCAGGAGGTTTCGATATGACTAATGGCGGATTGGCGCAGCAGGATATCAACACTATCGTCGAGCGGTTTCAGGAGACGTTGCACGACATTCCTGACGAAGATTTCGACGACTGGCTTGTGCATTGGACCGATGACGCCCGGCTGATGCCCCCTGATTTGCCTGATGTTGTGGGCCATGACGCGCTCCGGCGATGGATGCGCGAATGGCCCAGGATCAAGCGCTTCGAAATACTCGACAACGAGGTCGAGGGAAGCGGCAATCTAGCCATTTTGGTTTCCCACTTCATACGCGTTCTTGACGCGCCCGACGGCGGGGAAGCCCGACAATACGGGCGGCAGGTGCTTAAGTTCCGGCGACAGCCCGACGGACGGTGGCTGATCGCGGCCGCCATCTTCAACGCGGATCACCGCTCGGGCTAAAACCCACATCCATCAGTGTCTCCAGGGCAAGCGCCGGTCTCTCGGTAGTCCCGGCGACGGAACCGCATCGATACCTTGCGCCATGACGACACGGCCGCAGAGCTGGGTCAGTGAGCGAGGTATCCACGAAATAATAATTTAATCTTTCGTAGTTTTACTATAAGTTATATTAGAAAGAAGGTTTATGACTGTAAGATAAATCCAATTCAGTTCTCGGTTGTGCTGAGGTCAATGTCAACAACCAAACCCGAGTTTTACAGTGAACAAGGCGTGCGCTCGGACTGGGTTGATTTGCGCGACCAAAACTACGTTCCCAACCTGTCCGTGCTGTCGGACGCGGTTTCGATCGACCCGGCTCTGACGCAGCATGATCCAGAAACCGGCCTTTTGCTACCGATATTCGGCGTGCGCCACCAACGCGGTGACGGGCGCTGCGTCGGTTACGCACTGGCCAATCTCATAGACATACAGCGCAACCTGCAATCGCTGAGGCGCAGCGGTCAATCGCAGCAGGCGGCGAATTTGAACGGCGAAGCGCGCAGCAACATCGTGAGCGCCGACATGCTCTATATGATGGCGTACTTTCACGACCGGTATCCCGAAGTCGAAAGCGAACATGGAGGCCCGGAGGGAATACGGACTCTGCGCTCCGCCATCAAGGGCTTCTATCACCACGGCGTTTGCCTTGACTGGCCCGAAACCGCCAGCCCGAATGAACCGCACCGATGGCAGAGCATCGGGTTTTTCGAAAACAGTCCCGATCGCCATCGACGATTTCCAACGGTGGAACAGGCGAAGAAAGCTCGGGAAATCAGCGTCGGCGCCTACTATCGCCTGGCATCGATCCTCAACCATTTCCATGCGGCGCTCAACGAAGCCGGTGCGGTGCTCACCACGGCGAACATCCACGACGGCTGGGGCGACGCGGCGCCGGGCAATGGCGGCGTCATCACCTGGCCACCCAAACTAGGCAAGACCGGCGCCCACGCATTCGTGCTGACCGGCTACGACGAAAACGGCTTCCATGTCCTGAACTCCTGGGGCAAGGCGTGGGGCGGCTACAGAGATCAGGCTGGCATCGCGTTGTGGTCTTACGCAGACTGGGCGCACAATGTCATCGACAGTTGGGTGCTTCGCCTTGGCGTCTACGCGCCTTCGGCTTTCGATGCCTCGATCGGCGAACAGGGCACCAAGGGTATAACGGGCCCTGCCCGTAGCGGATCCATTCCGTGCTTCGAACTGGTGGGGCATTACATGCACCTGGACGATGGGTTCCACGTCGCGACCGGTTCCTACCCCTCGTTTGACAACGGTTGGAAGCGCACACGCACCTATCTCGCCGGCCATCTGGATCCAAAGGCGAATGCCGCGGATGACAGTGGGCTGTACAAGGGCCTGCTGGTATGGATCTCCGGCAGTTTCGAAGGGATCAAACCGGCGTTTTCAGCCGCCGTGCGACGCAAGAATACGATCAAGGACCTGGGTCTCTATCCATACAACATCTTCTGGTGCAACAGCCTCGCCGAGCAATCGATGGCTGTCTTTCAGGACCTGTTTGAAAGCAGCAAGAAACAAGCCGGTCGACACGCCGATCATCTCGACGAGCTGATCGAAGGTCAGGTGCGCGGCATCGGACGCGCCATCTGGCGCGACATCGAGATGAGCGCCAGGCGCGCCGTCCGCGGCGCCGGCGAGTTGCCTTTCGAGCCCGACGACCCTGACTGGAGCGATCCGGAGGAATTCGGCCATGTCGGCACGTTTCTGGCGGAGCTCATGGAGCTGAAGGACCGGACCGGTTGCGAGTTGCATATCGTGGCCGAAGGAGCCGGAGCCCTGGTCGTACACGAAATGCTGGCGCTTCTGGAGGAGGATGCCCGGGGCGCGACGCCCGATGCCCGCCGCTTCGAGGGACGCCGGGCCAATGACTATTTCGATACGCTGCATCTGGTCCATCCGGCCATTGGCCTGCCACGTGCCGGAAAACTGCTGCTGCCGTTCATCAACGCGCTGAACTGGGGATTGACGGGCAAGAAGAAGCGCTCGAGCCGGTCCGAAAAACCTGTGGTCCAGCCCTTGCTGGAGATGCAGGCCGAGCCCCGCGCCCGCATTTACGTGCCGACAGACGAGCTTCAGGATCGGATTCACTTCGGCAGTTACAGCAAATCGATCCTGCACCTGGTGTCGCGCGCTTTCGAGGATCGCGCCGTCGATCGCACAGCCGGCAACGGCGCTGTCGCGCCGATCTACCGCAAGCCGCGTCCATTTCTCGGCATGACCGAAACCGTCACCGACAAGACATTCGTGGCGCCATCGGCGGTCTATTTGCTCAACCGCTTCGAGTCTCAAAAACCGGACTCCGAACCGGTGCGACGCGCCACTCTCAACAACGACCCGACCATCGTGTCCAGCATTTTCGAAAGCATCCGCAACTACCGCAAGGCATGAAGCCGTATAGGAGCTGGAAATGACCAAGATCACCGCCGAACAGTTGATGGCAAAAATGGCCAACCTGGAGGCTGACGAGCAGGAGTTTGCGGACTACTTCATCATCGACGAGGATCAGTCGGGGGCGTTCGCGCCACGCTTCAAATTGAATCCGGCAACCGTTCAGATACCGCGCGGCGCCAATGCCGCACAGCGCGCCGCAGGAGCGCTCAGTTCCGCCAACTGGTTCGCCCGGATGAACCGCCAGAACAAATACCAGCGAAAGATAGCCCGGGGCTACAACGGTCCCATCATCGTTTCGGAGGGCGACAGCTGGTTCCAGTACCCGCTGCTTTTGAAGGATACGATCGATCATCTGATGGACGAATACGCCGTCCATTCGCTTGGCGCCGCCGGAGATCTGTTGAACCGTATGGCCGACAAGCAAGAGTATGTGGGCGCTTTGCGCGAGACCGGCGCCGACATCCTGCTGCTGTCCGGCGGCGGCAACGACCTGTTGGCAGGCGGCGCCCTCGCCTCGCATCTCGAGGAGTTCGACCCGGATCTCGACCCGGACGACTACCTGCTGCCCTCATTCGAGACACTGCTGGACGACTCGCTGAAGCACTATGGACGCATGTTCCGCCAGGTGCACGACCTGTTCCCGCATGTGACGGTGATGTGCCACGGCTATGACTTTCCGGTCCCGGACAACGACCGTTGGCTCGGCAAACCGATGGAGTCGCGCGGCATTCGCGACAAGAACCTGCAGAAAGCCGTCGCCGCCAGCATGATGAACCATTTCAACCGGCGCTTGCGGCGGCTGGCCAACGCCATGCCGCACGTCCTCTATATCGATTGCCGCGGCGTCGTCGGAGACCACCGGTGGCATGACGGCCTGCACCCGATCAACGAGGGCTACGCCGACGTGGCGGCCAAGTTCGACCGGGAAATCCGGCGTATCGCCAACACCCGCAGCGGATCCTCAAGGATTTTTGGTGGCCCGTTCGGTTCGTTCATGCAACTGACGGAAGCACTGCAAAGCGCGGCGGTGATTGCCGGCGGGCAACCGAAGGGGCAGTCGCTGCATGTTGGGCTCAATACGGTCGACCCGGGCCATTATGACGGCTGGGACGGCGCCTTGAAAGCCTGCGAGGCGGACGCCCATGCGATGCGCGACCTTGCGGAAGCGGAAGGCTTCGCCCCGACACTCCTGCTGACCCAAGACGGCACCCGCGCCAACGTCGTCTCCGAAATCGAACGCGCCGCCTCGGAGTTGAAGCCCGGCGACATGTTCCTGTTCACGATTTCCGCGCATGGCGGGCGCATTCCCGACTTCAATCAGGATGAGGATCACGACGGCGACGAGAAAATGGACGAGACGTTGTGTCTCTTCGACTTCCAGCTCGCCGATGACGAGCTCTACATGCTGTGGACCAAGTTCCGGCCCGGCGTGCGGGTCCTGGTCGTCCCGGACACCTGTCATTCCGGCTCCATGGTGCGGCTTGGTCCGACGGCACCGGCGACGCTGTTCGGCCGCCGCATGACCGTCAGTCCGACGGTCCGCGCCATGCCGCTGTTCGTCGAGGAGCGGGTCTGGCGCGCCAACGAGGCGGCATACCGGGAAGCGTCACGGTCCTACAGTGCGCTCAAGGAAAGCGTGCTGACCTCGCCGCTCTCCAGCCCGATCCGCGCTTCGGTGCTCAATCTCGGCGCCTGCAAGGATACGCAGTTTGCGATGGACGGACCGCAAAACGGCGCTTTCACCGGCGCGCTGTTGGATGTCTGGGACGGTGGACGCTTCAATGGCGACTACCATGCCTTCCGCGAAGCCATCGATGCCAGCATCGGCAGCGCCAGCCAGACGCCGCAACTGTTCGAGCAGTTGCTGCGCGATCCGAATTTCGTCACCGACCGACCATTTACCCTGCAGGTCAGCGCGTCAAAACCGTCACACGCCCCCGCGGCAACCGGCGTATCCGCAGCGTCGGTGCCGGCCGGTGTCGCCGGCATGGAGGCCGACGAAGGCGATGAAAACGACCAGATCTCCGATAGCGAAATCGAGGCCATCCTGGCCGCCAAGCAACGCGGCGCCGGGTTTCGCGATGCGACCGCAGCGCTGAGCTGGCCCGACTATGCCGATTTCGACGCTTTTATCCGGTCGCTCAATCTGGCGAATTTCGGGACCGACGAGTTCCTGGTTCTCGGCGGCGCCCACAGCGCACCGGGTGGCGCCTGCGCCGGCAAGAACACCTACCCGCCGCGCAGCCTGTGGAGCAACATGATCCAGACCGCCTGGATCCTCGACCACCTGCGCGACCGGCTGGGGAAATCCATCGTGATCACCAATGCCTACCGCGCGCCCGCCTACAACACCTGCATCGACGGCGCCGAGGGCAGCCAGCACATGCAATTCTCGGCGCTCGACTTCAAGGTCTCCGGCACAGATCCCGCCGAAGTCGCCACGGCGCTGCGCTGGCTGCGCGACAAGGAGGGCCTGTTCCAGGGCGGAATCGGGCGATACAACACGTTCACCCATGTCGACACCCGCGGCACCAACGCGACCTGGCCCAGGGCTTTTCGCGACACACCGCTACCGGCGATTTCACCATTGCCGCAACGCGCGCCACAGACCCTGGCCGAACGGCTGGCCTTCCTGAAATCGATCGAACTTGCGGCGCCGCGGGCCATGCGGGGCCGCAGGGCCGACGGCTCGGCCTTTGCGGTTCCGGTGACCCGTTCCGGGGACGCCTTCGATCCGGATTCCGGGATCGCCACCGGACAGCAGGCGCTGCAGGCCGCTGTCGGCGCCTCGAGCGTTATCTCGTTCGTCGAGAATCTGACTCCGGGTCAGAAGGAAGACGTGCTGCTGTCGACGCTGTTCGCACAGCGGGCCGCCGACAAGAAGGCCGACCCCGTCACCGAACGCGCGGCCTGGTTCGACACCTATATGCGCATCCTCGGAGCCATGGGCTGGACCCGCGAAGCCGCACCGTTCCAGGCGAGCCATCAGATGAAAGGCAATGGCAGCTTCGACAAGGTCGTGCTTACCACCCTCGCCCAGGTGGCGACCGGCAACCAGTTCAAGATCATCGAGTCCGCCATCAAGGTGCTCGGTGAGCTTGCCGACAGCGACAACCGTATCAAGCTGTTCGACATGGAAACGTCGCAGATGACCGGCGGCAACTTCCAGATCGGCAGTGCCGAGGCCACCGGCGAGATCGTCAGCATGGCGTTGGGAGCCTTCAACTTCACCTACAAGGACAAGAAACGGAACATCCTGTTCGTATCCTGGGGCATCAACGAACTCGATTACTGGCTCTCCGCCCAGAAGATGTCGCTGAGTCCGATGATTTATGCGGATGTCCGCGAGATCGTGAAAACCCGGCTCGCCGACAGCCGCAAGACGCTGATCATGGACATCGAGATCTAACGATCGCAGCACATCCACGCCAGCGAGCCGGTGACGGTTTCGGACTGTCGTCCGGCTCAAGTACAAGTCAGCGTTGAAACGCGCCAAATGCAATAAAAATCAACATTAGAATCCGCAACAGCAGCACGTTTTGAGCACCTGTTCCGGAACGGACCAAGTATTTTTTTTAAAACCGTGACATTTCCCACAGAGACCTGAGCCTGTTGCGTCTAGTTTCTAGGCATTGGAAGCCGAAGCATCAGTTGTCGTCGGGGTTAGCGGTGGCCAGCCTTGATGACATCCTCCCAAGGAAAGGCACCCCATGCGGTGTCTTCCCCTTCGCGGACCCAGCAAACGGACGCAATCGGGCTTTCGATATCGAGCAGTGAGACTGAACCGAACTGAAACAAATGAAACACTGTCATGCCGGTGGAGAAACATACATGAAACGACGGCTTCCTACATGGGGGACGTCAAACGAAGGCGACAAACGGCGATTGTAAGGCCGGATTGTCCGATCGGTCAGTCCAGGGAGCCAACGGTAATGACGCTCATCGTTGACCAAAGAACAAGACGTGCAAAAACAGGCTCAGTCAGAATTGGTAAGATCATGTGGAACAGGTTCAACATCTTTCGCAGACGCCGCTCCAGGCGACGCAACCGTCCGGAACACGAAGTGCTGACGGCGATGTCCAACTACCACTTGCAGGACATCGGTCTTGAGCGCGGCGAGGTCACCTTTGGCATTGTCAAGGAAAAGGGCGTTTTTGACGACGCCGACCAGTAGAGGCGCATTGGCCGGGTTGACCGCCCGGCCACACGGGTGCCCGTACGGGCATCGGACAAATCCTCAGCGGGCTTTGCCCTCTTTGAGAAATCTCTTTTTCCGGCGCAACCACCAGCCATGCCGCTCCATTACATAGCAGGCCCGGATTGTCATCACCCATGATGTTCGGCGCCAATGCCCTGGAACATAGCACGCAGGTCGACGGTGGACCTGTTGCCGATGTCACTGAACGTTCGCGCCAGCCAATGCCCGGCCGTCTCCCGGCCGAGGTCCCTGAGATGCGTGAGGAATCGCCACTCGGCGTTGAGCTTTGAGGAAGCGCCGAGCGGTTTCATCTCCTCCTGGTTCTCGATGATGTGGACCCGCACCTTGCGATAGTCGTCTTCCGACAGCTTGCCCTGTTCGATCAGCCGCCGCACAAAATCGATAGCCCTGAGTTCCTTCAGAAGGCTCGCGTTGAAGCTTATTTCGTTGATGCGATTGGTGATCTCCTGCGGCGTGCGCGGCGCGCCTTTGCGCTCGACCGGATTGATCTGCACGACGACGATATCGGCGCAGTCGGTTCCCGAATAGAGCGGAAACAGTGCCGGATTGCCCATATAGCCGCCGTCCCAGTAGGGCACGCCGTCGATTTCCACAGCCTGGAACAGAAACGGCAGGCAGGCCGATGCCATCACCATGTCGGCCGTCAGGCGGGCGCGGTCGAAGACCTTGACCCGACCGGTCTCCACATCGGTCGCCGAGACAAACACCTTCATGACATCGCAGCTGCGCACCCGGTCGAAGTCGACGCACTCCTCCAGCACCTGGCTGAGCGGATTGATGTTGAGCGGATTGAACTGATAGGGCGATACCATTCGCGTCAGGGCGTCGAAGACGTGGTAACTGGGGGAATGGTCGAGGCTCCAGTTGCCCATTAGCATATCGAAAGGCAGCCGCCGAACCGGGTTGAGCCGGGATTTCTCGCTCATATTGCGCCAGAAATGCTCTAGTGCCGCGCGGGCGCCGTCAGCGCCGTCGCGCATCAGTCCGTCCGCCGCGGCGACGGCGTTCATCGCCCCGGCCGAAGTCCCGGAGATGCCGGCGACTTCCAGCCGGCCATCCTCGAAAATCCGGTCGAGCACGCCCCAGGTGAAGGCGCCATGGGCGCCGCCACCCTGCAGTGCCAAGTTTACATGCTTGCGGTTGTCCGCGGATTTTGCGGCACGCCGGCCGCTCATTGCGCCGTCCACCCGCCGTCCACCGGCATCGCCGATCCGGTGATCGACGCGGCGCCGTCGCTGCACAGGAAGACGGCGACCGCCGCCATCTCCTCGACCGAGACGAATTTCTTGGTTGGCTGGGCGGCAAGCAGCACGTCGCGCACCACCGCCTCTTCACTCAGGCCGCGCGCCTGTGCCGTGTCGGGGATCTGTTTCTCGACCAGCGGCGTCCACACATACCCGGGACTGATGGCGTTGACCGTGATGCCCTGTTCGGCGACCTCCAGCGCCACCGTTTTGGTCAGCCCCATGATGCCGTGCTTGGCCGCCACGTAGGCCGCCTTGAAGGGTGACGCCACCAGCCCGTGCGCCGACGCGATGTTGATGATGCGGCCCCAGCCCTGCGCCTTCATCGCCGGCACTACCGCCTTGATCGCATAGAAGGCGGCCGACAGGTTGAGCGAGATGACGGCTTCCCAACGTTCGTCGGAAAACTCCTCGATAGGAGAGACAAACTGAATGCCGGCATTGTTGACGAGCACGTCGACATGCCCGAAGTCCTTTTCTGCCGCCGCGATCAACCCGCGTACCTGCTCCGGCTGCATCAGATTGGCCGGATGATAAATCACCCGCGAACCGACGACCTCTTCGATGCGTTGGCGCTCGGGCTCGAATTGCTCGGCCGGTTCGAGACCGTTGAGCACGATGTTCATGCCGGCGGTGGCAAGCCCTTCGGCAATGCCGAGGCCGATGCCGCTGGTCGAGCCGGTGATGACGGCGGTTCTGGGTTCAGGCATGAAGAGGTCTCCATTATGGTTCGAGTGGAAGCGGGATGCGAGAGTCAAAAGGCGCCGCGGTGCCCGGCGCCGGCCGGCCGCAAACGCGTCAGCACCGCTTGCAGAAAACACCTGCCTCGAGATATAGGCGCCACAAAGCGCGCCTGAATAGCGGCTGCCGAGATAAAAGACGGCACGCCGCGCCGGCGGATACTGTACAGCCGCGACAATATGTAAGGTAACCGCCGCTTGTGACCATGACGAAATCGGGCAGACGCAGCTTTACCGGCCGCTTCTCGACAATTCCTGATTCGTCCATCTCTTGGTGAACGAGTTACGAAGGTGCTGGTTTATGAGAAATCAGCTGGTAAATGGATGGTGTTTCCAGGACGTTTATAAGTAAAATGCACCGATGTTGGGCTTGTTGTTCTGGATACCTCCAGTTGTATTTACACTAGCTGCAATCGCGCTGGGTGTTGTGGTTGCCCGGAGAGTCCAGTTCGAAGCCAGGCGGGCGGCACAGGCGCTTGTTGCTTTTGTCTTCTTTTTCGTCGTCGTGGTGGTGTTTCTCCTGGGCTTGTGGGTGTCATTCAGGATCGATTGTGAATTGCGGGCGATGGGGATCGAGACCCCTGGCGACGGGTTGTTTTGTGGTGCAACAGATTAAAGTCAACGCCACATTTCGGTTGCTTTTGTTGATGGTTGCGATGATCCGGGGGCGTCGGCGGACCTAATGTGGTGGTGGGTTCTTTTGGCCTGGAAAGGGCTGCATGGTTGATTGGTCGAAATCTGAGGGGATTCAACCGTAACTTGTCAGGGCCAAATAAAACTGTCACGATTCTTTTGATGAATCGATCCATGGCTTTGAACGCTCTTATTCTGTCTGCAGCTGTGTTGTTGGCGTGTTGGGTTTTTCCAGTCGTCGCGCGGGATGTCCCGGACGAGATTCGCAGCTTGCGCATGGTGATTGGCGAACAGGCAGCTCGTTTAAAGGAAAGCTTCAATGACCAGCAGGGCGATTCGGAAGCGACGGCGGCCAGCATCGAGCTGAACGTCATCAAGCGGCTGGAGAAATATTCCGCTGTGTGGAATCAGAACCTGCACCATAACGACGAACATCTGAGGAAAGAATTTGAACAATACAAAAGCTGCTTACTGGCTGCAGAGGCATTGCTTGATGTAGCCAAAAAGACAGTCATGCTTTTCAGAGGGCAGGTGCTACGCTACGTCGACTATCCCGTCTACGACGATTACAACAATCAGCTGACCACATGCGACACCGAGCTCAGCCAGTAGCAAACCGATAGCCCTTCATAACCCAGCCTACTCAAAGGCCGTACCAACCTAAAACACACTATGGTCGCCCCGTTCGACCGAGGCCTCTCCCTGGAGCACCTTGGCATAGAAATCGAAAAGGGTGTCCGTACCGGTAGATGGGGTCGCAGCCTCGTCGTATCGGCCGGTATCCGGATCGAGAACAAGCATGGATTCGGTCGCATAGTATTTGGCGATGCGGGCGAATTCCGCCGTGTCGGTAAGCGAAGGCACGATACGGCTCAATTTGCTCAAAGACCAAGCGGCGGTGTCGAACAGGGCAACGGGCACATGTCTGAGCTTTGGCGGCCGTCCGAGCAGCGCGAACAAATGCTCTGCCTGCTGTTTCGGTGTGATCGCCGGGCCCGGACCACCGATCGGCAGAATACGGTTGTGGTATGACGCGTCGTCGATGCATTCCAGGATGTATTCGCCGAGGTTTCGGTCGCTGATCGGCTTGCAGGCCGTCAGGGACCCATCGCCGAACAGCATGAAAGGCTTGCCGCGCTTCAGCCGGTCAACCTGACCCGAAAGCGATTTGAAATAGGCGGTCGGCCGTACGATGGTGTACGTCACGCCTGAGTCCATGAGCGCTTTTTCGGCCGCCAGCTTGGCGCGCTGGAATTCCAGACGCGGCTTTTGAACGCAGATCGCCGACAAAAGAACGATATGTCCAACCCGTGCATCCCTGGCGATCTCCACGGCATCCACATGGGCTTTGTAGTCGATCGCCCAGGCACCGCTCGGGCTGCCGTCACGCGATGCCAGACAGGAAACCAGGACGTCGAAGCGATCGCCGCAAAACCCGTCATCGCGAAGCGACTCGGCGCTTGTCACGTCGCCGAACCGAACGATTGCCCCTTCGAGCAGCTTGCTTGTTTGCTTTGGGGCGAGTGCGCCGCCGGGGCCCGCGGCCCGGCGAACGAAACACGTCACATCGTGCCCCCCGCGCATCAGCGCCAGCGTGGTTGCTTTGCCAATCGTGCCGGTGGCGCCCAGCACCAGAATGCGTTTGCGCCGGCTGTCGGTTTGAGTTTTCTCAAGACGCATATGGCTCAAACTGATCTCATGAAAGGGTGCTACACAATAGCGCGCTGTCCGTTTGCTCCCAGAATCGACAAAACCGGCTGACAGCTCAAGATCCTGCTGCGCACTACAGTAGGTATCTGGTTCTATTGTGTTTTGGTAGAGCGCAGGGTGTTCTCCACTCCTTTGGGTTATAGCCGACGCGCAAATCACCACATCGTGGCGTTTGATGGAAAGGGTCGCTGTGCAGCGTTGGGGTCTGCTGCGCCAAAACAAGCTGATGCGCGGCGCATGGCGCGACAGCTATCTCCATTCAAAATTGACCAGCGACACGTGAATGGAGTTAAAACTGCGAACGCAAACAATGGGGGCGATCAAGCTCATGGCGGTTTATGTCGACGAGCCCATATGGATCTGGCAGGGCAGAAACTGGTGCCATTTGATGGCCGATGAAGTCGCGGAGTTGCACTTGTTTGCCAGGGCACTCGGCATTCACTACCTGTCCTATCAAGGTCCGCCTATATCCTCTGCACCCCACTACGATATCACAAGGTTCGAACGCGATCGGGCGATACGACTCGGTGCCATTCCTTGCAATCGAAGGGAGATCGTGCAGGTGCTGCGCCGCGTCCGAATGCGACTGCCCCAGCCACCAAGGTAGGAGCCGGAGCCATGGCGTGTTCGGACATCGAAATCATATTGGAAAATGGTGGGATTTACGACTATCGCCCGAAACTTGGCCCAGACATACCGTCGCTGAGATGGAATATGCGCAGAATCGCCGATGCGGATATTCAACTGTGTCGGAGGGATGAAATTGTTAACAAGTTAAGTCTGGGATACTGCGTTGACATCAGCCCGACATACACAGTTAACGATGGTCGTCAGAAGCTGTTCGGGAACATCGCGGCGAGGAAAACTTGACCCCCCGATAATCGGGAACATTTTATTATAGGCTACAAAGTTTAGTAAACCATTGATCTTCGCGTGTTACTGTAATAACAAGTAGTGGTTTGCCATATTTCAAGCGAGGCATGGGCGACCTTGACTGAACCGCACGCGCAGTCTGAGTTAGGTGCGAACTCCAGCCAACGCACCATTCCAATCGTCTACCCCTCCATCACCGTCCTGCCGGCGCTTGACGCCCAATTGCTCGACGGACTTGAGGTGTTTGTTGTTCAATCGGCAAAGCTACGACGCTCTTGGAAAACACATACAGACAATGGAATCGCGCTTCGTGGCCGCTTCGGATGGCGCGCACACTCGACCGGAAATCCGGACGAGCAAGCGCACGACACCTATTTCCGCGTCGAACGCTTCTGCGGTTCACCCCGGGAAATCGTCGCACTAACCATCGCGAGCGCACGCACGAAGCTGCGTGAAGACCTCGATGCACGCAGTAGCAACCTGGACCTCGAGGCGCTCAATCAGATGGATGACGCGCTCGCTCTGGCCCAGGATCGGATAGGAATACTCTTGCCGCTTCCCGAACTTCCCGTCGCCGCCAACGGTAACGGGCCATGTCTCGGTCGATGGATCCGCGGACACCAGGTGTTTGCGGCGCTGACGCAAAGTCTCGTGTGTGCTTTGGATTGTCTCGCCGAGGCCATCGCCAGCGACGATGCAGAAGAGGTGATGCAGGAAGGCCGTTTTGTCGCTGAGTTCCTGCGGGCTTCTGGCGTTGCGCTCCGGCTCGCGGCCGATGTGTCGGCCGACGAATACAATGACGTCATCCGACCGTCGATGGCCCCGCCCCATGCGCTGACCTCACTGAGCGGCCTGATGTCGTCGGACCATCGGGTCCTGGTCACGCGAATGTCGAAAATGCGGGACGGCTTCGCCCGTATCGCCGAGCTGGCGCCCGAGGCCAACGCCATCATTCGGCAAGAACTGGCGAAAATCTATGATTTGCACGGCCTGGTTTGCGAGAACTTCGTAGGCCGAGCCCCAAGCCTAAGAGGCCGAATGGGGAAGAAGGCACCTGCGCTGGAGGTGCTTGATCGTTTCAAACAGCGTCGGCTCGGAGTGTTTCCCCCGGCATGAAAGGTCCGCACCGCATCGATCGCTTCGCGGCGCCGTGGACGCCGTGTCCGACAAACCGGTCCGTCAACTCGTCGAGCTGGGTGTTGAAATGACGACAGAATGGCGCGAACTCGGTCACGGCCAGAAAGGCCTCTGGCTCGATCAGAAAATCGGCGGCGACGGATACTATCTGGCATTCCGCATCACTGCGCATGGACGTCTGGACCGATGCCTGGTCGAACGTGCGTTGGCTGAAACCGTCAACGCTCATGAAGCGCTCCGTCTGCGCATTGATGCGAACCTGCCGCGCCAGCGTATCAGTTCGGACGCGCCACCGCCGGTCACATTCTCAACCGCAACGGATGAAGATGCCGAGCGAATGCTGGACGCCCACATCGCCAGCGAATTCGCGCGCCCCATGCCGCTAGGCGACGCGCCGCTGTTTTCTCTTCACGTGCTTGAAGCCCAAACGCAGAGCTTCCTCTTGTGGCGTTTTCAGCACCTGATCGCTGACACGATCGGTCTGACAATCGCAGTCTTGCATTGGATTGACACCTATTCAGCACTCGCGCAGCCGGGCGACGAAACGCCAATAGCAAGCTCCTCGCCGTTTCCCTATTACACGCGTGAGGCGCAGTACATCGGTTCGTCGAAATACGAAAACGACCTTGCCTATTGGAAGGACCGCTTCCGCGATCCGCCCGCACCGTTGATCGAGACGAAACGTGGCGAGAGGCGGCCGTCTTGCTTTGCAGCCACACAGATCTTCCATATCGACCGCGACCGCCGCGAGCGCCTCGAGGCCATCGCCAAGGAAATAGGCTCCAATCTGAACAACACGCTGTTCGCCCTCTTCCTGATGACGCTCTGCCGCCGTTTTGGACGCGACGCCCTTGTCGCAGGGACGGTCCTGCACAAACGCAGCGGCACCACGAGACTGGCCGTCGGCATGTTCGCCGGCGCCGCCGCCAGCCCTGTTCGGTTCGACCTGCAGGCGAGCCTGGCGGCGAACTGCCAAATCTATGCGGAGATGATCGCCAGGGATTTCCGTCACTTCCGTATGCCGCTCGACGAGCTCATTCGTCAATTCGACCTTGCCGCCCTGGGCCAGGAACGCCTGTTCGATGTGGCACTGTCCTGGATGCCCGCCGCCCGAGCCGAAACTCCCAAACTCGCAGGACTTGATCTCACCTATGAAGCCATCGATCTGCGTGAGACCGGGCCGATCTCATTTCGAGCCTCCGAAATCGTCGGCGACGACGTGGTGGAGATCCGTATCGGGGTGAATCTCGATTTCCTGGATGAGGGACAGGCGGCGCATTTCAGCGCGCAGTTCGATGAACTGCTCACCGCCTTCGAGACGAACCATCACCAGCCGCTGTGCGCGGCACCAGCGGTCTCCGCGCCAGAGCGTGCTGCGCTGGAGGCATTCGCAATTGGCGCATCGCAAGCTTTTGCGATCGGACGGCTGGAGGCACTGGTGCGGGCGCAGGCTCAGCGCACGCCGCAGGCGCTGGCGGTCGTCGATATCGACGGCGCCGCGTTCACCTATCTGCACCTCCTGCAACGCGCCGAGGCGTTGGCCGAGACCCTGATCGCCCAGGGCGTTGAGCCGGGCGACGCGGTGGGCGTTCGGATGCCGCGCTCGGCCGACGGTATCATTGCCATTCTCGGTGTGCTGATGGCCGGCGGGGTCTACCTGCCGCTTGATCCGGCCTATCCCGAAGAGCGCCTCGCCTTCATGGTGGAGGACGCCGGCGCGACCGTCATCATCGACGACCTCGGCCGCTTTCCGGAGACGCCTTCAGGTACGATCGCAATCCCGGCGCTCGATGATGCCGAGGATCGCGCCTATATCATCTACACCTCCGGCACCACGGGTCGGCCCAAGGGTGTCGCAGTCTCCCACCGCGCCGCCGCGAACCTCGGCTTCGCCCGCACCGGCGCCCACGAGCCTCTGGCGCACGGCGACCGCAGTCTCGCCAGCATCCCCGTCGGCTTCGACGCGTCGATCGGACAGCTCGTCCTGCCGCTGTTGCACGGGGCGACCATCGTCGTCCTGCCCGACCTGCGAGACTTGTCTCCGACAGCGTTCTGGGAATTCCTTCTCAACAACCGAGTGACGCATGCCAGTTTTGTGCCGTCCGTCCTGTCCAGCTTGCTCGAAGCAGAGCCTGCCAAGAACCTGCCCTTAAGACATCTCCTGATCGGAGGAGAGCCGCTTAGCGGGGCCTTGCTAAAGAAGCTCAGCGCGGTATTGCCGCAAACCCGGCTCGTCAACGTCTACGGTCCCACGGAAGCAGGCATCGAAGCCACCTATCACTTGGTGGAACCCGACGATTACGCCGCAGCGACCGTGAGGATCGGCCGGCCGCTGCCGAACTGTCGGGCGGTGGTGCTAGGTGACGATCTGCAGCCCGTCGGCATCGGCGTGGAGGGCATGCTGCATCTCGGCGGGGCGGGCCTCGCCGAAGGCTATGTCGGTCGGCCCGAACTCACCGCCGAGCGCTTCGTCTCCGACCCCGAACGTCCCGGCGAACGGCTCTACGCCACCGGCGACAAGGCCAGATGGCGCAACGACGGCACACTCGACTTCCTCGGACGCGCCGACGATCAGGTCAAGGTCCGCGGACACCGCATCGAACTGGGCGAGATCACCGCCGTCCTTCTGGAACAGGCCGGCGTGCGCGAAGCCGCCGTCATCGCCCGTGGCAGTCCTGACGCCCGCCTCCTCGCCTATATCGTGCCCGAGGAGGGGGACGCGGCGCCCGACGCCGATCCATGCACCGACAAGCTCGCCGACGCCCTCGCCGAACGCCTGCCCGCCCACATGGTCCCCGCCGCCATCACCGCCATCGAGGCCCTGCCGCTGACCCCCAACGGCAAGCTCGACCAGCGCGCCCTGCCCGAGCCCGCGCGCCTCGCCGACGACACACGCGAACCGCCCAGGGGCAAGACCGAACAGGCGCTCGCCGAGATCTGGGCCGATCTCCTCGACACCCAGGATATCGCAAGACAGGACAACTTCTTCCAGCTCGGCGGAAACTCGCTCAACGCCGTCGCCCTTGCCGAGCGCCTGCGCCGGGCCGGTTATCACGCGGAAGTCCGCACCCTGTTCGACACCCCAACACTCGCCGGCCTGGCGGCAAGACTGGTTGCCGCCGACGGCACGGACACGCTCGACATCCCGCCCAACCTGATCCCGAAAGGGGCGCGCCGCATCACCCCGGACATGCTGCCCCTGGTGACCCTCAACCAGGCACAGATCGATGCGGTCGCCGCCGCGGTTCCCGGCGGCGCGCCCAATATCCAGGACATCTATCCCCTGGCACCCCTGCAGGCCGGCATCCTGGTCCAGCACCTCAAGCTGGAGAACGGCCTTGGCGACCCCTACCTCACCCCGCTGCTGTTGAGCTTCCGTACCCGCGGCCAGCTCCAGCGTTGCATCGCCGCCGTGCAGGAACTGGTCCGGCGCCACGACGTCCTGCGCACCGCCTTCAACTGGCACGAGGCCGAAGTCCCGCTGCAGATCGTCCTGCACCAGGCCGAGTTGCCGGTCGAGCGCCTGAAGCGTCGGCGCGGGATCAGCGCCGAAGCCCAGCTGCGGGCCCACCATGATCCCAGAACCTACCGGTTGGATCTCACGCAGGCCCCGCTGATCCGCATCGCCGTCCTCGAGGACCGCGCAAACCAGCGCTGGCTGTGCAGCCTCCTGCAGCACCACCTGATCCTGGACCACGTCAGCCTGGAGATCGTCGTCCGCGAAATGCGTGTCCTGGCGCAAGCCGATGGCGATGCGCCGGCCGACACCCTCCTGCCGCCGGCCCAACCCTATCGCAACCATATCGCTGCCCTGACCCTGCAGGCCAAAGACTGGCAACAGGACGCCGCCGACTTCTTCGCCGACATGCTCGCGGACATCGATCAGCCCTACCTGCCCTACGGCCTTGCCAATACCGACGTCACGGCCGGTGCAGCCCAGACCGCCAGGTTGCGGCTTGGCCCGGACGCGACACACCGCCTTAAAGCGGCCTGCCAGCTCGCCGGCACGACACCGGCGAGCCTCCTCCACCTCGCCTACGGCATGCTGATTGCCCGCGTTGCCAACCGGCCCGACGCCGTTTTCGGTACCGTTTTGTTGGGCCGTTCCTCTGCCCATGCCGACCAGGTCGCGGGCATGTTTATCAACACGTTGCCCATTCGCATCGCCTGGCGCGACCGCGCGATCGAGCATGCCCTTGAACAGATCCAAGCCGACCTGTCGAGACTGCTCGCCTGCGAGCATACGCCGCTGACGCTAGCGCTGGCCCAGTGCCGTCTGCCAGCGCAGACGCCGCTTTTCAACGCCCTGTTCAACTTTCGCCATTCCGTTGAACAGCAGGAGGCGGTCTGGGCTGGTCTCAGCCTGCTGAATTTCGAGGAGTACACCAATTATCCCCTCGCCTTTGCGGTCGACGACTACGGGCACGACCTGGAAATCACCGCCCAGGTCACCGGCGAGCCGGGCGCCGAACAGGTTCTTGGCGCCTACGCCGTCCTGGTCGCGGACCTTGTCGAGGCGCTCAGCGACGCGCCGCAAACGCCACTCGCCCAGCTCAATCGGCTCTCCACTTCCGAACTGGACGCTCTCGCGGCTCACGCCTCGGGCCCATCGCAGGCGTTTTCCATCGGTCGGCTGGAGGCGCTTGTGCGAGCGCAGGCGCAGCGGAGGCCGCGGGCGCTGGCCGTCGTCGATATCGACGGTGCCGAACTCTCCTACCGGGACCTGCTGCAGCGCGCCGAGGCGTTGGCCGAGACCCTGGTCGCCGACGGCCTTGTGCCCGGCGACAGTGTCGGTGTGCGGATGCCGCGCTCGGCCAACGGTATCATTGCCATTCTCGGTGTGCTGATGGCCGGCGGGGTCTACCTGCCGCTCGATCCGGCCTACCCCGAAGAGCGCCTCGCCTTCATGGCAGACGACGCAGGCGTGGCCGTCGTCATCGACGACCTCGGGCGCTTTCCGTCGGCGCCTTCAGGCACCATCGATCTGCCCGCGCTCAATGATGCCGAAGACCGGGCCTACATCATCTACACCTCCGGCACCTCGGGCCGGCCCAAGGGCGTCGCCGTCTCCCACCGCGCCGCCGCGAACCTCGCCTTCGCCCGCATCGCCGCCCACGACCCGATCGGCCCGGGGGACCGCATCCTCGCCGCCATCTCGGTCGGTTTCGACGTCTCCGTCGGGCAACTCCTCCTGCCACTGGTTTCCGGCGCCGCCATCGTCGTCGCGCCGGAGCTGCGCGAACTCACTCCCGCCGACTACTGGGAATTTCTCAGGACCCGCCGGGTCAGCCATATCAACTCCGTGCCCTCTGTGCTCGGATCAGTGCTCGACGCCGCTCCGAAGGCGGGCCGCGGACTAGCCCTGAAGCGCCTGATGCTTGGCGGTGAAGCGCTCACGGGCGCCTTCGCCGCAAAGGTTACCGCCGCTTTGCCGGATGTCGAACTGGTCAACATGTACGGGCCCACGGAGGCCTGCATCGACGCCACGTATCATGTCGCCACAGCACAGGATCACGCCCGTCCCGTGTTGCCCATCGGCCGTCCGCTTCCAAACTATCGCGCGGTGGTGTTGGGGGACGATCTGCAGCCGGTCGGCATCGGCGTGGAGGGCATGCTGCATCTCGGCGGCGCCGGCCTCGCCGAAGGCTATGTCGGTCGGCCCGAACTCACCGCCGAGCGCTTCGTCGCCGACCCCGAACGTCCCGGCGAACGGCTCTACGCCACCGGCGACAAGGCCAGATGGCGCAGCGACGGCACGCTCGACTTCCTCGGACGCGCCGACGACCAGGTCAAGATCCGCGGACACCGTGTTGAACTGGGCGAGATCACCGCCGTCCTTCTCGAACAGGCCGGCGTGCGCGAAGCCGCCGTCATCGCCCGCGGCAGTCCTGACGCCCGCCTCCTCGCCTATATCGTGCCCGAGGACGGGAACGCGGCGTCCGACATCGACCAGCTCGCCGACGCCCTCGCCGAACGCCTGCCCGCTCACATGGTCCCTGCCGCCATCACAGCGATCGAGGCCCTGCCGCTCACCCCCAACGGCAAGCTCGATCAGCGCGCCCTGCCCGAGCCCGCGCGCCTTGCTGACGAGGCGCGTGAACCGCCCAGGGGCGAAACGGAACAGGCGCTTGCCGAAATCTGGGCCGATCTCCTCGACACCCAGGATATCGCAAGACAGGACAACTTCTTCCAGCTCGGCGGAAACTCGCTCAACGCGCTCAAAATGATCGGAGCGGTCGCGACGCGCCTCGATCGACGGGTGCCGATCACCGGGGTCTTCACGGAACCCACGCTCGCAGCGATCGCGCGTGCCATCGAGGCCTCGGAAATCGGTCATCCGCCGCGCCTCGTCGTTCCGCTCCAGCCGCAGGGACGGCAAACACCTTTGTTCTGCATTCATCCGGCTGGCGGGCATGTGCTGTGCTACCTGCCGCTGATGCATGAGTTAGGCACTGATCAGCCGGTCCATGGTGTTCAGGCGGCCGGGCTCAATGCCGGCGAGCGCATGGCGGCCACCATCGAAGAGGCCGCGGCCGACTATATATCCGCGATCAAGGCGGTGCGAAGCGATGGACCCTGGCAGCTCCTGGGCATGTCGTCCGGCGGACTATTGGCGTTCGAAATGGCGCACCAGTTGATCGACGCCGGCGAACAGGTGGACTACCTGGCCATGCTGGACACCTCGCTGCCGGAATTTGTCAGGGAACGAGACTTCACGGACGAGCTGCTGATGCGGGCGATGTCGGTTGAGCTCGGTGTGTCCGAACTCGTTGGGGATGATGTTGACGAGCGGACGCTCGAATACCTGTTCGCTCTCTCGGAGAGCGCCGGCCGGCTGCCTCCCGGTATGTGCTTCGAAGATGTCCAGCGTATAGCCGATGTCTTCAAAAACTCCGTCCGGCTGCACAAGGCCTATCGTCCGAAAGCGATTGACACTGATGTCACCTTCGTTCGTGCCCTGCGACGCGAAGAGGCCGGTCAACGACCGCCGGACTGGTCGGCCTATGTTCACGGAAAACTCAGGATCGTGGACATGGACTGCACCCACAATGAAGTCATCGCGCCGCAAAACGCCGCAGAACTTGCTGCGGCTCTGAAGTTGAAGGTCTTCGCATAAAGGCCGTCGGATCACCAACGAAGAACAGTCGCGAAGCGATCGGGAGCCTCGACATGGCCCCGATGTTGGTCCCGAATCATTGGATTGACGGGCGCCGGGGCAAAGGGTTTTTTCCAATGCCTCCAGGTCGCTATTCGATTTGCAACATTTTGTGAGGCACTTGGGGTAGCCGCAACGATGTCCCACCTTGAGCTAAAATGATAGAATCCCAGTCCTCGTGAGATGAAAGCCCGCTAGAAAACACCGACACCAAACACGAGGAGCCGGAGACAGATGGTGCTTAACACGACACCCGGCGGCGAGTGGCAATTCCGCATCAACATCAGGCAGCACTTGGGTGACGATACGGACGATGCAGCCATAGCGAGAGCGGCAACCTGTATTTTGGCAGAAATAGCCAACCCGGGCCTTCCCGCACAAGACCAGCTGCACACTGTCCGCGCGTGCATTGAGGCAGCTCGTGACTCCGCCGAAGCGGGCGAGCCCGATGCGTTTCGGATGTTCAATGACGCGCTCGACCGCCTGTATGACTACGGCGATGACAACTCTGTCTGGTTGGGTGACAGACGCGCGCCTGATGCGCCGGCGTAATGAATTCGATTCCGCCGCACATTGGCTCAGCGACTCGCAAGGGACAATGACGGCGGGCGCCGTTTCGGTGCACCACGAAAACCTGCTCTATGATCGCCTGCAGTGGCTGTAGGTTTTCACCGAGTCTTTGAGCAGGCGGGATTAGCTGAAATTAGGCGGAAATTGCTGATTTTCAGCCGGTTGCCAGATTTTTCGACGGAACCCGCTTTTTCAGCGGATTTGAGAATATCGGCTCGCCAGGTATTCGCAACTACTATGGATGCGGGGCGGCTTAAGAGGACCTTCAAACAACCAGTGAAGCGCTAATTGATTGCGCCTAAATCGCTTGTGAGCTGGGCTTTTGAAGCCCTTCGAGAAGTTTCACAGCAAAAGCCCGCATGCGTAGGGGGCAAGCCGGCAAAGATAAAATGACGCGGGACAATGTGTCTGCGAGTGCCAACACAGTGGGCCGTTTTAGAGATTGGCGCACGAAAACCAACCAGATAGGATGCGAACAAGCTAGACATGACCGCAAACACACTTCATTTGACGTTAGACCGGTGCACTGTCCTTCGGCGCGCTATGTCTATTTTAAACCCTGCATCGTAGTCGCGATCGGAGGAGCCTTCAAAGACTGTTCCGTAATACGCTTCAGCCACGCAAAATGAGTGCGCCTACTTCCCAACTGCTTAACCCAATCCGGTTTGGGCCGGCTCTTCAAAAGTGGGATTTCGAACGACACAAACGGCACCGCGATGCGCACCTTGAATGGCTCATCTTTGTCTTCTCCCACACCGAACTTTTTGGACAAGTCTGCCGTGATAAGAGCGAGCTCCTTGAAGGCGCGATCTACTTTGATGAGGTCGTCTTGTTTATCTATTGCCTGTTGAGTCTCAGCCATCCAAGATCGTAACTTTTTTGCCTCTTCACTCTCTCGTACCTGCAGGGCGCATGTAACAATTTGTCCCCTACTTTCACACTGCCTGAGCACAAAACTCGAAAGAGGTGGAAAATCAATGTCAAAAGCTTTTCCCAAGAATTCCTTGTTGAGACTATCCGCTAAATCATTTCTTATCTTACCAATTTTTCGAGCTGTAAAATCAGTAAAGTTGAATTTTCGTCGATCTATCAAGTTGTCTACTTGAAGTGATCTCCAGCTGTGAGGTCTGTATGAAGCGCTTAGCATATTTGCAAGATGGAAATAATAAAAACCGCGGAATGCAAATATTGCATAATTAGCTAGTACTTCACTTTTTTTGATTATTTGATCCAATTTAGCGGAAGCAGAATCAATGTCGTCATAGATACCAAAATCGAAATTCCAATCTCCATCATCAGACGTACTCAAAAGATGCTCTGATGGCCACCACCTAGTATGCATACCAGAGAATGGGACATGCAAAATTTCTGGATTTACAAGAATATCAATTCGGTCATCATGAAATTTTTTTGCTTCTTTCTTCTTAATCAAAGGAAGCGATTTTTTGAATAACCTCTTAAATCTTTTCCCAGACTGATAGAACTGGGGTAATATGCCCTTTGCATTAATTTGCAATTCAGAAATATTCCTCTGAAAAGAACCATCATCCAAACTGAGCAAAAAGTCAGCAAAGGCTCTTCTTGCAGCTTCGATGACCAAATTTGGACCCATTGCGTGCCAAAATGAGATGTCATTGACGATGTCTAAGTCTTCGTCGTTGGTTTCAAGATCGAACACCTCTCGCCAGCCCGCCCGAAAACCAACCTTACCACCTTCCGATAAAAAAGATCTGCTCACACCGTCGACAAAAATCAATTCGTACAATATGAGGTTCTCTATCATGTCAGAAAGGCATTTAAGGTGAAATCTATTTGCACTAAGGGACCAGTCATCCTCATTTTCAAGGTGCGTTTTTAACGCCTGACCGGCTCCGAACACTGTCGTATTATCGATTATTGTTTCCATGTATTTTGATGCTCGCTTCACGATGGTTGAGTTACTGCACTACCCTCTAGCACCCAAAGAACAGCCGCACCAGAAGACGCGACCGTGGATGATGACGGATTCGTCGCGTTGGGCGGCGGGGATTGTTTCCGCCTCATAGGCTTTGTTGTCGGACATGATTTTTAGGTCGCCGTTCAGTATGATCTGCAGGCGTTTGATCATGATCATTCCACCGACTGTAATGATGAAGACACCGCCGGCGGCGGCGGTGTCGAGGTCTATATCCATGTGAAGCAAGAGTAGATCGCCATCGCGGACGGTGGGCTCCATGCTGTCGCAGCGGGCTTCGATGATCACAACTTTAGCGCCGACCGGAACGTATCGGCTAAGCCATTCACGCGACACCGTGAGGAAGTTTGAAATGGTTTCACTGTCTGCGAGAGAGCCGTGCCCGGCGGATGCTTGAATGTCGTATCTGGGCAGGGGAATCGTGGCGCTCATACTAGTCTGCTGATCGTTGATATGCGCGCCCTTACCTGTGGTTGTAGCACCTTCCCCTGTCACCAACCTTATCAAATCCGCACCCGTCGCCTCTGAGATCAACTCGAGCGTGTTGAGCTGCGGAGACGATCTGTCCGCAACGTAATCACTGAGTGTGCTCGCTCACATCTATGATTTTGCTGAGCTTCCGCTGTCCGCCAACCGTGGCAGCAGCCTTCCTAATCCTGGAACCTAAATCCATCTGATAAGCAGATTTCTGCGTATTCTCCCGCGGTATCCCGCGTTCGCGTACCCTCAACCTGTCAAAAAGGGAGGCCGGCCAGGGCCTCCCTTTCATCCAAGCGAACGGACGTACTATGCAGTCTCGAAGCCCTATGGCCAAGGCCAAAATCGAAGAGGCGGCTCGGGTAAAGAGCCGCGTCTACGAGGCGGGCCTGACCTTCGCCGAGATCGACCGCACATATAATCTCAGGACCGGCGCCGCGCATGACGTCCTGCGTGAGCCGAATTCCAAATCCGAACGTGCCGTCGCCGCCGCTCTCGGCGCAAGGCCACATTTGCTGTGGCCGACACGCTACCCCGCCTCCGGTCAGCGGCGACAACGTCAGGATTGTTTACGAACGCCCACCTTAGAACAACGTCGAAAGTTGTCGGAGGCCCAGACGTGACACCGCGTTCAATGCCGTTCGCCAAATCGACGGACGGTCTGAACCTGTTCGACCAGACACAGATACATGACCGGGCGTTCCATGCCTGCGTCGCAGTTGTGGCGAGCGGTTTTCCGCATTTGGGCATTGCCGCCATCATCGAACCGCCGCACCGATGGTTTGACGCTGCCTTGGCGCGTCAGATCGTTATCCACCTCATGGTGCGGCGGTACCACATTCCCAAACGCCGTGCCGTCCTGATGCAGGGGCGTTCCCGAGAAGCCGTCAACCGCGCCCTACGGACAATCGACGAGCAGGTGAGCGACGATGCCATTGCCGCGCACTACGCCGCGGTCGAACGCGACGCGCAGTCACTCTTACAACTGGACCCGTCGGGGGCTGCTTGAATGTTCCGATCCATTCCGCTCGACAAGATATTAGTGGGCCATCGCCTGAAAGATGTGGACGATAACTACGCGCTGATCATCCAAACCTCGATTGTCGAACACGGACTGTTGCACCCAGTGGCGTTTGTTTGAGCGACTGAGTGCCAGCCGAAACGCTTACCGGTCTGGAGCGGGCCGCGCGTTTCGTCGACCTTCAAATGACCGTCTTCGGTGGGAAGGTCAACGACCGCACCGTCGGCGTCAACAAAACTGGTGGGGCGCGCTTCAACTTGACCCGCCTGACGCCAATCCGCGATGACATCCAAGAATGCTTGACCGGCGTAGCTATCGAATGCCTGGGCTGGCGGGAATTCATTTGTCGCTGGGACCGGCCAGACATGCTTTTCTGCCTCTAACCTCCCTATTGGGTAACGAGGCGGACTACGGCAATAGCGTGTTCGCTAAGGAGCATTTCGCAGAGACGCCCAACTGCTCACGGGGCTCAAGGGGCATCCTTTCGATCATTGATCGGCCGGAGGTGCGGGAGGTGTTTTCGGGATTCGAGTTAGTGATTTGCGAGTGACCGATTTGTGCGTCAAACAATGTACGGTTAACCAGCCGTTAGCGGGTAAAAAAGTAGAAATTCGTAATAGATCACAATGGAGAAGCAGGCATGGCCAGCAATTCTGACATTGAATGGACTGATGCAACTTGGAACCCAGTCGCTGGCTGCACGATCATGAGTGCCGGATGTACAAACTGCTATGCTATGCGCATGGCAGCCCGGCTTGAGGCAATGGGACAAGACAAATACCAAGGACTGACGCGACACTCCGGCGGACGTGCCAAGTGGACCGGCAAAATTTATCTGGATCACAAATCGTTGACTATCCCTCGCAGGTGGTCCAAGCCGCGGTTGGTGTTCGTCAACTCGATGTCCGATCTCTTTCATCCTGATGTGCCTTTTGAGTTTGTTGCGATGGTGTGGAAAGTGATGGAAGAGACGCCACACCACACTTATCAAATTCTGACAAAGCGACCGGATCGAATGGCGGAATTCTCGCTTGGAGTTGGCAGGGTTTTGCCCAATGTCTGGTTGGGTGCCAGTGTAGAAGATGAGCGCGTTTTGGATAGATTGGAAGACCTTCGACTGGTTCCTGCAGCTATCCGCTTCGTTTCCTTTGAACCGTTGATTGGCTCTGTAGCCGGCGCCAATCTCCAAGGAATACATTGGGCTATCGTAGGAGGAGAGTCCGGTCCCAAAGCTCGATATATGGATCCGCAATGGGTTCAGGAAATCGAACACATCTGTCGACGAAATCAAACCGCGTTCTTTTTTAAGCAGTGGGGTGGAAAAAACAAAAAGGCTGCGGGTCGAACTCTTAACGGCCGGACTTACGACGAACTCCCGTCGGCGACGGCCCATAGTTTTTGTTGACGTATCGTACAAACTTCCTTGCTAATTCGGTCGCTTTTGTCGAAGGGTTGCCTACACATAGGAATAAAGAGAATACCTGTCTCCCAGGGGTCGTCATGATAGGCAGAGGTTGAGAAACAAATGAAAACTCTTTGTCGAGCTGATCTTTGAACCAAGCCTCAATCTGATCTGAGGATGCATCGCGAACTGGCTCTGGAGGCTCAAACAGATCCGGAGTATCAAATAGCTGTGGGCCCTCTGGCTCAGGCAATTCATACAAATCTCGCCATGCAGGGCTAAGAACCCGATCCAGCTTCGGCTCCTTGGGGCCTACCCCGCTAAGCTTGTGTGCAAGTTGCCGAACAACGTCCCGCAGTGGAAACAGGTACCAAACATCCAGTTTCTTCGTGGCCGCAAGCTCCCTCAACGTGTTCCATTCCACCTGAAGTGCATATGGATCGAGGAACACAACACCTCGGCTTTTGCTACCCTTTCTGATCGACCATGGCGGTTTTTTGGCCAGCTTACAGAGTTCATCGTTTGCGTCGCCATTTAGTACTACGATATCGCGATCAGGATATTCTTCTCTAACTTGGCCGAGCTTCTCACAACGATCAGGTTGCTTCTCTATGAAAACTAAGTGATCAAACCCCGGAGACACCTTCAAGGCTCGACGAACCGAACCGTCAAGAGTTTCGGTCACTTCCCGGACTGGAGTGCTTTCCAGAAGACCACCAATCTCTCGGGTTGCTTGGCGGTCAGCAGTACCTGCAAATGCATCGATATACCAAAGATCCATGCCAACCGCGTTTAATGCTTTGGTGTAGCATTCTAGATAATACTCGACGGCATCGAGCTTGACCTCGGTCCAGGTGCCGCCAAACTTGTGGGTCATACTAGCGCTCTTCCCTTCTGTCTTCCCTGCGATTGTCAATGCTCGGATGATGCAATTTCAAGAATCACGCAATGATACAAAAGGGACGGTGGTCAAGCCAATTGGCAACGCGGCGGCCTTCGATGGCGCCCTGCTCACCACCGTGTCAAAAACCAAGGAACAGAGAGGCGCGCCAAACTCAGGGCAGTTTGCGCTGCTCAAAACCCGGTGGAAAAATCATAACCCGGTGGCGCGCCACACCCCATGTATAAGTAATTGATTTCATTGATGAATGGTGGGCCCGGAGGGACTCGAACCCCCAACCAAGCGGTTATGAGCCGCCGGCTCTAACCAATTGAGCTACAGGCCCCACCCGGCGGGCAAGGCCGCCGTCGATTGGCGCGTCACGGGGTGACGCGCGAACCGCAATCGCTTAAACCAATTCGCGGGCGCCGACAAGACGTCGCCGCAAACCGCGGCTAACCAAGCCACGACTCATCCATCCATCGAGGTGCATCCATGATCCATCGCCGCAACATCGCAATTCTCCTCGCCTTCACCCTGCTGCCCGTGGGCGCGCTGGCCCAGGCACCAGAGACACAAGAGCCCGGGATCGTCGCCGTGACCGGCGAAGGCATCGCCCGGCTGGCGCCCGACATGGCGGTGGTGACGCTGACGGTGCTGCGCCAGGAAAAGACCGCTGACGCGGCGCTCGATGCCAACAACACGGCGATGACCGACGTGCTGGCCGCGATGGAAACCGAAGGCATCGCGCCGCGCGACCTGCAGACGTCGAATTTCGCCATCGATCCGCAATTCGTCTATCCGCGCCAGAACGACAACACGCCGGTGGAGCCGCAGATCGTTGGCTACCGGGTGTCCAACACGCTGACCATCCGGGTCCGCGACCTGACCAAGCTCGGCGTCATCCTCGACAGGGCGGTCGACCTCGGCGTCAACCAGGGCGGCCAGATCCGCTTCACCAATGACGACCCTTCGGCAGCACTCACCGAGGCCCGCAAAAAGGCCGTGAGCGATGCCATCGACAAAGCCCAGACCCTCACTCAGGCCGCCGGTGTCTCGCTTGGCCGCATTACCGCGATCGACGAGCGGCAGCGCCGCGCCCAGCCGATGCCGATGATGCGGGCCGAACGGGCCGTGGCCGCCGCACCCGGCGGTTCGGTGCCGGTGGCGTCCGGTGAAAACCAGTATACCGTGACGGTCGACGTCACATTCGAGCTGCAGCAGTAAGGACAAAAGAAAATCCCGGCAGCGGTCGCTGGAATCGCTGCCGGGGGTATCCGCTGATCGGGTGGGGAGGATCGATCAGCGAAGGGCGATGACCGGGCAATGGCGGCGGTTGGCGAAGACCACCCTGACCGGGTAGCCGTGGCGCCAGCCCTTGACGACCACGCGATTGGGGTTGCGGCGAACGATACGGGTCTTGCGCACGCCCATATTGCGAGCCTTGTTAACGGCGCGCTTTGGCTTGCAGATGTTCGGTTTCGGACCGTAGCCCTTGCCATAACCCGGGCCCCATCCTGGGCCCCAGCCCCAACCGGGGCCGTATCCGGTGCCGAATTGGATGGTGAAACCGCCGCCGCCGGCGGCCGCGGGTACGGTGGCAGCGGCCATGGAACCGACGCCGATCAGGGCTGCCAGGGCTGCCGTTTTTACGAATTTGCTCAACATGGGTTCTCTCCGTCTCTCGTGTCGGGCATCGCCTCTTGATGCGATGACATGACCTTACGAGGACGCAACTGAACGCTATCGGAACCCGGCGTTCATCCATCGTTCATGTTGAAGAAAACCGCTCAGTGCAGATCGCGGGCCCAGAATTGCATCGGCTTCGCTGTCTCCCGACTGTCACCGATGTCGCGCCGAGAGATTCGCTGTGAGTTGCCGGCCGGCTTCATAAGATGATCGTCCGGCCGGCACACGGGCCAGGTCGTCGCTGGTCACCCGTTTCAGCGTCACTTCCTCAAACGCCGGTCTCCTGTTCCACCTGGCGTATCCATTCGCTCAGATTGTAGTAGGAGCTGATCCGGCTGATGCGGCCGCCGTCAAGCTCGAAAAAGATGCCGGCGGAAATGCTGTAGCTCTGGCCTTGCGCCTCCGGCAGCCCCTCCGCGGTCGACAGATAGGTGCCGCGGACAGTGAATTCGGCGGCAGCCCGCGACCCGTCGGGCGCCGTCATGATGACGATATCGTGCACGCTTTCCTGGTAATGCTGGCGCGCCCGGGCGAGGAACCAGCTGAACTTCTCGCGGCCGATCTCCCGCTGGCCCTGGTTGATGTCGTGGATCACATCCTCGTCGAGAAGACTGAGCAGACCGTCATAATCGCTGGCGTTGAACGCCGCGAAATAGGCTTCGATCCGTTGGATGGTTTCCGGTTGCGACATTCGCCGATCTCCCTGTGAGCGCGTACCCGCCCAATGTGAACCGGCACCGGCGGTTTCCGCAAGAGGGTTGCTGCTAGCTCTCGTCGCGGACTGTTCGACCCGTCTCGGACGCACTGAAAAGGATAGCTGCGTCGCCGGCTTCCCATTTCGCATATTTCCGCATGATCGCGGCAAAGCGGTCCGAGGATTCGAACGCTGCCAGCCACTGGCGCAGGCCGGACCAGTCTTCGCCATCGAACCAGTTGCGATCGACATTCGCAAACTGCCGGACAAACGGAAGAATGGCCATGTCGGCGAGGCTGGTGCAACCGCCGAACAGCCAGTCGCGGGATGACAGGCGCCCGTCGAGATTGCGCAGGAAGGCTGATGCCAGGCCGCGCTCGCGCTTTGGATCGCAGTCGTCGTAGCGAACGTGGTATTTGTAGCGGTCGAGATGCGTCTTGAAGACGCCGTCATTCTCCCCGACCAGCGCCAGCATGGCTTCGAGCGTACCGTCTTCAGGGGAGAGCCAGCCTTCCGGATCTTCGTGACGCAACGCCCACACCATGATGTCCAGGCTTTCGTCGATCACCGGGCCGTCGGCCTGCACCAGGGTCGGCACCGTTGCCGACGGCGACGCTGCCAGGAAAGCCGGGGGTTTGTCGCGCAGCACCACTTCGCGCAGTTCGACGGCGATGCCACTGCTGCGCACCGCCAGTCGGGCCCGCATCGCATACGGGCAGCGGCGAAACGAATAGAGAATGGGCAGGTCCATGGCTCAGCTCGACAAATGCAGAACCACCGAGCGGCTATGCGGGCGGTTGCGGTGTTCGAACAGGTAGATGCCCTGCCAGGTGCCAAGCAGCGGCGCGCCGTCGGACACAGGGATCGACAGGCTGACCTGCGTCAGCGCCGCCTTGATGTGTGCCGGCATATCGTCCGCCCCTTCCGACGTGTGGCGCAGCCAGGTCATGCCTTCCGGCGCCAGGCGCGCGAAAAACTCCTTCAGATCACGCTGTACGTCCGGATCGGCGTTCTCCTGGATCAGCAGCGAACACGACGTGTGCCGCACGAACACCGTGAGCAGTCCGGTCGTGACGCCGGTGCGCGCAACGAAGCGCGCGACCTCGTGGGTGAACTCGTAGAGCCCCTGCCCTTTGGTCCCGATGGTGAGCGTCGTTTGCATGGCCTTGGCTGAAGTCGCAAATTCGGTGACAGTTTACTTTTTTCGGACACAACCCATCGAAGGGACTGGAATATCAAGGAAAAAGTAAACTGCCACCGAATTTCTGGCACTGCTTTTCCGTCGCAACCTAACTGTCGAGGAAGCTCCGCAGCTTACGCGAGCGGCTCGGATGCTTCAGCTTGCGCAGCGCCTTGGCTTCGATCTGGCGGATACGTTCGCGCGTCACCGAGAACTGTTGGCCGACTTCTTCCAGAGTGTGGTCGGTGTTCATGCCGATACCGAAACGCATGCGCAAGACCCGCTCTTCGCGCGGCGTCAACGACGCCAGCACCCGCGTGGTGGTTTCGCGCAAATTCGCCTGAATGGCGGCGTCGATCGGCAGGATGGCGTTCTTGTCCTCAATGAAATCGCCGAGATGCGAATCCTCCTCGTCGCCAACCGGTGTTTCCAGGCTGATCGGCTCCTTGGCGATCTTCAGCACCTTGCGCACTTTTTCCAGCGGCATCGCCAGTTTTTCCGACAATTCCTCCGGCGTCGGCTCGCGGCCGATCTCGTGCAGCATCTGGCGCGAGGTGCGGACGATCTTGTTGATCGTTTCGATCATGTGGACGGGAATGCGGATGGTACGTGCCTGGTCGGCGATCGACCGGGTGATCGCCTGGCGGATCCACCAGGTGGCGTAGGTGGAGAATTTGTAGCCGCGACGGTATTCGAATTTGTCGACCGCCTTCATCAGGCCGATATTGCCTTCCTGGATGAGATCGAGGAACTGCAGGCCGCGGTTGGTGTATTTCTTGGCGATCGAAATCACCAGACGCAGATTGGCCTCGACCATCTCCTTCTTGGCGATCCGCGCTTCACGCTCGCCCTTCTGCACCATGTGCACGATGCGGCGGAATTCCGAGATGGAGATGCCGGTCTCGGTGGCAAGGTTCTGAATCTCGCCGCGGATTCCCTTGATGGTGTCTTTTTCGGCGCGCGAGAATTCCTTCCAGCCCTTGGCGGTGAGGTTGGAGATCGACTTCATCCAGTTGGGATCGAGCTCGGCGCCCTGATACTGCTGCAGGAAGTCTTCGCGCTTGACGCCGTGCGATTCGGCAAGCCGCAACAGCCGGCCCTCGTTCTGCACGAGACGCTTGTTGATGTCGTAGAGCTGTTCGACCAGTGCATCGATGCGGTTCTGGTTGAGCGCCAGCGACTTTACCGCGGCGATCAGCTCTTCCTTCAGCTGCTTGTAGCGGCGTTCCTGCGCTGGCGACAGCGTTCCGGTCGCCGCCAGCCGCGCCTCTACCTGCTGGTCCTGCAGCTTGCGCAGTTTTTTGTATGTTTCGGCGATGACGTCGAACGTCTCCATCACCTGCGGCCGCAATTCGGCCTCCATGGCAGCCAGCGACAGGTTGGATTCGTCTTCCTCGTCGTCCTCCTCCTCGGCCTGTGCCGATTCGCCGCCGACATCGGTAATGTCGTCGGAGGCCTTGGCTTTGCGCGCCTTTTCCTTCTCTTCGGCCGCCTTGCGGTCGGCCTCGATCTTTTCGGGGGACTGGAACTGCGGTGCCGCCTTGGCTTCCGGGCCGGAATAGGTGGTTTCCAGGTCGATGATCTCGCGCAGCAGCGTGTCGCCCTCGATCAGCTCGTCACGCCAGATGATGATGGCCTGAAAGGTCAGCGGGCTCTCGCACAGTCCGGCGATCATCGTTTCGCGGCCGGCTTCGATACGCTTGGCGATGGCGATCTCACCCTCGCGCGACAGCAGTTCGACCGATCCCATCTCGCGCAAATACATGCGCACCGGATCGTCGGTCCGGTCGGTGGGCTCCTTCTTACGGGCTGTTGCCAGTGCGGTCGAGCCGGCCGTCGCCACTTCAGTGCCCGTCGTCTCGTTATCGTTACTGGGTGCGGCTTCTTCGGCGTCCTCTTCGTCCTCGACGACGTTGATACCCATGTCGCTGAGCATCGACATGGTGTCTTCGATCTGTTCCGACGTCACCTCTTCGGAAGGCAGAACCGCGTTCAGCGCGTCCATGGTCACGTAGCCGCGCTTTTTGGCGACTTTGATCATTTTTTTGACAGCATTATCCGAAAGATCGAGGAGCGGTCCGTCACCCGTGGTTTCCCGTTCGGCCTCTGCTTCCTCGTTTTCCTTGACTTTGGTTGCCATTAATCCCGTCACTTTCCTTACCGTATCAATCCCCAACGCCCGCAGCCCGACACCGCGAAGCCCGACCCTGTCCGTCGTTATGAACCGAATAGAGGAGTGATGCTTAATTCCCGTTTAACCATGAAACGTGGCTTCGCCGGCCCCAACAGCTGAACCCGTCGCATCTGAGCCGCCCGGAGCGTGCCAGTGGACAAATTTTCTATTAGCTTGACCAAAAGAAACTTCTCGCCACGTTGGTGATTCCGTCAATTTGTGCGTCCGTCAAGCGCAGGCGGGAAAAAAAGCGGTATTTTGGCGAAAAAACACCAAAAAACCATTCCCCGTCGGCACCCCATATGCAGTGCCCAACCGCTCAATTCCAGATTTACGGCAGTTCCATCTGATTTCCGGAGCAGGCCCGTAGCGCCTGTCCATTGTCTGCCATGCGAATTATTTAGGAGGCAAACATACCTTTGCAAGCCCGCAAACCCTATTTTCCGGCCGCTCCGCGCACCCTTCCCGACAGCACCCCAAAGCCTTCCACCAGGGCGTGTTGATGCTCCAGCCGGCTGACCTCCGTCTGCACCGTTTGCAGGGCCTGCAGGAGCTGTGGAACCGCAGCGTCGTCGCCGGTTTCGGTGGCCTCGGCGAGATCGCGTTCCAGTTCCCGCTTTTGCAGCGCCAGGGCCTGACTTCGCTTGTACAGCGCCACGACCTGACCAAACGCTTCGCGCGCGTCCTCCGGTGCCGCTTCCTGGGTGGCCGTCCACTCCCTTGTGTTGCGGATCTGCTGCTCGATCCGCTCGATCACCGCACCGAATCCCGCCCGATCGAGGGACTCGCGCACCGCGACCCGTTCCATCTCTTGGGCATCGGCAACCAGATCGAGCAGGCGTTCCAGTAGACCGATCAGTTGCGGATGATCGAATTCGATGGCCGACACCTCATCGAATTCGCTGATCATGAATTCTGGATGATTGACCAATGTCAGCGCCAGAACGCTTTCGCGCAGTCGCGGTAGATCGTTGGCGCCGCGTACCAATGCCGAGCGGGCCAGCTGGCTGCTCATCGCATAGCGGCGGCCAGCGCGCCGTTCGCCCGGACGCCAGCGATCGCCGCCGCCCCGGACCCGCGGTCCCGCACCCTGTTCGAAATAGGCGTTCAGCCGTTCGCGCATCTCCTGCGCATAGTGGCGACGCACGCTCTCATCGCCAATGCCGCCGGTGATCCGGCGAAACCCGGCTTCCAGGGCCGCCCGTTTCTCAGGCGTGTCGAAGACACCGCCCGACGTCTCGCGCATCCATAGCAGGTCGGCAAGCGGCTGCGCCCGGGCGACCGCCTGGTCGAACGCCTCGCGACCACCCTCGCGCACCAGATCGTCGGGGTCCTTGCCGGCCGGCAGCATGGCGAAGCGAAGCGAGCGGCCGGGCTTCAGGCCGCCGAGCGCCAGATCAGCCGCCCGGTAAGCGGCGCGTCGTCCGGCGTCGTCGCCGTCGAAGCACAGAACCGGTTCGGATGCCATGCGCCACAACAGGGAAAGCTGCTCCTCAGTCAGCGCCGTGCCGAGCGGTGCGACGGCGTTTTCGATGCCCGCCTGAAACAGACCGATGACGTCCATATAGCCTTCGACGGCAATCACTGTTGCCGAGCCGCCCGCCGGCTGGCCAGCCCGTCGGGCCCTGGCGAAATTGAACAGCACCCGGCCCTTGTGGAACAGTTCCGTTTCGTTGGAGTTGATGTATTTCGCCGGGATGTCCGGCGACATCGCACGGCCGCCGAAAGCGATGACTTTCTCGCGGGCATTGTGGATCGGAAACATGATGCGATCGCGAAAGCGGTCGTAGGAAACCGCGATATCCGGACCGTGCACCACGAGACCGCATGCCTCGATCTGCTGCTTTTCGATCTCCTTCGAAGCCAGAAAGGCCTTCAGCGGATTTCCGCCGTCGGGTGCATAGCCGAGACGAAAGGCTTCGATGGTCCGCCCAGACAGGCCGCGATCGCGCAAATAGGCGCGGGCCTTGGCGCCCTCGGACGACTGCAGTTGCTGCTGGAAAAAGCCGGTTGCCATCTCCATGACGTCGATCAGGCTGGCGCGCTCTTTTTCGCGTTCGGCCGCACGCGGATCGGGCGCCGGCATCGGCACCCCGGCGAGATCCGCTACGTGTTGAACCGCTTCCACAAACGACAGACCGTCCAGCTCGGTCAGGAACCGGAAATGGTCGCCCGACGCATTGCAGCCGAAGCAGTGATAGCGCCCCTTGCGATCCTCGCAGTGAAAGCTTGGCGTCTTTTCTCCGTGAAACGGGCAGCAGGCCCACCAGTCGCCGCGCGCGACATTGGTTTTGCGTTTGTCCCACGCCACCCGCTTGCCGATGATGTCGGAAATCGGAACCCGGTCTTTGAGGTTTTCCAGGAACGAGGTGTCGAATCGCATGGGACCTGTCGTGCTCTGCTCTGCTCCGCTCTGAGCTATAGACCGCTCGTCGAAGCGAAACCAGCGATTGTCGTGGCCATTCACGCTTTACACAACCGCGCCAAACATCCGACAATACCAATGGTCAAAAGGCGGCTGTCTTGATGCTAGGATTATACTCAAAATCGTAGCATTATACCCAAATGAGGAAATCGACCGAATACAAGATAACGGCCATACGCGACTGGCTTGACCGAACGCTTGAGACAGCCGAACCCGGCGACAGATTGCCGAGCGTCAAGGCTATCATGCGCCAGTTCGGCACCGCACAGCGCACGGTGCATCATGCGCTGCGACCGGCCGTCGACGCGGGCCGCCTTCAGGCACGACCAGGAGCCGGCCTCAGGGTTTGCGATCCTGACCGGCAGATTGCCGCGGACGACTGGGAGGGCGACCTACTGGTCCTCTATCGAATTTCAGATAGCCGACTGGCCCGCAGTGTATTGCAGGAAATGGATCTACGATTGAAATCGCGCGGTCTAAAGATCCTGCAGATCGGGTATTCGAGCGAAGCGCAGGCATTGGATATTCTTCGTCGTATCGGGCGCTACAAGGCTTGCCTGATCCAGATTCACTTCGAAGTGATTTCCATCGCGTTTCTGGCGGCCCTGCGACAGTGCGCTCGGCATATCATCGTCGACGGCGTATCGGCGGTCGGCATCGATGCCGATGCGATCGGAACGAACTGGCGTGAAGCGCTGTCGGTTGCCTTCAGAACGCTTCAGCAAAAAGGCCACAAACGCATCGGCTTTCTGACGTCGGCTCACGAAGCCCGTCAGATTTCCATGGCGCGTCGCGAATTTCGACTGCTGTGCCGCTGGCTGCCGGACCCGACCCAGGGCCATCTGATCGAAATCGACAAACTGCCGGGTGCGATTCAGATCGACGATATCAAATCGGCGCTCGGGCCATTGCGCAATCCGACGGGCGGTCTGCCTTTTAGTGCGCTGATTGCCTGGGGTATCGTTGAGGGGTTTGTTCTGGAGCGCGCGCTGACCGACCTTGGCGAGGAGATCGGAAACACACTAAGCGTCATCCTTCTGGGAAGCACCGACTTCGCATCTGAACACATCAACCGCTTCGATGTGATCGGCAACAGCCACCTGCAAAAGCTGGATGTGTTCGAACAGGTCATCAGCCGGCGTATCGCGCTCAGCAAAGCCCCGCCGCGTGTTCACTATCTGAATATCGACCAGGTCTTGCACGGCAGCGTCGTATCGATCGACTCGCTATGAGTACAAGACGCATTGTATCCAATATTATACTCAAATAGCCTGTTGCCGACATGGGGTTTCGGAGTCCTCGATGCTGCAACAGCGGCCGCACGGCGAATCCATCGGTGTTGCCATCATTGGCGCTGGAGAACGCGGCGTATACTACATCGGCGCGCGCATGGCGGAGCTCGCAACCGAGACGGGATTCCGGATCATCGGCGTCCATGACCGGCTCGAAGACCGTGCGAGGCTCGCCGCGAAACACCTGAACAGCGTTTACGGCGACTTGGGAATCGACCATCGGGTCGCGGCCTATGACGGCATGGAAGCCGTCATCAACGATCCGTCAGTCGACCTTGTGATCGTCACCACCCACACCGATTCCCACCGCGAACCGGTGGAGATCGCTGCCCGGGCCGGCAAACGAATTTATCTCGACAAGCCCATCGCCGTCACCCTTGTCGACGCCCGTGCGATCCTGACGGCCGAAAGCGACGGGCGCCAACCGATCATGATGGGTTTCACCCGGCGTTATGAGAAATCCTGGATCGAAGCGGTCAGGATGGCGCACGAAAATGCGATTGGAAAACCCCGCATGATCCTGTTGCGGTCCGTCATACCCTATACGCGCTACCTTCAGCTCTGGCACCGCGATCAGAAGAAATCCGGCGGCGCGATCAACGACAAATGTTCGCATCATTTCGACGTGCTCAACTGGATCACCGGATGCAAACCGGTGACGGTTTCCGCCATCGGCGGACGCAGCGGTATATTCGCGCCCGATCCCACCGCACCCGAACGCTGCAGCGAGTGCGCGCGCGATTGTCCGTATCGCCGACACGAGACGCTTGTCGACCGTTTCGAAGGAGTCGGCCGCGTCGCCAATGAAAGCTGGACCACCGCAATCCGGGTGGAAGATCGCAACGATAACTGCGTCTATCTGCCGGGCGCCAACATCGATGATCACGCGATCATCTCGGTGGCTTATGAAAACGGTGTCTCAGCCTGCATCTTCTTTTCGATTTTCGGACCATGGGCCGACGATCAGGAAACGCTCGAAATCGTCGGCTCCTCCGGCCGCCTGCGCATGGAGCGCCACTCCGGAACCATTGATCTGGTCGCCGATCACGGCCATCGCAGCGAAACCATTTGCTTTGCCAATCCGGACCGCTCCTCAACGCATTTTGGCGCGGACCTTGAAATCGTCCGCACCATGCGGCGCTTCTGCGATGGGGTAGAGCCGCCGGTCGGCCCACAGGACGGGCTCAACTCGCTGTCTATGGTGCAAGCGGCGTTACGGTCGCTGCGCAATGGCGGTGTTCCGGTCTCGCCTCAAACGGTGGGAGACGATTGATGCCGGATCGCCTACCCGAACGCCTGACGCCGCTCGCCGCCAGCCTCGGCCTGCAGCCACTGTTTGGCGACATCCACAACCATTGCGCCCTGTCCTATGGACACGGATCCCTGCAGGACGCACTGGAACGGGCGCGCCTTCAGCTGGATTTCGTCTCGGTGACGGGCCACGCCGACTGGCCTGACATGCCCCTCGACGAACCTTCCATCGCCCACATCGTCGATTTTCACCAAAAGGGATTCGCCCGGCTCAAAGCCGGTTGGGCCGACCATTTCGAGACCCTGAGGCACTACGAGGAGCCGGGCCGGTTCTCGGTTTTTCCCGGCTATGAAATCCATTCCTTTGCCCATGGCGACTACACGATCGTCTATGCCGATCTGGAAACCGCGGATGTGGTGCTGGCGGACAGCCCGTCGGCCCTGAAGGCCGGGCTGCGCGTCGCCAACGGCGACCGCGCCTTCGCCTTCCCGCACCACATCGGTTACCGCCACGGCGCGCGCGGCATCAATTGGGAGAGCTTTGATCCGGACCTGTCGCCATTCGTCGAGATGTTTTCCATGCATGGCTGTGCCGAAGCTTCGGAAACCGACCGACCCTATCTCCACTCCATGGGTCCTGTGGACGGCCACTCAACCATGCGCGCCGGGCTGCACCGGGGCACCCGCTTCGGCATCGTGGCAAACACCGATCATCACAGCGGGTTTCCGGGATCATACGGTCACGGCAGGATGGCGGCCTATTGCGAGAACCGCGACCGCGAGGCCGTCTGGCGAGCGTTTCGGAAGCGTCGCACCAACGCGCTGACCGGCGATAACACCCACCTGCTGACTGCCGTCGGCGACACGATCCAGGGCGGAACGGTCGAACCGTCGCACGATGCGAAGCTTCAAATCGAAGCCGTGGCCGGCGGCTTCATCGATCACCTGGACATCATCAAGAACGGCCGGCTGTTCGATCGTCTGTCGCCGGACCTCTCTCCCTCGACCATCGGCAACGATGTCTGGGAAACCGTGCTTTACGTAGAACTGGGCTGGGGCGCCCGGCACCGTGCCCACGACTGGACCGGCACGCTGAGGCTGGTGGGCGCTTCGATCGAGGCCGTCGAACCTCGGTTTCGTGGACCGGAGGTCGTCTCGCCGCTTGAGGGGACCGACAGCGGCCATGCTTTGCCGAAACTGACGGCGGACGGCGACACGATCAGCTTTGCCGTCACCGCGGAGGCCAATCCAAACAATGTGACCGCCGCCACCCAGGGCTTCGCCCTGCGTTTGCGGGCATCCAGCGATGCCCTGTTGCGCGCCGAGCTCAACGGATCAGCGCTGCGCATTCCGCTTTCACGGCTTTACGAGGGCGCACTGACCGGCAATCTCGGTCCCATCGACTCCCCGGCCTATCGATTCCATCAGTTGCCGCATCCGCACCAGTGGCAGTTGCAGGCCAGTGTCTCGCTCGGCGGGCTAGAACCCGGAGACACGGTCTATACCCGCCTCACCCAGCGAGACGGCCAGATGGCCTGGTCGTCGCCGATCTTCTGCGGAGCGCATTCATGATACCCGCACCGTCAATACTCAACCAAGGAGGAAAACTCATGAAAACATTACCGACAATTGGCGCAGCCCTCGTCGCGACACTGCTGGCGGGCGCCGCCTGGGCCGCGGACTTGACCATTGTCCACGGCTCGGTTGGTCGCGACCAGGAGATCCTGCGCAAGCAACTCGACAAATTCGAAGCCGAAACCGGTCACACAGTCACCATCGTTTCCATGCCGGAATCGACCACCGACCAGTTTGGCCAGTACAAGCTGTGGCTTGCAGCGCAATCCAGCGATATTGACGTCTATCGTCTTGACGTCATCTGGGCCCCGCAGATCGCCACGCATTTCATCGACCTCAACCCCCATATCGAGGACATCAGGGCCGACTACATACCGGCGGCGCTGGAAAGCCAGACCGTGGACGGCAAGCTTGTGGGGCTGCCCATGTTCCTCGGCGCTCCCGCGCTGTATTACCGCGCGGACCTGCTCGAGAAACACGGCGAGGCCGTCCCAACCACTTGGCAGGAAATGACCGCGACCGCCAAGAAGATCATGGACGCCGAACGGGCCGCCGGCAACGAAGACATGCTGGGCTTCGTGTTCCAGGGAGCCGCCTATGAGGGTCTGACCTGCAACGCCCAGGAATGGATCGCCAGCTTCGGCGGTGGACGCATCGTCGAAAACGACGGCACCATCGGTATCAACAATCCGAAGGCCGCCGAAGCGCTGACGCTCGCCGCATCCTGGGTTGGCGACATCGCGCCCGAGGGTGTGCTCAATTATAAAGAAGAAGATGCTCGCGGGGTGTTCCAGTCCGGCAATTCGGTGTTCATGCGCAACTGGAACTACGCCTATGCGCTTGCCGCAGGCGATGACAGCGCCGTCAAGGGCAAGTTCGGCGTGACAACCCTGCCGACCGGTGGAGACGGCGGCGAATCCGCGGCAACACTGGGTGGTTGGCACCTCGGCGTTTCCAAGTATTCGGAGAACCAGCCGGAGGCAATCGAACTGGTGAAGTTCCTCAACAACTATGAAAACCAGAAGGAACGCGCTATCGTCACCTCGCGTCCACCCACTCTGAGCGCGGTCTACACCGATCCGGACGTCGCCAAAGAACAGGAGTTCATTCCGTTATGGAAACCTGTTGTTGACAACGCGCTACCACGTCCTTCGGCCGCCACCAAGCGACAGTACAACGAAGTCTCTTCTGAGTTCTGGACGGCGGTACACAACACCCTGTCCGGCAATGGCACGGCTGAAGAAAACCTCGCCATGCTGGAAGCCAAGCTTAAGCGTCTCAAGGGCTCTGCCTGGTAAGCAGGCGGTCGGCGACCCGTGGATGCAGCCACCGGGGAGGTGCGGCGGACCGCACCCGTGAGCACGGGACAACGCAAGTCCCGCCTGTCGCGGGAGCGAATCCTCTCCGCGTGGCTCTTCGTCGCGCCGATGCTGATCGTTCTGGCCTGTGTCGCGCTCTACCCGCTCTATCGCACCATCTATTTCGGTTTCACCGATGCCTCGCTCGATCTGATCGGCGAGGCAAGGTGGATTGGTTTCCGCAATTACCTTGAATATGTCGATTACGGAAACGGCACGGGTGAGTATTTCGGCCTGCTTGTGGATGCGCGCTGGTGGCGCTCGGTTTTCAACACGGTGTTGTTTTCCGTCGTCTCTGTCTCTTTCGAGACGCTCTTTGGTCTGATCATCGCCCTGGTGCTCAACCAGCGCTTCCCCGGCCGCGCCATCGTCCGCGCCGCGGTTCTCATCCCCTGGGCCATCCCGACCATCGTTTCCGCTAGGATGTGGGCGTGGATGATGCACGACCAGTTCGGCATCCTCAATGACATGCTCGAACGTCTGCACATCATTTCCGAGCCGATCGCCTGGACCGCATCGCCGCAAACGGCGATGATCGCCGTGCTCATCGTCGATATCTGGAAGACCACGCCTTTCATGGCGCTGCTGATCCTCGCCGGCCTGCAGATGGTGCCGAACGACATCTATGAAGCAGCCCGCCTCGATGGCGTGCCGCCGTTCCGGCTTTTCCGCAAGGTGACCCTGCCGCTGATCATGCCGGCGATTCTGGTTGCCGTCGTATTTCGCGCGCTGGATGCGTTGCGGGTTTTCGACATTATCTACGTATTGACCCCGAATACCGACGCCACCCGCTCGATGTCGGTCTTCGCCCGCGAAAACCTCTTCGACTACGATCGCTTCGCCTATGGATCGGCGGCTTCCACACTGCTGTTCCTGGTGATTGCCCTGATCACCATCAGCTTCATCTACGCAACCCGCATGGATCTCGAAGGGAAGGACTGACATGCCCCAATGGATCAAGGGTGTCGGATTTTACGCGCTCGTCGGCCTGATCGTCCTGCAGGCCATATTCCCGTTCTACTACGCAATCCTGACCTCCCTGGAGGATGGCCAGGCGTTGTTTGAGGTGAACTATCTGCCTGCCACGTTTGATCTGTCGAACTACCGCTCGATGCTGTCGGACGGTGTTTTCGGCCGTCAGATTCTCAATTCGGTTTTTGTCGCGACCGTGGTCGTTCTGCTCTCGTTGCTGCTGGCTGTCACGGCCTCCTATGCCCTCTCACGCATTCGTTTCCGCGGCCGCGGGCTGATGCTCCTGACCATCCTGTCCGTCTCGATGTTTCCGCAGATCGCCGTTTTGTCGGGTCTGTTCGAACTGATCCGTGCGTTCGGTCTGTTCAACTCTCTTTGGGCCCTTGTATTCTCCTATATGATTTTCACGCTGCCGTTCACCGTCTGGGTTCTGACAACCTTCATGCGCGCCTTGCCGGTGGAAATAGAAGAGGCTGCGATCATGGACGGCGCATCATCCATGACCATCATCCGCCGGGTGTTCCTGCCGCTGATGTGGCCTGCCATGGTGACGACCGGTTTGCTGGCGTTCATTCACGCCTGGAACGAATTCCTGTTTGCACTCACCTTCCTGTCAACTGACAGCCAGCGGACCGTTCCGGTCGCCATCGCGCTGATTTCGGGGCGCAGCGAGTTCGAAGTGCCGTGGGGCAACATCATGGCTGCTTCGGTCATCGTCACCCTGCCCCTCGTGGCACTCGTGCTGGTATTCCAACGCAAGATCGTCTCCGGCCTGACAGCCGGCGCGGTGAAGGGATAGGCCCATGGCTTCGGTCGAGCTGATCGCCGTCTGCAAGTCATTCGGCAGCGTCGAGGTCCTTCGAGACGTCGGTCTCTCGCTGGACAGGGGCGAGTTCGTCGTCTTCGTCGGCCCGTCCGGATGTGGCAAATCCACATTGCTGCGGGTGATCGCCGGGCTGGAGGACATCACGTCTGGCGAATTGCTGATTGACGGCCAACGCATGAATGACGTGCTGCCGGCCAAGCGCGGAATTTCGATGGTCTTCCAGAGCTATGCGCTCTATCCGCACATGACCGTTTACGAAAACATGGCTTTCGGGCTCGAGCAGGCAAAGCTGTCGGCGGACGCGATTCGCGACCGGGTCCGTCAGGCCGCCGACATGCTGCAGATAACCCCCTATCTGGAGCGCAAGCCCCGGCAGTTATCAGGCGGCCAGCGTCAGCGCGTCGCCATCGGCCGGGCGATTTCACGCCAACCGCGGGTTTTCCTGTTTGACGAGCCGCTCTCCAATCTCGACGCGGCACTGCGCGTCGATACCCGGCTGGAGATCGCGGCGCTGCACCGGAGGCTGCCCGATACGACGATGGTCTACGTAACACACGATCAAGTGGAAGCCATGACATTGGCCGACCGCATCGTCGTCCTCAACCACGGTCGGGTCGAGCAAGTCGGCACGCCGATGGAGCTTTACGAAAACCCGGCCTCGCAATTCGTCGCAGGCTTCATCGGCAGCCCGCGCATGAACTTCATTTCCGGCGAGATTCCCGAGAACGCGGGTGCTGCGGTTTGCGGCGTACGGCCCGAGCACATCGCCCTGTCGAACGACGGCGGAACCTGGTCCGGTGTGGTCACGCTGATCGAGGCGCTCGGAAGCGACACCTACATTCATGTCGCCACCGAAAAGGCGGGCACCGTCAACGTGCGCATCGGCGGCCAACGACGCGTCAAGGAAGGCGACACGGTCGCACTGACGCCTGACCCCGATGCACTGCATTTCTTCGACGGCAGCGGCAAACCGCTCAACACCAACAAAGCCAAACAGACTGCGTCATGAACAAAAATATCCTGCTGATCATTGCCGACGATCTTGGCCTTATGGCCGGCTGTTATGGTGACCGGCACATCCAAACACCGAACATCGACTCCCTGGCCGCAACCGGCACCCGGTTCGACATGGCCTTCACCAGCACCGCGTCCTGTTCGGCCAGCCGATCGGTGATCTATTCCGGCCTTCATGCCCACGAGAATGGCCAATACGGCCTGCACCACGACAACCACCACTTCATGACATTCAGTCATGTGGAAACCGCGCCGGCGCTTTTGGACCGGCTTGGATACCTTACCGGCATCATCGGCAAGGTGCATGTCGGACCGCCTGAGGTTTATCCGTGGCACCAGCGCCAGGAAAGCCAAACCCGCGACGTTGATTGGGTCGCCGCGCAGGCGAAGGCTTTTCTGCAGGTCGCAGCGGACCGTCACCAGTCGTTTTTTCTGACGATCGGGTTCATCGATCCGCACCGGGACTCGACGCGCGATGGATTTGGCAATCGCACCTTCGACCAAGACACCAGAGAGATGAGGTTTTCGGAAGACCAGGTCGCTGTGCCTGCGTTTTTAACCGATTTGCCGGAGGTGCGTCATGAACTGGCGCAGTATTATCAGTCGGTTTACCGGCTTGATCGTGGCGTCGGGCTTGTCCTTCGGCAATTGGAAGCAAGCGGGATCGCCGACCAAACCCTGGTCGTTTTCCTGAGTGACAACGGCGCGCCGTTCCTGAACTCCAAAACCACACTCTACGACGCCGGCGTCCATTTGCCGCTGCTCATTCGCGCACCTGGCGTCCGGCCCGGCATAGCAAATCCCAATCTCGTCTCCTTTACCGACATCCTGCCGACCATGCTCGATTGGGCCGGAGCCAAGCCCGAGGCGTCACCACGCAAGGGACGCTCGCTGCTGCCGATCATGGCGGAAGAAACGTTGCTCGATGATTGGCAGATGGTTTTCGGATCCCATACGTTTCACGAGATCACCAACTATTATCCGACACGTTTCCTGCGCACATCCCGATTCAAGTACCATCGCAATATCGCCTGGCAGTTGGATTTTCCCTTTTCCGCCGATCTCTACGGTTCATGGTCATGGGAGGGCATGCGCAACCGGCAACCGGTTCGCATCGGCCAGCGCATGCTCAAGGACTACGTCCGTCGGCCCGCCGAGGAACTGTATGATCTGGTCGAGGACCCGCACGAGGTTCGAAATTTGGCCGGCGATCCGGCCCATCAGGAAAATCTATGTGTCTTTCGTGAGAAAATGATGGAATGGCAGATGTCCACCAGGGACCCGTGGCTTTATCGCGATGGCGTTTCACAAAGAGCTATCCAGCATCACATGGATGCCGGAATGCGTGTGCCGTACCGCTTTGATTTCGATCCGGACAATCCCGGCAACCGGTGATCCGCATTGCTATTGGTTGAGTCGCGTGTGGGTAGGGTCAAGGCAGGTGTCCCGTCCGCCGCATCGGGCCCGCCGCTCAGTCAGTCGTGGTGCAGCATTTCCTTGACGACGCCCGAGGCCTTGGAGAAGTCCATTTGGCCGGCGAATTCGGATTTCAAGGCGTTCATGCACTTGCCCATATCGCGCAGGCCTTGCGCGCCGGTTTCCTGGATCACACGCTCGCAGGCCGCCTTGACGTCTTCGTCGGACAACTGTTCCGGCAGGAAAGACTTGATGATGTCAATCTCGTCTCGCTCCTGTTGCGCGAGTTCGAGACGGGACCCCTCCTCGTAGTTTCGCGCGGCTTCCTGGCGCTGTTTGATCATCTTGAGCAGGATCTGCATGATATCGTCGTCGCAGACCGGATCCTTGCCCGCCGCCCGGTTCGCATTATCGCGATCACGGACGGCAGCATTGATCAGCCGGATCGTCGATTCGCGCCGGGAGTCCTTCGCGTTGACCGCTTCCTTCAGGGCAGCGGCAAACATCTCACGCATTACGAAATCTCCTGCATCCCGTTGCGAACCATAATCGGTTCGGGTCGCCTTTGCAACCAAAACGAAATACTCTAAGTGTTTGTAATTAAAGCGCTTTCAAGCTATGATCGATCACTTTGATCAATTCACAACTTTTACGGGCCTTGTTTATTCTCCCACATCCGCCTAGAGACAAGCGATTTCGCAGCAGATTGGTCGGGTCCGAAAGCCCATCGCTCTTTCGCGACAATTTGGTGCGCCCGCTGTCACCAATCAAGGGCCCTTGCCCTCGCTCAACCCTGGAACACCAAAATATGAACGAGCTGCCCGCCTGGGAAGTCATCAAGCCAACCGCCGTCCTGGTGCTCGCGGACGGAACCGTCATCGAGGGACATGGACTTGGCGCCACCGGATCGGTGGAGGCGGAAGTCTGCTTCAACACCGCCCTGACCGGATATCAGGAAATCCTGACCGATCCCTCCTACGACCGGCAGATCGTCACCTTCACCTTCCCCCATATCGGCAATATCGGCGCCAATGATGAAGATACCGAGGACCTGACGCCGGCGAAGCGCAATGGCGCTGTCGGCGCGGTGTTCAAGGCCGCCATCACCGAACCGTCCAACTACCGCGCCGCGGAACATCTCGACCATTGGCTCAAAAAACGCGGTATCGTCGCCATGTGCGGCGTCGACACACGGGCACTCACCGCGTGGATCCGCGACAACGGCATGCCCAACGCAGTGTTGGCGCACAATCCGGAAGGCGACTTCGACCTTGGTGACCTGAAAACACGCGCCCGCACCTGGCATGGACTGGAGGGGCTCGACCTGGCACGCACCTCGTCCACCGAACAGCTGGTGCAATGGTCCGAGACGCCTTGGGTGTGGGACGAGGGCTATGGTGAGCACGCGCGACGGACGGATGACATCCACATCGTCGCCATCGATTTCGGTGTAAAACGCAACATTCTGCGGCTCTTTTCGGGGCTTGGGTGCCGTGTCACCGTGTTGCCGGCCACGGCTGGCGCGGACGATATTCTGGCGCATCGGCCAGACGGCATCTTCCTGTCCAACGGCCCGGGCGACCCGGCCGCGACCGGTGAATATGCGGTGCCGGCGCTGCGTTCGCTTATCGACTCCGGCATTCCGATTTTCGGCATCTGTCTCGGCCACCAGATCCTGGCCCTGGCCCTGGGCGCCCGCACCGTCAAGATGCATCAGGGTCATCATGGCGCCAATCACCCGGTCAAGGACCACACCACCGGCAAGGTCGAAATCGTATCGATGAATCATGGGTTCGCCGTCGACAGCAATTCGCTGCCCAACAGCGTTACGGAAACCCACGTGTCGCTGTTCGATGGATCCAATTGCGGACTTCAGCTCGATGGCAAGCCGGTCTTTTCGGTCCAGCACCATCCGGAAGCGTCTCCGGGGCCGCAGGATTCCCACTACCTGTTTCGGCGCTTCATCAATCTGATCCGCGAGCGGCGCGGCGAGCCGGTGTTGGCTGAGCAAGCCACGGCATCAGCAACGTCCTGACAAGCCTTAACGGCAGCGGAGAATCCCGCGGCGAAAACGGCTCTAAAAGAGTGAAAATCAGACGCTGGATCATAACCCGGCGCTTCGTGCACGGACGGGCACATATGGTGAGCGTGACGGGGTTTCCCCAACCGGTCCTTTGCCCTATAAGGCCGCTCTAGCCTCACAAGAACCAACCACTGACCGCGACCTGTTCGGGTCCCACCGGATCATCAATTATGCCCAAACGCGACGACATCAAATCGATCCTCATTATCGGCGCGGGACCGATTGTGATCGGACAGGCCTGCGAGTTCGACTATTCCGGAACCCAGGCCTGCAAGGCACTGAAGGAAGAGGGCTACCGGGTCATTCTGGTCAATTCCAATCCGGCGACGATCATGACCGATCCGGAACTCGCCGACGCCACCTATGTCGAACCGATCACGCCCGAGGTGGTCGCCAAGATCATCGCCCGCGAGCGTCCCGACGCTTTGCTGCCGACGATGGGCGGACAGACGGCGCTGAATACCGCGCTGTCGCTGCGCCGCATGGGCGTGCTCGAGCGCCATGGGGTGGAGATGATCGGCGCCAAGCCGGAAGCCATCGACAAGGCTGAGGACCGGGCGCTGTTTCGGGAGGCGATGGCCCGTATCGGCCTGGAGACGCCACGCTCGATGCTGGCCAATGCGACGGAAGCCAAGGAGCAGGACCGCCGTGCCCATGAAACCCAGCGACAGGCGCTCAAGGGGGACCACGAAGGCGACGATCTGGATCGGGCGCTCGATGCGCTGGAAACCGAATGGCAGCTCGGCGAGACCGACCGCAAACAGCGCTATATCGGTCACGCACTGGGCGTCGCCGCCAAGGCGCTCGACCACATCGGCCTGCCGGCCATCATCCGCCCGTCCTTTACGCTCGGCGGCACCGGCGGCGGCATTGCCTTCAACCGGTCCGAGTTCTACGAGATCGTTGAATCCGGCCTTGACGCATCGCCGACGACAGAGGTGCTGATCGAGGAATCGGTGCTCGGTTGGAAGGAATACGAAATGGAGGTGGTCCGCGACCAGGCGGACAACTGCATCATCGTCTGCTCCATCGAAAACGTCGATCCGATGGGCGTGCACACCGGCGATTCCATCACCGTCGCACCGGCCCTGACGCTGACCGACAAGGAATACCAGATCATGCGCAACGCCTCGATCGCGGTGTTGCGGGAGATTGGCGTGGAAACCGGCGGCTCCAACGTGCAATTCGCGGTCAATCCGACCGACGGCCGCCTGGTCGTCATCGAAATGAATCCGAGGGTCTCGCGCTCTTCGGCACTGGCCTCAAAGGCGACCGGATTTCCCATCGCCAAGGTCGCCGCCAAACTGGCGGTCGGCTACACGCTGGACGAACTGGACAACGACATCACCGGCGGCGCCACACCGGCCTCTTTCGAACCGTCAATCGACTATGTGGTGACCAAGATCCCACGCTTTGCGTTCGAAAAGTTTCCGGGCGCCGAGCCGCTGCTGACAACCTCCATGAAGTCGGTCGGTGAGGTCATGGCGATCGGCCGTACATTCGCCGAATCGCTGCAAAAGGCGCTGCGCGGGCTGGAGACCGGGCTGACCGGCCTCGATGAAATCGACCTGCCCGGCTATGGCAATGGCGACGACCGGAACGCCATTCGGGCAGCGATTGGCACACCCACGCCCGATCGCCTGCGCATGGTCGCACAGGCCCTGCGGCTCGGCACCGATCCGGTTGCCGTGCAGGAAGGCAGCCATATCGATTCCTGGTTCATCGACCAGTTGAAAGCGATCGTCGATATGGAAGAGCGGGTGCGCACGCATGGTCTGCCGCAAGATGCCGCAAATCTGCGCATGCTGAAATCGATGGGCTTTTCGGACGCCCGGCTGGCAACGCTTGCCGGCCGTGAGGAAAGCGACGTTACCCGGCTCCGGCATGACCTCGACATACACCCGGTGTTCAAGCGGATCGACACCTGTGCGGCCGAATTCGCCTCGCCGACCGCCTACATGTATTCCACATATGAGACCCCGTTCGCAGGATTACCGCGTTCCGAGGCCGACGTGTCCGACCGTGACAAGGTCATTATTCTGGGCGGCGGGCCGAATCGTATCGGCCAGGGCATCGAATTCGACTATTGCTGCTGTCATGCCGCCTTTGCGCTGGACGACGCAGGTTTCGAATCCATCATGGTGAACTGCAATCCGGAAACCGTGTCGACCGACTACGACACGTCCGACCGCTTGTATTTCGAACCCCTGACGGCCGAGGATGTGATCGAGATCATCCGTACCGAACAGCAGCGCGGCACGGTGCGCGGGGTGATCGTGCAGTTCGGTGGGCAGACGCCTCTGAAACTGGCCAACGCACTGGAACGGGCCGGTATTGCCATTCTCGGCACGGATCCGGACGCCATCGACCTCGCCGAGGATCGCGACCGGTTTCAGAAACTGCTGATGAAGCTCGATCTGCGTCAGCCGAAAAACGGCATCGCTCACTCGGTCGAGCAGGCGCGGCTGGTTGCCATGGAACTGGGTTTCCCGCTTGTGGTCCGTCCATCCTACGTGCTGGGCGGCCGCGCCATGCAGATCATTCGCGACGAGGCCGGCCTGTCCAACTACCTTTTGGGTACCGTTCCGGAACTGGTGCCGGAGGACGTCAAAGCCCGCTACCCCAATGACAAGACCGGGCAGATCAACACCCTGCTCGGCTCCAATCCGCTGCTTTTCGACAGCTACCTGAGCAACGCCACTGAAGTCGATGTCGACTGCCTTTGTGATGGTCAGCGGGTGTTTATCTGCGGCATCATGGAGCATATCGAGGAAGCCGGCATTCATTCCGGTGACAGCGCCTGTTCACTGCCGCCGCATTCGCTCGACGCCACGGTGATCCGGGAACTGGAGAGGCAGACCACCGAACTGGCCCGCGCCCTCAATGTGGGCGGTCTGATGAATGTTCAATACGCAATAAAGGACGGCGACATCTACGTCCTCGAGGTCAATCCGCGAGCGTCACGGACTGTGCCGTTTGTCGCCAAGACGATCGGTGTACCGATCGCCAAGATCGCCGCTCGCATCATGGCCGGCGAGGATCTGGAAACGGCCACCGCCGCCTATGGCGTGATGCCGGAGGCAGGTCCGCTGCATCACATTGCGGTCAAGGAAGCGGTCTTTCCGTTCGCGCGCTTTCCCGATGTCGACACGCTGCTCGGGCCCGAAATGCGCTCCACCGGAGAAGTCATCGGCCTTGATACCGACTACGCATTGGCTTTCGCCAAATCGCAGCTGGGCGCCGGTGTCGAACTGCCGCGTGAAGGTACGGTGTTCATCTCAGTGCGCGACGAGGACAAGCAAAGGGTGCTTCCAGCGGCACGACTGCTTCAGGACAGCGGATTCAGCATTGTCGCAACCAGCGGCACGGCTCGATTCCTCAACGAAAACGGCGTCGCAGCCTCCAAGATCAACAAGGTTCTGGAAGGGCGGCCCCATGGCGAGGACGCCATCCGCAACCGCGAAATCCAGCTGGTGATCAACACCACTGCGGGCGCCAAGGCGATCTCCGACTCCAAATCGCTGCGCCGCGCCGCGTTGATGCAGAAGGTGCCGTATTACACCACCATGGCCGGCGCAGTTGCGGCTGCAGGCGCGATCACCGCGCTCCGGGCGGGCAATCTGGAAGTCAAGCCGTTGCAGCACTATTTTGCCGCCTGACCCGCTGGTTTTCCAAAAAAGCTGGAAATTCAGCCGGTTTTGCTGCTACAATTGGCGAATTGTAGTTCAGGACGGTTCCGGAACGATCGTTTCGGGGACCGTTTTCTTTTGCGCTGAATCACCCCCTCCCAAGTGACGACGCGGCAAAACATGGAGAAGGACATGGTACAAAAAGTCCCCATGACCCAAGGCGGCTTTACCCAGCTGCTGGACGAATTGCGCTGGCGCCAACAGGAAGAGCGCCCGCGCATCATCGAAGCGATCGCAGAGGCACGCGCCCATGGCGACCTCTCCGAGAACGCCGAGTATCACGCGGCCAAGGAATCGCAAAGCCACAATGAAGGCCGCATCGCCGAATTGGAAGACATTACGGCCCGCGCCGAGGTGATCGACCTGACCAAAATGTCAGGCGACACGATCAAGTTCGGTGCCACCGTCAAGATCGTCGACGAGGATACCGACGAGGAACGGACCTATCAGATCGTCGGCGACCAGGAGGCCGATGTGAAACAGGGCCGTATCGCCCTGTCTTCACCCATCGCGCGGGCGTTGATCAGCAAACAGGTGGGCGACAGTATCGAAGTCAACGCCCCCGGCGGTGCCAAGGCTTATGAGATCCTCGACGTCAGCTGGGGCTGAACCGGGCATTTCCTCCTGAAGTAGACAGCCCGCCGAAGAAGCGTTGATGGCGTGGAACTGATTGTCACCAACCTGCAACGGAAATTCACCGGCATCTCCGCAACGACCGCATCCGTGGTGCGCAGGCAGGCCGGTCACTACGATATGCGGTTGGTCGGGACCGAGCTGCCGGGTTGTCCTGAACCGGTCTCTGCAATGCAAGCGGTTCGGCTGTCGCGGCAGCCGTCGCCGCAACGCTTGCACGTGATCTGGCACGTAAGGCGCCGCAACGAAATGCGGGCTGCGCTGTTTGCCCGCGATTTGCTCAGTTGCCCGATCAAGATCGTCTACACCGCGTCGTCTCACCGGCCACCGTCGCTGCCGTTGCGCTGGATGATGTCGCGTATGGACAGCGTTATCGGCACGACACGGGCGGCCGTCGGACAGCTGCCGAATGTCCGCGCCATCATCCATCATGGCGTGGATACAGAACTTTATCACCCGGCTGAAGACAGACTGCAGGCATGGCTTGAGATGGGCATGCCTGGACAAATCGCGGTCGCCACGGTCGGCCAAATCCGGCCCGAAAAGGGCACCGATCTGTTTGTCGAGGCGATGCTGGGTCTGTTGCCGCACTACCCGGAAGTGACTGCACTGGTCATTGGTGCCGAGGCCCCTGGGTATCGGTCCTTCGAAACCAGATTGCGCCAGCGCGTCGAAGCCTCCGGCCTTGGCGAGCGGTTTCTGTTCACCGGCAACATTGAGCCGCAGCGCGTGCCGCAGTTGGTGCGCAGTCTCTCGCTTCTTGTCGCACCCTCGCGCTACCAGGGTTTCAGTCTCGCGCCGCTGGAGGCCATGGCAAGCGGTGTTCCAGTCATCGCTACTGACACCGGCTATCACGCCACCTTCATTGGCCGCAACGAGGCCGGCATGCTGGTTCGGGAACCGACCACGCAGGCGCTGGCCAAGGCGATCGACATCCTCCTGAAGGATCCGTTGCGGCGTGGCGCTCTCAACGCAACGGCACGTGAGCGTGCGGTGGCGCATTTCAGCGTCGACAACGAGGTCCGTGGCATCACCCGCGTCTATGACGACCTGTGGCGGTCCGACTGAGCTAGAGCAAGTTGCGGCCAGAATGAAGCATTTGACCGCGGCGATTTTGGTCGCTGGATAGGCGGGTCGCGCGCCGTGGTGCCTCCCCACCACAAGCGCGAGCCAACGACGCCAGGGGGCAAAATCACCCGGCCCATTCACCGTATGTTTTCAACATGATAGACCTCTCCAGGGTGACGGTAAATCGGCCCATCGTTCGCGCCAAATTCGTCCACTGGACGAATTTGCGAGACGCGCTCACCGTTGCGCCGCTTGCCCGATGTACCACATCGCGCTGCGCGACACGCCTTGCCGAGTGGTCCGATTTTCCGTCATCAAATGCTTCATTCTGGCCGCAACTTGCTCTAGGATCATCAGCCCTGCAGATTGTCCAGGTCGACAAGCGCCTCGTTTTTGACCTGCCGTATGGTCAGAATGGTGCGAACGGTATCGACGTTGGCCGCCGCCGTCAGCTCCTCAATGACAAAATCCTGAAACCGTGTCAGATCGCTCGCAACACAGTGCAGCAGGAAATCCGAATCGCCTGTCACCATCCAGGCGCTGCGGACAATCTGCCAGTTCTGCGTTTGCTCGGCGAAGGCCCGCAAATGTATTTCCGATTGCTGGGCGAGCCCGATCATGCAGAACGCGACCAGATCGTAGCCCAATGCCGGCGCATTCAGCATCGCCCGGTACCCTTCGACGATGCCGGCGTCCTCAAGACGCCTCAGACGGCGCAGGCAGGGCGGCGCGGATATGCCGACACGCTGCGACAATTCGACATTGGTAATTCGTCCCTCATTCTGCAACTCGCGCAGGATTTTAATATCAATGTCATCCAGTTCCGCCCGCATCAGTGTCCAACCTCCCGAATGCGCGTACTTGAATTGGAACAGTTGTTGCGCCGGGACGCAACAAAATTTCGATTATAGCCTGCACCAGAGATCTGTGTTTCCTTGACGGTTGTGTGAAAAGGTGGCGCCGCCCTTGAAACACGACCATGCTAATTCGTACATTGGCGCCAAACGCCGGTCGTCGCCGACTGGCTGTCTCTGCCACTCATGAAGGGACCATTCGACAATGAGCATCCGTCATGCCCGCGTGCTGATCATCGGCTCGGGACCCGCCGGTTACACGGCCGCCATCTACGCCGCACGCGCCCTGCTTGAGCCGGTTCTGATCGCAGGACTTGAACAGGGCGGCCAGCTGATGATCACCACGGACGTCGAAAACTATCCAGGCTACGCAGAAACCGTTCAGGGCCCTTGGATGATGGATCAGATGTTACAACAGGCAAAGAGTGTTGGCGCCGACATCGTCAATGACCTCGTCACTGACGTCAATTTCGATGTCCGTCCCTTCCGCCTGAAGACCGATTCCGGTCAGGAATACACTGCAGACACACTGATCATTGCAACGGGTGCCCAGGCAAAATGGCTCGGCATCGCGTCGGAACAGACTTTCATGGGCTTCGGTGTATCCGCCTGCGCCACTTGCGATGGCTTTTTCTACCGCGGCAAGCAGGTCGTGGTGGTCGGCGGTGGCAACACGGCAGTCGAGGAAGCGCTCTACCTGTCAAACCTGGCAGCCAAGGTAACCCTGGTGCACCGTCGCGATGAGTTGCGGGCTGAAAAGATCCTGCAGAAACGCCTCATGGCCAAGGACAACATCGACATCGTATGGGATAACGTCCTCGACGAAATAACCGGGGAGCAAACGAAGCCGCCCTCGGTCACCGGCGTGCGCCTCAAGAACGTCAAAACGGGCAAGATAACGGAACTGTCCGCCGATGGCGTGTTTGTTGCCATTGGTCATGCCCCATCGGTTTCGTTGTTCGAAGGCAAGCTGAAGCAGAAGTCCAACGGCTACCTGTGGACGGCTCCGGATTCGACCGCCACGGACGTGCCAGGCGTCTATGCGGCCGGAGACGTGACCGATGACATCTATCGTCAGGCGGTCACGGCCGCCGGTATGGGATGTATGGCTGCGTTGGAGGCCGAAAAGTACCTCGCCGAACAGGAGACTCTGGTCGAGGCCGCGGAATAACCGCGGAGACGCATTCCCGGGGCGGGATCCGACAAGGACGAGTGAGCATGCCTCTTGACTGGGACAAGTTGCGGATATTTCACGCGGCGGCGGAAGCCGGCTCCTTCACCCATGCGGCGGAGAAACTGCATCTGTCGCAATCGGCCATCAGCCGTCAGGTCAGCGCCCTGGAACAGGATATCGGCGTGCCGCTGTTCCACCGACACGCGCGCGGACTGATTATGACCGAACAGGGTGAAATGCTGTACCGCACGGCGCATGACGTGCTGCTTAAGCTGGAATCGGCGCGTGTTCGCCTATCGGAATCCACCGACAAGCCGAGCGGCAAGTTGCGCGTGACGACCACGGTCGGCCTGGGATCGGGCTGGCTGACGGAACGGATGAAGGAGTTTTCCGAGCTTTATCCCGATATCCAGATCCAGTTGCTGCTCGACAACGAGGAAGTCGATGTCAGCATGCGCCTCGCCGACTGCGCAATCCGGCTGCGCCAGCCGCAACAGCCCGATCTCATTCAGCGTAAGTTGTTTACGGTTCATATGCATGTGTATGCCGCACCCACCTATCTGAACCGGCACAGCAAACCGGAACAAGTCAACGATTTCGACGACCATACGATCATTACCTTTGGCGAGCCCGCACCCAGCTACCTGCTCGACGTGAACTGGCTCGAGGTTGCCGGCCGGGCACCGAGCAACCCGCGCCGCTCGCACCTGCAGGTCAACAATATCATCGCCATTAAGAAGGCCGCCCAGATCGGCATGGGAATCGCCATGTTGCCCGACTATGTCGTCGGACATGATGACGGCCTCGTGCAACTCGATATCGATTCCGACGTGCCGTCATTCGACTGCTTCTTTTGCTACCCGGAAGAAATGCGCGGTTCCGCCAAATTGCGGGCCTTCCGGGACTTCCTGATCTCCAAGGCGCGCAACTGGAAGTTCTAAACGCCTGCAAGGGCAGATCGGGGCACGCGTTGAATCGCCGCATGAGGCATCTGAATCGGCCTCTTCAAAAACAGTCGTAAACCCATGAAACAAAATGGCTTAGAACCGCCAGACGGTGTGCTGCCCTTGGAAGCCTTTCAGTTCGACCTCGCCGACGGCTGAGACCTGGTCGGGCACCAGGCGAGCGAGTTCGGATGACATCACGTTGTCGCAGCCAAACCGGTTGGCGGCTGACAGCAGCCGCGCCGTGTAATTGACGGGCGGACCGATGGCCGTGAAATCCAGCCGGTCGGCTCCGCCGATATTGCCGTAGTGGAACGTCCCGCAGTGCAGCGCCGCGCGGAACCCGATGTCGACATCAGTCTGCGCAAGGGCCTCGCGGCCCTCCGCGACCGCGTCGATGGCCGCGCCCGTTATGTCGGCCAGTGTGGTCTCGTCCGAATAGGGAAAGATCGCGAAGAATCCATCGCCCATGAATTTCAGGATTTCACCGCCGCGGGCCGTGACCGGCGGAACAAGACAGTCAAACGTATCGTTGAGAAGCGTCACGACCTCATGACCGGCCTTTTCGTTCGACAGTCTGGTGAAATCCTTGACATCCACGAACAGGATAACGGCGCTGATTTCCTCTCCGTCGCCACGGTGCACCTTGCCGCGCAGAATCTGGCTGCCGCTGTTGCGTCCGACATATGTGGATAGCAGCACCGCTGCGTTGAGTTGCAACATATAGGCTTCCGTCAATCGGGCCAGCGGGCCGTTGACCTGTTCCAGAATGGCGATGTCGCGGTCGCTGAAACCACCCTTTTGGGCAGACGACCAGGTGCAAGCGTGGGTTTCCCCGGAAGTGAAGATCAGCGGCTGGGCGAGATAATCGGTAAAGCCCTGATCGCGCAGTTCACCGATGATGAGATAGTCCTCCGGACAGTCCTCCCGTTCGAGGTGGCGTCGGAGTTGACTCTGGTTCTCGATCACGTGGGGTAACGGGTTGGCGGTGTACATCTCCGTTGAAAACGTTCCCATGGGAGCCCTGGCGATGTCGACGCCCTGCCCCTTCATCCAGCGGAACCGGGTACCCTCGAGATTGGGATGCAGCGTGTAAATGAACAGCATGAACCGGTCGATCGGCACACCGAGATCCACCAGCCGCTCGCAAATGCCGGAGACAATCTTGCGAGCGTCCGAGTGGGGTCGTGCACCGCCGACCATCCAGGCGATCAATTCGTGGGCAGGGTCCGTGTTCGTTTGCCGCTCCACCACGTCCTCCGACCGTTGTGATCCCGTCCGATCCGGCTCAGCGTCATCCGGCAGTGACGGCCCATTATGGCGGCAACGGACGGGCATTCGAAACACAAATCCGTGACGATGATTTTTCGCTTGACCCCGGGGGGCGACTTCTGAAATTTGCCACCTCGATCTCCGCCCGTTTGAAGGCTCGATAAAGTGGCCGGAACATCCCCACACAAGGAAGTGAACATGCAAGACGCACGTCAGTTTTACATCAACGGCCAGTGGATCGCGCCGACGGAATCCAATGATTTCGAGGTGATCGATCCGTCCTACGAAGAGGCTTTTGCAGTCATTTCACTGGGCGGCAAGACCGACACGGATGCCGCGGTCGCGGCAGCTCGGGAGGCGTTCGATGGCTGGAGCCGAACCTCCCGCGACGAACGCCTGTCCTATCTGGAAAAGATCGCTGAGGCCTATAAGCGCCGTTCCGACGAGATGGGCGAAGTGATTTCGCGTGAGATGGGCGCGCCGATCACCATGTCGAAATCCGACCAGGCGGGAGCCGGTTACGGTCATATCCGCGCCCTCACCCGAGCTCTCCAAGCATTCCAGTTTGACCGTCCGCTTGGCGACCATGCGCCGAACGACCGCATCCTGCTCGAGCCAATCGGGGTGTGCGGCATGATTACGCCATGGAACTGGCCGATGAACCAGGTCACACTCAAGGTCGTTGCGGCACTGGCAACCGGCTGTACCATGGTCCTCAAGCCGTCGGAAATCGCTCCGCTGTCGTCGATGCTGTTTGCAGAAATACTCGACGAAGCCGGCTTGCCGGCCGGTGTATTCAACCTCGTCAATGGCAACGGAGTGGGGGTCGGCACGCAGCTCTCCGGACATCCGGATGTCGATATGATCTCCTTCACCGGATCGGCGCGCGCCGGCATCGCAATCTCCAAGAATGCCGCCGACACCATCAAACGCGTGGGTCTTGAGCTCGGTGGCAAAGGCGCCAACATCATCTTTGCCGATGCCGACGAGAAAGCTGTCAGGCGCGGCACCCGGCATTGCTTCAACAATACCGGGCAATCGTGCAATGCGCCAACCCGGATGCTGGTTCAGCGGGCAATCTATGACGATGCGGTCGAAGAAGCGGTACGCACCGCCGAGAGCACCGACGTCGATGTTGCCTCCAAAGAAGGGCGGCACATTGGACCCCTGGTCTCCGAAATCCAGTTCGACAAGGTTCAGAACCTGATTGATATCGGAATCAAGGAGGGAGCGCGGCTCGTCGCCGGCGGATTGGGGCGTCCAGAGGGCCTCAATCGCGGTTATTTTGTGCGGCCAACGGTCTTCGCCGACGTCTCAAACGACATGACCATCGCCCGCGAAGAGATCTTCGGACCGGTGCTGTCGATCATCCCGTTTGACAGCGAGGAAGAGGCAATCGATATCGCCAACGACACCGATTACGGACTGACCAACTACGTCCAGACACAGGACCATGCGAAGGCCAACCGCGTCGCACGGCGCCTACGCTCCGGTATGGTCGAAATGAACGGGCAACCGCGTGGGCGCGGTGCTCCCTTTGGCGGATACAAGCAGTCCGGCAACGGCCGTGAAGGAGGAGTCTGGGGTCTGGAAGAGTTCCTCGAGGTCAAAACCGTCAGCGGCTGGACGCCGGAACAGCAGTAAGGTCAACGGGTTGCACGGGCCCGGTCAAGCCCATACGGATATGCAAGACAAGCCCTGCACTCAACGCATGCCTGCCATGCAAGTGGTTTCTCTTGCAATTTTCAGTGGGAGTTTCCATATCTTGGAAAGCTGACAATCCGATGGACTTGTCCTCCCAGTTCCATCTGTCAGCTGTGTTCCCCTCTGGAGGTTTAGATTACGAACCTTCTAATTCATCGGGCCAGAGAGCTTCTCTCCTGGCCCGTTTTTTTTACATATACAGGCTTTCCTGCTGCAACTCGTCGTAAAGGTGGGCGACCTGCTCTCCATAACCGTTGAACAGAAGCGTCGGGACCTTTTCGCCCGTATGCAGGATGCGTTCCTCGCTTTGGCTCCAGCGGCGATGCGGAACGTCCGGATTGACGTTGGCCCAGAACCCGTATTCCTGAGGCAGGATAGTCTCCCAGAAACTGACCGGTCGTTCGTCCGTAAAGCTGATGCGCTTGATCGATTTGATTGACTTGAACCCGTATTTCCACGGCAGCGCCAGCCGGATCGGCGCACCAAACTGCTTGTCGATCGGACCGCCGTAGGCACCGGTCACCATGAAAGCCAGGTCGTTACCGGCCTCTTCCATGGTCACGCCTTCGACATACGGCCAGGGATACCATCTCTGCCGCTGACCGGTCGCAACATCGGGATCCATAAAGGTCTCGAAACGGATGTATCTGGCCGAGGACAACGGTTTGGCCATGGCGACCAGGTCCGACAGCGGAAAACCCGTCCACGGGATCGTCATCGACCAGGCTTCGACACAGCGGTGGCGGTAAAGCCGCTCCTCCAGGTTGACACGGCCGAGCAGGTCCTCGAACCCGATGGTGAACGGTTTTTCCACCAGCCCGTCAACGGCGATATCCCAGGGATCCGTTTGCAACGCCTGAGCCGCCCTCCAAATCTGTTTGTGGGAGCCGAATTCGTAGAAATTGTTGTAACGCGCATTGATCTCCTTCGGAGTGAGATCGCGGTCGAGGACGAAAGCCTCGTTGCGTGTCGCCGGGTAAAGATGCGCTCCAGGTCCTGCCTCTTCCGCCGCGCGCGCCTTGAGCGGCGGCATGGCCGCGGCTGCCGCCAGACCGAGACCGGCCAGCCCCATGTGTCGGATCAGGTCCCGGCGGTTGACAAATGCGCTTTGCGGCGTCGCATAAGCTTCGGCGATCGTCCAGGACGGTTTGCGGGTGATGTGAACCATGGGCGCCTCCATTTTGGGCGCCGATCATAGATCGGGCGGCCGGGCGGGCAACCCAAGCGTCTTCACAATGCGGTGTAGCAGCCGCTGGCTCAGTGGCACGCCGCGCAGAAACGCTGGATGCGCCGGCCGGCCTCCTCCAACTGCTCGTCGGAGGTGGCATAGGAGATACGGAAATTGGGGCTCAGCCCGAAGGCAGCCCCATGCACCACGGCAACCCCCTCCGACTCGAGCAGTTCAGTGACGAAATCCTCGTCGGATTCGATGCTCTTGCCCGATGGCGCGGTCTTGCCGATGAGCCCGGCGCATGACGGGTACACGTAAAAAGCACCACGTGGCGTCGGGCAGGAAATGCCCGTCGCCTGGTTGAGCATCGAGACGATCAGATCGCGACGACGCTCAAAAACGCTCTTGTTGTTCGCCACGAAATCCTGCGGACCATTGAGCGCTTCCACAGCCGCCCATTGAGCGATCGAGGTGGCGCCCGACGTTTGCTGGCCCTGGATGAGATCCATTGCCTTGATCAGTTCCCTGGGTCCGGCGGCGTACCCGATGCGCCATCCGGTCATCGCATAGGCCTTGGACACACCGTTCATCGTCAGCGTGCGGTCGTAGAGACGCGGTTCCACCTGCGCTGGCGTCGTGAATTCGAAATCGCCATAGACGAGATGTTCATAGATGTCGTCCGTTAAAATCCATACATGCGGGTGACGCATCAGCACGTCGGTCAATGTCTTGAGTTCCTCGCGCGAGTAAGCCGCGCCGGAGGGATTGGACGGTGAGTTAAACATCAACCATTTGGTTTTTGGCGTGATGGCCGCTTCAAGTGCCTCCGGTTCGAGCTTGAACTCGTTTTCCAGCGTCGTCTCGGCAAAAACCGCGGTTCCGCCGCACAGGGCAACCATTTCCGGATAGCTGACCCAGTACGGCGTCGGAATGATCACCTCGTCTCCCGCATTGAGTGTGGCCATGAATGCGTTGAACAGAATCTGTTTGCCACCGGTCCCCGCAATTACTTGCTGGGGCGTGTAGGTCAGACCGTTGTCGCGCGCGAACTTGTTGGCGATCGCCTCGCGCAGTTCAGGAATACCAGGAACCGGCGTGTATCTGGTCATCCCGCGATTGATAGCGTCGATCGCCGCTGTCTTGACATTGTCGGGCGTATCGAAATCCGGTTCGCCAGCTCCGAGCCCGATCACATCCCGGCCTGCCGCCCGTAGCTCCCGGGCTTTTTGCGCGACCGCTATCGTCGCGGACGGTTTCACACGCGACAGCGCATCGGCGAGGAAGGCCATGAAATGTCTCCATTATGGGAAGGGACGGATCGTGTATACTTCTATGTCGAATCATCCGTGCGAGTGCAAGATGGTTTGCACCATGGGACACCATGGAGGGGCGGCAGTCTGGTCTAGGGGAACTGCGTTTGCAGCGAGACGGACATAGCGGCCGCATTGTGCGCGAAAAGGACGGATCGTCGTCTGGCTGTTTTGGGCCGTTTGTTCTCAAGACAGCGCTCCAGCCCATTTTTGGACAATCGAACGACGGGCAATTGACGGTGCGCGGCCTCGAGGCCCTGCTGCGTCTTTATCGGGAGGGCAAACCCTATCCGACCTCCCGGTTCTTCTCCCAGGTTGGCGGCCGGGAACGACGGGTGTTGGACTCCCTGTGCGTAACGCTTCATTTGGCCAACGCCGCGTTAGAGCGCGACGGCGATCTGCTGCTCTTTCTCAACCTGAGTCCTGCCCTGTATCGCAGCAAACTGAAGGTGTTGTCGGAAATCGACGCCTTCGTCCGGATGGTTGGCAGGAGTCGATTCGCGACCCATCAGATCATTTGTGAAATCACCGAAGATCAGGCAGCGCGATCGGATATTCTGCGTCTGATGGTAACGGCGCTGCGTCAGAACGGGTTCCAAATCGCTGTCGACGACTATGGTGTGGCCAGTTCCGATTCCGATCGCGTCTCCCTGATCCGGCCTGACATCGTCAAACTGGACGGCGACTGGAGCAAACGGCTGATGGCCACCGAGCCCGGATACTCGGTTCTGCGAGACTGTGTTTCGCGATTCCATGACAAGGGAATCGCCGTTGTCATCGAAGGCCTCGAAAGCCACTGGCAGATCGATCTCGGCTGGGGCGCCGGTGCAGACTACATCCAAGGCTATGGTTTGGCTCGGCCACGTCTGGCGCCCACGACATTCACGACACAACCACAGGGTACATCAGCCGGTCACAATTAATTCACCAGATCGGTCCAGCAACGACAAGATTCCGTCTCCCTTCGGTCCAATTCAGCCCGTTTCATAGCAGCCGGCCAAACAGCACCGCCGGCCACCGTGAAGAGAGGGGACCCGACATGGATATCGATACCGACTTCGGCGAAACCCAGCGCGCTGCAAGGAGAAATCGCCGCCGGGTATGGTTGAGTTGCATGGCACTGCTCGCCTGTGCCCTGATGATCGCCGATCTGGCCTGGCAGGCCAATGCCGACAGCGAGACCGGTGTTCGGCAGCTTTCACGGTGTTGCACGGCCGAGACGGCACCACCGCCGTCGCCGGCCTTTAAAACGGCATCACCAACACTACTTTCCCCGTAAGCTGCAACCAACAACCATCCGGACGATGCGTATGAAACGACTGCTGGCAACCGCCTTTTTTTCGCTCGCTGGTCTCCAACTGGCCCTCGCCACCGATCTGGTTCAGACACAGGAGGTGCCAATCGCGGTGGAAACCGTGGCGACAGGACTGCAAAACCCCTGGGGAGTCGAGGTGCTTCCCGACGGCGCTTTCCTGGTAACGGAACGTCCCGGTGGCCTGCGCATTGTCAAGGATGGTCGCGTTTCTGAAACGGTTGGGGAGATACCCGGTCTGGCCGTAGGTGGGCAAGGCGGCCTGCTTGATGTGGCGCTTGCCAATGATTTCGCCGACTCCGGCACGATATACCTGGCCTTTTCCGAAGCCGGGCGCGGCGGTGCAGGGACCGCCATCGGCAAGGCAACCCTCGTGCGTGACGGCGATACCGCGCGTTTGGATGACTTCGAGGTCATCTTTTCGATGCCGAAGAAAACCAGCGGTGGTCGGCATTTCGGCTCCCGTATCGCTGTGGCGCCGGATGATACCATCTATTTCTCGATCGGCGATCGCGGTGAGCCGGATCGCGCCCAGGACATGCAAGACCATGCCGGCGCGGTTCTGCGGATTCGCCCCGACGGCACCATCCCGCCCGACAATCCTTATGCCGACGGGGCCGGGGCACTGCCTGAAATATGGTCGAAGGGCCACCGCAACGCCCAGGGCATGGATTTTGATACCGACACGGGCATTCTCTACGTGGTCGAGCACGGCGCGCGCGGCGGCGACGAGATTAACAGACCACAGCCCGGCCTGAACTATGGCTGGCCGGTGATTTCTTATGGTCGCCATTACTCCGGACGCAAGATTGGCGTGGGCACTGCCGCCGAAGGTTTTGAACAGCCGATCCATTATTGGGATCCGTCCATCGCTCCGGGCGGCATGGCCGTCTACCGTGGCGCCATGTTCCCGGAATGGGATGGCGATCTTCTGGTAACGGCCTTGAAAGCTCGCATGCTGGTGCGACTCGATCGCGATTCTGACGGCCGCGTAGTCGGCGAAGAGAACCTTCTACGTGGGGGATACGGCCGCATTCGCGATGTCAGGCAGGCTCCCGACGGTTCGATTCTCGTGTTGACCGACGACTCGAACGGAGCCCTGCTGCGGATCAGACGTCAATAAAACGGGTGTGGCTGCGTTAAAGCGCGGGACATCCATGCGATTTCTTGTGCTTCCCCTCGCGGTGCTCGCAGGAACGGTCGTCCTGATGGCGGTTGTTTTCGTCGCATATGGACGCGAAAAGACCTGGGAGCGTCTCGCCGGCCCGGCCGACCGGGGACAGGTGGACCTTCGAACGGTCATTCGCCGCGAAACGCCGAATGATGCGTTGGCCGGAACAGTGGGATTGCGCGCGGACGCGGAGATCATACTCCCTGTCTATGCGCAGAGCGCTGAAACGCTGCTGCAGCGGTTTGCCGACAACATCGCCGCCGTCGATCCGCTGGCCCGGCGGATCGACGACGGTAGCGACGGACGGCACATGCGCTTTGTAACCTATTCACCAGTCTTGCGCTTTCCCGATATCGTGGTCGTTCAGGCAGTGGATCTTGAGCAGGGCCAAACCGGTCTGCTTGTCTATGCTGCGGCCCAGCTCGGCCGATATGATTTCGGTGCCAACCGACGGCGTTTGGAGCGCTATCTCTCCGTCATCTGATCCTCATCGGCGACTGGCCTTGCGGCGAACCGCGTCCGTTGGTAACGCAGCCTGAACCGGTTTCAGCGGAGTGATCAGGGGTGACGCGCACGAAAGCCAATCTGCTGCTGCTCGTGGCGGGAGCGGTCTGGGGCATGGGATTCGTCGCCCAGAGCACGGCGATGGAGTCCATCGGACCCATGCTGTTCGTGGGTCTTCGGTTTGCCGTCGCAACATTGGTTGTTCTGCCTCTGGCTTTGCGTGAGGCGAGCCGCACGATCGAACCCATCACCCGGTCCGAGATCGTCGGCTTCGTGTCGATCGGTTTGGCGCTCTTTGCCGGCATGGCGACACAGCAAATTGGCCTGCTTACGACAACCGTGACCAACTCCGGTTTCCTGACCGGTCTCTATGTGATCTTCGTGCCCTTGCTGATGGTCGTCTTCCTGCGCCGCCTTCCGCAGCCGATCGTCTGGTTCAGCGCACTGGTGGCGCTCTCCGGAATCTGGCTGTTGAGCGGCGCCAGTCCGGTCGGCATGACCGTGGGCGATGGTCTTACGGTGATCTGTGCAGTTTTCTGGGCCGTTCAGGTTGTCCTGATCGGTGTTTTTGCCGTTCGATCGAACCGGCCATTTGCGCTTTGCGCCACCCAGTTTGCAGTATGTGCCGCACTTGGCCTGCTGGCCGCAGGACTGTTGGAATCCGTTTCGTGGTCGGCAATAGGCGACGCATTGCCGCAGATTCTCTATGCGGGGATCTTCTCGAGCGGCCTGGCCTTCACGCTTCAAGTCATCGGACAACGCCACACAACATCGGCACAGGCCGCCATATTCCTGTCGTCGGAATCGTTGTTCGCCGCGTTGTTTGGCGCATTGTTCTTAGCTGAAGTATTGACCGCACACGGTTACATCGGTTGCCTGCTAATCTTCGTGGCTATCCTCGCTGTAGAGCTCTTTCCCGCCCAAAAAGCACAAAAAACTGAGCCGGTTAGCTGATATTCCAAAACGCTAACCGCTAATAAATCGCTCAAAACAGCCTATTTGGTGGGCATTTTGTTCAAAAAATAGTGGGAACTTTTCAGATATGCTCGTAATACGATTCAGTCACAAAACTTTCTCTTGCCAATCAAAATTAGCTGCATCAGTCTGCAGCGCGTTCGGGCAATCTACGAACACGGGAATCCTGCCGATACGATGCGGGCCGGAAACGCATAACATTCCGGGTGATCAAAAGAGCAAATACCGGGATCACGATAACAGGGACCTTTCCGAAACCTTCGAGAACTGCCTGCCTTACCCGCATAGCGGGTAACCCCACAAACGCGGGCTCATTTGCCGGCGGTGAACAGAGGACCTGAAAGCATGGCCGAGACTGGCATTGTCAAATTCTTCAATACCGATAAGGGATACGGCTTTATTAAGCCGGACAACGGCGAATCGGACATATTTGTCCACATCTCCGCGATCAAAGACTCCGGGCTGGAGACTTTGCTCGAAAACCAGAAAGTCAGCTATGAAACGGAACCGGACCGCCGTGGCAAAGGTCCGAAAGCGGTCAACCTAAGCGTCGTGAGCTGACCTGCCCCTTTGGTTCAAGATTTGATGCCCGGTCCAGAACCGGGCTTTTTTTTGCACCGCATCAGGAGAGAAAACACAAACCTCGAGACGGCCTGTTCCGGTCGTGTCCTATGTGGTTATCCATCGACGCCCGGCGCCTCAGCCAGCACAACGCCGGCAAACAGGCAGCCATTCCGCGTTGCTGTCCATCCGTTCAGGTTGGGTTCAGGCGGTGGTCGATAGGTTTGTGGCCACGGAGATCGACTCACCGAACAAAAGGAACATCCCCATGTCCAGGATCGCTCGCGTGTTTGTTGCCACCGCCGTCGCCGCGACCGCGGTTTTCCCGGTTGCGCAAAGCTATGCGCATGACCGCCACTTCCGTCATCATCACGGAAACGGTCCGGGATGGGACAGGGCTTATCAAGGCAGACGCCATCACCACAAAAAGCCCGCCGGACGCGTGAACAACAACAGCGATGCAGTTTTGCTCGGAGTTCTCGGGCTTGCCGCCGGCGCCATCATTGCAGGCGCGCTGTTGAGCGATCCGGGACCGCAACCTTACCACGGCAAGCCGGGTCGCGGACCCGACTACGGTCCGTCAGGAGGCTGGGCCGGGTCCGACTATTACCCGCCGGCACCTGTCGACGACTACGCCGCAGGGGGCGCGATCGAACCTTGGACTGAAGAATGGTATCGCTATTGCGCGCAAAGATACCGGTCATTCAAACCGGCCACGGGAACGTTCCGCGGCTATGACGGACATGATCATTTTTGCGTCGCCCGCTGAGCCGTCCCGCGAACGATCCTAGAGTCCCTTCAGAAAAGGATTGGTGCGTCGCTCCTCTCCGATCTTTCCACCCGGCCCGTGACCGCAGATGAAGCCGACGTTGTCACCCAGTGGAAACACCTTGTCGCGGATCGAGGCGAGCAATTGCTCGTGATTGCCGCCGGGCAGATCGGTGCGCCCGATTGATCCGCGAAACAACACGTCGCCGAGATGGGCAAACCCGGCATCCCGGTTGAAGAAAATCACATGTCCCGGGGCATGACCGGGGCAATGAAAGACGTCGAACTCATGCCCGTCGAAAGAGACGCGATCGCCCTCCTCGAGCCAGCGGTCGGGAACCACGTTTCTGACGGAACCATCGACGCCGAACATTCGGGCCTGCTCGGCGAGACCGCCGAGCAGCTGTTCATCGTCGCGATGCGGTCCGATGATGTCCACACCAAGGGCTTGCTTGAGCTCCTCGGCGCCGCCGGCATGGTCGAGATGCCCATGGGTGATCCAGATCGCCTGAACATCGATGCCGTTCTTTTCCAGCACATCCAGTATGGTCGGTACGTCGCCGCCGGGATCGATCACCACACCCTTTTTGCTATCGCTGTCGAACAGCACGGTACAGTTCTGCTGGAAATCCGTAACCGGGATGATGCCCGCACTGATCTGGCCCATGCTTTGCCTCCTGTCGGGTGCGCTCGCACACACAAAAGGCGCATGGCCCTTCCGCTGTCATGCGCCCCGAAATCCGCTTTTGTCGCGCCTATTCGGCGGCCTCTTTGACCGGCTGCACGATCCGCATATAGTCGTGCATCAGATTTTTGGTGATCTCGCCCACCTCAAATGTGTAGGGTCCTATCTCCGAAACCGGCGTCACTTCGGCCGCTGTGCCGGTCAGGAAGCACTCCTCGAAATCCGCCATTTCTTCCGGCATGATCGTGCGCTCGATCACTTCATAGCCACGCTTCTTCGCTAGTTCGATCACGGTCCGGCGGGTGATGCCGTCGAGAAAGCAATCGGGTGTCGGTGTATGCAAAACTCCGTCCTTGACGAAAAAGATGTTGGCGCCGGTGGCCTCGGCAACACGGCCGCGCCAATCGTACATCAGTGCGTCGGCATAGCCCTTGTCCTCCGCCTCGTGCTTGGAAAGCGTGCAAATCATGTAGAGACCGGCGGCCTTGGACTGCGACGGGATGGTTGCCGGATCCGGACGACGGTAGGTGGCGATGTCCAGCCGAATGCCTTTGAGACGTTCTTCCGGCTTGAAATAGGAAGGCCATTGCCAGATGGCGATCGCCACATTGATTTTGTTGGCCTGCGCCGAAACGCCCATCATTTCGCTGCCGCGCCAAGCGACCGGTCGCACATAGGCGTCTTCGAACCCCTGTCGCCGCAGAAGTTCCTTGCACGCCTCATCGATTTCTTCGACGGTATAGGGGATTTCGAACCCGAGGATGCGCGCTGACTCGAACAAACGCTCGGTGTGCTCGCGTAGCTTGAAAATCTCTCCGCCATAGGCACGCTCGCCCTCGAACACAGAACTGCCATAGTGCAGCCCATGCGACAGCACGTGCAGTTTCGCCTCCTTCCAAGGAACGAATTCGCCGTTGTACCAGATTTGGCCCTCAAGTTGATCAAAGGGGACCGATGCCATTCTGCTTTTCCTCCAGCGCCGTCGCGCACATTGTGTTTTTTTCGCCGGAAACCCAAATGCCCGACCTCATCGGGTCGTTCCGACTGTACGCGGAATTCGCGTTTTAGTGCCGCGGTCGGCCTGTCGGGGATTTGCATCCTTGACGCTGTAAAAGGCTAACAATAGCCTCAAAATATGTCAATAAAGCTGACATAATTGGCAGATTGTGTCAAAAGGACAAAAAACACAATCGGGAAGCGCCGATATGCCATCGGACAGGGCAACAAAAGAACCTGACTCAGACACGCTGACGAATCCGCTGTCGGAGGGCGACGGCATCGATTTCGAAATAATCGAGTTGCTGTTTTTCGCCTACCGGGATTTCACCTCGGATCCGGATGCCATGTTGGCGGAAATCGGTTTCGGGCGTGCGCATCATCGGGTTCTTCATTTCGTCAACCGCCGACCGGGCCTTACGGTCGCCGATCTGCTGGATACGCTGAAGATCACCAAGCAGAGCCTGGCCCGGGTGCTCAAGCAACTGATCGAATCCGGATATATCCATCAGGTCGCCGGCCCCGAGGATCGGCGGCAACGGCGCCTCTACCCGACCAACAAAGGCCGTGCGCTGGCGCTCGATCTCGCAAGGCCACAGTCTCGCCGCATAGCCAAAGCATTAAGCAACATCGATCCGGAGGGGCGCCGCGCCATTACCTCCTTTTTGAGGGACATGGTCGATCCGGACTAGGCAACACGCATGGGGAAACCCTATGACCGACGCACCGCTTTCCGACGACGCAGCACATCTGCTGGTCATTGATGACGATACGCGCATCCGCGATCTGCTAAACCGTTACCTCACGGAGCAGGGTTTCCGCGTTACCACGGCCAGCGATGCCGCCGAAGCGCGACGCAAACTGGAAGGCCTGGAGTTCGACCTGCTTGTTGTGGACGTCATGATGCCCGGGGAAACCGGCGTCACCCTCACCCGCGACTTGCGGGAAATCCGCGACGTTCCAATCCTCATGCTGACGGCGCTGCACGAACTCGACAATCGACTGGAAGGCCTTGAGGCCGGAGCTGACGACTATCTTGGCAAGCCATTCGATCCGCGCGAACTCGTATTGCGCATCAACAACATCCTGAAACGCGGTGGCCCACCGGATATTCCGAAAATCGAGCAGATCGTGTTTGGGCCCTACACATTCGGTCTGGCCAGACGTGAATTGAAGCGTGGTCCCGAGGTCATTCGCCTGACCGATCGGGAACAGGAGATCATGGCCCACTTCGCCGAGCGGCCAGGCGAGACAATTCCACGCCACGAACTGGTGGGCGAGGAAGTCGACATCGGAGAACGCACCATCGATGTTCAGATCAACCGGCTGCGCCGCAAGATCGAGGAGGATCCGGCCAATCCGATGTGGTTGCAGACGGTGCGCGGCGTCGGTTACCGTCTGAGCGTCGAGTAGCAACCGACAATCGTTAAACCGCCGTGGTGTGGACGGGCCTGAGCCGAACGGTCAGGCCGAATTGGTCGTCATGCGGTTTTCTTTGGTATAGTGTCGCCGGCCGAGGAGGATCCCGGGACCGACGATGACAACAATGGATTCATTACGACGTGAATATGAGCGCTATCCGCCGCGCGGCTATCGGCGGCTGACGCGCTGGTTCACGAAACGGCTTCCAACCGGTCTCTATGGACGCACGCTGCTGATCATCATCCTGCCGATGGTGATCCTGCAGTCGGTCATCGCGTTCGTTTTCATGGAGCGCCATTGGCAAACGGTGACACAGCGGCTGTCCACCGCGGTCACGCGCGATATCGCCGCGATCATCGACGTCATCAACACCTATCCGCAGGACCCCGACTACGAGGAAATCACGCGTATTGCGCGTGAGCGCCTGGAGCTCAATATCGCCATCGAGCCCGAGGGAAGTCTGCCGCCGCCGCGATCCAAGCCGTTCTTTTCGATTCTCGATTCCATTCTCAGTGAAGAAATCACGCGGCAGATCCAGCGTCCGTTCTGGATTGACACGATCGGCGATTCGGATCTCGTTGAAATCCGCATTCTGCTCGACGACAAGATCCTGCGGGTGTTTGCCCGACGCAGTCAGGCCTACGCGTCGAACACCCACATTTTCCTGCTGTGGATGGTCGGCACCTCACTGGTGCTGCTGATCATCGCCATCCTGTTCCTGCGCGGCCAGATACGCCCGATTCGCAGCCTCGCCCATGCCGCCGAGAGCTTCGGCAAGGGGCAGAAGATGCCCGAGGATTTCCGGCCGCGCGGCGCCGACGAGGTGCGCCGCGCCGGTCTTGCCTTCATCCGAATGCGCGAGCGAATCGAGCGCCAGATCGAGCAGCGCACCGCCATGCTGACAGGCGTCAGCCACGACCTGCGCACCATTCTGACCCGTTTTCGCCTGCAGCTGGCACTGGTCGGCGACAAGACCGAGACGACCAGTCTCAACGACGACATCGATGACATGCAGTCGATGCTTGAAGGTTATTTGTCATTCGCCCGTGGCGAAGCGCAGGAGGATGTCGGTGACCTGGATCTGGAGCCTCTGTTTGAGAAACTCACTGAGGATGCGCGGCTCCATGGTCGCACCCTGACCGCCGAAATCGAAGGGTCACCCGTCGTCAAGGTGCGGCCAAACGCATTTTCACGGCTGGTCATCAATCTTGCTTCAAACGCCTGGAGACACGCCAGGAACATACATATCCAGGCGTCAACGAACCGCGGTGGCTTTTTGACGGTGATAATCGACGATGACGGGTGCGGCATCCCGCCAAATTTGCGGGAAGACGTGTTCAAACCGTTTTTCCGGCTCGATGAATCGCGCAATCAGGACGAAACCGGTACCGGCCTGGGCCTTGCCATTGCCCGTGACATCGCCCGCAGCCATGGTGGCGACATCACGCTCGAAGAAAGCCCGATGGCTGGCCTCAGGGCGGTCATTCGCATTCCGGCTTAGAGCCGGTTGAGCCGGTCAGGCCCTTGGTTTCAGAACAAGCGGCCCCCGTTTGGCACCTTCAGGTCGATGGCCGCCAGCACCACCTCGCCGTCTTCGTCCGGGAAACCCAGAACCAGAACCTCCGACATGATCGGACCGATCTGTCGCGGCGGAAAATTGACGACCGCCATGACCTGGCGGCCGACGAGACTCTCCGGCGTGTAGTGGCGTGTGATCTGCGCCGACGATTTGCGAACGCCGATGTCAGCACCGAAATCGACCTTCAACTTGAGCGCCGGTTTGCGGGCCTCGGGAAAAGCTTCGGCCTCGACAACGGTACCGCAACGAATATCGACTCTCTCGAAATCCGCCCAACTGATCTGATCCGTCATGAACCGTCCAATCCAAAGCCCGGTTGGCGCGCCTGGCTGGCCGTCAGGCCTCTCCGACCGTTTCAAACAAAACGGTTTCCATGGCGCTCTTTGCGTCCATATCGGAACACTGGACGAACTGGAAGGACTGGAAATAGAGTTCGCAGGTCTCCAGAGCGCTCGACAGCAGGACTTCCACCTGCTGGTTGGTCGGTTCAGCACCGCCCGCCAACAGGAGCGATTGGCGGAAGATGACGACGCTCTCCTGCTGCCACAGGTCGAAATGCCCCATAAGGATCTGACCGTTGATCAGGAACAGAAGATTGATCACGTCGTCGACGCGGCTGTCAGGGACCTCCAGATCGAAAGCGCAGGCCAGATGCAGCGCTTCAAAATCCTCCATCCAGGAGAAGGACACATGATAGTCCGCCCAGCGTCCCTGAATGGTCATGGCGATTTCGTCCTCGCCCGACCGTTCGAAGGACCAATCATTGTTAGACGCCACATACTCGATCATATCGACCGGATTGAGCTGCCGCTCGTATTCAACTTCAATAAGGCTCATGCCGCACCCTCTTTGTCCGGAATTCGCTTCACCCAATTCGCGACGAATTACGCCGCGTCCTCGTACTGGAACCGAAGAACACAACACGGACCAATCGACTCTGAAGATCCCTCGCCATGCCCGGAGCGCCGCCCGCGGTCCGGATCGTTTCGAATCATTCTTTAAAATCAGTCTATAACGGCAGAGTCGCCGCGCCACCCCTGTTTTGCCGCAAGACGCAAATGGAGTGTGGAAACCGGATGAATCAAATCTTCAGAACAGAGTCCTAAGCGACTCTGCCAAAACGGTTTTTCATCGAAACGAACCGCCCGAAACTTTTTTACAAAAAAACGACGACAGGCCGCCGCTACCGCTGCCAGGGGTACCTTGCGGCCGCCTGAGCGTCCGACACGGGCCCGAGTTGGCAAATTGTTAGAGACGGGTTCAGTCGGTCTTGCCGGATTTAGACCGGGATTTGGGCTTGGCTGGTGCGTCGACATCGGCGAGGCGCTGTTCAAGCGCCTCGATGCGCAATTTAAGCGCTGCGTTCTCGTCGCGCGCCATTGCCGCCATCTCGCGGACCGCCTCAAATTCCTCGCGCTGCACCACATCCATAGAGTTGAGCACGCGTTCCGCCTGGGCACGGAAGGCGTTTTCGAATTCCGTGCGAACGCCCTGCGCCGCACCGGCCGCGTCGGTCATCAATCGGGCGAAATCGTCGAGAAGACGGTTGGGACCGTTGGTCATGGCATTGACTCGCTTCTGCTGTGTTGATCGTTCAGACAGCTCACCCGTTCAGGTAGGCGCTTGCGGCAATCTCTGCAAGCCTTGACCTTGCGGCGACGTGTCGGCATGGTCCGCGCGATTCCGCTATCGACGATTGGCCCACGAGCATGCAGACGGTCCCGGCAGCCCTTCCCTTTCCCAATATCGATCCGGTGTTGATTTCGATCGGACCGCTGTCCGTCCATTGGTACGGAATCGCCTATGTCGTGGGCATCCTGCTTGGCTGGCGCTACGCACGAAGGCTTGCCGCGACGGACCGTCTCTGGGGCGCCCGGGGCCCGGCCATGTCGGCAACGGACATCGACGACTTCCTTTTATGGGGCGCGCTCGGCATCGTCCTCGGCGGGCGAATCGGCTACATCGTATTTTACGATTTTGCCGCGTTCGCCGACAATCCGCTGCGTCTATTCGAAATCTGGCGGGGCGGCATGTCGTTTCATGGCGGATTGCTCGGCACCATCATTGCCATGATGCTGTTCGCCCGTAACCGCGGTATCGTCGTGTGGAGCCTCTTCGACGTGATCGCGGCAGCCGCACCCATCGGCCTGTTCCTGGGACGCATCGCCAATTTCATCAACGGGGAACTTTGGGGTCGGGTTTCGGACGTGCCATGGGCCGTTGTGTTTCCGACCGGCGGACCGCTTCCGCGCCATCCGAGCCAGCTTTACGAAGCCGTGCTTGAAGGACCCGTCCTGTTCATTTTGCTGGCCGTCATGATTTGGCGTTACCGGCGCCTGCAATATCCCCGCGCGGTGGGCGGCGCGTTTATCGCCGGCTATGGCGCGAGCCGCATTGCGGTGGAATTCGTGCGCGAGCCGGATGCCCATATCGGCTACCTGGCGGGCGGATGGCTGACCATGGGCATGATGCTGTCGGTACCGATGGTTGTCATCGGCATCATCGCCGTCGTTACGGCGAAACCGGCTTCCGGCGTGACCACCTCGCCCCCTGGCGGGGCGCCCTCGTGACCACGCCGCTTGGCCGCAAAATCATCGACATCATCCGTCAGAACGGGCCGATCCCGGTGGCCGACTATTTCGCCCTCTGCCTCGCAGACCCGCAGCACGGGTATTATCATGCGCAGGAACCCTTCGGAGCGCGAGGGGATTTTGTCACGGCGCCGGAAATCAGCCAGCTTTTCGGCGAACTGATCGGGATATTCATGATCATGGCCTGGCGCACCCATGATCGGCCGCGCCCGGTGCAATTGATCGAACTCGGTCCGGGCCGTGGCACTCTGATGGCCGATATGCAGCGGGTCATCGGCGAGCTCGATCCGGAAATGGCCTCGACAACCCGTTTTCACTTGGTCGAGACCAGTGAAAGGTTGCGGGAGGTCCAGAGGAAAACCCTGCAACCGCTCCGTATGGGCAATGAATGGCACCAAGACCTTCAGAGCGTGGCGCCCGGATTTACGCTACTGGTGGCGAACGAGTTTTTTGACGCCCTGCCGATACGTCAATTCGTCTTTGGACCGGACGGATTTCACGAGCGGGTGATTGCTTTGACCGATCGCGGTGAGCTTGGATTTGCGACCGGTCTCAACCGCATCGAACACGATCTGCCGCCCGTCAAACAACCACCACCCGGTACGATTCTTGAGCTGTCGCCGTCCCGAGAGGCGATGATGGCGACCGTCACACAGCGACTGAAACGCGACAATGGGACAGCATTGATTATCGACTATGGTCACCTTGACCCCGGTTTCGGCGACACACTGCAGGCGGTGCGCAACCACCACAGCGAAAATGTCCTGGCCCGTCCGGGCGAAGCCGACCTGACAAGCCACGTCGATTTCGCAGCCCTTGCCCGGGTCGCACGTACCCAGGGTGCTGCTGTCGCGACAACGATCAGCCAGGGCGAGTTCCTGCTCGGGCTCGGTCTGCTTGAGCGCGCCGGAGCGCTGGGGACCGGCAAGTCTGCACAGGTGCAGGAGGCCATAGGACAGGCTGTGGATCGTTTGGCCGGCAACCAGGCTCATCAAATGGGTAAACTTTTCAAAGCATTGTACGTATCCGCTCAACCGCTGGACATAGCCCCCTTTGAAACCGCTGATTGACAGCGACCTTCAGTTTGATCACCATCCCGCCCGATGCAACGCGGATAGCCGTCATGCTTGATTTGGGGAAACCCGATCCGATCACAAGCGATCTTCTGACAGAAGCCTGCACTGCCACACCGGTTCGACACGGTTTTTTCACCCGGTCAGGCGGCGTTTCGGCTGGGATTTACCGAGGTCTCAATGTCGGCCTCGGCTCGCAGGACGAACGTCAAAGCGTGCTGGAAAACCGCGCCCGCATTTGCCGCTGGTTCGATGTCCCCGAAGGCCGGTTGGCCACACCACACCAGGTCCATTCGCCCGACGTGTGGATGGTGGATGCCTCGTTCGACGGTGAGCGACCGAAAGCCGACGCCGTCGTCTCGGACACCCCGGGTCTGATCATTGGTGTTCTGACCGCCGACTGCGTGCCGATTCTGTTTGCCGACCCGGATGCCGGCGTCATCGGCGCTGCCCATGCCGGCTGGAACGGCGCACTGTCGGGCGTCGCCGAAAACACCATTGCCGAGATGGAAGGACTGGGCGCTCAACGGTCACGCATCGTAGCCAGTCTCGGTCCGGCGATCAGCGGCACCAACTATGAGGTCGGGCCGGAATATGTCGAACGTTTCCTCCGGCACGATCCGGACAATGAGCGTTTCTTCCGGTCCTCCGACAGAACCGGTCACAGCTTGTTTGATCTCCAGGCTTATGCCCTGAACCGTCTGCTGAAGGCAGGCATTCAGGCGCAGCTATCGGGGCATTGCACCTATGCCGACGAGGGGCGGTTTTACTCCTACCGCCGCACCACACACCGGGGCGAATCCGACTATGGCCGGCAGATATCGGCCATTTGCATCGTCGATGGAGGTTAACATGGCTCTGCACTTTGAACAGGAAGAGTACGACTGGCGCATGCGTCGGCTGCGCGATGCCATGGAGGATGAGAACCTCGACGCGATGCTGCTCTTTGCCCAGGAGAGCATGTACTGGCTGACCGGCTACGATACGTTCGGATTCTGTTTTTTCCAGACCCTGATCGTCACTGCCGACGGCACGATGCGGCTGTTGACCCGGTCTGCGGATCTGCGCCAGGCACGCCATACGTCGATCATTCGGGACATTTCCATCTGGACCGACCGGGTCAATGCCGATCCGACCATGGATCTGAAAAACCTGCTCAACGATATGGACCTGCTGGGCTGCCGCATCGGCATCGAATACGATACGCACGGCCTGACCGGCGCCAACTGCCGCAAGCTGGACCAGCAGTTGCAATCCTTCGGCGACCTGGTCGACGCGTCGCACGTCGTCTCACGCTTGCGGCTGATCAAGAGCCCGGCGGAGATCCACTACATCAAGGATGCGGCCAAGCTCGCTGACGCGGCGCTGGATGCGGCATTGCCGTTGATCAAGCCGGGTGGCAGTGAAGCCGACATTCTTGCGGCCATGCAGGGCGCGGTGTTTTCCGGCGGCGGCGACTATCCGGGAAACGAGTTCATCATCGGTTCGGGTCGGGACGCTTTGTTGTGCCGGTATAAATCCGGGCGGCGGATACTGGATGATCAGGACCAATTGACTCTCGAATGGGCCGGCGTGTTTGCCCATTACCATGTGGCGATGATGCGCACCATTGTCGTCGGTACGCCCACCGAACGGCATCTTGAGCTCTATGACGTGTGCTGCGAGGCGTTAATCGAAATCGAAAAGGTGCTGCGCCCCGACAACACCTTCGGCGACGTTTTTGCCACCCATGCCAAGGTGCTGGAGGACCGTGACATGACCCGTCACCGCCTCAACGCCTGCGGCTATTCACTCGGTGCCCGCTTCACCCCGAGTTGGATGGAGCGCGAGATGTTTTTCGCCGGCAATGAACAAATCATTAAGCCCGACATGTCATTGTTTCTGCATATGATAATCATGGACTCTGAAACCGGAACAGCGATGACGCTTGGACAGACCTATCTGACCACCGAGGACGCGCCGGACGCACTTTCGACACACAATCTCGATCTGATCGTCCGGTAGAGAAAGGGGATGCGGACGTTTGCTTTTGAAACTCATCACAGCCATCCTGGTGAGTCTTGTCCTGTTGGCGGCGACCGGTTGTACCGGCGGACCGTCGTTCAACATTCGCGGTCTGTTGCCGCGTGCCGATATCCCGAACGCCACGGAACAGCCGCCAGCGGATGACACCGCGGCGCAAGCGGAGCCCGAAACCGCGACCCAGCCGGTGCCCGGCACCGAGACACGCGAGGCGCGGGAAAGCGCACCGCCGCCAGAACCGGCCCGCAACGCCGCATCGAATACCGCCACGCAGACGACGGCCTCAACCACGCCCGCGGCGCCGAGGCAATCCGGAGGGGCGATCAGTTTCACGCCGGTGATCGGTGCTCCGGTCGATGCCGTGCAACCGCTCTCCCGTCAACTTGGCTCGGCCGCCAGGGTGCATGGTCTGACCATCCTGCAATCGGCGTCCGGCGACAGCGATCACATCCTCAAGGGCTATTTTTCCGCCTCCACTGACGGCGATAAAACCACTATCTCTTTCGTCTGGGACGTGCTGGACAGCCAGGGCAACCGCCTGCACCGCATCAGTGGGCAGGAAATCGCGCAGGGCACGGCTAGTGATCCCTGGGAGGTGGTCCAGGACTCGACCATGGAAACCATCGCAACCACGACCATTGATCAATATGTGGCCTGGCGCTCGTCTTCAGGTTCGTGACGCGACGCAGCTGTCGTCGGCCGCCCTATGGTGGACCCGGTCACCATAATCCGTGACAAATTCACGATCAGATGGATGATCACTTGCAATCGCGCGCCAGCCGGCTAAAACGCCGGCCATCGGCATCGCACTACAGGCACCGCGCCATGAAAGTATTTGCAGGCAACTCGAACCGGGTCCTGGCGGAATCCATCTGCAATTACCTCAACATCCCCCTTGGAAATGCCATTGTGCGGCGGTTTGCCGATCAGGAGATATTCGTCGAGATCAAGGAAAACGTGCGCGGCGAGGACGTTTTTATCATCCAGTCGACTTCCTATCCGGCCAACGACCACATGATGGAACTGCTCATCATGATCGATGCCGCCCGACGCTCGTCGGCGCAGCGCATCACCGCCGTCCTGCCGTATTTCGGATATGCGCGCCAGGACCGCAAACCAGGGCCGCGAACACCGATCTCGGCCAAACTCGTGGCCAATCTAATCACCGAGGCGGGTGCCAACCGGGTTTTAACGCTGGATCTGCACGCCGGCCAGATTCAGGGTTTCTTCGACATTCCCACAGACAACCTGTTTGCGGTGCCGATTCTCGCCCGCGACATCCGCGATAATTATGACGTTACCAACATCATGGTTGTCTCGCCGGACACCGGCGGTGTGGTCCGGGCGCGAGCGCTGGCCAAGCGGTTGGACTCGCTGCTGGCCATCGTCGACAAGCGCCGCGACCGACCCGGTGAATCGGAAGTCATGAACGTGATAGGCGATGTCGGCGGCAAGGATTGCATCCTGATCGACGACATCGTGGACTCGGGCGGCACCTTATGCAACGCGGCAGAGGCTCTGCTTGAAAACGGCGCCACCAGCGTGACCGCCTATATCACCCATGGTGTATTGTCCGGTGGCGCCGTCGCCCGGGTGACATCCTCACACCTGAAAGAACTGGTGATCACCGATTCCATCCAGCCGACGACGGCCGTTCAGAACGCCCACAACATCCGTGTCATCACCACCGCCAACCTGATTGGCGAAGCGATCAACCGCACCGCCTCGGAAGAGTCGGTCTCCAGCCTGTTCGACTGACGTTCATCCCTGCACGATGATTATGGTCGTCGTCCCTCAAAGGCGGCGTCGAGCATTTCGCGCACGCCTTCGCGGGTGATGGGTCTTGGATTGTAATAGGGATTATGCAGGGCAAGATCCGCGGTACGATCCAGATCAGCCTCCGTCAAACCGAAATCGGCAAGGCTTCTGATTGCCGCAGTCTTCTGCATGAGCTCGAAAACTGCGTTGATTGCATCATTTCCCCCAAGCGCACGCGCGATCGCTTCCATCGCCTCCGGAGCATGGTCCCTGTTGTAGGCGAGCGAATAGGGAAGCATCAGGCAATGGATCGCTCCGTGGTTGAGGTCGAACGTACCGCCCAGTGTGTGGCAGATTTTATGGTGAATGGCCATGCCGACGCTGGCCAGGCAAGTTGCCGCCAGCCAGGCTCCCAAAAATGCCTGCGACCGAGCTGACCGGTCGACTTGTTCAGACATCAACCCGTCAATCGCACCACCGATCGATTGGATCGCAGCCTCGGCGATCTTTGAGGTGATCGGATTTCGGTTCTCGGCATACAGTGCTTCCACCGCATGGGCGATGGCGTTCAGGGCTGACGGACCAGCGATGGCGGATGGCAGAGAATGGGTCAGTTCGGGATCGTAAATGACGGTTTCCGGCAAGACCTTTGGCGTTGTTTGGGTGGTCTTGCGTCCGCCTTGCGTCTGCCCAATTATCGGCGTCATCTCGGATCCGGCATAGGTTGTCGGGATGGCAAGCTGGGGCAAGTCGCTACGCAGCGCTATGGCTTTTCCGAGCCCGATGGTGGACCCGCCACCGAGCGCGACGATACCGTCTGCGCTTGTTTTTTCCACGACCTTCATCGCCCTTTCAGTCACCTCTACCGGCGTATGAATGGCCGCACCAGAGAAGACGCTGGCGACCTTTTCACCGATTTGGGACGCCAGCGCCTGTGCGTCGTCGGTCTGTTCGGGGGTACTGAGCACCAGCGCTGACCTGATGCCGAGCCGGTGCAACTCCGCCGGCGCCTCGGCCAACTTGCCGTCGCCGAACACAACCCGGGCCGGCCACGCCGAATAGGTGAAGTCGCGCATGGGTCTACCTCGTTGTCGAAAAGGCGACTTTGGCCCGGTCGCCGGCCACCAGCACAAAATCGTAGCTCATTCGCCAGAACGGGTTTGGCATCTTGTATTTTGCCGCTATTTCCGGTTCATCAGCTTCGACAAAGTCGGCCAGCAGACTGTCCTTTACACCGAAGACGGCATCGCCGGCGATGTATTGGTCATCGCGTACGAACAGTTCTGACACGATGGTTTTGTAGCCCGGCGCAGACACGATGAAGTGGATGTGTGCGGGTCTCATGTTATGACGCCGACCGGCCTCAAGCAGATCACCCACCGGTCCGTCGGTTGGTATCGGATAAGCCTCCGGCTTGACGGTCCAAAAGGCGAAGTGTCCTTCATTGTCAGTCGTGAGTTGCCCACGCAGATTGTAGTCGGGCTGACCGTCATCCATGTTCTCGTAAAGGCCGTTGTTATTGGTCTGCCAGATATCGAGAAGGGCACCGGGGATCGGCGAGCCGTCGATGTCGCGCACCTGACCGGTCACCAACGCCGGAAGTCCGTCATTGTCACCACGAGATATGTTTTCGTAGTGCGCGATGTGAGGCGATCCCTCGCGGTAAAACGGACCGAGGACCGAGGGCTCATATGCACCTTCGGGCAGATCGTCGTTCATCGTCTCGACCAGCATTGTCAGGCCAAGCACATCCGACAACAGAATGAATTCGTGCCGTCGATGATCACTGATATGCCCGGCGCGGGTCAGGAACTCGGTTGCCTTGATCAGTTCGTCTGGCTCCAATCGCACCGCTTTCGCAAATCCGTGGATGGCTTTGATCAGTTCCCGGATGATTTCGTTGATCCGCGGATCGGGCGTGTTCTTGTAGGCCTCCAGAACAGTCTGAGTGATCATATCTGGGGTTGTTTTGAGGGCGTCTGCCATGCAGGGGTCTCCGGTTTTGTGGCGGGAATTTCGTGCAAATCGTTATCCAAACGCCTGATCGGCGAGCTTTCGAATCTGCTCGGCGACGAAATCGGGTTGCTCCTCTGCAACCCAATGGCCGCATTGAGGGATACCGCCGCCCGAGACGTTGGTGGCGACTTTCTGCATCGATTCCACGCACCAATCATTCATCAGTACCGCACCGCCCCAGGCAATCACCGGAATGTCGAGCTTGTTTTGCATGTGCCTCTGCGCCTGTTCCGCATGGGTCCAGAAAGCCTTGTAGATTTCCAGCCCGGCGCGCAGCGATCCGAACTGGGTGAAGGCGCGCTCGTACTCGTCAAGCGCGGCCTTTGTCACCGCCTGCGGGTTGTAGCTGAACTCTGTGTAGTAGTAGTCCAGATATTTACGCTCGTTGCCGCGTATCAGCTCCTCGGGATAGACCGGCACCGAGTGCCAGGCCATGTGCCAAAAAAACTTCCCCTCCGGCTTCGGTTGCATTCCGGCCTCGTGTCCGCCGGTGCCAGGGATCATCATCTCGAAATTCCCGAGCCCCACGACTTCATCGCGGAACTGAGCGGCGTAGTGATAAGCCCACACCGAGCCCCAGTCGTGGCCCACGACAACCACCTTGTCATGGTTTAGATGCTCTTTAGCCAGCGTACGGATGTCATCTGCGATGTTGTCGGCGTCATAGCCGGTTTCCGAACGCGTGGTGTAGCCGGCGCCTCGAATGTCGGGCGCGATGACGGTGTACCTGTCAGCCAGGCGCTCCTGCACTTCGCGCCAGCCATAGTTGGTGTGCGGCCAGCCATGGATCAGCACAATGGCCGGACCGGAGCCCGCCACCGTATAGTGCATCCGGATGTCCTTGATATCCGCCTTGTGGTTTGTGATCGTGTTCATGCCGTCCTCCCTTCTGACTGGCCGGTCTCAAGCCGCTTCTGCGTTGTAACCGTTACGAACCCCCGCCGCGTCCAGCGCTTTGGGGAAGAAATCACGGATCGAGGCGATGATGTCATCTGCGCTCATCTCGTCGAATCTGGCCGAGAAGATTTCAGGACCGACATTGCGAAGGCCGCCAATCCGGGCCAGCGTCCGGGTGATCTCTGTCACCGGGAAATCGCCCTCGCCGCAGGGGACCCTCCAATTGAGGCAGTCATCTACCGGACTTCGGCCTTCCGGGAAGGACGCAGACGCATCCGCCAACTGGACCGACGCGATACGCTCGCCCGGGATCGTGGCCAGGAGCTCCAGATCCGGATTCCCACGCATGAAGTGCCAGTAGTCGAAGACGATTCCTGCACCCGGCCTGTCGGCATCACGGACAATCTGCCAGGCCATGTTCAGATCGAACAGTCCCCAGAACGGGATAAACTCCAGGTGGCAGGCGATCCCACGTTGCGCCGCCCTGTCACAGATCTCCGCGAATGCTTCGGTCAACTGCTGGCGGTTGACCGTGCCGGCAGGGAAGCAACAAATCGTCGACATGGTTTCACAACCGAACTGCTCGGCGAGCTCTAAAAAACGATCCGTTTCAAAACCGAGGAACGGGATGAATTCCTCGTCAACGTTGTCGGGCTTCCATTTCGGCGCCCAACGGGTCAGCGGATCCAGATGGCTCAGTTTCACGTCATGATCGGCCGCCATGGCGAGCATGTCTTGGGCCGATTGCCCCTGATCCATCCATTTCGACAGGTGGAACGGCGTGACCGAGATCTTGCCGAAGCCGGTTTCCCGAGCCACACGAAGCTGCTCGCTGAGCGGTAATGCGCGAACAGTGCCTTGCCAAAGCAGATAGTTGTCACGGTCGTGAGGCATCTCAGGTCTCCGTCGTTTGAGGTGTGTGGGCAGTGGATGACGTGTCCTTCTGCGGCTTAAGGCGCACGTGGCGTTCGACCGGAAAGACGTTTATTCGAAACCGCTCGGCAATCAGGCCCCATATGCCCTGTCGAGCGAACAGCATGATTGCGATGGCCAGGAGGCCCAGCAGGATCATGTACCAAGTGCCAAAGTCTGCCGTTGTTTCTCGAAGCAGAAAATAAATCGCCACGCCGACAAAGGGGCCTTCGATCCGCCCGATGCCGCCGATCACGACAATGAAGATGATCGCCGCCGACCACTCCATGACATCGAAGGCGGCGATCGGTGAGATGCGCAGCTTCTGCAGGAAGATCAACGCGCCGATCATGCCGGTGAAAGCCGCCACCGCGACGAAGACACCAAGTTTGAGTCTGAAGGTATCGACACCGACCGATCCGGCGGCACGCTCGCTGTCCCGTACAGCTGTCAACGCCAACCCGTAACGCGAGCGCAGCAGAAAATACACAAGGGCAACCGAGCCGGCCGCGATACCGATCGCCGTTAGATAGATAACGAGCTCACGACCCTGGGCTGTTGGTGCGATATCGCGCATGGCTTGAATGGGCAGGCTCATGCCCGATCCTCCGCCGAGCGCTGGTACTTCAAAAAAAGCGAGTTTGAAGACCTCGGCCACAACCCAGGTTCCGATCGCGAAGTAGGGACCCGTCAAACGGAACATCAGAATCGCTACTGGAATGGAGATCAAGCCGGTCAGTATCCCCGCGATGGGCAGCGAAACGATTGGCGACAATCCGGCGTGGACAACCAGTGCGAAAAGCATGTAACCGCCGAAACCGATGAACGCCTGCTGACCCACGGAGAGAAGACCGGCATAGCCCGCCAGGAGGTTCCACATCTGCGCCAATGCCAGGAAATAGGCGATCTCCACGACCAGCCGCATCGACGCGCGGTCTCCGGTGAGTGGCAGGGTGAGCAGCGTCAGGAAACATAGGCCGAGGATGACCATGCCGATGGTCGAACTGCGCGTCGCGCGATCAATGCTGAAGCCTTCGTGTGTCATCAGTGCTGCACTTTCGGAAAGAAGCCCCGCGGCCTCACCAGGAGGATGGCGAGGAACACAAGGTGTCCGGTCATGATCTGGAACTGCGGGTCGATGCGCCCGCCGACGGCTTGCGCAATCCCCAAAACGACTCCGCCGATCAGAGTGCCCCAGATATTACCGAGCCCGCCGATGATCACCGCCTCGAATGCAAACAGGAGGCGCACCGGCCCGGATAGGGGATCAAAGGTCGTGCGGACAGCCATCAAGACACCGGTGATGCCGATCACCACCAGCGCGATACCGGTTGCCACTGCGAAGACCTTCTTGGTGTTGATGCCCATGAGCCGGGCGGCTTCCGGATCGTCTGACGTGGCACGGAACTCACGGCCAATCTTCGTGCCGTAAAACAGCGCCTGCAGTACCAGAATGATGACAACGGCCGTCGCGAATATGATCAGGGGATAAATCCCTACGGCCAAATCCGGACCGAGATTCAGGCTGGCGGTCTCGACCGCGCCCAAACTCAGCTTGCGGCTGTCGGCAGAAAAGCCTTCAAGAAGCGCATTCTGGATGACGATCGCAAGGCCGAAGGTCACGATCATAGGCGGCAGCAGATCGTCGCCAAGCGTTCTGTTCAGTATCGCCAGCTGCAACAGGTAGCCCAAACCAAAAAACAGCGGCAGCACGATGAACAGCGATAAGATCGGTCCGATCCCGAGTGTCTCGACGATCGCAAAAGACACAAAACCGGCCAGAACGATAAGATCGCCGTGGGCGATGTTCACCAGTCGCATAACGCCAAAGACGAGGCTTAGTCCGATTGCGAAAAGCGCATAAACGCCACCCAGCAGCAGGCCTTGAATCAGTGTGGCAATCCAGTCCATGGCTCAGATTCCGAAATAGGCGTTGCGGATTTGCTCGAGCGTCAGGTCCGTGGCGCGGCCGGATAACGAAACCCTGCCCTCCATGAAGCAATAGACCTGATCTGCGACCGTCACGGCGCGGGTGATGTCTTGCTCGACAATGACGATGGACAGACCCTCATCGCGCAGATCCGCAATGGTGCGGTAGAGCTCCTCGACGACGACAGGTGCGAGCCCGAGACTGATCTCATCGCACAGGAGTGTCGTCGGATTGGACAGAAGCGCGCGACCGATGGCGACCATCTGCTGCTGTCCGCCTGAAAGGGATGTGCCAGGCAGTCCGCGGCGTTCCTTCAGGATCGGAAAAACTTCGTATATACGATCAAGTGTCCACAGCCCCGAACGGCCGGAATGTGTGCCGACAAGGAGGTTTTCCTCCACTGAAAGCGACGGGAACAAACGGCGGCCTTCCGGCACCATGGCTATGCCTTCACCGATAATCGTATGCGCTTCGCGTCCGCCGGCCGGCTCACCATTGATGCGGATCATGTCGGGTCGGGTTTCGATGAGCCCGGTGATGGACTTCATGAATGTGGACTTGCCCGCGCCGTTTGCACCGATGATTGCCGTCGTCTCTCCGGCTTTCAAAGTGACATCGAGGCCGAAGAGAGCCTGAAAGTCACCATAGAACGCGGTCAAGGCATGGGTCTCGATCGTCGTCATGCCGGTTCCATTCCCATGTAGATTTTCTGGACCTCCGGCGCCCGCATCACGGCCTCGGGTTCTCCATCGGCCAGCAGGTGACCACCGCTGAGCACCACCAGCCGATCAACCGTGGCGATCAGCGCGTGTACGATATGCTCGATCCAAATCAACGATACGCCGGTGGCACGAATGTCGCGGATCGTGGCGATCAGCGTGTGGACCTCGGCCTCAGTAAGTCCACCTGCGATCTCATCAAGGAGCAAGACACGCGGTTTGGTTGCAAGCGCTCGGGCCAGCTCCAGCCGCTTGCGTTGCAACAGCGTAAGTTGGCCGGCCGGCTTGTTGACCTGCCCGATCAGCCCGGTGGTGGCGAGAATGTCCAAGCAGAGGGCTTCGGCTTCACCCTGTCCCGTCGCGCCGCCAAAAACGGCCGCGGTCAATATGTTCTCGAACACTGTCATTTTACCGAACGGATGCGGAATCTGATAGCTGCGACCGATCCCGAGGCGGCAACGTTGGTACGGTTTCAGGCCGACAACCGATTGCCCTGACAGGCGGATATCGCCGCCATCGGGACGCAAGTCGCCGGTGATCAGGTTAAAAAGCGTCGATTTGCCGGCACCGTTCGGTCCGATGATCCCCAGCCCCTCCCCATCCGCGAGGCCCAGGTCGATCTTGTCGGCTATGACGACTTTGCCAAAGCATTTGTCGAGTTGGCGCAGTTCGAGAATAGGGTCGGACATCGGTCCGTCCTTTCGTTGATGCGTATGTTGTTGGAGCCTGCAGGCCCGAATACGCCGTATGGCGGCTCAGGCCGTAGCCTGGACGGTTCCACCATTTTGGATGCCGGGTGCCGCGATATTGCTGACAATCACGGCTTCGAATGGGTGTCGCCCGTCCGACTGACGCCATTGCGCGCCGGTCAGCGGCGTGATGACAGCGTTCGGCACGGGTCCCGATCCGGCCTTGATCGGCCCCTGAATTGTCTCCAGATCAGTTTGGAACATCGCTTCGCGCGTTGCCTCCCAATCGCCGCCGCCGGACCGTTTCAACGTGTCGATAGCTGTCTCGAAGACGGCATGAATTGTACCGATGGGCTGGATCCATTGACGGCCTGTTTCAGCCTCGAACAGAGCCGCATAGTCTGCTGCACTCTGTTTGGTGATCGAGCTGGCAAAAGGAAAAGTCGGATGCCAAAACAGATCAAAGCTGTGGTTCTGCGCCAAAGGTCCAAGCTGTTCTGCAGTGCCAGGGAAAGCCAGTGCCGCAGCCGTCGTCGCTGCTTTCGCGGAGAAGCCCTGCTGCGCAGCTTGGGTCCAAAACGTCGTCCAATCGGGCGGCAGCACGACACCGGTAACGATCTTCACGTCGTTTTCGAGAAAGATTCGAATAACCGAGCTGAAGTCGTCGGTCAGATCCTGGTAGCGACCGGGATCGATGACGGTGAAGCCGCGCTCCTTCAAAATCGGTGTGAATCCTTCGGCAAACCCGACACCATCAGGATTGTTCGGCCAGAGGCCACCGACCACTTTGTTCGTTTCGAGCTGATCCCAAATGTCAATGTAGGTGCGCGTAATCTCGTCAAAGCCCCAGAACTGGTGCAACTGATAACTGAACGGTGCATCGTCGGTTGCACCGCGGCCATAAAACTGCGTCTCCCAAGGTGTTATGGATGACACCAGCGGCACACCGTTCAACTCGCACTGGTCTGCGACAGGCGTCACAGTGAGCGGATGGATTGCAGTGCACATGATATCCACTTCCTCACCGAGGATCAGATCGGCTGCGACCTCAGAAGCTCGGTTCGAGTTCGACTGGCTGTCCCGCACGACGATCTCGACGTCGACGGTCTTTCCGCCATCCACGGCAATACCGCCTGCGAGCGCTTGACGCAGGTGGTTCAGGACGAACTCATTACCGGCCGCGACCTCAGCCAACGGCCCGGTAGCAGGCTGCACAAATCCGATTTTAAGCGCCTTTGATTGAGCCAGCGCAGGCGCCGCCAACGCCGAAGCTGCGACCGTTCCGGCCATCCCCTTGAGTAGCTCTCGGCGGTTCATATGAAACTGCTTGGTCATGAGATCGTCTCCTCCATGCGTCAATCCAACCATCAATCTTGGACTGATCGTTTCAAGATACCTAAGAACGACATTTCGTCAACAGAGAAATTTTCTCATATCGCAAATTTCAAAATAACTATATGTTTTTATGATTTATTTTTTACCAAAGTGTTGATTTTGAACTACCCAAATTAGGATTTCTTCGCAAAAATCCCCTTGAATTGGAATGATCATTCCGATATATCTTGTGCGAATTCAAGACCGCTTCGAGGCCGAGATGAAGTCGCCAAATCCTTTCAAGCGCATTCTATGGTGGGGCAACGTTCGCGGCCTCGATCTGCGCGACAGGGCAGCATTCGCGGCGCGCCATGGATTCGATGCTCTCAACATTGCGCCGGCTGACATTGTGAAGCTACTGGATCGCGGGGAGACCTTGCTCACGATCCGCGCGATGGTCGAGGATCACGGCGTAGCCCTGACCTATCTTGACCCGGTCGTGGGTTGGCTGCCCGATTGGACACCGGGCGCGGAAGCGTTGGATTTCGCGCCGTTTCTTGCTGCTGGAGAGGGCCGGGAACTCGAATTCTGCCTGGGCCTAGGGATAGATCGCGTCCTTACGATCACTCCATATCCGCCCGGCCGCTATGAGATAACAGAGCTAGCCGATCACCTCGCGGCCTTTGCCCACCGGATGGACGAACACGGCATCATCTGTGTCCTCGAGGCCATGCCGATGTGGGGTCTGAGAACGCTTTCGGAGATCGAAGCGCTGCGTTGTGCCACACCGGCTGAAAATGTCCGCCTGCTTTTTGATACTTGGCACTACGTGCGGGGTGGCCGCGACGACGCTCTCTTACGGCAGATCCCCTCAGGCATGATCGACCACGTGCAGATCGCCGATGGGACGCTGCACGTGCCGGCGGGACGCACGCTTTTCGACGATTGTCTGAATCACCGCTTGCCGCCGGGCGAGGGAGAACTGCCTTTGGTCGAGATTCTGACATCTCTTGATGCGGCCGGCCACTTAAACTCGGCCGGTCCGGAGGTGTTCTCAGCGGCATTCGACGTGCTTTCACCGGAGGAGATCGCGGCACGCCTTCTACCGGCTTTCGAGCGTGTCATGGATGCCACGCAAAAAGCACGGGTCTGATGAGGAAGCGGGAGGGAAGGAAAAATGCCAAACGAGTTTGAGGGTAAACGGGTCGTCATAACCGGTGCCGGTGTCGGGATCGGCTTGGAGATCGCATCGCAGTTTGCCGAACAGGATGCCAAAATCGCTGCTTGCGATCTATGCGTGACCGATCCGCTGAGTGACATCGCAGAACGCTCAGGAGGCTTCGCTCTAGAACTCGACATGGCGGACCGTGACAGCGCCACGCGCCTGATCGACGCAACCGAAGAACGATTGGGTGGTGTCGACATTCTGATCAATAACCTCGGTGCGTCCCCGGTGCGCAACGGGTTCCTCGAAACCAGCGACGCCGACTGGGAGCATCTGTTTCAGATCAACCTGTTCTCAATGGTTCGTATCACCCGCGCCGCATTGCCCCATCTCATCAGGTCTCACGGTGTGATCGTCAATGTCACGAGTGTATTGGCGCGCGAACCGATTGTTATCCAGCCCGACTACTGCGCCACGAAGGCCGCAGTCTTGAACGTGGCACAGAACCTCGCCGCCGAATTCGGTCCAAAGAACGTGCGCGTCGTTTCGGTTTCGCCGGGACCAACACTAACGCCGCAATGGACCAAACCGGGCGGACAGTTGGAACAATATGCCGAACGCCACGGCTGCACGCCGCAAGAAGCGCGCGACCGCGCCATCCCCGAGGAACTGGGACTAAGCCTGCGCCGGTTCGTCACGCCCGAAGACATCGCACATACGGTTCTCTTTGCATCTTCACCCCGGTCCCGCGCGTTAACGGGAACCGAAATCGTCGTCGACGCCGGAATGCACCAATCGGTGTGATCCTGATCACAATGGATTAATGGAGAAATATGAAATGCAATCCCCTATCGATACCCATGAACTCGCACGTAATGCGCGGCTTGCGGCGGTTGGCGATCCGGCCCGCCGCTCCGTTGTGACAGCCGATCACCCGCGGCCTGATCATCAGCGCGACGAGTCGGATAACGATCCCCGACTGGAACTGTTTCATTTCGTGATGTCGATCTGTTCGCAGAAAAGCCGCGCAGCTCTATTCGAGGCGGGCGTCGAATTCGGCTCCAATGAGATTGTGATCATGCCGCCGGTCAACGAAAACTACATCGAGCAATATGTCGCACTGCGCATGTCTTCCGAGGCGGCTGCGACGCAGCCTTTGGTGGGTGGCTATTCCGGGGCCACCGATGTGGCTAGCGAAGGCTTTGATCCGCTGGTCGTGCCGACATTGGTGGATCACGAAAACGGCGCGGTGATAACGGACAGTCGCGACATCGCACTGCACGCCGACAAATTGTCGGGCGGCGCCTTGATTCCGGCGGACCTCAAGGAGGCAGTCATGAAACAGATCGACATTGTCGACAGTCTGCCTCATGCCGGGCTTTTCTATGGTGCAAACCCGAATGGCGACCATCGTCCGCCTCCGATCCAGGCCGGGATGAAAGATGCGCATCTGAAGAAGATCGAACAGGTGGAGCGTCGCAAAGCGGAACTGCCGGCCGGCTCACCTCTGCACGACGCCTACGCACACAAGTTGAAAAAGGAACGGGCCGGCAAGGCCTTTATCGCCGATCCCGACAATATGCGTGCGATCATTGAGACCACCGCGCGACAAGTGAAGCAACTTGAAGCGACACTCGCCGAATCCGGGTCCGAGTGGGTAGCCGGAGATCGCTTCACCTTGGCCGACATCTTCTGGGGCGTCAGCCTCTATAGGCTGCTTTATCTTGGCTATGACTGGATGTGGCGTGATCTGCCTCGAGTTACTGACTATGCCGAGCGATGCTTCCAGCGCCCATCCATTGTCAACGGCGCGATCCTCTGGCCCGGCCACCCGCCGGGCGACAGCATCGCCAGATTTGCCGCCTGATTTGCAACACGAGCTGATCGTGATTGTGACAAAACAGTTTCAACCGCGGTAGTTCCATGAGTCAGGTGTTCCTCATCCGTCATGTCATCTGTCGACGTTCGGTGTTGCAGCGCGCACTTGTCGTTGCCGCCGTCGTCGGCCCTGTCCTGGCGCTCATCAACCATGGGGATGCCATCTTATCCGCTTCCCTCAGCCTGGCAGACCAGGCAAGGATCGCATTAACATTTGCTGTACCATTCTGCGTCTCATGCTTCTCATCGGCCATTGCAGCGGCGGAATCCGCCGCTGCAAACGGCAAAGTGACAGACGCAGCCTTGAGCCGCACGACGAATACCCATACATCCACGGGGAAGGAGTACGCCATGGTCGGAGTCCGCCAATTCAACACCGAACAGGCGCTGGATGCCGCGATGGCGGTGTTCTGGGAGCTTGGGTACGAGGCCACTTCAATCGAGGACCTTACGAAATGCACAGGGCTAAGCCGCAGCAGTCTTTATAGCGCATTTGGCAGCAAAGAAGAGTTGTTCCTCAAGGTGATCGATCGCTATCTCGCGGGATCGCGAGCCGGATTCTTCGAGGCATTGGGTCAGGATGATCTGCACAAAGCCTTGGAGGACGCTCTGACTGTCCTGAAGTGCCGGTTGACTGACCGCACATCCAAGCCCGGCTGCCTTCTGGTCCTTGCGGCAGAAAACAGCGAAGCCAAAACGCCGGCAATCCGGCGACGGGTGGTAGAAGCATTCGCGGATGAGGAAAAGGCGTTTTATCAGCGCCTTCGTCGGGCCCAGATCGACGGACAACTGCCCGCCGAATCGGATGCACGAGCTCTGGCGCGATTTTTTTCAGCGCAGAGCAGGGCCATGGGGATAAACGCGCGCATCTCAAACGATCCTTCGGTGCATGATGACGTCATCGCCGTGGCGTTGACGGTCGTCCCTGATAGATCTCGGGTCCTTATGAAGGCGTAGTTCTCGAGCTCTGGGGCGTGCCCCTGCTCCTAAGCTACCGCTCATGTGGCGACTGCCAAAGACAGGTTGGTTCCGAACGCGAACAGGACCCGCTTGCCCGGACTTCAATGTCGTCCCTGACAGCATCAGTGGGTGCGATCGAAGATCGATGCCAGGCTGGCGCGATTATGTATCTCGAGCTTTTCGTATATTGCCTGGGTCTGGTTGCGTACCGTTGACGGTGCCGTGCCCAGCATGCGGGCGACCTCCTTATAGCGCAATCCGTCTGCAAGGGCTCGGGCAACTTCAAGCTCACGCGCCGTCAGCAGGTCACGTTTTTTCAGCCTTCGCACGGAGAGCCGCTGCAGTCCCTCGACATTCCGGCCGGCGTCGGCGTGAACCTGCACAACCATACCGCGCTCTTTCAAAACGTAGCAGCCCGGCTCACCCAGCAGTTGCTCCAGATAACCGGGAAGGACGCCGTTGCGGAGCTCGCGCCCGATCTCCTCGAGATGGTCGTGAAGATTGGCAAGCCCAACGACGCTCACACCGCGATCGCTGACATAAAGCGGCAAAGCGCCGTCCTCACCGTCATGGGTTTCCTTGACCAGGCGCTGGCGCATGGCCCGGCAGACCTGCTCAACCGAGCAGCGCAGAAACTCAAGTTCCTCCTCCGACCATTCGGGTGCCTGCGCCCCGGACCGGTAACTCGACATGAAAAAGGAGGCCTTACGGTCGTCCCGCTGCTCCATGACGGTGGCCATGTTGCGGATATGATAACGGTCCGCCAGCGCAACCATGCCTTCGGTCTGCGGACCGTGGGTCCGGTGATAGGTCGCAACCTCGTGCGGCGCTTCGCGGATCCTCGCCGCCAGCACATCCTCATTGGCGACGGTCTGCCAGAACGTAAAATAGTCGTCCGGCAGATTGCACTTGCCGTTGGCGAAGATGTCCACATCGTTGCCGTCGAGTGACGCCCAGCCATACCAGGCGCATTCGAATCCGATGGTCTCGCTCAAAGACGCAATCGCCCACGCCGCGAGATCCTCCACCGAATGATCGCGCGCACGCGCCTCTATCTCGTTCACGAAGTGCGAGAATGCGGATACGCCTGGTGCCATGCCCTTCCCGTCCGGATCGCTATCGCCACAGTTTCTCATCGCCCGTGTAGGCGGTGCCCGGCAGCGGACCATCCTTTAAGAAGGCGTCCAGCACGTTGCGCATCACACGCCCCACGGTGTTGTCACCGCCCCTGCAGGGCAGCGCTTGCGACCAGGCAATCGATCCTGCCGCGAATACTGCACCATTTTTGGGCGTGGTGAAATAGATCATGTCTCCCCGCACCTGCGGATCCTGGGTACCGCCGCGACCCGGAAATGCGTAGGTGATTTCTTCCGACACCAATGGATAGTTGTCGGAATGCCCCCAGGAGGAGGCCAGGATCATGGTATGCGGTGGCGTGCCGAGCACCTGGTCGTAGCGATCCAGTTCGATGCCGGCGGCACCACCCGCCGCCAGCCCGAAATCGCCAATGGGTTCTTCATCACCGATGCCCGCCATGATCCAGGATACCTGCCTGTGGTGACTGTCCGGCATGCGTTCGAAAGGCTGGCTCTCGTCCATCCCTTCCGTGGTGAAGCCAAGACCGGTGATTTTCTGCGGTGCCCGGCCGCGGGAACGCCAAAGGCCGGATCGCTCGCCCGTGCAGGCGAGATGCCCCTCCCCCGGTTCAGCTTGCCAGGCGCGAGATCCGGTATCCAGCTTTCGCACTTCGATGCATTCAGCTTCCTCCTCACGCAGACCGGTGACCCAGTAGTAACCGTTGCCGCCGGTGTAGAGCAGCCGCCCGCCCTGCGCCAGGTAAGCCTCCGTCGCATCCATCATCGTTTCAGAATAGTATTCCGGATGGGTGCCGTTGATCACCGCCCGATAGGGCGACAGCGCTGCGACGCCGTGGCGGTGCAGGTCGTGGTCGGTGATGACGTCGTAACCGTAGCCGGCATGCTCAAGCCACCAGGTCAGAGACAGATCCGCCGGTAGCGCCCAGGGAAAATTCATTGCCGGCAGTCGGTATTTCGGCCGCATGGAAATGATCGGCCGCAGCCAACTCGAATAGCAGCAGCCGGCCCCGTCGCTGTGATGATCGTAGGTGGAAAGGCCGAACTCCTCAAGTTTCTTGAATTCAAGATCGTCTTCCGAAATCACCGGCGTGTGCGCCGTGATGGCCTGGGCAATAGGCGCTTCATAGGCAAGATGCTCGTTGGCATAGGCCAGATAGGTAAAGGTCGGCAGCAGCACGGCGAGCGATTCCCGAGGCCGGTCCGGCGTCACGATGAACGGAATATGGTCCTGGCAGTCACCGGCGGTCAGGCGCAATGCATAAACCCCGCTCTTCATATCCGCCGGCAGGTCAAGCGAACAGGTCACGTCCCAGTCACAGTCGGTGAGCGCATCGTCATGGAAATGGACGCCACCGTACTGATCCGGCGCCAGATGGAAGCTGTCAGCACCACGCCAGTTGAACCCCGTCATGCATCGGATGGGCCGGTTGACTCCCAGCATGGGCAACCCAAATGGGCCGGTGTCCTGGATTACGTCGCCAACGCCCCGTTCGGTGACGCCGACGGTTGGATCCCAGTAGGCGATCAGGTCCTGGTTCGAAGCTGCTGTGCCGCCGGCCAGTGCCTCGATCTCCTCACGCGGCAGGGCACGTGCGTAGACACCCGACCGGTCGATCTTGCCGTTGAACAGCATCGAGACGAAGGCACCGCGCTGCGGATTGGTCTCCGAAGCCCCGGCCAGCAGAAACCGGGCGCGTTTGCCGGTCGCCACCGGCGCAACCGACAACCGCTCCTCGATCCAGTTATCCAGTTCGAACGGCACAACGGTCGAGTATCTGGAGTTCCACGGATTGATGCAGTTGATCACATGCAGGGTTGCGTTGCGCGTCGCGGCTTCGAACGTTGCGGCGACAAAATGCCAGCAGCGCGGATAAACCGGTGTATCTGCGGTGATCCGGTCCATCGCGTCGCCATCGCCCACCCACAGGCAAATGCGTCCCTCCGGATCGACGCCGAGGCCAAAGCCGGCATTTGCGTTGACGTTCCAGCGACCCATGATGGTCTGTCGCTCCGCCTTGATCAGCGTCGGATGCACATGGGCGAAGAGCGTGAAGTCAGTCAGGTCATCCAGCCGGCCATCAGGATCCTCAGCATGTGCATAGGTGCCGATTTGCGTGAACTGCCGCTTGACGGCGAGTGTGCCGTCGAGCGCCGACGCGACTTCCTCTTCGATGAAGCCCGGTCCTTCGGGGTTCTCATCGCCGTGCACAAGGCGCACCAATCGGGCTTCGGCGTTTTCGAGCCCCTCCGCGGATACCATGAAATCCACACGCTTGCCGGCCCTTGGATTGAGCGGATCGGCGTAGCCGAACAGACGTTTCTTCGCCACGGGTTTGCTCCTAGCTTTCCATGAGGTCGTTCACCCGCAGCAGGAACACGGCGTGGTAGGCCTCATCGATAGAGTGGTAGATCCGGTCGTCGACAATGCGCGGCGGCACCCCGCGAACACCGGAGAGCGCCACGACGTTGTAGCTGTCAAAGTTGTCGGCGCGTCGCAGGATCGCATATTTGTCGGCCATGTCGCCGCGCCGGAAATAGTTGAGAACCCGGTCGAGCGCATCGGAGTGCTGACCCAGCGGCTTTTGCCGATGCTCTTCGATCAGCTCAGGTGTGATCAGCGATTTCAGGTGATCGCGCAGCCGTTTGTCGAACCGCCGGTAATAGATCAGCTGCTTGTCGGCGATACCGGTCGCTTCTTCGGGCATGACTTCGCCTCCTTTTTCGGTTCGGGTTGCGCGCGCTTCCGACATCTTGCGGTTTCGGTAGGCGCGGAACTGGTCTCGGATGCCGGCGATGCCGTTATGCGCCAGCAACGTCACGGCCAGCATCACGGCGGCAATCAGAATGATCCGCAGCGGTCCGAGATCCAGCATCACCTTGTCGATGATGGTGACGATGGCGGTGCCGATGACGGCCCCTTCCGCACGACCGAGGCCGCCGATGACGATCATGGCAAACAGGATGAGCAGAAGATCCAGCGAAAAGATCGACGGGGAAATGGATCCGTAGAACATCGCGTAGAAGGCACCGATCACCCCGAGGCCGCCGGACGAAACCACAAACACGGTGAACCGCGCGCGGCGGAAATCGATGCCGATCGCCTCCGCATAGGCTTCCTCCTCACGCGCCGTCTGCAGCAGCATGCCGAGCCGTTCGGAGTGCACCATCCGGTAGATCGCCAGGGCGCCGAGCAGCAGCAGGTAGGCACCCGCGAATCCCATCAGCAATCCGGGACGCTGCAGGAACTGATCCGGCGGGATGTAGGAGTCGACGGAATTGATCGACCCGTTGGTCGGGGCGAGCGGTTTAAGTTGCAGCACGAAGACCCGGCAGATCTCGGCAAAGCCGAGCGTCAGCAGCGCATAGTAGAGCCCGTCGAGGCGCGTCGACGGCAGTGCCAGAAAACCGCCGATCAGCAAGCCGGTCACGCTGCCGAAAACGAACATGAAGGGCCAGGGCATACCGAGATAGACGTTGCAGGCGGCGGCCGCGTAGCCGGACAGTCCGACCACGGCGAGAGTCGCCAGCGAAAAGATCCCGGCAGTGCCTATGATCAGCGTCCACAGGACATTGATGGCAGCGTACATGCAGAAGATTGCGGCGATGGTGATCAGGGAATTGGACAAAAACGGCACCGTCAGCGCCAGACCTCCCAGGCCGATGAGCCACCACAGCGGCCGCTTGTCCGCCAGGCGGCGTTCGTAGCGCAGGCTCTTGGGATTGTGACGGGCCCGCCATTTCAGCCAGTGACGACGCCCCAACGGAAACCGGTTGCGACGCAACGGCCTGCCGCTGTCGGGATGCAGCAGCAACTCTCCCGGACGCTGGCCGATCTGATAGTACTTGCCGGCCACGACTTACTCCCGCGTCTCGTCGAGCAGGCCGCCGATGCCGCGCGGCCGTATGATCAGGAAGGCGATGATGAACACGAATTGGGAAATGAGCACGTAGCGTTGCCCCAGAAACGGGATCGCGCCGACGATCGCCTCGAGGAACCCAATAATGAAGGCGCCGACGACAGCTCCTGAAACCGAACCCAGTCCGCCGAGCAAGGCGATGGTCAGTCCCTTGATGAGCGGGATGGCACCGGCGGTCGGGCTGACAAACAGGGTCTGCGACAGCAGCACGGCGGCGAGCCCGGCCATCGCTCCCGTCAGCATAATCACCGGCAGGGCCGTCCAGCGCACCGAGATGCCGCAAAGCACGGCGCCCTCCGGGTTCTGCATCATCGCACGGATTTCCAGCCCCTTGCGCGAGTGGCGCAGCCACCACAGAACGGCTGTCAGCAGGATGGCGGTGATGACGATGGTGCCGAGCTGGTCGTAACGGATCCGCGTGTCGAAGAACTCGAACCGGCCGAAACCGAACAGTTTCGGAAGACCACGCTGCCGCGAACCGAAAAGGAAGAGCAGCGTCTGCACGGTGGCCAAGTTGATCGCCAGGGTAACGATCAGGCTGCGCACGGCGAAATTCGGCTTGTCGTGTATCGGCAGGAAGGCGACCAGATAGATCAATCCACCGAACAGGGCACCCGCCGCGACACCGCTGATCATGGCGGTAAGCGCTATGGACAGTTTCGCATAGGCGGTCCCGGCCAACAGCGCCATCAACATCGGCTCGAGTGCGCCGGACACCAGCCAGGCGGCATAGCCGGCGACCGCAAAGGTGGCCCCATGGGCCATGTTGATCATTCCGACCGACGACCAGAGGATCGATATGCCGATCGCCATGAGCGCGTAGATCGACGCCAGATTGAGGCCGTGGATGATGACGGTCAGGTCCACGCGCCTCAGGCCCCCAGATCCACATGTCCGACATCGCCGCGGATTCGGCCGGCGTGCATGCCGACCATGCGGTCGACGTGGCCACTGAGCAGGGTGACGTTCTGTTCGGCAATCACCATTCCCCGGCCTTCCCGCGGCAGCGAAAACAAAGCGTCCATGACTGCAGCGGAGATTTTTGGCGCCAACCCGAGAGACGGTTCGTCGATCAGATAGAGCGACGCCTCGACCATCAGGGCGCGCCCGATCGACACCATGCGCCGTTCGCCGCCGGAGAGCTTGCCCACCAGGGCGTTCTCCAGTTTGCGCAATGGCGGAAAGATATCCATGACCAGATCGCGTCGCTTTGTCCGCGTTCGCCAGGCGAACCGTTCGTGAGCGCCGCAATCCAGGTGTTGGGCTACGGTCAGGCCGGGGAAGATGGCATCGCCCTGCGGTGTCATTGCGATGCCCATGCGTACCAGCCGTGAGGTCTTGCGCCCGGCGCCGGTGGAGCGAACCCCGCCGATTTCGGTCTGACGGAATCGGATCGAGCCGCGCTGCCAGCCAACCAGGGAGAGAATGGAGCGCAACAGGGTTGTCTTGCCATGTCCGTTGAGACCGACAAGGCCGATACGTTCGCCTTCAGCGACGTTGAAATCGATCTCGTGCAGCACGCGTAGCGGGCCGTAGCCGGCGGACAGTCCGCGAATGCTCAGGATTTCAGCCATTGCCGGGAGCCTGCAAAGTAAGCCGCGTGAACGCGTGGATTGGCGAATACGGTTCCCGGGGTGCCACTGGCGATCACCTGACCGAGATCGAGAACCACAACCCGCTCCGCGATTGCCGCCAGCAGTTCGAGACGGTGTTCAATGACGATGACCGCCAGTGCATATTCATCGACCTGCCGGCGGATGATGAGATCGAGTTCGTCTATTTCCGAGTTGATCAGCCCCGATGCCGGCTCGTCGAGCAGCAGGACCTGGGGTTCGCGCAGCAACAGGCAGGCCAGCAGCAACTTGCGCCGATCGAACGTGTCGAGCGCGCCTGCGGAATGGTCCCACTGCTGGGCGAAGCCGGCCCGGTGCGCCGCATGCTCGGCATCGAAGCGCGAGCAAAACGGCTTGTAGGCGAGCCGGGCGGCGCGGAACACCTCGTCGATGGTCATCGAGGATGGGACGATAGGGCTTTGATAGGTGCGCGCCAGGCCCAGACGGGCCCGGTTATGGGTGCTCATGCTCTCAATCGAAAGACCATTCAGGGACACGCTGCCGGCGTCCTGCCGGTAGCGGCCAGTCAGCACCTCGAATAATGACGTCTTGCCGGCGCCGTTTGGCCCGATGAGACCGAGCACCTCGCCGGACGCCACCCCAAGGCTCACGTCGTCGAGAATGGCTCGGCCGCCGAGGGACAAGGATATCCCCCGACAGCTGAATATGGCTTCGGACATGACGGTTCCCGATAACCGGCCGTTACATCCAGGGCGCCGTACGAAACTGCGTTTCGGCGAAGGGTTGCGGAGCGATGATCCTGTGTTCGCCATCCTGCACCTGAAAGAACAGATGCGCTTGGCCGGCTTCCGGATCGTCTGTCATGTTCGGATAGCTGATGCCGGACTGAGTCTCGGGATCGAAACTGTAGTGGCCGTTGACGCCGCGCATATCCGTCGCACGGATGGCGTCACCCACGGCATCGAAGTCATCAGGATCGCCGGCCCGCCGCCAGGCATCTGCCAGCAGGTAGACCGCATCATAGCCACCCCCGGTATAGACCAGGCCCATGATCCCCGGATGCTTTTCCTGATACTTCTGACGAAAGGCCATGCCCTGATCATCGGCGTAGGTGCCATAGACAGTGCCCCAGATGAAACCTTCCGCCGTGTCTCGCGCAAGCGACAGGAACTCCGGCTGGGACGGTCCGTATTGCAGATAAACCAACGCACCGTCGACCGGGTCATAGGCATAGTTTTGGGTGAATGCTGCCAGTTCCGCTGCCACCCAGTGGTCGATCATGATGACCCCAGCGTCGGATTCCAGGAGCGCCGAGATAACCGGCGACCAGTCCTGAACCGGGAACTGGATATCCGTGACGGCCGCGAGTTCCCACTCACCGCCGGATGCGGCGATCGCCTCCTGCGTCGCCTGCGAGATGACCTGCGTGTAGGCAATCTGCCCCTGGACGATGTGAACGCGGTTGTTTTTCGGCGTCCAGGCCCCTGACTCCTTCAGATCGCTGATGAACTTGATGAAACCGCTGCCATACCATGACTCCGCGACATCGAGTTGGAAGATGTTGCGATATTTTTGCGGGTCGGATTTGAAAAGCTCGAGGGAGGCGGTCTGCGTGTTGCCGTGCACATAGGGCACGCCGGATGCGGCGGCGACGTCCATGGCCGGCTGCGGAATCAGTACAAAGGCCGATGCCAAAGCGTGGACGCCGGATTCAGCCAGGTTCTGGAATGCCGTCACTGTCCCTTCCGGGGTCAAGAGATCGATATCGACGACCTTGGTTTCGATCATCCTGCCATCGACACCACCGGCCGCATTGATCTCCTCGACCGCCAGCATGACACCGTTCAGCCAGTCCGTCTGATCGGCAACCCCGACCGGTCCCGACTGAGCCGTTGGAACGCCAAGCAGAATGGGTTCCTCGGCGTGTGCCGAAGATATCCAGGAGGCGCTCAGCAGCGCCGAACCGGCGGCGATTGACAGAAAAAGGCGTCTGTTGAAGTGTGTCATGGCATTCCCCGAAATTGTCTTTTTTGGCCTTGCGGCAATTCCCTTCAAGTCTGCCTTGACGATTGCAGGATACAATGATGCAGATGCACTATGGCGACCGGCCTGTTTTGCGGAAATCACTTTCGGCACAGCACTGCCGACGGAGGATGACATGGGCGATTACTACGATCTCGGCACCCACTCGATGCCCATCACCACAAGGTCAAGCGAGGCGCAAATGTGGTTCGATCGCGGCCTGGTCTGGTGCTACGGCTACCACCATGAGGAAGCGATCGAGTGCTTCGAAAAGGCGCTGGCGTCTGATCCCGGCTGCCCGATGGCCCATTGGGGGATCGCCTACGCCCTGGGGCCGAATTACAACAAGCCCTGGCACCTGTTCGATCCTTCGGACAAAGCGCAATCGCTGAGCCGTGCGTATGCCGAATCCGCCAATGCCAGATCCCTGCGGGATCGCGTTTCAGCGCCGGAGCAGGCGCTGATCGACGCCTTGAGCGCGCGCTATCCCCAGACCGAGCCGCTGGACGACCAGAGGCCCTGGGACGCTGCCTTTGCCGACGCCATGCGCCAGGTTCATGCCGAATTTCCCGATCAACTGGATATCTGCAGCATCTTCGCGGAGTCGATGCTGGTGCTGACACCGTGGAAAATGTGGGATCTTGCCACCGGCCAGCCGGCGGAAGGGGCCAGGACGGAAGAAGCGATGCGGGTGCTGGAAACGGCCTTCGACAGCCACCCCGAGGCATGGGATCATCCGGGATTGCTGCACCTCTATGTGCACCTGATGGAGATGTCGCCCTTCCCGCAGCGCGCGCTGAAGGCCGGCGATCGGTTACGGGAACTGGTGCCCGACGCCGGGCATCTCATTCACATGCCGACACATATCGACGTGCTGTGCGGGCACTATCAGGATGTCGTGCACTGGAACCAGAAGGCGATCGCGGCGGATCGCAAATATCTCGACCGTGCCGGCCCCCTACACTTCTATTCGGCCTATTGCATCCACAATTTTCATTTCGCCATCTATGGAGCGATGTTCCTCGGCCAGTACGCGGCCGCCATGGAGGCGGCAGAAGGCCTGATAGCGGCAACGCCGGAGGATCTGCTGCGCATGTCATCGCCTCCGATGGCCGACTTCCTCGAGGGCTATGTGCCGATGAAACAGCACGTGCTGGTCCGCTTCGGCAAATGGCAGGAGATCCTCGACCAGCCGCTGCCCGCCGACCAGACGCTTTACTGCACCACCACCGCGATGATGCATTATGCCAAGGGCGTCGCACATTCGGCGCTCGGCAATGTCGATGAGGCAGAGGCTGAACGGATACTGTTCCGTGCCGCCATGCAGAAAGTTCCGGACACCCGGCTGGTGCACAACAACACCTGCCTGGATCTGTTGGCCGTCGCCGAGGAAATGCTGAACGGTGAACTGGAATACCGGCGCGGCAATTACGACCGCGCCTTTGCCCATCTGCGCCGCTCCGTCGAGTTGGACGATGCGCTGCCCTATGACGAGCCCTGGGGCTGGATGCAGCCGACCCGCCACGCGCTTGGCGCGCTGTTGCTTGAACAGGGTCGTGTCGAGGAGGCGGAAGCGGTTTACCGGGCCGACCTCGGTCTTGATCAGGAACTGAGCCGCGCCTGCCAGCACCCCGACAATCTGTGGAGCCTGCACGGCTTGCACGAATGCCTGATGCGGCGCGGCGATACCACAGAGGCTGTTTTCATCAAGCAACGTCTGGATCTGGCGGTCGCACGCGCCGATGTCCCGGTCACTGCGTCGTGTTTCTGCCGGCGCGAACGGGCCGCGTGATTTCAGGCGATATCGCAGTTAAGCAATTCGCCCAACAAGGCTTTCCAGTCCGCTTCACTGGTGCCGGTTTTACTCATCGCCTGGGCACCCAGATAAAGCCGATTGATGATCGCCGCCTTGCGGCGGCGTGACAGGTCGCCATCGTCGGCGAGTTCCCGGACATCGTCCAGCGCGTCGTAGATGGCATTTTCCAGCCGCTCGGACATCGCCTTGGTGCGGGCCACCACAGTCGCGTCCTTGGGTCCGAATTCCACCATCGCATTGCAGACGAAGCAGCCGCGGCGTGCCGCCCGGTCGCCAGTATCGGTACTTTCGAAAAGCTTGAGAAGCCTGGCCTTTCCGTCACCGATCGACCGATCGCACAGCAGTTCGACGGCTTTCCCGATATGCATGCGGTCGTAGCGGTCGAGCGCCGCAAGATAGGCGGAGTGCTTGTCGCCGAAGGCCTTGTAAAAGGAACCGCGGGTCAGACCCATGGCGTGCAGCAATTCGGGCAAATTGGTAGCCGCGTAACCGAGCCGCCAGAAAATCTGCATCGCCCCGTCGACGGCGGTGTCCATATCGAATTCACGCGGCCTGGCCATCTGTCAAACGTGCCCGATCCGGTTTGTCACACTTCCCTATGTGATAGGAACCGATGCCGCCTTTTCAATCAAGTGCCTGTCACTTTGATTTGTTTTGTACCAATTGGTTCCTAATTCTACAGTGTCTCCGTTCATAGGTTTCGACCGGCCGGCACTGGATCCGGTCCGGCACAGACCATTCAAGATCGAGGAGATAGACTCATGTTGAACGCAATCAAAACAGCCATCGCTGGCGCCGCCCTGTCAACCGTACTGTTCGTATCCGCCTTCGCCGCCGGTGTTGATGTCAACGCCACCACCACGGGTCTGGCATTGCGCGGCTACGATCCGGTCGCCTACTTTACCCAGGGCGCGCCGACGCCGGGTGATTTCCAGATCACCGCGGAGCACAACGGTGCCACCTACCGCTTTTCAAGCGAAGACAACAAGGCTCTGTTTGTTGCCAATCCGGAAGCCTACGTCCCGGCCTATGGAGGCTTCTGCGCCTTCGGCACCGCGATGGGCTTCAAGTTCGACGGCGATCCGGAACTGTGGCGCATCGTCGACAACAAACTGTATCTGAACCTTGCTCCCGGCATCCAGCAGCGCTGGGAGGCCGATCGGGCCAACTTGATTGTTGCCGCCGATGAAAACTGGCAGGATATCGCCGACAAGACCCCGGAAGAACTGCAGGCTCAGTAATTTCCTGGCTGGTAATCGACCGCCGTTCCGAGTGCGCATTCGCCACCCGGAACGGCTTCCTTTTCAAGGCCGCCGACCGGTGACGCGGCTCTTGCAACACCCAGGCGCCTCGGCTATATAGCGCGCGTCCGCGCAGACACCCTTGGAGGCAACGCGGATGGGGCGGCCTTGGCCGCTCGATGTTTTTCTGGGACCGAATAGCCCGAAAGACACTCCATATAGTACCTCGAAAGGACAAGCCATGAGCGACACATACGAGCTCAAGGCCGAGGCGCGCGAACGGGTCGGTAAGGGGTCCGCCCGGGAACTTCGGCGCAACGGTATGATCCCTGCTGTCATTTACGGTGACAAGCAGCCCCCTCTCTCGATCGCCCTCCCCTACAAGGAGGTGACGATGAAAATCCACGGCGGCGGGTTTTTGACGACCATCGCCACCATCGATGTCGGCGGCAAAAAGGTCCAGGTTCTACCCAAGGACTACCAGCTCGATCCGGTGCGCGACTTCACCATGCATGTCGACTTCCTGCGTGTTTCAAAGGGCACCACCGTGACCGTTGAAGTACCGATGCAGTTCATCAACGAGGAGGAATCGCCTGGCCTCAAGCGAGGCGGCGTTCTCAACGTCGTCCGTTATTCGGTCGAAGTGACCTGCCCGGCCGATTCGATCCCGGACGCGCTCATCGGTGACCTGACAGGGCTCGACCTCGGCGACGGCATCCACATCTCGCAGGTTACCCTGCCGGAAAACGTTCAGCCGACCATCACCGACCGCGACTTCACGATCGCCACGATCGCTGCACCGGCCGGCCTGAAGACCGAAGAGGAAGAGGCTGCCGAGGCGGCCGAGGAAGCGGAATTCGAAGAGGCGGAGGAGCAGGACGAAGAGGAAGAAGGCGGCGAGGAGTAATCGTCCTCGATTCCTTCTGCGGAGACCGAAAAGATGCTGCTCATAGCAGGCCTTGGGAATCCCGGTCCACGGTATGCCAAGCAGCGCCACAACATCGGTTTCATGGCGGTGGACGAAATCGCCCGCTGCCAGTCGTTCTCCAACTGGTCGAACAAGTTCAAGGCCGAGATCGCCGAGGGCACCGTCGCCGGCGAGAAAGTGCTGCTCGTCAAACCGCAGACCTTCGTGAATCTGTCCGGCGAAGCAGTCGGTCAGGCCATGCGCTATTTCAGGCTCGGACCGTCAAATCTGATCGTCATCTATGACGAACTGGACTTACAGGCGGGGAAAGCCCGCATCAAAACCGGCGGTGGCAATGGCGGCCATAACGGTATCAAATCGATCGACGCCCATTGCGGCAAGGAATACCGGCGGTTGCGTCTGGGAATCGGGCACCCCGGTCACAAGGAACGTGTCAATGCCCATGTGCTGGGCGATTTCGCCAAGGCTGACCGGCAATGGCTCGATCCCTTGCTGGAGGCCATTGGCGAACACTGCGATCTCTTGGTCGACGGCGACGATTCGCGCTTCCTGAACAAACTCGCCGTCGCAGCCGGTCTCGGCAAAGCCGACAAGCCTGCGCAATCGAAAGCGCAGTCCCACATCCATGCCGCCCGTTCTGGCGCAAAGCCCGCACCGCCATCGAAGGGACCGATGGCGGATATGCTGAAAAGACTGTTCGGAAACAAGGAAACGTAAGATGGGGTTCAAGTGCGGCATCGTCGGATTGCCCAATGTCGGCAAATCGACCCTGTTCAATGCGCTGACCAAGACCGCGGCGGCGCAGGCCGCCAATTACCCGTTCTGCACGATTGAACCGAATACCGGTGAAGTCGCGGTTCCTGATGATCGCCTCCATAAGATCGCCGGCATTGCCAAGTCGAAGGAGATCATCCCGACCCGTATCTCCTTCGTGGACATCGCCGGTCTGGTACGCGGCGCTTCAAAGGGAGAAGGCCTGGGCAATCAGTTCCTCGCCAATATTCGTGAGGTCGACGCCATCGTCCATGTACTGCGCTGTTTCGAGGACGACGACATCAGCCATGTCGAGGGCCGTATCGATCCGGTGGCCGACGCCGAGACCATCGATACCGAACTGATGCTGGCCGATCTGGAGAGTCTGGAGCGACGTGCCGAACAAACGCGCAAACGGGCCACCGGAAAGGAAAAAGAAGCCATTCTCATCCTGCCGATGATGGAAAAGGCGCTTACCCTGCTACGCGACGGCAAGCCGGTGCGTCTGCTGCTCGAGGGCATCGCCGCCGAGGATCTGCGCCTGCTTCAGTCACTCAATCTGCTGACCTCCAAACCGGTCCTCTACGTTTGCAATGTGGAGGAGAGCGATGCGGCATCGGGCAATGCACAAACCCGCGCGGTGGAAGACATGGCGACGGCCCAGGGTGCCGAATGCGTGGTGATTTCAGCCGAAATTGAGTCGCAGCTTGCTCAGTTGGACGGCGACGAGGCAGCCGAGTTCCTGGCCGAACTGGGCCTCGAGGAAGCCGGCCTGGACCGTTTGATCCGCGCCGGCTACCGATTGCTCGACCTGATCACCTTTTTCACCTCCGGGCCAAAGGAGACCCGCGCCTGGACCGTCAAGCGCGGTGCCAAGGCGCCACGGGCAGCCGGTGTCATCCACACCGATTTCGAGCGCGGCTTCATCCGCGCCCAGACCATCGCCTATGACGACTTCGTAACGCTCGGCGGCGAGGTACCGGCGCGTGAGGCGGGCAAGGCCCGCGACGAGGGCAAGGAATACGTCGTCCAGGACGGCGACGTGCTGCTTTTCAAGTTCAACGCCTAATCGGCTGTTGCCGGAACGGCTTCGCGAGCGGTCGTCGTCGCTCCCGACGCCATGCGCGGAGACAGCGCCAGCTGAATGTCCGGCCGGGGGATCAAAGCCAAGCCCTGGATGCGTGCCTTGGGGGTGACCGAGGCCGCCAACGAGATCCGATAGCGCGTGAGGATGGTGCCCAGCACGATCTTCATTTCGTGGATGGCAAAACCATAGCCCAGGCACTTCTTCTCACCGCCGCCAAACGGCACATATTCATGGTTTTTCGGCTTGAAGCCGACAAAACGCGCCGGATCAAATCGCATCGGCTCCGGATACAGCCCCGGATCGGTGTGAATGTTGAAGGTCGCCACGCCGGCATACTCCCCGGCTTCCAGGGAATGCCCTGCCCAATCGACCGGCGACATGACCGAACGAATGACAAGCGGTACCACCGGGTGCAACCGCATGACTTCCTTGCAGAACGAATCGAGCTCCGGCTGCTTCATGGCGTCTCGCGTCAACGCCTCCCTGCCATCGCTGTCGCGCAGGGACTGCGCCATGCGCTCCTGTAATTCGGGGTGTTGGGTCAGATAATACAACGCCCAGGCCATGGTATTGCCGGTGGTTTCGTATCCGGCCAGCAGCATTGTCGTCAGCCGGTCACGCCAGTCGCGCCGCACAGCGGGATCGCGCATATCGGTGTCGGCTTCCTGGTTGACCATGCGCCCGATAACGTCGTCTCCCTGGCGCTCGATGGCACGATCCAAGGCACGGTAAATCTGTCGATCCAGCGCATCGCGCGCCGCCAGAAAACGATCCCACGGGCTGAGGCCCCAGGCAGGCACGCGGGTCATCGGCAACAGCATTAAAGGTGCCGTATACGAGGCGATCAGCCGTCGGCACGCGTCGGCGAACGCCGCACGCTCCGCATCTTCTTCCTGGCCGAAAACCGCCCGAATGATCACGTCCAGAGTGACTTCCTGCATCCAGGTCTGGGCAACCATCCGAGGTTGCGCGCGCTCGCACGCGGCCTCGACCGCATCCTCCATGAAGCGATTGTAGTCGAGCAGACAACGCCCTTGGAAAACCGGCTTCAGGCGCTTCCGTTCCGTGCGGTGCGAGTCGCCCTGCAGCAAAATCAGCGACCGCTCGCCAAGCAGGGGTTGGATCGGGCTTGGCAGCGACGATGATATCACCTCGCTGGAGGCCTGGAACAGATCCGCCACATAACCGGGCTCGCTGGTGAACAGAACGCGGTTCAGTCCCGGCACCTGAACGTAAAACGTATTGCCGAACCGCTCGCGCTGCTGCGCAAAGAAACTCTGGACGTTCATGCCGATGTGCAGGGCATGCTGCAGGCGAACAAGGGCGGTCATGAGGGCAGTGCTTTCACGGGTTCGCGCTGGGCCCGCGTCGGTGACTGAGCTGACATCAGCGGATAGAACGGCGGCACTTCCTCCACCGTGATCTGCAATTCCAGAATCCCCGGCATACGCGTTTCCAGCTGCACATACTCCTGCAGGCTTTGTGTCACGGCATCGGCGGAATCCGCCTGCGCCAGCCAGACCGGATTGTCGCCGGCTAAACCGCGCATCATGGTGGTGAAATCCACTGGACTGTAGCGTGTGGTGTAGATGCGATCGTCAAACAGGGTGCGCTGCCGCGTCGTACACATGCCGTGCTGACTGTCGTTGAATATCACCCATAATATGGGCAGACCCATTTCGATGGCCGTATGGACTTCGGTGCCGAGCATCAACATGGCGCCGTCACCGCACAGCACAAGGGTGTGTTGATCGGGCTGTGCCAATTGCACGCCGATCCCCGCACAGACGGCATATCCCATACCACCCATGCCAAGGGCGATCTGGCTCCGTACCGCGGCCGGGAACCGCAGGTGGTGCGCCGCCGTGGCCGCACAATTGCCGGCATCGATCATCACCGCATCGAACCATGGCAGGAACGGTTGCAGTGCTTCGGCCGCCTGTGTGTTGCCCATCCCTGGATGACGTGTGGGCTCTGCCGATGCGACGATCTGGCATTCGAAGGGTTGCGGTTCCGGCCAGTCCTGCGCTCGCGCCGTCTCTGCATAATCGGTATCGAGGAACGCTCCTGCCAGCCAACGTTTCGGACATTCTTCCAACCGGACGAGTTGTGGCAAGTCTGGCACCGACTGCAGATTGGTATGCACCACACACACCGGCTTGTCTTGCAGCGCGACCTCGATGGGTGCGCGGGCGATGACATCCAGACTGCTCCCTAACACCAGCAGACAGTCGCTGTCTGCGATGTAGTCGTGGCAACTGGCGTGTCCGGACACGCCAGCCAAACCCAGAAACTGGGGATGTGTTTGGGGAAACACGGAAGGTGCCTCCAAAGTGGTGGCGACAGGCACTTTCTCGCGTTCGGCCCAAGCGACGAATCGTGAACAATGCGCCATGCCCGCGCCGGCAATCACCACCGGACGCCGCGACTCACGCCACACAGTCTCGAACGCCATCTGCGGCCTTACGGGCTCCATGCGCGAACTGCGCACCTCTTCCTGCACCAGTGCAAAAAAGCCGGACCAGCTGTTGGCCGGCAACGGCGCCACCGGATCGTCCATAGTGTCGCGGTGGATCAACAGCACCGCTGGGCCCGGGTGTCCCGACAGCATCGCCACCAGGCTGGCGCGTAGGATCGTCCAGAAGTCTTCGGCCTGGACGACCGCGACCTGTTTGGCGACGGAACGCCACAATTGCTCGCCATCGACCTGATGTAAGCCGCCTTCGGCCTGCTGGAACGCACCGCGGCCATGCAAAGCTTTCGGAGGACACCCGACCACCGCCAACACCGGCACACCGGATGCCCGCGCCTCGGCGACTCCGACTGCCAGGTTCAGGGCACCGCCACCCGAGGTGGCGCAACAGACTCCGATGCCGCCACTGTGACGTGCAAAACCGTCAGCCATGAAGGCTGCGCCTATCTCCGACTTGCACAGGATTGAATGCAGTTTTTCCTGGCCGTGCCGATACAACGAGTCATGCAGGTGTTCGATATTGGCGCCGCTTACACCAAACACGTAGCGCACACCAAACTCCCGCAGCGCGCAGGCTAGCGCATCCGCAACCGTCAACATGGGATCACTGTACCGCGGTGTTCAGCGTGATTACGGCTGCAGCACTGTAATCGCCCGCATGCGAAAACCCAGCCATCATCAGCCGCTGGCCCGGTTGCAGTCGTCCTTCGGCCCAACCGCGTTCAAGACATATCGGCAGGGCGGCACCGAACAGATTGCCGTGTTCAGGCAGGGTATGAATGTGGGCGTCTTCAGGCAGCATCAACGCCTCGCGCCAATTGCGCAGAAAAATCCGATTGGGTTGGTTGGTGATCAGCCGGTCGATGTCGCCCGGCTCAAGGCCCGTTTCCGATAAGGCGTCGTACATTGCTGTCGGTACCAGAGCGTTGCCGCGTTCGATCACTGAGCCTATGTGCGCCTCGTCAAAATCGATGTTGAAGGCACCGCCACCCGGCTCCCACCATTCGCGGCCATCGGGGGCAGTGACCGACATGTCCGTAGCGTATTCACCGTGGGTGCGCGTGATGATTGCTTCAACCGGATTTTCATCGCCGGCGCGGATATAGGTGACGCCGCAGCCGTCGCCCGGTACGCAGGATTGCGGCAGTTTGAGATTGTCTTCGAGCGCGAAAACGCGACCCGCCGCCGTTTGCATGTTGCACAATATGGCGCTGCGTATTTTGCCGACCTGTATCAGGGTGTGGGCAAGATCGAGCATGAACAGGAACGAAACGCAGCCGCCATTGTGCAGGTCGTAGACAACCTTGGGCCGCATATCGAGTTGGCCGACGATGGCAGCACCGGCGCCGACGAACGGAATATCGGGCAAGGTGACGTTGCTGATCAGCGCATCCACGTCGCGGTTCAGGTCCAACTCCAGCTTTTCCTGCAGACGTTTGATGGCGGTGGTCGCCATACTGGCGGCGGTTTCGCCCGCCGCCATATGATGTCTAAGATGTGTCCCTCGGAACATGGGGTGGCGTTCAACGCCACTGGCCGCCTTGAAATACTCGTTGTCTACAACGGTATCGGGCATGTAACTGGCTGCTCCCATCAAGCTAACCGGTGTCATGACTACATCTCCCAAGCGTTGTTTGCGTGGCGATACTCCAGGATGCGTTTCAGGTTCTCCAACTCGACCGTGTGACCGGCATAGAAAAACGGCCAGCCGTCGCCGACCCACACCTTGCGACCTTCCGGCGCTTTCTCGGGAAACGGGTTGTCGTCATAAAAAGGATGGCAACAGTTGATCCAGGTGATGACACATCCGGGCTTGTTCAGAACCAGTTGAGCCGGAACCACGCGCATCAGGTAGATCATCCACAAATGATCGGGCTGATCCCAGGCGCAGTGATAGTCGACGGTCATGGCGCCGTGATGTGCGACGGTTTTGGTATAACACTTGGTCGTGCCACCGATGGCATCGGTGAATTCAAACAGTCCTTTTTCCGGCAGGTATTTCATATCCCGCAAGCTGTAGGTCCATTCCAACAGCGATTGGGTTTCCGCCAGATACTCAAACGCCGCCTCCGGCGGACAGTTGACGTAGTCTTGTATGGGGCAAAAATCCCCGTACACTTTTTTGTGAGGATAGACCGCGTGGGTCATTTCCATGCAGAGTTCCTGCATGTCGGCTTTGGGTGTGCTCTCCACACGCACCAAGCCATCTATTTCATCAAGGCTGGCAGCCCTCATTAATTCGCCCTCTTCTTGCTCTGTTAAGCGCTCTAACGGTGATTTTGGCGCAAGTTCGCGCACTTCAATGACAGACAGTCTGTGTTCACAGTCATCTTTTCGTGATTACTTGCCCTATACGTGATGAGGACTGAATCGGATCTCCGCTTCGGTCCGCTCGCCGACCAAATCCGACCGCAACCGCACACTCCGTCCGCTCCGTACATAGTCCCGTGAGCGACAACAAACGCAGTTGTGCTAACTGGGGCCAATGAACACACAGACCCATCTGCTCCTGGCCGCTGCGATCCTCGCTAAACCGGACCGGCGCTCCCGCAACACCGCAGTGATCGCCGACGCCTTGGCACCGGATCTTGCCATCTACACGCTGTTTGCCTGGTCCAAAGTCGTTGGCATACCCGAGCGGCGGGTCTGGAACGAGCTGTACTTCGCGACGCCCTGGTCAGACGCCGTCACGGTTGGCAATTCGGCGCCGCTTTTTCTGGCACTCTTGCTGGGCGGTCTCGTCGTTGCCCGGTTCTGGCGCGCCGGATTGCTTGTCGCCTTCTTTGCCGGCGCCGCGTTGATCCATATTGCTTCCGATCTGCCCGTCCATGTCGCCGACGCGCACGCACATCTGTGGCCGCTTTCAGATTGGCGCTTTCGCTCGCCCGTGTCCTATTGGAATCCCAACCACAACGGCCACCTGTTTTCGATTTTCGAAGCCTTCCTCGGTGTGGTCCTCAGCGTTGTGTTGTGGCGTCGATTCAGCGCTCGCTGGGTGCGCGCCCTACTGGCGCTCGCCATCCTCGCCTACCTCGCGCCACCTCTGTATTTCGGATTTTTCGCCAATCTCTGAAGGGTTCGACACAATCGCACCGATTCCGATTGCACAGCGTTGAACAATTTCGCACGGCGCGGCATAAGGAGCGCCATGATGACAGCCGTTACACCCAGATTTGCTTATGAGGATCTGACGCCGGGAACCCGGATCCCGCTCGGCCCCTATCCCGTCAGCGCCGAAGAAATCATCGCATTTGCGCACGAATTCGATCCGCAGCCGATGCACCTCGACAGAGCGGCCGGAGAGGCCAGTCTGTTGGGCGGTCTGGCCGCCTCCGGATGGCACACCAGCGCCATGGTCATGCGCATGTTCTGCGACGCCTATGTTCTCGATTCCACCTCACAGGGAGCACCCGGCGTCGATTTTATGCAATGGAAACGCCCGGTTCTGGCCGGCGACACCCTGCATGGCCACTCCGAAATCGTCTCAGCCCGTCCATCCAAATCGCGGCCTGGCCTGGGCATCGTTCAAATCCGCAATGAAATCTTCAACCAGCGCGACGAACTCGTCTGCCTGAGCGGCAATTCGAGTTTCATGGGCATGCGGCGAAATCCGGTGGACGTCTGATGGATCTCGACGTGTATGATATCGGCCGTCGCCGCGATCTTGGTGCGCACGACTTCACGGCGGAGGCGATCATCGCTTTCGCCGAAAAATACGATCCGCAGACCTTCCACATTGACGCGGAAGCCGCGAAATACTCCATCTATGGCGGTCTCTGCGCATCCGGCTGGCACACGGCGGCGGTCTGTATGCGCAAAAAAGTCGACTATTGGAGCGTCTGGCATGCGGAACTCAGGCAACTGGGCAAACCGGTGCCCGAGTTCGGACCATCACCCGGGTTTCGCAATTTGCGATGGCCAAAGCCGGTCTATGCGGGCGATACGATTCGCTTCGACCTTACCTATACCCAGGTACGAGAGCGCCGATCCAATCCGCATTGGGGAATCGTCGAAGCGCTTACCGAAGGCCACAACCAGAAGGGTGACAAGGTGTTGAGCGTTGAGAGTACGGTTCTTGTCAGGATTTAGTGCCGTTCGAGCCGGTCAATCACCAGCAAATTCGACGAGCGTTCGCACCGTAACACCGAGCGCTTCGAGCTTCTTGCGGCCGCCGAGATCGGGTAGGTCGATGACAAAGCAGGCGGCAACGATCTCGGCGCCCATCTGGCGCAGCAGCTTGACGGCTCCCTCGGCGGTGCCGCCGGTGGCGATGAGATCGTCGACCAGGATCACATGATGGCCGGCCGACACCGCATCCTTATGCATTTCCATTTCGTCAAGGCCGTATTCGAGACTGTAGGCGATCCGAACGGTTTCATAGGGTAGCTTGCCCTTCTTGCGGATCGGCACGAAGCCGGCGGAAAGCTGATGGGCGACCGCACCGCCCAGAATGAAACCCCGCGCCTCGATGCCGGCGACCTGATCGACCTTGGCACCCGCATAGGGATGCACGAGCTCGTCAACGGCACGACGGAACGCCTTGGGGTTGCCAAGCAGTGTCGTGATGTCACGAAACTGGATCCCCGGCTTCGGATAGTCGGGAATTGTACGGATGGATTCGAGCAGCGTTTCAGTCAAAGTGCGGTTCATGACGGTGTCCCCTTCACCCCCTGTCGCTGCCCATGGAAAAGGCGGCTCTCGAAAGCCGCCTTCCATCGTCATGCTGTGCGGATGTTCAGTGCTCGACCCGCGACCAGACGGATTTCTTGGTCAGATATAGAAGACCGGCAAAAATCAGCATAAAGACTATCACTTTAAAGCCAAGCGATTTGCGCGTTTCCAAATGCGGCTCGGCGGCCCACATCAGAAACGCCGAGACGTCCTTTGAATACTGATCCACCGTCTCCGGTGCACCATCATCGTAGGTGACCATGCCGTCGAAAAGCGGTGGCGCCATGGCCAGCGACACCCCACTCAGGAAATAGGGGTTGTAGTAGGTACCTTCCGGGATCTCCAGATCAGCCGGTACCTCCTCGTCATATCCGGTGAGCAACGAATAGAGGTAGTCGGGCCCACCCTCGGCGTACATGGTGAAGATGTCGAACACAAAGGTCGGGAACCCCCTGGTCGCGGCACGTGCCTTGGCGATCAACGAAAAGTCCGGCGGCAGGGCGCCGTTGTTGGCAAAGGCGGCAGCCTCATTGTTCGGAAAGGGCTTCGGAAAATAGTCCGCCAGGATGGCTTCCCTTTCGAACATCTCGCCCTCTTCGTTCGGACCGTCGATAACGAAGTAGTCGGCAGCGAGAGCTTTTACCTGATCTTCCGAGTATCCGAGATCCTCGAAATTGCGGAAAGCGACGCGTTCCAGCGAATGGCAAGCGGCGCAAACCTCGATATAGACCTTGAGGCCGCGCTGCAATTGGCCATTGTCATAGGTTCCGAACGGTCCCGCAAACGACCAGTCGACCTCACGTGGTTTTTTCGCGTACTCGCTGTCACCCGCCGCCAGCGAGACGCCGGCGGACAACCCGGTCGCAAGGGCGAGGCCCAGAACCACTGCAAACAACTTATTCATAGTCCTGTTCCTCCCCGTCAGGCGCGGTCTTCTGGGGCGGCTGTCGCCGCTATGGGTTTGCCGCTCCCCTGATGTCCGAGCACGGACTCGGTGATCGACTTGGGTACCGGTCGCGGTTTTTCCCAAAGGCCCAGAAGCGGCAGGATCGGGAAGAAGAAAGCGAAGTAATAGGCGGTGCCGATCTGCGCCATGATCACGTATCCGCCCTCGGCTGGTTTGGACCCAAGCCAACCAAGGAAAAACGTGTTGAGCACGAACAGCCAGAAAAACAGCTTGAACCATGGGCGATAGGCGCCGGAACGCACCTTCGACGTATCGAGCCAAGGCAACAGGAACAGGATGAGGATCGAAGCGAACATGGCCAGCACGCCGCCAAGCTTCGAGTCGATCGGCCCGACATTGAAGGTAATTGCCCGCAGGATGGCGTAGAAGGGCAGATAGTACCATTCAGGCACGATATGGGCCGGGGTCACCAGCGGATTGGCTTCGATATAGTTGTCCGCATGGCCAAGATAGTTCGGAATATAGAAAATGAAGTACGCGTAGACCGCCAGGAACACGATCATGGCAAACGCGTCCTTGATGGTTGCGTACGGCGTGAACGGCAACGTGTCGGTCTTGCTTTTCACCTCGACGCCGGTCGGATTGGTCTGGCCTGTCACATGCAGCGCCCAGACATGCAAAATGACCACGCCGGCGATCATGAAGGGCAGCAGGTAATGCAGCGAAAAGAACCGGTTGAGGGTCGGGTTGTCGACTGCAAAACCACCGAGCAGAAGCTGTTGAATCGGCTCGCCGACCAATGGAAAGGCGGAAAAGAAACCGGTGATCACCGTGGCGCCCCAGAATGACATCTGGCCCCACGGCAGCACGTAACCCATGAAACCGGTCGCCATCATCAGCAGATAAATGATGACGCCGAGGATCCACAGAATCTCACGCGGCGCCTTGTAGGAGCCGTAATACATGCCCCGGAACATGTGGATATACACGGCGATAAAGAAGAAAGAGGCGCCGTTCTGATGCATGTACCGCAGCAGCCAACCGGAGTTGACGTCGCGCATGATGTTTTCGACCGAGGTGAACGCTTCGTTCGTATTGGCAACGTAGTGCATCGCCAGGACCACGCCAGTCAGGATCTGCACCACCAGCATGATCGACAGGATTCCGCCGAACGTGTACGCATAGTTCAGGTTGCGCGGAACCGGGTAGGCGACGAAGGAATCGTAGATCAGCCGCGGCAGCGGCAGGCGCGAATCAACCCATTTTCCAATGCCGCTTGTCGGCTCGTATGTTGAATGTCCACCACTCATTGCAACGTCCCCTACTAGCCGATCTTGATGCGTGTGTCGGAAATGAACTCAAAGGGCGGAACCGGAAGGTTCTCCGGCGCCGGCCCACTACGGATACGACCGGCCGTGTCATAGTGCGAGCCGTGACAAGGGCAGAACCAGCCGCCAAAATCGCCGGCCTGACCCAGCGGAACGCAGCCCAGATGGGTGCACGATCCGATCATGACGATCCAGTTTTCGCGCTCTTCGCCGGCCGACCGGTCGACGTCGAGCGCCGGCGTGTCTGGAGGCAGGTTGGCATTGCGCGCAGCCTGGTCCTTGAGGTCCTCCAAAGGCACCGCGGCAGCTTCCTCGATTTCCCTTTCCGTTCGGTTGCGGATAAAGACCGGCTTACCGCGCCATTTGACCGTGACGGACATGCCTTCTTCGATGCCTGAGATGTCGACCTCAATTGTCGAAAGCGCCAGCGTGGTGGCATTGGGCCGCAGCTGATCGATAAACGGCCAGACGGCCGCGGCAACACCGACGGCAGCGGTCATGCCCGTTGCAAGATACAGGACGTCGCGACGGGTCGGTTCGGCTGAAGTTTCGTTTTCGCTCACGGTTGCACCATCCTTTGCGCATGCTAGGGCCAGGAATATGCATCGAACGGACAGGTCCCACCTTCCCGACCTTCGATGTCCCCCACATTCGGGCGGTTTCTAGGACGCACAGTAAAATAAGTCCAGACTGGAGGCCAACCATTGGACACAATGACGCAAGTTTTTCAGTCTTAGGGGCCGACGATGTCAAGGCCCTTTTTCACGCGTCAATGAACCCGCCCGATTGACGCGACCAAAGCCGCGCGTAAAGGCCGTTCTGCGCAAGCAGAGCCTCATGGCCGCCATCCTCGAGAATCTGCCCGTGATCGAGCACCACCAGGCGGTCCATCTGGGCGATGGTCGAGAGGCGATGGGCGATGGCGATGACCGTTTTGCCGTCCATGAGTGCCGACAGATTCTCCTGGATGGCGGCCTCCACTTCCGAATCCAGGGCTGAAGTCGCCTCGTCGAGAATGAGAATCGGCGCGTCCTTCAGCATCACTCTGGCGATGGCGACACGCTGCCGTTGCCCACCCGACAGTTTGACGCCGCGCTCCCCGACATGGGCGTCCAGCCCGACCCGCCCCCACTGATCACTGAGATCGCGAATGAACGGCCAGGCTTCCGCCCTCTCGGCCGCAGCGACGATTTCTTCTTCGCTTGCCGACGGACGGCCGAGCCGTATGTTGTCGCGGATCGAACGGTGCATGAGCGACGTGTCCTGGGTCACCACGCTGATCTGTTCGCGCAGCGAACCCTGGGTCACCAGGGCAATGTCCTGCCCATCGATCAGGATCCGCCCGGACTCAAGATCGTAAAACCGCAAAAGCAGATTGACCAGCGTGGACTTGCCCGCGCCGGACGGTCCCACCAGGCCGACCTTTTGGCCTGGTTCCACGTTCAGGGTGACATCGTCGATGACCGCCCTGTTCCCGGCATAGCGAAAACGGACATTTTCGAACCGGATGTGACAGTTCGATACCTCAAGCCGACCGGCACCGGGCCTGTCTTTCAGCGAGATCGGACGGGTCAACAGCTCGACGGAGTTCTGAACCGTGCCGAAATTGCGCATCAGCGCGTTGAGCTGCGTCATCATCCGGCCGAGCAATAGGCTGAGGCGCAGCACCAGGGCCAGGGTGAAGGCCACGGCACCGACACTAATCTCGCCGCGTAGCCACAGGTCGATCGACATGGCCGTAATGGCCACGATCATAATGCCCGACAAAGCCGCCAACGATACGCGCACCCCGGTGAGATTGCGGGTGAACGGGATCACCGAACCCAGGAACTCGTCAAAACCGTCGCGAATGTAGCGGTCGTTTTCTTCTTCGCGCCCAAACAGCTTGAGCGTCTGGATGTTGGCATAGCCGTCGACCAGGCGCCCGTTGATGCCCGAGGCGGCTTCCGCCGTCTGACGCGCTCGTTCCCGGATGCGCGGCACGAAATAGCGGGCGACAAGCACGAATGCGCCGAGCCAAACGGCGACGATCACCGCGAGCCGCCAGTCGAGCTGCCCGACCAGAGCCAGCGTGGTGACGGCATAGATGGCGATGAACCAGGCCACCTGCAGCAGTGCCACCATGAAATCGCCCATGGCCTGACCCGACTGCCAGACTTTGCTGACCACCCGCCCGGCGAACTCATCATGAAAAAACGCCAGGCTCTGGCGTGAGATGTGGACATAGGCCTGCCAGCGCACGAGGTTGAAGAATCCGGGCACAACGGTCTGCTCCTCGACCAGCGTCACCAGCGGCGCAATGACGAGACGACCGATCAGGACCACGGCCAGCATGAACAGCAATTCGCCGCCATGCTGGTCCATAAGCCCCCGCCAGCCGGCCCCGGGATCAGTCGATTCGAGAAGATCGACCAGCCGTCCAACGAAATAGAACAATGCGACTTCCAGCAACGCCACGAAACCGCCGAGCACGATCATCGCCACAAAAGGCCACTTGGCCTGACGCACATAGTGGATCATGAAGCCCAGGGTGCTTTGCGACGGAGACGCCGGCTCCGCCGCCGCATAGGGGTCGATCCATCCTTCGAATAGCCGGAAGACTCGCTGCAAGACCATGGCGAGAAACTTAGGCATGTCGTCCTGTCTCGGCAATCGGGCAACGCCGCGTCGGACAGATCAGATGCGTTCAGGGTTTGTTGGATGCCGCTTGCGCCGCCTCCAGCCGCTTCTCTTCCTCGATGACCGCCTGACCGGCGGCCGCGGCAACGGCCTGGCCGTCGGCCTGCTCGCCATCCTGGCCCTCCGGCATCGCCACTCGAACCTCGCGACGGGCGAATTCGATTCCGTTTTCGGCAAACACCTGTTGCACCCTGGCGTAGACATCCTTGCGGATCATCCACTGCTTACCCGGCTTGGCCATGAATTTGCCGCGCACCACGATACCGACGTCGTTGACGTCGTATACGCCCTGTGACTTGAAGGTCTGGATAATGTCCTCGGCGTACGGCGTTTCCATGATGTCCTTGCCGATCTGCTTGAACAGCTTTTTGACCTTGTTGATATCGGTGTCGAACGGCACGGTGAATTTCAGTTTGACGATAACCCAGTCACGCGAGTTGTTGGTCACTTTGGGAATTTCGCCATAGGGGATCGTATGCACGGGACCCTGATGATGGCGCAGCTGCAGCGAGCGGATGGAAATGCGTTCGACCGTGCCGACCGTTCCGTTGATGTCGAGATATTCACCGACACGGAATGCATCGTCGAACAGGAAGAACAGCCCGGCAACCACATCGCGCACCAGCGTCTGAGCACCAAAGCCGATGGCCAGGCCGACGATGCCCGCACCGGCCAAAAGCGGCGTGATGTCGATTCCCAAATGGCCAAGCGCAATCAGAACGGTGATCGTGATGATCGTCACCTGCGCAGCGACCTTGACCAGAGGCAGGACTGTGGACAGGCGCGATCCGCCGGCACCGCCGCCCTCTCCGCCACCGGGTTCCTCGGCCTCCAGATCAATGCCGGCCGCTGTTTGCTCATCAGCCAGCTTACGGTTCAGCCATAGCGACACCAGTTCCCAGACGATGTATCCGGCGGCCAGGATAAAAAACACCTCGAACAGCCGCCCGGCGATACGCGCTCCGACCCCGGCACTGGCAAGGTTCTCGAAATCGAGATCCCAGATCCGCGCGACAATGACGATCACCATGGCCGCGACGATGGCGCGGCCGATACGAATGTAACTGCGTTTGGTCGAGCGGTAGGCTGCCTCGGCCAGCATGCCCTCGCCGCGCATGGGTGGCACCAGATGTTTGACCAACCCGCGCACCATCGTGTCGAGCGCCGGAGCCGCCAGAAGAATGGCCAGCGTCAGGTAGTTTTGACCATCCGCCACCAGATCGACGCGCCCTTGGGCGATTACCATCTCGACGAGCAGCCAGGTCAGGGCCACCAGGGCGATGGCGATCCACGGATAGGCGGCCGCCATCCATCGCTCGCCCCTTGTCACATCGTCCTCCGGCCCGAGCAGCATGGAACTGAGACCGTCGCGGGCCCGATAGCAAACGAAACCGATCCAGATAAAGACGATCAGATTGAGCCAGTAGCCGATGCGTGATTCGCCGAGTGCCACGCCGTTCATCCATTGGAAGGTGACGATGAAGTAGGTCAGGCCGATCAACAGCGCGATTCCGATCTGGCTATTGTGCAGATACCGCGCCGTCCAGTCGTCCGTATGAACCAGACGAAACCTGGGATAGTTGGGCGCCAGCAGAAACCGTGAAATCGCCGCTATGGCACGCGGAAACACCACGAAGCTGAAGATGAAGATGTCAGCGATTTCCTGGTCGTCGGCCGGCACAAGTATTCGGATCAGGATCCAGGTGACGATCAGAAAAGCCACCAGTCCGCCGAGGTCGAGCACCAACCGTTTGCCCAGCAACTGCAGCGTCTGTTTGAGGTTTTCCGGAGTGCCGACTTCCTTGAACTGGCGGCGCCATTTGTTGGCGACTTGGGTCACGCCCCATTCGACCGCCAGTCCGCCGGCCACCGCCGCGGCCATGGCGACGAACATGATAAGGATGCCGCTCCAGCCGCGCGGACGCCCGTAATTGCTAGCGCCGGTTTCCAGCGAGTCGTAGATGTGCGGAACCTTGACGACAGCATCCGCCACCGACAGACCGACCAGTTGAAAGGTCTCGGCAAGGTAGCGCAGCGTGTTGACCCCATCGCCGGAAGCGCTTTGGCTGTTGGCTGTAGCGACCGCATCGAGGCGCTGCAGGAGCAGTTCGCGTACCTGCTCGTCGCTCAGAGTCGACACCATCTCGCGGATCGCCTCCGGCGTCAGCGGATCCGGCAATTGGACGGTGCTGGCCTCTCCGGATTCGGAGGCGTTATCGGCGACAGCCAAACCGGCCTGAGCGTTTGCTCGATCGGGTGCGAAAACCATGATCGACGCCGCAAGCAACAGCGCAATCGAGGCAAATCGACTTGCCGAATACGTCCCCCAGACCATGCTGGATGCCTTTTGCTACGTCTTCCCCGAATGGAACCATACTGATTAGCATCCCCGCGGCAACCGGGGTAGTGGGGTGTTTATATAGACCAAGTCGCGGCCCGCCGCCTATTCGGCGGCGGCAGGCTCCGAGCCCTCCGGTTCGGCATCGATGAACCCGCCAGACTGCCGCGACCACAGTTCAGCGTAGAGGCCACCGGCCTTCACCAACTCTTCGTGGGTTCCGGTTTCAACGATCCGCCCCAGATCCAGCACGATAAGACGGTCCATCTCGGCGATGGTCGATAACCGGTGTGCGATGGCAATCACCGTCTTGCCCTGCATTAGCGCAAACAGGTTCTCCTGGATCGCCGCCTCGACCTCCGAGTCGAGCGCCGACGTCGCCTCGTCCAGCACCAGGATCGGCGCGTCCTTGAGAAACACGCGGGAGATTGCGATTCGCTGGCGCTGACCGCCCGACAGCTTCACGCCGCGCTCCCCGACATGGGCCTCAAGTCCGGTGCGACCCTGCTGGTCGGCCAATTCCTGGATGAACTCCCAGGCGTTGGCCCGCTTGGTCGCCTCGACGATCTCGGCATCGGTGGCGTCCGGTTTGCTGTATCCGATATTATCGCGGATCGAACGGTGCAGCAGCGACGTATCCTGGGTGACGACACCGATGTGGGCGCGCAGGCTGTTCTGCGTCACGCCGGCGATGTCCTGGCCGTCGATGGTGATTCGGCCCGCCTCCAGATTGTAAAACCGTAGCAAAACGTTGGTCAGCGTCGTTTTGCCGGCGCCGGACCGTCCAACCAGCCCGATCTTCTCGCCGGGTTCGATGGTCAGCGACAGGTCGTCGATGAGGCCGCCATCCTTACCATAGTGGAAGCGGATGTGCTCGAAGCTGATTCTGCCCTGCTTGGCGTGCAGAGTTTTGGCGTCACGCGCATCGGTCACCCGATGCGGCTGCGTCATCATCGACATGCCATCGATCACCACACCGATGTTCTCGAAAAGGGCCGAGACCTCCCACATGACCCAATGGGACATGCCAAAAATACGCAGGCACAGTGCGACGGTCGTGGCGATGGCGCCCACCGAAATCGAGTCACCCAGCCAAAGATTGATCGCCATGAAGCCGATGGCGAACAGCAGCACCGAATTGACGACATAGACGAGGCCATGGAACATCGTGACCAGCCGCATTTGCCGGTGCACCGTGTCCAGAAATTCGTCCATCGCCTGCTGTGCGTACGCTTCCTCGCGCCCGGCATGGGAGAACAGCTTGACCGTGGAAATGTTGGTGTAGCTGTCAACCACGCGACCGGTCATCATCGATCGCGCATCGGCCTGCTCCTGCGAGACCTGCTTCATGCGCGGCACGAAATACCAGATGAGAGCGAGGTAGACTCCAAGCCATACCAGGAGCGGTACCATCAACCGGATGTCCGCTACCGCGACCATAGCCAGCATGGTCACGAAATAAACGGCCACATAGACGAGGACGTCGAGGACCTTGATCACCGCCTCGCGAATTGCCAGGGACGTCTGCATGACGCGGGTCGCCACCCGTCCGGCGAATTCATCGGCGAAAAACGACATGCTTTGCCGCAACAGATGCCGATGCATCATCCAGCGGGCGATCATCGGATAGTTGCCGAGCAGGGTTTGATGGATGAGCAGGGCCTGCAGCCAGACAATCGCCGGCAGGACGACGAGCACCAGGACACTCATCCAGATCAGGCGCCCACCCTCCCTGGCCAGGAATTCCTCACGACTGGAAGCCGACAGCCAATTGACGATGTCGCCCAGGAAACTGAACAGAAAAACCTCGCCGACCGCGATAGCCGCGGTCAGCACGGTCATCATGGCCAACCACGGCGCGGCATCCTTCGAATAGTGCCAGCAGAACGGCAGGAAACGATTCGGAGGTTGCCCCGAAGGGACCTCGGGATAGGGATTCAAGCGTTTTTCAAACCAGCCAAACATGGTTACGGCCTCAAAGATTTGGGCGAGCAGCGGCGTGGTACGACAAATTGACGACCGCGGTGCGGTTTCACCAGTACAGGTGCGGTCAGTCGGAGGAACGAGCCGTCAGTGCTCTGCAATACGCCGCGCGTTGAGCGCGCGGGAACGACGATCGAAGCTTGGATTTTCCGGAAATCGGACCTTGGTTTAGGGCGTTGCCTTCACGGTCTGAAACGGAACAACCGCTGCCGGGGTGTCGAAGCCTCGGTCGGGAGGTAAAGAATGCAATCCATCAATATCCTCCTGGCGGTTTAAGTTCAGGATCTGTCTTGTATAGCGATTCCGCCGCGACTTCTACCGTTGCGGGAAGGAAAAACAACCGCGATATACCTTACCCGTTGGTGATGTTGCAATATGGACACGGACGATTGTCCCGTGGAACGCTGTGGCTGCGATGGATATTCGGTGATGACATCTGATTTGCGCATCGCGCTTTATCAACCGGACATTCCCGGCAACACCGGGACGATTCTGCGCATGGCTGCCTGTCTCGGGCTGTCGGTGGACATCATCGAGCCGGCCGGCTTCGATATGTCGGACCGGGCGCTCAAGCGTGCCGGCATGGATTATACCGAAAGGGCCTCGTTGCAACGTCATCGCACCTGGTCGCGCTTCCGCGACCGGGCCGCCGATGAAAACCGGCGGCTGGTTCTGGCGACGACAAGGGCCGAGCAATCCTATCTGGGATTTCGCTTTCGGGCGGATGACATCCTGCTTTTCGGGCGGGAGAGCGCCGGCGCTCCAGAGGAGGTCCATGCGGTGGCAGATGCCCGGGTGCGCATTCCGATGGTCGCCGGCACGCGCTCCCTTAATCTGGCCGTCGCAGCGGCTTTGATCGCCGGGGAAGCGCTACGGCAAACGTCATCGGCGGATTGACAAACGTCCAAACCCGACGTCAGTCGGCGCTGGGAAGACGTCGCATCGTGAATTCGATCTGATCGTTCGGCAATTGGCGCCAGCTTTCGACTTCCGTCCAGTAGGCGGCTTTGGGCCATGCGTCGAACCACTCCCGCGCTTTGGCGCGCGCCGCTTGGCGCGGCAGACGAAATGTTTCGCGAACAAAACTGTTGCTCCGCGAAGCGCCTTTGCGACCCTTGCGGATCTGACGACGCAGGCCATCCATCGGCGGCAGTGTTGGTACTCGGCTCATGATCGCACCTTACTAACCCGGATAATAGGGTTTCGGGTTGCGCTTGGCGAGTCATCGGCCGTCATCGGGTTTGCTGCATTTCGATCAAATTTCGCAGCCCGCCTCTATGGTATAGCACCGGGGTTGCTGTTAAAGGTTTCGCTCATATCGACGGGGATATCTTTTCATGGAACGACCGGATCTTCCGATCGGCCATCCCAATGGGTTGGACGAAAAGAAAGACAAGGCGCGTACGTGGTTCGAGTCGCTGCGCGACGCCATCTGCGACACGTTCGAAAAGCTCGAGGACGAACTGACGGGGCCGTTGTCGGATGATCCACCCGGCCGCTTCGAGCGCAAGCAGTGGCAGCGTGACGAGGGCCGCGGCGGCGGCGGCGTCATGTCCATGATGCACGGCCGTGTCTTCGAGAAGGTCGGGGTTCACACCTCCACCGTTTTCGGTGAATTCTCGCCGGAGTTCCGCAAACAGATCCCAGGCGCCGAGCTGGATCCGCGCTTCTGGGCATCCGGTATTTCGCTGATCGCCCATCCGGTCAATCCCAACGTGCCGGCGGTGCACATGAACACGCGCATGGTGGTCACCTCGACGCAATGGTTTGGCGGCGGCGCCGACCTGACGCCGGTGCTCAACCGCCGGCGTACCCAGGACGATCCCGATTCACAGCTGTTTCACAAGGCGATGCAGATCGCCTGTTCGCGTCATGCCATCGCTGACTACCCGCGCTACAAGAAATGGTGCGACGAGTACTTCTATCTGGCACACCGCAACGAGCCGCGCGGCATCGGGGGCATCTTTTTCGACTGGTTGCGCACCAAGGAAACGCTCGGCGGCTGGAACGCCGATTTTGCCTTTGTACAGGATGTCGGCCGGGCTTTTGCCGTGGCCTACCCAAAACTGGTCAGATCCAATTTCAACACCAGCTGGACCGAGGCCGACCGGGAAGAACAGTTGATTCGCCGCGGCCGCTATGTCGAGTTCAACCTGCTCTACGACCGGGGCACAATCTTCGGGCTGAAAACCGGCGGCAATGTCGAATCGATCCTGTCGTCGATGCCGCCGGCCGTGCGCTGGCCCTGATCGACCCGGCGCGGTCGGCCAAACGCAATTTGGATGACCATCCTATGGACCCGGATCCGAATGCCTACTACTCGAGCGAACTTGCCGTTGCCGCCTACGACCTATTTGTGGGCGGTGGCTTGTTGTCGAACGATGTCGATTTCTATCTCGAATGCGCCGGAGATTACGGCGGTCCGGTCCTGGAACTCGGATGCGGGACCGGCCGCATCACCTGGCCCCTGGCAGAGGCCGGATATGATGTTGTAGGGCTCGATATCTCCGAACCCATGGTCAAGTTGGCAAAGAGTAAGCAAAACGCCATCGGGCATCACGGCGATCGCGTACGGATTGTCACCGGGGACATGACATCGTTTCGTCTTGAGGAACGATTTGCCCTGGCGATCGTCCCAGCCCGCAGCTTTCAGCACATTGTCGATCCTGCCCTGCAGCGTGCCGCCCTGAACTGCATTCGTCGGCACCTGGTCCCGGAGGCCCATCTGGTCCTGGATCTGTTCGACCCCAATTTCGAGTGGTTGTTCGCAGAGAAGACGCCTGGGCCGCGGGTTCGCGAATGCCGCGATCCCAACGGCAACCTGGTACGTAGAACGATCATCGGCCGGCAAGTCGACCCATTCAATCAGACGGTGCGCGAAGACATCCGGTTCGAAACGCTCGATTCGGATGGCGCCCGTGTCGACCACGAAGAAACGTCCTGGACCCTGCGCTGGAGCCTTCGTCAGGAGATGGAATACCTGTTCGAACTGACCGGTTTCAGTCCGGTCGCGCTCTATTCCGATTTCCGACGATCACCGCCGGCCAACGGCCGCGAGCAATTGTGGGTCCTGCAGGCTTCATGACTGACGACTTCGCTAGCACCTAGCCTTCCCCGCCAAGGCACCAGACACTGACCGGTTTTTCCACGCCGCGCACGGTTTGTGCCGGGTGTTCGACCAGCCCTTCGAGATCCTGGCGTGAGGTGGCCGGCTCGGCGCTGGCCTTTTCAACAAGTTCCTTGCTGGCGACCAAAGCGCATCCGAGGGTCCGCGACAGGCCCTCGAGGCGGCTCGCGATATTGACGGTGCCGCCGATCACTGCGAATTCCAGCCGGTCGGCGCCGATATCGCCAAGCACCACGGGACCGTAATGCAGACCGAAACCGACTTGCAGCCGTGGCTGACCGGCCCGGTCGCGCTCACGGTTCATGGCAGCCACGGTGTCAATCATCGATCGGGCGCAACGCAGGGCGTTGCCGGCATCGGCCTCGCCGGTGAACGGCGTGCCGAACGTGGCCATCATGCCGTCGCCCAGATACTTGTCCAGCGTGCCGCCATTGTCGAACACGGCGCGTTCCATACGTCCGTGGAAATCACGCAGCGTTGCGATGACCTCCTCCGGATCGCGGCCGTCCGCATAGGACGTGAAGCTGACGATATCGACGAAGAGAACGGCGACGTCCTGTTTTCGAACCTGTTTCAGCGGCTCGTCGTTCTGTGACAGTTCCGCAACCACATTCGGTGAAAAGTAGCGGGCCAGGTTGCTGCGTTCCCGTTCCGAAGCCGCATGATTTTTCAACAGGTTGCTGGATCGTCTGACAGTCATGGCGACCGTCACCGCGACGATGACGAACACGACCGCCTCTTGCAGCCGCCAGCCGAAATGGATGGCGTTCGGATCCAGCACCTCGATCAACCGCGACTGGTCGCCGAAAGCCGTGTGCAAGGCCTGCGTCAGATCCGGCTGTGCATTGGGCCAGAGGTAAACACTTAAAACCCCGAAGCCCCATAACATGGCGGTCCAGCTCCCGATGGCGATGACCGTGCGCCACGAATAGGCAAGGGTTGCTCCGGCGAGCAAAACGAAGAAGAAGATAAAGCTGCCGAACCGGTATTGCATGGCGGTCGGCCAGTCGAGATCACTGATCGGATTGGGGACCACGGTAACCAGCGTCATCAAAACAAGGTCGCAAAATATCAGCACAAGTTCGGGACGCGAGCGTCCGACCCGGCCCACTTGCCATTGCGCCCAACCGATCAGCGCGAAGAGCGCCAGTGGTACATAGTAATAAACCACTTCCCAATGGAAATTGACGATCGGCAGAAGCACCGCGATGATCGCCAGGGCGATCCACCGTGCACGCACCGCCAACAGCAACCCTTCGGTCTTGGCCCTTTCAAGAGCCGATTCCGCATAGTTGTTCGTACTAAGATAGGCATCATCGCCCTCGGTGTCGGAAAAGTGCGGCACCACGGCCGGTGAAGCGGCATTTGAACTCATTGTCGTCGCCCGTGTCATGCAATCGAGTCGGTGAACATATCAGCGCATGTACTGTGCCGATAATGGGTACGATGACGCACTGGTCCAAGGCGCGAGCCGACGATTCGATCAAATGATAATCAACGCTTTGCCATAGAGCGAAAACAGAATAAGAACTTCTTATTGTGCTAACCGTCCGTCAAATGCGTTATTTTGATGCCCTGGCGACCGCCGGACATTTCCGCCGGGCGGCCGAGTTGGTTCATGTCAGCCAGCCGGCGCTGTCCGTCCAAATCGCCGAGATGGAAGAGCAGCTCGGCTGCAAACTGGTCGAACGACGGCGCAATGCCAGTTTTCTGACCGCCGACGGTGAGCGGCTACTACCACAAATTCGCGACATCCTCTCGCGGATCGCTGCACTTGAGGCACATGCCCGGCAGGCCCGCGGACCGCTCGAGGGGCGCATCCGTATCGGCGTCATTCCGACGGTCGCGCCCTATCTGCTGCCGACGTTGGTTCCGGTCCTGCGTCGCCACTATCCGAAGGTCGAGATCGAACTCAAGGAAACGGTGACGGACACCGTGATCGAATGGTTGGAGGATGGGCGACTGGATGTCGCGATCGTCGCGCTACCCATCGATCACATCGGTTTGGCTTGTCGGCCGCTCTTCGCCGACCGTTTCTTGGTCGCCAGTTCGATCAACGAAACCGACGTGCTGGTCACGCCGATGGCCGAGGACAGCATCGATACCGCCCGATTGCTATTGTTGGAGGAAGGGCATTGCCTGCGCGATCAGGCGCTGGACGTCTGCGGGCTAACCGTTGGCCGGCGTCCGATCGATTTTGGCGCGACCAGTATGGCGACATTGCTGCAGATGGTGTCGCAGGACATGGGCTTGACGCTGATTCCTGAATTGGCGGTGGAATCGGAAAAACAACGCAACACGCTGCGTATCGTGCCGTTCTCGGAGCCGCAGCCGCATCGTGACATCGGCCTCGCCTGGCGGCGCTCGGCGGGGCGCTCGCAAGATGTCGATGCGCTCGCCGACGCCATCCTTGAATGCGCGGCCGGGCTGCTGCCAGACGACGCGACACTCTATCGAAAGACCGATTGAAACACGCCTGCCGACGTCAGTGCAGCCATCCCCGCAGGCGTTGTGCGACCCAGCGGAAGGCAGCCCGCGTTTCGGCCGCCTGCAAGGCGCGTCCACGCGCCATGACGCGATACAGGTCGGCATTGGTCAACGCTGAAGCGGTCAATTGCGGTTTGTTGGTCATGGTGCTATCCAGTTTTCCTAAACTGTCTGTCGATGTGGTAAGCGGAATATGGCCATGTTCTTCAGTACACACAAACGATGATATCTCAGTCGATAGATGAGAAAATATAATCTATGAGCGCGACACCCCTACCACCGTTGAATGCGCTGCGCGCCTTTGAGGCCGCGGCGCGAAACCTCAGTTTTCGAAAAGCCGCCGAGGAACTCAACGTCACGCCGGCGGCCCTTTCGCATCAGATCCGGGGACTGGAAGACTATCTGCAGACGCGGCTGTTTCACCGTCTGACACGCCGGGTTGAACTGACCGAGGCGGGTCTTCTCATCCAGCCGGATATCAGTGAGGGTTTCGACAGCCTGACGCGCGCTATCGAACGGTTGGTGAACCGACCCGATGACAACGTCATTGTGGTAACCGCCGGGCCGGCCTTTACCGGCAAGTGGCTGGCACCGCGGCTGTTTCGCTTCGCTGCAGCCCATCCTCACATCGATCTGCGCATCGCCGCAAATCTTGCCTTGACGGATTTTCGCGGCGACGGCATCGATGCGGCCATTCGCTTTGGCTCGGGCGACTACCCCGGACTGTACTCGGAAAAGCTGTTCGACGATATGATGCTGCCCATGTGCAGCCCGTCATTGCTTGAAGGGCCCGACGCGATCCGCGTGCCGGCCGACCTGCGGCACGTCACCCTGATCCACGACGATTCCCTGGTGCATGTGTTGCCGTCCGGGCCGAACTGGCGCACCTGGCTGGAAATGGCTGGGATCAAGGATGTCGATCCCGGGCGGGGGCTGCGTTTCAATCTCGCCGATCATGCGATCGACGCGGCGATCGAGGGTGCCGGTGTCGTGCTGGCGCGCCGGGTGCTGGCCCAACGGGATCTCGACGCAGGCCGACTGGTGGCGCCGTTCGGTATGGAAATCAGTGTCAAACGGGCTTTCTATTTCGTCTGTCCGTCCGGTCATGAAGATCGGCCCAACATTCGCCTGTTCCGCGAGTGGCTGGCCGAAGAAGTCGCCGGCGGTTGAGCCGTTCCGACACAGACGTGTGCCGAGTCAGCGCTACCGGCAATAGTAACCGATCGTGCAACGCCGCTTGTCGCTTGTTGTCACGTTGTACGGCCGGCGCTGGGTATTGAGCGTATGGCAGGCCACCGTGCGCTTCTGGCTGACGGGCGCCGGCTTGTAAACCGGAATAACGGTTCCGCCGCTCGCGCGCACATTGATCCGTCCCGTTCGCTCATAGGTGGACACGGCCTGCTGGCAGGTCATCTGCTCCGAGGTGGTCTGGGCGAAGGAAACGGCTGGCATGCCGGTCGCCGCCGCACCCAGGAACATGGCCAATAGACGTGATCTGCTCATGCCTGTCTCCTCATCTCATCCCGTAACTGACACTTGCTGTAACTGGCACCTTTAGCCTCGATGTCCAGATCAAACATCTGAATTTTGGACGTCCTTCAAGCGCAATAGCAGGGTTTCCCGGTCAAGCGTAAAGTCGCTTTCGATCCACAGATCCTCGAGCTTCGACAGGAGCCGCCCAAGATCGGGGCCGGTATCCAGTCCTCGGGCTTTCAGATCGCCTCCCGAGACCGGGAGTATCGGACGTTGCCAGCGTTCGACGAGCGCCAGTTGCCGCGAAACCGCGGCGGCCGATTGCATCGCCGACCCGTCGGTGTCTGCTTTAGCCCGCAACGCCGAATAGCGCAGTTTGAGGCAATCCGCCACCGCCTGCGGCACACCGCGATAGAGCAGTCGCCGGAGCACCAAATCGGAAGCGTCTTGCGGTGGGGTGGTCTGTTCGGACCAGGCCGCAAGCCGACGGGTTTCGGCGTTGGACAAACGCAGGCGGCGCGCCAGCTCGACGATGCGTTCGGGCTCCGGCGGTATGATGGCCATCAACCGCAGCAGAGCGTCCGGCGCCCACCCCAGCGCGGTCTCGGTATCGACCAGCGGCGCCATCGCATCGATGCCCCATTTTTTCGATTCGGGAAGCACAGTCGTCAGGACCCCTGTCTGACGCATCCACAGCAGTGCCCGGGATGGATCGGCAGCCGCCAGCAGGCGCTTCAGCTCCGACCAGACCCGTTCGGCGGAGAGCTGTGTCAGTCCGGATTTGAGGCGTGCGCAGGCGCGAAGGCCATCGGCGTCCGGACGGCCTTTTCCATAGCAGGCGAAAAACCGGAAAAACCGCAGAATGCGCAAATAGTCTTCTTCGATCCGGGTGGCCGCATCGCCGATGAAGCGCACTGTCCCGGTTTCGATGTCGGCAACCCCACCGACGAGGTCGATCACCTTGCCTGCCGCATCCGCATAGAGCCCGTTCATGGTCAGATCCCGGCGTTGCGCATCGGTCATCCAATCCGTTCCGAACGCGACCTGCGCGCGGCGCCCGTCGGTTGCAACATCGACCCGCAGCGTTGTGATCTCGAACGGCGTACCACCGACCACAAGAGTGACCGTCCCGTGATCGATGCCGGTGGGCACGCATTTGATGCCAGCTGCCCGGGCCCGCTCAACCACCGTGTCGGGGACCAGCGTCGTTGCGATATCGATGTCACCGACCGGCAGTCCCATGAGCGCATTGCGCACGGCACCGCCGACCACCCGCGCCTCGCCGTCATTATTCAAGAGCGACAGAACAACTTGCAGCTTCGGATCCTGGAACCAGTCCGCCTGCGCGACGCTCGCGGCATCGATATGGTCACTCATGCATAATGCCTCTCGTAAAGCGTCCGTAAAATGCCGGCGGTCACACCCCAGATGAATCGGTCTCCGTAAGGCATCGTGTAGTAGTGCCGCTCCCTGCCCTGCCAAACCCGACTCTCGCGAACGTGGTTTGACGGATTCATCAGGAATTCGAACGGCACTTCGAACACATCGTCGACCTCGTGGCGGTTTATGGCCAGCGGATAGCCGCTGCGCACGATCGCCAGGACGGGTGTAATGCGGAAACCGGTGACCGTCAGATACTCCGGCAGACGGCCGACCGTTTCGATGTGCGACGCCTTGAGGCCGACCTCCTCATCGGCCTCACGCATGGCGGCAGCTTCCGCTGACGGGTCTTCCGGATCGACGGCTCCACCGGGGAATGCAACCTGGCCGGAGTGGGTGCGCATGGATTCGGTTCGCTGGGTCAGCAGCATGGTCGTATGATCGCCGTAGTCCACCAGTGGCACCAGGACGGCGGCCGGTCGTAGCGTCTTACCGGCCAGATCTTCGGTGATATCGCGATTCAGCAGATGGTCGCCATAGCGGCGCCAATCGCCTGCGCCTTGGTCGGACGCGACCCGGGCACGGAAGGTTGCCGCGCTGAACTCATCGCCGACGATCCGCATCAGGATTGCGCCTCCAGCCGCTGCATGGTCATGACGGGAAACGCGACGCCACCCGAATGCACGCAAAACGTCTCGACACCGTCGATCATGTCCGGCTGCCCCAGTTCGACCACATCGTACATGAGGGCGCGACTGATCAGCGCCTCCAGCCTGCCACGGACGTGAATATATGGCTTCAGTTCTTCATTGGGGCCGGCAGTCTCGAACCGGATCGGGTGATCCGCTCCGGCTTCCACGAGATCACCCACATTGGTGCGAAACGTCAGTATCTGTTCGCCGTCCCGGTGCGTCACGCTCATCTCGACCGCGACAAAAGGGGCGTCTTCCACCCGGATACCGACCTTCTCGACGGGGGTGACCAAATAGGTCTTGCCGTCATCCTCCTTGCGCAGGATGGTCGAAAACAATCGAACCAGCGGTTCGCGGTTGATCGGCGTTCCCATGTAGAACCAGGTTCCATCGGCGCGGATCTCGATGTCCAGGTCACTGCTGACCGATGGATCCCACTTTTCCACGGGCGGCAGTCCACGATCGGTGGCAGCGGCGCGCGAAATCAATGCTTCCAGGCCGGCGGCATCCGCCGGCGACGAAATCTCATTTTTTGCCATCGTCTGGTCCAGCTTCGCCTCTAATCACGAAATATTCACTGTAGACGGACTGTGTGTCGTGCCATTGGTCCGGCGCCGAACATCCACAGGCCATTGATGGATTTGCGGGCTGCGCCACATAAGACATGATATATGTGAATCAAGTCCCGAACTCAAAGCGACGGAGAGTGTTATATGGGCATTGTTGAGGGCGCCGCCCCGGCCATGGACGAGGAACAAGTGGTTGCCGCCGCCGAAGCAGCGCTGACCGACATAGCCTCGGTTCGCAAGGAGATCGGAAACGTTATTTTCGGTCAACAGGACGTCGTCGAACAGACGATTTTGACAGTCCTGTCGGGCGGCCATGCGCTTTTGGTGGGCGTTCCGGGTCTTGCCAAGACAAAGCTCGTTGCCACCCTCGGCACGGTGCTCGGCCTGGATGAAAACCGCATTCAGTTCACGCCTGACCTGATGCCATCCGACATACTCGGTTCTGAAGTCATGGATCAGAGCGATGGCGGCAAGCGCACCTTCCGCTTCGTGCCCGGCCCGATTTTCACGCAGCTGCTGATGGCAGACGAAATCAACCGCGCCTCGCCCCGCACCCAGTCGGCCCTGCTTCAGGCCATGCAGGAGTACCACGTTACCGTCGCCGGCGCGCGACATGACATGCCCGAACCGTTCCATGTGCTGGCGACCCAAAACCCGCTGGAACAAGAGGGCACCTATCCGCTGCCTGAGGCGCAGCTCGATCGCTTCCTGATGCAGGTCGACGTCCGCTACCCCGAAATGGAGGCCGAACGCCGCGTGTTGCTTGAGACCACGGGCATCGAAGACATGAAAGCAAGCGCGGTGCTCACCAGCGCGCGCCTTCAGGAGATTCAGGCGCTGGTACGTCGCATGCCGGTGAGCGAAACGGTGGTCGACGCGATCCTTGCGCTGGTGCGATCGGCCCGTCCGGACACCGGATCCGAGGAGACGCGCCGCAATGTTGCGTGGGGCCCTGGGCCGCGTGCCGGGCAAGCGATGATGCTGTGCGCCCGCGCCCGCGCGCTGTACGACGGCCGCCTCGCCCCTTCGGTAGACGACGTTCACGCCCTGGCGGTGCCGATCCTGCAGCACCGCATGGCGCTCACCTTCGCGGCGCGCGCCGAAGGCATGCATATTCGCGATGTGATCGCCGGTCTCGTCACCGCGGCGCGCGGAGAATAGTCGCTGATGGCGCCGATTGGACAGGCCGCCGAGGCGGTCACAACCTCGGAAGCCCTGGCCCGAGCGCGCCAGCGTGCCAGCTTCGTGCCGGACCTGCTGGTGGAGGCCAACCGTGTCGCCAATACCGTCATCGCCGGCTGGCATGGCCGGCGCAAGCGCGGAATCGGCGAAAATTTCTGGCAGTTCCGGCCCTATGTCGAGGGGGAAAGTCTGTCCCGTATCGACTGGCGGCGATCGGCCCGCGACGACCACACCTACGTCCGCGATCGCGAATGGGAGGCAGCCCACACCGTTTGGCTGTGGGCCGACTCCTCGCCCTCCATGCTGTTCAAGTCGACCCTTGCCTCGGTATCCAAACAGAGCCGCGCGCTGGTTATCCTTCTGGCGCTGGCCGAAATCCTGGCGCGGTCCGGCGAGCGCATTGCCTGTCCGGGCGTGATGGATCCGGTCGCTGCCCGCAACGCCGCCGAACGACTGGCCGCCGCCATCAGCCTGCAGACAATGTCGGAGACCTTTCCCGACCTGGCCCACATCAGCCGGCGCAGTGACCTGGTGCTGATTTCCGACTTCCTCGATCCGGCAGAGGAGGTGATCGAGCGGCTTGCGCCGATCGCCAAGCGGGGTATCCGCGGCCACATTCTGGAGATTTGCGATCCGGTGGAGGAGAGTTTCCCCTATGCCGGTCGTACCGAGTTCATCGACCCGGAGACCGGCGACAAGCTGACGGCCGGGCGGGCCGAAACGGTGCATGAGGATTACAGCAAGATCTTTCTGGCCCGTCGCGCCAGCATCTCTGAAAACCTGCGTCGCCTGGGCTGGAATTTCATCACCCACCACACCGACCAGCCGGCTTCGGCGGCCCTCGTCGCCCTTCACACCCACCTTTCGGGAGTGCCCGGCGGCGGATTTGCGGGAGGCTCTGCATGAGCGCGCTGCCGCTAGCCTTTGGCGCTCCCGCGGTGCTGTTCGGCCTGCTGGCGCTGCCCATCATCTGGTGGCTGCTGCGGCTGACACCGCCGCGTCCCAAGACCGAACTGTTTCCGCCTCTGCGTATCCTGGCACGGGTTCTGAAGAAGGAAGAAACGCCTTCCAAGAGCCCCTGGTGGTTGACACTCCTGCGCTTGATGATCGCAGCGCTGGTGGTGCTGGCCCTGGCCCAGCCGGTGCTCAATCCGGACGAAACGCAGATCAGCGATGCCGGCCCGCTTGTTATCGTCATGGACAATGACTGGTCGACTGCTCCGGACTGGCCGGATCGCGTCGCCGCGGCCGAGCGGCTGATTGCCGCGGCGGAAGACGCCAACCGACCGGTATCGATCCTGTTTACTGCCGAGCAGCGCCACAACGCCATCCCCAACACCGCCTCAATAGCGCGCGAGCGATTGCAGGCCGCGGAGCCGCGGCCGCTAAAAGCCGATACCGCCACGGCGCTGACCGCACTGCTAACGGCGTTCGAAACCACGCCGATCGGTTCACTGGCATTGCTCTCGTCGGGCCTTTCCGGCAATGCCGCGGAAGCGGCCTGGCAATCGGTATTGGACAAAGGGCCTGCCGATGTACTGCTCCTTGAAAACGATGCGCGCAACACACTCGCCCTGACGGCTGCCGGCAACGAGGCGGATGGCTTCGCGCTGACGGCGGTGCGGCTCGACACGGAGGGATCCGATCGTTATCCGCTGACCGCGACGGATGGCCGCGGCCGGCCGATCGCCAACGGCGAACTGGTTTTTGAGAGCGGATCCGCCGAGGGCCGCGCGGCGATCAATGCGCCTTTTGAGCTGCGCAACGATTTCGCCTCGATCGCCGTCGACGGAGTACCGACGGCGGGGACGCGGTATTTGCTGGACGACAGCTTCCGGCGTCGGCGTGTGGCGCTGCTGTCGGCCGAACCGTTGGACCTCTCGCAGCCGCTGCTGTCACCGCTCTATTACCTGACCCGGGCACTGGAACCGTTTGCCGATCTGATCGCTCCGGAGCAACCGGAACTGTCGGATGCACTGGTGGAGGTGTTGGAGCAACGCCCCGCCGTGGTCATCATGGCCGATATCGGCACGCTGCCCTCCAGCGCCGCCGACAGGCTTGAGAACTGGATCGACGGCGGTGGCCTGCTGCTGCGGTTCGCAGGCCCGCGATTGGCCGGCGGCAATGCTGACGATCCGTTCCTGCCGGTGGACTTGCGGCGCGGTGAACGGGCCCTCGGCGGAGCCCTGTCCTGGAGCGAACCGCAACCGCTGGCCGAATTCTCGCCGGCCAGCCCGTTTGCCGGTATGCCGCGCCCCGACGACGTCACGGTAACCCGGCAGGTGCTGGCCGAACCGTCGGCCACTCTCGCTGCGCATACCTGGGCAAGCCTTGCCGACGGCACGCCGCTGGTGACCAGCCGCGAATTCGGACGTGGACGCATCGTTTTGTTCCATGTCACCGCCGAAGCCACCTGGTCGACCCTGCCGATTTCCGGCCAGTTTGTTGAAATGCTGCGCCGCTCCATCCTGCTGTCCAAGGCCGCCGGCAGCGACACGGACGAAAACGGCGAGGCGACGCTGCCGCCCTACCGTTTGCTGGATGCCGACGGTTCCCTGAGCGCGCCGTCAGGTGCTGCGCAACCGCTGGAGATTCAGGCCGGCGTGCGACCGGTTGCCAGTTTCGATAATCCGCCGGGCCTCTACGGAACCGAAAGCGGATTTCTGGCGCTCAACCTGATGCAGCCGGAAGACCAACTGCGGCCGCTGGAGTTGCCGGACTTTGGCGGCTCGTTGCGCCGCGCCGGCTATACGGGCGACAGCAGTGTCGATCTGCGGCCGTATCTGCTGACGTCGGCGGTGGTTCTGCTGATCGCCGACAGCCTTATTGTTCTGATCATGGCCGGCGCTCTGTCGAGGGCGATTCCGCGCCGCGCCGCCGCGGCGCTCGTGATGTCCCTTGGCGCCGTCCTGTTCTTTGCCGGCGCCCATCCAACGATCGCCGACGACAGCAGGCCAGGCGATGCGGAAATTCTGCAGTCTCTGGATCGCACCCATCTGGCCTATGTGATCACCGGCGACCGACGGACCGATGAAACAAGTCGGCGCGGCATGGACGGCTTGACCCGCTTCCTCGCCTTCCGCACCTCTCTGGAGCCGGGAGAACCGGTGGGCATCGACCTCGAGACCGACCCGCTGTCCCTCTACTCGATGCTTTACTGGCCGATTTCGGCCGACACTGACTTGCCCTCCCGCGAAGCAATCAGCCGGGTCGACGCGTTTATGAAGAATGGCGGCACCGTGTTGTTTGACACACGCGACGCACTCGCCGGCCTGGCCGACACCGGTGTCATTACACCGGAGACCGCCCGCCTGCGCAGCATTCTGGCCGATCTCGACATACCCGCGCTGGAGCCGGTGCCGCGCGATCATGTCCTCACCAAGGCCTTCTATATTCTGGAAGACTTTCCTGGGCGCTACCGTGGCAGTCCGTTGTGGGTCGAAGCCGTTCTGGAGCAGGACACTCCGGAAAATAGACCGGCCCGCGGCGGCGACGGCGTTTCGTCCATTATCATCACCGGCAACGATCTGGCCGGCGCCTGGGCGATCGATGACAACAACATCCCGGTCTACCCGACGGTCCCGCCGGATCCGGTACAGCGCGAGCACGCGTTCCGGGCCGGAGTCAATATCATGATGTACATGCTGACCGGCAACTACAAGGCCGACCAGGTGCATGTGCCGGCCCTGCTGGAGCGGCTTGGACAATGATCGAATTCGCGCCGCTTATTCCCCTGCCCTATGTCGCCCTGCTGGCGGCACTCGGTGCGCTCCTCACCGCCTTCAGCCTGTGGCGCAAGGTGCGTGGTGCTCTGTTTCGCACGCTGGCGCTGGTCGCCTTTCTGCTGGCGTTGGCCAATCCGGTGTTCATGAACCAGGAGCGGGTACCGCTCGACAGCGTCGTGGCGGTGATCGTCGACCGCAGCCAGAGTCAGTCGGCGCCTGACCGTCAGGCAATGACCGACGCTGCCTTGCAACGCCTCAACGACCGTTTGGCCCGTTACCCACGGCTCGAGGTGCGCGTCGTCGAAACCGGTGACGACCAGTACTCCGAAGCGCCGTCGACGCGATTGTTCGAAGCGCTGTCGGCGACCCTTCAGGACGTGCCGACCGCACGCATCGCCGGCGCCATCCTGATCACCGACGGTCAGATCCACGACATTCCCGAAAGCAGTGCCGAACTCGGTTTTGCGGCGCCCGTTCACGGGCTCATCACTGGTGCCCCAGATGAAATCGACAGGCGGATCGAACTGGTCAACACACCGCGTTTCGGCATCGTCGGCGAGACCCAGGAACTCAGCTATCGGGTTGTCGACGATGGCGCGGGCCTGGGCGGGACAACGGAGGTCACGGTGCGCCTGAACGGTGAGCCCTACAGCCGTGAACTGGCACCTCTGGGCGAAACGATGCCGTTGTTCATTGATGTCGAGCGGGCGGGCGACAACATCGTCGAACTGGAAGTCGAGGCGGTCCCCGGCGAGATCACCACCGTTAACAACAAGGCGGTGGCGGTGCTCGAGGGCATTCGCGAGAATCTGCGGGTGCTGTTGGTGTCGGGCGAACCGCACAGCGGTGAACGGGCCTGGCGCAACCTACTGAAATCCGACACATCGGTCGATCTGGTGCATTTCACCATTCTGCGGCCGCCGGAGAAGCAGGACGGAACGCCGATCGACGAGTTGTCTCTGATCGCCTTTCCGACCCGCGAGCTGTTCGTCGAAAAAATCAATGAATTCGATCTGATCGTCTTCGACCGCTATCAGCGGCGTGGCGTCCTGCCGGTCCTCTACTACGACTACATCACACAATATGTGGAAGGCGGCGGCGCTCTGCTGATCGCCGCCGGTCCGGAACATGCCGGGCGCGACTCGATCGCCAACACACCGCTGTCGCCGGTGCTACCGGCGATCCCAACCGGAGACATCACGGAAACCGGGTTTTATCCGCGCCTTACCGACACCGGCCGCAAACATCCGGTGACCCGGGACCTGCCGGGCGGCGGCGTCGAACCACCGGAGTGGGGCCGCTGGTTTCGCGCGGTAGAGGTCCAGGCGGCGGAAGACGAAACCATCCTCCAGGGCCCGGACGGCACGCCGCTGCTCATTCTGACCCGCACCGGTGAAGGGCGCGTTGCCATGCTGATGTCCGATCATGGCTGGCTCTGGGCGCGTGGCTTCGAAGGCGGCGGCCCGCATGTCGCGCTTTACCGTCGCATTGCCCACTGGCTGATGAAAGAACCGGCGCTCGAAGAAGAGGCGCTCACCGCTTCGACCCGCGGCAACTTGCTGACCGTAACGCGCCAGACGATGCAGGACGACGTCCCGCCAGCCACGCTGGTAACACCGACCGGCGAAGAGATCATCGTTGACCTGGCGCGAACGGCAGAGGGACGGTTCGAAACGGAAATGCCGGTTGAGGAAAACGGCCTGTTCGAAGTTCTCAACGGCGATATGCGCACCCTGGTGCATGTCGGTGCCGTCAATGCGCCGGAATTCGCCGCCACCGTCTCGACGACCGAACGCCTGGCGCCCCTGTCGGCGGAAACCGGAGGGATCGTACGACGCGTCGCGCAGGGCAACGACATCGATCTGCCGTCGATCCTGCCGGTCCGCGGCCAACCGCGCGGCGGCGATCGGCTGATGTTGAGCGTAACGGAGGAAACCGAGCTCCAGGGCGTCGACCGTATCCAGCTCTTCGGCGGTTTCTTCGGTCTCGCGCTGCTGTTCCTGGCGCTCGGATCGATGTGGTACCGGGAAGGTCGCTGACGCTCGCGCCGTAGAGCCACCCGCTTAATCGGTTATTGCGCGTAGACCTGCGTTGGCCGCCAGCCGATGGCGCCGCTGAGCCGCTCCTGAACGTCGTCGAGATTGGACGCGACGAGGATGCGCCTTGGGTCGACCGGCCCGGGAAAGGTCAGCCGCACAGTAACCGGTACGAAGCCGAGCGGCCCGTAATAGGGCGCATCGCCGACGAGCACCACGCCCTCGCTGCCGTGCCTCAGCGCTTCCGCGACCGAAATGCGGACCAGTTCCTTGCCGATACCCAGTTTCTTGAAGGCTGGCCGGACCGCTAGCGGTCCCAGAAGATGTCCTTCAACAGCACCGGCGACAACCGGCGTCAGCCTGACCGTGGCGACGATATCGTCTTCAACCAGGGCGACAAAAGAAAGCCGAGGATCGTGCGGCCCCTGCTCTCGCACCCGCTCGGCGGCGCGCACATGGCGGCCCGGTCCGAAAGCCTCGTCGTTGATGACCTCGATGACGTGATGGTGGCTGGGCGCTTCGTTCAGGTAGACAGGGTGAAGAACAGACATGGGAAAACCCACTTGCAATTGGAGACAAAGAAGGACGGCGTGCCTCGCGGCACGGCAAACTTCAGCGTCGTCGCAATTGTCCTGGGTTGATCATCGCCTTCTTCCAATAGGTCGCAAGCCGTTAGCACGAAGACCGCAACGATCGCAACCAAAAACACACCGTTCAACGGAATAGGCTTCTTGCCGCCGGCCTGCGACCCTATGTTTCGAGCAGTGGATTTACGGGAGAGCAACCCATGGGCATGCTGGTCGACGGCGACTGGAAAGACGTCTGGTACAACACCAAGGAAACCAAGGGGCGTTTCAAGCGCTCCGAATCACAGTTCCGAAACTGGATCACTGCTGATGGCAGCGCCGGACCTAGCGGTTCCGACGGATTTGCGGCGGAATCGGGTCGCTATCATTTGTATGTCTCCCACGCCTGCCCGTGGGCGCACCGCACCGTCATATTTCGGCGATTGAAGGGATTGGAGCCGCACATATCGGTGTCCGTCGTCGACTACTTCATGGGCGAGCACGGATGGGAATTTGGCGACAGACCCGGCGGCACGCCCGATACGGTGAATGGCGTATCGAAATTGTGGCAGGTCTACACCAAGGCCGATCCGGGCTATACCGGGCGTGTCACGGTTCCGGTTCTTTGGGACAAGGAGCGCAATACGATCGTTTGCAACGAGTCGTCCGAAATCATCCGCATGTTCAACAGCGCATTCGATGGCATCGAGGGGGTTCGCGACGACCTCGACTATTATCCGGAAGATCTGCGAGGCGAAATCGATGCAATCAACGAGCCGATCTATAACAACGTGAACAACGGCGTCTACAAGTGCGGATTTGCCACCACCCAGGAAGCTTACGAGGAAGCCTTCGACGCTTTGTTTGGGGAACTCGACAAAATCGAGGCGCGGCTCGCGAACCAACGTTATCTGGCGGGTGACCGGCTGACCGAGGCCGACTGGCGGCTATTCACAACACTGGTTCGTTTCGATCCTGTCTATGTCGGACATTTCAAATGCAACCGGCAGCGCATCGCTGACTTCCCGGCGCTGTCTGGATATCTGCGCGAGCTCTATCAACGTCCGGGTATCGCCGAGACCGTCAATATGACGCATATCAAAAACCACTATTACATGAGCCATGAATCGATCAATCCAACGCGGATCGTACCCAAGGGTCCGGATATCGACCTGACGGCCCCGCATGGTCGGAACCATCTATAGGTAATGTCACCCGTTCAGCGACCGGTGTCACCAGGTCAGCGACTGCGGCGCGCGGCCGGCGATTTCGGCAAGCCGTGCTCGAGTTGCCGGGCTCGTATCCAACGGCAGGTCGTCCGGGTTGAAGAAACCTGAGTCGGCGATCTCGGAGTCACCGGTATGGCGTGAGGTCTGAACGATGTTACGGCACAGATACAGCGTGACGTGATCGCGAAGCGCCGAGTTTTTGTTGTGATAGATGCCGAATAGCTGCGCCGGGTCGCCGAGCTGAAGGTTCCCCTCTTCCTGGATTTCGCGCACCATCGCCATATAACAGTTCTCACCGATGTCTACGCCACCACCCGGAAAATGCCAGCCGGTGACGTAGGTATGCCGGACGAGAAAGACGCGACCGGCCGTATCGAAGGCGGCGGCGCGAACCCCAAGTGTTTGGGCACGACTAAGCAGGAACCACAGGTTCAGCAGTCTGCGCAGCATACTTTCCATCCGGCTGCGCCGATATCCGGACTCGACGGTTCGCATGCTCAGTTGGGTTTCTTGCCCTTTTTGTTTTTCACCAATATGTCCGGCACCATGTTCCGCCTTGCTCATATATCCGATATCCACCTCGCCCCAATGCCGCAGATCACACCCCGTGAACTCGTCTCAAAACGGATCACCGGCTATGTGAACTGGCATCGCAACAGACGCAAGCGCCATTTCGACACCATACTCGATTCTCTGCTGGACCGGATCAGGGCCGCCGAACCACACCATTTGGCGATCACCGGCGATCTCGTCAATCTGGCGGCCGCTCGGGAAATCGCTACCGCGGCCCGCTGGCTGCGGACGGTGGGCGAGCCCGACTTCGTTTCCCTGGTGCCCGGCAACCACGATGCCTATGTGCCCGGCGCCTTCAAGAAAATCTGTGCCGCCTGGCGGCCCTACATGCTGGGCGACGACGAACCCTTCTCCACCGCCGGAGACAATCTGTTCCCTTTTCTACGTCGACGCGACGGCGTCGCGCTGATCGGTGTGTCGACCGCCGCGGCGACGCCCCCCTTCTTCGCCAGCGGCTTGTTCGGTCCGCGCCAGGCAAACCGCCTGGCGGAACTGCTGGAAATGAGCCGCGATTGCTACCGCATCATTCTCATCCATCATCCGCCAGTCAGGGGCGCGACCAATCAATTAAAGCGCATGCTGGGCATCGGTCGGTTTACGGAGGTTCTGCAGCAGGCCGGTGCTGAACTTGTCCTGCACGGCCACACCCACCTGGATACGATATACTGGTTGGAAGGGCTGGACGGCCGCGTCCCCGTGGTCGGCGTTCCGGCGGCTGCCGAAGCGCCCGGCGGTCGCAGGCCGGCATCGGGTTACAATCTCATTACGATCCAAAAGACCACCGGCGGTTGGAGCAGCCAATTACAGCGCTACGGCCTTGACTCCGACGGCAAGCAATTCGGCTTGGTCAGTGAAACCGCATTACGTGAAACCTGACGTGGCCCAGCCTTCAGCCCGTGCTCGACAGCTGATCGCGGTGCAGCCAGGCGATGATGGCGCACAGCACCAGAAGGACTAAAGCCGGCAAGAAACTGCCTCCAATCAGGAACAGATGGGTCAGGATCGCACCGATCATGGTACAGACAAGCAGCCCGGCTCCATAAATGGCACGCCCGGGTATGAACAACAGAACGGCGCCTATAACTTCGATCGCGCCGGTGATGTAGCGGAACCACTGTCCCACACCGATCTGGTCGAACACCAGGACCATCTGGCCCGCGCCGGCGAGTTTAGACAGCCCGGCGGCTAAAAAGATCAACGCGGCGATGATTTTCAACACCCATCCGCCGTAGAGCATCAGTTTACTGTTTTCCATCGTCCCTCTCCTACTGGTGGACTGCCCAGCAAATAGGCATCGCAGGCTTGCGCGTAAACGCGAATAAAAGCAGAGTTATTGTGCATGAGCGCACATATAGACAAATGGAATGAAATCCGAACGGCCTACCTGGTGGCGCGTCACGGCACGCTGAGCGCGGCAGCGCGCGAACTGGGCGTCCATCACGCCACCGTCCAACGGCAAATTGCAGCCCTGGAGGAACGGCTCCACACACGTTTGTTCTACCGCAACGCCCGGGGTTACGCACCGACGGAGGCGGGCAAGGAACTGTTGAAGGCCGGGGCGGCGGCCGAAGAGCAGTTCGACCTGCTCGCGGCCCGTATCGGCAGCCTCGATCAACGGCTTTCCGGCAGGCTGGTTGTGACGACCATCCCGGAGTGCGGCGGCGTTCTGGTGCCGCTTCTCGCCGAGTATCAGCGCCGTCACCCGGATCTCACTCTGGAACTGATCGCGGATCCGCGTCGCCTGAAACTCGAGCATGGCGAGGCCCATGTCAGCCTGCGCGCGGGGCCGCCGCCCGCTGAGCCGGACAATGTCGCGCAAAACCTGACGGAAGCCGCGGCAACCCTTTGGGCCAGCCGTGATTACATCGAACGGCATGGGCCTCTGCAGGCGCTGAACGATACCGGTGGCCATCGGTTCGTATCTGCGCCTCGCGATGCGCAGGTATCGCCGCTGACCGCCTGGGTCGAAGCCAATGTGGCGGATGAGGCCATCGTTTTTCGCGCCGGCGATGTTGCCACGATGATGACCGCCATGGAGAACGGTATGGGCATCGGTCCGATGCTGTGCTGGCCGGCGCTCGCAAACCAAGCCCTTTTGCCGCTATGTCCCCCGCCGCCGGATTGGCATGGTACGCTGTGGCTCGTCTCGCATGTCGATCAGCATCGCACCGCCAAGGTGCAGTCGTTTCTCCACTATCTCAAACGGGCGGTTTCGGCGCAGCGGCACATTATCACCGGCGATACGGTCAGGCGCGACTTTGAGCAGTAATGATCGCCAGCTGATCCGCCAAACTTTCTGTTCACCACCGATGTGCCGACGTGTACATGGACAGGGCATAGATTGGAGCCAGCCCCGTGACCGACTCAGCTGATCCGTTCGCGCACCATCCGGAGCTGCGCGACAAAATCGTCGATCCGCATCAGTCCTATTTCCGCGACTTTCAACCATCTGCATTGGACGATGAGATGACCGCTCGGGGATTCCCGATGTGGCGATTGAGCGACGCCGCCCGGGAGGCGACGCGCCAAAAGCTGCTCGCCGGCCATGCGGGCGATCTCTGGGTATTCGCCTACGGGTCGCTGATGTGGGATCCGGGATTTCTGTTCGAAGAAATCCGCCGGGCCGCGGTCACCGGTTACCGGCGGCATTTCTGCTTGCAAGACGAATTGGGGGCTCGTGGCACGCGCGATGCACCGGGACTGATGGCCGCGCTCGATCTGGGTGGATCTTGTATCGGCCTGGCTTTTCGCATTGCCGAACATCGCGTGGAGGTGGAAACAGAGATCCTTTGGAGACGCGAGATGGTCGCCGGGTCCTATGTTCCCGCCCTGATCGACGCGGCAACCGACAGCGGTGTTGTCAAGGCCGTCGCCTTTCTTGCCAATCGCCAGGCAAGCCGCATACGTCCGGATATCAGTCGGACGGAGCAGATACGCTATATCGCCACAGGCGCCGGATTTCTGGGATCCAGTCTTGATTATATCGAAAACCTGGCAGCTCACCTGGCGGCGCTCGGCATAAGGGATGCCGATCTTACCTCTCTCCTGGAGGCGGCACGGCATACGGCCGCTAAGTTGTCTCCGGCCGCCGGCAAATAGCCGAACGCGCCGATTCGCACTTTTGTAATTATGTTGATCGTGAGGCATCACGCTCGGCTTTCAACAGAAATCTAAAAGTGACCGCATGTCGCCGCTGCCGCCCCGATTTTGGGCGGATACGGAGTGTTAACTGTTTTGTGCACGCGGGTGTGCGTCTGCATTGGGACGCAAAATCAAACCGCCAAAACAGGGGATGGAGTGAGCGTTCATGCGTACCCAATCACAACGGACGGTCGACCGCAGGGCCGGTCAACCGCAGCCAAAGGCATCGGAACCGAAACCGGCCCGTTTCATCACATTCACGCTGGTCGCCATTTTCGGCGTCGCCGCCGGATCGATCCTCGGCGCCCTGGCGTACCGATACGATACCTGGATCCCGATGCAGTTTACGGCGACGTTTGAGCCGGCCGGCCAAGCACCGTCTGGTGACCGAAGTTCCGCCAATGCCCAGGCCGAGCCGCCGTTGGCCGCACGCCTTGAAGAACCGGTCGGTAACATCGCAAGGCCACCTGTGAAGGAGAACCCGGCGCCTGCAACGAAATCCGTCGTGGTCAAGAAGGATGAGCGTCCGGCGCCGCCGGATCAGCTAACCGTCGCCTCGATCATCCGGCAGGCCGTGGAGGACGCACCTGCGGCGCTTCCACAGGATTCCCCGCGCTTCGGTTCGGCATTCGAAACACCGTCGGAAGCCGTCACCCAGCAATTGCAGGAGAAGGCTCAGGACGTGGCTGTGACAAGTCCGCCCCAACTGCAACCGGCACCGCCGGTGACAAGCGTTCCATCGGAGGTCGATGAAACCGAGAGTCGGATGGCCGCCGAAAACGCCGCCTTTTTCAATCGCCCGCCCGAATCCGTACGGGCGGACGCAATCGCCGCCGGTATGCGGCGCGGAGAGGCTACCCGTTACGTCAGCCTGCGCGCCGGCCCGAACAAGCAAACCCGGGAACTGGCCGTTATCCCGGCAAACGCCGACATCCTGGCGGAAAACACATGCAGACGGTGGTGCCGGGTCCTGTTCGAAGGGCAGGAAGGCTATATCTATCACAGCTACTTTCGCTATCTCGAGCCGGAGATCGTTGAGGTTGCCGAGTCGGAGGCCGAAGTGATCGCCATCGAAAACCGCCTGTCGAAGGAAGGTGCGGAGCATTTTGACCTGCCCACCCGAACCTCAACCGCTGCGGTTGCCGTCAACGACCAGCGTTTCCGCTGGGGCACGACGCGGGAATTCGTCAACCTGCGCGCCGCGCCGGACAACAAGGCGGAAGTGATTGTCATTGTTCCGGCCAATCGCAAGATCCTGACCGAGGATAACTGCAAACACTGGTGTGTGGCGATCTACAACGGCCAGCAGGGCTTTATCTACAAAGCCTACATCCAGCCCCCTGGATAGCTGGCGACCCCATCGCCACAGGCACCTCCGGTCCGGATGTCTTGTGTGTGGTTACGCCGCACCGGAGGTTCGGATGGAGCGGTCGCTCTTCCCCAGCGTCCGCTCCATCCATTCATGACATATGGCGCTAAAACGGCGCCGCGCTCCAAAACCATGGTGTCAGCGTTCGCCACCTTTAACGGCTGTGTCGGCTTACTGTTTCAGTTGCAACATTGAGCGGACGTCCCAATAGTGAACATTGATGGCGTTCACCTTCACCCATTCGATCGTCAAATCGACTGAATCCAGGGCTGTGACATGCCCCAGCGAACTGCGGTCGTCCGCCAGAAAATGGATGTGGTAGGGTGCCTGCATCACCGTCGCCAGGTGTGGCGGGACGCGCAGACCGACCATCGTCATCGGCACGTTTGTTGCCGAATACCTTTTGCTGCCTGCGGTCATTGCCGCCTGGCTGTTCCCCACTCTGATCTGCTCGATCATGTCCGGCGAAGGCGGCGGCGCTGTCAACTGATATTCGACGAAACGCAGTGTGCCGGTTGCCCGAAACAGATAGACGAACGCGTCGGTGTCGACAAAAACATCATCGAGCACCGTCTGCAGCGCATTGAGGTCGACCGTGTTTTGGATTGTGAATTGGTGCCTGGGAAAGAACGACACGACGGCGCCGGATGGCGTCACTTCATCGGTGAGCTTGCGAGGCACAGGATCGGTTGAATCCGCAGCCCAAAAATCGCCGTCGACGCCAATCACCTCACCGACACCGTCGGTCAAGGTGCCGATCCCTGTGTCACCATAGCTGCGAAGATCCGACCAGGCGAAGTTCAGCTTTTGCCCGTTGACCTCAAATAAAAAGGGCATCTCTGGCCCAAACAGATAAAGCGACGTACGGGCTCCGATTGCGCTGGTTTCGCCGTCATGAGCCTGCGACGCCGCCAGCGTCAGAAATACGCAACAGAATATGGCGGCGAGCCGCCGGCACCAACTGTTGATCATGATACGGGCCTCCTGGCGCGCCATGATGCGGTTTGTGCCGGCAGATTCAAGGGGGCGTTTGATGCACAGTGAACCGTCAAATCAGCCGCTGGTAAAGCACCAGCACATTGCGGATTATGACACCGCCCGTGCCGTTGCCCGACAGCCGCTGAAAGAAGATCTTGTTGTTGCCGGTTCCCAACCACTGTGATGGAAACGGATCCATGAATTGTCGGGTCGTGTTGCCGTCGAATGTAAAGGTGCTGATGGTTCGGTCGGTACCCTGCGGATCGCGGATCTGCACGCGCAGAACGAAGTCGTTGGCGCTCTCGAGATCGACCTGGTAGCACAGGACCGGTCGCTTCGAACCGTCATTGTCGATCTTGATGTCGTTGGCCGGGTTCCACAGTACACGCTGCGCATTCTGCGATTCGTCGGCACCCGGCGAAAAGTTGGGAAGCGGCAAAGTGACATTGTCGGTCAGCACCTGATAGTAAGCGATATGCGGCATCTTACATCCTCCTGTCTTACGGTTGTGCCGCCCGGCGCTTCGGCAGCGGGCGGCGCCGGTTGCCTACCAGCAACCGCTGGAACCGCACTCGACCTGGAACGTGTCGGCCGGGCACTGTTCCTCGCTGTCGTCGAAGGACGCACAGCCGGTGCCGCCGCTCTGGGTGTTCCAGTGGGTGCAGCAGGTCAACGCCAGCGTGCCACCGGGCGCTTTCAGGATCGTGCCACGCGGCACGACGCGGCCCTTGGCGGGTGAAATTCGACGCGTCATCTTTTTCTGCATGGTCTGCACTTTGACGACCCCCTTGCTGCCGGCAAAGGCTGGCTGCGACGGGGCGGTCTGCACAAGCAGGATTGTCGCGCAGAGACATTTCGTGAGTGTTTTCAGGGATATCATGACATTTCCTTTCATGTCGTCCCACCGGTTTTTCTCCCTTGTCTGATTGGGTTCAGGCGTCAGTCGGCGCGCCGCTCACGCCACTGCACGACGATGTTGGCGACGCGGAACCTGTCGACCGCGCGACGCCGAACCGTGAGCCGGTTCTGTCCCTTTTTCAGGAAGTCACGCGGAATCCGGTCCATCCACAGGTTCCACCCCTGACGGTCGACCATGTCGAACGACGGCAGGTGCTTTCCGTTGATCAGGATCCGGTGGGTGATCTCCTCGCCTTCTTCGGTCGACGAGTTACCGACGTCCTCCGCCTGAATGAGGATGTAGCCCTCGGAACTGACGGACTGTCCGGGACGCGAAGCGAGCACCGGTTCCTCGTCGATGAAGAACGTCCGGGTCGCCTGTTCGTTGGGCTCGTCGAACTCCTTGTCGAAATTCAACCAGGCAAAATCAGAACCTAACATGATGCTTTCCTTTCGGGTCGGGGCGCGGTTGGCCGCGCCGGTTGATACCGCGACGGGAGCATTCCCGACGCAGGTGAGAGGAAAGCAGTGGCGCGTCGGCCGCAGCGTCATGCCAGCGTCAATCGCCCATCCATCCGGCTTTGAGCGTGCTTTTTCCCGGATGCCGCGACTGATACGCTTGTCGGCGGTGGGGTTTTCCGGTGCCGAAACCACGGAGGACATGGATATGAAAAATGCGATGGAACTGAGAACCCGCCGCGCCAGCGGTGTGTTCGGGCGACTGATCCGGGAATGGACCGTCGAATTCGACAATACGATACCGCACGACCGGGAGACCGATGGGCGGCTGATCATAGAGGTGGAGACCCTGCGTGGGATCCTGACGGACAACGGACTTGTCGAAGGCGACGCCGACTCCGAGGACGGCGACTACCATATCCGCGACGACATCCAGCAGATCGAGTTGATACCGCGACGGCCGAACCGCTTCTCGGTGCTGCTGCCGGAACGCGACGTTCTGCGTAGTCTGCAAGGGCAAAGCGGAGGCGAACTGCGCATGCCCGCGGTGTATTCCGAGGTCGACGCGACCAGCGGGACACTGCAACTGGATCAACTGGCGGAAGAAGGCCCGGCGGCCTATGTGGTCAGTCTTGAGGGTGAGGACAAGTTTCGCAAATTCCTAGACCCCTATATGGCTTCCTATTTATGCACGCAGTGCTTGTAGTCGGCTTCAACATCGAATTTCGGTGACGGGTTATGCCGTCTTTTCTGTAGGTTATCGGAAAGACATGCCACCTGGAATTAAACCAGCCGTCACCGAATTCACGGACTCAATCCTCCTGGCGAGCGAAACCAGCCGCGCCGCGTACGCCACTCTCCAGCCGCGCCTGCGCCGCTTCGTTGCGCAGCGGAAAGCAACCCAGAAACCAATGCAGAATGTTGCGCGTCGTGGCCTCGCTATCGGCGGCCCAGGATCGCCGCATCTCGGTTTCGAAACGCTGCCAGGCTTCGGCTGCCTGCCCCGGTTCGCCGAGATGCCAGAGTGCTGCGGCCTTCCAGGCCGGCAGGTTTGCGATACCGTCACCGGCATTTTCCGCTGCGGTCACGCAGCCCGCATCATCGCCCGACAGGAACCGGATGTTGGCGTGATAACCCCAATGCGGTTGCGTGGAGGTCCAGCCGGCTTCGAGAAACCGCAGTGCCAGATCGTTGGCGGTTGTCAGGTCGTCGCTGAAGGCGGCGCCGAGCGCCGAAGACAGCACCGTCCAGGGATCGTTTTCATTGCATTGACGCGCCATGGCGAAACTGGCCGCCGCCTGGCCGTATTCGCGCAGCATGCAACTTGCCCAGCCACGCGCCAAATGCGCCCGACTGTCGAGCGGATCTAGGGCGATGGCCCGGTTGGCCAGAACCTTGCTTTCGAGCAGCATCGGTTTGTGCGGCGCAAATCCCGGACGCACGAGGTGGCCGATGTTGTGGTGCTGCGACAGGCTGCTGAACACCATGGATAAATCCGGATCGAGGTTCATCGCCTTGCGCAGGCAATCGGCCGAACGGGCCCAGCTGTCGGCGCGGAAATCATTCAGCAGCTTTTGCCCCATCAGCCAGTGATCGACCGCCGCCGACACCGTTGCGGTTCTGGCAACGTCCACCAGGCGCGTGCGCGACAGGTTGAGGCTGCAGGCCGCCGCCAGATTGCCGGCCAGTTTCGCCTGATGTTCCCACCAGTTCTGCGCCAGCCGCTCCAGACGGTCGCTCCACACCACAACGCCGTCCACCGCCCGTGTCAGGGTGGCGATCAGCGCCACATGCTCGGTCGCTGCGACGATGGCGAGATTGAGTGTGTAGTCGCAATCGGTGTCGCGCAGGCTCGAATCGATAATGTCGAGCTCACGGAAGCGAACGAGACGGGCAATCAGTTCGGTACGGAACAGCGCCCCGGTGGTTTGCGCATCGACCCCGGAATCGGATGCTGAAATGGGCTGCACACCGATCCTGTATTTGGTTCGCGCGACAAGTGGGGCGGGTGGGGGCGACTCTGCCCGCGGAGTGCGGCTGCCCGATTTGACGGCCGCAATAAGCTGTTGGGTCGGGTCGGAGGGCTCCATCCCGTATTCCGCGTCGAGATGATGCCACAGATCCGCATAGACATCGAGCGCCCGCCCGGTTTCCCCATTGTCGTCGTAGTGACCGATCAGATGACGCGCCGCTTTCTCGTCCGATGGATCGAGGCCAAGCAGTGCCCGCGCGGCCCGCTCAGCCTGGCTTGCATGCATGCGATCGACGATCTGCTCCAACTGAGTACGCAGCGTATTTTCGAATTCCGTTCTTCTGAGACGCAGCCAACCGGTAAACAGCTCGCCGGCCTCCTCGAGATCCGTCAGCAGGCGTTCACCGATCCGCTGATTCGTAACGAGGATGTCCGGCACGACTTCCGACCGGAGATCCTCAAGCACCCGGTCGTGATCGGTGACGACGCTGCCGACCCTCAGAGACACACTCAAACGATCCGCCTCGATGCCGTCCCATCGGCCGCGCAGGTCGGTGCGCAGGCTGTGCAGGGCCTGTCGAAGGTTTCCCCGCGCCCGGTCTTCCGTCGAATCTTCCCAGACGATGGCCGCCAGCTTCGACCGGCTCTCGCTCTTGCGCGGGCACAGGCACAGATAGCCGAGCACCTGCCGGTTGGCGCTAAGCGACAGCCTTACGTCCTGTCCGCCGGTGCTGACGGCGAATTCGCCAATCAGCTGCAGAGAGAGTGGTTCCTGGCCGAGATCCATGCGTTCCGCCCATCAATACAGATCCCATCTGGCCCAATGTCGGGGCCGGCTGTCCTGTGTCGCGGTCTCCGGCGAGGCCGGCAAATACACCCGCACCACCCGATGCCTATCATCGCTTCGCGGCAGTTCCACGGCAAAAAGGGCAATTCCATGGCCGTCGAGGTGGCAGCCAAGGTGGTCGGCCGTGTCCAGTTCCGGTGCGTCGGGTATTGTTGCCTTTGCCGCATGAAGCAGATCGCCGCACTGGTTCAGGCACAATCGCCCGGCCCGTGCCAGCATGATCCGCTCCCGGCGGCTGGGCACGACGTCATGCCGCTGCCGGTAACGCGCCACATCCAGACCGAACTCCATCTGATGCAGTTCTTTCAGCGCCGCCCGGATCGCCGCCGCCCGCTGTAGCCGGCAGGCCGTGCCGAAACACAGGTCACGACCGGACCCGGCGCATGACCAGGCGACGAACACCGGAATGCCGTGCTCCGGCGTGATATCCAGCAATTTGGTGCGGCGCGGTTCCCGACGTCGCCAGTCTTGCTGCAGTCGTTGGAATACCTGGTTGTCGGCGGCACCGGGCACAACGGCGTCACGACCGCCATACCACCAACGCATGCTGGCGTCCCGCTCCAGCGCCTCGAGTGCCGCATTGAGCAGTGCCGTCTCAGCCTGGGCCGCTGCTGCGATTCCTTCAGTCCAACATCTCGGACGGCCGCCATCGTTTCCTTTGCCTATCGAAAATGGGCGCCGCGCTCCACTGTGAATGTCGCGCGCAATGATGCGGTCGGCATTTGCCTGGGCGAGAATTTGCGATCTGCGTTCGGCCATCTCGGCGTCGCGCAGCCGTTCTGCCTGGGCAGTGGAGTCGCCCAGACCGGTGGCGCTGATGGTCGTGCCGAAAAAGGACTCAAGTCCAACGGCGTAAAACAAGCCTCGAATATGGGGCAATTCGGCAGAAAAGAAACCTCCGCCGATCACCGAGACCGCACCCGGTCAGCGCTCAGGTGCCAACCCGCAAACGTCGGATGACTTCGGCCAGGATGAGAAATCCCACGGGCCATAATGCCCAAGGGTAGCCGGACCAACTGAACAGATTGATCAGCACGAGGCCGGAGACGACAACAACCAATCGCGCGTAGTGCTTGCCAAGACCCCGGGCGGCGAGCAGAGGAGATGCTTCCAATCCAAGCAGGATCAGCATCGCCAGGCCGGGCCATTGGGCCCAGAAATCGCTGCCTGTGGCAAGATTGATCACCACCAGCCCGATCCACACGACGCCGAGCTGCTTGGCATGACGGATGACCCGGTTGCGCAGGGCGGCCTCGTCGGTCTCGGTACGGGCGGCATGGTGGCGCTGCTTCGGCGGAGCCGGTTCGTGCGCCTTCTCCTGCCGCTCGCGCTCCCGCTCCCGTGGCTTCTGGCTGCGCGATGCGTGACGGCCGAACATCGTACGATGCGGCTCGTCGCCGAAGGAGACGCAATAGACCGGAACATCCTCGGAGAAATTCTTGGGCCTTTTTTCACCCAGGTATTCGAAGCCGACCGAGAGCTTGTGATGCACCTGGTCGTAAACCTGTTGTGAAACCAGCACGCCTCCCGGTTCGGCCATGCTCTCCAGCCGCGCCGCAAGGTTGACCCCTTCGCCCAACAGATCGTCGCCGTCGACCAGCACGTCTCCAAGGTGGATTCCGATACGAAATCGCAATGGGCCTTTTGCCGCATGCCCGGCGTCGCCAAGTTCGCGCTGCACCTCGATGGCACATTGCACCGCTTCAACCACGGACGGAAAATCGGCGAGCAGCCCGTCACCAGCAGTGTTGGCGATGCGGCCGTTATGGCGTTCGATGAATCTGGAGAACACCTCGCGCGACGCCCGAAGCGCTTCAAGCGTACCGATCTCGTCGGCGTCCATGGCACTGCTGTAACCGGCTGCATCGGCGGCCAGGATGGTTGTCAGTTTGCGCTGGACTTTGGCTTGTGTCGTCGGCATCGTCACACCCCCGATGTCAAGGCCCGCCGGCGGATCGGGTTCGCGACCGCAAACCGCCGGCACCTGCAATATATATGAATTTGTGATGGCGGATAAAAGGCAGGAAACAAAACTTTGCGCGGCCGTGACCGACCGGCAACCAATCCCAAGGCCGCACCGTCACAGCATGTTCAGGATGGGGCCGATTTGTTCGCGAAACGCCAAGGCGATGGCACCTGCCCCGACGAGAGCCCCGAGCAGGAACCAAAGGACACCCGGCATCCGGGACGTGGGTCTCGGTGTCGCCGGAGGTCGTGCGGACACGGCTTTGTCTATCCGGACAGCGTGATTCTTGTTGGTTTCCGGAGCTCTATCGCCTGGCTTCTCGACGCTCGGCAGTGCAGCCCGGTAGACCTCTACCGGCCGTTCGTCGCTCGCCAAAAACCGCTGCCGTTGCACGATACGTTCCGCCACGTAGTGCGTCACACTGTCAGCCGCCCGCATCGGGTCGGAGGTTTCCGACAGCACCACCCGACCGAAGCGCGAATCCCGGACGAAACGGTAGGTCCGTCTGTCCGGTCCCATCTGCACATGCGCGATGGCGTCGATCCATAACCGCGGCTGCAAGCCGGAGGAAAGAACAAAATCGAATTGATCGTCGTCGTCCGGCACCTGTGCGAACACCGGCGTCAGTTCCTCAGCGAGCAGTTCGAGGCGGGCGCGATCCGCCTCTTTCATGTCCACAACGACGTCCTCTCGCTCCGCCGCCGCGACTTTCACTTCGCGCACGACATCCGAGAGCCGCTTCGACTTACCCGATGGAGCCGCGTTGTCGCCCATTGACTTTCCGCCTGACAATTAAGGTTAATGAGCCCCTAACATACTGCAATCGAACGGCCTGACAAATCCCATTCCCGGCGGGCCGGGCGATGAGTCACATCTTTCGCAGGGCCGACATGCACACACGCATCTATTTTCTCGCCGATGACCCGGAGCGGTGGGTGCCGCCCCTCGAACGCTTGTTTGTCGACGAATGGCAACCCTACTACGGAGCCGGCGCACCGGGCGATGCGGCAGCCGATCTCAGGGCTTGTTGCAATCGTCTCCACCTGCCGGTCGCGCTGGTTGCCGTCAATCGCGCGGGAGAGGCCATCGGGGCCGTTGCGCTGAAGGAGGACTCCGTGGGCAGCCAACCCGGCCAGTCGCCCTGGCTCGCGGCTTTTGTCGTCGAACCGGCATGGCGCGGACGCGGAATCGGAACCCGCCTGGTGGCCTCGATCGAGGTCGTAGCATCAGCGCTCGGGTTCGAGGCTGTTTACGTCTCCACCGACGTAACCGCTGGTATCTTTTCGTACCGCGGTTGGCGACGGATTGGATCGGCCACCTCTCTGCGGGGCATTCTCAACGTCTTTCGGCTGGACCTCGCGGACCGGCGCCGAGAGCCCTAAACCGGCCGCACGCGCATCTTCAGGTGGCGCGCTTCGAGATACGCGTCCAGCCCTTCCGGTCCCAACTCGCGGCCCATGCCGCTCATCTTCCAGCCACCGAACGGCGCCTGCAATTCGCTCGTATCGTTGACGTTGATGCCGACGGCACCGAATTCCAGCCGATCGGCCAGAGCCCACAGCCGCTCGAGGTCGGCACCGTACAGGTACGCCGCAAGCCCGTATTCAAGGCCGTTGGCCATGGACAGCATCGATTCCTCGCTGTCGAAAGTTGTCATGGCTGCCAGCGGTCCGTATGTCTCGCTGCGCATCGGCAGGCTATCCAGCGGCGCATCGTCAATCAGCGTCGGCCGATAGAACGTCCCGTGGCTCAAGTCGGCATCGGTCGGTCGAAAACCTCCAGCGATCAGCCGCCCGCCCTTTGCCAGGGCATCGGCCTGATGCGCCTCGACCCGGTCGATCACAGTGCTGTTGAGCACCGGTCCATAGGCAGCGCCGGGGGCCACGCCGTGCCCCAGCTCCGTGGCCTCGGTCAGAGTGGCCAGCTTATCGGCGAAGGTGTTGTGAACACGCCGGTCGACCAGAATACGGTTCACGGTAATGCAGATCTGCCCCATGTTGGAGAACGACCGCCGGTGCGCCGCCCGTGCTGCCTCCTCGAGATCCGCGTCGGCCATGACGATGAACGGCGCGTGACCGCCCAGTTCGAGCGACAGGCGTTTCAGATTGCCGGCCGCGCGGCGCATGATGTCCTGTCCGGCGGCGATCGATGCGGTGGCTGAAATGAGGCGGATGCGTGGATGCCCGGCAAGCGCCGCGCCCGCCACCGGACCAGGGCCTGGAACATCGGCCAGGACGCCATCCGGCAATCCCGCATCTCTGAGGCAGTCGACCAGCATGGCGATCGCCAGCGGCGTCTCATGCGGTGATTTGACGATCACCGGACAACCGGCCGCAAAAGCGGGGCCGATTTTCCAGCAATAGAGATCGACCGGATAATTCCACGGAACGATGGCTGCCGCCACACCGACCGGATGATAGGTCACGACGTTCTTTATCGCTGCACTGCTTGCCGGTCGCAGCGAACCACCGAGGCGCACGGCCTCGCCGGCGTAGTAGCGCAGCACCTCGGCGCCGAACAGGATCTCCTTGCGGTTGTCGGCGATCGGCTTTCCCTGCTCCCGCGTCAGCAGCAATGCCATGTCTTCGGCGCGCGCCTCGATCAAACCGGCGGCACGCTCCAGAATCGCCGCCCTGTCCCGTGGATGCATCTGCGCAAAACCCGGCGCCGCCGCCTCGGCATGTGTGACGGCCTGATCAACGACCGCCGCATCGGCAAGCAACGTCGATCCCACCGGATCACCGGTCGCCGGGTCGACGATCTCGAACCGGTCCTGGTCATTCGGACTGGTCCAGGCGCCATTGATGAAAAAGCCACGATCCATGCGCATTCACCGCATCCGCAAACGCCGCCACAACTCGGCGTAGTTGTGGTCGTTCTGCGCGTCGGCAGCGGCCTTTTCGGTAGTGTTCGGACTGACCATGATGTAAGGCTCACGGCCCGCGTTGACGATGATCTCCGCGGTTGCCGCATTGATCGCCTGGCCGATGGCGATGGCGATTGACGTCGATGTCGCCCCGACCCGATGCGCGCTGCCATCGATCGCCACACCGGCGTCGCCCTTCGGCACACCGGTATCGACAACGACGTCGGCCAGCTCGAACAACCGCTTGCCGCAGGAGTGGCGCGACGGCGTCGACGAGGAGTGCGGCACAGAGGTCACTCCGATCAATTTCATGCCCCGCTCCTTGGCGCCAACGGCGATGTCGAGCGTCACTGCGTTGAGACCCGAGTGGGAGAAGATCAGCATCGTGTCTCCCGGATCGAGTTGGTGGGATGCGAGGATTGCGGTTCCATAGCCCTCGCGGCCGTGGATAAAACGGTATTGCCGGGCGCCGCCGTCGCCGAGCACCCGATGGAACGAGATCATCGAGCTTTCGACGATGGGCCGGAAACCCGTGACCGTGCCGGTTCGCGGGAACATCTCCATCGCGGCAAAAGAACCGTGTCCGGTGCCGAAGGTGAAGACCAGCTTGTCGTTCATGATGCTGTCGGCGCACAGCCGCGCCGCCCGCTCGATGGCTTCAGTCTGCGTATCGGCAACCGCCTGCAGGCGCTGCATCACCGTTTCGAAGACCGTGCGACGATCTCGCTCATCGGCGATCTCCTCTGTTTCCTGTTTTCAGGCGACCCGCGCGATTCCGTCAAGCGCCGCCCCGAACAGCTGACGCTCGCCGGAGGCCAGCCGGTCGGCCGGCAGTTTTTCAAGCGTCATGGCATCCACAGTGCCAAGACAAAGACTGGTGAACCCGACATTCAGGGCACCGGCCACCGTAATCAGGGCCGAGGTCTCCATATCCATGGCGATCACCCCGTCCGCGCGCAGCGCATCCCGGTTCTGGGCCGACCGTACGATGCCATCCTCGTCGATACCGAACATATCGCGGTAAAACGCATCATAGCTCGCGAACAGCCCCAGCCGCACGGGGTGTCCAGCCGCCTCGACAGTCGCCCGGCAGGCTTCCGTCAACCGCGGATCGGCGCTGTACCGCGATGGATCATTCGCGTAAGAGCGGGAAGTACCCTCAAAGGATAGGGCGCGGGCGCTCAGCAGGAACGAACCGCCTACCGTCGGCGGGAAATACATGGCGGTCCCGATCCGCAGGAAATGCCGAACCCCGAGATCCGCCAATTCGTGCATGACGATGGTGGCGATGGGTGCGCCCATGCCGAACGCGCAGATCGTTATCTTTTTGCGCTCGTGGAAGCCGGTAATCGTCTTCAAGCCGCGCTTGACCGGCAGAACCGTCACGTCTTGCAGCAGTTCTGAAATCCGGTCGACGCGGTCGGGATCGCCGATGAGCAACGCCCGGTCGCTGACCGCATCGGCCGGATGGCCAAGATACCAGGCAGTCTTCATGATGCATCTCCTGTTCCGCGTTGGCGCAGAAAGGCAGCGGTCGCCATCACCGCGCGTTCGGCCGCGGCCGCCGGATCATCGACGCCGTGCATCTCCGCCGCGATGAAAGCGCCTGCGAAGGTGTCCCCCGCGCCTGTCGTATCGGATGCCGTGACCGGCGCGACGTCAATGATCACTTCCCGATCGCCATAGGAGACGACGACACCGTCGCGACCGCGCGTTTCAACAATGATCTCGACCCCGAGCGTTGCATCGATCAGGGATCGTTCGGCGCTGTTGCAAATAACCACATCGGCCTCGGACGACAGCACCCGCCTGAGGTCCGGCGTAAAGGCGGCCGTATCGTTTTTCGTCAGCCAATAGAGCCTCGCCGTCGGAGACCGCGCCTTAAGAATTGGCCGGACCAGATGCGCCGGACCCGCCGACACGCAAAGGTGGCTCGCCTGTGCGATCAACGCCGCCTGGCCTTCGGTCAGCTGCTCGCGGCCGTCGAGTGCCGGATCATAGAGACACGCGCAACTGCCATCGGCCTGATAAACCAGCAGCGCGGTCGGCGAGCGCAGCGCATCGATCAATTCGATTCCCGTGGTGTCGATACCTTCGGCGCTCAGGCAGCTGCAAAAGCGACTGCCCTCTGCGTTGTCCCCCATCCAGGAGATGACGTGCGCCCTCTGCCCGGCATCGACCGCAGCGCGTGCCACATAGGTCGGGCAGCCGCCGCAACGCGGCCATGCCATTGCGTCGCGCGTCTTGATCAGGGTGGTTTTGTCGGCGTGCGCGAATCCATCGAGGGTCACCGCGTAGTCCAGGCTGCCATAGCCGGTTACACACAGCACCGTCACGACAGCATCTCCCGGGCGGTTTCGAGATCGACCACACGGCCGATGTATCGGTCGATATCCTCAAGCGAAGCGGCGCCGAGGTGGTCGCGGTTGCTGTTGGTCGCCTCGCCGACGACAACCACTTCGAACCCGTTGGCGAAGGCATCCTGCGCCGTTGCCCGCACGCACACATTGGTCTTCACACCGCACAGGATCACCCGCGTGATCCCCTGCTCGTTGAGGAACAGGGCCAGTTCTGTGGCAAAAAACGCACTGTAGCGGCGTTTGACGATTTCAATCTCGTTGGACCGACCCTGTGGCCCGAACCCGGAATAGTAGTCGGCATCGAAACCATCGGCGATGCAGTGGCGCGGAAGACGCTTCTGCTCAAAATCGACGAACTGTGCACGATGCTTGTCGGCTGTATGGATAATCAAACTGCCAGAGGCTTCTGCGGTGTCGAGCAGAGCCTTGACCGGTGCCACGACGTCCTGTGCGGCCGCGTAGGCGTTTTCGCCGTCGGGATGCAGGAAGGAATTCTGCATGTCTATGACGATCAGCGCGGTACTGGTCATGGCAAAGCCTTCCGTTGTTGGTTTCTGATACCCGCCAGGCAAAGCGCGATGAGCACGAAAAGATAGGGAATCGTGCCAACCAGCTTCGGCGGTAGGCCGGCGGTCTGCATGCGGATCTGCGTCGCTTCCAGGAAGCCGAACAACAGACATACGAGCGCTGTGACCACCGGTCGGTCGCGGCCGAAATAGAAGGCGGCAAGGGCGATGAAGCCACGCCCGGCCGTCAATCCCTCATTGAACAGGCCGATGGAAGCGAGTGCCAGATGAGCACCGCCGAGGCCGGAAAAAAACCCGGCAAAGGCTGTCGAGAATTCGGTGATACCGTTCTGTGGCAATCCAACCGCGCGTGCGACCTGCGGTGCATTGCCGGTCGCCCGCAGCCATAATCCGATGCGCGTGCTGGCGAGCAGAAACGGTAAGAACGCCACCGAAATCCAGGCAAACACGGTAAGCGGATCGAGATCGGCCAACGCCGGGCCAACAACCGGAACCGCTTCGAGCGATTCGGGAAGATAGCGCGGCAGGAGGGTCACATCGGGCAGCCGCAGCGTGCCGCTGGAGTCGTAGACCCAGCTCAGAATGAAGCCGAGCATGCCGGCCGCCAGAACGTTCAGCCCGAGCCCGGCAACGATCATGTTGGCATGGGCGCGGGTGATCACCAGGGCGAAAACATAGCCGACCAGTGCGCCGGCGACCGCGGCCGCGACAACCGCGACGAACCATCCTCCGGTCGCCGATGAGACAACGACGGCGACGAAGGCACCGACTAGCATCTTGGCATCCAGCGCGATGTTGACGATGCCGGCGCGACGGTTGACCAGCCCGCCCATCGCGGCCAGCAAAATGGGTGTCGTCATGATGATCGAGGCTGCGAGGATCTGGCCGACGATCATGACCGCCGCCTCCTGCGCAGGGTGAAGCGGGTGATCTCGACGACGGCGAAGATCATGACCGTTCCCTCGACGATATTCACCAGATCGAGCGGAATATCGGAGAAGAACTGCACCGTCGTTCCGGCAGAAGCAAGCGCCCCGAACAGGATGGATCCCAGCAGGATGCCGATCGCCGTGTTGCGGCCGAGCAACGCCACCGCCATGCCGGTGAAGCCGTAGCCAGGCGAGAAGCCCTCCGTGAACCGATGCAGTTGCCCCAGCGCATGCGACGCACCGCCGAACCCGGCGACCACACCGGAGAGGATCATCGCAAGGATAATAGCCCCCGGAACCGAGATGCCCACCGCCCTGGCGAAACGCTGGTTGAGGCCGACCAGACCACCTTCAAATCCGGCGGGTGTCCGGCGTGTCCAAACCGCATAAGCGACTACCATCAGCAGACCGACGTAAAAGCCGGCATGCAGGGTGGATGGCGGCAGCAGCCGCGGTAATTCGGCCGCCTCATGCACCAGCGGCGTCACGTTGTTGCCGGATATCGGCGACAGCAACGGCCCGTTCACCAGGTAGCCGGCAATGCCCAGTGCGACGAAATTCAGCATCAAGGTGGAGACCACCTCGTCCACCTGGTAGCGCGCCAGCAGCATTCCGGGCACGTACAACCAGAGCGCGCCGATCAGGGCCGCAAACGCGAAAGCCAGAGGAATCAGGGTCAAACCCAATCCGGCGGGTAGTGTGAAGGCGACAGAGGCTGCCGCCAGACCGGCCAGTACGAAGGCGCCCTCGACACCAACGTTGAATACACCGCAGCGAAAGCAGAGGGCTGTAGCGACGGCGGTGAACAGCAGCGGGGTCGCGGCCGACAGGGTCGCGGCAATGCGGCGTTCCGATCCGAAGGCCTCGCGCGCCATCAGCGCAAACACATCGAACGGGTTTTCACCGATCGCCAACAGCACCAGACCGCTGACCACCAGTGCCGCAACGAAGGGAAAAACCAGCGAAACGGCCCTTTCCACCAAGGCACCGAATCGGCCGTTCTGCAGAACCGTCGCCTCAGCCATGGGCCGGCTCCGCGACCGGTTGCTGCAGAACCATCAACCGACCGATGCGTTGCGCATCGGCTTCGGAACCGGCGATCGCATCCACGATCCGGCCCTCCGACATGACCAGGATCCGATCGGAGAGCGCCAGCAATTCGTCGAGTTCCTCAGAGACCAGCAGGACCGCGCCGCCATTGTCGCGAAACGTCCGCAAAATACGGTGGATGGCGGCGATGCCGTTGATATCGACGCCGCGGGTCGGCTGCGCCGCCATCATGAAGGCGGGATCGCCATCGGTCTCGCGGGCAAACACCAGGCGCTGCTGGTTGCCGCCGGAAAGGCTGGTCGCCTTGTCGGTCAACGCACCGAACGTCACGCCGAGCGCCTGCAGACGTGCACGGGCAAGCGCCCGCATGCGTCCCGGATCGAGAAACGGACCGCGTCGCACGACGTGGCCACGCTGACTGCCGACGATCGCATTGGCTTCCACGGTGGCGTCGATTGCCAGGCCTTCATGACGCCGGTCGGCGCTGATATAGGCGAGGCCGAGCGCCCGTCGCACGGCGTTGCTCGCACCGGTCACGTCGCGACCGCACAGGTCGATACGCCCGGCGCCGCAGGCACGCAGGCCGACAAGGCATTCGACAAGCTCGTCCTGGCCATTGCCGGCGACGCCTGCGATGCCGACGATTTCACCTTCTCGCACATCGAAATCGAGGCCGTTCAGCGGATACGACTTGTCAATCGAGGGTGCAGCAAGACCGGAGACGCGCAGAACCACTGCACCGGTCGCTGAAGAGGTCGGCTCTTGGCGAACCGGCGCGATGGCCGTGCCGGTGCCGCCAACCATATGGGCGGCAATGGTCTCTGCCTCGGTTTCGGCCAACCCGGCCTGATAGGTCACCTCGCCTCGCCGCAGCACGGTGACACTGTCGGCCAAAGCCATGACCTCACGCAGCTTGTGGCTGATGAAAATGATCGTTGTGCCGGTGTCGCGCAGCCGGCGCAGCAATTCGAACAGGTCGTTCACCTGCTGTGGCGCCAGCACCGCGGTCGGTTCATCGAGAATGAGGATCCGCGTGCCGCGCCGCAGAAGCCTCAGGATCTCGACGAACTGCTGCACATGGACCGGCGCGCTGCCGGATCTTCGGTCCCAGTCGATGCGAACGCCGGCCTGGGCGGCTAGGGTCTCGCCGGAAGCGCGCGCCATCCCCCAATCGATGCGCGACAGGGCTCCCAGCGAGACCCTCACCGGCTCGTCGCCGAGCACCAGATTTTCCAGGAGTGTCAGATCGGGAGCTAACATGAACTCCTGGTGCACCATGCCGATACCGCGCGCCAGAGCCTGCTGCGGCTGGCTAAACCGCACCGCCTGGTCATCGACGATCACCGTGCCGGAATCCGGCCTCTCGATCCCCTGCAAACAGCGCATCAGCGTGGATTTTCCGGCCCCGTTCTCTCCCACCACAGCATGAATCTCAGCCGGCGCGACATTGATCGAGATGTCGCGATTGGCCTCAACGGCGCCATAGGACTTGCACAAATCGCGCGTGCCCAACCGGGTGGTGACCTGGTTCATAACCGGATGTCTCGCAGGGCACCGGCCGGTGCCCTACGAGATTGCGTCTTACTGGAAGAAATCCGGATAACCTTGTGTAGACACGTCCCAAACATCGATCTTGCCGGCAATGATATCGGCCTTGAGGCTGTCGACCTTTTCCAGATAGGCCGGCGGAATCATATCCTTGGTGTATTTCATGTCGGACAGCGCCACACCGTTTTGCGCCAAGCCGAAATCCATGACCTGCCCGCCCGGAAACTTGCCATCGGCGTAATCGGTGATGACATCTTCCACCGCGACGTCGACACGTTTGAGCATGCTGGTCAGCACGTGACCGGGCGCCATGCCGTCCTGGTCGGTATCGACACCGATCGCGTAGTGGCCTTCGGCTTTCGCCGCTTCGATGATTCCGATTCCAGTGCCGCCGGCCACCTGGTAGACGATATCGGCGCCGTCATCGAACATGGCTTTCGCCATCTGCTGACCCTTCGAAGGGTCGCCGAAGGTGTCTGAGTAAGCCACCTTCACGTCGATGTCCGGATTGACCGCTTCCGCTCCCTGGATGTAGCCGACGATGAACTTGTCGATGCCCGGTGCCTTGACGCCGCCGATGACACCGATAATCGGTTCCGGATTGATGCCCTTGATCGACGTGTCGGTTGTCACCTGGGCGGCCAGGGCGCCGGCCAGATAGGACCCTTCGTGCTCGGCGAAGACAACGGAGGCGACATTGCCGCCTTCCCGGGTCTGGTTCATGATCACCCAGTCGGTATCCGGATAGTCGGCCGCAAGTTTCTCCATCGGCTCGCCGTGGATCCATTCGAGGCTGATGATTAAACCGAATCCGCCGTCGGCGGCGCGGCGCATGATCTCTTCGCCCTGGGCGGCGACGTCCTTGGATTCAACCGGCCGGCCGTCCATACCGGCTTTCTTCAGACCGGCTTCGAAACCGGCATAGGCCGTATCGTTCCACGAACCGTCACCCAGACCACCCTGGGCAATGATAAGCGCGGCAGGCGCAACATCCGCCGCCATGGCCGCCGAGGATACGCTTGCAAGCATGGCGGTCAGGCCACCGATCACGATCTGTGGCAGTTTCATGTCAATCTCCCTTTTCCCTGTTCGGGCCGGATCGAGCCCCGGCCTGGCGATTTGCCGCCGCTTCAAAACTGTGCACACGGTTCAAGTTGCCTGTACCGGGCGTCGGGCCGCGCAACAGGCGCATGTCATAGGTGTAGTATTCGCTGTGATGGACCGCTTCGACCGCCTCGACCAGATTGCCCGACGCGTCGTAGCTGCGGCGGAAAACGACAATGACCGCGGCCGGCAACTCGATCTCCAGCAAAAGCGCCTCCGCCTCGCTGGCGAGACGCGCCGTGACCCTCTCATCGGCACGCACAACGCCGCAGCCCACCCGCTCGAACGAGTCATAGAGAGAGAAATGCGGATCGCTCAGCGCCTCACCGCCCATCAGTCCCGGCACACGACGGGCAATCCTCTCCGGAATAACGGAGTGGTGATAAGCACACGCGACGCCGTTCACAAAACGCAAACGCTCCAGCGAAACCGCCGGGACGTCGCATAGAAATTCTCGGGCCAGGGCGTCGGCTGCGGGTTCCATCTTCAGAACCTGTTGCGTGGCGTCGCGTCCTTCCGATGTCGCCGTTTGGCTGAAACTCAGCAGTCGGCCCGAGCGCCGGTGCATCGACTGCCGGGCCACAAAAGTCCCGGATCCCTGGTGGCGAACGGCAACACCTTCCGCCACCAACTGCTCGATCGCTTTGACGGCGGTGCCGCGACTGACGCCATGCTGGCGACAAAGCTCCGCCTCGCTCGGCAATCGATCGCCGGCACCGTAGGCACCGGACCGAATCCGAGCGTGAATTTCCTCACTCAACGACAGATAGCGTGGCAAGTTCGATGATCGGGCCATGCTCGAACGCTAATACATGACTAGTCGACTAGTCAAGTTGAGCGGCAGCGTCGAAGCGGGACATGGTCATGGCGACACTTGCTGATCCCCGCAGTGATCAATGTGGACGGGAAGAAAGCTAAGTTGAAACAGCGCTCTCGGAGATTGGTCCCGCCCACATCCTGAGCATAGCGCAACCGGACCTTGCCCAGCAGTTGCCAAATACGCGCCGCTGCGTTTCACAAACGATCCACACCGGGCGTTTTCAGGACAAGGAACGGGAAGCGATCCCCTTTTTGCATCTTTAGATACCGCTGTCGTTATCCCAACGAGACAGCGAGGAAATCTCATGAAAATGCTCAACGGCAAGATTGCCATCGTTACCGGAGCCAGTTCCGGAATCGGTCGCGCGGCTGCCCGGCTCTTTTGCCGGGAAGGCGCCTCGGTTGTTGTCGCCGCACGGCGCAGGGAAGCGCTGCAGGACCTGGTTGCCGACATCGACAAGGAGGGCGGCATCGCCATCGCCGTGGCGGGAGACGTGCGTGATGAAGACTTCGCGCGTGTCCTCGTCGACCGGGCCCAAACAGAATTCGGCGGCCTCGACATCGCCTTCAACAATGCCGGCACGCTGGGCGCCATGGGTCCCATCGACAGCATCCCGCTGGAGGGCTGGACAGACACCATCGACACCAATCTGACCAGCGCATTCGTCGGCGCCAAACATCAGGTGCCTGCCCTGATGCATCGTGGCGGAGGGACCCTCATCTTCACATCGACCTTCGTGGGGCATACCGCCGGCATGCCCGGTATGGCGGCTTACGCGGCCAGCAAGGCCGGGATCATCGGGCTGGTGCAGGTGTTGGCAGCCGAATACGGACCGCATGGCATTCGCGTCAACGCCCTGTTGCCGGGCGGCACCGACACGCCGATGGGAGAGACCGCCGCCGATACCCCGGAATCGCGCTCTTTCGTGGAGGGTCTTCACGCGCTCAAGCGCATTGCCCAGCCGGAGGAGATCGCTGAAGCGGCACTCTTCCTGGCGTCGAGTCGGGCCAGTTTCGTAACCGGCGCGGCAATCAACGTCGACGGTGGCGTTTCGATCAACCGGACCTGAAACAAGACCCTATCGGTCGTCGCCGCCCTGCAAAACGGGCGGCAAGCGGCGCGGCACCGGTGACGACTGGATAATCGATGTGTTGGTCATGGCATGCGGGATGATCTCGTCGATCAAGGCTTCCAGGTCCTTCACGGTCGGCACAAGCGCGCGGGCCAGAAAACAGTCCTCTCCGGTGACCCGGTCGCATTCAACAATTTCCGGCAACTGTTTCAGGATACCGGCAACCGTCTCCAGCGCACCGGGAACAGGTCGAATGCGCAACCAGGCCGAGATCGGCAAACCCAGCGCTTCCGGATTGATCCGGACCGTGTAACCCTCGATAACACCCGCCTCCTCGAGACGCCTGACGCGTTCCGCGACGCTTGGTGGCGACAGGCCGACGGTGCGGGCAAGCTCCGCCATGCTGACGCGAGCATTGTCGATCAGCGCGACCAGCAGTTTTCGATCCACTATGTCCAGGTCGCCATTTTCGAATCGAAGGCGTTTCATCTCACCCACCTGTAATAAGAAGGCAAATCACGCGTTTGATTATAATCTGAACATATCAAATCGCCGGTATTCATTGCAAGTTTGTGCTTTGGATGAAAGCGAGCCGAAGACATTTGATGACCCCCGATCTAAACCGCGCCGCCAATTCTGTTCCACCGCAGGCCTGGTTCGGCGTCAGCGCGGTTTTTCATTATCTGGGACCGTCCTTTGCGGTTCTTCTGTTTCCGGCGGTCGGCGTCCTTGGTGTCGCCTGGTTTCGTATCGCATCGGCGGCCCTGATATTCGCACCATTAACCCGACCTTGGCGCACCTGGCGCATGGCTGACGGACGAACGCGTTTGTTGCTGATCGGTCTGGGGCTCTGCCTGGCGGTCATGAACACCGCCTTCTATCTGGCCCTCGATCGGCTTCCGATGAGCCTGGTGGCGGCGATGGAGTTCGTCGGCACCATTGCGATCGCGCTTTACGGATTACGCACCAAACGCAACGTCGCGGCTCTGTGCCTCGCGGTGGTCGGCGTGTTCGTGCTGATCGATGTGAAATGGGAGAGCGATCCACTGGGTCTGGCCTGGGCGACGCTCAATGCAACGCTGTTCGTCGGCTATGTGGTGCTCGGTCATCGCGCCGCGGCACAGGGTGCCGGAAGCGGTGTCCAGCAATTGGGTGCCGCCATGGCCATCGCCTTGCTCATGCTGATGCCTGTCGGTTTCCTCCAGGCCTGGCGGGCTTTTGCGCATGTTGACCTGGTGTTTGCCGGCATCGGTGTGGGCATCTGCTCCTCCGTCATTCCCTATGTTTGCGATCAGATGGCCATGTCACGGTTGCCGCGCGCGAGCTTCGCGCTGCTGCTTGCTCTGCTGCCGGCGACGGCAACGATCATCGCGGCCATCGTTCTCGCCCAGATTCCGACCACTCGTGATTTGCTCGGGATTGCGCTGGTGATGATTGGCGTCGCCATTCATCGACCACGGGCTGTCTGACCTATTCACACCTTTTTGCCTCCAATTTCCGGCCAACAATCGTATACTCGGGATTAACAACTCTCGACTTCGGAGGACGTGGGGCAACGGATGCAACAAGTTTGCAGGGAGATCGGTCCGGTCAGGCAAGGCGGTCTTTGCCTGGCGGCGGTCGTCCTGCTGACTGTCGTGCATGCCGGTCCGACCCGGGCGAGCGATCTGTGCTCCGATCTTTGGCTGTCGCGCAACGCCATCTACAACCAGGTCGGTTACTGCTTCAAATCCCCGCTTGGCATCACGCTGTTCGACAACAGCGACTGCCAGGAGGAACCGCGTGAGGCATCCAGGGAATTGCGCGACAAGGTGGCGCGGATCCGCGATTATGAAAGCGCGTTTCAGTGCGCCATCGACACGGACCTCACGCAAATCGACGTCCACCTCATGCAACTGCGGCTGCTGATGCGTGACCAGCCGGTGGCTGACGGCTATGAATCGACCTGCATCGGGATCATCTCCGAGGGGTGGATTCCGCTACGCGTCGGCAAACAGCAAACGAGCCGCATCACCGGTTACGTCCAGGACGGAGACACAATCGATTTTGCCCATGAGCCCGAGGGCGACTGGCTGTTCGCCAGCGCCGTTCGGCGCGATGGCCGCGACGTGCCCATGGCCGGCTGGTTCCTCGGGCCGATGGACGTCGAAAGCTGCCGTGAATTTGTCGGCTAGCGTTATCCGGCAATCGGGCGGCCGTGGGAGTCCCGGTCACCGCGAACCTTCGTACTGGCAGGTATGCCGTGGGATCTAACCGGCTCGAGCACCTGTTCAATCCTCGATCGATCGCTGTGTTCGGTGCCAGAGCTTCGGGTCGATCGCTGGGTGCCAGGGTCTATTCAAACATTATCTCGGGCGGTTTCGCCGGGCCGGTGATTCCGGTCAATGCTAGCCAGGACAAATTCGACGGCAAGCGTTGCTATGCCACGATCGGCGCCTACCGGGGTAAGATCGATCTGGCGGTGATCGGATCAGCCCCTTCGGATGTTTCAGCGGGCCTTATCGACTGTGCGCAAGCCGGTATCCGCCATGCGATTGTGATGTCGGCCGGCTTAGGCGACGAAGGTCCGCAAAAAGCGGCGTTGGACCGTGACCTGCGGGCGGTTGCCGGGAAAACCGGTATTCGCTTCCTCGGTCCCAACAGTATCGGACTGGTTCGCCCCGGAGTGGGCCTGAACGCAAGTTACCTGACCGCAAAGGTGCCGCAAGGCGGACTTGCGATGGTATCGCAATCTCCGGCGCTGTGCGCCGCCGTCCTCGATTATGCCGGGCCCAATCATATTGGTTTCTCGACGCTGACCTCCCTTGGCGACACATCCGAAATCGGCATTGCCGAGGTCCTGGACTTCCTGGCAACCGATTTCGCCACCAAGGCGATCCTGCTCTACGTCGAAGACATCCCAAATGCCCGATCCTTTTTGAGCGCCTTGCGCATGGCGGCGCAAATCAAGCCCGTTGTCGTGCTTCGCACTGCCCTTTCGCCGGCAGTAGCCGGCACCGCACGCACCCGCGCCGGCGACGTCGTTAAGCCGGACGTTGTCTTCGATGCGGCGCTGGACCGGGCAGGCGCACTGCGTGTTGACACCTTCGGACGGCTTTTTGCAGCCGCCGAGATCCTCTCGTCGAAAACCCGGGCGGGCGGCGACCGGCTGGCGATCGTGACCAATGGCGGCGGCGCCGGTCGGCTGGCGGCCTATCGTGCCAAAGCGCTGAACCTGACGCTGACGCCACCTTCGAACGAAACCGTCGACCGCTTGGACGCAGTTCTTCCGGCCCACTGGTCAAGACAAAACCCGATCGATCTGCTGGGTATTGCGCAGCCGCAGAGCTACCGCACCGCCGTGGAAACCTGCCTCGAGGATCCTCAATTCGATGGCGTGCTGGTTCTGTTGACGCCGCAGGCCAAAACTCGCGCCGACGCCACCGCCAAAACGGTGATAGATGCCGCTTCGAACAGCCGTAAGCCGGTTCTTGCGTGCTGGATGGGCGACAGCTCGACCCGCCGGGCCCGTCGACGCTTGACGGCGAACGGCATTCCAGATTTTCAAACACCGGAACGGGCAGTCGAAGCCTTCTCCTACCTCGCACAACGGGAGCGCAATCGACGACTGGCCCTGGAGACACCACAACCCCTGTCGGCTGGCGACCGGCCCGATATCGAGAGCGCTCGAAAAACCATCGAATTGGCGCTCGATGCCGGCCGCGAGATACTGTCCGATCTCGAAGCCAAACGGGTTCTCCAGGCGTTTCGCATTCCGGTCAACATGCCGCGGCAAGCGGGTAGCTGCGCGCAGGCGAAAAAGGCCGCCTGGGAGCTCGGTTTTCCGGTTGCGATCAAGATCGACGCACCTGAGGTCACCTACAAATCTGACGTCGACGGCGTATGGTTGAACATCAGAAACAACAGCAACCTCACCGCCGCCTGGAGCGAAGTAACGCAGACGGTCAGGAGTCGGAGGCCGGAGGTCGAGATCCGCGGCGTCACCGTTGAACCTATGGTCTGGATGCCGCACAGCCGGCAACTGATGATGGGTGCGGCACGCGATGCCCGGTTCGGGCCGGTCATTCTGTTCGGCGCGGGTGGGACCGTCGGTGGCGCGCTTCAGGATACGGCCGTGGCGCTTCCGCCGCTCAACGACGTGCTGGCCGACCGACTGATCGACCGGACACGCATTGCCAGGTTGCTCGCCGCGTATCGAGGCAATCCGCCGGCCAACCGAGAGGCGGTGACCAGCGCGTTGCTGCGCCTCTCCGACCTCGTCTGCGAATTTCCGCAGGTCATTGAGGTTGATATCAATCCGTTTCTCGTCGGGCCCGACGGCGCCATTTGCCTCGGCGCACGCATGCGCGTTGGGCCGCCGGCGCAGACCGGACAGCATGAGCACATGGCCATCCGGCCCTATCCTCGACACCTCGAGCAGACGTGCGATCTGGCCGATGGAACAACCCTGCTCATCCGGCCGGTCAGACCGGAGGATGCCGAAAGCGAAAGGCAGTTCTTCAAGGATCTGTCCGCCGAAGCCAGACGGCTTCGTTTCATGTATGCGCTGAACGAACTCACTCCGGAGATGCTGGTCGAGTCCACCCAGATTGATTACGAACGCCAAATGGCGCTGCTCGCGTTCACGCAGGAAAACGGCCTCGACGTTCAGCAGGGTGGCGCCCGCTACACCATCGATCCCAATGGAATCAGTTGTGAATTTGCCATCGTCGTTTCCGAACGACGACGCAACCAGGGCATCGGCAGGAGGCTGATGCTGGCGCTGCTGGATACAGCACGCGCGCACGGCTTGTCGGTCATGCGGGGGACAGTGCTGGCAGAGAATGAACCCATGCTGAAGTTCATGGACGCCCTGCAATTCAGCTGCCTGCCCGACGAGGAAGACAGCGCGCTGGTCATCGTTGAGCGCGCGCTGTGATCTGTCTCAGTAACCCGTTCCCTACCGTTGACGTCGCTTGGCGCGCATCGTGGCGTTGACCATGCGGCTGAACGACCGCTCACGCGCTCGCCTTTCGGCAATGCTCTCGCGATTGAGCCGTTCTTCCGACATCAGCTTGCGATAGTTCTGCAGTCGCCTTGCGTCGAGGTTTCCCTCGTCAATCGCGGCGCGTACGGCACAGCCGGGTTCACTTGTGTGACTGCAATCGGAAAACCGGCACGACGCCGCCAGATCGACGACATCGGCGAACACGGATGCGATACCATCCGCCGTGTCCAGCATCTGCAGTTCGCGCATCCCGGGCGTATCGACCAGCCAGCCTCCGGCCTCCAGCCGGACAAGGGCACGTCCGGTCGTGGTATGCCGGCCCCGCTCGTCGTCGGCGCGTACCGCGCCGGTCGCCAGGTCGGCATGGCCGCTCATGGTGTTGATCAGCGTCGATTTGCCGACACCCGATGAGCCGACGAGGGCGACGGTCTGTCCTTTTCCACACCAGCCTGCAAGGCGAGCAATGTCGGTGTGGTCGCGCGCGTCCACCGTCTCCACCAGCAGGTTTGGCAACAACCGTTCGGCCCGTCGGCGATAATCCTCCGGCGCCGGGCATTGATCGGCCTTGGTCAGGACGACGACCGGCGTCACATCGGCCTCGCGCGCCAGTGCCAGATAGCGTTCCAATCGCGCAGGATTGAAATCCCTGTTGCAGGACGACACGACGAACAGCGTATCCACATTGGCGGCGATCAGCTGTACGGACCGCCCGGTGCCGGCGGCACGGCGTTTAAAGACGCTCTTGCGTTCGAGCCGGCGCTGAAAGCGCCCGTCGCCATCGAGCAACAACCAGTCACCGACCGTGATGCCGGCGGCGTCGCAAGCGCTTGTCCGCACCAGCCGTCCCTCGCCCGCCGGACCGATGATGTCGAACGCGTCGCGGTGGGCGGCCAGTACCCGCAGCGGCGTGCGGGACTCGATTTCCGCTATATCGAGCTGCGATTGAAAGAAACTGCTCCAGCCCAGATCGGCGAGCAATGATTGAATGTCGTGCATGTCTCTCTCTTTGAAATAGACACAAATCCAGGGTGGCCGCGCTGTGAGGCAGCGGGGCCGGTGGCAGGCCTATGACCGGATCGAGAGAGAATTCGGGAACCGCATGAACGGCTCCCTTTCGCTGCTATCGGCGGCGTGTTCCCGCGCGCCCGGTCGGAATGATTACAATGGCGTTCATGAAAATCATCCTCTGTTGCGAAAGATTGCCGTCAATATCATTTCTATGGCGCGTCAATTCAAGACGGCAACGCGATTGACGTGGCAAAAAAATGGGCCATCTTTGTTCGCACGCAGCAACATGACGCAACAGTGGAGCCGCCCATGAGCGACGGACAACCGATCATCGAAGAACGCGAAAACGGCCCACTGGTGGTCAAGAACCTTGGCGATTTGCGGCTGGCCGACGGTTCCGCCGCAGAAGCCAAGCCAGTGATGGCCCTATGCCGTTGCGGTGGCTCGCAAAACAAACCCTTCTGTGACGGCACCCACGCCAACAACGGCTTCGACAGCGCCGCTGCCGCCGGTATTGCCGACAAGGACAAGGTGCACAGTTACGCCGGCAAGGATTTTACCATCTTCTACAACAGCCTGCTGTGCTCGCACGCGGGAGAATGCGGCAAGGGTGCACAACGTGTCTTCAGCCTCGACCAGAAACCCTGGATCCAGCCGGACAACGGCACCGAAGATCAGATCCGCGAAGTCATCGCGGCATGTCCCTCCGGTGCGTTGCGCTATGCCAGGACCGGCAGTGAACCGCAAACACTGACCGGCGAGGCTGTTTTCATATCCGTTGACAAGGACGGCCCCTACCGGGTGCACAATATCCCGATCGAGGCTGATTTCTGGGCCGAAGGTCAGTCGGACCGTAAATACGTTCTGTGCCGCTGCGGACACTCCCAAAACAAGCCTTTCTGCGACGGCACGCACAGCGATGTCGGCTGGAAGGACGATGACTGACACTGGGAAACCAGCGATATCAGCCTGTTAGCAAGATTATCGGATTCGGAATCTGATTGATCGCACAATCCCGACGCCGACCGTTTCGCCTGAGATTACAAGGACATCGACCGAAGTTCGGAATCTGATCGTCAGCCGCCACCGATGACCTCCCCGGACCTTATGTTCTGGCGGGTCAACAGCGCGATTTCTGTCGGCCGCTCCTCGATCAGCATATGGCCGGTGTCCTCGAAAACATGGGCAGCAAACAGCGGCGGAAGCCGGTGTGCCTGGCGGGTCGGCAGAACCCTGTCCTGCGTGCCCCAGAGCACCTTGACCGGCATCGTCAGACCCGCCAGTTCCCGACGGTCGATGGTGCCCTGCAACAGGTGCCCATCCCTTTCAACGACGATGGCGGACAGAATGGCGAACAAGGGTTCGCAGGCGCCGGGCGCCTTGCGTCTCTCGGTCAGACCGGCGACCAGCCGCTCGGGAATGGAAGCGTTCCAACCGAACATGTTTTCGAGCGCCGCCATCAGGTCACCATGAGCGATCGCCGAAGCGTAGCGGTGCAGGAGCCGGTGGTTCATCTCCGGACCGAATCCACCCGGTGCCAGGAGGGTCATCGACGCCGCCAGGTGCGGATTTCCCAGGGCGATTTTCGCGGCGACTGCGCCACCCAGCGAGTGTCCGACAAGGTGCGCCCGGGGGATACCGCGATGCTGCAGATCACGGGTGATCGCCCTGGCCATGTGACCGGCGCTGCCGATGCCATCGGCGTTGCGCGAGCGGCCGTGCCCCGGTAGGGCGTAAGCCAGCGACCGTCGTTCGTCGGCAAAGTCCTCCTGCAGGTCCGCCCAGACAAAAGCGCCGGCACCGAAGCCGTGCAGAAAGACGAGCGGCGTTGCGTCGCCGTCACCGACCTCGACCGCGTAGAGGTTTTGATCGACCGCCGGATTTGCCACGCCGCCGTCCCTCCGCTTTGTTAAACGTGGTCGAGCAGCCGATTGGCCGCCGACACGACCGCTTCAAGCGAGGCCGCCACGATGTTCGTACTGATGCCGACGCCGAAAAGGCGCCCACCGTCATGTTCGACCTCGACATAGCAGATCGCCGCCGCGTTCGATCCGTGCTGGAGCGAGTGCTCCGAATAGTCGGCCACGGTGAAGTCGACACCCATGTGTTGCGAGAGCGCATGCACGAATCCGTCGATCGGTCCGGTTCCGCGTCCGACGATGGTCACCCGTTCGCCGCCGTCGGTGATCACCGCTTCGCATTCACGAACGCCTTTCTGACCGACCGCCGGGTAGGTGTGGTGGTCAACATAGGTGAAACGTGCTCCCGGCTGCTCGACGTAGCGGTGCATGAACCTTTCATGGATGAGTTGGGAGGGCAGTTCCTCCTCTGTCTCTTCGGTGATGCGCTGCACGTGGGTCTGGAACTCGATCTGCAACCCGCGCGGCAGGTTCAGGCCGTAGTCTTCGTGCAGCACGTAGGCGATACCGCCCTTGCCCGACTGCGAGTTGATGCGGATGATCGCCTCATAGGTGCGGCCGACGTCCTGCGGGTCGATCGGCAGATACGGCACCTCCCACAGTTCCTTATTGGCGACCCGGATCGCTTTCATGCCCTTGTTGATGGCGTCCTGATGCGATCCGGAGAAGGCGGTGTAGACCAGTTCGCCGACATAGGGATGCCGTTCCGGGATGAGCATCTGGTTGCAGTGTTCGTAGACGGACTTGATCCGTTCAATGTCCGAACAGTCCAATTTCGGATCGATCCCCTGGGTGAACATATTGAGCGCCAGGGTGACCACGTCGACATTACCGGTGCGCTCGCCATTGCCGAACAGCGTGCCCTCGACGCGGTCGGCCCCGGCCATCAGGGCGAGTTCGGTGGCGGCAATTCCAGTGCCGCGGTCGTTGTGCGGATGCAGCGATATGATCAGGTTGTCACGGTTGTCGAGCTGCCGGCACATCCACTCGATCTGATCGGCATAAATGTTGGGCGTGGTCATTTCGACCGTCGACGGCAGGTTGACGATCAGCTTGTCATCGGCGGTCGGCTGAACCACCTCGATGACGGCATTGCAGATCTCCAGCGCCACATCCAGTTCGGTTCCCGTAAAGCTCTCCGGCGAGTACTGGAAGCGGTACCCGCCGCCGGCGGCCGCCGCCAGGTCGGTGACCATCTTGGCCGCGTCGACGGCAATCTGCTTGATGCCCGACACGTCCTTGGCGAAGACGACACGGCGCTGCAACTCGCTGGTCGAGTTGTAAAAGTGCACGATCGGTCGATGCGCGCCTTGCAGCGATTCAAAGGTGCGCGTGATCAGTTCCGGCCGGCATTGCACCAGCACCTGCAGCGACACGTCGTCCGGCACGCCGCCCTGTTCGATGCACCAGCGGGCAAAATCGAAATCCGTCTGCGAGGCGGATGGAAACCCGATTTCGATCTCCTTGAAACCCATATCGAGCAACAGTCGGAACATGCGGGATTTGCGCTCATGGCCCATCGGATTGACCAGCGCCTGGTTGCCGTCACGCAAGTCGACGGAACACCAGATCGGTGCCTCTTCGATGCGTTGCGACGGCCAAGTGCGATCGCTGAGATCGATCAGCGGATAGGGTTGGTATTTTGCGGAAGCCCCCGGCATGCCGGTTCGCGCGTTAGGATTTACTGTCTCGTCCATGTCAGTCTCTCGTCGGTCTTATTGGAGCAGCCCCATATTGGTAAGGCCATGTCCAAGCGCATTCGATACACGTGTGTTTGCGAAAGGAGCCTACGCCGGCAGCGGCATATCGACCGCCGGTCGCTCCTCTAACGGGACCGGCGATCGCCAGTAAGGCCGAGGAGTAGGTTGGAAAGCGCATGCACGGGCGCCGCCGGCACGCGAGTGCCGAAAGAATTGCAGGGCGACTGTGTCATGGTTCCGAACATGGCCGCTTTATAGCCGGGACTTATGGCAACGGCAACCGATTCCTGGTCACGGCCCGCGGCGCACCAGATGGGCGACGACGTTTTCGATCATGCGCAAACCGGCCTCCTGCCCGAGGCTCATAATCGACTCCGGATGAAACTGCACCGCGGCGACCGGCTCAGACTTGTGCTCGATCGCCATGATCGTTCCGTCCTCGGCCTCTGCGGTAACGTTAAACTCCTGCGGCAAGGTCACCGGATCGGCAAAAATCGAATGGTAGCGGCCAACCGTCACTTCCTTGCCAAGACCGGAAAACACCGTCCCGGGATCCAGGATCCGGATACGCGACGGTTTGCCGTGCATCGGCACCGCCAGCGTGCGCAACTCGCCGCCATAGGCCTCGGCCAGGGCCTGCAGTCCCAGGCACACGCCAAAGATCGGAAGCTCCCGCTTTCGCGCACGTTTGATCGTCGACCGGCAATCGAAATCGGCTGGCCGGCCGGGTCCCGGTGACAGCACGATCATCTGCGGCTGCACGTCATCGAACACGGCGTCGGCAATCGGCGTGCGCACCGTGGTCACCGCGGCGCCGGTCTGGCGAAAATAGTTGGCGAGCGTATGGACAAAGGAGTCCTCGTGATCGACCAGCAGGATACGCGTCCCTTCGCCGACCTGTGCCGCAGCGCGAGAAACCTGGGCGGTATTGCTCTGGCTGGCATCGCGGATCGCCGCCAGCATGGCCGAGGCCTTCAGTTCTGTTTCATCCTCCTCGTCCTCCGGCACCGAGTCGTAGAGCAGCGTCGCACCGGCCCGCACTTCGGCAATGCCGTCCTTGATGCGGATGGTACGCAGTGTGAGACCGGTGTTCATGTCACCGTTGAAGTTGACCATGCCAATGGCACCGCCATACCAGGCGCGGGGGCTCTTTTCGTGCTCCTCGATGAAGCGCATGGCCCACAGTTTCGGGGCGCCGGTGACCGTTACCGCCCAGGCGTGGCTCAAAAACGCGTCGAACGCGTCCAGCCCGTCCTTCAACCGGCCTTCTATATGGTCGACCGTGTGGATCAGCCGCGAATACATCTCGATCTGGCGGCGCCCGATAACCCGCACCGATCCCGGCTCGCAGACCCGGCTCTTGTCGTTGCGGTCGACATCGGAGCACATGGTGAGTTCGGACTCGTCCTTTTTGGAGTTGAGCAGCTTGAGGATCTGCTCTGAATCGGAAATCGCGTCCTCGCCCCGCTTGATGGTTCCGGAGATCGGGCAGGTCTCCACACGCCTTCCGGTCACCCGCACGAACATTTCCGGCGACGCGCCGACCAGATATTCGCCTTCCCCGAGATTGATGAAAAAGGAATAGGGCGACGGATTGGTTTCCTTGAGCCGGCGGGCGATCGCCGAGGGCTGGCTTGTGCACCGCTCGAAAAACATCTGGCCCGGCACCACCTCGAACAGGTCACCGCGTTTGAAGCTCTCCTTCGCCTTGCGCACCAGGTCGGCGTACTCCCCGGGCCTGTGGTCGCCGCGCGGCGGATCGGTTTTCGCAAAGCTGAAGGGCTCGGCTTCAACCTCCCGCGATTTGCCGATCGTCGTGAAATCGCGGCGGGTGAACTCATAGCGATCGATCCACGCGCGGGCGGTATGGTGATCGACAACCAGGATTTCGTCGGTCAGGAACAGCACCAGATCGCGCTGGTTTTCATCGCGGTCCGTGTTCAGCGGCACATGATCGAACTGGAAAGCCAGATCGTAGCCGAAGGCGCCGTACATGCCGAGATTGCTGTCCTCCTCTGAATGGAACAGATCGACGATGGCGCGCAGAACCGAAAAGACCGTTGGTACTCTGGAACGCTGCTCCTCGGTGAAGCCGTGCGCTGGATCCTTGACCGTCAGTTCGAGGCTGCGGCTCGCCCGCCTGCCCAGCGTTACATCCGACTGGCGTTCGAGACGTCGTCCGACGATCGACAGCAGCGCCTCGCCGCGCTCGTTGTGGGCCTCCAGGCGCATGGCCCTTCCATGGCCGGTGATCGACAGCGGCGGATCGACGATCGCCGTGTCCCAACGGGTGTAGCGCCCCGGGTATTCGTAGTTGGAGGAGAACACCGCGCCGCGACGGCTGTCCAGGGCGTCGATATAGGTATCGATTGCCCCGTGGTAGTTGGTGGCCGTACGGCTGCGTTCGACCTCGACGCCGCCCCGCGTTACGAAAATGTCCGGTTCTGCCTTGGCTGCCGTCATCGTTTTCCCTCTTGAGCAATATGAGGTTCCGGCAGGAAAAAGCCGCCGGGAACCCCACGGCGGCTTTGCAAATCTGTCACGCAGGACTGGTTGCGGCCGCCTTTAGCGGGCCCACCACCAAACCATATTGTCGTGCGCGTGCGTCATGCCTGAGTGTTAACCTCCGCGCCGGTCCCGCGCAAGATGCTATTTTGTCAGAACAGGCCCTCGATGTAACCCGCTTCGTTGAGACGGATTTTTTCCGAGGCCGGTTTGCGCGGGAGTCCGGGCATGGTCATGATGGCACCGGTGATCACCACGATGAAACCGGCTCCGGCGGAGAGACGCACTTCACGGATTGGCACCGCATGCCCGGTCGGGGCGCCGCGCAGATTGGGGTCGGTGGAAAAGGAATACTGCGTTTTGGCCATGCAAATCGGCAGATTGCCGTAGCCCTGCTGCTCCCATTGGCGCAACTGGTCGCGTACCGACTTGTCGGCGATCACCTCCGAAGCGTGGTAGATATTCGTGGCGATGGTTTCGATCTTCTCGAACAGCGGCATCTCGTCAGCGTAGAGCGGCGCGAATTGCGACGCGCCTGATTCGGCCAGTTCGACGATCTTGTGCGCCAGGTCTTCGATCCCGGCCGACCCTTCCGCCCAGTGGCGGCACAGGATCGCCTCGGTGCCGAGCGTTGCGACATAGTCTTTCACGGCCTGGATTTCGGCATCGGTATCGGAGATGAAGTGGTTGATGGCAACGACCACCGGAACGCCGAATTTCTTGACGTTCTGCACGTGCCGTCCGAGATTAGAGCAACCGCGCTCCACGGCTTCCACATCCTCCGCCCCGAGGTCCTCCTTCTTGACGCCGCCATTCATTTTCATGGCCCGGACGGTGGCGACGATGACCGCCGCATCCGGCCTGAGGCCGGCCTTGCGGCACTTGATGTCGAAGAATTTTTCGGCACCCAGGTCGGCGCCGAAACCGGCTTCCGTCACCACATAGTCACCGAGTTTGAGGGCCGTCGTCGTGGCCACCACCGAATTGCAGCCATGGGCGATGTTGGCGAAGGGTCCGCCATGCACAAAAGCCGGGTTGTTTTCCAGCGTCTGCACCAGGTTGGGCTGCATGGCATCCTTCAGGAGCACCGCCATGGCGCCATCGGCCTTGAGATCGCGGCAATAGACCGGCGTTTTGTCGCGCCGGTAGCCGATAATGATATTACCGAGGCGTTGTTCCAGGTCTTCCAGGTCGTTGGCCAGGCACAGGATGGCCATCACTTCCGAGGCCACCGTGATATCGAAGCCGGCCTCCCGCGGGAAACCGTTGGCGACACCGCCCAGCGAACAGACGATTTCGCGCAACGCCCGGTCGTTCATGTCCATGACTCGCCGCCAGGCAACCCGGCGCATGTCGATGCCCAGTTCGTTGCCCCAGTAGATATGGTTGTCGATCATCGCCGACAGCAGGTTGTGGGCCGAGGTGATGGCGTGAAAATCGCCGGTGAAATGCAGGTTCATGTCTTCCATCGGCACCACCTGGGCGTAGCCGCCGCCGGCCGCCCCGCCCTTGATGCCGAAACAGGGGCCCAGCGACGCCTCGCGGATGCAGATCACCGCCTTTTTGCCAATGCGATTGAGGCCGTCACCGAGGCCGACCGTCGTCGTCGTCTTGCCCTCGCCCGCCGGAGTCGGATTGATGGCGGTCACCAGAATGAGCTTGCCATCCTCGCAGCTCTTCTGGGCGGCGATGAATTCAGCGGAAACCTTGGCCTTGTCATGCCCGTAGGGCAGCAGGCTGTCGCTGGGAATACCGAGCTTGGCGCCGATCTCCATGATCGGCTTTTTGTCGGCTGCACGGGCAATTTCGATATCGGATTTGACGTCGGCCATGTTCAATTTCCTCATAGGGCAACAAAGGGGCTGCTGGCTCATAGCCGCCTTTCATCGGCGACGGCCCGCTCAAATCTGCCTCTTACTGCATTTATTGCGACAAGTATTGCAGGTCCGCGGCTTCCCCCGACGCACCGCGACGGCACACAACCACATGGCCTATGAAAAAATCAACAGAAATTTCACGAAGGCTACCCGTCACCCATCGCCATCAGGCTGGCATTGCCGCCGGCAGCGGCCGTGTTGATCGACACCACCTGTTCCTGGGCGAAGCGGGTGAGATAGGCCGGACCGCCGGCTTTGAAGCCGGTGCCCGATAGGCCCGATCCACCGAACGGCTGGGTTCCGACCACCGCGCCGATCGTGTTGCGGTTGACGTAGATGTTGCCGGTGTCGAGCCGGTCGACCACAGCGTCGATAACCGCCTCGATGCGTGAATGCACGCCGAGCGTCAGGCCGTAACCGGTGGCCGCGATGTCGTCGAGCGCACGCGCCAGCTGTCCGGCTTTCCAGCGCACCACGTGCAGGATCGGACCGAATACTTCCTCCCTGAGCGCCGAGGCCTTGTCCAGTTCGATGATGTGGGGGGCGAAAAAGGTGCCGGTTTGCGGTGCCGTTCCCGCATAGCGCACGGTCTGGGATGCGCGCATCGCCTCGATATGATCGCTCAGCATGGCGCGCTGCCCTTCGTCGATGATCGGTCCGACGTCGGTTTCCGGACGTTGCGGCAGGCCCAGATGCAGTTCGCGCGCAGCTCCTTCGATCATCTCCAACATGCGGTCGGCCACGTCCTCCTGCAGGAACAGAATGCGCAGTGCGGAACAGCGCTGACCGGCCGAGCGAAAGGCCGACATGATCACGTCGTCGGTCACCTGCTCGGGCAATGCCGTCGCATCGACAACCATCGCGTTGAGACCGCCGGTTTCGGCGACAAGCGGTACGATCGGTCCGTCCTTTGCCGCCAGGGTCCGGTTGATGGCGTGGGCCGTGCTTGTCGAACCGGTGAAGGCGACACCGTCGATGCGTTCATGCGCGGTGAGCGCGGCGCCGATTTCGCCGTCTCCGGGCAGGTACAGCAACACGTCCTCAGGTACGCCGGCGAGATGCAGCAGCCGGACGGCCTCGTAGGCGATCAGCGGCGTCTGTTCGGCGGGCTTGGCGACGACCGCATTGCCGGCAGCCAGGGCCGCAGTGACCTGGCCGAGAAAGATCGCCAGCGGGAAGTTCCATGGACTGATGCAGGCGAACACGCCGCGCCCGCGCCACCCGTAACGGTTCTCTTCACCTGTCGGTCCGGGCATGACCATCGGTTCACCGAACTGATCGCGCGCACGGGCCGCGTAGTAGCGACAGAAATCGACGGCCTCGCGAATTTCGGCAATACCATCGTCGAGGGTCTTGCCGGCTTCCAGCGACAACAGCGCCATTAGCCGGTCACGGTTCTCTTCCAGGTAGTCGGCAGCCCGCTCCAGAGCTGCTGCGCGGACGTCGACCGCGGTCCGCGACCAGCGCTCGAAGCCGCCGCGGGCCACGCCAACCGCATGGTCGACGTCGCTGGCACGGGAAACGGTGACACCGCCGACCTTGACCGATGGATCGGCCGGTGCGTGCACCTCCAGCGTTTCACCGAGGCTCGCCCAGCCTGGTACGAGCGGCACCGCGTCGACGATCCGATGGGTGATCTCCATGCCACGCGTTAAAGCCTGCAGGTCGCTCCGATGTCCGAATTCCAAACCGTCGCTGTTGCTGCGGTCGGGATAAATCCCGGCGGGAAGTACGATGTTTTTGTGGCGGGCGCTCTCGCCTGAGCGGAAACCAAGGCTGTCAAGGGGCCGTTCCAACAGGTCTTCGATCGGCACGCTGCTATCGCCGGCAACCGCAACGAAAGAGGAGTTGGCGCCGTTTTCCAGCAACCGGCGTACCAGATAGGCCAGCAGATCCCGATACCCGCCCACCGGTGCATAGATTCGGCACGGCACGGGACGGTTGCCCCTTGTCACGGCCTCATAGAGCGGCTCTCCCATGCCATGCAGCCGCTGGAATTCGAAGCCGCCCTTATCGTCACCTGCCATTTCCAGAATGGTCGCCACCGTCAGAGCGTTGTGCGTGGCAAACTGCGGGTAGAGGTGTTGCCGCATCGCCAGCAGTTTTTGCGCGCAGGCGAGATAGCACACATCGGTGGCGGCCTTGCGCGTAAACACCGGATAATCCGGTAGACCACGCTCCTGCGCAAACTTGATTTCGGTGTCCCAATAGGCACCTTTGACCAGCCGCACCATCATCTTGCGGCCAAGGTCGCGGCAAAGCCGGTCGATATAGTCGATGACCGCCGGAGCACGCTTCTGATACGTCTGGATAGCAAGCCCGAACCCGTCCCAGCCCTCGAGGCTGGAATCGCTGAAGACCGCGGCAATGACGTCGAGCGACAGTTCCAGCCGGTCCGCTTCTTCCGCATCGACGGTGAAATTCAGATTGTGCACTCGGGCCCGCTGCGCCAGTTTCAGCAGATCCGGAACGAGCTCTGCCATCACCCGGTCCCGATGGGTCGCTTCGTAGCGTGGGTGCAGCGCCGACAGTTTCACCGAAATGCCCATGCGATCGGGCAGGTCCGTCTTGCCGACGGCCTCGCCGATGGCTTCGATGGCATCGGCATAGGCCTGCCAGTAGCGTTTTGCGTCCGCCTGGGTGCGGGCGCCTTCGCCCAACATGTCGAATGAGTGACGATAGCCGCGCGACTCGTTCCTCGCCGCCCGTGACAGGGCGTCTTCGATGGTTTCGCCGAGCACGAAATGATGCCCGAGAAAGCGCATGGCCTGGCGCGTCGCCGTGCGTACCGTCGGCAGACCGAGCCGTTTGACGACTCCCTGAATCACCGATTCGGGCGTTTCGCCCGGGCGAATGACGCGCGCCGTCACACCCAATGCCCAAGCGGAGGCGGCGACGAACCAGGTGTCGCCCTGCCCTTCGTGGCTGCTCCAGTTGCCCTCCTTCAGCTTGTCCTCAATCAGGGCATCCTGGGTCTCCGCGTCGGGAACGCGCAGCAGCGCTTCGGCGAGCACCATCATCGCCAGCCCCTCCGGCGTCGACAGTCCGTATTCGCGCAGGAAGTCCTCAACGCCGCCGATCGATCCGGCACCGTTGCGGATCGCGTCCACGAAGCGGGTCGCGTCCGTATCGATCCGTTGATTGGCGGCCGCATCGAACTGCAACGCGCGCGCGAATTCGGCAATCAGGGTGTCGTCGTCGCCGGCATAGGGTGCATTGAACTGGCTTAGTGCTACAGGTGCGTTCATCACGAGCCTCGTCTGTTTGCTTCATTCTACCCGAAATCAGGCCTTGCTTTTCACGTTCTTTTCAAGCGGAATTAGACGATTATTCAGCAAATATGGGTGATGCTAGGGAATCATGAAAGAGATCGACCGAATCGACCGTAAGATCCTCCGCACGCTTCAGGAGGATGGCAGGCTGTCCAACATCGAACTGTCCGAACGCGTCAGCCTGTCACCGACGGCCACCGCGGAGCGCGTCAAACGGCTCGTTCGCGAAGGCTATGTGGAGGGTTTTTCAGCCCGCCTGTCGCCGGAGAAGCTCGGACGCGGCCTGCTGGTGTTCGTCGAGGTCAAGCTGGACCGCACGACACCGGAGACCTTCGAGGCCTTCGCCGCGGCGGTCAGGTGCAGCGACGACGTCATGGAATGCCACATGGTGGCCGGCGGTTTCGACTATCTTGTGAAGGCGCGGGTCGGCGGTATGGACGCCTACCGGGCGTTTCTGTCGGAGGTCATTCTGCCGCTGCCGGGTGTCCGTGAGACCCACACCTATGCGGTGATGGAGGAGATCAAGTCCCTGTCATTCCTGCCAGTTTGACTTTGCCGATCGGATGTTCTGCAATGTTGTCAGGTAGTTGCAATACGACCTGAACAGGAACCAACAAGCCCATTGACCCGCCGTATATTCGACTTCGATGGGACGGCCTTTCCCTCCGCACTGGCATTTTCATCGGCCTATACCGAGGTGGCGTGCTTTATCGGCCTGTTTGGCATTTTCACGTCGTTCATCACCGGCGACATCATTCTGGTCGGTGTCGAACTGGTCGAACAATCGCCGGAAATCGTCACCCGATCGCTGGTGCTTCCGCTGTTTGTCCTTGCCTGTGCGTTCTGGAGTTGGACGTTTCGCAACGTCGCTAGACCGTCACCGAAGGCCATTCGCGCCGCTTTGCTGGCCGAATCCCTGTTGCTGATGATCGCATTGATCCTGGCCGCGAACCTCGGGCCCCTAACCCGCACCGACGCTCCTGAGACCATGGCCGTTGCGGCTCCGGTGGTCCTCGCCTGCTCTTTGCAGATGATCATGATGCGCCATCAGATCATTTCACACCCGCATACGACGGTCATGACAGGAAATGTCGGTCAACTGGCGATTTCCATCGCCTCGTTCTACTACGACAATCTGCCAGCGGCGGCCTCGGAAAGCGGCGGCAAGCCAACAAACAAACATAAAACAATCCGGCACCAGATGGCGATTGTCATCGGATTTCTGGCTGGCGCACTGAGCGGCGGCCTTTCATTCGGTGCGTTTGGCTTTGCCAGCCTGCTCTTGCCGGTTGCTATCCTGGTTGTCTACGCCGTCGCCGGACGGATCAGCGGGGACGCCTGACCGGAACTCGCACCGGCTCCAAGGAGCGGGCCGCCCAGCCGCACGAATCCAGCATGATGGCGCGTTGCGCCAGCGCCTTCGCGTCCGCTACCAGCCCGGCGTCGCGCAGCATTCTCGCCTGTTTGATCATCATCCGTGAAAGATCGATGAGTACGTTCGATTGATTTTTGGTCATCCGTGTTCTCCTATGTTTAACACTACGCAGGAGAAGCGCAGTCGGATTAGCGGTCGAGAATCGAGCGGACTTCCACCAGATTGGAGCGTACCCTTAGCAGGTAGAACCCGACAGTCGCCAGGTGCGACGGCATGATCCATCCGTCTTCGCGCCCGTTAGAGACGATCACCGGCTGCAGGTCGAGCGTCGCCCGTAACTGATCCTCCATGGTGTTCCAGACCTCCTCGAGCTGGCGGCTCTCGATGGTGTCGGCGAAGTCCGCATGGGCGGCCTTGAGGATCCCGTAATAGGCATAAAGCTGGCCGTAGGTGAACCAGAACTGATTGTCCGCACGGGTGTCGAACCAGCCGGCATTGCTGCGTGCCGAACGGTCGCGCAGTTCGGCCGACGTCGAGCCGATATCGGCGGCCACCCGGTCAACGAAGCGGATCAGATTATCGGCTCGCGGATCGAAGACGGCATCGCAGGATTCAAGACGGCCGTTAAACGTGCGCAGAAGATCCATGCCCTCCCGATAGGCGCTTGGCGTGGGGCGGATGGGGCCAAACGGCGTCAGGCTGAAATACCAGGTATACTGGTCGTATTGAATGCGCCCGCGGGCCAATTCGAGGTCCGGGTCGACGGCCGATGTGCCACGTCGGCGCCCCAGCGAATCGACCAGTTCGACCGCGGTTCGTCGCACTGCCTGATGGATGCCGCGCTGGAACGACGCCTTGTTGTCCATGTACGGTGTTGCGTCCCACGGCAGGCCGAAGAAACCCAGTTTGTAGAGAAGGGTGGATGAAATCCATGCGTTCTGGTCGACGTTGAATTCAATCAGGTCTGCAACGACATCGACAATGGCCGAACGACCGCAGGTGCGCGTGGTCGAGGCGCTGTTTTCGATCGACACCTGTTCGCCTGCCCGTGTGTGCAGACCTTCCAGATTGTAGGCGGCGACATAGTCGGGATCGAAATCGCGGATCCACAGAATGCGCCAGGCGAACAGACCGTATAAAACGATCACACCGACCACGATCAACCCGACGACCGCGCGCAACACGAACCCCCGGTGGTTGTACCAGCGTGTCGCGACGACGAAAGGCCAGATGATCCAGGACACCAGAATACCGATCCAGTGGCCGATCGCGTGGAAAACCCGCTCGAAAAAGGCGATGACCGGATCCAACATGGGTCAGTTCTCCTCAAATCCGTAAAGCCGGCGGCGAAATGCCGGCTTGTCCCGCAGGTAGGACTCGACGAGTGTCGTCACGACGTGGCTGCGGAAGGTTTCGCCGAGCGTCTCGTAATAGGCGTAGAAACCCGGCTTGTCGAAAACGAAACGGGAAACGAAATCGTCCGGCACCAGGACGCTGATCAGCCGGCTGGTCAGCCACTTGTCCGGATGTTCGGGTTTTGCCCGCACCAGCAGGAACCGGTCTTTGGGATGAACATCGTCCATGTCCAATCGATCCTTGGATGAAAGCCGCCGCACGGCCGCCTGCAGCACGGGGTAAGATCCGTCACGGGCCACCAGATCGGCATTGCGATGGATCCAGGTCTGTAACCAGATGGTGTCCACGCGGTCGAGATCGGTCTCCGGCTCGTGCCGGGCAATCAGGCTGCGCAGGCACATGTCGCTGCGGTGCCGGAGGTAGCCGGATCTGTCGGTCCAGGTGTCTCTTGGTATCTGGATGCGCCCGGTTTCTTCGAGGAAATCGTAAATGCGCCGGTGGTCGTCGAGGGCGATGTAGCTGACCTGCCAAGGGCGCGAGCGGCGAAAACCCGGCGCCGAGGGATCGCAGATGACCGTTGAAGTCCTCTCATCGTTGAAAACGAACAGCCCGCCGAAATGGCTGGTCCAGAAGGCGTCATGTCGAAACACCACCTTGTCGGGCACGAGGGCGTTCTTGCGGATGTCGCCGGTCTGCTTCGCCAGGTCCACCATGCGGTGCAGCATGGCATCGTCCCGCCAGGCGTTGGGCACGGTCATCACCCGGTCGGCAAGCGCTGCCAGCTCGTCGGATTTGGCGAGCGATTGATCGGCCGACAACACCCGAAACTTGACTTCGTTGATCGACAACAGGTCTTCGATGTCTCGGACCCGCGAAACCTCCTCCTCGATCTCGCCGTAGAGCACGTCGCGGATCGTTACGGCGTGAATGGCACGCCGGTTGTTGTCGAAGAACTCGTGCATCAGCGACGCGGTGTTGGAGAAACTCGTGTGGACGACCGGCAGATGTTCCTGCTGCGGCGACAGGATAATGAACCGGCGATTGACCCGGTTCGGATCGAGATAATGCGGGTCGTCCAGTTCCTCGGCAATCTGCGGCGAAAAGCCGGTCATGTCGATTTCGAACGACGTCAGCGTCGTCGCTGGCAGCCCGAACCCGGCCAGGGCCCGGTTGTAGCGTTCGATCAGGTGCGGCTGATCGATCTCCAACAACTGACCGAAAATCAGGTCGTGTTCGATGAGGCGCTTCATTCCTGCCAGCGCCCGTCCCGTTTCATCGCCTCGATCTCCGCGACCGCTTTCTCCCGCTGCCGTTCGCGACGGATGATGTCGTTCACCGCCGCTTCGTCGGAACGGTCGGTGTAACGGAATTCCGAATCGGCGTAGCGGTTGATCTCCTGCAGGACCATGTCGATGGTGAACGGGCCGCGCAGTTCCTCGATCATCGCACTCTTGTCATCGAAGGGTTTGTGCATGAACGCCTCGGGCGTCTCGAACCAGTCGTCCGGCAGTTCGAAGTCCATGGCCCGCATCTTGATCGCGTCGGTGATGTTCTTGATCGCTCGGCCCGTGAATCGTGGCTCGGCCTGCTTGATGCGGTAGAGATATTCGCCGATGTCAGCCAAGGTCTTAAGGCCTCCGCGCTCTTTGCGGAAGCGCTCGAAGACCGCCAGCAGCTTGTCCTCCTGGGGGCGGTCGTGTCCGGCATAGGACGCGGCCACGGCCTTGCGGATTTCCTGGCCGGCATAGAGATCGTGGGAACCGAGCGGGATATCGTGGTTCTTGCCGGCGAGCAGCACGAAGATGTCTATATAGTCGTCGCGGCTTTGCGGTCCGTCGACCAGCCAGCGCGCGCTGGCCCGCTGGCGCAACGCGTCGTCGACGTTTTCCGGATAATTGGAGAACATTCCGAACGAACAGTTGCCGCGCACCACCGTCGACGCGCCGGCAAAGGCTTCCATCAGCACCGCCGTCACCTCGTGCTGGCCGGCCGATGCCCGGTCATCGGACCGGCGGGCGCCGACCTGGTCGATGTCGTCGATGGTGCCGAAGCCGATGGCCCGCGGATTGACGACATTGTCGATGAACGCCTTGCAGTTCTGGCCCGATTTGCCCTGATAGGAGGAGATCTGATCGACGCCGAAATTCTCGTAATGGAACGGATAGCCGGCCACCTGGCAGTAGTCGTTGATCAGGCCAGCCATCATCTGGATGAGGATGGTCTTGCCGGTGCCGGGCATGCCGTCGCCGATGAAGGTGAACAGAAATCCGCCGAGATCGACAAAGGGGTTCATCTGCCGGTCGAAATCGTACGCCATCAGCATTTTGGCAAGGCGCATCGCCTGCGACTTGGCAATGTGGTTGCCGATGATTTCGCCCGGTTGCTTGAAGGTCATGACAAGCGGTTTGCGACGTTCGCCCGGCGCCACGTCAAAACCGTCGAGTGTGAAGTCGTCCTGATCGAGCCGGATGTGGGCTTCGGCGAAATCGCTGAGGCCGGTGAACCGGCCGCGCCGCTGCAGCAGCCCGTCAATGGAGGTTCGGGCAAACGCTTTGGCCCGCGCGATCAGCGCCTGGTCGTCCGGAGCACCGCTGACCGCCGCGTCGAGGCCGGCGATCATCGCCTTCAACGCATCCTGTGGCGTGTCGAAGGTGTAGTCCGGGTCGGCCGTATCGCTGACCGGCTCGGTCTCGCCGTCGAGCAACTGGCTGAGATAGGCGGCAAAGGAAAAAGCCGCGACATAGGCGGACGCCGCCAGCAACGCCTTGAAGCGGGTCGCCTCGTCGCCGGAAAGCGGTGATGACGCGTTTTTGGACTGCAGGGCCTCCAGCTCGCTTTGCCGGGCAAAGGTGTCGGCCAGCGCCAATGCGACGGCAAGACCACGGCGCGCCCGGTAAAGCAGCGTGTGCTGCGGGATCGACATGAGCGGATCGTCGGCATGCACGGCGGCCACTGTTTTGATGAGTTCGATTTCGCGGCTACGGCGTACCGAACGGGTCGACACGGTGGACACGAAACGCCTGCCGGTACCGGCCAGCGCGGTGCCGGATTGTCCGTCGTCATGCTGCAGCACCACAGTGCGCGTCACCATGCTTTGTGCGACCGCCCGGTGCTTCTCGATATCGTCCTCGTGGATGGTGGTCAGACCCGTATTTAGGCTCATCGGCTAGACCCCGCTGGTTATCTGGTTACCGGATATGACATGCACCTTGAAGCCGTCAAACAGCCGCTCCGCTTCGCCGCTGGCAAAAAGCGCCTGATAGGCATCGTGCGGCACCAGCGCGTGTTTCTCGTAGTAGCTGACACCCTGGCGGGCCGCCTCCAGATCGTTGGTGTCGATGTGAAATTCCTCGCGCGCCGGCTGCGAATTCCACAAACCGCGGCGCCCGGGTCGCTCGCCGATCGACACGACCTCCTGGACGGTCCATGTGAGCAGCCAGGCATTCTCGGCCCGGCTCACCCGGGACAGGATCTTGCTGACCCGGTCGCCGTGCTCGGTGATGCCGGCAGAATAGAACGGGCCGAGCACGAAGCGCCATAGCTGCTTCGGGTGCAGCAGCTCGAAGTCGCGGTCCATGTTGGCGGCGATCGTCGACGGGCTGAGAAGGAACGCACCGTTCTTTTCTGCAAAGTCGTCGAACTGATGCGCCAGGTCCGGATTGAGAAGGCCTTCGACCGGCAGCTGTATGGTGATGTTGTCGTTGAATTTGCCGTCCTTGGTCACCAGCATGCGGCAGAGTTCCTCGCTGGAATCCTCGACCACAGCCATGTAGACCATAGGCAGCGATTGGGTTCCGTCAAACACACCCCAGTGCACAACATAGTAGGGTCGGCGCGTTTTCGGATTGACCGAAACCCGGATGGTCTCGGGCAGGATGAAAGGCCGAAAGATGGCGCCCTTGCGAATGGCTTCCAGATAGGTGCGTTCCGCCAGCCGTTCCTGCTGCGCCTTCGGGAAGGCCTTCTGGGTCAGGATGAAATCGACCATATCGGCGCGCAGCTTGTCACCGTCGGGCATCTCCTCCAGCCGTGTCTTGGCGGTTTTGCGATCCTTCTCCAGCTCGAGGACGTTCTGATAGACCGGAAATCCGCTCTCGGCGCGCGAGATGTGGAAGCGCTCGGTAAAGCCGATCCGATGCCGCCAACAGGCGAATGTGCGCATCAGTCGGTCCACATAGGGTGCGACGGTACGGCCGATCAGGCCATGCTTGTAGAGCGGCGAGCTTTCTTCGGCCAGGAACCGGTCCAGTCCGCCTAGGGCCGCCTCAATCGCTTCGAAATAATGCTCCGCCTGTCCGCGTTCGCTGGTCATTCTGATCAGAACCCCTCAATGCAAGCCTGAGAGGGTCGTTGTATCTGCCGCCATACCGTCACTGGGTGACGTAGTCGGCCGCATTGTGCTTGGCCATGACGTCTGCGAAGCGGCGGGCAAAGGCATCGTCGGCAAGTTTCTTGCGGCGCTGGATATCCTGCGTCGCCAGCATATTCTTCTCATGCATCTCGAGCAGGTCGGCAATATGACGCTGCGAGGCGGAGCCGATCCCCGCCATGGTTTCCTCAGCCGCGGTATCGACCTGGCTGCCCAGTGTGTTGATCTTGTGAGCGACATCCTGCTGCGCGGCGGTTTTCAGCGAGTCCTCGAGCGCTTTGTAAAGTACGATGCGCTGCTCGGTGTCGATGGTGAGCTTGTTGATCAGCGTGTTCTGGGCAGCGATCTGGTTGTTGAGCGAATCGACGAAGGTCTGGAACATCGACGTGTAGCGTTCCAGTGTCTGGCTGGCGGCCAGCAGTTCCTGCTCCTTGGACTGGGCCTCGTTGTATTCCGTCGCCATCGCCGACCGCTCGCCCTCCAGTTCGGCGCGCTGTGTTTGGTCGGTGGAGGCGGCGATGCGATTTTCCAGATCCATCAACAGCGGATTGATTTCCTCGATGCGCGCTTGCACACCCTCGAGTTCAGCCATCGTACCCTTTCGCCGGTCGATCACCTGGATCAGACTGGCCTCGGAGCTTTTGTAGCGCTCCTCAAGAATGCTCTTTTGCTCCTTGAGAATACCGACGATGGCATCGGATTTGGCCAGCAGTTCCTGAAGGTTATCGGCCAGCGACATGTTGCGCACCCGGTCGGTGCGCATGCGCTGCATGCGCTGCTTGGAGAACACACCGACGAATTTCTCCCAGCCCGAGAAATTCTTCATGCTCTCGAACTCGGCGCCGAAGACGTTGGTCGCGTCCTCCAGCCCGATGATCAGATCGGCGATGTTGGCCTCCATCACCGACTGTTGCTTGATGACATCCTCGATCCGGGCGTTTTCAATGTCGAACTCGGCATCACCCAGGGCGGTCTCGGACTTGGAAAACTGCTCCAGCATCGATCCGGATTGCTCAATTTTGGCCCGCATCTCGCCGACAATGGAGCGGGTTTTTTCGATTTCCGAGTCCAGATTCTGCAGCGTGGCCATGGGCAGTTCCCTCTGTGTTACATCCGCTCGAAAACGCCGGTTGCGAAGGCGGTTGATGTCGGCCGACAATTCAAAACAGCCGGTTTTTCAGCGGTTCTAATGTTGGTGCTTGCGGCACCATGTGCAAGGCTGCACCGACAATATCACAGATTTATTGGGGACTGCTGCCGCGCGTCGAGAACCGCCTGCATGGGGACTTTTCGACCGCTATGTATGCTGTAAAAGTCTTTTCCTAAAAACCGGCGCTGCTTCCGTTAGCCTTGTGCGCCTATCTGGTCGTATGACTTTCGATATGTCTTTCCACATAGTCCTCGACAAGCTGCTGCGCATCAACCCCGGGCCGTAACCCTCCAAGCGCCTTGCGGATGTAAAGGCCATCGATCATCGAGGCTATTCCCTCGGCGACTGCCGGCGCACGCTCGCCGACCAGCGGCCGCAAGCTGTGGATCAGATTTGAAGAAAGCCGGCGCGTGTAAACCGACAGCAGGGCATGGGCTTCTTCCGATTCCTGCGCGCGCACATAAAACACGAGCCACACCGAGACCGTCTCGGGCCTGAACTGATCGGGTCCTAGACTGGCCGATATGATCGCCGAGATTCGCTGGCGCGGGCTGTCGGCGCTGCTGATCTCGCGCCTGACCTGTTTGCCGTATTCGGTCAGCAAATGGCGCATTGCGGAGGTGATCAGCGCGTCCTTGCTGCCAAAATAGTGGTGCGCCAGCCCCTGCGAGACCCCGGCCCGTTTGGCGATGTCGCGGATGGTGATGTCCAGTGAACCGCGTGCATGAATCGCCGAAATCGCCGCGTCGACGAGGCTGCGGCGTCTGATCGGTTCCATTCCGACTTTCGGCATCCGGCTTCCTTCTGTAGTGTCGGCTCGGGCATTGTGGAGCCCGGCGGCCATTAAACCAGTTTTTGTTGAACAGTCATTCAATAAAAGAACTTGCAAAAGCGCAGACTTTATGGCGCGATGAGCGCCCAAACCATCCACCACGCAAGAATTAAGACACATACAGGGAGACCGACATGACCTTCATCAAACAGACGCTGTTCGCAGCGGCCCTGACGACAGCCCTGGTGGCGCACGCATCAGCGGCCGAGCCGGACAGCTGTAAGACCGTGCGTTTCTCCGATGTTGGCTGGACCGACATCACCGCCACCACCGCGGCCACCACGGCGGTGCTGGACGCGCTTGGCTATGAGACCGATATCAAGGTGCTGTCTGTGCCCGTTACCTACACCTCCCTCAAGAACGGCGACATCGATGTTTTCCTGGGCAACTGGATGCCGACCATGGAGGCCGACATCGCGCCCTATCGCGAAGATGGATCCGTGGAAACGGTACGCGAAAATCTCGAAGGTGCCAAATACACGCTCGCCACCAACGCCGCCGGCGCGGCCCTTGGCATTGACCATTTCGGCAGGATCGCCGCACAGAAAGACGCGCTCGACGGCAAGATTTACGGCATCGAGCCTGGCAATGACGGCAATCGGTTGATCCTCGATATGATTTCCGCCAACAACTTTGACCTGCAGGAATTCGAGCTGGTGGAATCGTCCGAGCAGGGAATGCTGGCGCAGGTGGCGCGTTTGGACAAGCGCGGTGAGCCGATCGTCTTCCTCGGCTGGGCGCCGCATCCGATGAATGCGAATTTCGAAATTACCTATCTGGCCGGTGGCGATGATCATTTCGGCCCCGACTTTGGCGGCGCGACCGTCTACACCAATGTGCGCAAGGGCTATCTCGACGAATGCCCGAATGTCGGTTCGTTCCTGAAGAACCTGAAATTCTCCCTGGCCATGGAGAATGAGATTATGGGAGCCATCCTGGATGATGGCCATGAACCCAGCAAAGCGGCCAAGGACTGGTTGAAAGCCAATCCCGGCATGGTGGAAGGCTGGCTCTCCGGAGTGACAGCAGTCGACGGCGGCGACGCCATGGCGGCCGCCAAGTCCAATCTCGGTCTCTAAACCTGGGTACCCGGGAGACCGCCCCGCAGTGCCGGGGCGGTTTTTTCGCGCCCATCGACTGACCTCGACTTGCAGGCAGCCCCTGGGGCGGATTATCACCGTGCGGACTGGATGGCGGGGGATGTGCCATGGAATGGCTGACGGAACACAAGATACCGGTCGGCAGGTGGTCGCAGGCGGTGGTGGACTGGCTGATCGATCACGGCGCCTGGTTCTTTGACGGCCTGGCGATCGGCCTCGAATACGTGATCGAAGCGATTCTGTGGGTTTTGCAGACCCCGCCGCCTCTTGTGGTCATCGCCGGGTTCGTCCTGCTGACCTACGTGCTCCGCCGTTCGCTGACCACAGCCGCCTTCGTCGCCGTGAGTTTCCTGTTCATCGTCAATCAGGGCTATTGGGAACGCACCACCGAAACCCTGACGCTGGTCCTGTCGGCCTGCATCGTCTGTATGGCGATCGGGGTCCCGATCGGCATTGCCGCCGCGCACCGGCCCCGCCTCTACGCCGCCATCCGACCGATCCTGGATTTGATGCAGACCCTGCCGACCTTCGTCTATCTGATTCCGGCGATCGTCTTTTTTGGCATTGGCATGGTGCCCGGCCTGATCGCCACGGCCATTTTTGTGATTCCGGCACCGATCCGGCTGACCCATCTGGGCATTTCCTCGACGCCGTTGGCGTTGCTGGAGGCCGGGCAGGCCTTCGGCGCCACGCGGCGGCAGTTGCTGTGGAAGGTCGAACTGCCCTACGCCATGCCGCAGATCATGGCGGGGCTGACGCAGACCATCATGCTGTCATTGTCGATGGTGGTGATCGCCGCACTTGTCGGTGCCGACGGCCTCGGCGTCCCGGTGGTGCGGGCGCTCAACTCCGTCAATACGGCACTCGGGTTCGAGGCCGGCCTGGTTATCGTGGTGATTGCCATCGTGCTCGATCGCATGTTCCGCCGCGAAGAGTCGAGCCGATGAAGCCGGTCGTCCAGTTCAAGCAGGTCGATATCGTGTTCGGCCATGATCCGGCATCTGCACTGCCGATGATCGACCGGGGAGAAGACCGCGCCACTATTCAGGAAAAGACCGGGCAGGTGCTTGGCGTGGCGGACGCCACGCTCAATGTCATGGAGGGCGAAATCATCGTCCTGATGGGCCTGTCGGGCTCCGGCAAATCGACGCTGCTGCGCGCCGTCAACGGCCTCAACCCGGTGATCCGCGGCGAAACACTGGTCGATGCCGGCGACGGATTTATCGACCCGCAGCACTGCTCGGCGCGGCAATTGCGTCATTTGCGCACCGATCGTGTCGCCATGGTGTTCCAGCAGTTCGGTCTGCTGCCCTGGCGCACGGTTGCCGACAATGTCGGTTTCGGTCTCGAACTGGCAGGCATGGCCGGTTCGGAGCGAAAGTTGCGGGTGAGCGAACAGCTGGATCTTGTCGGCCTGTCGCAATGGGCCGACCGCAAGGTCGATGAGCTCTCCGGCGGCATGCAGCAGCGGGTCGGTCTCGCCCGCGCCTTTGCCACCGGCGCTCCCATTCTGCTGATGGATGAGCCGTTCTCGGCGCTCGATCCGCTGATCCGCACACGCCTGCAGGATGAATTGCTGCAGTTGCAGGAACGGCTGAGAAAGACCATCATTTTCGTCAGTCACGACCTCGACGAAGCGTTCCGTATCGGCAACCGCATCGCCATCATGGAGGGAGGCCGGATCGTCCAGTGCGGAACGCCGCAGGAAATCGTTGAAAACCCGGCCAACCGCTACGTCGCTGATTTCGTCGCCAACATGAATCCGATTTCGCTTCTGGTGGCATCTGACGTCATGACGGCCGGCGGTCCCACCGCCGACGGCCGTGCCGACCGGTTCTCCGCGACGGCCAAACCCGATACGCCGCTGATGGAGATCATGGAGGCGCTGGCACGGCACCCGGGCTCGGTGGGCGTTGTGACCAATGGCCAGATCGTCGGCACGATCGACGCACAGGACGTGGTAAGGGGCTTGACCAGCCACCGGCCGTCTGCCACCGAATGACCGGCAATAGGAAGATTTCACCGAGGAGAACGGCCGTTGTTTCTGACGGCCGCACAGACAGTACAGGGAGTACATCATGAAGGTCAACGGACAGGCGGCCATTGTCACCGGCGGCGGATCCGGTCTGGGAGCCGGCACCGCCCGGGCGCTGGCGGCAGCCGGCGCGAAGGTCGCCGTGCTCGACATCAATGAAGAGAACGCCAAGACCGTTGCCGACGAGATTGGCGGATTGGCGATCGGTTGCGACGTGGTCAGCGCCGAGGCCGCCGAAGCGGCGATTGCCACGGCCGCCGATGCGCATGGCGACGCACGCGTTCTGATCAATTGCGCCGGCATCGCCAACGCCAGTCGCGTTGTCGGGCGTGAAGGGCCGCACGACCTCGAATTGTTCACCCGCGTCATCAATGTCAACCTGATTGGTTCTTTCAACATGATGCGGCTGTTCGCCGACCGGGCGTCGAAGCTGGAACCCCTGGAGGAGAATGAGCGCGGCGTGGTCATTTCGACCGCTTCGGTCGCGGCGTTCGACGGACAGATCGGTCAGGCGGCGTATTCGGCATCGAAGGGCGCCATTCATTCGCTGACCTTGCCCGCAGCCCGCGAGCTTGCCCGCTTCGGCATCCGTGTCATGACCATTGCGCCCGGCATTTTTGGCACGCCGATGCTGATGGGCATGCCGCAGGAGGTTCAGGACAGCCTGGCTGCCGCGGTACCCTTCCCGTCCCGGCTCGGAACGCCGGACGATTTCGCCGCTTTGGTCATGCACATTCTCGACAACACCATGCTCAACGGTGAAACCATCCGGCTCGACGGCGCGATTCGACTGGCCCCGAAATAGCATCGATGCAGGCGCCGCTGCAGGGACTGAAGGTTGTCGAAATGGCCGGGCTCGGACCCGCCCCGTTCGCCTGTTACCTGCTGGCCGGCCTTGGCGCCGAGGTCGTCCGCATCGAGGCCAAAGGACGCGCCCCGGTCTTTATGCCAAAAGATCCGGAAACCAACCCGGACGTGATGATGCGCGACATCCGGGCTTTGGATCTCAAGGACGACGACGACCGGGAAAGGGCCATTGCCCTGATCGGCGAAGCCGACGTGATGGTCGAGGGCTTTCGCCCCGGCGTCATGGAGCGGCTTGGGCTAGGCCCCGAAGCAATGCTTCGGATCAATCCGCGCCTTATCTATGCACGAATGACCGGCTACGGACAGAAAGGCCCCATGGCGCAGCGTGCCGGCCACGATCTCAACTACATCGCGCTTTCCGGTATTCTTTCGATGATCGGCCGCAAGGGCCAACCGCCGACCCCGCCGCTCAATCTGGTGGGCGATTATGGCGGCGGCACCATGGTGCTGATCACCGGCATCCTGTCGGCGCTCTTCGCGCGCGGCCGCACCGGTCAAGGCCAGGTGGTGGACGCAGCGATGGTAGAGGGCGCGGCCATGCTGGCAACGCCCATCTTTGCTTTCATGGCCGCCGGCCACTGGCGGGGCGGTATGCGCGGACAGAACCTGTTGGACAGCGGTTGCCCCTTCTACGACACCTACGAAACCGCCGACGGTCGTTACGTCGCCGTCGCGCCGTTGGAACCGCAGTTTTTTGCCGCACTGCTGGAAGGCCTCGGCCTCGACAAGGGGTGGGCCGAACGCCAGTACGACACCGGCAGCTGGGACGAACTGCGCACGCTGCTGACCGAGACCTTCAGAGGCCGTACCCGAGACGCGTGGGGGGAGGTATTTGCGAACACCGATGCCTGCGTCACACCGGTTCTCACGCCGGAGGAGGCCGCGCGCCATCCGCACAACCGTGAGCGGGGCAGCTTTAAGACCGTTGCCGGGAAGCCCATGCCGGGTATCGCCCCCAGATTCGGCACGCCGCCTGACGGTCATGACTGAAAACAACAAGACCATCCGGGACACCGACGAGGAGGCGCGCGGTTTGGCCCGCCATCTGATCAGCAGCGCCCGGTTCGGGTCGCTGGCCGTGCTGCTGCCGGACGGTGGAGACCCGTTCGCCAGTCGGACAGCGGTCGCCTGTGACAGAGATCGGGTGCCGGTCATCCTGGTTTCGCAGCTTTCGGCTCACACCTCGGGCCTTGCCAACGATCCGCGGGTATCGCTGTTGCTGGGCGAGCCCGGCAAGGGTGATCCGCTCGCCCACCCGCGCATCACACTGCAATGCCGGGCGGTCAGGATTGAACCCGACGACCCGCAAAGACCGGCATTGCGCGCCCGCTTTCTGCGACGCCACCCGAAATCGGCGCTTTATGCCGATTTCGCCGATTTCTCGTTCTTTCGGCTGGAGCCGCGTTCCGCCAGCCTCAATGGCGGTTTCGGCAAAGCCTATTTGCTGGAGCCCGAGGATTTTCTGATCCGTTCACCGGCCATGGCCGATCTTGCGGAGATGGAAGAAAGCGCCATCGCCCATATGAACGAAGATCACGCAGACGCCGTTTCTCTATACGCACAGGTATTTGCGGGAGAAAAGTCCGGAAAATGGTCGATCTGCGGCATCGATGCAGCGGGCATCGACCTGATCCGCGGCGACAGCCTTCGCCGTGTCGAGTTCGACGCAGCGCTGCAAAGTGCCGACCAGCTTCGCACTGAACTCGCCATGCTGGCGCGCCGCGCGCGCGAAAGGCAGGACGCGTAACACGCACTGCGTTGTTCACCTGGGGTAAAGATTGGCTCTCTCTCGATTGTAGCGGGTTATCCATTCGACACTTTGTGCGTCCGCCATCTTGGCAACTTCCGGAATCGCCTTAGATGCGATCTCCTCATCCAGTCCGAGATGGCGCAAGACCGAAGCCAGGATCGAAACTGGATTCTCCGACAGCGCCTCGTAGGTCAAGCGCAGCGGGTTGATCCCGTATGTTTCAAACCAGCAGTTCCAGTCGGAGTCGTCTTGTTCCAACTCGGTAACCCGCCTGTCGATTTGCTGGAAATCATAGAACGTTTCGGATGGAGGCGAAATTCGCTCCAACTCCGTTCCGTCCGCAGCGACATGCCACAGCCCTGTTTGTTCAGCCTTCACCCATGACACCGCCTGGGCCACTTTGTCTTGGCGCGAAAGATGGATGTAGCGCGTTGGACCAAAAGCTGTTTCAAAGCGGGCCGCAGTATTGGGCAGACCCGGATAACGCACATCGATCATCCTGGATGCGTCTTCCCGGTTTTCGCCCATGAGCCGAAGACCAAAAACTCCGGTCCCGCTTTCCCCCTCTCGGAATGCCGCATCCAGGTAGGCGCGCGTGAATTCGATGTCCGTCATCGCATCCCGATCGGGCAGGCCCCAGCGTTTTCTCCACTCGGGAACAGAAGCGGGACGAAAAAAAGAGTTGGGCTTTCCAGCCACCTTGGTCGACGCCAGCAGGCGGCACAGGAGGGTACTGCCGGACCGCGGTGTTCCGCAGATTATGTACGAACTGTATCTCGGCATTTCCTACCTTGTCCTCAACGGGATCTCGGGCTCACAGCCGGCATATTTCGGCTTGATTGGCGCCCCGGGCCTGCGCATATAGGTCCACCGCCTGCTGGCGTGCATAACTTCGAAGGAATCGGCATGCGACACAAGGTCATTATCGACACGGATCCCGGCATCGACGACACAATGGCGATCGCCTACGCGATCGCCCATCCGCGGATCCATCTGCTTGGGCTCACGACGATTTTCGGCAATGTGTCGGCCGCAGAAGCGACAGAGAACGCTCTGAAATTGCTGGATTTTTTCGATCACGATGCAGACGTTGCCAAGGGCGAAGCTGTACCGCTTTCGATCGAACCCAATCCACACAGCTATTCCGTCCACGGGTCGAATGGCCTCGGCGAGGTGATATTGCCGCCGACAACGCGTAAGCCAATCGCCCTGTCCGGACCGGAATACCTGGTCGAAAAGACCCGAGAGTTCCCGGGTGAGATCAACATCTGCGCCGTCGGGCCGCTCACCAATCTGGCGAGAGCGCTGGAACTCGATCCGACGATCGTCGACCGGGTCAAATCCGTGGTGGTGATGGGAGGTGCCATCAAGCGATCCGGCAACGTCTCGCCGGTCTCCGAGGCCAATATCTGGAACGATCCGCATGCGGCAGACGTGGTTTTCGCCGCGTCATGGCCGGTTGTGCTGGCGCCGCTCGACGTGACGACGCCGGTCGTTCTGACCGCCAGTTTCTTTGAGGACCTGCGAATTGAAACCCCAAAAGTCGGCGGTTTGCTTGCCGACATGGCCAAGTTCTATACGCGATTTTATCGCAACCATTCGGGCTATAACGGCTGCATCCCGCACGATGTAATGGCGTTGACCTACCTGACCGCCCCCGGCGTTTACCTACAGAAGCGCGGATCCATGGCCGTGGCGACGGAAGGGCCGGCGCTCGGCCAGACGATATTCCAACCGGCCGGACACCGTGCCATTGACCCGATGTGGGCGGCCCGGCCGAAACATCTGGCATTGCTGGAAATAGACGCCAACTTTTTCATCGGCGATTACTTCACGACCATTACCGGCAAGCACCCGGAATTCGATTCCTAACCGAGCCTGCCGCCCAATTCGTTGTCGATGTGGCTCTGGATGATGGCATCCAACGACTCGTCAGCCTCGAATCCGAGTTCAAGCGCTCGGGCCGCGTTGAACTCGCGCGGCCAGTAGTTGACGATCCGCATGATGGCCTCATCCGGCTCTTCCCGGATGAGCGCCGCGCGCCCGGCGCCTGCGACCCGCTCAAGCGCCTCGATCATGTCGCCGACGGTTGCCGCGACCCCGGGCATCGTCAGCGCACGCCGGTCGCCGAGCCGCTGCAGATCGAGCGCTGCCGCATGGGTGAGAAAACCGGCCGCACTTTGCGGGCTCGCCATCCAATGACGGACGTCGCGGGATACCGGAAGCACCGCCTCCTCGCCGACCAAAGGCTCACGCAGGATGTTGGAGAAGAATCCGGACGCCGCGAGGTTCGGCTTGCCGGGACGGATAACGATGGTCGGCAGGCGAATGCTAATGCCGTCGAAGACGCCTTTTCGGGTGTAATCGTTGAGCAGCAATTCGCTGCAGGCTTTCTGTGCGCCGTAAGAGGTCAGCGGCGCTGACAGGAACTCGTCGTCGATGACTTCCGGAAACGGCGCGCCGAACACTGCAATGGACGAGGTGAAGACAACACGCGGATAATAGTCACGCTCCCGTATGACATCGAAAAGCAGGCGGGTACCGTCGAGATTGATCCGGTATCCCTTGTCGAAATCCTGCTCGGCCTCACCCGACACGACGGCCGCCAGATGGAAGATGATATCCGGCTTGTGCAGCAGCAGTTTTTCGATCTGATCGCGATCCGATAGATCGCCAGCCGGTGTCGAAACCGGCCATCGCGCATCAGGCCGGGCCGGTTCGACAATGTCGAACAGTGTCATTGCCGTAATGGCCCGTCCGTCGATCATGGTTTGCGCGCAAAGCCGTTCGGTCAGCTTGCGCCCGACCATGCCGGCGGCTCCCAGTATCAGAACATGCATGAATGCTTCCCTCTGGCTGGATCGTACCGCCGTATCCTATAGGCGAGCGAGCCGCCGGCCTATCCCGAAATCCCTGTTTTTGCCTCTCGATCGACGGCGATCACGCGCCAACCAACAGCTTTTTGATTTGTGCCATGCGTCGTGCTGCCGATAGCATTGATGCATGACCCGACCGTTGCGCACGCTTCTCACCCTTGTATTCGCCCTGGCGGCATCACCGGCTTTTGCCGAACCGACCGATTGGAACCGGATGCGTGGATTGGTTGCAATGGCCGAACCGGTGACCGGTTCTCCAGCCCTGCCCCTCCCCATCGATGGGCCTGTGGTGGTGACCTTCTTTGCTTCCTGGTGCCCGCCTTGCACGGATGAGTTCAGGCACTTGAACACCCTGGCTCAAAGTGAGGCGCTGACGGACGCATCAATCCTCGGCATCAACCTTTTCGAGGATTTTGGCGGCCAAAAAAACCCGGCACGCATGGCCCGCTTCCTCAAATCGACACAACCGCAGTTTCCGCTGATAGCCGGCACCGAAGATATGCGCATCGGTTTCGGTCCGATCGATCGCATCCCCACCGTGATCGTCTTTGACGCATCCGGCCGGGAGGTATGGCGGTTCGTCCACGCGCGCGGTGCCGAAAAGACCCATGTCACCTACGACGAACTGGCAAAAGCCCTGGAACGGGCGCAACTGCTAAACTGACCCGCAAGGCCCTACGGCAAAATCAACACCGGCGTTGGTTCGCTATGACCACGCAGCGATAGCGTGCCATGTTCATGCAGCATGCCGATCAGGCGGGTTGCCTCCGACGGGTTTTCGGTACGCGCCGCCGCCACGAGGTCGGCGCTGACAACACAGCGGCTGCCGATGGATCGGTTGGCATGTTCCAGACGGCTTGCCACATTTACCGTATCGCCAAGCACCGCGAATTCCATACGCCGGTGCGATCCGATGTCGCCGATCACGATCGGACCGTAATGGACGCCGATGGCCATCCGTAATTCACGGTGGTTGCCATTGGTCTGTGACAGCCGCCATGCATCAAATGCCTGGACCATGTCGACAGCGGCGGCCAGTGCATTGATGGCATCGCGGTCGCTCGGCTCCGGTGTCCCAAATGTCGCCATCAGTCCGTCGCCAATGAACTTGTCGAGGGTGCCATCATGCCGGAAGACCGTTTCCGCCAGGAGGCCGTGAATATCGCGCAGCAGGGATATGGTCTCGCGCGGCGATCGTTTCTCGGCCCAGCTCGTAAAGGCGATGATGTCGGCAAACAACACCGCTGCCTTATGCTCCCGTGGCTCCGACAGCGGGCTCGTCTTTCGGGCAAGGAGGTCGACGGTCTTGCGTGGAAAGTAACGGGCGAGATTGGTGCGTTCGCTGGCGACCGACGCCTGTCTGAGGGCGATCGCCCGTGCCCGCGAAACGGCGAGCGCCAGCAGCACGGCGGTGACAAGCAGGATCACAACCTCCTGCACCCGTATGCCCAGATCGATGAAATACGGATTACCCAGAGTGGCAAGCAATACCTCATCCCTGTTGCCCTCCGGAGGTCGCCACTCAGCTCCGGGCTGGCTCAACAACCACAGGATTCCGATGATCCAGCTTGTCGCTGCCGAAATGCCGCCCCAGACAACCAGACCAGGACGGTACAGATAGGTCAGACCTGCGAGAAGCGTGAAGTAGTAGATGAAATTGCCGAAATTCAGCAGCACCTGAGGCGGCAAATCGATCGGCAGCAGTGGATTTGGGTAAATGAGCGCAAAGGACAGCAGCGCGAAATCTGCGGTGACGAAGGCGTAACGGTGCCATGGCTTGCGCCATGGTGCTTTGGCCACCTGATAGGCGGCGAAACCAAGCAACACGAATAGGGCAAGCAGGGGATAATAGAACAGGGGTCCCGGCCACGGGGGTAGAATACTGATCAAAACGGTGATCGTCGCCAGGGTAATATTGCGGCCGAACAATGCCGATTTCTGCGCCGCTAGCTCTTCCGCCTCGAAGGACAGATCGTCGGCAATGGCGCCGTCGCTGTCTGTTTCCATCGTTCCGCCCCTCTCGCGGTTCCGTCTATCCGGCTCATACATGCCCCGAAACGGCATCTCGCAGCAATCCTTCCGGAATCAGACCATCGCATCCGTCAGGGTCCATCCAAATCACGCTTGAAGCGCCGTGAACGCCGCGTAATGTACCCGGAAGCGGTGATAGATGAGCCAGGAGCAGGAGTATGCTCGACGACCGAACCGATGCGACAAGATCCCTATCCGCCGACTGCTATATCGATCCGGCGGTCCTCGCAGCGGAGAAGGAGCGGCTGTTTTTCAAGAGCTGGCGCTACGTTTGCCATATCAGCCGGCTGGCCGAGCCCGGCCAATACGTCACCGTCTCAATACTTGATCAGGATGTGTTCGTTGTAAGGGGCGATGACGACGAACTGCGGGCGTTTTATAATGTCTGTCCACATCGTGGGCACCGCCTTCTGGAGGGCACCGGAAGCAAGCGACGCATCACCTGCCCTTATCACGCGTGGACTTACGATCTTGAGGGACAGCTGCTGCGCGCCCGTGGCCACCGCGCCGATGCAACGCTCGCCAACACGTCCATATGTCTCAGTGCCGTTCGGGTCGATCGTCTTCTGGATTTTATCTTTGTCAATCTTGACGAAGAAGCCGCACCGCTAGCCGACTATGCCCCGGGCCTGGCAGAGAGAATCGCGACTACTGTTCCCCAACTCGCGCAATATCAACCACGCGACAATGTCGACTATTTCGGTGGCGCCTATGCCTGCAACTGGAAAGTCGCGCTCGACAACTTCCTGGAATGCTATCATTGCGAGGTCGCCCATACCTCTTTCTCCGATATCATGGACATTGCCGGAAACCGCTTTTCCCGGCACGGCACCTACAGCTATCAGTTCATCCCATCCGCCGGAAAAGCCGAAAACGCCGCGTTCCCGCTCGACTTGAAGGAAGACGAAATCGACGGCCACTTCTGGTTCCTTTTCCCCAACACAATGTTTTCGGTCTTTCCCGGCACCAAAAATTTCTCCATTTCGCATGTCGATCCAATGGGGGCCGAAAACTGCGTTCGAAACTTCCACATCTTCGCGCCACCCGGTGTTTCGCCTGAGCGCGAAGCAGCCCGTTCCAATTGGGGAACGCAAGTCGTCAACGAGGAGGACCGCAGGCTTTGTGAAAGTGTCCAGCGCGGCATGCATCAGCGCGGTTTCAGCCGGGGCTACTACTTCATTGACCCGGACCGGCAGAACCTGACGGAGGAAAACGTCCGATTCTTCCACCAGCTCTACCGCGACAGAATGAACGGCGGCTTGGCGCGTCAGTAAGCGGTTAGCCCGCCGTCGACATGTAGAGTCTGTCCGGTCATGAAGCTGTTGTGCGGGGAAGAGGCGAAGATGAAGGCTTCAACCACCTCTTCGATTTCGGCCAGACGGGCCATCGGAATACCACGCACCATCTGCTCTTCTGTCACCACCTTGCCGCGCACTTCAACGTCCAGCAATTCGGTCGCCATTTTCGTTCTGGCAAATGACGGACACACGGCGTTGACGCGCACGCCGAGCCGCGCATATTCCTGCGCCGCCGAACGGGTGAAGCCGACCACCCCATGTTTTGCCGCCGCGTAGACGGAAAGCCCGGAGGCGCCGGTGACCCCGGCGACGGAGGCGACATTAACGATCGCGCCGCCGAACCCGGTTTCGCGGAACTGCCGTTCCATCACCGGCAGTTGGTGTTTCAGCGCATAAAAGACACCCAACAGGTCCACATCGACGATGCGGCGCGCCTCGTCGGAATCGATTTTCGGCAGCCTTTCGAACGCATTCTGGGCGATACCGGCATTATTGACGGCGACATCGAGCCGGCCGAACCGCTCGACCGCCAGCGCCACCAGCTCTCGCGACAGGCGTTCATCGCTGATGTCACCCGGAAGCGAGGCGATGTCGGTTCCCTGTTGCTCGGCGATGTCGTTGCATGCCGCGGCCAGAGTCTCGGCGTTGTAGTCCGACAGCACCAGTCTTGCGCCCTCCCGTGCGTATCGGCGCGCCGCCGCACCACCGAATCCGCCGGCAGCGCCGGTAATCAGGACCGTCGCCCCGTCAAAAAGTGCCGTCACGTCAACCTCCGTTGGTAATGTCCATCGCCATGGCCGCCATCACCGGTACAGCCTTTGCCATTTGCATCGCCCGGGCAGGATTAGATGCATTGCCGTCCAGCGCACGCTTCAACACACCCTGCAGAATCGCTGCAAGCCGGAAGAATGAAAAGGCCAGGTAAAACCGCCAGTGATCGATACCGTCGATGCGGCGGCGGCGACAGTAGGCGGCAACATATTCTTCTTCCGTCGGCAGGCCGAGGGCATGGCGGTCCAGTCCGCCGAGCCCGCGAAAACCGCTGTCGTGCGGCAGTCGCCACTGCATGCACTGGTAGGCGAGATCGGCCACCGGGTGACCAAGCGTGGACAGTTCCCAATCGAGAACTGCGAGCACCTCCGGCCGATCCTGTGCGAAGATCATGTTGTCGATGCGGTAATCACCATGCACCAACGCAACAAGGCCATCATCCGGCGGCAGGGCGCCTTCAAGCCATGTAATGAGCGCGTCCATGTCGGCGATCGCTTCGGTTTCACTCGCCCGGTACTGTTTGGTCCAGCGGCTGAGCTGGCGCTCGAAATAGTTGCCCGGTTTGCCGAATTCCTCGAGACCCACAGCAGTGGGATCGACATCATGCAGGGCTGCCAGCGTGGCGTTCATGGCGTCGTAGATCGGCGCTCGCTCGGCGATGTCGCAATGCGGAAGGTCCGGCTCCCAAAAAATGCGGCCGTCGATATAGTTCATCACGAAGTACATCCGTCCGATGGCGGACTCTTCGCTCGACAGATACAACATGTCCGGAACCGGCACGCCGCTCCCCTTGAGAGCCTTCATCACTCGGTATTCGCGATCGACCTGGTGCGCCGATTTAAGCAATTGCCCCGGCGGCTTTGCGCGCAGCACATAACGGCCGCTATCGGCCTTTAGAAGGTAAGTCGGATTGGATTGGCCGGTATCGAACTTGTTGATCTCTCGCAATCCCGAAAAATCCGGGATCGACGCCTCCAGTTCATCGCCCAACGGCCCGGGATCCAGATCGTGCGCCTGGTTCATATCGGCTCCTCCTTCAGACATCACTGCATGCAAAGGCAGATTGACGCAACCGTGCGCCGGGCGACGTCTGTCAGCCGTGTTCGAAAAGCCGCATCGGGGTGTAGGCAGACAGACCGCCATCTAGCGGCAGAATGCAGCCGGTCACATAGGAGCCGCCCTTGCCGCACAGAAACAGCGTGGCACCGGCAACGTCATCCGGTGAGCCGATGCGGCCCAGCGGCACGCCCCGCCCGACCTTCTCCGCCTGCTCATCGGTTGCCGTCGCAAAAGCCGTCATACGGCTTTGAAAGGGGCCGGGCGCGAAGGCATTGACCGTGACACGCCGCTGCGCGAATTCATGTGCCAGGATGCGTGTTAGGTGGTGCACAGCCGCCTTTGAAGCCGAATAGGAATATGCGCCGTCGGCCATCGGCTGGGTTCCCATGACGGAGCCAAGGTTGATAATGCGCGCCGGGTCGTCATCGCTTGCAGCAGCATCGAGCAGCGGCAGCAGATCGCGGGTCAAGGTGAACAGGCCGCCGACATTGACATTCATGACTTTTTGCCAGGCTTGATGCGGAAAGGTTTCCAGCGGCTCGCCCCAGGTGACGCCTGCGTTGTTGACCAGAATATGCAGGTTGTCGGTGCGTTTCGTCACCTCTGCGACCAGTGCGTTGATGCCTTCCTCGGTACCGACATCGCCGCCGAAACCGTCGGCTGTTCCTGGTGCATCGAGCGCGTTCAATTCACCGGCAACCGCCTCGCAGGCATCGCCCTTGCGCGATGCCAACAGCACTTTGGCGCCACCTTGTACAAGGCCGGTCGCCACCATCCTGCCAATACCGGTCGCGCCGCCGGTGACGAGCGCCGTCTTGCCGGCGACGGAAAACAATCTCTCAAAAAAACTCACCAGAACCTCCCGGAATGCGATGCGGTGTTTCGCCACCAACATACTCAGTAGTATGTTGGTGCAGGCCCAGTTGTAAAGCCCTTTCACAGGAAGTGAACGGCATAATCGGTGCCTGTTTCATGCAAAAGTCCAAAAAACCCGCTAGCCTCGCCACTTACGAGAGGGACTGTGGGGCTTTTCCGAAAATAACCGCTATGAGAGCGACCGTAGTATCACAGGGCATATCGGCGAGAACGCAGTTGGATCTGCTGACGGTCAACGACCGGCCGGGCACATATCCGGACAGTTATTACCATGCGACGGCGACGCGCCTCGAACCCTTTTCACCGCTGCTTGAAGACAGGGGCTGCGACGTCTGCATCGTCGGCGCCGGTTACACCGGTCTGTCGGCGGCCCTTTACCTTGCCGACAATGGCTTCGACGTGGTGGTCCTTGAAGCCCACCGAGTGGGCTGGGGCGCTTCCGGGCGCAACGGCGGTCAGTTGGGAACCGGCCAGAGGCTTGATCAGGTCGAGCTTGAACGCGATTTCGGCAAAAAAACGGCACACCAGCTGTGGGAACTGGCGCGCGAGGCCAAAACACTGGTCCGCGACCTTATCGTGCACCATCAGATGGACTGCGACTATCGGCCAGGCATCCTGCACGCCGATCACCGTCAACGGTTTGTCGAGGACAGTAAATCCTATGCGGAGCTACTGCAGCGCGACTACGGCTACGGCCAGATTCGCTTTCTCGACCGCGATGAACTGCGCGAACTGGTTGACACGGAAGCCTACCATGGCGGCACCCTCGATACCGGCGCCGGACACCTGCATCCGCTCAACTTTGCATTGGGTCTTGCTCGAGCCGCCACGGAAGCCGGCGCCCGCATCCATGAAGGCAGCCGCGTGACCGGCATCGACACCAGCGGGAAGGTGCGCGTCCATTGCGGCGATGTCTCGGTGACTGCCCAGCATGTGCTGTTGGCCTGCAACGGCTATCTCGGCGAATTGGACGGTGCGGTGGCTCGGCGGGTCATGCCCATCAACAACTATATTATCGCTACCGAACCGCTGCCGGCCGACCTGGCGCACGCGCTGATCCGCAAGAACCTCGCCGTGGCCGACAGCAAACATGTGGTCAATTACTTTCGCCTGTCCCGCGACAATCGCCTGCTGTTCGGCGGCGGAGAGAGCTACGGGTACCGGTTTCCGGGCGACATAAAGGCCTTCGTGCGACCGCATATGCTGGCGGTATTTCCGCAATTGAAGGATGTCCGGATCGAATATGGCTGGGGCGGCACGCTGGGCATCACCATGAACCGGATGCCACATCTGGAGAGGCGCGAACACAATGTGCTGTCGGCGTCGGGATTTTCCGGTCATGGGCTCGGCATGGCGACGTTGTGCGGCCGCCTGGCAGGCGAAGCCATTTGCGGCACGCAATCGCGCTTCGATGTCATGGCGTCGGTGCCGACCATGGAGTTTCCCGGCGGCCCACGCTTCCGTCGGCCGCTGCTCGCCTTGGCAATGCTGTATTATTCGCTGCGCGACCGGTTCTGAGCGTTCGGTTTTCAAGCGTTATGCGCCGTCGTCTTGCCAGGGCGTGTGCTCATGAACGATTGGGAGTGGATGACCGCTTTCTGCGAACCCGCTGCGGCTGATCAATCGACTGCTCACGTTGCAAGCGGACAAAGCTGCCATTTATGTTGGCAGCATCCTGGTTCGCTTTTTCAGCTCGACCACAAGCGGTGATTGTTACCAGTGGCAGAAACGTCTGGGATCCCGGCACATCTGGCATTTCGGTGAAGGTCAGGAAAGAGCCCCTTATCCACGTGTCTCACTCCATGTAGGCTGGAAGGAAGTCTAAGGCAGAGGCGTGGTAGGCATGGAATTCAAAGTGGGACGAGTTATCGACCATCTGCACCTTCGAGTTTCAGACGTTGAACGAAGCAAGAGATTCTATCGTGCGGTCTTCGAAAGTTTGGACTTGGGGGATGCTTTCTGCGACGACGGAGACCGCTTCTTTGCGGATGAGCTCTATTTCGACGCTGCCGAAGACAGGGTTTCGCACGTCCATTTGGCCTTCCAAGCGAAATCCCGAGATCATGTCGACGCATTTCACGTGGCTGCTCTCGAAGCCGGCGGCTTCGACAATGGCAAACCAGGGTTGCGTGACTATCATTCGCAATACTACGCAGCATACGTACTCGATCCTGATGGAAACAATATCGAAGCTGTGTGCGACGCGCCGACCACTCGGTCGGCTGAGTGTATTTCGATCAAACGGATCGGCCGGTCCTAATCTAAAGCTTGTTAACCGGCACCTTCAGATAAACCGTGTCGTTGTCTTCGGCTTCCGGCAGCTGGCCGGCGCGCATGTTCACCTGCAGCGACGGGATGATCAGTTTGGGCATGGCGAGTTGCTGATCGCGCGCCTCGCGCATGGCGACGAAGGTGTCCTCGTCAACCCCGTCGCGCACATGAATATTGTGGGCGCGCTCGTCAGCCACGGTGGTCTCCCAGCGGATTTCGCGGCCGTTGGGTCCATAATCATGGCACATGAACAGCCGCGTCTCGGCTGGCAGTTCCAGCACCCGGCGCACCGAGCGGTAGAGCACGCGGGCGTCGCCGCCCGGAAAATCCGCCCGCGCTGAGCCGCCGTCCGGCATGAACAGCGTATCGCCGACGAAAGCGGCATCACCGATCACATGGGTCATACAGGCCGGGGTATGGCCGGGTGTGTGCATGACATGCGCGGTCAGCGCACCGATCTGGTAACTGTCGCCGTCGCAGAAAAGCCGGTCGAACTGCGAGCCGTCGCGTTGGAACTCCGTACCCTCATTGAAGATTTTGCCGAACGTTTCCTGGACCGCTGTGACATTCTCCCCGATGCCGATCTTGCCGCCCAGCCGCTCCTGTATATAGGGCGCTCCAGACAGATGGTCGGCGTGGATATGTGTCTCGATCAGCCACTCGACGGTCCATCCCTCCTTGCGGATCCGCGCGATCATTTTGTCGGCGCCTTCGAATGTCAGCCGACCCGCCGAATAGTCGAATTCCATAACGGCATCGACAACGGCGCAGGAGTCCGATGTCGGATCGCGGACGATATAGGAGATCGTGTTGGAACTCTCGTCGAAAAAGCCGATGACCTCTGGCTTGACGGAGAAGTCAGGATTGAATGGAAGCGGCATCGCCGAATCTCTCTTCAGTTGGTTTCGAAGCAAGCATGCCTTTAGCCTCGGATTCGTTCAAGTGAGACTCGTCGCGTCGACGCAATTGTGACCCCGCCGGCGGCTCACCCAGTGATCCAACGCTTCGCCTCTTCCAGCTCGTCCAGGTCAAATACATGGGTTTGGGCAGGAATGAGTGGTCCGAACACCTTCGCAGTGTGACGCACCCAGCTGATGTCTGAGACAAGCGCCAGCTTGGAAAAGCCGGACATATGGCTGAATCCCAGGCGAGCATCGTCCCACAGGGCGGACGGCGTCGCTCCCTCGAACGCGTCACCCAAGACCACCAATACTTTCAGCTTGTCGTGAACTTCCAGCTTTTGCTCGACGAGCGGGATGAGCACTTGATCGTAGTCGCGTGACGTCAGGTTTCCGACGACCTCGTAGGCGATGACATCCTCCGGCATGCCCTCGATCATCTTGATCGACGTCTCGGTCGAATCGGCACGGGTAACCCAGATTTTTGCCTTCTCCAGATCTTCCGCGTTGAAATGGCGTATCTTCGCATCAACGAACGTGTCCACCAGGGCCGGCATGACGGTCAGTAGCGCGCTGTCGCTGACCAGGGCGACCTTGGGAATCACGTTTTGATGTTCGCGGACCACCTTCAGGTGGGCCATCAGGGCCGCGGCGTCCTCCCAGTGCGGCAGGCCTTCAGCGTTGATCAGCAGGCCGGGTGCCCTGTCATGGGTGTTGATGTAGGTGTTGAGGGTTTCGCCGAGGCTCTCGAAATCGGCGGCCGAGACCGCATCCTTCGGCGCGACGAGAATCAGGTTGTTCGTCTCGTCGATGGTTGTGTTCAGCATGCCACTCCTCCTGTTGCGGGTTGTCTTGACCAGCTCTTGTCTGTTCGGCCCCGCCGAGATGTCCAAACCGTGTTCTTCCTTGGCGATAGCCAAAAACCAAAGCTGTCCGTCAAGGCTAAATCAGAACCAGCTCTGTATAGGCGATGTATTTAACAAACATTCCGCGGTCGACGCCGACACCGTATCCAACAAAATAGACAAACTGTTAAGGATTCACCACCATGGTCGGGTTCAATTCTAGCAAACCGTACGAATAGGCGGTGGCACGCATGACAATCAGCCTTGGCGTCGCGATCGCAATTTTTTTGGCGATCTCTGTCCGGCAATGGCTACCGCATTGGATTCGTATTTGGCAGATCATGCTGGCCGGCGCCATCGTGTTGCTGGTCCTCGGCGAGATATCGCCTCAAGGCGCCTTTCGCGCTATCGACTGGAATGTCATCGTTTATCTTTTCGGCGTGTTTTCCATCGCCTCGGCGCTCTATGATTCCGGTTTACCGGAGACGGTCGCCAGGCGGATCGCCCGATCCGAGGGCGATCGTGCCCAATCGCTGCTGCTTTTCTTTGTGATAGCCGGAGTGTCGGCAGTTTTCCTGACCAACGACGCAGCAGCCGTCATCGGAACGCCCATCGCCCTGTCGGTTGCCCGCGCCCACCGGATACAGCCAACGATCCCGCTGATCGCGTTGTGCGTCGTCGTCAACATCGCCGGCATGTCATCGCCCGTGGGCAATCCGCAGAACATCCTGATCGTTGCTGACGGACACTTCACCAACGCAGTCGGTGCCTACGCGCTTTGGCTTGCGGTTCCCGCGTTTTTGTCTCTCATGCTAGCCTATGCTTGGTTGCTGTTCTGCCTGCGGCGTGAGCTGCCTTCAACCGAGGGCATCGGTACCCTACCGGAGCCGACGCGCCAAAAACGCTGGCCGGCTTTCGCCAGCACCGCTTTGCTGACCCTGCTCATTCTTGCCGACAGCCTGCTGCATCGTCTTCACCCGGGTTTTGACCTGCCGCTCGGCGTCATTGCACTGGCCGCATGCGCTCCCGTTTATCTGTTTTCCCCACAGCGCGTGACCCTGTTGCGATCGGTGGATTGGTATACACTGACCTTCTTCATCGCAATGTTCATCGTCACCGGTTCGGTGCTGGATTCCGGTGCATTGCAGGACCTGCTCGGCTCCTGGCGCGACCAACTGGCTTCACCACCGGTCGTCGCCACAATCGGGTTTTGGGCAAGCCAGCTGTTTTCCAATGTGCCCGTCGTCGAGATCTATCTCAATCTTCTGAAGGACCCGGACCCACCAACCTTGATGCTGCTCGCGGCCATGGCCACCCTGGCCAGCAATCTCTTTGTCATCAGTGCCGCCAGCAACGTGATCGTGGTCCAACAGGCGGAAAAATTCGGTGCCGAACCGTTTACCTTCTGGCGTTTCACGCTGCTGGCGCTGCCGGTCAGCATCGTCTCGGTCGCCATCACCTATGGATGGATCGTCGGCGTGGTGCCGAGGCTCATCGCAGCGGACTAGGGTCTGTTGAGTGTCAGTCCCATGGTGTCGGTTTGACCAGATTTGTTCAATGTAGTTTCCTGAGGAGGCAGGACATGCAGCGCATATTTAACGACGAAGGAAGCGTCGGTGGGCAAATCTGGCCAAATCCCTTCGGGACGAAGCCCATTTCGCCGCTGGACGTCGTTGCGAAACGCTTGAAGTGGCTCACATAACGGCGCGTTCCGCGCCTCGCCAGCAGCAAAATGGGCTGCGCCGACGCATAAGACTGATACTCAACAGACCCTAAGCCGGTCAGAACACGACGGTGCGGATCGTCCATCCGACGATGAGGATCACCGCCACACCCAATCCCCAGAGCACGACAAACCAGAGCAGCCTGCGCCATAGCGGACCCTCATTCGGCATCTTGTGGTTTCTAGTGGTGATAGCCGCCATCCTTCACCTTGCCGCGGAAGATCCAGTAGGCCGAGGCCGTATAGACGAGAATCAGCGGCACCAGCACCACGGCGCCGACCAGCAGAAAACCAAGGCTTTTGTCGGGTCCAGCCGCCTCTTGGATGCTGATCCCCGTCGGCACAATGTCCGGCCAGACGCTGATGCCGATACCGATATAGCACAGGAGGAACAGCAGCTCGGCACTGAGGAAGGCCGTCAGTTCCCGGCCGTGACGCAAGGCCCGCCAGAGGGTCAGCACCGTCAGGGCCACGAACACCGGGACCGGCAGGGCATAAAGCATGGTCGGCCAGGTAAACCAGCGTTCCGAGTAACGTGCATCGAGCAACGGAGTCCACAGGCTCACCGCGACGATGAACGCGATCGTCGCGGCCGTCAGCGGATACACGACCTCGCGTGCGCGTTGGTTGAGCCTGCCTTCGGTCTTGAGGTTGATCCATGTGGCACCAAGCAGCGCATAACCGCACACAAGCGCCAGGCCCGTAGCGATGCTGAACGGCGTGAGCCAGTCCCACCAGCCGCCCGCATAGGCTCGGTCAACCACCTCAATACCCTGCAACCAGGCTCCCAGCGCGATCCCCTGCATGAAAGCAGCGGTCAGGGATCCGCCGAAGAACGCCCAGTCCCAAAAGCGTTTGTGGCCACCGGAGTGGGTTCGGTATTCGAAGGCGACGCCGCGAAACACGAGCGCCAGCAGCATGGCGATCAGCGGCACATAGAGCGCCGGGAAGATGACCGCGTAGGCAAGCGGAAACACCGCCAGCAGGCCGCCACCGCCGAGCACCAGCCAGGTTTCGTTGCCGTCCCAAACGGGCGCGATGGCGCCGATCGCCGTATCGCGTTCCTGTTCGCTCCGCATAAGCGGGAACAGGATGCCGACGCCCAGGTCGAATCCGTCCAACGCCACATAGGCAAACACACCCACCGCGAGAATGAGTGCCCAGATCATAGGAAGGTCGACGATCATGACGACTGCCCTCCCCTCAGTGCCTGCCATATTCTAACGGCCCTGCGTCCGCCCTGATCAAGCAGACCGCGTGTCTGCGGCGGTGGGCTGTCAGGCGGCGTCTGTCCGATCAGGCGGATCGCGTAGTAGGTGCCAAGGCTGAAAATGAACAGATAGACGACAACGATCGCCAGCAGCGACGTGCCGACAGCGGGCGCTGCAATCGGCGAGGCCGAGTCGGCGGTGCGCAGCAAGCCGTATATCGTGAATGGCTGGCGCCCCATCTCGGTGGTTATCCAGCCGCACAGCACCGCGACATAGCCGGTCGGCGCCAGCAGCAACGCGAAGCGGGCGAGTGATCGTCGCTCGAACAGTTTGCCGCGCCACCGCTCCACCAGCCCCCAGGTCCCGAGGCAGAAGAACAGCAGGCCGAGGCCGACCATGATGCGGAACGTCCAGAAAACGATCGGCACATACGGCCAGTCTTCCCGCGGAAACTGGTCAAGCCCGATGACTTCGCCATTGATGTCATGGGTGAGGATCCAGGAGCCAAGATACGGAATGGCGAAGCCGTATTCGATTTGCTGGGTTTCCATGTTGGGAATGCCCCACAGATACTCCGGTGCCGCCCGGCGCGTCTCGAAGTGACCTTCCAACGCGGCGACCTTCGCGGGCTGGTGCTCGTAGCTGTTGAGGCCGTGCTGGTCGCCGGCAAGGATTTGCAGCGGAGCGATGATGGCGATGAACCACATGGCCATTGAGAACATGGTTCGTGCGGTCTCGTTTTTTCGGTCTGCAAGCAGGTGATACGCACCGGTTCCGGCAACCACCAGCGCGGTGGTCAGATAGGCGGCGAACACCATATGAACGAACCGGTAGGGAAAGGACGGGTTGAAGATCACTTCAATCCAATCTTCCGGTATGAACTGACCGACATCGTTGACGCCATAACCCGCCGGGGTCTGCATCCAACTGTTGACGCTCAGGATCCAGAACGCCGACATCAGCGTGCCGATGGCCACCATCAGCGTCGCGAAAAAGTGCAGACCATGGCCGACACGATCACGGCGAACAGCATCACGCCGAGGAAGCCGGCTTCAATGAAGAACGCCGTCAGCACCTCGTAACCCATCAGCGGCCCGATCACCGGGCCCGCCTTGTCGCTGAACACACTCCAGTTGGTGCCGAATTCGTAGCTCATCATCAGGCCCGAAACGACGCCCATGCCGAAGACCACGGCAAACGGCTTGATCCAGAAATCGAACAGCTTCAGGAACACCTGCTCGCCTGTGCGCAGCCAACGCCACTGGACGAACGCCAGGTAGCTTGCAAGCCCGATCGATGTTGCCGGAAAAATGATGTGGAAGGAAACGGTAAAGGCGAACTGTATCCGTGCCAGGATCACCGGGTCCGTAAAGTCAGCCATCGCGCCACCTCGTTCTGCGAACCGAATGCTGCTCTGGAACGAATGATGTCACATTGATCGCGACCTGTCAGGCGTTCATTGCCTGTTGAGCATTTTGACGCGGTCGGGAGGTGTCACGGATTGAAGATCAGCACCACGTAGACGAAAAAAATCACCAGATGCACAGCCCCCTGCAGTACGTTGGTTCGGACGCCGCCGAAGGTCAGGCCGCTGACGAACATCGTCAGGATCAGCAGAACCATGTCGGTATCGTTGAGACCGAGCACGATCGGTTGATTGATCACCAGCGAGATCGCCAATGCCGCCGGCACCGTCAGCCCGATGGTCGCCAGCGCCGAACCCAGACAGATGTTCACGGCTCGCTGCAGAGCGTTCTGACGCGCTGAGCGTATGGCGGCCAGGGCTTCCGGCGCAAGCACCAGCATGGCGATGACAATGCCGCCGAGGGCCACCGGCAGGCTCCAGCCGTCGATGCCGTATTCGACCAGGATCGCCAGTTTCTTCGACAGCAGGACCGCCGGAATCAGCGTGACGACGAGCAGGACCGCATGAAATCCGACGGAGCGCGATGCATATTGCGAATGATGGCCATGTTCGTTGTTGTCCGGTTCACCTGGCTGCACGAAGAACCCCCGGTGTCGCATCGTCTGGATCGCCAGAAAGGTAAGGTAGAGGACGATCGTGATCAGCGCGAACAGCTCAGACTGGATCCGGCTCAGGCTCGGGTCGGGCGTTGATTCGGTGTATTTCGGCAGGATCAGCGACATGGTCGCCAGGGTCACCAGAACCACCAGAAAGGCGCGTGCCCCCTGCAGGTTGAAGGCTTGCTCGCGATGATAGTAACCGCCAATAACCAGAACGAGGCCGACCACCAGATTCATCACGATCATCAGCACGGCCATCATGGTGTCGCGCGCCAGCTCCGGGTTCGCGTCGCCGCTGAGCATGAGTGCCGAGATCAGCGATACCTCGATCGTAATCACTGCAATCGTCAGAATCAGTGTGCCGTAGGGCTCCCCGAGCAAATCCGCCAGATGATCCGCGTGACGCACCGCGGAGAACGACAACATCATCATGACGGTGAAGAGGGTGACGAAAAGCACACCGTAGACCGTCGGCGTGAAGGGCGCGACAAACAGCCCGGAAACCGGCCCATAAAACACCGCCAGCGCCACCATACCGAGGATCATGGCGATTTCGGTCCGGATGAATTTCAGCATGTGGTACGGTTTCCATCTCTTGCCGGAATGGCTGCGCGCGGCAATCTATCATTCAAGACACACGATGCAATGTCGGTTGGAACCGTCACAGTCGCGGCGCCACGCACCGCGAAGAATGAGTTGCTTGATCGGGCTTATGGGCTTGACTGTCCCTTCACGTTTCCTGTCGTCGATGACCGTCAGATCCCTTCTATAGCCACTGCGCCGCAACCAGAATAACAGCCGCTGCAACGCACCAGGAAACGATTGTGAAAAGGCCGTTCCAACGCCAAGCGTGAAGTGTCCCGGGTATGCCCGCAACCCGCCACAGCAGGAGCGAGGAAGCGCCGAAAGGTGAACCGGTCAGGTTGAGTGCCCAGCCGACCAGGAGGGACAATCCCAAGATGCTTGGATCGAGTTGTAAGTGTGGCAACGACGTGAGCAAACCAGCAAGAAACGTCACCGTCATCATCGGCGGCAGGCCGATACAGGAGCACAGAGGTATGATCGCCGACACTGCAAGGTAGATGACGCCCGGACCAGGAAGCCAGTTCGCGATCCCATCGGCCAGCCAGCTTCGGTCCACCAGGGTCGCGGCGAGGATGCCGATGAAACCGGCAAGTCCCAGGGTTGCCGCCTCGGGACTGCCGGAGGGGATAACGGTTCCGAACAGGGCTTGCATCCGTCTCGCGACGCTGGTCATCCGAAACGACATCTGCACGAGAACCCAAAGGATGTTCACCGGCACGGCGGCGATCATGATGCCTGATACCAGCGGCAGGCCAGTCACCCGGCTGACGATCCAGGCTGTACCGATCAGGGTCGCCCCCACAGTTAGAAACCGAACCAGGCTGGTCCACGGAAACGCCGGAGCCGATTCGCGGTGAATGTCGAGACCAGCGCCAACCAAACGCATGCGTGCGCGGTATCCCGTCGCCCTGTCCTCTATCGATCCAGCGACCAACAGCAGCAGCGCGATGATGACGCCACATCCGGCGAACACTGCAGCCTTTGCGCCCGGCACCACGCTGAGAACCACGGCCTGGGAGACGGCGGTTGGAGCCCATAGGTGAAACCAGCTGAATCCGCGGCTGAGTGCGCTGATCTGACGCCTTAGGCGAATCTCCGACAATTCCGGCGGGCCGTCTTCCCGTTTGGCATCAACGCCGCGCCGAACCAACGGGCCAAGCAGTGTGATCGCGCCGAAATTGAGAAGCACACCCATGAGATGTCCACCAACATGCAACGCGAAGTAACGCCGGCCAGGCGGCTGGCTTGTCAGGTAGCGACCGATGGTCAGCACAGATTCGGAACCGAACGCTCCCTGCCGAAGCGCGGTGATCAGCATCATGAAGGCGCCGAGATAGGCAGCCCGCGACAGGTCGTCGACGATCGGTTCCACCGCCCCGGCACCCAGCAGGAAAACCGCCGCCAGCGCGGCGATAAACGCCAGCAGCTGCAACAGTCTCTCGCGAAGCCCGAAGTAACCCTGTGCGGTGACCAGAAACGCGATGAAGGCGATTGCCGAGCAGACCCGTGATGCCCACGCGTCGGCGAGTACGGTCCAGATCGCAATGCCGCACAGAGTGCAACACCCGGCCGCCGCCAAACGTTGCTGCCAGCTCGATGCCGTCTCCGTCGGGACGAGCGCCTCAGAAGCCAATGGCGCAGCCATCCTTGCGGGGATCCGACGCGCCGATCAACACATCGTTGTTCCAATCGATGGCAATCGCTTGGGAACCGCCGACCGGCCACGCCGCCGTGACGACTTGGTGGCCGCGCTCATTCAGCTTCTGCATGGTGTCGTCGCCAATCGCCGGTTCCATCTCAACCTCGCCATTGAACGGATCGACCATGAAGCGCGGCAGGTCCATCGCTGCCTGCAGATCGTAGCCGAAATCCAAGTGGCGGGTCAGAAACTGCATATGGCCGAAAGCCTGATACTGCCCGCCCATAACGCCGAAAGACATCACCGTCCGGCCATCACGTGCGGCAATCGCGGGGATTATCGTGTGCAGCGGCCGCTTGCCTGGTTCGATGCAATTGGGATGCCCGGGCTCCAAAACGAATCCCTGTCCGCGATTGTGCAGCAGAACACCGGACCGGGGTGCCGTGATGCAGCTGCCGAAATTTGCAAACAGCGTGTTTATGAAACTGCAGGCGTTGCGATCGCGATCGACCACCGTCAGATACACGGTGTCGGGGTGCCTTGGCAGGGGTACCTCACGGGGCGGAATGATGGCCCGCTGCGGGTCAATCGCCGCCACCAGATCCCGGGCATAGGCCTTCGACAGCATTTCCTCCACTGGTATCGCGCCGAAGGCCGGATCGCCGACGAACATCGAGCGGGCCCGATAGGCAAGCCGCGCCGCCTCGATCTCGTGGTGAATACGGCTCAGACTCAGCGGGCCACTGGGATCTGGATCCAACTCCTGCATCATATTGAGCAGCAACAACGCGATCACCCCCTGGCCGTTGGGTGGACACTCATAGACGGTGTGGCCACGGAAATCGGCAGCTATCGGCGTCACATACTCGCCGGCCGCCAGAGCGAAATCCTCGGCAGTGTGAAGGCCGCCCATCGCCTGCAGGCGTTCGACCATGTCCGCGGCAACCGCGCCTTTGTAAAAGGGCTCTCGTCCGCCTTCCGCAACGGCTTTCAGAGTCTGCGCCAAGGCCGGGAACCGGTGAACCGCCCCGACTTTGGGTGCCGCTCCGTCGACCAGGTAGGCCGCAGCGCTGTCGGCATCCTCCGCCAGGTCGGCCGCGCCAAGGCTCCAGGCCAAATGGACGACGGGCGAAACCGGAAAGCCGTTGGCCGCAAAATCGATGGCCGGCGCCAGCACCTCAGCCAGAGGCAGACGACCGTGTTCGGCAGACAGTCGGCACCAGGCATCGATGGCACCTGGAACGGTCACCGAATGCGGAGAATGACGCTCGATCTGTGCAATGCCCTTGGCCTCGAACGTCGACACATCCGCCGCGACAGGAGCCCGTCCCGAGCCATTATAGGCGACGAGATCGGTGGAACCTTCCGGCGCATAAATGCAGAAGCAATCGCCGCCGATGGAGGTCGACCCCGGTTCCACGACGCACTGGACGGCACACGCGGCAATCGCTGCGTCCATCGCATTGCCGCCGTCGTAAAGGATCCGGATAGCCGTCTGCGTCGCAAGCGGATGTGACGTCGCCGCCATTCCGTTGCGCGAAAAGACCGGGGACCGACCGGGGCGTGAATGATCTCTCATCGAAATTCTCCAACTATACGGCCGGCCCGCAGACCGGCTCAAAAAGGTCGCGGACAGGGGCGACCGGCAATGCGCCATTGGGCTTCCGGCGCTGGAGCTTGTCAAGCGCACTCACACAACCGAACACCCGCATTCGTCACCGAATTTCTGATGCCCTGGCGGCAACACGAAGCCTTAACGCGACTGTGTACAGCCGTGAGTGGAATTGGCGTTATCCGGGCCGTACTTTCGTCTCCGAAACAGCCAACGGAGACCTCAGCCATGCCACTTCGCACCACAGCCCTCGCACTTGCTTTTCTTGCCGGCAGCGCGTTCGCCGCCCTTGCCGGACCGCAATATGTCGATAGTTCCGGTTACGCCGCGTCGGGATACGACGTCGTTGCCTATTTCGATCTCGACCAGAATTCGGTCGGCGCGCCGCAGCCGGAAGCGGTACGCGGCAAGACCGCCTACACCGCAGACTATAACGGTGCCAAATGGGCTTTCTCGTCGGCCGAGAATCGTGACAAATTTGTTGCCGATCCGGCCAAATACGCCCCGCAGTTCGACGGCCACTGCGCCTACGGTGCTGCTAAGGGTGGTAAAGTTCCGGGCAACCCGAATCTGTGGCGCATCGTCGACAACAAACTCTATCTCAACATCACCCCGAACGTCGTGACCTTCTGGGAAGAAGACATCCCGGGTAACATCACGGTTGCCGACGGCAACTGGAAGAAAGGCCTTGAGGCGCAAGCCGCTTCCGACAGCGAGATTCCCCAGTACGATGGACCTATCGGTCCGGAGAGCTGATTAAGGCCATATTGAGTTGCAGAGCCCCGGGTACACCCCGGGGCCCCGGATTCTACCGGGGCTTTCCTTTTTGTTAGGCGCTGTGCGCCCAAGTGGTTTTCTGATCAGAAAACGATGTACGGATCAACACAGATGTCGAACTCTTCCTTCTCGATGCAATCTGGATCGACACAATCCGCGCCGACGATGTCCTCGAAGGAGATCTGCTCTTTCTGATCGAGACCGACTAGTTCCATGACCGCCTCCGGAGCGGCATCGACGCTGTCGGCATCGTTGTAGTAGACGCGCAGCCAGGAGTCAGCCTTTGCCTGATCCAGGATGCCCTGCACCTGGTTCTCGACGTTGACTGCACCCACACCACCAAGCAGGTCAAGTGCATTACCCCAAACACCAACCGGGTTGGCGCCTGCGGAACCATCAGCAACATCGTTATCGAGTAGGTCTGCTTCAAGGTACACAAGAGCGGCGTCTACATCGGCCTGAGTGATGTCCACACCCCACGTAAAGCCGAGTTCGTCAAGGGCATCCTCGAAGGTACGGGCATTGACGTAGTACCGTAGGTCATCATTGGCGTTGAAGGCGTTGAACGCGTCCGCGTCGGCATCGTCACGGCTTGCCGCCGTATTCTCTTCCTCCACGTAGTTGGTCGTAAGCCCACACTCGTCCAAGTCGCCATCAAGCTTGCGGAATGCAAGCTTGTCACCCTTCAGACGATCTGGGTCACCGTTGAAGGCGGCATCCAATTGGCTGTACCAGCGACCGCCATCCGGAGGTACATCGCCGGCGTCGGTCGTGTTCTCGGCCTTGTCGAACGCTTCGTTCACATCCCAGGTCGACAGGTCGTCGCCGCCGCCGCCCTGGTTGAAGTCCAGAACGTAGACCACTCCTTCAACACCGCCGTCAGTGCCGTTGGTTCCGGCAACGAGGCCAGCGGCATCCAGCAGGCCTGCGAAGTCCTCCTGCGGCAACAGGTCGTTGTCGTAGCCGTTAGGTCCGAACAGCGCCTCGTTGTTCACTCTGGATGAAGCAACAAACACGTCCTGACCTGCTTCGGTCTTGGGCAGGGGCTGGATGACGGTTATGTCCTCCCAATCACCCTTGGGTTGGGCGTTCTGAACGAAGCCTTCGTCGATGATGTCCTCGTCCGTGTTGTCCACGCCATTGGCAGCTTCCACCTCTTCCGTGATCGATAGCGTACTGGGATTATCTGCTGGAACATCGACTAGCTGCACACCGGCGTTGCCGCCCCCGATGATGCTAGCACTGAAGACCAACGGTCCCTGCACGCCGGTACCACCGAATTTGAACACGAGATTGTCGCCATCGATGGCCACAAACACATCTAGGGAGAAATCGACCAGAAGATCGTCTGCGTGGCTGTCGATGAAGTTCTGCAGCGTCTCCTGGAAATCACCCGTGAACGGTTCCCTGTAGGTCGCGGTGGTTCCACCTTCGGCGATTTTGACTTCGATATCCTCGCCGATGGCAAGGTCCGCCTCGGTGAAGGTGACCTCGACGCAGTCGTCATTGCCATCGGTGTCTTCATTCACTCTGGCGCCCGCAACGGTGTATGCACCCGCCGGAGTACCTGTAACCGGAGCGTGGATGCAGATCCGGGGGCCGTCTATCTCAACCACACCGGTGTTGGGCAAGGCAAAGACCGCATCCCGCACACCCTGGATGATGTCGTTGAGATCATCCAAAGGCTTGATCACGTAGACTGCAAACTCACTACCGCCGCCGGCCAGGTCAAGTTCAACGACGACTACGTCACCGATTTCCCAGCCGGAGAAGCCGAGGAAATCGATCTCCCATTTGTCGCCAACCGCCGGGGACTCATCGTCGAAGGCACCGTCCTGAATAATCAGTGCATGTGGAAGGGGAAAGGCACCGGTGTCCGGACCGATTACGCAGATCCTGCCGTTACCATCACTCTCGAACTTGAAGGCCCCGCCCTGGCTGAAGTTGTCCGTCATCCACGCTGCAAGTTCTTCGGCAAGGGTGTTGAGTTCGGCCGGCGTGTCGTAGAAATCGCCGACCGGAGCTGTGAGCGGGGGGTCGACGTTCTCCAGCGCGAGATTGAGAAGCTCGATACGACCACCGTTCACGTTGAGACTGATCTCATCGGTTGGGTGGATGGCTCCGTCCAATGTGAACTTGCGGATCGACAGGGTGGCATCCTGCTTCTGGAGGGCGACAAGCGGCGGCTCGTCATCGATCTTGCAGATCTGGATGCCGCCATCGATGACTGCGAAGTCGAAGCAGTCGTCGACGCCTTCGCTGTCCGCCTTGCTCTTGAGCGCGTCGACAAACCGTTCGAGGAACTCCTCGAATGTCTCAGCCGGGTCGTCCTCACCAACCTGGAGCGTGACGTACTCGCCAGGTTCGACGGTACCGTCGCCATCCCAATCGATACCGATGCGGAAGCAATCGCCGAAATCGAATTCGTCGGGCTGCAGCAGAGCGTTGACGTAGCAAGGCTCGCAGCTGTAGTCGCCGATGAGAACGTCGATACCGGAGAGGCCGGATTCGAGCAGGTCGTCGCCGAGCCCGCCGATCAGCAGGTCGTTGCCGGCACCGCCGAACAGGCAGTCGTCGCCAGCATCGCCGCACAGCACGTCATCGCCGGCACGGCCGAGCAACGTGTCGTTTCCGTCACCACCGAAAGCGATATCGTCATCGGTACCGACGCCAAGGATGAGGTCGATACCGGCATCGATGTAATCGTTGCCGTCACCGCCGAAGATGAGATCGTCTCCGAGCTCACCCCAGACGCAGTCATCATGGCCTTCACCGTGCAACTCGTCATCGCCGCTTCCGCCGCGAATGTTGTCGTTGCCGTTCGCACCGAAGGCCAGGTCGTTACCGGCACCGGTGTCGATGAAGTCGGCACCGGACTCTCCCGCCGAAAAACCATCGGCGTCGCGGTTGCCTGTGACGATGTCATCACCGCTGCCGGTGTGGATAACCACGCCGTCCTGATCGACAATCAACTCGTCCTCAATGAGGCTCGGATCGGTGTGATAACCGCGCGGTTGCGGACGCGACAGGCCGGTATCGTCACCCCAATCTTCGAACAGTTCGATGATCTTGAACTGCGCCTGACCGTCAAAGTCCGGCGAAGGTCCTGAGAATTGCAGGAATTCCAGATCGCGGTTCGAGGTGGAACCGTTGATCAGCGACAGGTTCGATGTGGGCTGGTTGGCGGCCGGCCCGCCGACATTCGGATCGTACTTCCAGTCGTCGAACAGAACCCGGATCGCGCCGCTTCCTGCGTCACCATCAGGATCGGTCGAGTCGTCCGAGATGAGCAGTGTCTGCAGGCTGCTGCCACCCAGAGCGGTGACTTCAAACACGCCGGAGCTGTTCGTGTCGCAATCATCCAACCGCAGATGCAGTGTGGTGATGCTATTGCTGTTCAGGTTGTCCACCCGGACGAGATCCGTTGTGGTGTTGCCCGGATTCACCTGGAAGATGAGGTCAACCCGCGCATTAGGCCCTTGGGCATGAAGGTTGAGATCGAAATCATCCGGCAGGAAGCCGTTGTCTTCGATGGTGAAGGGATCGTCGTCGTCTTCCGAGAAGCAGCACTGGTCGATCCAAATGAGCAGTCCCGGAGTACCAAGACTGTCGCACAGATCCATCTGATTGAGCGTGGCATCCGGCACGACCGGAATGTTGATGATCGACAGCGGACCGTCGACACCACCCGCCAGGATCAGCTCGTCCAGTGTGCCGTCAAAGGCATTGAGGTTGAGCACATTGTCCGAGGGACCGCTGCCGACATTTTCCAGCACCTTCAGGCGGTTGATGTTGGTGACGGAACCGGTGCCGTCCAGGTCGTTGCCGAAGACACCGACCGTGTCCCAGCCGCCGTTACCGTCGATGAACACCGCGTGGCCGGAGTCGCCGGTGCCGAAGCCGCCCTGTTCGAAATACAGGAAGCTGCTGCCGTCGCCTTCGATGATTTCAACGGCGAACGCGTCGGCATCGACGTTGTCGTCGTTGACGCCGTCGCCGAAGACCGCGAAATAGTCACCGCTGAGCGCCATGCTCCCGTCAGGGCCCATCAGGCTCACGTCTTCAAGACCCAGGAGGCCATTGCCGATACCGTCGAACTGACCGAGGAACATATCGATCGCTGCAGTGTTTTCAGCGGCCGTTTTGCCTGGCTCCGGGCTCGAAGTCGTCAGATCACCCACTTCAACTTCAAGCGTATGGGTTTCGGCGCTGAACAACGGATCCCAGATCGGAAGCAGAGGCCATGCGCCGCTCGGAAGCGTCGGACCACCGGGCCAGCCATTGTTGATGCTGCCGATGACGGAGACTTCGCCCTTGCCTTCGATCTTGATCGTGCCGACCTGCTCGGAACGCGGGCCGCCCGCTTCGTTACCGTCAGCATTTTCCGTGACCCGAATTTCGTTGGTGCGGAATTCGTCCACGATGAAGGTCAGCGTGTCGGACGCTGCGAGACCGTCGGCGTGTGACGCGTCGTTGTTGGCCTCCGGATCGGAATCGGCCCAGACGACGTTGGAGGTCACGTCAGTGATGTGAACGGTCGGACCGTTGTCGTTGAGATCGCCTGGTTCCTTGGTCCAGAACTCACGCTGCAGGTCCCGGATGCCCAGCGATGCGAGACTATTCAGGAACTTCACGACGTCGATATTCGGGGACAGGGAGGCTTCGAAGATGAGCAATTCGTCGAAGGCCTGCGCCAGGATCGGCAGGTTGATGCATGGCGTGCAGACTTCGTCGAGAATAGTCTCTGCCGACCCAGGCGGATCGTACGGATCGGCCGGCGGTGCCGGGAAGGCGTCCCGGTTGGTGAGCCGTGCCTCTTCGATATCGATCAGAGTCACGCCGTTGATCAGGCTCTCGCCGTCCGCCTGGTTATTGTCTCCCTTGACCAGGTTGAAGATGTCGTAGCCGTCCTTGCCGTCGGCTACATCGCCGGCCTGCGCCGTTCTGCGTAGGTCGAGCAACACATCCGGGCCGAGACCAGCATTGGCGTTGAACACGTCGTTCGCAGCGCTGCCTTCAAGCGCGTCCGTCTCGGCGGTGAAGGCTTTGGATACCGCGGACTGGTCAATCGTCACCGTGATGGTGTCGTCATAGACATTGCCGTTGCTGTCCGTGGCTTTGATGCCCAGCGTCACGACAACCAGGTTGTTGGTGTTGTCACCGTCTTCATCGAGGGCTCCGCCATCCGCCAGCACGTCGGAGGCGAGCTTGCTCGGATCGACGAGCACCAGCTTCTTGCCGCTCGGATCGATGGCGAAGGCACCGCCGAGACCATCCTGATCGGTCGGGTCGCTGGTCAGCATGAAGGTGGGATCGTCCGGCTGTGATTCCGGATCGATCGCCACCAGGTCGACCAAGTCGGTGTCGGCCGGCAAAGCAGCCGAAACATTGAGCTCATCCGGCAGTATGTCGGTCGGCGATTCATCAACGAACGGCGTGATGTCGATCGTGAAGGTCTTCTCTTCCGAGAACTCACCATCGGTGACCATGATCTTGACGTCGACTTCCGTCACGCCATCTTCGGCGTCCAGCGCCGCGGGATTGAGCACTTTCAGCTCATCGCCGTCGATTTCGAACGTGCCGTCGTCGTCAACGATGCTGAACGTCAGGAAGTCGCCGTCAGGATCTTCGGCCGACAGATTGCCGACCAAGTTACCTGGCGCCTCTTCGTCCTGCTCGAGGATCTCGGTGTTGTCGAGATCCAGGTTGAACGGCGCTTCGTTGACGTCCTTGATTTCGATTTCGAACCCCTTGTCGAAGGTGTTGCCGTCCCTGTCCGTGACGCGGACTTCGACTTCGATCGTGTCGTTGGTTTCGTGGTCGAGCTTGCTCGGATCGGCCACGACGATCTTCGGGTTCTGCGTATCGGTGTCTTCAAGCTTGAAGGCACCGTCGCCGTCGTTGAACAGTTCGAAGGTGAAGGACTCACCGCCGTCCGGATCCTCAGCCGTCAGGACCGAACCAACGACCATCGCGCCAACCGGAGAGTTCTCGTCGACGCAAAGGTCGTCATCCGTGCTGATGTCGGTCGGTGCTTCGTTGATGAGCTTGCCCTGGTAGGGATTGTTGCCCGGCAGGTCATAGTCCAGATCGTCTGCATCCGTATTGCTGGCCAGAGCAGCAGCAGCCTTCAGCATGCCGTTGGCTTCGTCATCCACCTTGTCCTTGAATTCCGGGGACTCGGTGAACAGCAGAACCATCTCCTCGCGGGAAACCTGCGGCTGGATCTCGCCCGTCAGGCGTGCCAGCCAGTAGTCGTAACCTCCCTGATCGGCCAGACGGCCAAGGATGTTCAGATAGAGGATCGAGATGAAATCTTCGTCGGAGACGTTGGCACCGAATTTGTCGACGAACTCAGTCGAGGAAAGCCAGTCGACGATGGTCGCCAGCAGGGCGTCATTGTAGCTCAGGTCCGGATTGGCTTCCTGGATTTCGCGGAAGCGCATGACCCAGAAGTCCAGGCCATCCGAGTCCGACATGCGGTCGAAAATGCCTTGATAAAGGCGCAGGATCGAGCGGACCTCTTCGGCCTGCAGGCAAAGCACCCGCGCAAAGTCGGCCAACGCATCCTCAAGTGTGTCGTTTGCTTCAGCTTGTTCGAGGAACCCGGTCCATGAGTTGATCTGAGCTTGCGTCGGTTCGACCCGAAGGATCGCCTCGTAATACGCAATGATTGTCTGTTCCATGAAATGTCCTGTTCTGGCAATTGCAGCCGGAAAAACCGGCGATCAAAAAAAGCTGCTGATTGAAAACACACACGCGACTCAGCATGTACCTCAGCACTCAAATGCGTACAGTATTCTATATACCCCGACAAGGCGAAGAGATATTCCGACAGCCGAGATCCCCTGAAAGTTGCATGGCATCGAGTCCCGGAAACCACCGACCGAGTGATGCGATCCCGCTTGGCTCCACCAAATCACCACTCGCCGTATGATCGGAAGAACCTACGCAGCGATTGTAAGGCCTGTCGGCCATGGAGCTGGTAAAACAGGAGCCGCCGGCAATTGAAAAACGCCAGCGGTAAGGTGGATGTGTCAAAAATACGGGCCCAGGTTTCCACCTGGCCCGGTTACACCCCGGGGCTTTTGTTTTGCGCGAACGCTACCCTCGTCCGGCGGTTTTGGTAAAGTCCCCGAACCACGCAACGGATGGGACTCATGTGCCGCAACATCAAGACGCTATTCAATTTCGATCCGCCGGCAACCGACGCGGAGATCCGCGATGCCGCATTGCAGTATGTTCGCAAGCTGAGCGGAACGCGAAAACCGTCAAAGGCCAACGAAGCGGCCTTTCTGCGCGCCGTCGACGGGATCGCATCGGCCACCCGGGAGCTGATTGACTCGCTGGAGACCGCCCAGCCGCCGCGCAATCGAGAAATCGAAGCTGCCAAGGCGAAGGCGCGGGCTGCCGCGCGGTTCGCCTGAACCGACGTGACGGCTTGATCGATGAGCAAGGCGCTTCGCGAATACCGGAAGAAACGTGATTTCTCCAAAACGTCGGAACCTACCGGCTCTCTGGCGGCGGCGGACGGGAACCGCTTTGTTGTGCACAAACACTCAGCGACCGCGGACCACTACGACCTGCGCCTGCAGGTCGGCGATGTGCTCAAATGCTGGGCGGTTCCGAAAGGGCCCTCCTTGGATCCGGCAGTCCGTCACCTCGCGGTACAGACCGAGGATCACCCCATCGATTATGCCGACTACGAGGGTGTCATTCCTGAAGGCCAATACGGCGCCGGGCCGATGATCGTATGGGATGCGGGCACCTGGGCGCCGATGGACGACGTCACGGAAAGTCTCGAAAGCGGTCAATTCAAGTTTCGCCTGGTCGGCGAAAAGCTGCAGGGCGGATGGATGCTGGCACGCCTCAAGCACAAACCCGGCGACCGTCAGTCCAACTGGCTGTTGATCAAGGAAAAGGATTTCGCAGCCGACCCGACCACCGACATCCTCACGGCGCGGCCGGAGAGCGTCAAATCCGGACGGGTGATCGAAGATCTTCTGCCCGCGGCGAAGGAGATACCGCGGCGCCCGCTTCGGCCGGGTGCCTTGAAGGGTGCAGCGCGATTGCCTTTGCCGGCAAAAATCGCGCCGCAACTGGCGACCGCCGCCGACGTGCCCCCGGCAACCGATGATTGGCTGCACGAGATCAAGTTCGACGGATACCGGACAATGGTGCATCTGCAGGGCGGGCAGGCCAAGCTGATGACCAGGGCCGGTCTGGACTGGACGAAGCGCTATGGCGACCTTGGCGAGGTCTTCGCGCAACTGCCCTGCGACACCGCGATCATCGACGGCGAGATTGTGGTCTTGGACGACAAGGGGATCAGCCGCTTCGATTTGCTGAAAACGGAGCTGTCCGAGGGCGACGGAACAGCGCTTGTCTTTTTCGCGTTCGATCTGCTCTACCTCAATGGCTGGGACCTGCGGGACGTGCCGCTCGATAAGCGCAAAGACCATCTGCAACGCCTGCTCGCCGGCCAGGTCAACGGTCAATCGGCGATCCAGTATTCCGACCACGTCGTCGGCAATGGCGAGACTTTCTTTGATCGATGCAGCGAGATGGGACTGGAGGGAGTCGTGTCGAAGCGCGCCACTTCGGTCTATCGGTCGGGACGGACGAAGGTGTGGACAAAGGCCAAGGCGCTGCAGGCCGCTTACTTTCCGATTGTCGGCTATACGACGTCACAGGCCGCCGAGGGATTGGCCGCGCTGGCGATCGGCGAGTGGACAGAAAACGGTCTGCAATACCGGGGCAAGGTGGGGACCGGTTTTGATGCGGCAGCGGCCGACGCGTTGCTTCACAAGCTCGAGGATTTGAAAGACCCCGCCGCCCGCATCGACGACCTGCCGAAGGCCGCCATCCCCGTGCGCCCGGTGTTGTCTGCATCCGTGCGCTTCGCCCACCTCACCAAAGCTGGTGCGGTGCGCCATGCGGTGTTTCGCGGACTGCGGGAGATACCCTTCGCCAAACGTGATATCCATCGAAAGCGGCTTGTCAGCGACGCCGATCTTGCCGGAATCTGGGTCACCAATCCGGGGCGTCGCATGTTCGGAAAGTCCGGGCCGACCAAGCTCGATCTTGCCGTCTATTATGCCCGGGTCGGCGATTTGATGCTGCCGCACATCACCGACCGTCCGGTCACGCTGGTGCGCTGTCCGACCGGCAGGGCGGAGGATTGTTTCTACCAGCGCCATGCCTTCTCCGGCATGCCGGATACCATCGAAACCTTTGAACTGAAAAGCTCCGACGGCGAAAACAAATCCTACCTCTATCTGAAGAACGTCAAGGGCTATCTGGCTCTTGCCCAGTTCGGCGTCGTCGAATTCCACAGCTGGGGATCGCTTCACCGCAACATCGAAAAACCGGACCGGATCATCTTCGATCTCGACCCCGGTGAAGGCGTGCAGTGGCGTGAGATCGTCGAGGCAGCGGTCGAGGTCCGCAAGACCCTGTCCGACCTGAAACTTGTACCGTTCGTCAAGACTTCGGGCGGCAAGGGTGTGCACGTCGTCGTCCCGATAAAGCCGACCAAGGCCTGGAAGACCGTCCACCGCATCACCGGTGGGATCGCTGAAAAGATCGCCGCCGCCGCGCCTGATGTTTTCATTACGACGATGAGCCGAAAGCAGCGGCCGGGACGGATTTTCATTGACTTTCACCGCAACGTACGCGGCGCCACGGCGGTCGCTGCCTATTCGCTGCGCGCTAAAGCCAATCTGCCGGTTTCCATGCCGCTGAGCTGGGACGACCTGGAGGCGGTCGACACGCCGCAGCAGTTCAATTACGCGACGGTACCGGACCAACTGGACCAGACAGGCGACCCTTGGGCGGACATCGACGCTTGGGCAAAACCCCTGCAAACGCTGTAGCGCTGCCGGCTAGACTGCATTCAAATTATTTACGAGTCGCGTTTACACTGTCGCATCATGAACCCGGAGCAGGTCGACGCTTGGCCGGATTTCAACTAGTGTTACGACCCGGAACTGCTGAAGGGTGCGGACGATCCGGGGATCGACATCGACAAGGCTGCATGGCTTTTGCCGGCACTGCGGCAGTCCTCAATGTGTACTGCGTGTTTTCAGGAGGATAGGATGGCACCGCGTGCAAGCTGGAAAGGTTACCTTAAGCTCAGTCTGGTGAGTTGCCCGGTCAAGCTTTATCCGGCCACCAGCTCCAAGGATCGTATCACCTTCAATCAGCTCCACAAGGACACCCATAACCGGATCAACATGAAACCGGTGGACCCGGAACTGGGTTTGGTCGAGCGGTCCGACCTGGTTAAGGGGTACCAGTACGAAGACAAAAAATACGTGGTGCTGCAACCGGAAGATTTCGAGGCCGTCAAGATCGAGTCGAACCATACGATGAGCATCGAATCCTTCGTCGACGACGGTTCGGTGGACTCCATCTATCTGGATACCCCCTATTACTTGGCCCCTGATGGTGCGATGGCCGAGGAGACGTTTATCGTGCTGCGCGAAGCCATGCGCAAGACCGGCAAGCTGGCCATCGCCCGCATCGTGCTGTCGAGCCGCGAACGGGTGATCACCATCGGAGCCCATGAGAACGGCATGTTCGTGTGCACATTGAGGAATCCAAAGGAAGTACGCGGAACGGCTGAGTATTTTTCCGATATCCCGGATGCGGAACCGGAAAAGGACATGCTGGAACTTGCTGAAAAGCTCATCAAGCAGAAGACCACCACATTCAATGCCGACGACTATGAAGACCGCTACGAAGCGGCGCTGCTGCAGATGATCAAGGAAAAGCTCAAGGGCCAGAAACCGGTCATCGCCGCGGCGCCCGAGCGCGGCAATGTGGTCAACCTGATGGACGCCCTGAAAGCCAGCCTGTCGGAGGCCAAACCGGCCGCCAAGAGCAAGACACGATCGCCGGCCCGGACGACGAAATCGAAGCGCAAGTCCGGATAGGCAAAGTTGTCGCCGCTGGCGCGTTTCGCCCTTCCGTTGCAGCGCTTGTCGTGCGAATCTCGGCGATGAACGCTACACTGGCTGAAACTGTGATTCGGGTGATCGAAGGGACACAGTGTCGAAACTTGCCGGAAAGAAGATTGGATTGATCGGTGCGCTGGCAGCCTTTCCAAGGCGCCTGGCTGCAAGCGAAGTCAAACGGCAGGGCGGTCATCTGCGACGCGGCATCAGCGGTCGCACCCAACTGGCCGTCTTCGGCCGGCACTTGCTGCGGCGCCGTGACCAAGCCGATATCGACAGGATGATCGAGGCCGCCCGCGGTAACGGGCGGGCGCTGCTGAGCGAAAACGGCTTCCTGCGAATGCTGGGGATCGTCAACGAACCTGAAGCCGGCACGCTCTCAACCCGGTCGCTTCAAGAACAGTCGGGGCTGCCGTCGGACGACATCGAAAAACTGGCGCTGTTCGATGCCTTCTTTCGCGAATGCGAGCCCTTTGCTTTTCGCGACCTGATCCTGGCCAAAAAGTATGCCGAGCTGCGCCGTGAGGGCATTGGCTGGAAGACCATTGCCCAGGCCGTGCACCGCTGCGCAGATCCAGATGCCCTCACCTCGGCGAACCTGCAATCCGACGGCTTTGACGCGGTCTATGCCCGCATCGGTGACAGCATAGCCGAACTCAGCGGCCAGTTTGTATTCCCGGTCGGGCCGGCCGAGAGACACGATCTGGAGGGACATTTCGACGAGGCTGAGGCACTGGAGGCTGCAGGCCGCTTCGGCGCGGCAGCAAAAGCCTACGAGCGATATCTCAGGCTTGATCCCGGAGACGCGGTCGCGGCCTTCAACCGTGCCAACTGTCTTCGCGCATCCGGGAAAACCCGGGATGCGACCTACGCCTATCTGGAAACGCTGAAGCTGGATCCGGAATTTGTCGAAGCCTGGTTCAATTATGCCGGCCTGAAGAAGGAGGCAGGCAACATCGATGTTGCGCGGAGCAGCCTTCTGCAGGCGGTCGAGATCGAACCCGCTTACACGGACGCCATCTACAATCTCGCCGCCCTCGAGTTTGATGCCGGCAACCTCGAGGAAGCCAGGCAATACTGGGTGCGTTATCTTGAGTTGGACTCCGTATCCGAGTGGGCCGCCAAGGCACGCCGTGGCATTCAGTTCGTCGATCAGCAGACCACCAGCCAGCGAGCCGGCTAGATGGGTTTTCTGTTCGACGGTCCAGAACAGCACGATGTCACGATCTTTTTGGCGCATGGCGCCGGCGCGCCGATGGATTCGGCCGGCATGAACGCGATTGCCGCCGCACTCGCAGAGGCCGGATTGCGAACGGCCCGTTTCGAATTTGGCTATATGGCGGACCGCCGAAGAGGTGGGCGCAAGCCGCCGCCCCGGGCTGACCGCTTGAAGCCGGAATATGTCGCCGCAATCGACGCCCTCGGCGCCGAGCGGCCATTGATCGTCGGCGGCAAATCGATGGGTGGCCGAGTGGCCAGCATGGTCGCCGACGACCTGCACGCCTCAGGCAGAATCGTCGGCCTGTTATGCCTCGGCTATCCGTTTCATCCGCCGGCAAAACCGGACCAGTTGCGCACCGCCCACCTGGAAACACTGCGAACACCCGCGCTCATTTGCCAGGGAACCCGCGATCCCTTCGGTACGCGCGAAGAGGTTCAGCACTATGCGTTGTCGGATGCGATCCAGGTCGTCTGGCTTGAGGATGGCGATCACGACCTCAAGCCGCGCAAGAGAATTTCCGGCCTGTCGATGTCGGACAATATGCGAACCATGGCCTCGCAGGTACGAAGCTGGATCGACCTTGTGGTCAGGCAAGCCTGACTGTTTTTCGAAAAATCCACCTATCGGTCACCTGTTCGCTGAACCCCGGTAAGCAGCGCGGCGAACCGGCCAAACCTCCAGCACACCGGCGCACAGGACCAATGCGCCGCCGGTCATCTCCAATGCGCCCAGGCGCTCACCGATGAGCCAGGCTGCGGACAGCGTCCCGATCAGAACTTCAGACATGAGCAGGATGCCCACCCGTGCCGGATCAAGGCGTGGTGCTGCCCACATCAGGCCTGCCATGGAGGCCGCCCACCAAAGGCCGCCCGCCGCCAAAGCCCAGCCTATCGCCGGCATAAGGGTCCCGGAGGCTATGGACACCGGCAAAGGCTCCAATACCGGTGCGAGCACAAGGGCACCGGCACACGCACCAGCAGCAAAGACAAAACTCGCCGCACCCGGATCAAGCTCCGCCTTCGCCCGCATACCGGTCGTGGCGATCGACCAGAGGATCCCGGACAACAGGGCCAACCATTCGCCGGTACCATGGGGTACGGGAAGCTCGCCGTCCGCGCCGAGCATCACGACAAGACCCGCGAGACCAATGGCAATGGCGACGAGGCGCAAACGCGGGGTCGGCCAGCCCATGACATAGCGGCCGATCAATGTGCTCCACACCGGTGTCAGGAAAAACAGCAGTATGATGATCGCCACGCGCCCGTAGACAAAACCGACCGAGTAAAGCACGAACGCAACTCCGCCAACAGCGATCGAGGCGAGTGCCGTCGGGCTGGCGGCCGCCAGATGCCGTCGACCGGTTACAGCGAAAGGCAGCAGCAAAAGAAACGCGGCGATGACGGTGGCGAGCGTACCCCACGCGCCGGGCAGGCCGATTGCCGCAAGCTGACGTATCGGCCACCAGTACAAGCCCCAGAGCGCGCCCGTTGCGACAACGATTGACGTCGCCAGAAGTATCGTTCGATCACGATCCATGTGCATTGCCTAAGGGCGAGTAACGACAGCCAAGGCCCCTTCACCGGAAAAACGGGTTTGGACCATGGGCTCCGTCAGAAACAACGAAAGCGGCGCATTTGTGAAGGTCAATTCGTCAGAAATCAATATTGATTTCAGTATATTGACCGTCACAATCGGCGGGTGATACTTTTCATATCGTGCTGCGTATGGTTAGGGCGTTGCTGATCAAATGAAGGACTTTGTCGGCTTTAGTGTTTCCAGGGAGGAAGCTAGGTCTTCCTAAGGTCCATGGCGTCAGACAATCCTCACGATCAGCATGTGACGCCCGACGGATACAATCAGGTTCAGAGCTTTTCGATCAGCTACGGTCCCCTACGCTACGAGCCCGTGGCACCGAAGAAACCGGCTGCTGAGAGCGGCAGCCGGCCTCTGAAAAAAGCGATCAAGTCAGCGGGAGAATTCGTCCAGGGGCTTCGAACCCTGTTTTTCAACGTCCTGTTTCTCGGCTTGGTCCTGTTCCTGATAACGCTCGCCATCTACTTCGCCTTTTCCCGGAACCAGATCGTGATCGAGACGATCACCGTGCCCAAACCCTTGCTGGCGATCGGCTATACCGAGGAGGTGGCCGCCCACCGCCTTTCCGACGCGATCAAGGAAATCGAGCAGGCCGTCTGGGTGCGGCGACCGGCGCTTGAAGTGCTGACCGAAGCGCAGCAGGTGGACATCAAAATTCCCGAGGTCGGCACCCTGTTCGACACCGCGCTTTATTATGCAAAGGTAATGTTTTCCAACCAGGACACCACCGTGGCGGGCGAATTCATCTGTGGTTCGGCCGATTGCGGCCTTGCTGACGTCTATCTGCGGCTGCGGGTGTTTGGCGAGAGACCGACCACGGTCAATCTGCCGGCGATCAGGGATGCCCCGGGCATCGCCTGGGAAGATCACTATTTCAGGCAGGCGGCGTTGGGTGTGCTGAGCGAGGTGCAACCCTATTTCGTGGCGGCCTACTACATCGACCGGGATCCGGGACAGACACGTCGGATCGCACGCAGCATCCTTCGAGCGGAGCAGGACGCCAAGAACGAAGCCCTTGTCTACAACATGATCGGCGTGAGCCACCTGCACGAAGGCCGCTATGACGATGCCATCGGGTTTTTTCGCAAGGCGCTTACAAAGGATGACCGACTTGTCGAAGCCCATAGCAACTGGGGAAATGCTCTGCTTGGGAAAAGCCGCTATGACGAAGCGGTCGAAAAATATGATGATGCGCTGCGGATCGACCCCGCCTATGCCGCGGCTCACTCCAATATTGGCGATGCTCTGCTGCGGCAAAACCAGATCGGGCCTGCCATCGCGCAATACGAAAAGGCGATCGAAATCGACTCCGAGAACGCCTATGCCTATGTCAATCTCGGCAGCGCCCTCACCCGGCACGGCGACGCACGCGGCAGGCTCGGAGAGGAAGAGGAACGGCGTGTCGCCTACGACCGGGCATTTACCCAATTTCGTGATGCCGTCGAAGTCAATCCGCACCTGGTTCTGGCGCATGTCACCTGGGCCGATGCTTTGATTAAAGTCGACCGGTATGACGCGGCGAAACAGAAGATCGAAGACGGCTTGCGCATCGTCACCGAACGCGATGTGCCGAACCGCAGCAAGACACTAGCCGGCCTGCACGGCAGCTTGGGCGATCTGGAAGTGCGCCGGGGCAATGACCCGGCGGCAATCATCGCCTACCGCAAGGCGCTCGCCGCTCGATCGGACTTCACCCGTGCGTGGTCCGGCCTCGGTGACGCGATGCTTCGCAAGAAGGACTATGCGGAAGCGCTCAGCGCCTTTCGAGAGGCGGTCAAATACCGGCCGGACCATGTCAACGCCCTGATCGGCATGGGGGACGCGCATTATCACCAAAAAGACTACGCAGCGGCCGGCGAGGCTTACCAAAAGGCGGTCGACTTCAAAGAGGATGCTTTCCGCGCCCACGAGGGCTTGGGCAATGTCGCATTCCGGCAAAAAGACTATGACTTGGCCGTAAACCATTACACCAGTGCGACCGGGTTTTACACGGCAGCCATCAATTCGCATGCCGGTCTGGGTTTGTCGTTGGCGCGATCCGGAGATTTGCAGGCCGGTGTCGTCTCCTACCTGGAGGCCCTTCGCATCAACGCCACCGTCCCTTACATTCGCAACGACTTTCTGGCGGTTGTCGGCATGCTGCCGGATTGGCAGTCGGCAAACGACGCGCTGACCAGCGCCACCTCGATCGCGCCCGATCAGGCGCCGTTCTATCGGTCCTGGATCGAAATCAGCGAAAAGCACGGCCGCCAGGAGGCTTACCCCGCAATCCTGGCCGTTTGGCGCGACAATACGGGGTCGCCTGAACCTTGGGTTCTATTGGGTGAGCATCTTCTTGCGCAGAACAACACCGAACAGGCGATCAGTGCTTTCCGGGCGGCGCTCGATGCAGCGGGTGAATCCGACGATCCCTTTGTGATGCGGGCACGCGCCGGACTGTCGGCTCTCGAGCCGGACCGTCCGTCCGACATCGATCGGCTGTAGGGCCTGCGTCGGCACAATCAGGGTCAGTCTCGTTACCTTTGAGGTAATTGCGGCGATGACGTGCCAATCGATAGGGATGCTCCGGCAATCCGGAGACTCCCATGACCCATTCTGTGCATCGGTTCTGGCTGAAGATCACGGCTATCGTCGTCGGTTCTTTCGGGCCGGTCTTCTTCCTCGGCAGCATGGGCATGACGCTGGAACCGGCGCGTTTGACGCTTGATCTTCTCAGTTGGCCGATCGACGGGGCGACGACTTTTGCCTCACCCGATACACGCTTTCTATCGGCCCTGGCCGGCGGCTTCCTGCTCGGCTGGGGGGTGATGATCTGGTGCCTTTCGACATGGGTCTATGACGCCGCGCCCGAGGGCGTGCGCCGGTCGGTCCTCGCCGGTGTTGTCGCCTGGTTTTGCCTCGACAGCGCTGGCTCCGTTGCATCCGGCAACAGCTCCAATGTGCTCTTTAACATACTCATTCTGCTGGTCGCCGTCGGGCCGCTTTGGCGGCCGGCTCAGGCCTCCATGAGCTCCTGAAAGGAACCGTTCATGGCCCTCTTCCGCGTCATCCTGATTGGCATGCTGATCATCATGCTGGGTTACACCGCCGCCGCGGTCGCGCAGGACGGTTGGAACCTGATCCCGGCATTCTTCAGCAACATCTTCGCCGTGAACTGGAGCGGTCAGTTCAATCTCGATTTCCTGCTGCTTTTGTGGCTCGGAGCCATCTGGGTGGCATGGCGCAGCGGCTTCTCCGGCTCCGGCATCGCGATCGCCGTCGTCGGGCACACACTGGGTATGATCTTCTTCACCAGCTATCTGCTCTATCTGATTTCCGAGACGGGAGGAGATGCGCGAAAAATCGTCCTGGGCGTACACGCCGATTAAAGCAACGGCGACTCAGTCCAGTGCCGCCAGCAGGCTCAGATAGAGCGCCCACGGCGCCTGCCAGTTGATCGCCACTTCGTTGGTCGAAAAGGAGTCGCGGTGGTCGACGTAGCGCAGCATCGGAGGTTGATCGCGCAGCGCTTCGGCGACCGAATCGGAGACGCCGGAGTTCGGCCCACCGACCAGGAACCCGTCCGGCAAGGCGATGGCGCCTGATACGGTGGGGCGAAAATGCGGGTTCCGGGCATCCCGCTCACCCTGGCCCGTCACGAAGGTTTGGCCCAGCGGATTGCGGCCAAAGAACCAGTGCCGCAGGTCACGCGCCGGCGTGACAAATACCTCATCGCCACTGACATGCGCCCACAACAGCCAATGCCATCCGCGGGTCGCCAACATGCCGTTGCTGCCCCAGGGCAAATCCTCGGCATCGCCGTGCGGAACAGACCAGAAGGAGGCCTGCTTCTTGTCATGCCATTGCCGCGCCACCTGCCGCAGCACATCGTCGACCGCCTGCCCGGCACCCGGTGAAAGGTCCTCCTCCATCGCCTTGAGCGCCCAGAAGCCCAACAGGTCGACGCCGCCCCAATAAAGGTCCGGATCATTGTTCAGGACGGCTCTCCGGTCGAGGATTTGCCCCTCGACTGAGGCAATCGCCCGCCGCTCGCGCGTCAGGGCAGCCCAGGCGGCATCGGCGAAAAAACGCTCGTCCGCGTCGCTATGGTCGGTGTACGGGCCGCCATAGTCGTTGCCGTCGTAGCTTGCTTCGATCATCACCAGGCCCGGGTTGCGCTGCAGCCAGACCCGCGCCTTTCCGGCGGCGTCCCGGTAGCGCTGTGCCCGTGTCGCGGCCTCGGATCCCGGCAGCGCCTGAAAAACGACGGCGGCAAGCGCCATAACGGCGGCGAAATCGGCTGTCGCTGTGGACGACACCGGCATGATCCATTTGACGTCGGTGTCATCCTGCGGCTTGACATCGAGCCCCGGCCAGTCCCGTGTCGCCGCCTTGTGGTGAACCCCGCCGTCAGCGCTCTGCATTTTCAGCAGCCAGTCGAGTTCCACCGCAGCGATATCGAGCCAATCCGGCCAGTCCTGCGTTCCGCCGGCAAGCGGTTCGATACGATGGTTCAGCACCTCTGGCGCCAACAGTCCGGTCAACAGCATCAGCCCCACCGAATAGGCGCCGTTGACGGTGTACTTTCCGTAGTCGCCGGCATCGAACCATCCGCCCGATACATCCTGCACCAGGCCGCGCTGGCCGAATACCGGTGCGGCCATATCCTGGAGATGAGCATCCGGATAAGGCCCGTGCTCGGTGTTGGTAATCCAGTAAAAAGTCCCCCATGCGTCGTCGCGATGGCGCCGCGTTTCCTGCGGCGCATCGCCGATGCGGATGGCGGCGTTGCCCAGCAGACCGTGCGATGGGATGGTGACCCGGTACTCGCCGGGCAGGTAAACCGTGTCGAGATCGAGGGTGCTGACCCGCGAACCGGATGCCACGGAGACCGTCTGCGGGACGACGGCTCGGAACGTCCGGTCCCGGGAGGGACCTTTGAGAACAATATCGACAGTTTCGCCGGGCGGCGGTCCGCCCTCCTCGGGCCATGCGATCATCAGACGCCGCGGTTCGTCGATTGCGTAACTGAGCACGGACACCGCCGGCCGGCCGGCCGTCTCGGCAGCTGCGCCGGTTGCCAACAGAACCGCCGCACCCGTCGCGGACAGGATTATCGTCTTCCAGCCCATTGTCATATTTCAACCCAGTCGTCTGCTTGGTCCCCAAGCCTATCGACAGCAATGTGGGATAAGGTATGGCATAACAAGCGATTTGCCTGCGGCTGGTTAACGCCGATCCGGCCGTCGGACCCGTTCAGATCTGCATCCGGTCGGAGAGCTGCGCACGCAGATCGGGACCGTTCGACGCTTCGTAGACACAATCCCCATGATCGAGAAGATAGGCCCGGTCGGCCGTCAGTTCGACAAGCCCCAGGTTCTGTTCGACGATCAGGAAAGAGCGCGCCGCCGCCTTGTCCTGCTGAATCGCCGCCGCCATCCTGTCGATGTTCTCGGGTTGCACGCCCTCCGTTGGTTCGTCGAGCAACACGATTTGCGTATCCTCGGCCATGGCCCGGCAAAAGGACAGGATCTTTTTTTCACCACCCGACAACGTACCGGCCAGTTGACGCAGCCGTTCGCGCATTCTCGGAAACGCCTCGAATAAAGCCGCATATCGGTCAAGCGAGCGATCCCGGTGATGCAGGGTCAGGTTCTCCAGCACCGTCAGGTCGTCGAACACGACGTGCTCCTGCGGCGCATACCCCATGCCCAGTGCGGAACGGCTGTGATCGGGATGTGCGCTGATGTCCGCGCCGTTGAGCAAAACGCGCCCGCCCGTCAGCGGCAGCGAACCGGTAATCAGCCGGATCAGCGTCGTCTTGCCGACACCGTTACGGCCGGTGATGAAAACCGCCTCGCCTGCGCCCACCATTGCCGAAACGCCGTTGACCACCTGGACCTCACCGTATCCGCCGCAAACGTCATCGACCTCAAGCAGCACGTCGGCCGTCATTTTGTGCCACCCGCATATACAAGGCGCACTTCGGGATTGTTGCGCACTTCGTCCATCGTGCCGTTGGCGAGCACCCTTCCGTTGTTCATGACGATGACGTGGTCCGACAACTGCTCGACCACCGCCATATCGTGTTCGATGATGATGCTAGTGGCCTTCAGGCGTGTGTTGAGGGCGGCGATCGCGTCGATCATCTCCGCGGTTTCCGACGCCGACAGACCCGCGCATGGTTCGTCGAGCAACACCAGATCCGGTTCGGCCAGGAACGTCATGGCAAAGTCAAGTATCTGACGTTGGCCGACCGACAGTGAGCCGGCCGGGACCTGCTGATGCTTCAGAAACGAAAAGCGCGCTTCCAGTTCCGATAACAACGGCGTTTTCCAGCGATAGGGTGCCATCGAAAACTGGCCGGCGATGGTCAACCGGTTGGCCCACAGGGCGATATCGATGTTCTGGCCGACGGTCAGTTCCGGAAAAACCGAGGGAATTTGGAACTTGCGGCCGATGTTGAGCGTGGCGGCGCGATAGGGCCTGATCCCGGCGAGCGACACGCCGTGCCATGCGATGTCGCCTCCGGAGACCGGTAGCCTCCCGGTCATGGCGTTGAGCGCCGACGTCTTGCCTGCGCCATTCGGCCCGATGATACAGTGGATGCCGGGCCTTTCGATGCGAAAATCCAGATCGTCAAGGATAGTCACCGGTCCGGCCGACGAACGGACATGCCGGAATTCAAGGTCCGGTGTGCCGGTTCGCGCTCGCGCCGGCAAGTCATCGGTTCGTGCGGCCTGGACAGTGCGTCCCCATTTGACGCCGATGCTGTGCAAAGCGGCTTCGGCGAGGCCGACCAGGCCGTTCGGCAACCGCAGCACCACGACGATAAAGACCAGCGCCACGACAACCTCCCAGTAGCGGAAAGTGTCGCGCAGTCCGGCGGCTAGGAAGCCGATCAGCACAGCGCCGATGACCGGCCCGGCGAGACTGGCGCGGCCGCCGACGGCAGACCAGATCACCAGCTCCGCCGACAGCAGGAAACCCACCGCCTGCGGTGTCACGATGCCCTGATGCGGCGCGTAAAGCGCCCCGGCAAGCCCGGCGACGCCGCCGCTGATCGCGAAGGCCAGCGCCTTCATCAGGCCGGTGTTGAAACCGAAAAACTGCAGGCGCTCCTCATTGTCGCGGATGGCACCAAGCAACTGGCCGAATGGCGCGCGCAGCAGATGCGCAAGCAGCAGCGAAACACCACAGAAAACGGCGATGATGACGAAATACAGGGTCTCGTAGGTGTCGATACCGGGCAGGCCGGAAATTCCGGTCATGCCGTTGAAACCACCGGTCAGCCCGACCATCGAGTTGGCGAGCTGGAAACCCAGCATCGCCAATGCCAGAGTGATCAGTGAAAAATACGGGCCCGACCCGATCTGCCGGTTGAACACCAGTGCGCCGACAAGGCCGGCGAGCAGCGCCGGCACCAGTGTGGCAACGGCGATGGCTGGCACGATCAGTAGCCAGCCCGCATCTGTCCGCAGCACCGCTCCCGCAAGGTAGGCGCCAATACCGAAAAACAACGCCTGACCCAATGGCAGGAAACCGGCACGGCCCCAGCACAACGCGATGCCCTGCCCCACCATGCCGTAGAGGATGTAGAGACCGAGCTGATAGGCGGTGAAACTGTCCAGCACAAACGGCACCGCCAGCAGGACGGCGAAGGCAAGGACGAACAGGCTACCGTCGCGCATAGATGCCATTGGGGCGCAGCCATAGGAACAGGATGGAGATGGTCAGTACGCAAAGATACCCGGCGGTCTTGTCGAACAGCGCCGAGACGACCACGTCGGAGCCGCCGATCACCGTTGAGCCGATCAGCAGTCCCTCGAGGCTGCCCAGGCCGCCGACAACCAGAATGAAGAAGGAGGACAGCAGGAAATCCAGGCCCATATAGGGCTCCACCCGCACCAGCGGTGCCAGCAGGACGCCGGCCAGACCGGCAACCGAAACACCGAAGATGAAGGTTGCCCGCGACAGTCGCGCCGTATCGATGCCGACCGCCGAGGCCAAAGCCGGATTCTGCACCATCGCCTTGATGCGCGCACCGGTGTTGCTGGCGCGATACCAGGCGAACAGAGCGCCAAACAAAACGACGATCAGCCCCAGCAGTACCAGCCGGTAGGCCGGATAGTCGACGCCGAGCAGGTTGACGGTACCGGGCAGCGTCTGGTCGATGCTTTTGTATTCGCGCCCGAAAGTCACCTCGACCGCCTTGCGAATGAGAATGGCGATGCCCCAGGTGGCGAGCAGCGTGTCGAAGGGTCGTCGGTAAAGTCGTTTGATGACCGCCCACTCGATCAGCAGTCCGACCAGCGCGCAGCTGAGCAGCGCCACCGGTACGGCGAGCAGGAACGGCAGCTGCGCCTGCTGCACCACCAGCGCGCTGTATGCACCCAGCATGATGAATTCGCCGTGCGCCATGTTCATGACACCCAACAGGCCGAACACCACCGCCAGGCCAAGGACCACAAGCCCCAGCACGGCGATGGTGTAGACGAGGTTCAGGCCGTAAAGCGTCAGCAGCTGCAATGAGGTGCCTCTGGAAAGCCCATCAGTTGCAGTTGTTGCCGGCCCCGACGCCCGGGAAGGTTTGCACCACCCGGAAGCTGGCGCCGTCGGCTTCGGCAAGGAAGATGTCCTTCGACACGTGACGGCCTGCCATGGTCGCAGCGCCACGCGGTCCCTCATAGCTGGTGCCGTCGGCGGCGGCGTCCATGTCGGCAGCCGAAAGCGAACCGGCCTTCTCGGCAAGCGCGTCGAGCAGCAGAACGCCGTCGTAGACGGACTGGCCAAGCGCGTTCAGCGCCGCCGCATCATCACCGTACTTCGCCTTGTATTTGTCGGCAAACGCCTTTGCTGCCGGAGTGTCGATGTTGGCGAAGTAGCCGGCTGACGAGTAAAGGTTTTGCGAGTTCTCAGCGCCGATCCCGGCCAGCGTGTTCTCCTCGATCAGCGTGCCAAGCCGGACGGCCTGATCGGCCAGGCCGAAACTGGCAAAGGCGCGATTGAAGCCGACCGAGGCACCGCCCACCAGCGTGATCAACACGCCATCGGCGCCGCTTTCCTTGATCTTGGCAAGGCTGGAGTCGAAGTTGTCGACCGTGAACGGCAGATATTCCTCGCCGACCACCGTGCCGCCGGCGGCTTCGATATAACCCTTGGCGGCGGCGTTGGTATCGCGCGGCCAGTTGTAGTCGTTGCCGATCAGGTACCATTTGCTGATATCCTTCTCGCCCGACAGCCAGGGGATCACCGGCTCCAGTTGCTGGCTCGGCGTTTCGCCCAGCACAAAGGTTCCCGGCGAGCATTCGCCGCCCTCGTAAACCGGTGTGTAGATATAGGGCACCTGCCCCTTGAACAAGTTCGTCAGCGCGCCGCGAACGGCGCTGTCATGCATGCCGATAAACGCTTCCGCGTTGTCGCCTTTCCACAGTTTCAGGGCCGCCTGCGTAGCGTCGGCGGGCGGGCCGCCAACATCGACGAAAACCGGCTCAATCGGTCGGCCCAATACGCCGCCGGCGGCGTTGATCTCATCGACGGCGAGTTGCGCGCTCATCTGCGACGACGGGCCGAACAGGCCGCCGGGGCCCGATAGCGGGATCAGAATGCCGACCTTCACCGGGTCGGCGGCGAAGGCGGCAGGAACAACAGTTGACGCGCCCAGCACCGCAGCGCCGGCCAATGCAACAAAATCACGTCTTTTCATGGATTTGCTCCCCATTGCTTAGATGTTTTCTGGCTCGGCATCGAACGCCAGAACGGGTTCGATTGCGGCCGCTACGGCGAGCAACCGCGCGTCGCCGCCGGCTGGCGCATCCAGTTCGACGCCGATCGGCAGACCGTCGGGCGTCAGACCCGAGGGCAGGCTGATCGAGGAGATCGCCGCGTTGCTAGCCGGATCCGTGTTGCGGATATAGGTCATGAATGTCGGGTGCTGTTCGCCGTTGAGGTCGACGGTCTCGTCATGGCCGATCGGACGGGCCGGCAACGGTGCCGTCGGGAAAATCGCCGCATCCACATTGTGCTCGGAGAAATAGGATGCGTAGGCGGCCTGCAGGCGCGGCCGGTCGATGTCGAGCGCCTGCCGGTAGGCGGCTTCCGGCATCGCCTCGTCGCCCAGTTGCGACGCAAACAGGCCCTTGACGTCCGGGCTGCCGATCCCGTCATGCAGATCCTGCATCGTCATCTTGATATCGTGTTCCTCGAGGAACGCTGGCAAATGCACCATGAATTCGTAGAGGACCACCGGAAAGCTCACCACCGCGTTGAGCTCGGCAATGTTTGGTATGTCGGCCTCCACCAGCGTCACACCGGCTTTGGTCAGACGGTCCATCACGTCGGCCATGTGGGCCGCGACCGCCGGGTCCAGACCGTCATAGAAATACGCGTGCGGTACGCCGATACGCAGGCTCGCCGGATCGGGGGTTTCCGTATCCTCCGGCTCTCCGGATATCACGGCATCGAGCAGCCTGGTATCGGCGATTGAGCGGGTCATCGGCCCGGCCGTGTCACGGGTGTTGGAGATCGGCACAATGCCCTTGCCGGAATAGCGGCCGACGGTCGGCCGGAAGCCGACGAGCCCGCACAGAGCCGCCGGAAGCCGGACTGAGGCGCCGGTGTCGGTGCCGATGCCCGCCGGCATCATCCGCCCGGCAACGGCCACCGCGACGCCGCCGCTGGACCCACCCGGAATCATGTCTGGATTCCAGGGGTTTCGCGACGGACCCGTCACGGCGTTGTTGGTGGTGATGCCGAAGGCCAGCTCGTGCATGTTGCCCTTGGCCCCGAGCAACGCGCCGGCGTCGAACAGGGCTCGGGCGATCGGCGCATCCTCCGGCGCCATCCAGCCGCGCAGGGCTCCGGTGGCAGCACTGGTCGGAAGATCCACCGTGTTGATGTTGTCCTTGAAACAAATCGGCACACCGGTCAGCCCCTCGCCTGCCCGGCCGGAAGCGTCAGCCCTGTCGGCCGCCGCGCGCAGTGCATCCCAGTCGTAAGATACGAAGGCGTTCAGATGCTTCGTTGCTTCGGCTTGCGCGATCAGCGCTTCCACGTAATCGCGGCTGGTCAGTTCGCCATTGCGAAGTGCGGCGAGCGCGCCAACCAGGGTGTGTTTGTGCAGTTCCTGTTGAGTCAAACGTCTCTCTCCCATGCGGCATTACGCTGTGCGTCACATCATGGGAGAACAGTCTTATGGGCAATCAGCCGTGTACATCCTCAAAATTGAGGATTTCCGCTGAAACGCCATGCACCGTCAGTGATACACCACCCGCCTCAGCAGTTGCGCACGACTCGAAATGCCGAACTTCCCATAGATGTTCCTCAAATGGGTGCGCACCGTCGTGAACGAGATACCGCAGGTCGCGGCGATCTCCTTGTCGCTGCGCCCGGCAAGGACACCGGCGCAGATTTCCGTTTCCCGCGGAGTGAGAGCGACGTCCGCGGCTGCACCGTCCAAAGCCGACAGCAGGTTGAGACCCGGATCTTCCGGCCTCTCGCGCTTCAGTGCCCGGCGCATGGCATTGGTGAAAGCCGGTCCGATGGCATCCAGCAGTTCGGCATCCCGGAGGCTGAAATCCTCCCTGTTGCGACCACGCCAGATGCGCAGGTCGCCGATATTGTTGCCGGCCGCGTAAGCGTAGTAGTTCATGCCGTAATGCAGCCCGTCGCGGGCCAGGAAATCGTTGAAGAATTCGGTACGCAGAAACTGCCGGCGCGGCAGGATTTCGCTGACACAGGTTGCCTTGCGCCGCCGCTGCAGCACGGGCGTGATCGGATCGCGATACTGGTAGTAGGTTTCGTACGAACTCAGATTCGCATCCGTCATGTTGAGCGACACGCGGTCGCCGAAAAGACCGGTCTTCTCGTTCCAGACATAGGATGCGAAATAATCGGCATCGAACAGATCGAGCATCAGCGCGCCGACATGACGGCGCAGGTGTTCGGAATCATGGCCGGCGGACAGTTCCCGCATGATCCGAAATACGGTGTCGGTCTGCTTGACGGTCAGGTTCAAGGCTGCGGATCCATTTAAAGCTCTCGAAGCAAAAGAATATTACAATGGCTGGAAAAGTCTATTGCTCGCGGCCGCCTTGCCAGACAACCGCAGCTGTGAAATCAATGGTGCCCGGCGGCGCCGATCCCGAAATCGTCGGCAGCCTCGCCCCGATCGTCAAACAATGCAGGTCCCCACGGCATGAACCAGTCCCGCTCTTCGGTCGATCCCGACGGCCTTCTCGAATATTCGGTGGTGTTCACCGACCGGTCCCTCAACCACATGTCGGCGCGTTTCCAGGAGGTCATGCGTGACATCTCGGCGATGCTCAAGGAGGTTTACCATGCCGAGGGTGTGGTGGTCGTCCCGGGCGGCGGAACCTATGCCATGGAGGCGGTCGCTCGCCAGTTCGCCACCGACAAGGACTGCCTGGTCATCCGTTCCGGCTGGTTTTCCTACCGCTGGACCCAGATCCTGGAAACCGGAGGCATCCCGGCATCGTCCACGGTCCTAAAAGCCCGCCCGCTGGCGTCCGAGTCCCACTCCCCCTTCACACCACCGCCGATCGAGGAGGTCATCACGGCCATCGCTCAACACAAGCCGGATATCGTGTTCGCGCCACATGTCGAAACCTCGGCCGGCATCATGTTGCCACAGTCCTATCTGTGCGAACTCGGTCAGGCAGTCCGCGCAGCGGGCGGCCTGTTCGCGCTCGACTGTATTGCCTCAGGCGCAGTCTGGGTCGACATGGTGGAAAGCGACGTCGACATCCTGATCAGCGCGCCGCAAAAAGGCTGGAGCTCATCACCGTCGAGTGGGCTGGTCATGCTTGGCAAGCGCGCCATGGAGCGGCTGCCGCAGACGACCAGCAGCAGTTTCGCCTGCGATCTGAAAAAGTGGCATCAAATCATGCAGGCCTATGAAAGCGGCGGCCATGCCTACCACGCGACCATGCCCACGGATGCTTTAACCGGCTTCCGCGACATGATGGCCGAGACGAAGGATTTCGGGTTTGCCGAGGCGCGTGCCCGGCAGCTTGAACTCGGCACCAAGGTCCGCGCGCTGCTTGCCAGCCGCGGCTTCGACAGTGTCGCCGCACCCGGTTTCGAAGCGCCCGGCGTCGTCGTCTGCTACACCGACGACGAGGCCAAGCACAAAGGCAGCAAATTCGCGGCCCAGGGCATGCAGATCGCCGCCGGCGTTCCATTGCAGTGCGACGAGCCGGACGACTTCCAGACTTTCCGTATCGGGCTTTTTGGGCTCGACAAGCTCTACCACGTGGATCGGACAGTTGAGCGTCTGAGCCAGGTTCTGGACCGCATCAACTGAACATGCGCACAGACCCGTGACGCATCGCTTATGACGTCCTGAAACAAAGGTTGACTCCGCGCCTTCAGACACTGATCTGATATCAGCGCCACAAAAATTCTTTTGAATACCAATAGCTTATAAGAGACTTCTCTTATGGAGGATCGTCCTTTCAGATGATCCGTACCGGTTGGGACAGCCAGCACGCCACATTACCGCCTACTTTGTGCCGGTATGACAAAGCTGTTGTGCCGACGTCAAGAATCGTTTAGCCCTTTCAATCAGTTACATGTGATGGGGTGTGTACGGGTGGCCGATCAACGGTGTTGAGACAGGTCACCGGAAAAGGAACCACCGGTAAGAGCCGGACCGGTTCGCCAGAATACCTGATCGCAATCCGCCGGGGCGACGTCGAGCGGAGAATAGTAACGACGTGTGATTTGAGCATGAATGTCGCAGCAAATGTCGATTTGAGAACTGAAGCCCGAGCCCATGTCGATGCGGGCCAGTGGAGTCGCGCTGCCGAACTTTTTCGGAAGATGGAACGCGCGTCCGGCCTGTCGCCGAACGAGAACGCCTATCTCGGTGTGGCCCTGACCAACCTCAATGAGATCGATGATGCGATCATCCGATTTGACGATCAGGCCCTGGCGACGTCGACAATACGCAGATTCGTCCGGCGCAGGGCAGTCGTTCCACAGATCCAGAGCCGCAACTTCCCCAACGCCGAGGCGGTCCTGCGCCGCCTGCTCGAAGTCGCCCCCGATAACATCGCCAACCTGGCGTCGCTCGCCACCGTGCTGCTTCGGGAAGGAAATGAGGAAGAGGCCCTCGAGTGCCTTCACCGCGCCTACCAGCTCGACCCGGCCAGCGTCAAACTGCGCAGCCGGATCATTCGGACATGTTTACGCATCGGTGATGTGAGCGGCGCCTGCCGCTTCGCCCTGAAGGAGAAGGACAAGTGGTCGGAAGACGGGCGCTTTGCTCACCTGAGTGCGCTCGCCTTGATGCGCTCCGGAAAGCCGGACATTGCGCTCGGTGCCGCCGAAGCAATCCACCGGGACGCAGGTTCGGACCCAGAAGCAATGGCGACGGCGGCCGAGGTGTTCCTGGCCACTGCGCAGCCACACAGGACTCTCGAGGTCGGCCGCACGGTGTTGCACCGAAAAAACGAAACGGCAAGGATCCGCTATCTGATGGCTCGGGCGTCGTTGAAACGCGGGGACGATCCAAGCATTGCCATGCATCACCTGCGCCGTTGCCGGTCCCTGGAACCGGACCATCTGGCTGCAACGGAACTGCTCGCCACATTGTCCATGCAGTCCGGCAATTTCAAATCCGCCGTGACGCTCCTGGAATGCGCCTTGCGCATCGACCCCCAGCGGGTCGACAGTCGTCTCAACCTGGCCGAGGCGTTGCGCTTTCTGAGACGTCACGACTACGCCGCCGAAGTCCTCTCCGAGGCGATGGCCTTGGATGGTGAGGCGCGCACCTGGAAACGACAGGCCGTTTCCGCCCTGATCAGAGCCGGCCAACACGACGAAGCGGCAACCGCATTCGAACAATACCGTCGGCAACGCGAGACAAAACTGCCCGACTGTTTGCCGGCTGGTCTGAATATGCTCTACGACCAGACGGGCCGCGCCGACATCGATCCAGCAGCACTCGATTGGGCCTGGAAGGTGACCCAGAACTTGCCCGCGCAGAAGCGGTACCATGACCGCTTCGCCTGGGAGCGTATGGCCAGATGGGGCCACCTCGCCGATCGTCTGATGATGGACTGGCTGGAATGCAGGCCTGATGGCGAACAGGAACTGTCGGATGTGTTCGGCGATCTGAGCGAAGCCGGCAACAAGCTATACAAGGCGATGGATGATGGCAGGGGCGCGATCATCGCAACAGCTCACCTGGGTCCGCTGCATGCCGGCCCGCCAGCGCTGCGCAGATTGGGTCTCCCGTACAAATGGTTCGGTTCGACGCCGAGTGTTTCACCGCTTGCTGGCGATGGTTCGCTGATTGCCCTGGGCGAATTGTCCGACACGGACGTCGCGGTTGCGTTCCATGTTGCCCTTTCCAAAGGTCACGCGGTGGTGACGGCGGTTGACGGCGCACCGGATCCGGCGGCTCCGACACTGCGCTTCGAGGGCCAGGACATCCCCTTTTCCCTGCTTCCTGCACGCGCCGCCTTCCGCTCGGGCGTGGCGTCGTTCTTCGCCATGCCCTACTGGAAACGCGGTTCCATCGAGTTCCTCGTCAAACCGATGCCCGAGCCGCAACGCAACGAAGAGCAGCATTCCTTCGAAGTGCGCTGGACCGACGCCTATGTGGCCCATCTGAAAAACGGCTTTGCACTGGGACCGGAAAATCTGCGCCTCAAAGGCGGCCTGTGGCGCGATCTGCGATAAAAACTAATTTGTGGTGGCCGCACATTCGCATGGCCGGATACGACCAGCGGTGATTTGATCCGGGTCTACCTCCATCATTCGGCGGCGACATCTTCTTTCTGGCTGGACAGCGCTTCGCGGGCTGAAGGAAGGTCCCGAATATGCGCGGCCAATCTGCTGCGAGCGGTGATAAGATCGCCCGCTTCAATCGCATCGAGAACGGCCAGATGCTCGCGCGCGGATTCTGCGATGCGTTCCGGTTCGACAAAGATGCGGTATTGGCGCAGACGCCTCAGAGCAGTGTGGCGCTTTGCAACGTCCAGGAGGAAGGGATTGCCCGACCAGCCGGCGATCGCCTCGTGGAAATGCGCGTTGCGCTCGAAATTGGCGACCGATTGTCCCGGTGTGTCGCGGCTATGTAAAAGCATCTGCTGTTCGGCACGAACCTGCGCGAGTTCTTCCGGCGGCGCATTAAAGCCCGGCTCGTCGAAGGCCGCCGGTTCCGTAGCAAGACGAAACCTTACGCTGGCAGCCGTCGCGGCACGCCCGCTGAGAAGCGGCGCGAACCGATAACCCCCGCCAGGGCGACGCTCCAAAACGCCTTCGGCTACAAAACGCGACAGTACGCGTTGACTGAGTGCC